>NZ_JABBGG010000009.1 GCF_012927275.1 Massilia polaris | reverse complement strand
GGGCGACCAAATTGTAGCCGGCGGTGCCGGACAAATACTGCTGGACGACAGCGAGCTTAAATTGTTCGGTGTACTTCGACATGAAAAACCCCAAAAGTTGGTGTCCAACTTTTGGGGTTCAGTTCAGTTCGACCGGCGTTTTTTAGCACTGCTTCTTACGCTTTGCGGCGACGGCGCCTGAGGGCGCCCGCACCGATCAGGCCGATGCCGAGCAGTGTAAGCGTCCCTGGCTCGGGAATTTCCTGTGGACCGCAGACTTCGATCTCAGGATTGCAAGGCGGAACGGTAGTGCTGCGGAGGATGAAGAAGGTTTCAAGCCCACCCTGGGCCATTGACGTTGCTGCCGACAGGCCGATGCGGTTTAACGCTGAAACGTGGGGTTCTGCCAGCGCGGCTTGCAACAAGTCGAGCTCGAACGCGAAGCCCGACTTTCCGGTACCCGGTTGGGTATCGGGGAAGAAGATCGGGCTAAAAGCGCCTGATGTGAACAATATCGTGCCGTCCGGCGCGAAGATGTTCAGTACCAGGTCGTCGAGCGAGATCGAACCGCCACTTGGCTCTGAAGCGTTGAAGATAATACGGATATCGGCCGCATTATCAATACCGACGTCGCCAAACAATTGCGTTTTCGTCTGTACGTTGGGCCCGACGACGTTGCCGGTGGCTACGTCACCGCCGGGGGTCCAATGCACTTCCCCTGCCTCGGTACCGTCATTATCGTGAATCGTGAGGATGGTCGATACCGCACCGATTCCCGTGCCCGACAGGGAAACCAACCCTGCAGGAACAAGCGATGCTTGACTGGACGACGCTGCAACAATGCTGCCTGCAATCGCAAGAAACTTTAGCAGGACAATCCTTGATTTTTTCATCATGTTCCCCTCGTTATATGAATGAGAAACTTTTTAATCGCCATGATCGACGATCATTCATTAGGTGTGCATGAATCGTGCCAGTTTATCTAAATCGCTGATTCATTGTTACATTATTTAAAAGCATCGCTTTAACGTGGCAGCGTTGTAAATATATTCGACAAACTTAAAGCTTTTAGTAAATGTTTCGCATCGTTTAATAAGAAATATTTCCGCCCGCTCGATATGCCCACTCTCCCGCTCGACTATTGATCAGCTCGCGCATGAAACGGCAGGTGCGCTAAAATGCGCCTTGGCAATCCCGATGGCATAAGCCGTCCCAACTTTACCAGCCAGGACAAATGCGTCTCTTCGTACTCCCTTTACTCGCTGCAATCTTGGCAATTCCCGCCGCAGCCTCTACGCCAATCAGCCTCAACCAAGCCATGTCCCACCCCGACTGGATCGGCACCCCTGCGGAAGACGCATGGTGGAGCTGGGACGGCAAGCAGGTCTTCTATAAACAGAAGCGCACCGGCTCGCAGCTGCGCGACACCTTCCAGGCGATTCCCGGCAAGCCGCGCCGCGTGGGCGACGCCGAACTGTCGAACATGGACGGCCCCAACGTCACGTACAACCGCGAGCGCACCCGCGCCGTGCTGCTGCGCAACGGCGACCTGTTCGAGCGCGACCTGAAGTCCGGCGCGCTGACCCAGATCACGCGCGGCAGCAGCGGCCTGGCCGCGCCCCAGTACTCGGCCGATGGCGGCAGCATCCAGTTCCGCGTCGGCCACGAATGGCTCAGCTGGAGCCGCGCCGACCGCCTGGTGTCGCCGGTAGTGCGCCTGCGCGCCGAGAAGGATCCTGCAGCAGCGCCGGACGACGACGCGCTGCGTGCGATGCAGCTGCGCCTGATCTCGACCCTGAAGCGCCAGAAGGATGACCGCGACGCCGCGCGCGACCGCACCGAGGAAGAGCGCCGCGCCGACCTGACTCGCGCGCCAGGCCCGGTCTACCTGGGCGACAAGGTCGTCATCGACGGCAGCGCGCTGTCGCCGGACGGCCGCTGGCTGCTCGCGGTGACTGCGCCAAAGAGCGCCGACAAGGGCCGCCTCGGCAAAATGCCGCGCTATATCACCGAGTCCGGCTACGAAGAATTCGACGACCAGCGCCCGCGCGTCGGCCGCAACCTGCCGTTGGCGCATGCGCTCAAGCTGGTCGACCTGAAGACCCGCAAGGTGCACGAGCTGTCGTTCGACGTGCTGCCGGGCGTCGCCACCGATCCGCTGGCCGAACTGCGCAAAGCACAGAGTATCGACCCGCTTAAGGGCAACCGCACCGTGCGCGTGGACGACGACGGCGAGAGCATCCGCTGGAGCGCCAACGGAACCCAAGCCGCCGTGATGCTGCGCGCGGTCGACAACAAGGACCGCTGGATCGCCAAGGTCGACCTGGCCGGCATCAAGCTTAATCCAGTCCATCGCCAGAGCGATGTCGCGTGGGTCAACTCGGGCAATAACGACTTCGGCTGGCTCCCTGATAACGGCACGCTATGGTTCCTGTCCGAAGAAACCGGCTACTCGCACCTGTACACGATGAATGCGGCGAATGCAGTCCGCGCGCTCACCCGCGGCAACTGGGAAGCGACGCGCGTGCAGTGGACATCGGATGGTGCCAGCGCCTACATGCTATGCAACCCGAAGAACCCGGGCACCTATGAAGTGTGCGCGGTGTCGGCCAAAGACGGCGTGATGCGCGAAGCCACGTCGCTCGAAGGCGTCGAGCACTTCACGCTGTCGCCGGACCAGCGCAAGCTGCTGGTCGGTTACTCGTCGAGCTACATGCCGATTCAGCTGGCGACTGTGCCGGCGGCCGGCGGCGCCGCGGCCAGGCTGACTGACACGCGCACCGCCGGCTTCAAGGCGCGCACATGGGTCGAGCCGCAGAATGTGGCCGTACCGTCGACCAAAGGCGCGGGGCAGATCTGGGCCAAGCTGTATCGCCCGGCCACGCTGGAACCTGGCAAGAAGTATCCGATCGTGATGTTCGTGCACGGCGCCGGCTACCTTCAGAACGTCAGCAAGCGCTACCCGGTCTACTTCCGCGAACAGATGTTCCACAACCTGCTGGTTGAAAAAGGCTACATCGTCCTCGACATGGACTACCGCGCATCGAAGGGCTACGGGCGCGACTGGCGCACGGCGATCTACCGCCAGATGGGCTATCCGGAGCTGGAAGACTACATCGACGGCGTCAACTGGATGGCGGCAAACCACCAGGGCGACCTGAAGAACGTCGACATTTACGGCGGCAGCTACGGCGGCTTCATGACCTTCATGGCGCTGATGCGCGCACCGGACTCGTTCAAGGCGGGCGCCGCACTGCGTCCGGTGACCGACTGGACCACCTACAACCACGAGTACACATCCAACATCCTGAACACGCCTGACCTCGACCCGGACGCGTACAGGAAGTCGTCGCCGATCGAGTACGCCGACCAGTTGCGCGGCAACCTGCTGATCTCGCACGGCATGGTGGACGATAACGTGTTCTACCAGGACTCGGTGCGCATCGCGCAACGCCTGATCGAGCTTAAGAAGGACAACTGGGAGATGGCCAGCTACCCGCTCGAGCGCCACGCGTTCGTGCAGCCGGAAAGCTGGTACGACCAGTACCGAAGGATCTACCAGCTGTTCGAACGGACGCTGAAGAACTGATAACGAAGGCACCCGCGGGTGCCTTTTTTTCATATGCGGATGAAGTACACGGCGCCACCTGTTCCCGTCGTTGGACACACTTGAAAACCAGTCTGTACAGATCGTCAGGAAGATGTCGAAAAGGGTAGACAAGCGTGAATTTGTTACAAAATTTTCGAGTCCGAACGTACACAGATCACGCAATTCAATCGTGCACCATCGCCTTTTCCCTTAGCATTGCCCTTCGCAATCTGCAAAAGGCAAACCCCGCTAAAGCGGGGGACGCAAAGTCACCGGTCTACCGGGCGCACGCCCCACGACGGCAGGACTGCCAGACGCGCCATTTGTCCGCGCCACTGCGGACAAATGCGGAATAACTCCCCAAGCAATCGGCAACCAAGCCATGCTGAGCTATTTCATGCGTGATTGAGCAGTCCTGATTCGGCCTCTAATGAACAGGACAAGTCGATGAAATTTTCTCGCACGCTTCCTTCCCCAGTCATCCAGCAGCGCACCTTCAAGCTGACGTTCGGCGCCGCGCTTGCCATCTCCGCGATGACCGCGCTGGCCCCGCAGGCCCACGCGGCACGCGTGGACCGCGCCGATGAAACCGAATTTGCGCGAGGCCGCATCCTGGTCGAACCGCGCGAAGGCCTCTCCGCCGACGAATTCGAAAAGATCGTCCGTGGCCACGGTGGCCGCCGCCGCAAGCTTGGACAAAGCAACCTGCACGTCGTCGATCTGCAGGGCAATGAGCCGGACGACGACGTCGTCGAAAAGCTGCGCCGCAATCCGCACGTGAAGTACGCCGAGCGTGACCGACGCGTCAAAAGCACGATGGCCGTCAACGATCCCTACATCGGCAGCGCATGG
The DNA here is from genome assembly GCF_012927275.1 of Massilia polaris. Taxonomy (GTDB): domain Bacteria; phylum Pseudomonadota; class Gammaproteobacteria; order Burkholderiales; family Burkholderiaceae_D; genus Telluria_A; species Telluria_A polaris. Next base: position 208,740 of record NZ_JABBGG010000009.1, on the reverse strand, counting down.
CACCTCACCAACATCGGCGCCAACACCGCGTGGGACAGCGCGATGGGTGCGGGCGTGACGATCGCGATCCTCGACTCCGGCGTCGACCCGGCCCACCCGGACCTGAAGGCCAGCCTCGTCCCGGGCTACAACTCGTACAACAACAATACCGACACCGCCGACGTCTGCGGCCACGGCACCGCCGTCGCCGGCACTGCCGCCGCGGCCACCAATAACGGCGTCGGCGTCGCAGGCGTCGCAGGCAAGGCCAGGATCATGCCGATCCGGATCGCGTTCATGGATGCCGCCACCAACAGCTGCTACACCTACTTCAGTACCGTCGCCGCAGGCCTGACCTGGGCAGCCGACCACGGCGCGCGGGTTGCCAACGTCAGCTTCGCTGGCGTCGCGGGCAGCTCCGCCGTCCAGAGTGCAGCGCAATACATGAAGAACAAGGGCGGCCTGGTGTTCGTCTCGGCCGGCAATGCGGGCCGCGACGAAGGCTACACCCCGACCACGACGCTGGTTGCCGTGTCGGCGACCGACAACACGAACACCAAGACCAGCTGGTCGAGCTATGGCAATTTCGTTTCGCTGTCCGCGCCGGGCAGCGCCATCTGGGCGCCGGTCAAAGGCGGCAGCTATTCGACCTGGAACGGTACTTCCTTCGCCAGCCCGGTGGCCGCCGGCGTGGCGGCGCTGCTGATGTCGGCACGTCCTTTGCTGACCAGCACCCAGGTTGAATCGATGCTGTTCTCGACCGCTGTCGACCGCGGCGCAGCAGGCCGCGACGCGCTGTACGGCTACGGCCGCGTGGACGCGGCGCGCGCGATGCAAAAGGCACTCGGCGGTGCTGCCCCGGTCGCCGATATGACTGCCCCTGCCGTGTCAATCTCCGCGCCGCTGGCCAACAGCACTGCCAGCGGCAGCGTGCCGGTCAACATCAATGCCAGCGACAACGTCGGCGTGGCGCGCGTTGAACTCAAGGTCAACAGCACCGTGGTGGCGATCGACAGCGCGGCGCCGTTTGGCTTCAGCTGGAACTCGGCCGGCGCCTACAACGGCATGAACACCCTCGTCGCGACCGCATACGACGCCGCTGGTAACGTCAAGGCATCGGCGCCGGTATCCGTCAACGTCGCCAATGCGAACACAGTGGTGGCACGCGACACCACACCGCCTGCGGTCAAGATCATCAATCCGGTACCGGGCATGGTTGCCGGCACGGTCACGGTCAGCATCAATGCGTCCGACAACGCCGGCGCGGCAGGCATTTCGCAGACCCTGTACATCGACAACGTCGCCGTCGCACAGGGCAAAGGCAATGCGATGGCGTATTCGTGGGCGAGCTCAAAGGCCGCAGCCGGCCTGCACACGATCAAGGCAGTGGCCAGGGACGCCGCCGGCAACTCCGCAACCACCTGGTTCCAGGTCACCAAATAATCAGACGCGCGCTGTAAAACAAGAAACCGGGTTCACGCCCGGTTTTTTTTGGCTACTTGCCGAGGAAATCCAGCAGTGTCAGCGCCACCACCTTGGTCGCCTTGCGCAAGTCCTCCAGCGCCAGCCTCTCATCGGCCTTCTTCGCATTCGACTCGGGCACCGTACGCGGGCCGGCCCCGTACAGCACCGCCGGGATCCCGTGTTCGCCATACAGACGCGCATCCGCGTACAGCGGCGTACCCTGCGCCGTGACCTCCTCGCCGATCACCTCGCGGCCGTGCTTCTGCAACGACGCGACCAGCTTCGCGCCTTCAGGCAGCGGCCGCAACGCGCGCGACAGCAGCAGGCGGCGGGTCTCGATACGAATGCCGGGTTCTCCCTTCACTGCATCTTCGATCAGCGCCCTCACCTGCGCCTCGACCGCGACCGGATCCTCGTCCGGAATCATGCGGCGGTCCATCTTCATGACGACCTTGCCCGGCACGACATTGGTGTTGGTTCCACCTTCGATCTGGCCGACCAGCATGGTTGGCGAATCGATGCCCGGCACCTTCGACTTGATTTTTTTCAGTTCCGGTATCTGCGCGTAGAGCGCATTGAGGATCTTCGTCGCCGCCTGCAGCGCATCGTGCCCGGTCTCGGGCATGGCGCCGTGCCCCGACTTGCCATGCACGGTAATCTCCAGCTGCAGGCAGGCGTTGTGCGCCGTGACGATGTTGTAGCTGAATCCGGCCGCAATGACGAAGTCGGGCTTGGTCAGATTCTGCTCCAGCAGCCAGCCCGGCCCCAGCAGCCCGCCGAATTCCTCGTCATAGGTGAAGTGCAGTTCCACCCCGCCCTTCAATGGTACGCCCAGCGCCTCCAGCGCACGCACGGCGAAAATGTAAGTCGCGAAATCGCACTTCGACACCGCTGCCGCGCGGCCGTAGATGTAGCCGTCTTCCACCACGCCGCCATACGGCGGTTTGGTCCAGCCTTCGCCCGGCGGCACCACGTCGCCGTGCGCATTGAGCGCGATGGTCGGCCCGCCGGCGCCATACGGACGGCGCACGATCAGGTTGGTGATGCTCTCCATGCCGTAATCGCGCACCAGCTGCGCCGGCACGACGTGCTTTTCGGCGTTCCATCCGAATCCTTGCACCATGTCGGCCACGGCCTCGGCGTGCGGCGCGTTGTTGCCCGGGGGGGTGTCGGTCGGAACGCGGATCACCTGCTGGAGAAAGGCCACCTCTTCATCGAAGTGCTCGTCGATCCACGCTGTCAGTTGTTCTTGTGTCGTCATGTCGATTCCTATTTGGCGCCCGCTTCGAACCACGCCGCGACCTGCGCGCGTTCGGCGTCCGTCATGTTGGTGAGGTTCCCGATCGGCATAGCCTTGAGCTGCACCGACTGTTCATAAATCTTGACCGCGTTCTGGCGGATCGACGCCGCGTCGTGCAGCATGATGCCGGCCGGCGCGGACGCGAACCCGGGCTGGGTCGGCGCCGCCGCATGGCACGACACGCAGCGCTGCCCGATGATCTGCTGGACCGCGGCAAACTGCGCCGCCGGGTCGGCAGCGGTATCGCGTGCGGCAGGCGCCTTCGGCGCAATCGCGACGGCAAGCGCCAGCAGCAGCGCGATACCGGCAATCGGATACTTCCACTCAACGCGGCCCTTGTGGCGCAGGTTGAAGAAGTGGCGGATCAACACGCCGGCCGCCATGATCACGCCCAGCACCGCCCACGCATGCTCGTGGCGGTAGGTCATCGCGTAGTGGTTGCTGATCATGATGAACAGGACCGGCAGCGTGAAGTAGTTGTTATGGACGCTGCGCTGCTTGGCCTTCAGGCCGTGGACCGGGTCGGGCTTCTGCCCCGCCATCATCGCGTTCACCATCTTGCGCTGGCCCGGGATAATCAGCATCAGCACATTCCCGACCATCATGGTGCCGATCATCGCGCCGACGTGGATGTAGGCCGCGCGACCGCTCAGGTAATGGGTCAGCACGTACGCGCTCGCCAGCAGCAGCGTGAAGATCACGGCGCCGAACGCAAGGTCGTGCTGGCCGAGTTTCGAGCGGCACAGCAGGTCGTACACGATCCACCCCAGCACAATGCTGCCAATGCCGATGCCGATCGCCTGCCAGCTTGTGAGGTCGGCCACCGCCGTATCGACCATCATCGCCTGCGCGTTGAAGTAGTAGACGATCATCAGCAGCACGAAGCCGGACAGCCAGGTCGAGTATGCCTCCCACTTGAACCAGTGCAGTTCCTTTGGCAGTTCGCCTGGCGCGACCAGATACTTTTGCGGGTTGTAGAAGCCGCCGCCGTGGACCGCCCACAGCTCGCCCGACACGCCCTTGCTGGCCAGCTCGGAGCCCGGCGCCGGCGGGCGGATCGTGTTATCGAGCCAGACAAAATAGAACGAGGCGCCGATCCATGCGATGCCGGTGATGACGTGCAGCCACCGGACCAGCAGGTTGAGCCAGTCGAGGCCGTAGGGGAGCAGGTGTCCAAAAACTTCCATGGGAATCCTTGTTGCGGGAACAACGACAATAGTACGGCGAATTTTTACAGAAGATAAATGCTTTCGATTCCAACCACATGAAAAATCGCGTATATTCGACATAACCGATTTGATATACATTCCCCCATGGCCAGCCTTCCCCAGCACCTTGATCTCCACCTGATCCGCATCCTTTACATGTTGCTGGTCGAAAAGAATGTTTCGCGGGTGGCGCTCAAGCTCAACCAGCCGCAGCCGTCGATTTCGGCGTCGCTGCGCAAGCTGCGCGAACTGACCGGCGACCCGCTGCTGGTGCGCGGCGCGCGCGGCATGGTGCCGACCCAGCACGGCGAAAGCCTGCTCAAGCCGGCCAAGCGCATCCTCGACGAAACCGAGAGCCTGTTCGTCAAGAAGTCTCCCTTTATACCGGAACAGGAAGCGCGCACCTTCAACATCGCCGCCCCCGACTACCTCGACAGCCAGTTCCTGCCCAACGTGGTGGCGGCGCTGCGGCGCGGCTCGCCCAACAGCCGCGTGGTGATCCACAGCCTGGGGCCGGGCGTCGACTACATCCGCATGCTGTCGGACGGCGACATGGACCTCGTCATCGCCAACTGGGACGAACCGCCGCCGCACCTGCACATGTCGAAGCTGTTCGAGGACCCGATCATCTGCACCATGCGCGCGGATTCGCCCTACGCGCGGCGAACCGAGAGCGACGCGATGACTGTCGAAGACTATCTCAGCCTGCCCCACGTGGCGCCGTCGCGCATGATGCCGGGCCACCGCGGCGTCATCGACGCCTTCCTCGAGCGCGAAGGCATGCGCCGCAACGTCGCGGTCGAATCGGCCTACTTCGGCCTGATCCCGTACATGCTGACCCAGACCGACCTGGTGCTGACCACCGGCCGCCAGTTCATCCGGTTCTATGAACGCACGCTGCCGCTCAAGACGTTCACGGTGCCGGTCAAATTCCCGCCGATGCGCTTCTACCAGCTGTGGCACGAGCGCGTCCACCAGGCGCCCGAACACAAATGGCTGCGCGACCAGCTGAGCGCTGCGGCGAAGGCGCTGATCCAAAAGTAAGCGCGTACTATATGCCTCATCATCCCCGGACAGAGACCATGAGCACATTTCAAGAATTGAACGGCTGTGACCCACAGGCTTTCGTCGATACCCTGCGCGGCATCTATGAACACTCGCCATGGATTCCGGAGCGCGCGGCTGTGCAGCGCCCGTTCGCCACGCCGGTGGCGCTGAAGCTCGCCCTGCAGGGCGTGGTGTCGAACGCAAGCACGGACGAACAACTGGGCCTGATCCGCGCCCACCCGGAACTCGCGGGCAAGGCCGCTATCGCAGGCGAACTGACCACCGAATCGACGGGCGAGCAGGCCAGGTCAGGCCTGAACCTGTGCAGCGCCGACGAGTATGCGACGCTGCACAAGCTGAACGCCGACTACAACGCCAAATTCGGCTTTCCGTTCATCCTCGCGGTCAAAGGCCCGACGGGCAACGGGCTGACCCGCCAGCAGGTGATCGAGACCTTTAGCCGCCGCCTGAAGAACCAGCGCACCGACGAGATGGCCGAATGCCTGCGCCAGATCCATCGCATCGCCGAGATCCGCCTTAACGACCTGCTCAAGCTCGACCCCGGCTTCGGTCCGCTGGTGATGCAGTGGTCCGAGACAATCGGCGCGTGGAGCGAAGCCGAGAACTGCCTCACGTGCTCGTACATGACGCCGACCCACCGCCGCACCGCAGCGCAGATCGCGGACTGGATGCGCGAAGCCGGCATGACTGCGCACATCGACCCGGTCGGCAACGTGGTCGGGCGCTACGAGGCCGCCGACCCTTCGGCCAAGACGCTGATGACCGGTTCGCACTACGACACCGTGCGCGATGGCGGCAAATACGACGGTCGGCTCGGCATCCTGCTGCCGATTGCGATCGTAAGCCACCTGGATGCGCGCGGCGAACGCCTGCCCTTCCATCTGGAGATTGTCGGCTTCGCGGAAGAAGAAGGCGTGCGCTTCAAGAGCACCTTCCTGGGAAGTAATGCGATTGCCGGCCGCTTCGATATGACGCAGCTGGACCAGCTTGATGCGGACGGCGTCACGATGCGCGATGCGCTGGCCGATGCGGGCCATGACGTGAATGCCATTGCCGCCGCTGCGCGCGACCCTGCAAGCCTGCTCGGGTTTGTCGAGGTTCACATCGAACAGGGTCCGGTGCTGCTGGAGCACGGTCTGGCGGTCGGCGTCGTTACCGCGATCGCGGGCAGTTCGCGCTTTCTGGTGACACTGACCGGGCTTGCCAGCCACGCCGGCACGACGCCAATGACCATGCGCAAGGACGCCGCAGCTGCGGCGGCCGAGATCGTGCTGATGGTGGAGTCGCGCTGCAGCCAGGGGAATTCGCTGGTCGGCACGGTGGGACAGCTCGAGGTGCCAAACGGTTCGGTGAACGTCATTCCCGGTCACTGCAAGCTGTCGCTCGATATCCGCGCTGCGAGCGACGAGATGCGGCTGGCGGCGGTGGACGATGTCCTCGAAGGTATCGCCGCGATCTGCGCACGGCGCCAGGTTGAGGCGGAGATCAGGCAGGTGGTGTCGGCATCGGCGGCGCCGTGCGCGCCGTGGATGATGGACCAGCTGGGCGCAGCGGTCGAGCGCGCGGGCTTGCCGCGTTACGACCTCCCGTCGGGCGCGGGACATGACGCGATGGCGATGGCGAAGATCACGGATGTCGCGATGCTGTTTACGCGCTGCGGCAATGGCGGAATCAGCCATAACCGGCTGGAGACCATGACGGCCGATGATGCCGAGGTGACGGGTCAGGTGCTGCTGGATTTTCTCCGGGAATTTCAATCGAACTGACCCCCATCCGCGCGATGCACTGTTCGGGCATCGCGCCGTCATCTATACTCGCCATCATTTTCCCCACGGCGCAGCCTGCGTTCTGAAATGATCTATATCCCTGCTGACCAAGCCACGCCTCCCCGTATTCGCCGTAGCCAAACCCTGGCGCTCGTGCTGCTGGTGGTCTGCGGCGTTATTAATTACCTGGACCGCGCCACCCTGGCCGTGGCCAATGAGTACATTCGCGCTGACCTCGGCCTGTCACTCGGCCAAATGGGCCTGCTGCTGTCGGCATTTTCGTGGAGCTATGCGCTATGCCAGCTCCCCGTCGGCGCGCTGGTCGACAAGGTGGGGCCGCGCTGGCTGCTCGGTATCGGGCTGGTGATCTGGTCGCTGGCGCAAGCCGCGGGTGGACTGGCGGCGACCTTCGGCTGGTTCGTGATCGCGCGCATCGCGCTCGGTATCGGCGAGGCGCCGCAGTTTCCGGCGGCGGCACGGGTCGTCAGCAACTGGTTCCCGTTACGTTCGCGCGGGACACCGACCGGCATCTACAATTCGGCTTCGCCGCTCGGCGTGGCGCTCGCGCCCTTGCTGCTCTCGCCGTTGATTGTCGCGACGAGCTGGCATTGGGCCTTCTTCGTCACTGGCGCGCTTGGCTTGGTGGCGGCAGTCGTCTGGGTCGCCCTTTATCGCGATCCGGTACGCGAGCAACTGACCGCCGTCGAGCGCGCGTATCTTGAAGGGGATGACGCAGGCAAGGCGAAACCGAAAGTGGACTTTGCCGCCTGGCGCGCACTGTTCCGTCACCGCGCCACATGGGGCATGATGCTCGGCTTTTTCGGCTCGGTCTACCTCAACTGGGTCTACCTGACCTGGCTGCCAGGCTACCTGAGGACTGAACGGCATATGGACCTGGCGCAGTCCGGCATCGCGGCCTCCATACCCTTCTTTTGTGGCTTCGCTGGCGCCCTGCTGGCCGGATGGGCTTCCGATCGGGTGACCCGTGGCGCTGCCTCGCCGGTAGCCGCGCGCCGCAACGCGGTGGTGGTGGCGATGCTTGGCATGGTGGCGTTCACGATTCCGGCTGCACTGGTCGAGAGTAATGTCCTGGCCGTGGCCTGCATCTCGATCGTCATCTTCCTCGCCAACGCCTCGTCGGCCTGTTCGTGGTCGCTCGCCACGGTGGCGGCGCCTCCGAGCCGCATCGCGTCGCTCGGGGCGATCCAGAACTTCGGCGGCTTTCTTGGCGGTGCGCTTGCACCGATCCTGACCGGCTACATCGCGCAGACCTGGTCGTTCGTGCCAGCGTTGCTGACCGGCGCCGCGATCGCCTTCCTTGGCGCGATGTCGTATCACTTTTTGGTTGTCCGGCCCATTCCTGAGCAGGATTGACAGCCGCTTAGTTCGAGATCACCCGCGCCCGTTCGAGCATCGCATGCAGCAGCACGTTGCAACCCGCTTCGAGGTGGCCGGGCTGCGCGTCTTCGATCTCGTTGTGGCTGATGCCGTCCTTGCACGGCACGAAGATCATCCCCGAAGGCGCGACGCGCGCCGTATAGATGGCATCATGGCCCGCGCCGGAAACGACGTCCATGGTCGAGTAGCCGAGTTTTTCAGTCGCTGCGCGTACCGCATCGACGCAATCGGGATGGAACGGGCATGGCGGGTAGTACGACACCCGCTCGACCTTGATCGACAGCCCGGAGTCTGCGCTGGTCTTGTCGACAAAGGCCAGCATCTCTTCATGCATCGTGTTGAGCAGTTCGTCATTCACGTTGCGCAGGTCGATGCTGAACTTGACCTCGCCGGGTATCACGTTGCGGCTGTTCGGGAACACCTGCACCATGCCCACGGTCCCGCGCCCATACGGCGGATAGCGGTTCGCGATCTGCACCACCTCCTGCATGATGCGCGTCGCGACCTGCAGCGCGTCCTTGCGCAGTCCCATCGGCGTCGGCCCTGCGTGTGCCTCCATGCCGCTGACGACGCAGTCGTACCACGACAGCCCCATCACTGCCGGCACCACGCCAATAACCTTGTCCGCGTCTTCCAGCACCGGGCCCTGCTCGATATGCGTTTCAAAATACGCGCCGATCGGATGCTGTCCCGGCACCTGGTCGCCCATGTAGCCGATGCGCGCCAGTTCGTCGCGCACGCTCTTGCCTTCGGTGTCGACGGCGGCATATGCGGTATCGAGGCTGAAGGCGCCGCAGAACACGCCCGAACCCATCATCACCGGCACGAAGCGCGAGCCTTCCTCGTTGGTCCAGAACGCGACTTCGATCGGCGCTTCGGTGACGATGCCGCGGTCGTTCAGCGTACGCACGACTTCGAGGCCGGCCAGCACACCGTAGTTGCCGTCGAACTTGCCGCCGGTCGGCTGCGTATCGATATGGGAGCCGGTCATCACCGGAGGCAGCGACGGATTGCTACCCTCGCGGCGCATGAACACATTGCCGATCTGGTCGACCGTCACCGACAGGCCGGCTTCCTTCGCCCACCCGACGACCAGGTCGCGGCCCTGCTTGTCGAGGTCCGTCAGCGCCAGGCGCTTGACGCCGCCCTTCGGCGTTGCGCCGATCTTCGCCAACTCCATCAGCGAGGCCCACAGGCGGTCGCCATTGATACGCAGGTCGTTCATGTTCAGCTCCAGTAAGCGGTGATGTAAAACCTAAGCCGTGACCGGCGCGAACGCCGGGCGGTCGATATGCCTGCCCGCGCCCTCGACCGCGCGCAGTTCGCCCTTCGAGAACACCACATTGCCGGCCGAGAGCGTAGTGGTCGGGATTCCCTGCACCGTGCGGCCTTCGAATACGTTGAAGCCGCCTTTGGCGAACTGCGTCTTCGCTGAAATCGTGCGCGTGCCTTGCGGGTCCCACACCACGATATCGGCATCGGCGCCGACCGCAATCAGACCCTTGCGCGGATACATATTGAAGATCTGCGCGGCGTTGGTGGACGTGACCCGCACGAACTCGGACGGCGTCAGCTTGCCGGTGCCTACACCGGCATCCCACACCACCGACATGCGGTCCTCGACGCCGCCGCAGCCGTTCGGGATCTTGGTGAAATTGTCGGCGCCCGCAGCCTTCTGCTCCGCACAGAAGGTGCAGTGGTCGGTCGCCGTCGTATGCAGGTTGCCGCCCTGGAGGCCCTGCCACAGCGCGGCCTGGTGGTGCTTGCCGCGGAACGGCGGGCTCATGACGTGGCCACGGGCGAATTCGAGGTCGCTGCTGTAGTAGACGCTGTCGTCGATCACCAGGTGTCCCGCCAGCGCCTCGCCATACACGCGCTGACCCTTGGCGCGGGCGCGTGTGATGGCGTCCAGCGATTCGGCGCACGACACGTGGACGATGTACACCGGTGTGCCTAGCACGTTGGCAATCGCGATGGCGCGGTTGGCCGCCTCCGCTTCCACTTCAGGCGGACGCGAGAGCGGATGCGCGGACGGCCCGGTGATGCCTTTGCGGAGCAGGTCCTGCTGCAGCTGGAATACCAGCTCGCCGTTCTCGGCGTGCACGGTCGGGATGGCGCCCAGTTCAAGCGCGCGCGTGAAGCTTTTCACCAGCGTTTCGTCATCCGCCATGATCGCGTTCTTGTACGCCATGAAGTGCTTGAAGCTGTTCACGCCGTGGTCGCGCACCAGCGTGCCCATGTCGGCGTGCACCGAGTCCGCCCACCACGTTACCGCCACATGGAAGGTGTAGTCGCCGGCAGACTTCTTCGCCCAGCCGCGCCATGTGTGATACGCCTCGAGCAGCGACTGCTTCGGGTCGGGGATGACGAAGTCCATGATGGTGGTGGTGCCGCCCGCCAGCCCAGCCGCGGTGCCGGTGAAGAAATCGTCAGCGGTGACGGTGCCCATGAAGGGCAGCTGCATGTGCGTGTGGGTGTCGATCCCGCCTGGCATCACATACTGGCCCGAAGCATCGATCACCGTGGCGTGCGGCGGCGCTTCTAGGCCCTCGCCTACCGCGACGATCTTGTCGCCGAAGCACAGCACATCGGCGCGGAAAGCGCGGTCCGCGTTGACAACGGTACCGCCTCGAATAATGGTCGTCATTTGATCTCCCGTAGATTCGTTCTAGGAATGGGTTGCAGGGCGCAGCGCAGGCTGCGTGCGCCCGATCATCAGTACGCCGTAGACAATGGCGGCAATCGCCACGCCGACAAACCAGGCGTAGGTGTAAATCGTCTTGAAGATGTCGCCGACTTCAGGGAACGACGCGGGGAAAGCAGCGTTCAGGAAGCCCGGGATATTCGGCAGCACGCCCAGCACGAAGGCGACGATGGCGGCGACATTCCAGCCGTTGCGGTACGTGTACACGCCACCGTGGCGATACAGGTCGTCGACGTTCAGCGTGGTTTTGCGGATGAAGTAGTAATCGATGATCATGATGCCTGCGATCGGCCCAAGCAGCGCCGAGTAGCCGATCAGCCAGGTGAAGATGTAGCCTTGCGTCGTTTCCAGTATCTTCCACGGCATCATGACCAGCGCGATGCCGGCCGTGATGTAGCCGCCGGTGCGATACGAAATGTGCTTCGGCGAGAGCGCCGAGAAATCGTACGCCGGTCCGACCAGGTTGGCCGCGAGGTTGACGCTGACGGTATCGACCAGCAGCACGATCAGCGCGATCAGCACGGCGATGCCGGTCATGCGGCTGGCCAGGTCGACTGGGTCCCAAAGCGCCTTGCCGTAAAGGACCACGGTAGCCGAAGTGACGATGACCGCCAGCGCGGCCAGCAGTCCCATTGGTACAGGAAGGCCCACGGCCTGGCCGATCACCTGGTCGCGCTGGGTTTTGGCGAAGCGGGTGAAATCAGGGATGTTCAGCGCCAGCGTGGCCCAGAAGCCGACCATCGCCGTCAGCGAAGGCCAGAAAGTAGTCCAGAACTGGCCGGCTTTTTTGCCGCCTTCGACGAACTGCGACGGCGCGTCCAGCAGCGGGCCGAACCCGCCGGCCTTGTTGTAGACCCAGCCAAGCAGCACGAAGCAGATCAGGATCTTGAGGGGGGCTGTGTAGGTTTCGAGCTTGCGGATCGAATCGATGCCGTGTACGACGTAATACAGCTGGATCAGCCAGAAACCGAGGAAGCAGGCCAGCTGGGCGCCGTTGATGCCAAGGCCGGCGATCTTGTCGCCGCCGATCTCATACCCGAGCATCACGCCGAGCAGCGTGTAGATCATGCTGCCGCCGAACCAGGTCTGGATGCCGTACCAGCCGCACGCGACGATGGCGCGCATCAGCGCGGGAAGCCGCGCCCCGGTGGTCCCGAACGACGAACGCGCCAGCACAGCGTACGGAATGCCGTACTTGGTGCCGGCGTGGCCGATCAGCAGCATCGGGATCAGCACGATGGCGTTTGCCAGGAACACAGTGACCACGGCCTGGTAGCCGGACATGCCGCTTTCGATCAGCGTCGCAGACAGGGTGTATGCCGGGATGCACATCACCATCCCGACCCACAGCGCCGCAAAGTGGTACCAGCGCCATGTGCGCTGGGCCGCGGTGGTCGGGGCCAGGTCTTCGTTCCAAAGCTGCGTGTTCGCTGACAGGTCTTTGCTCACAGTGTTGTTCTCCGTTTTAGTCGAGGCAAAAATGCTAAGTCAGTTTAACGCAAAGCGATGGCATATTGACAGCCCGTACGCCGTTAGATAAGTACTCGCTCCGGAGTTTCAGTCGCCACGTTCTCCGCACGCGGATTCCGCGGATCCTGCGTCCAGTTCATATACGGCTTGCCAGTCTGCTGCGGCACCATGGTGATGCATGCCTCCACCGGACAGGTGATCTCGCACAGGTTGCAGCCGATGCATTCATCCTTGATCACCTCGTAAGTGCGCTCCTCGGTCTCGCTGACCAGCCGCGCGATGGCCTGGTGCGAAGTGTCCTCGCAGGCGACATAGCACTTGCCGCACTTGATGCACTTGTCCTGGTCGATCTGCGCGATCACCGCGTAGTTCATGTCCAGGTACTTCCAGTCGGTCGTGTTCGGCACTGCCTTGCCCGAGAACGCGGCGATGTTTGCATAGCCCTTCTCGTCCATCCAGCGCGACAAGCCATCCTTCATCTCCTTGACGATGCCAAAACCGTGCAGCATCGCGGCGGTACACACCTGCACCGAACTGGCGCCAAGCGCGATGAATTCGGCCGCATCGCGCCAGTTGCCGATGCCGCCAATGCCGGAAATCGGCAAACCGTGGGTTTCAGGGTCGCGGGCGATTTCGGCCACCATGTTCAGCGCGATCGGCTTGACCGCCGAACCGCAGTAGCCGCCGTGGGTGCTGGCGTTGCCGACGATCGGGAACGCCACCATGCGGTCGAGGTCGAGGTGGGTGATCGAATTGATCGTATTAATCAGCGACACCGCATCGGCGCCGCCGGCCTTCGCGGCACGCGCCGGCTTGCGCACGTCGGTGATATTTGGTGTCAGCTTGACGATGACCGGCAGGCGCGTGTGCTGCTTGCACCAGCGCGTGACCAGCTCGACGTATTCGGGGACCTGGCCGACGGCCGCGCCCATGCCGCGTTCCGGCATGCCGTGCGGGCAGCCAAAGTTAAGCTCGATGCCGTCCGCGCCGGTCGCCTCGATCTTCGGCAGGATATCGGCCCAGTAATGCTCTTCGCATGGCAGCATCAGCGAGACGATCATCGCGCGGTCGGGCCAGTCCTTCTTCACCTGGGTGATTTCGCGCAGGTTGATTTCCAGGCTGCGGTCGGTGATCAGCTCGATATTGTTAAAGCCGAGGACTTCGCGGTTCTTTCCGTAGTGCGCGGAGTAGCGCGACGAGACGTTGACGGCCGCCGGGTCCTCGCCCAGCGTCTTCCACACCACGCCGCCCCATCCTGCTTCGAAGGCGCGCACCACGTTGTAGGCTTTATCGGTTGGCGGCGCGGAGGCCAGCCAGAATGGGTTCGGCGCCTTGATGCCGCAGAATTCGATGCTCAGGTCAGCCATTATGCAGCCTCCAGTCGGGATTGGATGTCGTTGTGGATGACGATGGCCGCCAGCTTTCCGTGCTGGACCGCCTGCACCGTCAGGTCCTGTCCTGGCGCCACGCAATCGCCGCCGGCATACACGCCCGGCACCGATGTGCGGAACAGGCCGTCGACGCGGATCTTCTCGCCGTCGCGCGACAGCTGCTGCGACATCTGGTCGGACAACGCCGCCGGTTCCATGCCCTGCCCGATCGCCTTGAACACCGCGTCGGCCGCGATTTCAAGGAAGGCGCTGGTGCCAGTCAGCTTGCCGTCCTCCATGCGGGTGCGTTCGAAGCGCATGCCGCGCACGCGCCCGTCATCGTCCAGCAGCACCGCGTCGGGCGCCGCCCAGGTCTTGATGCGCACGAAATTCGCCTTGGCGATTTCCTGTTCGTGATGGGTCGCGCTCATCGACTCCGGACCGCGCCGGTACACCAGGGTCACGTCCTCGGCGCCGAGGCGCTGGATCTGCACGGCCATGTCGATGGCGGTATTACCGGCGCCGATCACGATGGCGCGCTTCGGCACCGGCAGCGTCGACAGATCGTCAGCCTGGCGCAGTGCGGCGATGTATTCGACCGCGGCTGTCAGGCCGGGCGCATCCTCGCCCGTCAGCCCGAGCTGGCGGCTGGCGTTCAGTCCGATGCCGAGGAAGACCGCGTCGTACTGCGCATGCAGGTCCCGCAGCTGGAGGTTGTCGCCGAGCCTGAAACCATTCCGGATCTCGATGCCGCCGATCTGCAGCAGGAACTCGACTTCTTTCTGCGCGAAGTTATCGGTCAGTTTGTATTTGGCGATGCCGTATTCATTCAGGCCGCCCGCTTTTTCGCGCGCCTCGAACACGACGACGTCGTTGCCCAGCATGGCCAGGCGGTGGGCGCACGACAAGCCGGCAGGGCCGGCGCCGACCACCGCGATGGTCTTGCCGGTCGAAGCCGCACGCTGGAACGGATGCGAAGCAAAGGTGGCGTTATCGATTGCGTGGCGCTGCAGCAGGCCGATGGCGACGGGACGCTGCTCCGCGTCGTGGTTGCGCACGCAAGCCTGCTCGCACAGGATCTCGGTCGGGCACACCCGCGCGCACGCGCCGCCCATGATGTTCTGCTTCAGGATGCCGGCGGCGGCCCCATTGATATTACCGTCGTGGATATTGCGGATGAAGCTCGCGACATCGATTTCGGTCGGGCACGCCCGCATGCACGGAGCGTCGTAACAGTACAGGCAGCGCGCAGCTTCGATGGCTGCCTGCCGCTGCGTCAGCGCGGGTGCGAGGTCGGTGAACTGCGCCGACAGCTCGCTGTCGGGCGCCGCGGCTTGCGGCAAGTGCTTGAGAGATTCAATCATGTTCCACCCTGTTTCAAGAACGCTCTTGTTACTTCATCTGCGGGAACGAAAACTCGGCGCCGGCGCTTGCCGTATTCGGCCAGCGCTGCATCACTGCCTTGTGGCGCGTGTAGAAACGCACGCCTTCCGGACCGTATGCGTGATGGTCGCCGAACAGGCTGCGCTTCCATCCGCCGAAACTGTTGAAGGCCATCGGCACCGGCAGCGGCACGTTGACGCCCACCATGCCGACCTGGATCTGGCGCACGAACTCGCGGGCGGTGTGTCCGTCGCGCGTGAAGATGGCCACGCCATTGCCGTACTCGTTGGCATTGATCAGATTGACCGCCGTCGCCACATCCGGCGCGCGCACGATGCACAGCACCGGCCCGAAGATCTCTTCCTTATAGATAGTCATGTCCGCCGTCACGTGGTCGAACAAGGTGCCGCCCACAAAGAAGCCGTTTTCGCGATCGGCCACCTTGCATCCGCGTCCATCGACCAGCAGAGTCGCGCCTTGCTCCACGCCTTCGCCGATCAGCTTCTCGATGCGCTGCTTCGCTGCGGCAGTGACGACCGGGCCCATTTCAGAGTCGTGCGCCATGCCGTCGCCGATCTTCAGTGCGGCGGTGCGTTCGGCCATCGCGCTGGCCAGCTTGTCGCCGGCGTCGCCAACCGCGACCACAACCGAGATCGCCATGCAGCGTTCGCCGGCCGAACCGTAAGCCGCGCCGACCAGCGCGTCGACCGCCATGTCCATGTCGGCGTCCGGCATGACCACCATATGGTTCTTGGCGCCGCCCAATGCCTGCACGCGTTTGCCGGATGCGCTGCCGCGCGAGTAGATGTATTCGGCAATCGGGGTAGAGCCGACAAAACTGAGCGCCTGCACTTCCGGATGATCGAGCAGCGCATCGACGGTGACCTTGTCGCCCTGGATGACGTTGAACACGCCGTCGGGCAGGCCGGCTTCCTTCAGCAGCTTCGCATGCAGCAGCGATGGCGACGGATCGCGTTCGGACGGCTTGAGCACGAAGGTATTCCCGCACGCGATCGCGACCGGGAACATCCACATCGGCACCATGACCGGGAAGTTAAACGGCGTGATGCCGGCGACGACGCCGAGCGGCTGGCGCATCGACCACGCGTCGATGCCGCGCGCGATCTGGTCGGTGAACTCGCCCTTCAGCAGCTGCGGAATGCCGACCGCGAATTCGACCATCTCGATGCCGCGCGCGACTTCGCCCTTGGCGTCGGCGAAGGTCTTGCCGTGTTCGCGCGTGAGCATCGCGGCGAATTCGTCGATGTGCTGCTGGCACAGCTGCAGGTATTTAAACAGCACCCGGGCGCGCGTCAGCGGGGGCGTGGCGGCCCACGATGGAAAGGCTGCTGAAGCCGCGGCGACGGCCGCGTCGACGTCTTCCTTCGTGCCGAGCGCCACGCGCGCACATGGCTCGCCCATCGCAGGGTTGAACACGTCGGCGTGGCGGCCTTTGGTGGTATCCACCTTGGCGCCGTTGATGAAATGGGTAATCGTGTCGAGGTCAGTCATGGTCAGTCCAGGTTTTTCAGTACAGCGGCAAGCTTGCCGAACAATTCGTCGATGTGCTTCTTCTCGATGACGAGCGGTGGCGACAACGCGATGATGTCGCCCGTGGTGCGGATAAGGAGCCCTTCGGCGAACGCCTTCTTGAACGCAGCGAAGGCGCGCGCGCCCGGCTTGCCGGCGATCGGTTCGAGTTCGATACCTGCCACCAGGCCGATGGTGCGGATGTCGATCACATGCGGCAGACCCTTGAGCGAGTGCACCGCGTCGGTCCAGTATTCCAGCATGCCCCTGGCGTTATCGAGGATCTTCTGCTCTTCGAATACCTCCAGCGTGGCCAGCGACGCGGCGCAGGCCAGCGGGTGGCCCGAATAGGTATAGCCGTGGAACAGCTCGATGCCGGCCGGGCAGTCCATGAAGGCATCGTGGATATGCTTCTTGCTGAACACCGCGCCCATTGGCACGACGCCGTTGGTCAGGCCCTTGGCGCAGGTGACCAGGTCCGGCTCGACGTCAAAGTAGTCGAAGGCGAACGGCGTGGTCAGGCGGCCGAAGCCGGTGATCACTTCATCGAAGATCAGCAGGATGCCGTGCTTGGTGCACAGTTCGCGCAGGCGCTTCAGGTAGCCCTTTGGCGGAATCAGCACGCCGGTCGAACCCGCGACAGGTTCGACGATGACGGCGGCGATGGTGGACGCGTCATGCAAGGCCACGATGCGTTCGAGTTCGTCGGCCAGGTTGGCGCCGTGTTCCGGCTCGCAGCGGCTGTACGCGTTCTTCTCGAGGTTGTGGGTGTGCGGCAGGTGGTCGACACCGGGCAGCAGCGGACCGAAGGTTTTGCGGTTGCCGCCGATGCCGCCGACCGAGATGCCGCCGAAGCCGACGCCGTGGTAGCCGCGCTCGCGACCGATCAGGCGCGTGCGGCCGCCCTCGCCGCGTGCGCGGTGGTAGGCCAGCGCCATCTTCAGCGCGGTGTCGACGGCTTCGGAGCCGGAGTTTGTGTAGAACACATGGCCGAAGCGGCGGCCGGTGTAGTCCATCAGCTTTTCAGCGAGGTCGAACGCGGCCGGGTGGCCCATCTGGAAGGTCGGCGCGAAGTCGAGCTGGCCGACCATCTCGCGCACGGCGGCGACAATTTTCGGCTGCGCGTGGCCGCACGGTACGCACCACAGGCCGGCGGTACCGTCCAACACGGAGTTGCCGTCGACGTCCTTGTAATACATGCCTTCGGCGGACACGAGCAGGCGCGGATTGGCCTTGAAATCTCGGTTATTGGTAAACGGCATCCAAAACGACGACATTGATTCTGGGCGGGTCTCATTCATGCTGCTCTCCAGTTTTTACGAGCGAAAAATAATTTACCAGTTGGCAAAATCTTGATGCAATAATAGTAAGCAACACATCAACGGCACAGATACACAAACCGCAAAAGCTGCCAACCGTATTGGTAGCCCAATCTGTACAGTTTTGCGGGTGCCGCAAAAGGAGTTGTGAATGGAAGAATCGGCGGCATCGGATGAGGAATTTCCAACTGGCAGCGGCAAATCGGCCTGGCCCGTGTTGGCGATCGAGCGCAACAAACGCGGCAGCCTGGTCGATCAGATTGTGGCAGCGATCACGCGGATGGTAAACGAGCGCGAATTGCGGATCGGCACGAAAATGCCTTCGGTTAGACAATTCGCAAAGTGTAACGGCATTTCCACTTTCACCGTCGTCGAATCGTACGACCGCCTGCTGAACCTGGGACTGCTGTCCTCGCGCCGCGGTTCCGGATTTTTTGTCGCACGCAATGAGGCCGCGGCGGCTGCGCAACCCCATGTGGTGCCTGCCACCCCGGCCGCCATCGACGCCCTCACCCCCGACCTGTATTCCGGCGTCTCCGATGCGCTCCCAGTCGGCGCCGGCTGGCTGCCGCCCGAATGGTATGGCGAGACCACCATCCTCGACTGCGTGCGCCACGCGATGAAAATCCCGGCCAACCGCCTGCGCGGCTACGGCCACCCGCTCGGCTTTCCGACGCTGCGCCAGCATATGGCCAGCAGCATGGAAGAAGACCTGTTCTCGGTCGAACCGGACCAGATCCTGCTGACCCACGGCGCCACCCACGCCTTCGACCTGATCCTGCGCACGCTGACCAAGCCGGGCGACACTGTACTGGTGGAGGATCCCGGCTACAGCAACCTGCTGTCGCTGATCCGCCACCACGGCTGCATCCCGGTCGGCATCCCGCGTGGCGATGCGGGGCTCGATTTCGACGTTCTCGAAGCGCAGGCGAAAGCCACGCAGCCGAAGCTCATGTTCGTCAACACCGTGCTGCAAAACCCGCTCGGCACCACCCTCAGCCAGGCCCAGGCCCACCGCCTGCTCGGCGTGGCGGAGCAGTTCGATTTCTGGCTGGTGGAAGACGACATCTACCGCGAACTGGCGGCGCGCGGGGAGGCGTCGCTGGCTGCGATGGACGGACTGCGCCGCGTGATCCGGGTCGGCAGTTTTTCGAAGACGCTGTCGCCGGTGCTGCGGGTCGGCTCGATCTGCGCATCGCGCTCGCTGGTGCCTGAACTACTGCGCATCAAAATGCTGACCGGGCTGACCACCTCCGAGATCAACGAGCGCGCCGTGTACCACGCCATCTCCGCGCGTCCTTACAAGCGCATGGTGGAAAAACTGGTGGACCAGTTGCGCTCCGGGCGAGAGCGAACCATCGAGCGCCTGGGTGACGTCGGCATGGCGCCGGTGGCGCGTCCGCGCGGCGGCATGTTCGTCAGCGCCGGCTGGCCGGAAGCGCCGAGCGCACAGTGGAACGGCAAGACGATCGCCGACCGCGCGCTGAAGCAGGGCATCCTGCTGTCCCCCAACGAGTTCTTCATGCTGCGCCAGCCCGAGTCGGTCTGGTTCCGCTTCAATGTAGCCTATGCGGCCGATGCGCCGCTGCTGACCGCGTTCCTGAAATCGGTGCGCGAGGAGATGCATTGACGTCCTCCCCGACCTAATCGTCGGGGATTCCTACAGCTAGCGTCGCACGTCCGCGACGGAGAATATTTAGCGCAGCATTGAGATCACGATCATGTACCGTTCCGCAATCACAGCAACGCCATTCTCTTATTCCAAGGTCTGCGATACCTTTCGGCCGCGAATCGGGAACAGCGCCGCAATCCGAGCAGATCTGGGTGGTGAAACGTTCGTTCACTTCTTCAAACCAGGCGCCATGCTTAACAGCCTTGTACGCCAGTTGTGTGCGGAAGGACGACCAGCCGACATCGTAGACGGACTTCGCCATGCTGGTTTTGGCGAGCGCGGATGCATTGATATTACCGACCACGATATAGTCGAACGCGCCGACGATGGCGCTGGTGCAGGAGTGCAGGTAATGGCGGCGGCGATTGGCAATCCGGGCGTGGATCGCAGCGATCCGCTTCTTCTTACGCGCGCGCTGGGCCACCGCCAGCGCCGCCTCGCTGGCACGGTAGATGTGCGGCGCCGCGATGCGGCTACCGTCGCTCAGTGTGGCCAGGTCTTTCAGGCCAAGATCGATTCCCACAGCGCGCACCGGCAAGCGGGCTGGAGCCGCCTGCACTTCAAGGACGATATTGAGGAACCAGTTGCCGCGCCGGTCGCGCGAGAAGTTGGTCCCATCGGTGATCTTACCCTCGGGCAGCGCGCGCGAATGGAATACGCGGAAGGTATTGCCGGCGAAGCGGAAGGCATTGCCTTCGCGTTTCAGTTCACGTCCTTTCAACGGCACCCAGCCCAGCGACTTCCTGCCGCGATAGCGAAGGTAGGGCCGATGCGACCCGGAGCGCGACTTGGCGTACTGCTGGCATACGTCGTTGACCGTACCCGAGTGAAGGCCAAGCTCCTTGCTGCACCCCGTGGTGAGCTTGATCAGGTCAAAACCGGTATGCCAGCGGCGACCGAAACGCAGTGCGTCCTTTTGCCTGTCGTTACAGTAGTTCCACACGAAGTTGACTGTCCTGGCCTGCTTGTTCAGCAAGCCGGCCAGCGACTTTACGCGGTAACGGTAAACCAGTTTCATCCAGGTTCGACCGCAATCGTCGACCATGGTTCCACACCTACAACCAAGGCATCGACTGCTGCGGCATGTCTTTTTACGGGGCCCGAATTGCTGCGCAATTCGCAGTCGGCTCCTTTCACTCCTCGCCCTGAAGGACGAGGTTTCTCGGAGCAAATCTGATGACCGTCCCCGTCAAACGCCGCGTGATCAACCGCGACAAGCTCGAAGCGGACATCCTCGCCGAAGCCGTGCGCGTGTTCGCCGAATGCGGCTATGAAGGCGCCTCGGTCGCGGCCATCGCCGAAAATGCCGGGCTGTCGAAGCAGAACCTGATGTACTACTTCCCCACCAAGCAGGCCTTGTACGAGCGGGTCCTGGACAGCGTGCTGGATGACTGGCTCGAACGCATGGACAAGCTGGCCGACCGCGAACGCGATCCGCGCGACGTGCTGCGCTCGTACATCCAGGCCAAGATGCGCTTTTCGCGCGAGCAGCCGCTGGCCTCGCGCGTGTATGCGCTCGAAGTGATCGGCGGCGCCCAGCTGTATGGACAGCAGATCCGCGAGCGGGTGGTGCCGCTGCTACGCAAGGATATCGACGTGTTCGAAGGCTGGATCCGCGAGGGCCGCATCGCGCCGGTGAACGCGACGCACCTGCTGTTCGCGATCTGGCACATGACCCAGGCCTACGCGGATTTTTCCGCGCAGATGAACCTTGTGTTGAATCGTGAGCAACTCAGCAGCGACGACTTCGACGATGGCGAAACATTAATTGCAAACATGGTGCTGTCGGCAGTCGCCATCCCTCCCGCCTGAAGGGCGCGCGATTAATCCCGTCCAGCAACCGGTCAACCCTCCTAATATGCATTTCGTCGGACTCGTGTGGATGCTGGCGCGGCCCGGCGTTACAGTGGCCTCATTGATCCATTCCACTGGGAGACCGTAATGAAAAACGCAAGTTTCGACGCCTTTGCCGCCCTGCTCGCCGACATGGGCAACGCATTCATCCGTGCCGGCCGCTACGTGGCGCGCGCCATGGCGTCCATGTCCTGGCCGGCGCTGCTGGTCAGCTGCGTCGCACTGGCACTGGCGATCACCATCATTCCGCTGGCGCTGTTCCTGTTCGTGATCTTCATGACGGCGCGTATGGTGGTCATCGCCTGCGCCAGCCGCAAACGCCGCGGCCCGGCCACGCCATACCGCACCGTCGGCGACGCAGGAGAATAAAATGAGCGCCCGTAGCCTGAACCGGATTGTCGACCTGCTGCGCGAAATCGTGGCGGAGGCCGCGGTGGTGTGGTGGCGCTTCTTCGACTGGCTGGCGATGGTCGAATGGCGCCAGCTGGCGATCATCGCCTTCCTCGTGTTCGCGTTCGGCCTCATGTCAGGTTATTCGGAGCCTGCGATCTGGTTCGTGTTCGTGTCGTTCGGCGTCAAGGTGCTGGCCGGCGGCAAGCGCAAGGCCGAACTGCAGGCCAAGGAGGCGACCAAGCAGGCCGATGTCTCGGAACTGGAGCGCCGCCTGATGGAGGCGCAGATGGCGGCGCTGCAGGCGCAGGTCGAGCCGCACTTCTTGTTCAACACACTGGCCTTGATCGGCCAGCTGATCGAAACCGATCCGCCGCAGGCCGCGCGCATTCACGCGAACCTGATCGAGTACCTGCGCTCGACCCTGCCGCAAATGCGCGCGCCCAACGGCGGCACCCTGCGCCACCAGGTGGAACTGGCGCGCGCCTACCTGGCCATCATGCAGGCGCGGATGAAGGAACGCCTCGAATTCCGCTTCGATGTGCCCGACTATCTCGAGAGCGCCGTGTTCCCGCCGACGATGCTGCAGATCCTGATCGAGAATTCGATCAAGCACGGGCTGGAGCCGAAGATCGCAGGCGGCCGCATCGACGTGCGCGCCACCCTGATCGACGGCACCATGCACGTCGACGTGCAGGACAACGGCATTGGATTTAACATGCATGCAGGAGAAGGCGTCGGCCTGGCCAACATCCGCGAACGCCTGCGGCTGCTGTACGGAAGCCGCGCCGAGCTGGCGATCGAGATGCCGGCCGAAGGCGGCGCGCTGGCCTCGATCCGCGTCCCTTACATCGTTACGGAGAAAGCAGCATGACTGTCACCGCACTGATCGTCGACGACGAATCGCCGATGCGCGACCAGCTGCGCGCGCGGCTGGCCGAGGTGTGGCCGGAACTCGGCATCGCCGGCGAGGCCGCCAACGGCATCGAAGCGATGGAGATGACCGCGCGCCTGAAGCCGGACATCGTCTTCCTCGACATCCGCATGCCCGGCCCCAGCGGCATCGAAACCGCGCGCCAGCTGTACAGCCAGAGCCACGTGGTGTTCGTTACCGCCTACGACCAGTACGCGGTCGAAGCGTTCGAGCACGGCGCGATGGACTACCTGCTCAAGCCAGTCGCGGCCGACCGCCTGCGCCTGACCTGCGACCGCCTGCGCCAGCGCATCGGCAAGCCGCCGGCCGACATCGACCAGAAGCTGGCGGCGCTGGCCCAAATCCTCGAGCGTGGACAGGGCGCGAAGCCGCAGCAGTACCTGCGCTGGATCCAGGCGCAGGTCGGCACCAGCCTGCGCATGATCAGCACCAAAGAAATATTATTCTTCCAGTCGGACGACAAGTACACGCTGGTGCAAACCGCGTCGGCCGAACTCTTGATCCGCAAAACGCTCAAGGAGCTGGCCGACGAACTCGATCCGGACGAGTTCTGGCGCATCCACCGCTCCACCCTGGTGCGTGTGGACGCCATCGTCGAGGTCACGCGCGACGACCGCGGGCGCCAGATGGTCAAACTACGCAATCATCCGCGCGAACTTGAGGTCAGCCGGAATCACGCCAGCCGGTTCCAGCAGATGTGACCCGCAACGGGCGCGCTCCAATCAAATAATGAACTAATATATACCTTGGTTTTCATGTTTGAGAGGAGATTGATATGTCAGTCGCACCCAGGCAAACCAGCTCCAACGTCATCCCCTGCCTTCGCTACCGCGACGCGCCGGCGGCGATCGAATGGCTGTGCGCCACCTTCGGATTCGAGCAGCACCTGGTCGTTCCCGGCGAAGGCAACACCATCGTCCACGCCCAGCTGGCGTTCGGCAACGGCATGATCATGCTCGGCTCTGCCAGCAACGTCGACAGCGAATACGCAAAACTCATCAGGCAGCCCGGCGATATCGGCGGGGCGCAGACCCAGACCGTGTATGTGGTCGTCGAGGACGCCGACGCCGTCTACGGCCGCGTGCTCGACGCGCGCGCGCAGATCGTCATGGACATCAAGGACGAGGATTACGGCGGCCGCGGCTTCAGCTGCCGCGATCCCGAAGGCCACGTCTGGACCTTCGGCACCTACGACCCATTTGCGTAAGAAGGAGAACCGCATGTCCCGCGCAGTCCACTTCGAGATCCAGGCGTCCAATCCGCAGGCGCTGATCGACTACTACACCGGCCTGTTCGGCTGGTCGTTCAACAAATGGGAAGGCGGCGAGTACTGGCTGATCCACACCGGGCCGGAGGAAAAGCCCGGCATCAACGGCGGCCTGCTGCCGCGGCGCGGACCGGTCCCGGAAGCGATGGCGGCGGTGAATGCCTTCGTCATCACGGTCGATGTCGCGGACCTCGATGCGGCGCTGGACAGGGCCGCCGCGGAAGGATCGGGCGGCGCGATTGTCGTTCCTAAAATGCCGGTGCCCGGAATCGGCTGGCTTGGCTACGCCAGGGACCCGGATGGGAACATTTTCGGCATGATGCAAGAAGACCCGGAGGCAGCGTGAACCAGGATGAACAGGATATCCGCCAGTTGATTGAATCGTGGCTTAGCGCCACGCAGGCAGGCGATGTGACGGCGGTGCTGTCGCTGATGGCGGAGGACGCGATGTTCCTGTCTGCAGGCCAGCAGCCGATGGTCGGACGCGACGCGTTCGCGCGCGGCTTGAGCAAAGTGCTGTCGGAACATGTGATCGAATCGACCAGCGAGATAGCGGAGATCGAGGTATCGGGCGATCTGGCGTACTGCCGCACCAAGCTGACGATCACGATTACGTCAAAGCATGGCAATCTGCCGATGCTGCGCAGCGGCGATACACTGTCGATACTGCGCAAGGGCGCGGATGGCAGGTGGGTATTGACGCGGGACGCCAACATGCTGGCTTCCGCCGCCTGAACTGCCATTAACTGTAGGGTGGATGAGCGCGCAGCGCGTAATCCACCCTACGACTTGGCCAACGCCTCGATAAGGGCCTGGCTCTCGACCCGCACCGGCCTGATCCTGATCACATCCCGATACAACGGCGGCATCGCCGCACACACCGCGTCCAGCTCCTGCTGCGGCACGGTCGGCTGCACATATTGGAGCTGCCGTGGATTATGCTCCGGCAGCGGCCCTTCCATGGTCGACCCATACGCGCCCAGGTCCATAAAACCCTGCGCGTCCTTCCCCGGCCCGCGCGCAAACACAAACGTGCCATCGCGCGGATGTGCAAGGTACTGCCCGATCTCCATCTGCTCCTGTGCCGAGGCATCGCGCATCAGCATGTAGCGTAGCTGTGCGTACTGCCGCGTGCATTCCATGAACGCCGTGCAGATCGCCGACTGCGTCCGCCGTCCCGGCACGCACAGGAGAAGATTACCGAAGGCGTCCAGCAGCGCGACAGCATCGCCCCCGCCTCCCTGCTCACTGTCCCTGGCAACAGCGGCGAGCATGAACGGCGCCAGCCCGGCGTCAGGCGCCTGCGGCTCGCACCGATAGGTCAAGGCCTCCGGATACAGGCTGCGGAGCTTGCGCACCAGCGGATGCCAAGGCGCCAGCGTTGCGGGATCGCGCAACTGGTCCTGCGCCACATCGCTGCTGCACAACGCCTGCACCTTTTCTTCGGTCGCCTCGAACGCAAGCGAACACAATGCCTGCGTGCCCTCTGCGATGGTCTTGCCGATAAAGAGCCCGCGCGGCGGCGAGCCCCAGCCCTCGCGGGCGTATGCCGACGCACCCAGCACAGGTGGATAGTAAAACGAACTCGCAGCGCGCGCCCGCAGCGGTTCCGGCAAGGCGGAAAAGCTGCCGTTCGCTTCATAGTTGATACCCGCTTTCGGGTCCATGGCCGCGACGACCACGTTGAATCCTGCCGACAGAATCGCCCCGGTGCACATCGCGCACGGGTCGAGCGACGTGACGATGGTGATTTCTTCCGGCGGCGGCAAAGCGGCGCCCTTCGCGCGCTCGGCGAAATACCAGTCGATCAGCTGGCGTTCGCCGTGCGCGGTCGGGTCGAACACCAGGCCTTCGCGCACGACGTTGTTCTGCAGGGACTTGAGCACGTTTCCCTGCTGATCGAGCAGCAGCCCGCCGACGCCGAACGTCCCTTGCGTCTTGGCGGCTACCGCCTCGTTGGCCGCGATGGCGACCGCGGCCTGTACATCGATGGTTTTCCTCAAAGCTTACTTCTTCAGGTCCCAGCCGCCGAATGCGTTTGGCAGTTGCTCCGCGGCCGTGGTTTCGAAGATGTCGCCCTTCAGGTTGGTCAGCACGACCGCCAGGTCGTTGCCGCCCAACTCGAGGATCACCTGGCGGCAGGCGCCGCACGGTGCGATCGGGCCTTCGGTGTCGCCGATGACTGCCAGCGCGGTGAAGTCGCCCGGCTTGTAGCCGTGCGCGACCGCGCTGAACATCGCCGTGCGTTCGCCGCAGTTGCACAAGCCGTAGGATGCGTTTTCCACATTACAGCCGCGGAAGATACGGCCATCCTTGCACTCCAGCGCCGCGCCGACCTTGAAGTTGGAGTAAGGCGTGTAAGCCAGTTCACGCGCTGCGCGTGCTTCGTCGATCAGTTTTTGGTATTTCATGCTGTTCCTCTTAAGGACGGATGGTGCGGTAGATGATCGGGTTCGGTGCTGGCTTCTGCGCGCCGATCTTGTAGGCAGCCCGCACCTCGCGGACCGCCTGCTCGACTGCTGCCTGCGTGCGTGCGTGGACCATCGCCAGCGGCTGGCCGACGGCGATCGCGTCGCCCAGTTCCGCCAGGCCGGTCAGGCCGACGGCGAAGTCGATCGCGTCTTCCGGACGGCGGCGGCCGCCGCCAAGGCTGACCACGGCCAGGCCGAGGCCGCGCGTGTCGGTCTGGGTCGCAAAGCCGGCTTCCAGTGCAGGAACCGGCACCACGATTGGCGCTTTTTCGAGGTAGGCATCCGGACGCTCGACCAGGTCGGCCGGGCCGCCCAGCGCCGCGACCATGCGCGCGAAGCGCTCGGCCGCTTCACCCGAATCGAGGCCAGCCTGCAGCTTGGCGCGCGCTTCGGTTTCGTTGGCGGCCAGCTTGCCGAGGATGAGCATCTCGGCGCACAGCGCCATCGTCACTTCATGCAGGCGCGCCGGACGCGAACGGCCGGTCAGGTAGTCCATCGCCAGGCGCACTTCAAGCGCGTTGCCGGCGACCGGTCCGAGCGACTCGTTCATCTCGGTCAGCAGGGCCGACGTGCGGGTGCCAGCGCCGTTGCCGACGGCGACAATGCTCTCCGCCAGTTCGACCGATTTTTCGTAGCTTGGCATGAAGGCGCCGGAGCCGACCTTCACGTCCATCACCAGCGCGTCGAGGCCCGCGGCCAGCTTCTTCGACAGGATCGAGCCGGTGATCATCGCCACCGATTCCACCGTCGCGGTGGTGTCGCGGATGCTGTAGAAGCGCTTGTCCGACGGCGCCAGCTGCGCGGTCTGGCCGATGATGGCCACGCCGATATCCTTGACCACCTTGCGGAACAGCTCAGGGTCGGGCACGGTGCAGTAGCCGGGGATCGAATCGAACTTGTCGAGGGTGCCGCCGGTGTGGCCGAGGCCACGGCCGGAGATCATCGGCACGAAGCCGCCGCAGGCAGCGATCATCGGGCCGAGCATCAGCGAGACCACGTCGCCGACGCCGCCGGTGGAGTGCTTGTCGACGACCGGGCCTGGCAGGTTCAGCGAACGCCATTCCATGACCTGGCCGGAATCGCGCATCGCCAGCGTGAAGGCGACGCGTTCGTCCATGTTCATGTCGTTGAAATAGACGGCCATCGCGAACGCGGCGATCTGGCCTTCGGTGACGCTGCCGTCAGGGATGCCGCTGACGAAGAACTTGATTTCTTCTGCGCTCAGGGCGCCGCCATCGCGCTTTTTGCGGATGATTTCTTGGGTTAAAAACATTTTATCAGCTCCAAAACGTCGTTCCCGCGAAAGCGGGAATCCATACGTCGCTGGCATGCAGGGTCAGTATGGATTCCCGCGTTCGCGGGAATGACGGTGTTCGATGTGTCCGGACGTTATACGCCGTACGGAATCCAGACGTTCTTGACCTGGCTTGCGTGCGCCAGCACCGCGCGGCCGCCTGCCTGCTTCGTGTCGAACCAGTCGCGGCCCTTCGCGC
This sequence comes from Massilia polaris, assembly GCF_012927275.1. Lineage (GTDB taxonomy): Bacteria > Pseudomonadota > Gammaproteobacteria > Burkholderiales > Burkholderiaceae_D > Telluria_A > Telluria_A polaris. Next base: position 180,700 of record NZ_JABBGG010000009.1, on the reverse strand, counting down.
CGCCGACCCAGGTGCGCTTGAGCGATGCAGCCGACAGGCGCTCGACTTCCGCGCAGCCTTCGGCCGAACCGTCGTGGCGCCACACCGCGTCCACGTCAGCGTGCGACGCCAGCGTCTTGGCCAGTTCGTCGGCGCTGCCGGTCACGATGTTCAGCGCGCCGCCCGGCAGGTCGGACGTATCCAGCACCTGGTACAGGTCGGTGGCCGACAGCGGGAACGCTTCCGAAGGCACCGCCACAACGCGGTTACCCAGCGCCAGCGCCGGTGCGACCAGCGAGATGAAGCCGAGCAGCGGGTTCTCGTTCGGGCAGATGATGCCGATCACGCCAACCGGCTCGTTCAGCGCGACGGTGATGCCGTGCATCGGCGGCTGGTGCGCCAGGCCGTCGTACTTGTCGGCCCACGCCGCGTAGTAGAACAGGCGCTCGATCGATGCCTGAACTTCGCGCTGCGGGTCTTTCGAACCCGTCATCGCGGCAAGGCGGGCTGCGAATTCGTCAGCGCGGATCGCGAGGTTTTCAGCGATGTAGTACAGCACCTGCGCGCGGTTGTGCGAGGTGGCCTTGGCCCAGCCGGACGCCTTGTGCGCAGCTTCAACCGCGTTACGGATGTCCTTGCGGTTGCCTTCGCCGACGTCGGCGAGGAACTGGCCGCTGGCGCCGTTGATGGCGCGGCTGTAGGCGCCGTCAGGGCGTGCCTGCTTGCCGCCGATGTACAGCTTGGCGGTGCGGTCGATCGCGAACGGTGCATCGCTGTCGGCCTGCTTGGCCTTGCCCGTGGCTTCAACCACAGGCGCGGCCGGGCGTGCATCTTCCGACAGCGCCGTCATGTACTCGTACATGCCTTCGCGGCCGCCTTCACGGCCGAAGCCGGATTCCTTGTATCCGCCGAAGCCGCAGGCTGCGTCGAACTGGTTGGCGGTGTTGATCCATACGACGCCGGCCTTGATCTGCGGCGCGACGTCCAGCGCGAGGCTGATCGACTCGGACCACACGCACGCGGCGAGGCCGTACACGGTGTTGTTCGCCAGCTGGACCGCTTCACCCGGGGTGCGGAAGCTCATCGCCACCAGCACAGGGCCGAAGACTTCGGTCTGCGCGATACCGGCCGACGTCGATGCGCCGGTGATCAGGGTCGGCGGGAACCACGAACCGTCAGCCGGCATTTCGCATGCGGCCGGCTGGTAGATCGTGCAGCCTTCGGCGCGTGCCGATTCGACCAGGCCGTGGATGCGCTGGCGCTGAACCGGATCGACCAGTGCGCCGATGTCCATCGACTTGTCGAGCGGCGAGCCGAGGCGCAGGTTGTCCATGCGCGAACGCAGCTTGGCGTAGAAGCGTTCTTCAATCGATTCCTGCACCAGCAGGCGCGAACCGGCGCAGCAAACCTGGCCCTGGTTGAACCAGATCGAATCGACCAGGCCTTCGACGGCTGCGTCGAGGTCCGCGTCTTCAAAGACGATGAATGGCGATTTGCCGCCCAATTCCAGCGACAGCTTCTTGCCGCTGCCTGCCGTGGCCTGGCGAATGATGCGGCCAACCTCGGTCGAGCCGGTGAAGGCGATCTTGTCGATGCCCGCATGGTTGACGATCGCTTCGCCTACGCGGCCGTCGCCGGTGACGATGTTGACGACGCCTGCCGGTACGCCTGCCTGCTGGCAGATCTCGGCGAACAGCAGCGCGGTCAGCGAAGTGAATTCGGCCGGCTTGAAGACGATGGTGTTACCGGCTGCCATGGCAGGCGCGATTTTCCAGGCCAGCATCAGCAGCGGGAAGTTCCAGGGAACGATCTGGCCGACGACGCCAACGGCGCGGTAGTCGGCGAATTCTTCCGACTGCAGCTGCGCCCAGCCTGCGTGATGATAGAAGTGGCGTGCGGCCAGCGGCAGGTCGGCATCGCGCGTTTCGCGGATGGTCTTGCCGTTGTCGAGGGTTTCGAGCACCGCGAACAGGCGTGCGTGCTTTTGCAGCAGGCGTGCCAGCGCGTACATGACGCGCGCACGGCCATGGCCGCCGAGGGCTACCCAGCCCGGCTGCGCGCGGCGCGCGGCTTCCACGGCGCGGTCGACGTCGCTGCCGGCGGCCTGCGTTACCTGCGCCAGTTCCTTGCCGTCGGCAGGGTTCACCGAAGCGAAGGTGTCTGCCGCCTGCGTCCATGCGTTGTCGATGAACAGGCCGAAGCGGCGCTCATGCTGGTCCAGCCACGCTTGCGTTTCTTTGGTGCTCTCGGGTGCTGGGCCGTAGTCCATAGTCTGAAGAATCTCGTTAATTGTTGGCATGACGAATCCGTGTTTAAGGTTGCGCGTGGCGGTGGCTCGCCGAGTAGTTACCAGTGACGTAGTGTTCGAGCTGGCGCTCGATGTCGGTCAGCAGGCTCGAAGCACCGATGCGGAACAGGTGGGGTTCCAGCCATTCATTGCCCAGTTCTTCCTTCATGACGGTCAGGTACTGCAGCGCGCTCTTCGCGGTGCTGACGCCGCCGGCCGGCTTGTAGCCAACCTGGAAGCCGGTCTGTTCGTAGTATTCGCGGATCGCCCGCACCATCACCAGCGATACCGGGATGGTGGCGTTGACGCCTTCCTTGCCGGTCGAGGTCTTGATGAAGTCGGAGCCCGCCATCATGCAGACCCACGACGCCTTGGCGACGTTTTCGAGCGTGACCAGGTCGCCGGTGGCGAGGATCGCCTTGACGTGGGCATCGCCGCAAGCCTTGCGGTAGGCCAGCATCTCATCGTACAGCGCCGTCCAGTTGCCGGTCAGGACGTGCTGGCGGGTGATGACGATGTCGATTTCGGTGGCGCCTGCGGCGACCGACAGCTCGATCTCGCGCAGCTTGGTCTCTAAACTCGACAGGCCGGCCGGGAACGCGGTCGACACGGCGGCGATCGGCAAGCGGCCGTTCAGTACCTTGAGCGCGGGCGCGATCATCTCGTGGTACACGCACACGGCGCCGGTGGTCAGCCCCTGCACGCCCAGCGCGTCCATCAGGTCGGTGCGCAGCGGGCGCAGCGCCTTCATGCACAGGCGCTCGACGCGGCCCGGCGTATCGTCGCCGCCGAGGGTGGTCAGGTCGATGCACTGGATCGCCTTGACCAGCCACGCAGCCTGGTATTCCTTCTTGACGGTGCGGCGGTTCGCCAGGCTGGCGGCGCGGCGGTCGGCGGCGTTGCGGTTGACTTTGATCTGGTTGACCCAGCCGAGGTCGAGGCCGGCGGCCTCATTGCGTTTGAATGCGGAGTTATGGGTCATAGCAGACTGGTTCCGTTGGAAAGTGGTGTGACGCCGAGATGCCTGGCCAGCGTGGCGCCGATGTCGGCGAAGGTTTCGGAGATCGGCAGTTCCTGCGGCTTGACAGCCGGGCCGAAGAAAATCATCGGGATGTGTTCGCGGGTATGGTCCGAACCAGGCCAGCTCGGGTCGCAGCCGTGGTCGGCGGTGACGACAACCATGTCGCCCTCCTTCAGTTTGGCGATGAACTCCGGCAGGCGCGCGTCGAGTTCGTGCAGCGCGTTCGAGTAGCCCTTGATGTCGCGGCGGTGGCCGAACATCATGTCGAAGTCGACGAAGTTCACGAAGGTCAGCGACTTGTCGCCGACTTCATCGGTGACCTTCAGCAGCGCGTCGAACAAGGCCATGTTGTCGGCGCCCTTGACCATGCGCGACACGCCCTGGGCTGCGAAGATATCGCTGATCTTGCCCAGCGCGACAACCTCGCCGCCCTCTTCCTTGACGTGGTCGAGCAGCGTCTTGGCTGGCGGCGGCACCGCGTAGTCGTGGCGGTTGCTGGTGCGGCGATAGTCGCCGTTCGCGCCGACGAACGGGCGCGCGATGACGCGGCCGATGTTGTACGGCTTGACCAGCTCATACGCCGCTTCGCACATCGCGTACAGCTTGTCGAGGCCGAAGTGCTCTTCGTGGGCCGCGATCTGGAACACCGAGTCGGACGAGGTGTACAGGATCGGCTTGCCGGTGGCGACGGATTCGTCGCCGTGCAGGTTGATGATCTCGGTGCCCGATGCGTGGCAGTTGCCGAGGAAGCCAGGCACGCCGCTCAGTTGCTGCAGCTTGTCGGTCAGCTCTTTCGGGAACGACGGCACGGTGCGCGGGAAGTAGCCCCAGTCGAAATCGACCGGCACGCCGGCGATTTCCCAGTGGCCGCTCTGGGTGTCCTTGCCGGTCGAGCGCTCGCGCGCCGCGCTCCAGGCGCCGGTGAAGCCGTCGCGCTGGTCGAAGCCGGCGGCCCACTCGCCGCTCGCCTTGTGGGCGGCAGCCGCGAGGCCGAGGCGTTCCAGGTTAGGCAGCGACATCGGCTTGCCTTCTTTGGCGGCCCACTCGGCGATATGGCCGAAGGTGTTGGCGCCGACGTCGCCGTAGGTGACGGCGTCCGGCGTGGCCCCGAGGCCGAATGAGTCAAGCAGGAGGATGAATGCGCGGGACATGGTATCGCTCGATATAAAAATGGGTCAGGTTGCGGCGCGTGGCTCTTTCGCCACGCGTGCCAGGAACGCCAGGATCAGCGCGACCAGGTCCTTGGCGCCGATGGAGGCGTACTTCAGGGTCTGCTCGTGCGACAGCTGGAACGGCGACAGGCCTTCGGCCAGGTTGGTGATAACCGAAACGCCGGCCACCCTCAGGCCGCAGTGGCGCGCCGAAATCACTTCAGGCACCACCGACATGCCGACCGTGTCGGCGCCCAGGCGCGACATCATGCGGATCTCGGCGGCGGTTTCGAAGTTAGGGCCAGGGTAGGCGACGAACACGCCTTCGTGCAGCGTGATGCCGTTTGCCGCGGCGGTGTCCTTGACGACGTTGCGGATGTCCGCGTCGTAGGCGTTGGACATGCTAAAGAAGCGCGGACCGAAGCGGTCGTCGTTCGCGCCGATCATCGGGGTGCCCGGCAGCAGGTTGATATGGTCGGTGATGACCACCAGGCTGCCCGCGTCGACTTCAGGACGCAGCGAACCGGCGGCATTGGTCACGAACAGCATCTCGCAGCCGAGCAGCTTCATGGTGCGCACGGCGCTGGTCATCACGCCCATGCCGTAGCCTTCGTAGAAGTGGCCGCGGCCCTTCATGCATGCCACCTCCACGCCCGCCAGCGTGCCGAGCACCAGTTCGCCGGCGTGGCCGTGCACGGTGCTGATCGGGAAGCCTGGCAGTTCGTCGAAGCCGATCGAAACGGCGTCGGTCATCTGCTCGGCCAGCACGCCCAGTCCGGAACCGAGGATCATGGCCACGCGCGGCGCGAAACCGGGCTTGCGGGCTTTGATGATATCGACGGCTTCAAAAGGGGTATTGTTGGACATGGTCTTCCTTGATGTTTTCGGCGTTGAGGTGGTAGCGGCCCGGTCGTGCCGGTCATGCGAATACGGCAGTCGCCGGACACATGGGTCCGTACTGCGGTAGTGGGAATGGGCTTGCTAGACATTATAACTATGCATTATTCTCGATATGTATGGCAAATACCATTTTTCTTCACTATTTATATGGCTGAGATATAAATAGTCGAGATCGCCCTGTTGCGGTCAGCCAGGGCTCAACAATCAATGCGGGCGCAGCCGGGGCGGCGGCGCCAGTTTGGCCGGATCAGCGTCCCTGCGGACGGTGCAGCTTGGTCGAGCTGTCGTTTTCGCGCGCATCCTTGATGCGGACATCGTCGCCGGCGTTCGCGCCGGTCTTGACGTCGTCATTGTGCAGGCGCTCGTTGCGCTCGCGCTGGATCTCGGCCTCGATGCGGGAATTCGGCTGGAGGCCGGCAGTGGTCTTGTTCATCATGTTCCTGGCAGTATATGGCGGCGTCCATCAAGTATCTGGATTTATTCCCGGCCCAACCGTTCGTTTGCCCACAGATTGGTGCAGCCGGTGGGAAAAGTCGATTGACTTCGCGCAAACAAATGTCTACCATTTCAAACACTTGTTTAACGACTGCTCATGTGACCGACCTTTCCAAAAAGGACCAGTTGTTCGAACTGATCCGCGCAAACCCTTTCATCTCGCAGCACGACCTCGGCGTGCAGCTCGGCTTGTCGCGTTCCGCCGTCGCCGGCCACATCGCGGGCCTGATCCGCGAACGCCGCCTGCTCGGCCGGGCCTATGTGCTGGCCGACCGGCGCGCCATCATGTGCATCGGCGCGGCCAACCTCGACCGCAAGCTGCGCTCCCTCGGCGCCGTCCAGATGGGCACCTCGAACCCGGCCCGCCAGCACGAGTCGTTCGGCGGCGTCGCCCGCAACATCGCCGAGAACCTGGCGCGCCTCGGCACGCCGGCCGGCCTGATCACGGCGGTCGGCGATGACGCATCCGGCGCCGCGCTGATGGCGCAGGCCGAAGCCGTCGGTATCGACACGGGCGGCAGCCTGCGGTTGGCCGGCACCGGCAGCGGCACCTACACCGCGGTGCTCGACCAGCAAGGCGACATGCTGCTGGCCCTCGCCGACATGGCCCTGTACGACCAGCTCACGCCGGACGCCCTCTCCCGCACGCAGCAGCAGCGCGCCAACGCTGCGCTCACCGTGGCCGACATGAACCTTCCGATCGACACGCTGCGGTCGCTCCTCGACGATGCCGAGCGCTTCGGCGTGCCGCTCATCGTGGTCGCCGTGTCGCAGCCGAAAATGGACCGCCTGCCCGCCAGCCTGGCCGGCGTTCGCCTGTTGATCCTGAACGAAGGCGAACTGGAAACGCGGGTCGGCCACGCGGTCGGCTCCGCTGCCGCGCTGGCGACAGCCTGCGCCACGATCCAGGCGCAGGGCGCGCAAGACATCATCGTCACGCGCGGCGCCCGCGGCGTCAGCCACACCAGCCCAGGCGGCATCGCCCACCTTGACGCCCTCGACGCCACCGTCGTCGACGTAACCGGCGCGGGCGACGCCTTCGCAGCGGCCGTCAGCTGGACCCTTTACCAGGGCAGCGACGACCTCGCCCTCGCGTGCCGCCGCGGCCTGGTCCTGTCCGCGATGACCGTGGCCTGCGCCCAGACCGTCTGCCCTTCCCTCGCCCCCGATACGCTCGACGCGATCGCGGCCCCCCTTCCCACGGCGGACGGCCAGCCGTTCAACGCCCTTTACCAGGAATGACCATGCACCAGTTTCTAATGTTCTCCCCAGAAGTCGCAGCGGCACGCTCCGCCGGCAAGCCAGTCGTAGCGCTCGAATCGACCATCATCTCGCACGGCATGCCGTACCCGCAAAACGTCACCACGGCGAAGGAAGTCGAGCAGATCATCCGCGACGCCGGCGCCGTGCCTGCCACCATCGCCATCATCGAAGGCAAAATCTGCATCGGCCTGTCCGAAGAACAGCTGGAGCTGCTCGGTAATTCGCCCGACGCGATGAAGGTCAGCCGGCGCGACCTGCCGTTCGTCCTGTCGACCCGCAAGCTGGGCGCCACCACCGTGGCCGCGACCATGATCTGCGCGGCGCTGGCCGGCATCCGCGTATTCGTCACCGGCGGCATCGGCGGCGTGCACCGCGGCGCGGAAACCAGCTTCGACATCTCGGCCGACCTGCAGGAACTGGCGCAAACCAGCGTTGCCGTGGTCTGCGCGGGCGTCAAATCGATCCTCGACATCGGCCTCACGCTCGAATACCTTGAGACCCATGGCGTACCGGTGATCAGTGTCGGCCAGCCGGGCTTCCCGGCGTTCTTCACGCGCGACAGCGGCTACAAGGCCGACTTCCAGCTCGACACCGCGCTGGAGCAGGCGGCCTTCATCAACACCAAATGGCAGCTTGGCCTGCGCGGCGGCGTCGTCGTCAGCAATCCGGTGCCCGAGATGTTCGCGATGCCGAAAGCCGAAATCGACGACATCACCGAACAGGCGCTCGACGAGGCCGACAAGGGCGGCGTCACGGGCAAGGCAGTCACGCCTTTCCTGCTAAACCGCATCAAGCAGCTCACCGAAGGCCGAAGCCTGATGACAAACATCGCCCTGGTGAAGCACAATGCACTGGTTGGCGCCAAGCTGGCGGCCGCAATGCACGACCTGCCGGGAATGCAGCCAATCTGACCAGGAAACACCGTAATGTCGATCGACCTCAAGCAGCTGAAGTACTTCCTCGCCGTCGCTGAAGAAAAAAGCTTCAGCCGTGCGGCTGAACGCCTGCACATCTCGCAGCCTCCGCTGTCGCAGCAGATCATGAAGCTGGAGAGCGAACTTGGCGTGAAGCTGTTCGCCCGCACCACCCGCACCTTTGAGCTGACGGTGGCGGGCAAGGCGCTGATGGGCGAAGCGTCCGACATGCTGGCCAAGATGCGGATGACGATCGACACGATCCGCCAGATCGACCGTGGTGAAGTCGGCCGGCTGCGGGTCGGCATCGTGGGGTCCGCGATGTGGGGCCCGATCCCGAGCCTGCTGGAAGAATTCCAGACCAAATTCCCGCGCGTGACGTGGACGCTGCACGAGCTGGGCCCGACCGTCCAATATGAAGCGCTGCGCGCCAAGCAGATCGACGTTGGATTCTGGCGCGAGCCGAAGATGAACGACGACGAGCTAAGGAACGACAACCTGCGCCAGGAGCTGTGCTTCCGCGAGAACGTGTGCGTGGCGGTGAACGAGCACCACCCGCTGGCCACGCGTCCGCACATCGAGCTGACGGACCTGGCCAACGAGCCAATGCTGACCCTGGCCCTCGACAAGTCGGCCTTCCCGCGCTACCTGATCCAGTGCTGCGTCAACGCGGGCTTCCAGCCGACGATTTTCCAGGAAGCGAACGAGCCGCAGACCTTGCTGGCGATGGTCGGCGTCGGCCTTGGCGTCGCGCTGATGCCCGAGACGACCGGCAGGATCGGCTGGCCGGGCGTACGCTTCCTGCCCATCAAAACCAATCCGCCGTCGGCAAACCTGTACATTGCATACACGACGCAGGATGACGCACCGGTCATACGCGCATTCCTGAATATCCTGAATCCCACACCGCCTTAGCCCACCAGCAGCCGATCTAACATTACAGCCATGGCCAGTTCTAAGACCATTTCTACAACACGCCTCACCCTGCGCCCGCCGTGCAGGGGCGACGAGGACGCGTTATTCGCCCTGCATTCGGATGCGGAGGTGATGCGCTACTTCAGCGAACCGCCGTGGACCGATCCTGAGCGCGCCACGCGCCAGGTCGATGACGACGCAGCCGCATTCGAACGCGGCGACTACGTCCGCTTCGCGATCGTATTGAACGAAACCCAGCACCTGATCGGTAACTGCACCCTGTTCGCGCTGCACCGGCAGAACCGCCGCGCCGAAATCGGCTACGCACTGCAACGGCAGCACTGGGGTAAGGGTTACATGAATGAAGCGCTCAGCGCCTTACTGGCGCACTGCTTCGATGACCTCGACCTGAATCGCCTCGAAGCCGATATCGACCCGCGCAACGCGGCGTCACGAGGGTGCCTCGAACGTTTAGGCTTTGTCTGCGAGGGCCTGCTGCGCGAGCGCTGGATCGTCGGCGGAGAAGTCTGCGACTCCGCGCTGTATGGCTTGCTGAGGCGGGACTGGAAAGCCCGGACGGCCTGACTGGCCTTTTGACAGGCTCTGCCAAGACAGCTAAGGTGCGAACATCCAAACTGTCGGAGCAACCTGGAATTCTTCGTTAATCGCAGCCCTGATGTTTAGCCTCGTCGGCCTGACCAATTCCGCACACGCTGCCGACAAAACGCCTTACCTCATGAAAAGCACCGAGGTAGTCGATGTCCGGGCCATCCGCCTCAATCGGGACTATCAGCTGTTCGTGAGCCTGCCCCCATCGTACGAAAAATCGACCAGGCGCTATCCCGTCGTATGCGTCACCGACGCCGACTACGCGTTCCCACTGATCCGCAGCATCGCCAGGCGGCTCGGAACCGGCATGCACGGTGTCGAAGAGATCATGCCGTCGCAGTAGTGCGCCAGGGCCGGCCGCAGGTTGTGGGCGCACATGATCGCAGCCAGCCATCGGCACTGACGACCGAAGCGTTATGTCGAATCGGTGAACTGTACGTGATCGAAGCGGACATCCGAGACAAGCCGCCGCATGAGCGACAGCTTCATGGCTCTCGATCAGCCGGACAATGCAGTTCCTGACGGCAATGTTGCGCTAACAACTTGTCTGCTCTAACAACTGTCTGCTCTATCGTGACTGGCACGGTGTTGTGGTGGACTGGCACGACTGGAAAAGCGATGGCTACGCAAGTTCCCCTGCCCTCGATCATGATGTCGTCGCCTTGCGCATATCAGGAACAGTGCGTCTGATGCAGGCCCGAGATGGCAAGACCCACCCCTCGATAGCGATGCCTGGCAACGTGACGCTCGATCCGCGTGGGATGGAGTCGAAATGGTCATGGGATAAGCCAGGCGCGGTCGCGATCGTACGTATTCCTCCCACACTGTTGCTTGATGCGGCCGAGTCCGCACTAAAGGCGCCCCCGGCTGCGATTGAACTGCCGAATTGCTTTGGCCGGAAGGATGTTTTCGTCGAACGCATCATTACTTTGTTTTTGGATGAGCTGCGAGCACCGCCCCATCCGGCGCAGACCTACATCACTCAAGCGCTGTCCAGCGCTCTAGCCTGCCACATAGTATGCCGCTTCAACAGTCAAGGCTTGCCGGTCCAGCCGGTGCCGGTCGACATGCACACACGCGCCGTACAACGCGTGAAAGACTATATCCAGGAAAATCTGGAACAACATATCACCCTCGACACCCTGGCATCATTGGCAAATGTCAGCCGGTTTCACTTTGCGCGCATGTTCCGCCAGAGTGCAGGTGTCAGCGCCATGACATTTCTGGAACGGGCGCGCATGGCGCGCGCCCAGGCACTGATACGGGTAGGCGGCATTCCGCTTGCCCAGGTCGCGATGCTGGTCGGTTATGCCGATCAAAGCTATTTCACTCGGCGCTTCCGCTTGCATGTCGGGGTGACGCCCGCGGCCTACGCACGCGAATTCGGAGGCAGGCGCCGCCGGCCTTGACCTTCGCTGCAAACCGGCGATGACGGGCAGGCTCAGCATTCAGCCGGGCCACATCCGAATTTGATGCCGATTCCCGCCTGTGCGGTAATGACGGGCTTAACTAAGCGGCATTACGGCCTGATGGTGGATACATCGTCCTCGCCGACGAGGATCACCGGTCAGTCGCGCCGGTGAGCAGATGGTCACACTACATCTATCAATTGACGCGGCGAGAGCGGACCATCCGGCGCTGTCACTTCTGACAGTAGTGGAAAAGCATCGCTCCTCCTACAATCCGGAATCGACCACGTCCCGCCCACGAAGGAGTCCATGTTGAGCATCCCCCTCAAGCGCCTGTTCAGCGCCGCCGTTATCGCCGCCGCCCTGTCCACGTCCCCTGCCGTCCATGCGAACGAACCGGCCGACATGATCAGCGTCGCGGGACACCAGGTCAATATGGTTCGGATGGGCGCAGGCCCGTATACCGTCATTTTCGAATCCGGCTTCGCATCGGACCTGACCGTGTGGCGCAACGTCGCCCCTGCGGTTGCCAAGTCGGCGCAAGTGGTCGCCTACTCGCGCGCCGGACACGGAAAGTCGCAGGCTCGCGCGGGCGAGCGTACCGTATCGGCCAATACGACGGACCTCGAACAGATGATCGTCGCCGCACAGCTGCGCCCGCCCTTCATCCTGGTCGGGCATTCGTACGGCGGCTTCCTGATCCGCGACTTCGCGGCGAAGCACCCGGCCCAGGTGGCGGGCATGGTCTTCGTCGATGCCAGCGACGAACGCATCGAGGTCGAACTGCGCAAGATCGATCCGGCAAAGACGGCGCAGGACATCAAGATGAGCGAGAGCTATACGCCGCCGAAGTTCAAGGCGGAGTTAAAGCATGTGCAGGCTATTTTCGACAGCGGCAGGCTGACGACTGCCGGCGCGCTTCCCGATGTTCCGGTCGCCGTCCTTACCTCGTCGATGAAGCACGAGAATCCCGAATTCTTCCTTAACTCCCCGGAGGGCATGAAAGCGTGGCGCAGCCTACACGAGCACTTCTTCCGCCAGTTCAGTACAGGCGTCCACACGGTGACGGCAAACGCTGGGCACAACATCCAACTTGAGCAGCCCCAGCTCGTCATCGCCGCCATCGAGCAGGTCATCTCACTCGCCAGCGATCAGGAAAAGCGCCGGCTGTACGCGCAGGCGCGCGCCACGCTCTTCAGCCAATTGGATCGAGTTCCGGAATTGCTGAAGGCCGGACGGGAAGCCGACGCGGGCAAAGTGGTGGCGGAGGCGATCAGCGCCAGCAAATTCAGTGAAGCCGATATCAATCGGATCGGGTACGAGTTGTTGGGCAAACGCGAGCAACCGCAGGTGGCTGAACTGGTGCTCAAGGCGAATGCGCTGACCCACGAGCAATCGGATAATGCGCAGGACAGTTATGGCGAGGTACTGCTCGGCGCGAAGAAAGCGGCGGAAGCCAAGGCGCAGTTCGAGAATGCGATTGCGATCGCGGAGAAGCAGGGTAAGAGTAAGCGCGTGCTCGGTGGCTACCGCAGCAATTTGGCCAAGGCCAAACAGGCGCTCGCACAGTAGGGATCGTAGAGGCTAGTGGCCCGAAGCCGCGCGTTTTTCCCGCGCAGCCTTGATGACATTTTTCCACGCGATCACCTCAACGAAGAGAGCCAACAGGATGAAGCCTGCGAAAAAATCCCTCGACATGCCGACAACGTAAAGGAAAGCCGCAATAGCAAAACACACGGCGGCGGTCAGGTGTGGACGTTTCATTAGATGCCCTTTGGACGGCGTTTATCGAGATATGGGAAAACTTGGAATCACTTCTTGACCACGCCGAATCGTGCGCGACTGGCGTCCCTTAATGTGTGGCGCCGCCGACTTCGCTGATATCGACCGCCGGCGCCAGTGCCGCATCGACCGCAATCTTCAACCCTCTTACGACTTCGGCCAGCGACATGCTCGCAGCGCCTGGATGCGCAGCTGCCTGCTGCGGCAGGTAAGGAATGTGGATGAAGCCAGCCTTGATGCCTGATCCTTCGGTGTGGTGCATCAATCCGTAGAACACGTGGTTGCATACGAAGGTGCCGGCGGTCTGCGACACCGACGCCGGCAGTCCCGCATCACGCAAGGCACGCACGATAGCCTTGATCGGCAGCGTCGAGAAATAGGCAGCGGGACCATCCGCCACAATCGGCTTGTCGACCAGCTGTTTTTTCGCGTTATCCGGAATCGGCGCGTCGTCGACGTTTATCGCGACTCGTTCGACCGACATGTCCACCCTGCCGCCAGCCTGGCCGACGGCGATCACCACGTCCGGCTGCAGCGATGCGATCGCGTCCTTCAGCACTTCCTGCGCGTGGCCGAATACACAAGGCAGCTGGAGCACTTCGACGACAAAGCCCTCCCCTTCCCAACCGGCCAGCGCGCGCACGGCTTCCCATGCGGGGTTGATGGTCTCCTTGTTGAATGGCTCGAAGCCGGTCAGCAGCACTGTCTTGGTCATGGCAATCGCCTCGTTACATGTTCATCAAAAAATACAGCAGCAGGATGTTCGCACCCAGCAGGGGCAGCGCCGTCGGGATCTGCGCCTTGATCACCGCGTTCTTGTCGGGCAGTTCAAGCAGTACGGCCGGAACGATGTTGAAGTTGGCGGCCATTGGCGTCATCAGGGTTCCGCAATATGCGCTGAACATCCCGATGGCCGCCATCACTGCGGGATTGGCGTCATACACCCCGATCAGGATCGGAATGCCGACGCCACCCGCCATGACAGGGAAGGCCGCGAAACCATTTCCCATTACGATAGTGAACAGCGCCATCCCGATGCAGTACACCGCGACGGCGATAAACCGCGAATCCATCGCGACGTACGAGGTGGCGATATGCGCCACTGCCTTGCCCACGCCCGCCTCGGAGAACAGCAGCCCGAGCACCGCCAGCATGTGCGGCAGGACCAGCGCCCAGCCAATCGAGTCGACCAGGCGGCGCCATTCGCGCATGCCCTGCACTGGCGTCGCGCGGGTCAGCCAGCACGCTGCGGCCACTGCCAGCAGCGATGCGCAGCCAAGCGCCACCAGCGTCAGGTGCTTTTGCTCGAACAGCAGCATGCCGTTGATGGTCACGTCCTTGAGCAGCGTCGAGCCGAGCATCGTCACGATGGGGATGATCAGCGCGGGGATGAACAGGCGGTTACCAAGGCGCTTTGCACTGGCGCGGCGTTCGCCTTCGGGCAGGAAGCCATACTTGCCCAGCGCGATGCCGCCGAAGCCGGCGATCAGGGCCATCAGCACCATGATGGCGCCTGCGGCCACCGGCGGAATGCGTTCGCCGGCCAGGTACACGACGGCGTACAGGCCCCAGAACAGCGCGGTGGTGAAGCGCTTCGGGTTGTGCTTGTCGCGCAGCGTCATGAAGGCGGCGATCGTCAGCATCGCGCCCAGCACGAGGTAGAAGTAGTCGAGCAGGATGATCATTGCGCTGCTCCCGCGCGGCGGATCTGGCCGTCAAGGCGGCCGAGACGCCATGCATGGATGATGAACGCCGTAATCGCCGTCGGTATGCCCCACAGCGCCATGTGCAGCGGATTGACTGCGATGCCTTCGGCGTTGAGGATGGTCTGCATCAGCACGATCGCGCCGAAAGCCACGAATATGTCCTCGCCGAAGAACAGCCCGACGTTGTCGGTCGCCGCAGCCATCGCGCGGATCTGGTAGCGCATTTTCTCAGGCAGCGAGGCGTTCTGCAGTTCGGCGGCCGCTTCAGCCATCGGCGCAACCAGCGGCCGCACCATTGACGCGTGTCCGCCAAGGCTGGTCAGTCCGCCGGCAGCGGTCAGTTCGCGCACGAACAGGTAAAAGATCAGCAAGCGGCCGGCGGTCGCGGAGCGGATTTTGGCGATCGAGGCCTGCGCGTGTTCTTTGAGGCCGAAGCGTTCGAGCAGGCCGATGGCAGCCAAAGGCAGCAACAGGATCAGCGGCAGGTTGCGGGTTTTGATGAAGGCGGTGCCGATGGAAGCGAGGATGGTTTCGACCGGCATCGCGGCGGCGACGCCGGTAACGCCGCAAGCGGCTACCACCACCAGTACCGGGTGCGCGCGCAGGACGAAACCAAGCACGATGACTGCCACGCCGGCCAGGGGCCACAAGTTGACTGCTGATTGCATTGATTCTCCACTGCGGGAAAGGGGCGGCGAAGATATTACCATCGAGCAGCAGCCATCGACTCGTTGCTGTTCCTAAATATAAAAAAACCCGCTTCGGGGCGGGTTAGAGTGTGAAACAAGAGAAGGCCTATTTTGCCGGCAATGCCGTCGGCGCAGCTTGCGCGCCTGGTTGGACCGGGACGGCGATGACAACGGGCGCTGGCGCGGCCGCGCTTGCCTTTGGGATTGCATTATTCAGGACGAACGTCATCACGGTGATCGCTGCGACGCCCAGCAATGCGGCAGTCGCCACAACCCACTTTATTGTTGCGTTCGCACTTTCCTGGATGTCGGCCCTGGTGGCGGTGACATCGAGGCGCATTTCGATCTTGCCAAGTCGAACGTCGATTGCACGCAGCTCCGTGCCTGCCTCGACAAAGAACTCCGCCAGCTTTGCGATCCGGGCTTCCATCTCTCCATCATAGGGAGGTCCTCCTCCGTCCGCAACCGGATTCCTCGGTGCGCCGTCCTTGCCATCTTCTGGGAATTTTTTAATGGTCATGGCTCTAGCATAATCATGTCGACTGGGACCAGGTTTAACGCTTACCCGCCCTACGTGGTAAGCACGATGCCTTTACGGCGGGCGTAAAAAAGCCCGCGCACCGAAAGGTCCGCGGGCTTTTTAAGGAACTGCTATCGCTTAGAACGATGCCTTCATCTGAACGCCGAGGGTGCGCGGTTCGTTGACCATGCCGGTCAGGTTGTTGAAGTCGATCGCGCCGACGGTCTGCAACTTGTCGGTGATGTTGCGTGCGAATGCCGCCACTTCGTAGTTATCCCACTTGTAGCCGACACGCAGGCCGCCTTCCACCAGCGACTTGGCCTTGTATTCCTTCGCTTCGTACAGGAACATGTTGTACGTGCTGCGGTACGCCCAGTCGGTGTAAGCATAGAGCTCGCCATTGCCGATCGGGGTGCTGTAACGCAGCGTGACGTTACCTTGCCACTTCGGCGCACGCGGCAGCGGGTTGCCGTTCAGGCGCTGGGTGTAGGCGAAGGGACCAGGCACGCCGGTCGGGGTGCAGCCGTTCAGGTTATTGGTATTCGGCTGGTTGCCGCAGGTCTGGACGTACAGGCTGGCGTCCTTGATCTCGGTGTCGTTATAGCTGCCGCCAAGCGTCATGCGCAACGACTCGGACAGGTTGGCCTGGAAGTCCAGTTCCACGCCCTGGCCGGTGGCCTTGTCAGCATTGATCAGCTGGTTCAGGTTGATCGTGCCCGAGGTCGCGGTGAGCTGCTTGTCCTTGACGCGGTACTGGAATACGCTGGCCGACAGGCGCGCGCGATTGTTGAACAAATCTTGCTTGATGCCGGCTTCATACGACAGCGCCTTTTCCGCATCGGCAAACGACGGCACGCTGCTCAGGAAGATCAGGCGGCCCACCATGCTCGGTGCACGGTAGCCGGTCGCGATGCGGCCGAACAGGTTGGTGTTCGGGGTCAGCGCATAAGTACCCGACAGGTCCCAACTCACGTTGTTCGACGAATTGTTGATGAGGAAGGGGCCGGAGGTGGTCGCCTCAACGCGTTTCGCCGAGAAGTCCTTCTTGTCGCTGGTGTAGCGCAGGCCGCCGCGCAGTTTCAGCTTGTCCGATACCGTGTAATTCAGCGAACCGAAGGCCGCCCACGATTTCGTGTCCTGGGTCTGGGTCGCAAAGTTCGGACCTTGCGGATTTCCCGGTGCCAGCGTCGCGAATTCGATACTGTCGATCTGGATGTCTTCGCTAAAGTAGAACAGGCCACCGATCCACTGGAGCGGTCCCTTGTTGTTCGATTCGACCCGGAACTCCTGGGTGAACTGCTTGTGCTCCGGCAGCACGTCAGCCGTTTCGACCGTGAACGGGATGTAGGCAGGCTGGCCTGGATAGTTCGGGCCCATCGGCGGGGCATACACAGCGCCGAAGCCGCCGTCAACGTCGCCGCGGCTGAAGAAGTCCGCGGTCTCGTAACCGGTGATCGAGTGCAGGGTGATGCCTTCCATGTCCCAGCGCAGGCGCATGCTGGCGCCTTTGGTCTTCAGGGTCTGCTCGTTGCCGCCGTCGGTCTCGTAGGTGTCGTAGTCGAAACCATCCACGAGGTCGTTCGTACCCTTCTTCATGATGTTCGCGCGGAACAGCGTGGCGCTGCCCTTCATGTCGCGCGCATGCACGTTGAACAGGGCGCTGAAGTCGCGCGTCGGCTTGACCAGCAACTGCAGGCGCGCGGCGTGGTCGCCGTAGCCTTCGAAGTCTTTGGTCTTTGCATTTGGACGCGGATTGTGAACGCGGTCGTCGCGGTTCTGCGACTGCACCGAGATGCGCGCGGCCATCGTGTCGCTGATCGGCAGGTTGACCGCGCCTTCGGCATTGACGGCGCTTTCGTTGCCGAAGCCGAGCGTTGCGTAGCCTTCGGTCTTGCCGATGACTGGCTTGGCCGAGTCGAACTTGATCACGCCAGCGGGCGAGTTACGGCCGAACAGCGTGCCCTGCGGGCCGCGCAGCACTTCAACCTGGTCCACGTCGAACACAGGGAAGCCTTTCAGCATCGGGCTTTCCTGCACGATGTCGTCGACCACCAGGCCGACCGGCTGCGATGCGTTCAGGTCGAAATCGGTGTTGCCCTGGCCGCGGATGTAGAAGCGCGGGAACGAGCGGCCGTAGTCGGATTCGATGGTCAGGCTTGGCGAACGGCCCGACAGGAAGCGGATGTCCTGGCCGCCGGAGGTCAGCACGTCGAGTTTTTCACCCTTCAGGGTGGTGATCGCCATCGGCACGTCCTTGATATTCTCGGAACGGCGCTGCGCCGTCACGATCACGGTCTCGAGCTGGCCCGGCTGGGCTTTCTCGGTGGCTGCGGTGGCTTCCTGCGCCATTGCAGCGTGCAGCGGGAAGGCGCTGGCGATGGCCAGGGCGATCAGCGAACGTGCGGCTGTGCTCGATTGCTTGCTCTTGTTATGCATTGTGGAGTTCCCTTTTTGAAATAATCAATCTCGACGGCACCGGCATCTTCCCGGCAAGCGCTTATGCAGCGCACAAATTTCGGCGTGATTCTAGCCGCACCAACGGGGTTTTTCTTTTTAATAAGCAAAGAAAAATCGATGCTAGCACGTCCAAAAGTGGTGTAAATATCTTTTCATTTATACTTCATCGATATAAATGACAAAGCAAAAACATATTTGCCATACATATAAACCATGATGCATAGTTCCGAAACTCAGCTGTTCGCGCGCGCACAACCCGCGCCGGCTAAGGGTTTCTATGGTTTTCGGTGCGATGCCAGGCAGGTGGCGTGGCGGACCAGCAGGATGTTGCGATTTTGCAAAAACTGAGGGAATACTCTAGTAGTCACAAGCAACAATGTCTGTTGCGTCATTACGACAATACCTACTTTTTGCTGGATTGATATTGCCCAAAAGAACTGCTTCGAGACAATAGAACAGAACGGGGCTACGGCGCCCCGAAGCCGCCGTCATGCGACGGTTACGCTCGATACAATTGGTAACCCAGCCGTGGGCGCCTGACTGTCACAATTCGATCCGGCTGGCGCCAATTTGCTGGCCTTGCTTGCCTAGTCCGTTTAAGCTTACGCAGTCTTCGTCCCAACGCAGCAGTAGCGCCGGGTACAATATCGAAATTCCAGGAGTTCACTTATATGAAATTTAAGCACCTCAGCATGACGATGGCCGTACTCTGCGTGACCGCCGGCGCTTCCGCTGCCACGCCGAAGCTGGGCATCGTCTACGATGCGGGCGGCAAGTTCGACAAGTCGTTCAACCAGTCCGCGTTCGAAGGCGCAGAGCGTTTCAAAAAAGAGACCGGCATTAAATACATCGAAGTCCAGGCCAGCAGCGACACCCAGGCCGAGCAAGTCATGCGCGGCCTGGCCCGCAAAAAGCTCGACCTGATCGCAGCGGTGGGCTTCTCGCAAACGCAGGCCGTGCAGAAGGTCGCGCAGGAATTCCCGAACGTGCGCTTCGTGCTGATCGATGCGGTCGCCAAGGGTAACAACGTCAGCTCGATCCTGTTCAAGGAAGAAGAAGGCTCCTACCTCGTCGGCGTCGCGGCAGCGATGGCGTCGAAATCCAAGAAGATCGGCTTTGTCGGCGGCATGGACATCCCGTTGATCCGCGCTTTCGCCTGCGGCTACAACCAGGGCGCCAAAGCGGTCAACCCGAAGATCGAAACGATGCAGAACATGGTCGGCACCACCGCCGCTGCATGGAACGATCCAGCCAAGGGCGGCGAGCTGGCGCGTGCGCAGTTCGACCGCGGCGTCGACGTGGTATTCGCGGTCGCCGGCGGCAGCGGCATGGGCACGCTGCAGATGGCCAAGGAAAAAGGCAAGCTGGGTATCGGCGTCGACTCCAACCAGAACTACCTCCACCCGGGCAGCATGCTGACCTCGATGGTCAAGCGCGTCGACCTGGCGATCTACGACTCGTTCAAGCAGATGCAGAACGGCACCTGGAAGGCAGGCGTCTCGCACCGCGGCCTGAAAGAAGGCGGCGTCGACTGGGTAGTGGACAAGGACAACCGCGCGGTTGTCACGCCGGCGATCGAGAAGAAGGTCAATGAAGTAAAGACCAACATCATCAACGGCAAGATCAAGGTAGTCGACTACCGCGTAGCGGGCAGCTGCCCGGTCTGATTTTCACCCGCGTTAAAAAAGCGCGCCGCGCCGGTTATCCGGCCCGGCGCGCTTTTGAATATATCACCACCACTTACCACTGACCTCTATGCAGCCAGCCGTAGAATTTCGCAATATCAGCAAGGCCTTCGGGGCCGTGCAGGCGAACGCCGGCGTCAGCTTCTCCATCGCCAAGGGCTCGATCCATGGCGTGATTGGGGAAAACGGCGCGGGCAAGTCCACTTTGATGAGCATCCTGTACGGCTACTACAACGCCGACAGCGGTGAGACGCTGATCGACGGCCACGAGCGCAATATCCGCACCAGCCACGAAGCGATCGAACTGGGCATCGGCATGGTGCACCAGCACTTCATGCTGGTCGAGAATTTCACCGTCCTCGATAACGTCATGCTCGGCACCGAAGGCGGATTCAAGCTGGCTGCCAAGCGCAGCGAGACCGAGGCGAAGCTGCGCGAGATCTGCGCGCGCTACCGCCTCGACGTCGACCCGCTGGCGAAAATCGAAGACCTGTCGGTCGGCGCGCAGCAGCGCGTCGAGATCCTCAAGCAGATCTACCGCAGCGCCGAGATCCTGATCCTCGACGAACCGACCGCGGTGCTGACGGCGCAGGAAACCGCGTCGCTGTTCGAGATCCTGCGGCTGTTCAAGGAACAGGGCAAGACCATCATCCTGATCACCCACAAGCTCGGCGAGATCATGGAAATCACCGACCAGGTGACGGTGATGCGCGCCGGCCGCGTGATCGGCACTGTGGCTACCGCCACCACCTCGAAGGAAGAACTGGCCAACATGATGGTCGGCCGCCCGATCCAGAGCGAACTGCCGCGCGCCCCTTACAACCCTGGCGCGCCGGTCATGACGGTCAAGAGCCTGCAGCTGACCGACAAGCAGGGCGTGCGCCTGCTGGCCGACATCGACTTCACCTTGCGCGCCGGCGAAATCGTCGCAATCGCGGGCGTCTCGGGCAACGGCCAAAGCGAACTGCTGCAGATTTTGTCGGGAATGCGCCTGCCGACGTCCGGCAACGTTGAATTCCTCGGCAGCGACCTGCCCTACGCAAAGCGCGGCGACGCCGACGGCCTGCCGAAGGTGTTCCGCGACCTGGGCATCGCCCACATTCCGGAAGACCGCCTGCGCGACGGCGTGATCAAAGACTTTTCGGTCATGCAGAACACCGTGTTCGGCTACCAGGACCGCGTCACGAACCGCGCCGGCCTGTTCGACTTCGAGGCGATCGCGGCGCGCTGCGCCGGCCTGCTCAAGGCTTTCGACGTGCGCCCTTCCGACCCTGAACTGCGCATCGGCCTGCTCTCGGGCGGCAACCAGCAGAAGGTGGTGATCGCGCGCGAAGTGTCGGCCAAGCCGAAGCTGATGCTGGTCGGCCAGCCGACCCGCGGCGTCGACATCGGCACCATCGAAAGCATCCACACCCAATTGCTGAAGATGCGCGACGAAGGCGTCGCCATCCTGCTGGTGTCGGTGGAACTGGAAGAAGTGCGGGCGCTGGCCGACCGCATCATCGTCATGTCGGGCGGACGCATCACCGGCGAACTTAAGATTGAAGAATTCGACACCACCCGCCTCGGCCTGCTGATGGGCGGAATGCATAAATCATGAAAATCACTGAACTCCCACGCTGGGCCACAGGTTTCGTCCTGCCCGTCCTGAACCTGGTATCCGCGCTGCTGGTCGCCGCGCTGGTGATCCACCTGCTGGGCGAAAGCCCGACCGAATCGCTGGCGATCCTGATCGACAGCGCGGTGCTCAATCCGGAAGGCCTGGCCTACACGCTGTTCTACGCCAGCACCTTCATCTTCACCGGCCTGTCGGTGTCGATCGCGATGAAGGCAGGCCTGTTCAACATCGGCAGCGAAGGCCAGCTGTACCTCGGCGGCCTCGGGCTGACCGTCGTCATGCTCACCCTCGACCAGACCCTCCCTGCCTTCCTGCTGATCCCGGCCGCGATGCTGGGCGCGGCGGTGTTCGGCGCCGGCTGGGCGTTCCTGCCCGGCTACCTTCAGGCCAAACGCGGAAGCCATGTGGTGGTCACGACGATCATGTTCAACTTCATCGCCGCCAGCCTGATGAACTTCATCATCGTCAAATACCTGATCCCTGAAGGCCAGCAGAATCCGGCCAGCCGCGTGTTTTCCGCCGCCGGCGAAATGCCGCGCCTGGGCCAGTGGTTCCCGGCGCTGGGCGACACCCCGCTTAACGTCAGCTTCATCATCGCGATCATCGCGCTGGCGATCTACGGCGTGATGATGTGGCGTTCGTCGTGGGGCTACAAGCTGCGCGCCACTGGCCTGAACCAGAGCGCGGCGCACTACGCCGGCGTGTCGATCAGCCGCATGATCATCGTCGCGATGCTGATCTCCGGCGCCCTCGCCGGCCTCGGCGCGGTCAATTCGATCATGGGCTCGACCCACTACCTGTCGCTGAACTTCCCGGCAGGCGCGGGCTTTGTCGGCATCGCGATTGCGCTGATGGGACGCCAGCACCCGGTCGGCATCTTCCTGTCGTCGGTGCTGTTCGGCGCGCTGATCCAGGGCGGCTTCGACCTGTCGCTGGAGAAACCGAACATCCCGCAAGAGACCTTCATCTTCATCCAGGGCCTGATCATCTTGTTCTGCGGCGCGATGGAAAACCTGTACGGCCCCGCGATCCTCAGGATGATCAACATGACGCGCACGACGGCGCCGGTGAAAGGATAAAGCCATGTTCGAAGACTTCCACTTAGCCAGCATCGTCGTATCGACCATCCGCAATGCGCCGGTACTGATTTTCGCGGCGATGGCCGGCCTGTTCGCTGAACGCAGCGGCGTGATCGACCTCGCGCTCGAGGGCAAGATGCTCGCCAGCGCCTTTGTCTCCGCCGCCGTCGCTTACACCACGCAGAACGCCTGGTACGGCGTGGCTGCAGGCGTCGCCGTATCGGCCGCGCTGGCGCTGCTGCAGGGTTATGTCAGCATCACGCAAAAGGGCAACCAGCTGGTGGGTGGCATCGCGATCAACATCGCCATGAGCGGCCTGACCTTCGTTCTGGCGCAGTTCTTCTACCAGCAGGGCGGCCGCACGCCGGACCTGGGCGAAGCGCGCCTGCTCGACATCGTATTGCCAGGCACCGCGGCGCTGGCCGACGTGCCCTTCCTCGGCTGGTTCTACGGCCATGTGATCGGCGGCCATTCGGCGCTGGTGTACCTGGCGTTCGCGCTGATCCCGCTGGTGCACTGGGTGATTTACCACAGCCGCTTCGGCCTGCGCCTGCGCGCCTGCGGCGAGAACCCGCATGCGGCCGACGCAGCGGGCATCAGCGTCGAGCGCACCCGCTACATGGCGATGCTCGTGTGCGGCATCCTGTGCTCGTTCTCGGGCGCTTACCTGGCGATTGTGCAGAGCGGCTTCTTCCTGCGCGATATGTCGGCAGGCGCGGGCTACCTGGCGCTGACAGCAATGGTGTTCGGTAACTGGCGCCCGGTGTACACGGCCCTCGGCTGCGTCATGTTCGGCTTCTTCAGCGCCGTGCAGATCCAGATCGAAGGCGTCGATTTGCCGGGCATCGGCCGCATTCCGGGCTCGCTGATCCAGATGATCCCATACGTTGTCACCGTGATCGTGCTGGCTGGCCTGATGGCCAAGTCGGTGGCGCCGAAAGCCATCGGCAAGCCGTTCGTCAAGTCGCGCTGACCAGGAAAGGCGGGGGCCGTGCGCCCCCGCTTGCAGGATTGTTCTAGACTTTGGGTACTGTTTAAGTGGGCGTAGCACTGAAACATGAAAACCCAACTGTTAGAAGACATCGGCGAAAATCATTCCGTGCCGATAATCCCCCCCAAGAATACACATGCGACCGCAGGCAAGTGGCATGCGGGATCGTGGCGTCACCGCGACACGGCCGCTGCGGCGGCTCCCTTTGCGGAACCTGCGCCGCCATCCCCTCCGCCCCCTGCCCACAGTCTGAACCCCGATCCGCTGGCTGAGTGCTGGGCGATCGCGAATCCCGACGTCGAAGCGTCCTGGTTCGAACGCTGGGGACGCAGCGCAGCAGCGTGGAGCGGGGGCCTTGCGGCAGCCGTGCTGGTCGCAGGCGGCGCGGCATGGGTGTACAACGACAGCAAGACCAGCCAGGCACTGTCCGTTGCGTCAGCCGCGCTCGACACGCCGCTCCCCGCGTACGTGACGCGCGCTCCGATCGGCCCCGTTGAACCAATCGCCGTGCAGGCATCCGAACTGCCGCCGCTTGCCATCGACTTTCAAGCAGCGGTTCCGGATTTCTCACCGGCGCCGGTCGCCGCCAAGCGCAGCCGCGTACGCGCTATTGCGAAGGTCCCTCGCCGTACGCCGCCGCCTGCGCCTGATCCAGCGGCCATCCGCCAATCCCAAAAGGCCGAGACGCTGCGCCAGTGCCGCGCGGCCGGCTATCACGCCGGGCAGTGCATCAAGCGCTCGTGCGTAGCCACGCCTTACGGCATCGCCTGCAAGGGCTAGGCCGCAGGCCTGAACGCTTCCGCGAGAAAGTCGATCAGGTAGCGCAGTTTCAGCGGCAGGTGGCGGCGCGACGCGTAGAGCGCGTACACACCCAGTTCACCGGTACGGTATTCCGGCAGGATTTCAACCAGCTCACCGGAGCGCAAGTCGCCGCCGACCAGGAAGTCCGGCTGCAAAATCACGCCCTGCCCGCGCAGCGCGGCGGCGCGGCAGGTGTCGCCGTTATTCGCGTACAGGCGCGGGCTGACCTTGACCGTCACTTCTCCATCGGGGCCATCAAAGGTCCATTCGTCGCGGAATGCGCCGTAGGTGTAGGCGACGACATCGTGTTGCGCCAGTTCGCGCGCGTGCTGCGGGGTGCCGCGCCGTTCAAGATACGAAGGCGCCGCGCACAGCACCAGCCGCGTGGTCGCCAGCCGGCGCGCGATCAGCGACGGCTGCATGACGCTCGAGATGCGGATCGCGAGGTCGAAGCCATCCTCGACCAGGTCGACCGCCCGGTCCGATAACGACACGTCCAGCCTGACCTTCGGATAGCGCTCGAGGAAGTCGCCCCACAACGGCGCCAGGTGCAGGATGCCGAAGGTGACGGGGGCGCTGACCCGCAGCAGGCCGCTGGCCTCCACGCTGCGGGTACTCAGGTCGCCCTCGGCTTCCTCCAGCGCCGCCAGCAGCTCGGTGCAGTGGTAGTAGAAAGCGTGGCCGTCGTCGGTCATCGACAGGCTGCGCGTGGTGCGGTTGAGCAGGCGCACGCCCAGGCGGTCTTCCAGTTCGCTGACATAGCGCGACACCGCCGCTTTCGAGCTGCCCAGCGCCTCCGCCGCGCGCACAAAGCTGCCGGCGTCCACCACTGCCACGAAAGCCTGCATTTCCTGGAACTTATCCATTATCTCTAAATGTGGAACAAAGTATCTCATTAAAGCATATTTATCTCATTTATAGAGACAGATACACTGGATGCATGACTTCAAGGAGGCCTGTATGAGCACCTTACCGACACTATTCGTATCCCACGGCGCGCCGACGCTCGCCATCGTCGACAGTCCCGCCAACCGCTTCCTGCGCGAGCTGGGCCGGACGCTGCCGCGTCCGAAAGCGATCCTGGTCGCCTCGGCGCACTGGGAGTCGCGCGGCGGTCCCGCCGTCAGCCTGGCGACCAAGCCGGAAACCATCCACGACTTCGGCGGTTTTCCCGCCGCGCTGTTTGCGATCCAGTACCCGGCGCCCGGCGCGCCAGAGGTAGCCGCGCGCGCCGCATCGCTGCTGACGCAGGCCGGCCTCGCGGTCGCGCAGAGCCCGACCCGTGGCCTCGACCACGGCGCCTGGGTGCCGCTGCACCTGATGTATCCGGATGCCGACATCCCGGTCGCGCAGATCTCGATCGTGCGCGGCGGCTCACCGGCGGAGCATGAACGCATCGGCCGCGCACTGGCGTCGCTGCGCGAGCAAGGCGTGTTAATCATCGGTTCCGGTTCGCTGACCCACAACTTGTACGAGTTCCGCGGCCAGCCGATTGACGTCCCTGCTCCGGACTGGGTCAGCGGCTTCGGCGACTGGATGAAGGCACGGCTCGACGACAACGACCTGCAGGCGCTGCGCGAATACCGCACCCGCGCGCCGCACGCCGAGCGCAATCACCCGACCGACGAGCACCTGATGCCGCTCTATGTCGCGATGGGCGCGGCGGGTGACAACGCGCGGGCCGCGCGTCTCCACGCCAGCTACGAGTACGGCATCCTGGCGATGGACGCCTACGCTTTCACATGAACCCACTAACGTCCCCGGCAAGGGTAGAATATGCCGCGGTGCCGTTCTTATTAATAAATCAATTAACAAAAGGAATCGACATGCAAACCACTGTAACCACCACCTCCAACGACGACCTCGGCAAACTCGTCATCCGCGCGGCCGTCGCCCTCATGGTGCTGCTGCACGGGATCTCCAAGCTTACCGGCGGCATCGACGGCATCACCGGAATGGTGACCAACGCCGGCCTGCCGGCCATCCTTGCCTACGGCGTGTACGTCGGCGAAGTGATCGCCCCGATCCTGGTGCTGATCGGCCTGTGGACCCGCGCTGCCGCCGTCGTCATGGTGATCAACATGGTCGTCGCGATCGTCCTCGCCCACATGGGCGACCTCGCCAAAATGAACGACATGGGCGGCTGGGCGCTTGAACTGCAAGGCATGTTCCTGTTCGGTGCAATCGCCGTGGCATTGCTTGGCGCCGGCCGTTACAGCATCGGCGGCATCAACGGCAAGTGGAACTAAGCTAGTCGTTGGCGCGGCGCGATGAGCGCGCCAGCGTCCACATAAATCCGATACCAGCCGAAGCCCCGCTGTTCTTCCTGAACAGCGGGCTTTCTTCATTGGCCGAGCGCGCGTAGTTCTCGTACCAGAGATAGCCGAACACGCGCACGTCCGGGCTGATCTTGCGGGCAGCGAAGCCGCCTGCGCGCACCAGCACCAGCCCCTTTTTCGCATCGTACGCGGGCCGCTGCGCGGTCGCGAACTCAGGCCGCACCTCGTAGAAGTAGCTATTCAGCTTTTCGTTTGCCGCGACAAAACCGACGTGCAGGTCGCCGTTCCACCCGGTGCCGCTATCGGCCATCTCGTACACCAGGCGCGGCGCGAAATTCCATCCCTGGTTGCGCAGCCCTCCCCTGCCTTCAATGACGGTGCGCAGCGGCAGGTCGAGCCGCAGGCGGCTGAACTCGCGCCGCAACAGCGTCAGTTTCAGCCGCGGTCCGAATTCGACCAGCGTGCCGAGATCGGGCATGCCCGCGCGCGCATCGACATCGTCGGACCGGGATGGCAGCGAGGCCGCGAAGCCGACATCGAATTCGGCGCGGTCGCTGCGGAACAGACGCGCGCCGATGCCCGATTCATCGGACCGGAAAATTTTGCCGCGGTAGATGGGCGCCGGAAGGACCAGCAGGCGCGACGAGCGGTCATCGGCGCCGGGATAGGCAGGCGTGGAAACCGCGCCGCCGACGACGCCGATTTCCCACAGAGGACGGTCTTGCTGGGCCGCTGCCGCACTGGGCAGCGCCAGCAGTGCGCCGCACAACAACGCACGCATGAAGTCAAGCATCGGGTGCCTCCGTTCAGATTCTGATTCGACCCGAAGCCACCGTCTGAGTTGCCAGCCGGCGTTTGCTTACGGCCAAATTGCCTTCAATACCGCTGCCAGGTTGTGGCCACCCTTGATCAGCTGCGTTTTGGCAATGGCCGAGCTCGGAACCGGATAGTTCGGCGTGGTTTCCAGGTTGAAGGTGTAATACGTTTCGCCCTTGCGGTTGGTCTGCGCAGTGATCTTGCCGGGCTTTACGTCATCATACGCCCGCTTGGCCACCTCAAGCGAATCGTTCGCCCACTCGTAAGGCCAGATGGACGGGTCTGTTGCGGTATTGATCGGAAGCACCGGGCAGATTTCGCAGTTGCTGAAGTTGTCAGGGTTGCCCAACACTTTCTGCGCGAACTCGTCCGGCGTTTTTGTGGCAATGCGGCGCATCGCGTAGTTGACCAAGGTACTGTCCCAGTACGAGTGGAACGGACGCGTGGTCCACTTCTTCGCGCCTTCCGGCAGTGGCTTGTCTTCGCCGGGGATCAGTGCCTTCGACAGCGCCGACAGCTTGTCGTCGTCGAGCAGCAGGTTGTTACCGCCGCGCGAATCGAAGATGTTCACCGCGTCGACTTCCGCACGCGACTTCGGCACGACGAAGCTGCCGTCCTTGCCGACGTAGGCCGCACCCACATGCAGCGGCTGGTGGATGTCGCCGGTCATGTGGGCGATCAGCAGCAGCGCCTGCCGCCTTGTGAAATTGTGCGGATTCGCACCGGGGCCGGTCTTGCCCTGCAGGACGGCGATGGCCTGGCTCAGCGTCTGCACGATGTCGTGCTCCGTGGTGCCGACGTGGCCGTGGTGGTAATGCAGGCTCTGGAACGGGATATTGACGTAGTGGTACTCGTCGTGTTTCGGATTGACTGCCGTGTATTCAGCCTGTTCCGGCGTCGCGGCTGGGTAGCCCACGCCGGCCTTGGCTTCATCGGCCCAGTTGGTGATCGACTCGAGCGTCTCGCCCGGCAGCAGCAGCGCCTGCACCTGCTTTTCCGCGTTGCTGCCCTTGATCAGCTTCTGGGCGATCGAGCCGACCACGCGGTGGCCCTCATGGCCCCATGCAAGCGCGTCAAACGACGCAAAGGCGCTGGACAGCGCGAGTACGCAAACTAGTTTTTTCATTGCTCGTTCTTTCAGGAGTTATTTTGTGGTCTCGACGCGGCCAGCGACGGCGCTGCTGCCCGCCGGCTTGCCGGCGCGGTCGTTGTCGGACAGGTAGCGTACGAAGGCATCGAGGTCGAGCATCTGTGTGTTGCGTTTGTTGGCCGCTTGCGCGAATGCCGTGAAGCCGTCGCCGCCTTCGGCCAGGAAATTATTAACTGCCACGCGGTAGGTCTTTGCTTCGTCCAGCGCAACACCATCCAGCTTGACGCTGCCCGGCACCACGCGCTGCCCTTTCGGCCTGGCGCCGTCCCAGCGGTAGGCGAAGCCGCGCGAAGGATGCAGCATCGCGGCCTGGCTGTCGGCGTGCTTGCGGATCCACTGCTGTTCGAGCGCCGTGCGCAGCTGCGCACCGGTCATGTCCATCACGACGATGGTGTTCGAAAACGGCAGCACGACCTGTGCCTGGCCGTAGGTGGTGACAAGGTTGTCGCCGGCCTCGAGGTCCTTGCGCATGCCGCCGCCGTTCATGAAGGCGATCTGCACGCCCTCGTCTTTGCTGGCTTCGAGGACCGCATCGGCGATCAGGTTGCCAAGCGGTGCTTCGCCTGCCGCATTGAGCTTGCGCGGAATCGATTTGGCGCCGAGGCGCGCGACCGGGCGCGCCAGTGCGCTCTCGCTGCGCTCCCTGACCTGCTTCAGGTAGCCGGCCAGGCGCGGGTCGGCCGGATATTCGCCCGGCTTGACCACGACATTGCGCACGGTGATGCCGCGCAGCGCGCGCGACTGAGGATCGACCGCCAGCTTGATGCGCGACAGGACGTGCCCGCCCATCTCGGCCTGTGTAATGGTGCGACCGTCCACCTTGCACTGGAATCCCTGGTGCGTGTGGCCGCTGATGATCAGTTTCAGTTCCGGGTCGAGGCGCTTGGCGATGCTGACGATCGGGCCCTTGAGATTTTTGCAGTCAGGCTCGTTGAAGGCTTCATCGGTGTGGCCGCCTTCGTGGATCAGCACCACGAACACGGTCGCGCCCTTGGCGCGTACTTCGGCCAGCGCCTTGTTGATCGAGTCGGCTTCGTCGAGGAACGACAGCCCCGCGATGCCCGACGCCAGCACCACCGATGGCGTATCCTTCAACACGGCGCCGATGTAGGCCACCTTGACGCCCTTGGCTTCTTCGATTTTATAAGCCGGCAGGAGTGTCTTGCCGGTGGCCGTATCGATCACGTTCGCGGCCAGGTAGGTAAACGAGGCGCCGCGGTAGTCCGGATCGAGCTTGCAGGCCTTGTCGGCGCGGTGCGACTCGCAGCCGCCATGCTGCTGGCGCAGCAGCTCCGTGCGGCCCTGGTCGAACTCGTGGTTGCCCGCCGAGCTGGCGTTCATGCCCAGCATCGACAGCGCGGTCAAGCTCGCTTCATCAGCCCACATCGACGACATCGCCGGGCTGGCGCCAACCAGGTCGCCGGCACCGACGAACATCAGGTCCTTGTCTTCAGCGCGCCAGGCCTGCAGCGCGGCGCCGATGGCATCGATGCCGCCAGCCTGGACGGTCGCCTGCTGCCCGTTGATCTTGTAATTGAATTTGCCGCCTTCGAGGTGGCCGTGGAAGTCGTTCAGCGCGACCACGTTCAGTTCAAGCGGCGCTTGCGGGCGCGTGGCGCAGCCACTGGCCAGCAGGATGGTAGCCAGCAGGATCGCGCTGCGGCCGGGCGGGAAAATACGCATGGGGTGTCAATACCTTTTGCTATGCACAAGTAAAAACAGGCCCCGAAGGGCCTGTCGAATTATGTCACATCATCGTGCGGCTTAGATGTCGACCGACAGCGTGACCGAAGCGAAGCGTGGCGCGCCGAGGTAGTAGAACACAGTGCGTGCCGATGCGCCTGGGTAGGCAACAGCATTGGTCACACTCTGCGACGACGGGTTGCGGTACTGCTTGCTCGTGATGTTGCTGACGTTGACGTTCAGCTTCGGACGCTTGAAGATGCCGAAGTTAGCGAAGGTGTAGCCGCCGTCGATGCCGAACACGGTGTAGCCTGGAACGACTTCGTCGTTGGTCAGGGTAGCCTGCTGCTTGCCGGTGGCTTTCGCCTTGCCGCGAATCCAGAACGCGCCTTGCTGGTACTCAGCCGACAGGCCAGCCTTGTGGCGTGGGGTCAGTGGCATTTCCTTGCCAGCGGTCGGCAGGAACGCGGTTGCGCTTACGCGCAGGTCGTTTTCAACTTCGCTCTTGCTGTAACCGTAAGAACCGTAGAACGACCAGCCGTGGAACGGGGTGTTGCCTGCTTCGATTTCGAAACCGTTGTTCTTGACCTTGCCGACGTTGGTCAGGGTGCTGGTCAGGGTGTTCGGATCGAACGCGGTGGCCTGGCGGTCACGGAAGTTGATCGAGTAGACGTTGAACGAACCGATCCACTTGTTGGTCTGGTGACGGATACCGACGTCGAGGTTGTACGAAGTCTCTTCCTTCACGTCGCCAACCAGGGCGGCTACGCCATTGGTCACCTTGACGTTCGAACCGGTGGTCGCGAACACGAAGTTCGGCGGCGCCTTCATGTTCTTGGCGATCGAAGCGTACAGCTGGTCGTCAGCGGTCAGCTTGAAGCGGGCGCCCAGCTGCGGCAGCACGTCGTTGTAAGTCTTCTTGATCTGGTAGGTAACGCCCGAGTTGGTGCCTTCGTTGGCGATGTTGGTGAAGTCGCGCTTGATGTGCGGGGTGCGCACGCCGAAATTCACGGTCAGGCGGTCGTCCATCATCGTGACGGTATCTTGCAGGAATGCCTGATACGCGGTGGAGATCGTCCTCCAGTTACGCGACTGGTAAGCCACGCCGTCCGGACGCAGGATCTCGCCGTCTTGCAGGAAGTAGTCGACCGGGGTGCCGTCGTCGCGCACGCGCACTGCGGTACCGGTCTGGTCGTGCTTGGCGCGCTCGAACCAGAAGCCGCCCAGGATCGTGTGGTTGCCGACCGAGTAGGTCAGCGACGAGGTGATGCCAGGACGCTGGGTGTGGGTGACGCTGGCGTTGGCGACGATGATGGTGTCGAGCGTATCGCCGTCGCCATTGATGTCCGCTGCTGCGCCGATCTTGCCGGTGGCCGGGTTCAGGAAGCCGGTTTCCGACAGCAGCTTCTGCTGGACGCCGCCGTTGCCGAAGCCGTACCAGTAGTAAGGCAGCACTTTCAGGTCGAGGTTGTCGGCCAGGCGGAACTTGGCTTCAGCCGAAGCGATGCCGTTCTTGAACGGGTTGGTCGACAGCTTGTAGTACTGTGGCGATGGGCCGGTTTCCTTCTGTGCGGTGCCCTTCACTGGCGTCAGGTGGCCTGGGGTGAAGTCGCGCGCGAATTCGTGGTAGTAGCCGAACTTGTTCAGGTCGCTCAGGCTCCAGCTGCCGATGTTGTTGTTCAGTGCATCGTTCCACAGCAGGGTGGCGTGGACGTAGTTGAAACGATCCCAGTCGTAGTTGAAGCCAGCGTCGATGTGGTCGCGCTTGGCGCCGCCCTGGCCCTTCCACTTGTCGGCTTCAGCGCGCGACACGGAGATGAACGCCTTCGAACGGCCATCGGCCAGACGGCCGGTGTCGTAGCGCAGGAAGGTCTTGTAGCTGTTGAGCTGACCGAGGGTCTGCATCACGCGGAAGCGCTGGGTGTTTTCCGGGTTGCAGGTGATGATGCCGAAGTTACCGCCGGTAGCGCCAACTTGCGGGGAGTCGACGTCGGTCGAACCCTGGGTCACGAACTGGCTGCAGGTGTTTTCCTGGTCGACGTATTCTTGCGGGAATACCGAGAAGCTGCCCGAGTCGTTGACTGGTACGCCGTTGATGGTCGCGCCGATTTGGTCGCTGTTGAAGCCGCGCAGGGTCAGGCCGCCACCGAACAGGCCGGTCGAGTCGTGGTTGAAGCTGTTAACCGCTGGCATCATTTCCAGGGCTTCATAGGCGTTACCGGTCGGGCGCTGTTTTTCCAGCTCTTCCGCGGTAATCGTCGAACGTGCTTTAGGAGCATCCTCTGCAACCATCAGGCCCATACCGATTTTCTTGCCGGTGATGATGACTTCATTCACTTTCGGTACGTCCGTCGCCGCCGGGGCCGTTTGCGCATTTGCCGACAGGCTCAGGCAAGCCAGCTGGCATGCCACAGCCAACAGGCTCAGGCGCAATGTCGGATTTGGGTTCAAAGCAGATTGCATTAAAAAACTCCCTAGAGTGTTATTGTAAATACTGCTGCTGCAAGCGAAACGCCTGCGGCGAAAGGTAGGGCGGCGCCCAGAGTACGGCAGTGTACTGTTCTTATATTTCCTGTCTGTTACACAACCAAAATGACTTTTGCGCAACAGGGATTTCCGCACTCATCGCTCGGACTATGCATTAAGGAAAGTTGCAAGACAAATACGATTTTTTTGCTTTATTTATATGAAGTTAATATAAATTCATGATAAATTTGCCGTGCTGTCATAGCTAAAGACGGGCACCGCGAACAAGGCGCGATTATAAATGAGTCAATTCTCCTTGAAATTGTTTCTAGGAAAAAATGGGAAAAGTTGTCTCGACAACAGCAATTGTGTCGCAGGATGACCACAGGTTCGCACTGCGGCGGTGCGGCGTCGGCGTGGGTAAAGACGGCCTCGGGCGACTGGTATTGAACCGGGCTGGGCGGTAAATGGGCGTAAAAAAACCGGGCCCGACAATGGCCCGGTTTTTCATGAAGCTGGATGCGGCGGTATCAGTGCTTTTTGGCTTTGGCGGCCAGCGCGGCGATGTCGGCTTCGAACTTCGCGTAGCGCGCGTCGAGCTGCGCGGTCAGGCGCTTCTTTTCCTGGGCCGGGAGGAAGGCGTAGCGCAGGCTGTTGTATGACGCTCTCTTGACCTCGCTGTAATCCGGCTTGTAGCGGCTTGCGAACAGCACGTATTCGTTTGACAGCGTATGCCGCGTCACGCCGGCGTCGTCGGTCGAGATCACATATGGCACGCCATACTTACGGTAAAGCGTCAGCGGATGGTTGTCGCCCTTGATGCCGCTGATGAAGGCGTTGCTGGTCAGGTTGATCTCGACCGGAATGTCCTTGTCGCGCATCGTCTTCATGATCGCGATCGCGTTCGCCTCGTGCGCCAGGTCGATGCCATGGCCGATGCGGTCGGCGCCGGCCACGTTCAGGGCTTCGTCGATGTGGAACTTCAGGCCTTCCGGCGGCACGTCGCCGAGCGCCAGCTCGCCCGCATGCAGCGCCAGCTTCACCCCCGGGTAGCGCGTCTTGAGGAACCTGAACATCTTCATGTGCAGGGTGTAGTCGCGCATCGAGATGTGCGAGCTTTCCTGGCCGACGATGTTCAGCCCAACCACCAGCCCGCCCTGCGCGGCCGCCTTGAAGCCCCCTGCCATCGAGGAAAACACGCGCGATGGCGACTGCAGGCGGAATACGTACGACTGGTAGCGCATCGTGAAATTGGCGTCGTCGACGCCGGCGTGCGATGCGGCGATCGTGCCGGTGTAGTCAGCGACGCTCTGGCTGAACTTCGCGTCGTTGTCGAGGACGGCCAGCCATGCGGCCATCGCCTCGTCGAGCGCGGCGTCGCTGGCGCCGGCCTGGCGCACCCTGGCGTCGAAGTCGGGGCTGTCGCCCTGCGGGGCCGATTTGAACATGGTCTCGATGTATGAGACGTTTTCCTCGACCGCGCGCTTCTTCAGCGTCAGCAGGCCTTCGTTGAAATTGGTGTTCGAGACCGCGCCGAAGTACATGAAGGTCTGGAAGAAACGCTGGTCAGGCGGCGGCTGTACCGCGCCGTGGTTGTCGAAGTCCTTGGTCGACCAGCGCTGCAGCAGTTCGCGGTAGAGGTTGTCGTTGGCGATCACTTCGCCGGTCGACAGGCAGCTGCGCTCGGACTGCGGCAGCGCGCGCTGGGCAGCGACCTTGTCCTGTTTCGTTTCAATCTGGTAGCTGCCCATGTCGACGCACCAGCCCTGCTTGTCGATCCAGTCGAGATACTGCTCGGCATAGATGGCGCCCGAATAGTGGTGGTGCAGGTCCGCGCCCTTTGGCATGCGGGTGAAGAACAAGGTCAGCTCCGACGTTTTCGGCGTCTCGCCCGCGATCAGCGAAGCATAGTGGCGCGCGGTGAGAACCTCGTTGGCCTTGGCCGATGGTGCGCGCGCTTGGACGGCCGGCTGCGCGGCGGCGAACGCCAGGGCGATCGCCAGGCTGCGAATCTTGATGTGCATTGTTCTTCTCTCGGTGTGTGGAACTGCCAAAAATTATGCAGGCAGGCGCTCGTGCACTTTTCGCCCGGCGGCGTAGGTCGCGCTCACCGCGCGGTCGTCGCCGAGCAGCGCCAGCACAAACAGCAGTTCATCGAGGTTGGCGCAGCGCTCCGTGCGGCGCGCCAGCAGCGGCGTACACGCAGGATCGAGCACGATGAAGTCCGCCTCTGTCCCCGGCGCGAAGCTGCCGATGCTGTCCTCGAGTTGCATGCTGCGTGCCGCACCGAGCGTAGCGAGGTAGAACATGCGCGCCGCCGGCAGGTAGCTGCCCTTCAAGCGCGCTACTTTATAGGCTTCATTCATTGTTTGCAACATCGAGAACGAAGTGCCGCCGCCCACGTCCGTCGCCAGCGAGAGATGGACCCTGGCCGCATCGGCCTTCTCGAAATCGAACAGCCCGCTGCCGAGGAAGAAGTTGGAGGTCGGGCAGATCGCGGCGGCCGCGCCGGTTTCGGCCATGCGCGCGAAGTCGGCGTCGTCGAGCCAGATGCAGTGGCCGAACATCGACCGCGCGCGCATCAGGCCATGGCTGTCGTACACGTCAAGATAACTGCGCGACTTGGGATACAGCTCGCGTACCCAGGCGCATTCGGCGTGGTTTTCCGATACGTGGGTCTGGATGAAGGTGTCCGGATAAGCGGCCGCCAGTTCGCCGGCCAGCGCCAGCTGGGCCTCGCTCGATGTCGGCGCGAAGCGCGGCGTGATCGCATACAGCGAACGTCCGCGTTTGTGCCATTTGCGGATCAGGTCTTCGCTTTCGCGCGCCCCACCCTCCGCGGTATCGCACAGGAAGTCCGGGCAGTGGCGGTCCATCAGGATCTTACCGGCCACCATGCGCAGGTTGCGCGCCTCGCTGGCCTCGAAGAAGGCGTCGACCGATTCCTTGTGGACGGTGCAGTAGACCATCGCGGTGGTGGTCCCGCAGCGCAGCAACTCGTCGAGGAAGAACTCGGCCACCTCGCGCGCGTGCTGCTGGTCGCCGAACTGGCGCTCGGTCGGGAAGGTATACTTCTCGAGCCACGGCAGCAGGCTTGGGGCCGGCGAGGCGATCATGTCGGTCTGCGGGAAGTGCAGGTGCGTGTCGATAAAGCCGGGCATGATCAGCTTGCCGCGGTAGTCGTGCACGGCGACTCCCTCCGGCAGCGTCGCGGCAAGCGTGGCGTAGTCGCCCGCCGCCTGGACCTTGTCGCCGTCGACGATCAGCAGCCCGTCCTCGTGCCAGCTGAACGCATCTGGCGTGAAGGCCGGGTCGGCGTGGAAGTGCAGCACGCTTGCGCGGTAGGCTTGCAGTTTGTTTGGTGGAGCTATCGACATCAGGTTCTTTCTCGTTCAATCTTGGGCAGGGAAGCTTCCTGCGCTTCCCATACGCCCAGCAGCTGGGCGCATACCGACGCCGCGATGACCGCAGGCGCCTTGTTCGTAATTCCGGGCAGCCCGATCGGGCATACCATCGCTTCAATGCGGGCCGGGTCGACGCCCTTGTCGCGCAAGCGGTGTTCGAACTGCTTGCGCTTGGTGTGCGAACCGATCAGGCCAAACCAGCCGACACCTTTCCGCGCCATGATCGCTTCGGTCAAACGCTGGTCAAGCGCGTGGCTGTGCGTCATGACGAGGTAGCTCGCCCCTTCCGGCGCGGCGGCGACCAGCGCTTCCGGCATGTCGGTGGCTTCGACCGTTACGTTCGCCGGCACATCCCTCGGGAACATGTCGTCGCGCTCGTCCACCCAGCTTACTGTACATGGCAAGTCCGCCAGGGCGCGCACAATCGCCGCGCCGACATGGCCTGCACCAAACAGTACCAGGTGCGAACGCGGGGCGAATACGGCATCGGCCAGCCAGCGGCGCCCAGTCTCGTCCCGCATGACATGGCTACCCCGGCCGCGCACAAACGCGGGCGCCGGCGAACCGGCAATCCGCGCGCCCGTCGCATCGAACAGCGCGGCGTCGGGAGCGCCGTCGATTGCCACCATGCGCCAGCTGTCCTCCCGCGCGCGTTCGCGCAGCAGCGCTGCCAGCTCGGTATCGGTCCGTTCGAACAGCAAGTGGACCACGCCGCCACAGCACTGCCCCAGACCCGGACCGAGTGCGAACCGTTCGAAGTGGCGTGCACGTTCGCCCGCCAGCATTGTCCGCGCGATTTCGATGGCGCGCAGTTCGAGGTGGCCGCCGCCGATCGTGCCGGTCACCGTGTCCGCATCCACAAGCATCCTTGTGCCGGGATCGCGCGGGACCGACCCTTCGGCAATGGCGACCGTGACCAGCACTTCCATCACCCGGCCGTTTGCAGTGCCGCTTCCACAGCGGCGATCGACTTCAGGATCTCCTCGCTGGTCGCGGGGGCGTTCAGCGGCGGGTTGACCTTGTGGCCGCCGACGCTGGACACCGCATCGCGAATCGCGAAGAACACAGAGAACGGAAGCAGCAGCGGCGGCTCGCCCACCGCCTTCGAGCGGTGGATGCTGTCTTCCACATTGCCATTGTCGAACAGGCGCACGCGGAAGTCTTCCGGACAGTCTGATACACCGGGAATCTTGTAGGTCGACGGTGCGTGCGTCATCAGCTTGCCGCCGTCGTTCCACCACAGCTGTTCGGTCGTCAGCCAGCCCATGCCCTGGATGAAGGCGCCTTCGACCTGGCCGATGTCGATGGCCGGGTTCAGCGACCGGCCCGCATCATACAGCGCGTCGGCGCGCAGCAGCTTCCATTCGCCGGTCAGCGTATCGACCACGACTTCAGACACGGCCGCGCCGTAGGCGTAGTACGAGAACGGGTGGCCCTTCATGGTTTTCGGATCCCAGTGCAGGCCCGGCGTCGCGTAGAAGCCGTCGGACCAGAGCTGCACGCGGGCCAGATATGCCTTCTGGACCAGGATCGGGAACGGTTCTTCATGGCCGTTGACGAACACGGTATCGGCCGCAAAGCGAACGTCCGCCACCTCGCCGCCGTACAGCTTGACCGCGTACGCCGCCAGCCGTTCGCGGATCTGGCGCGCGGCATCCTGCGCGGCCTTGCCGTTCAGGTCTGCGCCGGTTGACGCGGCGGTTGCCGAGGTGTTCGACACTTTGCTGGTGTCGGTGGCGGTGGCGCGCACGTGCGACAGGTCGACGCCCAGTTCATGGGCGACCACCTGCATCACCTTGGTGTTGATGCCCTGCCCCATCTCGGTGCCGCCGTGGTTGACGATGATCGAGCCGTCGACATACACGTGCACCAGCGCGCCGGCCTGGTTCAGGTGGGTGACGTTGAACGCGATGCCGAACTTCACCGGCGTGAGCGCCAGGCCTTTCTTCAGCACTGGACTCGAGGCATTGAACGCGCCAATCGCCTCGCGGCGCGTGCGGTATTCGCTGCTCTCTTCCAGTTCCGCCACCAGTTCATGGATAACGTTATCGACCACCACCTGCCCGTACGGCGTAACGTTGTTGTCAGTCTTCCCGTAGAAGTTGACGCGGCGGATATCCAGCGAATCGCGTCCGAGATTGCGCGCGATTTCGTCGATCACGTATTCGATCGCGATCGCACCCTGCGGGCCGCCGAAGCCACGGAACGCGGTGTTCGACTGCGTGTTGGTCTTGCCGCAGGCGGCCCGGATGTCGACATCGGACAGGTAATACGTATTATCGAAGTGGCAGACCGCGCGTGTGGCGACAGGCCCGGACAGGTCGGCCGAATAACCGGCGCGGCTGACCATGTCGACTTTCGCCGCGATGATCTTTCCGTCGTCGCCGTATCCGACTTCGTATTCGTAATAGAAGCAGTGGCGCTTGCCGGTGACGAGCATGTCGTCGTCGCGGTCGGCGCGCAGCTTGACGGGACGCGTCAGGTGATTGGCCGCGATGGCGGATGCGGCGCACCACAGGGCAGATTGCGACTCCTTGCCGCCAAAGCCGCCGCCCATGCGCCTGCATTCAACCACGATGTTGTGCGAGTGGACGCCGAGCGCATGCGCGACCACATGCTGCATCTCGCTCGGGTGCTGGGTCGAGCACTGCACCAGCATGCCCTTGTTCTCCTTCGGGATCGCGTAGGCGACCTGGCCTTCGAGGTAGAACTGCTCCTGTCCGCCGACATACAGCTCGCCCTTGACCGAGTGCGGCGCGCGTTCGAAAGCAGCCTGGTAATCGCCGCGCGCAAGGTGCATCGGCGGCAGCACGTACGACCCGGCCGCCCTGGCCGCTTGCGGCGTCAAGATCGCCGGCAGTTCGTCGTACGTGACCTTCGCGAGGCGGGCGGCGCGGCGCGCGTTGTCGTGCGTGTCGGCGACGACGATGAACAGCGGCTGCCCCACGTACATCACGATGCCGTCGGCGAAAATCGGGTCGTCGTGGATGATCGGGCCGCAGTCGTTGGTGCCCGGGATGTCCTCGGCGGTGTAGACGGCAACCACGCCGCGGCTGGCGCGCACCGGCGCCAGGTCCATCGACACAATCATCGCGTGCGGCTTGGCGGACAGTCCCAGCGCGCCATGCAGCGTGCCCTGCACTTCCGGGATATCGTCGGTGTAGGTCGCCTGACCGAGCACGTGCAGTTCGGCCGATTCGTGCGGGCGCGGCTTGCCGACCACGCTCCACGCGGCGGACTTCAGGGCTTGCGAACCTGCGTCGTTCATCATGTACTCCTTAAGCGCGCACTGCAAAAGCGTTGACTTCGTTACTCGCCAGCGGTGCATCCTGGCGCGTCTCGAACCAGTAGCGCTTGAGCAGGTTCTGCGCCGCCTTCATGCGGTATTCGCCGGACGCGCGCATGTCCGACAGCGGCTTGTAATCCTGCGCCATCGCGGCCATCGCCGCACTGACTGTCGCTTCCGTCCAGCGCTGGCCGCGCACCGCGCCTTCCGCCGCGGTAGCGCGCTGCGGCGTTGCGGCCATGCCGCCGAAAGCGATACGCGCGTCGGTCACCACGTCGCCGTCGAAGGTGAAAGCGAACGCCGCGCATACCGCGGAGATATCCTGGTCGAAGCGCTTTGCCAGCTTGTAGGTGCGCAGGCGCACGCCATCGCGCGGCACGGGCACGCGCAGCGCCTGCACGAATTCGCCGGCCTGCAAATCCTTCTGCTGATAGCCGAGGTAGAAGTCTTCCAGCGGCATCACCCGTTCGCCCGCCGGCCCGCGCAGCACCAGCTGGGCGCCAACCGCGATCAGCCACGGCATCGAGTCGCCGATCGGCGAACCGTTTGCCACGTTGCCGCCGAGGGTTCCGGCATTGCGGATCGGGAGCGATGCGAAGCGCTGCCACATTTCCGACAATTCTTCCGGATAGTGGCGGCACAGCGCCTTGTACGCTTCTTCCAGCGTGACGCCCGCGCCAATCTCGATCATGCCGGCGGTATCAACGACGGTTTTCAGTTCATCGACGTGGCCGAGGTAGATGATGTCGCCGAGGTCGCGCATCTGCTTGGTGACCCACAGGCCGACGTCGGTCGACCCGGCCAGCAGCAGCGCCGAAGGATTCTCCGCGCGCAGCTTTACCAGTTCGTCGATGCGGCGCGGCGCATGGAACTGCTGTCCGGCGACGCTGTAGGTCGCCATCTTCTCGCGCCGCAGCGACGCCAGCTGACGCGTGAGCGCGCCACGGTCGAACGACACCGTCGGCAGTTCGCCCATGCGCATGGCCGCGTCGATGATCGGACGGTAGCCGGTGCAGCGGCACAGGTTGCCCGACAGCGCGTCGTTAACCTGGCAGCGCGTCGGGCGCGCGCCTTCCTGCTTCAGGTACATGCCCCACAGCGACATCACGAAGCCCGGCGTGCAGAAGCCGCATTGCGAGCCGTGGCATTCGACCATCGCCTGCTGGACCGGGTGCAGCGTGCCGTCCGGCAGCTGCATGTCTTCGACGGTGAACAGGGCCTTGCCGTCCAGCGTAGGGACCAGCTGGATGCAGGAGTTGACCGCCTTCATCTGGAGTTGGCCGTTGTCGAGGGAACCGATGACAACCGTGCAGG
This sequence comes from Massilia polaris, assembly GCF_012927275.1. GTDB lineage: Bacteria > Pseudomonadota > Gammaproteobacteria > Burkholderiales > Burkholderiaceae_D > Telluria_A > Telluria_A polaris. The sequence goes on along the minus strand of NZ_JABBGG010000009.1, from coordinate 140,031 downwards.
CGCCGCAGTCGCCCTCGGCACAGCCTTCCTTGGTGCCGGTGCAATGCAGTTCCTCGCGCAAATGCTGCAAGACAGTCTGCGTCGGCGACGCAGTGCTGACCTCGCGCACCGCGCCCTGATAGTAGAAACGAATCGGTTCTGACATTCTTGCCTCGGCTTTATCCCAGCTTACAAGGCTAACATCGGCGACATGGGCATGTATATAAATATACTGATGTCCGTTATCAGCCAAACTCAATGAGACAGGACTTACCTGTCCGGGCAATACTTCATCAGATTTACTCCGAGAAACCTGGTCCTTCAGGACGGGGAGTGAAAGGAGCCGGGCGCGTAGCGCCCGCAACCGTCAAAGTGAAAAAATGTTTTGAACTTTGGTGTTGGGACATGGTCAAACTCCATAAGTGCTTCAGTATGCCATTACGCGCTGGGGGCATGAGTCACCTATCGTTTTTTCCGATCCGCAGTCGCCTTTAGGCGAGGTCGAGAGATATCCTGCGGATTGAATAAGAAGCTGGGCTACTTTCAGTCCGGCTTCCGTCTGGGGCATCAGACGCCAGCAGTGGGAATCCCCTTCCGTTTACGAAGGGGAGGATGTCAATCTATGCACGGATGCGTCGAATGCCAGTGCCGCGCGATATCGATCCGGCGCGTGATCCAGACCTTGTCGTGCTGCTGGACGTAGTCGAGGAAGCGCGCCAGCGCGGCGGCCCGGCCCGGCCGCCCGACAATACGGCAATGCAACCCGACCGAGAGCATCTTCGGCTGGTTCAGCCCGTCCGGATCGCCCTCGGCATATAAAACGTCGAACGCATCCTTCAGGTAATCGAAGAACTGGGTGCCGGAGTTAAAGCCCTGCATCGCGGCGAAGCGCATGTCGTTGGTGTCGAGGGTGTACGGCACCACCAGGTGCGGCTTGACGGCAGCCGTCCCATTCGCGTCCGCATACTCGACCTTCTGCCAGAACGGCAGGTCGTCGCCATAGTGGTCGGCGTCGTAGACAAACCCGCCGTGCTCCACCACCAGCTTGCGCGTCGCCGGCGAATCGCGCCCGGTATACCAGCCCAGCGGCGCTTCGCCGGTCAGCTCGCGGATGATCTGCACCGCTTCCTGCATGTGGGCCCGTTCGGTCGCCTCGTCGATGTTCTGGTACGAGATCCACTTCAGGCCGTGGCAGGCGATTTCATGGCCCAGCTCACGGAAGGCTGCGACCGCTTCCGGATTGCGCTTGAGCGCCATCGACACGCCAAACACCGTCAGCGGCAGCTTGCGGTCCTCGAACATCCGCAGCAGGCGCCACAGCCCGGCGCGCGAGCCGTATTCATACAGGGACTCCATGCTCATATGCCGCATCGGGAACGCCTGCGCACCGATGATCTCGGACAGGAAGGTCTCGGACGCCGCATCGCCGTGCAGCACATTATTCTCGCCACCCTCTTCGTAGTTCAGCACGAACTGCAAGGCAATGCGCGCCTTTCCCGGCCAACGGGGATGCGGCGGAGTCCGGCCGTAGCCGATCATGTCGCGCGGGTAGTTATCGTAGGTGTTCATCGATGTCGCTGGGATGTGGGATATAAGCTTCATCATATATTGCCTGGCCAACAAGGGTATATGATCTCGTTCACATACTATCTATAGGTGACCCGATGGGCAAACTCAGCACCCACGTGCTCGACACGACGCAAGGCAAGCCAGGCGCAGGCGTCAAGGTGGAGCTGTACGCGGTCAGCGAAGGCCAGCGCAGGCTGATCAAGACCGAGACCACGAACCAGGATGGCCGCTGCACCAGCCCCCTGCTCGAAGGCGAAGCGATGCAGCCCGGGCAGTATGAACTAGTGTTTGCCGCGGGCGACTATTTCGCCGCCCAGGGTGTCGACCTGCCCTCGCCGCGCTTCATCGACCGCGTGACGATCGCCTTCGGCATCGCCGACGCAAGCCAGAACTATCACGTGCCGCTGGTGGTGACGCCGTGGTCGTATTCGACCTACCGCGGCAGCTGAGCTCGTCAGCCGGGCGATGCAAATTCGTCAAACTTGCTATCCTTGGGCATTCGCTCGGGAGAGAAAATGTCCTTGCATATAGTTCACTTTATCGGCCCCATCAACCACCACTCCGCGTGCACGATCCGCAACCTGTGCCTGCAGGCGCTGCAAAGCGGCGCCAGCGAGATCGAGCTGCACATGTCCACCGAAGGCGGCAACATGACCGCCGGCTTTGCGCTGTACTTTTTCCTCAAGTCGCTGCCGCTGCCGCTGACCACGCATAACGTGGGCAGCATCGAATCGGTCGGCATCGTCATTTTCCTCGCCGGCGGCAAGCGCTACGCCTGCCCGGGCACCCGTTTCCTGGTCCATCCCCTGCATTGGGGCTTCGGCAACCTGGTGGCGGCCGACCACTCCCGCGTCAGCGAATGGCGCGACTGCCTCGACTTCGACGCCGAGCGCTACGCCCTCGCCTTCGACGAGGCCACCAGCGGCTGCGCCGGCCACGTCGATATCCGCCCCAACCTGGTCGGCAACGCCCGCCTGTTCGACGCCGACCAGGCGCTCGCCGCCGGCATCATCCACAAGGCCGTCCAGGCCAGGCTGCCCGAAGCCGGCCGGACGTCGCACTGGTGGAACGCCTGACGCACAGGCAGGTTGAATGAATGCGCTACGCACTCTTCCGCCGAATTCCAAGCCGTGTACAAACTTGCATCAATCCTCCCCTTCCTCTAAAATCCAAAGCTCAGCGGTAGCCCGATGGCCCGCCCCGCCTGGCCCCGGCCCACGACGCGTGCCGACCAGTTTCATGTGCAAGTTTTCTTACGGTGAACCTTGGATACCGTGCCGCTTTGGGTGCTTCTTCTCGCACTCGCCTTCCTGATCCTGTCCTCGGCCTTTTTCGCGATGGCGGAAACGGCGCTGATGTCGGCCAATAAGTTCCGCCTTCGCTCGATGGCCAAACGCGGCCACCGCGGCGCGCGTTCGACCTTGTGGCTGCTCGACCGCACCGACAAGCTGCTGTCGCTGATCCTGATCGCCAACACGGTCGTCAACGCCGCCGCCACCGCGCTCGTCACCGGCATCGCCATCCTGTTCTTCGGCTACGACGAAGGCATGATCGCGCTGGCCATCGGCGCGCTGGTGTTCCTGCTGGTCGTGTTCGCTGAAATCACCCCCAAGCGCATTGGCGCGCGCTACCCGGAAAACATCTCGCTGTCGGCCGCGACCGTGCTGCGTCCGCTGATGGCCGTCTCGCAGCCGCTGATCTGGTTCGTCAACCTGTTCGTTTCGGCCATGCTGTCGATGCTGCGCTTCCAACGCATCAACCCGGACGCACAGCGCGTCTCGCCCGAGGAACTGCGTTCGATCGTGCTCGAAGGCGGCAACTTTATTCCGCAAAAGCACAAGAGCATTTTGCTCAACCTGCTCGACCTGGAAAACATCTCGGTCGAGGACATCATGACGCCGCGCGCCCAGATCGAGGCGCTGAACCTGGCCGTGCCGGTCGACGAAATCAAGCGCCAGCTGACCACCTGCTATCACAATAAGCTGCCGGTCTACGAAGGCGAGATCAACCGCATCGCCGGCATCCTGCATGTGCGCCACGCGGTCGCCCTGCTCAATGAAGAGGAAGAACTGACCGTCCAGCATTTCCGCGACCTGCTCAGCACGCCCTATTTCATCCCGGAAGACACCAGCGCGCTGGCCCAGCTGCAGTATTTCCAGGAAAACAAGGAGCGCCTCGGCATCATCGTCGACGAATACGGCGAAGTGCAGGGCCTGGTGACGCTCGACGACATCATCGAGGAACTGATCGGCGAATTCACCACCTCGGTGCCGGGCGCCTCGCGCAGCGAGACCTTCGCCTGGGACCCGAAAGGCGAATGCCTGCTCGACGGCGCCACCCCGCTGCGCGACATCAACAAGCAGCTGGGGCTCGGCTTCTCGCTGGACGGCCCGAAAACGCTGAACGGCCTGCTGCTCGAACAGCTGCAGGAAATCCCGGATGCCCCGATCGCCGTCAAGATGGGCAACTGCGTCATCGAAGTGCTGCACGTGCAGAACCAGGCCATCAAAGTCGCCCGGCTGCAGCGTCTGCCGCCAAAACAGTTCATCTAAGCTAACTTTGTGTCGCGGTGCCATTTCGTCTACGTGGTATCTACGCCTCTGCCCCGGAGACAACTCTTTACAAATGAGATGCCCAGAGGCATGATCTGTGGCAACACGCCGTATCGGGCCATTCCTGGCACGGCGCCATTGTCGTCCCTTGATCACTTAACCATGCGCGTATATGGCAGCAGTCCTCCCTAACACGGCTTCAGGCATACCGATGTCGGGATTGGCACGTGCGCTGGTGCAGGCCGGACGCTTGCCGGCCGCCCAGGCCGACGCGCTGCAAAAACAGGCTGCCGCCGACAAGCTTCCCTTCATCGACGCGCTGCTTGCCGGCGGCGGCATCGACGCGCGCGCGCTCGCCGCGTTCTGCGCGGAGACCTTCGGGTATCCGCTGATGGACCTGCAGACGCTGGACCTGGACGCGCTGCCGCCCAAGGCGATCGACGACAAGCTGATGCAGGGACAGCGCGTGGTGGCGCTGGCCAAGCGCGGCAACAAGCTGTCGGTCGCCATCTCGGACCCGACCAATACCCAGGCCCTCGACCAGATCAAGTTCCAGAGCGAAGCATCGGTCGAACCGGTGATCGTGGCGCACGACGCCCTGGTCGCCCTGCTCGCCAAGCTGATGAAGAGCGCCGAGCAGACCCTGAGCGACATGGTCGGCGACGACCAGGACATCCAGTTTGCCGAAGAAGACACCCAGGCCGCACCGCTGGCCGATCCCGGCAACGACATCGAAGACGCGCCGATCGTCAAGTTCCTGAACAAGATCCTGATGGACGCGGTCAACATGGGCGCCTCGGACATCCACTTCGAGCCGTTCGAAAAGTTCTACCGCATCCGCCTGCGGGTCGACGGCATTCTGCGCGAGCATGCCCAGCCGCCGATCACGATCCGCGACAAGCTGGTCTCGCGCATCAAGGTGCTGGCCAAGCTCGACATCTCCGAAAAGCGCGTGCCGCAGGACGGCCGTATGCGCCTGATCCTGTCGCCGGTCAAGGCGATCGACTTCCGGGTCAGCACGCTGCCCACGCTGTTCGGCGAAAAGACCGTCATGCGTATCCTCGACGCGACCCAGGCCCAGATGGGCATCGACGCGCTCGGCTACGACCCGGACCAGAAAGAACTGCTGCTCGACGCCATCCAGCGCCCGTACGGCATGGTGCTGGTGACCGGCCCGACCGGCTCCGGCAAGACCGTCTCGCTGTACACCTGCCTGAACGTCATCAACAAGCCCGGCATCAACATCTCGACCGCGGAAGACCCGGCCGAGATCAACCTGCCGGGCGTGAACCAGGTCAACGTCAACGACAAGGCCGGCCTGACCTTCCCGGTCGCGCTGAAATCGTTCCTGCGCCAGGACCCGGACATCATCATGGTCGGCGAGATCCGCGACCTTGAAACGGCGGACATCGCGATCAAAGCCGCGCAGACCGGCCACATGGTTTTCTCGACCCTGCACACCAACGACGCGCCGTCGACGCTGACGCGCCTGATGAACATGGGCGTGGCGCCGTTCAACATCGCCTCGTCGGTGATCATGATCACCGCGCAGCGCCTGGCGCGCCGCCTGTGCACCTGCAAGCAGCCGGCCGAAACCAGCCGCGAAGTGTTGCTGGCGGCGGGCTTCCGCGACAACGAACTGGAAGGCGACTGGAAGGCGTACCGCCCGGTCGGCTGCGAGCGTTGCCTGGGCAGCGGCTACAAGGGCCGGGTCGGCATCTACCAGATCATGCCGATCACCCCGGCGATCGAAAAAATCATTCTTGCGCACGGCAATTCGATGGAAATCGCGGCGCAGTCGGAGGCGGAGGGCGTCAAGTCCTTGCGCCGTTCAGGCCTGATGAAGGTAAAGCAGGGATTGACCAGCCTGGAAGAAGTGCTCGGCTGCACCAACGAATAGGGAACATACATGGCAACGTCACAATCGAAATCGGCCGGCGCGGTCAAGGAAAACATCTACAGCTGGGAAGGCAAGGACAAATCCGGCAAGACCGTGCGCGGCGAACTGCGCGCCGGCGGCGAAGCCATCGTCAACGTCACCCTGCGCCGCCAGGGCGTGATGGTGACCAAGGTAAAGAAGAAGGTCCACCGTAGCGGCAAGAAGATTACCGACAAGGACATCTCGATGTTCACGCGCCAGCTGGCGACGATGATGAAGGCCGGCGTGCCGCTGCTGCAATCGTTCGACATCGTCGGCAAGGGCCACGCCAACCCGTCGATGGCCAAGCTGATCATGGACCTGCGCAGCGACATCGAGACCGGCACCAGCCTGAACAATGCGTTCCGCAAATACCCGCTCTACTTCGACCCGCTGTTCTGCAACCTGGTCGGCGCCGGCGAACAGGCAGGCATCCTGGAAGACCTGCTGACCCGCCTCGCGATCTACAAGGAAAAGACGATCGCGATCAAGGCCAAGATCAAGTCGGCCCTGATGTACCCGATTTCGATCCTGGCCATCGCGTTCGTGGTGACGGCCGTCATCATGATCTGGGTGGTGCCTGCGTTCAAATCCGTGTTCCAGAGCTTCGGCGCCAACCTGCCTGCCCCGACCCTGATGGTGATGGCGATTTCCGAATTCTTCGTGCAATGGTGGTACCTGATATTCGGCAGCATCTTCGGCGTGCTGTACTTCTTCTTCCAGGCATGGCAGCGCTCGCTGAAGGTGCAACGCTTCATGGACATTACCTTGCTCAAGACGCCGATCTTCGGCGCCGTGATCCGCAAGGCGACGATCGCCCGCTGGACCCGCACGCTGGCGACCATGTTCGCGGCCGGCGTGCCGCTGGTCGAAGCCCTCGACTCGGTCGGTGGCGCGGCCGGCAACGCGGTGTACCTCGACGCCACGCGCAAGATCCAGAACGAAGTCTCGACCGGCACCAGCCTGACGGCGGCAATGCAAAACGCCAACGTGTTCCCGAACATGGTGACGCAGATGGTGCAGATCGGCGAAGAATCCGGCTCGCTCGACGCGATGCTCGGCAAGGTGGCCGACTTCTACGAAGAAGAAGTCGACGAGGCCGTCGGCGCGCTGTCGTCGCTGATGGAACCGCTGATCATGGTGATCCTGGGCGTGCTGATCGGCGGCCTGGTGATCGCGATGTACCTGCCAATCTTCAAGCTCGGCTCGGTGGTGTAAGTCTGCGGTCTGGGGCGGCAAAAAAAACGAAAATGGAGTCGACACGTCGGCTCCATTTTCTTTTGCAAGAACGAATAATCGCCAACGTAGGGCGGATAAGCAGAGCGCATCCGCCGATTCTGCTTGGGTTCGGCTCGTGCATTTATCCATGCGAGATTTCTCTCACCTCGTCTTCCGCCGCAGCAAGCACGAGTCGTGGCGCGGACACTAATAAATCCTGCGGTCGCTTCCCACCAAAAAAGCTATTTACGGACTGGAACCAGTAGGCCATCCCCAACCGTCTTTTGTCGTTCCAAGCACTCGCATTATTGCAGCCAGCGTCTCTAGTGGCCGGTAGCCGTCGCCCGGATCGAGGCCAAAGCTTGGATAGTAATCGACACCATTATGTCGAATGGTAAAAATAGCCCCCTCACGTGTTTGTCTATGGCGTTTTCTGAGCACTTCGTGCATGAAGGGCGGCAGGCTACTGAGCGTTTCGAAGATTGATTCCGCTTGACGTCCCGCACCGTAAGGCAAGGCGAAAGCAACAACATGCTCCGCGTCAAGTCCGGACAGCCAACTGCGAACTTCTGCCGGTGAACCGGCTATCGCAGCGACATCACGCCTCCCTGGCCGTTTCACAGTTTCGCTCATAGTCGCTACCTCGGGAGATTGGTCGCCTATCCGCGATCATAATCCAGATAATCTAATTCTTCCGGTCGATTCCGCAACCGTTTATTGCCACCAAACCCTTTACGGCAACCGAGGCGACGTCCGCCATGCCTTTGCTGATGGAACCGCCAGCTTTTCGTAAAAGAGCCTGGTCACTCCGGAATCGCGAGAATCACGCTCGATGCATTGAAGATGGCCGACACCGCTTTCCCGGACGCCAGCCCAAGGCCGATACTGCTTTCCCTGGTCACTATGGCGGTGACTGCGCCCGCGCCCGGCAAGTCGATCACGACTTCGGTATTCACAGCGCCTTCCTGAAGGCGTCCGATGGTGCCGGTCAGGCGGTTGCTCGCAGAGAAGCGGCTGGTGTCGTCTCCGAGCGCCAGAATGATCGACGACGCCTTGATCAGCGCGATGGCGTCGGAGCCAACACGCAGCCCAAGTTCCGCCGTGCTGGCATGCGTGATCACCGCGACGATCTTGTGGCCTCCCGCGACGTCGAGCTCAATCTCGTCGTTGACCGCACCTGGCCTGACCGAGCTGACCTTGCCGAAAAACTGATTGCGCGCACTGGTTTTCATGCTGACTCTCCTGATGAGCAAATAGTCGTTGGCGAGGTCGCCGCCCTGCCGTCCCAGTTGTTCGACAAAGCGCTGGTGCTCTCGTTCGACGATCTGGAAATTGCGCACCAGCTGTTCGCCGCGCGCGGTCAGCCGGGTGCCGCCGCCGCCCTTGCCGCCAGCCAGGCGCTCGACCAGCGGTTCGCCGGCCAGGTTGTTCATCATGTCGATCGCATCCCAAGCACCCTTGTAGCTCATCTTGACGGCTTTGGCGGCGTGGGTGATCGAGCCGCATTCGGCAATTTTCGCCAGCAAGGCCATGCGTGCCGGACCGCCGAAGTTTTCTCCGTCGACCGTCAGCCAGAGCGATCCTTGCAGCGCCAGCAGCTTGTCTTTTTGCTGCGTCATTGCGGACCCAGCGAAAGGTGGTACTCGTCGCTTGCCGTTTCGTCGACGACCGGCGCGCCGTCCGGCTGCACGATGCCTTCGTGCAGGCGAACGATGTGTTCGCCGAACACCTCGGCATCGGCCGGATCGTGGGTGATCAGCACCATCGGGATCTGCAGGTGGCGCTGCAGCCGGTCCAGTTCGTCGCGCAGCAGCACACGCAGGTGCGGGTCCAGCGCCGCGAACGGTTCGTCGAGCAGCAGCGCGGACGGGTTAGGCACCAGTGCGCGGGCCAGCGCCACGCGCTGCCGCTGCCCGCCCGACAGTTCGGACGGCGACTGATGCGCCAGGTGTTCGAGGTGGAAGGCGTGCAGCCAGTAGTCCACCGCATCGCTGTGCGCCGCGGCGCCGGGGTTCAGCCAGCCGCGCGCCTGGCCGAAGGCGATGTTCTGGCGCACGTTCAGATGCGGAAACAGCGCATAGTCCTGGAACAGATAGCCGACGCGGCGCGCCTGGGCCGCCAGGTCGATCCGCTTGCCTGAATCGAACAGCACGGTATCGCCAACACTGATGCGGCCCTGGTCCGGCCGCATCAGCCCGGCGATCGCTTTCAAGGTCAGGGTCTTGCCGGAGCCGGACGGACCGAAGATGACGACGCGCTGGCTGTCGGACTGGAAGCGTACCCGCAGATCGAAAGTCCGCTTTCCCGAGCGAAGCGTCTTGTGGATGTCGATATCGAAATGCACGATGCTTCCTTTAATGACCGGCGGTGTGACCGGGGGCCAGGCGCCCGGCGGTCAGCAGCACGGCAATGCAGACAACCGAGGTGATGATCACCAGCAGGTTTGCCACATCGTCCTGGCCGGCCTGCACCGCCTCGTACACGGCGATCGACAGCGTTTGCGTGCGGCCCGGAATGCTCCCCGCCACCATCAGCGTGGCGCCGAACTCGCCCAGCGCACGCGCGAACGCCAGCAGCACGCCGGCGAGGATGCCGCGCCAGGCGAGCGGCAACGTAACCCGGAAGAACACCGCCCATTCGGACAGCCCAAGCACGCGCGCGGCATCTTCCAGGCGGCCGTCGATCGCTTCGAAAGCGGCACGCGCCGGTTTCAGCACCAGCGGGAACGCGACGATCGACGCCGCGATGACCGCGCCTTGCCAGGTGAAGATAAGGTGGATGCCGAACGTGTCTTCCAGCCACGCGCCGAACGCGCTCTTGCGTCCGAGGACGACCAGCAGGTAGTAGCCGAGTACGGTCGGAGGCATGACCATGGGCAGCGTCAGGATGCTGTCGAGAAGGTCGCGGCCGGGGAAGCGCCGGCGCGCCAGCAAGTAGCCCACCGCGACACCCAGCACCAGGTTGATCGCGGTCGCCGTGCAGGCGACTTTCAGCGACAATGCCAGTGCGGTCCATGCCGCGCCCATATCGACCGTCACGGCTTCAGGAAACCGTACCTGGCCAGCATCGCTTGGGCAGCGGGCGACATGACATACGCGACGAAGCGCCCGGCCTCGGCACTGTTGGCGCCGGCGCTGGTTTTCGCGATCGGATAGCTGATCGTGGTCGCGAGCGGAACGTCGAGCACCACCCTTACCTTGTCCTTGAACAGGGCTGCATCGGTCGCGTACACGAACCCCGCCTCCGCTTCGCCGCGCGCCACATAGTCGAGCGCCTGGCGCACGTTGGTGGCATGCACCAGTTTTGGCGCGAGCAGAACCCATAGCTTCGCGGACTCGAGGGCGTGACGCGTATAGCGCCCGACCGGGACGCTGGCCGGGTTGCCGACGGCAATGCGCTGGACGGCCGGCTGGCGCAAATCGTCGAGGCTATTCACTTTGTTGGCGCCGTCGAGCGGCACGATCATGACCAGCCTGTTGCGGACGAAATCCTTCCGGTCGCTTGCGGCAACCGCCCCCAGCCTGACTGCCTCGTCCATCGTTTCCTGGTCGGCCGATGCAAACACATCGACCGGGGCGCCTTTGGCGATTTGCTGGAGCAATGCACCCGATGCGCCGAAGTTCAGCAGGATCCTCGAACCTGGATACTGCGCTTCGTAGCCGCGCGCGATGTCCTTGAAAGCATCGGTCAGGCTCGCCGCCGCCGATACCGTCAGTTCGCCCGCATGCACAAAGCCACCAAGGCTAAATGACAGCAGGGCCAGGGCCAGCCGCTTGATAATCGACGCGTGCATCTCCGCTTCCTTTAAAAAGCCGCTACGTCCACCAGTATACCTGCGTTATATAGTTAAGTATATTTCGGCGCGATTTCGGCGGATGGAATGCACGCGCAGCTGCTTTAAATGCTGTGAACCAGGCCAAGGTTCTGGTTGGCCGGCACCGCGATCTCGAGCAGTTTCGGCTTCGGCAGGTTCAGGCCGGCCATCAGTTCGGCGAACTGTTCGCGGCTGCGGTTGGCGAGGCGCGCGTTGTGCAGCTTCTCCCACCCGATCGTCGATACCGACTGCCCCTTGTAGTCGTGCCCCGGCCACATGCGGGTGTCGGCCGGCAGCGCAAACAGCTTCCTCGTCACGCTGTCATACAGGTCGCCTGAACTGCCGCTCTGGAAGTCGGTCCGGCCGCAGCCGTCGATCAGCAGGGTATCGCCGGTAAAGACATTGCCGCGCCACAGGTAGCTCATGCTGCCGGCCGTGTGGCCCGGCGTATGCAGCACATGGATTTCCTCGCCGTCGCCGAAGCGGATCACATCGCCGTCGTTAAGCTGGATCTCCGCCGGCGGAATGCCGCAGCCGCTCGGCACGGCCGCCTTGGCGCCGGTGATCTGGCGCAGCTTGCCGGCCGAGGTCACATGGTCGGCGTGCGCGTGCGTCTCCAGGATGAACGCGAGCTTGAGTCCCAGCCGCCGCAGGTGGCTCAGATCGCGCTCGCAGTGCTGGTCGACCGGGTCGATGATGACGGCGTCGACGCTGCCCGGCGCGGACAGGATGTAGGTGAAGGTCGATGACTCGGCATCGAACAGCTGGATCGGGTTCAGGTTCATCAGAAGTCTCCGTGTAATTATTCTTTTATGCGGCCTGGCGCGATGCGCGCCACTCCAGCAGTTCGAAGATCGCCATCCCCGCAAGCATCGCGGCGGTGAAGATCAAGGGCTTGGCGCCGCCGCTGGCAAGCGACGCGAGCGCCGGACTAGGGCAAAAGCCCGCAAGGCCCCAGCCCGCGCCGAAGGCGAGGCCGCCGAGCACCAGGCGGCGGTCGATGTGCGAGGCGGACGGCAGGTGCATCTCTTCCCCGAGCAGCGACCGCGTGCGGCCTTTGGCAAAGCGGAACGCCACCAGTCCGACGAGGATCGCGCCGGCCATCACGAACGCCAGCGACGGGTCCCATGACCCGGCCAAATCGAGGAAACCCAGCACCTTGGACGGGTCGGTCATGCCGGAGACAATCAGGCCGATACCGAACAGGAGCCCAACTGCGAAAGCCATCAGGATGTGCATGGTGTCCTCCTCAAGCGATGACGTGGCGGATCAGGAACACAGTGGCGAAACCGGCTGCCATGAAGGCGGCGGTCGCCGCCAGCGAGCGTGGCGACAGGCGCGACAGGCCGCAGACCCCATGGCCACTGGTGCAGCCGGACCCGTAGCGGGTTCCCGCCCCGACCAGCAAGCCCGCGGCCACCAGCGCCGCGGTATCCGCATCGATGGTCACCGCCGGCAGCGGCGCGAACATGCTGTAAGCAAGCGGCGCAAGCACAAGGCCCGACAGGAACGCGGCGCGCCAGGAGATATCGCCTCTCGCCGGCCGCAGCAGGCCGCCGAGAATCCCGCTGATGCCGGCGATGCGGCCGTTGAACAGGATTAGCAATGCGGCCGCGAGGCCGATCAACAGGCCTCCCGCCAGCGACGTCCACGGTGTGAAGTTGTTCCAGTCGATCATCATTTTCCCCACCCTTCCTTGCCTCGGGTCGAATTGTCCGACTTTCTTTCCCATTGGTAAATGACCTTCTGGAAATCGCCGCGAAAATTGATTGAATTGCACAATTGCGTGAAGGCACTGCGGTATACTGCGCACAAGCAACTATCGGCCCCACATGAACTCGATAACCCTATTGCCGTCCTTGCGCCACCCGCGAGCGCAGGCAGTGTTAATCTCTCCCACCACCCCAAATACCGTCCCGACATCGACGGCCTGCGCGCCATCGCCGTGCTGGCGGTTGTGCTGTTCCATGCCTTTCCCGCGCTGATCCCCGGCGGGTTTATCGGCGTCGACATCTTCTTCGTCATTTCCGGCTTCCTGATTACCAGCATCATCGCGAGAGAGCTGGAACACGGCAAGTTCACCTTCGCGCGATTCTACGCCCGCCGGATCAAACGTATCTTCCCGGCCCTGCTGCTGGTAATGGCGGCCTGCCTTGCATTTGCATGGTTCGCGCTGTTCCCGGACGAGCTGAAGCAGCTCGGTCTGCACCTCGCGGGCGGCGCCGGCTTCGTCTCCAACCTCGTGCTGTGGCAGGAAGTCGGCTACTTCGACCGCGGCGCCGATACCAAGCCGCTGCTGCATTTATGGTCGCTGGCGATCGAGGAGCAGTTCTACATCGTGTGGCCGGTGGTACTGCTGCTCGCATCCAGGCTGCGGCTTAACCTGCTGCTGGTCAGCGCCGGCCTGGCGCTGCTGTCGTTCGCCGTCAACGTGGGCGGGATCGCCGCGTTCCCGAGCGCGACCTTCTACTCCCCCGCCAGCCGCGCGTGGGAACTGCTGCTTGGCGCGGTGCTGGCGTGTTCGCTGCTCAGGACGCAGCCGGTTGTCCTGTTCGCGCGCGCCGCGGCCGCCGTCTCGCCGAACCTGCGTTCGGCCGCGGGCGCGCTGCTGCTCGCCATCGGCTTTGCCATCATCTCGCGCGAGCACCAGTTCCCCGGCTGGTATGCCTTGCTGCCGACCGTCGGCGCGCTGCTGATGATCGGCGCCGGCCCGCAGTCCTGGTTCAACCGCTTCGTGCTGTCGAACCGGCTGCTGGTCTGGTTTGGCCTGATCAGCTATCCGCTCTACCTGTGGCACTGGCCGCTGCTGGCGTTTGCGCACATCGTCGAATCGGGCACGCCCGCGCCGCAGCTGCGCGCCGCGCTGGTGGCGCTGGCCATCGCACTATCCACCGGAACGCGGACGCCATGTGCGTTGCCACGCGCCGAGGTTGACAAGCAGACGCCCCAGAACGAGGCACACGTCGCCAGCCTGCTGCGTGATTTCCCAGGCGTCAAACGGTTCCGCACCAGGCAGCTGATGTGCGACGACAAGCTGTGCTGGGCCATGAAGGACGGCAACCTGCTGTATCGCGACAATAACCACCTGAGCTACGAAGGCGATCTCTACATCGGCGAGAAATTCGCCGAGTGGCATGCGTCACGAGGCGCTAAACAGGGCGGGAACCGCCCTGACTAAGGCTCCGGCGGATTATTATCGCTTTCGGTAGGTGCAAACAACGATATCGCTCGGCATGAGCTTCAGGAACGGGATAGCGCAGCGCAAAATAAGGCATTGGGTATATAGCGCAACTGGGTGAACCTGCCCGACAAAGCGGAGCCTTTCCAGCAATCCCCCGCTACTTAATGAGCTTAAATGGCGCGACTGCAGTGGCTGGAAGCGGTGACGCGTTACCAACGCGTCGAGGTTTTTCTCGTTGAAATAATGGACATGTGGTGACGGCAAATCCTTCTGCCACATGCGCTCGAACGGACCGTGCCAGTTAAACCGGGCGCACACTTTTGCGATCCGATAGAACACCCCGCTGCTCCTCGGTAGATTCAACACGAGGAGGCCATCTGGACTGAGCTGGTCATAACTTGCTTGCAGCGCGCGATTAATGTCGGGAATGTGCTCGATCACGTCGTTGAACACAATCACGTCAAACAATTCGCTTTGGTTCAGCACGTCCGGGAAGTAACCGATACGCACAGGCAGGCCGCGGTCGCGCGCGCGCTCGGCGACAGCGGTATCCGGCTCGACGCCGACGACGTCGAAGCGCTTGCTTGCTTCGTCGAGAAACCAGCCATGGGCACTGCCGACATCAAGAAGGCGCTTTGCGGAAACCGGAACAAGCCGGTTGATCAGGTCAACGATCACTTTGAAGTTTTCCGCCCGTAAGCTCTTGAGCGCGACCTCGCGATCCAATTCATCAACGCGGGTATGTGCACCCGCCTCGTTAATCACCGGGGCAAGGTCCGCACTCTCATAACGGCAGCTCGGACAAAACCGGTGCCAATCGAATAAACCTGCTTTTGTAGAACCGTCGCATACAAGACATTTCATTCTTATCGCTTCCTGATCATCCATCAATCGTCAAATATGTCACAGTTGCTACTAAATTAACATTAATCTTTTGTAAAATCACGTCCGCATAAAAGAATGTCATTAGCGGCCGTAACCGGCCTCGCACACGCTGAAGAAATTTGCCGATTGGCAAGCATAGGGGGTGCCAAGCGGGCCGGAAAGCCCCTACAATAGGATGATGTAGGGCACTACCCATTTGACTCGACTGTGGAGCACCATGCTACCGGAAACACTTTTGTTCGCACCCGCCGGGTCTGGCGGCGCAGCGCTTGCCGCCGCCCTGTTCGGCCTCCTGATCGGCAGCTTCCTGAATGTGGTCATCTACCGCATCCCGAAAATGATGCAGCGCGAGTCGGACAACTACGTCGCCAGCGAAAGCGGCAAGGAGCTTCCCCACACCGACCGCTTCAACCTGATGGTGCCGCGCTCTGCCTGCCCGCACTGCGGCCACCAGATCACCGCGATCGAAAACATCCCCGTCGTCAGCTGGCTCGCACTGCGCGGCAAATGCCGCTCCTGCAAGGCGCCGATCTCGCCGCGCTATCCAGCCATTGAACTCCTGACCGGCGTAGTCTCCGCGCTGATGGTATGGACCTTCGGCAGCGGCGCGACGGGCTTGGCCGCCCTGGTGTTCGCGTGGCTGCTGATCGCGATGACCTTCATCGACTTCGACACCCAGTTGCTGCCCGACGACCTGACCTACCCGCTGCTGTGGCTCGGTTTGCTGGTCAACCTGAACGGCATGTTCGTGCCGCTGCACGAAGCCGTCATCGGCGCGGCCGCCGGCTACCTGGTCTTGTGGGGCATCTACTGGCTGTTCAAGCTGGTGACCGGCAAGGAAGGCATGGGCTACGGCGACTTCAAGCTGCTGGCCGCGCTGGGCGCATGGCTCGGCTGGACCATGCTGCCAACGATTATCCTGCTGTCGTCGGTGGTTGGCGCCGTGGTCGGCATCAGCCTGATCGTATTCACCAAACACGGACGCGAAAAGCCGATCCCGTTCGGCCCTTACCTGGCCGCGGCCGGACTGATCGCCCTGCTGTTCGGAACCCGCCTCACCGGGTTCACCCAGGGCTTACTGGCTTAATCATGGCAACCGGCGCCGCCAGCACTCCCCACCGCCGGTTCAGCGTCGGCCTGACGGGCGGCATCGGCTGCGGCAAGACGACCGTGGCCAATATGTTCGCCGCGCTCGGCGCCGCGGTGGTCGACACCGACGAAATCGCCCACTCCCTGACTGCGCCGCATGGCGCCGCGATGCCCGCCATCCTCGACGAGTTTGGCGCCGGCTTCGCCACGCCTGAAGGC
Source organism: Massilia polaris (assembly GCF_012927275.1). Lineage (GTDB taxonomy): Bacteria > Pseudomonadota > Gammaproteobacteria > Burkholderiales > Burkholderiaceae_D > Telluria_A > Telluria_A polaris. The sequence continues at coordinate 123,607 of NZ_JABBGG010000009.1, read as the reverse complement.
GCGCTTGACCGCGCCGCGATGCGCGCGCTGGTCTTCTCCGACAGCACCGCGCGCCACCGGCTTGAAGCGATCCTGCATCCGCGCATCCGAGACGCCGCCTACGCGGCCGCCGCCATCGCCACCGGGCCGTACCTTATTTTCGTGGTGCCGCTGCTGATTGAATCGGGCACGTGGAGCGAGCGCGTCGACCGGATACTCGCAATCGACTGTCCGGAACAAGTGCAGGTCGCGCGCGTGATGGCGCGTAACGGCATGAGCGAGCAGCAGGTCCGCGCGATCATGGCGACCCAGGTCACGCGCGCGGAAAGGCTCGCCGCAGCGGACGACGTGGTCGTCAATGAAGGCGGCCTGGACGCACTGGGGCCGCAAATCGCGTCTTTACACGCGAAATATCTGGGGTTTTCCGAAAGAATGTCCCGATTACCGCTTGAGCATTTGTAATTTTGCGTCGCTTCGTTCAGAATCACGTGATTGTCGTTCAGCCTACATTTACAGGGATGTCATTTTGATCGTCTACGAATATCCTTTCAACGAGCGGATTCGCACGTTGTTGCGGCTGGAAGACCTGTACGAGAAGTTCAAGTTCTTTGTGAACCAGGAACATGCAATGCAACACCACGTTGCATTGGCGACCATCTTCGACATGCTCGAAGTTGCCGGCCGCGCCGACCTCAAATCCGACCTGCTGCAGGAACTTGAGCGCCAGAGGCAGAGCCTGCTAAGCTTCCGCTCCAACCCGAAGGTCGTGCCCGAGATGCTCGACGCCGTGCTCAACGAACTCGAAACCGTCAGCAGCGCGCTGGTCGCGGCGCAGGGCAAGACGGGACAGAACATCCGCGACAACGAATGGCTGATGAGCATCCGTGGCCGCACCATCATTCCAGGCGGCGCCTGCGAGTTCGACCTGCCCTCGTATTACGCCTGGCAGCAGCGCCCTGCACAACAGCGCTACGACGACATCGCCAACTGGTTCGCGCCGCTGGCGCCGCTGTTCGATGCGCTGTCGCTGGTGCTGCGCCTGTTGCGCGATTCGGGCGGCCCGGTCAAAATGATCGCCCTCGCGGGAAGCTACCAGCAGATGTTGCAGGGGAAGGTGTACCAGATGCTGCGCCTGACCCTGGACGAATCGATCGGCGCGATCCCCGAGATATCCGCCAACAAATACATGTTGTGGGTTCGCTTCACAACGCAGGGCGGCGAATTGAAACCGAAGCCGCTGGAAGACGATGTGCCGTTCGAGCTCACGCTTTGCAACTTTTAACGCTGTGAGTTAATCATGCCAGTAGTAGCCTGCCCCACCTGCGGCAAAAAGGTCGAATGGACCGAAGCCAACAAGTACCGCCCGTTTTGTTCGGAGCGCTGCAAACAGATCGATCTCGGCGCATGGGCCGAAGAGAAGTTCGTGATTCCAGGGCCGTCGATTGATGACGAACCGCCGCCGGATAAGGACAATGGGTAAGGTACGTTGAAATCGGCGGATGCGCTCACGCTTATCCGCCATTGCCCGCATCAAGCCTGCGCGTAACGTAGCCGATCCAGCCACTCCAACAACGGTATCGTCGCCGGCAACAACGGCTCCACTCCCACCGTCCCCTGCCACGCAAACGCCTGTCCCTCAAGGCTCTGCGGCTCGCCACGCCACTCGCGGCTGATGAAGAAGTGCAGCCTCACATGCGCGTGTTCATACACATGCTCGACCCCGCACCACTCCTCCGCGCTGGCCACCTCGATTCCCAGTTCCTCGACAAACTCGCGCTTGAGCGCTTCGAGTATCGACTCGCCCGCATCGACTTTACCGCCGGGGAATTCCCAGTAGCCCGCATACGGCTTGCCTTCCGGCCGCTGCCCGAGCAGGACATCGCCATTCGGCTTCATCAAAATACCAACCGCCACATCGATCGGGCGTGCTTGTGCTTCATTCATTTAGGGTGTTTTCCTGCGTAGTCTTTTGCGAACTGCCAGGCGACGCGGCCCGAGCGCGAGCCGCGCTGCAAAGCCCACTGCAGCGCCTCGGTGCGCGCCGCCTCGACCTGCTGCGCATCGCAGCCGAAGCTGCCCAGCCAGTGCGCCGCGATGTCGAGATAGTCGTCCTGCTTGAAGGGATAGAACGACAGCCACAGCCCAAAACGCTCCGACAGCGAGATCTTCTCTTCGACCGTCTCGCCGGGATGCAGGTCGCCGTCGCTGCCAGTTTTGTAGGTGGCGTTATCGGACATCCGCTCCGGCATCAGGTGGCGGCGATTGGAGGTCGCGTAAATCAGCACGTTATCGGACTGCGCCGAGATGCCGCCGTCCAGCGCCACCTTGAGCGCCTTGTAGCCGCTCTCGCCTTCCTCGAACGACAGGTCGTCGCAGAAGATGACGAAGCGCTCCGGCCGCCCAGCCACCAGGTCGACGATGTCGGCCAGTTCGGCCAGGTCTTCCTTGTCCACTTCGATCAGGCGCAGGCCGTCGCTGGCGAACTGGTTCAGGCAAGCCTTGATCAACGACGATTTGCCAGTACCGCGCGCGCCGGTCAGCAGCACGTTGTTGGCCGGGCGGCCCTGCACGAACTGGCGCGTGTTCTGCTCGATCTGCTGCTTTTGAGTGGCAATGTTGTGCAGGTCGTCGAGGCTGATCGACGACACGTGCATCACCGGCTGCAGGTAGCTGGCGCCGCCACCGGTGCGCTTGCGCCAGCGGAAGGCAATGCTGCGCTTCCAGTCCGGTTCGCGCGGATAACTGGGCGGCAGCACCGCCTCCACCCGCTGCAGCAACGCTTCCGCGCGCAGCAGGAACTGGTCGAGTGGCGTCATGTGGACTTACGAGCGGTAGTCGGCGTTGATGGTGACGTAGTCGTGCGACAGGTCGCAGGTCCAGACGGTGGCGGTGGCGTCGCCGCGCGCCAGCTTGACGCGCACGGTGATCTCGCTCTGCTTCATCACGCGCTGGCCGTCCGCTTCCTGGTAGTCCGGATTGCGGCCGCCGTTCTTGGCGACCCAGACGTCGTCTAGGTACATGTCCAGCTTCGTGACGTCGAGGTCGTCCACGCCCGCGTAGCCGATAGCTGCGAGGATGCGGCCCAGGTTAGGGTCGGATGCGAAGAATGCGGTCTTGACCAGCGGCGAGTGCGCGATCGAGTAGGCGATCTTGCGGCACTCTTCGACGCTGGCGCCCTCTTCCACCGTGATGGTGATGAACTTGGTCGCGCCTTCGCCGTCGCGGATGATCTGCTGCGCCAGGTTGCGCGAGATGTCGGTGACCGCTTCCTTCAGCGCTTCGTATTCCGGCGTGCCGGCCGAGTCGATCACCAGGCTGCCGGCGCCGGTGGCGATCAGCATGAAGGAATCGTTGGTCGAGGTGTCGCCGTCGATGGTGATGCAGTTGAACGAGTGATCCGCAGCGTGGCGCACCAGCTGGTCGAGCACCGGCTGCGCGACCTTGGCGTCGAACGCGAGGTAGCCCAGCATGGTCGCCATGTTCGGCTTGATCATGCCGGCGCCCTTGCTGATGCCGGTCATGGTGACGGTGTGGCCGCCGATGGTGACGGTGCGCGACGCCGCCTTCGGCTGCGTGTCGGTCGTCATGATCGCTTCGGCCGCGTTGTACCAGTTGTCGAGCTGGAGATTCGCGACCGCGTCAGGCAGGCCGGCGACGACCTTTGCCACTGGCAGCGGTTCGAGGATCACGCCGGTCGAAAACGGCAGGATCTGCTGCGGGTGGCAATCGAGCAGCTTGGCCAGCGCCGCGCAGGTAGCCTGCGCATCCGCCAGGCCGCTGTCGCCGGTGCCCGCGTTGGCGTTGCCGGTGTTGACCAAGAGCGCCACGATCTTCTCGCCGCCGCTTGACGCCGCCGCCAGGTTCGCCTTGCTGACCTGGACCGGCGCAGCGCAGAAGCGGTTCTTGGTGAAGACGCCCGACACGGTGGCCGTCGGCGCCAGCTTCATCACCAGCACGTCCTTGCGGTCCGGCTTCTTGATGCAGGCTTCGGCAAAGCCGATTTCGATACCGTGGACGGGCTTCAGGTCTTCGGCGACGGGGAGTGGGGAATTGACGGCCATGGCAGGATCTCTAGCGTAAGAAATGAAGCCGCTATTGTACCGCCTGATGCAAAAAAGGTACGCATGGCCGCCGTGGGATCAGCGTGATGCGCTCGACCAGACCTGCATGCACTGCGACCCGGTCCAGCTGATGCCTTCCGGGCAGGTGCACAGCTTGTCTTCGAGTTTGGTGTTGGCCGGGCACTGGGCCTGTTCCTGCGCCTTGAGGCTGCCGCCCACCTGGGGTTCATGGCGCGGCGGCTGGACACCCCACCACAACGCCACCAGTAAACCTGCAACGACAACACCCGCGGTGCGAATCGAGTTCATGGCATCCTCCGAAGTTATGGAACGATGCGCTTAGATTGCAGTAAGGGGGCTGGACGGAGTTGCGCGTCGTCAACTTCGTGTCATGGCGAGAACAAGCGAAACCGCTGAGCCACATTTGTCACGATGAGCAGCGCGACTAAGCGTGTTCGAACAGGCGCTTGTCGAAGCTAAATTCCCTTGCCACAGAAAGGCGAACACGGTTGTACGTAGCGTGCCGTGCGTTCAGAACAACGTTATTTTCTTCCGGGACGACCACCGACGGAACCTTCATTGCAAGCTCAGTCACTGCGGCGATCCAGGCGCCCCCGAAAGCTTGGGCCGAGCGTGATGTCGGCAAGGTATCCCAACCGGCAGGCAAGTCCTCCCGGTTGGGAACGTATATCGACGCAGAGTCCGGTATGTCGACCGCAATAAGGACAAGTGGCGGCAACGGAGCGAAGCCGAGGTGGACAAATTTTTCAAGTGCGCACAGAGAAATGGAGGTACTCGAATAAAGGGCTGGCGAACCGACCGGATTCCAGCGACCGCCAAATTGCGTAGTTCCGATGCATCGCTTGTCGAGCGCATACTTTCGTTGTTCAATGCGCCAAAGCCTCATAGGACCCCGCCGCACGCGATGGCATTCAGAACCTGCCGCACGGCCATGGCGCCCGGCTCTGTATCGAGATAGTCCATAGGCGCGGTATCGTGGAAGGTGCGATTCGTTGTGCGAAGCCATGTTTTCGCAGCCTCTGCGTCATCGAATACTTCTTCTGCCATCGCCGTGACGTCCGCGAGGCGCCAAAGTCCCTCTGATGCGACGGAGTCCATAGGGGCGCCGCGTTTGACCAGCGTATGCGCGGCAGCTTCAGGAAGACGCACGATGGCCTGGATGCGCTTGAGCGGCACATTGAAATACGTCCCGGCATCCATTAGTACGCTTGCCGAAAAACCTGCGCGAATTGCCGCAATCGCTTCTTGCCGATCCCTCGCTAACTCATGCACGAGCTCGGCAAACGCATTGTTGGCCTTAACGGTTTCAGCGAGCGGTTGACCACCATTCTGTGGCAACTTCACGGGCCCCGGTTTGACTCTCATGATCCCCTCCGTTCTGCAGAATAGCGTACGCGAATTGGCAGTGACCTGCAATCGGCGCGCGCAATCGGAACGAAGGCCCAGCACACGGTTGTTGGTTTGCCGGCCAATGAAAAAGGGAGGAAGAACTTTCGCTCTCCCTCCCTTTTTTCTAACCCGCAGGCCGCGTTAAGCGAGCTTGCCGTGGCACTGCTTGAACTTCTTGCCGCTGCCGCAAGGGCATGGGTCGTTGCGGCCGACCTTGATGCCCATGTAGCCTTCGTCGGCCGCCATCGCTGGCGCCGTCGTCGGGGCCAGCAGCTCTTCCGGCCCCGCATCCGGATTGAAGTCCGCGTGCTGGAAGTTGAGGTTCTCGACGTGCGACTGCGCCATCGCCGCTTCGGCCGCGTCGATCTCGTCGCGCGACTGGATGCGTACCGTCATGATGGTGCGAACGACTTCGTTCTTGATCATGTCGAGCATCGCGCCGAACAGCTCGAACGCTTCGCGCTTGTATTCCTGCTTCGGGTTCTTCTGCGCATAGCCACGCAGGTGGATACCCTGGCGAAGGTGGTCCAGCGCCGCGAGGTGTTCGCGCCAGTGGGTGTCCACGCTTTGCAGCATGACGTTGCGCTCGAAACCGCCGAACGATTCCTTGCCGACGATCGCGACCTTCGCCGCGTACGATTCTTCCGCCGCAGCCAGCACGCGCTCGAGGATGTCTTCGTCGTTCAGGTTGTTGTCCGCGGCCAGCATGTCGGCCAGCGGCATGTCGAGCTGCCATTCGTTGGCCAGGGTCGATTGCAACGTCGCGATGTCCCACTGCTCTTCCACCGATTCGGCTGGCACGTGAGTGCGCACCAGGTCGGTGAACACGCCCGCGCGCAGCGATGCGATCAGCTCCGAAATGTCGGTCGCTTCGAGCAGTTCGTTACGCTGGGTGTAGATGACCTTGCGCTGGTCGTTGGCGACGTCGTCGTATTCGAGCAGCTGCTTGCGGATGTCGAAGTTGCGCGCTTCAACCTTGCGCTGCGCCGATTCGATCGAGCGCGAGACGATGCCCGCTTCGATCGGTTCGCCTTCCGGCATCTTCAAACGGTCCATGATCGCGCGCACGCGGTCGCCGGCGAAGATGCGCAGCAGCGCGTCGTCGAGCGACAGGTAGAAGCGCGACGAGCCCGGGTCGCCCTGGCGGCCGGAACGGCCACGCAGCTGGTTGTCGACGCGGCGCGATTCGTGGCGCTCGGTGCCGATGATATGCAGGCCGCCTTGTGCCACGACCAAGTCGTGCAGCGACTGCCATTCGTCACGCAGCTTGTCCGATTGCGATGCCTTGTCGGCGTTCGCCAGTTCGGCGTTCGCTTCGATGATCTGGATCTGCTTTTCGACGTTACCGCCCAAAACGATGTCGGTACCGCGGCCCGCCATGTTCGTCGCGATGGTGACCATCTTCGGACGGCCCGCCTGCGCGATGATTTCCGCTTCGCGTGCGTGCTGCTTCGCGTTCAGGACGTTGTGCTCGATGCCGTTCTTGGTCAGGATACCCGACAGCAGTTCCGAGTTTTCGATCGAGGTGGTACCAACCAGCACCGGCTGGCCGCGCTCGCAGCAGTCGCGGATATCGACCAGCATGGCCTGGTATTTCTCGTCGGCCGATTTGTAGACCTGGTCCTGGCGGTCCTTGCGCTGCGAAGGACGGTTCGGCGGGATCACCACGGTTTCGAGGCCGTAGATTTCCTGGAATTCGTACGCTTCGGTGTCGGCGGTACCGGTCATGCCGGCCAGCTTGCCGTACATGCGGAAGTAGTTCTGGAAGGTGATCGAGGCCAGCGTCTGGTTCTCGTTCTGGATGCGCACACCCTCCTTCGCTTCGACAGCCTGGTGCAGGCCGTCCGACCAGCGGCGGCCCGTCATCAGGCGGCCGGTGAATTCGTCGACGATCACCACTTCATTGTTCTGCACCACGTACTGCTGGTCCTTGTGGTACAGCGCGTGCGCGCGCAGCGCCGCGTACAGGTGGTGGATCAGCGTGATGTTGGCCGCGTCGTACAGCGATGCGCCTTCCGGCAGCAGGCCCATCTTGGTCAGGATCTCTTCGGCGTGCTCGTGACCGCGCTCGGTCAGCAGCACGGAGTGCGCCTTCTCGTCCTTGGTGTAGTCGCCCGGGACCTGCACTTCGCCCTTGCCGTCCGGCGTCTCTTCGCCGATCTGCAGGGTCAGCATGCCCGGCACTTCGTTCAGCTTGTAGTACAGCTCGGTGTGGTTCTCGGCCTGGCCGGAGATGATCAGCGGGGTGCGCGCTTCGTCGATCAGGATCGAGTCGACTTCATCGACGATCGAGAAGTTCAGGCCGCGCTGCACGCGCTCGCTGGCCTCGTAGACCATGTTGTCGCGCAGGTAGTCGAAGCCGAACTCGTTGTTGGTGCCGTAGGTGATGTCGGAGGCGTAGGCCTTCTGCTTGGTGTCGTGGTCCATCTGCGACAGGTTGATACCGGTCGACAGGCCCAGCCAGCTGTACAGGCGTCCCATCCACTCGGCGTCGCGCTGTGCCAGGTAGTCGTTGACCGTAATCACGTGCACGCCCTTGCCGGACAGCGCGTTGAGGTAGGCCGGCAGCGTCGCCATCAGCGTCTTGCCCTCGCCCGTGCCCATTTCGGCGATCTTGCCAAAGTGCAGGACCATGCCGCCGATCATCTGGACGTCGAAGTGGCGCATCTTGAGCACCCGGCGGGCCGCCTCGCGGCACACGGCGAATGCTTCGGGCAGGATGTCGTCCAGCGCCTCGCCCGCAGCGACGCGCCCTTTGAATTCGGGAGTCTTCGCCTGGAGTTCAGCGTCCGACAGCTTTTCGATCTGCGGTTCGAGTGCGTTGATCTCGCGAACCGTTTTTTGATATTGCTTGAGCAGCCGCTGGTTGCGGCTACCGAAAATCTGAGTCAGTAATGACATGCTTGAATTCTTGAAAAAGACGCCGAAAAAGAAACCCGGGTGATGGCAAAATTACATCACCCTGAGGCCGACTATGGCAAAAAGACAGTGATTTTATCATGCGATCCCGTGCCAAATGGGGATAGTACGTTAGATAACAAGATGCAAGTATGAAGCGGGCCGCCCCGGACGGCCGCGCGGCCCCGCCAGCCCACAGATGAGCTATTTGCTGGTATCCTTCCGTGCTTGCTGCAAGCGTATGATTTTGCAAAGATTTTCTGACACTACCGCCGGGGCTACCTCGCATGTTACAAATTAATAGTCTGGCCGCTAAAATCGGCCGTTTCGAGGCGCCGATCCAGCAGGCGCTGGCCCGCGTCACGGCCAGCGGCTGGCTGGTCCTCGGCCCGGAAGTACGCCAGTTCGAGCAGGCCTTTGCCGCCTATGTCGGCGCCGGTTATTGCGTTGGCCTTGCCAACGGCACCGATGCGCTCGAACTCGGTTTGCGCGCATTGGGCGTCGCCTCCGGGCAGCGCGTCGCCACTGTTGCGAACGCAGGCATGTACGCCAGCACCGCCATCCTGGCCATCGGCGCCGCGCCGGAATTCATGGACGTCGACCCTGCCACCCAGGTCACCACGCTCGCCGAAGTGGAGCGCGTGCTCGACGCCGGCGTTGCAGCTGTCGTCGTCACCCATCTGTATGGCCAGGCGATCCGCGATATCGCGCACATCGCGGCGCTGTGCGCGGCGCGCGGCGTGCCGCTGCTGGAAGATTGCGCCCAGGCGCACGGCGCCCGCATCGACGGCCGCTGCACCGGCAGCTTCGGTGACGCCGCCGCCTTCAGCTTTTATCCGACCAAGAATCTCGGCGCGCTCGGCGACGGCGGCGCCGTGGTCACCAGCAGCGAAAGGCTGGCCGCGCGCGTGGCGCAGCTGCGCCAGTACGGCTGGAGCGCCAAATACCAGGTCGAGCTTGCGGGCGCGCGCAACAGCCGGCTCGACGAGATGCAGGCGGCCCTGCTGTCGGTCTTCCTGCCCGCGCTCGACGCCGACAACGCGCGCCGCCGCGCCGTCGTACGCGCATACGCGAGCCGCATCCGCCATGCCGGCGTTCAGCTGCCCGCATTCGATGGCGGCGGCGACAGCTACGTGGCGCACCTGTGCGTGGTGCGCAGCCTGGACCGCGACGGCTTGCGCGCCCACCTGCGCGAACAAGGCATCGGCAGCGATGTCCATTACCCGATCCCCGACCACCGCCAGCCGCTGTTCGGCGAGCGCTTTGCCGCCGTACGGCTGCCGCACACGGAACGCCTGGCGGGAGAGGTGCTGACCTTGCCGTGCTACCCGGAGATGACCGACGCCCAGGTGGACCAGGTCATCGAGGCGGTCAACCAGTGGCAGGCCGCGTGATCTGCTCGGTAGTCATCCCCGTCTACAAAAACGAGGAATCGATCCCGCGCCTGCTGTCGGCGCTGGCAGACATGAACGACAGCCTGCGCGGCCAGCTCGAAGTAGTGTTCGTGGTGGACGGCAGTCCGGACCAGTCGTACAAGCTGCTGCGCGACGCGCTGCCCACGCTGGGCTACCAGGCGCAGCTGCTGGCGCATTCGCGCAATTTCGGTTCGTTCCAGGCGATCCGGACCGGCTTGGCGGCCGCGCGCGGCGACTACTACGGCGTGATGGCGGCCGACCTGCAGGAGCCGCCCGAGCTGCTGCTGGCCTTCTTCGCCTCCCTGTCGGCTGACGAATGCGATGTCGCCATCGGCACGCGCAACCGCCGTTCCGATCCGCTCGCCTCGCGCATCGCCTCGGGTATCTTCTGGGGCATCTTCCGGCGCCTCGTCGTGCCCGACATGCCCGAAGGCGGCGTCGATGTGTTCGGCTGCAACCGCGCGTTCCGCGACCAGCTGCTCAAGCTGGAAGAATCGCGTTCATCGCTGATCGTGCTGATTTTCTGGCTCGGCTTCCGCCGCAAGCTGCAGGGCTACGACCGCCAGGTGCGCCAGGAAGGCAAATCGGCCTGGACCCTGTCCAAAAAAATCGACTACATGATGGACAGCGTGTTCTCGTTCACCGACCTGCCGATCCGCCTGCTGATCCGCGCCGGCCTGGCCGGCTCGCTGCTGTCGGTGGCCATGGGCGCGATGGTGCTGATCGCCCGCCTGACCGGCGATATCGCCGTGCCCGGCTATGCCACCACGGTGATCTCGGTGCTGCTGCTGGGCGGACTGAACCTGCTTGGCCTCGGCCTGGTGGGCACCTACGCATGGCGCGGTTACGAAAACAGCAAAGGCCGTCCGCTCGCGGTGGTGGCCGCCCACACCAGCAACCGGGACAGCGAATGACGCACGGGCGCGCGGTCCACTATGCTCCGCTGGCGATCCTTGGCCAGCCGGAAGCGTGCGGACACAGCTGGCTGGCGGAGCTCGAGGCCGACCTGCAGGCAGGTGCGCTCGAGCGCATCGACGGCGGCGACGGCATTGCCCTGTACCTGCGCGCGCTGGCATGGGACAGCGGCTATTTCGGCGTGCCCAGCTTCCGCCTCGAGTACACCGAAATGCCGCCCGGCTGCAGCGCCGCGGTGCTGGCCCTGGCCTATGCGCGGCTGCGCGCACTGCTGGCCGCGCGCCATCCGCAGTTCTACCTGATGGCCGAAGTGCCGGCCGAGGACACCGCGGCCATCGGCGGGATGAGCCGCGCAGCATGGCGCATGATCGAAACCCGCATCACCTGCTATCGCGACGACATCCAGCGTTTCGCGCCCCCGCGCCGCTACGCGGTACGCGACGCCGCCGATGCCGATGTGACCGAGCTGCGCTTGGCCGCTATCGACGCCGTCAACCTGTATGACCGCTTCCACGCCGACGACTTCTTTACCCGGGCCGAAGCCGATGCTTTCCTCGCGACCTACGTCGCCAATTCGGTGGCCGGTTTCGCCGACGAGGTCATCGTGCCTGCCAGCGGGCCGGCCAATGCCTTCCTCACCGCGCTGTACCTGCCGGAGGCCGACGCCCTGCCCGGCCGCCGGATCGGCAAGATGGTGCTGTCGGCCGTCGCCGCCGCGCGCAGCGGCTGGTACGTCAAGCTGATCGGCGAAATGAGCATGCGCATGCGCGAGCGCGGCGTGGACAGCGTGTTCATGACTACCCAGGCCACCAACCGCGCCGTCCTCAAGGTATGGCAGCACCACGGCTACCGCTACGGCCGCTGCACCCATTTATTCTCGACTTACGAACGCCACCGACCATGACCCAGATCCCCGCGACTTCCGCCCAGGTCCACCCCGGCGCCAGCGTCGCCGCCTCATGCCGCCTGGGCGACTACGTCACCGTGCATGCAGGCGCGCTGCTCGGCGACGATTGCGAAGTCCTCGGCTTCACCCAGCTGTGGGCCGGCGTGCGGCTGGAACGCGGCGTGCACCTCGGCCCTGGCGTGGCGCTCGAGCAGCCCGTCGATGACGCCGGCGCCATCGTGCTTGGCGCCGGCTGCCGGGTGGGCGCCAACGCAACCATCCGGCGCGGCGTGCATGTCGGCGCCGGCGCCGTGGTGGAACCCGGCTCGGTCGTGGCCCAGTCGGTGCCGCCGTTTGCCATCGTCAGCGGCGCGCCTGCGCGCGTCACCGGCTACGTCGAACAGCTGTCCCCGGAAGCGGGCGGCAAATGGCACAACATCGCCAGCTTCCCGGCCACGCCTGCGGTCGTGCGCCTCGGCGTAGGCGACGTCACCCTGCACCGCCACAAGATGGTTGGCGATCCGCGCGGCGACCTGGTGTACGGCGAGTTCCCGACCGACGTGCCGTTCGAGGTCAGGCGCTACTTCCTGGTGTTTAACGTCCCCAGCGAGAAGACCCGCGGCGAGCACGCGCACCGCCGCTGCAAGCAGTACCTGATCTGCGTAAAGGGCAGCTGCGCGCTGGTGGTCGACGACGGCAATGCGCGTTGCGAAGTGGTGCTCGATTCGCCCGACCAGGGCGTCTACCTGCCGCCGATGACCTGGGGTATCCAGTACAAGTATTCACCGGACGCGGTACTGCTGGTGCTGACCTCGGAATACTACGAAGCGGCCGACTACATCCGCAACTACGGCGAGTTCCTCGACGAGGTCAGGAGCGGCGCGCAGTGACGGCCGGGCGTGCCGCCCGCTGGCTGCGCTTCGTCGCGGGCGGCGTAGCCAACACCGCCTTCAGCTACGGCGTCTACCTGCTGCTCCAGTTTGTCATGGATTACCAGCTTGCCTACCTGGTGGCGTACGCCGCCGGCATCGTGTTTGCCTACTGGTTCAATGCGCGCCATGTGTTCCGCGTGCCGCTGTCGTGGCGCGGACTGTTTGCCTACCCGCTGGTGTACGTGGTGCAGTACGGGCTGTCCGCACTGCTGCTGCACGTGCTGGTCGAACGCCTGGGCGCCGCGCCGGCCTGGGCGCCGCTGCCGGTCACCGTCGCCATGCTGCCGCTGACCTACGCGATGAACCGGCTGGTGCTCACCTTTAAGGGGAGCCGGACATGAACACCTCGATGAGCGCGATCCTGCGCGCTGAATGGCGCTGGTGGCTGCCTGGCGCCGCGTTGAGCATGCTGCTGGCCAGCGTGCTGCTGTCGGGCTGGCCAGCCGGCCTGCTGCCCGGCCTCGGCGTGCCGCTCGACTACCATCACGACAGCCTGAGCCACGCGTGGCTGGTCCAGCGCGCGATCGAAGGCTGGATCTTCGACAACCCGCGCAGCGGCTACCCGTTCGGATCGAATTTCCTCGACTATCCCGGCGCCGACGGCGCCAGCCTGGTGCTGCTCAAACTGCTGGGGCTTCCCGGCTGGGGCTTCCAGGCCGCGATGACGCTCTACTTCCTCGGCGGCTTCGGCGCGATCTTCGCCGCGGCCTACGGCGCGATGCGCGCACAGGGCCTGGCGCGCCCGCTGGCCCTTTCCGCCGCCCTCTTGTTCAATTTCGCGCCCTTCCACTTCCAGCGCGCCGAGCATATCTTCCTGACGTTTTATGTGGCTGTGCCGCTGTTCTTCCACGTCGCGATGCAGCTGTGGCGCCAGCCGCCGCGCGCCTTGCGCTGGCGCGACGCCGGCCTGGTCGCGCTGGGCTCGACCGGGGTCTACTACGCCTTCTTCGGCTTGCTGGTCGTGGCGACGGCCGCGCTTGCGCGCCTGGTGCGCGGCTGGGATGGCGCGGTGGTGCGCCGGACGCTGGCCGTGATGTCGCTGGTGCTGGCCGGGGTCCTGGTTAACGTGGCGCCCAACCTGGCGCAGCGCCATCCTGACGGTCCGAACATGGAAGTAGCGCAGCGTGGCGCCCACGAGGCCGAACTGCTCGGCTTCAAATTCGCCCAGCTGGTCATGCCGCGCATCGATCACCGGATCGAGCGCTGGAACCAGTACGCGCTCGATTACTACAAGCAGTTCCCGCTGTCGAACGAGAATGTCACCAGCAATCTGGGCGCGGTGGCGTCGGCGGGCCTCGCCATCATGCTGTGCGCCGTTTTCGCCGCGCTGGCGGGACGCAAGGTCGCGCCGCCGGTCGCCCTGCTTGCGCTGGTGGTGCTGATGCTGTTCATGTTCGGCACGGCCGGCGGATTCGGATCGCTGTTTTCACAGATCGTATCGGCATCGCTGCGCGGGTGGAACCGGATCAGCATCTTTATCGCGTTCGGCGCGCTGCTGGGCGGATTCCTTGTTCTGCAAGGCTGGATCCGGGGCCGCGGCGCGGTCGTCGCCGTCGCCATCGTCCTTGCGGTTGCCGGGCTGCTGGACCAGACCGCGGCCCCGTCGGCGCCGCACCGGGCGGCCGGGCAGCGCGCTTTTGCCCTCGACCGCGACTTCGTCGGCGCCATCGAGAAATCGCTCCCTGCGGGCAGCGCGGTCTACCAGCTGCCGTACATGGGATTCCCCGAGGTCGGACCGCGCGAACGGATGGAAGCGTACGACCACATGGCCGGCTTCCTTCATTCGCGCACGCTGCGCTGGAACTACGCGGGCATGAAGGGCCGCGAGGGCGACCTGTTCTACCGCGCGCTGGCGCAGGAACCGATGGCGCGGCAGCTGGACGTGATGCGCCGCCTGGGCTTCGCCGGCATTTATCTTGACCGTGGCGGCTATGCCGACCATGGACAGGCCGCCGTGGCGGAACTGACCGCGCTGCTGGGAGCCGCACCCTCGCTGGTGCGTGCCGATGGCGAGGTGGTGTTTTTCCGGCTCCACGGGACCGCAGCACCGCTTCCCGAAGGCACGGCGGCGCTGGACCTGATGCGCAAGGCCGGCTACCTCGTCGGCCCGATGGGGAAACTGATCGACGCGAGCCTGGCGGACGGAATCGACTTCACGCGCCCCGAGGTGCCGCTGTTTGTGCGCAAGCTGCAAGGCTTGTCCGTGCCGGAGCCCAGCGGGCGCTGGTCGGACGCCAACGTCGCCCGCACAGTCACGGTCACCTTCCGCGAGGCTTTACCCAGGCGCTTCGTGCTGAAACTGAGCGGGCGGCCATTCGGCCCGAACCTAGGCAAGAACATCACGATCCGTATCGACGGGCGCAGCTACACCCGGCCAATCGACGCCGACCCGTTCATGCTGAACCTGCCGGTCGAGCTGGCATCCGGCGACGTGCGCGACATCGACATCGCCCTGCCGCAACCGGCCTCGCCGCACGAACTGGGACTGGGCGAGGACAGGCGCAGACTGGGACTGCTGTTCGAGCGCCTGAGCGTGGCCAGCGAATAACAGGGCGGCGGGCAGCTGTGTTAATGTAACGCCCTCACCCCAACCAGCTGCCCCACAACGCACAGTGCATATCTACGGCACCAAAAACTCCCGGACCTCGCTCGGCGCGACCGATTTCCTGCGCAAGAACGACCGCCTCGCCAGCCTGATGCCGGCCGCGATGCGCATGGCCAGCTTGCAGAGGGACTGCGCGAACGCCCTGCCGCCGATGTTCTCGCAGTGCGACGTGCTGGCGTTCGAACAAGGCCAGTTGTTACTGGCGATGCCGACGTCGGCGGTGGCGGCAAGGCTGAAGCAGCAGTTGCCAAAATTGCAGGCCGACCTGCAAAAGCGCGGCTGGCAGGTCGATGCGATCAAGCTGAAAGTGCAGGTCACCCGCGCCGCCGGGCCGGTGGTCGAGATCCGCAAGCTGTCGATGCCCGACAATGCGGTGACGGCGTTCGAGGAGCTGGGCGACGCGCTGGAGGCCACGCCCCAGAACGAGAAACTGATCGCCGCCATCAAGTCGATGGCGGCCAAGCGGCGCCAGGCTTAAGTAAGCGACCACTCACTGGTCATCTGGCGCTGGTAGGAGTGCGGCGCCTTGTCGATCGAGTCGTAGGACACGATCTCGTAGGAAGCCGGGTCCTTCAGCAGTTCGAGCAGCAGCAGGTTGTTCAGCGCATGGCCCGACTTGTGCGCGTGGTAGCTGGCCACCAGCGGATGGCCGACCAGGTACAGGTCGCCGATCGCGTCGAGGATCTTGTGGCGCACGAATTCATCTTCGTAGCGCAGGCCGTCCGAATTCAGGATCCGGTACTCGTCCATCACAATCGCGTTCTCCAGCGAACCGCCGCGCGCCAGGCCCATGCCGCGCAGGCTTTCCACGTCCTGCATGAAGCCGAAGGTACGCGCGCGCGCCACGTCATGCACATACGAGACGTCGCCGAAATCGACCGACGCGCGCTGCATGGTGCCGTCCACGGCCGGGTGATTGAATTCGATGAAGAAGTCCAGCTTGAAGCCGTCGTGCGGCGACAGGCGCGCCCACTTTTCGTTGTTGCCGGCGCCCTGGCGTACCTCGACATCCTTCAGCACGCGGATGAATTTCTTCGGCGCGTCCTGCTCCTGCACGCCAGCTTGCTGGAGCAGGAACACGAACGACGATGCCGAACCGTCCATGATCGGGATTTCTTCGGCCGATACGTCGACATACAGGTTGTCGATGCCAAGGCCGGCGCAGGCCGACATCAGGTGTTCGACGGTGGACACGCGCGCGTCGTCCTTGATCAGCACAGATGCCATGCGGGTGTCGCCGACGATGGTCGCGGTCGATGGAAATTCGACAACAGGATCCAGGTCGACGCGGCGGAATACGATGCCGGTATCGACAGCTGCCGGGCGCAGGGTCAGGACGACCTTGCGCCCGGAATGCAGGCCCACACCGGTGGTGCGGACCTCTTGTTTGACGGTTCGTTGTTTAAGCATCCCCCGATTATATCCGGGTTGAAATCACCCTGCATTGACGGGCTCAGGGATGCTCGCTTTCCACGTGAACGCGTTCGTGGCGGATCAGGTAGATGCCGCTGCCGATGATGATGGCTGCGCCCAGCAGGGTGTATTCGTCGGGCAGGGCCTGCCACAGCAGCCAGTCGATCGCCACGCCCCAGGCCAGCGCCGAATACTCGAACGGCGCCACGCTCGACGCCTCGCCCGAGCTGAACGCCTCGGTGATCGCGATCTGGCCGAGGAAACCGCTGACCGCGAGGCCAATCAGCAGCCATGCATCGGACACGCGGACCGTTACCCAGTTCGGTGCAGCGATGATGCTGGCGCCCACGGCGATCATCAGGATCAGCCAGAACATCACGTGTTCGGCAGGGTCGGTGCGGGCCAGGATGCGGGCCGCGATGGCCGATACCGCGTAGGCGACGGCGGAGCCGAGGATGGCCAGGCCGCCGAGGGTCAGCATGCCTTCGCCGGTCGGGCGCAGCACGACCAGCACGCCGGCCAGGCCGACCGCGATGGCGATCCAGCGCGGGGCGTCGACCGTCTCTTTCAAAAAGACCACCGACAGGGCCGTGATCAGCGCGGGGGCGATGAAGAAGATGGTGTAGGCCTCGGCCAGCGACAGGCTTTTCAGGCCGAAGGCGAACATGCCGAGCATCGCGATACCGAGCACGCCGCGCAGCACCTGCAGCGGCCAGCGCACCTTGAGGATATTGCGGAAGGCGCCGCGCCAGGCCACGTAGCCGATCATCAGCGGCAGCGACGACAGCGCGCGCAGCGCGGCCACCTGCACGGCGGGATAGTGCTGGGACAGCAGCTTCATGGCCGTGTCCATCAGCGAGAACATGGCGACGGCGATCAGCATCGCGTAGATGCTGCGCAGGTTGCCGTTGGCGGTGGCGGTTCTGGTGTGATTCATGTGAGACCAAATAAATGTAGGGCGGATAAGCAAGGCGCATCCGCCATGAGTCGTGTTGACGCATGCAGGCGGATGCGCTTCGCTTATCCGCCCTACGAGCGGACTACGAAGTCGAGGAAGCTTAAGCCAATTGCTTCAGCATCGTCTCGGCATTCGACACTTCGAAGCCGCCGCCCTGCTCCACGTTCAACTGCTTGACGACGCCGTCTTCAACCAGCATCGAGTAGCGCTGCGAGCGGGTGCCCATGCCGAACTTGGAGAAGTCAGCGTCCAGGCCGAGCGCCTTCGAAAATGCAGCGTTACCGTCGGCCATCATGCGCACGGCGCCGGTCGCCTTCTGGTCACGGCCCCACGCGCCCATCACGAACGCGTCGTTGACCGAGATGCACCAGATTTCGTCGACGCCAGCGGACTTGAATTCGGCGAAGTTCTTGACGTAGCCTGGCACGTGCTGTGCCGAGCAGGTCGGGGTGTAGGCGCCCGGCAGGCCGAAGATCGCGATCTTCTTGCCTTTGACCAAGTCAGCTACCTGGAAAGTATTCGGGCCAAGCGCGCAGCCTTCGGATTCGGTCTCTACGAATTCAGCCAGGGTGCTTTCCGGGAGGCGTTCGCCGATTTTGATGGTCATGTATGACTCCTTGTCGTGTGTTGGGAAAATAGCAAGTGCTTGACCGGGGAGTATGCCTGATCCGCGGTTTTTCTGCTGGCGAAGACCCAAAAAAGTAGGGCGGAAGAGCGCCGCGTCATCCGCCGATTTGCATTCGGCGGATGACGCGGCGCTCTTCGTCCCTACGGCGAACGAGTCTTCTTAAAACTTAGTCAGCTTGCTTGCGCAGGAACGCTGGAATGTCGTACGTCTCGACGCCATTGCGCTGCATCGCCTGGACCTGCTCCGATGCCTGCTCGCGACGCCATACGGCTGGCTGCTTCATGCCGTCCATCGCGCTGCCGACGCCGGAAGCGGAGCCCATCGAGACGCCGGCCGAAGCCGCGCCCATGCCGCTAGAGGCCATCATCGGCGCGTTGTGGGTGCCGGTGCGCAGCATCGGGGTCTGGACCAGCTGCATCGCCTTCTTGGCCCTGCCCAGGCCCGTCGCCACCACGGTGACACGGATGTCGTCGCCCATGTTGTCGTCGTACGCGATACCTTGCGCGATCGATGCGTCAGGCGCTGCGAATGCGCGTACCGCCGCCATCACTTCCTTGATCTCCTTACCCTTCAGGCCACGGCTGGCGGTGACGTTGACCAGCACGCCGCGCGCGCCGGACAGGTCGATACCGTCCAGCAGCGGCGATGCCACTGCCTGCTCGGCTGCGATGCGTGCGCGGTCGACGCCGGACGCGGTCGCGGTGCCCATCATCGCCTTGCCCTGCTCGCCCATGATGGTCTTGACGTCGTTGAAGTCGACGTTGATGTGGCCCGGGACGTTGATGATCTCGGCGATACCTGCAACCGCGTTGTTCAGTACATCGTCGGCGTGCTTCATCCAGTCGAGCATCGATTCATCTTCGTAGATGTCTTCCAGCTTTTCGTTCAGGATGATGATCAGGGAATCGACGTGCTGCGACAGCGCTTCCAGGCCTTCTTCGGCGATGTCCATGCACTTCTGGCCTTCGTACGAGAATGGCTTCGATACCACGGCCACGGTCAGCGCGCCCATCGACTTGGCGATTTCAGCGACGATCGGTGCCGCGCCGGTGCCGGTGCCGCCGCCCATGCCGGCAGCGATGAACACCATGTGCGCGCCGCGCAGCGAATCTTCGATGCGCGCACGCGATTCTTCGGCCAGCTGGCGGCCGACCGCAGGCTTCATGCCCGCGCCCAGGCCGGTCTCGCCGATCTGGATGATGTTGTGCGCGGACGATGCGGCCAGTGCCTGGGCATCGGTGTTCGCAGCGATGAACTCAACGCCGGAAACGCCCTTGTTGATCATGTGCTGAACCGCGTTGCCACCGGCGCCGCCGACGCCGACGACCTTGATGACGGTTCCCAGTGCTGCGTTATCGACCATATCGAACTCCATGATGTACTCCTGATGAATTTGCCGTTTCCAAGCGCCAGGGCTCTTATATATATGAAACCTGGAGATTGAAAACTGCGGTTATTTATAAAAATCTCTTTTTAAGACAATCCAGAATCTTGCTGCCCGCCCTGCCATGCAACTTAAAAATTACCTAAGAACCATTCCTTCATACGCTGCCACACCGCCTTCACCGAACCATCCTGACGCGTCACGATGTGCCCACGCAAGTACTGCTTTTTCGCTTCCAGCAGCAGGCCGAGGACGGTCGCATAGCGCGGACTGCGCACGACGTCAGCCAGCTGGCCGCGGTAGTCCGGCGTGCCAAGGCGCGCCGGCTTGAGGAAGATGTCTTCGGCCATTTCGGCCATGCCCGGCATGATCGAGGTGCCGCCGGTCAGGACGATGCCCGACGAGAGCACGCCTTCGTAGCCGGACTCGCGCACCGCCTGGTGCACCATCGCGAACAGTTCTTCGACGCGCGGCTCGATCACGGCGGCCAGCGCCTGGCGCGACAGGTTGCGCGGTCCGCGGTCGCCCAGGCCGGGCACTTCAAGCGTCTCGCCCGGATCGGCCAGCACTTGCTTGGCGACGCCATAGCGGATCTTGATTTCTTCGGCTTCGGAGGTCGGCGTACGCAGCGCCATCGCGATGTCGTTGGTGATCTGGTCGCCGGCGATCGGGATGACCGCGGTGTGACGGATCGCGCCGTCCGAGAAAACGGCGATGTCGGTGGTGCCGCCGCCGATGTCGATCAGGACCACGCCCAGCTCTTTTTCGTCGGCCGTCAGCACCGCGTCGGCGGAGGCCATCGGCTGCAAAATCAGGTCCGACACTTCGAGGCCGCAGCGGCGCACGCACTTGACGATGTTCTGTACCGCCGACACCGCGCCGGTGACGATGTGCACGCGCACTTCGAGGCGCACGCCGCTCATGCCGATCGGCTCGCGCACGTCTTCCTGCTTGTCGACGATGAATTCCTGCGGCACCGTGTGCAGCAGCTGCTGGTCGGTGGCGATGGTTACGGCCTTGGCGGTCTCGATCACGCGCGCGACGTCGGCCGCGGTGACTTCCTTGTCCTTGATCGCGACCATGCCGCTCGAATTGAACGAGCGGATATGGCTGCCCGCGATACCGGCATACACGTTGCGGATTTTGCAGTCGGCCATCAGCTCGGCTTCTTCGAGCGCGCGCTGGATCGACTCGACGGTGGCCTCGATGTTGACGACGACGCCCTTCTTCAGGCCCTTCGACTCGTGCTGCCCGAGTCCGATGACCTCATGCCGTCCGTCGGCCATCACCTCGGCCACCACCGCCACCACCTTGGAGGTGCCGATGTCGAGCCCGACGATCAGATTTTTCGCGTCTTTTGTCATTTTCCTGGCCTACTGTCTGTTCCGGTTTGTACTGCTGGTTGTTTTCGTTTTTTGTGTTACAGCCTTCACAGGCTTTGTTATATCGTTCGGCACCTGCAGCCCGTGGGCCGACAGCGCAAGCCCGTTCTGGTACCGCATGTCCACCGTCGCGATGCCGTCCTTCAGAAGGCTGGACAGCTGCGGATAAATCCCCACCAGCCGGTCCGCCCGCGTCTTCAGCGTCGTCGCGTCCTGTTCCCTGCCCAGCGCCACTTCCATCCCATTACTGAACTGCACCGTCCATGCATAGCGCGACGACAGGTTCAGCGCCGACGGAATCAGGCTCACCGGCGCAAACCATGTGCGCAGATCGATAAACCGTGCCAGCACTTCCTTCTCGCTGCCCTTCGGGCCATCGAAGGCCGGCAGCTCATGGTCCTCGTCCGCCTCGGCCAGGTTGGCGGTGAAGATATCGCCCTTCACCGACAGCAGCCTGCCGTCTTCGCCCCACGTGCCGAGCGCTTCATGCTCTTCCACTTCCACCACCAGCTGGTCCGGCCACTCGCGCCTGACCGTTGCGCGCCGTACCCAGGGCACCTGTTCAAACGCGCCGCGCACCTGCTCCAGGTCCGTGGTGAAGAAGTTGCCCTTCACCTTGCCCAGCATGCCCTGCGTCAGCGTCAGCTTGTTCACATGCTTCAGGTTCATGCCGTACATGTGCTGCACATACACCGTTCGCAGGTCGAACATCGGACGTTGCGAGATCCACCAAACGCCTGAACCCAGCAGCGCGATGACAACCAGCGCGATTAAAGCGTTCGCCGTTGAGTTCAAGGCCCGTACGTCTTGCCACATTCGCGCTTAGCCCTGTCCCTTCGCCATCTTCAGGCGTGCCGAGCGCAGGATTTCCACGCACAGGTCTTCGTAGCTGATGCCCAGCGCGCGCGCCGCCATCGGCACCAGCGAGTGCGAGGTCATGCCCGGCGAGGTGTTGGCCTCGATCAGGAACGGCTTGTTGTCCGACTCGCGCAGCATGAAATCGATGCGCCCCCAGCCTTCGCAGCCAAGCGCGTTATACGCCAGCACCGCGAGGCGCTGCATCTCCGCGCTGGTCGCATCGTCAATCACGGCCGGGCAGAAATACTTGGTGTCGTCGGTGAAGTACTTGTTCTGGTAGTCGTAGTTACCGCCCGGCGCCACGATCTCGACGATCGGCAGCGCCTTGGCGGCGCGGCCCTTGCCCAGCACCGCGACGGTGAATTCGCGGCCGGTCACGAACTGCTCGGCCAGCACCACGTCGCCCAGGCTCGCGGCCAGGTCGACCGCGGCCTGCAGCTCAGGCTCAAGCGTGACCTTGGTGATGCCGATGGTCGAGCCTTCGAGCGGCGGCTTGATCATCACCGGCAGGCCGAGTTCAGCTACCACCGTGGACAGGTCCGAATTCGCATCCAGCGTCGCGTATTGCGGCGTCGGCAGCTTGTTCATCAGCCAGATCATCTTGGTGTAGACCTTGTCCATGCCGATCGCGCAGGCCATCACGCCGCTCCCGGTGTATGGAATATCCAGCTGTTCCAGCGCGCCCTGCAGGCTGCCGTCTTCGCCGAAGCGGCCGTGCAGCGCGATGAACACGCGGTCGAATTTTTCAGCCGCCAGGTCGGCGATGCTGCGCTCGCCCGGATCGAAGGCGTGGGCGTCGACGCCCTTTGCCTTCAGGGCTTCCAGGACGCCGGTGCCGGACATCAGGGACACTTCGCGCTCGGCGGAGCGGCCGCCGAACAGCACGCCGACTTTGCCGAATTCAGTTGTGGTGGTAGTTGCGCTCACTTCGAGGCCTCTGCATAGGTTGTCAGTTTGTTGGCGATGCCGCTGATCGAGCCCGCACCCATCGTGATCACGACGTCGCCGTCGCGCACAACGCCCATCAGCGTCGACGGCATGTCGGCCATCGACTCAACGAAGATCGGTTCGACCTTGCCGCCTACGCGCAGCGCATGCGCCAGCGCACGGCCATCGGCGGCGACGATTGGCGCTTCGCCGGCGGCGTACACCTCGGCCAGCACCAGCACGTCAGGCGCGGCCAGCACCTTGACGAAGTCTTCGAACAGGTCGCGCGTGCGGCTGTAGCGGTGCGGCTGGAACGCCAGCACCAGGCGGCGGCCAGGGTAGGCGGCGCGCGCGGCCTTCAGCGTGACCTCGGTTTCGACCGGGTGGTGGCCGAAATCGTCGACCAGCGCGAACGTGCCGCCGCCAGGAATCGCGACGTCGCCGTAGCGGGTGAAGCGGCGGCCGACGCCGCGGAATTCGGCCAGGCCCTGCTGGGTCGCTTCGTCCTCGATGCCGAGTTCGCGCGCGATCGCAATCGCCGAGCAGGCGTTCTGCACGTTGTGCATGCCAGGCTGGTTCAGCACGAAGTCGGTGTCCGGGTAGCCGTCCTGGATCACGGTGAAATGCATCTGCAGGCCTTCGGCGCGCGCGTTGACGGCGCGTACCTGCGCATCTTCCGAGAAGCCGTAGGTGGTGATCGGCTTGGTCACTTCAGGCAGGATCGAGCGCACATGCACGTCGTCGATGCACAGCATCACGCGGCCGTAGAACGGCAGGCGGTGCGTGAAGTGCACGAAGGCGCCCTTGAGCTTTTCGAAATCGTGCTCGTAGGTTTCCATGTGGTCGGCGTCGATGTTGGTGATCACTTCCAGCATCGGCGTCAGGTTCAGGAACGACGCATCCGATTCGTCGGCTTCGGCCACGATGTATTCGCCGGTGCCCAGCTTGGCGTTGGCGCCGGCGCTGGTCAGGCGCCCGCCGATGACGAACGTAGGATCCAGGCCGCCCTGCGCCAGCACCGATGCGACCAGGCTGGTGGTGGTGGTCTTGCCGTGGGTGCCGGCAATCGCGATACCGCGCTTGAGGCGCATCAGTTCACCGAGCATGATCGCGCGCGGCACGATCGGGATCATCGCGGCGCGGGCTGCGACGACTTCAGGATTGTCCGCCTGGACGGCGGTCGAGGTGACGACCGCGTCGACCTGCGCGACGTGCTTCGCTGCGTGGCCGAGCATGACGGTCGCGCCCAGTTCCGCGAGGCGCTGGGTAGCCGCATTGCTGCCCAGGTCGGAACCGGACACGTTGTAGCCGAGGTTAAGCAGCACTTCGGCGATGCCGCTCATGCCGCTGCCGCCGATGCCGACGAAATGGATATTCTTGATCTTGTGCTTCATGCTTTTTTGTCCGTTCCAGCCAGTTGTTCCAACACCATGGCGATCGCTTCGTTCGCGTCGCGCTTGCCGACCGACTTTGCCGCCGCCGCCATCTGCAGGCAGTCGTTGCGGGTCAGCGATTGCAGCAAGGCCGCCATGCTTTTTGCACTCAATTCGGTTTGCGGCAGGTGGATCGCCGCGTTCTGCCTGGACATCCACACCGCGTTGTCGCGCTGGTGGCCGGTGGTCGACGCCATGAAAGGCACCAGCACACTGGCCACGCCGGACGCCGTCAGCTCGGACACGGTGATCGCGCCGGCGCGGCAGACCACGATGTCGGCGCCGGCGTATGCGCCTGCCATGTCGTCGATGAAGTCGACCACATTCGCTTCGACGCCCGCTGCCGCATACGAGGCACGCAGCGCATCGATGTTCTTTTTGCCCGACTGGTGGGTCACCACCGGGCGCTCGCCCTGCGGCAGCATCGCAAGAGCGGCGGGTACGCTGTCGTTGAGCACCTTGGCGCCGAGGCTTCCGCCCACCACGAGGATGCGCAGCACGCCGGTGCGCGACGCGAAGCGCGCCTCCGGCGACGGCATCTCCAGAATTTCCTTGCGCACCGGGTTGCCGGTGACGATGGCCTTGCTTGCCGCGCGGCCGAAGTCGGCCGGGAAGCCGAACATCACGCGCTGCGCGATTGGCGCCAGCGTCTTGTTAGACAACAGCAGCGCGGCATCGGCGTTGACCAGTGCCAGCGGAACGCCGGCGCAGCGCGCCATCATCCCGCCAGGTACGCAAACGTAGCCGCCCATGCCCAGCACGACGTCCGGTTTGCGGCGGCGGATGATGCCCATGCAGGTCGCGAAGCTGGCCGCCATCTTGAAGGCGCCGCGCACGGTGTGGCCGAGGCCCTTGCCGCGCATGCCCGCGAAGTCGATGGTGTCCATCTCGATGCCGTTCTTCGGCACCAGGTCGGTCTCCATGCCGTGCGAGGTACCCAGCCAGCTCACCTCCCAGCCGCGCTGGCGCATGGTCTGCGCAATCGCGATGCCGGGGAAGATGTGTCCGCCGGTGCCGGCTGCCATGATCATCAGGCGTTTCATGGACGGCCTCCGCGCATCAGCACACGGTTTTCGTAATCGATGCGCAGCAGGATCGCCAGGCCGACGCAGTTGAACAGCACGCCGGAACCGCCGTAGCTCATCAAAGGCAGGGTCAGGCCCTTGGTCGGCAGCAGGCCGAGGTTCACGCCCATGTTGATGAAGGTCTGCACGCCGATCCAGATCCCGATGCCTTTTGCGGTCAGGCCCGCGAACACCTGGTCGATGGCGATGGCCTGGCGGCCGATGTCGAAGGCGCGCTTGACCAGCCAGTAGAACATCGCGATCACCACCAGCACGCCGGCCAGGCCGAGTTCTTCGCCGATGACGGCCATGATGAAGTCGGTGTGCGCTTCCGGCAGGTAGTGCAGCTTCTCGACGCTGCCGCCCAGGCCAACGCCAAAGAGCTCGCCGCGGCCGAAGGCGATCAGCGAATGGGTCAGCTGGTAAGCCTTGTCGAGCGCATTGTCTTCCTGCCATGGGTCGAGGTAGGCGAACATGCGCGCGCGGCGGAACGGCGACAACGCGATGATCGCGCCGAAGGTCGCCACCAGCAGCATCACGATGCCGCCGAACCAGACGATGTTGATCCCGCCCAGGAACAGGATGCCCATGGCGATGCAGACGATCACGCCGAATGCGCCCAAGTCGGGTTCGAGCAGCAGCAGGCCGCCGATCAGCGTGATCGCGGCCGCCATCGGCATGAAGCCCTTGGTCAGCTTGTGCATGTACTCCTGCTTGCGCACCGTGTAATCGGCCGCATACAGCACGGCGGCGATCTTCATCACTTCGGACGGCTGCAGGTTGAAGACCTTCAGGTTCAGCCAGCGCTGGGCGCCGTTGACCGACACGCCGATGCCAGGAATGAGGACGATCGCCAGCAGGAACAGCGTGCCGACGAACATGATCGGCGCGTAGCGCTGCCAGACCGCGATACGGATGCGGAACACGAACAACGCGGCGAGGACCGAGACGACGATGAAGATCGCCTGGCGCTGCACGAAGTAGTTGTTCTTGTAGTTGGCGAACTTCGGCGAATCCGGCAGCGCGATGGAAGCGGAATACACCATCACCATCCCGAACAGCATCAGCAGCAAGGTGACCCAGACCAGCGGCTGGTCGTATTCCATCATTTTCGAGGGACGCGCGCGGCTACCCGACAGGGCGTCCGACGAGGATCCGGAAAACTTGAATGGAAGCTGGAAGGCCATCAGATGTCCTGTCCTTTTTCCAGCGCCAAGTCGCGCACCGCGTCGACGAACACCTGCGCGCGGTGCGCGTAGTTGGTGAACATGTCCATGCTGGCGCACGCAGGCGACAGCAGCACGCAATCGCCCGGCTGGGCGAGCGCGGCGGCGCGCAGCACTGCTTCCGGCAGCGTGGTGCAATCGACCATGTCGACCCCAGCCGGCCCGATCGCGCTGCGCAGCAGCGGCGCATCGCGGCCGATCAGCACCACCGCGCGCACGTAGCGCGAGACTGGTTCAGCCAGCGGATCGAATTCCTGGCCCTTGCCGTCGCCGCCGGCGATCAGGACAACCTTCCGGGCCACGCTTGGCTGGTTCTCGCCAGCGAAGACCTTGCCCAGTCCGTTCAGGGCCGCGACAGTAGCGCCGACGTTGGTGCCCTTGCTGTCGTCATAGAATTCGACGCCGTCGATGGCCGTCACCAGTTCGACGCGGTGAGGCTGGCCCTGGTATTCACGCAGGCCGTGCAGCAGTGCCGCGAACGGCAGGCCGATCGCGCGGCACAGGGCCAGCGCGGCCAGCGCGTTCGATGCGTTGTGGACGCCGCGGATGCGCAGCGCGTCGGCCGGCATCAGGCGGTTGACGATGCATGGCACCTCTTCCACCGGTTCGTTCTTGCGGCGCTTCTTCTCGCTTTCCTCGCCCGGCACACCGACGGCGAGCCACAGCACGCCGCGTTCGTTCTGCAGGCCGAACGACCCGGCCTGCGCCGGCTCGTTGATGCCGAAAGTGACCACGTCGGCAGTCGGTGCAGCCATGCGCATGACGGCGGCGTCGTCGCGGTTCAGCACGCGCACGGTGTGTTCGCCGAAGATGCGGGCCTTGTCGTTGGCGTACGACGCCATGTCGCCGTGCCAGTCGAGGTGGTCCTGGGTGACGTTCAGCACCGTCGCCGCGTCGGCGTCGAGGCTGAAGGTGGCGTGCAGCTGGAAGCTGGACAGCTCGAGGATCCATGCCTGCGGCAGTTCGTCGGCGTCGAGCACTTCGCGCAGGACGTCCAGCGCGGCCGGGCTGATGTTGCCAGCCACGCGCGTCGTCAAACCGGCGCGTTCGCACAGCAGGCCGGTCAGGCTGGTGACGGTGGTCTTGCCGTTGGTGCCGGTGATCGCGATGACCTTCGGCGCATAGCCGCGTTCCTGCTTAAGGTGTGCGAGCGCCTGTGCGAACAGTTCGATCTCGCCCCAGACAGGGATATTTTTTTTCTCTGCCGCTGGTGTGACGTCGGCCAGCTCGCGCTGCGGCATCAGGCCCGGGCTCACTGCCACGAAGTCGACGCCGTCGACCAGGCTTGCCGCCAGCGGGCCGCCCACGAATTCGGCGCCCGGCACGGTGTCGCGCAAGGCAGGAAGGCGCTGCGGCTCGGCGCGCGTGTCCGCCACGCGCACGGTTGCCCCGCAGCGTGCCAGCCATTGCGCCATTGCGAGCCCGGATTCCCCGAGCCCCAGCACCAGTGCCTTTTTGCCTTCGTAGATCATTATCAGCGCAGCTTCAGTGTGGAGAGGCCGATCAGGACCAGCATCATCGTGATAATCCAGAAGCGGACCACGACCTGGGTCTCTTTCCAGCCCTTTTGTTCAAAGTGGTGGTGCAGTGGCGCCATCAGGAATACCCGCCGCCCCACTCCGTACCGCTTCTTGGTGTATTTGAACCAGCTCACCTGGATCATCACCGAGATGGTCTCGGCCACGAAGATGCCGCCCATGATGAACAGGACGATTTCCTGGCGCACGATGACGGCGATGGTGCCGAGCGCGCCGCCCAGTGCCAGCGCGCCGACGTCGCCCATGAACATCTGGGCCGGGTGCGCGTTAAACCACAGGAAGGCCAGGCCCGCGCCCGCCATCGCGCCGCAGAAGATCAGCAGTTCGCCCGCGCCTGCAATGTGCGGGATGAACAGGTATTTCGAGTAGGTCGCGCTGCCGGTCAGGTAGGCGAACAGGCCGAGCGCCGAACCGACCATCACGGTCGGCATGATGGCCAGGCCATCGAGGCCGTCGGTGATGTTGACCGCGTTGCTCGAACCGACGATGACGCAGTAGGTCAGCGCGATGAAGCCCCACACGCCGACCGGGTAGCTGATGGTCTTGAAGAACGGGACGATCAGGTCGGCCTTCGGCGGCAGGTCCATCGAGAAGCCCGACTGCACCCACGCGAAGAACAGTTCCCACACCTTGGCCGGGGTCGCGGCCGACACCGAGAACGCCAGGTACAGCGCGGCGGCGATGCCGATCAGCGACATCCAGAAGTACTTTTCGCCGGAGCGCATGCCTTCCGGGTCCTGGTAGACCACCTTGCGGTAGTCGTCGACCCAGCCGATGGCGCCATAGCCGATGGTGACCACCAGCACAGGCCAGATCAGGCGGTTCGACAGGTCGGCCCACAAAAGCGTGGACACGCCGATGGCGATCAGGATCAGCACACCGCCCATGGTCGGGGTGCCGTGTTTTTTCAGGTGCGTCTGCGGACCGTTCGTTCGAACTGCCTGGCCGACTTTCAATTCGACCAGCTTGCGGATGACAGCCGGGCCGGCGAACAAACCGATCAGCACCGCCGTGATGGTGGCGAACACCGCACGGAAAGTGATGAAGTTGAAAACGCGCAGCGGACCGAATTCGTCCTGGAACATTTGTGCGAGCCAGAGCAGCATATTAGTGGGCTTCCTTGCCAGTGTTGTGTTGTCCAAGAAGGTGCTGAACCACGCGTTCCATCTCCATGAAACGCGAGCCCTTCACCAACACAGTTGCGTCAGATTTGGTGCCCAGCTTTGCGCCCAGTGCTGCCAATAACTCGTCAAACTGCTCAAAATGTTGTGCGCCGGCGGTCGTCATGTGACGCGCCAGCTCGCCCGTCGCCAGTACCGTCGCGATGCCGCGGCTGGCCGCGTAGGCGGCGATCTCTTCGTGGAACTCGCGTCCCTGCGTGCCGACTTCGCCCATGTCGCCCAGCACCAGGATGCGCGGCGCGGCTGCTTCGGCCAGCACGTCGATGGCGGCGCGCACGGAATCCGGATTGGCGTTGTAGGTGTCGTCGATGACGGTGGCGCCGCATACGGCCTGCTTTCGCTGCAGGCGGCCGCTGACCGGCGCGAAGGCCTCGAGGCCGCGCACGATGGCGTCGCGGCCGATGCCGGCTGCAACCGCGCAGGCGATCGAAGCGAGCGCGTTGCGCACGTTGTGCATGCCGAAGGCGGCCAGCTGCACGCTGAAGGTGCCGTCTTCCTTGCCGGTGCCGGCCACGGTGACATCGAGTTCGCTGCCCGCGCCGGACGTGCGGTGCGCGCAGCTGACGTTGGCGGCGTTATTCAGGCCGAAGGTGATGACCTTGCGCTGGCCGCGCGCCTGCGCGAGGCTAAGCCACAGGTCGGTGTAGGTGTCGTCGGCCGGGAACACGGCCACGCCGTTGGCGGGCAGGCCAGCGATGACGGCGCCGTTTTCCTGCGCTACCGCTTCGACGGTGTGCATGAATTCCTGGTGCTCGCGCTGCGCGTTGTTCACCAGGCCGATGGTCGGCGCGGCGATCGCGGTCAGGCGGCCGATTTCGCCGGGATGGTTCATGCCCAGTTCGACTACGGCGGCCTGGTGCGCTTCGGTCAGGCGCATCAGGGTGAGCGGAACACCGATTTCGTTATTCAGGTTGCCGCGCGTGGCGAGGCGGCCGTCTTCGCCGTGTGCTTGCGCGAGGATGGCCGCGATCATTTCCTTGACAGTGGTCTTGCCGTTGCTGCCGGTGACGCCGATAACAGGAATGTCGAAGCGCGCACGCCAGAAGTTGGCGATCTGGCCGAGTGCCACCAGGGTATTCGGCACCACGATGGCTGGCAGCTTCAGGCCTGGCGGCAGCTCTTCGACGACAACCGCGCCCACGCCGCGGCCTGCGACCTGTTCGAGGAAATCGTGGCCGTCGAAGTTCTCGCCGCGCAGCGCGACGAACAGTTCGCCGGCGCTGGCCGTGCGGCTGTCGGTCGTGACCGATTCGAACGTCGCGTTCTGCGTCATGCGTGCGCCCGCGATCGACGGGACCATCAGTGCCAGTGAGCCGCGCATCAGTTAGTCCTCATCATGGTGACGCGCGCGGCAAATGCCAGCGCGGCGTGGTCGGCATCGGAAAACGGCATCTTCTTGCCCTTGATTTCCTGGTACGGCTCGTGGCCCTTGCCTGCCACGAGGATGACATCCTGCTTTGCCGCCTGCTTGACGGCCGACAGGATCGCCGCGGCGCGGTCTTCGATCGCCTGGAAGGTCGATTCAGGATGATCCTTGTCCATGCCGGCGACGATCTGGGCGATGATCTCGCCCGCCTCTTCGCTGCGCGGGTTGTCACTGGTGACCAGCACGTGCTGCGCGATCTGCGCGATGGCGCCCATCTGCGGGCGCTTGCCCGGATCGCGGTCGCCACCGCAGCCGAACACGCACCACAGCTTGCCGCCGCGTTCATCGGCTACCTGGCGCAGCGCCTGCAGCGTTTTCTCCAGCGCGTCCGGGGTGTGGGCGTAATCGATGACGACCATCGGCGCGTCCTGGCCGCCGAGCTGCTGCATGCGGCCCGGGGCCGGGGTCAGCGCTTCGAGCGCATCGACGCCGGCGCGCAGCGCGGTGCCTTTGGCCAGCAGCGCGCCAAGCACCGCCAGCGCATTGCTGATGTTGAAATGGCCGACCAGGTGGGTCTTCACGGTGGCCGCGCCGTACGGGGATTCGAGGTGGAAGTCGGTGCCTGCGTGGCGGCTGCGGAACTGCGACGCGCGCAGGATCGCGACGCCGTCGAGCTCCGGCTGCGCCACGGCGTCGCGCAGCGTGTAGCCGATCAGCGCCAGCGCATCGCCGAACCTGGCGCGCAGGTGCGCTACGAGGCGCAATCCAACTGGGTCGTCCAGGTTAAGTACAGCGGTCTTCAGGTGAGGCCATTCAAACAATTTAATCTTGGCCGCTTCGTAGCTGGCCATGTCGCCGTGATAGTCGAGGTGGTCGCGCGTCAGGTTGGTAAACAACGCGACATCGAAATGCATGCCGGACGTGCGGCCCTGCTCCAAACCTATCGATGATACCTCGATCGCCAGCGATGCAGCGCCCGCTTGGCGTACTTGCGCAAGCTTTCCTGCGAGCAGCACCGCATCCGGTGTCGTGTAGCCGGTGACGTCGTATACAGGTTCGCCGCGGCCGCTGAACAGGCCAACGCCGAGGGTGCCGATGACGGCGGTCGGGCTGCCGAGGCGCGACATGGCCTGGCCGAGCCAGACCGCGCATGACGTTTTGCCATTGGTGCCGGTGACGCCGACGGTGAACATCTGCGCGTCGGGCATGCCATGGAACGTGTGCGCGATCTCGCCGGCGTGGCGCTTCAGGTGTTCGACCGCCAGGTGCGGCACATCGAGTGCGCTGTCCCAGGCGAAGTCGGTGGCTTCGAAAACCACCGCGGCAGCGCCCTGTTCGACGGCGGCATAGATGAAGTCGCGGCCGTCGCCGCCCTCGCCTTTATAGGCAAAGAACACGTCGCCAGCCTTGATGCGGCGCGAGTCGGACGCCAGCTGCGCGCTCGGCGCAGTGTCGCGGATCCACTGGCAGATATCCTGCATGCTAACCGGGGTCACAGGCTGTCCTCCAGCGGGTTTTCAGGAATGATGATGTCGGTGACGGTCGAATCGGGCGCCACGTTGGCCGCGCGCAGGGCATTGGCCGCCAGCGCTGCGAAGGTCGGTGCGGCGACCCAGCCGCCGGTGCGGTACACGCCGCTTACATCGTCGAGCATGACGGCGATGATGAAGCGCGGATTCGACATCGGCGCGATGCCCACGAAGGAGCCGACGTTGCGGTTGTTCGAATAGCGGCCGTTGATCAGCTTTTGCGCGGTACCGGTCTTGCCGCCGACGCGGTAGCCAGGCACCTGCGCCTTGGACGCGGTGCCTTCAGGGCCCACGACACTTTCAAGCATGGTGCGCATCTGGCGCGCGGTCTGCGGCGAAATGACCTGCTGGCCGACGGGCGGCTCGGTGACCTTCTGGAACGACAGCGGAATGATGTCGCCGTCGCGCGCGAAGATCATGTACGAACGCGCCAGCTGCAGCAGCGAGACCGAAATGCCGTGACCGAAGGCCATGTTGGCCTGCTCGATCGGCTTCCATGATTTGTACGGGCGCACGCGGCCTGCCACGGCGCCAGGGAAACCGAACTTAGGCTGCTGGCCGAAACCGGACTTGGTAAAGATCTCCCACATCTCCTGCGGCGGGATCGGCAGTGCAATCTTGGCCATGCCGATGTTGGACGACTTCTGGATGATCTTGCTGACCGATAGCGTGCCATAGGTGTGCATGTCGCGCACGCGGCGGTCGCCGATGACCATGTAGCCCGGCGCGGTTTCGTACATCGTATCCGGCGTGACGCGCTTGGTGTCCAGCGCCAGCGCCACCGTGAACGGCTTGAGCGTTGAACCCGGCTCGAAGGTATCGGTGACCACGCGGTTGCGCAGCTGCTCGCCGGTGAGCACGCGGCGGTCGTTCGGGTTGTAGGTCGGGTAGTTGGCCAGCGCCAGCACTTCGCCGGTCTTCACGTCCAGCACCACGGCCGCACCGGCCTTGGCGTTGAACTTTTCGACCGCTTCCTTGATGCTGGAGAAGGCGATGTACTGCAGCTTGCTGTCGACCGACAGGGTCAGGTCCTTGCCGTCATGCGGCTGCTTTGACAGGCCGACGTCTTCGACGATGCGGCCCAGGCGGTCCTTGATGACGCGGCGGCTGCCGGTGGCGCCCTGCAGCGTCTTCTGCTGCGCCAGCTCCATGCTTTCCTGGCCGGTGTCTTCGACGTTGGTGAAGCCGACCACGTGGGTCATTACTTCGCCCTGCGGGTAGAAGCGCTTGTATTCCTTGCGGGTGTCGAGTCCGGCGATTTCGAGCTTGTCGATTTTCGCGATCACGTCCATCTCGACCTGGCGCTTCAGGTAGACGAAGGTGCGGTCCGAATTGAGCTTCTTGCGCAGTTCGGCATTGCTCATTTCCAGCAGCCGCGCCAGTTCGGCCAGCTTTTCAGGAGAAGACTTAAGCACGTCTTCAGGAATCGCCCACACCGCCTTGACCGGCAGCGACGACGCCAGCACCTGGCCGTTGCGGTCCATGATCTTGCCGCGCGTGGCCGGCAGTTCGATGGTGCGCTCGTAGCGGCTCTTGCCCTGCTTTTGCAGGAACTCGTTGGACATCCCCTGCAGCCATATCGCGCGCACGGCGAGCGCCGCGAATGCGGCGAACAGCACGAACAGCACGACGCGCGAACGCCAGGTCGGCAGGCTGACCGCCAGCACCGGGCTTTTCGAGAACGACATCCCTTTCGAGGCGGCGACCCGCGAGTTCACGCCATTGCCGCCGCGCTTCATTTGGCGCCTTCCGTGAGGTACTGCGTACGTGCCGGGGACAGCGGCGCCATGTTCAGCTCAGTGCGCGCGATCTGCTCGATGCGCGCGTTCTTGCCGAGCGTGGACTGGTCCAGCTGGAGCTGGGCCCAGTCGATGTCGAGCTGGCGCGACTGCTGCTCCAGCTTTTCCAGTTCGATGAACAGGTTGCGCGCCTTGTACTGCGAGTTCACCAGCGCCAGCGCGCAGGTCACCAGCAGGGCCGCGAAGAAGATGTTGATCTTGAAGCTCACGCGGCGGCTCCCGCATAGGGCAGGCGTTCGGCCACGCGCAGGACGGCCGAGCGCGAGCGCGGGTTGGCTTTTACTTCCTCGTCGGACGGCTTGATCTTGGCGATCAGCTTCATCAAAGGCTGCGGCAGGTCGACGGCGCGGATCGGCAGGCGGCGGTCCGGCTGCGCGACCTTGGCTTTACTGGCCAGGAACTGCTTGACCATGCGGTCTTCCAGCGAATGGAAGCTGATGACCGAGAGGCGCGCGCCAGGCGCGAGCAGCGCGTACGCTTCGCTCAGGCCTGTCTCGAGATCTTCAAGCTCTTTATTGACGAAAATCCGGATAGCCTGAAAGGTACGGGTGGCCGGATCCTTGCCCTTTTCGCGGGTCTTGACCGCGTTTGCCACGATACCGGCAAGCTGTCGTGTGGTTGAAATTGGTACGACTGCCCGGCCAGCAACAATCGCCTTTGCAATCTGAAAAGCAAACCGTTCTTCCCCATAATCGCGCACTACCTTTTCCAGTTGTTGTTCGGTTGCCGTGGCCAGCCACTCGGCCGCCGAGACGCCGCGCGTGGTATCCATGCGCATGTCGAGCGGCCCGTCTTTTTGAAAACTGAAGCCGCGCGCGGCGTCGTCGACCTGCGGCGAAGAGATGCCCAGGTCGAGCAGGATGCCGTCCACATGGCTGACGCCGCGTTCCTGCAGCGCGCTTTTCATGGTGGCGAAACTGTCGTGCACGATCTCGAAACGGGGGTCAAGGATCTGGTTGGCGGTGGCGATCGCCTGCAGGTCCTTGTCGAAGCCGAACAGGCGGCCGTTCGGCCCCAGCTTCGACAGGATCAGGCGGCTATGGCCGCCGCGGCCGAACGTACCATCTATATAGACGCCGTCGGCGCGCACGCCATCGATGTTGAGCGCATCGACCGCTTCGTTGAGCAGCACCGTCCGGTGCTGGAACTCAGGCGCCGCTACTGTAGTCATTCGCTGGCGCCTTTAGAAAGAAAAATTGGAGAGAACGTCGGGCATGCCGCCGGCGACGGCTTCCTGCTCGTTTTCGGACAGCTTGGCGGCGTCCCAGATCTCGAAGTGGGTGCCCATACCGAGCAGCATCACGTCGCGCGCCAGGCCGACGGCCTGGCGCAGTTCCGGCGAAATCAGGATGCGGCCTGCCGAATCCAACTCGACATCGCAGGCATTACCGAGGAAAATCCGCTGCCAGGCGCGTGCCGACATCGGCCATGCGGCGATCTGGTCGCGGTGCGATTCCCAGACCGGGCGCGGGAAGAACAGCAGGCAGCCGTGCGGGTGTTTGGTGAGCGTGAGCCGTCCTTCGCACTGGACTGCGAGTGCGTCACGATGCTTGGCCGGGATTGACATCCTGCCTTTGGCATCGAGGTTGATTGCGGACGCGCCTTGAAACACGTTTTAGCCTGGGTCTGGATTGATTTTATATAACTGCTTTTTTAGCCTGGGAAGCCTCAAAATCTCCCACAAAACTACACTTTTTCACACTGTTACCCACTTTAGAGTAAGCAATTGAGTGGGTCAAGCGGTTTCCGTATCGAAAATGGGAAATTTTCTAATGAAGTCAATGACTTAGCGCACTTCGTTGAAGCGGCGTCGCGGGAAAATGTGCCATAAAACAGGCACTTAGAAAAGACATTGAATGTGCTACTTCATCTATAAAGCAGCGATTTTTGCCTGCTTGAGCTAACATAAAATAAATACGTGCTTGTTTTTTAGCAACAACGGGAGATTGAGGGGAGACGGGTGTCCCGCGCGATGGGGAGTTAAGTTTGGTGGATAGATTGGATGGCGAGCAGGCGGACGCGCTTCGCACGTGGCGCCGCATGGGACGTCTTTGCAGGGTGGATAAGTCCGACGGGCGCATCCACCGCGTTGACTAGGCCCAGCCCTTCGACCTTGCCACCGCCTCATCCCAGCGCGCCATCAAGCCGCGCCGCTCATCGGCGCCGATCGACGGCTCGAACCTGCGCTCGGCCTGCCACTGCGCCGCAATCTCTTCCTGCGACGCCCAGAATCCCACCGCCAGCCCGGCCAGGTAGGCGGCGCCAAGCGCCGTGGTTTCGGTCACGCGCGGCCGCACCACCGGCACGCCGAGCAAATCGGCCTGGAACTGCATCAGCAGGTCATTCCTTGCAGCGCCGCCATCGGCGCGCACTTCGGCGACCGGCACCGACGCATCCCTGCACATCGCCGCAAGCAGCTCCGCGCTCTGGTACGCGATCGCCTCCACTGCCGCGCGCGCGATGTGGCCCTTGTTGGTCCCGCGCGTCATCCCGACCAGCGTGCCGCGCGCATACGGGTCCCAGTGCGGCGCACCCAGCCCCGCGAACGCTGGCACCAAAAACACGCCGCCGTTATCGGGGACACTGGCAGCCAGCGCCTCGACCTCATGCGACTCGCGGATGATGCCAAGCCCGTCGCGCAGCCACTGCACCGTCGCGCCGCCCATGAACACGCTGCCTTCGATCAGGTAGTCGGTGGTCCCGCCCACGCTCCATCCGACTGTCGACAGCAGCCGGTTGTGCGACACCGCCGGACGCTGCCCGGCGTGCATCAGCATGAAGCAACCGGTGCCGTAGGTGTTCTTGACCATGCCCGGACGGTGGCAAGCCTGCCCGAACATCGCCGCCTGCTGGTCGCCGGCGATGCCGGTAATCGGGATCGGGCCGCCGAACCACTCGCTCGACGCGGTCCCCGCCTCTCCCGCGCTTTCAACCACGTCGGGCAGCATCGATGCAGGAATGCCGAACAGGTCCAGCAGCTCCTGATCCCATTTCATCTCGTGGATATTAAACAGCATCGTGCGCGACGCATTGCTGGCGTCCGTGACGTGGCGCCCGCACAGCTTGAACACCAGCCAGCTGTCGACGGTGCCGAACGCCAGCTCGCCACGGTCGGCGCGCGACCGCACTCCCGGCACATGTTCGAGCAGCCACGCCAGTTTACTGGCCGAGAAATAGGCGTCAAGTTCAAGCCCTGTACGCTGGCCGATGCGTTCGGCCACGCCTTCGGCACGAAGGCGGTCGCATTCGCCGGCGGTGCGCCGGTCCTGCCACACGATGGCGTTCGCCACCGGCTCGCCCGACTTGCGGTCCCAGACGATGGTGGTCTCGCGCTGGTTGGCGATGCCGATGGCGGCGACCTGCGCATGCGCGACGTGGCTTGCGCGCAGCACTTCGCGCGCCACCTTCAGCTGACTGTTCCAGATATCGCGCGGGTCGTGTTCGACCCATCCGGGCTGGGGAAAGTGCTGGGGATATTCCTGCTGCGCGGCGCCGCGGATGCGGCCTTCGCGGTCGAACAGGATGGCGCGGGAACTGGTGGTGCCCTGGTCGAGGGCGAGGATGTATTGAGTCATCAATCAGGCCCCGGCGCGTGGCCCGCAGGTCTGCCTGGGCCGTAAGAATTAGTGTAAAGCAGGCCGATAGGCCGGATTCTGTATACGGCGAACGCCCTTGCGAACGTTCGCTATGACAGCCATTCCTCTAGGCGCCGAATTACTCCGGCGCTCAAGCTTCCTACCCGCACGCTCCGCGAGCAACATCAACGCGTGCCTATTTGGAATTGCTCCAGGTGGAGGTTACCGCGTTTCACCGTAACTTAATACGCTCGTCTCTGTGGCCCTATTCCTCGCCTTATACCCCCGCTTGCGCGGGAAGCTTTCAGCGGACGGCCGTTAACCGTCACCCTGCTCTATGGAGTCCGGACCTTCCTCCCGCCGACGCATTACACGCCAGCCAGCGGCTGCCTTGGCCTGCTTCACGGGGCGTATTGTAACAGGTGGTCGCCGCTGGACTCTCTTCGTGGGGGTCAGGTCTGTCATTCGGACACGGGCGCAGCCGTAGTGCGCCGCACTACGGCTGCGCCCGTGTCCGAATGACAGACCTGACCCCAAAGTTGACCTGTAACAGGTGGGCACCGGCTCTTGCCCCTCGCCGGCAACGGCAGCGACGTTCCGATTCTTAAATTTGGTGTCGTTATTTCAAAAGCCCGGTCGCGCGAGGCTCGCATAGAATGAGGCATACCTAAACTTAGAGGCAAGAACATGACGCACCCTTCCCGTACCGGCGGCCAGATCCTGGTCGATGCGCTCAAGATCCACGGCGTGGACACCGCCTTCGGCGTGCCCGGCGAGAGCTATCTCGACGTCCTCGACGCGCTGCATGATTCGAGCATTCGCTTCATCATCAACCGCCAGGAAGGCGGCGCCGCGTTCATGGCCGAGGCTTACGGGAAGATGACGGGCCAGCCGGGCATCTGCTTCGTCACGCGCGGCCCGGGCGCGACCAACGCGTCGATCGGCGTCCATACCGCCTACCAGGACTCGACCCCGATGATCCTGTTCATCGGCCAGGTCGGCGGCGACTTCATGGATCGCGAGGCGTTCCAGGAAATCGACTACCGCCGCATGTACGGCCAGATGGCGAAGTGGGTCACGCAGATCGACCGCGCCGACCGCATCCCCGAATACATCGCGCGCGCCTTCCAGGTCGCCACCAGCGGCCGTCCGGGCCCAGTGGTATTGGCCCTGCCTGAAGACATGCTGATCGAGACGGCCAGCGTGGCCGACACGCGCCGCTACCAGCCGGTGCAAGCCTCCCCTTCCGCAGCCCAGATCGACACCTTGCGCGGCATGCTGGCCGAAGCGAAGCGCCCGGTGGTGCTGCTTGGCGGCGCCACCTGGAACGCCCAGGCTTGCGCCGACGTGCGCAGCTTCGTCGAAGCCAATTCGCTGCCAGTGGGCTGCACCTTCCGCTTCCAGGACCTGCTCGATAACGAGCACCCGAACTACATCGGCGATGTCGGCATCGGCATCAATCCGAAACTGGCCGCGCGCGTGAAGAACGCGGACCTGGTCATCGCCATCGGCCCGCGCCTTGGCGAAATGACGACCGGCGGCTACACGCTGCTGTCGTCGCCGGTGCCGCAGCAAAAGCTGGTGCACTTCCATTGCGACGCCGAGGAGCTGGGCAGCGTGTTCCAGGCCGACCTGATGATCAACAGCGGCGCGCCGCAGGCATGCGCCATGCTGGCCGCGATGGCGCCCGTCGATGCGAGCGCATGGAGCGCCAGCGTCGCCGAAGCAAAGGCCGAACTGGCGGCATACCAGCAGCAGCCGCCGATCTTCAAGGACGGCAAGGCGCCGCTGGATTTGTGGCAGGTGGTGCAGGACCTGATGAAGGCCGTCCCGCACGACACCTTCATCACCAACGGCGCGGGCAATTACGCGTCGTGGGCACACCGCTTCTACCGCTACGGCGGCATGCGCACGCAGCTGGCGCCGACCAACGGCGCGATGGGCTACGGCGTGCCGTCCGGCGTGGCCGCAAAAATCGTCAACCCGGAACGCACCGTGGTCACCTTCGCGGGCGACGGCGAGTTCATGATGAACGGGCAGGAGCTGGCCACCGCGGTGCAGTACAAGGCGGGCGTGGTCATCATCGTCTTCAACAACGGGATGTTCGGCACGATCCGCATGCACCAGGAGCGCGATTATCCAGGGCGCGTTTCGGGCACCGAACTGCACAACCCCGATTTCGCCGCGCTGGCGCGGGCCTACGGTGCGCATGGCGAACAGGTCGACACGACGGAAGCCTTCGGCCCGGCCCTGGCGCGCGCGCTCGAGCACACCCGCGCGACCAGCCTGCCGGCACTGATCGAGTTGCGCTACGACGGCAACCTGATCACGCCGAATGCGACGCTCGAGACCATCCGCGAGAACGCCATGGCCTCGAAAGCAGCGAAGTAAGACCGTAATGGAAGCTGGCGGAACAGGGCTATCCGGCTCGTGTTCCGCCTGAAAATATTCTATCGCGCGGCGGCGCGCTTTAACATTCTCATCAGCGCCCCCAGAAGCGGCAGCTTTTCGTAAAGCTCTTCCGCCGCATCCCAATAGTCGCGGTGCAGCTGCACCGCGCCGGCGCCGTCGAAAACAAGATGGCTGGCGCCGCGAATGCACTGCTCTTCCATGCTGAACCGCTTCATCCGAAAGCGAAACTCCCAGGTCACGAATGCCTGGTTTTGCTGCTGGACTCCTGTCACCACCGTGAATCGGGGATCAACCACCTGATGAAACATGTGGGCAAAAATACGTTCGATGGCGTCGCGCCCCTGCACTTCGTTGAACGGATCCTTGAAGTGCGCATCCGGCGCGTAGATGGCGGCCAGCCGTACGAACAGCGTCGCCGCATCGATGGTTTCGTAAAACCGCACCAGGCGCTCAAGTTCGGCCGACCTGTTCATAACCCGGTCACCTTGTGAACCAGCCAGAAGTACAGGCGGTACGGTAGCAGGCGCGCCAGCCGCAGCGTGTTGGTGAACCGGCGCGGGAAATGGATGTGGAACTGGCCTTTCTCAAGGCCGTCGACCAGTGCGAGCGCCGCATCGCTGGCGGACATCAGCGCAGGCATCGGGAAGTCGTTATCGGCCGTGAGCGGGGTCGCGACGAAGCCGGGATTGATCTGGTACACCGCGATGCCTCGCGGGCGCAGGTCGAGGTAGAGCGATTCGGAGAGATTGATCAGCGCCGCCTTGGTTGGCCCGTACACCAGCGCCTTCGGCAAGCCGCCATAGCCCGCCACCGACGCCACGATGCCGATGCCGCCCGCCCCTTGCCGCAGCAGCTGCGGCAGCACCACGTCGATGCAGTTGAACGCGCCGCGCAGGTTCAGGTCGACCAGCGCATTGGCCGCGTCGAGGTCGAAGGCATCGGCACGCATGTCGTTATAGCCTCCGGCGACCAGCAGCACCAGGTCGATGCCGCCCCAATCGCCGATGATCCGTTCGCTCGCGCCCATCACGCTCGCATGGTCAAGCACGTCCAGCGGCACCGCGATGGCGCGCTCCATGCCGGCCGCCGTTGCCTGCAACTTCGAGGCACTCCGTGCGGACACGGCGACCGTGGCGCCAAGCGCGTGCAGCAGTTCAGCCGTTGCCTGTCCGATGCCGGTCGATGCGCCGATCACCCAGATCCGCTTGCCGCGCCATTCGGGAATTCGCGGGTTCACGGCAATCGCCTGGTGAACGACACTGTGACGTTGCCGAGGTCCACACCGAGTTTGCTCATCGCGGTACGGTTTAGCATCACGCGGTCGTCAATCAGGAACATCCAGTCGTCCATCCTGACGTCGATGACGCGCTCGCCCACCGGCAGCGACAGCACGTAACGCCAGCGCAGCGAATTGCCCGACACGATGCCTTCCGCTGTGCCGACAACGTCAGGTGCGGTCGCGGTGAAGCTTGCGGGCCCGGTCTTGCGCAAGGTCCAGACGCGCTTCTGGCGCGTGCCGTCCGAATAAACAAAATCCTCGTCGAGCGTGCCGACGTCGCCGTTCCAGGTGCAACGCATGACGACCACGAAGCGCTTGACCACTTTGCCGAAACGGTCCTGGAACATGCCGTGCGCGTCCAGCGTGCCATTGAAATAGGACTGCACGTCGAGCACCGGCTTCTCGCCGGCGTATTGCGATGGCTGCGGCGCGGTACATGCCGCGAGCGTAACGGCGGCAGCGGCCGCCATCAGTACAGTGGAGAGTCTCATGTCGGATTCCTTTCGGGTTGGTCAGCAATCGCGTAAAGGGGCGCGCCACAGCATCGCGGCGGCGAACAGTTTCAGTACGCATGGAAGAAATGCATAGGCTGCGGCGAGAGCGCCCGTGCCTGCGGTGCTGCCGGGCACATAGCCCAGCCAGTCGAGCAAAGGCAGCGAGATCCCCGCCGCCAGTGCCAATGTGATTTGAATTCCCCAGTTCCAGACGCCGAAGTAGGCCGCCTCGCGCTGGCCCGCGTGGCCCGCGCTGGCGATCACGCCGGCCAGCAGCGCGGGCGGCAGCGCAAGGTCGGCGCCGAGTGCGAAGCCGGACGCGATGCAGATCGCGCCGAAGGCAATCGCATCGCCCGGCCCCAGGCCGAAAGCCCACACAAACACCAGCGCCGACCCCAGCATGCCCCCTGCCCATGCGCGCGCTTCGCCAACCTGGCGCGCCGCCGCCACCCACGGCGCTACCGAACAGGCGGCGGCGACGAAGTACAGGATCAGGAACAGGCCCGCGATCGACCCAAGCTGGAGGCGGTCGGAGGCGAAGAACAGGAATAGCGTGGCGGGGATGGCGGAGGCGACGCCGTTGACGATCAGGATGGCGAACAGTGCCCGGAAGCGGCGGTTGGCGAACGGCGCTGCGATCGCTCTCATGCCCGGCAATCCTGCGCTG
This sequence comes from Massilia polaris, assembly GCF_012927275.1. GTDB lineage: Bacteria > Pseudomonadota > Gammaproteobacteria > Burkholderiales > Burkholderiaceae_D > Telluria_A > Telluria_A polaris. The sequence continues at coordinate 81,393 of NZ_JABBGG010000009.1, read as the reverse complement.
GCCGTGACCATCACCGGACGGGGGGCTTTGGCAATCAGCAGCAGCGCGCCACTGCCCAGCGCCAGCGCGAACGAGAGCGACAGCGCGCCATATCCGGCGACGCTGGTGACGGCGGCCGCCAGCACCACGCCGGCCAGCGCGAATGCTTCGCGCACGCCGCAGACGCGCGCGCGTTCGACCGGCGCCTGCGTCAGCGCAGCGCCCCAGCTCTGGTGTGCGATGGTCACCAGCCCGAAGCCCAGGTACACCAGCATCAGGGTTCCGAGAAACCACGCCAGCGCACTCGCGCCCTCCAGCGCGGGCGGATGGAACAGCGCCACGAAGCCGGCCAGCAGCAGCGGCGAGCCTATGCCGACAAAGCGAGCAAACGCGCCGCGCCCGCGTTCGATCCACCACCCCAGCAGCGGGTCGAGAAAGGCCGCGCCGACGCGCGCCGCCAGCAGCGCCGCGCCGATCAGCGCCAGCGACAATCCGGAGCGCTCGGCGTAAAACTTCGGGAGATAGACGTAAATCGGTAGCGCGACCATCGCCAGCGGCAAGCCAAGCAGGCCGTAGGACATCAGCTGGGGCATGGCCAGGCGGCTCATCGCCGCGCCGCTTCCTTGAGGAGCGCTTCGCGCAGGCGCGGCGCGGTAGTGCGGGGACTGAGCCAGATGCCGGCGAAGGCCTGCGCGAAGCCCGGTTCGGCGATGGTACCCAGGTCCGCGCCGTCCAGGTGGAAGCGCACAGCGCCTCCGGGAAGGAACACGCCGGTGATGCTGCTACCCTCCTTCACGTCCGGGAAGATAGCGCGCATCTGGTTCAACCAGGCGGCGCGCTGGGCGGGGGTGCCGCCGCCTGTTTTCTCCATCTGGCCGGCGCTTGCCTCGGCGATCCTGGCGCCGCTGAGCGTGCGCGCGTAGCGCAGCTCGAGCGCAAACGGCGCGTCCGGCACATAACCTGCGTCGCCGACCCACAGCCTGGCATCGTAGATCTTCATGCCGAACCAGGTGAACCCGCCCTGTCCGGCCACGCGCGCGCCTGGCACATCGGCGGCGATATTCGGCATGGCCGCGTGGGCCGCGCCGAAGGCAAGCAAGGCGGCCATCAAGGCGGCCTGGAAGCGGCGCGCCATGTCAGGCCTTCTCCAGCGTGAAGTGCACGACACTGGTGTTGTGCGCCCTGAACGCGGCCTCGCAGTAACCCAGGTAAAAGTCCCAGGTACGGATAAAGCGCTCGTCGAATCCCTGCGCGCGCACGGCGTCGAGGTTGGCGTGGAACGCGACGCGCCATGCCGCCAGCGTATCTGCGTAGTCGATGCCGAAGGCGAATTCGCGGGTGACTTTTAGCCCTCTTTCCCCGGCCATGCGGGTGAAGGCCTGCGGCGACGGCAGCATCCCGCCGGGGAAGATGTACTGCTGGATAAAGTCCGTGCCCTTGCGGTAGCGTTCGAACAGTTCGTCGGCGATGACAATGGTTTGCACGCAGGCGCGGCCGCCGCGTTTGAGGTTGCGGGCGATGCAGTCGAAGTAGCTCGGCCAGTAAGCCTCGCCCACCGCTTCGAACATTTCGATCGAGGCGATGGCGTCGTATTGGCCGTCGCTGTCGCGGTAGTCGCACAGTTTCAGGTCCGCCATGTGCGCGAGGCCGGCATCTTGCATCCGCTGGGTGGCGTAGGCCAGCTGCTGCTCCGACAAGGTCAGGCCGGTGACGTGCACGCCCGCCTCGCGCGCGGCGACTTCGGCAAACCCGCCCCACCCGCAGCCGATTTCGAGCACCCGCTGGCCGGGATCGAGCCGCAGCTGGCCAAGCACGCCGCGGTATTTTTCGGCCTGGGCCAGTGCCAGGTCGTCGCCGCTGGCGGCGGTGAAGCGCGCGCTCGAATACGTCATCGACGGGTCGAGCCACAGCTTGTAGAACGCGTTGCCGATATCGTAGTGGGCGTGGATGTTCTTGCGGCTACCGGCGCGGCTGTTCCGGTTCAGCAGGTGGCGGGCGCGGTAGGCCAGCCGTCCCCACCAGCTGCCGTACAGCGCCGATTCGACCTGGTCACGGTTCTTCGCCAGCAGTTCCAGCAGGCCGGTAAGGCTGCTGGTGTGCCAGCCGCCTGCGATGTACGACTCGGCAAAACCGATATCGCCGGAGCGCAGGGCCGCTGCGAACACGCTCCAGTTGTTCAGTTCCAGCGTGACCGGCACGCCGCCGGCGCCGAACACAAGGTGCTGGCCGGCTGGCGTGCGAAGCTGCAGCGTGCCGTGCTGGATTTTCTCCAGCAGGCGCAGGACCATACGCGCCGATGTTGGGACGGGCTGCTTGCGGGCGCGCGCGGGCACGGCGACCGGGGCCGTGGACGGCATGAAATCGGAATTCATCGGCTAACCTTTTGTTCAGGAGGAGCGGGTTTGGAATGGAAAGGCACGCGGCGCAGCCACAGACGCAAGGCCTGCAAGTGGATGCGCGCAACGACGCCGAAGGTCATGAGGGGAAAACCGAAAAACGCCCGTGCCGCGCTGGCGTCGGACAGGCGGGTGGCGAGTCCCGACAGGCTTGTTTGCAGCAGCAGGCCGTCGGCGTCGTCGTAATCGATGCATGCCAGCGTGTGTTCACCGTCGTCGCGAACCGCACGCAAAAAGCGGAAGCGGTAGCCGCCTTCGACGCGGCAGAACGGCGACACGTGGAACACTTTGCGGGCACACAGCTCGCTGCCGTTTGCAATCGCGGCGCCGTTATCGAGCAGGTAGAAGTGGCGCTCGCCGAAGGTGTTGCGCACGTCGCACAGCACCGCGCGCAGGGCGCCGCCGGCCTGGTGGCAGTACCAGAACGACACCGGGTTGAACGCAAACCCCAGCACCCGCGGCATCGCCTGCAGCCAGATCTCGCCATCGGCATCGTGCACGCCTTCGGATTCAAGCAGCGCGTCGATCCATTCGACCAGCGGACGCTCGCCGTTGCCATGGTCGGCGTCGAAGAACGACAGCAGGTTGAAGCGGTTGCGCGTTACGAGCTTGCAGCCGAAGCCCTGCGCACCCAGCGTGCGAATCGGAAGGCGCAGGTAGTAGCTGGCGTAGGCGAACGCGTTCGCTCGCGGCCGAAGGCGCCGGTGACGCACCTGGCCGAAACACAGCTGCGGCACTGGGGCGTCAGGCGGCTGCATTGCCCTGCCCCGACATGCGCGCCGCCAGCGCCGCCGCCACCGACAGTCCCGACTTGAGTCCGTCTTCGTGGAATCCGTAGCCGGTCCACGCGCCGGCGAACCAGGTGCCCTGCACGCCTTGTAGCGCGGGAAGTCGCCCCTGCGCCGCCACCGCAGCGGCATCGAACACGGGGTGGGCGTAATCGAATTCGCCCAGCACCAGGCGCGGGTCCGGCTCGTCGATCGGGTTCAGCGAGACGATCACCGGCGTCGTGCATGGCAGCGGCTGGAGCTTGTTGATCAGGTAGTGCACGCACACCTGTGGACTGGCGGACGCCGTGCTCTGGTAATTCCAGGCAGACCACGCGCGGCGCTTCGCGGGCAGGCAGCTGGCATCGGTATGCAGCACCGCGCGGTTCGGCTGGTAGCCGATGGCGCCGAGGACGGCGCGTTCATCGGCCCGCGCATCGCCCAGCAGCGCCAGCGTCTGGTCGCTGTGGCACGCCAGCACGACCTGGTCGAACTGCTCGGCGCCGGCGGCCGTTTCGACCCGCACCGAGCGCGCACCGCCATGCGCCGCGCGCGTCACCGACTGCACGGGCATGTCAAGGCGGCGCGACGGGATCGCGGCCAGCAGCTTGTCCACATACACGCGCGAACCGCCGCGCACCGTGCGCCATTGCGGACGGTCGCTCACCTGCAGCAGGCCGTGGTTGTGACAGAATCGGATAAACGTCGCGGCCGGGAAGGCCAGCATCTGACCTGCGGGACAGGACCAGATGCAGGCGGCCATCGGCAGCAGGTACCAGTAGCGGAACTCGGTGCTGTAGCGGCGTTCATCAAGGAACTGGCCCAGCGACTGCGCCGGCATCGCGTCACCGCCGGCGGCCAGCGCGGTGGCTTCCTTGTTAAAGCGCAGGATGTCGCGCACCATGCGCAGGAAGCGCGGATTGAACAGGTTGCCGCGCTGGGCAAACACGGTGCCGAGATTACTGCCGGCCCATTCGAGCGTGCGGCCCGGCAGCGGCAGCTTGACCGAAAACGACATGTCGCTGGCGACGCTTTCGACGCCGAGTTCGGCAAACAGCCCGATCAGCTCCGGATAAGTGCGTTCGTTGAACACCAGGAAGCCCGTGTCGACGCCGAAACGGACACCATCGACGTCGGCATCCACCGTATTGCTATGTCCCCCAAAGTAGCTCCCGGCTTCGAACAGCGTGACGTCGGCGCCCGCCTGGACCAGCCTGTAAGCGCTCGACAGGCCGGAGATGCCGGCGCCGATGACTGCAGTTTTCATGTTCTTCCCAGCACCTTAATTTTGTCCAAGACAAATCCTCTACAATGTGAATAATCCACAATATAAGTGCGATTGTCAATTATTTGTCCTAGACAGCTATTTCGCGCCTTTGCATTGAGTTTCAGTTTCCGTAGCTGAACAGCCGCGGATACGCTTACAATGCAAAAACTCTGTCCTATACATACCGGCACCACCACAGGATTACCCATGAGCAACAATGCCCACGCCGAACGCATGATCACCATTAGCGAGGTTGAACGCGAGACCGGTATCGCCAAGGAAACCCTGCGCGTCTGGGAACGGCGCTATGAGTTTCCCAAGCCAAGCCGGGATGCGAACGGTGAACGGATATATTCGGTGGAGCAACGCGTTCGGTTGCAACTAATTAAGAGGCTGATCGACAACGGCTACCGTCCAGGAAAAATTGTCAACCTGTCGGGCGACGAGCTGGCCCAGCTGGCGGCGCGCAAGACGACCACGCCGCCGCCCAACGCCAACGACCCGCTGCTCGCCGAGTGCATGGCGCTGCTTGCCGGGCACCGGATGCATGAGCTGCGCCAAACGATGGTCCAGGCCCAGCTGCGCCTTGGCCTGCGCAGCTTCGTCACCGAGCTGGTTGCGCCGCTGACGACGCTGGTGGGAGATGCGTGGTCCGCCGGCCGCCTGGCCGTGTTCGAGGAACACCTGTATGCGGAAACACTGCAAGGCGTAATGCGCGCCGCGATCTTTGCCGCAAGCCAGCCGAACGAGCGCGACCAGGCCAGCCCGCGCATCCTGCTGACCACCGTTCCGATGGAGCGCCACGGCCTCGGCCTGCTGATGGCCGAAGCGCTGTTTGCCCTGGAAGGTGCATGCTGCATCTCGCTGGGCGTGCAGACGCCGCTGTCCGAGATCGTTGCCGCCGCTAAAGTCCACCGCGCGGATGTCGTCGCGCTGTCGTTTTCTATCGGAATTTCATCGCGCGCCGCGATCGACAACATCTCCCAGCTGAAGGAACGGCTGGACGGTAGCGCAGAGGTCTGGATCGGCGGCGCCTGCGCAGCCCAGCTGATTCGCCAGCTGGGGCCCGACTGCGTGCTCGACCTTGAGGGCATCGCCGGTGCGGTGGGCCGCTGGCGCACCAGCCGTGTCGAGCTTGCCAATTAGACAGGATGACAAGAATCACGGGCACTGCTCTGGTAAAATACGCGCGATCCAATTCATCGTTCCCCGCAGTCGAGGGAATGTGCATGCAGCGCCCGCCGATACAGACCCATGTTTAGTTTCTTCAAAAAAATTCTCCGCCCGGAAGAGAGTGCGGCGCCCGAGCCAATCGCGCCGCCGCCTGCTCCTGCGCCGGTTGCACCTGTTCACGTTGAGCCTGCCGCGCCTGTGGCGCCGACGCCTGTTCCGGCTCCAGCGCCAGCGCCATCCGGCATGGCGCGCCGCTACGGCACAACCTCGACATTTTCCGCACCGCCAGTGCTGCAGCCGGTTGCGCCTGCACCCGTCGCCCCGCCAGTCGTTCAACCGGCGCCGGTGCCCGCACCAGAACCTGCTCCCGCTCCCGCTCCAGTCGTCGAAGTCGCCGAGCTGATCCCGGAAACCGCCGAACGCCTCGGCAGCGAAGCGGACCGCAAAAAATCCTGGATGGACCGCCTCAAGGCCGGCCTGTCGAAGACGTCCAACAACCTGAGCCTGCTGTTTGTCGGCGCCCGCATCGACGAAGACCTGTACGAAGAACTGGAAGCGGCGCTGCTGATGTCCGACGCGGGCATGGACGCCACCCAGCACCTGCTCGACGCGCTGCGCAGGAAAGTCAAGGAAGACAAGCTGCTCGACGCCGTCGAGGTCAAGGCCGCGCTCAAGGTGCTGATGACCGACATGCTGCGTCCACTCGAAAAGCCGCTGGAGCTGGGCCGCTACGAACCGCTGGTGATGATGATTGCGGGCGTCAACGGCGCCGGCAAGACCACCACCATCGGCAAGCTGGCCAAGCACATGCAGACCTACCACCAGTCGGTGCTGCTGGCCGCGGGAGACACCTTTCGCGCCGCCGCGCGCGAACAGCTGATGGTCTGGGGACAGCGCAACAACGTCACCGTCATCTCGCAGGAGTCGGGCGATCCGGCCGCCGTCGCCTTCGACGCGGTGCAGTCGGGTAAAGCGCGCGGCATGGACGTGGTCATGGTCGACACGGCCGGACGCCTGCCGACCCAGCTGCACCTGATGGAAGAACTCCGCAAGATCAAGCGCGTGATCGGCAAGGGCATGGAAGGCGCCCCGCACGAGACGCTGCTGGTCATCGACGGCAACACCGGACAGAACGCGCTGGCGCAGGTCAAGGCCTTCGACGACGCGCTGACCCTGACTGGCCTCGTCATCACGAAACTGGACGGCACCGCGAAAGGCGGCGTGCTGGCAGCAATCGCGCGCACCCGCCCGGTGCCGGTGTATTTCATCGGCGTGGGCGAGAAGATCGAAGACCTGCAGCCATTCAAGGCTGACGAATTTGTCGAAGCGCTGCTCGGATAAGGCCTCATGATCGAATTTCAATCGGTGTCAAAGCAGTACTCCGCCGATGCTGTCGCGCTGCGCGACGTATCGCTCAATATCGCCAAGGGCGAGCTGGCCTACCTGGCCGGCCCGTCCGGCGCGGGAAAATCCACCTTGTTCAAGATGATCGCCGCGATCGAGCGTCCGACCAGCGGCCGTGTGCTGGTCAATGGCCAGGATATCGGCAAGCTCGGTAACGCCGGCGTGCCTTTCCTGCGCCGCAAGCTCGGCCTGGTGCTGCAGGACCAGCGCCTGCTGACCGACCGCACCGTGCTGGCCAATGCCATGCTGCCGCTGCTGGTGACCGGCGCGCCGCGCCGCGAGGCCGAGCAGCGCGCCCGCGCCGCGCTTGAGAAGGTCGGCATGCTGGACCGCGCGTCCGCCATGCCGCTCGAACTGTCCGGCGGCGAACAGCAGCGCGTGGCCATCGCCCGCGCCATCGTCAACCGCCCGCAGATCATCCTGGCCGACGAACCGACCGCGAACCTCGACCGCGCCAGCGCCGACAAGGTGCTCGACGCGCTGCGTGCGTTTAACGCGGTTGGCGTCACCTGCCTGATTTCGACCCACGACGAGCAGGTGCTGGAAAGCGCGAAGCGCGTGATCCACATCGAACACGGCCAGCTGGTCGGGGGTGCGGCATGAAGAGCTGGATCCGCCAACACCGCTTCGCGCTCGACGGCGCGTTCGCCACCATCCGCCGCGCGCCGGGCAGCTTCCTGTTCAATGTGATCGTCGTCGCCATCGCACTGGCGCTGCCGTTCGCGGGCCTGACCCTGCTCGACAACGTCAGGCCGCTGTCGCAACAGCTTGCGGTCGAACCTGAACTGAGCCTGTTCGTGTCGCCCGGCGCGACCCGCGAGCAGGCGCGCGCACTGGTGCCGGCACTGGAGAAGAGCGTCGGCGCGCAGCGCGCCACCGTTACCTTCGTGCCGCGCGAGGAAGCGCTGGAGAAACTGAAGGCCAAGAGCGCAACCGCCGACGTGCTCGATACGCTGGGCGAGAATCCGCTGCCCGACAGCTATGTGCTCAAGCTCGACGGCTACGACAGCGCCAGGGATGCCGCCGGCATCGACACGCTGGCCGACAAGCTGCGCGCGCTGCCGAACGTCGACGCGGTGCACGTGGACTCGGCCTGGGTCAAGCGCCTCGCCGCCCTGCTCAATGTGCTGCGCCTGGCGCTGCTGCTGCTGGCGGTCACGCTCGGCATGGTGGTGATCGCGGTGGTGTTCAACACGATCCGCCTGCAGGTGCTGACCCAGCGCGAAGAAATCACGATGGCCAAGCTGCTCGGCGCGACCGACAACTTCATCCACCGTCCGTTCTATTACACCGGCATGCTGCTCGGACTTGGCGCCGGCGTGGTGGCGCTCGGCGCGGTCGCGTTGTCGCTGCAGCCGCTCAACAGCGCGGTTGCCGAGTTCGCCCGGCTGTACGCATCGGAGTTCCTGCTGCTGCCGCTCGGTCCTTTGGCAAGCCTCGGCTTGCTGGCCATCAGCGCCGGACTCGGGCTGGTCGGCGCCATGCTGTCGATCCGCCGCCACCTGGCGCGGCTGGCTTAACGCCACGCGTCCCGCTATCCCGGCCGCCGCGCCGGGCTAGCGGTCAAGTTCCCGCTTCGGCCGCGAAAGTGATTCATCGTACAGAAATCGCTCCCCCCTTCCTTTAAAATGAACGCATCGACCGCGCGTCTTAAGGCCGTCTTAAGCCCGTACCTGCATGATTACTCTGCAATACTTTTGACGCATCTCAATTCGGTAAATCCTGGCTCGCCATAGAGTGGAATCTTCTAAATATATTTCCGTACGGCAATCTTAAATTGATGTCGAAAAGCAAATTTGGGGGCGATTGGCACTCGTTGCTGGAGAGTGCTAATATATGACCAGCGCCTGGCAGAGTATTCGAAAACACTACCGCTAGCGTCCGGGTAACACACCGTAACTGTCGCTCCATGGGAAATGCTGCCATGGCAAATTGACGATGCAGCACTGCTCACATTACGAGGAAATAGATGACTATGACGTCCGCACAATCCGCACTGGTTCCGACTGGAAGTCGTGCTCTCGGACTCGGATTTACTGGCAATCTTGGTAATATCGATGCCTACATTTCGGCGGTCAACCGTCTGCCGATGCTGACGCATGAGGAAGAACAGTCGCTGGCCCGCCGCCTGCGCGACAGCAACGACCTCGGCGCCGCACAGGAGTTGGTGCTGTCGCACCTGCGCCTGGTGGTATCGATCGCGCGCGGCTACCTTGGCTACGGCCTGCCGCACGCCGACCTGATCCAGGAAGGCAATATCGGGCTGATGAAAGCGGTCAAGCGTTTCGATCCTAACCAGGGCGTTCGCCTGGTGTCCTATGCAATGCACTGGATCAAGGCCGAAATGCACGAATACATCCTGAAGAACTGGCGCCTGGTGAAGGTCGCCACGACCAAGGCCCAGCGCAAGCTGTTCTTCAACCTGCGCAGCAACAAGACGGGTCTGGATGCGATGTCGCCGACCCAGATCGATGCGCTGGCCAAGCTGCTCGACGTCAAGCGTGAAGAAGTCATCGAGATGGAAACGCGCCTGTCGGGCCGCGACATCGCGCTCGAATCGCCGACCGACGACGAAGACGACAAGTTCTCGCCAATCGCCTACCTGTCGTCCGACCTGTCGGAGCCGACCAAGGTGCTGGAAGCCGAGCAGGTCACGCGCCTGCAGTCGGAGGGACTGGCGTCGGCGCTGTCGAAGCTGGACCCGCGTTCGCGCCGCATCATCGAAGCGCGCTGGCTGGCCAACGACGATGGCTCGGGTGCGACCCTGCACACGCTGGCTGCCGAATTCGGCGTGTCCGCCGAGCGTATCCGCCAGATCGAAGCGGCGGCACTGAAGAAAATGAAAGGTTCGCTGGCGGCGTTTGTGTAAGCCGGTCCGGACCGATCGAACGAAGGCGCCTGCGGGCGCCTTTTTTACGTCCGAAGCGCGTCCGGCCATTGGCGGGTTTGATTCACCCATCGCGCCAACCTTCATGCGCGATCACGCACCGTTCAGACCGCTCTGTTTATACTTTCCAGCACTGCGTCCATCATTTCCGCCGACAGCTTCTCGTCGGTGACAGCACGGGCGAGAACCAGAGCACCGACCATCGCTGCATATGCAGCCAATGCGGACTGGCGCTGCGCTTGCGGATCCGCTTGGTGCATTATTGGCGTCAACTTGTCGATCTGCTTGCTGACACCGTCCGTTACCGCATCGCGCACTTCATCCGACAGGCGCGACAGTTCCGGTCCCAGCGCAGCGATCGCACAGCCCCTGCCAATCTGGTCCCGGTGTAAGGGAGAAAGATAGGCCTCCGTCACCGCCCGCAGCGGATCGCCAGGCTGTTTGGCGACGACCCTGTCCCAATCCTCCATCGACACCTCGATTGCCTTGGCGGCAGCCTCGGCCAACAGCGCTTCCTTGGAACCGAATTTGGCATAGAAGCCGCCATGGGTCATCCCCGCCGCTTTCATCAGGTCGGCCACGCCGATTCCGTTGTAACCATGCTCCCGGAACAACTTGGCTGCCGTCTCAACGACGCGCTCGCGGTTTTGGGCCGCCTGTTGTTTGCTGACTTTCATGATCTGCCTCCTTCAAAGCGAATTTGTCCTTGACATTATACATTACGAACATAATATATAAAGTCTTGATGATGATCGTAATTTATAAGGGGAACAAACATGTCTGAAGTAACGATGAAATACAAAACTTTTGGCCGCCGTACGGGTCTTCGCGTTTCCGAGCTGGCACTCGGGACGGGCAATTTTGGCACTGGCTGGGGCCACGGCGCAGAGAAGGCCGACGCGAAAGCCATGTTCGACGCCTACCTGGCGGCGGGCGGGAATTTCATCGACACGGCCGATGGTTACCAGGGCGGCCAGTCGGAACAATTTGTCGGCGAGTTCATTGCCGGCCAGCGCGACGACCTCGTGCTCGCCACCAAATTCACCCTGAACGGCACATCGCCTTCCAGCACCGGCAACAGCCGCAAGAGTATGGTGCAGGCGGTTGAAGCGAGCCTGAAACGGCTCAACACTGACCGCATCGACCTGTACTGGGCTCACTTCGCCGACGCCACCACGCCCACCGAAGAAATCATGCGCGGATTTGACGACCTGGTCCGCTCTGGCAAGATCGTCTACGCGGGCCTTTCCAACTTCCCGGCCTGGCGTGCAGCGCGTGCCGACCTGATGGCCGACCTGCGCGGATGGGCGCCGATCGCCGGCATCCAGCTCGAGTACAGCCTGGCCGAACGCACGGCCGACCGCGACTTGATGCCGATGATAGAGGCTCTCGGTCTCGGCGGAGCATTGTGGTCGCCGCTCGGCGGAGGCTTCCTGACCGGCAAATACCGGAATCAGAACGAGACCTCGCGCCTGCAGAACCTTGGCATGCTGGTCCACAGTGAAAAATCGGCCCGCGAGACCGCCATCCTCGATACCGTGCTGGCGATCGCGGCCGAGCACGAAGTTCCCCCGGCCCACGTGGCCATCGCCTGGATCATGCACCAGGATGCGGCGTCGTCGACCGCGCTGGTACCGATCCTCGGTCCACGCACGCTCGCGCAGCTCGACAGCACGCTGGGCGCGCTCAAGCTGACCCTGAGCGCTGGGCAGATCGCGCGCCTTGACGAAGTCAGCGCGGTCGAACCAGGCACACCGCATCGTCAAATTTCCGAGAGCCAGCTTGCCATCGCCGGCGGCAAGCCAGAACTGACCGGCCGCCGGATTCACCCGGTTGCATAACTTAAAAGGAACCAGCATGAAAGCAGTCATTTCCGGATATGCGCGCTCGCCATTTCACTTTTCACGTAAAGGCGCACTGGCCGAAGTCCGTCCCGACGACCTGGCGGCGCAAGTGGTGCGCGGGCTGGTACAGCGAACCGGCGTCAGCCCGGCCCTGCTCGACGACGTGATCCTCGGCTGTGCTTACCCCGAGGCATCGCAGGGCAACAACCTGGCCCGTATCGTGTCCTTGTTGGCGGGCCTGCCGCAGCAGCTGGGCGGGATGACCGTCAACCGCTTCTGCGGTTCGTCCATGTCAGCAATCCACATCGCCGCTGCCCAGATCGAGGCAGGCCTGGGCGAGGCCTATCTTTGCATCGGCGTCGAGTCGATGACGATGGTGCCACAGGGGGGATTCAATTTTTCGCCCAACCCTACCCTGCTGGAAGAAACCGACGCCTACATCAGCATGGGACTCACCGCGGAGAACGTGGCGCGGCGCTATGAAGTAGCGCCGCGCCGACCAGGAACGGCTTGCCATGGAGTCGCACCTGAAGGCCGCCGCTGCGCGTGCTGAAGGACGGCTAAAGGATGAAATCGTGCCGATCGATGATGGCCGCGGCGTCCGGGTCGCGGAGGACGGCTGCATCCGGCCCGGCACGACGCTGGAAGCGCTGGCCGGACTGCGCCCTGTGTTCAGGGATGACGGGGTGGTCACTGCGGGCACATCATCTCCACTGACCGACGGCGCGTCGGCAGTGCTGGTCACCAGCGATGCATTCGCGCGCAAGCATGGCTTGAAGCCATCGGCGCGCATCAAGTCGATGGCGACTTTCGGCTGCGACCCTGCACTGATGGGAATGGGCCCGGTGCCGGCAACCAGGCTGGCGCTCGAACGCGCGGGCCTGACGGTGGCCGACATCGATGTCGTGGAGATTAACGAGGCATTCGGCTCGCAAGCGCTGGCATGCATCCGTGAACTGGGTCTCGATATGGCGAGGGTAAACCTTGATGGCGGAGGATTGGCGATTGGCCATCCGTTGGGAGCGACCGGCGCGCGGATCGTGGGAAAGGCGGCATCGCTCCTGGCGCGGGAGGGTGGGCGCTATGCGCTGGCGACCCAGTGTATTGGTGGTGGCCAGGGAATTGCGACAATTCTTGAGACGATGGACTGAGCCTGCTCCAAGATGTTGAACGGTTCGCGCACCTCGGAAAAATAATACGGCCCCAGCCGCGCAGATGTTTGCTGCCTCCCCTCATCCGGGCACATCTGCGCGCGGCCCGCCAATGGCAAGTTTGATACACTCATCGCACCTACCGATGGGCTAACGCCATGACCCGCTATCTGACTCTCGCAGCAGCATGCCTTCTTGCAGCGTGCGCCACCATCAGCGAGGCTCCCGTGAACGACGCCACCCTGACCCTCCAGCCACAGCAGACGCTCGCCCTCGGCGAAACGATCAGCCTGCGCTATGAGCGCGCCATCGACAGCCGCTGCCCGTCGAACGCCCGCTGCATCTGGGCCGGCAGCATCATTTACCACTTCACGCTGATCGGGAAGACGGCGTCCGAACCGTTCATGCTCGACATCGACAGGCCCACCTTCGACACGAAGGCGCTCAAGGGCGTGCGCATCGTGCTGGCGACAACCGATCCGCCGCCGGTGCGCATGACACACCAGGAACCGCCGCCGCATCCAGTCACCGTCAGCATCACCAACATTTGAATCCATGCCCAGCCGCCCGCCCCGCCTCGTCAAAACGCTTCTCGCCACTACCCTCTCCTTCTCACTGATTGCCGCTTAGGCCAAGACGCCAGTCGCCACCGGAACTGGCGGCGGCGACGCGACCATCAGCGACCAGGCATCGCAGGCCGCTGCGCTGGTCCAAAAGCGCGCGCGTAAATTTCGAGCGCGTAAACGGACAATGCGCAGCGCGTATCGCACCAGCTGCTGACGGCTCCCCAAACCAGTCCGGTAACCAGGCCGGGAAGATGTCACTAACCGATGCAATACGCGCTGCGCACTGTCTGGCGCAGCGTACTATTTAATGATGTCGAACGCCCAGCTTCACCGTTTCCAGGTGCTGCTGTTTGTTGTAGCGGACCGACGACCACAGCGAAGCGACAATGAATGCCACGCCGATCAGGCCAGTGAAGATTTCCGGGATGTGGAACTTCATACTTGCCAACATGATCGCGGCGAGGATACCGATCGCGTAGTGCGCGCCGTGCTCAAGGTAGACGTATTGATCCAGCGTGCCCTTGTCGACCAGGTAGACGGTCATCGAACGCACGAACATCGCGCCAATCGCCAGGCCCAGCATAATGATCACGACGTCGCTGGTGATCGCGAACGCGCCGATCACGCCGTCGAACGAGAACGACGCATCCAGCACTTCGAGGTACAGGAAGCCGCCGATACCGCCGCGCTTGACCATATCGCCCATTTCGCCGCCGCCCTCTTCGCCTTTTTCAAGCAGGCTCGAAATCGTGTCGACGCCGATGTAGATCAGGATGCCCCACAGGCCTGCCATCAGCACGATCATCTTCTGGCCTTCTTCGACCATGGTCAGGCTGCCCATCAGCGTACCGAGCGCGATCATCACCGCGATCGACGACACCTTGCCGAGCGAACCAATCTTCTGCTCGAAGTTGCCAAGCCAGTGCAGCTCTTTTTCGTCATCGAGCAGGAAGTTCAGGAACACCAGCAGCAGGAACATGCCGCCGAACGCCGCCACTTCAGCGTGGTGGTTGGTCAGGTGCAGCGAGAACGCCTTGGGATCGGTCAGCGCCAGGTTCCACACCTCGGCCATGCCCAGGTCGGCGGCAACCGCGACGATCACCAGCGGGAACACCAGGCGCATACCGAACACGGCGATGATGATGCCGAGGCCGAGGAACAGTTTTTTCCAGAATTCGTCCCAGGTCTTGAGGACCGATGCATTGACGACCGCGTTGTCGAACGACAGCGAGACTTCCATCACGCCGAGGATGATGGCGATGCCGAGCGCGGTCAGGGCGCCGCCCAGGCCTGCGTTCTGATAACCCCACCAGCCCGCAACCGCGAGACAGATGACTGTGACAATAAACGACCACCTGAAGTGTTTCATAAGATTCTTCCCTCTATTGTTATTTAATGGCAGCAGTGTAGTTTGCCAGAGCTAATTTAAAAATAGGAGATAATTGAAGCGTTACTTCGTAAAAACGGAAGTCAAATGAAAGACAGCGGCATCAATTTCCGGCATCTCTACTATTTTTGGGTTGTCGCGAAGGAAGGCGGCATCACGCGCGCAGCCACCCGCCTGGGCCTCGCAATCCAGACCGTCAGCACCCAGCTCGGCCTGCTGGAGCAGGCGCTGGGAAAATCGCTGTTCACCCAGCAAGGCCGCCGGCTTGTGCTGACCGAGGCCGGGCGCACCGCGCTATCGTACGCCGACCAGATTTTCCTGCTTGGAGAACAGATGCAGGACGCGCTCGGCCAGGCCGAAACCACGCGCACCCGGCTGACCGTCGGAATTTCCGACTCGCTGCCCAAGCCGACCGCGTTCCGTTTGCTGGAAGCGACCATGCACCTGGCGCCGCCGGTGCGGCTGGTCTGCAACGAAGGTCCGTTCGACGCCTTGCTGACCGACCTGGCCCTGCACAAGCTCGACCTGGTGCTGACCGACCGCCCGGTGCGCTCCGGCACGCCGCTGCGCGTGTTCAGCCACCTGCTGCTGGAAAGTCCGACCATCGTGGTCGGCGCCGCGCCGCTGGCGCAGGCGTATGCCGGCGATTTCCCGCGCAGCCTCGACCGCGCCCCCTTCCTGCTGCCGACCCGGAACAACGTCCTGCGCGGCAAAATCGACGAATGGTTCGACCATCACAATGTGCGTCCGGATGTCGTCGGCGAGTTCGACGACAACGCGCTGCTGGGTACATTCGGGCGCCGCGGGGCCGGCCTTTTCTTTGCTTCCAGCATGGCGGCGGCCGACATGAAAAAACAGTTCGGCGCCACGCTGGTCGGCGAAGTGCCCCAGCTGCGCGAGCAATGCTACGCCATCTCGAACGAACGCAAGATCGCCCACCCGGCCGTCGAGGCAATCATGTCGGCAGGTCACCAGGGTGTCTTGGATCCGGCTTGAACTGTACAATGCCTGTTCGACAGCCCGGCTGTTCAATTAACCTTACTTCATGGAAAACTTTCTACTAGTCGTACTCGCCCTCATCCTCGTGGTGCTTAACGGCTTTTTTGTGGCGGCCGAATTCGGTATCGTCACCCTGCGCAAGACGCGCGTACGCGCGATTGCAAGGACCCAGGGCCTGCGCGGCCGCATCCTCGGCAAGGTCCACGGCCAGCTTGACGCCTACCTGTCCGCCTGCCAGCTCGGCATTACCCTCGCATCGCTCGGCCTCGGCTGGGTCGGCGAACCGGCGTTTGCCCGCATCCTCGAACCTATCCTCACCGCCGTCGGCGTCGAGTCCGAGCAGCTGCTGCACGGCATCTCGTTCGTGGTCGCCTTCAGCGTGATCTCCTTCCTTCACATCGTCATCGGCGAGCTCGCCCCGAAGTCGATGGCGATCCGCAATCCTGAAGTGGTCGGCCTGTGGAGCGCGCCGCCGCTGTACGCGTTCTACTGGATGATGTACCCGGCCATCTACCTGCTGAACGGCAGCGCCAACTTCGTGCTGCGCGTGGCCGGCCTGTCCGGCAAGGGCGGGCACGATTCGCACTACTCGAACGAAGAACTCAAGCTGATCCTGCGCACCAGCCAGCCGGGCGAAAAGTTCACCCGCGACGAGCGCCACATCCTGGCCCAGTCGCTCGACTTCAGCCAGCTGACGGTGCTCGACCTGATGCGTCCGATTAATGAAGTGATTGCGCTGTACGCCAACAAGACGATTGAAGAAAACCTGCAGACCGTGCAGCGCAACCGTTTCAGCCGCTACCCGTACTTCGATGCGAGCGGCGAGGAAGTGCTGGGCGTGATCCACCTGAAAGACCTGTTCTTCGCGCAGCAGTCGGGCAAGAAGATCGCCGAACTGACCTCGTTCCTGCGGCCGGTCGAAACGGTATCGGCGCGCACGCCGGCGCAGCAGATGTTCCGCCGCTTCCGCGAGGGCGCGCCGCACTTTGCGCTGATTGGCGAAAAGGGCAAGCGGCCGGTGGGGTTCATCACGCTCGATAACCTGCTTGGCGCGATGGTCGGCGAGATCCATGACGAATTCAGGCTCAATGAGAACGACTGGCTGCGCCAGCCGGACGGCACCCTGATCGGCAAGGCCAGCCTGCCGATCTTCTCGCTCGAACGTAGCCTCGGGATCGACATCGATAACGAGACGCTGGGGATGGATGAAGTGGAATCGGTGGGTGGACTGCTGATGGTGAAACTGGGCGACATCCCGAAACAGGGACAGCGCATCGAGTTCCCGCAGTTCGACGTCGTGGTCAAGAAGATGAACGGGCCGCGGATCGTGCTGGTGAAGGTGATACCGCGCTTGCACAGGCCGGAAGACCGCGACGACCACGATTAGATGAAGTGGCGGAAGGCGGGGGACGGTGTAGCAGGGGTTTCGAATCGCACGCGATTCGCCTGCGGAACGGTATCCGCTTGCAAGCGGATACTCCGTTGCCGAACACATCCGCCGGTTTGGTGTTACAAGCTCTCGTAATGCGCAAAACCGCTGGCGAGAACGCCCAGCAAAGCCTCATCCCGCCACGGCTTCTCCACAAACTTGTAGATCGCGCCCTTGTTGATCGCGTCGGCCAGGTTGGCCGGCGTGACATCCGCCGTCAGCAGCACCCGCACCGTGCGCGGATACATGCTCTTGATCCGCTGGAAGAAGTCGATCCCCGTATTCCCGATCAGCTCCTGATCCGAAATCACAACGCCAACCTCATGCCCCGCCAGCAGCTCATACGCTTCCGGCAGCCCGTGCGCGGTCAGCACTTCAAACCCCTGCCCGTCCAGCATCTTGCAGAAGGTCGACAGCACCTGCGGCTCGTCATCGACCAGCAGCACCGTGCGGCGCTGGACGCTGCGCGCGAGCGGCGCCATGTCCATGCCCATGTCGCGCTCCAGCATCGCCAGCATCGCCTGTTCCGGCACCGGGCGGCTGAAGTAGTAACCCTGGATCTCGTCGCATCCCTCGGCCGCCAGCAGCCGCAGCTGCCCTTCGGTCTCGACGCCTTCGGCGATCGCGCGCAGCCCGAGGCTGTGCGCCATGCGGATCACCGCCGTGACGATCGACCGGTCTTCCGGATTGCTGGTAAGCCCGCGCGTGAACGACTGGTCGATCTTCAGCTTGTCCACCGGGAAGCGCTTCAGGTACGATAGATTCGAATAGCCGGTGCCGAAATCATCGATCGACATGCCGATGCCGGTCGCCTTCAGCCGGTGCATCAGCTCGATCGAGGCTTCCGGATCGTTCATCGACAGGCTTTCGGTCAGCTCCAGCTCCAGCAGCCGCGGATCGACCCGGTGGCGTTCGAGCGTGGTGCGTATCAGCTCGTCCATCTCCTGGTCGGAGAACTGCGAGGCCGCCACGTTGACCGCGATCGGCACTACCGGAACACCGGCATCGAGCCAGGCGCGCAGGGTGGCGCAGGCCTTGTTCAGCACCCACAGGCCGATCGCGTTAATCAGGTTGCTTTCCTCGGCCACCGGGATGAACTGCATCGGCGGGACCAGGCCCAGTTCGGGCGACTGCCAGCGCACCAGCGCTTCCATGCCAACGATGCGGCCGCTGCGCAGGTCGACCTGCGGCTGGTAGTGCAGCACGAATTCGTCGCGCTGGAGCGCGCGGTGCAAGCCCTGTTCGAGCGCCACGCGCGCGTCGAGGCGGTTCTGCATTTCCTGCGTAAAGAACTGGAAGCTGTTGCGTCCCCCTTCCTTGGCGCGGTACATCGCGATGTCGGCCTGGCGCAGCAGCGCCTCGGCCTTGCTGCCGTCTTCCGGATAAATGCTGATGCCGATACTGCCGGTGACGACGTGCTCCTGCCCGCCCAGCATCACGGGCTGGCCGAGCCGCGTCGCGATACGCCCGGCGATCATGGCCGGGGTGGTGTCGCCCAGCGGGTTATCGAGCAGCAGGACGAATTCGTCGCCGCCCAGGCGCGCCACGGTGTCGGAGCCGCGTACGCAATGGCGCAGGTGGCTGGCGACCATGCGCAGCAGGTCGTCGCCGCAGGCGTGGCCGAGCGTGTCGTTGATATTCTTGAATTTGTCGAGGTCGACGAACATGACCGCGAGCTTGTCGCCGTGCCGCTCGGCGCGCCGGATCGCCTGCGCCAGCCGGTCGAGGAACAGCGCGCGGTTGGGCAGGCCGGTCAGCAGGTCGTGCGTGGCCTGGTGTTCGATCGCCATCTCGTGCTGGCGCCGCTCCGTGATGTCGTGTGCGACGTTCATCACGGATTCAGCGTCGTTGAAGCGGATCGCGCAGCCGAAGAACTCGACGTCGACCAGTGAGCCGTCGACGCGCGCGACGCGCAGCGCGCAGCGCGGCTGCTGCTGCGCCGCGGCGAGGTCGCCAAAAATCCCCTGCGCCATCTGGGCGTGGAATTCCTCGGGAATCAGGTCGATCGCTTCGCAACCAAGCAGCTGCTCGGGCGCGGACGCGCCGAACAGCTGCTGCGCCGCCGGATTCATGAACACGACCTTGCCGCCGGTGTGGATCCAGATCGCGTCCGGCATCAACTCGACCAGCGTGCGGTAGCGCGTCTCGCTCTCCTCCAGGTCGGAGTTGAGCTGGCGGAGATTCAGGTTGATGTCGTACAGCTCCCGGCTCTTTTGTTCGAGCAGGGTTTCAGCTTCCTTGCGGGCCGTCCGTTCGCGCATCAGGCTGCGCGATGCGACGGTCGTGACTACCGGTTCAATCATGCCTGCCCGGTTGTCAGGTCGAAGCGCGAACGGTGCACGCCGCCTTCTTTTTCAAGGTCGGTGCGGACCACGGCGATCGGCTCGCCGAAGTGCTTGATGCAGCCCTTGATCAGGCCTTCGGCCAGGTCGGCGAAGCCGCGCGGCGAACTGTAGGTAAGCACCAGCTGGCCCGGCGCCGGGCGTTCGCAGGTGAGGCTTGGCAGCTCGGCGTCCGGATACAGCTTGCGCACTTCGACGTGGATCACGCCGTCGATACGCTCGAGGAAGTCGAACGAGTTGGCGACATCGCCGAACAGCGCCGGGTAGCCGACCGAGAAGCGAACGAACAGGTGTTCGCCGAACATCAACACCAGGTCCGACGTGGTCAGGCCAGTGGCATTCGACAGCGCCGTTACCAGCCGAACCAGTTCGGCGTGGTCATAGGTGCCGACCGAGGTGTAGGCACCGTCGTTGGGCAGGTCCGCTTCGCCGATGATCCGGTCCAGCATATCGAGTCCCATGCGGGATTCGACCAGCTCCATAAACTCCGTAAATACGACGCCCTTCATGTTTTTCCCCAGTGCATTTGTCCGGACGCAGAAGTATATCGGGGATATTCTCGCCGGGCCACGTGCTTGTTTTGGACAAAATTACCCGATGTGGATAAAGATGCATCAAAAGGGCGCGTAATACGACCAGGCGCGTGCGCGGCCCCAGTGCGGACGCATTGGGCCGGTTAATGGTGTTGGCCAGGTTGGCAACGCTTATGTCGCCGCTTTGCAACACGCCTACCTTCAGTCCTGGGCTGGTGGCACTGCCGGCTTGACCCCGGTCCAATCGCGCATCAACGAGTAGCCGACGGCGAGCAGGGTCGGGCCGATAAACAGGCCGACGAAGCCAAACGCCAGCACGCCGCCCAGCACGCCGAGAAGGACCAGCAGGAACGGCAGGTCGCTGCCGCGGCTGATCAACAGCGGCTTGACGACGTTGTCGACGCCGCTGATCAGCACCAGGCCCCAGACGATCATGAAGACGCCCCAGCCGGTGCTGCCCTGGTCGAACAGCCACAGCGCCGCGCCGCCCCAGATAAGCGGTGGACCGATCGGCACCAGCGACATGATGAAAGTGGCGACGCCGAGCAGCGGCACGCCCGGCACGCCCGCGATGGCGAAGCCGAGGGCCGCCACCAGTGCTTGCGCCAGCGCGGTGCCGAGCAGGCCATACATTACGCCGCGCACGGTCTGGCTGACGATGTCCGCGACCTTGGCCGCGCCCTCGCCGATCAGCTTCTGCATGGCGACCGCCACCGACGACACCAGCTGCAGGCCGTCGCGGTACAGGAAGAAGCTGACGAAGGCGGCCAGGCTCATATGGGCGACGCCGGCGCCAAGCACAATGCCGCCGCTGAGCAGGTATTTGCGCGCCGGCTCGAGCATGTTGCGCGCCAGTTCGAGCATCTGCTCGCGGCTGTGCATCAGTTCCATGGCGTAGGCATAGATCGATTCGCCCACCATCGGAATCCGGCGCAGCCACAGCGGCGGCTCGGCGTTCCCGGTTTCGACCGCGATGCGCAGTTGTTCGTAGAAGCGACCGACATCGTCGGCCAGATTGTAGGCGACCAGTGCCAGCGGCATGATCACCACAAAGGTCAGGGACAGCGTCATGGTCAGCGCGGCCAGCGTGCGCCGCCCGCGCATGACCGCGAGCAGGCGCATGTACAGCGGCCAGGACGAGATGACGACGGCGCTCGCGAACAGGATCGCGGCGAGGAAGGGGCGAAGTACGTAAAGGCAGCCTATCGTCAGCAGCGAGATGGCGGCCAGCTTGGCGTAGTTCGTCGGTCCGTCGCGTCGATCCATATTTTTCTTTGTTCTTTTCGCGGACTACAGCAGTTGCTTGATGTCGTGGGCCAGCGGCTCGACGCCCTGGCCATAGCGGACGAACAGGCGCACCTTGCCGTTGCGGTCGAATACGTAGCTGGCGGCGGTGTGGTCCATCGTGTAGCTGCCCGGTTCCTTGCCTGGCACCTTGGCGTAGAACACCTTGAACTCTTTCGCTACCGCGGCGGTCTGTTCCGGCGTGCCGCGCAGGCCGATGAAGCGCTTGTCGAAGGCCGGCACGTACTGGGCCAGCAGTTCCCGCGTATCGCGCTCCGGGTCGACGGTCACCATCAGCACCTGCACGTCGTCGGCTTGCGGGCCGAGCGCTTTCATCACGCCGGCCATTTCGGCCAGCGTCGTCGGGCAGACATCCGGGCAGTGGGTGAATCCGAAGAACATCACCACCACTTTGCCCTTGAAGTCGGCCAGGGTGCGCGGCTTGCCGGTATGGTCGGTCAGCGCAAAATCTTTCGCGTAGTCGAGGCCAGTCAGGTCGGTGTTCTTGAAGCTTGGCTGCTGGCCAGGCAGCTTGTCGCAACCGGCCAGCAGCAGCGCCAGTGCAAAAATCGAAAGTAGTTTTTTCATGTCAGAGCTTGATGTAGTGGTCGACCAGCAGCGCGGCAAACAGCAGCGACAGGTACATGATCGACCAGGCGAAGGCCTTGCGCCCGACCTGGTCGCTGTAGTGGCGGTACACGCGCCAGCCGTGCCACAGGAATATGGCATTGAGGACGATCGCGGACGCGAGATAGATCAGGCCGCTCATGCGCACCACGAACGGCAGCAGCGTGGTCGCGGCCAGCATGATCGAATACAGCCACACGTGGAAGCCGGTGAAGTTCATTCCGTGGGTGACCGGCAGCATCGGCAGGCCGGAACGCGCGTAGTCGTCGCGGCGGTACATGGCCAGCGCCCAGAAGTGCGGCGGCGTCCAGACGAAAATGATCAGCACCAGCAGCCATGCTTCCATCGGCACGTCGTTGGCGATCGCGGCCCAGCCCAGCGCGGGCGGCATCGCGCCCGACAGGCCGCCGATGACGATGTTCTGCGGCGTGGCAGGCTTGAGGATCAACGTGTAGATGATGGCGTAGCCAACGAAGGTGACGAACGTGAGCCACATGGTCAGCGGGTTCACCAGCGCGTACAGGATCCACATGCCGGCCCCGCCGATCAGCGCGGAGAACACGATGGTCTGGGTGTTGGTCAGCTCGCCCATCGCCGTCGCGCGGCGGGCGGTGCGCGCCATGCGCGCGTCGATCTTCGCTTCGAGGATGCAGTTCACGGCGAAAGCCGCGCCGGCCAGCAGCCAGATGCCGGCCGTCGCGGCCAGCACGGTGCGCCACGGCGGCAGTTCGTCGGTGGCTAGGAACATGCCGATCACGGCGCAGAACACCGCCAGCTGGGTGACGCGGGGCTTGGTCAGCGTCCAGTACTGGGCGAAACGGCTGGTCGGTTTTGGGATTGCGGTCTGGGTCATCTTCAGGGGTGTGAGGCTTGCGGCGAAAGCGCGCTTGCGGGAGCGCGTTGCGCAGGAACGAGTTGATACTTTAACTGGTAGTTTAACATGGTCACCAGCAGCACCAGGACGGCAGCGCCCGCGTTATGCAGTACCGCGATGGCCAGCGGGAAGTCGAGGAACACAGTGGCAAGGCCCGTGACAAGCTGCGCGGCCAGCGCGATCGCCAAGAATCGGGCGGTCCTGCGCAGGCCGGCATGCGGCCAGGCGCGCCACACGGTGAAGCCGACGACCGCGAACACGACGAAGGCGAAATTGCGGTGCACCCAGTGGATCGCGGTCAGCGCCGAAAACGGCAGGTAGTGTCCGGCCGCGGTCTTGCCCAGCTCGCGCCACAAGGTGAAGCCATGTTCGAAGTCCATGTCCGGCACCACTTTGCCGCCGCACAGCGGGAAGTCGGTGCAGGCCAGCGTGGCGTAATTGGTGCTGACCCAGCCGCCCAGCGCGATCTGCACGAACAGCAGCACGAACGATACGATTGCCAGCGGGCGCAGTGCGGCCAGCGCCGCTGCGCTGGCGCCGGCAGCCGGCATTGGCCGCAGCGCGTGGTCCTGGCGGCCGCCCATCCACACCAGCAGTGCCAGGAGGCCCATGCCGAGCAGCAGGTGGATCGTGACGATTACCGGCTGCAGCTTGAGGGTGACGGTCCATGCGCCAAACGCGCCCTGGACGCAGACGAAGAAGAACAGCGCGGTCGGGATCGCAGGCGAAAACTCGCTGCGGCGCGTCTTGCGCCACTGGAGCCAGGCGGTTGCCATCAGCGCCATGATCAGCGCGCCGATGCCCATCGCCAGGTAGCGGTGCGTCATCTCGATCCAGGCCTTGACCACCGTGACCGGGCCGGTCGGCATCAGTGCTTCGGCAGCGGCGATCTGTTCATGCGCGATGAACGGGTTGGCGGCGCCATAGCAGCCCGGCCAGTCCGGGCAGCCGAGGCCCGAATCGGTCAGGCGCGTGAAGGCGCCGAAGACGATCAGGTCGAAGGTCAGGAACACGATCACCCAGACCAGCTTGCGGTATTTATTGGCGTCGGACGACATCCACACCATCGCCAGCGGAAGGCTTGCCGCCAGCAGGCCCTTTACGGCCAGCAGTACCAGTGCCGAGGTCTCCATGGGTCAGCCGATCGCGGAAGCTTTGAGCAGCTTGCCGAGGTCCTTCTTCACCTTGGCCGGGTCGGCGTCCTTCGGGAAGCGCATCATCAGGTTGCCGAGCGGGTCGATGAGGTAGATATGGTCGGCCGCGCTGCCGCCCTGCTCCACCGGCAGCCATTTGGCGACAGCCTCCGCCGGCACGCGCAGCATCTGGGTGCCTTCGATCACGCGCATCAGCATGGTGTCGAGCGGCGTGGTGTCGGTCACCAGCCAGACACGTTCGACGCGCTCGCGCTCCTTGCCCTGCATCAGGCGCAGCTGGCGCATCTGCACCAGCTGGTCGCGGCATTCCTGCTGGCAGTCGCCATTGTCGACGTTCAGCATGATCCACTTGCCTTTGAACTGATCCAGGCTGGCCGGCTGGCCGTCCAGCGCAGTCGCGCCGAGCTGCGGGATCGGGTGCTCGCGCGGGTCGAGCAGCTGACCGTAATTGGTGCGGCCCGATGGCTTGATCACGTAATACGCCAGGTACGACAGCAGCAGCGGCGATGCGCACACGAGCAGCACGGCAAACAGCTTCCAGCGGCCGGTGCGTTTTTTGATGGTGTTACTGGTCTGGTTTTGGTCCACGTCTGAATCCTGTAATCACGAAAAACAGCAGCGCCATCACAGCCAGCGCATACCATTGGAAAGCATAGCCCTGGTGCTTTTCAACGCCCAGGGAGGGAGCCGGCCAGTCGCGCACCAGCTGTTCGCCGGGCTGCACTGGGTCGGTCTGTTCGATGAAGAAGGGCTGCAGTTGCAGGCCGCTCGCCTGCGCGAACTGCGCCACTTCGATGTTCTGCAAAATCGCGCCCGGCTTGACCGGTGGCGCGCTACCAAGCTGCATGACCTTGCCGAGGGTGCCGCGCGCCACGCCGCTTACCGTGACCGTGCCGCTCGGCGTGTCGAACGAGGGCTTCAGGCCTGCGGCGCCCGCGGGACGCGGCAGCCAGCCGCGCGCCACCAGCACGTGCATATCGGTTCCGGCCAGGCGCATCGGCATCAGCAAATAAAAGCCGGGGCCCTTGCCCTCCTGCGGGCGGTTGTCGAGCAGGATCGGCCAGCCGGCCACGAATTCGCCCGTCGCCGTGACCTTGCGGTGCTCGGCGCTTGCGGCAACGACCGGTGCGGTGTCCAGCGCAAGCGGCGCCGCATGCGCGCCCGCATTGATCTGTTCCTGCACCGCGATCTTGCCGGTCGCGCGGCGGTCCTGCCACTGGCCGAGCGAAATCCCGAGCGCCACCAGCAGCACGGTGGCGACGAACGGAATCGGGCGGAAGCGGAAAGCGCGCATCGAACGACTTAGCGGATGCCGGTCGGCGTGATCCAGCCAAGCTTATTGGCCAGCAGGATCAGCAGGAACAAGCTGACCGACAGGCCGACGCGCATGGCCAGCGCGCGCATCGTGCGCGGGCTCTTGCCCTTGTCGCGCATCAGGAAAAACAGCGCCGACGCGAGGCTGGCGATAATCATGATGAAGGCAAGGGCGACGAGGATTTTCATGGTATTCCGGGGGTTTGCTAAGCGATCGGCGATTCGGCAAAAAAGCCGCACGCAGGATTATCCCACGTGCGGCTTTTTCGAGTGGAGGGTCGCCCCTCCGGCAATTACAGCCAGTAGACGACGACGTACAGGCCGAGCCAGACGACGTCGACGAAGTGCCAGTACCATGCGGCGCCTTCGAAGCCGAAGTGGTGCTCCGGCGTGAAGTGGCCCTTCATCAGGCGGTACAGGACAACTGCCAGCATGATCGCGCCGACGGTCACGTGGAAGCCGTGGAAGCCGGTCAGCATGAAGAAGGTCGAACCGTAGATGCCCGAGGTCAGCTTCAGGTTCAGTTCGCTGTAAGCGTGCATGTATTCATACACCTGGAAGCCCATGAAGATGGCGCCCAGCAGTACGGTCGCAGCCAGCCAGACGATGGTCTTCGAACGCTTGCCAGCCAACAGCGCGTGGTGCGAGATGGTGAGGGTCACGCCGGACAGCAGCAGCAATGCGGTGTTGATGGTCGGGATAGGGAACGGGCCCATGGTCTGGAAGCTGTCGATTACGCCTGCAGGACCGGTGTTGCCCCAGTGTGCAGCGAAGTCAGGCCAGATGACCTTGTGGTCCAGGTCTGCCAGCCAAGGCATCGAGATGGCGCGAGCGTAGAACAGCGCGCCGAAGAAGGCCGCGAAGAACATGACTTCCGAGAAGATAAACCAGCTCATCGACCAGCGGTACGACAGGTCGATACGCTTGCTGTACAGGCCAGATTCGGATTCCTTGATGGCGTCGCCGAACCAGAAGTACAACACCACCAGCGTCGACAGGATGCCGGCGATGGTCAGCATCGGGCCAAACGAGGCGCCGTTGACCCAGCCCGATGCACCGATCATGGTGGCAAGCAGGGACATACCTGCGAACAGCGGCCAGCGGGACGGGCCCGGCACGAAGTAGTACGGCACGCCGGTTTTGGTTGAACTCATCTTCATCTCCTAAATCAAACTGTATTCGGTGAATTTCTTGCTGCTGTTTAGTTAAATCTTATTGTGCTACCGCGATCCGTACCACCATCACCAGCACGCCGATGAAGACGGCCGCCCCGATCAAACCGGCGATGATGACATGCACCGGGTTCAGGCTGGCCGAATCGCTTGCGTAATCCTTGCCCTTGCGGACGCCGAAAAAGGACCAGAACACGGCCTTCATCGTGGCGCCGAACGACGCCTTGCGGCGCGTGGCCTGCTTCATTTCATCCATCGCGCCTGCCCTTGTTACTTCGCCGCGGTCATGCCGGCGATTTCAAAGAACGTGTACGAAAGCGTAATCGTCTTTACTTCGCGCGGCAGCTTCGGGTCGATGAAGAACACGACCGGCATCTGCCTTGCCTCATTCGGGCCCATCGTCTGCTCCTTGAAGCAGAAGCATTCGACCTTCATGAAGTGCGGCGTGGCCGACTGCGGCGCATAGCTTGGAATCGCCTGCGCCTTGATCGTCCTCGCCTGCGTGTTGACCACTTCGTACATCACGGTGGCCAGCTCGCCGGGGTGAACTTCGATGCTGCGCGTGGTCGGGCGGAAGCGCCACGGTCCCTGCGCGTTGCCATCGAGTTCGATGGTAATCGTGCGCGTTTTGTCGACCTGGGTGTTCTCAGGCCGCGACGCCATGCCATCCTGCGTCAGCACGTTAATGCCGAGTACTTCGCACAGGTGCTTGTACATCGGGATCAATGCGTAGCCGAAGCCGAACATCATCACTGCGAGTACAACCAACTTGCCCAGCATCTTTTTATTGAGCTGGATCCTGCCTGACTGTTCGCGACTCATCTCACATCAACCAGGTGCGCTTGACGAAGACAGCTACGAAAAAGAACAGGGCGATTGCGCCGATGATCAGGCCGGTCTTCAGGTTATTCGATTTTTTCGGATCAGGCATGGCTACCACTTATTTGGTTCTGCGGCTGCGCGGGCGGTGAGGCCCGCGCGGCCGGTACTGCGATTACTTGACCAGCGGCGGCGTTTCAAACGTGTGGAAAGGCGCCGGGCTAGGTACGGTCCACTCCAGGCCTTCCGCGCCATCCCATGGCTTGTCGGCTGCTTTTGCGCCGCCACGGATGGTCGGCAGGATCACGAAGAACAGGAAGTACGCTTGCGACAGGCCGAAACCGAAAGCGCCGATGGTGGCGATGGCGTTGAAGTCGGTGAACTGCGCCGAGTAATCCGCATAGCGGCGTGGCATACCGGCCAGGCCCAGGAAGTGCATCGGGAAGAAGGTGATGTTGAACGTGATCAGCGATGCCCAGAAGTGGAACTTGCCGCGGAACTCGCTGTACATGTGGCCGGTCCACTTTGGCGCCCAGTAGTAGAAGCCGGCGAACAGCGCGAACAGCGAACCTGCCACCAGCACGTAGTGGAAGTGCGCCACCACGTAGTAGGTGTCCTGCAGCTGGATGTCGATCGGGGTCACAGCCAGGATCAGGCCGGTGAAGCCGCCGATGGTGAACACGAAGATGAAGCCGACCGAGAACAGCATCGGGGTTTCGAAGGTCATTTCGCCCTTCCACATCGTGGCAACCCAGTTGAAGACCTTCACGCCGGTCGGAACCGCGATCAGCATGGTTGCGTACATGAAGAACAGCTGGCTGGTCACCGGCATGCCGGTGGTGAACATGTGGTGCGCCCAGACGATGAACGACAGGATCGCGATCGACGCGGTGGCGTACACCATCGAAGCGTAGCCGAACAGCGGCTTGCGTGCGAATGCCGGCAGGATCTGCGAGACGATACCGAACGCCGGCAGGATCATGATGTACACCTCCGGGTGTCCGAAGAACCAGAAGATGTGCTGGTACATGACCGGGTCGCCGCCGCCGGCAGCGTTAAAGAACGAGGTGCCGAAGTGACGGTCGGTCAGGGTCATGGTGATCGCGCCTGCCAGGACTGGCATCACGGCGATCAGCAGGTAGGCGGTGATCAGCCAGGTCCAGCAGAACATCGGCATCTTCATCAGGGTCATGCCAGGAGCGCGCATGTTCAGGATGGTGACGACGATGTTGATCGAACCCATGATCGACGACGCGCCCATCAGGTGCATCGCGAAAATACCCATGTCCATGCCGATACCCATCTGGGTCGACAGCGGTGCGTACAGGGTCCAGCCGGCAGCGGTGGCGCCGCCAGGCACGAAGAACGATGCAGCCAGCAGGAACGCGGCAGGCGGCAGCAGCCAGAACGAGAAGTTGTTCATGCGCGCGAACGCCATGTCGGATGCGCCGATCTGCAGCGGGATCATCCAGTTGGCGAAGCCGACGAAGGCCGGCATGATCGCGCCGAACACCATGATCAGGCCGTGCATCGTGGTCAGCTGGTTGAAGAACTCAGGCTGGAAGAACTGCAGGCCAGGCTGGAACAGCTCGGTGCGGATGCCCAGCGCGAGAACGCCGCCCGACATCAGCATGATGAGGGAGAACCACAGGTACAGCGTACCGATGTCCTTGTGGTTGGTCGCGAACAACCAGCGGCCCAGGCCGTGTGGATGATCGTGCGCGTGATCGTGGCCGTCGTGGCCGTGTGCGTGATCGATTGTGCTTGTGCTCATCTGAAGCTCCTAATTACTTGCGTGCAGCCAGAACTTCGGCTGGTTGAACGATGTTTTCCGATGCCTTGTTCGACCAGTTATTGCGGGTGTAGGTGATCACCGCAGCAATATCCGAATCCGACAGTTGTTTCCATGCTGGCATTTCCGAAGGGAACTTGCCGGTCTTCTGGCCGTTCAGCAGCACGTCGATCTGGGGCGCTTTCGCGCCCAGCACCACCGCCGAGCCGTCCAGCGCGGCGAACGCGCCTGGAACGCCCTTGCCGTTGGCCTGGTGGCAAGCGACGCAGTTGGTGTTGTAGACGGTTTCGCCTTTGGTTTTCAGTTCGTCGATGGTCCAGACCTTGGTCGGATCGTCAGCCAGTGCCGCCATTTCTTTCTTCTTGCCTGCCACCCATGCGCTGTAGTCAGCATCGGAAACGACGCGAACGACGATTGGCATGAACGCGTGTTCCTTGCCGCACAGTTCGACGCAGTTGCCGCGGTAGGTGCCGATTTTCTCAGCCTTGAACCAGGTGTCGCGCACGAAACCAGGAATCGCATCCTGCTTGACGCCGAACGCTGGAATCGTCCAGGCGTGGATCACGTCGTTGGCGGTCAGGACCAGGCGGATCTTCTTGTTGACTGGAACGACGACTTCATTGTCGACTTCCATCAGGTAGTCGATGCCGCGTGCTTCGGTCGGGGCCACGCCAGGCGCGCCAACTTGCGAGCGCGGGGTCGACAGGTTCGACAGGAAGGAGATGCCCTCGCCTTCGCCCTTCAGGTAGTCGTAGCCCCATTTCCACTGCATGCCGGTGACCTTGATGGTCAGGTCGGCGTTCGAGGTGTCCTTCATTGCGACGACGGTCTTGGTCGCTGGCAGCGCCATGCCGATAACGATCAGGAAAGGAACAATGGTCCATGCGATCTCGACCGCGGTCGACTCGTGGAAGGTTGCCGCCTTGTGGCCCTGCGAACGGCGGTGCTTGAATACCGAATAGAACATCACGCCAAACACGGCGACGAAGATCACCAGGCAGACGATCATCATCCAGGTGTGCAGCGTGTTGATTTCGTCAGCGATGCGCGTTACAGGCATCTGCAGGTTCAATTGATTCTCAATTGGACGCCCCTGCACCTGTGCCACGGCCAATGCCGGAAGCCCGGCTGCCGTAACAGCCAGACCGAGCATCAAGGCTTGAAGTCGCTTTGCATATGTCATGTTTTCCCCAACCACCCAAAGATAAGAATATTTTTAAACGCCCGGCAATCCCGGCCTGCTACCGCCGACGCTCCAAAACCATCGCACAAAAAGGCCCCATACCGATGCTTCGCG
Organism: Massilia polaris; assembly: GCF_012927275.1. Taxonomy (GTDB): domain Bacteria; phylum Pseudomonadota; class Gammaproteobacteria; order Burkholderiales; family Burkholderiaceae_D; genus Telluria_A; species Telluria_A polaris. The sequence goes on along the minus strand of NZ_JABBGG010000009.1, from coordinate 50,936 downwards.
CCAGTTGCCGCGAACCCGGTTGGAACCGTCACAGCGAACCCGGTGGAGAAAACGCACTGGTGGACGCTGGCTTGCTATTGCGCTCGACTGTCATGCCGCTGAGTTCGCTTATTTTCTAAGCAGACACAGCCACAGTCGACAAAATTAGTCGTTGATTATACTCAATGAGTAGCTTGTTCATCAAGGAATAATCACCCGCGTTGTCGCCTGAAGCCTTGTATTTCACCGGGGCGTACCCACGTTCCGGCACGCTAGCGCGGCCTTGGCGGCTCGAACCGGATGATCGCCTCGCCGGCCGCGGTCTTGCGCGGAGCCGGCCGGAAAGCGTGCCCGTAGATCACCTCGAAGGTCAGGCCCAGCTTGCCGTCGGGACGGCGCTGGCGCTCCAGCGCAACCAGCATTTCTTGCCATGCTGCACGACCGAGCAGTCCGCGCGCGCGCGTCGCCAGCGGATTGCCGCCCAGCGCGCGCACGTCGGTCAACAGCGCCTCCGGCGTGTCGTAGGTGACCGTAATGACTTCCATGTCCATCACCGGCGTTGAAAAACCCGCCTCCACCAGCTGGTCGCCGAAATCATGCATGTCGACGAAAGGCAAGGCGTGGGGCGACTCGTCGACGGCGGCAAATGCCGCGCGCAGCTCGCGGAAGGTGTCCGGACCGAAATTCGAGAACATCAGCAAGCCTTCCACCCGCAACACCCGGCGCCACTCGGCAAACACCCGGTCCGGCTGAGGATGCCAGTGCAGCGCCAGGTTCGACCACACCAGGTCGATGGAGTTCGGCCCCAGCGGCAAAGCGCCGAAGTCGCCGCACACCAGGTCGATGCCGGTTTTGGCGGGCATCAGTCGGTTCAGCATCGACTTCAGGCCGGAAGCGGGCGTGAACGCCCTGGCCCCCGCCACCATCGCCGCGCTGGCGTCGATACCGATGACCTGTGCGGCGGGGTAGTCCTTCTGCAACACTGCAAGGTCGGCCCCGGTGCCGCATCCCGCATCAAGCACCTGTGCCGGCGCCAGTTTGACCAGCGCCAGCCGGTCGTGCATGCGCGCAGCAATTTCGCGGCGCAGGAAGTCCGACGGCGCTACGCGGGCAGGATCGGCGAACAAGGTGCGCACGCGCGCCAGGTCGATCGGCGCGCTCATTTTGGAGGGAGACTGGGGATTTGCCATGGCAGTGTTGCGAATTCGTGACGCGAGAATGAGATAATGGCCGAAGTGTACATGTTTGTTGCGAGGCGAGCCCGTGGCCGACCGTTTGCGCCTGAGTCTGCAACGCTGGCCGTTCGCGCTGGCGCGCGCCCTGCTGCCCTCCTCCTGCGCCTTGTGCGGGGGCGGCTGCGACGGCGTGGTCTGTCCGCCCTGCCATGGCGAATACGTCGCGCCACGCAAGTCGCGTTGCCGGCGCTGCGCCAACCCGCTCGGCTTCGACGGCGACGGACGGATCGAGTGCGCGGTTTGCCTGACCGAGCGGCGCGCGTTCGATGCGACGCTGGCGGCAACCGACTACGTCGCGCCGCTCGACCAGTTGGTCCTGCAGCTCAAGTTCGGCGGCAAGCTGGCCCTGGCGCCCTGGTTCGCCCAGATGATTGGCGATACGGTCCGGGCCGATCGCCAGTTCCTGCTGCCGAATGTGCTGTGCCCGGTTCCACTGGGACGCCAGCGGCTGGTGGAGCGCGGGTTCAACCAGGCGCTGGAGATTGCCAGGCCGCTGTCGACGCTGCTCGGGGTTCCGCTGCGGCCACGGTTGGCGATCCGGGCGCTGGAGACAGTCGCGCAATCGGGCGTGGCGCCGGACCAGCGCCGCCGCAACATCCGCAATGCGTTCATCGTCTCGCCGGACGCGCTGGCGATGGTGCGCGGCCAGCATATCGGCATTGTCGACGATGTCATGACCAGCGGCCACACGCTGAATGAACTGGCCGTCACGTTCAAGCGTTTCGGCGCGGCGCGCGTGAGCAACCTGGTATTCGCGCGCACGCCGCCCCATTGATTTTTAAGGAGAAGCACCTTGTTCCATGTTGTTTTGGTCGAACCCGAGATCCCGCCGAATACCGGCAACGTCATCCGCCTGTGCGCCAACACCGGTGCCCAGCTGCACCTGATCGAGCCGCTCGGCTTTCCGCTGGACGACACCAAGATGAAGCGCGCCGGGCTGGACTATCACGAGTACGCCAACATGAAGGTGCACAAGAGCTGGGAAGACTATCTTGCGTCCGAGCAGCCGGACCCGTCGCGCATGTTCGCGATGACCACGCACGGCTCGTCGCCGTTCGCCAGCGCCAGCTTCAGGCCGGGTGATGTGTTTGTGTTCGGCAGCGAGACGCGCGGCCTCGCGCCGGAGCGGCGTGAATCGTTTCCGCCTGCGCAGCGCATCCGGCTGCCGATGATGCCGGACAACCGCAGCCTGAATTTGTCGAATACGGTTGCGGTTGTTGTGTTCGAGGCGTGGCGCCAGAATGGCTACGCCGGCGGCGCCTGACAGCTAGTGCAGTGACGGGTTGGAGGAGGCATCCGTCACGGGGACGTTGCGGCTCGTTCCAGCCTGGCCGATCTGGTACGCCTCGACCGCACGGTGGGTGTCGGTTTGCTCGCGGAACGCGGTGACCTTGCCATCGCGAACCGTGAAGATGTGCACCCAGTCGCTGCCCCAGTCGGCACCTGTCGCCCTGACAGTCCAATCGTAATGGCCGAGGACCACGACGCGGTCGCCGTGCGCGATGAATTCGCCGGGCCGGAAGTCGCGCAGCTGCTGGGCTGCCGCGACCAGCTGGAAAAATTCGGCGACGTTCTCGCGTCCCTGGCGCTTGCCCGCGAACGGGAGGCCGGGCACGTCCGGCTCTTCCCATGCGATGTCCGGCGCCATGCTCGACAGCAGCCGTTCGCTGTCGCCGTTGATGAAGGCGTCGTACACCTGCCGGATGAGCTCGATGTTTGCTTGCTCGTTCATGATCTTCTCCTGCACGTGGGACCAACAACAGTATCGGTCGGGGCGACACCAACTGCAATGGCACCCGAACAAGCATTACGCCGCAAGGTGAGGAAAAGCCACGCCGGTGGAATCTCATACCAGCCTGTCCGCGGTCAAGTGCGCGCCGAAAAGGATGGCGTCGCGGCAGTTCGTCTTGTTCGGGTCGGAGCCTGCCGCAAAGCGTCCGCGCCGCTTTGGGCTCTTGAAGGGGCAGTTTGAAATTCCCGATGACTTCGACGCTCCATTACCGGACGACGTGCTTGCCGATTTTGAAGGCAGGTAATGCGCTTATTGGCGGATTGCGCGCGTTGCGCTCAAACAGGCGAACGTAGGAACGCAGGGCGGATAAGCGCCCTGGCGCGCATCCGCCGAATCGTTAGCCGGCCCGGACCTTCGTTAATAGCTTGGTCGTCGAGCGGTCATGTTCAAAATCGATTGCGATGGCTTGTCCGCCGTAGGCAAGCACGGCTTGTCCTTCGGGGATTGCCGTCATGTCGTAATCGCCGCCCTTGGCGTAGATCTCTGGGCGGGCTTCCTGCACGACTTCGAGAGCGGTATCTTCATCAAAGTCCACAACCAGCGACACGGCTTCCAGCGCCGCGAGCACCGCCATCCGGTCCGCACAGATATTCAGTGGCCGGTCATCGCCCTTGCCGAGCCGCTTGACCGACGCATCAGTATTTGCCGCGACGACCAACGACGCGCCTAATGCGCGCGCTTGCGCCAAATAGGTCACGTGGCCACGGTGCAAGATGTCGAACACACCGTTGGTCAGCACCACCGGCTTCGGCAGCGCAGCAACGCGTTGCTTCAAGTCGCTACGGGTGCAAATCTTGTTTTCAAAATCAGGCATGAAATCGCTTTAAAGTTATCAGTGTCAGTGCGCCGGCTTGTCTTCTTCCGGCTCTTCTTCAATCGCCATCGACAGGTCGTCGGCCGTCGTCGCGCTGGCGTTGCCGGGCTCCTTGCGGTCGCCACGCAGCTTGATCTGCAGGCGCAGGCCGTTGGCCGAATCGGCGTTGCGGATCGCTTCGTCGTAGCTGATGTGGCCCTGATTGTACAGTTCGTACAGCGCCTGGTCGAAGGTGCACATGCCGAGCTCGCGCGACTTGTGCATGATCTCCTTGATACCGTGGAAGTTCCCTTTCAGGATCATCTCGCCGATCGTCGCGGTGTTCAACAAGATCTCGATCGCCGCCTTGCGGCCCTTGCCGTCCTCGGTGCGCACCAGCCGCTGCGACACGATGCCGCGCAGGTTCGACGACAAATCCATCAGCAGCTGGTTGCGCCGCTCTTCCGGGAAGAAGTTGATGATGCGGTCCATCGTCTGGTTGGCGTTGTTCGCGTGCAGCGTGCCGAGGCACAGGTGACCGGTCTCGGCAAATGCGATCGCGTGTTCCATCGTTTCGGTGTCGCGGATCTCGCCGATCAAAATCACGTCCGGCGCCTGGCGCAAGGTGTTCTTCAACGCGTTGTGCCACGAGTGCGTGTCGACGCCGACTTCGCGGTGCGTGACCAGGCAGTTCTTGTTCTTGTGGACGTATTCGACCGGGTCTTCCACGGTGATGATGTGCCCCGCGGAATTGGCGTTGCGGTAGTCGATCATCGCGGCCAGCGTCGTCGACTTGCCTGAGCCCGTGCCGCCGACCACCAGCACCAGCCCGCGTTTGGTCATGATGACGTCCTTCAACACTTCCGGCAGGCCGAGCTTTTCGAAGTTCGGGATCTCGGAGGCGATCGTCCGCACCACCATCGCCACGCACTGCTGCTGCACAAACACGTTGACGCGGAAGCGACATACATTGGGCAGCGCGATCGCGAAATTGCATTCCATTTCAGCTTCGAACTCGGCGCGCTGGCGGTCGTTCATCAGCGACATCGCCAACGCGCGCGTGACTTCGCCGGTCAGGCGTTGCTGGCTCAGCGGCTTCATCGCGCCCTGGTGCTTCATGCTAGGCGGGAAATCGGACGAGATGAACAGGTCGGAACCGCCCTGGTGATGCATCACGGTGAGCAGTTTGTGGATGTAAGCCTGGGCTTCGGCGGGGCCAAAGGTCGTAGACATGGAAGCCTTTCACGGATTATGCTGGAGCTGGACTAGCCGCCACGGCAATTATATCGACCCTTTCCGGTAGAATATAAAATCTTTCCGACCCAGTGTGGTTGAATATTCCCATGACCCTGACCGAACTGAAATACATCGTTGCCGTCGCGCGTGCGAAACATTTCGGGCACGCCGCCGAGGCCTGCTACGTCGCCCAGCCGACTTTGTCGGTGGCGATCAAGAAGCTTGAGGACGAGCTTGGCGTCGTGCTGTTCGAACGCGGCGGCGCGGAGGTGTCCGTCACGCCACTGGGCGCGCAGATCGTCGCCCAGGCCGAGCGCGTGCTGGAGCAGACCGCGGCGATCAAGGAACTGGCGAAACAAAACAAGGACCCGCTGGCCGGCCCGCTGCGGCTGGGCGTGATCTACACGATCGGCCCTTACCTGCTGCCGCCGCTGGTCAAGCACGTGATCGAGCAGCTGCCGCAGATGCCGCTGATCCTGCAAGAGAATTTCACCGTGCGCCTGTTGGAGATGCTGCGCCAGGGCGAACTCGACGCCGCCATCATGGCGCTGCCGCTGCCGGACCACGGCATGGCGATGCAGCCGCTGTACGACGAGCCGTTCGTGGTCGCGATGCCGAAGCACCATCCCTGGGCGGCACGCAAGTCGATTCCCGCGGCCGACCTGAAAGCCGAAACCATGCTCCTGCTCGGCAATGGCCACTGCTTCCGCGACCAGGTGCTGGAAGTGTGCCCGGAAATGGCGCGCTTCTCTTCGCCCGGCAACGGCATGCAGCGCACTTTCGAAGGCTCGTCGCTGGAAACGATCCGCCACATGGTCGCCAGCGGTATCGGCCTGACCGTGCTGCCGCGCGCCTCCGTCGTCGATATGCACCCGAAGGACGGTATGCTGCGCTACCTGCCGTTCGATGCGCCGGCGCCGGCGCGCCGCGTGGTCATCGTCTGGCGCAAAAGTTTCACGCGCCGCGCCGCCATCGAAGCGGTCTGCGCTGCCGTCGCCGCCTGCGACCTGCCGGGCATCGACATGCTGGCCAACGAAGCCGTCGCCGCCTGAGCCCCCTCCCTCGCCTCTCGGGCAAAGCGGGTAGAATCGTGCATTGCATCAACTATTGGCAAAGCACGACATGAACAAGCTGGCGCTCTATTTTCGGCTGGTCCGCCTGGACAAGCCGATCGGTATCCTTTTGCTGCTGTGGCCGACCTTGTGGGCCTTGTGGATGGCCTCAGGCGGCCGGCCTGACATCGCCATCGTGCTGATCTTCACCGTCGGCACGATCCTGATGCGCTCGGCCGGTTGCGCCATCAACGACTACGCCGACCGCGATATCGACAAATTCGTCAAGCGCACCGCCGAACGTCCGCTGACCGCCGGCCGTATCAAGGGCTGGGAAGCGCTGATGGTGGCCGGCGTGCTGGCCGTGGTGTCCTTCCTGCTGATCCTGCCCCTGAACGCGCTGACCAAGCAGCTGTCCGTTGCGGCTGTGATCATCGCCGGCACCTATCCCTACTTCAAGCGTTTCTTCGCGATCCCACAGGCCTACCTCGGCATCGCGTTCGGCTTCGGCATCCCGATGGGCTTCGCCGCAGTGACCGGCGAGGTGCCGGCGGTGGCCTGGTGGCTGCTGGTGGCAAACGTGTTCTGGGCGGTGGCCTACGACACCGAATACGCGATGGTCGACCGCGACGACGACCTGAAGATCGGCATCCGCACCTCGGCCATCACCTTCGGCCGCTTCGACGTGGCCGCCGTCATGCTGTGCTACGGCGCGGCGCTGGCCATCATCCTTGTGTGCGGCTGGCATCTGGGACTGCGCTACTGGTTTGTCGCCGGCATCGCCGTCGCCGCGGTCATGGCGCTGTACCACTACACCCTGATCCGCGGACGCGAGCGCATGGCCTGTTTCGCAGCTTTTCGCCACAACAATTGGTTGGGTGCGGCGGTTTTTGCTGGTGTCGCGTTAGACTACGCGCTAGGATAATGTTGTCCGAAAAGCACGGCTGGTGGATGTTACTCTGGCGCAATATGCGTAGGGCGGCAATCCCTACAGTGGATCAATAATTTAAACATGTGAGGAACTCATGATTCAATCAATCCCAACCAAGACCGGCGCTCGAGACCAGCTGATGAACGACCTGAAGACCGTGATCCAGGATGCGGAAGCGTGGCTGCGCCACGGCGGCCACCTGACCGGCGAAGAATTCCAGGCAGCCAAGGCCAAGTTCGAGCAGACGCTGAGCAGCGCCAAAGCCGACTTGATCCATCTTCAGGAAACCGTGGTTGAAGGCACCAAGGAAGCGGCCAAGGCGACCGACGAATACGTCCATGAGAATCCATGGAAATCGGTCTGCATCGGCGCCGGCGTCGGCCTGCTGCTGGGCGTGCTGATCTCGCGCCGTTAAGCGTCATGGCGATCTTCGAATCGGTGGGCCGGCTGGGATCAACCCTGGTCGACATGGTGCACACGCGGCTGGAACTGGCCGCGGTCGAGGTCGAGGAGGAATCCCAGCGCATGCTGGGCTACCTGCTGTTCGCCCTGCTTGCGCTCATCCTGTTCGGGGTCGCCTGCCTGCTGCTGGCCTTCCTCGTGATCGTGCTGTTCTGGGACACGCACCGCATAGCCGCGGTCAGCGGCCTGGCGGCGCTGTTCGGCGTGGCCGGTGCGATCGTTGCGATGAAGGTCAAGGCCGGCTTCGACAGCAAGCCGCGGCTGCTGCAGAACACAATCGAAGAACTCCGCAAGGACATCGCGTACGCGCGCAGTGCGAGGGACATGGATGAGTAATTCAGGAAAACATTCGCCGGCATCGCTGGCGGCGCGGCGCCAGGCCTTGGTGACCGAATGCGCGCTGCAGCGGATTACCGCGGCGCGCGAGGTGCGCGGGATCATGGCGCCGGTGCATAACCTGCGGCACAAGGTCGGCGGGAATTTTGCGATACCGGTGTCGGTGCTTGGTTTGATCGGTGGGCTAATTGCCACCCGCAGTGGAAAGCTGGTGCCGATGCTGACCACCGTCCGGTCGTTGTGGAAGCTTGGCCGTGACGGCCTGGCAGCGTGGCGCCAGCGAACTTAAAACGTCGTTCCCGCGGGGCCGCCGAGGCGTGCGCGGAACGACGTTAACTGGCGCCCATTTCTTCACCAAGTTCGCGTCCCCGTGTGGCCGCTGCCTTTAGCGCCTTGACCACGGCATCCTTCACGCCGCTCTCCTCCATGCTGGTAATCGCCGCATAGGTCGTTCCGCCTTTCGACGTCACCCGCTCACGCAGCACCTGCAAACTCTCCGGCGAACGCGCAGCCAGTTCCGCCGCGCCGGCGAAGGTGGCCACTGCCAGTTCCCTGCCCTGCTCCGCGCTCAGGCCCAGTTCCACCGCAGCCTGCTGCATCGCTTCCAGAAAATAGAACACATACGCCGGCCCGCTGCCAGACACCGCGGTCACCGGGTCGATCAACGCCTCGTCATTTAGCCACACCGTTTGCCCGGCCGCCTTCATGATCGCGTCGGCTGCCGTCTTCTGCGCCTCGCTCACGCCATCCATCGCCACCATGCCGGTGATCCCGCGCCCGATCAGCGCGGGAGTATTCGGCATCGTGCGCACGATCGCGCGATGCCCGCCCAGCCAGCGCGACAGGTCGGCGCCGCGGATGCCTGCCGCAATCGACAGCACCAGCGTGCCCGCGCCCAGCTGCGGCTGCAGCAAGGCCGCCGCTTCGCGCATCTGCTGCGGCTTCACCGCAAGCACCACCACCTCGGAGGAACGCACCTCGTCGCCGATCGCGTGCGCCGCAGTGACGCCGTGCGCTTGCGTCAAGCGCTCCAGCGCTTCCGGACTTGGATCGACCACGTGGATATTCGAGCCCGGCGTGAACTTGCCAGCCAGGCCGGAGATAAGCGCGGAGGCCATATTGCCGCCGCCGATAAACGATATCTTCATGTGTTTCCCTTATTCGTAGGTGCGTGAGCCGAAAATGGCGCTGCCGACGCGAACGATGGTCGCGCCTTCCGCAACCGCGGCCGTCATGTCTGCCGACATCCCCATCGACAGCGTGTCCATCGCGATGCCGTCTTCGCGCAGCGCCTCCAGCATCGCGCGCAGGCGCGCAAACGGCGCACGCTGGCGGGCGAGGTCAAGCTCTGGTTCGGGAATCGCCATCAGGCCACGCAGGCGCAGGTTAGGCAGCAGCGCTACTGCGCGCGCAAGCTCAGGCAGTTCGTCCCAAGTAATGCCGCTCTTGCTGGATTCGCCGCTGATGTTCACTTGCAGGCAGATGTTCAGCGGCGACATGTCGGCCGGCCGCTGCTCGGAAAGGCGCTGCGCAATTTTTAACCGGCCGACCGTGTGCACCCACGCGAAGTTCGCGGCAATCGGACGCGTCTTGTTGCTCTGGATCGGGCCGATGAAATGCCACTCGATGTGAACGCCGGGCACAGCCGCGGCCACGGCCCGCTGCTTGTCCAGCGCTTCCTGCAGGTAGTTCTCGCCAAACGCGCGCTGTCCCGCACCGATCGCTTCGACCACCGCTTCAGGCGGAAAGGTCTTCGACACGGCAAGCAATTGCACATCGTTGCGCGAGCGGCCGCAGGCATTTGCGGCTGCAATAATTGTGTGATCGACTGCTTGCAAGTTCTGGGCGATTGTGGACATAATCATTTTCTTAGAGCAATCAAGCACTTAGGTAAATAAATGCTAACGGTGTTATCAGGCAGGCACCGATATCAGGCACAGGGATTATAAATGGACATCTCCGAATTACTCGCATTCTCCGTCAAGAACAAAGCATCCGACCTGCACCTGTCGGCCGGCCTGCCGCCGATGATCCGCGTGCACGGCGACGTACGCCGCATTAACCTGCCGCCGCTGGAGCACAAGGATGTGCACAGCATGATCTATGACATCATGAACGACGGCCAGCGCAAGCAGTACGAAGAAGTGCTCGAGGTCGACTTCTCGTTCGCGATTCCGGGCCTGGCGCGCTTCCGCGTCAACGCCTTCAACCAGGAACGCGGCGCGTCCGCCGTGCTGCGGACGATTCCGTCGAAGATCCTGAGCCTGCAGGACCTGAACGCGCCGAAGATTTTCGGCGACCTGGCGATGAAGCCGCGCGGCCTGGTCTTGGTCACCGGCCCTACCGGCTCGGGCAAGTCGACGACCCTGGCGGCGATGGTCAACCACCTCAACGAAAACGAGTACGGCCACATCCTGACCATCGAAGACCCGATCGAATTCGTGCACGAATCGAAGAAGTGCCTGATCAACCAGCGCGAAGTCGGACCGCACACGCTGTCGTTCAACAACGCGCTGCGCTCAGCACTGCGCGAAGACCCGGACTGCATCCTGGTCGGCGAATTGCGCGACCTGGAAACCATCCGCCTTGCGCTGTCGGCCGCCGAAACGGGCCACCTCGTGTTCGGCACGCTGCACACTTCGTCGGCTGCCAAGACCATCGACCGTATCGTCGACGTCTTCCCGGCCGATGAGAAAGAGATGGTGCGCGCGATGCTGTCCGAATCGCTGCAAGCCGTGGTCTCGCAGACCCTGCTCAAGACCAAGGACGGCAATGGCCGCGTGGCCGCGCATGAAATCATGATCGGCACGCCGGCGATCCGCAACCTGATCCGCGAAGCGAAGATCGCGCAGATGTACTCGGCGATCCAGACCGGCAGCAACGTCGGGATGCAGACGCTCGACCAGAACCTGACGGACCTGGTTCGCCGCAATGTCATCTCGAGCAGCGCAGCGCGCTCCGCCGCCAAGATCCCGGAAAACTTTCCCGGCTAAGAACGTAAAGGACACGCGATGGAACGCGACCAGGCATCAAAATTCATGTTCGACCTGCTGCGCCTGATGACCAGCAAGGGCGGCTCCGACCTGTTCATCACGGCCGGCTTCCCGCCCGCGATGAAAATCGACGGCAAGATGACCCCGGTCTCGAGCCAGGCGCTGACCGCCTCGCACACGTCCGATCTGGCGCGCGCGATCATGAACGACAAGCAGACCGCCTCGTTCGAGCTGACCAAGGAATGCAATTTCGCGATCAGCCCGGGCGACCTGGGACGCTTCCGCGTTTCGGCATTCGTGCAAATGAGCTGCGTCGGCATGGTGCTGCGCACGATCACCACCACAATCCCGAAGCTGGAAGACCTCGACCTGCCGCCGGTCCTGTCCGACATCATCATGTCCAAGCGCGGCCTGGTGATCATGGTCGGCGCCACCGGCTCGGGTAAGTCGACGACGCTGGCTGCGATGGTCGGCTACCGCAACGAGAACAGCTACGGCCACATCATCACGATTGAAGACCCGGTCGAATACGTCCACCCGCACAAGAACTGCGTGATCACGCAACGCGAAGTGGGCGTCGACACCGACAGCTTCGAAGCGGCGCTCAAGAACTCGCTGCGCCAGGCGCCGGACGTCATCCAGATCGGCGAGATCCGCGACCGCGAGACGATGGAGCATGCGATCGCGTTCGCCGAGACCGGCCACCTGTGCCTGGCCACGCTGCACGCGAACAGCGCCAACCAGGCGCTCGACCGCATCATCAATTTCTTCCCCGAAGAGCGCCGCCAGCAGCTGCTGATGGACCTGTCGCTGAACCTGAAGGGACTCGTATCGCAGCGCCTGATTCCGCGCAAGGAGAACAAGGGACGCGTGGTCGCGGTTGAAATCCTGCTCAACTCGCCGCTGATCTCGGACCTGATCTTCAAGGGCGACGTCCATGAGATCAAGGAGATCATGAAGAAGTCGCGCGAGCTGGGCATGCAGACCTTCGACCAGGCGCTGTTCGACCTGCACGAAGCGGACAAGATCAGCTACGAAGACGCGCTGCGCAATGCGGACTCGGTCAACGACCTGCGCCTGACCATCAAGTTGCAGGGCAAGGACGCGAAGAACCGTGATCTGTCGGCGGGGACTGAGCACCTGGGGATCGTGTGACCAGCGTTTTCGATTTCAACGCGACCGATATCGGCGGCCAGCCGGTCGACTTCGCGCAATATCGCGGCAAGGTGCTGCTGATCGTGAACACGGCCAGCGCATGCATGTTCACGCCGCAGTACAAGGGACTGGAGCAGGTGTACCGGCAGTTCCGCGACAAGGGCGTGGTGGTGCTTGGATTCCCGTGCAATCAGTTTCGTGAGCAGGAGCGCGGGACCGAGGCGGAAATCGGCGCGTTTTGTGAGCGGAATTTTGGCGTGACGTTTCCGATGTTTGCCAAGATCGACGTCAATGGCGCCGGCGCGCATCCGCTATTCAAGTATTTGAAGTCGGAGAAACCGGGGCTGCTCGGGACGGGGCTGATCAAGTGGAACTTCACTAAGTTCCTCGTGGCGAATGATGGGCGGGTGGTAAAGCGGTATAGCCCGACGACGTCGCCGCGTGCGATTGCAAACGACATCGAAAAGTTATTGTTGGCTTGACCCCCTACGTCGTCTTCAAAGCCTGGTCAATCAACTCGATCCAATGCGACACCGGCGTATCGGTGCCTGACTGAAGATGGGTCACACAACCGATGTTCGCCGACACAATGACCTCGGGACGGGTGGCATGCAGGTTCGCCAGTTTCCTGTCCCGGAGTTCGGTAGAAAGCTCCGGCTGCAGCACCGAATACGTACCTGCCGATCCGCAGCACAGATGATTGTCGGCGCATAGCTTCACATCGACGCCGCAGGCGCGCAACACCCCTTCCACCTTCCCCCTGATCTGCTGGCCATGCTGCAAAGTGCACGGCGGATGGAAGGCCACGCGCGGTCCCACTTTTCCCGCAAACCGCGCAGCCAGTTCCGTTTCAAACGCAGGCATGATCTCCGACAGGTCGCGCGTCATCTCCGAGATGCGCCTGGCCTTCGCCGCATACGCGCTGTCGTGCTCCAGCAGGTGGCCATACTCCTTCACCGTGACGCCGCAGCCCGATGCGGTCATCACGATAGCTTCGACCTGCTCGATCATCGGCCACCACGCATCGATATTGCGGCGCATGTCGGCAAGGCCGCCTTCGTGGTCGTTCATGTGGTACCGCACGGCGCCGCAGCAGCCTGCCTTTGGCGCCATCACCAGTTGAACGCCAACGGCGTCGAGCACGCGCGCGGTTGCCGCGTTGATGTTCGGCGCCATCGCAGGCTGCACGCAGCCTTCCAGCACCAGCATCTTGCGCGCATGCGTGCGGGTCGGCCACTTGCCCGGATTCGTCGTGCGCGGCAGCTTGTCCTGCAGCTTCGGCGACAGCAGTGGACGAAACAGCTGACCGGCCTTGAAGGCGGGCGTGAACAGCCATTTGCGCGGCAGCGCTTCCTTCAGCACCGTGCGCTTGATACGCTCGCCCAGCGGGCGCTGCACGCGGTCTTCAACGACTTTGCGGCCGATGTCGACCAGGCGGCCGTACTTCACGCCCGACGGGCAGGTGGTCTCGCAGTTGCGGCAGGTCAGGCAGCGGTCGAGGTGGATTTGCGTCTTGCGCGTGACCTCGGCGCCTTCAAGCACCTGCTTCATCAGGTAGATGCGTCCGCGCGGGCCATCGAGTTCGTCGCCGAGCAGCTGGTAGGTCGGACAAGTGGCGGTGCAGAAGCCGCAGTGGACGCAGGCGCGCAGGATCGCCTCGGCCTCGTCGCCTTCGCGCGTGCCCTTGATGAAATCGGCGAGATTGGTTTGCATGTCAGTACATCCGTCCTGGATTGAAGATGTTCGATGGGTCGAAGGACGCTTTGAGGCGCTCGTGGATCTTCGCCACCGCAGGCGCGAGCGGATGGAACACGCCAACGTTCTTGTCGCCGCCGCGGAAAAGCGTGGCATGGCCGCCGACGGCAGCCGCCGTGCGCCGGATTCGCTGCGCCATGTCGGCGTCGGCGTCGACCTTCAGCCAGCGTTGCGCCCCACCCCATTCAATCAGCTGCTCGCCCTTGAGGATAATTGCGCCCGCGCTGGTCGGCACCGACAGGCGCCAAAAGCTTTCAGCGCTTGTGAAGAACGGGTGCTGCTGCTCGCGCAGGCGGGACCAGAACGCGTCCGCGTTATCCACCACCTCGCCGCCCAAGTCACGCGCCGCGGCATCGACCGCCGCCTGCGCGCCCGACAGGCGGATCGTGAGCACGCCGCGATGCCAGCAGCTGGCAGATACTGGCAGCGGCAAGCCGCCCCATTCGTTCAGCATGCGCAGCGCGTCGATTTCGCTCGTTTCGAACCGCAGCGTCGTCTCGCGTATTGGACGCGGCAGGACCTTGACTGACATCTCCAGCATGACGCCCAGCGTGCCAAGCGATCCTGCGAGCAGGCGCGATACATCGTAGCCCGCCACGTTCTTCATCACCTGCCCGCCGAAAGAAAGGACCTGCCCTTTTCCATCGAGTAGTTTGGCTCCCAGCACGAAGTCGCGCACGGCGCCGCTGGTCGCGCGGCGCGGGCCGGACAGGCCGCTTGCGACCGCGCCGCCGAAGGTCGCGCCATCGCCGAAATGCGGAGGTTCGAAGGCCAGCATCTGGTTGCGTTCGGCCAGTGCGGCTTCGATCTCCGCCAGCGGCGTGCCGCAGCGCGCGGTGATGACGAGCTCCGTCGGCTCGTAGTCGATGACGCCGCTGTGAACGCGCGTGTCGAGCACCTGTCCTTCAATGCGTTGGCCGTACCAGTCCTTGGTGCCGCCGCCACGGATGCGCAAGGCGCTCCCCGCAGCCGCAGCCGCCAGTACCTGTTCTTTTAATTGTTCGATCGACTGCAAAGTAGCTCCCATCAGAAGCGCGGCAAATCCGCGAACGGCAGCACGCCGCCGCTGACGCGCATCTTGCCGAATTCGGCGCATCGGTTAAGTGTCGGAATCGCCTTGTCCGGGTTGAGCAGCATCGGCGCATCGAACGCGCGCTTCACGGCGAAGAAGGCATCGAGCTCCTCGCGCGTGAACTGGATGCACATCGAATTGATCTTCTCCATGCCGACGCCATGTTCACCGGTGATGGTGCCGCCCACTTCCACGCACAACGCGAGGATGGCCGCGCCAAAGGCTTCCGCGCGTTCGAATTCGCCCGGCTTGTTCGCATCGAACAGGATCAGCGGATGCAGGTTGCCGTCACCCGCGTGAAACACGTTGGCGCAGCGCAGGCCGTAGGTGGTTTCCATCTCTTCGATGCCGATCAATACCTGCGCGAGCTTCTTGCGCGGGATGGTGCCGTCCATGCAGTAGTAGTCCGGCGAGATGCGGCCGGCCGCCGGAAAGGCGTTCTTGCGGCCCGACCAGAAACGCATGCGCTCGGCTTCGGTTTCCGATACCGCGATGGCGCTCGCGCCGGCGCCTTGCAGCACCGCCGTCATGCGCGCGATTTCCTCGTCCACTTCCAGCTTGGTGCCATCGGCCTCGCACAGCAGGATGGCCGCCGCATCGGTGTCGTAGCCGGCCTTGACGAACGGTTCGACCATGCGCGACGAGGTCCGGTCCATCATCTCCAGGCCAGCCGGGATGATGCCGGCCGCGATCACGCTGGCCACCGCATTGCCGCCCGTGACCACGTCGTCGAACGAAGCCATGATGACGCGCGCGGTCGCTGGCTTGGGCACCAGCTTGACGGTGACTTCGGTGACGATGCCAAGCATACCCTCGGAGCCGATGAATACGGCCAGCAGGTCCAGCCCCGGTGCGTCAAGCGATTCGCCGCCGAGTTCAATGATCTCGCCATCGATGGTGGCGACGCGCACGCGCATCACGTTATGCACCGTCAGGCCGTACTTCAGGCAGTGGACACCGCCAGAGTTCTCGGCCACATTGCCGCCGATGGTGCAGGCGATCTGCGATGAAGGATCGGGCGCGTAATACAGGTCGTAAGGACCCGCAGCGTCCGAGATGGCGAGATTGCGCACGCCAGGTTGCACGACCGCCAGGCGGGCATACGGTTCGACGCGGACGATGCGGTTCATGCGCGCGGTCGAGATCACGACGCCGTCGGCCATCGGCAGCGCGCCGCCGGACAGGCCGGTGCCTGCGCCGCGCGGCACGATCGGCACGTTCAGCTCGCGGCACACGTTCAGGATCGCCAGCACCTGCTCTTCGTTGTCCGGCAAGGTGACGATCATCGGCAGCTGGCGGTAGGCGGCAAGCCCATCGCATTCGTAGGGACGCGTGTCCTCCGGGTCGGACAGGATGCAGCGTTCGGGCACACGGGCGCGCAGCGCGGCGGCGACTTGCTGGCGTCGCTCGTTATTGATGGCTATAGGGGCGGACATGATGCGATTGTAAGCACAATCATGGGGTTTTGTCGTATGCTCAAGCTATTCTTTTTTGCATGCAAGGCACAACCATGGGCAATCGACTCTCAAAAATCGCCACCCGCACCGGCGACAACGGCACCACAGGACTCGGCGACGGCAGCCGCACCGAAAAGGACAGCGTCCGCATCAATACGCTGGGCGAAGTGGATGAACTGAACTCCTTCGTCGGCCTGCTGCTGTGCGAAGACATGCCTGCCGACCTGCGCGAGGAACTGGTCTCGATCCAGCACGACCTGTTCGACCTCGGCGGCGAGCTGTGCATCCCCGGTTACCAGCTGATCACCGACGCGCATGTCGAGCGCCTGGACGGGCTGCTGGAGAAGTACAACGCAACTCTGCCGGCGCTGAAGGATTTCATCCTGCCGGCGGGATCGCGCGCCGCAGCCATCGCACACGTATGCCGCACCGTGTGCCGGCGCGCCGAGCGCAGCATCGTCAGCCTTGGGCGGGACGAGAAGATCAACGACCATCCGCGCCAGTACGTGAACCGGCTGTCGGACCTGATGTTCGTGCTGTCGCGCGTGCTGAATCGCTACGCCGGCGGCAGCGATGTGCTGTGGCAGAACGACCGCAAGCGGGGCTAAGCCGCGGTCACAGGTGGCAATCTCGCGCTGAACCCTTGCGTCAGAGCTGCGTCATGTCGAGTTCGAGGATTCCGTAGCTCGGCACAACCTGCCAGGTAGCGGTCAGCGCCAACACTGCCATGTACAGCCGCTCTCCCACATCGACGCCTTTGATATCGGGGACGGGACGCCCGCGCACCACACAAGCGCTGCGCAGGCCTTCGTCGAACTGCACCGCATCGAACGCGCCGCTCCACAACTGCGCCTGCAGGCTTTCAACGATTGCCTCGGCATGTGCCGCCTGGTCGGCCAACTCACTGTTATTGGCGTCGTGGCTCTGCTCCATCGCGAAACCGATGTCACTGCCGCTGGCCACCATGCCCAGGAAACCGCGCGTATAACCAAACGCATCCTCGACGACATAATGAATCAGGTCGTGCGGCAGGATGCCCTGGCGCGGCATCTGGACCGACGTGTGGGTTCCACTCGCACAAGGGGCATGTATCCAGGAGCGGCGACAAGTACATCGCGACGTCGTGGATCTTGTTCCAGCGGGCGGCGACGCTGTACGGATAACTGGGAACAATGCTAACAATGGAGGGTGGAAAAGCGAAAGCGCAATCCACCCTGCAACATCAGGTCTCAGGTGTTGTTGACCACCAGGCGCGGTTCGCCGGCCATGAAACGCTGGCGGATCGACGCTGCAATACCCTTGGCGTCGAGCCCTACGCCAGCCAGCAGCGCGGAAGGGTCGCCGTGGTCGATAAACTTGTCCGGCAAGCCAAGCATCATGATCGGCTTGACGATGCCTTCCGCAGCCAGCGCTTCGGCCACCGCCGCACCGGCGCCACCCATCACGCAGCCCTCTTCCACCGTCACGAAGTAGTCATGGTCGGCCGCGAGGCGCTTCACCAGTTCGACATCGAGCGGCTTCACGAAGCGCATGTTGGCGACCGTCGCACCAAGTTCAGCACCGGCGGCCACGCTTGGCGCGACCATCGAGCCGAACGCGAGGATCGCGACGCCTTTGCCTTCGCGCTTGATCTCGCCCTTGCCGATCTCGATCGAGGTCAGCTCCTTCAAAATCTCCGCGCCGATACCGGCGCCGCGCGGATAGCGCACCGCCGCCGGACCTTCGTAACGGTAGGCCGTCGTCAGCATCTGGCGGCATTCGTTTTCATCCGACGCGGCCATCACGACCATGTTCGGGATGCAGCGCAGGTAGGAGATGTCGTAATTGCCCGCGTGCGTCGCGCCATCGGCGCCCACCAGGCCAGCGCGGTCGAGCGCGAACGTGACGTCGAGGTTCTGCAGCGCGACGTCGTGGATCAGCTGGTCGTAGGCGCGCTGCAGGAAGGTCGAGTAGATCGCGACCACAGGCTTCAGCCCTTCGGTCGCCAGGCCCGCGCCGAACGTCACCGAGTGCTGCTCGGCGATGCCGACGTCGAAGTAGCGGTCAGGGTACTTCTGCTCGAAGCCGACCATGCCGGAGCCTTCGCGCATCGCCGGCGTGATGCCGACCAGGCGCTTGTCGGCGGCTGCCATGTCGCACAGCCAGTTGCCGAATACTTCGGTGTAGGTGATCTTGCCGACCTTCGCAGGCTGGATGCCCTCGGTCGGGTTGAACTTGCCGGTGCCGTGGTACAGGATAGGCTCGGCCTCGGCCAGCTTGTAGCCCTGCCCCTTCTTGGTCACCACGTGCAGGAACTGCGGCCCCTTGAGCTTCTTGATGTTTTCCAGCGTCGGGATCAGCGATTCGAGGTCGTGGCCGTCGATCGGCCCGATGTAGTTGAAGCCGAATTCTTCGAACATGGTGGCTGGTACGACCATGCCCTTCGCGTGCTCTTCGAAGCGCTTCGCGAGTTCGAGCACAGGGCCTGGCAGCACCGACTTGCCGACGTTTTTGGCGGCGGCGTAGAACTGGCCGGACATCAGGCGCGCCAGGTAGCGGTTGAGCGCGCCGACTGGCGGCGAGATCGACATGTCGTTGTCGTTCAGGACCACCAGCAGGTTGACGTCTTCCTGCACGCCGGCGTTGTTGAGCGCTTCAAACGCCATACCGGCGGTCATCGAACCGTCGCCGATCACCGCGATGGCGTGGCGCTGCTCGCCCTTGATCTTGGCGGCTTGCGCCATGCCCAGCGCGGCCGAAATCGAGGTCGACGAGTGGGCGGTGCCGAAGGTGTCGTATTCGCTCTCGACGCGGCGCGGGAAGCCCGAGACGCCGCCGAACTGGCGCAGCGTGTGCATCTGGTCGCGGCGGCCGGTGAGGATCTTGTGCGAGTAGGTCTGGTGGCCGACGTCCCACACGATGCGGTCGTGCGGGGTGTTGAACACGTAGTGCAGCGCGATCGTCAGTTCGACCGTGCCGAGGTTGGACGACAGGTGGCCGCCCGTCTTCGATACCGAGTCGAGCAGGAAGTGGCGCAGCTCTTGCGCCAGCGGCGTCAGTTGCGTGCGCGGCAGCTTGCGCAGCTCGGCCGGGCTGTTGATTGTCTCTAGCAGTTTCATTTACGCTTTCCGCTGCACGATCAGGTCGGCGAGGTCGCGCAGCCTGCGTGCTTGTTCTCCGAACGGTTCGAGCGCCTGGTGCGCGTCGTTCCGCAGTTTCTCCGCCAGGACCCTGGATGGCTCCAGGCCCAAAATCGATACGTAGGTCGGCTTGTTCGCCGCCGCGTCCTTGCCGGCGGTCTTGCCCAGCGTGGCCGAGTCGGCGGTGGCGTCGAGTACGTCGTCGACCACCTGGAATGCCAGCCCGATCGCGCTCGCATAGGCGTCGAGCGCCGCCAGCTCTTGGGCCGACAGGTCCTTGCCGGCCAGCGCGCCAAGCACTACCGCGGCGCGCAGCAGCGCACCGGTCTTCAGCTGGTGCATGCGCTCCAGCTGTTCGAGCGTCAGGCTGATGCCGACGCTGTCGAGGTCTATCGCCTGGCCGCCGCACATGCCGCTTGACCCTGCCGCTTGCGCCAGCAGCCGCACCATGGCGAGCTGGCGCGCCGGCGGCACCGTGTCGCCTTCGGACAGCACGCTGAAGGCCTGCGCCTGCAGCGCGTCGCCGACCAGCAGCGCGGTCGCTTCGTCGTACGCCACGTGGACCGTCGGTTTGCCGCGCCTTAAATCGTCGTCGTCCATGCAAGGCATGTCGTCGTGGACCAGCGAATACACGTGGATCATCTCGACCGCCGCCGCCGCGCGTTCGAGCGCGCGGGTGTCGGCGCCGGTCAGTGCGCCGGCCGCGAACACCAGCAGAGGGCGTACCCGCTTGCCGCCGCCGAGCGCCGTGTAGCGCATCGCTTCGTGCAGTTTGTGCGGCACCACGGCGCCAGCTGGCAGATACGTCTCCAGCGCCGTTTCGACATGCGCCTGCACCGTCTTCATCCAGTCGTCGAAAGCTCCCGCGCCGCTCATTGGTCGCCCTCGCCGCCATTGGCGGGTGCAAACGGTTTGAGCATGTCGCCTTCGAGGACCTTGACCTGGGCTTCCACTTTTTCGAGCTGGGCGGCGCAGTAACGGACCAGCTCCGAGCCGCGCGCGTAAGCCGCGACCGATGCTTCGAGCGGCAGTTGTCCGGCTTCCATTTGCGCGACCAGTTGCGCCAGTTCGGCCATTGCCTGCTCGAACGACTCCGGGGCGGCTACGCCGTCGGCTGTTAATTTGTTTGACATAAATACTTTAAGTGAGGCGGGGGCACGCAACTAAATGCTTGCCGTGCCAGTCTAATCGCTTATTCTAGAATAATTCACCCCAACGGGTAACCATGGTTCGCCAGCCCAGCTTTCCAGTCAGACCAGATTTTATCCCAAATAGGGGGTCTCCCATGAAAACCGTGCCGTTCCGGCAAGACCTTCTCCTCCCCAAGCCACATTCGCGCGCCGGCCCGCGACTGTAGAGCTCGTTACGCGGTATAATCTCCGGTTCTGTCCGAAATACCGTATTCCGCGTTCCCAAAATACTGGTCTTTGGATTCTTTCTCTTCTTTGGCTTGATGCTTATTTAAAAGGGGGGTTGGGATGTCCGATCTGGCTACCCACGCCAAGCTGGCGCAATCGTGCGCGCAGCTTCCGGTAGATGTCTACTTTGATGAAGCGCTGTTAAAGCGCGAGATGCAGCAGTTATTCCAGGACGGTCCGCGTTATGTCGGGCACGAACTGATGGTGCCCGAAGTGGGCGATTTTGCCACCCTTGCTTCCGAGAACGAGGGTCGCATGCTCGTGCGCAACGCAAATGGCATCGAAGTGCTGTCCAACGTCTGCCGTCACCGCCAGGCGCTGATGTTCAATGGACGCGGCAATGCGAACAACATCGTGTGCCCGCTGCATCGCTGGACGTACGACCTCAAGGGCCAGCTGATCGGCGCGCCGCACTTCCCCGAGACGCCTTGCGTGCACCTGGCGAAAACGCCGCTGCAAAGCTGGAACGGGCTGCTGTTCGAGCAGAACGGCTATAACGTCATGGACAAGCTGACGACGCTGTCGGTGACCAAAGACCTCGACTTCACCGGCTACATGCTCGACCACGTCGAGGTGCACACCTGCGACTACAACTGGAAGACCTTCATCGAAGTCTACCTGGAAGACTACCACGTCGAGCCGTTCCACCCGGGCCTGGGCGGCTTCGTCAGCTGCGACGACCTGCGCTGGGAATTCGGGCGCGACTACAGCGTGCAGACCGTCGGCGTCAACCGCGGCCTGCAGAAGTCCGGCTCGCCCGCGTACCAGAAGTGGCAGGAGCAGGTGCTCAAGTTCCGCCGCGGCGAACCGCCTCCGTACGGCGCGATCTGGCTGACCCTGTACCCGAACATCATGGTCGAGTGGTACCCGCACGTGCTGGTGGTGTCGACCCTGTGGCCGGACGGCCCGCAGAAGACCCGCAACGTGGTCGAGTTCTACTACCCCGAAGAGATCGTGCTGTTCGAGCGCGAATTCGTCGAGGCGGAGCGCGCGGCCTACATGGAAACCTGCGTCGAGGACGACGAGATCGCCATGCGCATGGACGCCGGCCGCCGCATCCTGGTCCGGCGCGGGGTCAACGAAGTCGGCCCTTACCAGTCGCCGATGGAAGACGGCATGCAGCATTTCCACGAGTGGTACCGCAGTAATATCGAAATCTGACCCCAGGGACCCGATGGCGTCATTATGGATGTTGTTTGCCAGCTTCGCGTTCGCCGCCATGGGCGCGGCCGTGAAGCTGGCCTCCGGGTATTACTCCACCTCTGAAATCGTGATGTACCGCGGCATCGTCGGCACGATCATGCTGTTGTTGCTCACGCGCCACCAGGGCGGCACGCTGCGCACCCCCTTTCCCAAAGAACACCTGTGGCGCAGCTTCGTCGGCGTGATCTCGCTGTGGCTGTGGTTCTACGCGATCGGCAAGCTGCCGCTGGCCACCGCCGTCACCCTCAACTACCTCGCACCGATCTGGATCGCGCTCTACCTTGCCTGGATGGGCTGGTGGCGCGGCAAGCACCATGTCGAGTGGCCGATGATGGCCGCGGTCGGCGCCAGCTTCGTCGGCGTCGTGCTGGCGCTGCAGCCGGCCGTCGAATCGCACCAGTGGCTCGGCGGCATGGTCGGCCTGGCCTCATCGGTGCTGTCGGCGATGGCCTACATGCAGGTGCGCCGCCTGGGCCAGATCGGCGAACCCGAATACCGCGTGGTGTTCTACTTCTCGCTGATGCAGGTGGTGTTCGGCCTGGTCGGCACGCTCGCACCCGGCGAGGCGGGCCAACCGTCGCTGCATCCGCACAGCTGGTACAGCGCCGCCCTGCTGCTGGCGGTCGGCGTCAGCGCGACCATGGCGCAAATGGCCATGACGCGCGCTTACCGCGTCGGCTCGGTACTGGTGGTGGCAAACCTCCAGTACACCGGCATCATCTTCTCGAGCCTGTGGGGCATGGCGCTGTGGGGCGACGTGTTCGACTGGCACGTCTGGCTCGGGATGGGCGTAATCCTGGTTTCGGGCGTCGCCGCAACGTTCTACAATACACGCAGGACGCCGCGCACAGAAGCGGTCAGAACCGATCCGATCGCAAGCGAACTCTGAGGACACCATGTACACGACATTGATTTCCGCCGCCGACCTGGCCCCGCATATCGACAGTCCGAACTGGGCCGTCATCGACTGCCGCCATGACCTGGCCAATCCCGATGCCGGCCACGCCGGCTACGCCATCGGCCACATCAGCCACGCGCTGTTTGCCCATGTGGATAGCGACCTGTCCGGCGCCAGGCAAGACGCCGACGGCACTTTCCGCGGACGCCATCCCCTGCCCGACCGCGAAGCGTTCATCGAAACCCTGCGCGGCTGGGGCATCAACGACGACACCCAGGTAGTCGCCTACGACGCGCACGGCGGCATGTTCGCCGCGCGTTTGTGGTGGATGCTGCGCTGGATGGGGCACCAGAAAGTTGCCGTGCTGGATGGCGGCCTGGCGGCTTGGCAGGCGGGTGGCTTCCCGATGTCGACCGAAGCGCCGATCCGCGAACGCGGCGCCATCAACGACCGCGATCCGCTGGTCGAGACTGTCTCGGCGGCCGAGGTGCTGGAGAATATCGCCATCGGCGAGCGCAGCGTGATCGACGCGCGCGCGCCCGACCGCTTCCGCGGCGAGAACGAAACGATCGACCCGGTGGGCGGCCACATCCCCGGCGCGAAGAACCGCTTCTTCAAGGACAATTTGCAGGCGGACGGGCGCTTCAAGGAACCAGAACAGCTCAAGGCCGACTTCGCCATGCTGGCGGTCGAGCCGAAGGCGGCGATCATGCAGTGCGGCTCCGGCGTCACCGCCTGCCACAATCTGCTTGCGCTGGAAGTGGCGGGCATGCCGGGCGCCGCCCTGTATCCGGGCTCGTGGAGCGAGTGGAGTTCGGATCCGTCACGGCCGGTACAAACCGGCGCGGCTTAAGCACTACAGCAGCCGGATTCCCGGCAACGACAACAGCGAGGTCTCGCGCATCACCTGGACGAAGTCGACCAGGTAAGCGTTGTGCGCGAGATGCTTCGGGATCACAGCGTACAGGCGCGCCGTCAGCCCTTCAGGCCCGATGCGCTGGCGCGCCACATAGCCGCGCTCCAGATAAGCATTCACCGCCCACAGCGGCAGCGCCGCGAATCCGCGCCCGCTCGCCACCAGCTGCAGCATGCCGACGGTCAGCTCCGTAGTCCGGCGCGGCGGCTCGATGCCCGCCGGTTTCAGCACCTGGCGCACCAGGTCGAGCATGTCGTCCGGCACCGGATAGGTGATCAGCGCCTGCCCGGCGAAATCCTGCGCTTCGAGGTAAGGCTTGGCCAGGTACGGGTGATTCAGCGGCAGCAGCGCGACCATTTCGAACTCGAACAGCGGATGGAAGACCATGTCCGGCTCCGAGTCGTCGAGGTCCGAGACGATCGCCACGTCGGCGCGGTCCTGGTGCAGCAGGCCGATCGGGTCGGCCTGGAAGCCCGACACGATATCCTGCTCCACTTCGGGCCAGCGCTCGCGCAACGCATCCATCGACGGCATCAGCCAGTCGAAACAGGTGTGGCACTCCACCGAAATCCTCAGTTTTCCCGTTCCGTGACCGGCAAGCCGCGCCAGGTCGCGTTCAGCGGTTTCCACCATCGGCAGCACTTGCAACGCCAGGTCCAGCAGGCGCTGGCCCGCGGCGGTGAAGGCGACCGGATTGGTCTTGCGCTCGAACAGGCTGGCCTGGTACTGCTCCTCAAGCGCCTTGAGCTGATGCGACAGGGCCGACTGCGTAACGTTCAGCAACTGCGCCGCGCGCGAAATCGTTCCCGACTCGTTCAAGGCCAGCAGAGTTTTGAGATGGCGCAGTTCCAAAAGAGAAGAAGGCATGAATTATTTTCACTTTGATTAGAAAAAATTTCGTTTGAATTATGCCTGAGCTGGCGCGATCATCGTTAGCATTATTCATCCAAATTAAATTAATCATGATAAAAACTCATATTCTCGGTTACCCACGCATGGGCCTTCAACGCGAACTCAAGCTGGCGCTCGAACGCCACTGGCGCGGGGAAATCAGCGAGCAGCAACTGGAACAAGCCGGGGCCGAACTACGCCAGCGGCACTGGGGCCAGCAGCGCGACGCCGGACTCGACTTCGTCACGGTAGGCGATTTCGCCTACTACGACCATGTTGCCAACCACATCCAGCTGTTCGGTTGCGAACCGGCCCGCTTCGAATTCAGCGGACAGGAATCCGCGCTGGCGCGCTACTTTACGCTTGCCCGTGGCGTCGTCAGCGAGCAAATCACCGGCACCTGCTGCAACCACGCACATGCAACGGCCGCCGGCAAGCCGGCGCTGGAGATGACCAAGTGGTTCGACACCAATTACCACTACCTCGTACCGGAATTCGACCATGCGACCGCATTCACGCTGGCATCCGGCCGCCTGCTCGGCGAAGTCGCGGAAGCCAGGGCGCTGGGGCACGCGGTGAAGCCCGTGCTGATCGGCCCCCTCACCTTCCTGTGGCTGGGCAAGGCCAAAGTGGAAGGCTTCGACAGGCTCACGCTGCTTGAACAGCTGCTGCCTGCCTACGTCGACCTGCTGCTGCAACTGAAGGCGGCGGGGGTGGAATGGGTTCAGGTCGACGAGCCGATTTTGGGGCTCGATCTCCCGGGCAGCTGGGTCCTCGCTTTCGAACGCGCGTATCACACGCTGAACACGGCGCAGGTGTCGCTGCTGCTGGCGACCTACTTCTCGCAGCTGCAAGACAACCTGAGCCTCGCCTGCAAACTGCCGGTGGCCGGCTTGCACATCGATGCGGTGCGCGCCCCCGAAGAACTGCAATCGGTGGCGGACTGGCTGCCGGGCCACAAGGTGCTGTCGGTCGGCATCGTCGATGGCCGGAATATCTGGCGCGCCGACCTCGACAAAGCGCTGCAACGGCTGGCGCCGCTGGTTGAACGGCGCGGCGCGACGCTTTGGCTCGCTCCGTCATGTTCGCTGCTGCACACCCCGCTGCGCCTGTGCGACGACGCTTCGATCGATCCTGAACTGCGCGGCTGGCTGGCGGGCGCCAGTGAGAAGCTGGATGAACTTCGTGTGCTGCAACGCGCCTTGAACGAGGGAGAGGACGAAGTGGCCGGCGCGCTGCTGGCCGCGCGCAACGCGATCACCGCACGCGCTGCCAGTCCGCGCGTGCGCAACCCCGCAGTGGCCCGGCGCGTGGCACAGTTACCGCAAGACGCAGACCGCCGCACCAGCGCGTTTGCTGTGCGCCAGGCCAGGCAGAAGCAACGCTTCGCCCTGCCTTCATTCCCAACCACGACCATCGGGTCGTTCCCACAGACCGCGGAAATCCGCGCAGCGCGGGCAGCGTACAAACGCAAGGAGCTGCCGCAACAAGGCTACGAAGCCGCAATGCGCAAGGAGATCGCGCACGCGGTACAACAGCAGGAAGCGTTGGGGATCGATGTGCTGGTGCATGGCGAAGCCGAACGCAACGACATGGTCGAATACTTCGGCGAACAGCTCGACGGCTTTGCGTTCACCGCCAACGGCTGGGTGCAATCGTACGGGTCACGCTGCGTGAAACCGCCGGTGCTGTTCGGCGACGTGTCGCGCCGCGCGCCGATGACAGTGGCCTGGACCGCCCACGCGCAGAGCCTGACCGACCGCCCGATGAAAGGCATGCTCACCGGCCCGATCACCATCCTGCAATGGTCGTTCGTGCGCGACGACCAGGCTCGCTCGCTGACAGCGGAACAAATCGCGCTGGCGATCCGCGACGAGGTGACGGACCTGGAAGCCGCAGGCATCGGCATCATCCAGATCGACGAGCCGGCCATCCGCGAGGGCCTGCCGCTGCGCCGCGCACGCTGGGACGACTACCTGAAGTGGGCGGCGCGCGCCTTCCGCATTTCCGCCAGCGGCGTGCGCGACGATACCCAGGTGCACACCCACATGTGCTACTCCGAATTCAACGATATCCTGCCCGAGCTTGCCGCGATGGATGCAGACGTGATCACCATCGAGACCAGCCGGTCCGACATGGAACTGCTGCGCGGGTTCGGGGCGTTTAAGTATCCGAACGAAATCGGCCCCGGCGTGTACGACATCCACTCGCCGCGCGTGCCGACGGTCGAGGAAATGGTGCGGCTGATGAAGAAGGCGAGCGAAGTGATTCCGCCGCACCACTTATGGGTGAACCCGGACTGCGGGCTGAAAACCCGGGGCTGGCCGGAAACGCAGAGCGCGCTGCGCAACATGGTCGAGGCTGCGCGCCAGCTGCGGGCAGCCAGTGCTTAGTGCGCGCCAGTCAGGAACACGACGATCAGCACGCCCAGGCCGATCAGCAGCACCTGCGGCACCGACTCGCGCACGGTGGCGCGGCGCTGCATCTGCGGCATCAGGTCGCTGACGGCGATGTACAGGAAGCCCGACGAAGCAAACACCAGCACATACGGAATCAGGCCGTTGGCCTGGTCCAGCGTGTAATAGCCGATCAGGCCGCCCGCCACCGCCATCAGGCTGCACAGCAGGTTGAAGACGTAGGCGCGGCGGCGCGAGAAGCCGGCATTGAGCAGCACGATGAAGTCGCCGATCTCCTGCGGGATCTCGTGCGCGATGATGGCCAGGCCGGTGATGATGCCAAGCTCCGGGTTGGCCAGGAAGGCCGCGGCGATCAGGATGCCGTCGGTGAAGTTGTGCATGCCGTCGCCGATCAGGATCATCCACCCCGACTTGCCCGCCTCGCGCGCATCGTGCCCGTGCGCGTGGTGGTGGCCGTCGCCCTCGTGATGGTGCGAGTGGCGCAGGATCGCCAGCTTCTCCAGCAGGAAGAACGCCAGCAGGCCGGCCAGGAGGGTCGCGAACAGCTTGTGCGTATCGGCGCCCGAGTCGAAGGCCTCCGGCAGCGCGTGCAACAGCGCGGTCGACAGCATGATGCCGACCGACAGGCTGACCATGCGCTCGACCATTTTCGAGAGCAGCGTAAACGAAAACACCGCGGCCGCGGAGATGCTCGCAACGCCGCCAATGGTGGTCGCCAGCAGGATGGAGATGAGGATCGGGTCGATTTTTTTGCCTCTTGTACGGATGTTGCGAGATGCGCAAGCCCGGCATTGTACCGCCTCGGCCCGCTAAACGTCCGCGCCCAGGTCGCCGCCATGAAAAAAGGCCTCCGGTGAGGAAGGCCTTGGCGGTGAAGCGTATTAGCGCCTGAAGCTTACGGCGCCAGCGCGAAATTGACGTTCGATGCGTTCTGCGTCGAGATATCGACCGCGTCCACTTTGGTCTGGCTTGCGTAACCGGTGGCCGAGGCGGACACCGAGTATTTGCCGACGCCAGGGGTGACTGCGATGCTGGCCGCGAACGTCAGCGGCAGCGTCGCGCTGTACGTGGCGTATTGCGGCGCGGCGACTGGCAGTTTGTTGATGGTGTAGGCACCCGTCGCGAGGTCGGCCCCTGCATACTTGACCACGACCGTCGGGCCCGCAGCGAAGGTCTGCCTGGCGGAAACGTAGGCAGCTTCGCCCGTTGCGCTGGCCGGGGTCATCGTCACGGTGCCGGCGATGCTGCCGCTTGGGCTGGTTGCCAGCACCAGCGGCGCCGCGACGGTGCTCAGCGACGTCGTGCTGGCGGTCGTCGCGACTGGCACGGCGGCGACGACGGATGCGGCGCGGCCGTCGGCGGTAATCACCACGTCATAGCTGCCCGGCGCCAGGCGCGAGAGGAAGAACTCGCCGGTGGTGGCGTTCGGGGCGGTCGAGCGGATGATGACGCCGTTCTGCTGCGCGCTCACGCTCACGCCGCTCGACAGCAGCGCGGGGCTGATGAAGCCGTTGATGCCGTTGCTGACGGTAGGAATCAGCTTGATCACCGGCTTCAGCGCGTACTTGCCATTGCCCTTGGTCACGACCGATTTGCAGGCGTCGAAGTCGAGGACGAGGTCGGTGCGCTGGCCGGCGCCGACATCAAACTGGCCGGCGATCTTGATGCCGCTCTGGACGGCGCTCGGCGTATCCAGCGTTTTCTCGGCGGTGGAGCCGGTTGCGACCACCGTGTTCGCCGTGCCGGCGCCCGCGTTCGCGTCGAGCACCAGGCGCAGCTGGTTGTATTTACCTGCCGGCAGGCTGGTGGCGCCGAGCGAATCGAGCACGCCGTTGGTCAGGTTCAGCAGGTTGATCTTGCGGGCCGGGCTCAGCGTGATGTCGCTCCAGCCGCTGTCATTCTCGCCGGCGGCGCTGTTCTGGTGCACGCGAACCTTGCTTACAGTGACATTGACGGCGTCGAAGCCGCAAGCTGGCGCATCGGTCAGCGAAACGCCGAGCGTGCCCGACTGGGTAGGTGCCGCGGCCGGAGCGCCGCTGTCGCCGCCCCCGCCGCCGCAGGCAGCAATGGTAGCCGCCGCAAAAGCGGCGCCGGTGATCAGGGTAAGCCGGTTGAGTTTCAGGTTCATAGATTGCCTCTCGTTGTTGTACGAATAGTCTGTCGAGCCAAAGCTGAACGCGCTGTATGGACAGACTATACATTTCCGAACGGCAATTTCGTGTGCACAACTTCACATTGCAACTTTTGCTTACAACTTTCGTGACGATCTGTGGACTTCTAGCCGCGCCACATTAAATGAATACCAAGAAGTTCGGGGTCCGTCCCCGGGGACAGACCCCGAATTGAATAGATACAACAATTTCAAAAATTTCCTGCAGTTAGTGGGCCTGGTCCCAGTTCGGGCCGACGCCGACCTCGGCCAGCAGCGGGACACTCAGTTGCGCGACACCAGCCATCAGCTCCGGCAGCTTGACCTTGACGATCTCGAGCTCCGCTTCCGGCACTTCGAGCACCAGTTCATCGTGCACCTGCATCACCATGCGCGTGGCCATGCCGCTTGTCTCCAGCCAGCCCTGCACCGCAATCATCGCCAGCTTGATCAGGTCGGCCGCAGTGCCTTGCATCGGCGCGTTGATCGCGGCGCGCTCGGCGCCCTGGCGGCGCGGACCGTTCGGCGAGTTGATCTCCGGGAGCCACAGGCGCCGCCCGAATACGGTTTCGACATAGCCGCGCGCCTTCGCTTGCATGCGGGTGTCGTCCATGTACTGCTTGACGCCCGAGAAGCGCGCGAAGTATTTGTCGATGTAGCTCTGGGCCGCGGCTCGGTCAACGCCAAGGTTGCCGGCCAGCCCGAAGGCGCTCATGCCGTAGATCAGGCCGAAGTTGATGACCTTGGCGTAGCGCCGCTGTTCGCTGTCGACGTCAGCAGGCGCGACGCCGAAGATTTCGGCGGCGGTCGCGCGGTGGATGTCCTCGCCTTCGGCGAACGCGCGCAGCATCGCTTCGTCTTCAGAGATGTGCGCCATGATACGCAGCTCGATCTGCGAGTAGTCGGCCGATACGATCACGCTGCCCGGCGGTGCGATAAACGCTTCGCGGATGCGACGCCCTTCGCTTGTCCTGATCGGGATGTTCTGCAGGTTCGGGTCGTTCGACGACAGGCGCCCCGTCACCGCAACCGCCTGCGCATAATTGGTGTGCACGCGGCCGGTCTCGCGGTTGACCATCTTCGGCAGCTTGTCGGTGTAGGTCGACTTCAGCTTCGACAGGCTGCGGTGCTCCAGCAGTACCTTCGGCAGCGGGAAGTCTTCGGCCAGCTTTTGCAGCACCTCCTCGTCGGTCGACGGCGCGCCGCTCGGGGTCTTTTTAATCACCGGCAGTTGCAGCTTGCCGAAGAAGATTTCACCGATCTGCTTCGGCGAGCCAAGGTTGAATGGACCGCCGGCCAGTTCGTGCGCTTTGCGCTCCAGCTCCATCATGCGCGCACCAAGTTCGTTCGACTGGGTGTCAAGCAGCGCCGAGTCGATCAGCACGCCGTTGCGTTCGATCTTCTGCAGCACCACGGAGGTCGGCAGCTCGATCTGGCGGTAGATGAAATTGAGTTTCTCGCTGCTTTCGACGTGGCCCTTCATCGCGTGGTGCAGGCGCAGCGTGATGTCGGAGTCTTCGCCTGCGTACTCGGTCGCGCGCGACAGCTCGACCTGGTCGAAGCAGATCTGGCCAGCGCCCTTGCCGCACACCTCGGTGAACGGAATGGTCGTGTAGCCGAGGTGGCGCATCGCCAGGCCATCCATGTCGTGCGGCTTGTGCGATTCGAACACGTACGATTGCAGCAGCGTGTCGTGCATGATGCCGCGCAAGGCCACGCCGTGGTTGGCGAAGATGTGGCTGTCGTACTTGAGGTTCTGGCCGACCTTCGGCTTGGCCGGGTCTTCCAGCCAGGCGCGCAGTTTGCCGAGCACGAGTTCGCGCGACAGCTGCTCGGGCACGCCAGCGTACCGGTGCGCCACCGGAATGTAGGCGCCCTTGCCTGGTTCGACGCTCAGCGAGATGCCGACCATTTGCGCCGTCATCGGATCGAGCGAGGTGGTTTCGGTGTCGACCGAGGTCAGTTCGGCCGCGTCCACCAGCGCCAGCCATTTGTCGAGCGCGTCCTCGGTCAGCACGGTCTCGTACTCACCGCGGATGACCGGCGTGGCGGCGATGCCGAACAGGTCGCCCTCCGGCGAATTAAGCAGCACGCCGCTGGCAGCCGCGCCGCCCGCATCGACCGCCGCGCCGATTTCGCGCAGCAGCGTCTTGAAGCCGTAGCGCTGGAAGAAGTCGCGCAGGCCTTCTTTATTCTCGTCCTTCCCAACCAGCGTTTCCGAGATCGACACCATGTGCCCCGACAGGTCGCAGTCGGTTTTCACCGTGATCAGGGTGCGGCCTTGCGGCAGCCATTCGAGCGCGCTGCGCAGGTTCTCGCCGACCGCGCCGCTGACCGTGTGGTGGTTGTCGATGACGCCCTGCAGGCTGCCGTGCTGCGTCAGCCATTTGAGCGCGGTCTTCGGACCGCACTTGCTCACGCCCGGGATATTGTCGACGGTATCGCCGATCAGGGTCAGGTAGTCGATGATGCGGTTCGGCGGCACGCCGAACTTGGCCAGCACGCCGGCTTCGTCGAGCTTTTCATTGGTCATCGTGTTGATCAGCATGACCTTGTCGTTGACCAGCTGGGCCAGGTCCTTGTCGCCGGTCGAGACGATGGTGTTCATGCCGAGCGCCGACGCCTGCACCGACAAGGTGCCGATCACGTCGTCCGCTTCGACGCCCTCGACCATCAGGATCGGCCAGCCCATGTGTTTGACCGCTTCGTGGATCGGCTCGATCTGCAGGCGCAGGTCATCCGGCATCGACGCGCGCGTTGCCTTGTATTCGGGATACATGTCGTCGCGGAAAGTCTTGCCCTTCGCATCGAACACGCAGGCGATGTAGGCGGCCGGGTAATCCTGGCGCAGGCGGCGCAGCATGTTGACCATGCCGTGCATGGCGCCGGTCGGGTGGCCTTCCGGGCTGCGCAGGTCAGGCAGCGCGTGGAAAGCGCGGTACAGGTAACTGGAACCGTCAACTAACAACAGGGTATTTTGCATAGTGCCAATAAGAAGGTGGGCCGGGCGTGGCGCCGGCGAATAACTGCCATTATCGCAGAATCGCGCATGAAGAAAACGCAACGACACGGCCCGTACAGTCCAGCGTCTGGGCACGATTCGGACCATTTTCACAGGGAAGCACAGGTGTTTGTTACAATGGTCGCAACGAATATAGGTGACCATCATGATGCGCACATCCCCAGCCGTGAAACTGCTTGCCCTCTTCCTGTTGGCCAATGGCGGGGCTGCATATGCACAGACCAAACCGAGCGACGCGCCGCCGAAGCTGGAGCGCATCGAAGAAGGCAGCGACACGCCGGTCACCATCGTGCCGCAGCGCGACGAGCAGCGCAAGGTCAGGGAAACCCGTGACGGCGGCCAGGTCAGGGAAGTGGAGGTCAAGAGCGGCAAGAGCACCTACACGATGAAGGGCAGCAACCCGGCCAGCGTCACCGAAACCAGCGTCGGCACCGGCAGCACGCTGCGTCCGCCGCAATGGAAAGTGCTGGAGTTTGACCTGAGTAAGAAAAAGCAGGCCCAGCGCGACGAAGAAGCGGCAGCCGCCGCCGCTGCCGCGCCACCTGCGGCTGTTCCTCCGCCGCCGCCGGCCAAGTAAGGCCTTGATGCCCGGACATCCGGGCTCGCAAACGCGCCGTTCCCAACTGACTCTTTCTCTTTTTTCGCGTTCACATGGCAGTATTTACCGCGGTCGGGCTGGGTGACCTCACCCAGTGGATCAAGCAGTTCCCTCTTGGCAACGCACAGGCGCTCAAAGGCATCGCATCAGGCATTGAGAACAGCAATTTCTTCCTCACGACCGAGCGCGGCGAGTACGTGCTCACCATCTTCGAAAACCTCGGTTTCGACCAGCTGCCGTTCTACCTGAACCTGATGCGCCACCTTGCCGTGCGCGGCATTCCCGTGCCTGCGCCGGTGGCCAACGACCAGGGCGAGCTGGTGGTTCCCCTGCAGGGCAAGCCGGCGGCCATCGTCAGCAAGCTCGAAGGCAGGTCGCAAATGGATCCGCAGCCGGCGCACTGCGCGGCTGTCGGCGCGATGCTGGCACGGATGCATGTGGCCGGGCGCGACTTCCCGATGCAGCAGCCGAACCTGCGCGGCATCGACTGGTGGAACGGGACCACGCCGGCGGTGCTGCCTTGCCTCGACGACGCCAACGCCCACCTGCTGCGCGCCGAAATGCACTTCCAGGGCGCCTTCCACGGCTGCGCGCCTTACGCGGCGCTGCCGCGCGGTCCGGTGCATGCAGACCTGTTCCGCAATAACGTGATGTTCGTCGGCGAGCAGCTGACCGGCTTCTTCGATTTCTATTTCGCCGGCTGCGACACCTGGCTGTTCGATGTCGCCGTCACCGTTAACGATTGGTGCATCGACCTTGCGACCGGCGAGATCGACGTGGCGCGCGCACGCGCGATGCTCGACGCTTACCATGCCGAGCGCCCGTTCACTGCGGACGAACACGCCTCGTGGCAGCCGATGCTGCGCGCGGCCGCGCTGCGCTTCTGGCTGTCGCGCCTGTACGATTTCCACCAGCCGCGCGAGGCCGAAATGCTGACCCCGCACGATCCCACCCATTTCGAGCGCATCCTGCGCGAACGTATCGCCACACCGGCACCGGAGCTGTTTCATGAATAAATTACCAGCGCGCGAAGGCTGGAACTGGGTCAAGCAAGGCTTTGCCCTGTTCCGCAAGCAGCCGCTGGGCCTGGGCGCCCTGTTCTTCGGCTACGTGCTGGTGGCAGTCGCGCTCGGCCTTGTGCCGCTGGTCGGCAAACTGCTGTCCTACCTGCTGGTGCCGATATTTACCGTGGCCTTCATGCAGGGCTGCGCCAATGCCGAGCAGGGCAAGCGCGTCCATCCGGGCCTGCTGCTGACGGGGTTCCGTTCGCCCGCATTTCCAACGCTGATCAAGCTTGGCCTGGTTTACATGGCGCTGGCCATGCTTGCGATTGCCGCCTCCACGCTGGTCGATGGCGGTGTATGGCTGCAGGTCCTGCTGCGCCAGCTTGAGCCGGATGCCCCGGAAACGAAAAACTCGGCGTTCGGAGCGGCGATCCTGTTTACAGCATTCGCCCAGCTCATTTCGTTCGTACTGCTGGCGTTCACCGGACCGCTGGTCCACTGGAAGCGCATGGGCGTCGGCAAGGCCGTGTTCTACAGTGTGGTCGGTATCCTTGGCGCGACCAAGGCGTTCATGGTTTTCGCGCTCTCGTGGTTCGGCATCAGCGCGATCATTGGGCAGGTCGTATTCCTGATCTTCGGACGCACCTCGATGTTTCAGCCGGTGCTGATCACGGTTTCGCTTATCTACACGATCGCGGCCTTCTGCTCGTTCTATGCGATCTACTGCCGCCTGTTCGGCGCGCCGGAAGCCGAGCTGACGCAGCCAGTCCCAGCCAACGACGCCTGATCTTGTCGTTCCCCCCTTAGCGGGAGGAACGACGAATTAACCGCCAACGCGCTCCAGTTTGGCCACTGACAGGTCGAGCACCTTCATCCCGGCCCGACCAAAGTTGATCTGGGCGCGCGCGTTCCCGCCGCTGCCCTCGATATTGACGATCACGCCCTCGCCGAATTTGCCGTGCGCGACGGACTCGCCGATGCGCCAGCCCGGGCCGCTGGCGGACTTCTGCGTGATCTGCTGCGCGATCTTGTTATCCGATCCGCCGCTGAACTTCGCATCGTCCCACGCCGACTTCTTGTTGCCGAACCACTGGGCCTGCACGCGCGGCGACAGCCACTTCAGCGCCTCTTCAGGCAGCTCGTCGAAGAAGCGCGACTTCATGTTGTAGCGGGTCTGGCCATGCAGCATGCGCGTCTGCGTAAAGCTCATATACAGGCGGCGGCGTGCACGCGTGATCGCCACGTACATCAGGCGCCGCTCTTCATCGACGCCATCCATCTCGCGCGAACTGCTCTCATGCGGGAACAGGCCTTCTTCAAGGCCGGTGATGAACACCGCGTCGAATTCAAGGCCCTTGGCCGAGTGCACCGTCATCAGCTGCAGCGCGTCCTGCCCTGCCTGCGCCTGGGCGTCGCCAGCTTCCAGCGATGCGTGCGACAGGAAGGCTGACAGCGGCGACATCACGGTCGACAGCGGCACATCGGCGTCGAGGATCTCGATGCCGTCCTGGTTGACGATGGCGTCGCCGGCCTGCGCCTGCGCTTGCGGTCCGAGATGCGCCGGGGCGCTCTGGCCGAAGCCTTCCTCCTGCACGAACTGGGTCGCCGCGTTGACCATCTGCTCGAGGTTTTCGATGCGGTCGGCGCCTTCTTTTTCGTTCTGGTAGTGCGTCAGCAGGCCGCTGGACTCGAGCACCACGCGCACCATCTCGGGCAGCGACAGCTGCTGCGTTTCGAAACGCGCGCCTTCGATCAATCGTACAAAGCTGTTCAGCGACGAACCGCCCTTGCCCGCCACATAAGGCACCGCCGCATACAGCGACACGCGGTACTGGTCGGCCGCCGCCTGCAGCTGCTCGATGGTGCGCATGCCGATGCCGCGCGTCGGGAAATTCACCACGCGCAGGAAAGCCGAATCGTTGTGCGGATTGTCCATCAGCTGCAGGTAGGCGATGGCGTGCTTGACCTCGGCGCGCTGGAAGTAGCGCTGGCCGCCGTACACGGTGTACGGCAGGCCGGCCGCGAACAGCGCGTGTTCGATCACGCGCGATTGCGCGTTGGAGCGGTACAAAATCGCGATTTCGCTGCGCGAAGATCCTTCAGCCATCAGGCTCTTGGCTTCCTCGATGATCCACTGCGCTTCTTCGAGGTCGGACGACGCTTCGTAGATGCGCACCGGCTCGCCGTGGCCCGCGTCGGTGCGCAGGTTTTTGCCGAGGCGCTTGCTGTTATTGGAGATCAGCTGGTTGGCGCTGTCGAGGATGTGGCCGTGCGAGCGGTAGTTCTGCTCCAGCTTGATCAGGTTCTCGACCTTGAACTCGCGTTCGAACGCGCTCATGTTGCCCACGTTCGCGCCGCGGAACGCGTAGATGCTCTGGTCGTCGTCGCCGACCGCGAACAGCGCGCCGCCATGGCGTTCGCCGTGGCCGGCCAGCAGCTTGAGCAGGCGGTATTGCAGGTCGTTGGTATCCTGGAACTCGTCGACGAGGATGTGGCGGAAGCGCGTCTGGTAGTGCTCGCGCAGCGGCTGGTTACGCGACAGCAGTTCGTAGCAGCGCAGCAGCAGCTCGGCGAAATCGACCACGCCCTCGCGCTGGCACTGCATGTCGTACAGCTCGTACAGCTCGACCATCTTGCGTTCGATCGGGTCGAACGCCTCGACCTGGCTGGCGCGCAGGCCCTGGTCCTTGGCGTTGTTGATGAAGTACATCAGGGCCTTGGCCGGGTACTTTTCATCGTCGACGTTGTTCGCCTTGAGCAGGCGCTTGATCATCGACAGCTGGTCTTGCGAGTCGAGGATCTGGAAGGTTTGCGGCAGCGCGGCGTCGCGGTAGTGGGTGCGCAGCAGGCGGTTGGACAGCCCGTGGAAGGTACCGATCCACATCCCGCGCGTACTGATCGGCAGCATCGCCGACAGCCGCGTCAGCATCTCCTTCGCGGCCTTATTGGTAAAGGTCACGGCCATGATCCCGGCCGGCGACACCTGGCCGGTCTGGATCAGCCACGCGATGCGGGTGGTCAGCACGCGCGTTTTTCCCGAACCGGCGCCCGCCAGGATCAGGGCGCTTTGCTGCGGCAGGGTGACGGCGGCGAGTTGTTCGGGATTGAGATTGTGGAGGAGATTTTGCATCCCGTGATTATACCGGGAGGGGTGGGTTCCCGATGCCCGAATCGGCGCCGGTCCCGCGTTGGCAGATTAACTATGCCAGCGCGGGACCGGGCAAAATCAGCTTGCGCCCGAACCCGGGGCAGGCTTGGCCAGGCCCTTCGAAATCGCTTCGTCGATCAGGCTGCGCACGGTCTTGCCGGCGGCGCGGCTTTCCGTTTCCATCTGCTTGCCGAGCACTTCCATCTTCTTGCCGATGGCTTCCATCGGACGCCCGGCCTGCTCCATCCGCGCGCCGATCGCTTCCATCGGCTTGCTGGCCTTTTCGATCTGGCGCGACTCCTGCTCGATTACCCTGGCGTGCTTGTCCATCTCATGCGACAGCACGTCCATCTTTGCCGCCAGCCGGTCCATTTCGCGCGCCTTGCTGTCACGCTGGGCCGGCGTTCCCTCCGCCATTGCGCGGCCGAGTTTTTCCATGTCGCGTCCGAGCTTCTCCTGCTCGCGGCCCAGCGCTTCGATGTCGCGCTCGGCGCTGCGCATTGCGGCGCTTTGGACGGTGGCGGGAGCGGCGGCGGTCATTTCGCGGCCCAGCGATTCCATGACCTTGCCGTGCTGGTCCATCTCCTTGCCGTGCACGTCCATCTTCTTGCCCAGGCGGTCGAGCGGCTCCCACGCCTTGTGGACGCGGGCCATGATGCCTGCGTCCTGCACGATGTAGGCCTTGCCGTTACGGTCGCGGAACCACAGGAACTCGCCCTTGACCGCGCGCTTCGCGGCTTTCAGGTCGTCGAAATCGTCGCTGTGGCCATTCATGCTGGTGCCGCCGCGTTCATCGGCGCGAACAATCGCGTAGGACAGTTCGCCCGGTGCCCGGTCGACGCTCCATTTTGGCGGCGGCGGTGGCGGCGCAGGCGGTGCTGGCGGCGCCGGTGGTTCGGGCAGCTGGTGCCGCTTGGCCGCTGCCGGCGCTGCCGGTGGGGCCGGTGGGGCGGGCATGTCGGCGACGGACGGCACTGGCGGCGCCGGCGGCGTTGGCGGCGTGGACTGGGCGTGGACATAGAAGCCGGCAAAGGCCGCCGCGAGGCCAAGCGCGGGCAGCGCCATCTTCCAGTTAAGCGGTTCGGTATCCGGGCGTACCAGGCGTTTGATGCGTGACATAAGGTTTCCTCCGTGTGCCGCATGGGCGAGTTGAGGGATGGAGAACTGGAACTGGTCCAGCTCGGACAATGCAAGTGCCAGGCGCCGCGGTTCGCCCAGCATGCTTGCGGCTAAATCATCTGCAACCTGTTCGCGTTCAACGCGGATGCGGCTCGACAGCCACCACACGGTGGGGTGGTAGAACAGCACGATCTCGATCGCGCCCTGCACCAGGTTGACGAGGTAATCGTGGCGCCGGATGTGCGCCAGTTCGTGCGCCAGCAGCGCTTCGAGCAGTTGCGGCGGCATGCCGGAAATGAGCGAGGCAGGCACCAGCACCACCGGCCGCCACCAGCCGGCCGTGACCGGGCTTTGGATATCGTCGACAAGGCCCAGCACGACGCGGCGTGAAATGCCGAAGCCTGCGGCCATCCGGTCGAGGCGCGCCTGCCATGCGGGATCGGCGCGATGCTGGCCGGTGCTGGTCAGGCGCCGCACCCAAGCCAGGCCCACCGCCATGCGCAGCGCCAGCAGCGCCGCGCCACAGGACCACAGCAGCACCACCAGCGGCAGGCGCGCCTGCAAGGCCTGCTCCCAACCGGCCAGGCGGCCGGCGAGCAAGGTCGCCGGCTCGGTGCTGGTCAGCATGGAGACGCCCTGCCCGGCATCTGCGCTCGCGAGCGGCAGGAAGGTCGAGTTCAAGGCCTGCACATCAGCATTGCGCTCAATCACGCCGGCCAGCGGCAGCGCCGCGCACAGCAGCAGCGCGGCACAGGCCACGGCGTAGCGCGACTGGGGGCGCGCGGTACGCATGGCCGCCAGCACCAGCGCCGCGCCCCAGCCGATCAGCAATCCCTGCCATACGAAGTCGAGCAGCGCCCATGCCAGCGCAGGCAGCAGCGCGCTCATCGTGCAACTCCAGGTGAAAGGCGGAACGTTGTCATGAAGTCTCCGTATCGTTGAATGTAGAATAAAATATCTAGATTGATTTGTCTAGAAGTTTTTTTCTACTTTGCGGCGGCGAGCGGCAGCCGATGTGGTTGGACTTTAGGCAAGGATAGGGAAAGGCTCCAGCGCCGTGCGACAGACGGCAACAACGTGGGAACAGGATGCAGGGAATGCCCCCAAGAAAATCGGGGTCCGTCCCCGGGGACGGACCCCGATTTTCTTCGAGGTATTTCTTATTGCTGGCCTTTTATGCGTCGGTATAGCCGAGCTGATGGCGTTCCCAGAGCGTGCGCAGCTGGTCGGTGAGACGGAGCGGCTCCAGCGGCTTGGGGATGACGCCAATCGCGCCGACATCGGTGTAGCGTTCCATGTCGCAGGCCTTGGTCAGGCCGGTGATGAACAGCGCCGGGGTGTCGGCCAGGTGCGGCATGCTGCGTAGCCGTTCGAGCGTGGCAAGGCCGTCGAGCTCGGGCATCATGACGTCGAGAAGGATCAGGTCCGGCTGGAAACCATGCGCGGCCGCCAGCGCTTCCTCGCCGGAGCTGCAATCGCGCACTTCAAGCTTGCCGATTACTTCCAGCACCAGTTTGGCGGCGGTGCGCACGTGCAGGTCGTCCTCGACGTACAGGATCGATTTCAACACGTCCCGGGAGTGGGTTGCATTCATCATGTCAGTCTCCGGCAGACATATCGGTCGGCACGCCCAGCAGGCGCGAAATGGTGCTCCACAGGCAGCGCTGCGAAGTCCATGGCTTTGGCAGGAAAGCGGCAATCGGTTCGCGCCATGCTGGTTCGCGCTGAGCATGGACCAGCACCGGCGTGGCGACAATCAGCGGCATCAGGCTCGCCGCATTACCGTCGGGCAGCGCGGGATCGATGACGACCAGCGCGAAGATGTCGCGCCGAAGCAGGTGCTGCGCTTCGGCCAGCGTGGCCGCGTGGATCACGTGCGCTTCCGGCATCATCAGCAGGGAAAGCGACTCGGCACTTTCCGCATCCTTGTCGACCAGTAGCACGCGCGGCACGGCCGGCTCACTGCCCTCATTGTGGATCTCGGCATCCGGCTCGGTTGCACTGGCGATGTCGCTGGCTTCGGCCATCAGCAGGATGTCGGCGCCGCCGCGCGGCGCAGTGCGACGCGGGGCCGCGGGCGCGCGCCGCTGCATGTGCGCCGCGAACGTGCGGCCCCGGGCCGCGCTTGTTCTGTATTGGGGGGTTGCCGCTTTCATGCGACTCCTTTCTGGACCATCGGTGACCCGGATCGGTAAGGCGCAAAGCCACGGCGCTGCCGTGGGCTGGAGCGAACAACGATTCGGGAAGGACAATCGGCGGAGCTGGGCCGAGATCAAGGCGTCGGCCGCGAGGGAAAGGCGGCGCTGGTGTTGCAGGCGCAAGGCGGGTTACGGCCTCGCGCGGGTCACTGGTACCACATCGCAAGTCTACCGGAATCTGGCTCTACAGCAACAGTTTCCGGTTTTTTTTAACAATTGTCGCGATAAACAGACTTGATCGCTTATTTCGATTTCAGGCGGGTTGCAAATCCGGCATGCAAACTGTTTAACGTTTCTTCAGCGGCCAGCAGCTGGTCGGCGACTTCGTTGATCTTGCGGCGGCTTGAACGCGCGTGGTCGCGCAGCACTTCAAACGCGGTGTTGCGGTCGGTCTGGAACTTGCCCATCAAGAGGCCGACGGCCAGGCTGGTTTCGCGGCCGGCGGCGAGCGCGGCATTGAGGTTCATTTCGGTGCGGCGCAGCTGGCGGATTTCATCGGCGCGGGCCAGGCCGGCTTCGAAAGCCGCCATCAGGCGCTCGGCGTCGACCGGCTTGACCACGTAGCCGACCGCCCCATAGGCGGCCGCCTGGCGGGCCGAATCGCTGTCGCCGACCGCCGACAGGAACATGAACGGTACCGTGGTCAGCTCGTTCAGGTGGCGCGCCAGCTCCAGTCCCGTCATGCCGGGCATGGTGATGTCGAGCAGGGCCATGTCCGGCTCGCGCGCCTCGATCTGTGCTATCGCTTGCGCGCCGGACGATGCCGACACCGTGTCGTAACCGGCATGGCGCAGGATTTCGCCGATAAACTGCAACAGGATCGGGTCGTCGTCGACGATCAGGATGCGTCGTTTGGCGGCAGGCACGGTGGTCATCTTCGGGTAGTCCTCAATCGTCGAAATGTAAAATGATTATACGGTGGCTCCATGGTTTACGCAGCTTTTCGCCCGCTCGGCAAACAAGCCGTCGAACGCGTGCACCACCGCGCCCGGCACCGCGGCCGTGTAAACGCTGCTGATCGCCGCGACCATGTCGGCGCCCCGCCCCACCAGCGGCGCGGCGTTTTCGGGCGTCATGCCGCCGATGACGACGACCGGCAGCGCGATCTCCGTCTTCGCCTGCGTCACGATCGAAGCTTCGGTGCGGAAGCTGTACTGCTTGACGCGCGACGGATAGAAGCCGCCGAACGCCACGTAGCTGGCGCCGTCGCGCTGTGCGGCGCGGGCCAGCGCCAGCTCGCCGTAGCACGACGCGCCGACGATCTTGCCCGCCCCGAGCACGCCGCGCGCCTGTGCGACCGAGGCGTCGGTGCCGCCCAGGTGCACGCCGTCGGCGTCCAGCGTGAGGCAAAGTTCGACATGGTCGTTGATGATCAACGGGCGGTTGAAGCGGCGGCACAGCGCCAGCAGCGCCGCCGCCTGCTCGCGCCGCAGCTGCGCGCTGGCGCCTTTGTGCCGGTATTGCAGCATCGCGGCGCCGGCGTGCAGCGCGGTGCGGGTGGTCTCGACCAGGCGGTCGGTGTCATCCCAGTCGGGCGTGCCGAGGTACAGTCCTTGGTGCATATAGTGTGCTCCTTTAAACGGGGTGCGCGCTGCGGTCCGGGATGCGCTGTCCGGCGCCGAGCGCGAATGAAGATGCGAGCGCGCCATGGCAGTAGGCCTGCGCGCGTTCGAGCGCCTGGACGACCGGCTCGCCCAGCGCCAGCCGGCCCGCGATCGCGGCCGACAAGGTGCAGCCGCTGCCGTGGAAGCCGCCTGCGAGGCGCGGCCATTCCCAGTCGCGGCACTGGCCCTCGCCATGCCAGCGGTTGCGCACTGAGGGCCCGCTGGCGTGGCCGCCGGTGACCAGCAGGTGCGGAAACCGCGCGCCCGCCAGCGCCTGCGCCTCCGCCAGGTTCGGCACCACCACGGTGGCCAGCGCCAGCAAGGGCCCGATGGCCGCCAGCGCGCCGCCGCGCGACAGCGGATCGCCATTGCCGCTTGCGAGCACCGGGTCGAGCACCATCGGCAACGCCGGATGGTCTTCGCGCAGCCTGAGGATGAACGAGGCGATCGCCTCGGCGTTGGCGCGGTTGCCGGGTATGCCGACCTTGATGGCCTTGATCCGGCAGGCAGCGGCCAGCACGCGCGCCTGGCGCGTGAGCAGGCAGGCGTCGACCGGCTCGACGTCGTAGACCCAGTTGTGGTCCTGCACCGTCAGCGCCGTCACCACCGGCAGCGCATGCGCGCCCTGCGCCGCGATGGCCTGGACGTCGGCTGCGACGCCGGCGCCGCCGGACGGATCGAGGCCGGAGAACACCAGGACGGCCGGCCGCGTCACTGCAGCCGCCCGGCCACCGGCGACGACGGCGAGGCGCTGAAGCGGCGCGGCATGCGGCCGGCCAGGAAGGCGTCGCGGCCCGCCAGCACCGCCAGCCGCATCGCGCGCGCCATGCGCACCGGGTCCTGCGCCAGCGCGATCGCGCTGTTCATCAAGACCCCGTCGCAGCCCAGCTCCATCGCGATGGCGGCGTCGGATGCTGTGCCGACGCCCGCGTCGACCAGCACCGGCACGGTCGCCTGCTCGATAATCAGCGACAGGTTCCACGGGTTGAGGATGCCCATGCCCGAGCCGATCAGCGACGCCAGCGGCATCACCGCCACGCAGCCGATTCCTTCCAGCAGGCGCGCCT
The DNA here is from genome assembly GCF_012927275.1 of Massilia polaris. Classification (GTDB taxonomy): domain Bacteria; phylum Pseudomonadota; class Gammaproteobacteria; order Burkholderiales; family Burkholderiaceae_D; genus Telluria_A; species Telluria_A polaris. The sequence continues at coordinate 7,917 of NZ_JABBGG010000009.1, read as the reverse complement.
GCACCGGGTCGTCGCTGCAGTAGACCATCACGTCGAAGCCGTCGCGCACCAGGGTTTCGGCGGCGGCCAGCGTTTCGGGCATGTTGGGGTACAGGCTCTTGTCGTCGCCCAGCACTTCGAGCTTGACCAGCTTGCGGCCGTCCAGCAGCTCGCGCGCCATTTGCAAGGTATAGACCGCGTCCCTGGCGGTGTAGCAGCCGGCGGTGTTGGGCAGGATCGTGTACTGGCTTGGGGGCAGCACGTCGAGCAGGCTTGGCGCATGCGGGTCCTGGCCGATGTTCACGCGGCGGATCGCGACGGTGACGATGTCGGCGCCGGCTGCGTCGGTGGCCTCGCGCGTCTGCGCAAGGTCGCGGTACTTGCCGCTGCCGACCAGCAGGCGCGAGCCGTATTCAACGCCGGCGATGATAAGTTTGTCTTGTGGGTTCATGTCTGTTTGTCCTGTGAGTTTTCAGCCGCCGCCAATCGCGCGCACGATGTCGACCTTGTCGCCATCGCGCAGCTGGCGCTCGTTCCACTGCTGGCGCGGCACCACCGCGCGGTTGACCGCCAGCGCCAGCGGCTGGCCGGCCAGTTCCAGCTGGCCGACCAGCTCGAGCAAAGTGCACTGCCGCGCCACCTCGCGCGCTTCGCCGTTGACGTCGATCGCGGTCATGGCGCCTCCTTCGGGTAAAGCTGCGCGCCGCCCTTGACGAACTCGATCGCCTTTTCCTGCATGCCGCGGCTGGCGTACTCGCGTACTTCCTGGGTGATCTTCATCGAGCAGAAGTGCGGCCCGCACATCGAGCAGAAATGCGCGACCTTGGCCGAGTCTTTCGGCAGCGTCTCGTCGTGGAAGGCGCGCGCCTTGTCGGGATCGAGTCCGAGGTTGAACTGGTCTTCCCAGCGGAACTCGAAGCGCGCCTTCGACAGCGCGTTGTCGCGCACCTGCGCGCCGGGGTGTCCCTTGGCCAGGTCGGCCGCGTGGGCGGCGATCTTGTAGGTGATGATGCCTTCCTTGACGTCGTCCTTGTTGGGCAGGCCGAGGTGCTCCTTCGGCGTAACGTAGCACAGCATCGCGGTGCCGTACCAGCCGATCTGCGCGGCGCCGATACCGGAGGTGATGTGGTCGTAGCCCGGCGCGATGTCGGTGGTCAGCGGCCCCAGCGTGTAGAACGGAGCTTCGCCGCACTGCTCCAGCTGCAGCTGCAGCTCCATGTTCTCTTGAATGAGCTGCATCGGCACGTGGCCGGGCCCTTCGATCATGGTCTGCACGTCGTGCTTCCACGCGACCTGGGTCAGCTCGCCCAGCGTCTTCAGTTCGGCCAGCTGGGCTTCGTCGTTGGCGTCGTAGATCGAGCCGGGACGCAGGCCGTCGCCGAGGCTGAACGACACGTCGTAGGCCTTCATGATCTGGCAGATGTCCTCGAAGTGCGTGTACAGGAAGGACTCCTTGTGGTGCGCCAGGCACCACTTGGCCATGATCGAGCCGCCGCGCGAGACGATGCCGGTCAGGCGATTGGCAGTCATCGGCACGTAGCGCAGCAGCACGCCGGCGTGGATCGTGAAGTAGTCGACGCCCTGCTCCGCCTGTTCGACCAAGGTGTCGCGGAAGATCTCCCAGGTCAGCTCCTCGGCCTTGCCGCCGACTTTTCCGAGCGCCTGGTAGATCGGCACCGTGCCGATCGGCACCGGGCTGTTGCGGATGATCCATTCGCGCGTTTCATGGATGTGTTTGCCGGTGGACAGGTCCATCACGTTGTCGGCGCCCCAGCGGATCGCCCACGTCATCTTTTCGACTTCTTCACCGATCGACGAGGTCAGCGCGGAATTGCCAATGTTGGCGTTGATCTTCACGAGGAAGTTGCGGCCGATGATCATCGGCTCGATCTCCGGGTGATTGATGTTGGCCGGAATGATCGCGCGGCCCCGCGCCAGTTCGGACCGCACGAACTCGGGCGTAATCTCGGCCGGGATGGCGGCGCCGAACGACTGGCCCGGATGCTGGCGGCCAAGCAGTCCGGCGGTGCGGCGGCCGAGCGGACCCGCCTGCTCCAGGTGGGCCAGGTATTCCTTGCGGCGCAGGTTTTCGCGCAGCGCAACGAATTCCATTTCCGCGGTGATGATGCCGCGCCGCGCGTAGTGCATCTGGGTGACGTTGGCGCCCGGCAGCGCCCGGCGCGGCGCGCGCGCCAGCGCGAAGCGCATCTGGTCCAGCGCCGGGTCGGCCAGGCGGGCGCGGCCGTAGTCGGAACTTGGCCCGGCGAGCACCTCGGTATCGCCGCGCCCATCGATCCACCCCGCGCGCAGCGGCGGCAGGCCGCAGCGGATATCGATGGCGGCGGCCGGGTCGCTGTACGGGCCGGAGGTGTCGTACAAAAAGATGGGCGGGTTGTCTTCACCGCCGGAGGGCGACTGGCTGACCGAGCGCAACGGCACGCGGATGTCGGGCCGGCTACCCTCGATATAGACCTTGGTGGATTTGGGAAACGGCGCGATGGCCGCCTGGTCCAGCGTGGCGGTGGCCGGGTCAAACTTCACTTGTGCATTCATGTGGCTCCTTTGCGTGCAGGAGCCAGCAAAGGAGCGACGGCCCGCCGCGCAGCGAATGCCCGGCCATGGTCGACATGCTTCCCTTCGCTGGCATTATCCAGATCAGGTTCAGAGGGTGTTTCTCACCCGCGCCTCGCGAAACAATGCGAATTGCAGGACCCCTAGCGTGTGCCGCCTTGCGGCAGCGCGGAAATTATAACTGGTGGCGAACCGGGCAGTATGGTTTTTTCCGCATTAGCTGCCGACGCGGTCAAGCGGCAGGCAGCGAACGCTACAAAAAACACAACAGTTCGTTTAATTGATGGAAGTACGATCGAGCCGTCGCAGCGATGCGGCCCCAGCACTTTCCAAAACGGCCGGCGTAGCGCGCAGGCATGACTTCCAGACGGAGACTCAGATGAAAGCGGCGCACGACCGCATCGCTGCGCTGGGTTGCGGCAACTAAGCGTCTCGCACACATGAAAAAGGACGCTTCGGCGTCCTTTTTTTGGCGCTTAGCTCAGGAATACAGCGTGTACTCGATTCCGCCCGAAATACTGCCAACGACCTGCGCCTGGTTCTCCCCACTGTCGCTAAACGACACCAGTACCTGACTCATTCTCACGCCTTGGTTCGTCATCGCATCAAGCCAATAGTCGAAGCCGGCTTTTTCGGGCTCGCGGTTCAGGACGTTCTGGTAGAACTTCGTCAGTGCCGCGGCGTTGGTCGGGGCCTGGCCATACATCGCCTGGAACTCTGGCGCACCGATAAACGCGCTGGCGATATCGGCAAGGCTCATTCCGTCATCCAGGGCGTGGATCCAATAGCCCAGACCGTCCAGGTCAGGCTTGCGGTCGAAAGCGGCCTGGTAGAGCCGATACAAGTCGCCTGCGTGCCCGTCGAGGTCCATGGCAAGGTGCTTGTCCGCGAACCAAAGCCGCAGCACGCCGTCCAGCGTATCCTGGCCGTCCCGTCCGAGCATGTCTGTCACGCTCAATCCTGCGCCGTTCGCGACCACGGCATATTCGGCGGCGTTCCCTGAAAATACCGCGATGTCGACGCCGCCGCCGCCGACCAGGCTGTCGTTGCCGCGGCCGCCGTACATAGTCTGGCTCGCTGCTGTGCCGCGCAACAGGTCGCCGCCATCCGTGCCGATGAACTGCGTGCCGAGGCTGCCATCCGAAAACAACAGCGTCTCCATCCCGCGCAGCTGGGCAACATCTGCCGGAGCCGCTTTACTCGTGACGATCACCCCATCACCGGACCTGGTGAAGGAAAAATCAGTACGCCTGCCGTCGAAGAACGCATTGTCGATCGCGGCCGGCGTGCCATCAACCGTCTGCGCGCCCGCGCCGGGCACAAAAGTATGCCCGTCCAGCGAGGTGAGCGTGCGCGCGTTCCGGTAGCCCAGGTCCACCAGCACGGCGACATCCAGATCGGAAATTTGCATGCCTTCAACGACGATGCCGTTCATCAGGTCGCTGTCCGGACCGACATACTCGTGCTCGCCGCCGGCCGCACCTTCAGGCGTGTTCATGACGTATAGGTGGTGAACGTTGGTCCAGCTGTCGAGCGGACGCAACGGAACCTCGTCCCCATAGATCGCCTGGGCGGCTCTCCCTGCAAATGCCGCGGACTGCCCGCTTACCTCGACCAGCTGGTCGAACGGCGAGGCCCACACGGAACCGGCAGGCTTCGTCAGCGCATCCTCACTGCCATAAATGCCCAGCATATGCAGCACTTCGTGAACCAGAATGGCAATCACATCGTCCGTCTCCGTAAACGACTCGCCGCTGCGTTCCACCAGCCGGGCCATGGTCGGCTCGCTAATCACCAGGATCCCGTCGGCAATGTCGCTGTTCCAGTTGCCGGTCATGGTGAATCCGTTCCAAGCCGGCAGTAGTGCGCTTTTGCCCGTCTGAATCTTGAACGCGACATCGTTGACCAGGCCGTCCGGTGCAGGGACCGTACCCTGGGGCGAAGTCTGAAACTGGCCCGAATAGTTGGGCGCCGCGGCGGCGCTAACCGTTGGCCCCAGGGTCGATTCGGGCAAGATTTTAACGTCCAGGGTCACGTTTGCATTCGCCGCTGAAACCAGTTCCCGGTCGAGGATCCGGCCCACCAGCACCATGGCCCGTTGCAAAATGAATTCGGCATCGGCAAACGTCGACGTTGAGTCGGTAAAGCGTGCAAAACTGAACGAAATCATGTTTCCCTGTATCGCGCTAGTTACTCATAAACAACATTATTGCGTGAAACAAGCGGCCGTGGCTAACATTCCGTGTCGAATGCGATTCGCATAAGTTCCGCGTCACCACAATCCGGATCGCAGCATGCGGAAATCCGTGCAGCACTTTTTTTTGCACAGCATCATTTGCCCGCATCCCTCCCTTATAATGGTTGTTTTCGCATACATCACAGCCAAACCATGGAATTAGCCAAGTCTTTCGAGCCCGCCGACATTGAACAATTCTGGCGCAACGAGTGGGAAAAGCGCGGGTACTTCGCCGCCACCCTCGATGCCGACAAGCCGTCGTTCAGCATCCAGCTGCCGCCGCCGAACGTGACGGGCACGCTGCACATGGGGCACGCTTTCAACCAGACCATCATGGATGGCCTGACCCGCTACTACCGCATGCGCGGCTTCAATACCGCATGGATCCCGGGCACCGACCACGCCGGCATCGCCACCCAGATCGTCGTCGAGCGCCAGCTGGACGCGCAGAAGATCTCGCGCCACGACCTCGGACGCGACGAGTTCATCAAGAAAGTCTGGGAGTGGAAGGAACAGTCCGGCAACACGATTACCGGCCAGATGCGCCGCATGGGCACCTCGCCTGACTGGGCGCGCGAATACTTCACGATGGACGAACCGCGCTCGAAAGTCGTGTCCGACGTCTTCGTGCGGCTCTACGAACAAGGCCTGATCTACCGCGGCAAACGGCTGGTCAACTGGGACCCTGTGCTCGGCACCGCCGTGTCCGACCTGGAAGTGGTCTCGGAAGAAGAAGACGGCTCGATGTGGTACATCAGGTACCCGCTGGCCGACGGCAGCGGCCACATCACGGTCGCGACCACCCGTCCTGAAACGCTGCTGGGCGACGTCGCCGTCGCGGTCGACCCGACCGACGAACGCTACATGGCCATGCACGGCAAGATGGTCAAGCTGCCGCTGACCGGGCGCGAAATCCCGATCATCGCCGACGAATACGCCGACAAGGAGTTCGGCACCGGCTGCGTGAAGATCACGCCGGCCCACGACTTCAACGACTATGCGGTCGGCCAGCGCAACAAGCTGCCGCTGATCTGCGTGCTGACGCTCGACGCGAAAATCAGCGACGACGCGCCGGAAGCCTACCGCGGCATGGACCGCTTCGCCGCGCGCAAGCAGATCGTGGCCGACCTCGACGCGCAAGGCCTGCTGCAGGAAGTCAAGCCGCACAAGCTGCAAGTGCCGCGCGGCGACCGCACCGGCGTCGTCATCGAGCCGATGCTGACCGACCAGTGGTTCGTCGCCATGAGCAAGCCGGCGCCGGAAGGTACCCACTTCCCTGGCAAGTCGATCGCCGAAGTCGCGCTTGAAAAAGTCGCCGGCGGCGAGATCAGGTTCGTGCCGGAAAACTGGAGCACCACCTACAACCAGTGGCTCAACAACATCCAGGACTGGTGCATCTCGCGCCAGCTGTGGTGGGGCCACCGCATCCCGGCGTGGTACGACGACGCCGGCAATATCTTTGTCGCCAAGACCGAGGAAGAAGCGACAGCCAAGGCGCTTGCCGCCGGCGTGACCGCGCCGCTGCGCCGCGACGACGACGTGCTCGACACCTGGTTTTCGTCCGCGCTGATCCCGTTCTCGACCATGGGCTGGCCGGAAGAAACGCCTGACATGAAGGCCTTCCTGCCGTCGTCGGTGCTGGTGACCGGCTTCGACATCATCTTCTTCTGGGTCGCCAGGATGGTGATGATGACCACCCACTTCACCGGCCAGGTGCCATTCGAGACCGTCTACGTCCACGGGCTGGTGCGCGATTCGAGCGGCCAGAAGATGTCCAAGTCGAAGGGCAACACGCTCGACCCGATCGACCTGATCGACGGCATCGACGTGGAAACGCTGGTCGGCAAGCGCACCACCGGCCTGATGAACCCGCGCGATGCCGACAAGATCGCCAAGGCGACCCGCAAGGAATTCCCGGAAGGTATCGCTGCCTACGGCACCGACGCGCTGCGTTTCACCATGGCCAGCTACGCATCGCTGGGCCGCAACATCAACTTCGACCTGGGCCGCGCCGAAGGCTATCGCAACTTCTGCAACAAGATGTGGAACGCGACCCGCTTCGTGATGATGAACACCGAAGGCAAGGACTGCACAGCCAAGGATGCGGACCTGTCGCAGGCCGACAAGTGGATCCTGTCGCTGATGCAGCGCGCGGAGCTCGAGGTGGCGAAGGGCTTCGAAGACTACCGCTTCGACAACATCGCCGCGGCCATCTACAAGTTCGTCTGGGACGAATACTGCGACTGGTACCTGGAAGTCGCCAAGGTCCAGGTCCAGCAAGGCACCGAAGGCCAGCAGCAAGCAACCCGCAACACCCTGCTGCGCGTGCTGGAAGTGATCCTGCGCATGGCGCACCCGATCGTGCCGTTCGTGACCGAAGCCCTGTGGCAGGCGATCGCTCCGCTGGCCGGCAAGACCCTTGAGGGCAGCGGCGACTCGATCATGACCCAGCCGTACCCGGTTGCCGATGAAACGCTGATCGACGTGCGGGCAGAGGAATGGATGACGCAGCTGAAAGCGCTGACCGACGCCACCCGCAACCTGCGCGGCGAAATGCAACTGGCGCCGTCGCTGCGCGTGCCGCTGATCGTTGAAGCGGCCGATGCCGGCGGCAAGGCGCGCATGCAGGGCTTCGCGCCGTACATCCAGTCGCTCGGCAAGCTGTCGGAGGTGAGCATCGTCGACACGCTGCCGGAGTCGCCCGCGGCGGTATCGATCGTTGGCACGACCAAACTGATGCTGAAGGTGGAAATCGACGTCAAGGCAGAACGCGAACGCCTGTCGAAGGAGATTGCACGCATCGAAGGCGAGATCGCCAAGGTCAACGGCAAGCTGGGCAACGAGAGCTTCGTCGCGCGCGCACCGGAAGCGGTGGTGGCGCAGGAGAAGGAACGCCTGGTCAACTTCTCGGCAACCATCGACAAGCTGCGCGAGCAGTTTGCCAAGCTGCCGGCAGCTTAAGCAAGCCGCGGCAAGCGCCGTCATGAAAAAGGGGCCGCCGGCCTAATGCCGTTCAGTTAAGGTGATTTCTTAATGACGCGAACGGCGTAGCGCTTCGGTGTCGCTTTGACGGCCCGGTCGTATTTGCGATCGGGCCGTTCGTCATTCAGGAGGCTAACCAGCCTTTCGCG
>NZ_JABBGG010000008.1 GCF_012927275.1 Massilia polaris | reverse complement strand
GGCTTCGGCCTGCTTGAGGATGGCGATGATTTGGCTGTCGGTAAAGCGGGACGTCTTCATGTAGAGCTTTCTGTTCGTAAGTAGAAAATTCTACTTCTAAACACGCTCTTTTTGCGGGGGGATTACCCAGCTGCGTCATCACGTGTTCGTCATCCTCGTCCATCCCCACATACGTAATGTTCGCATCGGACTCGCCGATTTCGGCCGCCACGCGCGCCAGGATGCCTTTTTCGTTGTTGATCAACAGGCGGATGCGGCAATCGAAGCGGCGGTTCAGTTCCGTGCCCCACTGGACCGGGATCCAGCGGTCCGGTTCCTTGGCGCGCAGGCGCTTGGCCGGGATGCAGTCGGTGGTGTGCACCACCAGTCCCTGGTCGCGGCGCAGCTGGCCCATGACCTGGTCGCCCGGGATCGGCAGGCAGCATGCGGCCAGCTGGACCGACACGCCTTCGCTGCCGTAGATCGTCACCGGTTCCAGTCCGGTCGCGCCAAGGCTGGCGGCCGGCTGCATGCCGCTGAATTCGTCGATCAGGCCGAAGATATGGCGTGCCACCAGCGCGGCGACGCGCTTGCCGATGCCGATGTCGGCATACAGTTCTTCCATCGACTTGGCCGACGACTCGTTGAGCAGCTTTTCGATGGTCGGATCGGGCAGGTCGGGATTGATGTTCAGCTGCGTCAGCGCCTGCGCCAGCAGTTCCTGGCCCAGTTCGACCGACTCGGTCAGGTTAATCGTGCGCAGGTGGTGGCGGATCGCCGAACGCGCCTTGCCGGTGCGGACGAACGCCAGCCAGGTCGGGCTGGGCTGCGAATCCGGATCGGTGGCGATTTCGACGATGTCGCCGTTGCGCAGTTCGGTGCGCAGCGCCGCCGCTTCGTTGTTGATCTTGACCGAGACCGTATGGTCGCCGATGCCGGTGTGGATGGTGTAGGCGAAATCGAGCGCGGTGGCGCCGCGCGGCAGCGCGATGATCTTCGACTTCGGCGTGAACACGTAGACGGAATCGGGGAACAGGTCGACCTTGACGTGCTCGAGGAATTCGGCCGAGTCGCCGGTCTGCTGCTGGATGTCGAGCAGCGACTGCAGCCACGCGTGCGTCTTCTGCTGCAGGTCCGACATGTTCGAGTCGCCGGTCTTGTACAGCCAGTGCGCGGCCACGCCCGATTCGGCGGTGCGGTGCATTTCCTGGGTGCGGATCTGGAATTCGACCGGGGTGCCGTACGGGCCGATCAGGGTGGTGTGCAGCGACTGGTAGCCATTGAGCTTGCGGATCGCGATGTAGTCCTTGAACTTGCCCGGCATCGGCTTGTACAGGCCATGCAGGGTGCCGAGCGCCACATAACAGTTGGCGAAATTGTCGACCACCACGCGGAATCCGTACACGTCGAGCACCTGCGAGAACGACAGGTGCTTGTTGCGCATTTTCTTGTAGATGCCGTACAGGGTCTTTTCGCGGCCGTAGACTTCGGCCTGGATGCCCGCGCCGTTCAAGGTGGCCTTGACCGATTCGAGAATTTTCTTGACCACTTCGCGGCGGTTGCCGCGCGCCGACTTGACCGCTTTCGCCAGCGTGCGGTAGCGCAGCGGATACAGGTGCGAGAACGCCAGGTCCTGCAGCTCGCGGTAGATGTTGTTCAGGCCGAGGCGGTGCGCGATCGGCACATACACTTCCATGGTCTCGGCGGCGATGCGGCGCTTCTTGGAAGGCGCCATGTGCTCGAGCGTGCGCATGTTGTGCAGGCGGTCGGCCAGCTTGATCAGGATGACGCGCACATCCGACGCCATCGCCAGCAGCATCTTGCGGAAGTTCTCCGCCTGCGCTTCGATCAGGCTCTGGAATTCGATTTTTTCAAGCTTGGACAGGCCGTCGACGAGGGACGCGACCGGCGCGCCGAAGCGTTCGATCAGCTCGTCCTTCTTGACGTCCTGGTCTTCCATCACGTCGTGCAGCAGCGCGGCCATGATGGCCTGGACGTCGAGCTTCCAGTCGGCGCAGATTTCTGCGACCGCGATCGGATGGGAGATATACGGTTCGCCCGACTTGCGGACCTGGCCGAGATGCATCTCGTCTGAAAAACGATATGCTTCCTTGACCTTCTTCAGTTCGGAGGGGTTGAGGTACTCGGCCAGTTTGGCCGACAGCTGGGTAACCGATGCAACGCCGGGCGCGGGGGCGGGCGTTGCAGGTTCGTGCTGCTTGGAGCCCGGGCGCGGAGCCCGGGTAGTGGGAGTGCTGGTTTGTGTCGAATCCGGTGTAGTCAGGCTCATACGCAAGTTCAATCAGCCGCGATAGTGATAAATGGATAACATGATGGCGGTTGACGATGTCCAGGCACGCCCAGAGACTTACATTGGGACTTTCTTCAGCATTTCGATACCGACTTTGCCGGCAGCGATTTCGCGCAGTGCGACGACGGTCGGCTTGTCCTTGGCGTCGACTTTTGGAGTGTGGCCTTGCAACAACTGACGAGCGCGATAGGTCGCGGCCAGGGTCAGCTGGAAGCGGTTAGGGATATTTTTCAAGCAATCTTCGATAGTAATGCGGGCCATGATAACTCCTAGATTTCGGTCTGTACGGGGGGTGTGCTGCCGTGTCACGCTTGCTGCGCGTGGATGCCGAGTTGGGCAAACAGCGAGGCGTTGCGCGCCGCTTGCTGGGCAAATCGGCTGCGGGTGGCTTTGACGATCGCGCTTATCTCTGCCAGGGCGACGTTGAACTCTTCATTGATAATAACATACTCGAACTCGGGAGCGTGAGCGATCTCGCCGCCGGCGGCCAGCAGGCGGCGCGTGATGATGTGGGGTTCGTCGGTGCCGCGCTTGTGCAGGCGCTCCTCCAAAGCGGCAATCGATGGCGGCAAAATGAAGATGCCGGCCGCGTCGGGGAACTGCTTGCGCACCTGGCGCGCGCCTTGCCAGTCGATCTCCAGCAGGATGTCGGTGCCGGTCTTCATTTCCTTCTCGACCAGCAGGCGCGAGGTGCCGTAGTAATTGCCATGCACTTCGGCCCATTCGAGGAACTCGTCGCGCGCGGTGCGTTCGACGAAGTCTTCCGGGGTGGTGAAATGGTACTCGCGGCCATCCACTTCGCCCGGGCGGGGCGGGCGGGTGGTGGTCGAGATCGACAGCTTGATGCCCGGCTCCTGCGCCAGCAGCGCGTTGACCAGGGTAGATTTGCCGGCGCCGGAAGGCGCTGCGACCACGAACAGGCTGCCGGAGAAGCCGGAGGAAGCTTGCATGGGGATCCTTTGAGTATTCCAGGGGTTAATGCCTAGTATACCGTTTCCGCCCGATTGCGACGATGATCTTTTTGCCACTGGTCAAATGTTGATGGGTTTTGTCGGTGCGTCGTCCCGGTTTTTGCAGAGTTGTCTTGTCCGGTGTCACATCTGCTTGACGACGTGCTTGCAACGCATATCATGCGATGATACGCTTTGACATGGATGCCAATTCCCCAGCCAATCAAGACCTATCGGGACAAGATACTGGGCTGGATTATCTTTTGGCACTCGATGGCGAAATTCAGGGAAGAGGTTTGCCTTCGATCACCGGCATCGACATGCAACCGATGAGGGTGTGCTGTATGAGTTCGACACAGCGTATAAGCTTGTCGAGGACTTCTATCTCGAAGTAGATCGCGTATTAAAGGAAATACTGTGTTGAAGCAGCTTAAATTTGGTATTGCCTCGGTTGCCAAACAGCGTGCTCGATCACTGGCCATCGCCGCGGGCACCTTGCAGCGCGCCGAAGATGATCCCAATGTATGGTTCCCCTCGGTCAGCGCGGCGATGCGCGTGCTTTCAGATGAAAACATGGCCTTACTAAAGTACATCCGCGAGGAGCGCCCTGAATCCGTCAGCAAACTCGCGATCGCATTAGGCAAACAACCACCGAATGTCTCGCGTTCGCTGCACACGATGGAGCAATTCGGTCTCGTTCGAATGGTGAAACATGGACGCGTAGTGAAACCAGAGGCGCTGGCCGAGCGCGTTCTGGTGGCATTTGCTTAGTGTGTCGAGCCTATCCGCAGTGGCCTTAGAAAAATGGCCGCAAATCATGCGGCCATCAACTTAGGATTACTCCAGATTCTGGACTTGCTCGCGCATCTGCTCGATCAGCAGCTTCAGCTCCATCGACGCATCGGCCAGTTCCTTGACCGACGCTTTCGCGCCTAATGTATTGGCTTCGCGGTTCAGCTCCTGCATCATGAAGTCGAGGCGCTTGCCGACCTGGCCGCCTTTTTTCAGGATGTGACGGGTCTCCGTCAGGTGCGCGGACAGGCGCGACAATTCTTCGGACACGTCGATGCGGATGCCGTACAAGGTCACTTCCTGGCGGATGCGCTCGAATACTTCCTGGCGCGTCAGGGTCGGCGGGTTGCAGTGGCCGGCCATGCCCAGCGCATCCTGCATGCGCTCGATCGCTTTTTGCTGGAACTGCGAGATCACTTGCGGGATCAGCGGCGTGATGCGCTTGACGATGACGTCCATTGAATCGATGCGCGACACCAGCATCGCTTCCAGCGCGGCGCCTTCGCGGCGGCGGCTGTCGACGAAGGCGGCGACCGTCTTCGCGGTCAGCACGGCGACGTCGGCCTGCAGCGATTCCTGGCCAACCTGGGCTTCTTCGATGACGCCCGGCCAGCGCAGCAGCTCGGCGACCGTCATCTGCGACGCCGCGGCAAAGTGCTGGCTCACTTCCGACTGAAGCCGCGCGAGGTCGGCCAGCAGGGAGGCATTGAGCACTTGCGAGCCGCCCGCGACCTTGCGGCCGAACGACAGGCGCGCTTCGACCTTGCCGCGCGTGATCGCGCCCATGATCGCGGCGCGCAGGTCCGGCTCGAGCGCGCGCAGCTCGTCGTTGATGCGGAATTGAAGATCGAGGAAGCGCGAGTTGACGCTCTTGATTTCGATCGTCAGGGTGCCTGCTGCGCACTCACTCGTCGCGACTGCGTAACCTGTCATGCTTGAAATGCTCAATGGAGTCCCCGTTTTTTTATCTTTTCTTTACAAAGCAGTGATTTATCCACACAATCGCCGTGTTAAGCAAGGAACTCTATGGCTGCACAAAATAACGCACCCTTGCCGGAAGGGATGGAAATTGCGGGATATCGCATTGTAAAGAAAATTGCGTCCGGCGGGTTCAGTATTGTTTATCTGGCATACGACGCCGATGGCAGCGCAGTCGCCATCAAGGAATACCTCCCCAGCGCCCTCGCATTACGCCAGCCCGGCGAGCTGGTACCGGTCATTTCAACCCCAAACCTGCCCGTTTTCCGCATCGGCCTGAAGTGCTTTTTCGAGGAAGGGCGCGCGCTGGCGCTGATCTCCCATCCGAATGTGGTGCGCGTGCTGAATTTTTTCAGGGCGAACGACACTGTATATATGGTGATGGGCTACGAGTCCGGCCAGTCGCTGCAGGAGCACATCGCGCGCCTCAAGGCCAGGGACAACCGCCTCGGCGAAGCCGCCATCCGCCAGATATTTACGGGTGTATGCGGCGGACTGCGCGAGGTCCATGCCAACAAGCTGCTGCACCTCGACCTGAAGCCGGCCAATATCTACCTGCGTACCGACGGCACGCCGATCCTGCTCGATTTCGGCGCCGCGCGCCAGACGATTAATAAGGATGTACCCAAGCTGACGCCGATGTACACCCCTGGCTTTGCGCCGCCCGACCTCTATTCGAAGTCCGCGACGCTGGGGCCGTGGTCGGATATTTACAGCATCGGCGCCAGCATATACGCCTGCATGGCCGGCGCGCCGCCGCAGCCGGCCGACCAGCGCCGCTCCGAAGACAAGATGGAAAACCAGTTCGCCAGGCTGGCCGACTATTCGCCGCAGCTGGTCAACCTGGTGCGCTGGTGCCTGGAACTCGATCCGCTGGCGCGGCCGCAAAGCGTGTTCGCGGTGCAGAAGGAGCTCCGGTCGCCAATGCCTGCGCCCGTGGTGGAACCCGCCGGTCCGATCGACACGCTGCGCGGCCTGGTGGGACGTCTTGGTGGCCTCGGGCGCAAGAAATTCGCCGGCAAGAGCTAACAGGAGCAGGGCATGCAATTTTCGGTGTACCAGGAAAGCCATATCGGCGGGCGCAAGGTCAACCAGGACCGCATGGGCTACAGCTTCACGCGCGACGCGCTGCTGCTGGTGCTGGCCGACGGCATGGGCGGCCACCTGAGCGGCGAGGTCGCCTCGTCGATCACGCTGCGTACGATGTCGACGCTGTTCCAGAAACACGCCACGCCCTACGTCAGGAAGCCCGAGCGCTTTCTGGAAGAAGCGCTGCTGGCCGCGCACCAGGAGATCCACGCGTACAGCGCGGCCAACAAGCTGCCGGAAACGCCGCGCACCACGGTGGTGGCCTGCCTGATCCAGCATAACAGCGCGATCTGGGCGCATTGCGGCGATTCGCGCCTGTACTGGCTGCGCCGCGGCCAGGTCCTCGGGCGCACGCGCGACCACTCGCACGTCGAGCACCTGATCGCCAAGGGACTGGCCGACCCGTCGGAACGCGCCACCCACCCGGACCGCAACAAGCTGTATAACTGCCTGGGCGCGTCGTCGCTGCCGAAGGTCGACGTATCGCGCCCGGCCAGCCTGCAGTTGGGCGACGTCGTGATGCTGTGTTCCGACGGCCTGTGGTCGATGCTGCCGGACGAGGAAATCACGCACCGGCTGTCGACTCAGACGGTGGTGAGCGCAGTGCCCGACATGATCGCGATGGCTACCGAGATCGCCGGCAAAGGGAGCGACAACACCACGGCACTGGCGATCATGTGGCAAGGCTCCGCCGATGGCGATGGGTTTGACGTCGACGAATCCATGATCTCGACTATGATGCTGCCCGAGAACGCAGTCAGCACCACCATTCTGGCCGTACCTGAACCGGAAGCGGTGCGGGAGGTGGACGCTTTCAGCGACGACGAGATTGAAAAAGCGATTGCCGAAATTCGCGGCGCGATAGAAAAATCATCCCAAATACTAAAGTAAAGGTTAACCATGACATTTGAAACCCGCCCGAGCGGCCGTGCCGTCGACCAACTGCGCAACATCATCCTGACCCGCGAGTACACCAGGCACGCCGAGGGTTCGGTGCTGATCGAATGCGGAGACACCAAGGTGATCTGCACGGCCAGCATCGAAGACAAGGTACCTGGCTTCCTGAAAGGTAAAGGGCAGGGCTGGATGACGGCCGAATACGGCATGCTGCCGCGTTCGACCCACACCCGCATGGACCGCGAAGCGGCGCGCGGCAAGCAGTCCGGCCGCACGCAGGAGATCCAGCGCCTGATCGGCCGCTCGCTGCGCGCGGCGTTCGACCTGGAAGCGTTCGGCGAACGCACCTTGAACATCGACTGCGATGTGATCCAGGCCGATGGCGGCACGCGTACCGCGTCGATCACCGGCGCAATGGTCGCGGCCTACGACGCGTTCTCGAAACTGGTCGCACGCGGCGATATCGGCGCGGTCCCGGTCAAGCATTTCGTCGCCGCGATTTCGGTCGGCGTGTACAAGGGCATGCCGGTGCTGGATCTCGATTACGTCGAGGATTCGGGCTGCGACACTGATATGAATGTGGTGATGACCGATGCAGGCCATTTCATCGAAGTCCAGGGCACGGCTGAAGGCGCGGCATTCGACCGCGACGGCATGAACCGATTGCTCGACCTGGCGCATGCGGGTATCAATGACCTGGTTATGCTGCAGAAGAAGGCGCTCGGGCTGCTCTGAATGAAAACGGCGAATGCGTGACAGCTATCGGATAGTGATCTTATAGCGATTCGGCGAACTACAACATCAAGCGGGTGACGCCGTCCGGCCAGATCGACATCGTCGCCGAAAAAATTGGGCCGGGAATGACCAACTATGTCATGGAACTGGGAATGCTCGGTACGGACACGCTTGTCGTCGCGACGAACACCAGCGTCGACAAAGGCATCCTTTCGGCAGAGCCGTCAACAATGCGAGACTATCACGTCACCCTGGTCACAGCCTGACCACGACGCTCTGGAAGGTCTGCTCCTTCTCGGGGATATCCTTGCAGTGATCGCCGCCGTCGTCGCTCAGTATCTGCACCATGTGCGTCCCCGGAATCGCAAACAGCGCTTCCGGCCGCGCCTCCCTGAAGTCCACGTGGCCCAGCTCCAGCGGCGCCTCCGCCGGGTCGCCCGACCAGCGGTACAGCGCGAAGTCGCCCGTTTTCCCGGGCGGTCCCGCCACGATCATGTATGCCAGTCCCACCAGCTCGATGCTGCGAATGGCGCGCCCGGCCAGGTCCAGTTCCGTCACTTGTCCGAACCGCGCCTTCGCCCCTTCGATCACTTCCGTCGGATTGCGCAGGTGGATCACCAGCGCCTTGCCTTGCGGCGCAGGGTTGCGCATGCCGATCAGGAGGTCGCCCTCCGGCGTCGCCGACAGTCCTTCAATATTGAAGGCGCCGTCTGATTTCGGGCTGCGCATCGCCGCCTCGGAGAGCTGGTACGGCGCCAGTTCCTCGGAGGCGATCAGGTCTTCGAGCATTCCCGTGTATGGCTGCGCGACTGGCGTGACCCACGGCCTGCGCTTGTGCGCATCGGTCGCGAAGAACCGGTAACGCCGTTCCCGCTCTTCGCCCTTGCTGTTGCGGCCGTGCGAGGAAATCCAGTAAATCCGGTTGCCGATGGCGGCGGCGCCTTCGAGGTCGGATTCCTTGTGCGGTTTGGTGCCGAGGAACGGCGCGAGGTCGACGACATCGACCGGATCGGGCGTGCCGCGCCTGTAGACCTTGAGCTGGTTGCGCTCGTCGTTGGCGACCACGAAATGATGCTCGTCGAGCGCCGCGGCGGCAGAGGCGTCGCACATGCCGCGGTAGATAAAGTCTTCCTCAACGTGCGAGTGGGGGAGGTGCGCTACCAGTCCGGCGGCACCCGTTAGCGGCGTATGATTGTGCATTGTTGTTGGATTAGTGAGTAGTCGGTGTTGTCGATGTAACACCGATCTGTCGGATTTTGTCGCACGCTTGCTGGATTGGCGACAAAGCTTGCTGACCGCTATGTCAGAACGCTCCGTAAGTGTAGAATCACGAACATAAAAAATTTCCCAAGGGAAAGAGGTGAGACATGGGTTGGATCGGTAAATTGTTCAATGGCGACGAGGCGAAGGAAGCGCCGGGCGTGACGGCAGCACCGGTCGCGGAGAGCGCGGGTGAACCGGCCAGCGCCGCTGAAGTGGATGCGGCTTACTACCGCTGGCTGGCTGCGGCCGGGTCGCAGCAGGCGACGGCCGACACCGAAAAGCAGATCCTCGACGAGCTGACGCGCCTGGCGCAGTCGCCGGTTGACGGCGCCGCGCTCGTGCCACGCGTGCCGGCGATTATTCCGCAGCTGATGCGCACCTTGCGCGACGACGACATGAACGCGGCCGAGCTGTCGCGCCAGTTGGCGCAGGACGTGGTGCTGGTCGCCGAGGTCTACCGCGAAGCGAACAAGCCCTGCTACCGCCCGCGCTACCATTCCAGCCCGCCGGTCGATACCATCGAAGGCGCGATCATGCTGCTTGGCCAAAACGGCATGCGCATGCTGCTCGCGCGGGTCGCGTTCCGACCGATTATCAGCATGCAGAGCGGGGTGTTGGCCAAGCGGACCGCCCCGCTGATCTGGCGCCAGTCGGAGAAATGCGCACAGGCCGCGAGCCTGCTGGCCCCGTCGATGCGCGCGAATGCGTTCGAGGCCTATCTCGCGGGCCTGATGGCCAACGTCGGTATCGTGGTCGCGTTCCGCCTGATCGACCAGATGTACAAGGACGAGGCGCTGCCGCAATCGGATGAATTCATCGCCGGGCTGTTCGCACAGGGCCGCATCCTGTCGGCCCGCATCGCCGAACTGTGGGAGTTCCCGGCCGCCGTCACCGAGGCAATCGCGGACGCAGGCCAGCCCGATGCACCCGCGCTGGCGCAGACCCTGGCGCTCAGCGACCGCGTGAGCAAGCTGCGCATGCTGGTCGACGCCAGCAAGTTCGTGCACGACGATCCGTTCGTCGTAGATGGCCTGGGCAAGGCCGCGCTGGCATGCTTCGACAAGCTCGAGGACGACGAGGACGAGTGATGGCGCCGGGGTTCAAGTAAAATGAGGGTCTTCGCCTCATCACTTTCCAATCCCCATGACCCAGCGCCTCGTCCTCGCGTCCAATAACGCGGGCAAACTCAAAGAATTCAGCGAAATCCTCGGACCGATCGGCTTCGCCCTGCACGCGCAGGGCGAATTCAACGTTCCGGAAGCCGAGGAACCGTACGCGACTTTCGTCGAGAACGCGCTGGAAAAAGCACGCCACGCATCGCGTCTCACCGGTTTGCCGGCGCTGGCGGATGACTCGGGCGTTTGCGTCAACGCGCTGGGCGGCGCGCCTGGGGTCTGGTCGGCGCGCTATGCCGGCGAGCCGAAGTCGGATGCACGCAATAACGAAAAACTCATCGCGGACCTGGCGCAGCATGCCGACAAGTCGGCCTATTATTACTGCGTGCTGGTCTACGTCCGCCACGCTGACGACCCCCAGCCCGTGATCGCCGACGGCGTCTGGGCCGGCGAAATTGTCGCTGAAGCGCGCGGCAACGGCGGCTTCGGCTACGACCCGCACTTCTGGATTCCATCGCTGGGCAAGTGCACCGCCGAACTGGCGCCATCCGAGAAGAACGCCTTGTCGCACCGCGGCCAGGCCTTGCGCGCACTGGTAGAGAAACTGAAATGATCCCGATTAAAGTCGTCAGCGGCGATACGAAGCCGGCGCCGCGTTCACCGGCCGCCAGCGCGCTGCAATACCTGAAGCCCGGCGCGCTGAACCTCGCCGCGCTGCCGCCGCTGTCGCTGTACATCCACTATCCATGGTGCGTGCGCAAATGCCCGTACTGCGATTTCAACTCGCATGAGGCGAAGGGCGAGCTGCCGGAAGAAGAATACCTGGCCGCCGTCCGGCTCGACCTCGAACAATCGCTGCCGCTGATCTGGGGCCGCAAGATCTACACGATTTTCATCGGCGGCGGTACGCCGAGCCTGATGTCGGCCAGGGGCCTGGACCGGCTGATGTCCGATGTGCGTTCGCTGCTGCCGCTCGACGGCGACTGCGAAATCACGATGGAAGCCAATCCCGGAACGTTTGAAGCCGAGAAGTTCCGGTCGTACCGCGAGAGCGGAATCAACCGGCTGTCGATTGGCATCCAGAGCTTCAACGCCCAGCACCTGAAGGCGCTGGGCCGCATCCATGACGACGGCGAAGCACGCCGCGCGGTCGAGATCGCGCACGCCAATTTCGATAATTTCAACCTCGACCTGATGTACGCGTTGCCGACCCAGACGCTGGCTGAGGCGAAGCAGGATCTCGACACCGCGCTGTCGTTCGCGCCGCCGCACCTGTCGCTGTATCACCTGACGATGGAGCCGAATACGGTGTTCGCCAAATATCCTCCGGCGCTGCCGGACGATGACGCCAGCGCCGACATGCAGGACATGATCGCGCAGGTGATGCCGGCCGCCGGATACGAGCACTACGAGGTGTCGGCGTATGCGCAGCGGGGCCGCAAGGCGCGGCATAACCTGAACTACTGGGAGTTTGGCGACTACCTCGGCATCGGCGCAGGTGCGCACTCGAAGATATCGTTCCCGCACCGCGTGCTGCGGCAGGCGAGGTTCAAGCAGCCGAAGTCGTTCATGGAAGCGGCGCGCAACGGCAATCCGGTGCAGGAAGAATACGAGATCGCGCGCGAAGACATGGGGTTCGAGTTCATGCTTAACGCGCTCAGGCTGACCGGCGGGTTTGAACCGAATTTGTTCGGCGAACGGACGGGGATGGGGATTAACGCGATCGAGAAGCAGCTTAATGCGGCGGAAGCGAAGGGGCTGATCTACCGCGATCACAAGCTGATCAAACCAACCGAATTGGGGATGCGGTTCCTGAACGATCTGCAGCAAATGTTCCTGTAGCCGCTAATACGTAGGGTGGAATGCGCCTTCGCTTTTCCACCCTACGGTTTACTGGGTAGTAGTCCAGCCGCCACCAAGCACGCGATACAAGGTCACCTGGTTCTGCAAGCGCTGCAGGTTCGCCTGCACCGCGGCCTGCTGCGCCGCGAACAGCGAGCGCTGCGCGTCGAGCAAATCGAGGTAGCTGGACGCGCCGCTGCGGTATCGCAAATCCGACAGGTTGAAGCGCTCGGCTTCAGCCGCCGCCACCGCACGCTGCGCGCGCAGCTGCTCGCTGAAGGTCGCCTGTCCCGCCAGTCCGTCCGCCACTTCGCGGAATGCCGTCTGGATCGACTTCTCATACTGGGCTACCGCAATCTCGCGGCCCGCCTTTGCGCTGCCCAGGGTGGCGCTGTTACGGCCATAGTCGAAGATCGGCAGCACCATCTGCGGCGCAAACGACCATCCGAACGAACCGCTCTTGAACAAGCCGCTCAGCTCCGAACTGACGCTGCCCGCGCTGCCAGTCAGCGATATGCGCGGGAAGAAGTTGGCGCGCGCGGCGCCGATGTTGGCGTTGGCGGCGACCAGCTGCTGCTCCGCCGCGCGGATGTCGGGGCGCACCGCCAACCGATCGGACGGCAGTCCGCCCGGCAGTTCGCTGAGCATCGTCTCGGCCAGGGTCGTGCCCGGTGCTAGCGTCTCGGGAAGCGTCTGGCCAACCAGCAGCGTCAGCAAGTTGGTGTCCTGCGCGCGCAGGCGCTGTTGCTGCGCCAGCGTGACGCGGGCGCTGTCGACCAGCGACAGCGACTGCTGCAGGTCGAGCTTCGACACCACGCCGTTGTCGTACTTGAGCTGGACCAGCTTGAGCGATTCGAGGCGTGCATCGAGCGTCTTTTGCGTCAGCGCCAGCAGTTCTTCGTCGGCCAGCAGTTGCAGGTAGGCGTTGGCGACCGAGGCCACCAGGCTGATATGCGTGGCCTTGCGCGCTTCCTCGGTGGCAAGGAACTGCGCCAGCGCGGCGTCCGACAGGCTGCGCACGCGGCCGAACAGGTCTAGCTCGAAGGCCGATACCACCAGGCCAGCCGAATAGGTGCTGCGGATGCTGTCCTCGCTCTCGACCGCGCGGCTGCCGCTGACGCCGGCGCTCACGCTTGGCAGCGTGTCGGCGCGGCGGATCTGGTACTGGGCGCGCGCCTGCTCGATGTTCAGGATGGCGACGCGCAGGTCGCGGTTGTTGGCCAGCGCCAGTTCGATCAGCTGTTTCAGGCGTGCGTCGGCGAAGAACTGCTGCCATGCGATGGACGACGCCGCGGCGCCGGTGGCGGCGCCTGGCGTCAGTTCAGGGAAGCTTGCGGCCACCGGCGCGGCCGGACGCTCGTACTTCGGCGCGAGCGACATGCAGCCTGCCAGCGCCAGTGCGAGCGCCAGCGGCGTGGCGGTTCGTGTGAATCGTTTAATCATGTTTTACCTCGATTGCTGCAGGGGGAGCGTCGTCTTCATGCGCATATTTCTTGCGCTGGCGCTCGCTGCCTGCGAATAGTTTTCGCACCACGACGAAGAACACGGGCACGAAGAACACGCCCAGTGCCGTCGCGAAGATCATCCCGCCCATCACGCCGGTGCCGATGGCGCGCTGGCTGGCCGATCCGGCGCCGCTTGCGATCACCAGCGGCAGCACGCCGAGGATGAAGGCGAGCGACGTCATGATGATCGGGCGGAAGCGCAGGTGCGCAGCTTCCAGCGCCGCTTCAACCAGCGGCTTGCCCTTCGCTTGCAGGTCCTTTGCGAATTCGATGATCAGCACCGCGTTCTTCGCTCCCAGGCCGATAATCGTAATCAGGCCGACTTTGAAGTAGACGTCGTTCTCAAGACCGCGCAGCGATGCGGCGATCAGGGAGCCCAGCACGCCCAGCGGGACGACCAGTAGCACGGCGAACGGAATCGACCAGCTTTCGTACAGGGCCGCCAGCGACAGGAACACCGCCAGCAGTGCGAACGCGAGCAGGATGCCGACGGTCGAACCGGACAGCTTTTCCTCACGCGACTGGCCGGTCCATTCGAAGGCGAAGCCTTGCGGCAGCTGGCCGGCGAGGCGCTCCATCTCGTCCAGCGCTTCACCGGTACTGTGGCCAGGGGCTGCGTCGCCGGAGATACGGACGGTAGGGTAGCCGTTGTAGCGTACGGTCTGCATCGGACCCGTCACCCACTTCGTGCTGGCGAATGCCGACAGCGGCACTTGCTGGCCTTTGTTATTGGCCGCGTTCAGCTTGAGCAGGTCGTCCGGCTGCATGCGCGACGGCGCATCGGCCTGGACCACCACGCGCTGCAGGCGGCCGGCGTTCGGAAAGTCGTTGATGTACGCCGAGCCGAGCGAGGTCGAGATGGCGGTGTTGATCGCATCGAAGCTGACGCCCAGGGCGTTTGCTTTGTCGCGGTCGATCTGCAGCTCCACCTGCGGCGCGTCTTCCAGGCCTTCCGGACGCACGCCGGCCAGCACTTTGCTCTGCCCGGCCATGCCGAGCAGCTGGTTACGCGCGGCCAGCAGGGCCTCGCGGCCGTTACCGCCACGGTCCTGCAGGCGGAACGAGAAGCCGGTTCCGCGGCCTAGCTCGGGGATCGGGGGCGGGCTGACGGCGAAGATGAACGCGTCACGCACCTTCGACAGCTGACCGGTGATGCGGCCCGCGAGGTCCGCTGCGCCATGGCCTTCGCCTTTGCGCTCATCCCATGGTTTCAGCGTGATGAATCCGAGCGCCATGTTCTGGCCCTGGCCCGAGAAGCTGAAGCCCTGGACTCCCACTATGCTGGCCACTTCCGGCTGCTTGAGAATGTATTCCTCCGCTTCCTTCAGGGCGGCGCCGGTGCGTTCCAGCGTCGCGCCAGGCGGTAGCTGGAAGTTGGCGATGATCGAGCCCTGGTCTTCGTTCGGCAGGAACGACGACGGCATGCGCATGAAGAACAGCGCGACGACGGCGATCAGCGCGGTGAACACGACCAGCGCGCGGCCGGTGCGGCGCAGGATGCGGGCGACCCATCCTTCGTAGTTCTTGGCGGTCTTGGAGAAGCCGCGGTTGAACCAGCCGAAGAAGCCGGTCTTGACGTGGTGGTGGCCCGCTTCGACAGGCTTGAGCAGGTGCGCGCACAGTGCCGGCGTCAGGGACAGCGCCATGAAGGCCGAAAAGAAGATCGACGACACCATCACCGCCGAGAACTGGCGGTAGATGTTGCCGACCGCACCGGCGAAGAACGCCAGCGGCACGAATACCGAGATCAGCACCACGGTCACGCCGATAATTGCGCCGGAGATCTGGCTCATCGCCTTGCGGGTCGCTTCGAGGGGCGGCAGGCCTTCCTCGCTCATGATGCGTTCGACGTTTTCGACCACGATGATCGCATCGTCGACGACGATACCGATCACCAGCACCATGCCGAACATGGTCAGCACGTTGATCGAGAAGCCCAGCGCAAGCAGCGTGCCGAGGGAGCCGAGCAGCGCCACCGGAACAACGATGGTCGGGATGATCGTGTAGCGGAAGTTCTGGAGGAACAGGTACATCACCAGGAACACCAGGATCACCGCTTCAATCAGCGTGGTGACGACCTGCTTGATCGAGATGTCGATGAAGGCCGAGCTGTCGTAAGGGATGGCGTACTTGGTCCCGGGCGGGAAGTAGGGCGCCAGTTCGTCCATGCGCTGGCGTACCAGCTGCGCGGTTTCGAGCGCATTGCCGGTGGCGGACAGCTGGACGCCGATACCGGTCGACGGCTTGCCGTTCAGGCGCGCCGAGGTAGCGTAGCTCTGGCCGCCGATTTCAATGCGGGCCACGTCCTTCAGGCGCACGGTCGATCCATCGGGATTCGCGCGCAGGATGATGTTGCCGAACTGTTCGATGCTGCTCAGCTGGCCCGATACGACCACGGTCGCCGTGATCGCGGTGCCGCCAATGTTCGGCAGGTCGCCGATGGTGCCCGATGCTACCTGTGCGTTCTGCGAGCGGATCGCGCTGTTGACGTCTGCCGGCGACAGGTTGTAGCCAACCAGCTTGGCCGGGTCGATCCAGATGCGCATCGCCTTTTCGGTGCCGAACAGCTGCGCCTGGCCCACGCCAGGGATACGCTGGATTTCAGGCAGCACGGTGCGCGAGGCGTAGTCGCCCAGCGCGATCGGGTCCCACTTCGGATCGTCCGACGACAGGATGGTAAACATCAGGAAGTTCGAACGGGCCTGGTCGACGCGCACGCCCTGCTGCACCACCGCCTGCGGCAGGCGCGGGGTAGCGCGGCTCAGACGGTTCTGCACGTCCACCTGCGCCAGTGCAGGGTCGGTGCCGGTCTCAAAAGTAAGCGTGATCGAGCCGGTGCCATTGGCCTGGCTGACGGACTCCATGTAGATCAGGCCAGGGGAGCCGTTCATCTCGCGTTCGATGACGCTGATGACGCTGTCCTCCAGTGTTTGTGCGGACGCGCCAGGGTAGGCGGCGTTGACGACAATCGATGGCGGCGCGACGGCCGGGTATTGGGCGATCGGCAATTGGGTAATTGCCACCGCACCGATCACCATGATGAATAAGGCGATCACCCACGCAAAAATGGGGCGGTCAATAAAAAAACGAGCCATGAATTATTCCTGTTTCTATTAGCGGCTGGCGGCGGGAGCGGCAGGCTGCGGTGCCTGGAACGGCACCGGCTTGACCGGTGCGCCCGGCACCATCATTTTCTGGAAGCCGTCGACGACGACTTTTTCGCCTTCTTTCAGGCCGTCGAGGACAATCCAGTTGCCGCTTTGCTGGGAACCGATCTTGACAGGGCGCGGCGCAGGCTTGCCGTCGGCGCCGACCACGATGACGGTGTCGCCCTGGGTGCCGCGCGTTACCGCCTGTTGCGGAACCAGGATCCCGGCCGGCAGTTCGGCCTGCGACAGGCGCACGCGGACGTACTGGCCAGGGAGCAGGGCGTTGTCGGGGTTCGGCACTTCCGCGCGCAGCGTGACCTGGCCCGACGTTGGGTCGACCGTCACGTCGGAGAACAGCAGCTTGCCGCGTTGCGCCAGTTCGGAGCCGTCGTCCAGCAGCACGGTGACCGGAACGGCGCCATTGCCGCGGACCTTGCCGCCGACGGCCTTGCGCAGACGCTGCAGGTCGGAGGCGGACTGGGTGAAGTTCACGTAGACGGTATTGGTCTGCTGGACCACGGCGAGCTGGGTCGCTTCCGTGGCCGAGACCAGCGCGCCTTCGGTGACCAGGGCGCGGCCGATGCGGCCGGAGATCGGCGCGGCCACATTGGCGTAGCCCGAATTGATCTGGGCGACCTGCAGCGACGCGCGCGCTGCGGCGACGTCGGCTTCGGCCTGCTTCTGGGCCGCGACCACGTTGACGTATTCCTGCTTGCTGACGGCGTTCGCTTCGACCAGCGGCTTGTAACGGTCGGCCTGGGTGCTGGCCTGCGTCAGGTTGGCTTGCGCCTTGCCGAGCGACGCGCGCGCGCTGTTCAGCGCCGCCTCGTACGGGGCAGGGTCGATGCGGAACAGGACCTGGCCGGCCTTGACTTCGCTGCCCTCGGTGAATTCGCGCTTGAGTACCACGCCGTTGACCCGCGCGCGCACCTGGGCGACGCGCACCGGCTCGACGCGGCCTGGCAGTTCGGTCTGCAGCGCGACCGGCTGGAATTTGGTGACGATAACGCCGACTTCAGGCGGCGGGCGGTTGCCGGCGGCAGGTGCCTTGTCCTTGTCGCCACAAGCTGACAACAACGTCAGCGCGGCAAGGGTGCAGGTAGCGATCCGCTTCATGGGTGGTGAGAACGACTGGGTGTGGCGCATGCGTGTGCATCCTTAAAATGGGTCATACTGAAACAAAGATACTTTTAATTTATTTGTTCAATGTTGCCCGGGCTTCGAGATTTTGGAATATACTATCACGAATGTATGTTTAATGTTTGCCCCCCCCTAAAATTCGGAGTATCCATGGTTCGCAAGACTAAGGAAGACGCGCTCGCGACCCGCGACAGCATCCTTGACGCCGCCGAGCAACTGTTCGTCACGCAGGGCGTGGCGCACACCACGCTGCAGCACATCGCCACCACCGCGGGCCTGACGCGCGGCGCGATTTACTGGCATTTCGAGGACAAGGCCGCCTTGTTCAACGCGCTGATGGAACGCGCGAAGATGCCGCTGGAGTCGGCGCTGTACCTGCTCGAGAAGCAGTGCCCGGATGATCCGCTGGCCGACCTGCACGAGTATATTGTGTGCGTGTTCAGGCTGACGGTGGACGACCAGAGGGCGCGGCGCGCTTTTGAAATCGCCACGCTGAAGATGGAACTGGTGGAGGAGATGAACGCGGTGCGCCGGCGGCGCGCGGAGTGGAAGGAGCAGTGGATGGCGACGTGCGAAGGCAGGATCAAGATCGGCGTCGAACATGGCTTGTTAAAACCCGACGTCGATCCGGCATTAGTGGCGTTGGGCTTGTTCGCGCTGATCGACGGGCTGTTGCGGGCGTGGCTGCTCGAGCCGCAGTCGTTCGACCTGGTGAAGGTAGGGGAGCAGATCGTCGATACGCACCTCGAATGCCTCCGAGTGGTCCAATAATTATTGGTAGCAAGACTACACGCTCCTGCGCTTCGCGTCGCTATTTTTTGATCACCGATTCGACCTGCTGCGTCGTTTCCGGCATTGCCGGAAACGACGTTGTTGATGGCGCGGCTGGTTAGCGCATCCCGGCGATCATCTGTTTCAGCTTGGCCGAGTCCACGCAGAACGCGCGGATACCTTCGGCCAGCTTCTCGGTCGCCATCGCGTCTTCATTCAGCATGAAGCGGAAGGTCTTTTCGTCGACCGACAGCTTTTCCATATCCACGGGCGCCGCATCGGCGTCGAGCTTGCGCTCGACCGCGCCTTCGGTATCGGCCAGCTTTTGCAGCAGGTCCGGGCTGATGGTCAGCAGGTCGCAACCGGCCAGTTCGAGGATCTGCGACGTGTTACGGAAGCTCGCACCCATCACTTCGGTGTTGTAGCCGAACTTGCGGTAGTAGTCGTAGATGCGCTTGACCGACTGGACGCCCGGGTCGTCCGCACCGGTGTATTCCTGGCCGGTCGACTTCTTGTACCAGTCGTAGATGC
Organism: Massilia polaris; assembly: GCF_012927275.1. GTDB lineage: Bacteria > Pseudomonadota > Gammaproteobacteria > Burkholderiales > Burkholderiaceae_D > Telluria_A > Telluria_A polaris. Next base: position 200,908 of record NZ_JABBGG010000008.1, on the reverse strand, counting down.
GGCCGACGAAAGGCGAAATCAGCTGGGAACCCGCTTCGGCGCAGGCGATGGCCTGGCACAGCGAGAACAGCAGCGTCATGTTGGTGCGGATGCCTTCCTTCTCCAGGATCTCCGACGCGCGGATGCCTTCCCAGGTCGACGCGATCTTGATCAGCACGCGCTCGCGCGACACGCCGGCCGCCTGGTACAGGGCGATCAGCTCACGGCCCTTGGCCACGGTCGCTTCGGTATCGAACGACAGGGCGGCGTCGATCTCGGTCGAGACGCGGCCCGGGACAAACTTCAGGATTTCGGTGCCGAACGCGATTAGCAGGCGGTCGACCACTTCGTCGATCGACAGGCCAGGGTTGTCCTGCACGGCTTTATCCAGCAGCGGGCGGTATTCAGGCTTCTGGACCGCCTTCAGGATCAGCGAAGGGTTGGTGGTGGCGTCGAGCGGGGTGTACTGCTTGATCGACTGGAAGTCGCCGGTGTCGGCGACAACCTTGGTAAATTGTTTAAGTTGTTCGAGTTGATTCATGGCTGGCCAATTGTGTAGAAAAATCAGCCGCTATTGTACAACCACGCTCGATATGCGCGCCTTAAGCGCAGTCGGTCGCGTCGAGGAAGGCCGCCACCATCGCTTCCAGTCCCGCGCGGTCTTCGTCGGAAAAACGGTTCAGCGCCGGGCTGTCGATATCGAACACGCCGATCAGTTTGCCGTCCTTGACCAGCGGGATCACGATCTCCGCATTCGAGGCCGAGTCGCACGCGATATGTCCGGGGAACGCATGCACGTCCGCCACCACGATCGTGCGCCGCTCCACGGCGGAGGCGCCACACACGCCGCGTCCGAAGGGAATGCGCGCACAAGCCACTTTGCCCTGGAACGGCCCGACCAGCAGGTCCTGGACGTCGCCTTTTTTCGACGGGACCGTCAGGTAGAAGCCGGCCCAGTTCAATTCGGCGATGGTGTCGTAAACAAATGCGGAAAACTGCGAAGCGTTCGCGGTCAGGTCTCGTTCGCCTTCGAGGATGCTGGTCACCTGGCGGGTGAGCATGGCGTAATCGGGGCGGGTGCTGGATTCGGGGGTGGTGTACATGGCGGGTCGGGTCGACGGTCAAAACGTCGATTTTAGCCGATGAACGAGTCGAACTGCATGTCGAACTCCTGCAGCGCCTTCTGGGCGTTCTGCATCTTGCGGCGGAATTCAGGGCCGCGCTGCAGCGCGAGGCCGACTGCGAGCACGTCGATGACGACCAGGTAGGCAAGGCGCGCCGAGATCGGCGTGTACGGGTCGATATTGAAAACCAGGTCGATCGGGATCAGCACCGTCGCCATGTCGGCCAGCGGCGTGCCCGATGGGGCCAGCACGATCACGTCGGCGCCGCCGCGGCGCGCCAGCTTGGCCGAGCGCACCAGCGCCGAGTTGTTGCCTCGCTGCGAAATCGCCACCACCGCGTCGCCCGCGTGCAGCAGCGACGCGGCGATGCTGTGGATGGCCGGGTCGGCGTAGGCCACGGTCGGCACGCCCGAGCGGAAGAACTTGTGCTGGGCGTCGGTGGCGACGATGCCCGACGTGCCCTGGCCGTAGAATTCGATCTTGTTGGCGCGCGAGAGGATGTCGAGCGCGCGCTGGATCGCCTCGGGATTGAGATTGTTGCGCAGGTCGAGCAGGGTGTTGATCGAGCGACTGCAGATCTTGTTGACCAGGTCCGCCGCCAGGTCGTCCTGGGCTGGCTGCTCGTTCGCACCGGGCAGCGCAAGCGCGAGGCCCTGCGCCAGCTTCAGCTTGAACTCGTGCCAGCCGTCGTAGCCGAGCGTGCGGCAAAAGCGCACGACCGTCGGCTCGGACACCTGCGCGGCCTTGGCCAGCGCCGTGATGTTCTGGCTGACGGTGCCGCCCGGGTTGTCGAGCACCGCCAGCGCAACCTTGCGCTCGGAGCGCGACAGCGAGTCGAGCTGGGTGCGGATCGAATCGAGCAGCATTGGGCTTAGTCCTCAGGCAACGGTGAAGCAGGGGTTTCGTGGCGCAACGCGCCGCGCCTGCGGAACGGGCTGGCCATGCATGGCCAGGCTCCTTGCGTTTCCATTTTTAGTCCTCAGGTAACGCTTCTTCGCGCCACTGGAGTCCATCGCGGCCGATCAGCGCCGACGACGCGGCAGGGCCCCAGGTGCCGGCGGTGTACGGCACCGGCATGCTGTCTTCCTGCTCCCAGTGGTTCAGGATCGGTTCGACCCATTCCCATGCCGCTTCCAGCTCGTCGCCGCGCATGAACAGGGTCAGCTGGCCGCGCAGGACGTCGAGCAGCAGGCGTTCGTAGGCTTCCATGCGCGGCGCCTTGAACTGTTCGCGGAAATCGAGTTCGAGTTCGGCCTGTTTCAGGCGCATGCCGTCGCCGGGGGTCTTCGCCATCAGGTTCATGCGCAGGCCTTCGTCAGGCTGCAGGCGGATGACCAGGCTGTTCGGCTGGAAGCTGTTGTTCGGCTGGTTGAAGATCGAATGCGGGATCGGCTTGAAGCGCACCACGATTTCGGCGAGGCGGTCGGCCATGCGCTTGCCGGTGCGCAGGTAGAACGGCACGCCGGCCCAGCGCCAGGTATCGATTTCCGCCTTCAGCGCGACGAAGGTCTCGGTGCGCGACTGCTGCGGCGCATCCGGTTCGTCGCGGTAGCTCGGCACCGCGGTGCCGTCGACGTGGCCGGCGCGGTACTGGCCGCGCACGATATTCTGCGACAGCGTGGTCGGCGTGAAGCGTTTGAGCGAGCGCAGGACCTGCAGCTTCGCGTCACGCACGGCGTCAGGCGCGATCGAGGTCGGCGGCTCCATCGCGACGATACACAGCAGCTGCAGCAAGTGATTCTGCAGCATGTCGCGCAGCGCGCCCGAGGTGTCGTAGTAGCCCATGCGGTTGCCGACGCCGATCTTCTCGGCGATGGTGATCTGAACGTCCGAGATCCATTCGCGCCGCCACAGCGGCTCGAACAGGATGTTCCCGAAGCGCAGGGCCAGCAGGTTCTGCACGGTCTCCTTGCCGAGATAGTGGTCGATCCGGTAGATCTGGTTTTCGGCGAACACCTTGCCCACGTCGGCGTTGATCTGCTTGGCGCTGGCGAGGTCGCGGCCGAGCGGCTTTTCCAGCACCACGCGCGAGTTCGGCGTGGCCAGGCCGGTCGCGGCGAGATTGTCGCAGATGCGCGCGAACAGGTGCGGCGGCGTGGCGAGGTAATAGACGCGGGTCAGCGCATCGTCCTTGCGCAGCGCCTCGACCAGCGGCCCGTAGGTTGAAGATTCGGTCGCATTCAGCGACACATACACGATACGTTTGGTGAACTTGGCCCACACCGCTTCGTCGACCTGCTTCAGGTGCGGCTTCGAGGTGCTCTCGATCGTGGCCAGGAATTCGTCCTGCGACCACTCGTGGCGGCCCACGCAGATGATGCGCGCGGTCGGCGGAAGGTCGTTGCATACGTCGCGGGCGTACATCGCCGGCAGCAGCTTGCGCATCGCCAGATCGCCGCTGCCGCCAAAGAGAACGAGGTCGAAATCGGTAAGAGCCATAGTATTTGATCGCAGAAAGTAAATGCCGAGGGAAGATGACGCAGCGTTCAAGCCCGCGCTGGCGCATGCAAGTGCAGGATGCCGCAGTGTTTATGTAAATTTACTACATCAATATTTGCTTTGCAAGTAAATCTACTACATTCCCACGTCGGGGCCATTCGTGACCCGGTCCGTCCCCGGGGACAGACCCCAAGGACGCGGTCCGTCCCCGGGGACAGACCCCAAGGACGTTCGGTCCGTCCCCGGGGACAGACCCCATGGACGTTCGGTCCGTCCCCGGGGACAGACCCCAGGGACGTTCAGTCGATCCGGCCGGCCCGGCGGGGTAAATCAGTCAGCCCTTGCCTCCAGCGACAACGACTCGATGCGTCCTGCAGCGCTGGCGACATACAAAGTACGATGTTCGCAGGTCAGTTCTAGCCTGGCAGGCAATGGCTGCGGCAGGTTCAATTGCTGCGCCACGCTGTCGTGCGTCCACCCGCGTGCGGCGATGTGGCGACGCTCCATGACGGAACTGACAACCCAGGGCCGGCCGTCGGCCGTCACGCGGTAGTCGATCCTCGCGTCGCGCGCATCGTACCGGTAGGTCGAACCTTTCCCTCCCTTGCCGATGAACCGGTCCGGCGGCGCTCCAGTGCGGCCTTCGACCTGCGCGGCGAGGTGCGCGTCTTCCTGCTGGATGAACGCGCAGATTCCTTTGTCGCCTTCAGGCGCTGCGTTCGCGTGGGCGGTGAGGCAGAGGACGGTGGCAGCAGCCAGCGTCCGGAGGGGGAGGTTTGGTTTGGTCATGGCTGATAGGCATTCTCTACGCGGCCTGCGACGTCCACGCGCAACGACAGCAGGCGGCCGGTTAGTGGGAACTGCGCGATTTCCTCGGCCGGACGGTGGCCAAGGCTGGTGATGAAAAGCGTACGCATGTCGTCGCCGCCGAAGGCCATCATGGTCGGGCAGCGAACCGGGAGCTTCAGTTCATCCAGCAGTTCGCCGTCCGGCGCAAAGCGCAGCAGGCGCGCGCCTTCGATCATGGCGACCCAGTACGCGCCCTCGCTGTCGACCGCTGCGCCATCCGGGCGGCCGCCATAGTTGCGGGTTTTGTCGGCCGAGAACTGCTGGAAGCGCGATGGGTGGGCGACAGTGCCGGTGGCGCTGTCGAACTGGTAGCGGTCGACGCGGTGGGTGGTGGTGTCCGCGTGGTACATCGAAGTGGCATCGAGCGAGAAGGCGAGGCCGTTCGATACCGTCATGCCGCCCGACCATTTGAGTTCGACCTTGCCTTTCTCGAGGCAGAACATCTGCGCGGCCTGCTGGTCGCGCGGTTCGTAGATGGTGCCGACCCAGAATCGGCCCGCCGGATCGACGCGGCCATCGTTGAAGCGCGTTGTCGTCATGTCGTACGGCGCCGGCGCAATCTCGGCGATGCTGCCGTCCTGCGGATTAAACGTGAAAAAACCCGCGCGCATCGCCACCACCAGGCCGCCGGTGGCGTTCAGCGCGAGCGCCGAGGGCTCGGTCGGCATGCGCCATTCATCGTGCGTGCCGGTCGATGGATGGAGGCGGTGGATCGTGAAGCCGCCGATGTCGACCCAGTACAGGCACGATTCGGCCGGATGCCAGAGCGGGCATTCGCCCACGTTCATCGGCGCGTCCCAGGCGACCGTGATGTCGTTAGTGTCCATGGTCGTCATGTCAGGTGGCTGCCTTGGCCATCGCAATGAGGCCATTGGTCGAGCTGTCGTGGCGTTCTGGTTTGGCTTCGCCGGTCAGCTCCGTTTCGATGTTCTTCGCCAGTACCTTGCCGAGTTCGACGCCCCACTGGTCGAAACTGTTCACGTTCCAGATCACGCCCTGCACGAACGTTTTATGCTCGTACAGCGCAACCAGGGCGCCAAGCGTGAATGGGTTCAGGTACTCCATCAGGATGGTGTTGCTCGGACGGTTGCCGGGGAAGGTCTTGTGCGGCGCCAGGCGCTCGATCTCGGCAAGCGACAGGCCTTGCTGCCGCAGGTCGGCGCGCACTTCGTCCAGCGTTTTCCCCTTCATGAAGGCTTCCGACTGGGCGAAGCAGTTCGCCAGCAGTGCCGCGTGGTGGTTCTCGTACTCGTGCGCAGGGCGTAGCGCGGCGATGAAGTCGATCGGCGTCACGTCGGTGCCCTGGTGGAGCAGCTGGAAGTACGCATGCTGGCCGTTGGTGCCGCAGTCGCCCCAGATCACCGGGCAGGTGGCCACGTCGAGCGGCTGGCCGTCGCGCGTCACGCGCTTGCCGTTGCTCTCCATGTCCAGCTGCTGCAGGTAGGCCGGGAAGCGGTTGAGGTCCTGGTGGTAGGGCGCGATCGATACCGACGAGCAGCCGAGGAACTGGCGGTTCCAGAAGCCGATCAGGCCAAGCAGTACCGGCATGTTCTTGTCGAGCGGCGCTTCCTTGAAGTGCAGGTCCATCGCGTGGGCGCCGGCCAGCAGGTCGCTGAAGTAGCCGAAGCCGACTGCCAGCGCTACCGGCAGGCCGATCGCCGACCATACCGAATAACGTCCGCCGACCCAGTCCCAGAACGGGAACATGTTGGCCGGGTCGATGCCGAAGGTCTTGATCGCTTCGGTGTTGGTCGATACGGCGACGAAGTGGCGCGACAGCTCCGACTCCTGCGCGTGCTGCAGAAACCATGCGCGCGCGGTCTGCGCGTTCATCATGGTTTCTGCGGTGGTGAAGGTTTTGGATGCGATGATGAACAGCGTCGTTTCCGGGTTCACTTTGGCGAGCGCGGCGTCGATGTCGTGACCGTCGACGTTGGAGACGAAGTGCATGGTCAGGCGCGGGTGCGTGTACTGGCGCAGCGCGAGGCAGATCATTTTCGGGCCGAGGTCGGAGCCGCCGATGCCGATGTTGACGATGTCGGTGATCGGCTTGCCGGTGTAGCCCAGCCACGTACCGGCGCGCACCGTATCGGAGAACGCGCGTACGCGGTCGAGCACTGCGTGGACGTCGGCGATGACGTCCTGGCCGTCGACCGTCAGCTCGGCGGTGCGCGGCGCGCGCAGCGCGGTATGCAGCACGGCGCGGCCTTCGGTCAGGTTGATCTTCTCGCCTGCGAACATAGCGTCGCGGCGAGCCTCCAGGCCACGCTCGCGCGCCAGGTCGGCCAGCAGTTCAAGCGTGCGCCCGTCAAGCCGGTTTTTTGAATAGTCTAAGAACAGGCCTGCGGCGTCGACGGTCAGCTTCGGGAAGCGCTCCGGATCGGCGGAAAACAGGCCGCGCAATTGCCAGTCTTCGGCTTCGACAGCGTGGGTTTCAAGAGCCTGGAAGCTGGCGGTATGGGTAAGGGCTGGCTGGCGCATGGATGTCGTACGTTAGATAGGTTGAAGACGAGTCGCGCATCGCGCGTAAGATTATCGAATAATACATGATGTATACGTAAATTCACTACAAACCGATGTGGCAGGAGATGGCGTAGGGCGGGTAAGCGCGCAGCGCGCACCCGCCAATGCATGTCCAAGACGGAACCCGGCGGGTGCGCGCAAGCGCTTACCCGCCCGACGGTCCGCGAAATGCGCATCCGGATCCGATTTGTAGTAAAATTTCAGAAAATTAATTCAAAAGGAATGACCATGGCCTTGCATCCTGTAGTTGACGCGGTAACGCAGCGGATTATCAAGCGCAGCAAATCTTCACGGACGGCTTACCTCGCGCACCTCGATGCGGCCCGCATGCAGGGCGTGCAGCGCGGCGCGCTGTCGTGCACCAACCTGGCGCACGGCTTCGCTGCTTTCCCCGCCAGCGACAAGCTGAAGCTGAAGGAATTCAAGAAGCCTTCGGTCGCCATCATCTCCTCCTACAACGACATGCTGTCCGCGCACCAGCCCTTCGAGTCCTTCCCGGCGATTATCAAGGACGCCGTGCGCAAGGCCGACGCGGTCGCCCAGTTCGCCGGCGGCGTGCCTGCGATGTGCGACGGCGTCACGCAAGGCCAGCCGGGCATGGAGCTGTCGCTGTTCTCGCGCGATACGATCGCGATGTCGACCGCGGTGGCGCTGTCCCACAATATGTTCGACTCCGTCCTGTACCTCGGCGTATGCGACAAGATCGTCCCGGGCCTGTTGATCGGCGCGCTGCACTTCGGCCACTTGCCGGCGGTGTTCGTGCCGGCCGGCCCGATGACGACGGGTATCTCGAACAAGGAAAAGGCGCGCATCCGCCAGCTGTACGCACAGGGCAAGGCCACGCGCGAAGAGCTGCTCGAGAACGAAGCGGCGTCGTATCACGGCGCCGGCACCTGCACCTTCTACGGCACCGCCAACAGCAACCAGATGCTGATGGAGATCATGGGCCTGCACCTGCCGGGCGCCGCCTTCATCACGCCGGGCACGCCGCTGCGCGATGCGCTGACTGCGGCAGCTGCGCAGCGCGCGGTCGCGATCAGCGAGCAGGGCAACTACACGCCGGTCGGCCAGGTGGTCGACGAGAAGTGCATGGTCAACGGCATCATCGGCCTGCTGGCTACCGGTGGTTCGACCAATCACACGCTGCACCTGGTGGCGATCGCGCGCGCCGCCGGTATCGTCATCGACTGGAACGACTTCAATGAGCTGTCGGCGGTCATCCCGATGCTGACCCGGATCTACCCGAACGGCGACGCCGACGTGAACCACTTCCACGCCGCCGGCGGCACCGGCTTCGTGATCCGCGAACTGCTCGACGCCGGCCTGCTGCACGACGACGTTACCACCATCCTCGGCAAAGGCCTGCGCGCCCACTGCACCGAGCCTTTCCTCGACGGCGAGCAGGTGATCTGGAAGCCGGCGCCGAAAACCACCGGCGACGACAGCGTGCTGCGTCCAGCCAGCGCACCGTTCTCACCGGACGGCGGCATGGTGCTGGTCGACGGTAACCTGGGCCGCGCCGTGATGAAGGTGTCGGCCGTGAAGATCGAGCATCGCGTGGTGGAAGCGCCCGCGCTGACCTTCGATTCGCAGGAAGACTTCATGCACGCCTATAAAGCAGGACGCCTCGACCGTGATTTCGTCGCGGTGCTGCGCTTCCAGGGACCGCGCGCGAACGGCATGCCGGAACTGCACGCGCTGACCCCGGCGCTGGCAAACCTGCAGGACGCCGGCCGCAAGGTCGCGCTGGTCACCGACGGCCGCATGTCCGGCGCGTCGGGCAAGGTGCCGGCGGCGATCCACGTGTCGCCTGAAATTCTCGCCGGCGGCCCGCTTGGCCTGGTGCGCGACGGCGACATCATCCGCCTCGACGCCGGTACCGGCACCCTTGAGGCGCTGGTGCCTGCCGAAGTCTGGGCGGCGCGATCGCACGCCACCGCGGATTTGGGCTCCTGCCAGGTTGGCATGGGCCGCGAACTGTTCGCGATGTTCCGCAGTACGATCAGCGAAGCGGAGCAGGGCGCCGCGACATTCCCGCTGCCATCGCCGATTCCAAGTACCCTCAACGTGCATGAAGGCGCCGATATCGGCAACACGGTGCCGGGCTCCGATGAAGACTTTTTGATCAAGAACCCAAAATGACCATGACCCTACTCGACATCATGCGCTCGGCGAGCGTAATCCCGGTAATCGCCATCGACGATCCTGAGCACGCCGTGCCGCTGGCGCAAGCGCTGGTCGCGGGCGGCATCCGCGTTCTGGAAGTGACGCTGCGCACCGAGCATGGCCTCGGCGCGATCCGCGCGATGGCGCAGGTGCCGGGCGCGATCGTTGGCGTCGGTACGCTGACCCAGGGCGACGAATTCGCCGCGGCGCGCGATGCGGGCGCCGTGTTCGGCGTGTCGCCCGGCCTGACGCAGGCGCTGATCGAAGCGTCGCGCAAGAGCGGCCTGCCGCTGCTGCCGGGCGTGATGACGCCGTCCGAAGTGATGGCTGCGCGCGAAGCCGGCTTCCGCCAGCTGAAGCTGTTCCCGGCGGTGCCGGCGGGCGGCGTCGGCATGCTCAACGCGATCGGCGGTCCGCTGCCGGACGTGACTTTTTGCCCGACCGGCGGCATCTCGATCGAGACCGCTGCGCAGTTCCTCGCATGTAAAAACGTGGCCTGCGTCGGCGGTTCCTGGCTGACGCCAAAAGATGCGATCAGGGCGGGCAACTGGGCGCACATTACAGAACTGGCCCGCGCGGCCGCCGCACTGCGCTAACGCAATTGAACGCGGCGCGTGCGAATCACGCGCCGCGCTAGAATGGGCGGATGTCACATGAACCGCCGCACATCCTCATCACGCCGGCAGCGCGCCCGGCGGCGCTACCTCACCGTCCGATGACGGAGGGCGAGGTCCGCATGGCCTCGGCCATTTTCGGCGACGCCATCGACTACGCGCTTGTGCGCATCTTCGGCCGCCGCTACCTGCCGTTCGGCCTCCAGCCGCGCAACTGCGCGATGTCTCCCAACGGAAGCATCTACTTCCACCGTTCCTGCTGCCTGACCGATTTCTCGCGCGGCGACGATCATGCCAGGCACTGGTTCATGCACGAGATGGTGCACGTGTGGCAGCACCAGCTGGGTTATCCGGTACGCCTGCGCGGTGCGATCCGGATCGGGCTCGGATACCGCTACGAACTCGCGGCTGGCAAGACGCTCGCCGACTACAACATGGAAGCGCAGGGCGATTTATTGGCGGACTATTTCGTGCTCAGGCACCTTCGGTCGCCGCGCACGATGCGCCAGCCGCGGTACGCGGACAGCGGCCGCCTGTTTGAAACGGTCCTCGCCGGATTCCTTGCCAACCCACGCGACAAAAAAAACCTGCCGCGGCGGCTGTTGCGGCTTTAACGGCCGTCAGGCGGCCTGGCGCTGCGTGACGGCGCGCAGGTAGCACAGCGCGGTGGCGCGCAGGTCGATCAGGATATGCACGATGATCGGCGCAAGCAGGCTGCCGGTGGCGATGTACAGGTAGCCCAGGAACAGTCCGATCGTACCGGTCAGCAGCATCCCCTTCAGACCTTGACCGAAATGGGCGATGCCGAACATTGCCGATGCCAGCAACAGCGTCGTCACCGGGTCGAGATTCCATGGCGCGGACTGCAGGTAGGCGAACAGGAAGCCGCGGTACAGCACTTCTTCGCAAATGCCGGCCGTTACAGAGACCCCTGCGAACAGCGCGATTTCAGTTCGCGTCTGCGGGAGCAGGTAATCGATCTCCGCCAACTGGGCGAAAATCTTCTGGCGCATGGCCTGGCTGAAGACCGCCAGTATCAGCGGCAGCATCAGGGCCACTAGCAGCGCCGGTAGAACGCCCAGCATGAAATCGGACGAGACCGCGCCGGCAAGCTGGCGCAGGCCAGGCGGCACATTCCACCAGCCCTGGAGCGGCATCATGGCCATCACCGCAAACGTGGACAGCCAAAGCACGGCGCAGCAGCGGATATAGCATTGGGTACGGGCCAGCGGGTGCCGCGCCGTGCGCAGGCGTTTCGCCTCCCAGTAGTCCCAGGCCGGGAACGCGAGCGCCATCAAGGCTGCCATCAGGTGAAATGCAATCATCATCAGTACCGTTCAGTCGAATTTACTCGTAGCGCAGCGCCTCGATCGGGTCGAGTTTAGCCGCTTTGCTGGCGGGGAAAACGCCGAAGACAACGCCGACGCCGCCCGAGAACAGCAGCGATACCGCAATCGCCCACCATGGCACGAAGGCGGTCGGGAAGTTCGGGATCAGCGCCGCGGCGCCTGTTCCGATCGCATAGCCGAGCGCGACGCCAATCAGGCCGCCGAACAGCGCGAGGATGACCGCCTCGATCAGGAACTGCAGCATGATGTCACGGCTGCGCGCGCCTATGGCCTTGCAGATGCCGATCTCGCGCGTGCGCTCGGTGACCGACACCAGCATGATGTTCATGATGCCGATGCCGCCGACCAGCAGCGCGATGCCGACGATGCCGCCCATGACCATCGTGACCATGGTGCTGATCTCGCCGAAGCTTTTGGACAGCTGGTCGGATGCGACCAGTTCGAAGTCGTCCTTGTCATCCGCCTTCAGCTTGTGCGACGAGCGCATCGCGGCGGTGATCTGGCGCTTTACCTCATCGGCCGGGGTCGCGCTGTCGCTGCTGACGTTGATCCTCATGTTCGGCTTCTGGTTATTTCCGATCATGCTGCGGCCGGTCTTGTACGGGATGATCAGGTAATCGTCCTGCGACATGCCGAACAACTCGCCGCGGGTTTCCATGACGCCGACAACCTTGAACCACTCTCCTGAATACTGGATGAACTGACCGAGAGGTTCGCCTTTGAGGTGCAGCTCGTCGACCAGTTTCGAACCTATTACCGCGACGCGGCGCGCATTCGTCTCGTCGGCGCTGCTGAGGAAGCGGCCGGACTGCACATAACGCTGGTGCACGTCCTGATAGCTCGGCGTGGTCGCGATCACATGTGCGAAGGCCTTGTTGTTGGCGACACGGACGTCGCCGCCTCCCGGCGAAAATACCGGGCACAGGTCGCGAATGCCGTCGACGTGGGCGCGCAGCTGTTCGACGTCCTCGAAGCGCAGCGTGTTGATCTTGCCGCGCAGGACATCCTTGAAATCGTTCTTGGCGCTGATGGTGATGGCGTTGCTGCCCAGGCCCTCGAACTGCTTGCTGATGCTTTGCGACATACCCTGGATCAGCGACACCACGGCGATGACCGAGGCGACGCCGATGATGACGCCGAGCGAAGTCAGGAAGCTGCGCAGGCGATGAGCGCGAATGGCAGCGATCGCGGAGCGCAGCGCTTCGATGAATACGTACATGCTGGCCTTTCCAGGAATTAGTTGATGCGGTCGAGCGTCACATGGGCAGCTGTCCGGCTCTGCGCCGGAGATATCGGATTGAGAATGTCGCTGACGACGGCGCCGTCATGCAGCCGCACTACGCGGTGGCATTGGGCCGCGATCTCGGGTTCGTGCGTGACCATCACCACGGTCTGTCCCGCCGCGTGTACTTCGCGGATCAGCGCAAGGATATCGCGGCTGGTCGCCGAATCGAGGTTGCCGGTCGGTTCATCGGCCAGCAGGATGGACGGCTTTCCGACCAGTGCGCGTGCAATCGCCACGCGCTGGCGCTGGCCGCCTGAAAGCTCGTTGGGACGGTGGTGCATGCGCTCGCCCAGCCCGACATGACGCAGCGCTTCTTCGGCCATGCGCACACGCTCCTTCAGGCCAACGCCGCGGTAGATCAGCGGCTGCGCCACGTTGGCCAGCGCGGTGGAACGCGGCAGCAGGTGGAAGCTCTGGAAGATGAACCCGATTTCGGCATTGCGCACCAGCGCCAGTTCGTCGCTCTCCATCGACGCCACGTCCCGCCCATTGAGCAGGTAAGTGCCGGAAGTGGGGCGGTCGAGGCAGCCGAGAATGCTCATCATGGTCGACTTGCCGGAACCGGAAGCGCCGATGAAAGCGATGTATTCGTTGCGCCCGATATTCAGCTCCACGCCCTGCAGTGCGCGTACTTCCTGGTCGCCCATCCGATAGGTTTTCGTCAGGCCGGACAATCGGATCACAGGCTGTCCTTCGCGGCAGGGGCCTGTGCGCTGCGGCTTTGCTTCGGGTCGGCCTTGAGTGCGCCGACGGCGTCGCCGTCACGAAGCTCACGCAGCAGGCGCGCCGGGCCGATTGCAACGGTATCGCCCTTGACTACGCCTTTCAGCACTTCCTGGTTGTTGTCGTCGGCCAGTCCCAGTTCTACCGTGCGCTTGCTTACAACGCCGTCCACCACGGCCAGCACGTAGCTGGCGGACTTCTCCTTTGTCCCTGCCGGCTGCTCGGTCAGTACCGCCTGCAGCGGCACGGCAGGGCGGGCGGTGCCGCCGCCCAGCACGATTTCGACGCGCGCGGTCATGCCGGTGCGCAGTGCCAGGGGGCTGTCGTCGAGGCGCACCTTGACGATGTAGTTGCGGCCCTGGGTGCTGACCTTCGGCGTGAGCGAAACGCTTTCGACCTTGCCGCTGACCGGCTTGTCGGCGTATGCGGACGGGTACACACGCGCACCCTGGCCTGCCGCCACGCCGGCGATATCGGCTTCGTCGACGCTCACTTCGGCCATGATCCCCGAAACATCGGCAATTGTCATCAGGCTGGAGCCGGCGATGCCGGTGGCGCTGGCGACGGCGGTCTCGCCGACCTTGATCTGGACCGCAGTTGCGGTGCCGCTGATCGGCGCCCGCACTTCGGTCTTGGCCAGGCGCTCCTTCGACAGAGACAGCATCGCCTCGGCCTGCTGGAACGCTTCGCGGCTGGCGCGCAACTCGACTGCGGCCAGGTCGGCTTTGTGGCGCGCATCTTCGAAAGCGCTGGCGCCGATGAATTTGGCGTTTGCCAGGCTGGCGCTGCGCTCAAGGCTGCGCTTCTGGTTGGCGAGGTTCAGCTGGGCGCGCTCGATCGAAATCGCAGCACTGCGCCGGCTGGCGTCCTGCTGCGCCACTTCGGCGCGGTAGGTGTCGGATCGAGCCTGAGCAGCACCTGGCCGCGCTCGATCTTGTCGCCTTCCTTGACCAGCACCTCGCTGACTTTCCCGATTACTTCGCTCGACAGCTGGACCTCCTGGCGAAACACGAGGTTGCCCGAGGCGAGGATGGTTGGCTGGATCTGGCGCAGTTCGACCTTGGCCAGTTCCGCTTCCTTTACCGTCTTATTCTTCGACAGCTTGACCGCAACCGGCACACCGATGAATGCCAGTACGACGGCCGCCGCAATGATTTTTCGTTTCATTTTTCTTCAGGCGTTATCCGAACATGACGATCTTGGCGGCCCACAGGCCGAAGATCACAAGCAGCGGCAAGACGCTGACGGTGATGCAGGTAGCCAGGCTGCGGCCGGTCCATACGCGAAGCCCGATCACGGTCAGCACGGCGGACCACAGCAGCGGCAGGTCGAGGCTGTTGAAGAATCCGCCCCATGGGTGGCCGACCGGCAGGTGGAGCAACAGGAAGTTCAGCGACACCATCGACAAGTCTTCCATGGCCACGCGCCCGCCCGACGTCATGATTTGCAGCGCCATCAGCGGCAGCACCAGCAGGCGCGGAAGCGCGGTCCAGGCGGTCAGCGCAAACCATTTTCCGTAGCTGATATCGCTGCCAAGGAATTTACCGGCAAGCAGGTAATACAACGCGTACAGCGCATATGCGATCGGCGTGCCGATCAGGATGCCGCCCAGCGCAGACCACGTCATCACCGTCGGCGACATCATCTTGTGCATCGCTTCGCGCTCGTCGCCGGTCATGTCCGGTTTGGCAGCGATGGCCTGGTCGACCATCCACGGGAAATCCACCGTCTGGAAGTACCAGTACATCATCGCGGCACTGCTGATCATCAGCGCCAGCAGCGGAAGCCAGGTGTGCGACTTGTCGCGCAGCGCGGCGAATGCCTTGCCCGGTTCATAGAATATTTGGAATGGAATTGCGGCTACGTTGTTCGACATGTCAGGTTCACTGATTGTTTAGTAGTCGAACAATATCCTTTGCAGACGTGAACGTCTATTCATGGCGGGTAAGGCCGGGGCGATTAGCGTGTGTGTCTTAGTTGTCATCCCGGACCTGTCGGCAAAATTGCCCGGCACCGGCGCAGTGCGATCCGGTAAAATGGCATATTCCTCATTTTTACTCACATCATGACTCAAGACGAACTCAAACAAGCCGTGGCGCGTTCCGCCATCGACTACGTCGTTGACGGCGAAATCATCGGCGTCGGCACTGGCTCGACCGCCAATTTCTTCATCGACGAACTGGCCAAAATCAAGCACCGCATCAAGGGCACGGTAGCCTCGTCCGAAGCGACCGCGGCGCGCCTGCGCGGCCACGGCATCGAGGTATTCGACCTGAATGAGGTCACCTCGATCGCCGTCTACATTGACGGCGCCGATGAAATCAACGCGGCCGGCGCGATGATCAAGGGCGGCGGCGCCGCGCTGACGCGCGAGAAAATCGTCGCTTCGGTGTCGCAGCAGTTCGTCTGCATCGCCGACGGCTCCAAGCTGGTCGACGTGCTTGGCAAGTTCGCGCTGCCGGTGGAAGTGCTGCCGATGGCGCGCGCCGCTGTCATGCGCAAACTGGCGGAACTGGGCGGCCAGCCGCGCCTGCGCACCAAGCCGGGCGCCGATGAAGCGTTCATCACCGACAACGGCGGTGAACTGATCGACGTGGCCGGCCTGCAGATCACCGATCCGGCGGCGCTGGAAACGCACATCAACCAGATCGTCGGCGTGGTGGCAGTGGGCCTGTTCGCCCAGCGCGGCGCGGACGTTTGCCTGCTCGGCACCAGCGAAGGCGTACGGAAGCTGACGTTCTGACCGCCCAAGGGGAATCCATGAAGCTGTATGTGCTGACCTTCTGCGCGCTGCTTGCCAGCGGCTGTTCGATGTTCCAAGCCGAACCGGTCGCCGTCGCGCCTGTGGCGGTTAAGGCTGCGCGCCAGCCGGGGCTGGTCGATGCGAATGGCGCGCCGATCGAGCGCGTGCCGTTCGTGCCGGGCCGGTCGTCGGCGACGGTGGAGAAGATGGCGAAGCTGAAGGGATGTACGGGCGGACAGGGCGCCGGGCTGATGACGCCGGAAGGGCCGGTCGAGGTTTATCGCATGATGTGCCAGGAGGGCAGGACCTTCATGGCGCGGTGTGAACTACGCCAGTGCAAGGCGATGTAGACGGTAAAACGCAGGGCGGATGCGCTTTCGCTTATCCGCCCTACGGTTCTCGACGGATTTTAATCCGCTGGCGGCACGTAACCCACAGCCGCATCGGCGCCTTCGCCGAAGAAATGCTTTTCCATCTGCGCCGCCAGGTACTTGCGCGCACGCAGGTCAGCCAGGTTCAGGCGGTTCTCATTGACCAGCATGGTCTGGTGCTTCAGCCATGCGGCCCAGGCTTCCTTCGATACCGATTCGTAAATCTTCTTGCCCAGCTCGCCAGGATACGGCGGGAAATCCAGCCCTTCGGCTTCTTTGTTGAGTTTGATGCAATGGACGGTGCGGGCCATTTCTGCTCCTGATGCGATGTGTGAAACTACAATTATAAAGATTTGACCAGCACCTGCGACTTGCGCTGCCAGTTGTACATGCGCTGGCGGTCTTTTGGCAGCGCATCGATGGTCGCGGGCTTGAAGCCGCGCTTCTGGAACCAGTGCGAAGTGCGGGTGGTCAGGACGAACAGTTGTTTGAGTCCGGCGGCGCGCGCGCGGTTCTCCATGTGGCGCAGGATGCGCTCGCCGTCGCCCTGGGTCTGCACCTCGGGATTGACGGTCAGGCATGCCATCTCGGCCATTTTCTCTTCCGGGAACGGATACAGCGCCGCGCAGCCGAAAATCACGCCGTCGTGCTCGATCACCGAGAACTGGTCGATTTCGCGTTCGATCAGCTCGCGGCCGCGCTTGACCAGGGTGCCGTCGGCTTCCAGCGGTTCGATCAGCTTGATAATTCCGCCGACGTCCTCAATTGTGGCCTTTCGCAGGCTTTCGAGGTTCTCGTAGCTGATCATGGTGCCTACGCCGTCGTGGGTAAACAGTTCGAGCAGCGCCGAGCCGTCCATCTCGAACGGCACGATGTGGGCGCGCGAGACGCCGCTGTTGCATGCCTTGATCGCGTGCTGCAGGTAGAACGACGAGTCGGTCGCAAGGAAGGCCGCTTCCAGAACGGCTTCGGCCTGGTGCGAGGACAGTTCGCGGATCTCGGCGCCGCCTTCGTCAAGCATCATCGCCGTTTCGGTGATGAAGATGATTTTGTCGGCGTGCAGCGCGATGGCGGCCGATACGGCGACGTCTTCCATCGTCAGGTTGAACGCTTCGCCGGTCGGCGAGAACCCGAGCGGCGAGAGCAGCACCAGGCTGTCGGTGCCGAGGATCGCGTGGATTCGTTCGGCGTCGACCTTGCGGGTGATGCCGGTCAGCTCGAGGTCGACGCCGTCGATAACGCCAAGCGGACGCGCGGTGACGAAGTTACCTGAGATGATGCGGATCGAGGCATGGGCCATCGGCGTGTTCGGCAAACCCTGGCTGAACGCGGCTTCGATATCGAGCCGCAGTTCGCCCGCGGCCTCCTTCGCGCATTCGAGTGCGGCGGTGTCGGTGATGCGGAGGCCGTTGTGGAAGCGGCCTTCGACGTTACGCAGCGCGAGCTGTTCGGCCACCTGCGGGCGCGAGCCGTACACGATGACGACGCGGATGCCGAGTGCGACCAGCAGCGACAGGTCCTGCGCCAGGACCGACAGTGCGCCGGCGGCGACAAGTTCGCCCGGGAATGCGACCACGAAGGTCTTTCCACGGAAAGCGTGGATGTACGGCGCGACTGAGCGCAGCCATTGGACGAATTGGGTAGGAGTTTCCATTTGCCGCATTATAATTCGCTGCGCGACTTGCGCGCCAAATTCATGCAAAAAACGATGTCAGAACAGAGTAACAAGCCCGAAGTACCCGCAACGCAGGCGCAGCAAGCGCGCAAGGCTCCCCAGCAGCGCGACGGCGGCCAGCCGCGCAAGGCGCAGGACCAGCGCCAGGGACAGCCGCGTCCCGCGCGCGAAGCGGGTGAGCGCAGGCCGAAGGAGCAGGGCCCGCGGGCGCCGCGCGAGCCGCGTGAAGTGGTGCGCAATCCGCTGCCGCCGATTACCTTCCCCGAAGACCTGCCGGTCTCGGGCCGCCGCGGCGACATCGCCAAGGCGCTGACCGAGAACCAGGTGATCATCGTCTCGGGCGAAACCGGCTCGGGCAAGACTACCCAGCTGCCGAAGATCTGCCTTGAACTTGGCCGCGGCCAGAAAGGCCTGATCGGCCACACGCAGCCGCGCAGGATCGCGGCGTCGTCGACCGCCAAGCGCATCGCGCAGGAACTGGGCTCGCCGCTGGGCGAGCACGTGGGCTTCAAGGTCCGCTTCAACGATACGCTGTCGAAGGGCGCGTCGGTCAAGCTGATGACCGACGGTATCCTGCTGGCCGAAACCCAGACCGACCCGCTGCTCAAAGCCTACGACACGATCATCATCGATGAGGCGCACGAGCGCAGCCTGAACATCGATTTCCTGCTTGGCTACCTTAAGCAGCTGCTGCCGCGCCGTCCCGACCTGAAGGTGATCATCACGTCCGCGACCATCGACGCGGACCGCTTCTCGCGCCACTTCGGCCAGCCGGGCAAGCCGGCGCCTGTGATCGAGGTGTCGGGCCGCCTGTACAAGGTGGAAGTGCGCTACCGTCCGATCGACCGCGACCCGGTGACTGCCAGTGCTCCCGAGGGGAAGCCGCAGCCGAAGGCGCAGGCAGCGCGTGAAAAGCGCGACCTGCTCGACGGCGTCATCGACGCGGTCGACGAGTTGAGCCGCATCGGTTCGGGCGACGTGCTGGTGTTCCTGCCTGGCGAGCGCGAGATCCGCGATTGCGCCGAGGCGCTGCGCAAGCATCACCCGCCGCACGTCGAGATCCTGCCGCTGTTCGCCCGCCTGTCGGTCGAAGAGCAGGACCGCGTC
Source organism: Massilia polaris (assembly GCF_012927275.1). Taxonomy (GTDB): domain Bacteria; phylum Pseudomonadota; class Gammaproteobacteria; order Burkholderiales; family Burkholderiaceae_D; genus Telluria_A; species Telluria_A polaris. The sequence goes on along the minus strand of NZ_JABBGG010000008.1, from coordinate 181,961 downwards.
TTCAAGATCAGCAATGCGCGCCGCATCGTATTGGCCACCAACGTGGCCGAGACCTCGCTGACCGTGCCCGGCATCCGCTTCGTGGTGGACGCCGGCCTGGCGCGCGTGAAGCGCTACAGCTTCCGCAACAAGGTTGAACAGCTGCAGGTCGAGCCGATCGCGCAATCGGCGGCCAACCAGCGCGCCGGCCGCTGCGGCCGCGTGGCCGATGGCGTCTGCGTCCGCCTGTATGAGGAAGACGATTTCCTGCAGCGGCCGAAATTCACCGAGCCGGAGATCCTGCGTTCGTCGCTGGCCGCCGTCATCCTGCGCATGAAGGCCCTGCACCTGACGGACGTGGAGACCTTCCCGTTCATCGAACCGCCGCAGGGCCGCGCGATCGCCGACGGCTACCAGCTGCTGCAGGAAGTCGGCGCTGTCGATGAAGCCAACCAGCTGACGCCCCTCGGCCACAAGCTGGCCAAGCTGCCGCTCGATCCGCGCGTCGGCCGCATGATCCTTGCCGCGTTGGATAACGCCTGCCTGACCGAGATGCTGATCGTGGCGTCCGCACTGTCGGTGCAGGACCCGCGCGACCGGCCGATGGAATACCAGCAGGCCGCTGATGAAGCGCACAAAAAATTCGCCGACGAGAAATCGGAGTTCCTGTCCTTCATAAAAATCTGGAGCTGGTTCGAGCAGGCGATCGAGCATAAGAAGTCGAACCGCCTGCTGCAGGAAACCTGCCGCAGCAATTTCCTGTCGCAGGTTCGCCTGCGCGAGTGGCGCGACGTGCATTCGCAGCTGCTGACGATCGTGCGCGAGCAGGGCTGGCGCCTGAACGACGCGCCGGCGACGTACGAGAACCTTCATACGGCGCTGCTGACTGGCTTGCTGGGTAACGTCGGCTTCAAGGCCGAGGACGAACCGGGCGGCGCTTACCTCGGCGCGCGCGGGATCAAGTTCCACATCTGGCCAGGATCGTCGCTGCTGAAAAAACCGGGCAAGTGGGTGATGGCGGCAGAACTGGTCGAGACCACGCGCTTGTATGCGCGCTGCGTGGCGCAGATACAGCCCGAGTGGGTGGAGCGCGTCGGCAGCCACCTGCTGAGGAAATCGTGGGGCGAGCCGCGCTGGGAGAAGCGTTCCGCGCAGGTAACCGCGTCGGAGAAGGCAACGCTGTATGGCCTGACGGTGTACAGCCAGCGCCGCATCAACTACGGCCAGAAGAATCCGGCCGAGGCGCGCGAGATTTTCATTCGCGATGGCCTGGTGGCGGGCGACTACGACACGCGCGCGCCGTTCTTCGCACATAACCAGAAGCTGATACGCGAGATCGAAAACCTCGAACACAAGTCGCGCCGCCTCGACGTGCTGGTGGACGACCACCTGATCGCGGCCTTCTACGAGAAGATCATTCCGCTCGATGTGGTCAACGGCGCAGGGTTCGAGAAGTGGCACAAGGACGCCACGCTGGACAATCCGAAGCTGCTGTTCCTGGTGCGCGAAGAACTGATGCGCCATGAAGCGGCCGGCGTGACGACAGAGCTGTTCCCGAAAACGATGTCGGTGACCGGCATCGAGATGCAGCTTGCTTATCACTTCGAGCCGGGCAGCATGCGCGATGGCGTGACTTTGTCGGTGCCGCTGTTTGCGCTGAACCAGTTGCCGCGCGAGCGCGCCGGATGGCTGGTGCCTGGCATGCTGAAGGAGAAGGTGCACCTGCTGCTTAAATCGCTGCCGCAAAAACTGCGCCGCCATTGCGTGCCGCTGCCGGATTACGCGGCGAAGTTCTGCGAGCGTGTGCACGATGCCGGAAAGTTCGGCCGCGGTGACCTGGTCGATGCAATCATCGCCGACATCCGCGCCCAGACCGGCATTGCGGTGCTGACCACCGACTTCAAGGCGGAGACCCTGCCGGCGCACCACTTCATGAACTTCAAGGTGGTCGACGAGCATGGCCGCCAGCTGGAAATGGGCCGCAACTTGTCCGCGCTGCAGGACGAGTTCGGCCGCCTGGCGCGCGAGAGTTTCCAGAAGATGGCCGAAGGTAAAGCGCAAGCGGCGCCCCTTTCGGCTGCTTCGCTGCAGCAACTGTCGGGATTAAAGGGGGGCGTTCCTGCTGCGGCGAAAGGGAACGCGCCTGTCAAGGATGGCAATGCGGCGCCTGCCGCTGCACCGTCCGCGCCTGCGGTCAGCCAGCATACCGGCATGACCAGCTGGAGCTTCGGAGAATTGCCGGAGTTGCTCGAGATCGTGCAGGGCAAGCTGACCTTGATCGGCTTCCCGGCGCTGGTCGACAAGGGCACGCATTGCGACCTGGAAGTGTTCGACGATCCTGCCGTTGCGGCGCGCACCCATCGCATCGGCTTGCGCCGCCTGTTCGCGCTGCAATTTCGCGAGCAGCTTAAGTTTGCGGAAAAGAATATTCCGGGCATGCAGCAGATGGGCATGCAGTTCATGGCGCTCGGGTCGCAGGAGGAATTGCGCGACCAGATTGTCCAGAAGGCGATCGATATCGCTTGCCTGCAGGATCCGCTGCCGGCCGATGCGGCATCGTTCAACAAACGCAAGGAAGAGGGCAAGTCGCGGCTGGGTTTGCTGGTAAACGAGATCGCGCGCCTGGTTGGGCAGGTGCTGGCCGAGTACCACGGCCTGCCGAAGAAGTTGCAGAACGTGCAGCAGCAAGTCGCCGCCGATATCCAGGGGCAGTTGCAAGGCCTGGTGCACAAGCGCTTCGTTGCCGATACCGATTATGCGCAGCTGGCGCATTTCCCGCGTTATCTGAAGGCAATCAACGTCCGGCTTGAGAAGCTGCGTGGCGATCCGACCCGTGATACACGCCTGATGGCGGAGTGGAACCAGTCCGCCAGCCATTTCCTGCGCGCGGCGAAGGACCGGCTGGCCGGCAAGAACAGTGATCCGAAAATGGTCGAGTTCCGCTGGATGCTCGAAGAGCTGCGCGTGTCGCTGTATGCGCAGGAACTGCGTACGCCGATGCCGGTTTCGGCAAAGCGGCTTCAGAAAGTGTGGGAATCGATGCAGCGCTAGGCATGTCCGGGATAGTCCGCCTTGCGCCGCGGATGCGATTGGCGCGCGCGTTATTGTTGTGTTTCCGCCTTATGAGTGATAACGCACAGAACGCGTGTTTCCCGGTTGCTACTCTAATTAAAAATTGGAGGCATTAAAATGATGTTCCTTACCGCACGCTGCAACAACGCCGGCCCGCTGGGCAAACCTATTCCTACCCGTTCCCTGGCCGCGACCCTGCTGGCTCGCCTCCCGGGACTGTCAAGGCTTCGATGGTAAAACCGGTACGGCCGTGGCTGCGCAGCTTGCTGCGCAACGCCAAGAAACAGCAGCGTACGACCGCTCGCGCGGTAAAGACGCTGCTGGCTGTTCCAAAAGTTAAAACCAAGCTTACCGCTACGCCGGCCGCGCGCAAAACGCGGGCGAAAACCGTTACCGGTGCTCCGGCGGGCGTCAGTTTGACCGGCATGTGGCTGGGCGACCATTACACGGGTGTCGGCGCGCGTGGCGCATTGCGCACCATGCTGTACTGGCTGTATCTTCCCCCTGCCGTTCCGCAGCAGGGCATCCCCCTGGTCATCATGCTGCACGGCTGCGACCAGACCGCGAATGAGTTTGCCCAGGGTACACGCATGAACCTGGTCGCTGAAAAGCAGGGTTACGCTGTGGTCTACCCCCAGCGGTCCAAGGTAAGCCATCCCCAGGCTTGCTGGAAATGGTATGACCGGGCAACCCAGGAAGGCGGCGGCGACGTTGGCCTCATTGTCGGGATCGTCAATACGGTCGCCGCTTCCCATCCCATCGACCGTTCCCGCATTTATATATGCGGCTTGTCCGCCGGCGGGGCGATGGCGCATATTGTCGCGCTTAACCATCCCGGCCTGATTGCTGCGCTGGGCGTGCATTCGTCGCCGCTGTTCGGGGCCGCAGGCGGCGCCGTCGCTGCCATGAAGGTGATGCTGCAGGGCGACGCCCGCCGCGCCGCGGCGGCGATACAGGAAGTGCTTGACCGGCAGCCGGGTTTTCCCGCGATGCCTACCATCCTGTTCCACGGCGAGTCCGACCGGATTGTTCGTCCAATTAACCAAGTCCACCTGGAGCAACAGGCGCTGCTGCTCAATCGCGTGCCAATCGGAACACCGGTCGATATCACCACCCGCGAGCGCACCAGCCGCACGCTTGCCTACCGCTTGCGCGACGTGCGCCTGCAACGCAAACTCCTGCTACGGGTCGTGCAAATTTCTGAACTCAAGCATGCCTGGAGCGGCGGCGACGCCAGCCTGGCCTTCAACTCCGGCCCCGGGCCAGTCTCCAGCAAGCTCCTGCTCGACTTCTTTTCACGTCACAGCCGGGCCGGCAGCGCCTGAATCCAAAGTCAAGGGCGCGCCGCAAAAAGATAGGTATTGCCAAACCGGCCTTCGAATAGTACTGTATATCCATCCAGTATTCAGGCGGTTTGACCATGACTTCTCTACACTCCATTGCCGCCCCGGAAAGTTTGCATCCTTCCTTGTGGCTGGCTTCGCAACTGGCGCATTCCAGCGCCCGCTGCGTCGACACGGGGCATCCGACCCTGTCGGCACAGCTGCCGGGCGGGGGCTGGCCCACAGGCACGCTCAACGAATTGTTGCTCCAGCAAGCAGGCATCGGTGAGATGCGCCTGTTGCGCCCATCCCTGCAAACGGTGGCCCGGCGCCGCATCGTCTTGCTGCAGCCGCCGCACCCGCCCCAGGCGCTGGCGCTGGCTGCCCTGGGCATCAAACCATCGCAACTGCTGTGGGTGCGCACCAGCCGCAGCGCCGACGCGCTGTGGGCTGCCGAACAGGTATTGCGCAGCGGTAGTTGCGGTGCGCTCTTGTTCTGGCACAGCCATGCGCGCGGCGAGGCGCTGCGCCGCCTGAACCTTGCCGCGCAATGCGGCGAAACCCTGTTCTTCATGCTGCGGCCGCTGGCTGCCGGCCAGGATGCCTCGCCCGCGCCGCTGCGCCTCAGCTTGCGTCCGGCGGCGGGCGGCATGGAAATCGGTTTCGTCAAACGCCGGGGGCCGCAGCGTGACGCGCCGCTGTTCCTCCCACTCACACCTTCTTTACTGCAACGCCATGCGCCTCTGGATCGGCCTGTACCTGCCCCAGCTACCGCTCGAAGTCTTCTGCCCGAACTGGTCCAGTGACGACGCCGGCAGCGTCGTCCTGGAGCAGGAGCGCGTGCTGGCCGTCTCGCCACTGGCGCGGGCGGCCGGGGTGCAGCCGGGCATGCGGCGCGGCGGCGTGCTCATGCTCATGCCCGAGGCGCGCCTGTACGAGCGCACCGCCGAGCGCGAAGCCGACGCCCTGCATGCGGTCGCGATGGCGCTGCTGCAGTACACACCGCTGGTAGCGCAAGCCGAGGAATCGACGCTGCTGATCGATATCGGCGCCAGTCTGCGCCTGTTCGGCGGCATCCGTGCGCTGTGCCGGCGCATACGCGACAACATGCGCGCGCTCGGCTTCACCGCCGTGCTCAGTTGCGCGCCCACGGCGCGCGGCGCCTGGCTGCTGGCGCGCCACCGGGGTGGCAGGGCGCTCGGCATGCCGTCGCTGGTGCGGCGGCTCGACCGCCTGCCGTGCGGCCTGCTGCCGCCGGCGCGTCCGTTCGCATCGTGGATCGAAGGCATCGGCTGTTTCAGCCTGGGCGACATGCGGCGCTTGCCGCGGCCCGGTCTGCAGCGCCGCTGCGGCCGCGCGCTGCTCGACCTGCTCGACGCCGCGTATGGCATGACGCCCGAACTGTTCGACTGGATCGAGGCGCCCACCACGTTCCGCGCCCATCTTGAATTGTTCGACCGGGTCGAGAATGCCGAGGCGCTGCTGTTCGGCGCCCACCGTTTGCTGCTGCAGCTGACAGGCTGGCTGTGTGCGCGCCAGCTCGCCGTCGAACGCATCACCTTGCAGCTCGAGCACGAACGCGGGCGGGTGGCGCGCGCGCCCACCATCATCGAAATCGTATTGGCCGAACCGACATGGCGCGATGAACACCTGGTGCGGCTGCTGAAGGAAAGGCTGGCCAGGCAGGTGCTGGAAGCGCACGTGATCGGCCTGTGCCTTGAAGCGCTGCAGGTGCAGCCGATGGCGCCGCCGAGCGAGTCGCTGTTTCCGGAGCCGGGCGGCAGCGAGGAAGACCAGCTGCGCATGCTTGAACTGCTGGTAGCGCGGCTGGGACCCGATAACGTGTTGCAGGCGGCGCCGCAAGCGGACTACCGGCCCGAACTGGCCAATGCCTGGCTGCCGGTGCAGAAAAAAATCCGCCAGGCGGCGCTGGACGCGCAGATGCCGCCCGATGTGCTCAGCCTGCCGCGCCCGGTGTGGCTGCTGGCCAAGCCGATCGCGCTACTGATGCGCAACCACCGTCCGTTTTATGGCTCGCCGTTGAAGATGGCGTCGACGCCCGAACGCATCGAAGCGGGGTGGTGGAGCCAGGCGCATGCGAGGGATTATTTCATCGCCGAGGGGCAGGACAATGCGCACTACTGGGTGTACCGCGAACGCATCGCGGGCATGGCGGAAGACGCCGAGCCGCGCTGGTACTTGCATGGCTTGTTTGCGTGACTTGACATTGTAACGGAGTGGATTACTGCCCGCACTCAAGATGACGCAAACCGAACGGGCCCAATTGCTGGGCGTAAGCCGCCTCACGGTCTCCGAACTAATCAATGAAAAACGATCGATGACGCCCGCGATGGCAGTCAGGATCGCAACGTTGCTCAATACGTCCGCCGAAAGCTGGTTGCAGATGCAGCAAGCTCTTGATTTGTGGGAGGTGCGGCAGGATTACACCGCTTTGGATACAGTAAAGCCGTTATCCGAATCGCGGCTGGCAGGGTTGTCGATACACGGCGAATCGTAGATGTTACGCCGTCCACCCAACGCGGCCAGCAGTGGTCTTACTCGTCGTCGAATTCCTCAGCCAAATTCTTCCAGCCTTTGCTCTTGGCAAACGCGCTGAACTCTTCCGGCGCCTCAAGCACGATCAGCTTGCGGTCCTGCAAGCCGGGATCGCTGGGGCCGAAGTCCGGGCCCTTGTAGCCCAGCGTGCGCAGCTGGGCGATGACTTTGCCGGCCAGTACCTGGTCCTTGTACAGGCCAGGCTCGACCGGTGCGGCGAAGTCCACGTACACGTCGATAATCCCGTAACCCTCGTCGAAGATGCGAATGCCCTTGATGTCATGGGAACGGCCGGTGCTGTCCACGGCCTTGAACGGTCCGCTCAGCTGGATGTCGGTATCTGTAGTCATGGAAGAAGCATACACCATCGATGCGCGCGGCATCTGCCGAACCCTTCCGTGCGCAGCAAGCCGCAACGCAAAATTTCTTTCTGCAGGCGGCCGCAAAAATCATATTTTTTTTTGCCCTTGAAATGAGCGAGCCCTGCCATTAGATGGGGACCAACGGATGCTCCAGCTCGCGGTCGCGCCGCTCGCCCTGTTTGGGGATCTGCACCTGCTTGTCCTGCGACAGGTCGTAGTAGAGCGCCGAAATCAAGGTGGCCAGCTTGATGCTGTGCTTCTCTACTGAAATCGATTTGGCGACGGACACGCGGTTTTCCTTTTCAGGATCTGCTGCAGGCGGCGCAGCGTGACAGTCTTGCCGCTGCCCACGACGCCGCAGACGGCGATCAGACGTCCCTGCATGACCGCGCCCTTGATGTCCTTGATGAGCTGCTGGTGGTGCTCGGTCTCGTAGTAGCCGGTCTGGCTGAGCGCTTGCGTCAGCCCGTAGTACTGCATAACCTCAACCCGCATGGTCCCCTCCTGATTGTTTGCTTCGGAAATAGTCCCGCACGCGCGCCAGTACGACGTTGCGGTTGAGTGTCTCGGCCAGCACCTGGTCGATGAAGGTCCGGTCCTCCGGCGCGAGCTTGGCCAGCGGCCGCGCCAGGTCGGCGGCGATGGCCAGCTTGGCGGCGATGGGGCCGGCGAAGTGGTATTCGTGCGCAGCGGCGTCGAACGGCTGGTGCGGCAGTGGCATGGCGGCGGCCGGCGGCGCAAGGTGCATGTCGCTTCCGGCCAAAGCGCTGATCGGCAGATCGAGCTGGTCGGCGAGCGCACGGATGCGGTCGGCGCGCTCGTCCGCCTTGCCGCGCTTGAACGCGCGGTAGCGATGCAAAGGGATCGGGCCGGACACCGGACGGTAGGGCCCGAATTTCTCGGCGTCGAACTCGACGTATAGTTCGTCGTCGAACAAGCCCCACAGCAGGACGACGGTCTCGCCGGCCATGTCCGGCTACCACTTGGTAGGCGGTGCCGCCGATGGTGATGCGCGCGTCGACGCCGACCTTGCGGCGCTCCGGTTCGCGCGCGAACCGGCAGAACTGCTCCCACGCGCACATGTCGCGCACGCCGTCGGCCGGCAGATTGGCCAGCCAATCGTCCAGCCGGGAATGCTTCTCTGAGCGATGGCTCTGGTCGTTGTAACGCAGCAGGTAGCGCATCAGCCAGTCGTTGGCCTGGCGCTCCGTTTCCGGTTTGTGGAAGTGGTAAAGGGTTTCATGCGCTTCCTTCACCGTCCTGAACGGGCGCTCGACCTTGCCCTTCGACCTGGCAGTTGTTCGGGTGCCGTCCTTGCCGGCCGGGATATGGGTGAGCCACGCGATATCGAGGGCCAGCATGACGTTCTGGAAAACCCTGCTTTTGGCCACAGGACCGTTGTCCAGATAGATCATCTTCGGGCGGCCCTGGAACGGAAACGCGGGGTCGGCCTTGGCGGCCATGGCGTTGTACAGGAAGCGCAGCGCGGACTCGGCGTCCTCGCCGTACACGCACTGGTACTCCTGGTAGCCGACGCCGCTACGGTCATCCACCACGCTGAACAGCATCAAGGTTGGCACGCCCTTCGAAGGATCGATCCAATCGGGCTTGTCGATGTGCTTGAGGTCGGACGGCGACATGTCGAATTGCCAGCAGTCGTTGCTGTGCTCTGCCTGAAAACGCACTGCCGGCGGTTCGCGCAACAGGTGAGGCTGATCGAGGCGCAACAGGGAAAGATGGCGATTGACGGTCGGGCGCCGCAGCAGGCCCTTGGGCGCCTTGACCAAGCCCTGCGCCGTTTCCACGCCGTAGTCCTCCATCAGCTCGATGGCCCGCCCGGTGGAAAGGTGGCGCCCGGCCTTGTTGGTGGTGCGCAGTTTGAGCGCCGCGATCAGCTCGCAATAGCGTTCCAACTCCGCTTGCGGCAACAATCGCGGCTTGCCGTAGTCGGCGCGGTGCGCAGCGTGTGGCTTCTGAACCGCTTGCAGCGCCCGATAGACGGTCGTCGCGGAGACGCCGTACAAGCCGGCCGCCGCGGCGATCTGGGCCGCCCGCTCTTGGCTCTTGGACGGCAGGCGGTCCAGCCGCTGCCGTAGTTGCAGCAGCGAATCGACGGGAATCGCCTTACGCTGGCCGCTCATGGCGGGCCAGCGCGCGGTACACCGAGGCGCGGCCGACGCCGAGCCGCCGCGCGATCTCCGTCGCGCCGAGTTTCTCTTCAACGTGCAGGCGCTGGACCTCGGCGGAATCGACCGATGGCTTGCGCCCATGGTAGGCGCCGCGCGCCTTCGCGGCGGCGATGCCTTCGAGCTGGCGCTCTCGCCGGAGGTTGGTTTCGAACTCCGCGAACACGCCCAGCATGTCCAGGAATGCCTTACCCGCCGCGCTGCGGGTGTCGATGGGCTGCTCAGTCGCCTTGAGGGTGACGCCGCGCTCCTTTAGCGTGTACACGATGTCCTGCAAATCTTTGATGCTGCGCGCCAAGCGATCTATCCTCGTCACGACCAGCGTGTCGCCACGCCGCAGAAATTCGAGTAGCGTCGCCAGCTCAGTACGGCCGGCGCGGCTGGTACCGCTCGCCTTCTCCGCCCGGACCACATCGCAGCCCGCAGCGCGCAGTGCCTGCTCTTGCAAGGCTGAGACAAAAAAATTGTCTCGCTCCCGTGGTCCGATAAGGTGTACCCATACGGCACAAAACTTTTTTTTGGGAATTGATTTTTGTTAAAATTGCGCATGTCATGTGGAGCAACACAGGCAATAGCGTAGATCGCTCAACAATGCACCGCAGAACCGACCTGAACAAAGGCGGCTGTTGTTAACCAAAGGGCAGTAAAAATGAACGACTCTCACCGCGCCGCCGCGCGCGAAGCGCAGCCTGCGCTCCTGAAGCATGGCGCCGTGCAGGACGCCATCTTTAACAGCCCCTATTTTTCCTGCATCGCCACCGATGCTAAGGGAATGATCCAATTATTTAACGTCGGCGCCGAGCGGATGCTCGGTTACCAGTCCGAGGACATAGTGGACCAGATTACCCCAGCCGGCATTTCCGACCCAGTCGAGGTGATCGCCCGCGCTGCCGCGCTCACGTTAGAGTTGGGCACGCCGATCGCGCCCGGTTTCGAGGCGCTGATCTTTAAGGCCTCGCGCGGCATCGAGGACAGCTACGAACTGACGTATGTTCGCAAAGATGGCAGTCGCTTCCCGGCAATCGTCTCGGTGACGGCACTGAGGGAGCCGAACGGAGACATCATCGGCTATCTCTTGATCGGCACCGACAACACCGTCCGCAAGCAAGCGGAACTGGAGCTCGAGCTGTTGAACCGAACCTTGCGCGAAAATAGTGTCGAGCTTGAGAACGCCCGCGCGCAGGCTGAAAAAGCCAACGTCGCCAAATCGGAGTTCCTATCGAACATGAGCCACGAATTGCGAACGCCGCTCAACGCGGTGCTCGGCTTCGCCCAGTTGATGGAATCCGCGATTCCGCCACCCAGTGCGCCACAACAACGTTCGCTCGATCAGATTCTCAAAGGTGGCTGGTATTTGCTGCGGCTAATTAATGAAATTCTGGATCTGTCGATGATCGAGTCAGGCAGGGTTGCCATGTCGCGTGAGGCCATGGCGCTCACCGACGTGTTACGCGACTGCGAGGCAATGATCGCGCCGCAGGCGCAAAATCGTGGTATCACACTCACGTTTCCATCTTTCGATACTCCATTTTTCGTGCACGCCGACTTGACGCGAGTGAAACAAGTGATTATCAACCTGCTTTCGAACTCGATCAAATATAACCGCATTGGCGGCAGCGTAGTGGTGGAATGCGAAATGTCTGGCAGCGAGCGGGTACGCGTAAGTGTACGGGACACAGGCAACGGCCTGGCCCCAGACCAGTTGACGCAGCTATTTCAGCCGTTTAATCGACTCGGGCAGGAAGCCGGCGTCGAGGAGGGTACCGGGATTGGACTCGTGGTTACCAAGCAGCTAGTGGAACTCATGGGTGGTACCGTGGGTGTAGAAAGCGAGGTGGGTGTCGGCACGCTTTTTTGGGTCGAACTGGCGGCTTCATCTGCGCCTGAGCTGCTGTTCGGCGACCATCCGCCGGGTATGGGCTTGAGACAGTCCTACGACTCGCTACAACGCACGGTGCTTTATGTGGAAGACAATCCGGCCAATCTACTCTTGGTCGAGCAACTGATCGCCCGACGGACGGATTTGAGAATGCTCAGCGCCATTGACGGACATCTGGGAATCGCGCTAGCGCGCAAGTACCAGCCAGATTTGATTATTATGGACATCAACCTCCCTGGCATCAGCGGCACCGAGGTTTTGGGTTTGCTACGTCACGATCCACTGACCGCGCGTATTCCAGTAATTGCGTTGTCGGCTAATGCATTGCCGCGTGACGTGCGCAAGGGTCTTGACGCTGGCTTCCTGCGCTACCTGACCAAACCCATCAACGTGGCCGAATTCATGGACGCGCTCGACACCGCGCTCAGCTTGTCGGCACAGCGCTTGCAATGAGGGCTGAAGCTGGATGGCTTGCCGATATGATCCGTCATTTGCAGTTAGCGTGAGCCGCTCGCCATCGAATGCGAGCCGGCGCCGTCGATTGCAAGCTCGTTTGCAGATAGCGTAAGCACTGGCGCCCGTCATTCGCAGTTAATTCGCGCCGAAAACGGCGTTGAATGCGAGCACGACCACTTTCAAATGCGAGCGGTTACACCTACCTGCACCGCGGCATCGCGGCACGCGATTTCGAACAGCGCTTCCAGCTGGCCAACCACGTCAAGGTCACCACGGCATCGTTCGACAACGGCATGCTGACCATTGAACTGGTGCGCGAAGTGCCTGAAGCGCTCAAGCCGCGCAAGATCACCATCGGTGGCGGGGACGCCGCCATCAACAGCGGTGACAACGTGCAGGCGCTGGAGCAGCGCCAGGCCGCGTAAGCACGGCAGGAGCCGGATAGGAAAGGGGGCGCTCGCGGTTGGGGCGCCCCTGTCTACGACCAGCTTTAAGGAAGCATTAAGTCTGGTGCTGCACTATGAAGCCATCGAAAACCCTTTCAATCCAGGAGTACGTTAAATGCAAAACGTCGGTGCCACCACTGCCATCAGCGCGAAGCGACTCACCCTGGCCCTTGCCGCCGCAGGCGTCATCGGCGGGGCGGTTGGTGCGGTCGCAGTCAATCATAACAATGCGGTAGCGTCGGGCGCTGCCGCAATCCTCGCAGCGCCTGCGCTGCCGGCCGCCGTTGGCGCGCCGGCCCCGGCAGCGGCCGCCGTGGTCCTGCCGGACTTCACGCAGATCGTCTCGCGCATGGGACCGGCGGTCGTCAACATCCAGGTCACCGGCAGCACCAAGACCAGCGCCGGCCCGGATGCACGGCTGCCGCGCGGCAGTGAAAACGATCCGTTCTTTGAGTTCTTCCGTCGCTTCCAGGACCCGCGCGCGCAGCGCGGCCAGCGCGACGTTCCCGTTTTTGGCGCCGGTTCCGGGTTCATTATCAGCCCGGACGGTGTCATCCTGACCAACGCGCACGTGGTGCGCGACGCTTCCGAAGTCACGGTCAAGCTGCAGGACCGGCGCGAATTCCGCGCCAAGGTGCTGGGCTCCGATCCGAAAACCGACGTGGCGGTGCTCAAGATTGACGCCAGCAAGCTGCCGGTCGTGCCGATCGGTAAATCGAACGACCTGAAGGTCGGCGAATGGGTGCTGGCGATCGGCTCGCCGTTCGGCCTGGAAAGCAGCGTGACGGCGGGCGTGGTGAGCGCCAAGGGCCGTTCGATCGATGAGGGCAACGTGCCGTTCATCCAGACCGACGTAGCCGTGAACCCCGGTAACTCGGGCGGTCCGCTGTTCAACACCCGCGGCGAGGTCATCGGCATCAACTCGCAGATATACAGCCAGACCGGCGGCTACCAGGGCCTGTCGTTCGCGATCCCGATCGATGTGGCTTACCGCATCAAGGACCAGATCGTCACGACCGGCAAGGTGCAGCACGCCAAGCTGGGCATTGTGATCCAGGAAGTAAACCAGGCCTTTGCCGATTCGTTCAACCTCGCCACGCCCGAAGGCGCGCTGGTGTCGAATATCGAGCGCGGCGGTGCGGCGGACAAGGCCGGCCTCAAGTCGGGCGACGTGATCCGCAAGCTCAACGGCCAGACTATCATCGCCTCGGGCGACCTGCCTGCGATGATGAGCACGTCCAAGCCAGGCGACCGCGTCGTCCTCGACGTCTGGCGCGACGGCAAGATCGTGCAGGTCCCGGCCAGGCTCGGCAACGCCAGCGACAAGGTGGCCGAGGCCGAACCAGAGGCGGTCGAGGTCGCCGATGGCGGCAGCAAGCTGGGCCTGTCCCTGCGCCCGCTCGAGCCGATCGAAAAGCGCCAGTCGGGCATCGCGTCCGGCCTGGTGATTGAAGACGCCGGCGGCGCCGCGCTCAACGCGGGCGTGCAGGCGGGTGATGTACTGCTGTCGGTAAATGGCCGTCCGGTCAGCTCGGTCGCCCAGGTGCGCGACGTGGTGGGCAAGTCGACCAAGTCGGTAGCCTTGCTGATTCAGCGCGGGAGTGACAAAATCTTCATTCCTGTGCGGATCGGTTAATTTCTTGGCCGGCACCGCATTAATCGAGAAACGGGGAAGTGATGCGGCTACTGCTGGTGGAAGACGATACGATGATCGGCGAAGTAGTGCTCGACCTGCTCAGGGCCGAGCACTACGCCGTCGACTGGGTCAAGGATGGCGAGATGGCCGACACCGCGCTGCTGCAATCGCAGGCCTACGACCTGGTGCTGCTGGACCTTGGCCTGCCGCGCAAGGACGGCATTGAAGTGCTGCGCGCGATGCGCACGCGCAAAGACCAGACCCCGGTGCTGGTCGCCACCGCGCGCGACTCGGTCGAACAGCGCATCGCCGGCCTCGATGCGGGCGCCGACGACTACGTCCTCAAACCCTACGATCTCGACGAACTGCTGGCGCGCATCCGCGCCTTGCTGCGCCGCTCCGCCGGCCGCGGCGAACCGGTTTTCGAGTACAAGAACATCACCATCAATCCCGCCACCCGCGAAGTGCAGGTCGACGGCGCCATGGTCACCCTGTCGGCGCGCGAATGGGCCGTGCTGGAAGCGCTGATCGCACGGCCCGGCGTGGTGCTGTCGCGGCCACAGCTCGAAGAAAAGCTGTACAGCTGGCGCGATGAAGTCAGCAGCAATGCGGTCGAAGTCTATATCCACGGCCTGCGCAAGAAGCTCGGCAGTGAACTGATCCAGAACGTGCGCGGGGTCGGCTACATGGTCCCGAAACAATGAAGGTATCCCACTCGCTGCGCGGCCGCCTGCTGTGGTTCCTGCTGGCCGCCATTTCGATTGCCACGCTGGCGCAGGCGACGATCGCGTACCGCACCTCGCTGAGCGACGCCGACGAGATCTTCGACTACCACATGCAGCAAATGGCGCTGTCGCTGCGCTCCGGCGCGCCCCTGTCGAGCATGGAAGCGCGCGAATCCGCCGAAGCCGCCGCCGAAAACAATGACCTGATGGTGCAGGTCTGGACCCCGGACGGCGTGCAGGTATTCCGCACCTTCTCGCGCGCGCGCCTGCCGCAGCGGGCGGTGCTTGGGTTTTCCAACGTCAAGGCCAACGGCACCACCTACCGCATTTTCTCCGTGCAGACCCACAACCAGACGGTGCAAGTGGCGCAGGACATGGCGGTGCGGCGCAAGATCGCGGGCAACCTCGCGCTGCGTACGGTAGGGCCGATCGCGGTGATGATGCCGATCCTGATGCTGGTGGTCTGGTTGGTCGTCAGCGGCTCGCTGGCGCCGGTCGCGCGCGTGCGCAAGCAGGTGGCGGCACGCCAGGCCGACGATTTGTCGCCCGTCTCCGAGGCGGAGCTGCCCGATGAAGTGCTGCCGCTGGTGCAGGAACTGAACCTGCTGTTCGGGCGCGTGAAGACCGCGTTCGACGCGCAGCAGCATTTTGTCGCCGACGCGGCCCATGAACTGCGCACGCCGCTGGCCGCGCTGAAGCTTCAGGCACAAAGCATTGAAAGAGCCGAGTCGCCCGAAGCACGCAGCGTCGCAGTGGGACGCCTGACGGCCGGTATCGAACGCGCGACCCGCCTTGTGGAGCAGTTGCTGGTGCTGGCACGGCAGGAAGCCAGCGCAGCGAGCGGGGCCAAGGTGGAGAACATCGCGCTCGCGGACCTCGCGCGGCGAACGCTGGGCGACCTGGCTGGTTCCGCGCAAATGAAGGGCATCGATCTCGGGCTGGAACGCGCAGATGACGTCAGCATCCAGGGCCAGCCCGACGCGCTCGCAATCCTGATGCGCAACCTGGTCGACAACGCGATCAAGTACACGCCGGCGGAAGGTAAGGTCGACGTTGAAGTGCGCGCCGGCGATAATGGCGCGACCCTGATCGTCGAAGACAGCGGTCCCGGAATTCCGGCGGACGAGCGCGAGAGGGTATTCGACCGCTTCTACCGCATCGCCGGCAGCGAAGCAGGCGGCAGCGGCATCGGCATGGCCATCGTCAAGGCGATCGCCGACCGGCACGGCGCAAGGCTGGTGCTGGACCAGTCGGAAAAACTAGGCGGATTGCGCGTGCGGGTGGAGTTCCCGCACCTGCGTCCGTAGTTTGTAAAAGCGATTCCAGGCCTGTCCGGCGCACCCTCGACGCTATTTGCCGAGGAACTGCCTGACTTCGGACTGGAACTGTTCGGACTGATCCCACATGATGAAGTGTGCACTTGAAGGAATGCGCTTGAGCGTCGCGGCTTTCAAGGGCGCGTACGCCGCCGTATATGCGCTGTCGATCGCGGCTTCGGTCACGCCCGGAGTCTTCGCCATGACGTACAACACCGTAGTCGGCACGGCGATCTTGGCCAGCTCCGGCCTTAGGTCCGTGACGATCAGTTCGTGGAAGGCGCGCGCAACGACGTCCGGGTCGCTTTTGAGCGAATCATCCAGCGCACCGGGCCGCATCGCGACGTTATCGACCATGCTGTCGATGGTCGCAGCCGAGCGTGCCTGGCGAGCCACCGGATCGGCGGTGCGCAACTTCGCAATGAAGGCGTCGGCCGTCGGCTTGACGCTTGCCGTTGTCGTACCGGGAGGCCCGAACATCGCGCCGAGGAAGGGGAGCATGTCGACGACCATCAGCCTTGACAGCGCGTTCGGATGCCGGCTCGCCAGCATCAGGCCGATGGTGCCTCCCATCGAATGGCCGATGATCGCGGGACGATCGAGGCCTTGCGCAGCGATGTAGCGCGCGATCTCTTCGGCCACCGGCGCGGCCACCGTACCTTCCGCATTTTGGCCGCGCGCGTGGCCTGCAAACCCGGACACCTGAACGAGGTGGTAACGGTATCCCGGCACCGCCCGCACCAGTTCGCGCCAGACGCGTGGAGACGACCCGAGGCCGGGAATGAGGATGACGTCGTTCCCCTTGCCTTCGGTGCTGACAGTAATGCGTTCGGATTTGAATTCGGCAGCGTTGGCGGGCGCCAGTGCTGCGCAAGCGACGGCAAGCAGGGAAATCAGGAACAGGCGGCGGGTCAGGGCGGATCGCGACATGGGAGGTCTCCTCATTGGACACGGAGATACTCGATCAATTTGTTCAATATTGTCAAGTGCCTGTCGCGGCGGCGCCGGCGATCAGGCGGCGAAGCGAGCGTCTTTCTCGTGCACGCCAAAGCGGGCGCGAAACTGCCGCAGGCCCGCACTCGTCACGGTCAGGGCGCGGCTATCCATATCCTGCTCGACCCAACCGCGCTTGAGGGTAAGCTGGAGCAGTGCAGTGCCAAGAGCGCCCGCCAGGTGAGGCTTTCGCTCGCTCCAGTCCAGGCATGCGCAGGCAAAGCGCCTGCGCTTGGTGCGTGCGCCTGCGACATCGACGCCAAGCGCCGCCAGCGCCAGCTCGCCTTCATCGGAGAGCGCGTAATCCGTGCCTCCATTCACCGTGGCCAGCCAACCCTGCGACATGAAATGGTCGTTCAGCGCAACGGCCAAGGACCCCGCCATGTGGTCGTAGCAGGTGCGTGCCTGGCGTAACCGGCTTGGCGTGGTCGGTGTGAATTCCTTCACGGGTGCGCCCGCCACGACCAGCAGCGCTTCGAGCGCGGCCCCGACATCCGTTGACGCCAGCTTGTAATACCGATGCTTGCCCTGTGCGACCAGCTCGACCAGGCGATGCTGTTTGAGGCGGGCAAGGTGAGCACTCGCAGTGGACGCACTGACCTGCGCCACTGCCGCCAGTTCGGTGCTCGTGCGCGCATGCCCGTCCATCAGGCAGCACAGTATGCGCGCGCGGGAAGGCTCGGCTATCGCGGCTGCGACGGCTGGCAGGTGGGTGTCTGACATGTCTGCATTCATACTTCGGCGGTGAACGAATCGTTATGGGTCGGGAGTGAGTATAGTCCAGCCAAAACACCAACCAAGAATCTCATTCCTATGAACCCGATCAATGCGCTAACCGCAGTCACGCACCACGCACCTTATCCTTATTACGCCGGCCTGGTTTCAGGGCCACCGTTAATCTTCGATCGGGAGCTTGGCTTATGGATAGCGTCGAGGGCCGCGGTTGTGACCGAAGTCCTCGAAAATCCGCACTGCCGGGTGAGGCCGGCGCTCGAACAGGTGCCGCGCGCGTTAGCCGGGCTGCCCGTCGGGGATATCTTTGGCCATCTCGTTCGGATGAACGATGGCGAAAAGCATGCACTGCCGAAGATCGCATTGCGGCGCGCATTGGCGAGGCTGGACCAGGCGCGCGTCGCTGGATGCGCGCGCAATGCGGTGCATGCGCTAAACGAGCTATATGATCTCCGGTCCGAACAAGCATTCGCTCCCTGGTCGCACTCGCTGCCGATCTATATCGTCGCCAGCCTGCTGGGATTCGACGAGGCTGCGCTGCCGAAGATCGACGCGTGGATGTCCGCTTTTGTCGCGAGCTTGTCGCCATTGAGCACTGGCGAACAGATCGCGCTCGGCGCTGACGCAGCACACGCACTGCTTGAACGGTTCGCAGCATTAGCCATGGAAGAGGGGACGCAGGAAGGCAGTTTGCTTCGCCTCGTCCGACAGGAAGCGCACATCGCTGGCTGGCATGACGCCTCGGCTATTTTGGCCAACGCCATCGGGCTTTTGTCGCAGACGTACGATGCAACCGCCGGGTTGATCGGCAATAGCGTGGTGGCCTTGCTTACCCAGCCAGGGCTGGAGGAGATCGTGCGCGATCGGCCTTCGGCAATTGCTGAACTGGTGCGGGAAGTGAGCCGCTTCGATCCCCCCGTGCAGAATACGCGCCGCTTCGTGGTTCAGCCGACTTCGATTGCCGGGATCGGCCTTGCCGCAGGCGATGTCGTGTTATTGTCGCTCGCTGCGGCAAACCGCGATCCGCAGGCGAATGCGCGGCCCGGCGAGCTCCTGCTCGAACGGCCGGACCGCCGGGTCTTCGCATTCGGGCACGGACCCCACGCCTGCCCAGGCCAGGCGCTTGCTGCGTCAATCGCCGCTGCCGGTATCAGCACGCTGCTGCAAACCCCGACAGCGATACGGGGACGGGCCGTTAGCTGGAGCTACCGTCCGTCGCTGAACGGACGCATTCCCATTTTTAAATCCGCACCCGCCATGGAGTCGTGATGATCGCTGTAATCTTTGAAGTTGTGCCGCACCCGGAGCACAAGCAGGAATATCTCGACATTGCCGCAGCGCTCAGGCCACTTCTGGCCGAAGTCGATGGCTTTATTTCCATTGAACGGTTCCAGAGCCTGACGCAACCTGGGAAAATTTTGTCACTCTCGTTTTTCCGGGATGAAGAGGCGATCCTTCAATGGCGCCAGCTGGAAGCCCATCGCACGGCGCAATCCGCTGGACGGGGCAGCATCTTCCAGGATTACCGCCTGCGCATCGCCTCAGTCGTCAGGGATTACGGCATGAACGAGCGCCAACAGGCGCCCGGGGACAGCCGTGTACGGCACGGCTAACTGAAGACACGGCCACCCGCAATCCATCACACCTGGGGTGCAAATAACTACATCACCTGCGGATTAGCGCTTGACTCGCTTTCACGTGTCAAGTATTGTTTACATGTGAAAGCGAAAAACCATTCATTAGACGGAGACCAGTTGCTGGCGATGCTGTCGGCCCTGTCCAGTCCCCACAGGCTGCGGATCATCGCGTTCCTGGCGTCCGGCGGCCGCAATTACGTCAGCCAGCTGGCGCGGGAGATTGGCATCAGCCGCCCGCTGCTCCACCTGCACCTCCAGAAGCTGGAAAGCGCGGGCCTGGTGACAAGCCAGCTGGAAGTATCGGACGATGGCAAGGCGCTCAACTACTTTGAAGTCAACCGTTTCAACATCGCGCTCACGCCGGAAGCGATCGCAGAGGCCGTGAAGACCCTGACAACCAACCTTGAGAAGTAGAGAACGATATGTCCGAACGTATTTACCTGCTGACGATCTTCCTCCCATTCGGCGCCGCGCTGATCATCTTCGGCATGAAGTACTACGCCGCGATCCAGCAAGCCAGGGCGCGCCTTGCCAACGACGAGGCTTACCGTCAGCTGGCGGAGCAGGCGGCAGCGGCGCAGGCGGAAACGGCGGCCACGCTGGCGTCGATGAGCGCAATGCTGGGCGACGTCAAGGCGCGCCTTGCGGTGGTCGAGAAAATTCTGAGGGAAGTCGAGTAGAGCAGTCCAATAAACCGTGAAAGGAATTGCCATGTCTGAAGTCAGCACAGTAAGGCTCTACCTGTTAAGGGCGATGTACCTGTTGATCTCCGTCGGCCTTGCATTCAACATCTGGCCCCTGATCATCGCGCCGCCAACGCTTGTCGCGAACGCGAACACGGTTGTCTGGTCGCTGCTCGGCGGGCTGGCGCTGGTGTCGTTATTTGGGCTGCGCTATCCGCTGCAGATGCTGCCCTTGCTTATCTTTGAGCTGGTTTGGAAGGTCATCTGGGTCGTCGCGTTTGCGCTGCCGATGTGGATGGGGCCGGGGCTGGATGCTTATGCGGCCGAGACGCTGTTCGCGTGCGGGATGGGGGTCGTGCTGGTCCCGCTGGTGCTGCCGTGGGGGTATATCGTCAGGCACTATATCAAGGCGCCGTCGACGCCGTGGGGCAAGGTCGGGAGTGGGCCGGTGGGAAGCCACGCGGCTTGAGTGCGTAGGGCGGATAAGCGAAGTGCATCCGCCCTACGTTTAGACAGCGCTTACTTCTTCTTCGCTTCGTCTTTCGGCCACGCCATTCCGAGCCACGCGGCGTTCAACGCCTTCTGCTCCGCGGTCGGCTTATCCAGCGCCTTCACCTTGGCCTTGCCCTTCGGCTGCAGCACAGGATTCAGCGGCACCTCGCGCAGTTCATCGCGGCGGAACATGTGCAGCTTGAACGGTCCGGCCTTCGACAGGTACAGCTTCTCGGACAGGTCCTTGGCCGATACCTTCAGGCCGTTCACCGCCACCAGCACGTCGCCGGACACGATACCCGCCTTCCATGCAGGGCTGTCGCGCTCGACTTCGGTCACAAGCGCCGGGTCGCTGCCTTCGCGCATCTTCCAGCCGGCCCACCATTCTTCCTTCTGCTCTTCGTCCTTCGGCACGTCGATCAGGTACTGCATGCCGACCGTCTTGAGCAGGTCGGCGAACGGGATCTCGGCGGTGCCGTCGACGTACTGGCTCCACCAGCCGCTCCAGTCGTTGCCGCTGACCTGGCGCAGCGCAGCCTTGACCGTGACGGGATCGTAGCCGCCCTGTGCCACCGAGTGCTTGTCGAACAGGATGCGGTGCATGTCTTCGAGGCCCCTGGCGCCCTTGGTCTGGCGGCGCAGTTCGATATCCATCATCAGGCCCAGTACCTGGCCCTTCGAGTAAATGTTGACCGACGCATTGCGCGCCCGCTCGCCGCCTACCGAGATCCATTCATCGAAGCTCGACTCGGTGGCGCTTTGCTGGAAGCGGCCCGGCTGATGCAGGTAGTCGTCGATGGTCTTCGCGTACTCCTCCATGAATTCGTCGCGCTTCTGCAGGCCGGCGCGCAGCACGATCATTTCATCGAAATACGAGGTGTGGCCTTCGGCGATCCACAGCAGCGGATTGTAGTTCTCCTTCTGGTATTCGTAAGGGACCATCTCCTTCGGACGGTAAGCCTTGACGTTCCAGGTGTGGAAAAACTCGTGCGCCGCGGTGCGCAGGAAGCCGAGATAATCTTTGCGCTTGGCGAACATCCAGCGCGGACGCTGGATCACGGTGGAATTCAGGTGCTCGGTCGCGCCGCCGGCGCCATCGGTCGCATGGACGATAAACAGGTAGCGCTGGAACGGCCACTTGCCGCCATACAGATTGCCGCCTTCGATCACGATCTTCTTCAGATCGTCGGTCATCTTCTTGCCGTCGTAGTTCCCGCGGCCCCAGATCGCGACTTCGATGGTGCGGCCGTCGACGGTCGTTGTGTGGAATTCGTGGATGCCCGTTTCAATCGGCGAGTCGACCAGCACGTCGTAGTTCGGCGCGACGAAGCAGTGGCCGCATGCGCCCGCGTCCATGCCCGACCGCGACTGCCAGTTGGCAGGGACATCCAGCTTGACCTTGACCGGCTCATTGCGGAACGGCGCCGCGTACACAAACACGCCGCTGGCGTCGAGGTAGGCGTGGGTGTCGTCGATGTGGCGGGTGCGCTCGCCCAGCACGTTGGCGTACACCTCGTAGCTGACCGTCACCGCGTCGCCCGGTTTGGTCTGGACCTGCCAGGTGCCCTTGTCGGTCTTCGCGACCGGCAGCGCTTCCCCCTTGGCGTTGACCGCCTTGAAGGTGCGCACCCCGTTGGCGAGGTTGAGGATCTGGTAGCGGCCGGTGCGCCAGTTCGGCATCTGCACGTCGAGCGTGGCGCCGTTCACTGCGGGGAAGGCGGCGCTTACTTCAGCCAGGTGCTGGGCGGCGTTGGTGATGCGCAGCTGGTAATCGACATCGGCGCGCGCGGCAGGTGCGGCCGCGAGCAGGAACAGGGGGAGGGCGTAGGCGAGGAGATTCGGTTTCATGTCCAGCGTGGGTAAATGGCGTAACGCGCAAGTGTATATCACGCGAACAAGCCAGGCTAGCGTGGTGTTGCGGTGTATTTATACCGGAGCGGGATGAAAAACGGCGCCCTGTGCCTGGAGGCAGAGGGCGCCGTCGTTACGCTTAAGCGCTTAGAACTTGTGCCACAGGCGCGCGAAGTAGGACGCGCCGTTCAGGCCGAACTGCACTGACTCGTACTTGAAGCCGTTGTCGGTCTCGTTCTCGTCCTGCACGGTCGGCTTGACGTTGAAGATGTTCGCGCCGCCTACTGTCAGCTTGGTCTTCTCGCTGAAGTTGTAGGTGAGGCTCAGGTCCGCCGAAGTCTTTGGCTTGTAGTGCTGGTTCGGTACCGATTCGCTGCCCGACCAAGTGCCCAGCGTCTGCGAGCCGAAGTGGATGATCTTGAATTCGGTGCCGACTTTGCCAAGCAGGTATTCGAACGCCAGCGTGGCCTTGCGGCGCGGGCCGCCCTGTTCGATGAACAGGCGCTCGCGCTCCGACAGCAGCACGTCTTCGAAGCCCGTGAACACTGCCGGTGCGTGCACCGCGGTGACTTCGGTCTTGCTGATGTTCATGGCCAGGAAGGTATTCAGCTTGCCCGGTCCGACCGCGGCGCGGTGCGCCACCGTCAGGTCGAGGCCCTGGGTCTTGGTGTCGATCGAGTTGACGAAGAACTGCGCTGCGCCGACGCCGAGGGTGTTCAGCAGCGGCACGATCGGCGCGAAGTTGTCGGCGTCGAAGCGGCCCGAGAACACGATGCGGTCATCGATGGCGATGCGATACAGGTCGGCGGTCACCGAAGTCGATTGGGTCGGCGCCCAGGTCGCGCCCAGCGTGAAGCTGGTCGATTCTTCTTCCTTCAGCTTCGGAATGCCGATGGCGTTGGCCACCGCGCCGCCGTTCGGTGCGAACACCGAGTCGATCGGACGGCCGTTGACGAATTCCGTGAAGGTCGACGAGAAGTAGGCCTGCTGCAGTGACGGTGCGCGGAAGCCGGTGCTGGCGGAGCCGCGCAGCAGCACGCCGTCGGCGATCTTGTAGGCGGCGGCCAGCTTGCCGGTGACGCTGCTGCCGAAGTCGCTGAACTTTTCGTAGCGCACGGCGCTCAGCACCTTCAGGCGGTCGGTGACGTCGGTTTCGACGTCGACGTATGCAGCCACGCTGTGGCGGTCACGGTCGGTCACGTCGGCAGGACGGAAGCCGGGGAAGCCCTGGCTGCCAGGGTCGCCGCCGAAGCCTGGACCGTCGGCGTCGATGTAGGAGCCAGCTTCGCCGGCGAAGATCTCGTAGTTCTCGGTGCGGTACTCGGCGCCGAATGCGAGGTTCAGGCCATTCATGATGCCCGGGTAGAAGCGCGCCACGTCCACGTTGGTGGTCATCTGCTCGGCCGAGAAACCGCCGGCGTCGAACTCGGACTTGCTCACGCCGCGGCCGCCGGCCAGCAGGTCGGCATTGGCGATCGACGCGTTCAGCGTGTTGCGGATCGTGTAGTGCATCTTGTTGTAGCCGTAGGTCTGCGACAAGTCCGCAGTCCAGTCGCCCAGGTTGGTGCGGTAGCCGATGGTGCCGTACTGGTCGTCGATGATCGCGTCGATGTAGGGCGCGAAGCCGTTCGGGTACATCGCCTGTGCATTGCGGGTTGGGATCTGGTCCGGGCCGCGGCCGAAGGCGGCCGACGACGCGTCGCGCTTCTGCAGGCCGGCGGTGAAGTACACCTTGCCGGGGCCCGCCGGGATTTCGCCGTTCAGGTAGACGGTCTGGTTCTCGACTTTCGAGTCGCCGATG
Source organism: Massilia polaris (assembly GCF_012927275.1). GTDB lineage: Bacteria > Pseudomonadota > Gammaproteobacteria > Burkholderiales > Burkholderiaceae_D > Telluria_A > Telluria_A polaris. The sequence goes on along the minus strand of NZ_JABBGG010000008.1, from coordinate 157,837 downwards.
GTGCGCAGGCTGCCAGGATCAGCGCGGTTGGAGCGGTCGCGGTCGAGGTATTCGGCGGTGATGCCGACGACGCCGCCGGCGACAGGAACACCGCAGTAGCCGGAAGCCAGCAGGTTCTCGCCATCGCCTTTGGAGTACTGGCCATAGCCCAATACCGTTTCGCAGCCGAGCGATTTTTTCAGTTCGACGTTGATCACGCCGGCGATTGCGTCGGAGCCGTACTGCGCTGCCGCGCCGTCGCGCAGCACCTGGATGTTCTTCACTGCCAGCAGCGGGATCGCGTTCATGTCGGTGCCGGTGTTGCCGCGGTTGCGCGCACCGAAGATGTTCACCAGCGAGGTGCTGTGGCGGCGCTTGCCGTTCATCAGCACCAGCGTCTGGTCCGAACCGAGGCCGCGCAGCGCGGCCGAATCGACCAGGTCGGCGCCGTCCGCGCCGGTCTGGCGGGTCGAGTTGAACGATGGAGAAATGTAGGTCAGGGTCTGGGCGAGGTCGAACTGGCCGCCTTGTTCGGCGAGCTTGGTCATCGGGATGAAGTCCACCGGCACCGCGGTTTCGGTGGCCGACGTGGTGGCGACGCGGCGCGAACCGACGATGCTCACGGTCGGCACCACGTCGCCGGACTGCGCTTGCGGGGCGGAAGTGGCCTGGGCGTAGGCGGTTGGAGCGAGTGCGGCCAGGGCGACACTACCGTAAAGGCTGATGAGAACCGAACGGCGAAGGGGGGTGAGTTTGAACACGCGGCAGTCTCCGAAAACGAAAAAATTCATTCTAAACACTTATCACTGAGGAAAGTGTGGCTAGGTGACAACATCGCAAATAAAGCGGCGTGCACCGTCCGGCAGTCGCCGGGGCATGGTAGGGACGGGCGACAAGGCGGAATCGGTATTTGTTCCTCCTTGATTCATGGTTTATACTGGGTTTTTATACAGTCTATTTCCATGTTTCCTGCCCCTCTGGCGCAGAGCCTGCCCGACTACGCCGAGCTGTTCTGCCTGACCAACTTCTCCTTCCTGCATGGCGCCTCGCACGCCGAGGAACTGGTCGCGCGCGCCGTGCAGCTGGGCTATTCGGCGTTGGCGATCACCGACGAATGTTCGCTGGCCGGCGTGGTGCGGGCGCACGCGGCGGCCAAGCGCGAGGGGCTGCCGCTGCTGGTCGGCGCCCACTTCCATTTGCAGGACCGGGACGGCAGCGCGGCGCTGTCGCTGGTGGTGCTGGCGCAGAACCGCAACGGCTACGGCAACCTGTCCGAGCTGATCACGCTGGCGCGCACCCGCAGCGAGAAAGGCAGCTACCTGCTCACGCCTGCCGATTTCGCCGAGCCCGCGCCCGGCCAGGCGCACCTGAAAGGACTGCCCGACTGCCTTGCGGTCCTGCTGCCGTCCTATCCCGGGCATGACGCGGCCGACGTCGACCGCCTGCACCGGCAAAGCGCCTGGATGGCGGCCACCTTCCCGGGCCGCGCGTGGGTCGGCCTGAACCTGCTGCAGCGCGCCTACGACGACGCCCATCGCACCACCATCGAGGAGGTCGCGTGGCAGCACCGGCTGCCAATTGCGGCGGTCGGCCACGTCTGCATGCACGTCCGCTCGCGCAAGCCGATGCACGACACGCTGTGCGCGATCCGGCTTGGCAAGGCGGTGTCCGAATGCGGCTACTCGCTGTCGCAGAACGCCGAGCAGCACCTGCGCGCGCGGCTGCGGCTGGCCAACATCTACGCGCCGGAGGTGCTGGCCGAGACGCTGCGCATCGCGCGCCTGTGCACCTTCTCGCTCGACGAACTGCGCTACGAATATCCCGACGAACTGGTGCCAAAGGGGCAGACCGCGGCCGCCTACCTGCGCAGCGAAACCTATATCGGCGCGCACCACCGCTTCCCGCAAGGGATACCGGCGAAGGTGCAGGCCCAGGTCGAATATGAGCTCGACCTGATCGGGCAGCTGAAGTACGAGCCTTACTTCCTGACCGTGTACGACATCGTGCGCTATGCGCGCTCGGCCGGCATCCTGTGCCAGGGCAGGGGATCGGCCGCCAACTCCGCCGTGTGCTACTGCCTTGGCATCACCGAAGTCGACCCGGCGCGCGGCAAGCTGCTGTTCGAGCGCTTCATCTCGAAGGAGCGCAACGAGCCGCCCGACATCGACGTCGACTTCGAACACCAGCGGCGCGAAGAAGTCATCCAGTACATCTACCAGAAGTACGGACGCGCGCGGGCCGCGCTGGCGGCGGTGGTGATCTCGTACCGGCCCAAGAGCGCGCTGCGCGACGCTGGCCGCGCGCTCGGCATCGACCTGGCGATTGTCGAAAAGGTCGCCAAGAACCACCACTGGTTCGACAGCAAGGAAGACCTGGTCAACCGGCTGGCCGAAAGCGGGCTCGATCCCGACTCCGAGCTGGCGCAGCAATGGGCCACGCTGGCCCAGCGCCTGCTTGGCTTCCCGCGCCACCTGTCGCAGCACCCGGGCGGCTTCGTGATCGCGCAGGGCAAGCTGTCGCGCCTCGTCCCGATCGAAAACGCGGCGATGGCCGACCGCAGCGTGATCCAGTGGGACAAGGACGACCTCGAAGAACTCGGCCTGCTGAAGGTCGACATCCTTGCGCTGGGCATGCTGTCGGCGCTGCGCCGCACGCTTGAGCTGGTCGGCCAGCAGCGCGGCATGGTGTTCTCGATGCAGGACATTCCGCCCGAAGACCCGGCCACCTACGACATGATCTGCGCGGCCGACACCATCGGCGTGTTCCAGATCGAATCGCGCGCGCAAATGAGCATGCTGCCGCGGATGCTGCCGCGGACCTTCTACGACCTGGTGATCGAAGTGGCGGTGGTGCGCCCGGGGCCGATCCAGGGCGGCATGGTGCACCCGTACTTAAGGCGACGGCAGGGGATCGAACCGGTCAACTATCCCAAGCCCGAGATGAAGGTCGCGCTCGAACGCACGCTGGGTGTGCCGATTTTCCAGGAACAGGTGATGCAGGTGGCGATGCTGGCGGCCGGCTTCACGCCGGGCGAAGCGGACCAGTTGCGGCGCGCGATGGCCGCGTGGAAGCGCAAGGGCGGGCTCGAAAAATACTACGACCGGATTGTCGGCGGCATGCTCGAACGCGGCTACGAAAGGGAGTTCGCCGAATCGATCTTCAGCCAGATCCAGGGCTTCGGCGAATACGGCTTCCCCGAATCGCATGCCGCCAGCTTCGCGCTGCTGGCGTATGCCAGCTCCTGGCTCAAGTGCCACGAACCGGCCGCCTTCATGTGCGCGCTCTTGAACAGCCAGCCGATGGGCTTCTACAGCCCCTCCCAACTGGTGCAGGACGCGCAGCGGCACGGCATCGAAGTGCGGCCGGTGGACATCGCCATCAGCGGCTGGGACAGCACGCTGGAAGATACCGGGGGCGGGGGAGAGCGGCCGCAAGCCGCGGTGCGGCTCGGGCTCTCGCTCCAGCGCGGCATGCGCAAGGAAGCGGCCGCGCGGATTGAAGACGCCCGCGCGATCCGGCCGTTCGCCAGCGTCAGCGACCTGGCGCGCCGCGCGCAGCTGGACCGCCACGACCTGCAAGTGCTGGCCGGCGCCAACGCGCTGCAGTCGCTGGCCGGCAACCGGCGCCAGGCGCTGTGGCAGGCGGTCGGCGCGGTGCCCGACAAGGACCTGCTGCGGCCAACCTCGCTGGCCGAAGACACGCCGCAGCTAGCGGCGCCGAGCGAAGGCGACGAGATCATCGGCGACTACCGCTCGCAAGGCTTGACGCTGGGACGGCATCCGCTGGCGCTGCTGCGGCCACGGCTGCTGGAGCAGCGCTTCATGCCCGCATCGACACTGGCCGACTACCAGCACGGGCAACTGGCGCGCGCCTGCGGCATCGTCACCGTGCGGCAGCGGCCCGCGACCGCGAAGGGTGTGCTGTTCGTGACGCTGGAAGACGAGACCGGCAACGTCAACGTGATCGTGTGGCCGTCGCTGGTGGAGCAGCAGCGCCGCGAAGTGCTGGGCGCGCCGCTGCTGGGCGTGTATGGCATCTGGCAGCGCGAAGGGGAAGTGCGCCACCTGGTCGCCAAGCGGCTGGTCGACATGTCGCACCTGCTCGGCCGGCTCGACACCTCCAGCCGCAACTTCTGCTAAATCAGAACTGTTCCCAGTCGTCGCCCGCCGTGGTGGCCGCAGCGCGCTTGCGCTGTGGGGCCGGGATCGATGGCTTGCTGGCCGCCGGACGTGCCGCCGCCGGACGTGCCACGGCAGCGCGGGCGACAGGCGCGCGCGCTGCAGCAGCTTTGGCCGCTGGCGCTGCATCGCGATCAAGCTTGAACACGCTGACCACCTGCGCCAGCTGGCCTGCCTGCTCCTGCATCGAGCCAGCCGCTGCCGCCGCTTCCTCGACCAGCGCCGCGTTCTGCTGGGTGACTTCATCCATCTGCCCGATCGCCGCGTTGACCTGCTCGATGCCGCCGGTCTGCTCGGCGCTGGCGCTCGAGATCTCGGCCATGATGTCGGTCACGCGGCGGATGCTGGTGACTACCTGTTCCATCGTGGTCCCGGCCCGGTCCACCAGCGCGGTGCCGGCGTCGACCTTCTCGACCGAGTCGCCGATCAGGCCCTTGATCTCCTTGGCCGCCGCCGCCGAACGCTGTGCCAGGGTACGCACTTCCGACGCCACCACGGCGAAGCCGCGTCCCTGTTCGCCGGCACGCGCCGCTTCCACCGCCGCATTCAGCGCGAGGATATTGGTCTGGAACGCGATGCCGTCGATGACGCCGATGATGTCGACGATCTTGCGCGACGAGTCGTTGATCGAGCCCATGGTCGCAATGACCTGGTCCACCACCGCGCCGCCCTGGACCGCGATTTCGGAGGCGGTAAGCGCCAGCTGGTTGGCCTGGCGCGCATTGTCGGCGTTCTGGCGCACCGTGGTGGTCAGTTCTTCCATCGAGGCGGCGGTTTCTTCCAGCGCGCTGGCTTGCTGTTCGGTGCGCGCCGACAGGTCGAGGTTGCCGTCGGCGATTTCACGCGAGGCGGTGGAGATCGAGTCGGTGCCGCTGCGTACCTGGGACACAATGCCGACCAGGCTGTCGTTCATCTGGCGCAGCGCGCGCAACAGGGCGCCGGTTTCGTCGCGGCTCGACACGGAGATCTGGCGCGTCAGGTCGCCGCTGGCGACCGTCTCGGCCAGCGCCACCGCTTCGCGGATCGGACGGACGATACCGGTCGTCAGCAGCCATGAACACAGCGCGCCGAGCAGCACCGCGCCGGCGGCGAGGGCGGCGATCATTTTGGTGCTGAATGCGGCAGTTTCGTCGATCGAGCGCGCGGTGGCGTCGATATGCGCGCGTTGCATGGCGACCAGCTCGCGGACCGATTCCTGGTACACCTTGGAGGCGGGCACGAAGCCGTGCTCGAAGATGCGGGTCGCTTCTTCGGCGTTGCCGTCCGCCTTGGCCTTGATCGCGCCGTCGCGGCCGGCCGTGTATGCCTTGCGCTGTTCGACGATCTTGGCGTACAGGGCCTTTTCGTCATCGCCGGTGATCAAGGGTTCGATCTGCTTCATCAGGTCCGACGTCGTCTTGGCGGTGGCCGCCGCATCTTCCTTGAAGAAGGGGCCGAGTTCAGGGTCGCTGCTCTTGACGATTGCCGCAGTGCGGCGTACAGCGGCAAAGATCTGCGTGTACCAGTCGACGATCATGCGCTCCTTGGCGAGCGGCTGCACCATCATCACGCGGGTCGAGTCGGCGACCTGGTTCAGGCGCCAGATACCGCCCATCGCGATCAGCGCCGTCATCGCCAGGATCAGCGCAAAGCCGATCGCCAGGCGCTTGCCAATTTGAATATTTGCCAAAAATCCCATGTCGCCACTTCCTCAGAAAAACATCGCCGATGCGAATTCGAGGAGTGATTCTAAATGCCTTTGGGCAATACTTGGTGAGTTTTAGTCCTCATCCGTCGTATTTTCCCACACGTTTTCAAAAGATAAACAGAAAAAATTCGGAGCCAGGCCGTTATTTAAAACGAAAATTTCGTTTGATCGGCGGACTGGCCCCGGGCAACGATTATTGGGCGTGCTGCGTTCCGTAGTAACTGTGGATCTGAAGCGCCCATTTCTGCTCGGCCATGTCGGGCCAGTGATCGGTGTCGAAGCCAGGCGCGTTTTCGATGAGGGTCTTTTCGACATCCATCGTGAAGCGCTTGTGCACGGTATCGAGCGTCAGCGCTTCCCACGGCACTGCGAACAGTTTCTCGCCGATCGACAGCATGCCGCCGCTCGACATCACGGCATACGCCACTTTGCCGGTACGCATGTCGAGCATGATTTCCTTGATCTCGCCAAGGTGCTCGTTCCTGAGGTTGTGCACGTGGTTGCCGATCAGCGTCTCGGCGCCCATCAGTTCAGGACCCGGGCCCTTGTGGCCCTTGTCGGCATACATGCCGTAGGCATCGCGTTGTTCGTAGGACATATCAGCCTCCATGGTGGGAAAAAGTTCAAGGATGAACTTTGAAGGCGGGCAAGTCTGTTCGGTGCTTCACGCAGTCAGCCCATATACACTTGCGTTCCGCTCCGTTTCATATTGCAGTTATGTACACATGCCGTGACGATGATGTTTTTTTACCTTGTTCTGCGGAAGTATTGGCCGGTTTAAGGTATAATTTCAATTTCCCGCGCGTGCCGTTCGGCACCATTCTGCAATGACCAAATTTGTCTTCGTCACTGGTGGCGTCGTGTCTTCCCTGGGTAAGGGGATTGCCGCCGCCTCCCTCGCCGCGATCCTTGAATCGCGCGGCCTCAAAGTCACCATGCTCAAGCTCGACCCGTATATCAACGTCGATCCGGGTACCATGAGCCCAATGCAGCACGGTGAAGTGTTCGTCACCGACGACGGCGCCGAGACCGACCTCGACCTCGGCCACTACGAGCGCTTCATCAGCACCCGCATGCGCAAGGTGAACAACTTCACCACCGGCCAGATCTACGAATCGGTGATCCGCAAGGAACGCCGCGGCGAATACCTCGGCAAGACCGTGCAGGTCATCCCGCACATCACCAACGAGATCCAGGATTACATCTACCGCGGCGCCGAAGGCGTGGACATTGCGCTGGTTGAAATCGGCGGCACCGTGGGCGACATCGAATCGCTGCCGTTCCTCGAAGCCGCGCGCCAGCTGTCGTTGCGCGCCGGACGCAAGTCGGCGGCCTTCGTTCACCTGACCTTGGTGCCGTACATCGCGTCGGCCGGCGAACTGAAAACCAAACCTACCCAGCACAGCGTGCAGAAGCTGCGCGAGATCGGCATCTCGCCGAACGCGCTGCTGTGCCGCGCCGACCGCCCGATCCCGGACGACGAGCGCGCCAAGATTTCGCTGTTCTCGAACGTCGAAGAGCAGGCCGTGATTTCGGTCTGGGACGTCGACACCATCTACAAGGTGCCGCAGGTGCTGCACGACCAGGGCCTCGACGAGATCATCCTCGAAGCGCTCGGCATCGAAGCGCCGCCGGCCGACCTGTCGGTATGGACCAAGCTGATTCACGCGCTCGAGCATCCGAAGGCATCGGTCACGATCGGCATGGTCGGCAAGTACGTCGACCTGACCGAGTCGTACAAGTCGCTGACCGAAGCGCTGCGCCACGCAGGCATCCACACCGAAAGCCGCGTCAACATCGAATACCTCGACTCGGAAGACATCGAAACCCGCGGCTGCGAGCACCTGGCCAAGTACGATGCGATCCTGGTGCCGGGCGGCTTCGGCAAGCGCGGCGTGGAAGGCAAGATCATGGCCGCACGCTACGCCCGTGAAAACAAGATTCCATACCTGGGCATCTGCCTCGGCATGCAGGTTGCGCTGATCGAATACGCCCGCCACAAGGCAGGCCTGGCCAACGCAAACTCCACCGAGTTCGACACCGAGACCGACCAGCCGGTCGTCGCCCTCATCAACGAGTGGCAGAACCACGACGGCAAGGTCGAAAAGCGCGACGAGAATTCGGACCTGGGCGGCACCATGCGCCTTGGTGCGCAGACCTGCGCGGTCAATCCGGGCACCTTGGCAGCGGAAATCTACGGCAGCGTCGTGACCGAGCGTCACCGCCACCGCTACGAAGCCAACAACCACTACCTGTCGCGCGTTGAAGCGGCTGGCCTGGTGGTGTCGGCCCGCACCCCGACCGAAGACCTGTGCGAGATCATGGAACTGCCGCGCACCGGCGACAATTCGCACCCGTGGTACATGGGCGTCCAGTACCACCCGGAGTTCAAGTCGACCCCGCGTACCGGCCATCCGCTGTTCACGTCGTTCATCAAGGCTGCCCTGGCCCACCAGGCGGCAAACAGCCAGGCCGCCAACACCGGCGCGCCGGCCTTGCAAGGAGATGCAGCATGAAGCTATGTGGTTTCGACGTAGGCCTTGAGCACCCGATTTTCCTGATTTCCGGTACCTGTGTGATCGAGTCGCGCCAGATGGCGATGGACACCGCCGGCACCCTCAAGGAAATCACTTCGGCGCTGGGTATCCCGTTCATCTACAAGTCGTCCTTCGACAAGGCCAACCGCTCGTCGGGCAAGACCTTCCGCGGTCCTGGCATGGAGAAGGGCCTGGAGATCCTGGCTGACGTCAAGCGCGAGATCGGCGTGCCGGTCCTGACCGACGTGCATACCATCGAAGAAATCCCGATGGTCGCCAGCGTGGTCGACGTGATCCAGACCCCGGCCTTCCTGTGCCGCCAGACCGACTTCATCGTCGCCTGCGCCCAGTCCGGCCTGCCGGTCAACATCAAGAAGGGCCAGTTCCTGGCTCCTGGCGACATGAAGAACGTGATCGACAAGGCACGCGCGGCAGCACGCGACGCGGGCCTGAACGAAGACAACTTCATGGCCTGCGAGCGCGGCGCTTCGTTCGGCTACAACAACCTGGTGTCGGACATGCGTTCGCTCGCCATTATGCGCGAATCGAACTGCCCGGTCGTCTTCGACGCCACCCACTCGGTGCAGCTGCCGGGCGGGCAGGGCACGTCCTCGGGCGGCCAGCGCGAACACATCCCGGTGCTGTCGCGCGCAGCGGTGGCAGTCGGTGTTGCCGGCCTGTTCATGGAAACCCACCCGAATCCGGCCGAAGCGATGTCGGACGGCCCCAACGCGGTGCCGCTGGGACGCATGAAAGAGCTGCTTGCCACCCTGGTCGACATCGACCGCGTGGTGAAGAGAACGGCCTTCCTCGAAACCAGCTTCAACTGATGTAAATAATATGCCAACCTCCCGAGCGCCCCATGTGGGCGTTCGGCGTTTGCGCGCGATGAATTTTTTACCTTTCCGGAGACTGAAACATGAGTGCTATCGTTGATATTATCGGCCGCGAGATCATTGACTCGCGCGGCAATCCGACCGTGGAATGCGACGTGCTGCTGGAGTCGGGCGTGATTGGCCGCGCGGCTGTGCCGTCGGGCGCATCGACCGGTTCGCGCGAAGCGATCGAACTGCGCGACGGCGACATGAAGCGTTACTTCGGCAAGGGCGTGCTGCAGGCCTGCGAAAACATCAACACCGAAATCTCCGAAGCGATCATGGGCCTGGACGCGAACGAGCAAGCGTTCCTCGACCGCACCCTGATCGACCTCGATGGCACCGAGAACAAGAGCCGCCTGGGCGCCAACGCCATGCTGGCCGTATCGATGGCAGTGGCCAAGGCTGCCGCTGAAGAAGCCGGCCTGCCGTTGTACCGCTACTTCGGCGGTTCGGGCGCGATGCAGATGCCGGTGCCGATGATGAACGTCATCAACGGCGGCGCGCACGCCGACAACAACCTGGACATCCAGGAATTCATGATCATCCCGGTCGGCGCACCAAGCTTCAAGGAAGCGGTCCGCTACGGCGCGGAAGTGTTCCACACGCTGAAGAAGATCCTGCACGCAAAAGGCCTGGCCACTTCGGTCGGCGACGAAGGCGGTTTCGCGCCGAACGTCGCCAACCATGAAGAAGCGATCAAGCTGATCATGCAAGCGATTGAGGAAGCCGGCTACGAGCCAGGCACGCAGATCGCGCTGGGCCTCGATTGCGCCGCCAGCGAATTCTACAAAGACGGCAAGTACGTGCTGTCGGGCGAAGGCCTCTCGCTCACCGCGACCGAATTCACCAACATGCTCGCGACCTGGTGCGACAAGTACCCGATCATCTCGATCGAAGACGCGATGGCGGAAAACGACTGGGACGGCTGGGCGATCCTGACCGAAGCGCTGGGCAAGAAGGTGCAGCTGGTCGGCGACGACCTGTACGTCACCAACACCAAGATCCTGAAGGAAGGCATCTCGAAGGGCATCGCCAACTCGATCCTCATCAAGATCAACCAGATCGGCACCCTGACCGAGACCTTCGCAGCGATCGAGATGGCCAAGCGCGCTGGCTACACCGCCGTGATCTCGCACCGCTCGGGCGAAACCGAAGACTCGACGATCGCGGACATCGCGGTTGGCTGTAACGCCCTGCAGATCAAGACCGGCTCGCTGTCGCGTTCGGACCGCATGGCCAAGTACAACCAGCTGCTGCGCATCGAAGAAGACCTGGGCGACATCGCCAGCTACCCTGGCCGCGACGCGTTCTACAACCTGAAGTAAAAACAGGCCTGGCCGGTTGAACCCGGCCAGCTTCCGACGCCATGCGCCTGATTACGCTCGCCCTTGCAGCGTTGCTGCTCCTGATCCAGTACCCGCTTTGGCTGGGGAAGGGCGGCTGGCTGCGCGTGTACGACCTTGAAAGCCAGGTCGCCACCGCGCAGCAGAGCGCAGCCGACCGCAAGGCGCGCAACGCCAAGCTGGAATCGGAGGTCATCGACCTGAAGACCGGCACCGGCGCGGTCGAAGAGCGTGCGCGCTTCGAGCTTGGCATGATCAAGCAGAACGAGATCTTCGTGCAGGTGCTCGGCAAGAACGGCAAGCCAGTTGAATCGGCGACACCGCCGCCGCCGCCGCCGCCGCCGAAAGGCGAGAAGACGTCGAGTCATTAAGCGTCGTAAGCCCACGAAACCGCCCGTCCCGATACGCGGCGGTTTTTTTTCGTCCGCGCCCGATTCATCATCCGCATGTCGGCCGGCGCGCGTCACAAGTGTGCTACATTCACGAATAAATCGGAGGTTTTATGTCCACCACGACGATCCGCTTGCCAGACGACTTGAAGGCGCGAATTGCAGCCGCAGCCGAACGCACTGGAAAATCCACCCATAGCCTGATTCTTGAAGCCATCAGCGAAAAAGCTGATCTTGAAGAGCGGCGTCTTGAGTTCTCCGATCAGGCCGACGCGCGAATGGCCAGGATTGCGGCGACGGGCAAGACGGTTGCATGGCCCGACATGCGCCGGTATCTCGAAGATCGCGCGGCGGGCAAACCCTCGCCGCGTCCCAAAGGCACAAAAATGCGCGGCTGATATGGCCCGCATCGAACTCGCTCCTGAAATTATGGAGGACTTCGAACGTATCCTCGTACATCTTCTTCAGACGCGAATTCAAGATCTTTCGTCGCGGATGAAAGAAATCACCACCGCCATCGGCATCCTCGAACACAACCCATTGATTGGTAAGCCAGCGAGAGGCGAAAAGCGCGAGCTCGTGATCGGACGCGGATCGCATGGTTACGTCGCGTTGTACCGCTATGTGGAAGAGATCGATACCGTGTTTATCCTTGCTATACGCAGCCAGCGCGAGGCAGGTTACGCCAGATCCTGACCGATCCCGGTAGATACCTCGCGTAACACTTCTTACTGGTAAACGGTAGAACTGTACATTTGTACGGGGTTTAATGCATTCATGGGCGAAGGAACTGTACTAGCTCATCTCCTGGAGACGATGGTTCTGCAGGAGCCCAGGCAGACAAGTGGTTTCACTTCACCTCAGGAGTTCATATGAACACGAAAGCCCTCATCATCGCCGCTGTTGCAGCGACCTTTACTTCCGGTGCCGCATTCGCGCAGTCCTACGACCGCGACGACCGCGACAACCGCAATGACCGGTATGAGCAGAACGACCGCAGCTACCGCGGCGAGCGTTATGACAACAACCAGCGCGCGCAGTACGGCCATGACGGACGTTATGACCGCCATGATCGTTACGATAACCGCCACGGTGCCGAGCGCCGCCACTACGGTTACACCACCGGCTCACACTACCGCGTGCAGCGCGGCGCATACCTGGCGCACGAATATCGCGGTTCGCGTTATGTGGTCAGCGACTGGCGCGGCCGTCGCCTGTCCGCGCCTCCGCGTGGATACCAATGGGTCCAGGCCGGCAATGACTATGCGTTGGTAGCATTGGCCACTGGCCTGATCGCACATGTCCTTTTGAATAATTAGCGTTGTAGCGCAGGTCCGGTTAACTACAGGAGCGGATGTGAAAGCAGCCCCGATGGGGCTGTTGTCGTTTGCAGGGACTACCAGTCCATCGCCGCCAGGCGTTCCGCCATTCTTGGCCAGCATAGCTTGGCCAGTTCGTCGCGCGACGCCCAGCGGAAGCCGTCCGCTTCGGGCGTTGGATCGCCCGTCACGTGGTGCGGGAAGAAGCTGGTGCATTCCAGGTGGTCGAGGCAGTCCAACGCCGCGGGCGCGCGCACCAGGAACAGGTGCAGCATCTTGTCCTTGCGGTAGTCGAAGCAGCCCAGGTCCGTAAACATCGCCGCTTCGAATTCGAGTCCGGCTTCTTCCTTCATCTCGCGCATTGCCGTTTCAATCGGCGTCTCGCCCGGGTCTTGCATCCCCTTCGGGATATCCCACTTGGCCGTGCCGGTAACGTGGCAAAGCAGCAGCTGACCTGCGCCGTTGACAATGAGAGTGCCGCAGGAAACAGGAAGTGTCATCTCGAAGACAGGAGAATGAAAACCTGATTGTGGCACATTCATCCTGCGCCGGGCAGTTCAAATAAATTGCGGGATCGTGGTGAGCTTGTCGGGGTTACGCATGATGAAGACCACCACAATGCGGCCGTCGTCGACGATGAAGGACTGGGCCGATTCGATTTTTCCTGCGACGTAGCGCAACAGTCCTGGCTCGCCATTGACCACGGCAGCGCGGTACGCAACCTGAGACGGATTCTGGTTTTCCAGTGCCCAGTAAACGCCAGCCACGCGGCCAGCCCCGTGCAGGATATGCTGGAACGAGTTGACCTTGCCGCCGCCGTCGGCCACCAGCTGCACATCGTCCGACATCATCGCCTTCATGGCTGCGCGGTCGCCGTTACCGGCAGCCTGCATGAACCTGGCCAGCAGGTCGCGGTGCATATCCTTCGGTACCTCGAAGCGGGGACGTTCCTGCTGCACCCGCGCCTGCGCCCGGTGCACCAGCTGGCGGCAGCTGGCTTCGGATTTGTTCAGCATGGCCGCGATGTCGGCGTAGTCCTGGTCGAACACCTGGCGCATCAGGAATGCGGCGCGCTCTTCGGGCGCCAGCCGTTCCAGCACCCACATGAGCGCCACCGATACGTCGCTCGCCAGTTCGGCGGCACTTTCCGGCGTGTGTTCGTCCAGCTCGACCAGCGGCTCCGGCAGCCACCAGCCAGTGTAGGTTTCGCGCTCCGCCTTGCGGGTGCGCAGCCGGTCGAGGGCGAGGCGCGTGGTGACCGTCACCAGCCAGGCCTCGGGCGATTGCACGCCGGCCTGTTCGGCGCCGTGCCAGCGCAGCCAGGCATCCTGCACGACATCCTCCGCATCGGCGCGCGTGCCGAGCATCCGGTACGCGATCGAAAACAAGCGCGGACAGAGCGCGTCGAAAGCGAGGATCTCGTCGGTCGTGGGTTGCTGGGTCATGGCTGGCACTCGGTCGGTTTGACAGTGTAATGCCTGGCGGATCAATGCTTAAAAGCCCGGCGCAGGGACTTGCGGGATCTGGTTGCGCAAGCTGAGGTTAAGCACATTCCAGCCCTTGATTACGGCTACCGCGTAGCTCAGTTCAGCGATCTCGGTCGGGTCGAAATGCTTCTCCAGTTCAGCGTAGGCGGCGTCGGTGTCGTCGCGCTGGGGCAGCGCGTTGACGGCGTCGGCCCAGCCAAGTGCAGCGCGCTGGCGCGGGCTGAAGAAGGGCGCCTCGCGCCAGCCCGGCACGGCGTTCAGGTGACGCGGATCGGCGCCGTTCTTGGTCAGTTCGCGCCAGTGCATGTCGACGCATACGCCACAGCCATTGACCTGCGAGACGCGCAGGAACACCAGTTCGACCAGGTATTCGCCGAGCGAGTTTTTCTTGACCGACGCGGACAGGTTGATCATCGCCTTCAGGTTGGCTGGGGCGAGTGTATAGAAGGGGATGCGGGCGACGTGCGACATGATGAGCCTTTCGAATAGGGAGGAGGCACCCGTTGTGCCTTCCATACCTATAAGACGTCAGCGCCGGCCGGCTTGTGACAGGAATCGCGAAAAAAATGGCGCGTTACATGGAATCGCCATTAATCCTGGTCAGGCGCCCCCAAAGGGAACAGCTGCCGGTACGGCCGCGCCTCGTCCACCGCGCGGGCGAAGGCCGGGCGGGCCAGCAAGCGGGTGCGGTAGGCGCGCAGTATGGGGTAGGCGTCAGAAATCGGGTGCGTCCAATCCGCATAGAACAGGGAGGGGGCGGCCGCGCAGTCCGCGAGGGTAAAGTCCCCGCCGGCAGCCCAGGTCCTTCCGGCAAGCTGCGTGTCAAGCCACGCGTACGCGAGATCCAGCTTTTCCCTGGCAAAGGCTAAACCATCTTCACGCTTCACCGGGTCGCCAGTCATGGTGCCGCTTACCGCGTGCTGAATCGGGCTCATGACATGCAGGTCGAAGAAGCGGTCGAGAAAGCGCACGTCCATCGCGGCCACCGGGTCCTCGGGCAGCAGGCGTATTGGTCCCGGATGCGCGAGCTGGAGATACTCGATGATGATGCTGGTCTCGACGATGTTGCGATCATTGTCGACCAGGAGCGGGAATTTGCGCAGCGGCCAGCGCCGCAGCCACTCTGCCGAGTGCTGCGGCGTCTCCGGTCCGATACAGCGGAATTCGAAGGGGATGCCGTTTTCGTACAGCGCGATGAGCACTTTCTGCGTGTACGAGGAAAAGGGATGACCGTAAAGCGCTAGCGACATGGTGGGATCTCCAATTTTTGCAGTTGCTTGTAAGTGGCACCGGTAAAACGTTACCCCTGACTCAGTACGCTTGCGGCAGATTTCACAGGAAGGTACTATGCAATCATTGATTGCATCTCTGGGAAGCTGCCATGGCGACAAATTTAATCGTTCGCAATATCGATGAAGATGTGGCGCTTGCCTTGAAAAAAAGGGCCGCCGCCAACGGCCGCAGTGCCGAGGCCGAGCACCGTGAGATATTGAAAGCCGTGCTCAAACGGCCTCGCCGCCGAAGTGTCGCGGACGTGCTCGCAAGTATGCCCGACGTGGGCGAGGATGCCGACTTCGATGTACGTAAAGGCTAAAATCAGGAATGTACCTGATCGATACGAATGTGATTAGCGAAGCGCGGAAAGGGAGTCGTGCCAATCCGGGTGTCGCATACTTTTTCCGTTCGACACCGGTTGCCGAACGTTACCTGTCTGTGCAGACAGTTGGTGAAATTCGACGTGGAATTGAAAACATCCGCGGCCGCGGTGACCAGCCCCAAGCTGACCGGCTGGAGCTTTGGCTCAATCTGGTCATGGACGAATATGCGGATCGGGTATTGGCCTTCGATGCGGACTGTGCACAAGTGTGGGGGCGTTTGATGTCTCCCAATGCGAACCATCCCGTCGATAAGTAAATTGCCGCGATCGCGTTAATTCATGGGCTTGACGTTGTGACTCGCAACGTCCAGGATTTTTCAAACACTGGCGTTAATTTTTTGAATCCCTTTGGCTAGGAAGACCGCTCGTGGTACCGCGAATGGTTTCGAGCACGTCGCGCACACGCGGGGGAATCGGCACCGTGCGATTGCTGCTGCGCTCCACGTAGACGTGGACGAAGTGGCCGACAGCGGCAGGTGCAGCGTCGTCGTTACGGTAAATCCCGATCTCATAACGTACGCTGGAATTGCCTAGCCTGGCGACGCGCATGCCTACGTGCACCGTGTCCGGAAACGCAATTGGACTGAAGTACGAACAGCCGCTGTCCACAACGAATCCGACGATCTCGCCCTGACGGATGTCCAGCACGCCGTTCGCGATCAGGAACTGGTTCACTGCCGTGTCGAAATACGAGTAGTACACCACGTTATTCACGTGGCCATAGACGTCGTTGTCCATCCAGCGCGTGGCGATCTCGCAGAAGTGCGGGAACGCCGCGCGCGGGGTGGTGCGCAGGTCAGTGCTTGACATCGCCCGCCGGGATCAGGATCTCGACCGGGGTATCGGTGGCGAACAGCTGCGCGCAGTCGACCTTGTCGAATGCGTAGTGCTTGCCGCAGAAGTCGCAGTTGATTTCGAGCGCATCCAAATCTTCCAGCGCCGCCTCGACTTCCTCGGTGCCCAGCATCTTCAGCATGTTGCCGACCTTTTCACGGGTGCAGCTGCAGTGGAAGTGCGGGTGCGCCGGGTCGAACACGCGGATGGTCTCTTCCCAGAACAGGCGGTTCATCAGGGTCTGGATATCGGCCGACAGCAGCTCTTCCTGTTTCAGGGTCGACGCCAGCATCACCGCGCGGTTCCACGTTTCGAGTTCTTCCGCTTCGCTGGCCTGCTTGGTCTGGTCGTCCTTGCCGCTGTGGCGCGGCAGCTTTTGCAGCAGCAACCCGCGCGAGATATGGGCGTCGGCAGCGATCCACAGGCGCGTGTCGAGCTGCTCGGAACGCAGCATGTAGTTTTCGATCACGGTCGCCATGTCTTCGCCGTCGAGCGGCACGATGCCCTGGTACGGCTGCTGGCCGGGCATCTTGTCCATCGGGTCGAGGGTGATCACGAAACGGCCCTTGCCGGTCGCGTTCAGCAGCGACGTCAGGGTGGCGTCGTCGGCCACGTGCGCGCCTTCGGCCAGCTTGGCGGTGGCGCGCAGGCGCAGTTCGGAGTCGCATTCGACGACCATCAGCTTGACCGGGCCATCGCCGTGGATCTGCATGACGATCGCGCCGTTGAACTTCAGGTTGGCCGACAGCAGGGCGGCGGCGGCCAGCATCTCGCCCAGCACGGTCTTGACCGCCGGCGGGTAGCTGTGGCGCGCCTGGACTTCGCGCCAGGTGTCCGAGATCTCGACGAACTCGCCGCGCACGGCGGCGTTCTCGAAGATGAATTTTTGCAGGGTGTCTTTGGTTTCTGTTGTCATGTCTTATCCGATTCTTTTGAGTTCAGCCTTGAACAGCTGGCCGCGCTTCACATAGCTGGCGGCGCTGGCTTTCAGGCGGGCGACGTCTTCTTCGCCGAGCGTGCGCACCGCTTTGGCCGGGGCGCCGATAATCAGCGAGTAGTCCGGGAATTCCTTGCCTTCGGTGACCAGGGCGCCGGCGCCGACCAGGCAGCCCTTGCCGATCTTCGCGCCGTTCAGGATCACGGCCTGTATGCCGATCAGCGAGCCGTCGCCCACGGTGCAGCCGTGCAGCATCGCCTGATGGCCGATGGTGACACCCTTGCCGATGTCGAGCGGGTAGCCCATGTCGGTGTGCATGACCGTGCCCTCCTGGACATTGCTGTCTTCGCCGATGGTGATGCGTTCGTTGTCGCCGCGGATCGTCACGCCGAACCACACCGACGCGTTGGCTTCGAGGGTGACCTTGCCGATCAGGTTGGCGGACTCTGCGACGAAAGCCGATGCGTCGATCTCGGGAGCGTGCTCGCCCAGCTGGAAGATGGCCATAGTAGTCTTAGTGGAAACGTTGGGATGGCGCTATTTTACGCCCGGAGCCCGCTTTGCCGGCTGAATGCGAGCAAATGGGGCCGCCAGCCGGAAAATCAACAGCAGCGTATAATTCGAACGGTCGTACTTTTATTCCGAGGCAAGCATGAAACCATCCCGTTCCGAATTCCTGTCGATCCGCGGCCTGCGCAGCCATACCCGCCACTGGGGCAGGGAAGGGGCGCCGAAAATTTTCATGGTGCACGGCTGGATGGATGTGTCGGCCTCGTTCCAGTTCGTGGTCGACTGCCTGCAGCAGGACTGGCATGTGATCGCGCCGGACTGGCGCGGTTTCGGCCAGTCGGAGCGCACGCAGTCCGATACCTACTGGTTCGCCGACTACGTGGCCGACCTCGATGCGATCCTCGACCATTTTGCGCCGGGCGAAGCGGTCAACCTGCTCGGCCACAGCATGGGCGGCAACGTCGTCAATGTCTACGCGGGCGTGCGGCCAGGCCGGGTGCGCCGGCTGATCAACCTCGAAGGCTTCGGCCTGCCGGCCACCAAACCGGAGGATTCGCCGAAGCGCTATGCGAAGTGGCTCGATGAATTGCGCGAGCCGCCGGTATTGAAGTCCTATCCGAGCCGCCAGGCCGTGGCGGCGCGCCTGCAGAAGACCAATCCGCGCCTGAAGGACGAGCGCGCCGATTTCCTGTCGCAGCACTGGTCGGCGCCAAATGCGGCGGGCGAGTGGGAAATCCTGGGCGATCCGCAGCACAAGAAGCCGAGCCCCTTGCTATACCACGTCGAGGAAGTGCTGGCCTGCTCGCGCGCAATCACCGCGCCGGTGATGTGGGTGGAGGCCGAGGACACCAATATGTGGCAGTGGATGGGGCCGAAGGAACAGGCGCGCATTGAAGTCGACCGCCGCCTGTCGCACCTGGCCAACGTGACGGCGCACATGATGCCGGACGCGGGCCACATGCTGCACCATGACCAGCCCGAGCTGCTGGCGCGCATGATCGAGGACTTTGTCACGCGCGAATGAGCCGCTGTTTGCTCCTCGCCGCGAGGCAACTTCCTCAGTCGGCGTACAATGAAGCCTTCGCGACCATGTTCCTGATCCGAGGCTTGTTTTCAGTATGCAGACAGTAGATCTTCATTGCCATTCCAATGTATCCGACGGCGTGCTCGCGCCGGAAGCCGTGGCGAAGTACGCGCACGGCTCCGGGGTCGACGTGTGGGCGCTGACCGACCACGATGAGGTGGGCGGCATCGCACGGGCGCGCGCAGCCGCGCACGAGTTCGGCATGCGGTTTGTCGCTGGCGTGGAAATCTCGATTACCTGGGCAAATTCGACCGTCCATATTGTCGGCTTGCAGATTGATGAGCAGAACCAGACGCTGGCGCAGGGGCTTGCCGAAACGCGCAGCGGGCGCGATGCGCGCGGACGCGAGATTGCCGCGCAGCTCGAGCGTGCCGGCATCCCCGGCGCGTATGAAGGCGCGCTGAAATATGTGGGCAATCCTGACCTGATGTCGCGCACGCACTTCGCGCGCTTCCTGGTCGAATGCGGCGTCGCCAACAACACGCCGGATGTGTTTCGTAAATACCTGACTGAAGGCAAGCCGGGCTATGTGCCGCATCGCTGGGCCAGCCTGGAACAGGCGGTTGGCTGGATCAAGGCCGCTGGCGGGGTCGCGGTGATTGCGCATCCGGGGCGCTACAAGATCAGCGTGACCGCGCAGGGCGTGTTGTTCGATGAGTTCAAGCAGCTCGGCGGCACGGCGATCGAGGTGGTTACCGGAAGCCATACGCCGGACCAGTATCCACAATATGCCGAGTTGGCTCGCCGCTACGGCTTCCTGGCTTCACGGGGAACCGATTTCCATGCGCCGGGCGAGAACCGGGTCGAATTTGCGCAGTTGCCGCCATTGCCGGGCAACGTGACGCCGGTTTGGCACGATTGGTTCTGAGGTCAAGCCCGCTTCGCCAAGGAGTATCCGCTTGCAGGCGGATACCGTTTCGCAGGCGAGTCGCATGCAATTCGAAACCCCTGCTTCACCACCCGCCGATTTCAGCCTTAAGCCCCAGTTAAGTATCCCGACTTGAATTTTCCCCTGAGCACCCTTATCTTATCGACCTGTCAACCACACTTTAAGCCGGGAGGCTTTCCATGAAGCGCATTGTTCTATTTATCGCCACCAACCTTGCTGTGATGCTGGTGCTGTCCCTGGTGCTGAATATCCTCGGCATTGGTCGCGGCGTGAGCGCAGCGGGCATTAACGTCGGCGAACTGCTGGTGTTTTCGGCAGTGGTGGGCTTCACCGGATCGATCTTCTCCTTGTTGATCAGTAAGCCGATGGCCAAGTGGTCGACCGGCGCGCGCGTCATCGAAACGCCAGCCAACTCGACCGAACAGTGGCTGGTCGCCACCGTGCGCCAGTTGTCCGAGCGTGCCGGCATCGGCATGCCTGAAGTTGCCGTGTACGACGGCGAGCCGAACGCGTTCGCCACCGGCGCCTTCAAGAACTCGGCGCTGGTCGCCGTCTCCACCGGCCTGCTGCAAAGCATGAACCGTGACGAAGTCGAAGCCGTGCTGGGCCACGAGGTTGCCCACATCGCCAACGGCGACATGGTCACGCTGACCCTGATCCAGGGCGTGGTCAACACCTTCGTCGTGTTCCTGGCGCGCGTGGTCGGCTACTTCGTCGACAAGGTCCTGCTCAAGGGCGACTCCGACCGCGGCCCTGGCATCGGCTACATGGTCACGGTGTTTATCTGCGAAATCATCTTCGGCCTGCTGGCGTCGATCATCGTGGCCTGGTTCTCGCGCCAGCGTGAATTCCGCGCCGATGCCGGTTCGGCTAAGCTGATGGGTTCGCCCGTGCCGATGCAGCACGCACTGGCCCGCCTCGGCGGGCTGCAGCCCGGCGCGTTGCCGACTTCGATGGCGGCTTCCGGTATCTCCGGCGGCGGCGGCGGCTGGGGCGCGCTGTTCTCGACCCATCCACCGATGGAGCAGCGTATCGCGGCCCTGTCGCAACTGCGTTAAGCGACAGCCGCGCCTCTATGAGTCAATTTTTCCAGATCCACCCGGAAAATCCGCAGCTTCGCCTGATCAAGCAGGCTGCGCAGATTCTCCACGGCGGGGGCGTGGTCGCGCTCCCGACCGACTCCAGCTATGCGCTGGTGTGCCATCTGGATGACAAGGCTGCTGTGGAAAAATTGCGCCGCATCCGCGGCATCGATGAGAAGCATCACCTGACCTTGCTGTGCCGCGACCTGTCCGAGATCGCCGAGTACGCGCGCGTGGACAACAAACAGTTCCGCCTGCTGAAGGCGACCACGCCGGGCCCGTTCACGGTGATCCTTGAAGCGACCCGCGCCGTGCCGCGCCGCCTGTCGCATCCGTCGCGCAAGACCATCGGCCTGCGCGTGCCGGAAAACGCCATCGCCAGCGCGCTGCTGGAAGAACTGGGCCAGCCGCTGATCAGCACTACACTGATCCTGCCGGACGACGGCGAAGTGCTGAACGATGCCGAAACCATCCGCGACCGCATTGAGAAGCAGCTCGACCTGATTATCGACGGCGGCGCCTGCTCGCTCGAGCCGACCACCGTCATCGACCTGACCGGGTCCGAACCTGTGCTGTTGCGCCACGGACGCGGCAATCCCGCCCTGTTCGGCGTGTAACAAGGGCTCGCCCAACCTCCATTCACCGCCCGGCGGCCGCGCCGCCACGCTCTGTTAGAATCCACCCTATGAATGAAATTATCCAGGCGATCGCCGTCTACGCAATTCCGGTGATCTTCGCCATCACCTTGCACGAAGCGGCCCACGCCTATGCTGCAAAGTATTTCGGCGACAATACCGCCCACGCCGCCGGACGCATGAGCATGAATCCGCTGCGCCACATCGACCCGATCGGCACCATCGCGCTGCCGGTGCTGATGTATATCTTCACCCCGTTCGTATTTGGCTACGCCAAGCCGGTGCCTATCGATTTCGGCAAGCTGCGCAACCCGAAAAAGCAGATGGCATGGGTGGCCTTTGCCGGTCCGCTGGCGAATTTCATCATGGCCTTTGGCTGGTCGCTCTTTGCGCTGCTGATGGTAGCCTCCGGCGTTGGCGAAGCGTATCCCTACAAAGTGGCCCAGGCCGGTGTGTTGGTCAATATCCTGATGTTCGTGTTCAACATGCTGCCGCTTCCGCCGCTCGACGGTGGCCGCATCATGACCAGCATCCTCCCGCACAAGCTTGCCTTTCAATACGCGCGCATCGAGCCTTACGGCTTCTTCATCGTGATTGGCCTGCTGATGTTCAGGTTGCTGGATTACTGGTTCGTGCCGATGGGTGCGCTGACGGGCACATTGCTGAACCTGTTCGTCGCGCCTTTCCGGCTTCTCCTGGGCTAACCCCATGTATCCCGGCCGCGTTGTTTCCGGCATGCGTCCCACTGGGTCGATGCACCTTGGCCACTTTCATGGTGCGCTCAAGAACTGGATCAAGATGCAGTCCGAACAGCCCTGCCTGTTCTTCGTGGCCGACTGGCACGCGCTGACCACCCATTACGACGACCCGGGCATCATCGAGCGCAGTACCTGGGACATGGTGATCGACTGGCTGGCGGCCGGTGTGGACCCGTCGCAGGCGACGCTGTTCATCCAGTCGCGGGTACCGGAACACGCCGAGCTGCACCTGCTGCTGTCGATGGCGACGCCGCTCGGCTGGCTCGAACGGGTGCCGACCTACAAGGACCAGATCGAGAACCTTGCCAGCCGCGACCTCGCCACCTACGGCTTCCTCGGCTATCCGCTGCTGCAGGCGGCCGACGTGCTGATCTACCGCGCGACCGAGGTGCCGGTCGGTGACGACCAGGTGCCGCACATCGAAATGATGCGCGAGATCGCGCGCCGCTTTAACCACCTGTACGGCAAGGAACGCGGCTTCGAAGAAAAGGCGATGGAGGCGGTCAAGAAACTCGGCGCCAAGCGCGCCCGCCTGTACATGGAACTGCGCACCGAATACCAGCAGGAGGGCAAGGATGATGCGCTTGAGCAGGCCCAGGCCATGCTGAACGACGCCCAGAGCCTGTCGATGATCGACCGCGAACGCCTGTTCGGTTACCTGGAAGGCAGCCGCAAGCTGATTTTGGTGGAACCGCACGCCAAGCTGACGGTCGCCTCGCGCCTGCCAGGCCTGGACGGCCGCAAGATGTCCAAGAGCTACGGCAACGCGATCGCGCTGCGGGAAGACAAGGACTCGGTGGTCAAGAAAATCCGCACCATGCCGACCGACCCGGCGCGCATCCGCCGCACGGATCCCGGCGACCCGCGCAAATGTCCGGTGTGGCAATTGCACGAAGTCTATTCCGCGGAAGCGACGCGCGACTGGGTGGTCAAGGGCTGCACCACGGCCGGCATCGGCTGCCTCGAATGCAAGCAGCCTGTCATCGACGCGATCATCCAGGAACAGGAACCGATGCACGAGCGCGCCCAGCAGTACCTGGACGATCCGTCGCTGGTGCGCGCCATCGTCGCCGACGGCTGCGACGCCGCCCGCAAACTGGCGCAGGAAACCATGCGCGACGTGCGCGAAGCGATGGGCCTGTCGTATACCTGATGAACAGCCACGCCGCCGCTCCCGTTTCCGCCTGGGTCGCGCGCTTCGCGCCGCTGGCGCCGCAAGGGGAGGTGCTCGACCTGGCCTGCGGCAGCGGACGCCATGCGCGCCATTTCGCCGCGCTTGGCCATCCGGTGCTGGCGGTCGACCGCGACCCCGTCGCATTGGCCGAGGCTGCGGGGCAGGGCATCACGGCCATGGCCTTCGACCTCGAAGACCCGGCGCTGGCATGGCCGTTCGAGGCGGGGCGCTTTGCCGCCATCGTCGTCACCAATTACCTGCACCGCCCACTGTTTGGGTACCTGGCCGCCAGCCTGCGCGGCGATGGCCTGCTGATCTACGAAACCTTCGCGCTTGGAAACGAAGCGTTCGGCAAGCCCTCCAACCCGGCCTTCCTGCTGGAACATGGCGAATTGCTGATGCAAGCGGCGGCGCATGGCCTCAAGCCAATAGCCTATGAAGACGGGTATGTGGAAAGCCCGAAGCCGGCGATGGTGCAGCGGCTGTTTGCTGCGAAGGAAGGCTTTGCATGGGCAAGCGCCCGGCTCGAGCGGGGCGTAGCGCCGATTTGAACGGCAAATCTAGACAAGAATGAACCAATTGTGCGGGCTATCCGCTACAATCAGGCTTTTATTGACCAGCATATTCACATTCATATGATCAAGGGCAGCATAGTAGCAATCGTCACCCCGATGCACGATGACGGCAGCCTCGATATTCCCGGCCTGCGCAAGCTGATCGACTGGCATATCGCCGAAGGCACGGACAGCATCGTCATCGTCGGCACCACCGGCGAATCCGCCACCGTCAGCGTCGAAGAACACTGCGAACTGATCCGCATCGCGGTCGAGCACGCCGCCAGGCGCATCCCTGTCATCGCGGGCGCGGGCGGCAATTCGACCGCCGAAGCCATCAAGCTGACCGAAGCGGCCAAGCAGGCCGGCGCCGATGCGACCCTGCAGGTGGTGCCGTACTACAACCGTCCGACCCAGGAAGGCATGTACCGCCACTTCAAGGCGATCGCCGAAGCGGTCGACCTGCCGGTGATCCTCTACAACGTGCCGGGCCGTACGGTCGCCGACATGTCCAACGAGACCATCGCGCGGCTGGCGTCCATCCCGAACATCATCGGCGTCAAGGACGCGACCGGCAACATCGGGCGCGGCCTCGAACTGCTGCGCATGGTGCCGAAATCGTTCGCCGTGTATTCCGGCGACGACCCGACCGCCATGGCCCTGATGCTGTGCGGCGGCGCCGGCAACATCTCGGTGACGGCCAACGTTGCCCCACGCGCCATGCACGAACTGTGCGTCGCGGCGATGGCCGGCGACATCGCGCGCGCCGTCGAGATCAACAACAAAGTAATGCCGCTGCACCAGAAGCTCTTCGTCGAGCCGAACCCGGTCCCCGTCAAATGGGCCCTCGCGGAAATGGGCATGATGCCAGCGGGCATCCGCCTGCCGCTGGTCCCGCTCGCCGACAATTACCACGACACCGTCCGCGCTGCCATGCGCGAAGCGGGCGTCCTTCCACAGTCCTGACCCGCAAGGGCCGGAACCATCCCTGACACCAGCTTCTCAACCAGTTACGACATGACTACTCGCAAGACAACTAGCTCCGCCTTGACGACGACCGCGACCCGCGGCCTGGTATTTACCGCGCTGATGGCCAGCCTGGCCGGCTGCGGCATGATCAACTCGATGGTCGAGTCCGACAAAGTCGATTACCGCGGCGCCAAGAAAGCCCAGCCGCTGGACGTACCGCCGGACCTGACCCAGCTCCAGAAGGACAACCGCTACGCCGTGCCTGACGGCCGCGGCGTCGCCACCGCCTCCGGTTTCCAGCAGCAGCGCGGCACGCCGGCTGTCGGCGTAGCATCGACCAGCGGCGAGCAGGTGGCACCGCTCAACACCGGCGACATGCGCGTCGAACGCATCGGCAGCCAGCGCTGGCTGGTGGTCAAGCAGCCCCCTGAACAACTGTGGCCGCAGCTCATGCAGTTCTGGTCCGACAACGGCTTTAGCGTGGTCAGCGAATCGACCGCGGCCGGCACGATGGAAACCGACTGGGTCGAGAACCACGCGAAGATGCCGCAAGGAGCCATCCGCGACACGCTGGGCAGGGTATTCAAGACCCTGTACTCGACCGGCGAGCGCGACAAGTTCCGCGCCCGCCTCGAGCGCGCCGCCGACGGCTCGACCGAGATCTACATCAGCCACCGCGGCATGGAAGAAGTGTTCGTCGGTTCGCAGAAGGAGACCACCACCTGGACCGGCCGTCCGAACGACCCGGGCCTCGAAGCCCAGTTCCTCGGCAAGCTGATGGCCAAGCTGTCGGGTACGCATGACATGAAAACCGCCGAGACCGCGGTACAGAACGCCGTGGTCGCGCCGCAGCACGCCAAGCTGGTTGGCGACGCCGTCGAAGTCGACGAAGGCTTCGACCGCGCCTGGCGCCGTGTCGGCCTGGCGCTTGACCGCGTCGGCTTCACGGTGGAAGACCGCGACCGCGTGCAAGGCGTGTACTTCGTGCGCTACGTCGACCCGGACGCGGAAGTCAAACAAGGTTTCCTGAGCAAACTGCTGAGCTTCGGCTCCGACGACAAGGCCAAGGAAGCGCAGCGCTACCGGATCCTGGTCAAGAGCGAGCAGGGCGCCAGCACCAGCATGGTGACGGTGCAGAGCAACGACGGCAAGGCGGAAGCATCGCCGACCGGCGCCAAGATCCTGAAGCTGCTGAGCGACGAGCTCAAGTAAGCCTCAAGCGCCAAAACAAAAACCGGCCTGACGGCCGGTTTTTTTTCGCCTGAACAATTCGGTCCAGCCGTCCTAACTTCGGGGTCCGTCCCCGGGGACAGACCCCGGGGACAGTTGACCCAGACATAAGCAACAAACCATGGCAGATTGAGGGCTTTCGGGTGCCCGAACAATCTCCGGTTCGGTGCCCGAAACATCGGGGTCCGTCCCTGGGGACAGACCCCGGGGACGGACCCCGACGTTTCGAAATCGAGGTCAGACCACCATCAATTTGGAGCGTTTCGGGGGACATGGGCACCGCGCGCGGTTTTGGTAATTGGTAACACTTCGTAAGAACATTCTCTCGGGCATTCAATTCGCATCAATCGGGCGGTTTGCAAGGCCGCGATAACGCGGCTCAAATGCGCCTTACAAATGTCCAGGCGAAAAAAAACCGGCCCGCAGGCCGGTTTCTTCTAAATCATGCTGATTACTTAGCAGCCGATGCAGCAGCTTCAGCAGCGGTCGAAGCTGCGGTCGAAGCTGCAGCAGCAGCGTCAGCAGCGGTCGAAGCAGCCGAAGCGGCGGTTGCAGCAGCAGCAGCAGCGTCAGCAGCTGGTGCGTCAGCAGCAGGAGCAACAACGGTGGTGTCAGCTGGAGCTGCGGTAGCGTCAGCAGCTGGTGCGGTTACTTCAGCAGCTGGAGTAACTACGGTCTCTTCTTTTTTCGAGCAAGCAGCCAAAGCAACAGCCAGCAGGGAGACGATCAGCAAAGATTTTTTCATGGGTTTTCCTTAGATTAATTCAAAGTTAAAACTACTCGTATTGCGATGAATAATTACCGGTAATTATCGCTCGTTAGAAAATTCTCGTAGGCTTTCATTACCTGTGATGGTGCCTGACAGACAACGGAAACTTCCTAACCCGATATTATAGCTAAATATCCTACTTCGCAATAGCGCAATCATGCTTCAGTGAAAGATTGAGCAAAAAATCAAGCATCATTTTGTAGCAAACGACACAATTGCAACAAACTTGTCAATCTCTTTGATGGGTGGCAAATATTATTCGGCGAAAAGCAGAAACTGGCTTATAAACCGGTGGTCGTCGCGTGTAGTCCGGGAAGCGACTCGGCCCAGATTCCCCTGAACCTTTCCGCACTTATTTCCGCGGATTGTGGCATTTTGAATGCAGCCTCGCCCCGCATGTGGTCGCTGTGGAAGCGCCGGACGATGTTGACCTCGTCGCCGATGCAGAACGAGTCGGTCAGCTGCTGCAGCTTGCGTCCGGTAACGCGGCATTCGATGCGGTGGCTGTAGTCCTCCAGCAAACGCAGGAAGCGCGGACAGTTGCGCTCGATGTGCGCGGTCTGGTGCATCGCGATGCGCAGGTGGCCGCCAGTCTTGAGGAAGGCGCGCAGCAATGCATCGACCTCGCTGGCTCCCAGGGGAAACACGGAAAAGTCAGGATCGAACATGTGCAGCGACGCCACCGACCGTTCAATGCACGCGCGCAGGTGCACGCCGAATTCCTGGTGGCTCGCAAACGGATATGCGCCTGCCTCGTCCATGTCGCCTCCTTAAGCTAGTTCGATCCAGCCATCCTGGTACCAGGTGTACAGCGCTTCCATCACGTCGTCCGACGCGTCCGCCAGCGCGGCGCCGTCCAGCCTGCGGTCGTTGGCCAGCACATCCAGCACCGCCTTGTCGGCCTTGCTGACCGAGAACGACTCGCCATTGATGAACACGTTCTTGCCGCGGTACAGCATCTGGGTCTTGAGCGACAGCGCCACGCCGCGCTTGGCGACGGCTTCAGCGAAGCGTCCGACGGTCAGCGGCTTGGCCGGTCCCTTGAAGAACACATTGTGCTTCGGCTCGGACAGGTGTTCGCCGAGGAAGATCGTGACGTCGTCCTCGGTGAAGCGCACCTTGTTCAATTCGTCGGCGATGGTCGACAGCATGTGCTTCGGGATCTCGGCCGGATGCTTGCCCGCATCGAGGTCAGGATCGGCATAACGTCCCGGCAGGTCGATCGAATCGGCCATGAACTGCAGGAAGGCCTCGCCCAGTTCCTGGTACGAGGGCGAACGGAAGCCGATCGAGTAGGTCATGCACTCGCCCTCGGCGATGCCGTCGTGCGCGTAGTGCGGCGGCAGGTACAGCATGTCGCCCGGCTCCAGCACGAATTCTTCCTGCGGCGTGAAGTTGTTGAGGATCTTGAGCGGCAGCCCCTCGACCAGCGACAGGTCCTTCTGCGGACCGATGCGCCAGCGGCGCTTGCCCTGCGCCTGCAGCAGGAACACGTCGTACGAATCGAAGTGCGGGCCGACCCCGCCGCCGTCGGTGGCGTAGCTGATCATCAGGTCGTCGAGGCGCGCGTCCGGGATGAAGCGGAACTGGCGCAGCAGCGCATCGGCGTCGGCGTTATACAGGTTCACGCCCTGGACCAGCATGGTCCACTCGCCGCTGGTGCGCGGAGGGAGTTCCTCGATCGGGCCGTGCTGCATGTCCCAGCTGCCGTCGAAGTGGGTGATCAGGCGCGATTCGACGTGGTTCAGCCTGGCCATCTCGGCCAGCGCCTCGAGTTTGACCAGCGGTTTGAACCCTGGGATCGCGTTACGGATCAGGAGCGGTTTTTTATGCCAGTAATCGCGCAAAAACTGGGCGGGCGTGATGTCGCCGAGGAGCTGTATTTTTTTCATGCCCCATTATAACCACCATCGAAACAGGTACAGCCAGCACCTTAGGTATAATCTGCCTGACTACAATGAAAGGAAGTACGATGAAGATTGCCAAGAACACGGTCGTGACAGTTAACTACAAACTGTCGGACGCACAGAACAACCTGATCGAAGACGGCCGCCAGCCGATGGTATACCTGCACGGCGGTTATGAAAACACGCTGCCGAAGATCGAAGAAGAACTCGACGGCAAGGAAGTCGGCTACGCGTCGACCATCCAGATCGAGCCGGACGACGCGTTCGGCGACTACGATCCTGAACTGGTCAAGATCGAAGAGCGCAAGCGCCTGCCTGAGCCGCTGGAAGTCGGCATGCAGTTCGAAGGCATGCCGGACAATCCGGAAAGCGCCGAAGAGCCGATGGTCTTCACCGTGACCGAAATCGCCGACGACAAGGTTGTCCTCGACGGTAACCACCCGCTGGCCGGCATGGCGCTGCGCTTCGAACTGTCGGTGACCGACGTTCGCGCCGCGACCGAAGAAGAAATCCAGCACGAACACGTGCACGGCGCCCACGGCCACCATCACGGCGATGACGACGACGAAGGCGACGAGGGCGACGAGTTCCGTACCCGCCCGATCCACTAAATCGTCAAGCGCGGACGTCGTCCGCGCCATGCAATACCGCGCGGTTGCGGCGCCCGTGCTGCAACCGCGCACCCTCTCGGCCCTGCGCAGAAAGCGAGTGCTGTGGACTGGAACCAGCTCCTTCCCGGCCTGGTCACGGCGCTCGGCGTCGGCCTGCTGATCGGCGTCATCCGCGAACGCCGCCACGACCCTGGCACCGCCAAGGCCGGCACCCGGACGCACGCGCTGGTCGGCGTGCTGGGCTATGTCGCCGCCAGCCTTGGCACCACGGTGTTCATCGCGGCGCTCCTCATCGTTGGATCGCTGGCCACCGCCGGCTACCTCAAGACTGCTGGCAAGGACCCCGGCCTGACTGGCGAAGTCGCACTGGTGGTGAACCTGTCGCTCGCCGCGCTGGCGCTGCACAATGCGCCGCTGGCCGCCGCCCTCGGCGTGCTGTGCGCGATCCTGCTCGAAGCCAAGCAGCGCCTGCACCGCGTCAGCCGCGACCTGATCAGCCAGCAGGAACTGCAGGACGCGCTGATGCTCGCCGCCGCCGCGCTGGTGGTGATGCCGCTGCTGCCGGCCGAACCCGTCGACCCATGGGGCGTGCTGCGCCTGACGACGGTGTGGCGCATCGTGGTGCTGGTGATGGCGGTCGGGATGCTCGGCCACATCGCAATGCGCGCGGCCGGGGCGCGCTGGGGGCTCGCGATCGCCGGGTTCTTTTCCGGCTTTGCTTCATCGACGGCGGCCGTCGCCAGCTTTGGCCGGCATGCGAAGCACGATGCGGCGCTCTCGGTGCCGGCGGCGGGCGCCGCTTTGCTCGCCAACCTCGCCTCGCTGCTGCTGTTCGCGGCGGTCATCGGCGCGGTATCGCCGGCTATGCTGCGGTCGATGAAGGTACCGCTGACAGGCGCGGCGTGCGCGCTGGCCGTGGCGTCGGTATTCTGCCTGCGGCCCGGGCATGCGCGGCTCGCACCCGACCGGCCCGAGGCGCACTCGTTCCGGCTCAGTCATGCGTTGATGATCGCCGCGCTGATTGCGGCGGTATCGGTTGTGGCGGCGTGGCTGGGGGAGGTGGCTGGCGATGCCGGTGTGCTGGTTGCCGCGACCTTGGTCGGTTTGGTCGAACTGCAGGCGGCGGGAGCGAGCGTCGCGCAGCTCCTGGCTGCCGGTGGGCTCAACCCCGAACTGGCACGGTGGGGCGCGGTGGCGGTGCTTGCGTCGAGCGCGGTGGCGAAGGCGGTGCTGGCTTTTGTCAGCGGCGGCGGGAGCTACGGCAGAGTCGTGGCGATTGGACTGGCTGCGATGATTGGCGGCGCGCTGATCGGGATGTTTGCGTGAGACCGCATTTTGGCAGGGCGGATGCGCGCTGCGCGCTTGTTCGCCCACAAATTCCGTCGAACGCGATGTTTAATCCTCGGCATCCGCCTTCTTCAGCGTGAACACCACTTCCTCGTCCTTCGCCACATGCACCTCCAGCGCGCGCGATCCCGCGCTGACATGCCCGACATTGTCCTGCCACTCAATCACCGGCCTGGCCTTGCTGCCCGGCGGCGGCGCCGTATCGACCAGCAGCACCTTGCCCGGGAACTGGCGCGCCAGCTGTGCCACCTGCCGCCGCGGCGCATCGAAGCCGTCCTGCGGCCGCCGGTTACGTCCCAGCAGCGCGCGCAATCCCTTCTCCTGAACCAGCGGCTTGATCTCGCCCTCGGAAAACAGCACCACCGCATCGTGCTTCTTGGCCCGCGCCAGCGCGAACACGCGGTTCAGCCAGTAACGGTTGGCCACCAGCCGGTCTTCGAACTCGCTGTTGCGCCCCGCCTCGGGCAGATAGTGGTTGTTATTCGCCGGTACATTCAGGGTCGCATACAGTACATTCCCATCGACCCAGTACATGTTCTCCGCATAGCTGCGGAACTTCGCATTCGCCGATTGCCGCGTCACCTCGATCTTGCGCCGCCCAAGCGACTCAGGCTCGGCGTAATACAGCTCGCGCACGCGGTTAAGCCGCTCGATGGCGGCAGTCCGCCCGTTCGAATTCTTGCAGCCGCTCCAGTCGGTCGCCGACGGCATCACGATCATCGGCCGGCGCGCATTCGCTATCAGCTTGCGCCGCTCCATGTACAGCATGTCGCTGCACGGCTCGCTGGCCGCCTTGAGCCCGGTGAGGACGACGAACGCCAGGGCGGACTCGCTCGACTCGTCGATCGACTGCTTCAGGCGTTCTTCGTCACCACCTTTTTCGAAGCTGTGGCCGATCACGCCGAACTGGTGTTCGTCCTTCGGCGCATGCACGGCTGCCGCGCTGGCCGCGGCCGCCAGCCAGGCGGCTGCAGCCAGCGCCGCCAAGGACGCGCGCCGCATCATTGCGTGGACAACCGCTTGAGCAGGTACAGCTGTTCGAGCGCTTCGCGCGGCGTCAGCGCGTCCGGGTCGATGCCGCCAAGCGCCGCGAGCAGCTCGCTGGATGCAGGCGCCGGTTGTTCCGGCGCATCCTCCGGTTCCACGCAGGGCAGGGCGAACAGGTCGAGCTGGGTAGTGCGGTCGAGCGCCTGCGATTCAAGGCGCGCCAGGTGCTTGCGCGCGGCCTTGATGACAGGCTGCGGCACGCCAGCCAGCTGCGCCACCTGCAGGCCGTAGCTCTGCGAGGCAGGTCCCGCCTGCACCGCGTGCAGGAACACGATGCTGTCCTTGTGTTCGACGGCCGACAGGTGAACGTTCGCAGCGGTCGGATGTGTGTCGGGCAGCTGGGTGAGTTCAAAATAGTGGGTGGCGAACAGCGTGAAACTGCGGCTGCTGTCGATCAGGTGGCGCGCTATCGCCCACGCCAGCGCAAGGCCGTCGAAGGTCGAGGTGCCGCGGCCTACTTCATCCATCAGCACCAGCGAATGCTCGGTAGCGCCGTTCAGGATCGCGGCCGATTCGGTCATCTCCACCATGAAGGTCGAGCGTCCGCCGGCCAGGTCGTCGGTCGCGCCGATGCGGGTGAAGATGCGGTCGATCGGACCAATGGTTGCGCTGGCCGCAGGCACGTAGCTGCCGATATACGCCAGCAGCGTTATCAAGGCCACCTGGCGCATGAAGGTCGATTTACCACCCATGTTCGGGCCGGTGATCAGCAGCAGCCTGCGCTCGTCATTCAACTGGCAGTCGTTGGCGATGAAGCGTTCGATCTGGTTTTCGACCACCGGATGGCGGCCTTCGCAGATATCCAGGCAAGGCTCGGACACCAGCATCGGCGCCACCCAGTTGTGCTGGAGCGCGTGCACCGCCAGCGCGGTCAGGGTGTCGAGCTGCGCCAGTCCTTGGGCGATCGTCTGCAGCACGCCGATGTGCGGCGCCAGGTCGGCCAGCAGCTGGTCGTACAGCAGCTTCTCGCGTACCAGCGCCTTGTCCTGCGCCGACAGCGCCTTGTCTTCGAATACCTTCAGTTCCGGCGTGATGTAGCGCTCGGCGTTCTTCAGCGTCTGGCGGCGGCGATAATCTTCCGGCACCTTGTCGGTCTGGCCGTGGGTGACCTCGATGTAGAAGCCGTGCACCTTGTTGTACTCGACCCGCAGGTTGGCGATGCCGGTGCGTGCGCGCTCGCGTGTTTCAAGGTCGACCAGGAACTGGCCGGCGTTCTCGGACAGGCCGCGCAGTTCGTCGAGCTCTGCATCGAAGCCGCGTGCGAACACGCCGCCGTCGCGCACCATCGCCGCCGGTTCTTCTGCCATCGCGCGCTGGAGCAGGTCCAGGCACGCCTCGGGCGTTGCGATGGCGTTGTGGATCGCAGCCAGCAGGCTTTGCTCGCCCGGCGCGAAGCTGCGCTGCATCGCGTGGCGCAGCGCCGGCAGCTGTTTCAGGCCGTCGCGCAGGCTGGCGAGGTCGCGCGGGCGCGCGGTCAGCAGCGCGATTCGGGTCGTAATGCGTTCGATGTCCGGCACTTGCGCCAGGGTCTGCGACAGCGTGCCACTGGCGTCTGTTTCGGCCAGCGCACCGATGGCGGCGTGGCGGGCGCGCGCCACGTTCTGGTCGCGCCGCGCGTGGTGCAGCCAGTGGCGCAGCATGCGCGAACCCATCGCCGTGCGGCAGTGGTCCAGCAGCGAGAACAGCGTCGGCGATTCCTGGCCGCGGATCGTTTCGGTCAGTTCCAGGTTGCGGCGCGTGGCGGCGTCGAGTCCGATGAATTCGGTTTCGGTTTCGGTCGACAGGCTGCGCACGTGCTGCAGGCCGCGTCCCTGCGTCGATTGCGCATAGCGCAGCAGCGCGCCGGCCGCGCCGAATGCGGCGCCAAGGCCATCCGCGCCGAAGCCGGTCAACGTGGCGACGGCCAGCTGGTCGAGCAGCGCCTTGTGGCCTCCAACAACGTCGAAGTGCCAGTCCGGCACGCGCTGGGTGTGCGCGATCGCGTGTTCGGGTGACAGTTCGGCACCGTCGCCGCACAGGATTTCAGCCGGCACGATGCGTTCAAGTTCCTGCTGAAGGCGCGCGCCAACGGTGCGTGCGTCGCCGGAAAACTCCATCAACTTCACCGCGCCGCTGGCGAGCGACATCCATGCGAGGCCGGTGGTGACGACCTTGCGCTGGCTGATCATGCACACGGCGAGCAGCGGGCGCTCCGATTTTTCAGGCAGCAGGTCGGAGTCGGTCAGCGTGCCTGGCGTGACGACGCGCAGGACTTTTCGCTCGACCGGGCCTTTGCTGGTGGCAGGATCGCCGATCTGTTCGCAGATCGCGCACGATTCGCCCAGCTTGACCAGTTTGGCCAGGTAGCCGTCCAGCGAGTGGAAAGGCACGCCGCACATCTTGATCGGGTTACCGTTCGACGCGCCGCGCGCGGTCAGCGTGATGCCGAGGACGCGCGCAGCTTTTTCGGCGTCCTCGTGGAACAGTTCGTAGAAGTCCCCCATGCGGTAGAAGACCAGCATGGTCGGGTAGTCGCCCTTGATGCGCAGGTACTGCTGCATCATGGGGGTATGTTTTTCAGTTGGGCCGTTCTTGGCTGCGGCAGCGTTGATTTCGGAGGGGACAGTCGTCATTTCGTCTTCGTTGTGAGGCGGACAAGGCGCGGCGCAATGTCAGGACCGCCATTTTACCGCTTTCACCGCTTCCGAATCGACGAAAACGGCCGGCGACGAAGAAGTTTTGGCGACAGGTCAGGGAATGAAGCGAAGACCTAGCACTTCTTCCTCGGAAAAAGGCGGGGTGGCTGGAAATGCCGATTCCGGCAGTCCTGTTTCCACTGAGGCAGGATAAACTGCCGAACGATATGCAGCGTTGATGTAGCGATCGACATACCGTCGAAGGCTAGGGCTGCGTTGAAGTCGGATCGCAATCTGGTCGCGCTGCTCACCAAGGGTCGAAAACCAGCTCTTGCATTTTCGCTGTGGCTGGTGCTTGCACTTGAGTAGATGGGCGAGTAGGACGATCATGCGACTGCGCAGTTCATGGTGTTCATTCGAACCCATCGATTCCAGCTCCTCAAGCAGGTTTTCGCAGTCAAGTTCGCTAAATTGCCCTGCGCGCAGCAAAGCAGCCTGTCGTTCAACCCAGGCGACGAAGTCGGCCTCATAGTCGCTATCGTCCGGGGGGCGATCAGGCACCGCTTGCTGCTGGCGGCTAATTATTCGGCTCATGCGCGCGCCATTCACTAGTTTGACCCGTTGGGCTGAGGTTGAGTTCCGTCGGAAGATGTCTGATACTGAGTAAATCACACGTGCTGCGTACGGGCACGCGCACAAGAGGAGAGGCAAGCATGATCTTCCGCCAATTATTCGAACCAGTATCGAGCACCTACACCTACCTGCTCGGCAGCGAGGAAACGGGCGAGGCGATCTTGATCGATCCCGTGATCGTTACCCAGGATCGCGACCTCGCCGAGCTGGCGCGGCTCGGCTTGAGGCTTGCCTGGACCGTCGACACCCACGTGCATGCCGACCACATCACCGGTGCGATGGAGCTGCGCAAGCGCACTGGCTGCAAGATAGCCGCCCCCGCCCCGGAGGACGTGGCCTGCGCCGACCTGTCGCTGGAGGAGGGCGCACCGCTCCAGGTGGGCGCGATTACGCTTAATCCGCTGCACACGCCCGGCCACACCAGCGGCCATTTCGCCTACGTGGTCGGTGGCCGCGTATTCACCGGCGACGCCCTGTTGATCGACGGCTGCGGCCGCACCGATTTCCAGGATGGCAGCTCCGATACTTTGTATGACAGCGTGCACCGGAAATTGTTCGCGCTCCCCGACGATCCCTGGTGTACCCGGCACACGACTACCAGCAGCGCCATGTGTCGTCGATCGCCCAGGAAAAAGCCCGCAATCCGCGGCTGGGGCAGGATAAGTCGCTGGAGGAATTCCGCACGATCATGGCCGGCCTTCACCTGCCGTATCCGAATTTCATCGACTACGCGGTTCCCGGCAACAAGCAGTGCGGCGTGTGTCCCGACCACTTGCCCGACAAGCTGAACAAGTACTGCCCGCAGATGACGCACAGCCCGCAGGGCTGATCAGGTCGGCACGAAATCCGGATCGAGCAGTTGCTCTTTGCTGTACGGGTTTGCTTGTGGGAATGCAGCACGTGGGATGCCGGTTTCGGCGCCCGCGCGCTCATAGGCAGCCTTGTAGACGTGGTTCGCATACTCGGCAATGGCACCGCCCAGGCTAGGACTCTGTGCGAGGATGCGTTCGATTTCCGAGCGCTGCTCGCGCACGGCGCCGAGCCAGGCGCGCGACTTCGGTTCGGGCTGAAACTGGCATTTGAGCAAGTTCATCATCAGCGTTTCCAGCCGTGATTGCAGTTCGCGCCGTTCATTGCCACCCATCGTGTCCAGCTCCTTGACCAGCGTATCCAGGTCCAGTTGGTCAAACTGCTTGCTCCGGAGAAGCGCACACTGGCCCTCGATCCAGAGGACGAAGTCTGGGCCGTCGGCAACAGCGGGGGTAGCTTCCATGCGTTCCTCCGTCCTGCAAATTAGCATTGAACGGAGCAAGAGTCCAGCGGCGCACGCGGCGCGGCGCGCGCCGCGTGGAGAGGGTCAGCCTGCCGCGACGCGGCCTGCGATGCGCGCCAGCGCCTCGTCGACCTGGTCGATCAGGATCAGGCACAGGTCACCTTCGGACAGGCGCGCCAGCGCCTTGTCGATCGCGACGAATTCGCCGGTGATTTCATCGACATGGGTGGTGCGGCTCGCGCCCACCAGGCCCTGGCGCAGCAGCCCCACGACTTCGCCGTCTTCGCGCCCGCGCTGGCACTGGTCCTGGTACAGCAGCACATCGTCGAACGCGCTGCCGAGGATCTCGGTCTGCTGGCGGATGTCCTCATCGCGCCGGTCGCCCGCCCCGCTGATGACAACCGAACGGCGCTTGGCCGGCATGCTGTCGACCGCGCGCACCAGCGCGAGGATCGCGTCGGGGTTGTGGCCGTAGTCGGCGATGACGGTGGCGCCGCGGTAGTTGAAGACGTTGAAGCGGCCAGGCGCGTTGTCGCTCTCGTTGGCGAACGACTTCAGGCCCGCGCAGATGCGGTCCCACTCGACGCCGGTCGCCCATGCCGCCGCTACCGACGCCATGACGTTCTCGACCTGGAAACCGACGGTGCCGTTGCGCGTGATCGGCACTTCCGATAGCGCCACGCGGTGCACCGCCTTGCCCTGCGCCGCGACCAGCATGCCGCCGTCGACGTAGACGACGCGGTTGCCCTGTGCGCGGTGGGTGGACATGACCGGATGGTTCACGTCGGCCGCGAAGAAGGTCACGCTGCCGCGGCAGTTGTGCGCCATCGCGGCGACGATCGGATCGGCCGCGTTGAGCACGGCGACGCCGTCGTCGGCCACATTTTGCACGATGACGCGCTTGAGTACCGCCAGGTCTTCGAGCGTGGTGATGTAGTTCAGGCCAAGGTGGTCGCCCGAACCGATGTTGGTCACCACCGCGACCTTGCAGCGGTCGAAGGCCAGGCCTTCGCGCAGCAGGCCGCCGCGCGCGGTTTCGAATACGGCTGCGTCGACGTCGGGGTGCATCAGCACGTTACGCGCGCTGCGCGGGCCGCTGCAGTCGCCGCTGTCGATGCGGCGGCCTTCGATGTAGACGCCGTCGGTATTGGTCATGCCGGTACGCAAGCCGCCGGCAGTCAGCAGGTGGGCGATCAGGCGCACCGTGGTGGTCTTGCCGTTGGTGCCGGTGACGGCGACCACGGGAATGCGGCCGTCGTCGCCGGAGGCGAACATGGTCGACACAATCGCTTCGCCCACCGCGCGGCCTTTGCCGAACGATGGCGACAGGTGCATGCGCAGGCCGGGGGCCGCGTTGACTTCGACGATGCCGCCGTTCTGTTCTTCGATCGGCTTGAGCACGCTGTCGCACACGAGGTCGACGCCGCAGATGTCGAGGCCGACCATGTGGGCGGCCGCAATCGCGCGCTCCGCGACTTCCGGATGCACGTCGTCGGTAACGTCGGTAGCGGCGCCGCCGGTCGACAGGTTGGCGTTGTTGCGCAAGATGACGCGCTGGCCCTTGACCGCAACCGAATCGGCCTGCAGGCCTTGTTTGGCAAGGCTCGCCAGGGCGATGTCGTCGAAACGGATCTTGGTCAGCGAGGTCGAATGGCCATTGCCGCGGCGCGGGTCGAGATTGACCTGGTCGACCAGTTCGCGCACGGTGTGCACGCCATCGCCGACCACTTGCGGCGGGTCGCGGCGCGCGGCTGCAACCAGCTTGTTGCCGATGACCAGCAGGCGGAAGTCGTTACCCGGCAGGTAGCGTTCGACCATCACGTCGTCGCGGAATTCGGCGGCGGCGGTAAAGCCCGCAGCCAGCTGTTCGCGCGTCGTGACATTGACGGTGACGCCCTTGCCCTGGTTGCCGTCCTTCGGCTTGATCACGACCGGCAGGCCGATTTCCTGCGCGGCGGTCCATGCGTCTTCCGGATCGCTGACGACGCGGCCCATCGGCACCGGCACGCCAGCGGCGTGCAGCAGCTTCTTGGTCAGTTCCTTGTCCTGCGCGATGGTCTCGGCGATCGCCCCGGTGGTGTCGATTTCGGCGGCCTGGATGCGGCGCTGGCGGCTGCCCCA
This sequence comes from Massilia polaris, assembly GCF_012927275.1. Lineage (GTDB taxonomy): Bacteria > Pseudomonadota > Gammaproteobacteria > Burkholderiales > Burkholderiaceae_D > Telluria_A > Telluria_A polaris. The sequence goes on along the minus strand of NZ_JABBGG010000008.1, from coordinate 119,404 downwards.
GCCGAACATCACCAGGCTGCCTTCGGTCAGGCGGCGGAACGGGATATTGCGGGCGACCGCGGCATCGACGATGGAGCCGGTCGAAGGGCCGAGGCGCACGTCTTCGTCGAGGTCGCGCAGTTCGGCCAGCGCGGCTTCAAGGTCGAACGGGGTGTCATCCTGCGCGGCGGTGCAGAGCTGCTGCGCCAGTTCCAGCGCGCGGCGGCCGACGGCCTCTTCGGAATACTCGACGACCACCTGGTAGATGCCCGGCTCCAGCGTGGCCGTGGTGCGGCTGAAGGTAACGGGGCAGCCGGCCTGCGCCTGCAGGTCGAGCGCGGCTACTTCAAGCACGTGCGCCATCGGGATAACGTCTTCATGGCCGCTCGGCTGCAGCGGCGTGATGGAGGGGAAGCGTTCGCGCAGGCGTGCTTCGAAACCCGGCAGGTTGCCCAGCGACTGTTCGTTGCTGTCGCATGCGACGATCGCTTCCACCGATGTGTGGTGGCTCCAGAGGTTAGGGCCACGCAGGGCCCGTACGCGAGATACTTCCATAAACCGTCATCCTAAAGTGGTCGATTTGCCCGCGCGCGCCGTGGCGCGGGCGGGCGCAGGGCCGGCGGCAAGCCGCCAGGCCCGCTGTTGTTTAATGGCCTGCCGGGCTGGCGTCGAAGTTGCGAAGTCCTGCGGCGATCAGTCCTGGCTCCATGCCCAGCGCCCAGGTGGCGGCAGCTGCCGCCAGCACCGCGCCAGGCACCGCCGCCGTCGCCGGCTTCAGCGCGGACAGGGCCAGCAGCACTGTCTCGTCGGCCCCTTCGGCCAGCACGATGGCGCCGTCGCGCGGGAATACCGCACGGTGGCCGCCGGCGCGATGCTCGGCGATCGCCGGCAGCGCGTGGTCTTCGGCATAGAAGATCACTTCGCCGTCGCACAGGGTCGCCAGTTCGGCGACTTCGATCACTGCCGCGTTCAGCACCGCCGCGCCGTTCGACATGATGACGTCGACCTGCGCGCGGACGACGTTCGCCATCGCGTCCATGTCTTCGATATAGAACTCGCCCAGCGCTTCGACGCCGTCCATGTCGGTGACGATGCCGACCGCGCAGCGGTCGTAGGCAAGGCCTTCGGCCAGGATCATGCGCGCGTCGCTTTCGAATACCGCGGCCTGCACGGTGCGGTTGATCAGCAGGCGTTCGCCGGCATCGAAGGTCATGCTGTTGGCGCTGCTGACCTTGCGCTCGTCGAGGTACAGGCCGTTGGCGTTGACCACGCCGGTGTGCATGCCGGTCAGTCGCAGCATGCAGCCGACCATGCGCGCGATCAGGCTGGTGTCGCGCTTGCCGGTCACGCCGATGATCGGAATGCGTCCGCTTTCGTCAGGCCCGAACAGGTTGCCGACGATGGCCGAACCGATTTCGCGCGGCTTGCCGACCGCTGGCTTCAGGTGCGCCAGCAGGCCAGGGCTTGCGTTGACTTCGATGATCGCGCCGCCTTGTTCTTCCAGCGGGCGCGAAATGTCTTCCATGACCAGGTCGATGCCGGCGATGTCGAGGCCGACCACGCGTGCAGCCAAGGTCGCGGCGGCAGCCACCGACGGATGCACGTCGTCGGTGACGTCGATGGCGACGTTGCCGTTCGGCTGGATCAGCACCTTCTGGCCGGCCAGCGGCACCGAATGCGCGGTCATCGCCTGGCGTTCGAGTTCCAGGATGATTTCGGCGCTGACATCGGGCTTGATCAGGCCGAGCGGATGGTCCTCGGTCTCGCCGCGGCGCGGGTCGATGTTGATGTCGCGGTTGCACAGCTCAATAATATTCAGTACGCCATCGCCGGTTACCCATAGCGACTCGCCCTTGGCTGCGGCGACCAGTTGCCTGCCGACTACCAGCAGGCGGTGTTCGTCGCCGGTGACGAAGCGTTCGACGATGACGCTCTTGCTGCCGCCCTTGCGGGCCGCGAGGTGGTAGGCCGTTTCAACGGCGGCCTGCGTCATCAGGTTCAGCGATACGCCGCGTCCGTGGTTGCCGTCATACGGCTTGATCACCACCGGCACGCCGATGTCCTGCGCTTCTTCCCATGCTTCGTCCGCGCTGCGAACAAGGCTGCCCTCCGGTACCGGCAGGCCGCATGATTTAAGCAGCGATTTGGTCAGGTCCTTGTCGCTCGCGATGCCTTCGGCGATGGCGCTGGTGCGGTCGGTTTCGGCGGTCCAGATGCGGCGCTGCGCGGCGCCATGGCCAAGCTGGACCAGGTTGCCGTCGGTGAGGCGGATCGATGGAATGCGGCGGTCGGTGGCCGCTTCGACGATGTGGCCGGTGCTCGGGCCCAGGCAGTAGTCGTCGACCATCTCCTGCAGGCCGCGCACGATGGTGTCGAGGTCGAACGGCTTGTCTTCGATCGCGGCCATCAACAGGTCGCGGCCAGCCAGCAAGGCGGCGCGGCCGACCTTTTCCTGGCGGGTGCGGAACGCCATCTTGTAGATGCCGATCTTGCTGGTCGAGCGCGTCTTGCCGAACCCGGTGCGCATGCCGGCCAGGTTTTGCAGTTCAAGCACGACGTGTTCGAGGATGTGGCCGGACCAGGTGCCGTCGCGCAGGCGTTCCAGGAAGCCGCCGCGTTCGCCAATGCCGCAGCGGTGCTCGACCAGGCCGGGGAGCAGGGCCACCAGGCGTTCGTACAGGCCGGGCAGCAGGTTCGATGGGAAGTCCTCAAGCGCGCCGATATCGAGCCAGGTTTCGATCACCGGGCGGTAAGTCCAGATGTTCGGGCCGCGCAGATGCGTCACACGGAGAAATTCGATTGCTTTCTTCTTAGTCATGTAATTTGTTTCTTAATAACAGGCTGTTGTTCTCGTCGTCTAACAGGCCTGTAGTGAAGCTTCTTGATCCGCATCATGTTGTATACTTGCCAAAGACGAAGCTTACCGCGCTGAACCGATTTCTGCCAGTCTGGTTTTCCGAGCTAACAGCTGCTGCCGCCTTCCCCGATTTCCAAAAAACCTGCTTGTCAGGCGTGGCCTTGTGCCGGAATATGCAATACGATGACATCTGAACAACTTATTTCTCCCGATCTTCTCGCGCCAGCTTCGGTTTCTATCCCGGAACAGTGGCAAACGGAGGTCGAGAAAAAACTTTCATCTGGGGAAAACGTTTTAAGTGCCCTGGAGGTTGACCTCGATACGCGATTGCGTTTCGGCGAGGGCCTGGTGGTGGTCACGAACCGCCGCCTGATGGCGCGCGCGGCCGGAGAAAAAACCTGGCATGAGTGGCATTTCCGCGACGGACTGTCGCTACTGCACCACGATCACGCCGGTGTCGGGCATCTCGAGTTAGTGGACAAACAAGGCCGGCTGGCCGCCTGGCGCTTCACGCTGGGTAAAAACCTGCAGGCGATCCGTGTCGTCGACCAGTTCCGTGAACATCTCGACAGCCACCTGAGCGGCATGCCGGTGAAGGTCGCCGAGCAGAATGTCTGCCCAAGCTGCAAGGCGCCGCTCGCGCCGGACGAAGAGGAATGCCCGATCTGCACCAAGGTGCTGCACACGCCGCCGTCGACCTGGACCCTGTTCCGGCTGTGGCGTTTCGCCCGGCCTTACCAGTGGCAGCTGGCGCTTGGCTTCTTCCTGATGGTGGCCAGTACCGCGGCGCACATGATCCCGCCGTACCTGACCATGCCGCTGATGGACAACGTGCTGATCCCGTACCAGAACGGCCAGAAGATCGACAACGACCTGGTGATCCTGTACATGGGCGGCCTGTTGGCGTCGGCCGTGCTGGCGTGGGCGCTTGGCTGGGGCAAGACCTACGTGCTGGCGCTGGTGTCCGAACGGGTCGCCGCCGACCTGCGCTCGACTACCTACGAACACCTGCTCAAGCTGTCGCTTGAATTCTTCGGCGGCAAACGCACCGGCGACCTGATGTCGCGCATCGGCAGCGGCAGCGACAGGATCAGCGTGTTCCTCTCGCTGCACCTGCTCGACTTCGTGTCCGACGTGTTGATGATCACGATGACCGGCGTGATCCTGTTCTCGATTAACCCATGGCTGGCGGCGATCACGCTGGTGCCGCTGCCGTTCATCGCGTGGATGATCCACGTGGTGCGCGACCGCCTGCGCACCGGCTTCGAAAAGATCGACCGTGTGTGGGGCGAAGTCACCAACGTGCTGGCCGATACGATCCCCGGCATCCGCGTGGTCAAGGCCTTTGCGCAGGAAAAGCGCGAAGCGGTGCGCTTCCGTGAAGCGAACAAGCATAACCTCGTGGTCAACGACAAGCTCAATCGGGTCTGGTCGCTGTTCTCGCCGACTGTGTCGTTCCTGACCGAGCTTGGCCTGCTGGTGATCTGGGTGTTCGGCATCTGGCAGGTCTCGAAAGGCGAGATCACCGTCGGCGTGCTGTCCGCCTTCATCGCCTACAGCACGCGCTTCTACAGCAGGCTCGATTCGATGAGCCGCATCGTCTCGGTGACGCAGAAGTCGGCATCGGCCGCCAAGCGCATCTTCGACATTCTCGATCACGTATCGAGCGTGGCCGAACCGGCCAGCCCGGTCAAGCTGGACAAGGTGGAAGGCCGCATCGACCTGCGCGAAGTCGGCTTCCGCTACGGTAACCGCGCGGTCAACCGCGGCGTCACGCTCAACATCAAGGCGGGCGAATTCGTCGGCCTGGTCGGCCACAGCGGCTCGGGCAAGAGCACCCTGGTCAACCTGATCTGCCGCTTCTACGATGTATCCGAAGGCGCGATCCTGCTCGATGGCGTCGACATCCGCTCGTTCCCGGTCGCCGAATACCGCAGCAATATCGGCCTCGTTTTGCAGGAGCCTTTCCTGTTCTTCGGCACCATCGCCGAGAACATCGCCTATGGCAAGCCGAACGCCACGCGCCAGCAGATTATCGCCGCAGCACGCGCCGCGCACGCGCACGAATTCATCCTGCGCCTGCCGCAGGGCTACGATTCGATGGTGGGCGAACGCGGACAGGGACTGTCCGGCGGCGAACGCCAGCGCATCTCGATTGCGCGCGCGCTGCTGATCGACCCGGCCATCCTGATCATGGACGAAGCCACATCGTCGGTCGACTCGGAAACCGAAAAGGAAATCCAGAAGGCGCTCGACAACCTGGTGCAAGGCCGTACCACGATCGCCATCGCGCACCGCCTGTCGACGCTGCACCGTGCCGACCGCCTGGTGGTCATGGACCGTGGCGTGGTGGTGGAGCAGGGCAGCCACGACGAACTGATGGCGCGCGAAGGCGCTTACTTCCGCCTCTACGAAGCGCAGGCGCGCAACGTGGACACGGACATGGACGACAAGGACGGGGAATAAGATGGCGTTTCAACTGACCCGCAACAGCTTCGGCAAACTGCTGCTGACCGGCGCAGACGGCCAGGTGCACGAGGCCGTGCTGCCGGTGCGCGCGTTCCCGATCCAGGCCCCTAGTGAAGGCATTTCGATGGTTCTCCCGGACGGCAAGGAGGTCGCGTGGATCGACGCGCTGGCCGACCTGCCCGACGAAATCCGCCAGCTGGTGCATGACGAGCTGGAAGGGCGCGAGTTCATGCCCGAGATTTTGCGTATCGTCGGCGTCACCAGTTTCGCGACGCCTTGCACGTGGACGGTTGCGACCGACCGCGGACACACCGAGTTCCTGCTCAAGGGCGAAGAAGACATCCGCCGCATCGGCGCCACGTCGCTGCTGGTGGCGGACAACCACGGCATCCACTTCCTGATCCGTGACATGTTCACGATCGATAAGCACAGCCGCAAAATCCTCGACCGCTTCTTGTAAAGGGCAACGCATGCACTACCTGTTGTGTTACGACCTCGCACCTGACTATCTCGAACGCCGCGGCGAATTCCGCGACGAGCACTTGAAACTGGCATGGGAAGCGCAGGAGCGCGGCGAAATTGTCGTCGCCGGCGCGCTGGCCGACCCGGCCGACATGGCCGTGCTGATGTTCCAGGCCGAGTCGCCGGATGTCGTCGAGCGTTTCGCCAAGGCCGACCCGTATGTGATTCACGGACTGGTCACTGGCTACCGCGTCCGGCAGTGGAACACGGTGGTCGGCGAATTCGCGTCCACTCCGGTCCGTACCTAAGCTGTCGTTCCCGCCTGCGCTGGGGTGCGAAATCGGCGTGCTGTAATACGCCGGGACGCGGAATGCTCCGCGTCGCGGCTTGATCATCTTACTTGTACAGCAGCTCCGGCAGCCACAAGCCGATTGCCGGGAAGGTGTACAGCAGGATGATGCCCAGTACCTGGATGCCCATGAACGGCAACATCCCCAGGAAGATCTGGTTCAGGGTGACGTGCGGCGGTGCCACGCCCTTCAGGTAGAAGGCCGACATCGCGACCGGCGGCGACAGGAACGCGGTCTGCAGGTTCATCGCAACGAGCAAGCCGAAGAACAGCGGGTCAATGTTGAAGTGGGCCAGCAGCGGCACGAAGATCGGCATGAAGATGACGATGATCTCTGTCCATTCCAGCGGCCAGCCGAGCAGGAAGATGATCACCTGCGCCAGCAGCATGAACTGAATCGGCGTCAGGTCCATCGACAGCACCCAGGAGTTGATGATCTCCTGGCCGCCCAGCAGCGCGAACGCGGCCGAGAAGATGCTCGACCCGACAAACAGCCAGCACACCATCGCACTGGTCTTGGTCGCCAGGTGGGCCGATTCCTTCAGCATGCCGAAGTTGAAGCGGCGGTAGGCGACCGCCAGCAAGATGCCGCCGAAGGCGCCCATCGCCGCAGCTTCGGTCGGCGTGGCCAGCCCGAACACGATACTGCCCAGGACCGCAAGGATCATGAAGGCCAGCGGGAACAGTGAGCCGAGCAGCATCTTGAAGATCTCAAGCCGGGCGAAGCTGAAGTAGGCGTAAAACGCAGCGGCCAATGCGATGCAGATCGCCATCGCGATCCAGTACGCGCGCGGCGCATCCTGCGATTCGGGCTGCGCCGGTGTGCTGCTCGCTTCGGTGGCCGGAATCGGTGCGGCGGCTGGCGGAGCGGCGGCGGCAGGCGGCTCCGCCAGCGCACCTTCCACCGGTGGCTCTTCCAGCCCGCCTTCGATCGGCGGTTCTTCCAGCCCGCCGTTGTAGCTGGTCTCCGGCGGCAGCTCCTGCGCCGCGCCCATTTCGACCATCGCGGTCGGCGCATCGGCCGGCGCCGTGAATGCGCGGTAGCCAAGGCCGAGGAACAGCGCCAGCGCCAGCGCCGGCAGCAGCGCGACGAACAGTTGAGTCACCACGGTACGCTGCGCTACGCCAGCCGGGCGCGAACGTTTCAGCGCGCCCATCAGGCCAGGCAGCGCGCGCGTCGAGCCCCCGGCCATGATGGCGGTGGCATGCGCGGGCAGGGCGACGCGGCGCTCTTCTTCGGACAGCGGCGGGGCCACGCTCGGCTTCAGCTTGGCCAGGATCAGCACATAGCCGACGTACAGCGCGGCCAGCATAATCCCCGGGAACAAGGCGCCCGCATACAGCTTGACCACCGAGACGCCGGCGGTCGCGCCGTACACGATCAGCAGCACCGACGGCGGGATCAGGATGCCGAGGCAGCCGCCCGCCGTGATGGCGCCGGCCGACAGCTGGGTGCTGTAGCCGGCCTTGAGCATCGCCGGCAGCGCCAGGAGTCCCATCAAGGTCACCACCGCGCCGACGATGCCGGTGGCGGTCGCGAAGATCGCGCAGGTGACGATGGTGGCCACCGCCAGCGAACCTGGCACCCGCGCCATCGCGATGTGCAGGCTCTTGAACAAGCGCTCGATCAGGTTGGCGCGCTCGACCAGGTAGCCCATGAAGACGAACAGCGGGATCGAAATGAGCACGTCGTTCGCCATTACCGAATAGGCGCGCTGCACCATCAGGTCAAGCGTTTGCTGCCATGCCTGCCCGGGATCGCGGCTATAGAACGCGTAGAACGCGAACATCACGCCCATCCCCATCAGGGTGAACGCGGTAGGGAAGCCGAGCATGATGGCGATGACCACCAGGGCCAGCATCAGCAGTCCGACGTGGCCGTTGGTCATGTCGGCGGGCGCCGGCATCAAGGCGAACAGCGTGATGACCAGGGCGACCAGGATGGACAGCCCGAACCAGATTTCTTTTTTCATCGCGGCCCCCCAGGAAGCTTGCCGCTGACGCTGACCATTTCGCGCAGCTGGTCGACGTCGACTTCCTCGACGTCGGGTTCGCGCGGCGGCCATGCGCCATCGCGCAGGCAGACGATGCAGCGGACGATTTCAGCGAGGCCCTGCAGCAGCAGCAGTGCACCGGAAATCGGGATCACCATCTTGAACGGGTACAGCGGCGGACCGTTGGCGGTCAGGGTCGAGTGTTCGTTGATCGCCATCGATTCGGCGGCATAGGTGTAGCCGGCCCATACCAGCGCAACCACGCCGGGAATGAAGAAGACGAAATACAGCAACAGGTCAAGCCCGGCCTGCAGCCGTGGCGGGAAGAAGCCGTACAGCACGTCGCCGCGCACGTGGCCGCTCTTGGCCAGCGTGTAGGCGCCGGCCATCATGAACGAGGCGCCGTAGGCCATGATCATCAAATCGAAGGCCCAGGGATTGGGGCTGTTCAGCACATAGCGCGCGAACACCTCCCATGTAATAAGAAAGGTCAGCGCGACGATCAGCCAGGAAAAGGCCCGGCCGACCCAGCTGCTGACCCGGTCGACAAAGAATAAAACGTTCTGCATGCGATGCTCCTGAAGCGGGGCGGCGGCCCGGATAAAAAACACCATCCGGTGATCTGGATGGTGTGCAGGACATGTCCTGTTGGGGTTACGCCTTCTTCGGCGCCGCCTTGCGCGCGAAGTAGTGGTTGTAGGCCATGCGCCGCGGGGCGTTGGTGTCCATGTCCCACTTCATGGCGCGGTCGGCGAACGCGCGCTGCGATTGCTCGACTTCGCGGAACAGCGGGTTGTCCGCGCCCTTCTTTTTCACCACCTCGTCCCATACCGCCAGTTGCGCCTGCAGCACCGAATCAGGAGTCTTGTAGAACTTGACACCGTCCTTGGCCTGCATGTCGCGGTAGTCCTTGGAGTAGCGGTCGATCGCCTTCCACGACATGTCGGCCGATGAGGCTTCGACGGCGTTGTCGATGATCGCGCGCATCTTGGCCGGCAGGGCGTTGAACTTGGTCTTGTTGAAGCTGATCTCGAACTGCTCCGACATCTGGTGGAAGCTTTGCAGCATGCAGACCTTGGAGACGTCGGGGAAACCGAGGAGGCGGTCGGAGGTCGCGTTGTTGAATTCGGCGCCGTCGAGCAGGCCGCGGTCCATCGCCGGCACGATCTCGCCGCCAGGCAGCGCGTTGACGGCTGCGCCCATCGCGGTGAACAGGTCGATCGCCAGGCCGTTGGTGCGGAACTTGGTGCCTTTCAGGTCGTCGACCTTGGTGATCGGCTTCTTGAACCAGCCCAGCGGCTGGGTCGGCATCGGGCCGGTGAGGTAGGAGACGACGTTGGCGCCGATCGAGTTATACAGCTTGACCAGCAGCTCCTTGCCGCCGCCGTACTTGTGCCAGGCCAGCACCATGTTGGCGTCCATGCCGAACACCGGGCCCGAGGTCCACAGCGCGATGGCGCTCTGCTTGCCGTAGTTGTAGCCCATGACGCCGTGGCCGCCGTCCAGCGTGCCTTTTGAAACCGCGTCGAGCAGGCCGAAAGCGGGAACGACCGCACCGGCAGGAAGTACCTCGATTTTCAGCTCGCCGCCGGTCATGTCGTTGACCTTCTTGGCGAAATCAAGGGCGTATTCGTGGAAGATGTCCTTGCTCGGCCAGGTGCTCTGGAAGCGCAGCTGGGTCGGGGTCTGGGCAGTGGCAATCATCGGGACGGCCAGGGCGGTGCCCGCGGCTGCGCCAATAAACTTCCGGCGGTTTGAAACGGCTTCCTGTGGCTTGGTATCGCTCTTCTTCATCGTATGTCTCCTGTTTTAGTTTTTACATGGATCAAAACCGATAAATCTCAACGCTTGCGACTAGGGGCTACCTCCTGTTTCTTGTATGCATGGCAAATCTCTTGCAAGAATGTTCCCGGATGCTTACAGATTACTTACGTTGAGCTTACAAAGTCAAGATGGGCGCCGAAGCGCCCATCGTTCAGGAGATCAGCTGGACATCGAGCCCGCGTTCGGCCAGCCAGACCAGGGCGACCAGCACGATCAGCGAGGATCCGCCGGCGACGACGGCCTTGCGGTAGAACGAGGTGTGGCGGGCGAGGAAGGCCAGCGGCAGGAAGGCGGCGACGATGGCGACCTGGCCCAGTTCGACGCCGACGTTGAACCCGACCAGCGACAGCATCAGGGCGGCCTGGGGCAGGCCCAGGTCGATCAGGACGCCGGCGAAGCCGAAGCCGTGAAGCAGGCCGAAGCAGAATGCCATCAGCGCGCGCTGGCGCTGGAACATCGGCCACAGGTTGTTCAGCGCAGCCAGTGCGACCGACGCCGCGATCGCCGCTTCGACCAGCCGCGAAGGCAGCGACAGCATGCCGAGCGTGGCCAGCGTCAGCGTGATCGAATGGGCCAGCGTGAACGCGGTGACGATCTTGACGACGTCGATGGCCGCCGCGCGGAAGGTCGTGGCGCCGGCCCATGCGCGGTCGCGGTACACCAGCACCGCCGGCAGCAGCAGCGACAGCAGGAACAGGATATGGTCGAAGCCGATCCAGATATGCCAGACGCCGTGGCGCACGTAGTCGGCGAACTGGCGCCACTTCGACGCTCCGGCAATCTGGAGCTGCTGGCGCGGCGCGTCCGGCGTGAAGATCGCGGTCGTGGCCTGGCCGGCATGCTGGAGCTTGAGCAGGCCTTTGTGCTGCGGGTCGATGTCGAACAGCAGGGCGTAGTCGATGTCGAGGGTTGCCACGTCGGCTGCGCAGGCGGCGCGCAGGCGCAGCACGGCATAAGCGCCGTCGGTATGGTCGTCCAGCAGGTGGCCGGTGACCTGCAGCGGGCAGGCCGCGCCGCCGCTCGACAGCTTGAGGCGCGACCGCGCGTAGGCGGCGATCGCGTCGTGACGCAAGCGCACTTCATCCCAGGTCAGTTCGCCATTGCCGTCGGAGTCGAGGCCAATGGCCATGTCGAGGTCGCGCAACGCGATGTCCCACTGGCCGTCGACCTGCTGGCCGGCCGCGCTCAGGGTCAGGTAGCTGTCGCTCGGCTTGTGGGCGGATGCGGGAAGGGCCATCGACAGGGCGCAGGCGCAGAGGTACGCCGTCAGCAGGCTGCGCATCATGCGGCGCCTTTCAGTTTGCCGAGCGCCGCCTGGATGGTGCGGTCCTCGATGTTCGACGCCCTCAGCCAGTCGCGTACCAGCCTGGTGGCTTCGGCATCGCCGCTGGCGGCCGCCGCTTCCGCGAGGATGCGCAGGTCGGCCGGCTCCTTCTGGACCGCCCAGTTCAGCTTCGCCAGCCGCACGGCGGCTGCGGGGTCATTGCGAAGTCCCAGCTCGAAGCGGGCCTGTTCGCGCTGGTGCACCGTGTCGGTGCGCAGCATCGCCGCTTCGAAGCGGCTGCGCAGTACGCCCGTGTGGCGCGCCGCTTCCGGCGAACCGGTGGCCTTGAGCGCCAGCGCGTAGCGCAGCAGCAGGGCGTCGGCGCGGGTTTTATCTTTCAGCAGGCCGGCCGCCTCGGGTGCGCGCTGGTGATCGAGCAGGAAGTCGGCGTAAGCGGCCAGCAGGTAGCTGTCGGCATCGTCAAGGGCCAGCGCCTGGCGGAAGTAGTCTTCGGCGGCGGCATTCTTGCCAAGGCGGGCCGCCATCTCGGCGAGCAGGGTAATCACCCAGATACGCACACCCTGGTCGGCGTCCGGATGGCGTTCCAGCGCCTGCTGCAGTTCCGCATAACTGGTACGGGCGGCGCCGTTCACGCTGCCGACGCTGGACAGGCAGGTCTGCACCACCAGCGCCGGCGCGCGCGAATGCAGGCGCATGCAACTGGCCCTGGCGGCGGCGAAGTCGCCCGTGATCGACTGTACTGTCGCCCGGATCAGCCAGGCTTGGGGGTTTTCCGCATCGCGCCTCAGGACGGCGTCGAGGTCGGCCAGTGCCGCGCCGAACTGGTGAGTGCTCTGGCGCAGCGTGGCGCGCAGGACCAGCACATCGGCGGGCGGCTGCGGCAGTTTCCACCACGGCGCCAGTGCCGCCTGTGCATAGCCGAGGTAGCGCGGATCGCCGTCGCCGCGCGCCATCTCCATATAGCGGCGCGCCAGCGTGGTCGCGAGGGCGAGGTCGGACGGGTTCTTGTTCAACGCCGCGCGCATCCGTGCGAGGTCGCGCTGGGCCGGGTCGGTGCGGGCCGGCAGGCGCTCGACCACTTTGCTGCCGTCGGCGGGAATGTAGGGTGCTGCCATTGCGGGTAAAGCCAGCGTGTGCGCCATCAGGGCCAGCGCGAAGAGACGTTGTGCGGTCGTCATGGGGTATCGGTCGTGTTGGGGAAGGGAGGAACAGCGGCGCCGTTCCTCCCGGCTGATGCTTACTGTACCGCTTCAGGCTCGGTGTTGTCCGGCGTGGTGGCGGCTACCGCGTCGATTTCGACCGGCTCGCCGGTGTCGAGCGCTGACGCCACCAGTGCCGACACATACGCGAAGAACGAATCGACCACCGGCACAGGGGGCGGTGTGGGTGTCGGCGCCGGTGCCGGCGCCGGCGGCTCCGAGTGGTCGTGATTGTCACCGCATGCGGTCAGGAGAAGTCCTGCCGCCAGTGCCGCGACAGCGAAGCCAAGGCGCTTGCGGGCGCTTGATGGTTGAGTGCGCATATCCCGTCCTCCTTATTGGTTGCCTGGCAGCGGCGTGTTCAGGTAAGGGAAGGCTGGCTTGAACGAAGCGGCCGTCTTGCGCACGCCGTCAGTCAGGGCTGCCGCGCCGGCTGGTGCGTCGGCTGGCTTGCAGCCTACCTGCAGCGCATCGCCGGCGCCGGTCAGCACGCACAAGGCGCCCATCGCTACGCGCAGCGAAACGTCGACGATGTCGTCGGCAGGACGGCGGCCGTTAGGGAAACCGGCATTGTCGCCGCCCGCCACGCCCAGCACGTTCTGCGACGCGGCCGGAGTCGGCGCGATGCTGGTATTCAGGCGCATCATCTCGGAAGCGACCACGTTCTTCGGCTGGTTGACGCCGTTGATGCCTTTAAGGAAAACGGTGACCAGGTCGGTACGCGGGAAGTTGGTCGGCGCCTTCGCGGTCGGGAACAGGGTCTCGACGACGGCCGGCAGCACCGGGTTGGTGACGTAGTCCAGGAACTGGACGTCATCCTTCGGCTTGGAGGTATTGAAACGGTCCTTGTCGTCCATGCCGATGATGACTTCGTTCACCAGCGGCATGCCGATACGCGATACCTGGCTCCAGGCGCCGCCCTCCTTGACCGCGGTGTTGATGCCCGACGCAGGCGCGGGGTTCAGCAATCGTCCCTGGCGCATGCTGGCGGTGGCGTAGGCGCCGATGACTGGCTCGCCGGCGGCGGTCAGGCAGGAAATCGGGATCTCCAGCGCGATCGAGCTGACGTTCTTGCCTTCGAGGTCGTTCGTGTTGCCGTTGGTTTCCGCGCCCAGCGGGTTCAGGTTGAACAGGTCGAAGATCTTGCCGACGGCGATAAAGAACGATTCCTTGCGCTGGCCGACGAACACGCGGCCGGTGCCGCACCCAGGAATGGCGATGTCGTACATGTGCTGGTTGGCGTAGGTCTCGTAGCCGGTGGTTCCTCCGAAGACCTTGTCGCCGATATTGTCGACCGGTTTGTCGAACTCGGTGGCGCCGCCGGTGGCTGCGGCCAGGCGGCTGCGGGTGCCGCCGCGGCGGTCGCCCTTGACCATGTCCACGGTGTAGGTCTCGCGCACATTCAGCGAAGCCGGATTGACGCCGCTGATGGTCGACGAATTAATCAGCGGGATCAGGACCTGTTTGCCGCCGATGTTCAGGGCAGTGCGCTTGGAGGTGTTCTTGAAGCGCAGCTGGAAGGTGATGTCTTCCCTGGCGTCGCCGTTGTTATCGACGTGGATCTCGTACAGCGCGTTCTGGTCGAACTGGTAGAAGTTCGGGCCGCCCTGCGGATCCTGGAACGGGATGAAGTTGGCGATCATCGTCACATAGTCCTGGCGCCCGGCAGCGTAGCTGCGGAACATGTAAAAGTCGGTGCCGTCGACTTTCGGCGCGTTGGTCAGGAACGGCGCTTCGCGGTGGCTGGACGCGCTGGCCGGGGACATCGCTCCCGCTAACGCCGTCCCGGTGATGATGGCGGCAATCCACATATTCTTTCGCTGCTTTGCTTGCATGATCGAGTTCTCCTCAGATGGTTTAGCCCGCCGGACGCGGGCTTATTTTTATCGCAAATTCTGCGTCAGTTATACGATGCATGAACGCCATTGAATGTGAAATGACGAACATATGTAAGCAATCACTACATTCGTAACAAATTATTTCTTCATCAAAGTCCTTCTGGGAAAACTCCGTGTTTCTTGTCCAGCCTTCATCGATTTTTAGCCCAGCAGTGCGGCCTTTTAGTTAACAATCTTATATTATTGGCAACGATCCTTCGGAATAATGGTTGTGCTCGGAATGCCAGTCGGCCTTTACAGCAGCGTGCTGCGCGCGCGCAGCGGCACTGTGCGCGCGGACCGGCTGACCGAATCGAGCGCCGGCGTTTATTTCGAGAATACGATCGCGTGGCTGCCATCGTTGCGCAGCACCGCAGCGCATTTCACTGGACGTGTTCAACCTGCTCGACCGCAAGGCCAGCGACGTCGACTACCTGTACCGCTCGCGCCTGCGCGGCGAACCGCCCGGGGGTGTCGAGGACATCCATCTCCATCCGGTCGAGCCGCGCAGCGCACGCCTGACACTGGCACGCACCTTCTAGCCTGCTGGTGTACCATGGCCCCGACTCACCATTCGACGCGGGGTACACGTGCAAGCGACCATAACGCAGGGCGAATTCGGCACGCTGCCAGATGGCAGGCGGGCGACTTTATATACGCTGGTGAACGCGAACGGGCTGGTCGTCAAGATCAGCGATTTCGGCGGGGTCATCACGGAAATCCATACGCCCGACCGCAACGGCCATTTCGCCGATATCAACCTCGGCTTCGACAATGTCTTGCCGTACCTGGAAGATTCGCCTTACTTCGGCGCGCTGATCGGGCGCCATGGCAACCGTATCGCGCACGGCCGATTCGTCCTCGACGGCCGCGAGATCCAGCTGCCCATCAACGACGGGCCGAACCACCTGCACGGCGGGCCGCAAGGTTTCCACCGCGTGTTCTGGCGCGTTGCACCATTCGAACGCGACGGCAGCGTCGGCCTCACCCTCAGGTACCTGAGCGCCGACAGCGAACAGGGCTATCCGGGCAACCTGGACGTCCAGGTGGTCTATGAACTGACCGCGGCGAACGAACTATGGGTGCGCTTCCATGCGATCACGGACCAGGCCACGCCGGTCAACCTCACCCAGCACGCCTATTTCAACCTGGCCGGCAAGGGCAGCATCCTCGGGCACTTGCTGATGATCGACGCCGACGCCTTCACCCCGGTCGACAGCACGCTGATCCCGACCGGCGAACTGCGTCCGGTGGCCGGTACGCCGTTCGACTTCCGCAGCGCGCACGCGATCGGCGCGCACATCGGCGAGCCCGACGAGCAGCTGGCGCACGGCGGCGGCTACGACCACAATTTTGTGTTGAACAAGGCAGGCGAGGGCTGCCAGCTGGCGGCGCGCGTGGTGGAGCCGGTGTCGGGACGGGTACTGGAAATGCATACCGAGCAACCCGGCGTGCAGTTTTACAGCGGGAACTTCCTCGACGGCAGCCTGACCGGCAAAGGATGGAACTACTTCTACCGCGGCGGCTTTTGCCTGGAACCCCAGCATTTTCCCGACGCGCCGAACCAGCCCGGCTTCCCGGGTACCATCCTGCGTCCCGGCGAGGAATACCGCACTCAGTCGAAATTCGCCTTCTCGGTCGAAAAATAGGGGCCGCTCAGCCCTTGCGCTTGCTTTCGGTACGGCGCAGCAGCGACAGGATGATCAGCGCAAGGATCGCGCTCAAGACGGCGGTGGCTTCGCGCCCCATGCCGGCGGCGACGCCCACCGCGGCGGTCAGCCACACGCTGGCGGCGGTCGTCAGGCCGGTGATCTCGCCGGCCTTTTCCGATTTGAGGATCGCGCCGGCGCCCAGGAAGCCCACCCCGGCGGTCACGCCCTGCAGCACGCGCGAGACGTCGACCAGCGGCATGCCTGCCTGTAGCGGGATCAGGACGAACAGCGCTGAGCCCAGCGATACCAGCATATGGGTACGCAGCCCGGCCGAGGCGCCGATCGACTCACGCTCATAACCCAGCAGCGCGCCGAGGCTGACCGCCACCAGCAGGCGCACCATCACCCGCGTGATGTCGGAAGCATCGCCCAGGTCCGAAAACTCCTGCTGAATCGTCATCCAACTCTCGGTCCACCACACGCGGCACCTCCGGATTTGCCATTGCTGATGACGACAGCTTACACAAAACGGCTTTTGCAGAGCGCCAAGGATGAGCTGCGAAAAGCCGCAGTGCCTGCGCCTGCCGCACAATTTGAGATATTCGCTCAGAAAATTTGTTGTATTTTTGCGACTTTTATCATACGTTCAATCCTTATGTTCGGTACCGTACGGAGCGTCTGTTGGCGTTCAGTAATAGTGACATCACTGCTACGCAACTGCGCTAGCTGGCACTCAAGAAACCGTGGATGGTCACCATCCCCCAACACGAAAGAAAAATATGAAATCAGCTAAAAACATGTTCAAACTGACCGCAATGGCTGCAGCAATCCTGGCTAGCCAGGTAGTAATGGCGCAGACCACCACGATGGCCCAGGACGGCACGCTGGCGCCAGCGCCGATGATCACCACCGAAAGTAACCTGGAAGCATGGAACAACAGCGCCGCCTACATCGGTGCTGCGATCGGCCGTTCGCGCGTCCATATCGATGACAGCGCAGCAGCCCGCCAGCTGACCGCCCCGGGCCAGACCGTCAACGCATGGTCGAGCGACGAAAAAGACGTCGGCTTCAAACTGTTCGCTGGCAAGCACATCAACCGCTACCTGGCAATTGAAGGCGGCTACTTCGACATGGGCGACTTCTCGTACAGCACCAGTACGGTACAAGGCGGCACCCTGACCGGCGACGTACGCATCCGCGGCGTCAACGCTGACCTGATCGGCAAACTGCCGGTATCGCAGCGCTTCATGCTGTTCGCACGTGCCGGCATGGCATACGTCAAGGCTGACACCGACTTCTCCGGTTCGCGCGTCAATTCAGCAGCCCCTGCAGAACACAACGAAGGCAAGTGGAAGCCGCACTTCGGCGTTGGCGCGGAAATGAGCCTGAGCCAGAAGCTGTCGCTGCGCCTCGAAGCTGAGCGCGTCCGCACCCGTGACTTCCTGTCCGACAGCGGCAAGGCTGACCTGTACTCGCTGGCGTTGGTATACAAGCTGGGCAACCCTGCACCAGCACCTGTCTACGTCGCTCCGCCAGCACCGGCTCCTGTCGAAGCTGCGCCAGCACCTGCGCCAGTAGAAGCAGCACCAGTGCCAACCTCGGAAAAAGTATCGTTCGCCGCTGAAGCGCTGTTCGACTTCGACAAGGCCATCGTCAAGCCAGAAGGCAAAGCCGCCCTGGACGACCTGCTGAACAAGCTGCAAGGCATGAACACCGAAGTCATGGTTACCGTTGGCCACACCGACTCGATCGGCTCCGACGCTTACAACCAGAAGCTGTCGCTGCGCCGTGCTGAAGCTGTCAAGGCTTACATCGTGTCGAAGGGTGTTGACCAGAGCCGCGTGTACACCGAAGGCAAGGGCGAGACCCAGCCAGTGGCTGACAACGGTACCTCGGAAGGCCGCTCCAAGAACCGCCGCGTGACCGTTGAAGTTGTCGGTACCCGTACCGACACCAAGTAATACGGACTTCGGCGCGCCTTGTGCGCGCCGGCTCCTGGAAGCCGCCCGGCGCAAGCCCGGCGGCTTTTTTCATCAGAATTGCTCCGAGAAACCCTGTCCTTCAGGGCAGGGAGTGAAAGGAGCCGGGCGCGTAGCGCCCGCAGCCGTCCAGGTGAAAAAATGTTTTGAACTTGGTTGTTGGGGCATGGTCAAACTCCATAAGTGCTTCAGTATGCGATTACGCGCTGGGGCATGAGTCACCTGCACCGTTTTTTCCGATCCGCAGTCGCCTTAGGCGAGGTCGAGAGATATCCTGCGGATTGAATAAGAAGCTGGGCTACTTTCAGTCCGGCTTCCGTCTGGGGCATCAGACGCCAGCAGTGGGAATCCCCTTCCGTTTACGAAGGGGAGGATGTCAAGGATCGGTGTCGCCGTACGCGCGCCGCCTGTTCCACCAGATGCCCGTGCCCGAGGCCCGGTCAGCGAGATGTTCCGCGACCCGAGCTTTTACGCCTCGCTGCGCGAGCAGGTGATGCCTTTCCTGCAGACCTATCCTTCGCTGAAGGTCTGGATCGCCGGCTGCAGCACCGGCGAAGAAGTCTATTCGATGGCCATCCTGCTGAAGGAAGAGGGCCTGCTGGAACGCTCGATCATCTACGCGACCGACATCAACCCGCAATCGCTGGACGCGGCGCGGCGCGGCGTGTTCGCGCTGCGCGACATGCGCAAGTTCACCGAGAACTACCAGAAGGCCGGCGGCAAGGCCGCCTTCTTGGACTATTACACGGCGGCCTACGACGGCGCCTTGTTCGACCGCTCGCTGATCGAGAACGTGACCTTCGCCGACCACAGCCTGTCGACCGACAGCGTGTTCTCCGAGACCCAGCTGATCTCCTGCCGCAATGTGATGATTTATTTCAACAAGAAGCTGCAGGACCGGGTGCTGGGCCTGTTCCACGAATCGCTGTGCCACCGCGGGTCCTGGCGCTGGGCAGCAAGGAAAGCCTTGAATTTTCCGCCTGGGCCGGCCGCTTCGAGCCGCTGGTCAAGCGTGAACGTATTTACCGGAAGCTGGGCCAATGAGCGAACCACGTTTCAGCGCGGCACTCGCAGGGCGCGACATCCACGCCGTCGTGATCGCCGGTTCGGCCGGCGGCGTCGATGCGCTGCTCCACTTGTTGCCGCGGCTGCCGGCCGGCTATGCGTTGCCGGTGATAAGCATGCTGCACCTGCCCGAACACCGCGAAAGCCGCCTGGCCGAACGGTTTGCACCGCGCCTTGGCTTGCCCGTGCGAGAGGCGTTCGATAAGGAGGAAGTTTCTCCCGGAACAGTCTATTTCGCCGGATCCGGGTACCATTTGTCGATTGAGAAAGATTTCCGGTTCTCCCTGAGCTGCGAACCGGCTGTGCATTTTGCGCGGCCCGCCATCGATGTATTGATGGAATCGGCCGCGCAAGCCTACGGTCCGCACCTGGCGGCGGTGTTGCTGACCGGGGCCAACCAGGATGGCGCCGAAGGCATGCGCCTCATTAAGCAGTGCGGCGGCTTGACCGTCGTGCAAGATCCCGCCGAGGCGCAAGTTGCAACCATGCCCGAGCAGGCGATTAAGTTGCAGGCGCCCGACCTGGTGTTGACCTTGCCGGAAATCGGCAAGCTGTTGTTGCTGTTGGAGAAAAAATGAGGGCGAACGACCCCACCAAAGTCCTGATCGTTGACGATCTTGCTGAAAACCTGCAAGCACTCGATGCCTTGCTGCGCGACGAGCACCGCCTGGTGCTGCACGCGCGCTCCGGCGACGAAGCGCTGGCGCTGCTGCTCGAACATGAATTCGCGGTGGCCATCCTCGACGTCCAGATGCCGGGCATGAACGGTTTCGAGCTGGCCGAATTGATGCGCGGCACCGACCGCACCCGTAACATCCCGATCGTATTCGTCAGCGCCGCCGGGCGCGAGCTGAACTATGCATTCAAGGGCTACGAATCCGGCGCCGTCGACTTCATGTACAAACCGCTCGACCCCGACGCCGTGCGCAGCAAGGTCAACGTGTTCGTCGCGCTGTACCAGCAGCGCAACGAGACGCGCCGCCAGGTGGCCGCGCTGGAGCAAAGCCGCAAGGAGCAGGAAACATTGCTGGCCGAGCTGTCGGCCACGCAGCTGGAACTGGAACGCTCGCTGCGCATGCGCGACGACTTCATCTCGCTGGTCGCGCACGAGTTGCGCACGCCGCTCAATACGCTGTTCCTGGAAACCCAGATGCGCACCTTGCAGCTCAAGCGCGGCAACCTGGCCGCGTTCGGACCGGAGCAGATGACAAAAATGATCGCGCGCGACGAACGGCAGATCCAGGCGATGATCCGGCTGATCGACGACATGCTCGACGTGTCGCGCATGCGCAGCGGCGCCTTGTCGATCCAGCCAGCGCCGGTCGAGCTGATGGGCTTATTGGAACGCATCGTCAGCGACCTGTCCTTGCAGGCGGCTGGCTCGGGCAGCTCGCTGAGCCTGGTGCCGCACGACCCGGTGCACGGGCGCTGGGACGAGTTCCGTATCGAGCAGGTGATCGTCAACCTGCTGACCAACGCGCTGCGCTACGGCTGCGGCATGCCGGTCGAGATCAGCGTACACCTGGAAGGCGAGGAAGTGCGGGTTGATGTCAGCGACCAGGGCAAGGGTATCGCCGAGGCCGAACGCCATCGCATCTTCGAACCGTTCGAGCGCGGCAGCGGAAACCGCGACGTCAAGGGCCTCGGACTTGGCCTGTACATTTCGCGCCAGCTGGCCGAATCCCACCGAGGCCATCTGGCGGTGGTGCCGGGTCCGGAATGCGGCTCGGTGTTCAGCCTGACCCTGCCGCTCAACGCAAGCGATTGATCCGGCTTTAATGGATCAGCAAAGCGGCGCCGGCGCCGTGCAGTACGTCGGTGGAGCACACCAGGATGGTTGCGGCGGCGGCCAGGGCCACATGCAGGGCCGCCCACGTCATTGGTAAGAATCTGGTCATGCCGTCCTCCGCTTTGCTTTGTCAGTTGTATGGCTCCATCGTATTGGCTGTACCGTACTGCAACCATCGGTCAACTGTCCGAGCGCCTGTAGGAGCTTGGCTAGCGACGCTGTCTGATTGACCGGGCGGGCGTCTAGGGGCGCTCCTACGATCGCTGTAGGCTGCGTCCTATGGCGAGTGCGCCCGCCGCAGAATACAGTTGGGTTCATGACTACTTACAACCAACCACTGATGCACAACGGGGCGCGCGCGATTCGCCGCAATGCCATTGCAACCCTCCTGAAGAATGTGTTCGGGATTGAACGCCTTCGCGACGGCCAGCGCCGCGTCATCGACAGCGTGCTGGACGGTTCCGACACCCTCGCGATCATGCCCACCGGTAGCGGAAAATCGCTGTGCTACCAGATTCCCGCGCGCATCTTCCCCGGCACCACGCTGGTCGTTTCGCCCTTGATCTCGCTGATGAAGGACCAGCTGGAAAAGCTGGTCGCGCTCGGCATCGGCGCGACCCAGGTCAACAGCAGCCTGTCGCGCGAGGAAGAAGACGATGCGCTGGAAGGCGTCAGCAGCGGGCGCTACCGCATCGTGTTCTGCACGCCCGAACGCCTCGCCACGCCGGAGTTCGTGGCGACGCTCAAGCCGGTCCGGGTATCGCTGGTCGTGATCGACGAGGCGCACTGCATCTCCAAATGGGGGCATGACTTCCGCCCGGCCTACCTCGACCTGTCCGGTTCGATCGACGCCCTCGGCCATCCGCCGGTGCTGGCGCTGACCGCCACCGCGACCGACGAGGTGATCGCGGATATCGGCAAGCAGCTGGCCCGTCCGAAGATCAACGTCATCAACACCGGCATCTACCGGCCGAACCTGCACTACAGCGTGGTGCAGGTGACCAATCCCGACGAGAAGTTCCAGAAGGCGCGCGAGCTGGTGCAGCAGAACGAAGGCGTGGGCATCGTGTACGCGGCCACCGTCAAGGCGGCTGAGGAGATGTACACCTTCCTCGAGGACGCGGGCGAGAGCGTCACGATCTACCACGGCAAGCTGCCGGCGTCGGAACGCAAGGACCACCAGGACATGTTCATGGACGGCGAACGGCGCGTGATGGTCGCGACCAATGCCTTCGGCATGGGCATCGACAAGAGCGACACGCGCTTCGTGATCCACCTGCAGGTGCCGGCCAACCTCGAGGCGTATTACCAGGAGTCGGGCCGGGCCGGCCGCGACGGCAAGGACGCCGAGTGCGTGCTGCTGTACTTCCAGGACGACAAGCGCGTGCAGCAGTTCTTCCTGGCGAAGCACTATCCGCGCGCGGCGGAACTGCGCGCGCTGTACGAAGCGGTGAAGCAGCTGGCCGAAGAGGGCGCGGTTACCTTCGAGCGCATCAGCCAGATCGACGAGGACGTCCACGCGAGCAAGCTGAAGGTCTGCCTGAAGCTGCTCAAGGAAGGCAAGCTGCTGCGCCAGAACCGCCGCCTCGAGTATGTGCCGACCGCGGCCACGGCGACACAGGACGACTTCGACAAGCTGGCCGCGATCTATGCGAACAAGCAGGAACGCGACCGCGAGGCGCTTGACCAGATGGTGTCGTATGCGATGAGCGGCTTTTGCCGCTGGAAGGTGCTGCTCGATTATTTCGGCGACGAAGTCGAGGGCTTCGAGAAGTGCTGCCGCTGCGATAACTGCCGCAATCCGCCGGTGGTGCTGGACGAAATCCGCGACGACGAGTTCGACAAAGAGCCCGAGGCCGCACCGGAAGGTCCGGTCTTCGAGGTGGGCGCGAAGGTCAAGGTGCCGAAGTACGACATGGGCACGGTCGACTCCGTGGCAGGCGGCGAGGTCACGATCGCATTCCCTGACGGGGAGACGCGCACCTTCATGGCCGAATACGTCACGCCGGCGTAAGGCAGGGGAGGTATATGGGTGACATGGTGATCGTCCGCAAGGAGGGCTTGTACTGCGTGCCAGGCCAGTTCTACATCGACCCGTGGCGGCCGGTGGGCCGGGCGGTGATCACGCACGCCCATGGCGACCACGCGCGGGTCGGCCACGGCCATTACCTGTCCGCTGCCAGCGGCGTCGACATCCTCAAGTCGCGCCTGGGCGACATTCACATCGACGGCATCGAATACGGCGATTCGGTGGTGCATAACGGCGTCACCGTCTCGCTGCATCCGGCCGGCCACGTGCTCGGTTCGGCGCAGGTGCGCATGGAGCACAAGGGCGAAGTGTGGGTGGCGTCGGGCGACTACAAGGTCGAGCCGGACCGCACCTGCGCGCCGTTCGAACCGGTGCGCTGCGATACCTTCATCACCGAATCCACCTTCGGCCTGCCGATCTACCGATGGCAGCCGCAGCAGGAAATCTTCGACGACATCAACCGCTGGTGGCGCAAGAACGCCGACGAGGGCCGTTGCAGCGTGCTGTTCGCGTACGCGTTCGGCAAGGCGCAGCGTATATTGTCCGGGCTCGATCCGGGCATCGGGCCGGTTGTCTGCCACGGCGCGGCCGAACCGCTCAACAAGGTCTACCGCGCGAGCGGCGTCGACCTGCCGCCGACCGTGATGGTCACCGACATCGACCAGCAGGCGCTCAAGCGTGCCATCGTCATCGCGCCGCCATCGGCTTCCGGCTCGCCGTGGATGAAGCGCTTCGGCGACTACAGCGACGCCTTCGCGAGCGGCTGGATGCAGCTGCGCGGCGCGCGCCGCCGGCGCGGCGTCGACCGCGGCTTCATCCTGTCCGACCATGCCGACTGGCCTGGACTGATGACGGCAGTGCGCGCCACCGAAGCCGAACGGGTAATCGTCACGCACGGATCGATCGCGGTGATGGTGCGCTGGCTGTGCCAGCAGGGCCTGGATGCTGCCGGCTTCGATACGGAGTACGGCGACGACGAGGCGGAGGAAACCGCGGCCACTGTGATCGCCGGGGTGGAGAATGCGTGAATTCGCCCGCCTGTACGCCGAGCTCGACGAAACCACCGCCACCAGCCGCAAGCTCGCCGCGCTCCAGAATTACTTCAGCAGCACCGCGCCGGAGAGCGCGGCGTGGGCGGTGTACTTCCTCGCCGGCGGCAAGCCGCGCCAGGCGGTCCCGAGCAAGCTGCTGCGCCAGTACGCGATCGAATATGCGGGCCTGGACGAGTGGCTGTTCGACGAGTCGTACCACGCGGTCGGCGACATGGCCGAGACTATCGCCCACATCCTGCCGCCTCCGACGAAGCAAAGCGACACAGGACTGGCCGAATGGATGCAGGAGCGGATCGGTCCCTTGCGCGGCGCCGACCCGGCGACCATCCGCGAATCGCTGTTTCGCTTCTGGGACGAACTTGACTGGCGCGAGCGCTTCCTGCTGGTGAAGCTGATCGGCGGGGGCTTCCGCGTCGGCGTGTCGAAGCTGCTGGTGACGCGCGCGTTATCGAGCATTGCCGCCGTCGACAGCAAGCTGATTGCACAGCGGCTGATGGGCTGGACCGACGGCTCGGTGCGTCCCACCGCTGCCGGCTTCCTGCAGCTGATCGCCGAGCAATCCGACGACGAGCACAAGCTGCGCGGCGGCCAGCCCTATCCGTTCTTCCTCGCGCACCAGCTGCAGGGCGAGCCGTCCGCGCTGGGCGAGCTGGCCGACTGGCAGGCCGAGTGGAAGTACGACGGCATCCGCGCCCAGCTGGTGCGGCGCGGCGGCCAGAACTACCTGTGGTCGCGCGGCGAGGACCTGATCACCGAACGATTTCCGGAACTGGCCGCGGTGCGTCTGCCGGAAGGGACGGTAGTCGACGGCGAAGTGCTGATCTGGAGCGCGGGCGACGGGCCGGCGCCGTTCGCCGACCTGCAAAAGCGCATCGGGCGCAAGACGCTGTCGGCCAGGCTGCTGGAGGAGCTGCCCGCGGTGCTGGTGTGCTACGACCTGCTGGAAGAGAACGGCGTCGATCTGCGCGCCCTGCCCCAGCACGAGCGGCGCACGCTGCTCGAAGCGCTGGTGAAGGAAGTTGACCAGCCGCAGTTGAAAATCTCGCCGCTGGTACAGGCGGCGGGCTGGGAAGAACTGGCGGCGATGCGCACTGAGTCGCGCAACCGCGGCGTTGAAGGCATGATGCTCAAGGCGACCCAGGCCCAGTATGGCGTCGGCCGCACCAAAGATGTCGGCACCTGGTGGAAGTGGAAGGTCGATCCGTACTCGATCGACGCGGTGCTGATCTACGCGCAGGCTGGCCACGGCAGGCGCGCTTCGCTGTACACCGACTACACCTTCGCCGTGTGGGATGCCGGCGATTCCGGCGAGCGCAAGCTGGTGCCGTTCGCGACAGCGTATTCCGGGCTGACAGATGCCGAGATTGCCGTGCTGGACAACGCCATCCGCAAGACGACGATCGAGAAGTTCGGGCCGGTGCGCTCGGTGCGGCCGACCATGGTGTTCGAGATCGGCTTCGAGGGCATCGCGCTGTCGAGCCGGCATAAGGCGGGCATCGCGGTGCGCTTCCCGCGCATCCTGCGAAAGCGCGACGACAAACCGGTCGAGGAAGCGGACACGCTCGACACGCTCAAGGGCCTGCTGGCGGCAGCCGCCGCGCCATGAGCAAGAGCCAGGCGGCGGTGGCCGTTGACGCATGGTTCGCGGCGCGCGCCTGGAAGGTATTCCCGTTCCAGCGCGCGGTGTGGAAGGCGGCGCTGGCCGGCGAGTCCGGGCTGCTGCACGCGAACACCGGTTCCGGCAAAACCTACGCGGTCTGGTTTGCGGCGCTCCAGCGCGGCATGCGCGCGGCAAGCCGCACGAAGGGCGGTCTGCGGGTGCTTTGGATCACGCCGATGCGCGCGCTGGCGGCCGATACCCAGCGCGCCCTGGATGAAAGCGCGGCAGACCTTGCGCCCGGATGGACCATCGGCGCACGCACGGGCGACACCGGCTCGGCCGAACGGGCGCGCCAGTCCAAAGCCTTGCCGACCACCCTGATCACCACGCCCGAAAGCTTGTCGCTGCTGCTTAGCCATGCGCAGGCGCAGGTCCAGTTCGCGTCGCTCGACATGATCATCATCGACGAATGGCATGAGCTGATGGGCAGCAAACGCGGTGTGCAGGTGCAGCTGGCGCTGGCGCGGCTGCGCCGCTGGCAACCAGAGCTCGTCGTCTGGGGCCTGTCGGCGACGATGGGCAACCTGGCCGAAGCGCGCGAAGTGCTGCTGGGCGAGGGCGGGGGCGTGCTGGTCGAAGGCGAGGTGCGCAAGGAGCTGCTGGTGGACACGCTTATCCCGCAAAACGTATCGCGCTTCCCGTGGGGCGGCCACCTCGGCATCCAGATGCTCAATCCGGTGATCGCGGAGATCGAGAAGTACGACGCCACGCTGGTGTTCACCAATACCCGTTCGCAGTCGGAGCTGTGGTACCAGAACATCCTCGAGGCGCGGCCCGACTGGGCCGGGGTCATCGCGCTGCATCACGGCTCGCTCGACCGCGAAGTGCGCGAATGGGTGGAGCTGGGACTGAAGAAGGGCGAGCTGAAGGCGGTGATCTGCACGGCCAGCCTTGACCTTGGTGTCGACTTTTTGCCGGTCGAGCGCGTGCTGCAGATCGGCAGCGCCAAAGGCATCGCACGCCTGCTGCAGCGGGCCGGGCGCAGCGGCCACGCGCCGGGGCGGGTATCGCGGGTGACGCTGGTGCCGACCCACAGCCTGGAGATCCTGGAGGCGGCGGGCGCGAAGCAGGCGGTGGCCGCGCGCCGCATCGAGGCGCGGCTGGCGCCGAACAAGCCGCTCGACGTGCTGGTGCAGCACCTGGTGACGGTGGCGCTGGGCGGCGGTTTCGACTCCGGGCCCCTTTACGACGAGGTGCGCAGCGCATGGTCGTACCGCGCGCTGACCGGCGAAGAGTGGCAGTGGGCGCTGGACTTCGTCGCGCGCGGCGGCCAGAGCCTGATCGCTTATCCCGAGTACCAGCGCGTCGTGCCGGACGAGCATGGCGTGTATCGCGTGCCGAATGTGGCGCTTGGGCGCCGCCACCGGATGGGCATCGGCACCATTGTGTCCGACTCGTCGATGCAGGTGAAGTACCTGACGGGCGGGCGGATCGGCACCGTGGAAGAGTCGTTCATCTCGCGCCTGAAGGCGGGCGACCACTTCCTGTTCGGCGGGCGCATCCTCGAATTCATCCGCGTGCACGAGATGACGGCGTTCGTGAAGCGCGCCACGGGCAAGCGCGGCGCGGTGTCGCGCTGGCTGGGCGCCAAGATGCCGATGTCGTCCGAGCTGGCGCACGCGGCGCTGGAACAGCTGCGCCAGGCCGCGCTGGGCCAGTTCAAGGGCCCGGAAATGCAGGCGATCAAACCGCTGCTCGAGATCCAGCAGCGATGGTCGGCGCTGCCGACCATCGACACGCTGGTCGTCGAGAGCATGAAAAGCCGCGAAGGCTATCACCTGTTCATGTATCCGTTTGCCGGTCGCTCAGTGCATATGGGCCTGGCCTCGCTGTTCGCCTACCGCATTGGCAGGCTGCAGCCGACCACGTTCTCGATCGCGATCAACGACTACGGCTTCGAACTGCTCGCGCCGGAACCGGTCGACTGGAAGGCGGTGTTCGCCGGCGCCACGGGAGCCGATGTGGCCTTGTTCGACACCACCACGCTGCTTGAGGACGTGCTCGACAGCCTGAACGCGACCCAGTTGGCGCAGCAGCGCTTCCGCGAGGTGGCGCGCATCGCGGGGCTGGTGTTCCAGGGGTATCCGGGTCAGCCGAAGAGCACGCGCCAGATCCAGGCGTCGTCGTCGCTGTTCTTCGAAGTGTTCCGCAAACACGATGCCGGGAACCTGCTGCTGTCGCAGGCCCAGCGCGAAGTGCTGGAGCAGGAACTGGAACTGACGCGGCTACGCGACACGCTGCATGAGCTGCATGCGCGCGCCGTCGCCTACCGTGAAGTCCCGCGCGCCACGCCGTTCGGCTTTGCGCTGATGGTCGAGCGCTTCCGCGAGAAGCTCACCACCGAAAAGCTGTCCGACCGGATCGGCCGCATGCTGCGCGACCTTGAGAAGGCGGCCGAGCCATGAGCGCGCGCGAACTGCTGGTCGCCGGCGAACTGCTGCTCCTGCTGGCGCAGAAGGCGCTGTACTGGCCGGGCCGGAAGACCCTGGTCATCGCGGACATCCACTTCGGCAAAGCCGCGTCGTTTCGCGCGCAGGGCATCCCGGTGCCGCGCGGGACCACCACGCAGAACCTGCTCGCGCTCGACGAACTGATGGCGGCGCACGAGGTGCAACACATCGTCTTCCTCGGCGACTTCCTGCATGCGCGCGCCGCTCATGCGTCCGCGACCCTGGCCCGGATGCTGGCGTGGCGCCGGCGCCATCCGGCACTGGTGCTGACCCTGGTGCGCGGGAACCATGACCGCCACGCGGGCGATCCGGCGGCCAGCCTCGGCATCGAGATGGTGGACGAGCCCTGCACGCTGGCGCCGTTCTCGTTCTGCCACCATCCCGACCTCGATACGCCGGGCTACGCGCTGGCAGGCCATATCCACCCGGTGTTGGTGCTGGCCACGCGCTTCGAATCGCTGCGCCTGCCATGTTTCGTGGTGGGGGCCAAACGCATGATCCTGCCGTCGTTCGGCGCGTTCACCGGCGGCTACTCGATCGCGCCGGAAGCGGGCGACCGCATCTTCGTCACGTCCGGCGACGCCATCCATTTCGTTCGCTGACGCACCGACGCAGGGCGGCAGGGCGCTTACCTTGAAACGACAGGAGACAATCACTTGACGTCCCGACCTAAAGGACGGGGATTCCTACAGCTAGCGTCGCACGTCCGCGACGGAGAATATTTCGCGCAGCATTGAGATCACGATCATGTACCGCACCGCAATCACAGCAACGCCATTCTCTTACTCCAAGGTCTGCGATACCTTTCGGCCGCGAATCGGGAACAGCACCGCAATCCGAGCAGATCTGGGTGGTAAAGCTTTCGTTCACTTCCTCAAACCAGGCGCCATGCTTAACAGCCTTGTACGCCAGTTGTGCGCGAAAGGACGCTTGTTCAGCAAGCCGGCCAGCGACTTGACGCGGTAACGGTAAACCAGTTTCATCCAGGTTCGACAGCAATCGTCGACCATGGTTCCACACTTACAACCGAGGCATCGCTACTGCTGCGGCATGTCTTTTTACGGGGCCCGAATTGCTGCGCAATTCGCAGTCGGCTCCTTTCACTCCTCGTCCTGAAGGACGAGGTTTCTCGGAGCAAATCTGATGAAACGAACACGATTGCTTGCGCTGCTGACAGCGGCGCTGCTGTCCGTCTTGGCGCATGCCCAGGACAAGCCGCGCGAGGTCCGCTATTGCACCAACTGCGCGACAGTCGAAGCGCTCAATCCTGTCCCGGCGGGCGGCGGCGCGCACCGCTATGAAATGGTGCTGCGCTACACGGATGGGAAGGTGAAGACCTTCAGATATGACAACGACCGGGGATTGCGGGTCGGTGAAAAGGTGAAGGACAACAACGGGGGCGTGGTACGCGACGTGCCCGCGAAGCCTTCGCGGTAGGCGGATGAACCGGGGGTCTCCCGATCGTCATCCGTCCGGCGTGACCCGGGCAGCTTATGCCGGGGTGAGTACCTGGCCGTCGCCAGGTTGTACCTGCTCCGCTTTTTGTTTGGCGGCGAGGTTTTGCTTGGCGCGTGAGCGCGACGGCGGCAGGCGGCGCAAGGTTTTCAGCGCTTCGGCGTCCTTGATGCCGATGGTGCGCTGGTCGACAGTGATGAGGCCGATTTCGTTGAAGGCCGACAGCGTGCGGCTGACCGTTTCCAGGGTCAGGCCGAGGTAGCTGCCGATTTCGTGGCGCGTCATGCGCAGGTTGAACAGCTTGCTGGAGTAGCCCATGGCCGCAAAGCGGTCGGCGAGCGATACCAGGAATCGGGCAACCCGTGCTTCGGCGCTGAGCGCGCCGAGCATGCCGATCATGGTCTGCTCGCGCACCAGTTCGCGGCTCATGACGCCATACATGACGTTTTCCAGCTCCATGTGCACGCGGCCGAGGGCGGTCAGCTTTTTGAACGGCAGCAAGATCAGGTCGCAGTCCGACAGGGCTACCGCTTCCGATGCGTAATGGCGGGTGTGGATGCCGTCGACGCCGAGCATGTCGCCCTTCATCGGGAAGCTGAGCACCTGCTCGTTGCCGAACTCGTCGATGAGTACGGTCTTGAGGAAACCGGAATTGACGATGTACAGTGTGTCGAATGCCTGTCCGATGGTATGCACGCGTTGGCCGGTCTTGAACTGAACGTGCTGGAACAGGAGCTCCTCGGTATTGACCGACACCGCGGCCGTGATGTGAAGCAGGTCGCAGACTTCTTTGAGGTTGGACCAAAGCCGCCCCTGGCGTTGACGGCCTGCTTCCATAGGCGAGGAATGCAAAGTCGACGAGGTGGTGTTGCGTGTTTCTGGCGTATCCGTTGACAGCATGCTCATCTCCCAGAAGGAACAAAAGTTTCAGAGCTGTAGATAATCACAGGGAACAACGATCTGTGATATTGCGGACCGATGCTTCAGGGTGACCTGGACAGCACGATTTGCCGCTTCGGCACCGAGGAAATGAACCGTAAGCAAGCCAAATCGTTAGATTTAGTATGCCAACACGAGTCCGGCATTGATATCAGCGAACGCTGATTCTGGGAGTAGGATAGGGGTGGGATCCGTAGGATTAATCCTACGGTCTTGGTGGCAGTTTCATAGGGGAGCGCCAGTGCCGCAATGGGGGAGAAGCTGCTGCGATGCATGTCGAGATATGGACTAGCTGTCGCAAAAGGTGGCACAAAAACCGTGGCAGGCTGTCTAAAACTCTTTCACCTGTCACGATTTGAAAGGCGACAACAGGCGGTGTGCCACGGCGTACTGCACCATTTCCGACAAGGACGTCATGCCCATCTTCTGCATGATGCGGGTCTTGTGGGTGCTCACCGTTTTGACGCTGAGGTGCAGGGTATTGGCGATCTCGGTGATCGATTTCCCGCTGACCAGCGAAGAGAACACTTCAAATTCCCGGTCCGATAACTGTTTGTGCAGCAACTGCTCGTGGGGCGTCATGATGTTGAGCGCCAGCTGCTCGGCCACTTCGGTACTGATATAAGGGCGTCCCGACGCAACCTTGCGGATCGCGCCCACCAGTTGGGTGCCGGCGCTTTCCTTGGTCAGGTAGCCTTGCGCCCCGGCGCGGATGGCGCGGACCGCATATTGCTCTTCTTCGTGCATGGTCAGGATCAGGATCGCCAGCTTGGGCGACTCGCTGCGGATTTGCCGGATCAGGTCGACGCCGCTGCGCCCGGGCATCGACAAGTCCAGCAGCAGCAGGTCGAAACCGCCCTGGCGTATATGCGACAGCACTTCGAATCCATTGATTGCCTCGCCGACGATGTCGATGTCCGGTGCGCCATCCAGGATGCGCTTGAGACCTTCGCGCATGATGGTGTGATCGTCAGCAATGACAATTCTTATCATAGATTTTCGCCTGGTGAACTTGGTAAATCAATCATTCAAGAGTAATGCCAAACATCAACTGAGGCAATGCACAGTGACTAAGCGGCCGGTTCTTTGATCAGGCGATGGACCAATACCGGCTTTTGCGTATGCGACAGCACTTTGTTCGTCACGCTTCCCAACAATATCTGGCCCCATCCGCTGCGACCGTGCGAGCCCATGAAGATCAGGTCGCAGTCCTGCTCGTCGGCCACGTCGACGATCCTTTGCGCCGCCGAATCGGCGAACGCCACCAGTCCGCTATGCTGGAGGCCGCTTTTCTCGGCCGATTCCAGGATGGGGCGCAGGTGCTCGCCGCCAACCCTTTGCATCTGGACCAGGTATTCCTCTTCGCTCGGATAGGTCGGCGGGATGATTTCCACATACACTGGGTACTGGTACTCAGGAGCGACAAACAGGACCAGCACTTCGGCACCCATTTGCTGCGCAAATTTCACGCCGGCACATGCGGTGTGTTTCGACACCGCCGAGCCGTCGGTCGCAATCAGAATCTTCCGGTACATGGTGAGTCCTCCCGCAGCCACACACAATTCTATTGTAGTCCGGCTTTTTGAACTTGTTAGAACGTAAATGCTTGATCTTGCTCAAATCCATCGATAATCTTTCCGACAACAAATTGGTCGGATGAGTGGGAAATATATTGCTTTTGCTAATTTGTGACCCTGCCATTTGTGGCCCAGCCGATACAACGATGACAAAAAGAGGGGTCCAATTCGTCGAAAAGGGCGGTAAAGATACACTTTGCTTGTCGATGGAATAAGTTTCTCTAGGCAAATTGATCGGCGCTGCGCTTGGACATTTACCACGGCACAGCACGCTGATACACTCGCGTAAACCGCGATGTTGCCGCGCATCATTAATTCCGCCGCTTCAATCGCACCGCACCGACACGCACCACGCAACGCTTGTTGCGACTACCAAATGGAGAAGCAGGGATTATGACCGACGCCGCTGACGATTTCGACGCACTATTCGAGGAAGTATCCTCGCAGCGCAGTAGCGCTCCGGCAGCCGCGCCGGCCGCCGCCCCGGCAGTTGCCGACGAGGACGACATGGAAGCCCTGTTCGACCAGGTCGCATCGACCCGCCCGGCGCTGGCCGCCGTGCCTGCCGCCGCCCCGGAAGCTGTTGCCGCGGCCGGCGCCGCCCACGAGGAAGTCGACCACGGCGACAACCCGATGTACGAGCGCCTCGGCGGCATCGTGCGCCTGCTGCATGATTCCCTGCGTGAGCTCGGCTACGACAAGGCGCTGACCGAAGCGTCGAGCCAGATCAACGACGCCCAGGACCGCCTCGAATACGTCGCCTCGCTGACCGAACAGGCCGCCAACAAGGTGCTCAACACACTGGACGAAGGCATGCCGGCCCAGGACGTGCTGTCGAAGCAAGCCAAGGCCATGGACACCCGCTGGAACGAGCTGTTCGCCGGCAAGCTGTCGATCGACGAATTCAAGGCGCTGGCCGGCGACTCGCGCCAGTTCGCCCAGCAGGTGGCCGAGGCCACCGAGGCGGAAAAAGCGCGCCTGCTGGACATCATGATGGCCCAGGACTTCCAGGACATCACCGGCCAGCTGATCAAGAAGGTGGTCACGATCACCAAATCGGTCGAGCAGGAACTGGCCGAACTGCTGCGCGACAACGCGCCGCCGGCGGTGCGCGAAAAGCTGGCTGCCAAGCCGGCCCCTCTGATGTCCGGCCCGTCGGCTCCGTCCGTCGCGCTTGACCAGGACAACGTTGACGACCTTCTTGCCGATCTGGGATTCTAATGGACGATATGCTCAAGGATTTCGTCGTCGAGGCGATGGATCTGGCAGTCAATGTAGAAGAACACCTGCTCCGCCTCGAACGCGATCCTAATAACAAGGAAACGCTGAACGCGGTGTTCCGCTCCTTCCACACGATTAAAGGTGGCGCGGGCTTCATGAACCTGCCAGCGCTGGTCGCGGCCTGCCACCTGACCGAGAACCTGTTCGACGCGCTGCGCACCGGCGCCGCGCCGGTCACGCCGATCGCGATCGAAGCTGCGCTGCAGGCGTCGGGCTTCGTCGCCGACCAGCTGACGGACCTGAACAACGGCACCCCGGCCGAACAGCTGGCGTCGATGCCGGATGCGCTCGAGCGCATCCTGGTTGACGCCATCGAAGGCAAGACGCAATCGGCGCCCGCGCCGAAAGCCGCAGCCGCCGCACCGGCGCCAGCGCCAGTGGTCGCCGCAACGCCGGTTGCCGCCGCCAGCGCCGATAGCCTGGACTGGGAAGCGATGTATGTCGCCGTGACCCCGGCCGGCACCCACACCCCGGCTGCCGCGCCTGCCGTAACCGAAGCCGCCGCAGCAGCAGTTGCCGCCGCGCCGGCCGCCGGCGCCAAGCCCGGCTGGGACGGCGTCGACCGCCGCGAAGAAAAGGTGCAGGAGTTCCGCGCCGCTTCGGCTCCGGCCAAGGAAGACAGCATCCGCGTCGACGCGGTCAAGCTCGACGCGCTGCTCGAAGTGGCCGGCGAATCGGTGCAGGCCGCCAACCAGGCTGCCGTGCTGCTCGAGCGCCTGTCGCAGTTCAAGTTCGAAGGCGCCGCCGCCACCCTGATGGCGACGCTGACCGAAACGCTGGAACGCGCATCGCGCTACTCGGCCGAACTGCAGCGCGCCACGCTGGCGACCCGCATGCAGCCGGTCGGGCGCCTGTTCCAGAAATTCCCGCGCCTGGTGCGCGAGCTGGCCAAGGACCTCGGCAAGGACGTCGAGCTGACCATCGAAGGCGCTGAGACGGAAGTCGACCGCGTCGTGGTGGACAGCCTGTACGACCCGCTGGTGCACATGCTGCGCAATGCGCTCGACCACGGCGTCGAGTCGCCGGAAGACCGCCTCGCCGCAGGCAAGCCGGCCAAGGCCTTCATCGCGCTGAAAGCATGGCAGGAAGCGAACAGCGTCATGATCGTGCTGCAGGACGACGGCAAGGGCATGGACCCGGTCAGCCTGCGCAAGAAGGCGATCCAGAAGGGCCTGATCAACGAGAACGGCGCCCAGAGCGACGAAGAGGCCTACCAGCTGGTATTCCTGCCGGGCTTCTCGACCAAGGAAGTGGCGTCGTCGGTGTCCGGCCGCGGCGTCGGCATGGACGTGGTGAAGACCGCCGTCGAGAAGAACCGCGGCGCGATCCACATCGAATCCTCGCTCGGCCATGGCACCAAGTTCGCGATCCGCCTGCCGATCGAACTGTCGATCGTGCCGACCATGCTGGTCTCGACCTCGGGCGCGCTGCTGGCGCTGCCGATGGCGGTGGTCCAGCGCGTGGTCGAACTGCCCGACACCTTCGCGCAGGTTGGCGGCGCGCCGGTCCTGAAGGACCAGGGCCGTCCGCTGCCGGTGCGCTCGCTGGCCGGTTCGCTCGGCTACGAGGCATGCTCGGAAAAGGTCGGCATCGTGGTCGCCGCGCCGCAGCCTTACATCCTCGCGGTGGCCGCGGTGGACGGCACCGCCGACCTGGTGATCAAGCCGATGACCGCGCTGTCGGTCGACGGCATCACCGGTACCGCGCGTTCGGCCGAAGGCGACCTGGTGCTGGTGATCGGCCTGTCGTTCCTGATGGACGGCTGCCGCGGCAGCGTCAAACTGGCCGCGTAACGAAAAAAACTTCTTGCTGCATGGAAGTTGAAATGCCTGCTGAAATTCAGCAGGCATTTTTTTATTTGCAAAAATACTTAATTTTGCAAATAACATGCGCAAATATGGCAAAATTTGCAAATAAAGTTCAAAAAGTCCATTCTTGCTGACGCAGTGCACAAATATGGCATAATCATTTTCGGTCTTTGATTCATGCGTCGCCCCACACCACACATCATGATAAAAACGCTCTACGACAAACTCTGGGATTCCCACGTCGTGCGTGCCGATGAAGACGGCACGACGGTCTTGTACATCGACCGCCACCTGGTGCATGAAGTGACCAGCCCGCAGGCCTTCGACGGCCTGCGCGAGGCCAACCGCAAGCTGTGGCGCAATTCCGCCAACCTGGCCGTGGCCGACCACAACGTGCCGACCACCGACCGCAAGGATGGCATCGCCGACCCGACCTCGCGCCTGCAGGTCGAAACGCTGGACGCCAACGCCAAGAGCTACGGCCTGACCTACTTCAACATGAACGACCGGCGCCAGGGCATCGTGCACGTGATCGGGCCGGAGCAGGGCGCGACCCTGCCGGGCATGACGGTGGTCTGCGGCGACTCGCACACCTCGACCCACGGCGCCTTCGGCTGCCTCGCGCATGGCATCGGCACCTCGGAAGTCGAACACGTCCTGGCCACGCAGACGCTGCTGGCCCGTAAATCCAAATCCATGCTGGTGCAGGTCGACGGCGCCATGCCGGCCGGCGTCACCGCCAAGGACATCGTGCTGGCCGTGATCGGCAAGATCGGCACCGCGGGCGGCACCGGCTACGCCATTGAATTCGGCGGCTCGACGATCCGCTCGCTGTCGATGGAAGGCCGTATGACGGTCTGTAACATGGCGATCGAAGCGGGCGCGCGCGCCGGCATGGTCGCGGTCGACGACACCACCATCGACTACGTCAAAGGCCGCCCGTATTCGCCGGCCGGCCCGCACTGGGACCAGGCGGTCGCCTACTGGCGCACCTTGCATTCGGACCCGGGCGCGCAGTTCGACATGGTCGTCACGCTCAACGCCGCCGAAGTCAAGCCGCAGGTCACCTGGGGCACCTCGCCCGAGATGGTCACTTCGGTCGACGGCCGCGTGCCGGATCCCGAACAGGAGAAGGACGCCGTGCGCCGCGACGCCATGGAAAAGGCGCTGATCTACATGAACCTCAAGCCCAACACCCCGATCGAGGACATCCGCATCGACAAGGTGTTCATCGGCTCGTGCACCAACTCGCGCATCGAAGACCTGCGCGCCGCCGCCGCTGTCGTGCGCGGCAAGCAGCGCGCATCGAACGTGCGCCTCGCGCTGGTGGTGCCGGGATCCGGGCTGGTAAAAGAACAGGCCGAACGCGAAGGCCTGGACAAGATTTTCAAGGATGCGGGCTTCGAATGGCGCGAGCCAGGCTGCTCGATGTGCCTTGCAATGAACGCCGACCGGTTAGAACCGGGCGAGCGCTGCGCCTCCACCTCGAACCGCAATTTCGAGGGCCGGCAGGGGCAGGGCGGACGCACCCACCTGGTGTCTCCCGCCATGGCGGCGGCGGCCGGTATCGCCGGCCATTTCGTCGATGTACGCGCACTGCGCTAAAACTACCATCTATTTATTGAGAGTCTCACCATGAAAAAAGTATTCGCCCTATCCCTGATCGCCATCGTACTCACCGGCTGCAACACCATCTCCGGCGTCGGCCGCGACGTGCAAAGGGCCGGCCAGATCGTCACCGGCGCGGGCGGAAAATAACCACCACACCGTCGTTCCCGTGCAAGCGGGAATCCATACGAAGTCAAATATCACGCGCGGCATGGATTCCCGCCTGCGCGGGAACGACGGCATAAGCGAGAAATATGGACAAATTTACGCTACACGAAGGACTGGTAGTCCCTCTCGACCGTGCCAATGTCGACACGGACGCCATCATCCCAAAGCAGTTCCTGAAGTCGATCCACCGCACCGGCTTCGGCCCCAACCTGTTCGACGAATGGCGCTACCTTGACCACGGCGAGCCGGGCAAGGACAACAGCGCGCGTCCGCTGAACCCGGACTTCGTGCTGAACCAGCCGCGCTACCAGGGAGCGTCGATCCTCCTGGCGCGCAAGAACTTCGGCTGCGGCTCCTCGCGCGAACACGCGCCGTGGGCGCTCGACCAGTACGGCTTTCGCGCCATCGTCGCGCCAAGCTTCGCCGACATCTTCTTCAACAACTGCTACAAGTCCGGCCTGCTGCCGATCGTGCTGTCCGAAAGCCAGATCGACCACCTGTTCAACGAAGTCAAGGCCTTCCCCGGCTTCCGCCTGGCGATCGACCTTGAGAAGCAGACCATCGGCACGCTCGACGGCAGCCTGTCGTACGAGTTCCAGATCGACGCCTTCCGCAAGTACTGCCTGCTTAACGGCCTGGACGACATCGGCCTGACCTTGCGCCACGCCGACGAGATCCGCGCCTTCGAAGAACGCCACCTGGCTGCCCAGCCATGGCTGGCCAACGTCATCTGAACCGGAACAGCACAATGAAAATAGCAATCCTGCCGGGTGACGGCATCGGTCCTGAAATCACGGCGCAGGCAGTGCAAGTACTGAACGCGCTCGGCGAGAGCTTCGAGATGGAGCAGGCGGAAGTCGGCGGCGCCGGCTACGCGGCCCACGGCCATCCGCTGCCGCCCGCCACGCTGGCGCTGGCGAAAAGCGCCGACGCCGTGCTGTTCGGCGCGGTCGGCGACTACAAGTACGACACGCTCGAACGCGCACTGCGCCCGGAGCAGGCCATCCTTGGCCTGCGCAAGGAGCTCGGACTGTTCGCCAACCTGCGACCGGCGATCCTGTATCCGGAACTCGCGGGCGCATCGACGCTCAAACCTGAAGTGGTGTCGGGCCTCGACATCCTGATCATCCGCGAACTGACCGGCGACATCTACTTCGGCAAGCCGCGCGGCGTGCGCGAATGCCCGGACGGCCCGTTCAAGGGCGAGCGCGAAGGCTTCGACACGATGCGCTACGCCGAATCCGAAATCCGCCGCATCGCCCACGTGGCTTTCCAGGCCGCGCGCAAGCGCGACAAGCGCGTGACCAGCGTGGACAAAGCCAACGTGCTCGAGACCTTCCAGTTCTGGCGCGACATCGTCACCGACGTGCACAAGGAATACGCCGACGTCGAGCTTGAGCACATGTATGTCGATAACGCCGCGATGCAGCTGGTGCGCGCGCCGAAGAAATTCGACGTCATCGTCACCGGTAACATGTTCGGCGACATCCTGTCCGACTGCGCAGCGATGCTGACCGGTTCGATCGGCATGCTGCCATCGGCCTCGCTCGATGCGAACAACAAGGGCCTGTACGAACCGTCGCACGGCTCCGCGCCCGACATCGCAGGCAAGGGCATCGCCAATCCGCTGGCGACGATTTTGTCGGCCGCGATGATGCTGCGCTACTCGCTGGGCAAAGCCGAGCAGGCCGACCGCATCGAGACTGCGGTCAAGCAGGTGCTGGCGCAGGGCCTGCGCACCCCGGACATTTACGAGGCGGGCACCACCAAAGTCGGCACCGAAGAGATGGGCAACGCAGTCGTGAACGCATTACGGTAATTTTCAAATAAACGAGGAAAGACGATGAAATTAGTAGGCTTGGTAGGCTGGCGCGGCATGGTGGGTTCGGTCCTGATGCAGCGCATGCAGGACGAGGGCGATTTCGCCCACATCGAACCGGTATTCTTCACGACCTCGAACGCGGGCGGCAAAGCCCCGGCGATGGCGAAGAACGAGACTACCCTGAAAGACGCTAGCGACATTACCGAGCTGTCGAAATGCGAGATCATCATCTCGTGCCAGGGCGGCGATTACACCAGCGACGTCTTCCCGAAGCTGCGCGCAGCGGGCTGGAACGGCTACTGGATCGACGCCGCGTCGACCCTGCGCATGAACGATGACGCGGTCATCGTGCTCGACCCGGTCAACCTCGACGTCATCAAGAACGCGATGACCAGGGGCGTGAAGAACTACGTCGGCGGCAACTGCACCGTGTCGTGCATGCTGATGGGCCTTGGCGGCCTGTTCCAGCACGGACTGGTCGACTGGATGACGTCGATGACCTACCAGGCCGCATCGGGCGGCGGCGCGCAGCACATGCGCGAGCTGCTGACCCAGTTCGGCACCATCAACAGCGCCGTCAAGCCGCTGCTGGACAACCCTGCCGCCGCCATCCTCGAGATCGACCGCGCCGTGCTGGCGACCCAGCATGGCATGTCGGCCGACGAAACGAAGCAGTTCGGCGTGCCGCTCGCCGGCAACCTGATTCCGTGGATCGACAAGGACCTGGGCAACGGCCAGTCGAAAGAAGAGTGGAAGGCCGGCGCCGAGACCAACAAGATCCTCGGCCGCGGCGCTTCGTTCGGCAGCAAGGAGATTCCGGTCGACGGCCTGTGCGTGCGGATCGGCGCGATGCGCTGCCACTCGCAGGCGCTGACCATCAAGCTGACAAAGGACGTTCCGCTCGACGAGATCAACGACATCATCGCCGCCAACAACCAGTGGGTGAAGGTGGTGCCGAACAACCGCGAAGCATCGATGCGCGACCTGTCGCCGGCAGCGGTGACCGGCAGCCTGACCATCCCGGTCGGCCGCCTGCGCAAGATGTCGATGGGCGGCGAGTACCTGTCGGCCTTCACGGTCGGCGACCAGCTGCTGTGGGGCGCGGCCGAACCGCTGCGCCGCATGCTTCGTATTATCCTTGATAAGTAAGTTGTCAAGAAGTGCAGTGCCGGGCCTGGCACTGCATTTGTCGCATTTCTAACGGCTGGCTAAAGAATGCATCAAATCGCCCGTTATTACGGGCGTAGCCCCTCACATATCAGGCCAAACGCTTGCATGCTCCAAAGCATGATGATATGTTGAGACTCCCGGGAAAACCGCTTTTTCCCCTAGCTAACCTTGATGCTGCCAACTATGCATGTAAACAATCGCCCCAAGATCGTCTCATTCGCGATGAAGGCCCTGGCCGGCGCGGTCGCCAGTGCCGTGTTGCTGTCCTCTTCGGCTTACGCCGCCGGTCTTGGCAAGCTGACCGTCATGTCCTCCCTCGGCCAGCCGCTGCGCGCCGAAATCGAACTGACTTCCGTATCGAACGAAGAAGCAAGCGGCCTTGTCGCCAAGCTGGCTTCGCCCGATGCGTTCCGCCTGGCGAACATCGATTTCAATCCGGCCCTGCTGTCGCTTCGCTTCGCGATCGAACAGCGCGGCGGCCGGCAGATCATCAAGATTACCTCGTCGCAGCCGCTCAACGAACCGTTCGTCGACATGCTGCTCGAACTGAGCTGGGAAAGCGGGCGCCTGGTGCGCGAGTACACCTTCCTGCTCGATCCGGCCGAACTGCGCGCGACGCAGCCGGCGCAGGTCGCCGCACCATCGAACACCACGCCGCAGGCTGCCCGCACTGCGCCGGCACCGTCGGCAACCGCCGCCGCGCCTGCCGCCGATTATCGTCCCGCGCCGCGTCCGGTAACGCCGGTCCCGCAGCAGCCGGCTCCGCGCGCAGAACGCGCCGCAACGGCCGCCAGCGAATACCGCGTCAAGCCTGGCGATACCCTGGGCGAGATCGCGGGCGAACTGAAGCCGGTCGACATCTCGCTCGACATGATGCTGGTCGCGCTGTACCGCGCCAATCCTGACGCCTTCATCGGCAATAACATGAACCGCCTGAAGTCGGGCCGCATTCTGTCGGTGCCGGATTCGAGCGCCATCCGCGGCACCGGCGACGGTGAAGCGCGCGGCGTCGTCGTCGCGCATGCCGCAGACTTCAACGCCTACCGCAACAAGCTGGCGGGCCAGGTCGCCACCAGCGCGCCGACCAAGGCGCCGGATGCGGGCCAAAGCGCCGCCGGCAAGATCACCGCGCGCGTCGAAGAACGCCCGACCGCGGTCACCGAATCGAAGGACAAGCTGCAGCTGTCGCGCGCAGCGCAAGCCAACGCAGCGGCAGGCAAGACCTCCGCCGCCAGCGAGGAAGATCGCATCGCCAAGGACCAGGCGCTGGCCGAAGCCACCGCGCGCGTGAAGGAACTCGAACGCAACGTCAACGAGCTCGAACAGCTGATGACGGTCAAGAGCAAGGCCGGCGTCGAAGCCACGGCAGCCGCCGCGGCGCCTGTCGCAGCCGACACCGCGCCGGCGCCGGCTGCGGAGCCGGCCAAGCCAGTTAAGCCAGTCGTCAAGAAAACGCCGGCAGCATCCGGGCCGTCGTTCGCCGACATGGTGATGGATAACATCAACTACGTATTGGCGGGCTTCGGCGTGCTGCTGCTGGCGCTGGTGGGCATCGCCTCCGCCCGCCGCCGCAAGCAGGTGGCCGAGCAGGGCCCGACCGAGCCGTCGATCCTGGGCGCGCCAACCGACCAGGCCCATTCGATGTTCGCCGAAGCGGGCGGCCAGAGCGTGGACACCAACAACAGCGTGTTCAACTCCAGCTTCGCGCCATCGGCCAGCCAGCTCGATACCAATGAAGTCGACCCGGTCGCCGAAGCCGACGTGTACATCGCCTACGGCCGCGACGCGCAGGCCGAGGAAATCCTCAAGGAAGCGCTGCGCACCCATCCTGAACGCAATCCGGTTCGCCTGAAACTGCTCGAGATCTACGCTGCCCGCAAGGACCAGCGCGCATTCGAAGCGCAGGCCAGCGAGATGTACGGCATCACCAAAGGGCAGGGCGACGACTGGGCGCAAGCCGCCGCGCTTGGCCTGGCGCTCGAGCCACTGAACCCGCTGTACGCCAGTGCCGCCAGCGGCGAAGTCGTCACGCCTGAGCCAAGCATGGAAGAGCGCGGCCAGCAGGCGATCCTGTCGCAGGAACTGGACCACGCACTGAACGCGGAATCCAACAATTCGACGATGGACTTCGACCTCGGCCTGGCCGATGCGCAAGACGAGCCGAAGCCTTTCGACGCACCGGCGCCGGTAGCTGCCGCTGCGCCTGCGGAAGACCATTCGCTGGACTTCGACCTCGGCGGCCTGTCGTTCGAGCCGGTTTCGCAAAGCGAGCCGATCGCGATGGCAACCCCTGCCGACGACAAGCTGGCGGAAGATCACCTGGCCGATGAAGCTCCGGCCCCGGTCCCTGCGGCGCAGGAGTTCGACATGGACTTCGACATGTCCTTCGATTCGCCGGCTGCGGAAAAGCCGACCGCGGTGCCTGCACCGACGACGTCGTTCACCGATATCAGCCTCGACCTCGGCCAGGGTGCACCCGCCGACGACGAAGCGGCGCGCGAATTCGGCATGGTCGACCTGACGGCGGACGTCGATGTGCCGCAGGTCCCGGCCATCAGCACAGCTGCCGCCGATGCGCGCCCGGACTCGCTGCTCGACCTCGACATGATGGACTTCGACCTGCCGGCAATGCCGCCAGTGCCGGCCCCGGAAACGGCCTCGCGCGACAACGGCCTTCAGCCCGACGACCAATTCGCACTGCCTGACATGCCGTTCGAGCCGCTCGACGAAACCCCGCAGGCGCCGATCGCGGCACCTGCCGCGCCGCAGTTCGACATGTCGGGCATCGACCTCGACCTGCCGCCGGTGGAGCCGCAGGACGCCAACGACACCGCGCTGCCGGA
The DNA here is from genome assembly GCF_012927275.1 of Massilia polaris. Classification (GTDB taxonomy): domain Bacteria; phylum Pseudomonadota; class Gammaproteobacteria; order Burkholderiales; family Burkholderiaceae_D; genus Telluria_A; species Telluria_A polaris. The sequence goes on along the minus strand of NZ_JABBGG010000008.1, from coordinate 76,762 downwards.
CCTCGGTGAACTCGACCGCCTCGACGATTCCGGCGACGGCATCGACGACATGTCGACCGCCGACATGGAAATGGAAACCAAGCTCGACCTGGCCATCGCGTACCAGGAAATCGGCGACAAGGAAGGCGCACGCGAATTGCTGGATGAAGTCATCAAGGGCGGCAATGCCGCGCAGGTTGGCAAGGCGAACGAGATGCGGGCGAAGCTGGGTTAATGAGTGCTTTACCAGAGGGACGCGAACTGAAACGGATAGCACTCGGCGTCCAGTATGACGGTAGCAGCTGGAGCGGCTACCAGAAGCAGCCCGACCGCAACACGGTGCAGGACCGGCTTGAAATCGCACTCGCGGAATTCGCGCGCGTCGAACTGCCGACCACCTGCGCCGGCCGCACCGACGCCGGCGTGCACGCGCTGGAGCAGGTGATCCACTTCGATACCGATCTGTCGCGCCCCATCAACGCATGGGTGCGCGGCGTCAACGCCTTCCTGCCCGATTCGATCGTGGTCCGCTGGGCCAGGGAGCTCGCGCACGACCCGGAACACGAGTTCCACGCGCGCTTCTCGGCTCATTCGCGCACCTACCACTACGTCCTGTACAACAACCCGAACCGTTCGGCGCTGCTGGCCGGCCGCGCGGGCTGGGTGTTCCGCCCGATCGACGTCGAGCTGATGCGCGAAGCGGCGCAATGCCTGGTCGGTACCCACGACTTTTCCGCGTTCCGCTCGTCCCAGTGCCAGGCCAGGACGCCAATCAAGAAGCTCAATGAACTGCGCATCGAACGGCGCGGCGACGTTATCGTCTTCACGGTCTGCGCCGGCGCCTTCCTGCACCACATGGTGCGCAACCTGGTTGGCTCGCTGGTGTATGTCGGCATCGGCCGCCAGCCGGTGTCGTGGATGCGCGAGGTGCTGGAGAGCGGCGACCGCGACATGGCCGCGCCGACCTTCATGCCGGACGGGCTGTATCTCGCCAAAGTAGGGTACGATCCCAAGTGGGGCCTGCCGCAGGAAGACAGCTCGCCCCTCGGCTGGTTCTGACCTGAAGGAGGCTGCCTTGCAGCGCACACGCATCAAGATCTGCGGGCTGACCCGCCCGGAAGACGTATCGGCAGCGGTCAACGCGGGCGCCGACGCCCTCGGCTTGGTCTTTTACGACAAGAGCCCGCGCTTCGTCACGGCGGCGCAGGCGGCGGCCCTGGCGTCGGCGGTGCCGCCGTTTGTCACCACGGTCGGATTGTTCGTCAACGCGACCGTGGCGGAAGTCGCGGCGGTCACGCATATCGTTCCCATATCGCAGCTGCAGTTCCATGGCGACGAGACGCCGGCGCAGTGCGCGGCGCTTGCGGCAATCGCCAACCGGCCGTTCTTGCGGGTATTCCGGGTACGGCCCGACACCCGCGGCGCCGATTTGCTAGAATACGAAAATGAATACCGCGCCGCCAGTCCGCTGTTTTCGGGCCTTTTGCTCGATACTTTCGTGGACGCCTACGGTGGCGCAGGAAAGGTCTTCGATTGGTCCATAGTCCCAAAAGAAATCGCGCCTCGGGTCGTTTTGAGTGGTGGCTTGAGCGTACAAAACGCGACTGACGCGGTGGTACGTGTACGCCCGTATGCGGTCGACATCAGCAGCGGTGTCGAACAGCAGAAGGGCATCAAGGACGCCCGCAAGATCGCTGCCTTCGTGCAGGCGGTCCGGGTAGCCGACGCCACCTCTGAAAGCGAAAACCATCATGAACGAAGTACCTGAACGCGGCCCCGCCGCACACCTGTTCAAAACCACCGAGTACCAGCTGCCCGACGCCAAAGGCCACTTCGGCCCGTATGGCGGGTCGTTTGTCGCCGAGACCTTGAGCCACGCGCTGGCGGAACTGAAGGAAGCGTATGCGCGCTACAGCCGCGATCCTTTGTTCCTCGACGAATTCCGCTATGAGCTGAAGCACTTCGTCGGGCGTCCTTCGCCGATCTACCACGCCAGGCGCTGGTCCGAGTTGATGGGCGGCGCGCAGATCTTTTTCAAGCGCGAAGACCTGAACCACACCGGCGCGCACAAGATCAACAATGTCATCGGGCAGGCGCTGCTGGCGCGCCGCATGGGTAAGAAGCGCATCATCGCCGAAACCGGCGCGGGCCAGCACGGCGTGGCCACCGCCACCATCTGTGCGCGCTTCGGCCTCGAATGCGTGGTGTACATGGGCGCCGAGGACGTGCGCCGCCAGGCCCAGAACGTGTACCGCATGAAGCTCCTCGGCGCCACCGTGGTGCCGGTCGAATCGGGCTCGAAGACCCTCAAGGACGCACTCAATGAAGCGATGCGCGACTGGGTCACCAACATCGAAAACACTTTCTACATCATCGGCACGGTGGCGGGCCCGCACCCGTACCCGATGATGGTGCGCGACTTCCAGTCGGTGATCGGCGAGGAGTGCCGCGTGCAGATGCCCGAAATGACGGGGCGCCAGCCCGACTACGTCATCGCCTGCATCGGCGGCGGTTCCAACGCGATGGGGATCTTCTACCCCTACATCGACGAGAAGAACGTGCAGCTGATCGGCGTCGAAGCGGCGGGCCACGGCATCGACTCGGGCATGCACGCGGCGTCGCTGACGGCAGGCATACCGGGCGTCTTGCACGGCAACCGCACCTACCTGCTGCAGGATGCGAACGGCCAGATCATCGAAACGCATTCGATCTCGGCGGGCCTCGACTATCCGGGCGTGGGGCCGGAACACGCGTGGCTGAAGGACTCGGCGCGCGCGCAGTACGTGTCGGTGACCGACGACGAAGCGCTGCAGGCCTTCCACGACTGCTGCCGCATCGAAGGCATCATCCCGGCGCTGGAATCTGCGCACGCGCTGGCCTATGCGGCCAAGCTGGCGGCGACACTGCCGAAGGATAAGCTGGTGCTGGCGAACCTGTCGGGCCGGGGCGACAAGGACATGCACACCGTGGCTTCAACGCTGGGACTGGACTTCAGCTAATCCATCCTCCAAGAAATCACGAAAGAACAAGCACATGTCCAGAATCGCACCAACCTTTGCCGCGCTTGCGGCGCAAAACAAGACCGGCCTGGTCACCTTCATCACGGCCGGCGATCCGGGTCCCGAGATGACGGTGCCGCTGATGCACGCACTGGTCGCGGGCGGCGCCGACGTGCTCGAACTGGGCGTCCCGTTTTCCGACCCGATGGCCGAAGGCCCGGTGATCCAGCGCGCCTGCGAGCGTGCACTCAAGTTCAACATCGGCCTCGGCGACGTCTTCAACTACGTGCGCGAATTCCGCCAGACCAACCAGCACACGCCGGTGGTGTTGATGGGGTACGCCAATCCGATTGAGCGGATCGGCCCCGATGCCTTCATCCGCGCATCGAAAGACGCGGGGGCGGACGGCGCCATCGTGGTCGACTACCCGCCGGAAGAATGCGAAGAGTTCGCGGCCGCGATGCGCGCCAACGCGCTTGACCTGATCTTCCTGCTGGCGCCGACCTCGACGCCCGAGCGCATCGCGCAGGTGGCGCGGGTAGGCAGCGGCTTCAGTTACTACGTTTCGCTCAAGGGCGTGACCGGCGCCGGCACCATCGACACCGCCGACGTCGCGCGCCGCGTGGCGGCGATCCGCGAGCACGTCAAGCTGCCGATCGGCGTCGGCTTCGGCATCCGCGACGCGGCCACGGCGAAAGCGGTGGCCAAGGTGGCCGATGCGGTCGTCATCGGCAGCCGCATCATCCAGGAGCTGGAGAACACGCCGAAGGACCAAGCCGTGGAAGCGGTGCAGTCGTTCGTGTCGGGCATCCGGGCCGCCCTCGACAGCAAATCCTGACAGCAATTTCGCTGACGCCTGCGAATTATTGAACTTGCAAGCTATTGCTCGGTCGAACACTTGAGCGAGCCCCGAAACAATGGCGGTATGGCAACCATCAGGCCGGAATGTTCGACAAGCACCGCCTTACCGGCTAAACTATCGACCACTGTAGAACGCTGTACGAGGAGAACATATGAGTTGGTTAGAAAAACTGCTGCCCCCACGGATCCAGCGCTCCGATGCCGCTGCGCGTAAAACCATGCCGGAAGGCCTCTGGGTGAAGTGTCCGTCGTGCGAAGCGGTTCTCTACCGCACCGACCTGGAATCGAACCTGCATGTTTGCCCGAAGTGCAGCCACCACATGCGCATCCGCGCCCGCGCGCGCCTCGATTCGCTGCTCGACGAAGGCGGCCGCTATGAAATCGGCCAGGAAACCCTGCCGGTCGATACGCTCAAGTTTAAAGACAGCAAGAAATACCCTGACCGCCTGAAAGCGGCGATGGAAGCGACCGGCGAGACCGATGCGCTGATCGTCCTTGGCGGCTCGATCATGAGCCTGCCGGTTGTCGTGGCCTGCTTCGAATTCGAATTCATGGGCGGCTCGATGGGCTCCGTGGTCGGCGAGCGTTTCGTGCGCGGCGCCCAGATGGCGCTGGAGCAGAAAGTGCCGTTCATCTGCATCACCGCCACTGGCGGCGCGCGCATGCAGGAAGGCCTGCTGTCGCTGATGCAGATGGCGAAAACCACCTCGATGCTGACCAAGCTGTCGGAAAAAAAGCTGCCGTTCATCAGCGTGCTGACCGACCCGACCATGGGCGGCGTGTCCGCGTCGTTCGCCTTCATGGGCGACGTCGTGATCGCCGAGCCGAAAGCGCTGATCGGCTTCGCCGGCCCGCGCGTGATCGAGAACACCGTGCGCGAGAAGCTGCCTGAAGGCTTCCAGCGCGCCGAGTTCCTGGTCACCAAAGGCGCCGTCGACATGATCGTCGACCGCCGCAAGATGCGTGAAGAGATCGCCCACCTGCTCGCACTGCTGCAGGGCCAGGCGGTCGAAGTCATCGCAGAATAAACATCGTTCCATCAGGCCGCGCGCGTTTCCCGCGCGCGCGCCGCCACCGAAGTACATTCCATGCCAAACCTCCCGACCACATTGCCTGCCTGGCTCGCGCTGCTCGAGTCGCGCCACGCTGAAGTCCACATCGACATGGGCCTCGACCGGGTACGCGCGGTCAAGGAGCGCATGGGGCTGAAGTTCGACTGCCCGGTGATCATGGTCGCCGGCACCAACGGCAAGGGCTCGACCTGCGCCATGCTGGAATCGATCCTGCTGCGCGCCGGTTACAAGGTCGGCCTGTACATCAAGCCGCACTTCCTCGACTTTAACGAGCGCGCCCGGATTGGCGGCGAGCTGGCGACCGACGCGATGCTGGTGGCCAGCTTCAACGCCGTCGAGGCGCAGCGCGGCGACGTCGCGCTGACGTATTTCGAGTTCACCACGCTGGCCATCATGCATCTGCTGGCCGGGGCAGGGCTCGATGTCGCGATCCTTGAAGTCGGCCTCGGCGGCCGCCTCGATGCGGTCAACGTCATCGACGCCGACGTGGCGATCGTGACCTCGGTCGACATCGACCATACCGACTACCTTGGCGACACGCGCGAGAAAATCGGTTTCGAAAAAGCCGGTATCTTCCGGCCGGGTAAAGCGGCGATCTGCAGCGACCCGGTAGCGCCGGCGTCGCTGGTCGCCCACGCCGCGGAGATCGGCGCCGACCTGTGGCTGCTGGGCCGCGACTTCAACTACTCGGGCGACAAGCAGCAGTGGAACTTCGGCGGCCGCAGCCAGCGCCGCAATTCGCTCGGTTATCCGAGCCTGCGCGGCGCCAACCAGCTGCTCAACGCGTCGGCCGCGCTGGCGGCGCTGGAAGTGCTGCGCCTCGAACTGCCGGTCGGCGCGCAGGAAGTGCGCACCGGGCTGGTGCTGGTCGAACTGCCGGGCCGCTTCCAGGTGCTGCCGGGCCGCCCGACCGTGATCCTCGACGTCGCCCACAACCCGCACGCCGCGGCGGCGCTCGGCCAGAACCTCGGCAACATGGGCTTCCACCCATTTACCTATGCGGTGTTCGGCGTCATGGAAGACAAGGACATCGACGGCGTCATCGCACCGATGGCCGAATATGTCGACCACTGGTGCGTGGCGGACTTGCCGTCGCCGCGCTCGGCCTCGTCCGGAAAACTGGCTGAAAAACTCGCCGCCTTGCGGCCGGCCGACGCCAAAGAGGGCGAATATTCGGTCAGCGCCTTCGCCGATCCGGCCCAGGCGTTTGCAAATGCGATGAGCCGGGCCGGGGAGAATGATAGAATTGTGGTCTTTGGCTCCTTTTACACCGTCGCCGGCGTGATGGCAGCCCGAAAAACCTCAATCACTGGCAAATAATCGCATGGGCTTGTTCTCGAATTCCAGTAAAAACAAGCAAGAGACCACTGCAGAAGATAGTGGTTTTTATACCTCCCCGGACGATGCCGTCTCGGCGGAAGCGCGTTCCAAGCGCGCGTCAAACGCCGGCGCGCCAGCGCCACGGCGCGCGCGCGCGAAAGCGGGCGCCGATCCTATCCTTCCGGAGAAAAAGCGCGCACGCCGCCGCCTGGTTGGCGCGATCGCGCTGGCGCTGGCCGTCGCCGTCGGGCTTCCAATGCTGCTCGACGCCGAGCCGAAGCCGCTGTCGTCCGATATCGATATCCGCATCCCGTCGAAAGACCGCCCGGCCGCGCTGCTAGCCGAAGCGCCGGTGCCTGCCGCCGATACCCTCGACGCGCGCGAGGAGATCGTCGACGCGCCCGCGGCGCCGGTCCAGCGCGACGTGGCGCGGGTCGAGGTGGCCCCGGCCAGGCCTGACATGAAGATGCTGCCGAAGGAAGACAAGCCGGCGGAAGAAAAACTGATGCCTGCGGCGAAGCCGGTTGAAAAGGCCGTCGCCAAAAAGATCGAAGAAAAGCCTGCCGTGAAGGCCGAGCGCCCGGCCGATGCCGCCCGCGCGATCGCCATCCTCGAAGACAAGCCGGTGGGCGCCGCCGGCCAGAAGTTCGTGGTGCAGGTCGCGTCGCTGGCCAGCCAGGAGAAGGTCGACGAGCTGCGCGCCAAGCTGCGCGCCGAGGGCATCAGTTCGTTCACCGAGAAGGTGAAGACCAAAGAGGGCGAGCTGATTCGCGTGCGCGTCGGCCCCTCCAGCAAGGAAGACGCCGACAAGACCCGCGCCAGGCTGGGCAAGCTTGGCCTCGGCGGCAGCGTGGTTCCGGCCTGATGCGCGCTGGTAGCGATAACGGAAGCCGCGCGGCGTGACGCTTTTTGATTATTTAGTATTGTTTGTGCTGGTCGCCTCGATTGTCATCAGCACCATGCGCGGCCTGGTGAAGGAAATCCTGTCGCTGGTCAGCTGGGTGACCGCCTTTGTAGTCGCCAACGCCTACGGCGCCCAGCTGGCGCCGATGCTGCCCTCGATGATCCCCGGAGAAGCCGTGCGCCTGATGGTGGCGTTCGTGGCGCTGTTCCTCGGCGTGCGCATCCTGATGGGCCTGTTCACGCTGGCGGTCGACGCACTGGTCAAGGCCGGCGGCCTGACCATCGCCGACCGCGGCCTCGGCGGCCTGTTCGGCCTGGCGCGGGGTATTGTGATTGTGTTGGCCGGGGTCATATTGTGTGGGATGACTTCCATTCCCCAACAGGCTTTCTGGAAGGAAGCGCTGCTGAGTCCGATGGTCGAGACCGGCGCGCGCACCGTCAAGCCTTTCCTGCCAGGCACACTTGCACAGTACGTAAAGTTTTGAAAATTTTTAAAATCCAGCAGTACCAGTCTTAGGAGCGCACCATGTGTGGCATCGTCGGCGTCGTCTCGAATAATCCCGTCAACCAGCTGTTGTATGACGCATTGCTGCTGTTGCAGCACCGCGGCCAGGATGCGGCGGGCATCGCAACCAATCACAGCAGCATGTTCTCCATGCACAAGGCCAACGGCCTCGTGCGTGACGTTTTCCGTACTCGCAACATGCGTTCGCTGCAGGGCAATTCCGGTATCGGCCATTGCCGCTACCCGACCGCCGGCTCGTCGAGCGAAGAGGAAGCGCAGCCGTTCTACGTCAACGCGCCGTTCGGCATCACGCTGGCGCATAACGGCAACCTGACCAACCAGGAGCAGCTCAAGTCCGAGATGTTCCGCAATGACCGCCGCCACATCAACACCGACTCCGATTCGGAAGTGCTGCTGAACGTGCTGGCCCACGAGATCCAGGAAAGCACCACCGGCCTGGCGCTCGATCCCGATTCCGTGTTCAAGGCGGTCGCGGCGGTGCACCGCCGCGTGCGCGGCGCCTACGCCGTGGTCGCCCAGATCGCGGGCCACGGCCTGCTGGCGTTCCGCGACCCGTACGGCATTCGTCCGCTGTGCATCGGCATCAACGAAACCGACAACGGCACCGAGTACCTGGTGGCCAGCGAATCGGTCGCGCTCGAAGGCATGGGCTTCCGCTTCCTGCGCGACGTTGCGCCGGGCGAAGCAATGTTCATCGACATGGACGGCAAGCTGCACGAGCGCCAGTGCGCGGACAATCCGTCGCTCAACCCGTGCGCGTTCGAATACGTGTACCTCGCGCGTCCGGACTCGATCATCGACGGCGCCTCGGTCTACGCCACTCGCCTGAAGATGGGCGAATACCTGGCCGACAAGGTGCGCGGCCAGTTCAAGGCTGGCGACATCGACGTCGTGATGCCGATTCCCGATTCCTCGCGCCCGGCCGCCATCCAGCTGGCGCTGAAACTCGGCGTCGAGTACCGTGAAGGCTTCATCAAGAACCGCTACATTGGCCGTACCTTCCTGATGCCGGGACAGGCGATTCGCCGCAAGTCGGTGCGCCAGAAGCTCAACGCGATCACCGCCGAATTCAAGGGCAAGAACGTGCTGCTGGTGGACGACTCGATCGTGCGCGGCACCACCAGCCGCGAAATCGTGCAGATGGCGCGCGAAGCGGGCGCCCGCAACGTGTACTTCGCCTCGGCCGCGCCTCCGGTGCTGTTCCCGAACGTGTACGGCATCGACATGCCGACCCGCGACGAACTGATCGCCTACGGCCGCAGCACCGAGGAGATCTGCCGCGAGATTACCGCCGATGCGCTGGTGTACCAGGATGTCGATGCGCTCAAGCGTTCGATCTCGGACGTCAATCCGGCGCTGCAGAACTTCGAGGCTTCGTGCTTCGACGGTGTCTACGTCACCGGCGATGTGACGCCGGAGTACCTCGACCGCCTCGAATTCGCGCGCCATAATCCGAAGGCCGCTGTCGAGGAAGATGCAGCCCGCACGCGCCTGAACCTGAACCTCGCGGCCAGCGAGTAATCGCGTCGCACCCCGGCGGCCCCGCGCCGCCGGGTTTCACCTCGTCCACCATGAGCGACAAGAAGAACTACGGCTTCACCACCACCATCCTGCACAACGACCGCCGCAAGGGGATCGAGCACGGATCGCTGCACAAGCCGGTGCACACCTCGGTCACCTTCGCTTACAACGACGCACGCCAGCTGGCGTCCGTCTTCCAGGGCAAGGAGCCGGGCTTCCGCTATGGCCGCCAGGGCAATCCGACCATCTCGGCGCTGGAAGACAAGATCACCCGCATGGAGGATGGCGTCGGCACGATCTGCTTCGCCACCGGCATGGGCGCCATCGGCGCGGTGTTCCAGGCGCTGCTGCGCGAGGGCGACCATGTGGTGTCGTCGTCCTTCTTGTTCGGGAATACCAACAGCCTGTGGCAGACCGTCGCAGGGCAGGGCGTGGCGGTCGATTTCGTCGATGCGACGGACGTAGCCAACATCGAAGCGGCGCTGACGCCTGCTACCCGCGTGGTGTTCGTCGAGACCATCGCCAACCCGCGCACCCAGGTGGCCGACCTGGCCCGCATCGGCAAGCTGTGCGAAGAGCGCGGCATCCTGTACGTGGTCGACAACACGATGACCACGCCTTACCTGTTCCGTCCGAAGGCGGTGGGCGCGGGCCTGGTGGTGAACTCGCTGACCAAGTCGATCGGCGGCCACGGCAACGCATTGGGCGGCAGCCTGACCGACACCGGCGCTTACGACTGGAACAAGTACCCGAACATCGCCGCCAGCTACCAGCGCGCGGCGCCGGCGCAGTGGGGCCTGGCGCAGTTGCGCGCGAAAGCGCTGCGCGACTTCGGCGCGTCGCTGGGACCGGAAGCGGCCCACCACATCGCGGTCGGCGCCGAGACGCTGGCGCTGCGCATGGAGCGCACCTGCGCCAACGCGCTGGCGCTGGCCCGCATGCTGGAAGCGGACGAGCGCGTCGCCGCCGTCTACTATCCGGGCCTGGCATCGCATCCGCAGCACGGCATCTCCACGGAACTGTTCAAGTCCTATGGGTCGCTGTTCAGCTTCGAGCTGAAAGAGGGCATCGATTGCTTCGATTACCTGAACCGGATGACGATCGCCGTCTCCGCCAGCAACCTGGGCGACACGCGCACGCTGGTGATCCCGGTCGCGCATACGATCTTCTTCGAGATGGGCGCCGAGCGCCGCGCCAGCATGGGCATCGCCGAGTCGCTGATCCGGGTGTCGGTCGGCATCGAGGACACCGCCGACCTGCTGGCGGACTTCAAGGGTGCGCTGTAAATACTTGCCAACCTAATATTTTTGTTAGGTCATGTTCCATGTCGCAAAACGCGGTGTATGATCGGGTTTTCAACTTTTCGTGAGACCGATCATGCGCGCGCTCGTACTCGCTGTTGCCCTCTCCGTTTCAGGTGCCGCCTTCGCGGACGACCTGGCTGATGCCAACAAGGCGTTGGTGGCAAAGTCGTATCCGCAGGCTTTGCAGTTGTTCAGCAAACTGGCCGACGCCGGCAATGCCGAGGCGCGCTTCCGGCTTGGCGAGATGGTCTGGTACGGCCAGGGCGTGCCGGTGGACCGCGCCAAGGGCGACGCCCTGTTTGCGCAAGCGGCTGCCGCGGGCATCGCCGATGCGAAAACGGCCATGGCGCGGACCGCGCGCCGCACCGAGCGCAGCGCCGATATTGCGTGGTGGACCTCCAAATACGATGGCGCCGACCTCACCTCCGGCAAATACAGCTGCGATCGCCCGGCCATTCCCGAGGTCTCGAAGGACAACGCCGAAATCGCGGCCACCAACACTGCGTTCAATGCCTGGGTGGCCTGCTACAACGGCTTCATCGCCAACCTGGCCGACGCAATGCCGCCCGGTAAGCGCATTCCCGCCGACATCCTCGATCTGATGAGCGAAGCGGAATTCGAGCAGGCCCGCATCCACCTGGACCGAGTATATGGCGGCGTCTCGGACAGCGCGCAGGCCGCCGCAGGCGAGTTGATGGGGAAGCACGGGGTGTGGGAGAAGGCGACCGTGGCCTACGTCGCCGAGGCCAACAAGCAAGCGGGCGTGCGCAACGATATGCAGAAAGCGCAACTTGAGCTGGACATGCATCAGCGCGGGGGGCGCCAGGCCGTCGCCAATCCGCCGTCACCGCCGCCACCGCCGCCAACCCGCCGTTAAAGCGGCCGTCGCGATGGATGGTTGTGGAAATTCCAGTTATGATCTGGACTCATCTACGACCATCCAAGCGCGCCAATGAAGAAATACCTGTTCGTCCTCTCCCTCCTGGTATGCGGCGCCGCTTATGCGGACCCGATCGCCGACGCCAACGCCCTGTTCGCCAAGAAGTCTTACCCGCAGGCGATCCAGGCCTACACCAAACTCGCCAATGCCGGCAACGCCGAGGCGCAGCTGCACCTGGGCGAAATGCACCTGTATGGCGAGGCTGGCGCGGTCGACCTGGAAAAGGCCGAAACGTGGTTCAGGAAATCGGCGGCCAAGGGCAACAAGACCGCCATCGCGGCGCTGGAGATGATGAAGCGGCGCGAAACGCGCCGCGCGGACATCGAATACTGGACCTCGAAGTACGACGGAACCGAACTGAAGTCAGGTAAATTCCGCTGCAGCGCGCCGCGCATCCCGGCGCTGTCGAAGCAGAACGATGAAATTGACGTGGTCGGCGCCAGGATGGCGGCATGGCAGGAGTGCTACAACGGCTTCGTGCAGAACCTGAACGATTCGTCGCCGCTGACGAAATTGATCCCGAAAGACATCGCCGACCTGCTCACCAGGGACGAGAACGAGCAGGCCGCCAAACACCTGGCGCAGGTGCAGGTGAACCTTGCCGAAGAGGCGCGGGTGTCATCGAAAATGGTGCTGGCCGACTTTGCCGTGTGGCGCGACGCCACCGATAAATATGTCACCGAGCATAACCAGATGGTGAAGTCGGCAAAGCCCCGCTGAAGCGGGCCCGTGTTCGCCATTCCCGCCGCAATGGACGGGAATGGATTCCCTTAGTGCCAGGTGCGCATCAGGCCGACCGCCAGGCCTTCGAGCGCAAAATCGTCCTCGGACGGATCGACGCGGATGACCTTGAAGTCCGGATTTTCCGGGAACAGCTCGATCAGGTCGCCGGTTTTCTTGTAGCGCTTGACCGTCACTTCCTGTCCGAGGCGCGCCACGACGATCTGGCCGTTCTTCGCGCTTTCAACCTTTTTTACCGCCAGCAGGTCGCCGTCCATGATGCCGGCGTCGCGCATCGACTCGCCGCGCACTTTCAGCAGGAAGTCAGGCCTGGCCGAGAACATGGCCGGGTCGACGTTGTAGGTCGCCTCGACATGTTCCTGCGCCAGGATCGGCGAGCCCGCGGCGACGCGCCCGACCAGCGGCAGCGCCATCATCAGCGCGGCCGGGACGGCCGGCATGGCTTCGACGCTGGCGCCGACCAGGCGGATGCCGCGCGAGGTGCCCGGCGAAATTTCGATGGCGCCCTTGCGCGCCAGCGCCTGCAGGTGTTCCTCGGCCGCGTTGGCGGACTTGAAGCCAAGTTCGTTGGCGATCTCGGCGCGGGTCGGAGGGAAACCCGTGTTTTCGATCGCGTCCCTGATGAGGTTCAGGATTTGTTCTTGCCGGGGAGTGAGCTTTAGCATGGCTGTCGGGTGCTGGGTGGATAATCAGCCTGTATTTTTGTACAGTATTTCGCCTAATGCAAGCAAAAGTTGAACTTTCGCCGCAAAATGCGTTCTAAAGGATCGGGAGGAGTCATGAATGACCTTAAATTGCCGGCCTCGGTGGACGAGATGCCGGATGTCGACACGGATTTCGCCGTCTGGGCTGGACATCAGATTGGGCTGCTTCGCGCGCGAAGCTTTCAAGAGCTAGACGTCGAACACCTGATCGAAGAACTGGAGAGTCTCGTGGCAAACGACCGCAGGGAGTTGCGTAACCGTCTCGTCGTCCTGTTGATCCATCTCCTTAAATGCCAATTTCAGGCCACCCGCAAATCCCGTAGCTGGCTTGGCACCATCGCCGAGCAGCGCGATCAGCTTGATGGCCTGTTCGAGAAGAGTCCGAGCCTGAGGCACTTGGTGCCTGAGGTGTTGGCCGGCTGCTACGCTCCCGCGGTCAAGCGGGCGGTGAGCGAGACCGGGTTACCGGCTGCGGCATTCCCCGTTTCGAATCCCTATTCCCCGGCCGAGGTGCTTGACGACGACTTCGTGCCCTGAGTTGTCCCGCGCCCCGCAACAAGGGGATTGCCCGAACCATCATTCCCGGTTTATAATAGCCGGCTATTCCCTTCCCACACTCGTCTTGACGCCGAGGTGGGCACTTGTTTAAACGTCCTTAAGGAGTTATGCATGCGTCATTATGAAATCGTTTTTATCGTCCACCCGGACCAAAGCGAGCAAGTCCCGGCGATGATCGAACGTTACAAGGCCAGCGTCACCGCACGCGGCGGTAACATTCATCGCGTCGAAGACTGGGGCCGTCGCCAGATGGCTTACTCGATCCAGAAGCTGCCAAAAGCGCACTACATCTGCCTGAACATCGAATGCGACAACGAGACCCTCGTGGAACTCGAAACCGCGTTCAAATTCAATGATGCCGTGCTGCGTCACCTCACCGTTAAGATGAAGAAGGCTGAAACCGCGCCGTCGCCGATGATGAAGTCGGTACAACGTGAAGACGCAGCCAAGAGCCACCGCGCAGAAGCCCCGGCACCAGCCGCAGCTCCTGCAGCAGCCCCTGCCGTAGCGGCTTAATTCTTTGCACGGAAACGTGAACGCGAACTTGATTGCCCGTAGGTGAATCAGCTTCAGGTAGTAGCCCAGATTTGCGAGCGCGACGTATTGCGCTATACCCCGGCTGGCGTGCCGATCGTGTCCGCCACCTTGCTGCACAGTTCGCAGCAGATGGAAGCAGGGGTAGCCAGGCTGGTCGAGTTTGAAATTGCCGCGCTGGCCGCTGGCGAAATTTCAGGCCGATTCAGCCAGGCCGAATTAGGTGCTGTCCACCAGTTCACAGGTTTCCTCGCCAAGAAGAACCGCAACAGCAAAAGCCTGGTGTTTCACATCATTGATTTTAGTGCCGCCGCCTAAGCGGAGCACATTTTAGATACAGGAGCCTCAAATGGCATTCGGTAAAAAATTCGACAAGAACAAAGCAAAGCTTAAAGAAAAGCGCAAACAGCAAAATCCACTGTTCAAGCGTAAGAAATTCTGCCGCTTCACCGCAGCAAACGTTGAACAGGTCGACTACAAAGACGTCGACACGCTGAAAGACTTCGTCCAGGAAAACGGCAAGATCATGCCAGCACGCCTGACCGGCACCAAGGCGCATTACCAGCGCCAGGTGGACACCGCCATCAAGCGCGCCCGCTACCTCGCGCTGCTGCCATACACCGATCTGCACCACGCTTAATCGCTGGCAGAATAACTGGAGAGAACTATGCAAATCATTCTGTTAGAAAAAGTTGTTAACGTCGGCAACCTGGGCGACGTGGTCAAAGTTAAAGACGGTTACGCACGTAACTTCCTGATCCCGCAACGTATGGCTCGCCGCGCTACCGCAGCAGCGGTTGCTGAATTCGAAGTCAAGCGCGCCGAACTGGAAAAAGCAGCAGCTGCAAAGCTGGCCGCTTCCCAGGCTCAAGGCGACAAGCTGAGCGGCATGACCATCTCGATCTCGCAAAAAGCGGGCGTCGATGGCCGTCTGTTCGGTTCGGTCACCAACTTCGACATCGCTGAAGCGCTGACCAAGCAAGGTTTCGCTGTAGAAAAGTCGCAAGTGCGCCTGCCTACCGGCCCGCTGAAGACCACTGGCGAACACCCGGTAGCGGTCCAGCTGCACACCGACGTGGTGGTTGAAATCACGATCGCTGTTGTTGGCGAAGCTGCCTAAGCAATATTAAGCGGCAGGAGGGGCGAGAGCCTTTCCTAGCACACAAAAAGCCGGGCTTGCCCGGCTTTTTTATCGCCTGAACCCAGCCATTTCTTGCAGCCTGTTTATGCGAAAAAGGTATAATGCGCGCCATGAATGTCCCTTCCGATCCGCAACTAGAATCCCTCCGTATCCCGCCGCACTCGATCGAAGCAGAGCAATCCGTCATTGGGGGCTTGCTGCGCGATAACGCTGCGTTCGACCGCATTGCGGACATGATGCATGCGGATGACTTCTACCGTTACGACCACCGCATCATCTTCGAGCAGGTTGTCAAGCTGATCAACGGCTCGCGGCCGGCCGACGTCATCACCGTATTCGAAGCTTTGAGCACCATCGGCAAGGCCGAGGAAGTGGGCGGCCTGCAGTACCTGAATGCGATGGCGCAGAACACGCCGTCGGCAGCCAACATCCGCCGCTACGCCGAGATCGTGCGCGACCGCGGCATCCTGCGCAAGCTGATCACCGTGGCCGACGAAATCCAGGGCCAGGCGTTCAACCCGCAGGGCAAGGAAGTCAAGCAGATGCTCGACGAAGCCGAATCGAAGATTTTCGCGATTGCCGAGCAGGGCTCGCGCGGCGCCGCCGGCTGGGTGCCGGTGCAGCCGCTGCTGACCCAGGTGGTGGAGCGCATCGACGAGTTGTACAGCCGTGACAACCAGAGCGAGATCACCGGCGTGCCGACCGGCTTCATCGACCTTGACCGCATGACCTCCGGCCTGCAGCCGGGCGACCTGGTGATCGTCGCCGGCCGTCCATCGATGGGCAAGACCGCGTTCTCGGTCAACATCGGCGAGAACGTCGCGATCGAAGCCGGGCTGCCGGTGGCGATCTTCTCGATGGAGATGGGCGGCACCCAGCTGGCCATGCGTATGCTTGGCTCGGTCGGCCAGCTCGACCAGCACCGCCTGCGTACTGGCCGCCTGAACGACGAGGACTGGCCGCGCCTGACGCATGCGATCCAGAAAATGAACGACGCCCAGCTCTACATCGACGAGACGCCGGCGCTGAACCCGATCGAAATGCGCGCGCGCGCTCGCCGCCTGTCGCGCCAGTGCGGCAAGCTTGGCCTGATCATCGTCGACTACCTGCAGCTGATGTCCGGCTCCACCCAGGGCGACAACCGCGCCTCCGAGATCTCGGAGATTTCGCGAAGCCTGAAGGGCCTGGCCAAAGAGCTGCACTGCCCGGTGATCGCACTGTCGCAGCTGAACCGGTCGCTGGAACAGCGCCCCAACAAGCGTCCCGTCATGTCCGACCTGCGCGAATCGGGCGCGATCGAGCAGGATGCGGACGTCATCATCTTCCTGTATCGCGATGAGGTCTACAACCCGGACTCGCCCGACAAGGGCACCGCGGAGATCATCATCGGCAAGCAGCGTAACGGTCCGATCGGCGCGGTGCGCCTGACCTGGATCGGACAGTACACCAAGTTTGGCAATTACAGCGGAAACCTCGCCCTCTACCAGGGCGACTAAAACATCACAAGCCGCCGGCCGCAGCGGCATCATGAGAAGCATCTACGATTTAACGGAGAAATGTATGTTCGGACGTTTAATGCCCACCGAGGGCAAGTTCTTTGACCTGTTCAACCAGCACGCCGCACTGTGCGTGAAGGGCGCCCACGAAATGGTTGGCCTGATGACCAACTTCGACGACCTTGAAATGCGTACCCACGCGATTGAAGGCATCGAGAAGGAAGCCGACAAGGTCACTTACGCCACGGTCGACATGCTGCACAAGACCTTCATCACGCCGATCGACCGCGACGACATCCACAAGCTGATCACCCGCATGGACGACATCCTCGACCTGATGGAAGACGCGGCCCAGACCGTGTCGCTGTACGACCTGAAGGCGGTCACGCCGGAAGCCAAGCGCCTGGCCGAACTGTGCCTGGCATGCTGCGAACGGGTCCAGGCGGCCGTCGGACTGCTGCACAACATGGACAACTCGCACAAGATCGTCGCCATCTGCGAAGAGATCGACCGCCTCGAGTCGGACGCCGACCACGTGATGCGCGCCGCAATGTCGAAGCTGTTCCGCGACGAGCCGGACGTGCGCAACCTGATCAAGATGAAGGCTATCTACGAAATCCTCGAGACCGTGACCGACCGTTGCGAAGACGTGGCCAACATCATCGAAGGCATCATCGTCGAAAACGCATAAGACGCGTCAACGTCCGAGAAAAGAAAAAACATGAGTAATGTAGAAATCAGCATTTACGTGCTTGGCATGTTGATCGCGCTCGCGCTGGTGTTCGACTTCATGAACGGCTTCCACGACGCGGCGAATGCAATCGCCACCGTCGTGTCGACCGGCGTCCTGAAGCCGCAGACCGCGGTCGCCATGGCGGCCTTCTTCAACTTCGTCGCCATTTTCGTGGTCGGCCTGAAGGTCGCCAGCGCGATCGGCAAGGGCACCATCGATCCGATGGTGGTCGACCACTACGTCATCTTCGGGGCCCTGGTCGGGGCCATCGTCTGGAACCTGATCACCTGGTACTACGGCATCCCATCGTCGTCCTCGCACGCGCTGATCGGCGGCCTGGTAGGCGCCGCAGTCGCCAAGGCGGGCACGGGCGCGCTGATCGCCGGCGGCCTGATCAAGACGGTGATCTTCATCGTGGTGGCGCCGCTGCTCGGCTTCGCGCTCGGGTCGATCATCATGCTGATCGTGTCGTGGCTGTTCGTCAAATCGACGCCGCGCAAGGTCGACACCTGGTTCCGCCGCCTGCAGCTGGCTTCGGCCGCGGCGTACAGCCTTGGCCACGGCGGCAACGACGCGCAAAAGACGCTCGGCATCATCTGGATGCTGCTGATCGCGTCGGGCAACCTCGCGATGGACGCAACCGAGCCGCCGAAGTGGGCGATCATTGCGTGCTACGCGGCGATCAGCTTTGGCACCCTGTTCGGCGGCTGGCGCATCGTCAAGACCATGGGCCAGAAGATCACCAAGCTCAAACCGGTCGGCGGCTTCTGCGCTGAAACCGGCGGCGCGATCACCTTGCTGATGTCGAGCTTCTGGGGCGTCCCGGTTTCGACCACCCACACCATCACCGGCGCAATCGTCGGCGTGGGCGCATCGCAGAAGATGTCGGCGGTGCGCTGGGGCGTGGCTGGCAACATCGTCTGGGCATGGGTCTTCACGATCCCGGCGTCGGCCTTCATGGCTGCGGTGGCGTGGTGGATCGGCACCAAGATCATGTAAGCATGTTCGGATGCAAACGAAAAACCGCCCAATTGGGCGGTTTTTTTTGGCCGTTTATTTTATACAGACCTGGCGCACCATCTTCATGTCGGTCAGGCCGAGCAGCACCTTTTCGACGCCGTCCATCTTCAAGGTCAGCATGCCGTCTTCCAGCGCGGCGGTGAGCAGCTGGGCCACCCGGCTGTGCTCCTGCAGCAGCTGCTTGACCCGGTCGGTGCCGAGCATCAGCTCGTGCAGTCCGACCCGGCCGCGGTAGCCGTTGTTGCACTCGGCGCAGCCGAGCGGCCGGTATAGCGTGAACTGGCCGGCGTTATCGGCGTAGCGCCGCTTCCATCCGTCCAGCACCTGCGCGCGCGCGCCGGCAGGGTCGCGCACGAACGTTGCGGTGTTCATCAGCTCCGCCGTGAACTCGGTCAGCAGCAGCTGCATTTCGGCGTCGTCCGGATGGTAGGGCTGCTTGCACGAGCCGCACAGGCGCTTGGCGAGGCGCTGCGCAAGGATGCCGAGCAGGGCGTCGGCGAAGTTGAACGGGTCCATGCCCATGTCGAGCAGGCGCACGATCGATTCCGGCGCGCTGTTGGTGTGCAGGGTCGCAAACACCAGGTGCCCGGTGAGCGAAGCTTCGATGCCCATCGCGACGGTTTCCTTGTCGCGCATCTCGCCGACCATGATGATGTCCGGGTCGGCGCGCAGGAAGGCCCGCATCACGGTCGCGAAATCGAGTCCGGCCTTGCGGTTTACCTGCACCTGGCGCAGGCCCTTCTGGGTGATCTCGACCGGGTCTTCGACAGTCCAGATCTTGGTGTCGGGCGTGTTCAGGTAGCTCAGCACCGAGTGCAGGGTGGTAGTCTTGCCGGAGCCGGTCGGCCCACAGACGAAGAACAGCCCGTACGGCTTTTCGATGGCGCCGCGCAGCCGGTCGAGGTTGAACGGCAGGACCCCCAGCTTGTCGAGCGGGATAGGTTCGCCCGCCGCCAGGATGCGCATCACGATGTCCTCGACGCCGCCAGTGGACGGAATCGTCGCCACGCGCAGTTCGATGTCGAGCGGTCCGTACTTCTTGAACTTGATCTTGCCGTCCTGCGGTCTGCGGCGCTCGGAGATATCGAGGTCGCACATGATCTTCACGCGCGCCACCAGCGCGCTGCGGTAGCTGGCCGGGATCTCGATGTACGGCACCAGCGTGCCGTCCTTGCGGAAGCGGATGCCGGTCTTGCCCTTGCCGGGCAGCGGTTCGATGTGGATGTCCGATACGCCCTGGCGGTAGGCGTCGATGATCACCTTGTTGACCAGCCGGACCAGCTCATTCTCGACCGCCTCGGACACTTCCTGCGGGGTCTCGCCGTCCTCGTCGTCGCTCTCGAGGCCCGACAGCAGTTCGCCGACGCTGTCGCCTTCGGCGGTGGCGCCGCTGCCGACGAACTGCGCCACGGTCTTGCTGAACTCAAGCTCGGTGGTGACGCGGAACACGACCTTCGCTTTGGGGAAGATCTGGCTGACGATGCGGCTGTCGTTGATCCGCTCGGGATCGGTGGCCAGCACCACCAGGCCATCCTTGCCGTCTTCCAGCGGCAGCCAGTGGTTCTCCTCGATGTACTGGACCTTCAGGTTGCGCAGCAGGTCGACCGGCTTGATCCGGTCGGCGCGGTATGGCTCGTACGGCACCTTGAAGTAGCTCGACAGCGCCGCGCCGATGGCGGCCGGCTTGACGTGGTATTCATCGACCAGGATATCTTCGAGCGCGATTTCGCGGGTGCGCGCACTGCGCGTGGCCAGGTCGAGGTCGGACGCCGACAGCACGCCATCGG
This sequence comes from Massilia polaris, assembly GCF_012927275.1. GTDB lineage: Bacteria > Pseudomonadota > Gammaproteobacteria > Burkholderiales > Burkholderiaceae_D > Telluria_A > Telluria_A polaris. The sequence goes on along the minus strand of NZ_JABBGG010000008.1, from coordinate 56,622 downwards.
CCACCAGCCCGTCGTATTTGCCGTGGACGGCCGGCGCGGGCTGCATGCGCTTGTCCAATGCGACCGACAGCGTTTCGGCCAGCTTGTGGACGCCTTCGATGCAGATGTCGGAAAACGGTCCCTTGCTGCGGTTGTTGATGAACTGGACCACGCCCAGCAGTTCGGGGGTGTCGGCGCCGACCAGCGGCGCGGCCAGCATTTCGCGCGAGCGGTAGCCGGTGCGCTGGTCGACGCCGCCCTGGAAGCGCAATTCGGGCGACAGCTGCCTGAGCTCAGCCTCGTCGTAGACGTCGGTGATATTGACCGTCCGGCGGGTCTGGGCGACGAAGCCGGCGATGCTGCTCGGCGAGATCGATAGGCGCACATCGCGAAAGGAGGTGAGGCCGGTCTTGACCTTCGAGACGATGTGGTCCTTCTCGGGCGTGGTCACGTACAGCGTGAAGCGGTCGCAGTCGAACAGGTCGCAGAACTCCATGCCCAGGTGGAGCATGATTTCATCGAGGTTGCCGGTGGCGTGGATCTTGGTCGTCACCGCCTGCAGCTTGCGGAAAAACTCGAGGCGGCGCCCGGTGTCGTTCTCTGGCCCCGGGGCGCCGGCGTTCATACCACTGCCTCCCTGGCGCATACCTCGACTTCGAGGCCCTCGTAGGCAAGGACCACCTTCAGGCCCTGCGGCAGCGGCGCGTGGCGCGCCAGCGCGTCGGCGAACGCCGCTTCCAGCTCGTCGTCGCCGCGGGTCGGTTCGTGGTGGGTGCAGTAGAGCGTGCGCGCGCCGACCCGCTTGGCGGTAGCCAGCGCGGCGTCGAAGGTGCCGTGGCCCCAGCCGCGCTTGGCGGGGTATTCGTGGATGGTGTACGAACAGTCCATGATCAGGGCGTCCACATCTTCCATCGCCAGGTCGATCTGGCGCTGGCGCTGATCCATCCAGGCCTGGTGCGGGGCGTGGCGCGGGTCGCCTTCGGGATAGTCGTTATAGAACGGTTCATGGTCGCCGGTGAAGAACACCGACTTGCCATTGCAGGTGATGCGGTAGCCCAGGTTGGTGACCGGGTGGTTCATCACCACGTTGGCGACCACTGCGTCGCCCACGCCGATCGGCATGCCGGCCGTGAGGGTGCGGTATTCGATGGTCGCATCCATCTGGGTTTCGCTGACCGGGAAGTAGCTGTTCTGGAGCTGCACGCCCATCACGTGCTCGATGCCGTTGCCGGTGACCGGGTCGACCGCGCCGTGCAGGCGCACGCGGTTACCGCGGATGAACAGCGGCGCGAAGAAGGGCAGGCCGTGGATGTGGTCCCAGTGGCTGTGCGTGATGAAGATGTTGGCCTGGACCGGCAGCCGCGTGAGCAGGTTCTGGGCGAGCGCGAACAGGCCGGTGCCGCCGTCGAGGATGATCAGCGTGCCGTCGTCGGTGCAGACTTCGATGCACGTCGTGTTGCCACCATACCTGACAGTACGCGGCCCCGGCGACGGTATCGAACCGCGCACCCCCCAAAAGCGGAATTTCATGTAAGACTCCCGGACAGAACCGACCGATATGTTTCGATCTCGAAAATAGCGCCGATCGGGCGGTCCCGTCGGCTGCAACACGCCGGCACGTACGCGCCTCGCATAGATAGTTGCAATTTAGACCGATGATAGCCGTTTTAGGTCGCCCCCGCGCTAAATTTCGCGCCGCGATGTACAGCCGCTTGCGCTAGCGTTACACTGCAAGGTTACACTTTGGCAATTATTTTCCTGTCCAACGCATCCCGAAACGCACACCAGGCTGTTCACATTCATGCATGAGCTAAACCCCGCACAAATCGCGCAGCGGCGCGACCGGCAGATCGATGAGGTCGACGACGCCAGCATCCCGGGATACACGCCATGAGCCGTTCGCGCGGCAGGCAGCTGCAGAAGTACGGCGCACGCTGGGCGCTGGGACTGGTGCTGACCCTGGCGGCGGTGCTGCACGTGTGGGCGCTGTTCGACAGCGACGCGGTCGAACGCCTCGACGGCTTCCTGTCCGGGCTGCGCATGCGCGTCGAAAAGCCGGTGCTCGATCCGCGCATCGTCATTGTCGACATCGACGAGAAAAGCCTGGCGCAGGTTGGACGCTTCCCGTGGAGCCGCGACATCCAGGCCGACCTGGTGACCAGGCTGACCAAACAATACAAGGTGGGCGCGGTCGGCTTCGACATCTCGTTCCCGGAGGCGGACAATTCGTCCGGCTACAAGGTGCTCGAGAAACTGGCGCGCGAGGAGCTGAAGGACGTACCGGGCCTGAAGACGCAGCTGGCGGCGCTGGAAGCGCGCATGGACTACGACGGCCTGTTCGCCAAAGCGATGGCAGGGCAGCCGGTGGTGCTGGGGTACAGCGTATCGGAGCGCCACACCAAGGGGATGCTGCCGGCGCCCGCATTTACGGTCGCCCAGCTGAACGGGCGCGAGGTGGCGGCTTACCAACCCGATGGCTACGAGGGCAATATCGCACGCCTGCAGCAGGCCGCCAGCGGCGCCGGCATCTTCACCGCACTGACCGATGCCGACGGCGTGATCCGCTCGTCCACGCTGCTGCAGCGGATCGGCGACGGCTACTACCCCTCGCTGTCGCTGGCCACCGCTGCCGTCTACCTGAAAGCGCGCGCGATCTTCCCGCAGTTCGAGGAGACGGCCGATACGCTGTCCGAGGCGGAACTGGAAAACGGCGGCCTCGACGAGATCGTGATGTTCACGCCGGAGCGCGCAATTGCGATCCCGGTCGGCTATGGCCTGGTGACGACGGTGCAGTTCCGCGGCAAAGGCGGGCCGGATGGCGGCGCGTTCCGCTATGTGCCGGCGGTCGACGTGCTGACCGGCGCGGCCGACCCGGCGGTCCTGAAAGGCGCCATCGTCCTGGTCGGCACGACCGCGCCGGGGCTGAAGGATATCCGCGTCACCCCGGTCAATGCCGAATATCCCGGCGTGGAAGTGCACGCCAACCTGATCAAGTCGATCCTCGACGGCCGCTTCAAGTCGCGCCCCGACTATGCGCTGGCGGTGGAATTCCTGCTGGTGCTTGGCATCGGCCTGGCGCTGACCTTCGGGCTGGCCGTGCTGTCGCCGCTCAAGTCGATCGTGCTGGCCGGCGCGGCGCTGGCTGCGGCGGCGCTGTTCAACTATTGGATGTATGCGTCGCAGGACATCGTGCTGAACGGCGCCGCGATAACCCTCTTGATCCTCGCGCTGTTTGTCCTCAACGTGGCATGGGGCTACTTCTTCGAGGTGCGCAAGGGGCAGGCGCTGGTGTCGCGCTTCGGCGAGTACGTCGCGCCCGAGCTGGTGGCCGAGATGGCGGAGGATCCGGGCAAATACAACATGGACGGCGACAGCCGCGAACTGAGCGTGATGTTCGTCGATGTGCGCGGCTTCACGACGATCTCCGAAGGGCTGGCGCCGAAGGAGCTGCGCGAGTACATCAACCTGTACCTGACCGCGATGTCGGAAGATATCCGCGACAGCCACCGCGGCACGCTCGACAAATACATCGGCGACGCGGTGATGGCGTTCTGGGGCGCGCCCGTGCACTTCGCCGACCACGCCAGCCGCGCGGTCGCGACGGCCCTGCTGATGCAGGCCAGCGCGGCCCGCCTCGACGAACAGTTCCGGGCACGAGGCTGGCCCCCGCTGCAGATAGGTATCGGCGTGAACACGGGCCTGATGCACGTCGGCGACATGGGCTCGAAGATCCGGCGCGCCTATACGGTGATGGGCGACGCGGTCAACCTCGCCGCGCGGCTGGAGGGCATCACCAAGGTGTACGGCGCGGGTATCGCGGTGGGCGCGGCGACGCGCGACGCGGCCCCGGAGTTCCTGTACCGCGAGCTTGACCGGGTGCGGGTGAAGGGCAAGAACGAACCGGTGGCCATCTTCGAGCCGGTCGGCCGGCGCGATGCGGTCGATGCCGCCGCCGCGCAGGAAGTGGCCGAGTGGGAGCAGGCGCTGGCCCTGGTGCGCGCGCGCGACTGGGATGTGGCGCAGGCTTCGATGGAAGCGCTGGTTTCCGCCTACCCCGGCCGCGCGCTCTACCTGCTCTACCTCGACCGGATCGCGCAGTTCCGACTCAACCCGCCCGGCGCGGACTGGGATGGCGTTACCAACTTCGACACAAAGTAGTGCCGATGCCATCATTACGTTGTGCTCAAGCAACATCGTGACTTGAGGTAGATATTCCACTGGCTATGGCGCCATATATTTTCTCCAATACAACATAAAGGCGATAGACTCAAAGGTGAAGAAGTGCCGCTACACCACCTTTTTGTCGAGCCAATACATGAGTTTACGATTTGCGCGCCTGTTTGCAGGCTCCGTGCTTGCTGTCGCAGTCAGCGCCGCCTGGGGAGCCGGGCAAGAGACTGAAGCGCCCATCCGTTTCGAGATCAGCCGCTTTGCCGTCAGCGGCAACAGCCTGCTGCCGGCTGCGGAAGTCGACGCGGCGGTCGCGCCGTTCGCGGGCAAGGACCGCGACTTCGGCGACGTCCAGCGCGCCCTCGAAGCGCTGGAAGCGGCCTTCCACGCGCGCGGCTACAAGGTCGTCACAGTGCAGCTGCCGGAGCAGGAACTGGGCGGCGGCGTTGTGCGGCTGGATGTGGTCGAGCCGAAAATCGGACGCATCAAGGTCAGCGGGAACAAGGTCGTCGGCGAAGCCAACGTCAGGCGCAGCATGCCGGCGCTGGCCAGCGGGCGCACGCCCAACCTCGATGAGGTGTCGGCCAACCTGAAGCTGGCCAATGAACATCCGTCGCGCAAGATCAACCTGCAGCTGCACAGCGGCGAGGCCGACGACGTGGTCGACGCCAGCCTCGAGGTCGTCGACGAAAAAGCGTGGCGCGCGATGCTCAACCTCGATAACTCCGGCAACCGCCAGACCGGCAAGACCCACGCAGGCGTAGTGCTGCAGCACGCGAACCTGTGGGGGCGCGACCACCTGGGCAGCCTCCAGTACACGACCACCGTTGAACATCCCAACCAGGTCAGCGTTTACGGCCTCGGTTACCACATTCCGTTGTACGCGCTGGGCGATTCGCTCGACCTGTTCGCCAGCTACTCCAACGTCGATTCGGGCCTGGTCAGCGCCGGCCTGTTCGACCTTGGCGTCAGCGGCAAGGGCGCGACTTACGGCGCCCGCTACAACCACGTGCTGGCGCGCCGCGGCACGCTCGATCATCGCATCGTCGGCGGTGTCGACATCAAGGCATACAAGAACGACGTGCTGTTCGCCGGCCAGAATTTCGGCAACGACGTCACCGTACGTCCCATCAGCCTGGCCTGGGTAGGCAGCGTGCCGCTGGACGGCGCCGCGGAAGCGAGCTTCTCGCTAGCGGCGGTTCAGAACATCCGCGGCGGCAGCCGCGGCGGGCCCGTCGACTTCGAGCGCGCACGCGCCGGCGCCGACGACAGCTATTCGATGCTGCGAATTTCGGGCGCGTACTCGCGCATGGTGGCGCAGGACTGGCAGCTTCGCGTGCTGGTCAACGGCCAGTGGACGGACGACGCGCTGGTATCGGGCGAGCAGTTCGGCGCCGGCGGTAACGCATCGGTGCGCGGCTTCGAGGAGCGGGCGCTGTCGGCCGACTCGGGCGCCTTCGCCAACCTTGAACTGTATTCGCCGAACTTCTGCACTAGCAGCCGCTGGCAGTGCCGCGCGGTGGCGTTCTACGACGCCGCCTACGGCGAGCGCAACAAGGCGCTGGCGGGCGAACTGAGAAGCACCAGCATCGCCGGCACCGGCCTTGGCCTGCGCGTTGCGATGGGAACCAGCATGAACGTGCAGCTCGACTACGGCCACGTGCTGCGGCCGGGCGCTGTCGACATCTCCGGCAGGAACAAGCTTCACGTCCGCGTAGGTATCGCCTACTAAGGTTAGGAACAAATATGAACAACAATATGAAGCGCAAATTCATTACCGTGCTGGTGGCGGGCTGCTTCGGCGCGGCGCAGGCCGCGCCGACCCTGCCGCAGGTAGTGAACGGGCAGGCGACCTTCGGCCAGCAGGGCAATGTGTTCACGATTACGAACACGCCGAACGCGATCATCAACTGGCAGTCCTTCTCCGTCAACGCGGGCGAGGTGACCCGTTTCGTCCAGCAGAACGCGGACAGCGCGGTCCTGAACCGCATCACGGGGCAGGACCCGAGCCAGATCCTCGGCGCGCTGCAATCGAACGGACACGTCTTCCTGCTTAACCCGAACGGCATCATGTTCGGGCGCGACTCGCGCATCGACGTGAACGGCCTGACGGCGTCGACGCTCGGCCTGTCCGACGCGGACTTCCTCGCGGGTCGGCGCAATTTCAGCGCCGGCGCGGTCTCGGGCAAGGTCACGAACCAGGGCGCGATCACCACGCCGAACGGCGGCAAGGTGTTCCTGATCGCGGCCAATGTAGAAAACAACGGCATCATCAACGCGCCGAACGGCGAAGTGGTGCTGGCGGCGGGCCACTCGGTTCAGCTGGTCGACAGCGCCAATCCCGACCTGCGCGTGGTGGTGTCCGCACCGGCCGGCGAAACGGTCAACCTCGGCCAGGTAGTGGCGCAGGGCGGCAAGATCGGCATCTACGGCGCACTGGTGCGCCAGCGCGGCGTTGTCAATGCCAACAGTGCGGTGCGTGGCGCCGACGGCAAGATCATCCTGAAGGCCAGCGGCGATACGCTGCTTGAAGCGGGCAGCGTTACCAGCGCCACCGGCGCGGGCACGGGCGGCAGTGTCAGCGTGCTCGGCGAGCGCGTCGCGCTGACCGGCGATGCGCGCATCGACGCCAGCGGCAATGAAGGCGGCGGCACGGTGCTGATCGGCGGCGACTACCAGGGCAAGAACGCGGCCGTGCAGAATGCGCAGCAAGCGTGGGTCGGCAAGGATGCGACCATTCGCGCCGACGCCATCGTCTCGGGCAACGGCGGCAAGGTGATCGTCTGGTCGGACGACGCGACCCGCGCGTTCGGCGCCATCTCGGCACGCGGCGGTGCTGCGGGCGGCAACGGCGGCATGGTCGAAACATCGGGGCACTACCTCGACGTGAACGGCGCGCGTATCGATGCGGGCGCGGCCAACGGAAGCAGCGGCAGCTGGCTGCTCGATCCGCTCAACATCGAGATCGTGGTCAGCGGCGACCACGTGCTATCCGACGCGAATGCTTTCAGCAAAAACGCGGGACTGACGACGCGCATTGCCCCATCCCTGATCGATAACGCCACCACCAGGGTGATCCTTCAGGCGACCAACAACATCGACTTCATCGACCCAGTGGCCATCGCGTCGTCGGCTGGCTCGTTGCGGGCGGAGGCGGGTAACGACATCAACGTCAACGCTGCGGTGTCGGCCAATGGCGGCGACCTGGACTTCCGCGCGGGGAACAGGTTCACGCTTGCCCCGACGGCATCGCTGGACACTTCCGGCTTCATCGACATCAAGACCGACAACATACTGCTTAACGGGACGATCGGATCGGCGGGCACCCGTCCGAATGTGTCGTTCACGCCGTTCTCGGATGGCCGCTCAATGCGCATTTCGAGTACCAAGAATGCCGGCGAGCTGTCGCTGTCGCCGCTTGAACTGAACCAGGTCACCGGCTACGGCATCAATATCGGCAGCAGCGCGAACACCGGCAGCATCACGGTCAGCGCCAATTACACGGCAGGTGCGGGCAAAACCCCTAACCTGGTGCTGGAAACGGGCGGCAGCATCCGCGTCGAAGGCATCATCGACCTGTCGACCAACCATGCGAACAGCCACGCGGTGCTGGGCCGTTACGGCGTCACCGGCGGCAGCATCGAAGTGATCGAAACGAGCGCGATCAAGTCTGCATCGATCGTCGCGCGCTCGGACGGCCTGCTCCTCGGCGGTGAACTGGATACCGGCGCAAACGGGAACATTACCCTCATGCCGCACAACGCGGCGACCATGATTTCGCTCGGCGGCGACGCGTATGACGAAACGGGCATGCTCGGCCTGTCCAACACCGAGCTGGGCAAGCTGAGTTCGGGTTCGCTGACGATCGGCGGCAACGACGGCCAGTCCGGCCGCCTGTCGGTGTCGGGCGCCGCCAACCTCGCAGGTGCAGGCAAGGTCGTGCTCGACGCGGGCGAGGGCTACCTGGACATCAATGCGCCGCTGAATACAATCTCGCTGCTGACGCTGAAGTCGATCAACCAGGTCAGGCAGGACGAGGGCGGCATCATTACCGCGCCGGCGCTGGAAGCGCGCGGCAGCCTTGTCGACCTGGCCCAGGCGAACGTGGTCGACGTCATTTCGGGCAGCGCGACCACCGGCACCTTCCACTTCGGCTCGGCGGGCAACCTCAGCGCCAGCGGCATCACGACGCTGGGCGGCGAGGTCATGCTCAACGCGGGCGGACGGCTGGCGATCGACAAAGCGATCAATGCCGGCTCCGGCGTGGTGGACCTTTACGGCGCTGGCATCGTCAGCGGCGCCAATGGCATCGTCATCGCCAACAGCGTAAGCCTTGGGTCGAGCGAGGGCGTTGGCACGAATAGCGCAGCGCTGCAAATGCGCACCAGCTACCTGGCCGTCAATAACAACCATGCCAACGGCGCCAGCGCAATCAACATCAGCAACACCGGAGCGCTGGTCCTTGGCCGCGTGCTTCAGTCGGGCGCCGACAGCACCGGCTCGATCACGATTAGCAATGCCGGTACGATGAGCATTCCGGAGTTCGATCCGTTCGAACCGGATGCGCGCGCACGGGTAAGGTCTGGTGCGGGCGCGATTCGTCTGTCCAGCACCGGCGCGATGACGATCGATGGCAATGTCGAATCGGCGTCGGGCAGCATCGTCCTCGACGCCGGCGCGAATGCGCTGCTGAAGATTAACGGCACCGGCATCGTGACCTCGGCCACCGGCGATATCGCGCTCAAGGGCAAGCGCGTCACCAACGGCGGAACGATTACCGCGCCAGCAGGCAGCATCAGCACCGATGAGGCAGCGACTCCGCCGGTGCAGCCACCAATCAAGCCGCCTGTACAGCCGCCGGTTCAACCGCCCGTACAGCCGCCGGTTCAGCCGCCGGTTCAGCCGCCGGTTCAGCCGCCAGTTCCGCCGGTCCAGCCACCGGTAACGCCGCCGGTAACGCCGCCGGTAACGCCGCCGGTAACGCCGGAACCGCCCGTCGTCACGCCACCGGTGGTCGTGCCGCCGGTCGATCCGACACCGCCAGGCCCGTCGCTCGCACAGTGCGTCATCGCACCTGGCACGCCTGGCTGTTCGTCGGTACTGCCTTCGCTTGGCCAGTGCACGACGGCGCCAACGACGCCTGGCTGCGCGGTTGTGCTGCCGACGCTGGCGCAATGCGCTGCCAGCCCTGGCCTGCAGGGCTGCCGCGTGGTGGTGCCTGAACCGGCTGCCTGCAGCGTGAACCCGTCGCTTCCGGCCTGTATCGTGGTCAGCCCGGTGCCGACGCAGACGTCCGGCCAGAGCCCGCTCGCTACGATCCTGCAGCAGCAAGCTGGCATCAACAAGAAGGCCGATGCCGCAGCACCGGCGGCCGCACCGCCGGCCGCGGTCAAGCCAGCGGACGACGACAAGAAAACCGCCGCAAAAGAAAAGGACGACCAGCAGAACAAGGTCGACGCAGAATCACCAAGTGGAGCCAAAGATGAGAGCCCTCGTAAAGCCAAGACGTACTGTAATTAAGGTCCTGCTGTTTTCCGCGATGATCGCGGTGACGGCGTTCGCATGGGCCGGGCAGGTCGCGGGCACGGTCGTTCACCTGAGCGGCCCGCTGCTGGCGAAGAAGGCCGACGGATCGGTCAAGGTATTGGCGCGCAAGTCGGAAGTGGAGCAGGGCGACACGCTGGTGGCGGAGAAGGGCACGTATGCGCAGATCCGCTTCATCGACAACAGCGAGATCACGCTCCGGCCGGACACCACCTTCAAGATCGAAGCTTTTGCTTACGACGAGGCCAGGCCGGACGCTGACAGCGCCAGCTTCAACCTGGTCAAGGGCGGCCTGCGTTCGGTCACCGGCCTGCTCGGCAAGCGCAACAAGGAGAAGTTCTCGCTGAAGACGCCGACGGCGACGATTGGCATTCGCGGCACCACCTTCATCGCGCAGTACGTCCCGACCGCCGCGCCGGCCATGCCGGCTACGCCGGGCAGGCCACCGGCGGCGCCGTCGCTTGCGCCAGGACTGTACGTGCAGGTTGTCGACGGTGCGATTAATCTGACCAACACGGGTGGCGCAATGAATTTCACCGCGGGCCAGTTTGGTTTCGTCCGGAATAACATCACTCCGCCGGTCATTGTGCCGCCCAATCCGGCACTGAAGTTCATGCCGCCGCCGGCATTCAGCTCCTCCAGCGGCGCAGCGGGAGGCGCGTCGGGCAGCCAGTCCAAGGCAGCGACGGTGGACTGCGAAGTGCGCTGACAAGCCCGCGCCCAACAAAAAACCCTGTACACCTCGCGGCGTACAGGGTTTTTCTTTGAGCGGGGAAGTCTTACAGCACTTCGCTCGCGTGGTCGGCCAGGCGCGAACGCTCGCCGCGCGCCAGGGTCACGTGACCGCTGTGCGACCAGCCCTTGAAGCGGTCGACCACGTAGGTCAGGCCGCTCGAACCTTCGGTCAGGTAAGGCGTGTCGATCTGCGCGATGTTACCCAGGCAGAGGATCTTGGTGCCCGGACCGGCGCGCGTGACCAGGGTCTTGATCTGCTTCGGCGTCAGGTTCTGCGCCTCGTCGATGATCAGGAACTTGTTCACGAAGGTACGGCCGCGCATGAAGTTGAGCGACTTGATCTTGATGCGCGAGCGGATCAGGTCCTGCGTCGCCGCACGGCCCCACTCGCCGCCTTCGCCGTCGGACTTGTTGAGCACTTCGAGGTTGTCGTCGAAGGCGCCCATCCACGGCGACATCTTCTCTTCCTCGGTACCTGGCAGGAAGCCGATGTCCTCGCCGACCGGCACGGTGACGCGGGTGACGATGATCTCGTTGTACAGCTTGGTTTCAAGCACCTGCGCGAGGCCCGCCGCCAGTGCCAGCAGGGTCTTGCCGGTACCTGCCTGGCCAAGCAGGGTGACGAAGTCGCACTCCGGATTCATCAACAGGTTCAGCGCGAAGTTCTGCTCGCGGTTGCGCGCGGTGACGCCCCATACGTTGTTCTTGTTGTGGCTGAAGTCGCGCAGGGTCTGGATCACCGCGGTCTTGCCGTTGATCTGCTTGACCTGGCCATAGAACGGCGCTTCGCCGCTTTTCGGCTCGAGGAACACGAACTGGTTGACCAGCAGCGTAGGAATGACCGGACCGGTCATGCGGTAGAACGTGGCCGAATAGCCGTTCTTGTTCTCCTGCCACGACTCCATGTCCTTGCCGTGCTTGTTCCAGAAATCGTCCGGCAGCTGGACGATGCCCGAGTACAGCAGGTCGGTGTCTTCCAGTACATGGTCGTTGAAATAGTCTTCGGCGGGCAGGCCCAGCGCGCGCGCCTTGATGCGCATGTTGATGTCTTTCGACACCAGCACGATGGCGCGGCCCGGCAGTTCCGCTTCGAGGTTGCGCACCACGCCGAGGATCTGGTTGTCGGCTTTGCCCTGCGGCAGGCCTTCCGGCAGGCCTGGACCGGCTTGCAGGCGGGTCTGGAAGAACAGGCGGCCCTTGGCGTCCTTGTTGCCCAGCTTGGCCAGCGGTATGCCCGCTTCGATGGCGCCGTCGTCGATGCTGCCGACCAGCGCGTCCAGCGTGCGCGATACCTGGCGTGCATTGCGCGCCACTTCGGACATGCCTTTCTTGTGGTCGTCGAGCTCCTCCAGCGTCATCATCGGCAGGTAGACGTCGTGCTCTTCGAAACGGAACAGCGATGTCGGGTCATGCATCAGCACATTGGTGTCGAGCACGAACATCTTGGTCAGGCCGCTCTTGTCGGCCCGGCGGCTGGTGGAAGACTTGACCTGCAGTTCGACCGGCTTGTGCTTGGCCGGATGCGGCAGTGCGTTTTCGGAAGGCTGGCGGGCCTTGCCGCGCGACGGCTTGGCGGCCGGCTCGGCCCTGGCGACAGGTGCGGCGATGTGCGGCGCCGCAGCAGGCGCAGGCACTGCCTCGGGCGCGGACAGCAGGCGTGCGGTCTTGCGGCCGCCCTTGGCCGGCTTGGCGATCATGTCGTCATTGACCGGCTCGGGCACGGCGGCCAGTTTCGGCTTGGCGGCCGCGACAGTGCGCGCGCCGGACTTGCCAGGTTCAGCTTTCGGGTAATCAGCGACCGGCAGCAGTGTGGCCGGCTTAGTTGGTATTTTTGGTAGTGGCATCAGTGTCTCAATCTAAAAATGTCCGAGGATAGCCAGCAGCGTGCACGCAAGCGTGGCTTGCGGCGTCGTAGGTGAAAAACGGCTGGGGCGAATTACGTGGGCGCTGGTCGGACCCGGAATATGACCGGGCCGGCAGGCCGCCAGATTGGAGTGATGCAAAAGGTAGAAACGGTTGACTCAAAATGGGCTGGTGCAATCAGGTTCTACAGCAGGTTGATCAACAAGTTAGCCGGGCGAGTCAGGGCTGGGTTGTTACGAATTCCAGCACCTCGTCCGCGTGATTTGGAACCTTCACGCCACGCCATTCTTTCACCAAATTACCACTAGCGTCAATGATAAACGTACTGCGTTCCACCCCTCGAACTTGCTTACCATACATATTTTTCATCTTCATGACATTGAACTGGCCGCAGACCGCTTCTTCCGGGTCGGAAATGAGTTCGAACGGCAGGCCCAGCTTCGACTTGAAGCCTTCGTGCGAGCGCAGCGAATCGCGGCTGATGCCGTAGATCTCGGTCTGCGCCTTCTCGAATTCCGGATACAGCTCGCGGAAATTGATGCTTTCGGTGGTGCAGCCGGGCGTGTTGTCCTTCGGGTAAAAGTAGAGCACGGTGTAACGCGCAGGGCGGCCGGACAGCTCGAAGGTCTTGTCGCTGGTCATGGCGGCGGAAAAATTCGTTACGGGTGCTGGGGATTGGCTATCAGCCACAGGTCTCTCCTGGAGATGGTCGGCGCTGATTTTCGTGCCCCCAATCAGCGCGGCAGGGGTAATGCAAGGGCAATATGGACAACCTGGTAAATATGGGGACGCTGGTCCCGCAATCAAGCCGTTGTTTGCTTGCCCTCGATAATCAATGCGAGCGTGACCTTGCGGCCTTCGCCCATCAGGATATTGTAGGTGCGGCAGGCGGCCTGGCTGTCCATGCATTCGACGCCGATGCGGCGCGCCGACAGGGTGGCAACCAAGCGCGGGTGGACGAAGCGCTGGCGCGCGCCGGTGCCGAGGATGACAACGTCGGGCTGGTCGGCTTCGATCTGTTCAAAATGTTGTGCGGTCAGGCTCTCGAAATCTGGCACGGGCCACGGGCGCGGCGCCGTCTCCGGCATCACGATCAGGCTGAAATCGAAGTGTTCGGCATTGATTTCTACCCCGCTGTCGTCATAGCCGGTGACGGTCTGGTATTGTTTGGTGGTGCTGGCATGAAGCTTCATTGGTAGGGCGCGTGGTTGTTGCAGGGCTGCGCCTGCGTGGGGCATAGCATGCCACAAACAGTTATAAAGCGCGAATTTTCGCGATAAGTTGATTAAATGGAGCGCTTTCGGCAGAATGGGTATTTTTCGCACTGCAACATACGCGCCACCAAACAGGGAATGATTTTGCGACCGATCCTGAAATCGAACAAGCTCGACGACGTCTGCTACGAAATTCGTGGCCCAGCCATGGAAAAAGCCCGCCAGATGGAAGAGGAGGGGCACAAGATCATCAAACTGAACATCGGTAACCTGGCCGTGTTCGGTTTCGATCCTCCTGACGAGATCGTGCACGACATGATCCGCAACATGCACGGCGCGGCCGGCTACACCGACTCGAAGGGCATGTTCGCGCCGCGCAAGGCGGTCATGCACTACACGCAGGAGAAAAACATCTCCGGCGTGACGATCGAGGACATCTACCTCGGCAACGGCGCGTCCGAGCTGATCGTGATGGCCATGAACGGCCTGCTGAACAACGGCGACGAAGTGCTGGTGCCTGCGCCCGACTATCCGCTATGGACCGCCGCGGTCAGCCTCTCGGGCGGCAATCCGGTGCACTACATCTGCGACGAACAGGCCGGCTGGATGCCCGACGTCGAAGACATGCGCCGCAAGATCACCTCGAACACCAAGGCAATCGTCGTCATCAACCCGAACAACCCGACCGGCGCGCTGTACCCGCGCGAAGTCCTGCTGGACATCATCGAGCTGGCGCGCCAGCACCAGCTGATCGTGCTGGCCGACGAAATCTACGACAAGACGCTGTACGACGAAGAAGAACACGTGTCGATGGCGTCGCTGGCCGACGACGTGCTGTTCATCACCCTGAACGGCCTGTCGAAGAACTACCGCGCGTGCGGCTACCGCGCCGGCTGGATGGTGGTGTCGGGCGAAAAGCGCCACGCCAAGGATTACATCGATGGCCTCAACATGCTGGCCTCGATGCGCCTGTGCGCCAATGCGCCGGGCCAGTTCGCGATCCAGACCGCGCTGGGCGGCTACCAGAGCATCAATGACCTGGTCGGCCCCGGCGGCCGCCTGCTCAAGCAGCGCGACCTCGCGCACAAACTGCTTACCGATATTCCGGGCGTTACCTGCGTCAAGCCAAAAGCTGCGCTGTACATGTTCCCGCGCCTCGACCCCGTGATGTACCCGATTGCGGATGACCAGCAGTTCGCCTGCGAGCTGCTGTCCGAGGAAAAAGTGCTGATCGTCCAGGGGACGGGCTTCAACTGGATCGCGCCGGACCACTTCCGGCTGGTGTTCCTGCCCAACTCTGACGACCTTAGCGACGCCTGCGGCCGCATTGCGCGCTTTCTCGACGGCTACCGCCGCCGCCACGGGCGTGGCTGACATTCCAATCTGATACGAAGAATATGAAACCCATCAAAGTAGGCCTGATCGGCCTCGGCGTCGTCGGCGCCGGAACCTATACCGTCCTGCAGCGTAATGGCGAAGAGATCCGCCGCCGCGCCGGCCGCGCCATCGAGATCTCGATGGTCGCCGTGCGTAACACCGCGCGCGCCGAAGCCATCGTCGGCGCCGGCGTGGAAATCGTCACCGACGCCAACCTGGTCGTCAACCATCCCGACATCGAAATCGTCGTCGAACTGATCGGCGGCTGCGACACCGCGCGCGAACTGGTGCTGAAGGCGATCGCCAACGGCAAGCACGTGGTCACCGCCAACAAGGCGCTGCTGGCGCTGCACGGTAACGAGATTTTCGCGGCGGCGCAGGAGAAGGGCGTGATGGTCGCTTTCGAAGCGGCAGTCGCAGGCGGCATCCCGATCATCAAGGCGCTGCGTGAAGGCCTGACCGCCAACCGCATCGAGTCGGTGGCGGGCATCATCAACGGCACCACCAATTTCATCCTGTCCGAAATGCGCGACAAGGGCCTCGACTTCGAGACGGTGTTGAAGCAGGCGCAGGCCCTCGGCTACGCCGAAGCCGATCCGACCTTCGACATCGAAGGCATCGACGCCGCGCACAAGCTGACCATCATGTCCGCCATCGCGTTCGGCATTCCGGTGCAGTTCGGGAAGGCTTACGTTGAAGGCATCAGCAAGCTGCAGGCGGTCGACATCCGTTATGCGGAGCAGCTGGGCTACCGCATCAAGCTGCTCGGCATCACGCGCCGCGCGGTGGTGAATGGCGTTGAAGGCATCGAGCTGCGCGTGCATCCGACCCTGATTCCGACCAAGCGCCTGATCGCCAATGTGGAAGGCGCGATGAACGCGGTGCTGGTGCAGGCTGACGCTGTCGGTGCTTCGCTTTACTACGGCAAGGGCGCGGGCGCCGAGCCGACCGCATCGTCAGTGATTGCCGACCTGGTCGACATCACCCGCCTGGCGACGGCCGATCCGGGCAACCGCGTGCCGCACCTCGCGTTCCAGCCAAACCAGATGACCGACGTGGCGATCCTGCCGATGGACGAAATCACGACCAGCTACTACCTGCGCGTGTACGTCAAGAACCGCCTGGGTGTGATGGCCGACCTGACGCGCATTCTGGCGGACGCGCGCATCTCGATCGACGCGGTGCTGCAGAAGGAACCGGCGGAGAACGCGACGCGCCTCGATATCGTCATGCTGACGCACCAGACGCAGGAAAAGAACATCAACGACGCGATCGCGAAGATCGAGCAGTTGGCGACGGTGGTGGGGCAAGTGGTGAGGATCAGGCTGGAGTCGCTGAGCTAGCAAATTTGGGTTGTTGCTTCAACGTCGGGGTCAGGCCACCATTGTTTTGGAATATTCCCAAACAGTGGTGGCCTGACCCCGATTGTTTGCTGACCAATCGGGGTCCGTCCCCGGGGACGGACCCCGATGTGGGCTCAAAAATTTCCCACCACTGTATCGCTTTTACCGTTGAGAAGTATTAGTATCTGCTACCAGATTACTATCGGGAATCACTCATGCCGCAAGCGATTACACTCGTCGACACATTAAAGCGCCTGCTTAAAAGCCGAGGGGTAACCTACGGCGAACTGGCGGTGCGGATCGGCATGTCGGAGGCGAGCGTAAAACGGATGTTCTCTCAAAAGAATTTCACCCTCCAGCGGCTGGACCAGATCCTGGACGCCTCCGGCATCGGTTTCGATGAACTCAACGCCGCGCAGGGCGGCCCGAAACTGATCTCGCAACTGACCCTGGCGCAGGAAAAGGAAATCATCGGCGACCCGCAGCTGCTGGTAGTGGCGGTATCGGCGATGAACCATATCGGCTTCGAGGATATCGTCCGCACGTATGAGCTGGACGAAGCGCAGGTGACTGCCTGCCTGCTTCGCCTCGACAAGATCGGCTTCCTCGAACTGCTGCCGAATAACCGCGTCAAGCTGCTGATCGCGCGGACCTTCAGCTGGATCGCGAATGGCCCGATCCAGTCGTACTTCCGCAGCGAAGCCGCTGCCGACTATTTGAACGCGCGTTTCGACGGCGATGGCGAGGTGCTGGGAATGGTGAACGTGATGCTGTCGAAGCAGTCCAGCGCCGCGCTGATCGAACGCCTGAAGCAGGTCGCCGCCGACATCGCGCAGCAGCACCAGAACGAAATGCGCGTGCCGCTCGAGCAGAAAAATGCGATGAGCTTCATGCTGGCGGCGCGTCCATGGGTGCCGCACGCATTCCAGGCGCTGCTGCGCAAACCTTCACTTAGCGAGCAATCGTCATGAAACAACAGAGCCAGTTTTCCCTGCTGACGCAACGCCGTTTCGGTCCGTTTTTCTGGACCCAGTTCTTCGGCGCGTTCAACGACAACGTGTTCAAGACCGCCTTGCTGGTGGTGTTGACCTACGATGCATTGAGCTGGACGACCATGGAACCGGCCATACTCAACAGCCTGATTCCCGGCCTGTTCATCCTTCCGTACGTGGTTTTCTCGGCGACTGCCGGCCAGATCGCCGACAAGGTGGAGAAGGGACGCCTTGCGCGTTTCGTCAAAATTCTCGAGATAGCGATCATGCTCGTCGCCGGTATCGGCTGGATGACGCACACGCTGTGGGTGCTGATCGCCGCCGTCGTTGGCATGGGCGTGCATTCAACGCTGTTCGGGCCTGTGAAGTACGCGTATATGCCGCAGCACCTGAAGCAGGAAGAACTGGTCGGCGGTAACGGGCTGGTGGAGATGGGCACCTTCGTCGGCATCCTGCTCGGCCAGGTGCTGGGCGCGGCGATGGTGCAGGTGAAGCCTTTCGGGATCGAGCTGGTGGCAGGCGCCACCTTGCTGTTCGCGGTGGTGGGGCTGGTGGCCAGCTTCCGCATCCCGCATTCACCGGCGCCTGCGCCGACCCTCAAAATCAGCCGCAACCCGCTCGCGGAGTCGGTACGCAATATCGCTTTCTCGCGGCAGAACCGTACTGTGTTCCTGTCGATGCTGGGGAATTCGTGGTTCTGGTTCTACGGCGCGCTAGTGCTGTCGCAGTTCCCCGTGTTCGCCAAGGACTACCTGCACGGCGACTACAGCGTGTTCGTCATGTTGCTGACTGTGTTCTCGGTGGGCGTCGGCGCCGGATCACTGCTGTGCGAACGCCTGTCGGGACACAAGGTGGAGATTGGCCTGGTGCCGTTCGGCTCGATCGGCCTGTCGCTGTTCGGTATCGACCTGTACTTCGCCAGTCTTGGCTACACCGGCACCATCACGGTCGACATGGCCGGCCTGCTTGCGCAGCCGGGCGCGCTGCGCATCCTCGGCGATATCCTGATGCTTGGCGTGTTCGGCGGCTTCTATATCGTGCCGCTGTTCGCGCTGATCCAGACCCGCTGCGATCCGGAGCACCTGTCGCGCACCATTGGCGGCATGAACATCCTGAACGCGCTGTTCATGGTGGCCGCTGCCGGCCTGGCGATGCTGATGCATGCGCAGGGCTTTACGATCCCGGAGATGTTCCTTGCGACGGCGCTGCTGAATGCGCTGGTGGCGATCTATATCTTCTCGCTGGTGCCGGAATTCCTGATGCGCTTCCTCGCGTGGATGCTGATTCACACGATCCATCGCGTGACGACGGTCGACGTCGAGCGTATTCCGGACGAGGGCCCGGCTGTTTTGGTATGCAACCACGTCAGCTACGTCGATGCGATCGTGATCGGCGCTGCGAGCCCGCGCCCGATTCGCTTCGTGATGGACCACCGCATCTTCAACACGCCGATCCTCGGCTGGATCTTCCGCACCGCGAAAGCGATTCCAATCGCCTCGGCGAAAGAGGACCCGTGGGCGATGGAGAAGGCCTACGTGGACATCGCCAAGGCACTGCACGACGGCGAGCTTGTTTGCATTTTCCCGGAGGGGAAGCTGACCTCGACCGGCGAGCTCAACGAGTTCCGCGGCGGGATCGCCAAGATCATCGAACGCAGCCCGGTGCCGGTGATTCCGATGGCGCTGCGCGGCTTGTGGGGCAGCCTGCTGACCCGCGATCCTGGTAACCTGTTCGAGCGCTCGTTCACGCGCGGACCGCGTTCGAGGCTGGCGCTGGCGGTCGGCGTGCCGGTGCCGCCGCAGGAGGCGAGTCCTGAGTACCTGTACCAGCAGGTGAGCGCCTTGCGTGGGGACTGGCGCTAGACGCAGGCGTGACGTTATGGATGGGCTATGCGGGGCGGGTGCCCGGGAATTGCGTTTGCGCAAACCTGGCGCGGTATAGGGCGTCGAGGGGCATTTCGCGCTGTCAAAAAGTCAAAATGCTCTGATATAATTCGCAACTCGTCGGGGCGTAGCGCAGCCTGGTAGCGTACTTGCATGGGGTGCAAGGGGTCGAGTGTTCGAATCACTCCGTCCCGACCAATAGAATCAATGACTTAGGCAGTGCTGGCCTGTTTCAATTTCAACTGTCTGCGTCCGGGTTGTGTCCGGATTTTCTCTCAGCTAACGTTTTTTGGACTCGGCCCCTTTATTGGGTAAAGGTCCACTGGCGGCTTTCGTAAGATGCGCGCCTCGGTGGCAAGCTCGGCAAGGGTCATTCCTAACGCGCCGGAGATCTTGATGAGCGTGAGTGCCGCCCCATTGCTCATTGCGGCCGTTTGCTGGGTTCGCATCATCGGAGAGGCCGTAGCGGTCGATCAGGCCGGCCTTGATGACTTCGCCCACCTTGTTGTCGAACGCGGCCGTCGCGGTCTCCTCCCGCAGCCGGAAAGCCCCGCGCCACACTGCCAGCGCGCCGGTTTTCTCACCCGCCTGCTACGCCCATTCCGCACTCAGCGCCTCCGCCTGCTCCAGCACCAAGGCAACAGCCGCCTCTTCCTTCACCGGCGGATATCTATACTTGCGCAGGATTCGCTTCACCAGCAGCCGCAGCTTGGCCCGCACGCTGTCGCGCACTGCCCAGTCCACGGTCACGTTCTTGCGCAAGCTCTCGGCCAACTCATGGGCGATCTTCTTCAACGTCTCATCGCCCAGCTCGCGCACCGACTCCTCATTGTCAGCAAGAGCGTCGTAGAATGCCAACTCATCAGCGTTCAGCCCGGCGTTTGCCCCTCGCTCCGCCTCTTCCTTGAATTTCTTCGCCATCGCGATCAGCTCTTCCATCACCTGCGCCGTCTCGATGGAGCGATTCTGATAACGCTTAATCACGTTGGTCAGCATCTCGCTGAACTTGTTGTTCTGCACCACGTTGGTGGCGAACCGGGTCTTGATTTCGCCTTCGAGCAGGCGCTCCAGCAGTTCCACCGCCAGATTCCGTTCCGGCAGGTTGCGCACCTCGTTGAGGAAGTCGTCATCGAGGATGCCGATGTTCGGCTTTTCGAGACCCGCCGCATTGAAGATGTCCATGACCTCATTCGATACCAGCGCCGAGCCGATGATCTGCCTGACGGCCAGATCGCGCTCCTCGTCCGTGCGCTTCTTGCTGCTGATTTCCTTCTTGGTCAGCAGAACCTTGACGGCCTGGAAGAACGCAACCTCATCGCGCACTGCCTTGGCCTCGTCGAGCGTGCAGCACAGCGTGAACGCCTTTGACATGGCCAGCGCAGTATCACCAAATCGCTTTTTGCCGTCTTTCAGTCCTACCTGTGCCCACGCGACCATTGCAGCGGCGCGTTGAATGACCGTGACGACCCGGACCTGACCAAGCCCAGGCCGTCGTCATCAGGGCGCTGCGTCTATTTCGGTGGCCCCAATGGCGGCCTGCGCCTGCGCATGTCCGCGCAGAGTGCGAATGACCACTACACGCGGAAAGCATTGGAGCGGGGCTACTCAGAGATCTCGACGCGCGCGATGTTAATTGCGGACCTCGACGGCGTAGATTAGCAGGGCACGCTGTAGGCACCGATGTGACCGACAGCACTTTATATCGGCGAATCTACCGCCCGTAGGTTGCGAGGCGCCATGATGCCGCTCTTGTGCCATGGCGGCGAAGTCTACCGGCTCGATTGAACCTCTTGGCGCTACGGCCCGCGCCTGGCGTCTTGGAGGGACGCAACGTGATCAACCGCCAAATTCGTGGCCACACAATCAGCGCGCTCATCGTCTAACGCCGCAGCCCTACCGAAGCGGGATCGAGGGCTACTGTGACCGCCTGCATTCGACCCGAAGCAGACGTTGTCGAAGACGGCCCCCTTTTAGACGTAACCGATGGATCTCGGTGGATACCATAGCCTGCGACATTCGAGCGAGAGGAAAGTCGACATCCACGCGGAATTTTTTTGAGAAATCATCATGAGTCATGCGAGTCAATCAGGGTGTTGCTGCAAGGAACTATTTTTCACCACCGACGATGTTCAAATAGTTCCGCATTGATACAATAAAATGTTTCCGAAAAAGAAAACATTTTTTCATTACAATTACCTGGGGTACTATGAATAAAAGACTGATCGGGGCCGTTGCCGCTGCCTTGCTGCTGAGCGCTTGCGCTACCACACCACCAAAAATGCTGGGCGCACCGCCGGGTAACGGCTATGCCATGGCGCGCGCGGCAGGGGTGGATGTCACTAACCACATGACGCGCCATCTGGACGCCAACAAGGACATCCTTTACACCCAGGCCAGCGGTGGTGGCGGGGTGGGAATGGGCCTCTTGCTCGGTCCCCTGGGTGTGATGGCCAACATGAAGATGATCGAGACCAGGACCGTGGCCGATGTCGCGACGCTGAACAACAAGATCAGCATTGCACCGCGCGCCCTGTTTTCGGACGCGATGCGCAAGAATGGCCAGGTCCTGAGTGACACGCCGCAAGCCAATCGCGCGACGCCATACCTCTACATCGCCAAAGCTGAAGGTGACAAGCTGCAGGTCCTGAGCGCGCTCATCGTCGAATCGAACGGCACCCCGCAATGGGCAGGCACCTACCAGTACCAGCTGCCGATGACCTACACTGTGGCTGAACTGGCCAGCCTGGATGCGGCCGGCATGCGCGCCCTGAACGATGCTGCTGCAAATGGCTTCGATCAGCTGCTCAATCGCCTCGCTGCCGAAAAGCAGGTCCGTGCCGATCAGGAACAGAAGATCCATTTCCGTTCGCGCCTCCTGCAGCCGATGGTGGATATCGAGATGCATGGCCAGCTCGTCGCCGATGAAGGCGACGTCGTCTGGGTACGCAATCCAGCCAGCGTGGTCGGCTTGCGCAAGGCACACGTCACCTACAAGATCGTTCCTTGACCGGACCGGGTTAATCGAAAAGGCGGGGCAACCCGCCTTTTTTCATGGGTAGGTGCGCGGGCGTTGCAGGCATGAAATTAGCACTAATTTTTTGAAGAAGGAGCGCGATCAGGTGTCGGTTGCGGTGTCGATCGCGAGCCGGACGGAGGTGCGCAGTTCGTCATCACAGCCTATATTTATCTTAGTGCACGGGCCGGATAGCCTATTGAACCGGGGCAGCATCCGCATCAACTTCTCGACTCGGCTTCACAATGGTAAGCACGGTCGCGCGTGAGACGCCGTAGAGCTTCGCCAGGGAACTCACGCTCTGCTTGCTCGCGTAGCCATCGATCATCGCCTTGCGTTGCTCTGACGTCGTTTTTTGGCGGTCTGCCGAGCGTCTTGCCTTCCGCCTTGGCTCGCGCCAGTCCCGCCTGGGTGCGCTCAACGATCAGGTCCCTTTCCATCTCCGCCACCGATAGCAAATACGAAACCTGGCTTTACGTTGCCCCGCTCGGATCCGAACGCTACCTCGAGTTTGTCGTGCTGATCGGTCCGGACGGCGTGGTCAAAAAGACCCGCCAACGCTCGCCCTGACTCGAATTTCCCGACTGCCGCGCCAAAACGGCCCCCCGATGGCTTTACCGCGCCCGTCCTTGACGCGCCGCCTTGCACCTGTTAATTTTCGTGAAGCAACTAAATTAGCCAACAACACAAGGAAACGCCACATGGCCATCGTCACCCTCGCGAGCAAGTTCAGCTTCTCCACGAACCAGGATTGGGACTGGATGGTCGCCAAGCTCAGCAGCAGTTTTATCTCGGTTGAGAACGCCAATTATCGGCAATCGTTCGACGGCAGCTTTGCCATCACTCCGGATGGCATCATTACGGGTAACGCAACGGCGAGCAATTTTTACGTCGACGACGCCCTGGTCTACTCGATCACCGGAATGTCCGCCGATGCCACCCAATTGCAGGTTTTCGTGGAAAACGAGGGCGACACCCAGCAGACGTATGCCTTTGTCCTCAGCGGTAACGACACCATCAACGGCAGCGCCGACGCCGACGTGCTGGCCGGTTTCGGCGGCAACGACACGATGTCTGGTGGCGCAGGCAACGACCTGATCATCGCCGGCAGCGGCAACGACACCATTTCTGGCGGCGCCGGTAACGACACCGTCACCTTCAGCGGCGCGCGTGCGAACTACACCGTGGTCAAGACGGCGGCCGGCATCACCGTGACGGACAAGACCGGGGCCGACGGCATCGACACGGTCAGCGGCGCCGAGCGCGTGCTGTTCACCGACAGCGGTATCGCGTTCGACGGCAGCGGTAATGGCGGCGAGGCCTACCGCGTCTACCAGGCCGCGTTCAACCGCACGCCGGACAAGGGCGGCGTCGGCTTCTGGATCAATGCGATGGACAAAGGCATGTCGCTCAAGGAAGTGGCGCAAAACTTCGTCGCCTCGGCCGAGTTCAAGGTGGCTTACGGTGCGGCCCCGAGCAATGCCGAGCTGGTCGGTAAATTCTACGAAAATGTATTGCACCGCCAGCCGGAGAAGGGCGGCTTCGACTTCTGGGTCGGCGTGCTCGACCGCAACCAGGCCAGCGTCGCGGACGTGCTGGAAGGGATCAGCGAAAGCGGCGAAAACGTCGCCGGACTCGCCGCCGTCATCGGCGCCGGCTTCGAATACTCGCTGTACTAAGCGCTTGCAGGCGAGGGCCGGGCCCGCAACCGGCCCGCGTGCCCTCGCCCGCTCTCCGGAAGGATTTACAGATGAGCATGTTATGCTTTCACGATCGGTGCGAGTGCAAGCACCAGTCCGTGAAGACATGACCAACGCGCCCGCCCGCAACACCATTCCCATCCTCGCCGTCACGCAGGTCATTGCCTGGGGCACGCTGTACTACGCGTTCGCGATCCTGGCCGCCGACATTCAGCGCGAACTTGGCTGGCGCGCCGAAACCGTGTTCGGCGCCTTCTCCTGGTGCCTGCTGGTCGGCGGCCTGGTGTCGGCGCCGGTCGGCATGCTGCTCGACCGCTTCGGCGGCCGTTTCGTGATGGGCGCCGGCTCGCTGCTGTGCGGACTCGGCTTCATCCTGCTCAGCCAGGCGCGTGACGTGGCCACTTACTATATTGCCTGGACCCTGCTCGGCGTGGCGATCGCCGCCACCCTGTACGAAGCCGCCTTTGCCACCATCATCCTTGAAACAGCATCCCCTGCCCATGCATCGTCACCAGTCGTGCGCGGTATAGCGTAGGTAACAACTCATCTGGTTGCCCGGTGCCACCGCCGGCATAGAAGGCCGCAACGATTTCCGTGCCTTGTCGGAACACTGTGAGGTTACCGACGGCGCCAGGATCTGCTGAAATGTCTCGATCGGCTTTGCGCTCACCCCGCGATCGGAGTCGTTTAATATAACTGTACATTCATAAGGGGTATCCATTTAGCTCCAGTGAAGTTAGAATCACTGTATGGATATCCATATATTAGCCCCAAAAGCGGGCGAAGACTACCCCACCGACTGGAACGAATTCCTGACTTGGTTTGCGTCCGAAGAAGCCTGTCTTTCGTATCTGGAAAGATTGCGGTGGCCGGCCGGATTCGTGTGCCCTGCGTGCAGCTGCATTGACCAGCCCTACAGGTCAAGCCGCGGTCGCATGGTATGCCGGGACTGCGGCCATCAGTGCACTGTCACCGCCGGCACGATCTTTGAAAAGACGCGCACGCCGCTGCGAGTGTGGCTCGCTGCTGCGTGGTATTTGACCAGCCAGAAGCAAGGCGTGAATGCCCTGGGTTTGCAGCGCGTTCTGGGCCTGGGAAGTTACCAGACGGCTTGGGCGATGCTGCACCGCTTCCGCGCAGCGATGGTGCGTCCCGGACGCGAACTGCTTCATGGCAAGGTTGAAGTCGACGAGACCTACCTGGCCATTAGCGATCGTCAAAACCCGGTCACTGCGAAGGGACGCAAGAACAACACCGCCAAGACGCTCATAGTCATCGCAGTGGAAATGCTTGAACCGAAAAGGCTTCGGGAGAATCCGCCTGCAGCGCATCGGCGATGACTCCGCTGCCAGCGTTCTTCCCTTCGTTGAGCAGGCCATTGAACCGGGCGCCACGGTGCATACGGATGGGTCTGCTGCCTACCGCACGCTGCGCGAGCTTGGCTACCTCCACCAACGCACCGTGCTGCTCGGATCGGACATCGCCGCCCATGCTTCCATGCCGGGTGTGCATCGCGTCGCAGCGCTGCTCAAGCGCTGGATCTTGGGCACACACCATGGCGCGGTGCAGCCCGCACACCTCGATGCTTATCTGGATGAATTCGTGTTTCGCTTCAATCGGCGCAGCTCAAGCTCGCGTGGGATGCTCTTCTACAGATTGCTCCAGCAAGCCGTCGTGACGAGCCCCGTCACGTACGGCGATGTGGTCAAAAAAACGCGCGCGCGGTCGAAAAATTCGGAGTAGTATACTACTGTACGTATATCCAGTGGTTCGGTGATTGTGGAGCTAACTGGATACCCCATACATTCATACAGTATATCTCGCGCTTTCCGAGTTTGGTTTTGCAGCCAGCCGGGTGGGGGACCGCTGACCGGCCGTCGTGATCTAACTGACACGATCTAACCAGAGCAAAGCCATGCCTACGAAAGCCTTCCTCCAAGCGTACATCGATGTTGATCAAAGTCTGCACGCCTATTCGTGCGTGAGGCACTGGTCGCTGTCAGGGCATAGTGCATAGTTCAGCAATCAGGTCTTCCAGCCGACGGCGTTTGCCTTTAAAGCCCACGGTGCGGCCAGCTAAGGGCGTGTGCGAGTAGTCTTTTTTTTGCATGAACTCTAACGTTTTCCAGACCACCTCGAACACCATCTGAACGTGGGAACGATCGACGCTGGAAGGGCTGGCTGGGTAGTTGAGACTTCGTGTTCTACGTGCGTCTACGTCGATGAGCTGATGATAATTCTTCTTGGTCTGGAACCCTAGCTGTTGAGGGGTGGAGATAGTTCGCGCCTCGCCGCCCGCCGATGTATCAAGGTGCCATACATGGTTAATCGGCGGGAGTCAGTTGCAGTTTGTTGCGAACGCCGGGCGTGCGTTGCAGCAAGTCGACAAGCCGCTGTCCTGTCATCCACGGCGCGACGCTAACGGGTTGGGCATTCGAAGGGGATGTGAGTGCGACGATCACGGCGATCGTCAGAATGATTTGCAAGACTTGCTCCGCGTCGTTTATGGGTTGAGCCCATATTGAAGCACGGAGAAAAACGAGTTATTGCTGAGTCGCAAGAAAGCGCATGCGGCGGGGTTTTTGGCTGCGTTTGTTTGTCCAATCGCTCAACCAGTTGTCGCGCTTTATTTCTGATGAATTATCGACGCTTCATTCGGAAATGCACCGGTAGCTTCCGTCAGGTGGACACGAACTGCCTTCCTCCGTCCAGCCATCGCGTGCAATTCGTTTCCCTGCACAGTCACGCGTTGTACAAGTTCCTCGACCTGGTTTTCCAGCAATTCAACGCGGATCGCGTGCAGGTCGAGCCCGATCTGGTGGACTGCGAACGCCAGCACTTCTGTCTCGTCGGGCCGGTAGCTCTCGCCCGATCCCTTTACGCCGATCAGCACAATGCCATTGAGAATGCCGCGATGGCTCATCGGCACGGCCAGCTCGCCCGGGAGCCCCGATTTCAGATGGTCGTAGCGTTGTGGCGCGACGTCGCTGCGCAGGGCAACCGCGATCGCGTGGTCGGTCTCGATTCGTGCCGGCGCTTGTGCCAGCGTACAGTCGGCGCGAAGCAGGTAAGTGCCATCGGGCTCGCGAAGGTAGATCGTGCATCCTGCCTGGACGGTGAAGCGGTCGATAGCGCTTCGTGAGGAGGCCATCAATGCGTCAATCGACGTTATGTGGGCAGCTTGCCGCACGAAATGCCGGAGCTTGTGTTCGTTCTCATGCCATTCATGGAAAAAGAAGCGCTCGACCCGGCGTTCGACCCTTCCGTGCAGATGATGGAAAACGAGATACACGCCGAGCGCGATGAGACCGTCGACGATCAGGGTGATGGTGGGCGCGTCAGCGTGGCCGCCGCCATGCAGCATCGACGAGGAGATGCGTTCGACGACGCCAAAGGTGCAAAGCAGCAGGATGCTGACAACGGTGAACACCACCATTCGGCTCACTGCAAAGTCAAAATTGAAAACGCGATGCTTCAGAACTGCGTACGCCAGGCCGATGTACATGGTGAACTGACCGGCGAACATGCCCATCGTGGTCCATCGTATGCCATCGTAGTCGGCGTCGAACGCGGGAACCCAGGCAATCATGGCGGGGACGGTCCCAACTGCGTAGGACAGCAGTAGCCATCGATGCCGCTGGCGCATTTCGCCGGCCGATTGTTGCCAGCCATTGACCATGGTGACGATGCTCAGGGTCAGGCCGAATCCAACCACCGCTCCAATCAACGGCAACATCAGCGGCGCTTCGTTACCCAGGCCGAACCACACAGCGTAAGCGGAAGTGCCAAATGCCAAGACCCGGTAGAAAGGGAAGCTGCGCTTGAGCCACCGGCGCAGGGGGCCTACCGCATTAGGCTGGTAACTCAGCGCGAACGAAAAACTCCAGTACCAGATCAGTGGATAGGTGGCCATGCAGAGCAGCTTGCTGATGTAGAACAGCGGGCCGGCGGGGGAATAGTTGATGGTGATGAAGAAGATGAGGCTGAGCGCACAGAAAGTCATCGCAAGTGCGCGGTTTGCGCTGCCGCTGCCTTGCTTGATGCCGACAAGGAGGCTGAACAGCAGGGCAGTGACGGCCATGACGAAGCTGGCAGCGTAGTCGAATGCCTCGGCAAACGGAATGGGCGACCCCACCGCCCGGATCGTCAAGTGGCGCTTGCCTTCGGTCTGGATCAACGTCAGGCCGATCGGTTCGCCGACCTGGAAGCGACGCCAGCGGTCGAGTGGACGGTCATAGCGGACGTGGTCGCCCGGTCTGGCTCCCTGCGCCAGGAGTGGCGAATTCGAGTCCAGGCTGAGAATGCGCAGGACATACGTACCCTGGCTTTCCGGCGACAGTCCGAGGTGGTCGTCCAGCCTGCCGCCGATTGTGCCGTGCTCGTGTTGAAGTACCAATGCGCTGAATCCGTGCCTGGCTTCGACCACGAGAAGGACGGCCGTTATAGCGGTAAGGATGCAGATCAACCACTTCCACGTCGCCGGGGACAGCCGGAATCCAGTCATTGCGCGCTCCTTCGGGTGTACGCCAAAGGAAAGTATAAATTGATAATGAGCTAGTTGTTAAAAATTTACTGAAAATCAGCGAAGGATTGCAGGTTCCTGTTGCGGAAAGCGCAGGAATTCAGTCACTGACGGTGCGAACACGTTTGCCCGTCCAGCTTGACACTCGCGGCTCGAAGGGTGAGCATCATCGTTATGGAAACGCGAATTGCATCGCTCGAAGCGATCACCGAAAGCACCAGTAAAGCTCTGGAGGAGTGGCGTCGCCGCATGGATGATGGCTTTAGAGAGCTCCGCTGCGAGATGCGAGATACGCGTGCCGAATTCAACAGCCGGCTGAACGACCGTCGAACCGAACTCCGATCGGAAATTCGCGATACGCGTAACGAGTCAAACGAACGCTAGAAGGAACTGCGAAAAACGATTCGCTGGCTGATCGGAATTCAGGTGACTACATTACTTGCGGTGGTTGGACTGCTAGCCCGGGCGGCGGATCTGTTCTAATCGATTGCCATTGTTTCAGGCTATTCGGAGATTGGTGAGGTCGTATGGGAATTCCCCGGTGTGGACATCGATATGCCAGTTTAGACGGCGCATCTAGGAAAGCAATGCCGCACTTTCAATCAGCCGAAGGTGAAGGAAAAAGCCTGAACGCCGGGATCCAGAAACACGATGTCGAACTGCCGATCGTTGATCGGCTTCGTCGTTTGCCGGATTAGTTGATATAACCGCGGCTCAGTCACCGTGCCGATGCCGTCTTTATCGACGTCGATTCCGTGCGCTGCGCCGGGCGGCTGTCCATCAATGCGCACGCGGAATCGCACGGGTTTTTCTCGTGTCGCCGCACCCATGACGAGGTGAAGATCGCGGGCGTGGAAGCGGTACACTATTGCGCCATTCGGCTGGTTCAGAATGGTTGCCTGGGGCTTTACCGTCCAGTCCCCAACAAGCGCCCAATGATTGAGTCCAAGGTGCGCTGGGGCGGCATAAACGCGACGCTTGTCCGGCGCTGCACCGCCGGGCGACGCAAAGCCCTCGGTGCGCTCATAGCCGACGTAATTCTCCGGTGATTTCAAGCTGGCCCAATCGGCGGCAACTTCTGCGCCCCGGGCATCGACCGACACCAGTTGCTGGTTGGTCCCATGGTTTCCGGCCTCGACCAGCAATCGTTGGATGGCCCTTTCCGTTAATTCGTATTTCCCTTCGCCGGCATGGTAATGCCGAATTTTTCCTGTCGCATCGGCCAGATAGAGGGCTGGCCAAGATTCATTGTTGAATGCTCGCCATACCGCATGCTCACTATCGATTGCGATCGGATACTCGACTCGCATGGCGGCCGCAGCGCGGCGCACATTTCCGATGTCCTTTTCAAAGGGGAACTCAGGGGAGTGAACACCAATAACCACCAATCCCTGGTCCCTGTATTTTTCCGCCCACGCGCGGCGGTAGGGAAGGGTGCGCAACCAATTAATGCAGGTGTAGGTCCAAAAGTCGATCATCACCACCTTGCCGCGCAGGTCGGCGCTGGTCAAGGGGGGCGAATTCAGCCATGAGGAAGCGCTGGCAAGGGATGGCAACTGATGCACGGGAGGCAGAGCCTCTTTCCTGCCGGACTGTGCCATTGCGCTCCCGATGAGCCCAAACTGTGCCGTCGCGATGCCAACGCCCAAGGCGCCAGAGAGTGCGCGGCGATAGTGGTCGATGCAGTCGGTCATGATTCGCTCCAATTGTTCAGTTGCCATGGACGATGAACGCGGAGGGCATTCAGCAGGCTAATATACTCCAACATTCTTATGCTTGATACCGACGAACAGAAGGAGATCAAGACTGGTCTGGTTCTACGGCTTTCGAGCCGGCGAGCTTGGACATCCAACGTTGCAGGTCGGGACTCAGCGCGCGGCCGTTCGTGGCGACGATGCCGTAGCTCGGCTTGTCGCGCCACGCCGCTTTGCTCGGGGCGGCACCAACGCAAACGCCAATACGCGCGTGCGCTCCGCCTTTACGAGCTGTTCACATCGTGCGGCTGCTGCCTTAGAGGAAAGCCGCAGTCGCTTCCGTGATGTCGAGCTCACCCGCCGCACGAGCGCGAATCACTTCGGCCAGCACGTCGGCTCGCACAACACTTGATTTTTCGTTCGCGTAGGGAAAGGCGGCAGAGGCTTCTGTCCAATCCAATTCACCCGCAGCACGGGCGCGAATCACTTCAGCCCTGACCTCGGCACGAGTGACGGTCGATTTTATAGCCGTGAATTCGCGTGGATAGTTCACTTCGGTGATATCGAGGGTGCCGGCAGCGCGTGCGGCCAGAACTTCGGCACGCACTTGTTCGCGCGTTACATTGTGGGAGGCGTCATGCTGGCCGACGGCGGAAGCGCCGGTGGCAACGACAGCGGAAAGGATCAGGACTGCTGCGGCGTTTAATTTCAACATGGTGTTCTCCTTGGATGAGTCGAGCTTTATTGCTTCGATGAATCCATTAGACGACTCCAATGTATCGCCTCCATGTCACCAACTTTTGCCAACGCAAGCTCGTGTATCTGGGACGGGGTCAGATACAGTTAGATACGAATCAATGCCTCGAGATCAGGATTTCGCCGCAGGCCGGCGCAGCCCGTTTTGTGGCTCGCGGAAGGGCCGCAAGGCGTTTCAAATTCATTGACACGCTCCGCCCGCTGGCCTAAATTGAACGACACGCATCTCATTCGCCGGTGGTCGCAATCAATGCTTTCTGTTAGGGAGTTCATCGTGACCCTCGACATAGTGCAGTACGCCGCCGAAACCCTCAGGTGCCTTTCTCAACGAGTAAGTATGATCATGTCCGTAGTATTGGCACTGATCCTGCTCTTTGGTGCCAGCTACGCTAAGACCGTCTCGGCGGCCGAAGACAAAGCCATTAAGCCCTTCCAGGCACATATTCCGCAAGCCCAGATCGATGACTTACGCCGGCGTATCGCTGCCACGCGCTTCCTGGAGCGCGAGACCGTCGACGACTTCTCCCAAGGCGTGCAGCTCGCGAAGCTAAAGCCACTGGTGGAATACTGGGGAACCAAGTACGACTGGCGAAAAGCCGAAGCGAAGCTGAACGCCTTGCCTCAGTTCGTCACCAACATCGCTGCGCTGATTAAAAAGTAGTGGCGCGGGTCCAGGAATGGAGAGGGGGAGGCCCTGCAACTGCTCGTGCAGGGCGCGTAGTTCGAAGTGCAGCCGCCCAACCGATACCACACTGGAGAGAGAACAATGTCTGAACAAATCAACCATGATCGCCGCCATTTGTTAGGCGCTGCGGTCATGACGCTCACTGCCGCAGAGCTTGTCAAGGCCGGGCCGGCGAAAGCTGCGACAAATGCCTCGTTCAGCCCACTGAAACAGATCGATGCAGGACTTTTGAATGTGGGCTATGCTGAAGCCGGCCCTGCCAATGGCCCTGCGGTCATTCTTCTGCATGGCTGGCCTTACGATATTCACACCTATGTCGATGTCGCTCCCTTGCTGGCATCGGCAGGCTACCGGGTAATTGTCCCATTTTTGCGCGGCTATGGCTCGACGCGTTTTCTTTCGAGCAAAACGTTCCGGAGCGGCCAACCGGCGGCGATAGCTGTCGATATCGTCGCTCTCATGGATGCTCTCAAAATCGAGAAGGCAACCGTTGCCGGCTGCGATTGGGGAGCCCGAACGGCCAACATCATCGCGGCGCTGTGGCCGGAGCGCTGCAAGGCGATGGTATCCGTGAGCGGATATCTGATTGGCAGTCAGGAAGCCGGTAAGGTCCCGTTGCCCCCCAAGAATGAACTGCAATGGTGGTATCAGTATTATTTCGCAACCGAGCGCGGCCGGGCGGGTTACGACAAGTACCGGCACGACTTCGCAAAGCTCATTTGGCAAATTGCATCGCCGCAGTGGCGCTTCACCGACGCGACTTTTGACCGTAGTGCTGCGTCCTTTGACAATCCCGATCATGTCAGCATCGTGATTCACAACTACCGGTGGCGGCTCGCACTAGCGGAAGGCGAGCCAAGATACCGTGATCAAGACAGGCTGCTTGCCGCCGGTCCGATTATCAACGTGCCTACCATTACGCTTGAAGGTGATGCCAATGGTGCGCCGCATCCGGAACCCAGTCTGTATGCCAAGAAATTTTCGGGCAAGTATGCGCACCGGACCATTACCGGCGGCATCGGCCACAATCTTCCTCAGGAAGCCCCGCAGGCTTTTGCCGACGCAGTTTTAGACGTCAACCGTTATTGACTAGCGTTTTCCTGAGCGGCGACCAAAAGGAAATCGTGAACCAGCATCACGGTCAAATCCTGATCCAGACAAGGCCAGATGGCCAGCGCACCTGCGTGTTGGTGAGCTTGCCGCTGGCAATATGATTCGAATTTCAGTGGACTAACAAAAAATTTGATTCATATCAAAGATTTTGTTGAGCCAAATCAATAACCTTCATCTCAGGAAATACAACAACTGATGAAGGAAGCAACGTGAAAAGTACTACCCCAGCAGTCATTCTCGCAGCCCTTGGTTTTATCTTTGCAGCTGCACCCGTTCATGCCGAGGAATATTCCTGGCTGGTACGCGCCCGAGCCACCTATCTGAACCCGGCTGACAAGTCGGGGCCGGTCGGCGGCACCGGTGCGTCGGATCGTATCAGCGTGGAAAGCCGTACCATCCCGGAACTGGACATCAGCTACTTCTTCAGCCCGAACGTGGCGGCTGAACTCGTGCTGACCTACCCGCAGAAACACGAGGTCTACCTGGACGGCCAGCCAATCGGCACCTTCAAGCACCTGCCGCCGACGCTGCTTGCGCAATACCACTTCCAACCTGACAGCCAGTTCTCGCCGTATGTCGGCGCCGGCGTCAACTTTACCCATCTGTCGAGCGTGAAGCTGCTGGGCGGCACGGGCGACCTGGAAAGCAACAGCGTCGGCCTGGCGCTGCAGGCAGGCATCGACTTCAACATCGACAAGCGGTGGTCCGTCAACCTGGACATCAAGCGTTTGAACATCCGCAGCGACGTGCTGGCTGGCGGTGTGAAGATCAGCGATGTCAAAGTTGACCCGACCCTGGTATCGCTCGGCGTCGGCTACCGCTTCTAACTGCCGCGCCCGGAAAAGCCGGAACCACGCCGCACGTCGGAAGGTCCGGCTTGACCAGGTGCGCGGCAAGCCACGTCCTTCAGCGCGGGGGCAAGAGCGCGGACGGCGCAGCCGTCCTTGCCGTTGCTTTTAGTGCGGGGTCTGCTGCTGCTCGATGTACTGCCGGATAACGGCGATGGGTGCGCCGCCGCAGCTACCGGCGAAGTAGGACGGCGACCATAGCGCCCCGCCCCAGAGTTTCTTGCCGATGCTCGGATAATTCTTCTTCCGAATCATCCAACTGGACACGCCCTTCAGGCTATTCACCAGATTGGAGACGGAAACCTTCGGAGGGTAGTTCACCAACAAGTGAACGTGGTCGTCCTCGCCGTCGAACTCCACTAGTTCCGCTTCAAAGTCCACGCAGACGCTGGCAAACATCGGGCGCAGGTCGTCAAGAATCGCTTTCGTGAAGACTTTCCGGCGGTATTTTGTCACGAAGACCAAATGCACATGCATCAAAAAAACGCAGTGTCTTCCTTGTCTAATGTCGATATTATTGCTCATAGACCAACTATAATCTAGGCATGCAACGTCTACAAGCCTTCAAATACGAACTGATGCCAGATGGCGAGCAGGCGCGCGATATGCGCCGATTCGCCGGGTCGTGCCGTTTTGTCTACAACAAGGCGCTGGCGATGCAAAAGGAGAATCACGCGGCGGGCAACAAGTTCATCGGGTTCGCTGGCCTATGCAAAGCGCTCACCGGCTGGCGCAATGGCATCGACACACCGTGGCTCAAAGATGCGCCGTGTCATCCGCTGCAACAAGCGCTAAAAGACTTGGAGAGGGCATACAAGAATTTCTTCGAGAAACGCGCCGACTTTCCGAACTTCAAGCGCAAAGGCGGCGGCGACAGGTTCCGCTACCCGGACCCGAAACAGATCAAGCTCGACCGGTTCAACGCCCGCATCTTCCTGCCCAAACTCGGCTGGCTGCGCTACCGTCACAGCCGCGACGTGCTGGGCGAAGTCCGCAACGTCACCGTCAGCCAGTGCGGCGGCAAGTGGTTTGCGTCGATCCAGACGCAACGAGAGGTCGAACAGCCCTTGCCCACGGCGACGACGGCCATCGGTATCGATGTTGGCATTGCCCGGTTCGCCACCATGAGCGATGCGAGCTTCATCGCGCCGGTCAACAGCTTCAGGAAACACCAGCAGCGCTTGGCCCGCTACCAGCGGCGCATGAGCCGCAAGGTCAAGTTCAGCAACAACTGGAAGAAGGCAAAGGCCCGCGTCCAGAAGATTCACACCAGCATCGCCAACGCCCGCAAAGACTTCCTGCACAAGACCACAACGACGATCAGGCTGGCCGCCCGCGCAAACCACGCGCTCGTATGCATTGAGGATTTGCAGGTACGGAACATGTCCAGGTCTTCCAAAGGCACGGTCGAACAACCGGGCAAGAAGGTGAGCCAGAAAAGCGGCCTGAACCGCGCCATCCTCGATCAGGGCTGGGGCGAATTCAGGCGGCAGCTTGGCTACAAGGTGGCGTGGAACGGCGGTATTCTGCTGGCCGTGCCGCCGCCCCACACAAGCCAGGCGTGCCCGCGCTGCGGCCACGTATCGAAAGACAATCGGCAAACTCAGGCGACATTTCTGTGCGTCGATTGTGGCTATGAAAATCACGCTGACGTGGTCGGTGCGATCAATGTTTTAGCGCGAGGACATCGCGTTTTAGCCTGTGGAGAGTCGGTGCAGTTAGGCCGCTCGGTGAACCAGGAACCCGCCGAAGCGACCCGCAGATCATCGCGCGGCGCCGTAGGAATCCCCGTCCTTTAGGGCGGGGAGGATGTCAAAATCAGGCTATCCCGCCGGGCGATTCAACATCGCTTGCAATGTCATCCGCGCGCTTCGCGCGAGCAGGCCGCACGCTGCATCGACTACGCGTTCTGGCGTAATGCCTTTCAAGCAGTCGTTGTGGCCGTGCGGGCAAACACTTTTCTGGCAGAACCGACACGGCACGTCGTGGAACAGCACGCGGCATTCGACCTGCCACGGCGTGTGCTGCGGATTGGTCAGCGCGTACAAGACTACAAGCGGTGTGCCAACCGCCGCGGCCATGTGCGCAGGGCCGGTGTTGTTTGAGATAACGAGGCTTGCCAGCTTGATGGCCGCTCCCAGTTCACCAAGATCGAGCAGCCCTGCAAGGGAGACGGCGTGGCTGCCGCCAGCCTCAACGATTTGCTCAATGAGAGGCTGTTCGGCTGCGTCGCCGGTGAGCACCATCGGCAGGCCGGTGCGCGCCGCGAGGTCCTCGAGCACGCGCGCCCACTGGCCCGGCGGATAGCGCCGGGACGGGGCGCTCGCGCCGGGATGGAGAAGGACCCATTGTCTTGTGGCGTTGATTCCCCGCGCCGCAAGGCGACCGGCAACCGCCTCGATGTCGTTATCCCGCACTGCAAATGACAGCCCCGCACTTGACGCCGTGCAGCCAACCGAAGCGGCCAGGTCGAGTTGGCGCCGAACCTCGTGCTTGACCAGCGTGTCGGGCTCAGGGTCGGGCAGCCAGTCCGACAGCAGATGGTAAGGATTCTCGCGGCAATGTGCCAGCCGTAGGGGGATGCCAGCGAGGTAGCACATCAGCGCAGCGGGGAGCGCACTCTGGCTGTAAGAGGTGAAGATCGCGGCCGCATCGAAGCTGCGTGCAGCCAGGGTGGCGATGAACGCCATATCCACCGCTGGCAGGTGCCGTGCGCTGCTTTTCATCCATGGCGCCGGGTACACAAGTACGGCGTCGAGTTCGGGTATGAACGGGGCAGCTGCGGCACCACCCGGTGAACTGAGCAGGGTGACGCAGCGGCCAGGGCGCGACTGTTTGAGCGCCCGTATCGCGGGCGTGCACATCAGCACATCGCCTAGCGAGTCGAGCCGTACGCAGAGTACGCTGCGCGCGTCGTCCCAGCTGGCGCTGGTCATCGCGGCACCTTGCCTTCTTCGGCAATCAGAACGGCAGCCGCGTACACGTCCGGAGCCATCCGGGTCGGAATACGCCGCGGGCCAAGCTGCGATTCGGCTTCGTTGACATTGTCGATCAACAGTGTGCGGCAGCCGGCGCGATTGCCGGCTTCCACGTCGTCGAGGATGTCGCCGACTATCCACGACGAGCGCAGGTCAATGCCGGGTTCGTACACCGTCTGTCCGCCGCAGTCAATGCAGCCCCGGGACGCAAGCGGCGCGACATGCTCGGCGATGATCGCGCTTTGCCTGGTGCACCGGCCCGGCGAGCGCACAGCCATATATGTTTGTTCGAGTGGCATGCGGTCTCCTCGGGTTAGATAGGGCGCGGGCCAGGGCCGGGCGTCGTGACGCCGGTTACCTGACGCAAGGCGGGGTTCCAGTCCGCGGCAGAGCGATCTATGCCGAAGCGCGCGCGCGGCGTTGCGCGTTGGTGGCAGCCTCACGCAAACCGGACGCGAAATCGGATGGCGCCCGCCAGGCGCCAGAACACTGCCGTCGGCGGGATCAGGGCGGATGTGACGATTACTTCGGCGACGTGGGACAGCGAGCGCGAGGCGCCGCGCAATCGCTTGCGGCACAGCAGCGCCGTCATGACGACCCATACGGTCGCGCCGGTCGACGCGATCGCTGTGCTGCCTGCTCCAACGCCAAAGAGGCCAATGGCGAGCGCGGCGACGGTGGCGTAGTGCTCCCACGCGGGTGTCGCGCGGATTTTCTGCCGGTAGAGCTGCGGGTGGGTTTTATAGAGGAGGGCGTCGAACGCAAGGCTTTTTAGTTGCCATACGCTGGCGCCCCATGCAACCGGGCGCACCGGCTGGACCACCAGCGCGTGCTCGGCCCGGGCAATTGCCGCGCGTATCTTGAGCAACCGGAAGTGGAAGTCGTCTGGCCAGCCGGCATGGAAGCGCTCGTCGAAGCCTCCCATTTTTTCGAGCACCGATTTGCGGCAGAAGCAATTGGCAGTGGCGAATTCGGCGTGTTCGAACGTGCGTGCTTCGCGCCGGTAATCGGTAAGCGCCCCGGTGCGCGGCGTATCGACACGCCCGGATACGACGTCCACGTTGTCAGTGAACGCATCCATGCCGTGTTTGAGCCAGCTGGGGGAGGGCACCGTATCGTCTTCAGTGAACGCGACGATGGGCGCGCGCGCGTTGCGCCAGCCGAGGTTACGCACGGCAGCCGGACCGTGCGAGGCAGTGTTGGGCATGTACCTCAGGTCCGGCCCGCGCTCGCCTGCACTGGCGCGCCACACGGCGACCAGCTGGCGGGTGTTGTGGCCCGGGTTGTCGTCCATTACGATGACCTCGAAGCGACGACCGTCCAGGGTCTGGCGCATGAGCGCGTCAAGGCAGCGGTCCAGCAGGTCGACCCGGCCGCAGGTGGGCAGCACCACCGATACTGCAGGGACTGGCTGTTCGGGCATGTTTTGCGCTGGTTGCATTGTTGTACCCTCTACGACGTTTCCCGCGATGATGTGAGTGGTTCGATTCAAGGACAAGCGCTCCAGTTCCTGCTGAATCGCGCGCACTGAATCTGAATCAAGCGCTGGCGGTGCTTCGGCGAAGATCAGGATCGGCGGCGACTTCAGGATTGCCCGGGCCGCCAGCGCAGACTCAGCATGGGTTCCCGCTTTCGCGCGAACGACATGGTGGCGGTGGAAGCGCATTGCACACTTAAGGGTGGTACCGCAAATAAAAAGCGCCAGCGCTGACAAGTCAGCACTGGCGCCGGAGAAGCCGGATCTGCGGAAAGACAGGCTTCCCGCAATAACTACATTTTAATCAGCCGTCATATCGCTGCGGCGACCGACATTGCTTTGCTGGGACTGGCGGCCGTGTTGCTCGTTTTCAGCCGACTGGCGGTTTACCGTGTTCGACAGGCCAGTGTCTTCGTCCATCTTTTCGTCAGCAGCCATGTGGCCGCTGTGCGGGCTCGCGCCCTGCGTGTTGCCGGTCTGCGAACCGGTGCGATCCGTGCTTGGCATGCCACCTTGTTGCTTGGAACCTTGCTGCTGGTTACCTTGCTGCTGTTGCGACTGGCGGTTCCCCGGATTTCCGGCCTGATCGGCGCCGGTTGGCTGGGCTTTGCCTTCACGGCCCCACGACGAGTCTTCCTGGTTCACTTGAGGACGGTCCTTCTGCTTGCGTTCGTTCGAATTCATATCGATTCCTTTGGATGTGTTTGGTTAGCAATTTAGTGACCGCATTTGGCGGGGGCGGTGGCTAACCGTCCAGTCCGCCGCGGCCTTGCCAGGGTTCCCATGATGCACATCGAAATTGCACGGCTGTATCGGCACACGGAGCGCATGAGTGTAGGACTCGGCGCTAGTACTTTTACATCAGGAATCTTTCCTTTAATTTCTGCAACTTCTATCTCATCTAGTCCTACAAACTCTGTCACCCCACTCCTATACCTGCTTGGGGAAACGGTGCATATGATGAAGTGCTCGATTACTCATCGGCGTACCGCCGGCGGTCGGAGCAATGGCCCTACGCATCGGCGGGGGTTTTCCCAGTTCAAGGAGATTCACCATGGCTACAAACAATCAGGGCAATAAGCAATCGGGCAGCGGCACCAGTAACCGCGGATTCGCTTCGATGGATCCGCAGCGCCAGCGTGAAATCGCCAGCGAAGGCGGTAAGGCGGCACACCTGAAGGGCACCGCGCATGAGTTCACCTCCGAGGAAGCACGCCGCGCCGGCAGCATGAGCCACGGCAACCGGCAGTCCGCAAACGCCAGCTCGGGCAGCAAGCAAGGCGGCAACAAGCAGGGCGGCCAGCAACCGGAAATCAACCCGGCCGACAGCAAGCAAAGCGCCAAGCAAGGCAGCAAGCAGTCCGCCGCCAAGTCTGGCAGCAAGCAAAGTGGCAGCCAGAGCGGCAGCCGCAGCGGCAGCAAGCCCGGCAACCGCTAAGCCGAAGCAAACGGAATTAACCTTGGGGAGCGCGAGCTCCCCATTTTGTTTGTGCGCCCGGCAGGGCGCACTCACCCATTTCACCAAAAAGCCGGGAGGATGCGGTAGAATCGTCGCGCCTTTTTCATACCCACAAGGAACGATTTCGTGAAAACTCCGGTCATCCGTGAAGTAAAAAGCCTCAACATGTCGTGCGATCGGATCGGCAACCTGTTGCTGGTCAAGTTTCTCCCGCAAGGCGGGAACGAAACCTGCATCCTGATGCCTGCATCGATCGTGTTCTGGCTCCTCAAGCACCTTCCGGTGAACCAGGACCCGCAGCTGGCGCCGCCGGCCGTGCTGCCGCGCATCGAGCAATACGACTGGGATAATCGGGATACGCCGCGTGCGTTTACCGTCCAATGCAAACAGTTCGACCAGGCAATTCGCATGCAGTTCGCGCTCGACCGTGGTCCTGACCTGATGGTCCTGCTGAACCGCTCCAACGTCGAGCTGATGCGCCAGATGCTGGTCGCATACAGCAAGGACCTGATCGACCTCGACGCCGAGTAATCGGTCGTTCTCCGCGGACTGACTCCGCGGAGAGCACATCATGGCAGGGCTGGGTTATCATTCTGTTCTTTTGACGCTCAACAAAAGGACGCAGCCATGCCCATCAAAATCAGCCAGCATTTCGACTCCGGCGCCATCGAGGTGGTGCAGGCGGACAGCGCAAGCCAGATCGACCTGAACCTGCGCAGCGACTCGCACGCGGACATCCACCAGTGGTTCCACTTCCGCCTGCAGGGCGCGCGCAGCCAGCCGTGCACGATCCGCTTCCTGAATGCCGGCCAGGCGACCTACGCCAAGGGCTTCGAAGACTACAAGGTCTGCGCCAGCTACGACACCGAAAACTGGTTCCGCGTCCCGACCGCCTTCGACGGCCAGGTCATGACCGTCACCCACACCCCCGAACTGGACAGCGTCTATTACGCCTACTTCGAACCGTATTCGTGGGAGCGCCACCTGCGCCTGCTGGGCGAAGTCGCCGAGAACCCAATCGCGCGCGTGCACGACATCGGTACCACCATCGACGGCCGCGACATGAACCTGGTCGTCATCGGCAACCCGGCTGCGGAAAAGAAGATCTGGGTGATCGCACGGCAGCACCCGGGCGAAACGATGGCCGAATGGTTCGTCGAAGGCATGATGGACGCGCTGCTCGACAACGCCAATCCGGTCTCGCGCAAGCTGCTGCAGCGCGCCGTGTTCTACATCGTCCCGAACATGAACCCGGACGGCTCGGCGCGCGGCAATCTGCGCACCAATGCGGCTGGCGCGAACCTGAACCGCGAGTGGATGACGCCGACGCTGGAGCGTAGCCCTGAAGTGCTGTGCGTGAAAGACAAAATCCACGAAACCGGCGTCGACATGTTTTTCGACATCCACGGCGACGAAGCGCTGCCGTACAACTTCGTGGCGGGTAACGAGATGCTGGCCGACTTCACGCCGGAACGCATGGAGCGCCAGAAGGCCTTCATCGACCAGTACATGGCCGCCAGCCCGGACTTCCAGAACGTCTACGGCTATGCCGCATCGAAGTACAACGAAGAACTGCTGACACTCGCATCGAAGTACATCGGCCACACCTTCAAGTGCCTGTCGCTGACGCTGGAGATGCCGTTCAAGGACAACGCCGACCTGCCTGACGCTTACACCGGCTGGAACGGCGCGCGCAGCTCCGAGCTGGGCGCGGCGATCCTGCAGCCGATCCTGAAGTCGCTGGACTGACCGTGGGCGTCGAAATCGAACGCAAGTTCCTGCTTGCGGGCGACGAGTGGCGCAGCCTCGGCGATCCCGTGCTGCTGCGCCAGGGTTACCTGTCGTCGCAGCCGGACCGCGTGGTACGCGTGCGCATTGAAGGCGAACGCGCGACCATGACGATCAAAGGTCGCAGCAGTGGGGCGAAGCGCGGCGAGTGGGAGTACGAGATTCCGCTGCTTGATGCGAACGAGTTGCTCGACCAGTTGTGCGAAAAGCCGATTATCGAAAAGTACCGTCGGCGCATTCCGTTCGCGGGGCTGACCTGGGAGGTCGACGAATTCCTCGGCGCGAACCAGGGCTTGATGTTCGCGGAAGTGGAGCTTGAATCCGAAGAGCAACAGTTCGACAAGCCATCGTGGATCGGTAAAGAAGTCACCGACGACGCCCGCTACTACAACTCCAGCCTGATCCGCCTGCCGTTCTCGCAGTGGTAAGCAGTCACCCCGTCGTGCCCGCCACTGGCGGACCCGACTTCCCGCGAAGGCGGGAACCCATACCATTTAAGGCCACACATGACTCCATCCCGCCGTTCCGCGTTGCATCTGTGCGTTGCGCTCATCGCGTCAACCGCCGTCAGCGCCTTCGCGCAGTCCATTGCTTACTTCCCACCGGCTGGCACATGGGCCAAGAAGTCTCCCGCAGAACTGGGCATGGATCCGGCCAAGCTGGCGGAGGCCGTCAGCTATGCGCAGCAGCACGAGACTGAGCGGCCGCTCGACTTGTCCGACCAGGAGAGCGTGTTTGGATCGCT
The DNA here is from genome assembly GCF_012927275.1 of Massilia polaris. GTDB lineage: Bacteria > Pseudomonadota > Gammaproteobacteria > Burkholderiales > Burkholderiaceae_D > Telluria_A > Telluria_A polaris. The sequence goes on along the minus strand of NZ_JABBGG010000008.1, from coordinate 14,744 downwards.
GTTAGGCTCAATGCCGACGCGGCGCGCGAAGACCAACGGCGTGGTGATCTACAAAGGTTATGTGGTTGCGGAATTTGGCGATACTGCGGCGGTTGACCCCACGTATTCGGTTGCGAAGAGCATGCTGGCTACCGTAGCTGGCGTGGCCCTGCGCGACGGGCATATCGCCGCGCTTGACCAGCCGGTTGCGGCAACCGTCAAGGACGGCGGCTACGCGTCGCCGCACAATGCAGCAGTGACGTGGAAAATGCACCTGCAGCAGGCGTCCGAGTGGCACGGCGAGATGTGGGGAAAGAAGGACGATTTCATCGGCGCCGCGCAGTTCGGCAAGGGCGAGCGCAAGCCACGCGAGCTTAAGCAGCCTGGCGCGTTCTACGAGTACAACGACGTGCGCATCAACCGCTTTGCGTTGTCGCTGCTGCGTGTGATGGACAAGAGCGTGCCTGATGCATTCCAGCAGGAGGTCATGGACCCGATCGGCGCATCGTCATCGTGGAAGTGGGTGCCTTATGCGAACAGCTATGTGGAGCAGGGCGGCAAGCGCATGCCATCAGTCAGCGGCGGCACCCGCTGGGGCGGCGGCATGTGGATCAATTCGTGGGACATGGCGCGCTTCGGCTACCTGTGGCTGCGCGGCGGGCAGTGGGGCGGCAAGCAGCTGCTGCAGCCGTCGTACGTGAAGGCGGCGCTGGCGCCAAGCGAACACGGGCCCGATTATGGCTACCTGTGGTGGCTGAATACAAAGGGGAAGAATCTGCCGGGGCTGCCGTCGAATGCTTTCGCGGCGCTGGGGGCGGGCAGTAATACGATTACGGTGTCGCCGGATCACGACCTTGTAGTCGTGTGGCGCTGGCACTCAGGAAACTCTGCGGAGCTCGCGAAGCGGGTTATTTCGGCTATCAATTTGTGATCGCAATCGCTGAGAGTACGTGCCCGATTCGAAATGCCGGACTTATATTGGTTGGCAGCGCGCGGAAAACCTAGCATTCACATTCATGCTTCACACAAGGATGATCCAATCTCTATTCTTCCCAAGTTTAAAATTCGGATTGATAGAAATGTCTGAACTAAGCCTTAACGAACCCGAGACTTCGTGCGCTTAAAAAAGAAGGCCCGGTAACCCGGGCCTTCGTCTTAGTGAAAGTGTTCGCCGCCTTGAGGAGCGTCTTCCGGCATCTCCGCATGCACCAGCTCTCCGGTCGGGTCCGCAAACAGCGGCGCCCCGCAATCGTCGCAGTACTCCACCACGAACCGGTCATTGTGGCGCTTGATGTGCGTGATGCCGCAGTCGTTCAGGTGCGCCACGATCTCGTCGATCGGACGGACGATCTCGCCGGTAGCGAGTGCCGAATGCGTCAGCCCTTCCAGCGGCGTACCTTCTTCATCCTCTTGCCCGTACAGCGGCCACACGATGCCGTAGATGACGTCAGCTTCCTGGCGCATTGTGAACGACACGCGGTATTCGTCGATCTGGCCGTCGGTCGTCTCTTCGCCAAACGCCGCAATCACGGCGCGCAGGTCGGATGGCTCAACACCCAGGGTATTGGTCAGGTAGTGAACCGCGGCGCGGATCGACACCGGGCGAATCAGCTTGTCGGCTTCGCGGCACGCCACGTAATACGCTTCCGGCAGCAGCATCTCGATGCCGCAGCCGGGCAGCAGGCGTGCGATGCTTGGCGTCGCCTGCGTGCGCCATTGTTCGAGCGCGGCTTCGCGTTCGGCGGTGAAGTTGTTCAGGTGCTGCGCTTCCTGCCAGCGGAACAGCGGGGCGCCGAGCCGGGCGACAACGGCCACCAGCAGGTAGCGCGTATCGGCCAGAAACGGCGCGGTGTCGGCTGGACGGGTCAGCGGCTTGACGCTGGTGCCCTTGTGCGCGGCCTGCGCCAGCTTGTGCGTCATCGCGTACGTTTCGGCGTGCGTGCGCGGCAGTTGGTCGATCGCGAACAGGGTAGGGGCCATCGACATTTGCGTGCCTTCGGCCAGCAGGTGCGCGGCGAAGTGGGCCGACAGTACCGTCAGCAGCTCGCCGGGAATGCTGCCCGATGCGATCGCGAAGCGGGTCCATGCGAGCACCGGCGCGGCAACGAGCAGCGCCTGGTAGGTGGTCTCGACGCCGTCGATCACGTCGGTCATCGTCGACGATTCGCTGACGGCTTCAACGCATTCCATCAGTACGTCGTAGGCGTTCAGGTCGTCCTTGAACAGCACGTTCAGGGTCGAATCGACGGTGTCCTGGTGGCCGGTCTTGAGCAGCTTCTGGAGCTGGGCGTCGAGCTGATGTTCAAACGCGCGTTCTTCCATGCGGCTGCCGGCCTGGACGATTGATTGGGAAATGCTGACCAGTCGCTGGCTTTCGGCCGACAGTTTGTTCGATGGATCTTTGGATGGTCGACGCATAACGCTAAGAGTCTCTTAAGTGAAGTGAACGGTTGGCTTGTCCTGTGAACAATGATAAACCCTTATCCCCGTATTGTAGTTGATTCGGGGTGGGGGGATGAACACTGCGCAAGTTTGGTGCGGATTTGCCGTCAGCGGTAGCCCTTGGGTAGCTGGCCGACGTCACGAACGATGGCCCAGGCACAGCCAGCATGGCCTCCCGCGTTCGCGGGGACGACGTTGACGGTGTTAACGGCGGCGCAAATAAAAAACGCCGGACGAATCCGGCGTTTTTGGCTATTCCTTGCGATTTACTGGGCCAGCAGCTGGCGCAGGACGAATGGCAGGATGCCGCCGTGCTTGTAGTAGTCGACTTCGATCGGGGTGTCGATACGCAGCAGGACAGTGACTTCCTGCTTGTTGCCGTTGGCGCGGTGGATCACGAGGGTAGCCAGTTGCTGCGGCTTGATCTCGCCTTCCAGGCCCTTCAGGTCGAAGGTTTCTTCGCCGGTGATGCCGAGCGTCTGGACGCTGTCGTCGCCGATGAACTGCAGCGGCAGGACGCCCATGCCGACCAGGTTCGAGCGGTGAATACGCTCGAACGAGCGGGTGATCACTGCCTTCACGCCCAGCAGCTGGGTGCCTTTCGCTGCCCAGTCGCGCGACGAGCCGGTGCCGTACTCTTCGCCGCCGAAGACCATCGTCGGCACGCCGTCAGCGACGTACTTCATCGCTGCGTCGTAGATCGACATCTGTTCGCCGGTCGGCTGGTGGATCGTGATGCCGCCTTCGACCGCGGAGCCGTCCTTCTTGGCAGGGATCATGCGGTTCTTGATTCGCACGTTGGCGAAGGTGCCGCGCATCATGATCTCGTGGTTGCCGCGGCGCGAGCCGTACGAGTTGAAGTCGGCCTTCAGCACGCCGTGCGCCTTGAGCCACTGGCCCGCAGGGCCGCTTTCCTGGATCGAACCAGCTGGCGAGATGTGGTCGGTGGTGATCGAGTCGCCGAACACGCCCAGTGCACGCGCGCCGGAAATGCCGGTCGCAGCTGCCTTCGGGGTCATCGTGAAGTCCTGGAAGAACGGTGGTTCCGCGATGTAGGTCGATTCAGGCCAGTTGTAGACCTGGCCCTTGACCGTCGAAACCTTTTCCCACAGCTTGCCCGGCGCGCTCTTGACTTGCGCGTAGTTGGCCTTGAAGACGTCCGAGTTCATCGCGAACTTCATCAGCGCGGCGATCTCTTTCGAGGTCGGCCAGATGTCGCCCAGGTAGACGTCCTTGCCGCCGGTGCCCTTGCCAACTGGCTCGGTCATCAGGTCGCGCGTCATGTTGCCGGCGATGGCGTAGGCGACGACCAGCGGTGGCGAGGCCAGGAAGTTCGAGCGGATGTTCGGGTGAATACGCGCTTCGAAGTTGCGGTTGCCCGACAATACAGCCGAGGCGACGATGTCGTTTTCGGTGATGGTGGCGTTCAGTTCCGGGGTCAGGTCGCCGGCGTTGCCGATGCAGGTGGTGCAGCCGTAAGCGGTGACGCCGAAGCCGAGCTTTTCCAGGTATGGCAGCAGGCCGGCGGCGGTCAGGTACTCGGTGACCACGCGCGAGCCAGGAGCCAGCGAGGTCTTGATGTGGGGATCGACCGTCAGGCCGGCTTCGACAGCCTTCTTGGCCAGCAGGCCAGCAGCCAGCAGCACGCTCGGGTTCGAGGTGTTGGTGCACGAGGTGATCGCCGCGATCAGCACGTCGCCGTTCTTGACGTTGACGCCGTTGGTGGTCTGGTATTGCGTGGTCAGCTCACCCGGGTTCTTGTTGAAGCCGTTTTCGGTGGTCGGCTTCGAGAACAGTTCAATGAAGTTGTTCTTGACGTTGCCGATTTCGATACGGTCTTGCGGACGCTTTGGACCAGCCAGCGATGGGGTGACAGTCGACAGGTCGAGCGATACCACGCGGGTGTAGTCGATTTCGCCTTCGCGCGGCACGCCATACAGGCCCTGCGCCTTGAAGTAGTTCTGGAACGCGGTGATTTCGTCCTGGGTGCGGCCGGTGCCTTCGAAGTATTCGATGGTGGCGTCGTCAACCGGGAAGAAGCCCATGGTCGCGCCGTATTCAGGCGCCATGTTGGCGATGGTGGCGCGGTCGGTCAGCGACAGCGTCTCGGTGCCGGCGCCGAAGAATTCGACGAACTTGCCGACGACTTTTTCACGGCGCAGCATTTCGGTGATGGTCAGTACCAGGTCGGTCGCGGTGCAGCCTTCGCGCAGCGCGCCGGTCAGGTTGACGCCGATGACGTCAGGGGTCAGGAAGTAGACCGGCTGGCCCAGCATGCCCGCTTCCGCTTCGATGCCGCCCACGCCCCAGCCGACCACGCCGATACCGTTGATCATGGTGGTGTGCGAGTCGGTGCCGACCAGCGTGTCAGGGTAGTAGGTGTCGCCGGCCTTGTGCACGCCGCGCGCCAGGTACTCGAGGTTGACCTGGTGGACGATGCCGAAGCCCGGAGGCACGACGCCGAAGGTGTCGAACGCCTGCATGCCCCATTTCATGAACTGGTAGCGCTCGTTGTTGCGCGAGAATTCCAGCTTCATGTTCAGGTCAAGCGCGCCCGGCTCGCGGTAGTGGTCGATGGTGACCGAGTGGTCGACCACCAGGTCCACCGGCACCAGCGGCTCGATGTTCTTTGGGTTCATGCCCATCTTGCTGGCGACGTTGCGCATCGCGGCCAGGTCGGCCAGCAGCGGAACGCCGGTGAAGTCCTGCAGCACAACGCGCGCCACCACGAACGGAATTTCGTCCGTGCGGTCTGCGGCCGGTGCCCAGTTCGCCAATTGCTTGACGTGTTCTTCGGTCACTTTCTTGCCGTCGCAGTTGCGCAGCACGGACTCGAGAACGATGCGGATCGACACCGGCAGGCGCGAAATATTCACGCCCAGGTTTTTCTCCAGTGCCGGCAGCGAGTAGAACTTACCTTTCTGGCCTGCCGACAGTTTGAAATCCTTGAGCGTGTTCAGTGTGTTGCGGGACATGTCCTCTCCTTCAGTGGGATATTGTTATTACTTGATTACTTGATCGGTGCAACGGCTTTACTGCAATCTGCTTCAGCTTTTCGCGGCTTTTTCAGCGTCGACCTGCTGTTCCTTCTTGGTCTGCTCTTCGTTCTTGCATTCGTTGGCCAACTGGCGGTTCAGCTTCGAGTCAAGCAGCATGCCCTTCGACGGGATGCCGATCCATACCAGACCGTAGCGCACGTTCTCGAAGCGCAATGCGCCGGTGGTGGTGCCGACGCGATCGAGGCGGTGCAGGCGCTTCTTCCAGCGCAGCGCGATGTGGGCCGCGTCGTTGTCGTTATGATAAATCGTGACCTTGTTATTCAGTTCACAAGCATATTCGGTGGTGGTGCTGTCGGTGACGTCCGGTTCCGGTTCATCCGCCAGTACGTCGATCGCCAGCGGGTGCTTTTCCTTGGTCTTTTTGGCCGATTTTGCCTTGGCCTTGACCGGTTTTTTGTCGGTTTCGGCGGCAGTGGCAGGGGCGCACAGGGCGGCGCTTGCGAGGGCCAGGCCGCAGGCAACGAGCATTTCACGAATGAGTTTTGGCATCAGGTAGGTTCCGTATGAGGGTCTTGGCCGAGAAGGGCGGTGGCTGCGTCGGGCAGCCCGAGGCCAGCGAGGCGGGCGCGCTGGAGAACTGTCCAATAGTATCGGTAGCTGGCTCGGTCATGCAAGCGCCCGTGTTGCGCAATTGGTCCCCAATTCGCGTTGATCGCTTCGGTCAGGATGTTGGTCGCTTCGTTTACCTCGGACAGGCGGGGCGTGAATGCCTTGATGATCGGCTTGATCTGGTCAGGGTGGATGCTCCACATGCGCGTGTACCCGAATTCGGCGGCGGCGCGCTGGGCGTCGTTGGCCACCACGGCGGTGTCGCGGATTTCGGTGGTCACATTATGCGACGGTACCTTGCCGTGCGCATGACATGCAGCAACCATCTCCAGCTTGGCGCGTACCACCAGCGGGTGCGTGAACTGGCCCGGCGTGCGCATCGCGGCGCCGGGAATGGCGCCGTAATGGGCCGAAACGAAGTCCATGATCCCGAACGACAGGCATTCGACCTGGGGCAGGGCAGCGATGCTGTAGGCGTCGCGCAGGGCGCCGTGGGTTTCGATCAGCACGTGCACTGGCAGGGCGCTCGGTCCGGCGCTCCGGCGGCCCGCCTTGGCGGCGTGCTGGTTGATCAGGTCGATGGCGCGCATGACGTCGGCCGTGCTGTCGACCTTCGGCAGCACCACATAGGCCAGGCGCGCGGCGGCGCCGCCGACGATAACGGCGATGTCGGCTTCAAAGAATGGGCTGGCGACGTCGTGCACGCGCACGCCGATGCGGTTGTGGCGGTTGCCTTCATCGTTCAGCAGGCGGACGACCAGCTGGGCGTGCGCAGGCTCGTCGCCGGCGGCAGCGCCGTCTTCGCAGTCGAACGTGATGTCGAACAGGGGGCCAAGCTCTTGTTGCAGGGCCATCGACTTGAGCATCAGCTTCTCGGTGCCGCAATAATGGTCGCAGGCTGGGAGCAGCAGGGGCTGGCGCTTACCCTGGAATAAAACCTCGGATGGATGCATATGATTTCTTCTGTTACGTTGCCGTCGTTCCCGCCATTGGCGGGAACGACCTCCCGCGAAAGCGGGAGCCCATGCTGAGTTGAATATGCCGGCTCAGTATGGATTCCCGCTTGCGCGGGAACGACGATGCGGGTGCAGCGGGCTTAAGCCTTCAGCAGGTGTGCAACGCCTTCGCGCTCTTCGGTCAGTTCCTTGAGCGTGAGGTTGATGCGCTCTTGCGAGAACTCGTCGATGGCCAGGCCTTGTACGATCTTGTATTCGCCGTTTTCAACGATGACAGGGAAGCCGAACATGGTGTCCTGCGGGATGCCGTACGAACCGTCCGACGGGATACCCATCGTGGTCCACTTGCCGTTGGTGCCAACGTGCCAGTCGTGCATGTGGTCGATCGCCGCGTTGGCTGCCGACGCTGCCGACGACAGGCCGCGCGCTTCGATGATCGCTGCGCCGCGCTTGCCGACGGTAGGCAGGAAGGTGTCGCGGTTCCATGCGTCGTCGTTGATCATGTCCTTGACCGATGCGCCGTCGATGGTGGCGAAACGGTAATCGGCGTACATCGTTGGCGAGTGGTTGCCCCACACTGCCAGCTTTTCGATCGACGAAACCGGCTTGCCGGTTTTGGCAGCGACTTGCGACAGCGCGCGGTTGTGGTCCAGGCGCAGCATGGCGGTGAAGTTCTTGGCCGGCAGCGAAGGCGCCGATTTCATGGCGATATAGGCGTTGGTGTTGGCTGGGTTGCCGACCACCAGTACCTTGACGTTGCGCGAAGCGACGGCGTCGAGCGCCTTGCCCTGCACGGTGAAGATCTGGGCGTTCGCTTCCAGCAGGTCCTTGCGCTCCATGCCCGGGCCGCGCGGACGCGCGCCAACCAGCAGGGCGAAGTCTGCATCCTTGAAGGCGGTCATCGGGTCCGAGTGGGCGGTCATGCCAGCCAGCAGCGGGAATGCGCAGTCGTCGATTTCCATCATGACGCCCTTGAGCGCTTTCTGTGCTTTTTCGTCAGCGATTTCCAGCAGTTGCAGGATGACCGGCTGGTCTTTGCCCAGCATGTCGCCGTTGGCGATGCGGAACAGCAGGGAATAGCCGATCTGGCCGGCCGCGCCGGTGACGGCAACGCGCATTGGGGTCTTAGTCATGGTGAATCTCCAAAGTGAGAAAGAAAACGGTCGAAGCTGAGGATACGCCGGTTCAGCAAAAGTGCAATGATACCAAAAGCGCGCATCTTCAACTTGGGCAGGCGCCGGGCGTCTCGATGTACTTCAACGCGCGCGGATGCCGGAAGCGATCGCGAGTGTAGGCGGGTAGGGTAGTTCTGTCAATTCATATCTTATGTCTTATATAAGACAGAAAACTACGGCTCCGTTGTGCTGGACGGGCATGCCCATTTGTGGTGAAATCGCGGTCTATGAACCCAGTCTCGTCGAATTCGAACAACAATGGCGCGCCGCCTGGTGCAGGCGGCGCCGGCAATGGAACGGGCGGTTCACCCACGTTCAGTCCGCTGTACCAGCAAATCAAGGCCCTGATCACCCAAAGCCTGCAATCGGGCGAGTGGAAGCCGGGCGAACTGATCCCCAGCGAAGTCGAGCTGGCCGGCCGCTTCAAGGTCAGCCAGGGCACGGTGCGCAAGGCGATCGACGAGCTGGCGGCCGAGAACCTGGTCATGCGGCGCCAGGGCAAGGGCACCTTCGTGTCCACCCACCACGAGGCGCGCGCGCACTTCCGCTTCCTGCGGCTGGCGCCCGACGAGGGCGTGCCCCATCATCCCGACAACAAGATCATCGAGGTCAAGCGCATGCGCGCGCCGGCCGAAGTGGCGCGCCTGCTCGATTTGAAGAGCGGCGACGCGGTGGTCTACATCAAGCGGGTGCAATCGTTCGAGGGCGAGCCGACCATTCTGGAAGAACTCTGGCTGCCGGGCTTGCTGTTCAAGGGCCTGACTGCCGAACGCCTGGTCGAGTACAAGGGTCCAATGTATGGCTTGTTCGAGTCGGAATTCGGCACTCGCATGATCCGCGCGACCGAAAAAATCCGTGCCGTGCCGGCGGACCCGACCGCGGCGGAATTCCTGCAGGTAGCCGAGGGAACGCCGCTGCTGTGCGCCGAACGGGTCTCGTTCACTTATGGAGACAAGGCGGTGGAGCTGCGCCGTGGGCTGTACCTGACCACGCACCACCACTATCAAAACGAGTTGTCGTAACCACAGGCAAAGCGGGCAGCTCCTGCAGACCCTATGCGTTGCGGTTAAAATACGTTGTTATACAGAAATTAGCAGGCGATACCTGCGTTCTCGTTGCTTTTACCGCATCTTGAAAATTAGATATTGGTCCGGTCAATGAAATCGGCGAAAATTGCGAGTTAATTATTCAGTTTGTTTTAAGGGGAGGTCTTGTATGTCCGAAGCCGTGAAAGAAGTTCCAAGAAAAGAGCGGCCGCATTTCAGTAACATCCATGTTACCGATTTGATGAATTACCGCATGACGCCATCGGCGTACGTGTCGATCCTGCACCGCGTCAGCGGCGCAATCATGTTCCTGCTGCTGCCTTTCGTCCTGTATCTGCTGCAGCTGTCGATCAGCTCCGAAATGACCTTCGCGCGTTTCGCCGGCATCCTCGAGCATCCCCTCGCCAAACTCGTCCTGCTGGGCCTGATCTGGGGCTATATGCACCACTTCTGCGCAGGCGTGCGCCACCTGTTCATGGACATGCACATCGGTATCGAGAAGGATTCGTCGCGCCAGTCCGCCGTCATTGTGCTGGTCGTCAGCCTGCTGTTGACCGCGCTGGCAGGTCTTAAATTGTTTGGAGTATTTTGATGGCAAAGAATAACGTCGGACCAAAGCGCCTCGTCGTCGGCGCCGGCTACGGCTGGAAAGACTGGATGGCGCAACGCGTAACCGCGATCGTCATGGCGGTCTACACGGTCATCCTGCTGGTCACTTTCCTGACCGGCCAGAACTTCACCTATGAAGGCTGGGCTGGCCTGTTCGCCCAGCAGTGGTTCAAGCTGTTCTCGCTGGTGACCTTCGCCGCGCTGTTCTACCACGCGTGGGTTGGCATGCGCGACATCTGGATGGACTACGTCAAGCCGGTCGGCATCCGCCTGGCACTGCAAATCGGCACCATCCTGTGGCTGGTTGCCTGCGCGGCCTGGACCGTTCAAATTCTCTGGAGTGTGTAATCGTGGCAGCAATTAAAACTGCAATCCCTACCCGTCGCTTCGACGCGGTTATCGTTGGCGCCGGCGGTTCCGGCATGCGCGCATCGCTGCAGCTGGCTGAAGCCGGCCTGAACGTGGCCGTGCTGTCGAAAGTCTTCCCGACCCGCTCGCACACCGTGGCGGCGCAGGGCGGCATCGGCGCCTCCCTCGGCAACATGAGCGAGGACGACTGGTACTGGCACATGTTCGACACCGTCAAGGGCGGCGACTACCTGGGCGACCAGGATGCGATCGAATTCATGTGCCGCGAAGCGCCAAAAGTAGTCTACGAGCTGGAACACTTCGGCATGCCGTTCGACCGTAACCCGGACGGCACCATTTACCAGCGTCCGTTCGGCGGCCACACCGCCAACTTCGGCGAGAAGCCAGTCCAGCGCGCCTGCGCGGCGGCTGACCGTACCGGCCACGCGCTGCTGCACACCCTGTACCAGCGCAACGTGCGCGCCCGCACCCACTTCTTCGTCGAGTGGATGGCGATCGACATCATCCGCGACGCCGAGGGCGACGTGGTTGGCGTGGTTGCGCTTGAAATGGAAACCGGCGAGTGCATGATCCTGGAAGCGAAGACCACTATCTTCGCAACCGGCGGCGCAGGCCGCATCTTCGCAGCATCGACCAACGCCTTCATCAACACCGGCGACGGCATGGGCATGGCGGCACGCGCCGGCCTGCCGCTGCAGGACATGGAGTTCTGGCAGTTCCACCCGACCGGCGTGGCCGGCGCGGGCGTCCTGATCACCGAAGGCGTGCGCGGCGAGGGCGGTATCCTCATCAACAGCAACGGCGAACGCTTCATGGAGCGCTATGCGCCAACCCTGAAAGACCTGGCCCCGCGCGACTTCGTGTCGCGCTCGATGGACCAGGAAATCAAGGAAGGCCGCGGCTGCGGTCCGAACAAGGACCACGTGCTGCTGGACCTGCGCCACATCGGCGCCGACACCATCGCCAAGCGCCTGCCGTCGATCCTCGAGATCGGCCACAAGTTCGCCAACGTCGACGCGACCAAGGAACCGATCCCTGTCGTGCCGACGATTCACTATCAGATGGGCGGCATCCCGACCAACATCCACGGCCAGGTGGTAGCACCTGCCGCGGACGGCTCGCAGAAGATCGTCAACGGCCTGTACGCGATCGGCGAATGCGCCTGCGTATCGGTGCACGGCGCCAACCGCCTGGGCACCAACTCGCTGCTCGACCTGCTGGTGTTCGGCCGCGCGGCCGGCAACCACGTGGTGGCGCAGAACCTGAAGGCGCGCTCCAACAAGGCGCTGCCGAAGGACGCCTCTGAATTCGCGATGGGCCGCCTGAACCGCCTCGAAACCTCGACCGGCTCGGAAAAAGTGCAGGGCGTCGCCAACGACATCCGCTCCACGATGCAGAAGTACTGCGGCGTGTTCCGTACCGACGAGCTGCTGACCCAGGGCCTGAAAGAGATCCTGGTGCTGGACGAGCGCCGCAAGCACGTCTCGTTCAAGGACAAGTCGAAGGTGTTCAACACCGCGCGCGTCGAAGCGCTCGAACTGGACAACCTGATCGAAACCGCCAAGGCCACCATCACCTCGGCCCAGGCCCGCAAGGAATCGCGCGGCGCGCACGCGCACAGCGACTACCAGCAGCGCGACGACGAAGTCTGGATGAAGCACACCCTGTGGTACTCGGAAGGCAACCGCCTCGATTACAAGGCCGTGGTCACCAAGCCGCTGACGGTCGACACCTTCAAGCCAAAAGCACGTACTTTCTAAGGCATCAAACATGACACGCACAGTACAACTCAAGATCTACCGTTACGATCCGGACAAGGATACCAAGCCGTATATGCAGGACGTCACGGTGGAACTGCAAGACACCGACAAGATGCTGCTCGACGCGCTCCAGCGCATCAAGTCGGACGTCGACGACACGCTCAGCCTGCGCCGCTCGTGCCGCGAAGGCGTCTGCGGTTCGGACGCGATGAACATCAACGGCAAGAACGGCCTGGCCTGCACCACCAACCTGAACGAGCTTACCCAGCCGATCGTGCTGCGTCCGCTGCCTGGCCTGCCGGTCATCCGCGACCTGATCGTCGACATGACCCAGTTCTTCAAGCAGTACGATTCGATCAAGCCGTTCCTGATCAACGATTCGATCCCGCCGGAAAAAGAACGCCTGCAGACCCCGACCGAGCGCGAAGAGCTCGACGGCCTGTACGAGTGCATCCTGTGCGCCTGCTGCTCGACCTCGTGCCCGTCGTTCTGGTGGAATCCGGACAAGTTCGTCGGCCCGGCCGGCCTGCTGCAAGCCTACCGCTTCATCGCCGACAGCCGCGACGAAGCCACCGGCGACCGCCTGGACAACCTGGAAGACCCGTACCGCCTGTTCCGCTGCCACTCGATCATGAATTGCGTCGACGTTTGCCCTAAGGGGCTGAACCCGAACAAGGCAATCGGCAAGATCAAGGAACTGATGGTGCGCCGCGCCGTTTAAGTTGGCATCGAAACGTCGTTCCCGCGAACGCCTCGGCGGCCGCGCGGTAACCCATACTGAGCTGATTTGGACGCGAAGTATGGGCTCCCGTTTTCACGGGAGCGACGTTCGTAGCCCGACAATACAGTAGTAGTACCGTACTGCCGAATCCTGGCGGGCGGAGTATAGTGTTGACCCAATGACAGACTCTAGTGTGACAACGCATCAATCCGATCCCGCCAACCGTGCCCGCCTGCGCTGGCGCAGCCGTCGCGGCTTGCTCGAGAACGACCTGGTGCTGACCCGCTTCCTCGACGCCAATGAGGAAACGCTGAGCGACGAGGACGTCGATGCGCTGACGCGGCTGCTGGACCTGGCGGACAATCCGCTGATGGACCTGCTGCTGGCGCGGACCGAACCTGAAGGCGAGCTCGACGTTCCGCAAGTGCGCGCGCTGCTGCTGCGCCTGCGCCAGGCATAGAGCGGCTGCACCCGAAACAGTTTCGTTATATTTTATTTTGTAGACTCACCTCCCAAGAAGGAAGTGCCATGAACATCTCTGATAACAAAGCCACCCTGTCGTTCTCCGATGGCAGCCCAGCCATCGACATGCCGATCTACAAAGGTACGGTAGGCCCGGACGTCATCGACATCCGCAAGCTGTACGGCCAGACCGGCAAGTTCACCTACGACCCTGGCTTCATGTCGACCGCAGCCTGCAACTCGTCGATCACCTACATCGACGGCGACAAGGGCGAGCTGCTGTACCGCGGCTACCCGATCGAACAACTGGCGGTCAACTGCGACTTCCTCGAAACCTGCTACCTGCTGCTGAACGGCGACCTGCCGAACGCGGCCCAGAACCAGAAGTTCTCGGACACCGTCACCAAGCACACGATGGTGCACGAGCAGATGCAATTCTTCTTCCGCGGCTTCCGCCGCGACGCGCACCCGATGTCGGTGCTGGTCGGCACCGTCGGCGCGCTGGCCTCGTTCTACCACGACTCGCTCGACATCAACGACCCGCATCACCGCGAAGTATCGGCAATCCGCCTGATCGCCAAGATGCCGACCCTGGTCGCGATGGCCTACAAATACTCGATCGGCCAGCCGTTCGTGTACCCACGCAACGACCTGTCGTACAGCGCCAACTTCATGCGCATGATGTTCGGCAATCCGTGCGAAGAATACGTCGTCAACGACGTGCTGGTACGCGCGCTTGACCGCATCCTGATCCTGCACGCAGACCACGAGCAGAACGCGTCGACCTCGACCGTCCGCCTGGCCGGCTCGTCGGGCGCCAACCCGTTCGCCTGTATCGCAGCCGGTATCGCCTGCCTGTGGGGCCCTGCCCACGGCGGCGCGAACGAAGCGGCTTTGACCATGCTGAAAGAAATCGGCACCGTCGAGAACATCCCTGCGTTCATCGAAAAGGTGAAGGACAAGAACTCCGGCGTCAAGCTGATGGGCTTCGGTCACCGCGTCTACAAGAACTTCGATCCGCGCGCCAAGCTGATGCGCGAAACCTGCCACGAAGTGCTGCAAGAGCTGGGCCTGCAAGACGACCCGCTGTTCAAGCTGGCGATGGCGCTCGAAAAGATCGCGCTGGAAGACGAATACTTCGTATCGCGCAAGCTGTACCCGAACGTCGATTTCTATTCGGGCATCGTGCAATCGGCGCTGGGCATTCCGGTATCGCTGTTCACCGGCATCTTCGCGATGGCCCGCACGATCGGCTGGATCGCCCAGTGGAACGAAATGATCGCCGACCCGGAACAGAAGATCGGCCGTCCGCGCCAGCTGTTTATCGGTTCGCCGGCACGCGACGTGCCTGCAATGGACAAGCGCAAGTAATCAATTGCGTGACCAAAAAAAGCGAGCTTCGGCTCTAATGCCGTTCAGTTAAGACTGAACGGCATTTTTATTTTGCTGTTGTAAACGCCGGGCATCGCTGTTAACCTTCGTCGCGATGTTCGACGATACCCTTCACTTCCTGGCCAACCATCTCGAGTCTCCGGACTGGAAGAGGCTGGGCGAGCATTTGCCATACGAGTGGATCGAGCAAGCGATCCTGAGTACGGATGCAGCCAGTATTCGGCA
>NZ_JABBGG010000007.1 GCF_012927275.1 Massilia polaris | reverse complement strand
GCATCCGTACTCAGGATCGCTTGCTCGATCCACTCGTATGGCAAATGCTCGCCCAGCCTCTTCCAGTCCGGAGACTCGAGATGGTTGGCCAGGAAGTGAAGGGTATCGTCGAGCATCGCGACGAAGGTTAACAGCGATGCCCGGCGTTTACAACAGCAAAATAAAAATGCCGTTCAGTCTTAACTGAACGGCATTACCCATCACTGGAGCCTTCTATCTGTAGGTGGCGGAAAGCGGTGAGATTCGAACTCACGAACAGGTTCCCCCGTCGCCAGTTTTCAAGTCTACGCCCAAGTGCTTAGAAAACAGGTACTTACAAACAATTCCTTCCCGCAACTCTTCCTTCTAGATGGCTAAATGTTCCTTATTTTTCAAGGCCAGTCTTCCGGGTTGCGGAAACGAATTTAGCTTCCCAGTCGAAAGCACTTGCACCGCACGCCGGCTCCGCC
Source organism: Massilia polaris (assembly GCF_012927275.1). GTDB lineage: Bacteria > Pseudomonadota > Gammaproteobacteria > Burkholderiales > Burkholderiaceae_D > Telluria_A > Telluria_A polaris. Next base: position 318,588 of record NZ_JABBGG010000007.1, on the reverse strand, counting down.
GAAACCCACTGTTGAATAGTGCCGCCACCTTGCAGAAATGGACAGTTTAATTTCTTTAAACCAACAATTCTTCTCAACACTAAGTTACCATTGTGAAACTCGCCTCACTTTTGAGGAAGGCGCAACGGCACGCCACTCTGCCGCATTAATGGAATAACAATGGCCAGCTACGTTCAAAAGATTTTATCCCGTGATGAAACCATCACCTACCAAGCGAAAATCAGCGTCTGGTCGCTAGCTCCGCTAATCGTCCTTGGATTTTTCTTCCTCTTCCTGTGGGGTATTGGGGTGATTTTTTTCATAGCTGCATATCTGAAATATATTTCCACTGAGCTGGCGATCACCAACAAGCGGGTCATTGCGAAGTTTGGTTTCATTAGCCGCCGCACTGTCGAGATTAAGCTCTCGAAGGTCGAGAGCATGCAAGTTGAGCAAGGTATCCTGGGGCGTATCTTCAACTTTGGTTCCCTCGTTGTGGCTGGCGCCGGCACCCCGCAAGCACCGATTCCCGGAATCTCGGATCCAATCACATTCCGCACCAAGTTTATGGAAACTCAAGAGGATGCCGAGGCAGCAGCAAAAGTCGCTGCTTGAGCGATCGAACCGGAAGTGCATGGCCCGGCCCACCTGTTAGCGCAGCTGGGCCGGGCGCTCTGTCTTTTTACTGCTGCAGGAGATTTGGCGGCACTACATCCGCCCACTCCCCCGCCCGTCCATTGACTGCTACCTGCTGGCCTGCATAGAAGTCCCGCCAGCCGAGGGCCTGATCCCGCCAGGCGCGGCAGCTGGTGGCATTGCCCACTTCGGCCGCGGCGACCGCATCAAGCGAAAGCTCGGCGGGTTCTCGGTCAGAATCGGTGGCGGGTCCGACAGGCTCACCTGACCAGGCGGCGTCGAGCACGCGGACAAAGCCAGCGTTGACGCCAAAACGATCAGCGTCAGCCGGCTGAATGTATATCGGAATGTTTGTTTCAATGGTCGCTCCCTGGACGTAAATTTTTTGAATGCGGTCGACGTACTTGGTCTGTACAGACGTCTGCACTTCGATCTGTTTCTTCACGATGCCGGCAGTCTGCGTCGCCTGCTTGCCGATGTAGTCGGCCATCGCGTCGGCGCCGCGCCGCGCCTCGTGCAGGCGGCCGGCGCCGTACACAGCGACCATGAGCGCCGCCACCGCCGCCCACTTCGTCCAGTTCGGCACGACGATGCCCGCAGCACGGGCGATCAGCGGCCTCAAGCCAGCACCTGCAGGGCGCGGGAGGTCAGCGCGATCCGCTCCGATAACCCGTTACTTCCACCGTTCACCGCACGGCTCACGCTGCCGATGTCGCCGGCGTCGGCAAGCAACGACAGGGTGCGTCCTGTCGGGTTCCCCTTCGACCAGAACCAGGCGAAAGCCAGGCATCCGACATCGGGTTGCGCCACCATGTCCGGATAGCGCGCCAGGTCGAGTCCAAGCGCCGTGCCGCAGCGGGCATAGTTATCCTTGCCAGTCAGCTGGACAGGCCCGCGCCCGCGGTACCGCCAGCCGTCCCCCGCCTCGATCGAACCGTTCCCCATCCGGTTCGCGTAGGCGGTGTTGGCGATCATCTGCTGATTGGCAGGGTGTTGCGCCGTGCGCCCGTAGAGCGCGGCCGTCTCCGGAGTGAAGCGCGTGACATGGCGGTTATTGAACCTGGCCATCAACGCTGCCGGGGAATAGTTCAGGTTCTCGGTCATCCTGGTCAGGCCCATCGATTCGTGCAGAGCCTGCGCCAGGAACGCAGCCTGACGCGCCGGCGTGTCGATCCCGAACCGCTTCATGGCGGCGTTGAGCGGCTCGACGAACATATCGGCGCGGGTCCCGATACCCGGCGACAGGGCCAGCAGCTGCGCGAGATTCATAGCGCACCCCGAACGTCGCTAATCACTTCACCGAGATCCGCGCCCCGCCGGCGCTCGATGTAGTTGAACAACCAGCGCACGATTGCCCAGCCTGGCAGGCCACATGCGAAAACCAGTCCCAACATGGCCACCAGCCCGAACGGGGTGAACGCCCAGTGTTCCAGGCCGTAGTGCTGGATCACGGCGGCGCCACCACCAATTGACGCGACAACCGTGGAAATCACGCCCACCGCCCATTCCTTCGCGCTGCGTGGGGTTATGGCGCACATGACGACGACAGCGGCCAGCCCTGCACCGATGGCGCCGGCCCCGGCTAGGCCGCCGATAACACTCCAGCCTGCTGCGCCGGCTGCAGCGCCGGAAATTGGTTCGCTCATGCTATTTACTTTCATGGTGAATGTGAATACTCAAGGATTGATAGCCATAAGAGCGGTTTCGCCAACATGGGATAGATTGGAAAACACGTTACGCCCGGAGGCGCGCAGCCAGCCAGCGCCGAATTCATAGCAAAACCAGAAACCGGCCTCAGCCCAATCGCGGCCCGGCGCGAGTGACAGCCCGAACGCGCCTTTGAAGTCATAGTTGTTGTTGCGGATCTTGAGCGCGACGGCCAGCGGCGCTCGGACCCACCTCGGCAACCAGGTCGGTAGCTTCGGTTCGTACGTGCAGAGTTGGGATTCGCCAAAGGCTACCCCGGCGGCTGGGTCGGGAACGTAGAAGTGCGTTTCCTTGACCAGAACCTGACCCGCCATCGCCACGGCCAGCGGTACCTTGCGCACGCCATGCAGCATGGTCGCTTCGTAGCAGGTATCACAACAGTGCACTGATGGCCGCAGTCCCGGCATACCATGCGACCGCGGCTTGACCTGTAGGGCTGGTCAATGCAGCTGCACGCAGGGCACACGAATCCGGCCGGCCACCGCAATCTTTCCAGATACGAAAGACAGGCTTCTTCGGACGCAAACCAAGTCAGGAATTCGTTCCAGTCGGTGGGGTAGTCTTCGCCCGCTTTTGGGGCTAATATATGGATATCCATACAGTGATTCCAACTTCACTGGAGCTAAATGGATACCCCGTATAGATATACAGTACAAATTCGACAGCGACCGCCGTGGGATCGGTCAGACGACCTGACGAACTCCGAGAAGCAGGAAGGGAAATGGCGTGTTGCGGAGACTGTCTCCGCAACACGTGAGGGCGACATCCGTTTGTCATGCGCTCGCGACGCTGAAATGAGCTGTCGGGAGACGAAAAAAAGCCCTTGATCTACAAGGGCAATTTGAAAATTCGTTGGCGGAAGCGGTGACATCCTATTTTAATGCGTATGTGTATGATTTATATGCACAAATACGCATAGCTACTCCCGTCATACCAACACTCATACCAACAAATCTCTGTGCTGCTGAGATCAAGGGCGGAACGTTGCGCCGCTGGCCAGAAGGACGCAGAGATCGCTTAATTTAATCGGCAGTGTTGTGCCCCACACGTACAGCGCCGCGACTCCAGGGGCGAGTGCTAAGAAACCGAAGACCCCGAAGGTATACTTCAATACGCGATACTGGCGCTTAATCGCATGCCTCGCCTGTGCGATAGGTGCTTGCAGTTTCTTAGGGAATGTGGAGCCGTCGTACTGCCCGAAGATGATCTCAAAGCTCGAGCGTAACCGCTCAACTTGCAACCACTGGTTCCACAGAATGCCAATGAAAATGACGGTTACGGCCCACAGCCCGGCGAATAAGATCCAGAATTCTTCAGCTGTCGATGCCTTCCGTAAAATCAATACAGCGGCTAGCGATACTGGTAACGCCAGTAGCTTGCCGGCGATATCGCCTAGAACAGCGCTAAGCTTCGTCGCGTGCTCAATTTCAGCGGTAGCAATTTCCTTCCGAACTTTCTCGAAGGAATACTGATTAACAAATGCTAGAACGTTGTGACGGTACTTCGACAGGACGTCACGCCAATGGGATACGAGGTAAGCGAACAGCTCTGTCGATTCGTCCGGGACCGATAGCGCATCAGCAATGGCCAGCCGCATGATCATTCGTCGCTCGTCTATATGTATCTCGTTTTTCATCGCCTCGGATACCAACACCTCGAGCAACCGTACATGGACCAAAGGATATTTTAGTAGACGCTCTTCAATGCGAACAACGATGGAAAGGGTTTTGGCAGGAGTTTTGCCATCCGCCGCAAGAACAAAAAACAGACGGTTCTCGCCATAAGTCAGATCTGTACCCTGTGCGTACTCAGCCGCTAGCGAGGAGATCGCGCGAATGAATCTACACAGTTCCAACAGCGAAATTAGCACAGGCGGAGGCGTGCCATCGCCGGAGAAATAATCCAAGTCGATAACATAGTAGCGCTCTGGAACGTCACCAAAATTCAGCGAGGGAGTCGCTGCGATGAATTCGCCAACAGATGCATGAAACCGTCCAGCGTAATCGGACGATGCGAGGCGGAAATCGACCTTCACGTTATTGCCGTCGATGAATTTATCTTCAAAATACCCGAAGTGGTCGGACAAACCGGCCACCTCCTCGATTAGCTCTATAGTCGCCGGCGTGCAAGAACCCTCAAAAACGAAACTCTCGTTTTCGATGGGCGGACGATTCAGAGCGCGATAAAGCTCAACGATTTTTGCGAACATATGCCTATTTGTGGAGCGCGAGCTCGGCGATTATTTCTTTTACAGTTTTGTCATTAAGGTTATTGAAGGTAATCGACTTATTCTTGACGTTAAAAAAAACTGCCGAGTTGTTCGAGTCCCCTAAACTTTTGCGTTCAAACGTGAACGAGTAACTTGGCATTTCGGCCTTGATACGCGTCCCCTTTTTTAACGTCCCTTTATGAACCGCAAATGCAGCCGGCACCTTCGCTAAGTCGCTGTTCAAATACGCTTTGAACTCTTCGATAACGGTTTCTTGCGATGCTTTCATTGGCCCCGTTGCACAAAAAGCAAGTTCGGTCAGTATGGCGTTCTGGCCAGTCTTTTCTTTACCCTCCAGATAGGATGCAACCGCATTACGCGCCTCAAGTCGAAAGGGCTTCAGGTCAGCGCGACCGAAAAATGTATGTACTGCATCAAGGGCATTTTGCGTTGCCCTGGATGAACCGATTCCCTTCGTGCACCCGAGCGCCGTTACAAAATATCCGGAGGCTTGGTTATGTGTCCCTTGCCCCAAAAACGCCAGGTAGGTTCTGTCTTCGGGGATTTTGTCCTCGGCGACTACCTCAGGCGCCATAACTTTCACGTCAAGGTACCGTTTTACGCTTATCCGTGCCGCCTGATATACCTTCGACAAGTCCACTTCCGTAATTTCGATGGGAACGTAGTCAGCGTCGAGCTGGATCCCGCCACGCTGTTTGATCATCGCGACTAAAAAAAACGGACGTCCGTCGTTCGTGTAAGCCGCGACGAGGATGTGCCCGCCAGTGGCGAAGGGTTCCTCAGCAGCTTCCTTCGCCAATTCGTCAACGGCTACGTGGCTTAAGGCAAGAAACGATGCGTCGGTCGGATTTGCGGTTTGGTATGCGTCGAATCGACTTGGGAAAGGTCCCTCGCGCTTATCGTCGCCAAATTGACCGTAGCTGAGAATATTTCCAGTCTTTCCGAGGAGACCATTTACTCCCTTAACCAAGGCAACAACTGCAGGCAAGCCAACATCGATCGTCTTGATCTTCTTGACCATGCCCTTAAGAACCGTCGTGTTGGCTTCTTTTGTGAAACTGTGAATGACAGCGTACTGAACCTCGAAGCTCATATGACCCTTTGCCATGAAGTGACGGAGTAAAACACTACGTTGCAAAGATTATATCAATGCTACTGGCGGCTATGGTTGTCGAAAGGCATCATTTCTGAGTTTGACTCGTTGCAAACGCTCACTATGAGCGGCGCTCAGCGGGCAATCATGGAACGGTAGCAGGAGGTTCGACCATAACCTGAACGGCCCACTCCTGCTTTTCAACCCGCGCCGCTGGGTCATCTTGGTTCCCCAACCGCTCGTAACCTTGGAATAGCATCTTGTCGCCACGAATCATGACGACCTTCGCGCGCCACATGAGCGGGAGAAGCGGTTTCTGCACAGCGTCGTCGCCGGCGCCGTGCACCTTCATAACCGGCAAATTCTCAATCAGCACCATGGTAATGTGGCCCACGACGCCCTCATCCGCGCCGATTTCGTGATCGCTCTTTCGCTCGCCCCGACGCCGTAGCCGCTTTATTCTACTGTACATTTATACAGTATCGCGCAGTATTATGGCAGGACGCAAGCTGCCTGTGCAGACGTCTGCACAAGCTTGCTCGACTAAAAGAGTCCAACGGGGTCCGTAGACCGATCCCAGCTGTAGATGATCACTTCCGATCGATCCACAGCCCTTCCGCCTCCACCGACGTTGTACGAAATCGGAACCGTGTCCATCTGAAACGCGCCGAAGATTCTCCGGATGTCCGGGTGGTCGTTCAGACTCAGAATGGCCTTGCCCTTAATCCGCCCCATCAGGTCCGCAATCTTGACATATTCTTCCAGGCCGAAGTCCACGCCGTAGCCTTCCGTCTGCCAGTATGGCGGATCGAGGTAGAACAGTGTGTGGGGGCGGTCATACCGTTCCATCAGCTTGTGCCAGTCCATGTTCTCGATGAAGGCGCCGGACAGGCGCAGGTGGGCCGCCGATAGATTCTCCTCGATGCGCAACAGGTTGACTGGCGGGGCAGTTGTGGCGGTACCCCAGCTCTGGCCGTCGACCTTCCCTCCGAACGCGTGCTGCTGCAGGTAGAAGAATCGAACAGCACGCTGAATATCCGTCAAGGTTTCGGGCGGCGTCACCTGGTGCCATTTGAAGACCTCGCGGCTGGCCAGCGCGAACTTAAAGTGCCGGACAAATTCTTCGAGGTGGTTCTGCACAACGCGATAGAGCCTGACCAGCTCGCCGTTGATGTCGTTCAGCACTTCCACGTCGGCAGGCGGGCGCATGAAATAGAGCGCAGCGCCGCCGGCAAACACCTCGACGTAGCACTTGTGCGGAGGAAATTGAGGGATAAGGTGATCGGCCAGGCGCCGTTTGCCGCCGATCCATGGAATGATTGGAGTTGCCATAAGTAAACCTTTTTATTATGTTTCGTGCTATGCTCCGGCCGCCTCCCGGGAGGTGCAGAGCCCTAGCTTGGTTCACTGGTAGCTCAGTGGATTGAGGCCTGTACTGGTTGTTAGCGCAACCAGCACAGGCGCTCTGTCTTTGAATCTAGGGTGGAGGAGCGTCAACAGGTCCTTCACCCACTATTGCCTTTATGTTCGGATCAGGCTTAGTTGTAAGAGCACGATCCACGGCTCCACGACCGCGGTCTATGAGAGCGACGAGCTCTTTGGCCAGGACCTCCATCCGTCCAAGGTGTGCCAACCGCGTCGCGCTGATCATCTGCAACGGCGAAGTGTCGGCCTCGCCATGCATGCGCACGTCAATAATGTGGGTCATGCGTCACCTCATTGCGGCGGGCCGATCAATGGCGCCGCCACGTACCACTCTCCAGCCTCGCCGTTGACCGCTACCTGCTGCTTGGCGTAGAACTCGCGCCACCCGTAGACTTGCTCGCGCCAGATCCGGCAGCTGGTGGCATTGCCGACTTGAACGGCCGCGACTTCATCGAGCGAAATTCCAGCGGGTTCTCGATCAGAATCGCTGGCGGGTCCAGCAACGGAACCATCCCAGCCGGCGTCGAGCAAGCGGACAAAGCCAACATTGACAGCAAAGCGCTCAATATCCGCAGGGGTAATGAGATCGGGGATGATGCTTTCAATTGCGACTCCTTCTGTATGAATTGTATGGATGCGGTCACGGTATTTCGTTTCGACGACGGTCACCACTTCGGTTTGCTTTTTGACGATGACAACCACCTGCTCGGCTTGGCCAGCAACGTATTGAGCGTGGGCGTCAGCGCCACGTCGCGCCTCATGCAATCGGCCCGTCCCGTAGCCGGATACTGCCAGCACGCCTACCGCTGCCCACATCGCCCAGCGTGGAACGGCCACACTCGCGATGCGCCCCATCAGGCGAGTCATGCCAGTACCTCGAGCGCGCGCTGGGTCAGCGCAATTCGCTCGGCCAGCCCATGGCTGCCGCCGTTCACCGCCAGGCTAAGCCGGTCGATCTTGCCAATGTCCGCCACCAGGTTGAGCGACTTGCCCGTGCGATTTCCCTTGTCCCAGAACCATGCGAAGGCCAGACAGCCGACCGTAGGCTCGGCGACCTGGTCCGGACAGTTCACCAGATCAAGCCCGAGCGCCTCTCCGCAAGCCGTGTAGTTGTCTTTGCCGGTGAGCTGGCCAGGACCGCGGCCACGGTAGCGCCAACCGTCGCCCGACTCGATCGAACCGTTGCCCATTCGGTTCGCGTAAGCGGTGTTGGCGATCATCTGCTGGTTGGCAGGATGGTGCGCAGTGCGGCCGTACAGCGCGGCGGCATCCGTTGTGAAACGGATCGCCTGACGGGTATTGAAGGTGGCAATCAGCGCCGCAGGAGAATAGTTCAGGTTCTCGGTCATCCTGGTCAGGCCCAACGACTCATGCAGGACCTGCGCCAGGAACGCCGCCTGGCGTGCTGGCGTGTCGATCTCGAAGCGCTTCATTGCGACGTTGAGCGGTTCGATGAACACGTCGACGCGCGCGCCGAGGCCGGGCGACAAGGACAGCAGCTGCGAGCGGTTCACAGTGCGCCCCGCACGTCGCTGATCACCTCGCCGAGATCGGCCCCCTTTTTCCGATCGATGTAGTTGAACATCCATCGCACGATGGCCCAACCAGGTAACCCGCAAGCGAACACCAGGCCGAGCATGGCCACAAGGCCGATGGGCGTATCTGCCCACGCCAGCAGATCATAGTGCTGGATAACGGCCGCACCACCTCCGATGGATGCCACGACCGTCGAGATGATCCCGACAGCCCATTCCTTGGCGCTACGCGGCGTCATGGCGCACATCACGACGATGGAAGCCAGACCGGCGCCGATCCCGGCGATCCCGGCCAAGCCACCGATAAAATTCCAGCCAGCTGCTCCGGCTGCAGCGCCGGAAATTGGTTCGCTCATTCTATTTACTTTCATTGTGGGTGTGAGTGATCAAGGATTGATAGCCATGAGGGCAGTTTCGCCAACGTGGGAAAGATTGGAAAACACGTTGCGCCCAGCAGCACGAAGCCAGCCTGCGCCAAGCTCATAGCAGAACCAGAAATCGTCCTCAGCCCAATCGCGGCCCGGCGCGAGTGACAGCCCGAACGCACCTTTGAAGTCATAGTTGTTGTTGCGGATCTTGAGCGCGACGGCCAGCGGCGCTCGGACCCACCTCGGCAACCAGGTCGGTAGCTTCGGTTCGTAGGTGCAGAGTTGGGATTCGCCAAAGGCTACCCCGGCGGCTGGGTCGGGAACGTAGAAGTGCGTTTCCTTGACCAGAACCTGACCCGCCATCGCCACGGCCAGCGGTACCTTGCGCACGCCATGCAACATGGTCGCTTCGTAGCAGGTATCACCCACCTTAACGATCAGGTGCGAAGACAGCGCCCAGGCGAAGCGCGTGCGCGGCATGGCCCAGCGGATCGCCAGCGAAATCGGGTTTCGCCGCCGTCGTGTGTACAGGAATGTTACGGTTCCCACTACACCCCCAGCTGTGCGCGAAGGCTGGCAATAAAGCCGTTCCACTGCTCCACTACGACGGCCAGCTCAGCCTTACTGGCAGCGCCGCGCATGCCCTTCTGGCGGACAAAGCGCGTACTGCGCATCGACAGCTGGGCTGATCGGAACGCATCGGCGCGGGCGATGATATTGTCCGCGGCCCATGCGTCTGTCTGCTGCAAGCCGGTCGGGTTGTCCATGGCAAAGTCCGCGACGTAACTCGATGCCGTGCCAACGTAGCCGCCGGCCACGTACTGGCGCGCCGCGCTTTCCGCGTCCGCGTACTCGGTCGCACGGCGCCCGATGGCAGCGTCATACACGCTGTCCACGTCCGCATATGTTTGCGCGATGGCGTGCGCTTTGAGTTCTTCGAGTGCCTCTGCGGAGAACGCTGGGGGGAGGAAGTTTGCACCATCCCATCTGTCGCCAATTCGCCCGCCGAGTGCGGCGTCGATCAGGTTCGTTAGAGCGTTCAAGTCATCGACAACGATGGTGTTAATGATGACGCCGTCGGCGTCGAGTTGATGTGCGTTCATTTATGCAATCCCCCATACACATACTTCACCTCGGCCACCGGGACCGCCGGGGCCGGACATTGTTCCGTCGGCACTGGCGCCTCCTCCGCCCCCACCCCCGCCACCACGGGCAGCGCCCGCGACCCCCGTGGTATTTTGTGCGCCCCCACTGCCGCCGTTGCCCCCTGTGATGGAAGTACCGCCAGCACCAACGGTATTCCCCTGATTGCCCCCGGCTCCGCCACCCCCGCCCCCCCCACCACCCCTTGCCGCAACACCTGCTGTTGGTGGTGATCCAATAGATGAGCCGTTACCCCCATTCTTACGTGCAAACCATGGACCATAATCATCAATGGCAAGCGAGATCGGTCCGAATGATGTGGTGCCACCCGCGCCCTCGGCACCACCAGCTGCATTGGCAATGTTGGTCGCAGTGCCTCCGCTTCCACCGGCACCAATGGTCACAGTGGACGATGCTCCGAGCTTGGAAGCGCCAATAGTGAACCATCCGCCTTCGCCTCCTGTGCCACCACTTCCACCGCTACCTGGGAATCCATTAGTCGTGTTATATCCGGATCCTCCAGACCCTCCCCTTCCTCCATTCCACGTCACTCCCCCGAAGTCGGTATATCCGGGTGGCTTAATGAAGTTGCTGCTGACAGTAAACGTTTTATTAAACGGCGAGATCACCATCGAGGTGAGCGTCGTCCCATTACACTGGATCAGGCGGGCCTCGCCGGGATACATGATGTAGCTGGAAAGGCCATCGATCAGTTCGGCGCCGTTCGGATCGAGCGTGATATCGCCAGTTCCTGAATTGCGCAGCCAGCAGCACCAGCCATTACCCAAAACGGCCGCAGCGGCAAAGGTCTGCGAGAAGGTGCCACCGGTGATGTCAATCAGGGTCGCCTGGTCAGAAGCACCGAGCATGGTGTTGCTCGCGCGAGGCGAGCGTACGATGCGGGGCGCCGCTAGCCCAGGGCTGCTGGACAGGCTAACGGCCCATGAGCCGTAGGTGCCCGATCCGCCCGCCTCTTTGACATTGACGACCAGCGCACCCGTACCGGCGTCATAGCTTGTGATCTGACCCCACATCCAATTCGCCGACGGCGATGCACTATCGGCAATGACGACAGACTGGCCGACGCTGTATGCCTTGCTCGTCTGAATGATCAGGCTCTTGCTGCCCGTGCCGATCAACAGACTCGTAGCACTGGTCGCGCTCGTTCCTGGCGCCGTCAGTGCAGAGGCGGCGCTGCTCGCAGCATTGCTCGCCGACGATGTCGCCTCCGAAGCCTTGGTCGTCGCTGTGGTTGCGCTAGCCGCCGCATCGGCTGCATTGCCTTGCACATTGGTCGCGACCGCAACGAGCTCGCTATTGAACGTGTCAGACATATGCGACCCAAACGCATACGCCTTGGCGTTGTAGGTGCCTGCCGCACGATCCGCCAAGGCAGGGAACGGTGGCGTGTCCGTCATTGCCGGTACCGGGGTAATTGCCATCAAATATTTCCTTCGATCTTTAGATTGATAGATGTGGTGCCCACGCTGTCAGCGCGGATGCTTCCAGCGACAAATCCGAGCGTGTTGAGATACCCATAGCCCGGCAAGCCGCTCGCTTCGAACGGTACGGCGGTCTCCACGATTTCCCCCAGGATTGAATCGGCATACATCGCCTGGTCGGCGTCGATCACTACGCTACAGTTGACATTTCGACTACTGGCACGCTTGACGATCTCGTATGTTCCATCGAAATTGTATTTACGAAACGTATAGCTCTTACGATTGGACTCGGCACCGTACTGCGCGCCGCCTCCGCCACCATCCCCGATGAACTGGCGCCAGTCGCCTACCTTGATTGCCCCGATCGCCACCCGTTTCCCTGGGTCAGAAGAAACGGTGATCGTTACCTCAGCATCTGGCGCGAGCGGAATGTCGTCAAAGGACATTTGAACCGTCGGCACAAGCAAAGAGAACAATAGTTCGTAGAAGCCAGAGGCCTGGCTATACAAATCACCGCTCCACGACCGAAGTACAGCCCCGCCAGGCGAGTCCTTAACGGTGGCGCTATACGCAGCGCCCTCCATGCCATACACCGCGAGGCCGTTCAGAAACCCCGGTTGAAACACATACGTGAGCGATCCAGTAGCCACCGCCTTCGTATTGGTGTAATCGTCAAAAGGCGCCATTCGATTCGTCGGGCCCTGGCGAATCCAGTAGTTCGAATCAAGGTCAGGCGCCTGCGCGTGCCCAGAGTGGGCGAGTTTGCATCCCCAAACAGAATCGCCGTACGTGCGCTGATCGTCGACCGCATAGACGCCACCAGATACCCACGCCACCTCACCTACTGCCGCGTCCGTCGCTGCGATCGTTGTTCCCGCCTTGATCATGCTTGCTGTTATCTCTGTAGTAACCATCACTCTTGCACTTACCGTCATGTCGCCACCTCCAAGCGCACAGATGCCACTACATCCGATCGCATAGCATTGCCTCCCTCGCTAACCTCGTTGAACTGATCGGCAAGTTGACCGGTGCTGAGAACCATTTTTCCTGTATCGTCAGCCGTTTTCTCTGCCGCCAGCTGTAAGCGTTCAACCTGCTGGCGCAGCAAACGAATCTCAGTCACAAGCGCATCGCTGTTCGCGCCAGGATTTTGAAGGCGAGCCATCAGGTCGCGATTGTTCACGATCCGGGATGGACCTGTGAACTCAAGCTCAGGCCCGCGCTCGCCAACGATACGGACGCCGCCGGAATGATCGCCGCCATTCGCAAAACCCGGGATACCCTTGAGCTTTTTATACTCTCCGGACTGCATCATCAAGTCGCGCGCCGCCTGCTCCGACATTCCTCCACTAAGCACCTTGGTCCAGTACGCAATACCACCGGCGTCACCAGCGCGACCAAGCAGCGACTGATACATGGCCTGCGCTTTCGCCTCCGGGGAGTTCTTGATAGCGGCAACAATGTCACTGATCGGCGTACCTGTTGCCGCCTTATCCTTGAAGAACTCAAGGCCGGCCGCATCGGGCGCGCGGCCAAGCGCCGATTTATACGCGTCGCTGATGCTCGCGCCCGAGGCGGCAATCGGGTTTGCCTGGGCAGCCAGAATTGCGAGACGCACCGCTTCCAACGCCTGGACAATGGTCAAGCCGGTTGTGTCGATCCCGTTGAGGATGTCGATTTCCCGCTGGGCTTGTTCCAGTATCCCGTCGAGGCGCGCAATCTCACCGTCGTAGGCCAGTTGCGCCAAGTCCTTCTGGCCACTGAGCGTTGCAAGCATTTTCTCCTCGACCGACAAGGCCTTGTCCGACAACGCGCCCAGCGCCGCGATGTCACCCTGCGTCCGATAGAAATCGCGCTGGTAATCCTGCATCGTCGCAAACAGATTCGAGGAGTCCTTTGCCAAGACTGCAAACGGCGCGCGCATGCTTTCCGCAGAAGGAAGCATGCCGCCCGCTATTACGATCGCGATAGCATTCCGCACTTGTGCCTGGGCCGAGGCCCGGTCAGCACCCTCGCTACCTGCAATGCTCATTTGCGAGATTGTCGTGCTGGACAGGCTCGACAATGCTTTATGCTCAGCGACCAGGGCGGAGCTAACGTCCATCTGCGCCTGCAGCCGCTTCATTGTCAGCTCATGTGCCTTGCCTGTTCGCTCTTTCTCAGCATTGGTTACACGCTGCAGGACCCCGACCGCATCGTCCACCCCACCAAGGAGAACAGCGACTGACTCGCGCATGCCCTCAATTGACGAGCTCGCCGCCTCTATGGCCGGGACGGTCATTGCAAACGCCCCTTGGAGTGCCATCAGCGCAGCGAACGTAGCCGCGCCAGCCTCAGTCGCAAGCGCGCCGCCATTCTGCAGCCCGAGGACGGCTGCCTTAAAGTCGTCGCGAGTACGCAGTGCTGTATCGCCCAGGTACCCAAGGGTCGCTAACGACTCGGTGACATACTTCTGCACTGGCGCCAGGCGCTCCGCTTCGGTCAGGTAGTTTTCGGCAAAGCCCGACGCCTGTTCGGAAAGCTTGTCGATACCACCGGCCAGCATGATCAGGTGCTCGCGCGCTGCAAGGCTACCGATGCCGATCGGGCCGAAGGTCATGCCCATCGCGTTGAGTGTCGCGTCCAGTGATGCGTAGTTTGCAGCGACACGCACCAGCGTCTCGCCCATGCCTTCGCCCACCTTCTGGAACTCGGCGATCTGCGGGAATACTGCAGTTGTAACTTTGTCGAATGCCACACTGATACCGGCCGACAGCGCGTCAACCAGGTCCTGACCTTTCAGTTCGCGGGTGCTGACCGCGAAATCGATGCCGATCTGATTGATGGCGTTCGTCAGGCCCATGCTATCGGCGCCCAACTTGACGCCGGCGCCGACGAGCAAGTCGCCCATGTTGTCGAAGATGAGCGTGAAGGGTTTCAGCGCCGCATCGCTGAGCGCCTTCGTGTTCGTGTTGGAGCTAGTCTTGTTGCCACTGAACCAGCCACCATCGCTAGTCTTGGTCACATCCTCGTACTGGATGCCACTACCGCCACCAGCGCGCAAATCGCCAAGCGAGCCAGTGAAGCGCACGCCGGTATCGGTGATGGTCGTGCTCTTGTCCGAGCCGAAGAAGGATTTGGTAGACGTGTTGGTCGTGCCGAAAGCGCTGCCACCAGTCAGTCCCGCGGTCTGGAAAATCCCCTTGGCCGCCCCACCCAATGCCGTCTCGATATTGCGCAACGCCTGCAGCATCGAGTTCTGGTAGTCCAGCCCCATCGAGGAGTTCTGCTCCATGATCTCCAGCGACTTCGCGATCGATTCGGATTTCGCCGAATCGTCGCCAAGCACCGTGCCGGTGCCCTGTTTCTTCTGTCGATCTTCGAATGTGGCTGCAGCAGGGCCGCCACCACCAGTTCCGCCAAACACTCCCAGTTTGCCCATGAAGGCGATGATGGCAGCAGCGCCGACAAAGCCCCATACACCCATTTGCTCGAATGCCTTAGCGGCACCAGCAGCGGTCGATGCTCCAGCCCGCAGCATTGAGTTCCCGACTGACACTCCGGTCGCTGCCGTGTCAACTGCCGTGTTTGTGACGGTTGCCGTGGTTTCGGCCGCCTTACTGGCGACGAACAGGCCCGTGAATGCGGTCAGCAGGCCGCTTTTGGTTAGCATGGACTCAATCGCCATCGCGGTCTCAACGGCGCGGAATCCTCTCTCTGCGGCCTCCATGGCTTTGTGGCCCTTGGAATTTTCGCTGAAGAATCCCTTTGCCGCGCCGGCCATGTCCCCGTACGCGCCAATTTTGTTCTTCACCTCTTTCTCGGTAATCGCCTTTGAGGCGGCGGCAAGCTTCGTCGAATCCGTCGCGTATGCCTTGGCCGCGTCCTTCCTTGCTTTTTCGATCTCGGCCTGCTTAATGCCATAAGATTGAAGCGAACCGATCATCCTGGACGCAGCGTCGCCGGCTCCGCCAAACGCTCCCTGGAGCGCCTCGCCAAACGTTTGCGCCTTGGTAGGATCGAGAAACTTGTCGAGTTCCTCGCGGGCTTTCTTAGCTTCCTCGAGCTCAGTTTTGCGATCTTGCATGCCCGCAAGGCGCTTGTTCACTTCGATCAATCCCTCAACCGTACGGATCTCTTCAGCGGTACCTTCGTTAATTTCCAACTGGGTTTTGTGCAGTTCCAGCTTGGCGATGGTCGCCCTCGTGATTTCAGCTGGGAGCTTGCCGAACATGTCGACCTCCTCCTGCATTTTCGCCAGCGATTCGTATGCGGTCGAAATTTTCTTCTGCGCCGCAGCGAGTTCGTCCTTATCGAACTTTTCCGCTGCGGCACGTGCGCGCAGTAGGTCTTCATTCAGCCCGAGCTGGGCGAACCCTGCGGCGAGCTTCGCTGCATCAACGTCCGATAGCTTTACCGTGCCTTCAATGCGGCCTCGGGTAAGCGCGGCGATCTCTCTTTCGGAACTGGAGAGCGCACGGCCGAGCGTGATCTCCTGCTCAGTAAGCGCAAGTTTCTGTTGTAGCGATTTATTCATCTGGTCAAAATCGTTACGAGCTTCCTTCGGCCCGTTGCCGGTCGTGTAGTTCAGCGACGGCTTTTCCACTACAGGCTTGTCCGGGCCAGCCGCCGGTGCATCAGCACGGCCAGCGATCCGCTTGAGCATCGCTTGCTCGAGCTGGTTCGCCGGCTTGTTCCACAGGTCGTCCCACTTCTTGTTTGCGTCGGCCAGCGTCTGGTTACGTTTATCCAGGGCCTTCTGGATATCATCGAAGGCCGAACCGCCCTTCAGCCACTTGCGGGCCATCGTAAGTGGATTGGCGTTCTCCATCGCTGTCTGCAGCAAGCCCACGTCGCTTGCCACGACGTTGATGCTTCCACCAACTGCCGAGAGAATCTTCGGCAGCAGGATCGCAACGTCAACGACTCGCGCCAGTCCAAGAGCCAGATCATCGGCCCACTCCGCGCCCTTCCCATCGACGAGCCCATCACGCGACTCGGCCACATCCAGGAACGCACCGGCAAGGTCGCTCATCGCGGGAAGAGTCGCGGTCGCGATCGAGGTGAACAGGGCATCCGACTTCTCGCGCATAGCACCGAGGCGGTCCTGCAGCGCCGATGCTTTCTCCGCCGCCTCTTTGGAAACACCAGCGAATTTGTCGACATTTTCCGCAACGTCGTTCAGGTACGGAATGAGATCGGCACCGGATTTCCCCAGCAAGTCGTTCAGCAGTGCGGCCTTGCCGGCATCGTCGCCGTAGCCCTGCAGGCTCTTGGCCACATCCACCAGGACCTCGGAAGGATCACGAAGCTTGCCTGCAACATCCTTGGAAGAGACGCTGAGCGCGGTGAGAGCCTTGTGCACCTTGTTGCTCTCGTCGTCCGCTGTAGCCATACCCTTGGCGAGTCGCGATATTGAGGCGTCGACGACCCCGAAGTCCTGACTGAATGCGCTGGCGACCTTCTGCAAACGCGAGAGGTTCTCCACGCTCGAGCCGGTCTTCTGCGCCATGTCGTCAAGATTGGCCAGCGTGTCGATTGAGCTCTTCAGCTGACCGATCATGGCGTCGACGGTGAAGAAGGCTGCTACCGCGCCAGCAGCCGATTTGGCGACATTCGACAGGAAATCGGTCGTAGCCTTGCCTGCCTCATCGAAATGGCGTTGCGCATTTTTCGCGAACTTCAGGGACGCCTGATCGGATTTTTCGAGCCCCTTCGTGTACTCCGCGTACTCAAGAGCGAGCTTTACAACAAGTGAGCCAAGTGCTGACATAGGGATCCATTTCAAGGTGCTGCCATCGATTCGACGGCGAGCTGGGCTACGGTGCTTTTTTATTCAGCAGCGGCAGCGCTGCACGTTCCATCAAGCTGAGATCGCCCCACATGTCCGCTCGCTTCTTCCGAGCGATTCGCAAGCGGTCCATCTGTTCCGGGACAATTTCGTATTTGAGACCCATGTAAATCAGGCCGCTCATTCCGGCGACAACATCCCATTGCGTGCTGACGTTTAGGAAGAGCTGCACCGACGTCCAGTTTTCGGGCCAGACATCGAACGTATCGTTGGCAGCAGCCGCGCCGCCTCTCCGGGCTTGGGCTCGATCGCGCGCCGCCTCGATTACATCCGGCGGCGCTTTCAACGCAACAAGCTGGTCGACGATGTCGTCCGTCATACTGGTGGGTGGCGCCGGCACGTCACCGGCCCAGTACCGCGCTGCCGCTTTTAGTTTTTTTCCTTAGCCCTGAAGATCGAACTCCAGAAGCCTTCGTACAACGAAGTGAACGCCTGTGGGATCTGCAACACCACCGCAACGTTCAATGGATTGAAATGCACTTCGCTGCCACCTTCATCGACCAGGCCGGACCAGCCAACGAGCACTTTCTCCAGCACTTCTTTCTGCGGCAGTTTGCGGAGTTCGTCGAGATCGTCGAAGCTGACACGCTTGAACTCGGCCATGAAGTCCGACTTGTCGAACTTTCCGTTGTTGTTTGGGGTCTCGACGACAATCTTTGTTTGGTACGTGGGCGACAGAGCGACTTTGAATGCCATGACAGTTCCTATTTTTGAGGGGGTAAGAAAACGGCCAGCAATGGCTGGCCGAGGGGATGGTTGTGGACGCTGACTAGCGGACCGTCAGAATAAATTCGTCGTTGCCGACATCCGGCTGCAGATCGAGCTTGCAGGTCAACATGGAGATGCCGTCAGCCTCGCTGAGCGACGGGTCCAGCACCTGCACCTTCGGCGCCGCCAACTGGATGATGTTGCCCGCGGTAAGGCCATGGGTCACCGAAAGAGTGCCCAGCACGCCGTCCTTGATCGTCGTGTACCAGTCCTTGGTGGCGACGGATTCAAGTTCCATGACGTACGAACCGGTTGGTTCGCGGCCAGTAATGAGGATGCCCTCCCAACCGATCAGGTTGCGGTACACCAGCTGGTTGGCCATGTCCGCATCGATCGACTGCACCTTGCCGGCGACGCCGTGCAGGGTTGCTACCGGTGTGTTCGATGCATTTACCGCGAGCGGGTCCTTGAAGCCACTGTAGTCCACGCCGACTGGAGTCGGCGTATCAGTTGGCGTGCTGTACAAGCCGATGAAGCGGTACTTCATTACCGGGATGCCCTTGGCGCTCAGGCCGAAAGCCACGGTTCCCTTCGCGTCCGTCATTCGGTACAGGATGCCGTCCAGGTTGTAATACAACGTCACGGCTTCTTGCGCCTCCGTGACCGGCGCATATGTGACGCTTACGCCAGCGGAGGTCGTTTCGGAGAACGCGCAACCACGCAGCAGTGGCCCGTACTTCGGGGCCGTGCCAGCTGCACCCGCGCCAGCCAGTTCGATTTCGAACGACACCTCGGCATGGACGGCAACCGGGACGCTGCCCATGTTGCCGAAGTACGGTTTGATGTTGTTGCGTTTGGCGAACTCAGCAGAGATCGGCTGTGCGGAGATGTTCATCGCCATGATGGCGTTGAGTGCGCCTGTTGGCACAGCGTCGGTACCTGGGACCGGCTGGATTACGGCCAGCAGCACGGCATTACGTACGAGCTTACCCATCATTCATCTCCCAGTTCCGCCGCTTTGGAAGCGGCACGTTTTTTTTCCGCCAACGCGGCCTCGGCACGGCCTGCAACCATTTCCATGCTCAGGTGCCGCTTGCCGGTATCGGGGTTGATCACATAGCTGCCACCCTTTCCCGCGTGCTCATCGCTTGCGATCACGTCTTTTACCTTCGCCACATTGCTCTGCGCTGCGGCGGTCGTCGGGAAATCAGCTGCTTCGCCAGCGGGCTGGCCGCCAACATCGCCTTGCTTATTTGTTTTCATACGAGTCCTTCCATAAAAAAACCCGCGGTCAGGCGGGTTCGGTTGAGGGATGTTGCTCTTACTTCCGGGCGTGTACCCCGACATGAGTCCGTTACGAAGATAGGCTATTCGGGCCCGATCGGTACCTGATGAAATAGTGCACGGTGATCAAGCCGGCCGTACCGCCAACATCGGAAAACTTAGGCGCGTCGGTCGGCCCTTCCCAAACGTCAATGATCCGTGGCGCACGGTATGCCATGACCAACGGATGTGCCACCTCGAGCACGGCATCAGCAAGCTGGTCAGGCGCATCACCTCGCGCGACGATGCTTAGCAGGATCTCGCACGTCCGGTCGATAACACCCAGCCTGGAGTTGTCAGGCTGACTCTCGGCGCCGCGATGCACGACGAGAACGGTGTCCTCTTCCCGCGTGAATGCCTTGACGATCGACCGCTCGACCATGGCGCCAATACCAGCAGCGGCCCTTAGATCGGCGATTAACCCTTCGATGTAGGCTTCTCGCAAAGTCATAAACTAACCTTTTCTAGAGAGGCAACAACGAAGGTCCCGTCGCCCTTGGCAACCGGCGTTTGCCGCACCTTGTAGTCCTCGCCATCGATCCGCACCACATATCCGCGCTTCAGATCAATGTCACCGCGCTGGTATTCGATGCTGTAGTCGGTGTTGTGCACCATGCCATCGAGCACAACCTGGTCGGGACGGGAGAAGCTGACATCGAACTCAATGGCAGGTCCGGTGTCAGACTGATAGACCGCCTCGTCCAACATGCCGGCCTGCTTGAATGCTGGCCAGAATACAGCGGCGGAGAACGACATGATCAGCTAATTACAGCGTCGAGCTTGATCACCGCGATGGCGGCGCCGCCGGCCTTCGCCTCGACCGCGACGCCGACGCGGGTGTTCCCCACGTCCGTGGTCGTCAGGCGCTCGTTGGCAGTGTCCCAGTACAGGACAGCGCCCTGTGCCGCAACGTCGCCGGCCAGCGCCGGCAGCTCGAATACGCCTTCGGTCACGAATTCGCCGGATTTGCCTGCTGCCACATCGGACAGAGCAACGCCGAAGATCTTCCCTACCAGCACCGCCTCGCCAGCCTGGGCGGCAGCGGCGACGAGCAGAGTCAGGGTAACGCCCTTCTGAATAAAGTTTTTCATGTGATCTTTCGCAAATGAGAGTTGTAGAAACGGAACCGGTCAGCCTCAGCTGACCGGCTTTACCACCGAACCGCGCTTACGCGCCGGCGTTCTGGTACAGGCCGCGCCAGTCGATCGCCTTCGCACCGAACACGTGGCGCGCCTTGATCTGCAGGCCGTCGACTTCGAAGCCCTGGCGGGTCTCGGTGAACAGCCCCTGCTCGCCTTCCAGGTACGAGTACTCGATGGTGTCAACCAGCGCCGGGGTGGCCGAGAGGTGCCACTGATTACCCAGAATGCGCGGGTCAATCACGACTTCGAGGCTGGTGTTGAAGTTCGGGTTGATATCCGACGCCTTGGCCGCCACGAAGGAAGCCGAGGTGTACTTGTTCGCCAAGCTTTCGCTGTCCGGACCGGCGATCAGGAACGATGGGGTCAAATTCAGCACTCGCCCCTTGAGCCCGACCTGCTTGCGCATCGCGGCGCGAGCGGCACCGAGCGTGACGTCACTGATCGCGCCGGCGGCGCCAGCCAGGTTGCCGTGGTCCGCGTGGAACAGGGTCTTGCCGTCCGACATGGCTGCAGCACCGGTAAGGATGCCGTACACGATGTCGCCTTCGATCGCCGCCGCCTCGGCAGCGAGTGCCAGCGGGATACGGTCGAATGCGCCCAGATCGTCGTTGATGATCGATTCCCAGGTGATCGCGACGATACCGCCGAACTTGCTCAGCGAGTACTTCTCGGCCGAATCGCCGAACGAAAGCATCTTGTATTCGCCGCCGGCCTTGATTTCCTTGAACGCTGCCGATTCCGACAGCTGCGCGCGCGCCACTTCGCGGAAGTCCGGTGCTGTGGACTCACGGGCCCAGCCGGTGAAGGTGCGCGGCTGCAGACCGTAAGCGGTACGCAGGGTGCGGTTGACGGTGCCAGCGAGGATCTGTGGGAAATCGCTACCCGATTGCATCCCGCTGCGGCCTTGCAGATCACGGTCGAGATTCAGCGCCATGACGGCAATCTCGCGGCGCGACAGGCTGCGTGCGTTACCGCCGGCCGCTTCGATCGATTCGCGCGCCATGTCCACCAGCGTCATGCCGCGGAACTGGCGCGCCGCGTCGACGCGCTTGGCATCGTTGCGGAACGCGTTCGGGTTGGCACGCAGGGCGATCGCATCGGCCATGGCGGTGCGGCGCACTTCCGTCTCATCGCTGATGGTCTGGATGTTCGCTGCGCTGCGGGTTGGCGCTGCAGCATCGCGCTTGGCTTTCTCGCGCAGCACGGCCATGCCGGCGTCGGCTGCCGTCATGTCGCGCTGGCCGATCAGCTGGGTGGCATACGCTTCATCCAGTCCGCCGAGGGTCACTGCTTCGCGGATGCCGGCCTGACGTGCGGATTCTTGCGTGGCACCTTCGGCGCGTGCAGCGTCGAGTTGCGCTTGGGTTGGGGCCGTGGACTGCGCCGCCTGAGTGCCTTGTTCACCTGGCATGGTGGGTTCCTTTCTGGTTTGGTTACCGGCGGCTGCCGGCGATTGAACTGCTGTAGTGCTACGGGTGTTGAACTTGCAGGGCGCCATGCGCACATTAGGGCCCGGTCCTGAGTACGGCTGGCTAGGGTCGTCGCTTCGGATACTGCAGTCAGCGTCCGCGCCAATAGGGACCAGTGAGATTTCGCTAGGCTCCCAATCAACGGCGCGGTAAATCCACGGCTGCCCATCAGCGGACGGCGGGATGCGATCCATCTCGTAGACGTTGTAGCCCACCGAGACGTTACCGATGATGCCGCCGACTACGTCCTGGTAGTACGGTTCGACATCCTCACGCTTGGAGAACTCAGTCGTCGCAATGCCCTGGGTCGCCTCCAACGATGCCGAACGGATTACTCCAAATACTGAGCTCAGGTCGTACCGCTGGTGCGTGTTCAGCAGTGGCGCACGTCCCGACTCCAGACGTCCCATGCGAACATGCTTCGGATCCATGCTCAGTTCTTCGACGTAGTAGCGGTCGTTGTACCAGTCGTAGCGCCGGACGCCGGCACCGGTCGTCCACACCATCTCTGCCGTTCGCGCGTCTGCATTGACAGCTGAAACTGGCGCCTCTCGCGTTAGCATTGGCATTTGCAGAACTTCGCTGCGGTTGTCGTTCGGTTGCGGCATGTGTACCTCTCAAAAAAATGCCCTGCTCGGGGCAAGCCGGCAGGGCGGGATATGGTGGAGAGTTTCGGTTACAGTGGGTCGAGCATGTCTGCAGCGGTTGCAGCGTCGATCAGGCGCTGGGAAATCGCAGCATCGGAGTCTGTCAAGATTCCGTAGGATTTAAGCATCTCGCGTTCAGCCCTGATCTCAGCGAAGACCTTTTCGGGATCTTCGCCACGTTCGCGGATAGTCTCCGAAATGCTCTTCGTCGTCCCGCGATGTTCTTCCTTCGCCGCCATGACATCCTTCAGCGGGTCGACCCACTGCAGCTTCGGCATGGTCCAGGCCATCGGCACGATCGGCTTGCGGGTCTTGCCTGCCAGCCGTGCCACTTCCTGGAAGCGGCGCCCGATCGGTGCCAGCACCATCGGCTTGAGCGCCAGCCACTGTTCCGCCTTGATCATCTGGCGGAACTCCACCAGACCGGCCCGGTAGCTGCTGAAATTGAACTTCGACAGGTTGCCTGTCATCTGCGAGTACATCACGCCCGCACCAGCGGCGATCGCGTGCAGCTGAGTATCGGTGTAGTCGCCGTAGCCCCCGCTCGAGGCCGGGTTGCCGAAGTCGACGCCCTCCGAATTCGAAATGTACTTGATCATCCCCGGCGCCACCTTCTCGTTCACTGAGCGCGCGTTCTGCTTCGTTTCGTTCCCGATACGCAGCGACGTGTCATCGCTACGAACGAAAGCGACGAAGCACGATTCAATTTTCTTGCGGACCAGCTCGGCCTGTTCGTAGTCGGCCAGGTCACGCAAGCGGAGCAGCGACACCGCCAGCTCCGGCATGCCTCGCACTTGGGTCGGCCTGCGCTTGCGGTAGTAATGGAGCACCTCGGATGCCGGCACCCGCACGCTTTCCAGACTGTTCAACCGGTAGCTGGCCACCTCGCCAGGGTGAACAGGGAACAGCCAGTACGCAACGCGCTGGCCGATCAGGTTGAACTCCACGCCGGCGATAGCGTAATTCCCGTTCGACAGCTGACCCATCTTGCTGGAGTCGATATGGTCGGGTTCCAACACTTGAATCTGGAGCGGAACCTCGAAGCCATCGTCAGGCATACGCGAGCGGAAGCGGATAATTACCTCGCCGCTCTCGCGCCTCGTGCGGTGCGCCAGGTCGAGCAAACCGTTAAAGTCCAGCTGGCCGTCCGCGTCGCAGTATTCGGACCAGTTGTCCCACAAGGCCTGGTCTTGAGACTTGGCGACAATGCCATCCCCCACTGTATTCACACACAGTGTGTCGAGCGCCTTCGCCGCATATTCGTTATTGCGAACGACGTCGCGGCAGCGGTTGCGCACCCTTGCGAGCGCTGGTGCAATCTCCATGTTCGCGCTGCCGGCACCGGCGATCCAACCATCAGTACGGCGGCCGACCTTTGCAGCGTCATAGCCACGCATCAGCTCGAGAGCACTGCGTGCCTGGGCGCGCCGAACCCCGGACATCGGGCTGACGTAGCCAACGATCTCGTCGATGAAGTTCATGTCAGTCCCGGCTAAAGATGGTGAGCGAACCAGGGCCGCGGTTCGACAGCCGCGGTGACGCCAGCGCGCCCGATGCCATCAAGTCCGCGCGGATCACGTCGCGGGCCTTGATCAGGTCTCCGACGCTGCGGTAGGTAACGCTCTTGCCGTCGTAGTTGACCGAAAGCTGGCCGGATCCAATGGCCGCTTCGATTGCGTTCAGTTGCGTGAGTGAGAAAGCCATAATTTTTAATCCAGCCAGTTATCAGTGCCGGAGAGCCAGCTGCTGGTCTCCTGCGGTGGTTCGGGTTGAACGGGTTGTTCGATGCGCGGTGGCGGCGGCTCGGCAACAACGTTGACCTCGCCTTTCGCTTCCTCGGGTTCGGCCACAACATCTTCCGGCTGGGCTGGTGCCGCCAGCGGCGCGGTAAACAGGTCCCCGTTCACCGGTTCGACTACGCTCTCGATTTGAGCCCAGTCCGAATCGCGCATCGTGTCCAGTCGTAGCAGCGGGTGATAGGCTGCCGCAAATCCGTACACGAACAAGTCGATCACCTCATTGCGCCGGCCGGGCAGCTTGCGGTACTGCGCCTTGTCGGCGTCGTACACTTCGGCGGTCAGCTGCTCGAAGTAGTCATCGGCCAGGCCGGCGGCGAATCGGATGAAGCGGTCGTTCGGTACCGACTCCTCGTCCGACGCGATGTAGTTGAACAGCAGCGACTTGGCGGTATCCGTACCGACGTGCCACAGCTGCACGCCACCCTTGATCGTGCGGCCGCGGTGGTTTACATCCATTGAAACGGGTCTGCCGATGACCGGCTTGCCAGCGGTCGACGCGCCCTTGACCGCGAACACGCCAACGTGCCGGTGCAGCCGCGCGTACTGGTAGACCTCGTGGGTATGGTGGCCACCGGAGTCGATTGCACACGTCTGCACACGCATCGACACCCCGAAGCTGTTCACCATGGGGCGCTCGCGCAGCGCCGTCAGGCGCGTCCACACATCGTCCTTGGCCGGATCGCCATCGATGATTCCGTAGTCGATGACCCAGTGCTTCTTCCCACGGCCGAAGCCGAGGATCTGGTACTCCAGCCGGTTGCCCTGAACGTCGACGGACATCACGAGGACGAGACATCCTTTCGGAATCGTGCGAAGTGGATAACCCTCGCGCCGCTTTGCGATCTCCGCGCTTTTGAGCTGGCCGCTCAGGTCTTCCCAGCACTCCGCCAGCTCGTTATTGACGAAGGCCTTGAGCGCGACCGGGTCGTCCTTTGCCGCTACGAAGTCGGCCGCCATCTCCGCCCACGGGCGCCAGCCCAACGGCGCGTATATGGATGGCAAGTGGAAGCTGGCGACGCCGGGTTCACCCTTTGCCGTCGGCTGCCAATAAGCGCCCACGTAGCCGCGCGTCTTCCATTCCGCTTCGGTGCTCAGCACATCGCAGCGCTCGCACAGGTAGCGCGCCTTCTCCGGCTCGCCGGCGGGCCACTTCATCTGGCCCCATTGGAAGAACTGACGTTCACCGCAACATGGGCATGCGACCATATATTTCTGCTGGTCGCCGCGCAGGTAGTTGCGGTCGATCGGCGACGTGCCGACGATGGTCGGCGTGCTGTTGCCGAAGATGCGCGCCTTGCGGCCGAAGTTACTGGTTCGCTTTTTCGCCAGCGTTTCCGGGCTACCCTGGTTGCCGATGTCGCCGGCGTATTCGTCCATCTCCTCGAGCAGCACGTAGCGCATCGTCGAAGACTTCAAGCCGCCAGGGCGGTTGGCGCCGATGATCTGCAGGAAGCCGCCCGGGAATTTCTTCCGGCGCTGCGTGTTGTCGGAACCCTTTACTTCCTTGTCGCGGATCCGCTTTCTCAGCTCATCCGTCGACTCGCGCATCGGCTCGAAGCGCGACAGGTTCCACTTTTCGCCGTCGTCAATCGTGGCGAACACCGCAAGGATGTTGCCGGCCGCCGACGTGATCGCATGGCCGATGAAGTTCTCGCCAAGCGCGGAGCCGCCCAGCTGGTGGCCCTTCTTGAGGTAGATCTCGCGGTACGGGCTGTCGGGCGACAGCGCGTCCATGATCCCCACCAGGTAAGGCGTGCGGCTGTTCCGCCAGGGGCCAGGTTCCGGCGTGTCGGGCGGCAGCACGCGGTACTTCTCAGCCCATTCAGCGATCGGGATCCGGCTATCGGGCCTGATGGCCTCGTTGACCGCCCGGATAAATTCGTCGACTGCACCCATTACTCATCCTGTTCCTGCAGCAGCTTGCCGACATCGATGCCGGCCAGCGCCGAGGACAACGCGGATTCGAGCAGGCGCTCGCACTGGTGCGGGTCGTCGAGCGCGGCAAGCTGATCTTTCAGCCTGGCCGGGACATTGAGCACCGAGTCCCGGATGCCGCGCAGCGTGGTGAACGCGATCCGCTTGGCCTCCTCTACGGCGATCAGCTCGCCGGCCAGCTGCTTGTATTCAAGCTCCTGTTTCAGCGCGCTGAATTTTTCGCGCGTCGCCCGGTGGATCCGGTACTCGCCGGTGGTGGAATCGGACTCAGCCTCGGGCTGCTCCTCCTCGTCGCCCCGATCCTCGAGCCGCGGCGGAGCCGCAACGTTCGCGCGATTTCCCGTAATGCCAGGCGCAGCCGGAGCGGCCGCTTTCTCGGGCAACATGCTCATGACCGGGCGCAGCACGTCCTTGCTATTCCGCCAGTCCCGGTCCGCCAGGTCCGACTCGATTTTCTTATCGCTTGTCACACGGATGTGCCCGGCCTCGATGGCCTTCTGCACCGCCCGCAAGGTAACGCCAGCGTGGCGGGAGTACTCCCTGTATCCCATTAACGCCATGCTGACACCCTCTCTGACTACCTGAACTGACTACCGACTACCTGACTACCCCTTTGAAATCCTGTGACAACGCGAACATCGGGGTGCGAATTACCCATGTGGGGATGGGCCTGGGGAGGACCCGGGGAAATCGACCGGCCTCATCACCGCGCGGTTCTGACTGCTTCTGCCCATGCCTGAACCATGTTGGCCTCGAACTGGGCGGTGATGGTGGCTGTACCGATCTCACTGAACTTGAAGCGCTTCTCATACACAGCGGCGGTGGCGAATACCAGCAGTGGCGTGATGGACTTATTGTTGTTCGTCCTTGTGTAAATGCCGGCCGGCAGGTCTTGCCCTTTTGGCTTGCCGGAGAAAAATCGCTTCGCCTTTCCGGATGTGTTCACGTCTCGCGCGATCTGCTTGATCTTCGCCTTGGTCAGGTTCCCGTACTGGTTAAGCGGCGCACCGCGTCCAGGCAAGGCCACACGGGTCTGCCCGCCTTCCGCGAACTTCTCCTCGAACGACTTGAACTGCCGCGGTCCGCCTTCGGCTTCGGTCCTCAGGTACTTGGCCTGAATATCCTTCACGAACACAGATGCCGTTAGGTCCCTCTTCGTCGCACCGCTAAACGCCACCGCCCGCTGGGTGAATGGTGTCGGCCTGTCGAACGCCTCCGGGATGTGCGCGTCCAACGCTACCTTGGCCTGCCGCATCGTCTTGGTCATTGCCTTTGCCATGGCGAACGGCGCTTGCTGCCTGGCCACTTCATCCATGCGCCTCAATAGCTCCGGCAGGCCCGTGATTTGTACACCAGCCATTTGGTCTCCTTGTGCAGACGTCTGTATACGTCCGCGATTGTGTCGCCGCCCGCGCCTATTTACTGCACACGCTTGAGGAGCCGGCCTTTGTTCGTCGGCGACTGTGCCTGTTGTTCGCCACTGGAGGCACGCTGGCGTCTCGTGAATCTGCATTACCCACAACCGAGGCGGCGCGTCCGTCCAGCGAACGCTTGAGGTTCGAAGGCGGACGGTCTACCATGGTGCATCGAATAAAAAAGCCCGGCGAACCGGGCAAACGAAAACTGTGTGTATCCCCCGCTATGGTTGCGGATCGAGACAGGATCACCACCTTTCGCCGTTGAGAATCCAAGCGCTTTACGTTATCGCCCAACGCCACCATGCTTAGGCAATGGCCGGAAACAAAAAGCCCCGCGATGGCAGGAGCCAGGCGGGGCGGAACACGTTGATCGCTCAACGCAAAGCCGGAGCGCAGATGCGACAAAGCCCGCTTGCACGGGCTTTGGACACAATATCTTCGAGAATGACGAAAATATACTCCTACTGGAACACTTTCGTCAAAGCATTTATTGAATTTCTGCAATTACCCCGTGCTTGATGAATACCGGCTCAAGGCGCGCCACCGCATTCGCCTCAAGAATCCTGATATGGTTCTTCATCTTCCAAGAGGCGCGCAGATACTGTGTGTGGTTGCCTCCGAACTGCTGCGCAAGGTCGCGGGAGCTGATGTCCAGCTTCTTGTGATTGGCAAACATCCGGCCAAGCATACAGTCAATCGCCAGCGGTTTGATGCGTGGGAACATCGGCGCGAACCAGTCGGACAAGCCTTTGATCGACTCGATCCTCTCGGCTGAGAACGCCCATCGCCGGCGCGATACGGCGCCCACTGGTGCTGGCCCTCTGTCGCCGAGCCGCGGCGCGCCAGCACGATCGAGCGCTACCCGCGCCGCCTGCACCATGCTCTCGGCTTCGGCCAGTGCGTGATTCGCAGCTGAAAATCCGGCGCGCGCGGTCTGGAATTCCGCCGGCTGCCCCGGGCGCGCTGCTCTCGTCAGCGCAATCCACGGTACGTCGCATGCTGCCGCGAACCGCTTGCGCTCTTGCGCGACATGGTCACATGCGTCTCGCGCCTTAGTCTCGGCCTCCGCAAGGGCCACGTTCAATGCGTCGCTGACCGAATCGGCTGGAATGTCCTCAAACTCCGTCTCGCCATACTTCGCCTGCAGCACCCAGCGTTCGATCTCCGGCAGGTTGGTCTTCACCGCCTGGGTGATCAGGGCGCACTGAGCCCGGATGTCACCAGGACTAAGCCCGTCGAAGTTCACCGTCCCGCTGCGCTCGCCGCGCAGCTGGTCGAGCCAATGCCGCTGATTGCCCGAGTCCAGCTTGATCGACTCCATGATCCGGATCAGCGCCTTGCGCAATGGCGCGTCCTGTGTGGCCTCCTGCGCCATGACCAGGAACGCCACGTGCACCGCCTGCCCGGCATTCTCGAAAATTGCTTCCTGTCCCAATTCCACGCCCATCATCAACCCCATCACTTCATCCCTTTCAGTTTGCCCCGCCGGTCTGCGCCGTCGATATCGTTGATCCGCTGCCCATTCCCATCCATTACCACCGTCCTGTTGCCCCGCTCGTCCCTCAACACCCGCGTACCCACCGGTACCGCTGTCCCCACCGTGTGCCCGTTCTCGCTTGCGAAGAACACCGGCTTGCCCCTGACTCCCTCCTTGATGATTCTGTCGATGTACTCAGTGCCGAACGTGTGGCGCAGATCGTCGATCCACGCTGCCACCACCGGCATCTGATCCCGCATGCTGCCTCTCGCCATCGCCTTCACCTATCCCGGTTAAATAGTTTCTTTCCGACAAACCCTCAACACCCTCAACACACCCCCAACATATCTAACTCATTGTTTTATTTATCTTTATTGGCAGTATTGAGACTATTGAGGGTTAAATTGAAATTAAGTAGAAATAATTTCCATTCCCACTGCTTCTTGGCTCCATTCCGTCCCGCCTATGCGCGCGCATGGAGCCTGAAAAAACCCTCAATACCGTCCATACCGTCCACAACATCAATAACCACGGGCGTTCTTCATGTGGAGGCTTGCTACAAATGTTGGGGGTCAACCCTCCACAACGCCTCCCCCGCGATGCTTGTACCCCTTCAGTTCCGTCTCGAATACGGAACTGGCGGCCTCGGCCCACTCGCGGAAGGACTTGCCAGGGGGCTGCTCGCCCACCAGGAACACCAGCCGCTGCTTTACCTTCTCGCCGTACTCGTACAGGATTGGCTTCTTGGACAGCGCCTGACCGGCATAGCGCTCGACCGTTGGGCTGAATGTGGTGAGCGACGTGTACTTCGATTCACCCGACCGGTTGCACCACACCTGGAACGCCTCATACAGCTGCTGCACTCCGCACGTAATGTGCGGCAGCGGCAGAAGGCCCTTCGACCACTCCCTGTAAAACCGCTCGGCCGGCGCCAGGCTCTTTTCGATTAACTGGTCCTTCGCGTCGTTGTAGATCGGCTTGGTGTGCTCGTTGAATTCACCCATGTCCAGCTCGTGCACCAGGTAGTGGTAGAACGCCTCGACGCCGCCGGCCTTGATCTCCTCCCACACGCCCTCGTAGAATTCTCGGCCCAGCGCCGGCGGCGTCCACACCACCAGGTAGCGGCGGTCGGTCTTGTCGAGCGCGAGCGGCTGCAGCTCGTTCGACAGGAACACGAAGTTCATCTGGTTCTTCTCGCTGTGCTCAGGCAGGCCCTTTGGGTTCACGATGATCGTGTCACCTGAGACTAGGTACTTGAGCTTGCCCTTCATCTGCTTGAGCTCCGAGCGCGTGACCACCTCGTCGGCCACCATGAACAGCTTCATGGACGCCCAGTCGTTGAAGTTGGCCTCCAGCTGCGCATTGCCGATCACGTAGCCGTAGACGCCGTAGATGGTCTTCACCACCTTCTCGAAGAAGAAGTTCTTACCGGAGCCCTCGTCGCCGTGCATGATGATCGAGGTTTCCATCTTCGCGCCCGGGTTGCGCAGCGGGTAGGCCAGCCAGCGCAGTATCCACGTGGCCAGGTCATGATTGCCGTCGCAAAGGTGCAGCAGCAGCACCTGAATCTGCATGCAGTTCCCCGACCGCGGCCGCATCGTCCACCCGCTGAACAGGTTGACCGTTGCGGTCGGTCCGCTGACTGCTGGACTGGGGGCCTCGGTCGGGTCGAAGACGATGTTCTTCTTCAGTACCCACTTGCGCGACTCACCCGACCAGAACTTCATGACGTCATTGTTCGCCACGATGGTGCGCATGGCCGACACCTTCATCAGCATGCGCTGGCGGCAGTCCCACACCAGGTCTTCGCCGTACACCAGGATGAAGTTCTCCAGTACGTCGTCGACCTGATCCCAGTGCGCCTGCCCGTACACCTTTTTGGGCTTGTCCTTCTTGCGCGCCACATCTTCGTCGTCGCCCCCCTCCCCCGGCGCAAGGCGCTCGCCAGCACTCGGGACAGCATCGAAGGCCGCTGGCGGCTTTTCGTTCGCGCTTGCGCGCGGCTGCTCCGCACCGGGGGGGAGGGGGGATTCCTGCGCGTTTGATTCAACAGGCAAAGGTATCGATTCCGGCGCGGCCTCCGCAGGAGAGGGGGCGGGAGAACCATCTTCAGGCTGCTGCGCAGCAGGAAGAGAGGAATTGGCGGGCACCGGTTCCGGGGCGGCTTCGCCCGCACTGACTGCAGGAGAAGCATTTTTAGGCTGCTTCGCAGCAAGGATGGAAACCCCGATCTGCGCCGCTACCGCTTCCAGCCCCTCCTCTAGGTGAAGGTCGTTGAAATCGGTAAGCTTGCGGCCGGCCCGGTCGGCGAACAGCGGCACGGCTACGGATGCGTTGCCTACCGCCTTGGCCGCAGCGTGGCAGCTGGCCACGCCCGCGTTCTTGTACGTGTAGGTGCGCAGCAGCCGCCCGTTGCGCATGTCCGCCTCGATGTACCGAACCCCCTGGGGATCGGTGCGCCACCAGGCGGTAACATCCACCTCAGCGCCATCGTCTGCCAGCACCTGGTGCGACGCGCCGTCGATAGGCACTGCAACGGAGACCTTGAATTCCTCGCGCAAGCGCTCGATGAAGCGTTCAGCTAACAAGTAATCATCGTCAGCGAGGAAAAGCAGATGCGCCTCTGGGTTATCCCGCCGCAAGCGCTTGGCCACGGCCATGATCCCGCCTGCGTCGAACGCTACAGCCACCGGCAGATCAAACGAGGCTGCAACGCTCATGCGCGCACTGGCGCACGTCGCCAAGCCTTCACCGCAGCCAATAAGCGAAGCTCCGGCCACCTGGCCAAGCACGTGCGCGGCACCGGCTTTGTCCATATCCTTGTTGTAGCGTTTCTCGCCGGCCGCGCTGATCTTCTGCAGGCCGACCAGCTGGCCGTCGCGCATCATCGGCACCAGCAGCGAACCGTCCGCGCTGACGCGCAGACCCTCGGCCGCTATCTGCTTGCGCACCAAGTACGGATGATCTTGCGCATCAGGCGAACCCTTGCTCCACTGGTCACGCGCACGACCGGCAGCCAGGCGCACGGCGTTGTCGCGCTTTTCCGCTTCGACCTTCTCGACCGCCCGCTGCTGGCGCGCGTACTCGTCACGCTCTTCCTCGGACATTGCCTCTGTGTCGACCGTCACCGGGACCGTGTTACGGTTGTCGCCCTGGAAGAAGCCGAACGCACCAGTAACCACCACGCGTCCCGAACGCAGCTTCATTTCGCGGAGGATGTACCAACCCTTCTTCTGCGGTCCAAATCGTTTATGCTTGCCGTCGAGGATGGGATGGCCAGCCGGAAGTGGCGGCATCTTGTACTCGACCATCATTTGCACTACCTGACCAACGTCGCTCATCCCGCCACGTCTCCACCGGCCACCTTCAGGCTGGTCTTGAATTCAATGCGGGCACTTCCCTGCAGCGACGGAATGTCGCGATAGTCGAACGCGCCCTCACGCATTACGCGAATGGCTGGGATGTTCCTGGTTGAGAGCGGCCGCATTGGCGCCACATAGCGCGGACCAACGATCACCGGCTTTTCGCGGGCTGGAGCATCAACCGCCACGCCAAGCCATGCAAGGCCATCGTCGGTAATGGCGAACGCGCCATCGCGCTGAAACACCAGGCGCGCATCCATCAAGTTCTGGACCAGGCGATCCCACGTCACGCGTCCGGCGGTCGGCCATTTACGAAGGCTGGCTTCCATCCAGGTGTTGCTGCGGGCTTCGCCGCCGATGGAATGCAGCGTTTCAAGCGCGATGTACCCGCGTGTGCCGGCGCCGGGGCCTTTGCGAGGGCCGGTCATTTGTCGCCCCCTGCTTCGCCGCCGTTTGGACAGTAGATGCGGAAGGTGATCGCCATCAACTCGGACAGCACCTTGTGTATCCGCGCACCGTCGTCCTCGAGGATCTTGCGCTCGCGGGCGTCGATGTTGTCGTCCTTCTTCGCTTCGTTAAAGTCGGCCGAGAACTGGCCCAGCTCGGCGTACAACGCCTGGAACTTGTCCAGCAGCACCTCGTTCTCGTCCGACAGGTCTGCCGGCAGCTTGACGAAGGTGCCGCCGCTGGCGGTAGCGACCGCCGCTGCGAAGTGCGTGGTGTCAGAGAATTTCTGGATCTGGAGCGCAGTCTCGACCAGCACGCCCTGCCCTTTGCGTTCGTAGATGCGATTTTCCAGTGCGTCGCGGCTCATGCCGAGCGCGCCGACTATTGCGTCCCAACCGCCTGGAAATGCTCTGATCATTGCGAGATAAGATTGCCTGATGTCCACAACGTTGCCCTTTTCTTGATTCTTGATATTTGTCGTTCGGCACCTCAAGTTTCTGGTGCGCTATAGTGCTCGTTTTACAACTTCAATTTTGAGACGAGGACCCATGCCAAACCGCCCACGCCCCCTCACCGTTGGTGACCTTCGCCGCGAACTCGCCGTTTACGACGACGCCTTCGAACTCGACTTCAGTGGCCTCGACTTCTACCGGCTTAAACAGCGCGGTGATCGCCTAGTCCAAGTCGAGTTCAACCAGCAGGTTTATCGGAATCGAGAAGGTATCGTGGTGGTTGAAAACCTTGAATGACAGCGCTCGACCAAACCGCCGCCGTCGCCAGGTCAACGGTCCGGTAGACCTCATTGGGTGCGCCGTTGATATAGCGGCTGAATGTAAAGGAGCCGCCGCCGAGAATGCCGATGCGCCACTCCTCACCAGGCGCGACGGCTGTGGAGCGCGCTACCGGCTCGGCGCCACCTGACCGGCGTATCACCTCAGCCACGGCTGGCGGCATGACAATGTCGCCCTCTGCCAGAGTGCCGACCTGTGCCGCCAGTTCGCTGGCGGTATCGCTTGAAGATTGCGTAGTGTCCACAACATGCCCTTTTCTTGGTGGTTTGATAATTTCTTCGATTCAACTATTGTTCGTTCTGCCGCACGGAGGAATCGCCAACTCGGGCCATATCTCCTGCCAGTCGAACGGATGCAAATCGTTTTTTCGCGTAACGTGACCGCCACTAAGGATTTCGATGCGAACGCAGCGTTTGGGTGAAATAGGCGCTGTGCCAGCGGCCATCTGCGATAAGTACGACGGCGAAACGCCGAGCTGTTCCGCGAACCGTGCGGTAGCGCCGCGCTCAAGTGAATCGAGGTATTCCCGTAGTGTCATTTCCGGCAGTCATTATTTTTAAAGTCCGGCCAGTTTATTGAATACTAAACTCCGAGTCAAGTATTTGCTTGTTTAGAATTTACTAACCAAAATACGACCCATGGAAATTACAGATACCAGGCGGGCAATGCTAAAAAAATGGTTCGAGAACCGAACCATTCCGCCGAAGGAAAAAAGTTACCTATCGCAACTTATGACGGGGACAGCGTCGTTTGGCGAACGCGCAGCGCGCCGCCTTGAGAATGACTATGGGATGGGGCATATGTACCTGGACGGCGCCCAGGCAGTTGAGTCAGCGGCCACGTCGGCCACCAGTACAACACTCTTTGAGGTAAAGGCGACGACGGCGACCGCTGATGACGTTGATCTAATGTGGGTTACAGCATTTGACCGGAAGCTCCTAACTCTTGCTCACAGCACGGACGAGGATGGGCGTGCTGCGATCATGCGTACGGCTGAGGCTATGCCCCGCGTCGTGCGCCCCGCCGCTGTTAGCAACAAGCAATAAAGGCGGTTTCGTTTCTGCCGGGTGGTCCGCCGCCGCCCCCTCTGCAATAATCAAATTTTCCCACTTGCGCCGCTCATCCATTGCGATATACGCGGCCTTCCATCTTTCAAAGTTTTCCATTGCTCGCTGTTACGTTATGTTTGCAGAATGTAAACAATACGATCATTCTGTTAAATCGATTGCCTGTGAAAGTGAACTTTTTCGCCCTATATCTTGCTAACTCAAGGTAACAAATTCTCAAATGCAATGATCTCATAGTGAGATCACTTGCAACATGGGTCAATGCGAGCATGGAAAAATCGGGCGATGAGCAAAAAGCCCGAACCCACTACGTCGCAAGAAAACTACGTTCACTCTGGAATCCGCATGCCGCCCGAACTGAAAACCGCGCTTAAGGAAGCCGCCGTCCAGAACGGGCGTTCCCTGAATGCGGAAATTTTGGCTCGGCTGCAGGCGAATCCTTTGGAGCCCGTACTTGCCGACTTGGCCGAGTTAAAGCAAATGGTCCGTAAGGTTCTTTCCCAAATTTAGCGCCAGGCGCGGTCCCGCCGCGAACTTCAGACTCCCTTAGTACCGCGTAGCACGCGCTGCAAAAGCTCGCCCATTGGTTTATTTTTTACTTGACTTGAAGTTTAGTATTAAATAAACTCCGCTGATCAAC
This sequence comes from Massilia polaris, assembly GCF_012927275.1. Classification (GTDB taxonomy): domain Bacteria; phylum Pseudomonadota; class Gammaproteobacteria; order Burkholderiales; family Burkholderiaceae_D; genus Telluria_A; species Telluria_A polaris. The sequence goes on along the minus strand of NZ_JABBGG010000007.1, from coordinate 282,975 downwards.
TTACCGAACAGCAAGGAGTTTCGATGCGCGATTACATGGTCACAGTAAGCACGGGGAGCGAGAAAAGAACGTACATAGCTGCCTCTGAATGCAGCATGTCCGCATTCATTGCGGCACTGGATGCACAAGCCGATGACGCACCATGCGGCATCACCGTCACGCCAGCCTGACGCCATGACCGCAACGACAGCAACCCGTCGCGCAGCTGCGCCGCCGCGCACCACACCACCAGGCACCGGCCACCTCCACCAGGCGCTGGAGGACGCACGCGACCTAGCCGTCCTTCGCGCCTTCTGTCGAACGCACAACTGCCCACCCGAAGCTGTCTCGGGTGATGGCGTGCGCCTTGACATGCTGCGGGTGTTCGACCTGATGCGCAGCCTCGGCTATGACGTGTCGCCGCCCAAACGGCCGCAACACCAGCCGAAGAAGGGCTTTACGACGTGGCTGATCGACGTCACGACTCCAAACGGCACCTCACTACAAATGGGGTTCGCCACCCCGAACACTTCGTAGTGCCCGGTTTTTCTCAGCCACTTTTACTAACGAGATCAACCAGGAGCAGTCATGAAAATTACCCCTACAGCAGCACAGTCAGTCGTCGACGCGATCGCAGACCAGATCATCGCGGACGACGGTATCTACGGCAAATACGAACTGGCGAAGATCCGCAAGTCGCCGGATAACCGCAAGCGTTTCAACGAGCAGGCCCTGCAGGAGCTGGCCGCCAGCATCAAGTCGATGGGCGTGGCCCAGCCGATCCTGATCCGGCCAGTCACGCCAACCGCCGAGGCGCCGGAGGAGTTCGAGATCGTCGCCGGCGAGCGCCGGTACCGCGCCTCGGTCATCGCCGGCATGGGCACGATCCCGGCAATGTGCCGCACGCTGAGCGATCTGGACGCGGCCAAGATCCGCATCCTGGAGAACCTGCAGCGCGAAGACCCGCATCCGATGGAGGAAGCCGAGGGATACCAGCAGCTGATGCTGCAGCACGGTTTCAGCGCCGACCAACTGGCCGAGGAAGTGAAGAAGAGCCGCGCCTACATCTACGGCCGCTTGAAGCTGTGCGCGCTCACCACTGACGTGCGCGAGCAATTCCTGAACGACCAGATTCCCGCGTCGACCGCGCTGCTGATCGCCCGGATTCCGGTCCCGAAGCTGCAAGTGCAGGCGCTGAAGGAAATCGCCACCCCACAGTATGGCGAGGCGCTGTCGTACCGCCGCGCGGTGGATCACGTGCAGAGCCGTTACATGCTCAACCTCGCCGAGGCACGCTTCCCCATCAATGACGCGAGGCTGCTGGCCAGCGCCGGCGCGTGCTCGAAATGCCCGAAGCGCACCGGCAACCAGCCCGAGCTTTACCCCGATGTGAAAAGTGCAGACGTCTGCACTGATCCCGACTGCCACGCCGAGAAGCGCGCAGCGCACGATGCGGCCACCATAGTTGAGGCGAACAAGAAGGGAATCCCTATTCTTGAGGGGGAGGCAGCGCAGCGCGTCTTGAACGATCGCTGGACCACCACCAGCGAGCTGGTGACCGACGAGGTCGGCTTGCAGCAGTTCCTCCGCAACGCGCCGCACACGAAGAACGCTGGCTCACCGAAAGCGTATCTCACTCCAGAGACGCTGCCGCCCGTCGCTTCGTACGTGAAGTCGGCGGATGGGTCTCTCAAGCCGTTTTACAAGCGCGTGGATCTGCAGTCCGCGCTCGAGGATGCTGGTGCCTGCGAAACAGTGGAGGCACACGCCGCGCGCATGCAAGCGCTCCAAGGCGAGTCTGGGTCAGCAAACGTTGACCCTAAGCAGGCGGCGCGGGATGCGGCCCAGCAGGAGCACCAGGCAAAGGAAAAGATCGCCGCAGACGAAACCACATATCGGGTCGAGCTCTACAAACGAGTCCGCCGTCATGGCGCGCAATCGGGATTCAGCCTGCAGACCCTGCGCGAAGTCACCAAGGACGCATTCCGCGAATTCTCTTTGCCGCGATCGCTCAGCTCTATCTATGAGTTCGACTGCAAAGACGAAGATGCGGTCAATTCCCACATCGATGCTGCAGGCCTTCCAGAGGTTCAGATGATCCTGATCGATCTGCTGCTGGGATCGCCGCTGGAGGTTCACCATTATGACGTGCGCGACAACGTCGTCGACCAGGATGATTTCAGCACCATCACGGCCATTGCGCAGCACGAAGGCATCGACCCGGTGGCCGTGCGCGAGGAACTGTTCCCGTCGCCGATCAACGTGACGGACATGCACTACGCCGACCTGGCGAAGTTCATCGTGCGCGCGCCTGGCCGTATCAACGAGCTGAAGGACATCGTCATTGTGCACCCGCGCACCGAGCTGATCCAGATGCTCGAGGACGCCGCCAAGAGCCTCGGCTTCGTCTACGCAGCCGGCCGCTTCGAGAAGCCTTCGGCGCCGGTCGCGGCCGAGAACGTTGGCACAGCAGCAGAAGTCGTGGAAGTCGCAACACCAGCTGCGATGGGTGAAGGCACGGCCGCAGCTGCCGAACCGGAAGCCGCCGAGCCAGCGCCGGTAGTCCCCGCAGCCAAGCCAACGAAAGCAAAACCAAAGGGCAAAGCCGCCACGCCGGCGCCAAAGCCATCTGCGCCAGCCAAGACCCCGGTGAAAGCCAAGGCGACGATCAAGCAAGCGACGAAACCGTTGGCGCCGGAAGCAGCATGGCCGTTTCCGAAACCCGCAGCAGCCTGATTACGAGAGAACCCATCATGGCAACCACAACAATCACTTTCGAGATTGACGATGCCGACGCAACGCAGCTCGCGCAGTTCTGCAAACGCTCGACGTACAGCACCTTCTACGAATACACCGAACCGCACCTGCCCGATCATGACCGGGCCGAGCGTGCCTATCAGATGCGCGACGGTATCGACCGCGTCCGCCGCGCGCTCGCCAACGCCGGATTCGCTCCTCGCTAAGCTCAAGGACCAGATATGAAAACTAACATGACCGCCATCGCCTCACGCCTCGCCGAATCCTCCAAGGTGTTTGTACGCACGCTCGCGCTGCTGACCCGCCCCGCGCCTACACGCATGCCATCGTGCTGCGTCAACATCAACGCCCTGCTGCTGCACCTGTGCGACTTCGATCACGAGCTCTACGGGTACGTGCTCAAGTGGCTGGCGTATCCGCTGCGCCATCCAGGCGCAAAGATGAACCGCGCACTGATCTTCAACGGCGGCGCGGGCAGCGGCAAGAGCTTGTTCTTCAACCGTGTTGTCACAGGCCTTTACGGCGGCGAGGCGCGCCACGTGAACGACTCAGTCCTGACCGCTTCCTTCAATGCATGGGCGGCGTCCGCTCGCTTCGTGTTGGCTGAGGACGACCTGACGAATCAGGCCCAAGTGACGCTCAAGCGCCTGATCTCATCCGATATCGTGACCATCAATGGCAAAGGCGTGCCTGAGTACGCTGAGCCTAACCGCATGAACTTCGTGTTCCTCTCGGGCGCCGCGGACTTCCTCCCGGCCAGCGTTGGCGATCGTCGCTTCGTCGTAATCGAAGTCCCGCCGGCGCGCGGCCCTCTGTTCTATCGCGCAGTGCGGGACGAGATTGACAACGGTGGCGTTGACGCCTTCCGCGAGTACCTGATGCGCGGTATCGACCTCGGCACGTTCGACCAATACACGCTGCCGCCGGTTACTGCCCGCGTCAGGGCCCAAGTGGAGTTCGCATGATTAAGCATTCAGCCGACAACCTGATGTCACCAATAGTGCGCGATTCTCTCCGTGACGTCATTGCGAACGACCGTTATGCCGGAACGTTCCAAAGCACTGACAAGTACCGCAGCGCGCTCCTGCAGCACCTCGATAACCTCGACGCGGCGCAGCTGGTCGCCGCGAATATCCACCAGGTGAACCGCGCCGATGCCGAATGGTCGGCCGCCGTGACCACGGCGCAGATGGTGTATTCGGATGTGCCGGACGCCCTGCAGGCGATCGACTACCTGGTTGCGCTGCGCGCATTCGCGAAGGATAGCGGCAAACCGATCCCGGCGCCGCCTGGTCCAAGCACTGCTACTGCTGTGGGCTCAGTCGATCTGAAAGGCGGCGCAGCATGAACGACGTGATGGTAGACCTGGAAACGATGGGCACCGGGCCAAACGCTGCCATCATCGCCATCGGTGCTGTCGAGTTCGACTTGGCGAAAGGGGAAGTGGGCGACAGATTCTATGCAGTGGTCAGCCTCGAGAGTAGCGTGACGAATGGCGGCGTGATCGACCCATCGACGGTCATTTGGTGGCTGGGCCAGTCGGACGAGGCGCGCAAGGCAGTCTGCGCCGACGCGGAGCACATCAACGTCGCTTTGTTGCGCTTCACCACCTGGCTGAGCCAGTGCGCGGCCCGTGACGACTTGCGCGTGTGGGGCAACGGCGCCGGCTTCGACAACGTGGTTCTGGAAGAAGCGTATCGACGCTCGCAACTGACCCGCCCTTGGCATTTCTGGAATAACCGATGCTATAGGACCATGAAGGGGCTGCAGCCGGACCTGAAGGCCGTTCGCACTGGCACGCACCACAACGCGCTGGACGACGCCATGACGCAGGCAAAGCACCTGATCGCGGTTATGCAGCACCGCCCAACTGCTGCGCACGCAGGCGGTCTGCAAAGTTGTACCTGCCCGTCCGGCGACGGCTCGTTGGGCTGGCCCTGCCCTGTACACCCCGCCCATGAATCACCTGAACGCAACGTAACGGAATAAGGAATCGCATCATGACGCACCGTGTCATCCGCCTCCCTGAGGTAATCAAGAAAACTGGCCTCGGGAGGACGACCCTCTACCGAATGTCCACGGCCGGGCAATTCCCCGAGTCGATCAGCCTGGGCGGTAAAGCCATGGGCTGGATCGAGGCCGAGATCGACAAGTGGATTGAAGAACGCATGAGGGCGCGTCAAAGGACCCCAGTGGCCGCCACCTTGTCGATGTAATCAGACCAGTCTTGCATCATGCGCGTGCGCTCCTTGAGCCACTTCGCACGATCGTAAGCCTGGTCAGTCTTATTTTCCTTGACGTGCGCCAGCTGCAGGTCGACGATCTTCTCGTCGTAGCCAAGCTGCTGGGTGATTGCCGACATGGCCAGCGACCTGAAGCCATGTCCGGTCATCTTGCCTTTGTAGCCCATGCGGCCAAGCGCGCGGAGGATGGTGTTGTTGTCCATGTGTTCCCTGGACTTCGACCTGTGCGCGAAGACGTAGTGGCGACCGCCAGTAATCGGCTCCATCTGCCGGAACAACGCCACTGCCTGGCGCGACAACGGCACTATGTGACCGCGCTTCATCTTCATCCGCTCCGCGGGGATCTCCCACAGCGCCTTATCCAGGTCGAGCTCGCTCCAGGGCACACCAACAATCTCCTCGGTACGGACGAAAGTGTGCATCACAAGCCGCGTGGCTGTCCTCGTCTTCATTTCCAGTTCAGCCTCGGCCTTGGCCAGATCGACCAGGAATTGCGGGAGCTCTTCAACGTCGATCGATGCAAAATGCCCGGCCTTATGCCCCTTCAAAGCTTCCCCGACTGGTGCACCCGGATTGTCCTTGCGCAGGCCGGATGCGATAGCGTAGTTGAATATCCGAACCACCAGGCGCTGAACTCGCTTGGTCATATCCAGCGAGCCGCGTGCTTCGATACGACGCAATGATGCGAGAACCATCGGCGGATCGATCGACGCGATCGGTAGCAAACCGAGATCAGGGAAGATGTTCATCGTGACTCGGTGCAGCGCGTCGTCGCCGGTCTTCGACACGGCAGGGTATTTTGTCCCGCGCCATTCGATTGCAACCTGCTCGAAGGTCTTTCCGTCAGCTGCGGCCGCGCGCAACTTCTCGACGCGCCGCTCGGTGGTGGGGTCGATTCCTGCGACCAGTTGCGCCTTGGCAGCCTTCCAGGTTTCCCTTGCGTCCTGCAGGCTCAACGCTGGATAGGCGCCCATGGCAAACGTCTTTTGCTTGCCGTTGTAGCGATAGGCGCCACGCCAGAGCTTTGATCCGGCAGGAAACACGTGGAGCTGGAGTCCACCACTATCCGAAAGTTTTAGCAGCTTTTCGCCGGGCTTGGCTTGCCGGCATTTGATGTCCGTGAGGCGCATTGTTGGTATGGAATGTGCCGAATCCGATGTGTTGGTATACGGCGTTGTTGGTATCGAAAGCGTACCAACACTTATACCAACAATTTTGCGGGCTGGCAACAAACAACCCGGAACAATGAGAAACGTGTTCTCATAGGAGGATTGCGGTAGATTCCGGGGATTTGGAACGTTGGGGAATGACTAGGAACATTGTTCTGGCGGAAGCGGTGAGATTCGAACTCACGAACAGGTTCCCCCGTCGCCAGTTTTCAAGACTGGTGCCTTCAACCGCTCGGCCACGCTTCCTGCTGGCCCGCATTATACAGAAATCATTCCCGGATGGGCAGCGGGCGCCAATCCTGCTGAGCGTTCGTCTACCGCCCGCCCTCGAAATGGGCGTGCTGCACGGCGAATTTGATCAGCTCGGCCTGCCCCTCGATGCCCAACTTTCGCTTGATGTTCAAGCGGTGCGTTTCAACCGTTCGCACTGACAAATCAAGATCGCGCGCGATTTGCTTGTTCGACTGTCCGGCGGCAATGTGCTGCAGCACTTCCTGCTCGCGCACCGTCAGTTGGTTGTCCTGCGCCATTGGATGCGCCAGTTGCCGCGCCAGCGCCGCACTGTAGTAAATCCCGCCCGACGTTACCGTCTCAATCGCCAGCACAATGTCCTTGCCCGGCGCGTCCTTCAGCACGTAGCCGCGCGCGCCGGCCTGCATTGCCTGGCTGACGTATTCGAGCTTGTCGTGCATCGACAGGATCAGCACCGCGATGTGCGGGTAAGCCGCTGCGAGCCGGCTGGTTGCCTCGATGCCATTAGTGCCGCGCATGTTGATGTCCATAAGCACCAGGTCCACCTGCTCCGATCCCGCTTGCCTGAGTGCGTCGTCTGCGCCATCCGCCTCGGCCACGACCTGGAAATGCGGAACTGCTTCAAGACGCGCGCGCAGACCGTCGCGCACCAGCGGGTGGTCGTCGACCAGCATAATCCTGATTATTTGTGTCGTCATGATTCCAATCGGTTCATTACAATCGACGCCTTTACCACAGTCCCGTCAGCGGAAGACGCGATATCCAGGCGGCCGCCGATAGCGTCCATTCGTTCCATCATATTGCGTAGGCCAATGCCCCGCTTCGGACCAAGACTTGATGGGCGCATTCGTTCCTTCGTTCAAGCGCACCGATTCACTGGTAGCTAACCTGACCGCAACCGGGCTGTGCGTTGCTGCCTGGGGCTACTTCCTGTACCAGGGCGTGGCCGATCCGCTGGGCGGCATCAACACCTTGTGGCCGCTGTTCGGCATCGCCAACCAGATGCTGGCCGGTATCGCGCTGATCCTGGGCACCGTTGTACTGTTCAAGATGAAGCGTGCGAAGTATGCGTGGGTGACGCTGGCGCCGACGGTGTTCCTGCTGCTGTGCACGCTGACCGCAGGCTGGCAGAAAGTGTTCAGCGAAAACGTCAAGGTTGGCTTCCTGGCGCACGCCAACAAGTTCCAGACGGCGATTAACGAGGGGATCGTGCTGGCGCCGGCCAAGAGCATGGAGCAGATGGAACGCATCGTGTTCAACGATTACCTCGATGCGGGCCTGGCGATGTTCTTCATGGTGGTCGTGGTGTCGGTGCTGGTCTTCGGTATTCGTGCCGCGATGGCTGCACGCGCCCACGCCATGCCGAGCACCAAAGAAACGCCGTTCGCGCCGTCGGCTGCGGCATAAGGCGGCCATGTTCGACAAGCTGGCGCAGGCGGGTCGGTATCTGGGGCAGAGCATGCGCCTGATGGTCGGCCTACCCGAGTACGACACCTACGTATCGCACATGGAAACGACCCATCCGGGCCAGCCCATGATGACGTACGAGGAATTCTTCCGCGAGCGGCAAGAAGCGCGCTACGGCAGTGCCAGAAGCGGGGGCTGCTGCTAGCAAAGAGTTGACGCGGTCCATCGCCGCGCGTCTTGTCAATCGGGGTCACGTTGACCCCGATTTTTCGTTTACACCCCCACCACTGTTTCCTTCCAGCCGCGCGCGCCTGCCTTACTTGCGCTCGCTCAAGGCTCCCCAGAATCTTTCCCCGTATATTTTTCCTGATGGAATTGCAATATTTTACGTAGTGAAATAGCTCATCCGCGTGCCCACTCCGTCGTGCTTCCGCAGGAAACCACATGCTGAATTTTGAGCGTTCGAGCCTGAATCAGAAGTTGACCATCATTTCGTTGTTGTCGACCGGCACGGCTCTGCTGTTCGTGTTCGTCGCCTTCGCCATCACCTCGGTGCTCAACCATCGCAAGGACGAGGGGATGCAGCTGTCGTCATTCGCCGGCGTGATCGGGGCGAACAGCGTCGACGCGCTGCTGTTCAAGAACCGCAAGCAGGCCCAGGCCACCTTGTCGGCACTGAAGGCGAAGGTGGAAATTTCCGACGCGATTTTGTACGACCGGAACGGCAAGCCTTTCGCCCGCTACCTGCCGCCCGGCCATCTCGAGCAGGAGGACGAAGAAGTCCCCTCGCTCGACATCGACGAAGATTCCCTCGCCGCCTACAACGCCAGGAACAGCACCTTCTGGTCGACCCGCATGCGGCTGTACCGCTCGATTCCCGCAGCCAACCAGCAGGTCGGCGTGGTGATGATCGAAGCTAACCTGACCAATATGTGGCTCGACGTGCTGAAGAGCCTGTCCGTGATCGCGGTCGCGATGTGCTGTTCGCTTGCGGTCGCGTTGCTGCTGGCGAGCCGGTTCAAGGGCAGCATTGCCGATCCGGTTACCAAGCTGATCAATGCCGCGCAGCGCGTATCTGCCAGCCAGAACTACAGCCTGCGCATCCAGCACGAACGCACCGACGAGCTCGGCACGCTGATCGACAGCTTCAACGACATGCTGGCGCAGATCGAAGGCCGTGGCACCGCGCTGACCAACCATCGCGACGAGCTCGAGCGCCAGGTCAGCGTGCGCACCGAGCAGCTGGAAAAAGCCAAGAACGCCGCCGAGTCCGCCAGCCGCGCGAAAAGCGCCTTCCTCGCAACCATGAGCCACGAAATCCGCACCCCGATGAACGGGGTGCTGGGCATGACCGAGATGCTGCTCGGCACGCCGCTGAACGAATCGCAGCGCAACTTCACCAGGCTGGTCAAGCGTTCCGGCGAGCACCTGCTGGTGATCATCAACGACATTCTCGATTTCTCCAAGATCGAGGCGGGCAAGCTCAGCGTTGAGTACATCAACTTCAACCTGTGGGACATGCTCGACGACATCAACACCGTCTACACGCCGCAGGCCCAGGCCAAGGGCATCGCGCTCGACTTCGCGATCGCGAACGACATCCCGATCGCCATCTGCGGCGACCCCAACCGCCTGCGCCAGATCATGGCCAACCTGCTCGGCAACGCGCTCAAGTTCACCGACCGCGGCAACATCCTGGCGAAGGTCCAGGTCGTGTCGGAGGACCCGCAGGCGGTCACCTTGCGCTTCGAGGTGCACGATACCGGCATCGGCGTCTCGCGCGAGGCGCGCACCCGCATTTTCGAAGCGTTCTCGCAAGCCGACAGTTCGACCACGCGCCGGTATGGCGGCACCGGCCTGGGCCTGGCGATCTCGAAGCAGCTGGTCGAGTTGATGGGCGGAAAAATCGGAGTCGACAATGCTTTATCACAAGGATCGATTTTTTGGTTCACGGTACCGTTCGACAAGCGCCGGGTTGACCCCGACGAGCCCGGGGCAGCCCTGCACACCATCGAAGGATTACGCGTGTTGATCGTCGACGAACAACAGGGCAGCCGCCAGGAACTCGAACAGCAACTGCGTGCATGGCGCGTGCGCACCGACAGCGCTGCCAGTGCGATGGACGCGGTGGACCGCCTGCTGGCAGCCGCCCGCACTGGCACACCGTACGAAGTGGCGATCCTCGACATGGACCTGCAGCGTACCAGCGGCCTTGCGCTGGCGGCCGGCATCAAGGCCGATCCGGCCACGCGCGCCACCCGCATCCTCCTTCTGAGCAGCGACCGGCTGGCGGCAGACCCGGTACAGCGGCGCGAGGCCGGCGTGGCCTACCAGATGATCCGCCCGGAGCGTGCGGGCGACCTGTTCGAATGCCTGTCGACGCGCCAGCGCGCGCCGCTCGCCGCAGCGGGCGGCATCATCGTCGCCCCTCCTTCGGCGCCTCAGCCGAACCAGCGCCCTCGCCTGCGCAAGGTGCTGCTGGCCGAGGACAATCCGGTCAACGTCGAAGTGGCCACCGCGATGCTCGACAGCCTGGGACTGGACGTGCACTGCGTGTCGAACGGCGAAGAAGCCGTCAAGGCGGCGCGCAGCGGCGAATACGACATCGTGCTGATGGACTGCCAGATGCCGGTCATGGACGGTTTCGCAGCCACCGCGGAGATCCGCCGCCAGGAACACCAGACCGACCGTTCACGTTCGCTGCCGATCATCGCCATCACCGCGAATGCCTTGCAGGGCGACCGCGAAGCGTGCCTCGCAGCGGGCATGGACGACTACCTGAGCAAACCATTCACGCAGCAGCAGCTTGGCGCGGTGATCGGCCGCTGGGTCGTGCTGCCGATGCCCGCGACGGTGCACCACGACGACGATCCGGTCTGTGCGGCGGCCCCGCCGACGGTTCCGCCTGCGCTCGCGCCGTCGATGGCGGAACGCGACGTCATCAACCGCCACGCACTCGATAACATCCGCGCGCTGTCCAGCGACCGCGGCGACGCGCTGGTGCAAAAAGTGGTCGATGCCTTCGTCGGCGACACGCCGCAGCAACTGCAGGCGCTGCGCCGCGCGATCGCCGCCGTTGACGCCAGCAACCTGCGCAAGACGGCGCACAGCCTGAAGTCGAGCAGCGCCAACGTCGGCGCCGAGACCCTCGCCCAACTGTGCAAAGAGATGGAAACCCTGGGACGCACCGATACGACAGAAGGCGCCTCTAGCATCCTCACCGACATGGAGCTCGAATTCCAGGCAGTGCGGAATTCGCTCAGTGCCATCCTTGAGAAGGAACATTGACATGGCCGCATCCAAACCTCCCAAGCGCGGCGTCGTCCTCGTCGCCGACGACGATCCGGTCATGCGGCTGCTGATGCTCGAGATGCTCGGCCAGGTCGGACTCGACGCCGTCGAAGCCGAAGACGGCCGGCAGGCCGTGAGCCTTTTCCAGAGCATGTCGCCCGACCTGATCCTGATGGACGTCGACATGCCCAACATGGACGGCTTTGCCGCCTGCCGCGAAATCCGCCGCATCGAAACCGGCTCCGCCGTCCCGATCATCATGGTCACCGGCGGCGACGACATCGAAGCCGTCACCAACGCCTATGAGGTCGGCGCCACCGACTTCGTCTCGAAGCCGATCAACTGGCCGATACTCGGACACCGCGTGCTGTACGTGCTGCGCGCCAGCGACGCCATCGTCCGGCTGCGCATCGCCGACGCCCACAACCGTGCGGTGCTCGCGGCCATTCCCGACACCTTCTTCCGCCTGAATAAAGACGGCTTCTACCTCGATTACGAACAAGGCCACGACGCCTCCGCCGCCTTCCCGACCGAGAATTGCGTCGGCAAGCACATCACCGACGTGTTCCCGCGCGAGATCGCCGAACGGCTGCTGGAACAGATGCGCGCCGTGCTCGAAACCCAGCATATCCGCTCGGTCGACTATGAGCTGATCCGCTTCGGCACGGTGCAGCACTTCGAAGCGCGCCTGGTCGCCACCGGCCCCGAAGAAGTGCTCGGCCTCGTGCGCGACATCAGCGAGCGCAAACGCACCGAGGAACAGATACGGCGGCTGGCCTACTGCGACAGCCTGACCGGCATCCCGAACCGCCAGGCCTTCCTCGAAACGCTGGAGCGCGAACTGCACCGCTCCAAGGTCGGCAACAAGAAGTTCGCAGTGCTGTTCATGGACCTCGACGCCTTCAAGCGCATCAACGACACGCTGGGTCACAACGTCGGCGACCACCTGCTCAAGATCGTCTCCGAACGTCTGCGTGAAACCATCCGGCCCAGCGACCTGGTGTCGCGCGGCGACCAGGCCACCAACCTGGCCCGGCTTGGCGGCGACGAGTTCACGATCCTGATCCCCGACCTGGAGCGGGTCGAGAACGCGCTCAACGTCGCGCACCGCGTCAAGGAAGCGATGCGCAGGCCCTTCCTCATCGAAGGCCACGAGATCTTCGTCACCGCGAGCATCGGCATCTCGCTGTTCCCCGAAGACGGCGACGACTGCGACTCGCTGCTCAAGTACGCGGATACCGCCATGTACCACGCCAAGAACTGCGGCAAGAACAACGCCAAGCTGTACAGCTCATCGCTGACGATGCAGATCATGAGCCACGTAAAGCTCGAAGTCGGCCTGCGCAAGGCGATCAAGAACGACGAACTCTATTTGCTGTACCAGCCGCAGATCGACGTGCGTTCGACCGAAATCGTCGGCGTTGAAGCGCTGGTGAGATGGCGCCATCCGGAACGCGGCATCATCTCGCCGAACGAATTCATCCCGCTCGCCGAAGAGACGGGCCTGATCGTGCCGATTGGCGAATGGGTGCTGCGCACCGCCTGCCACCAGGCCAAGCGGTGGCAGCGCCAGACCCAGCGAATGGTGCGCATGGCGGTGAATTTATCGGCCAGGCAGTTCAAGGACGAGAACCTGGCGCAGATCGTGATGTCGGCCTTGCACGACACCGGGCTCGATCCGAAGTTGCTGGAGCTCGAACTGACCGAAGGCACCTTGATGGACGACGCGCGGGCGACCATGGCCACATTGGAGCAGTTGCGCGCGATCGGCGTGTATTTGTCGATCGACGACTTCGGCACCGGCTACTCGTCGATGAACTACCTGAAGCGCTTCGATGTGAGGGCGCTGAAGATCGACAAGAGCTTTATCTGCGGGCTGCCGCAGGATTCGGAGAACGCGGCGATCACGCGCGCGATCATCGCGATGGCGCATGGGTTGAAGATGTCGGTGGTGGCCGAGGGCGTCGAGACCGACGAGCAGCTGGTGCTGCTCGAGCAATTGGGCTGCGATATGGTGCAGGGATTCTATCTGGGGCATCCGTCGCCGCACGATTCGATCGCGCTGATGCTGCAGAAGGTGTGCGCGATAGCGGCTCCGGCGAAGTGATTCGGCGGATAAGCGCGCAAGCGGTGTAGCAGGGGTTTCGAATCGCATGCGATTCGCCTGCGGAACGGTACCCGCTTGTAAGCGGGCACTCCTTAGCAAGGCGCATCCGCCGAATCAGGGCGCCAACACCAAAGTATGCTTCGCCGCCCCCGGCAAGAACGGCGTCGCCTTCCCCTCCACCCAATCCCGGTGCCCGCTGAGGAAGAACGGCGACAGCGGATGCCCGCTCTGCCCACCTGGCATATTAAACACACCCTCCTCCTCACGCCCCGGCGACACGGTCATCCGCTGCGACTGCCCGAACTTCGCCCCCGCCACGCGCGGCATGTTCGCATCCCCTGGCAGCATGTCCGGCGGCGCCGACAGCCAGGGCTTCAGGAACGGCACCGCATTCCCGATCGGGTGCACGATCGTGGCCGTATTCCGCTCACCCCAGGTCGCCGCCGATAGCTGCTTGCCATCCCTGGTCAATTCCTCGATCACGCCATCAATCGCGGCCAGCTGTACCTCTCGCCAGCTGCGATAAGAAGAAGGCAGCCACCCGGCCGGCTGCTCGTCCAGCAAACGCGCCACCACGGCCGGCCAGCGCGAACTGGCCGCAGCCGCAGCCGCCTTTTCATCGAGCGAAGCCATCTCCCCGTTCGCGGCGCCATACAGCACATCGTGCATCGACCACATGAAGTGGCGCGCCAGCCTGTAACCGACCGAATCGATACTGGCGCGCCCGCTCCAGCTGTCCTTCAACAAACGCTGGAACTCCGCGCGCTGCGGCTTCCCATCCAGCGCGGCCGCATCCAGTACGTTCAGCGCGCGCTCACGCCAGGGCGCGATGAAGACCGCGCGATCATCCATCGCAATGCCGTACACGCCAGCGACATCCGCGCCGGCGCCAAGGGCTGCGAGCTGGTCGCGCACCTGCCGGTTGCGCGCGCCGATATCGAAGCCGCCATCGCCGATCACCTGCGCGCCTGCCCCTTGCAGCTGGCGGCTGTTGGCCGTCGACAGCTGTCCGCCCGGCGGATTGCGCAGCACCGGGTAAGCGTCAGGCGCGAGCGCCGTCTGCCACCCTGCCCCGGCATTCTCCAGCGTCAGCGGGAAGGTCGAAGCGATGCCAGGCTGTGCGCGCCGCGCCATCGTCCCGACGATGGTCCAGCCGATGTTGCCCTGGTCGTCGCCGGCGACGAAGTTCTGGGCCGGGATGCCCACCGTGGCCGCGGCGGACAGCGCCGCATCGAGCGTGTCGACGGTTTCGAACTTCATCGGGTTCAGGTTGATCGCCTGCGCGGAATGCGCAATCCAGTGGATCGCATAGCTTCGCCCGCCCGCCTCGCGCACCGGTCCGAACGACGTGGTGCGCACTTCGAACTTCTCGGCCGCTTCCCCCTTCACCAGGATCGATTCTTCATGCCGCACCGGCGTCTCCCACCCGGCCGGGGTTTGCACCTGCCCTGGCCGCGAAGGATCGGTCGTGATTTCAACGAGGTCAAGGTAGTCGCCGTAACTGTTCGTGAAGCCCCACGCGACCTTGCCATTGCTGCCGACGACAATCAGCGGCGGCGCGCCCGGCAGGCTGACGCCAGCGACGCGGCGCATGGTGCCGTCGGACGCCGGGAAGCGCAGCGCCAGGCGGTACCAGGTGTTCGGAAGCTGGATCCCGAGGTGCATGTCGTCCGAGACGATTGCCGCGCCGTCCTTGCTGCGGCTGCCCGCGAGCGCCCAGTTATTGCTGCCGACGGAATCGACAAAGTCCGCCGAGGCGATGCGGGTCGGTTCGCCCTTGCGCGGCTTGCCCCACCAAGCAGGGGCGGATTCCGGTAACGGCGACGCTGCCACCGGCACGCTGTCGCCGTCGATCGGCGCATCCCACGCCGTCGCTTCCGGCAGCAGGAAGGCCAGCTGCGCGGCGCTTGTATTGTCGCGGATCCAGCCGCGCGCCAGTTCGCGCGGCTCCAGCATGCCTTGCAGGTCGAAGTACATGGCCCACACCACCAGCAGCGAGTCGGCCGGCGTCCACGGCCGCGGCGCCGCGCTGACCAGCGCGTATTCGAACGGCTTCGACGCGAGTGCTGCGAGGCCGTCGTTGACGCCCGCGGCGTAGCGTTCGAGGAAGCGGCGTTCGGCCGGCGTCATCGCTGCGAGCGTGGCATCGGCCCGGGCACGGAAGCGGTGCAGCCTGTGCGATTTGTCGAGCGGGACCGCGCGCGCTCCAAACAGCTCCGCCAGTTCGCCGGCGCCGACACGGCGCAGCAGGTCCATCTGGAAGAAGCGATCCTGTCCATGCACGAAGCCGGTGGCATACGCAACGTCGTCGCGGGTGCTGCCGCTGATCGTCGGGATGCCTTGCGCGTCGCGCACAACCGTCACTTCCGCCGACAGCCCGGTTGAGGTACGGCGTCCGTCAAGCTGGGCGAGGCTTCCGCGCAGGAACAGCCATGCACCCAACAGTCCTGACACCAGCAGTGCGAGCAGCGTCAATACCGCGCGCACGGTCCAGATCTTTACGCCATGCTTTCTCATGGTTATCCTTTTATTGTCTCCGGAAGCGATATTGCCAGAAAAACCGAAAGTACAAAACGGGAAGTTTGGTGTTGAACAAACAGACGTTCCGCAGTACGATCTGATGTACATCAGCGGTCGTTGATGTAAGGGTTCTAAGCTAGGTTTAAGCACGATGCCGCAGGCATCGCGCCAGTGGAAGGAGACCGCCATGCTTCGCTACTTGATGCTGTTGTTGACCGCTCTTTTTGTAACCGCCTGCGCGACGCCCGAACAGCGCGCCGCCAGCATGCAGGCCGAGATGGACCGGATGATGCAGATTTACGGCCCCGCGTGCGCCAAACTGGGCTTTGCCGCCAATTCCGACCAGTGGCGAGGCTGCGTTCTTCAGCTGAGCGCGAAGGACGACATGGAACGCTACGGCCGGTCGCATTATTACGCCGGCTACGCGCGGCCGCACTGGCGCTTCGGCGGTGGCTGGGGTCCCTACTGGTAGGCCTGGGCGAACGCCGCTTTGGTCAGCGGCATGCGCGATTCGAGCAGGCGCGCGATCAGGTGCTGGGCGTGGCGCACCAGCGCCGGATAATGCGCGTCGCGCGGATGCAGTGAAAAGCGCACCAGCGGCGCATCCTTCAGCAGGTAGGCGATGGTGGATGCCGTGACGGGCGACAGCGCCCTGCCCCCCTTGTTGCGCGCCGTATAGACCAGGCTTGGCGAGAACACCTCGCGCTTTTGCTGGAGCAAGTGAAAGTGCGTGAAGGTTGTGGTGTAGAGGAAGGGAAACGCATGCACGGCGTGCCACGCCTGCTGGCTCATCAGCCACGCAGGCGCGACAAAGCCTGACACCGGCCATCCGCGCGCCTGGAACCATTCGAGCCCGAGCGCGATCCGGCGCCGCGCTTCCTGCTCATCGAGCGCGGCAAACTCACCCTCGCGTTCGGTGTAGACGTTGCGGACCAGCGATCCGACCGGGCCGGCGCGCGCCGGCGCATCGTCGAGATGGGTATAGCCGTGCAGCGCCAGCTCATGCCCATGTTCGAGCATCTGTTGCAGCGTGCTTTCAAGCTGGTGCGAACGGGCGCCGTTGCCGTGGTAATGCGGAATCACCAGCCAGGTCAGCGGGATGTCCGCAACGGCGCGTACCGCTTGCAGCAACACTTCGCACTCGGTCCATGTGTCCGGCGCCACGTCATGAATTGAAACGCACAAGGTGCCCGGGTCGCTCAGGTCATTCTGCAACAAAGATTCGCTCCGCTTCCAGTTCCGCTCGTTCACGCGTGGCCAGCAGGCCTGCATAGCGCTGGAGCATTTGCGGCATGATGTGGTGCCAGTCGTACCGCGCGCGCGCGTGTCGCAAGGCGTTCTTGCCAAGTTGATCCATATCGCAACGGTAGATGGCGTCAATGCCCTCGCACAGCCGCGCGACGCTGTTTGGTTCGACCAGAATTCCGGTCCCGGCTTCCACCAGCTCCGCTACGCTGCCGCCAGTGGTCCCGACAACCGGGGTGCCGCACGCCATCGCCTCGAGCACGATCAGGCCAAAGGTCTCGCGGTCGCCGGGGTGCACCAGCACGTCGCTGCTGCCGAGCAGGCGCGCCAGGTCTTGCTGGTTGCGCTTGAAAGGAAGGCATGTGACGCGGTCGAGAGGCGGCAATGTCACGCCGCCGCCGATCAGCAGCAGGTGGTAGGGATGGCCGAGGCGCCTGACCGCCTCGATCAATATCGGCAGTTTTTTCTCGGCGGTAAAGCGCCCTGCGTAGACCAGCAGCCGCGTTTCCGGCGCGAGATTCAGGTGGTCGCGCAGGGAATTGGCGCGCCGCTTGGGGGAAAATGTGTCGATGTCGATCCCGAGCGGCTGGTGGAAGACGCCGCGCACGCCGATGTTGTCGAGCTGCTGCACCATCAGCTTGCTCGGGGCCATGACGAGGTCGAACTGGCGGTACAGGTGGGCCAGGTAGCTGCGGGCCGCACGCTCCGCGCTGTCGCCCATGCGGGCGCCAATGATGCGCGGCAAGTCGGAATGATAGAAGGCGACGGCCGGGATATTCAACCGGCGCTTGACCCGCAATGCCGCCCAGGCGCAGTGCCCGGCATCGCCGGCCTCGATCAGGTCTGGTTCAAGGCCCTGCAGGATGCGCGCGGCTCCCGCCACCGACAAGGGTATGCGATAGCCATGAATACCAGGAAATGGGATGGAAGGAATGGTGACCAGGGAACGCGTTTTGCCGTCGGTCGTCGCGACATTCGGGCTGAGAATGGTGTGGCGTATCCGCGTTCGCTGCAGCAGCCAGCGCGCCTTTGCGTTCAGATAAGTGCTCACGCCCCCGCCCCGGGCGGCGTAGAACATCGTGATGTCGGCGATATGCATATTGTGGCTTCACAAAATGAAAATCCACGATATCAGTGTAGTACGGCGCTGACTTGAGCGCACGCAAACTTGAACCGGCGTTCCGCTCAGGACTGGCGCTGGCGCAAGAGGCTCGGGTTTGGTTGGTGTAGTTGAGTCCGCTTGAAGCGGCGCGACTCCGGGCCGGATCAGGTGCTGCGACGGTCGAGCATTGCGCGCGCGATGGTGCCGGCATCGACATACTCAAGCTCGCCGCCAACCGGGACGCCACGGGCCAGCCGGCTGACCTTGAGTCCGCGCGCCTTCAGCATTTCGCTGATGTAATGCGCGGTCGCCTCGCCTTCGTTGGTGAAGTTGGTCGCCAGTACCACTTCGCTGACCACACCGTCGGCTGCGCGGCCGACCAGCTTGTCCAGATGGATGTCCTTGGGGCCGACGCCGTCCAGCGGCGATAGCCGGCCCATCAGCACGAAATACAGGCCCTTGTAGGTCAGGGTCTGTTCGATCATCAATTGGTCGGCAGGCGTTTCGACCACGCACAACAAAGTCTTGTCGCGCCGTTCGTCCAGGCAGGTGTCGCAGACTGCCGTTTCGGCGAAGGTATTGCACAGCGCGCAGTGATGCACATTGTCCACCGCCTGGTACAGCGCACGCGACAGCATGGATGCGCCTTCGCGGTCGTGCTGCAGCAGGTGGAATGCCATGCGCTGCGCCGACTTGGGGCCGACGCCGGGCAGCCGGCGCAAGGCCTCGGTCAGGAAATCTAGCGAACTGGGCATGTAAGTTTAGAACGGCATCTTGAAACCGGCAGGCAAGTTCATGCCGGCGGTCATGCCACTCATCTTTTCAGCGGAGGTCGCCTCGGCCTTGCGCACGGCGTCGTTGAAGGCGGCGGCCACCAGGTCTTCCAGCATGTCCTTGTCGTCAGCCAGCAGCGACGGATCGATCGACACGCGCTTGACGTCGTTCTTGCAGGTCATCACGACCTTGACCAGGCCGGCGCCCGACTGGCCTTCCACTTCGACCAGCGCCAGCTGTTCCTGCGCCTTTTTCATGTTGTCCTGCATGGCTTGCGCCTGTTTCATCAAGCCTGCGAGCTGGTTCTTCATCATGGTGCTGTTCTCCGAAATCTAAGAGTAGGACAAATAGTGTAAAAAAATTCCGCGCTTCAAGCCGCTGTGGCCGGCGGCGGGCGAATCGATCCCTGGACCACGAACGCGCCGAATTCGCGCATCAGGTCCTTGACGAAGGGGTCGTTCACCACGGTTTCCTCGGCCTTGCGCTGGCACTCCTCGCGGAATGCCAGGGCTTCGGCGCTGGCGGTGTACCAGACGTGGCCGATCTCGATGTCGACCGCGACCTTGGTACTGGTAAAACGCTCCTGCAGCGCGGCTGCCAGCTTGTCGCTGTTGCCGCTGGCGCGCAGCGTATCGATCGGCACGCGCAGCTTGAAGGTCGTCACATTGCCGTCGACCGTGCAGCTGATCAGTTCGGTCTGGAACGCCAGCTGCTGCGAGACGCCGCGCAGCGGCAGCCCGGCGGCAAGGCCGGGCCAGTTGCCGTCCCAGTCGATCTCGGGCAGCGGCGTGATCAGGTACGCGTGGCGCGGCGCGGCTGGCGCGCGTACCGGCGCGGCCGCGACGGCTTGCGCTTCCTGCGCGACCGCGGTGTCATCGGAGAACTCCATCACCCACGATGGCGGGCCGTCGTCGGCTTCCGGTTCCTCGTCTGCCTGCTGGACGGCCTGCGGCTGCAGCTGGACGGCAGCGGCTGGCGGCGCGGATGGCTGCTCCCACGGCGGAGGCGCTGTGGCGACCGGCGCCGCCGTTGGCGCGGCTTGCACGGCGGGTGCGGGAGCCGGCGCTGGCGCAGCAGCTTGCGAGGCATTCTGGTCGGCCTGGATCGACATCGCGGTCGGACGCTTTTGGCCACCGCCCTGCCCGCGGCTGCCGGAACGGGCGGCTTCCAGGGCCGCGTTTAGCGCGGCGCGCGCGGAGCTCATTGCCGGTGCAGGGGCAGACGGCGCAGGCGCAGATTGCTGGAGCGGGGCTGGCGGCGGGGCCGGCGCAGGCGCCACTGCCGCGTGGCTTGCCACGGCGGCCGATTCGGCGCGCGCCGCCGGCGCCGCTGCGCGTGGCGCTGGCGCGGCAGGCCGCGCCGCTGCGGGCGCGCCCGCTGCGACGCCTTCCGCGCCGCCGTTACCGGGACGGAAAGCCAGCATGCGCAGCAGTGTCATGGTGAAGCCCGCGTATTCGTCCGGCGCGAGGCCGATTTCATTGCGGCCGTGGACGGCGATCTGGTAATACAGCTGTACTTCCTGCGGATCGAACTGGGTGGCCAGGCGCTGGATATCGGCCAGCTCCGGCAGGTCCGACGGCACCGCCGACGGCACGCTTTGCGCCAGTGCGATACGGTGCAGCAGCGTGCCCAGGTCCTGCAGCGCGCCGTTGTACGACAGGCTGCGGCTGGCCATTTCGTCGGCCACCGCCATCAGGTCGGCGCCGTCCTGCTTGAGCAGCGCATCGAGCAGGCGGATCAGGTAGGACTGGTCGAGCGCGCCGAGCATGCCCTGCACCGCTTCAAGCGTGACCTGGCCGGCCGCGTACGCGATGGCCTGGTCGGTCAGCGACAGCGCGTCGCGCATCGAGCCGTGCGCGCCTTGCGCCAGCAAGCGCAGCGCCGGTTGCTCGAAGGTGATGCCTTCCTGGCCAAGAATGTTCTCGAGGTGGCCGATGATGTGCCCCGGCGGCATCTGCTTCAGGTTGAACTGGAGGCAGCGCGACAGCACGGTCACGGGAATCTTTTGCGGGTCGGTCGTCGCCAGGATGAACTTGACGTGCGCAGGCGGCTCTTCCAGCGTCTTCAACATCGAGTTGAAGGCGTGGTTGGTCAGCATGTGCACCTCATCGATCGTGTAGACCTTGTAGCGCGCGTTCGATGGCGCGTACACGGCCTGCTCGAGCAGCTGCGCCATCTCGTCGACGCCGCGGTTCGATGCCGCGTCCATTTCGATGTAGTCGACAAAGCGGCCGCTATCGATCGCGACGCAGGCATCGCACACGCCGCAAGGCTGGGCGGTCACGCCGCCGTTGCCGTCAGGGCCGATGCAGTTGAGCGACTTGGCGAGGATGCGCGACAGCGTCGTCTTGCCGACCCCGCGCGTGCCGGTGAACAGGTACGCATGGTGCAGGCGGCCGGTTTGCAGCGCGTGCGTCAATGCGCGCACCACGTGCTCCTGGCCGACGAGCGTTTCGAAGTTCTTGGGACGGTATTTGCGGGCGAGGACTTGATAGGACATGCTGGGATTTTACCGTAGGTGGCGCGCCCGGCGGACAATACGAGCGGGTAGCGTAAAACGGTATTGTATCAGACCGATAATGGGCGATTTTGCCCGTCATTCCCGTATTCACGGGAAGTCGGTTTCGCCAATGGCGAAGACGACGGTGCAGCGACTGTAATGCCGGGATCTTGAATTGCGCGCGTCCGGAACCGGAGCGAAGGAAAAAACGAAAGAGGCGAGCCTGATCTGCGGCACTTATGGTGAACAGCCGTGGCTGCTTCCTTCCGGACCTGACCAGGTTAGCCGTGCCACAATGCGCAGGGGCCCGCCAGCGTCAATTATAACCGACCCGCAGGATTTATGGAAACCTGCGAGCCGCATCCATCAAATACCCAGTTCCTGCCACATCGCATCGACCCGCTTCTTGACCTCATCGCTCATCGCGATCGTCGTGCCCCACTCGCGGCTGGTCTCGCCTGGCCACTTGTTGGTCGCGTCGATGCCCATCTTGCTGCCCAGTCCACTGACCGGCGAGGCGAAGTCGAGGTAATCGATCGGCGTGTTATCGACCAGCACCGTGTCGCGGGTCGGGTCGACGCGGGTCGTGATCGCCCAGATCACTTCCTTCCAGTCGCGGATATTCACGTCCTCGTCGACCACCACGATGAACTTCGTATACATAAACTGGCGCAGGAAGCTCCACACGCCGAACATCACGCGCTTGGCATGGCCGGCGTACTGCTTCTTCATCTGCACCACGGCCATCCGGTAGCTGCAGCCTTCCGGCGGCAGGTAGAAGTCGGTGATCTCGCTGAACTGCTTTTGCAGCAGCGGGATGAACACTTCATTCAACGCGACACCCAGCACCGCCGGCTCGTCGGGCGGCTTGCCTGTATATGTGGAGTGATAGATCGGGTTGCGCCGCATCGTGATGCGGTCGATGGTGAACACCGGGAAGCTGTCCTGCTCATTGTAATAGCCGGTGTGGTCGCCGAACGGGCCTTCCAGCGCGTGCTCGTAGCCGCTCGGATGGTGTTCGTCCGGGTAGATATGCCCTTCCAGCACGATCTCGGCGTAGGCCGGCACGCGCAGCTCGCTGCCGATCGCCTTGGTCAGTTCGGTGCGGCTGCCGCGCAGCAGGCCGGCGAACTGGTACTCGGACAGGCTGTCCGGTACCGGCGTCACAGCGCCGAGGATGGTGGCCGGGTCGCAACCCAGCACCACCGCCACCGGATACGGCTGCCCCCTGGTCGCTATCGCGTGCTCGCGGAAATCGAGCGCCCCGCCGCGCTGCGCCAGCCAGCGCATGATCACCTTGTTCGGCCCGATCACCTGCTGGCGGTAGATGCCCAGGTTCTGGCGTTTCTTGTGCGGCCCCTTGGTGACGACCAGTCCCCATGTAATAAGCGGCGCGATGTCGCCCGGCCAGCAATGCTGGATCGGGAGGCGCGACAGGTCGACGTCGGCGCCCTCCCACACGATCTCCTGGCACGGCGCGCCGCGCAGCTCTTTAGGCGACATATCCCACACCGCCTTGACCAGCGAGCCCATGCCCATCAGGTCCTTGAAGCCCTTCGGCGGCTCCGGCTCCTTCAGGCGCGCCAGCACGTGGCCAATCTTGCGCAGCTCGGAGATGTCGTCCGCGCCCATGCCCAGCGCTACCCGGCGCGGGGTGCCGAACAGGTTGCCCAGCACCGGGATCTGGTGCCCGGTCGGGTTCTCGAACAACAGCGCCGGCCCCTCGGCACGCAGTGTGCGGTCGCAAATTTCGGTCATTTCAAGATACGGCGACACCGGCGCCGTGACCCGCTTGAGCTCACCCATTTGTTGCAGCTGAGAAATAAAATCTCGCAAATCAGAATATTTCATCGGTTTTCGCTTCTTTTTTTGATGGCGACAGAGTTGTTCAAATAGCTAGTCCAAGTGATTGATTTCACAGGACTTTGTTGCGACGCAGCACGAAAAGCTATACCTAAAAGTAATAACGCGCAATCGTGTTAGTATTGACTTGATATAAGGCAGCCCATACAATTTGCTCTAAATTGATGAGATGGCACGTCCAAGGACATGATTCTAGCCGTTCTCATACATCCACGGGGTCGGGGCCCCAATGACATTTTAAGGAGTGTTTCCGACAGGCGTCTGCCTACTCCCCCGAAAAAAGTTGTTTAGCCACTGGTCAAATACCAAAGGGAACCACCAGCTGAAGCAAGCAATGACGGCGTAAATCGACCGGATCGCGGCACCCGCGAACGGGACGATAGACGATATTTCTGATGCACGGCATTAGTTAGCCCGTTGCCCTTAGAAGGCAGCGACGGGATCACTTTTTCCGCGACAAAGGGGAATTCGATGACAAATCGTTTCAACGGGGCGACAGCAAAGCTCGCCCAAACCATGGCCATCCAGCCAATCACGTGGGTTTCCGTGACCAAGGCCGCCCGTGGTGTAATGACTACCGCCCAACATACTCTGACCGTGTTCGGCCTCTCTGCAGTAGCGGTAATCGCTCTGCTCTACGGCAATCCAGACCTGGCCAAGCAGTTCTACCAGTTCGTCGCACCGGAGCCAATGCCGGTTGCAAAAATCGAAGCGCCGGCACTGACGGCGTTGATGGAAGCGCCCGCCCACCCTGTCGAAGTGGAAGCAGCGCCGCTGACAGCCCAGGAAAAGGCGATGCTCGGTAGCAGGAAGCAGCAGGAATTCGTGACCTCGTGGCTGTCCAAGCGTTATCGCGTGGCAGGCGACGCGGCCAACATGCTGGTCTCGACGGCCTACCTGACGGCCAGCGAAATCAAGCTCGACCCGCTGCTGATCCTCGCGGTGATGGCGATCGAATCGCGCTTCAATCCGTTTGCCGAAAGCCCGGTTGGCGCGCAAGGCTTGATGCAGGTGATGTCCAAGGTCCACAAGGAAAAGTTCCAGGAAATGGGCGGCACCCGGGCTGCTCTGAACCCGGTAGCCAACATCCGCGTCGGTTCGCAGATCCTGAAGGAATACGTCCAGCGCGGCGGATCGGTGGAAGCCGGCCTGAAGAGCTACGTAGGCGCAGCGGCCTTCGAGACCGATTCCGGCTACGGTTCGCGCGTGCTGGCTGAATACCAGCGCCTGAAGCAGGTTGCGCGCGGCAAGGATGTGCCGATCTTCACTCGTCCTGCCGCGGCGACCATGGTGGCCGACAAAGCAGCGCCAGCGGCCGCTCCTGCGGCGCCAGCGCCGAAGGTTGAAGCCCCGGTCGTGACAGACGTCGCAAGCGAGCAGATCGCCGGCCTGTAATCAGCCCGATCTCAACAGAAAGGCCACCGGCGGTTGCGGTGGCCTTTTTCCTTGGCACGTCGTTC
The DNA here is from genome assembly GCF_012927275.1 of Massilia polaris. Classification (GTDB taxonomy): domain Bacteria; phylum Pseudomonadota; class Gammaproteobacteria; order Burkholderiales; family Burkholderiaceae_D; genus Telluria_A; species Telluria_A polaris. The sequence goes on along the minus strand of NZ_JABBGG010000007.1, from coordinate 258,306 downwards.
CCGCGTTCGCGGCAACGAAATATTAAAAAAGCCACCGGTGCAACGCACGGTGGCTTTCTCATGAACGCTGACGCAGCTTAACGGCGGGTAGCAGCCACCTCATCGGCGCGCAGCACCGGCGCCAGCTTGTCCAGCACGCCATTGACATACTTGTGGCCGTCGATACCGCCGAACGACTTGGTCAGCTCGACCGCTTCGTTGATGACGACGCGGTAAGGAATATCCAGGTTGTTCTTCAGTTCGTACGCGCCGATCAGCAGCACACCGTGCTCGATCGGCGACAACTCGGCCACGCCGCGGTCGATCAGCGGCGCAAACGTGTCGCGCAGCGCGACCGAATCCTGGATCGCGCCATACAGCAGGGCCGCGAAGTAGTCGGCATCGGCCTTTTCGAAGCCATGCGCGGCGCGGATGTTGTTGACGACCGTGGCCGCCGGCTCATTGTTCAGCAGCCACTGGTACAGGCCCTGCAAGGCGAACTCGCGCGCCCGGTGGCGCGGCGTGCGGTTCTTGCTGGGATTGGCGTGAATCGATTTGTCAGTCATGGTTTCTTACCCGTTCTTATTTCTGTTCTTCTTAGTCTTCGTCGGCTTGCAGGTCTTCCAGCGCCAGCAGCAGGTTGGCCATTTCAACGGCCACGCGCGCCGCTTCGGCGCCCTTCTCTGCCATGCGCGCTTCAGCTTGCTCGTCGTTCTCGGTGGTCAGCACCGCGTTAGCGATCGGCATGCCGTAGTCCAGCGAGATACGGGTGATACCGGCGCCCGATTCGTTCGACACCAGTTCGAAGTGGTAGGTTTCGCCACGAATCACCGCGCCCAGCGCGACCAGCGCGTCGAACTGCTGGGTTTCCGCCATCTTCTGCAGCGCCAGCGGAATTTCCAGCGCGCCCGGCACGGTGACGTGCAGCACGTCTTCGTCGGCGATGCCGAGGTGTTTCAGCTCTGCCAGGCAGGACGACAGCAGGCCGTGGCCCACGTCGGCGTTAAAGCGTGCCTGGACGATGCCAATGCGCAGGCCGGCGCCAGTCAGATTGCTTTCATAAGTTCCTACGGTCATGGTCGGCCCCTTTTTTATCGTTTGGTTGGTGGTGAATAGTACCGCGTCAGGCGGCCGGTTTGGCGAGGTAACCGGTAACTTCCAGGTCGAAACCTGTCATCGACGGCATTTTGCGTGGGCTGGCCAGCAATTGCATCTTGCCGACGCCCAGGTCTTTCAGGATTTGCGCGCCAATACCGTAGGTGCGCAGGTCCATCGAGGCGGCACGCGCGTTTGGACGGGTGTTGGTGGTGTCGAGGGCGGCGAACTGGGCAAACAGCGCGTCGGCGGTCTCGCCGCAGTTGAGCAGCACCAGCACGCCCCGTTCGGATTGCTTGATCGCCTGCATTGCCGACGCCATCGTCCACGAGTGAGTGGTCGCTTTGGTTTCCAGCAGGTCGAGGATCGATACCGGCTGATGCACGCGCACCAGGCACTCCAGGTTCGGGGCCAGGTCGCCGTGCACCATCGCCAGGTGGGCGCTGCCGCTCGGCTTGTCGCGGAAGGCGACCAGGCGGAAGTCGCCGAAGGTCGTGCTCATCGAACGCTCAGCCACACGCTCGACCAGGCATTCATTCGCGCTGCGGTAGTGGATCAGGTCGGCAATCGTGCCGATCTTCAGGTTGTGGTCTTTGGCGAACTCCAGCAGGTCAGGCAGGCGCGCCATGGTGCCGTCGTCCTTCATGATCTCGCAGATCACCGACGCCGGCGTCAGGCCTGCCATTTCGGTCAGGTCGCAGCCTGCCTCGGTATGGCCGGCGCGCATCAGTACGCCGCCCTTCTGGGCTTTCAGCGGGAAAATGTGGCCCGGCTGGACGATATCGTCAGGCTTCGCGCCCTTGGCGACCGCAACCTGGATGGTCTTGGCGCGGTCGGCCGCGGAAATACCGGTCGTCACGCCCTCGGCCGCTTCGATCGAGACGGTGAAGTTGGTGCCGAACGAGGTGCCGTTACGGCTCGTCATCATCGACAGGTCGAGCTGCTGGCAACGTTCTTCGGTCAGGGTCAGGCAGACCAGGCCGCGCGCATGCGTGACCATGAAATTGATGGCTTCCGGAGTCACGAAATCGGCCGCGAGCACCAGGTCGCCTTCGTTTTCGCGATCTTCCTCGTCGACCAGAATGACCATGCGGCCTGCGCGCAATTCGGCAACAATTTCCTGGGTGCTGGAGATAGACATTAAGGATTCCTCTTAGACGGCAAGTAAAGCGTAATCCGCTATTTTAAAGGATTTACCAACTTCCCACCGGCATTAGGCTGCCCAAAACCCCGATCCGCGCAGGGCTTTTTTCCGCTTGCGCCGCAGTTGTTACAAAAGAACAACAAACCATGCCGTAAGGCCACGCATTACGGCACAGCTTGCGGAGCGGCATAAGGAGTAGAATTCCGGCACCGAGACCGATGCCAGGAAGATGTGCCGATGACCACCAACTTCGTCAAGACAGTATGCGTCAGCGCTTGCCTGTTCGTGTATTCGATCGCCGCGCACGCCGCGATCGACCTGGCCGGCACCATTCCGGTCGGCCCGCAGGTCAAGGTAGGCAAACTGGCCAATGGCCTGACCTACTACATCCAGAAGAACGACAAGCCCGAAAAGAAGCTCGAACTGCGGCTGGTCGTGAAGGCCGGCTCGATCCTGGAAGACGAAGACCAGCAAGGCCTCGCGCACTTCACCGAGCACATGGCGTTCAACGGCTCGGCCAACTTCCGCAAGCACGAACTGGTTTCGTACCTGCAGTCGATCGGCGTCAAGTTCGGCGCCGACCTGAACGCGTACACCAGCTTCGACGAAACCGTCTACATCCTGCCGATTCCGACCAACCGCAAGGCCAACGTCAACAAAGGCTTCCTGGTGCTGAAGGACTGGGCCAGCGGCCTGACCTTCAACCACGCCGACATCGACAAGGAACGCGGCATCGTGCTGGAAGAACTCCGGCTCGGCAAAGGCGCCAGCGACCGCATGAACAAGATCCTGCTGCCGAAGATGTTCAACGGCTCGCGCTATGCGGACCGGCTGCCGGTCGGCACCGAAGCGGTGCTGAAAAACTTCAAATACGAGGCGCTCAAACGCTTCTACCGCGACTGGTACCGGCCCGACCTGATGGCCGTCGTCGCGGTGGGCGACATCGACCCGCGCGAAGCCGAACGGCTGGTCAAGCGCCATTTCGGCGCGCTGAAAAATCCGGCCAATCCGCGCCCGCGCGAGTACGCGACCATCCCGGCGCGCTCGGAGACCGAAGCGCTCGTCATCACCGACAAGGAAGCGAGCAGCGATTCGCTGCTGATCCGCTATCCGGTGCAGGAATCCATCGAGCAACCGACCTTTGGCGACTACCGCGAAAAACTGGTCGAAGGCCTGTTCACCGGCATGCTGAGCCAGCGAATGCAGGAACTGTCGCAGCAAGCGGCCCCGCCCTTCATCGGCGGCAGCAGCAATATCAGCCGCCTCACGGCGCGCTACAAATCATACACGGCGTTTGCCGCACTGGGCAATGGCGGCGCCACGCCGGCGATCGACGCGCTGGTGCAGGAAAATGAACGCGCGCGCCAGTTCGGCTTCAGCGCGGGCGAGTTCGAACGCGCCAAGAAGAACCTGATGCGTTTCTACGAACGCGCCTACAACGAGCGCGACAAAACCGACTCGGCCAGCTATGTCGGCGAGTACATGCGCAACTTCCTCGAACAGGAGAGCATTCCGGGCATTGAAAACGAATATCGCTATGTGCAGGAGATGGTCCCCGGCATAACGCTGGACGAGATCAACAAGTACACGCGCGAGACGATCCCTGACAGCTCGGCCAAGCTGGTGGTCTACATGGGGAATACCGACAGCGATACGCCGGTGCCGACCAGCGCGCAACTGCTCGAATCGGTGTCGAAGGCCGAGAAAACCGCCGTCGTCGCACGTGACGACAAGGCCGTTGCGGCCGACCTGATGGACCAGCCGCCGGCACCCGGCAGCATCGTCAGCGAAGCGCCCGATGCCGCCCTCGGACTGACCCGCCTGACGCTGTCGAACGGCGTCAAGGTGATCCTCAAGCCGACCGACTTCCGCAACGACCAGGTGCTGATGAGCGCGGTGCGCTTCGGCGGCCAGATGCTGTTCGACGAAGCCGACGCCTACACCTCGCGCTATGCCAGCTCGATCATCGCCAGCATGGGCCTGAAGGACTACTCGCCGCTTGACCTGCAAAAGGTATTGGCCGGCAAATCCGCCACCGTGCGCGCGGGCCTTGGCAGCAATACCGATATCGTCAGCGGCAGCGCCGGCAGCAGCGACATCGAGACCATGCTGCAGCTGGTGCACCTGCAGTTCAATGGCGTGCGGCGCGACTCGGACCTGTACAAGTCGTTCATCGCGCGGCAGGTCGACGCCGCGCGCAACGCGATGACGCAGCCTGAAATCGTGTTCCGCGACGAGATCATCACCACCTTGTACAACAATCACCCGCGCGTGGCGCGCACGGCGCGCCCGGAAGACTTCGCGAAAGTCAGCCTGGACCGCGCGATCGGCATCTACAAGGCGCGCTTCGGCAGTGCCAGGGGCCTGACCTTCATTTTGGTCGGAAGCTTCGACACGGAACGAATCAAGCCGCTGCTGGCGACCTACCTGGCGAACCTGCCGACGCCGGACCTTACGGTCGAAGCCAGGGACACCGGCGTGCGTCCGGTCGGCGGCGTCGTGAAGAAGGAAGTGCGCAGCGGATCTGAAGCCAAGAGCAACGTCTCGATCAACTTTACCGGCAAGGCGCTCTTTTCAGAGGAAGAGCAGATGCGTTTCCACGCGCTGCTCGAAGTGATGAACATCCGGATCACCGACATCCTGCGCGAGAAACTGGCGCTGATCTACGGCGGCGGCATGAACGGAAGCCTCAGCAAGATCCCGTACGAGAACTACGCGATTGCGCTCTCGCTGCCGACCGGGCCGGCCAACGTCGACAAGGTGCTGGCCGCGACCTTCGCGGAGATGGAACATATCAAGGAAAAAGGACCGGACGTCGCGGACCTGAACAAGGTCAAGCAGAACTGGATCCAGAGCCACCAGAAATCGCTGCGCGAAAATGGGTACTGGATCAATCACCTGCAGACATCGCTGCTGCACGAGACCGATCCTGGGTTGATCCTGACGTATGAGAAACAGGTCGCTGCGATCACGCCCGCGCAGGTGCGGGATGCCGCGAAGCGCTACTTCGACATGAACAACTACGTGCAGGTTGTGCTCTACCCCGAAAAATAGACGACGCCGTTCCCGCGAACGCGGGAACCCGTGCCACCTAAGCGTTAAGCCGGCGTTTGCTCATGCCTTCAACGACAGCATCCGCTCCACATAGCGCGCGATCAGGTCGATCTCCAGATTGACCTGGCTGCCCGCCCGCAGGTGCTTGAGCGTGGTCACCGAAATCGTATGCGGAATCAGGTTGATCGAGAACCGGCACACCGTGCCCGCATCCGTATCGACATCCTCAACGCGGTTCACGGTCAGCGACACGCCGTTCACCACCACCGATCCTTTAAACGCCAGGAAGCGCGCCAGGTCCTGCGGGGCATCGATCACCAGCTCCCACGATTCTCCCACCGGCTCGAAGCGGTGAACACGCCCCAGCCCATCCACATGCCCGGACACCAGATGGCCGCCCAGGCGCTCGGCCAGCGTCAGCGCCTTTTCGAGATTTACTTCGCCCGCCGCGTCGAGGCCAGCGGTGCAGTTCAGGCTTTCACGCGACACGTCGACGCTGAACGCCTGATCGGTCTTCGATACCACCGTCATGCAAGCGCCGTTGATAGCGATCGAATCGCCCAGCGCGACGTCCTGCAGCGGCAAGCCGCCGGAAGAGATATCGAGTCGAACGCCCGCATCCTGTCCGCCTTCAAGCGGGGTTACGGAGGTGATTTTGCCGACAGCGGCGACGATTCCAGTAAACATGCTGTTTCTATTCCTGTTGTGGGGTGAATCTGGCAAGGATACGCAAGTCTTCGCCAACCTGCCGAACCTCGTGAAATTTGAGGGCGATTTTCGCATCAAGCCGGTCGATCGGCGCCAGCGCGAACATGCCCTGCGCGTCGCCGATCAGGCATGGCGCCAGGTACAGCAGCAGCTCGTCCACGCAGCCTTCGCGCACCAGCGAGCCGTTCAGCTTTGACCCGGCTTCGACGTGCAGCTCATTGATCTCGCGCCGCCCCAGCTCGAGCATCAGCGCGGGCAGGTCGACCTTGCCGGCGGCATTCGGCAGCAAAATCACTTCGTGGCCCGCAGCCGCCAGCGCCGCTTCCTTTCCGGGGTTGCTCACTGCGGCGACGATCCATGTCCCGCCGCCGGCCAGCACGCGCGCATCCAGGCTGATTTCGAGCTTGCTGTCGATGACGATACGGCGCGGCTGGCGCGGCGTATCGACCGAACGTACGTTCAACTGCGGGTCGTCCGCCTTGACGGTGCCGATCCCGGTGAGGATGGCGCAGGCGCGCGCGCGCCAGGCATGACCGTCATCGCGTGCGGCCGGACCGGTGATCCACTGGCTCTCGCCGCTGTGCAGCGCCGTCATGCCATCGAGGCTGGCCGCGGCCTTCATCCGCACCCAGGGCCGCTTGCGCTGCATGCGCGAGAAGAAGCCGATGTTCATCTCGTATGCCTGCTCGGCCAAAACACCCGAACTGACAGCGATTCCAGCAGCAGCCAGCTTGGCCATGCCCTCCCCGGCCACCAGCGGATTCGGGTCGGTGATGGCGGCGACCACGCGCCCGAGGCCCGCGCGCACCAGCGCATCGGAGCAAGGCGGCGTGCGGCCGTGATGGTTGCACGGTTCCAGCGTCACGAAGGCGGTGGCGCCGCGCACGTCGTGGCCGCGCTCCTGCGCGTCGCGCATCGCCATGATCTCCGCGTGCGCCTGCCCCGCCGGCTGGGTGTAGCCCGAGCCGATCACTTCGCCGTCACGGACGATCACGCAGCCCACGCGCGGGTTCGGCGTGGTGGTGTACATGCCTTTGGCGGCCAGTTCGAGCGCAAGCGCCATGCTGTCGTTATCGTTCACTATTCGCACAGTTCTCAAGTTTGGTTACGGTGTCTCGGGCCCGGAGCAGCTTTCGCCATCGCGCGCCGGATCGCACGCGCGCGCGCGGCCAAGCATGTTGATTTTAATACGCCGCGTCTGCCCATCCAGCGTCAGCGACAGCGTACCCCAGCGCGCCGCCATGCTGCTGGCATGGCTACAGCTGCGCCCACCGCCATTATAGGCAATGTAGTCCGGCGTCCGGGGACTCGTGAAACCCGTCGTGATAACAATGCCCTCCGCGACCGGCCCGTGGGTGGCGATCAGTTCATCGCCATCGCCCGCTATGCCATCGCCATCATTGTCGATGAAAACCGTCCATCCACTGGTCCAGCCGCCATCGGAAGGCGCCAAATAAACGCGCATGCCTCTTGTGATGGCTTGCGACCGCGTCAGGTCGATCGCGCCGAACAGATCGGATAGCGCAGCCTTCAACTGCTGATGGCGGATCATCGCGCCGAGGTCGCTCACTGCGATCCCGAGCAGCACCGCCGCCACCGCGATCACGGCCAGCAGCTCCACCAGCGAGAAGGCGCGCGCACGCCTTATGGCCAGCATCGCCCCGCCCCGCCCGACGGCCCGCGCTGGCCGATACTGTTCATGGTAAGCGTGCCGCACGCACCGTCCCTGAACTTCGCGTCGACCCTTGGTGTTCCCGGCACCGCCCTGACCTCGATGCATTCGCTGATGTCGCGGTCCGGACAAGCTTCGCCGCGCAGCTCGTAAGCGCTGCCGGTCGCCTCGCCACCCGACCACCATTTGAAGCGCTGCGCGTCCGGATCGGTCGAATCGGCGGAGAACTCGACGTAGGTGTTGTGGAGCGAGTAAAAGCGCTCCTGCTGCTGCAGGATGTCGAGCAAGGCCATCTGCCCTTCGATCCGCCGCGACCGGGCGATGTAGCTGGCGTAACCGGGGTAGGCCACCGACGCGAGGATGCCGACGATCGCCAGCACGATCATGATCTCGACCAGCGAAAAACCAGCGGTGCGTTTCATCAGATTTGCTCCGAGAAACCTCGTCCTTCAGGACGAGGAGTGAAAGGATCCGACTGCGAATTGCGCAGCAATTCGGGCCCCGTAAAAAGACATGCCGCAGCAGTCGATGCCGTGGTTGTAAGTGTGGAACCATGGTCGACAATTGCTGTCGAACCTGGATGAAGCTGGTTTACCGTTACCGCGTCAAGTCGTTGGCCGGCCTGCTGAACAAGCAGGCCAGGACAGTCAACTTCGTCTGGAACTACTGCAACGACAGGCAGAGGGATGCGCTGCGTTTCGGTCGCCGCTGGCATACCGGGTTTGACCTGATCAAGCTCACCACGGGGTGCAGCAAGGAGCTTGGCCTTCACTCGGGTACGGTCAACGACGTGTGCCAGCAGTACGCGAAGTCGCGCTCCGGGTCGCATCGGCCCTACCTTCGCTATCGCGGCAGGAAGTCGATGGGCTGGGTGCCGTTGAAAGGGCGTGAACTGAAACGCGAAGGCAATGCCTTCCGCTTCGCCGGCAATACCTTCCGCGTATTCCATTCGCGCGCGCTGCCCGAGGGCAAAATCACCGATGGGACCAACTTCTCGCGCGACCGGCGCGGCAACTGGTTCCTCAATATCGTCCTTGAAGTGCAGGCGGCTCCCGCCCGCTTGCCGGTGCGCGCTGAGGGAATCGATCTTGGCCTGAAAGACCTCGCGACACTGAGCGACGGCAGCCGCATCGCGGCGCCGCACATCTACCGTGCCAGCGAGGCGAAGCTGGCGATGGCCCAGCGCGCGCGCAAGAAGAAGCGGATCGCGGCGATCCACGCAAAGATTGCCAATCGTCGTCACCATTACCTGCACACCTGCACCAGCGCCGTCGTCGGCGCGTTCGACTACATTGTGGTCGGTAATATCAATGCTTCCGCGCTCGCCAAGACCGGCATGGCGAAGTCCGTCTACGATGTCAGCTGGTCGTCCTTCCGCATACAACTGGCGTACAAGGCTGTTAAGCATGGCGCCTGGTTTGAAGAAGTGAACGAGAGCTTTACCACCCAGATCTGCTCGGATTGCGGCGCTGTTCCGGATTCGCGGCCGAAAGGTATCGCAGACCTTGGAAGCATGTTCACTGAACATGCGAAAGAATGGCGTTGCTGTGATTGCGGAGCGGTACATGATCGTGATCTCAATGCTGCGCTAAACATTCTCCGTCGCGGACGTGCGACGCTAGCTGTAGGAATCCCCGACGTTCAGGTCGGGGAGGACGTCAAATCGGCTCCTATTTCTTTGCCGCCTCGTGCAGCTCCTGCCAGTTGGCGACCTCGCGCCAGCTGAGGCGACCGGCCGGCGTCTTGACGGTTACCTTCTGCGACAGCGGCGGCTTGCCCTCGCCCCGAAGCCTGACGATGTTGACGGTGTGGGTCGCAACCGTCGCGCCGGTCGCACTGCGCTGCCCGGCAACCATGCCCATATCGAACAGCAGCGGGGGCGACAACAACGCCGCTTGCTCCACGACCTCGCCTGTCACCTGCCCGGCTTCCGAAACGCCGCCGCTCGTATATGCAAGGCCCGTCAAGGCATCGACGGCGTAAGTCCGCGTCACCATGGAGGCGCATACGCTGGCTCCCGGCGCCAGCGTGTCGAAGATCAGGGCTCCGGACGCCAGGAACGCCGTTCCCGCTGTACGTTCGCCTTCAGCGCGCCAGTTGGGAAAATCGAGATACCACCCTTTGCGCGCGCGGCTGCCTTCGAAACGCACTGCGTCTCCGTTGATCACATATGGGCCGCTTCCGGACGCTGAGCGCGATGCGAGTTCGCGCCGCCCGGCTACGAGCACTGGCGGCTTTGCCGCGCTATCGCGGATCGCGTAAAACGACTGCATCGCGTAGCCGGAAGGGTCGAGATCCGCGTTCTCCAATAGCCGACCTGTAGCCACCAGCACGAGGTAGCCAGCGCCTGGCGCAAACACCACCCGTGGCGCGTGATTGATTGGCTGGCGGTTGCCCGAGTCATCGCGCGCGACGAACAGCGGCTCCCCTTCCTTGCCGGGACCGACTGCCTTGGACCACGGCGGCTTGCCGGTGAAGTCGAAGCGCCACAGGTTGCCCTGCAAATCGCCCGCGTAGGCAAAACGGACGCTTCCATCCGGGGCGAGTGCAAACGCAGGTGGAGCGAGCGCGTTCGCAATCTTCGGCTCAGATAAAGGCGTCACCAGTTTGTAGTAGTTGAATCCATGCTTCCAAGGCTCGTTCGCGGGCTTGTCGAGGGCCAGCAGGAATAACGCACCGCGTGCCGCGTTATCCCCATCGTCTTGGTCGTAGTTGTTAAGTCCACTGGCGACGGCCACGAAATAGCGGTATTCGGGCACAAGGTCCTTCATCCCGATCCGCAGCTTGGCGATCAGCGGCGCGCTGCGGATATGGCCGATGGCGGCGTCGTCCTTCTCGGTGAATTCCCAGAGGGCGCCAAGTCCCGTGCCGAAGTTGGAAGGATCGGTGACATCGAGTGCAAACACCCCGCGAGCGCCCATGCCCATTCCGGACGCAAGAACGGTGCGCCATTTGCCGCCGGCCAGAGCCTCGCCGACGCCGGGACTGGCGTCGACGTATGGACGATGCATGTAGCCGGGCTGGCCCAGTTTGTACAAGTGCGTGTGGAGTGCGTTTGGCACGTAAGCGAACAGCTCGACACCCGTGGCCGTGTCGAATGCGTGGAGCATGCCGTCGTTTGCTCCAACGTACACCGCGCTGCGGCGCTTGCTGACGCTTGCATGAAACTGGGCATATCCGGCGCCCATTACCGACGCCGAGGGCGAGCCGACGATCACTGGAGCGCTATGGACGATATCTCCCAGTACGCTGGCTCGGCGACGCAAGTTGCCTCCTGCCTGCCCCGTTTCACGCGAACGGTCGCCGCGCAGGAAGTTCACTAATCCCTCATCCAGCGCAGGCAGGCGGGACGCGGCAAAGTCGATGGTCTTGCTGCCACCTTCGCTGTCGCGCACCGACGTATAGATTTTTCTGGATTCCGGCGCTGGTGTTAGTTTCGCGGCGTCCCAGGCCGGTGCGCCGTCCGCGCTGATTTTTCCGTCCCGGGTACGACTGATGTCGTAACGCCGTAATGTGCCGGTCGACTGCTGGCGGTCGTGGCTGGCCTGTATCAGGTAGTTGCCGCCGCCGGCAGCCTTTCCCATCACTTCGCCGCGCGGATACCGCGCCGCCGCGAACATCTCCCGTACGGCGTGTCCGATCTGATGCGGATCCGCGCCGGAAAAATAACCGGCAGGCGTGCGTCCGTCGAAACTCCATTCGCTGTCGGTGGCCTCGCCGGTCGTTGTAACGAATGGATTCTTGTCGCGGTTCCGGTCGAGGAAAGCGCCATATTTGGCAGTCAGGTACAAAGCACTACTGAGCGGCTTCGGAGACGCATCCAACTCGAGCGCCAACGTATCAATCGGCGCGTCGGAATCGTGACGTATCGCGTTGGTATGGGCCCAGTACGCAGCTCCGGCCAGGTAGTAGCTCCCTGCCCCATCCGGTCCGTCCTTCCTGGTATCGAGGTTGGCCAGTTCACCGCCCTCAAGCTCCCCGATCCGGCGCGTCGCCTGCATGACATCGAACGTGCCGTGAAAACCGTCTGCCGCGCGGGCGGCGTCGCCAAGGTACGCAATCGTATTGCCAGGAACGTAGCGGTCGCGGACAAAGCTGGAATGCCCGACGACTGCCGCCGTCGTACGTTGACAGGTTTCCGTCACCGGGTCGTCGCGCGTGCTCCACACAGCCAGTCCGTCGTCTTCCACCACCTCACCGCTGCCGGGGCTGGCCTGGCGTCCCTGCAGGTAGCGCAAGCCTTCGTAGAAAAGCTCGGCGCCCGGGTCGGAAGTTTTATACGCGCCCCTCCTGCTTGAGAGGTTGATGAAATTTAGGAGGCCGCTTTTTGCTCCACCTGCGTTGTCCGGGTCTTCCTCCAGCATGCCCGTGACCGGATTCCATTCAGGCCGCAGCGGGCCGGTTTTTGGATGTCCTACAAACTTGAGCGGCGCCCGCAAGGCGCCGCCGTAGAAGTTCTCGTCATCGGCTGCGAGATCGGTCAGGTAGCCCATTGCGCCCATACGCATCAGGTCAGCGTTTTCCTGGATCGCGCCCTCCGGTTTGCGACCGCCCTTGTACGCGAAACAGAGCTGCGGACGGGACTCGCTATCAGCCTTGTCGCAAACCTTCACCCGCGCGTTAAATTCTCCGGGCGGAGGTTTATCGCAACTGGCCGCCGGGTTCTCGCTGAACATAATGCGGTTTCGGCACGAAGAAATATAGAGGGCACCAGCGCCGAAAGGCGTTACCGTGTTCGCTGAATCAATGGACCTGGACCGGAAATTGGTAGCGGCTTCGGGTAGCCACGCGCGCTGGAGAACAGTCAGGCCCCGGTCGTCGATCACGCGGTCGCCGCCCGTCAGCGCAAGGCGCAACAGGTCGAGCCGCGACATGCTCGCCCAGTTCAGCAGGTTCCCGCTGAATGAGTCGCCGCCGCACTGCCGCTTGGCGTCGGCGGTCTTCAACGGCGAAAAGTATCCGCCCTGGTCGCCGAGATAGGAATAGCACAAGCGGGGATTGAAGTAGCCGTCGTATTCAGTCGCCGCGCTGTACTCGTCGCGATACGCGGCGCCAGCATCAGCAATCGTCAACGACCAGTGAAGCAGCAGGTTTGGCGCAACACGGCTACCGGGCAGGCCGACCTGGCCATCGGGGATGGCCAGCTGCGGAGGCGCAGCCCAAACTGCGCATGCACTGAACATCGCCGCAGCCGCGAGTGCCGCCGCCCTCATGGCGCTGCCCCCTCAGGCGGAACGCTCTTTCGGTAGAACGACTGCAGGACCACTTTGGTGGTTCGACGCGACCCAAACCCTATCGCGGTAATGCGGTAGAAATTCGTCACCGGCTGGCTCGCGTCCTCCCCCGCGCGGGGAAACGGCATCAGCTCGATGATGTAGCGCGGCGCACGTGCAGGCAGCGTGCCCGCTCCGGTCGGCATGACAGCTCCCGTGAAGGCGCCGTATGCAACCGCGCCGCTTGCGTCTTCGGCAGCCAGCGCGGCGCTGATCCAGGCCGGCACGCCAGGCGCTTCGACACGGCTGCATAAACCGAGGTCGGGATCATCCTCGCGTTTTCCGCAGCCATCCACGAAACCAAGTGCACTGCCGGCAGCGAACATGGCCGCGCGCGGTGTGGCGGGATCGAGCGGCTGGATATCGCGTTCGGCGTCGGCAAGCGCCGCCTCGGCCGCTTGCAGGGCGATGTGACGGTCACGCTCGTTGCGCGCCGACTTCTCGGCGTTCAGCGCCGCCGTCGCCGCTGACACTGCGACGACGAGCACCGCAATGAGCACGAACAGTACCGTGACCAGCGCGGCGCCGCCAGCGCGCGCGTGAGGAGACAAGGTCATCGCACCCTCACCTGGGCGGATTGCGCAGCATGATCGTCGACGAAAACAAGCGTCGTTCACGTTCGCGGAGCGAGCCTGGCATGTCGCTCTCGCCGATGCGCGTGCCCGGGTCGTCGTCGCCAAGCGCGTCGGCGTAGACCGGACCGAACACGTCGAAGACAATCGGTTGCGCATTGAAACGCACGCGCTTCGCGCCGTGCAGCACCAGGCCGACCTTGATGCTGGCGACGCGCTTCCAGTGCGTCTTGCGGCGCAGGTCAAGCTCAAGTTCCGCCTCGTTGGCGCCTTCGAGCGCCAGGCCATCGTCAAGCGCTTCAACGACAGTGGCGTTGATGAACAGGTTGGCGAGACCGTCGGCTGGCACGTCGGTATCGAGTCCGTACAGCACCTGGAACGAATCGACGCCCCCGACGATGGCATCGGCACCCCAACTGGAGGAGCCGCGATATTTGCAGCGCAGCTCAGTGTCACCGGTAGCGCTGCGGCCAACATAAAAAATGCTCCAGCCTTCCTCAAGCTCGCTGACGCCGAACCCGGCGCAACTGGTCATGCTGGCATCGCCGTCCGGCCCTGGGCCAGCGCCCGCGAAGCGCAATGCCAGCACGTCGCTGCCGTTGGCCACATCGGGCCGTGGATCGGAGATGAAATCGGCGGTCTTGACCAGCGAGCGGTTGTCCAGGCCAACCACCCGCGCCGGTGCGGTGGGATCGTATGCGATGCCGGCATCGGCGCGGTCCCAGTTGACGTAGGCAGTCTGCCGCACCGCGCGCGCGATCGTTTCGAGCGCAAAGCGACCGCTGTCGTCCAGCCGCGCGGCATCTTCCTGCGCAGCGTGGCCGCGGTTGGCGGAGATCAGCATCCCTGCCGCCAGGAGCAGCACCAGCAAGCCGACCGTGAGCGCGACCATCAGCTCAACCATCGTCAGGCCGAGCTGGCGCACCGGCGTCATGCGGGATCCCCGGATACGACGATGGCGACGATCGGCGCTATCGTCGCTGTCACGCCATCGCGGGAAGGCCGAAGGCGCCAGCCAAGCTTGATGACGACGGGATCGGACGCCGCGCCGCTGCAGTCCCATGACAGGCTGCCGTCTGCCTGGCTCCACATCACCGCGTCGCGGCACACGGAGACGCGTGCCGCAGGAAACGAAGAGTGCAGCTCGCGCTGAAGTTCATAAATGTCGAAGGACGCCATCGCGGCGCTGTCGCATGCCGCGCCAGAGTGGCACGGCTGCGCCGGCGGGCCTGGCGCACCGTCACTGGCGGCGGTGTAGCGGATCTGGAGATAGGGATTGGCGTCGTCTGGCACGCGCATTTGCGCCGTATTTGCGCGCATGCGGTCGGCGAACGCGGAAGCCAGCTGAACGCCGCGGGACATCAGCGCGGACTCCTGGCGCGTGCGCAGCGCGACCGTCTGCGCGGCCAGCGCGCCCATCACGCCTACGGCGAGCACGAACGCGGCCACCAGCACTTCGATGAGCGTAAAGCCGCTGACGGAACGTAGACGCACCCGGCACCTCCATATCGATGAAGGCCCAAGTTATCAGGCGGGGCAATGCCACGCCTGAGTTACCTCAACTGTGTGGGGGGAACTACTTGCGCGGCTTGCGCTCGTGGCCGACTTCGGCGATGGCGTCCTGGAACTCGGCCAGGTCTTCGAAGTTCTTGTAGACCGATGCGAAGCGGATGTAGGCGATCTTGTCGAGGCGCTTAAGCTCCTGCATCACCAGTTCGCCGACGTAGACGCTGTCGACTTCGCGGCGGCCGCTGGTCAGGAGCTTCTCTTCGATGGTGGCGACGGCGGTGTCGATGGCTTCGGCCGACACCGGCCGCTTGCGCAAGGCGAGCATCAGGCTGCCGCGCAGCTTGGCCGACGAGAACTCGGTGCGGCTGCCGTTCTTCTTGACGATGATCGGCATCGACAGCTCGATCCGCTCATACGTGGTAAATCGTTTATCGCATTTTCCGCATTTACGGCGCCGGCGGATGGCGTCGCCCTCCTCCGATACGCGCGTATCGAGGACCTGGGTGTCTTCATGCTGACAGAACGGACATTTCATGTGGGCCGCCGTGGACTACTCAATTGGGGCCGGGCCTTCGAAAATCGCAGGCCCGGCAATTACAACTATTACGCAGCGTAGACCGGGTACTTGTCGGTCAGCTTCTTGACTTCCTTCTTGACCCGTTCAGTGACGTCGGCATCGTTCGGGCTGTCGAGGATGTCGGCGATCAGGTTGCCGACGGTGGTCGCATCTTCTTCGTTGAAGCCGCGCGTGGTGAACGCCGGGCTGCCCAGGCGGATGCCCGAGGTGACGAACGGCTTCTGCGGATCGTTCGGGATGCCGTTCTTGTTGCAGGTCATGTGCGCGGCGCCGAGCAGGGCCTCGGCTTCCTTGCCGGTCAGGCCCTTGGCGCGCAGGTCGACCAGCATCACGTGCGACTCGGTGCCGCCCGATACGATGCGCAGGCCACGCGCGATCAGCGCCTTGGCCAGTGCGTCGGCGTTCTTCACGACCTGCTTCTGGTACGCGACGAATTCAGGCGTCAGCGCTTCCTTGAACGCCACTGCCTTGCCGGCGATGACGTGCATCAGCGGACCGCCCTGGATGCCTGGGAAGATGGCCGAGTTGATCGCCTTCTCATGCTCCGCCTTCATCAGGATGATGCCGCCGCGCGGGCCGCGCAGCGACTTGTGCGTGGTCGACGTGACGAAGTCGGCGTGAGGGACCGGGTTCGGATACAGGCCGGCCGCGATCAGGCCGGCATAGTGCGCCATGTCGACCATGAAGTACGCGCCGACAGCCTTGGCGACCTTGGCGAAGCGCTCGAAATCGATCTTCAGCGAGAATGCCGATGCCCCCGCGATGATCATCTTCGGCTTGTGCTCGTGCGCCAGGCGCTCCATGGCGTCGTAATCGATGTCTTCTTTTTCGGTCAGGCCGTAGGAAACCACGTTGAACCACTTGCCCGACATGTTCAGCGCCATGCCGTGGGTCAGGTGGCCGCCTTCAGCCAGCGACATGCCCATGATGGTGTCGCCTGGCTTGAGCATCGCGAAGAACACGCCCTGGTTGGCCTGCGAACCGGAGTTCGGCTGCACGTTGGCCGCATCCGCGCCGAACAGCTGCTTGACGCGGTCGATCGCCAGTTGCTCGACGACGTCGACGTACTCGCAACCGCCGTAGTAGCGCTTGCCTGGATAACCTTCAGCATACTTGTTGGTCAACTGCGAACCCTGCGCCTGCATCACGGCTGGCGAGGTGTAGTTCTCCGACGCGATCAGCTCGATGTGATCCTGCTGGCGGGTGTTTTCCTTCTGGATAGCGTCCCACAAATCCGGGTCGACATTGGCGAGCGTGTGATCTTTAGCAAACATGAGAAACTCCAATCGATAACGGTGCGTGGCACCTGGCTGATTTTGGATCGAATGAGGGGCCGGAAAACGGCAGGCAGCCTCGTCGCGCGCTTCCATCGCGGGCTGCCCAGGCGAACGGCTAATGAAATCTCACATTCCCCGGTGGATGCCCACCTTTCACCGACCGGCACGGGATGCCGCGGTTTTTCGCCAGTCATGTGAGACGAAATGGAGGCCAAATTGTAAGTTAAGTCGTTGATTAGGGCAAGGAATGGCAACGCAAACAAGGGGGATTCAAGCTTATATAGCCAGTTCGGCTACAATCGAAGCAGCTCACCTCCCTTCAGGACACTCATCATGATCGTATTTATCACTGGCGCCTCCTCCGGCTTCGGCGCCGAAATGGCGCGAATCTTCGTTAAAAACGGCCATCAGGTTGTGATCAGCGCGCGACGCACCGACCGGCTCAAAGCGCTGGCCGCCGAACTGGGAGAAGCCGCCCTGCCGATCGAGCTCGACGTCACCGACCCGGCATCGATCGCCGATGCGCTGGCGCTGCTGCCGCAATCGTGGCGCCAGGTCGACGTCCTGATCAACAACGCCGGGCTCGCGCTCGGCACCAAGCCTGCGCATGAAGCGCCGCTGGAAGACTGGGAAACCATGATCGGCACCAACTGCACCGGCCTGGTTCGCCTGACGCGCGCGCTGCTCCCGGCCATGGTCGAGCGCGGCAGCGGCCTGGTCATCAATCTTGGCTCGGTGGCCGGCCACTACCCTTACCCGGGCGGCAACGTCTACGGCGCGACCAAGGCCTTCGTCGAGCAATTCACGCTGAACCTGCGCGCCGACCTGGCCGGCACGGGCGTACGCGCGACCAACCTCGCGCCCGGCCTGTGCGGCGGCACCGAGTTCTCGAACGTCCGCTTCAAGGGCGACGACGCCGCCGCGGCCAAAGTCTACGAAGGCACGACGCCGCTGACCGCAGCCGATATTGCCGCGACCGCGTACTGGATCGCCACGCTGCCGCCGCACATCAACGTCAACAGCATCGAACTGATGCCGACCTGCCAGGGATTCGCGCCGTTCAACATCAAGCGCAGCTAAATCCTTCCGGCGTCCAAAGCAATTCCATGGCGCCTCCATCGGGGTCCGTCCCCGGGGTCTGTCCCCGGGGACGGACCCCGAAGGTGATATGTGTACGCTTTAGTACATAACGCCTGATAAATAGGCTAAAATGTTGCCCAAATTCACTTATGACAACTGAAATGCCCTCAGCATTTACCTGGACCGTCCGGGTGTACTACGAAGACACGGACGCCGGCGGCATTGTTTTCTACGCCAATTACCTGAAGTTTTTCGAGCGCGCGCGCACTGAGTGGCTGCGCGCGGCGGGCGTGTCGCAGCAGGATTTGCTGAATCAGGATGGGGCCATGTTCGTCGTCAAGAGCGCCAGCGTGGACTATCACGCGCCAGCCAGACTCGATGATGTACTAAACTTAACGCTGAGCATCGAAAAACTGGGCCGCGCGTCGGTCAGTTTCGTCCAGCAGGCCTGGTGCGGCGACACGCTGCTGACCTCGGCCAGCGTCAAAGTGGGCTGCGTCGATGCCGCCACCTTGCGTCCGCGCTCGCTGCCGGACGCTACGGCTGCTAAAATGCGTGCCGCCTGACCCATTACACATACACAAGACACTTATCCAATGAATCCAGCCCAAGACCTTTCCTTCCTCGCGCTGATCAGCAATGCGCACCTGATTGTGCAGCTGATCATGGCGTTGCTGCTGGGCCTCTCGCTCGTTAGCTGGACTTATATCTTCCGCAAAATGTTCGCGATCCGCGCGGCCCGCCGCCAGACCGAGCAGTTCGAACGCAGCTTCTGGGCCGGCGGCAACCTGCACACCCTGCACCAGAGCGCCAGCAGCAACCGCGACCAGAGCGGCGCGCTGGCCCGCATCTTCGAAGCCGGCATGGGCGAGTTCGTCAAAGGCAAGGCCGCATCGCGCGAGTCGCTCGACGTCGGCGCAGTGCTCGATGGCGCCCGCCGCGCCATGCGCGCCGCGTTCCAGCGTGAAATCGACGGCCTCGACTCGCACCTGAACTTCCTGGCGTCGGTCGGTTCGGTGTCGCCGTACATCGGCCTGCTCGGCACCGTGTGGGGCATCATGAACGCGTTCCGCGGCCTGGCCAGCGTGCAGCAGGCAACCCTCGCCACTGTCGCCCCCGGCATCGCCGAAGCGCTGATCGCCACCGCCATCGGCCTGTTCGCCGCGATCCCTGCGGTCGTCGCCTACAACCGCTTCACCCACGACATCGACCGCCTTGCGATCCGTTTCGAGAGCTTCGTTGAAGAGTTCTCGAACATCCTGCAACGCCAGTCCCGTTAAGCGAAGAGGCAGACCATGGCTTCATTCTCCAGCAGCCTGCGCGGCGGACGCGGACGCAAGTTCAAGTCGGAAATCAACGTCGTTCCTTACATCGACGTGATGCTGGTGTTGCTGATCATTTTCATGGCGGTGCCGCAGACCAACGATCCGAACGTGATCAACCTGCCAAGCGCCGAGCGATCCGCCGCGCCGCCGGACGATTACATCCAGATCGTGCTCAAACCCGACACCAGCCTGAGCATCGGCGTCAACGGCAGGAACCCGGTCGCGGCGGAACAGGCGCCTGACCGCGCCGCCGTCCTGCGCCGCCTGCGCGCGCTGCATGAGGAGAATCCGGACTACCCTGTCATGATCTCGGGCGACCGCGAGAGCAAGTACGACGACGTGATCCAGCTGATTTCCGAAGCCAAGAAAATGGGCATCGACCGGGTCGGGCTCGCGACTAAGTGATGAAGCAACAATGTCCACGATAAACCCTGCTGCCCTCGACAGCACGCCATACCGGCTGCCACCGGAACCAAGCCGCTGGGGTGCGCTAACCCTCGCGGCACTGGTGCATGCCGGCCTGCTGCTGTTCCTGTGGGCGGGCGTGAGCTGGCAGAGCACTCCGCCGGTCGCGGTCGAGGCGGAAGTGTGGAACATGAAGGTACAGTCGGCCGCCCCGCCGCCGGAACCTGCGCCGGAACCTGCGCCGGAACCTGCGCCGGAACCGAAGGTCGAGCCGGAGCCGCCGCAACCGGTCGAACGACCGCCGGAAGTGGAAGCAACGCCGAAGCCGCCCGATATCGCGCTCGAAAAGGCGATCCTTCGCGCCAAGGAACTGAAGGAACGCAAGGAAAAGGAAGCGGCCGAGAAAAAGCTCGCCGACGAGAAGGCCCGCAAGCTGGAAGAAGACGACAAGAAGAAGCAGGAACTGGCAGACAAGAAGAAAAAGGAAGAGGCGGATAAAAAAGCGAAAGTCGCAG
Organism: Massilia polaris; assembly: GCF_012927275.1. GTDB lineage: Bacteria > Pseudomonadota > Gammaproteobacteria > Burkholderiales > Burkholderiaceae_D > Telluria_A > Telluria_A polaris. Next base: position 238,121 of record NZ_JABBGG010000007.1, on the reverse strand, counting down.
CTGAAAAACTTCGTAAAGAAATTCGCGAAGCCGACATGCGCAGCATCGCCGGGATGGGCACCAGCGGCACCGCCGCCAAGTCGACCGCCCCGCGCATCGACAGCGGCTACACCGCCAGCATCACGGCGAAGGTCAAGAGCAACACGACTTTCCTGGGCAGTACCGATGTGCCGGGCAACCCGCGCGCGGTCTTCAAGGTCGAGCAACTGCCGACCGGCGAGATCATCTCCGCACGCAAGATCAAGAGCAGTGGCGTGCCTTCGTTTGACGATGCCGTTGAAAAAGGCATTATCAAATCGTCACCACTGCCAAAGAAGAAAGATGGTACGGTAGAGCGAACACTTGAAATCGGATTCTCGATGAAGGACCTCGACTGAGGCTTTGTCGGAACCACGAACCTGGATAGAACGGAACCATGAAAAAAATCAGTTACCTGTTTTTCAGCGCCGCCGTCGTTGTCGGTGCCAGCGCGAATGCCCAGCTCAAAGTTGAGATCGCCGGCGTCAGCAGCGGCCAGATCCCTATCGCCGTCGCCACGTTCGCCGACGAAGGCGTCGCGCCGGCGCAAATGTCGGCCATCATCAAGGCCGACCTCGAGCGCAGCGGCGTGTTCAAGGTAATCGATGCCGGCACCGTGCTGTCGGACACCTCGCCGATCGACTACGGCCAGTGGAAATCGCGCGGCGCCGACGCCGTCGTGGTCGGCAGCGTGCAGAAGCTCGCCAACGGCAGCTTCAACGTCCGCTACAAACTGCTCGACACCATCAAGTCGTCGGAACTGTCGACCCTCGGCCAGACCCCGACGCCGCGTTACGCGCGCCTGGCGGCCCACAAGATCGCCGACGACATCTACGAAAAAATGACCGGCACCCGCGGCGCCTTCGCGACCCGCATCGCCTACGTCAACGAGAACCGCTCCGCCAAGGACTACCGCCTTGAAATCGCCGACGCCGATGGCGAAGGCGTGCAGGTCGCCGTGCGCTCGAACGAACCGATCATCTCGCCGTCGTGGTCGCCGGACGGCACCAAGGTCGCCTACGTATCGTTCGAGAAACGCAAGCCGGTCATCTACGTGCAGAACCTCGTCACCGGCGGCCGCAAGATCGTGGTCAACGAAAAAGGCAGCAACTCGGCCCCATCGTGGTCGCCCGACGGCTCCAAGCTGGCGGTGTCGCTGTCCAAGGACGGCCATACCCAGGTGTACAGCGTCAACGCCGACGGTGGCGGACTGCGCCGCCTGTCGAACAGCAACGGCATCGACACCGAGCCGCAATGGTCGGCTGACGGCCAGCAAATCTACTTCACGAGCGACCGCAGCGGCGGCCCGCAGATCTATCGCATGAGCGCCAATGGCGGCGCCGCATCGCGTGTCACCTTTAACGGCAGCTACAACATCAGCCCGCGCGTTTCCTCGGACGGCAAGACGCTGGCCTGGGTCTCGCAGCGTAACGGCTTCTCGTTGTATGCCATGGACCTGGCCAGCGGCCAGGAAATCCGCCTGGCCGAGTCGGCCACTGAACCGAGTTTTTCGCCAAACGGCAAGTACATCATGTATGCGACCAAGGGAGGGGGACGCACGTCACTCGCCGTGGTCTCGGTCGATGGACGCGTCAAGCAGCGCTTAACAACCCAAGCAGGAAACATCAGGGAGCCCAACTGGGGTCCCTTCATGAAGTAATTTTTAACCCCCCCCGATCAGGAGAAAAATCATGCGCAATATTAAAAGCGTAGCCTTCATCATCACGAGCGCCGCCCTGCTCGCAGCTTGCAGCTCGCCAGTCAAACTGAACGACGCTCCAGTCGTCGAGCGCGCACCAGAAGCAGCGCCAGTGACCGACACCCGTGACGTTCGTCCAGTCGAGACCGGCTCGGTTGACCCACTGAACGACCCAAAAGGCGTTCTGGCAAACCGTAGCGTTTACTTCGACTACGACAGCTACGTTGTGCGTGAAGACGGCCAGCCAATTGTCCAGAACCACTCCGGCTACCTGAACAAGAACAAGGAACGCAAGATCCTGATCCAGGGTAACACCGACGAACGCGGCGGCACCGAGTACAACCTGGCGCTGGGCCAGAAGCGTGCTGAAGCTGTTCGCAAGTCGATGGCAGCACTGGGCGTAGCCGAGTCGCAGATGGAAGCCGTATCGCTGGGCGAAGAAAAGCCAAAAGCAAGCGGTTCGACCGAAGCGGCATGGTCGGAAAACCGTCGTTCAGACATCGTCTATTAATATCTGACCGCGGTACCGTAGAGATACACAACGGGGCGCTTGCGCCCCGTGTTATTGTAGGGCCCGGCGCAAGCGGCAGAACCCTGCCCTTGCCAAGCAAGCAGTACAGATTCGACACCCGGTTTTTGAAAGAGTCACGATCATGATTACATTTTCCAAATCCCGCCTGGCCGCCGCCGGCCTCGTGTTCGCCGCCCTGCTGCCGCTGCAAGCGTCGGCCGGCCTGCTCGACGACGATGAAGCGCGCCGCGCCATCCTCGAACTGCGCACCAAGGTCGACAACCTGGCCCGCGACGTTAACGCCCGCCTCGAGACCAAGTCCGACAAGACCGCCGCGCTCGAAAGCCTGAACCGCCACGAACAAACGCTGCAGGAAATCGCCCGCCTGCGCGGACAGATTGAAGTGCTGGCCAACGAACTGGCCAACATCCAGAAAAACCAGAAGGACCTGTACGCCGACATCGACGCGCGTATCAAGAAGCTCGAGCCGCGCCAGGTCACCATCGACGGCGAGCAAGCCGCGGTCGCGCCGACCGAACAGCAGGATTACGAAGCCGCACTGGCGCTGCTCACCGGTGGCGACTACAAGGGCGCCGCAGCCGCGTTGTCGGAGTTCGTACGCCGCCATCCAGAGTCGGCTTACGCCGCCAACGCCCAGTACTCGCTCGGCACCGCCTACTACGCGTTGCGCGACTACAAGAAGGCGATCGCAGCGCAACAGGTGGTCGCCGCGACCTACAAGGCCAGCGCCAAGGCGCCTGACGCGATGCTCAACATCGCCAGCAACTACATCGAGCTGAACGACACCAAGAACGCCAAAAAGGCGCTGCAGGCGCTGGTATCGAAGTATCCTGGCTCCCCTGCCGCGCAGACCGCCAAGAGCCGTTTAGCTGCACTGAAGTAAGAAAAAATGGGGAGTTTGTGGTTTCCTGCATTTGACAGGATCGCCAGGGGCCCCTATAATCTTGCTTCTTTCGGGTCGTTAGCTCAGCTGGTAGAGCAGCGGACTTTTAATCCGTTGGTCGCAGGTTCGAATCCCGCACGGCCTACCACGAATGCGCAGTAAGCAATGAAGCAGTTACGAGAAATCGTAACTGCTTTTTTGTTTTTGGTGGTCGACGCAAGGGGTTGCCACCACAGTCAACAAACCAACGACGAAGGTTTAGCACCATGAGTGAACTTCACGACCGCATCGCCGCCAGTTTCAAACTCCAGGGCCTGATGACAACGCTAGGCGCAGAGCTTGTCTCGGTCGAAGACGGCGAAGTCCACATCGCGCTTCCCTTCTCTGCCCAGCTTTCGCAGCAGCACGGCTACATCCACGCCGGCGCCATCACCAGCATCGTCGACAATGCCTGCGGCTATGCAGCGTTGACCAAAGCCCCGGCAGGCGCCGAGGTCGTCACCGCCGAATTCAAGGTCAATTTCGTTCGGCCCGCGATCGGTGTACGCTTTGTGGCCATCGGCAAAGTGCAAAGTTCGGGCAAGCTCCTGACGGTCTGCACAGGCGAAGTCCACGCCTTCACCGGGAGCGGCTCCAAACTGGTTGCGATCATGCAGGCGACAATCGTCACCGTCCGCACCTGAACTTGCACGACGGCAGCCGGCCCCGCCCGCAACCCGTGAACGCGGCTTCACCGCCAAACGCACAACACCGCACCCCACGCTGGCTCCAATCTCAAAATTGAGGTGCATACTCACTATCGGGCATGCCCTCACCGATCAGGGTGATGTCCCCGTTAGACATTGCCCACTGGAAGGAGATTGAAATGCCAAAATTTCTATTTGAAGCCAGCTATCTCAGCGAAGGCCTGAACGGCCTGATCAAGGAAGGCGGAACCCGGCGCCGTGGCGCGGTTGATGAGTTATTCAAGTCCCTGGGCGGGGCTGTTGAAGCTTTTTATTACGCCTTCGGTGACCAGGACGTCTTCATCATTGGCGATCTTCCCGACAACGCCGCTGCCGCGGCGCTCGCCATCAGGGTCAACGCTGCCGGCGTGACCACGTGCAAAACGACTGTCCTGCTCACCCCCACGGATATCGACGAGGCAGTGCAGAGGACCAGTGTCTACCGGCCACCCGGCTACGAGGAGCAAGCCGAAGTGGCGAAGTGGGAAGGCGAAGGAGGACACCTTGTGCAAGGACCGCCGGGCGGCAGCAAGGGCAAATCAACATGAGCCAACCAGCACAGCATGGCACCGGCACCGGGGCAGCGGCGATGAACTGGCGTTGTCATCGTCGCACTTCTGGTGGATAATCCTTGCCCATGAACGATACCACCACACTCCCCCCTCTTCCCGACCGCCTGTCGATTGACCCGAGCAGTCCTTACCACAACCGTGACGTGTTCCAACACGACATCGGCATCCGCATTAACGACAAAGAACGTACGGATGTCGAGGAATATTGCATCAGCGAGGGCTGGATTAAAGTCGCTGCCGGCAAGACCCTGGATCGCAAAGGCAAGTCGATGCTGATCAAGCTAAAAGGCAAGGTCGAAGCGTTCTACAAATAATTACTTCGCCTGACGCCGCTATATCGCGTCCATCGCAGGCCGGCCACCCGGCTGCCATGGACGTGGCGCCCGCACCGCCGCGCAGCCCCCCTCCCCCCGCTCCCGGGTCCGATCGACGCCTCGACATGCACCCTTGCAAGTTTAGATTTAGAATATGCCAGCAGTAAAGCTGCAGGCATACTCGTCTTGTGCCTGCCCTACAAAAGGACCACATGACCCCCCTGCTAATCCTGAACCTCTCTGTCGCGCTAGCCATCTGCTTCCTGCTGTACCGCATGCAAGCCGCCCACGCTTCGTTCACCAAGCGGGTGTTCACGGGCATGGGCCTGGGCATCCTGCTCGGCGCCGCGTTCCAGCTGCTGTACGGCACCGCATCCCCGGTCGTCACCGACACCAACGCCTACCTCGACATCGTCGGCACCGGCTATGTCAGCCTGCTGAAAATGATCATCATGCCGCTGATCATGGTGTCGATCATCTCGGCCATCCTCAAGCTGCGGGATGCTTCCTCGCTCGGCAAGATCAGCGCGCTGACCATCGGCATCCTGATCGCGACAACCATCGTCGCGGCCGCCATCGGCATCCTGATGGCCAAGCTGTTCGGCTTGACCGCGGTCGGCCTGACGTCCACCGCAGCCGAAGTCGCGCGTGGCGAATACATGCAGGGCAAGCTCGGCGCGGCACAGGAAATTTCGCTGCCCAGCATGATCCTGTCCTTCATCCCGGAAAATCCCTTCCTGGATATGACCGGCGCCCGCAAGACCTCGACCATTGCCGTCGTGCTGTTCTCGATCTTGATCGGCATCTCGGCCACGGGCATCGCCAAAAAGATGCCCGAAATCTTCGATTCCTTCAGCCACTTCATCAAGGTCGCCCATGTGATCGTCATGCGGATGGTGACGCTGGTCCTGCGCCTCACGCCGTTTGGCGTCTTCGCGCTGATGACAAAGGTTGTGGCGGGCTCCAATCCTGACGACATCGCCAAACTGATCAGCTTCGTCGCGGCATCGTACAGCGCCCTGATCCTGATGTTCTGCGTCCACCTGCTGCTGATCTCGGCGGTCGGACTGAACCCGGTGCGTTTCGTGAAGAAGATCTTCCCGGTCCTTGCGTTCGCCTTCTCGTCGCGCACCAGCGCCGGCTCGATCCCGATGAGCGTGCAGACCCAGACCGCGCGCCTCGGCACGCCGGAAGGCATCGCCAACTTTGCCGCCTCGTTCGGCTCGACGATCGGCCAGAACGGCTGTGCCGGCATCTATCCGGCCATGTTGGCCGTGATGATCGCGCCGACCGTCGGCATCGACCCGTGGACCATGTCGTTCATCGTCCCGCTGCTCGCCATCATCGCGGTGGGCTCGGTCGGCGTGGCCGGCGTCGGCGGCGGCGCCACCTTCGCCGCGCTGATCGTGCTGTCCTCGCTGGACCTGCCGGTGGCGCTGGCCGGCCTGCTGATCTCGATCGAGCCGCTGATCGACATGGGCCGTACCGCGCTGAATGTGAGCGGGTCGATTACCGCAGGCGCCGTGACCAGCCGGGTGCTGGGCCAGACCGACCTCGCCGTCTTCAACAGCGGCGCCGAACTTAATCTCGACAGGGACGAACAGGTCGCCTGACCCTGCCCTATCGTGCGCTGACGGACCGCCGAATCCGTCTATGATTAACGCCATGTCAACATTGGCAAGGCGGCAGGAATGGAACAAAAGTGGCCTCAGGATATCTGGCTGGTGAGGCATGGCCAAAGCTCGGGGAACGTTGCCCGCGATGCTGCCGAGGCGGCGGCCGGCCACCTGATCGACATCGCGGAGCGCGACGTCGATGTGCCGCTGTCGGAACTCGGCGTCCGGCAATCGCACGCGCTCGGCGACTGGTTTTCCTCGCTGCCTGACGACAAGCGGCCGAACGTTGTCCTGCACTCGCCTTACGTCCGGGCAGCCGAAACCGCCCGCATCATCATCCACGCCATCGGCCGCGACAAGCTGATGACTGTCCAGGTCGACGAACGCCTGCGCGAAAAGGAATTCGGCATCCTCGACCGCCTGACCACGCACGGCATTTCGCACAAATACCCGGAGCTGTACGAGCAGCGCCATCACGTCGGCAAGTTTTACTTCCGCCCTCCCGGCGGCGAAAGCTGGTGCGACGTGATCCTGCGCCTGCGCAGCGTGCTCGACACCATCACGCGCGAATACTGCAAGGAACGCGTCCTGATCGTCGGCCACCAGGTCACGGTGAACTGCTTCCGCTACCTGTTCGAACGGCTCGACGAAGCCATGATCCTCGATATCGACCGCGCCGGCGACGTGCCGAATTGTTCGGCCACCTCCTACTCGTTCGACCGCACACTGGGCAAGCGCGGCAAGCTGGTGCTGCAGACGGCAAACTTCGTCGCGCCATTGCTCGACACCGGCACGCCGATCACGGTTCAAAAAGACATTCCATTTGCGCCAAAAGCGTAGCAAGGCGCTCGATGAAACAAGCAACTCCCGCATCACCGACGACTGTCGACGACGCTTTCTTGCGCGCGTGGGCCCTTCCGGCCACACCGTCCGACGGCGACAAGGAAGCGCGCGGCCACGTCCTGATCCTGGGCGGCTCGGCCGAAATGCCCGGCGCGGTGATCCTTGCCGCAACCGCGGCACTGCGTGCGGGCGCCGGCAAACTGACCATCGCGACCGGCGCGAGCGTCGCCAAACTGGTGGCGCTGGCGATTCCTGAAGCGCGCGTGATCGGCCTGCGCGAGAACAAGGACGGCGGTTTCACCCGCGACGCGACGGCGGAGCTGAACCCGCTGGCGGACCGGGTCAACGCGGTGCTGATCGGTCCGGGGATGCAGGACGAAGCGTCCACGGCCGCACTGGTGCGCGCACTGCTGCCACGCCTCGACGGCACCAGCGTCGTGCTCGACGCCTGCGCCATGGGCATCATCCTGAATCCCGACCTCGCGCCCCAGCAGCGGCCCTTCCGTTTCGAGCTGCCCGTTGTCGTCACGCCGCATGCCGGTGAAATCGCGCACCTGACCGGTACGCCTAAACAGGAGATCCTTGCCCAGCCGGAGATGCACGCAGCGCGCGCGGCGGAACAATGGAACGCGGTCGTTGCCTTGAAGGGTGCGCGCACCCTGATCGCCTCGCCTGCCCGGTCAATATGGCAGCACGAGGGCGGCAACATTGGACTGGCGATTTCCGGGTCGGGCGACACGCTGGCCGGCATCATTGCCGGGCTGGCTGCGCGCGGCGCCACCCTCGAGCAAGCCGCATGCTGGGGCGTTGCCCTGCACGCCCGGGCCGGCGACAAGCTGGCCGAACGCCTGGGCACGCTGGGCTACCTGGCCCGCGAACTTCCCGATGAAATTCCCGCCTTGATGGAGAGCATTGCCCGCGGATGAGGGAAAGTGCGAAGTATATTGCCATCCGTACGCTAACCGGGTGATACAAGTTTGCGCCGCATCAAATCAAAGCCGCGCGAATCTCGAATTGGAGGCGTTTTAAACAATTCGACGAACTGGCGACACGCTTCCAAGTCTAATTTTTACAGTCGAATTCGTGCACTGAACGGGGCCACGTGTCTCGCTGCGTCGGTTCCCCGATAGTCCCTTTCGCGGGTCGATATCAGGTTCAACCGAGGGACTGAATGGCGTTTCCTACGTTTCCGCAAGTTCTTGAAACGCGGGCGACACTCAATTGACGTGAACGAGGAGTTAACAATGAAATCACTTTCGAATGTAACGAAGATCCTCCTGGCGGCCGTCGTGGTAACAACGTCGCTGAGCGCCTGCAAGCGTGACGAACCTGCTACCACCACCGATACGACGACCACGACCACCACGACGCCAAGCACTACGTCGGGCACCAGTGGCACCACGGGCGATGCGGCAACCGGGACCATGGAGACGCCAGCACCGGCCACTACCGAGAGCACCACCACCACCACGATCACGCCGCCTGCCGACGGCACTACTGGCACCACGGAAAGCACCACCACGACCACCACGACGCCGCCGCCTGATACCAAGTAAAGCCGGTGACGCACGGGAGCGGTCAGACCCCGATTTTTCTGTTAGGGGTCTGACCCCGACTGCCACTGGCGTCCGCTCGAGCCAGCCATAAAAAAAAGGGGCCGCATTTGCGGCCCCTCTTCAATTACCAAGCGACTGTTTTTTACCGTGCCAGCCCAGGCGCCACCACTGCGCGGCGCCCGGTCACCTTGCCAACCACCTTCATCACCAGGCGGTAGATCAGGCGGATGAACGTAATGAACAGGATCACTTCCACGAAGGTCATCACGAACGCAGGCAGTGCATGGAAACGCTCGGCGCGGCGGTGGAACTTCGCAACCATGTTGTCGCGCTTGATCTCGATACTGTCGTAGAACGTCGGCACCACCAGCAAGGTCAGGATCGTCGACGTGATCGTGCCACCGATAATCGCAATCGCCAGCGGACGGTAGAACTCGCCACCCTCGCCCAAGCCCAGCGCGACCGGGAACATACCGGCGATCAACGCGAACGTGGTCATCAGGATCGGACGCAGGCGCATGCGGCCGGCGTACATCAGCGAGTCTTCACGGCCGTAGCCTTCCGCTTCACGCTTGCGCGCCGCATCCAGCAGCAGGATCGCGTTCTTCGCCACCAGGCCCATCAGCATGATGATGCCGATGAAACTCATCAGGTTCAGGGTATTGCCGGTCAGCATAAGCGCCAGCACCACGCCGATCAGCGACAGCGGCAGCGACAGCATCACCGCCACCGGTGCGGTGAACGAGCCGAACTGCATCACCAGGATCAGGTACATCAGGCCGATACCCGATACCAGCGCAATGGTCATCTCGGTAAACAGTTCCTTCTGGTCTTCACCAGCGCCACCGAGCTTGCGGCCGTAGCCTGGCGGATAGTCCATCGTCTCTGCCAGCTTGACGGCGTCCTGGGTCGCTTCGCCGGACGAACGGCCCTGGACGTTGGCGGACACAGCGATAACGCGCTTGCCATCCTTGTGCGAGATCGCGGATGGACCCTTGCCCATCGTGATCGTCGCGATCTGGTCGAGCGGAACCATCTGGTTGGTGCCAGTCACGGCGATCGGCAGGCGCTCGATGTTCTCGGCGCTGACGCGGTCAGCCGGGTGCAGGCGCACTGCGACGTCACGGGTTTCGCCGGTCGGGTCGACCCAGTCGCCTACTTCCACGCCAGCAAATGCCACGCGCAGCGACTGGGCGGCGTCGTTGACCGAGATGCCCATCGAGTTGGCCAGGCCGCGGTTGAGTTCGATCTGCAGCTCGTTCTTCGGATCCTGCTCCGACAGGCCGACGTCGACCACGCCCGGTACCTGGCGCAGCTTTTCCATATACGCAGTCGTTATTTCCAGCAGCTTGCGTGAATCAGGGCCGGTGAACTCCATGCGGATCGGCTTGCCGCCGCCGTTGAGGTCGTCGATCACCGTGTATTCAGCGCCAACCAGCTGGGCAACCTTGCCGCGCAGCTCGACCGCGATCTCCTTGGCGCTGCGGTCGCGGGTGTTGCGCTTGCCGAGGTCGACATACACGCGGCCACCGCCCGTATTGATGAAGCTGTTCGTATCCTTGGTTTCAGAAATCGAACGGGCCAGCTCGGCCGCCTTCTCAACCTTTGCCTGCGAGTAACCAACGCTCGACGATGCCGGGGTGCGGATTTCGATCATCAGGTTGCCGGAGTCGGCCGCAGGCAGGAAGCTCGATCCGCCGAACATCGCGTGCAGTGCGATCGCGCCGACAAACGAGCCGACCGCAATCAGGACCATCCAGATGCGGTGGTGCAGCGCCCAGGCGATCACGTTGCCATAGCGGTCGGCCTGGTGGTCGAACCAGTCGTTGAAGCGCTGCAAGACTTTCGACAGGCCCTTCTTCGGCGCGGTGTGATGGTCGACCGGGTCGCCCCAGTAGGCCGACAGCATCGGGTCGAGCGTGAACGAGATCACCAGCGAGACCAGCACCGAGCAGGTCACTGTCAGTGCGAACGGACGGAACCATTCGCCGGAAATGCCTGGCATGAACGCCACCGGAATGAACACGGCGATGATCGAGAAGGTCGTCGCGGCCACCGCCATACCGATCTCGGCGGTACCTTCCAGCGCAGCCTTGCGGCGCTCGGAACCCATCTGCATGTGGCGCACGATGTTTTCACGCACCACGATCGCGTCATCGATCAGCACGCCAATCGCCAGCGACAGGCCGAGCAAGGTCATGAAGTTCAGGGTGAAGCCCGACAACCACACGGCGATGAACGATGCCAGTACCGAGGTTGGCAGCGACAGCGCGGTAATCAAGGTAGAACGCCAGGAATTCAGGAAGGCGTAGACCACGAAAATGGTCAGCACCGCGCCGAAGATCAGCGATTCGATCACGTTGTTCAGGCTGCGCTGGGCTTCGTCGCCGCCGTCGCGGGTAACTTCCAGCTTGGTGCCTTCAGGCAGGTCCTTCTCGATTTCCTTGATCAGGGTCTTGACCTTGTTGGCCACGCTGACCGTGGAAGCTTCGCGTGAGCGCGTCACGGTAATGCCGACGTTCGGCTTGCCGCTGCGGATACTGACGTTGTTCACGTCGGCAAAACCGTCTTCGATTGTCGCCACTTGCGCCAGGCGCACCAGCTCGTCGCCGCGGCGCTTGACCACGATCTGCTGGAAGTCGTCGGGCGACTCGATACGGCCGATCAGGCGGATGCTCTTCTCGTCCAGGTCGCCACGAATCTTGCCGACTGGCGCGTTGGTGTTCTGGCTGCGCAAGGCAGTCACAACTTCCGAGACCGACACGTTGTATTCGCGCAGCTTTTCCGCGCGCAGCAGCACCGACAGCTCGCGCCGCAGCGAGCCGTTGACGTTGACGGTGGCCACGCCATCGATACCGCGGAAGCGGTCGGCCAGCACGTCCTCGGCCAGGCGCGAGATTTCCGCGTGGCTCTGCGAGGTCGACGACAGCGCCAGGTTGACGATCGGCTGGGTGGACGGATCGAAGCGTTGCAGGATCGGCTCGCGCATCTCGAGCGGCAGCTTGTAGCGCACCGCCGCGATCGCATTGCGCACCTCGTCGGAGGCCTCGATCAGGTTCTTGTCGAAGCCGAACTGCAGCCAGAACTGGGCGCTGCCTTCGCGCGCATCGACGTTCACTTCGGTCACGCCGGAAATGCTCTGCAGCGATTTCTCGATGCGGTTGACCACTTCGCGCTCGACCGTCTCAGGCGAAGCGCCTGGGTAGGGAATCGAGATCATCAGTGCCGGAATTTCGACGTCCGGATTCTGGTTGACGCGCAGTTTCTTCAGGGCCAGCAGGCCCAGGCACATCATCGCGACGATCAGGACAATCGTCGCAATTGGCCGCTTAATGCTGAAATCGGATAAGAACATGGCTTATTTTCCTTGTGCGGCTGGCTGGCCTGCGGTGGCGCTGGCGACCTTGGCAGCGGCGGCCATCTGGACCTGCTGGCCGTCCGTGAAGGTCGAGCTTGCGGTACGCATTACGGTGTCGCCGGCGGCCAGGCCGCTGCGCACTTCGTACTGGCCGCTGCGAATGTCGCGCGGGCCAAGCTTGACGCCGACCTTGTTCAGCGTGCGGTCCTTGAGGCGCCACGCGAAGGCCGAATCGCCGGCCTTGACCAGCGCGCCTTCAGGCAGCATCAGTGCCGCGGTCGCCTCGGACTCGATACGGCCTTCACCGTACAGGCCGGACACGCGCGGCTGCGCTGCGCCTGGCGCGAAGCCAACCAGCACTTCCACCTGGCGGGTGATCTCGTCTGCGGCCGGATCGACGCGCTTGACCACGCCGCGGAATTCCTGGCCGGCGTAGCCATTGATGCGGAAGCTGACCGCCTGGCCCGGCTTGACCATCGCGATGCGGTCGGCCGACACGCGGCCTTCGAAGCGCATGCTGGTCGGGTCGATGACTTTCAGCAGCTCCTTGCCGACCGATGCGGTGTCGCCGGCCGAAACCTTGCGCTCGCTGACCACGCCGTCGAACGGCGCGCGCACCAGCGTGCGCTGCAGCTGCTGGCGCGCCTGGACGGCGCGGGTGCGGGCGGCGGCCAGGTCGCTCGATGCGTTGTTGCGGCGAACTTCAGCATCATCCATCGCCTGCGCCGAGGTCATGCCCGAGGTACGCAGGGTCTTCATGCGCTCGACCTGGCGCTCGGCCTGGTCGAGCGCCTGCTTGGAGGAGCGCGACGCGGCTTCCGCCGAATTCAGGCTGTCGCGAATCGAGGTTTCGTCGAGTTTGACCAGCACATCGCCGCGCTTGACCACGTCGCCGTTTTCTTTCAGCACTTGCAGCACCACTGCCGACACTTCGGCACGCAGGTCGGCCTTGCGCTCAGGCTGCACCGAGCCGGTAATGACCGGGCCCGAGCTTACCGAGTTGCTTTGCACCGTCAGCAAGTCTTCCGGGGAAATCAGCAACTTGACCGCCGGCTTGGCGTCCTTGTTGGCGGCCGCCTGGGCGGAGCCGGCGCCTGCCTTGGCAGGCTCCTTGGCTTCCTTGCTACAGGCGACGAGCGTCGTTGCGACGGCAAGGACAAGAATGGTTTTGCGCAGCATTGTGATATCTCCGGGAATTATGATTACTGATATTGCGAAACTAGAATGAAACCGCTAACGCCGAAGTATCCTAGAGGGCTCTCGCGCCGTCAATTGACGATCTTTCATACTGCTGTTTTCGATAGACGAAGTGCGGTTTTGGACGACTGAAATGCATTTAAGGGCACTTGAAATGCGGAAATAAGTGCCCTTGCGCGTATTTACAGCGCCGAAAACTGGGAATGGATCGCGAATGCGATCGCGATGCCGGTCGCAATGCCCCCGGCAATTTCGACCAGTGTGTGGCCCATCCGTTCGCGCAGGATTTTTGCGTCAGCGCCAGTGCGCAGCAGATTGATCGCGGAAGCGTGGCGGCCGACGTGCTGACGCAGGCTGTTGGCGTCAATCATCACGATAAGGGCGAGCGTCACGGCGACGCCAAAGGCCGGATGCGCCATGCCTTCACGCAAGGCGATCAGGGTCGCCATGCTGGTCACGACCGCGCTGTGATTGCTCGGAAAACCACCGTTTCCGACCAGGTCGAACGCCCAGCGGCGATGGCGCGCGCTATTAATCAGGAACTTGATCGGACCGACCGCCAGCCAGGTCAGGATCGGCGTCATTAAGTAAATAAATTCCATCGGTTCTTCCATAAAAAAATGCTATGCAGAATTATCGCAGAACAAGTAACGCAACGGCCATCTTCCCTGCGCCATTCGCCATCGGACAGCGGTTAATATGTGCATCTGTGGTATTTTTTGCATGACCAGCCCAAACCAGGGGAAATGAATGAAGCACTTCCGGTTTTCGATCGCGGTAACTGTTGTGCTGATGGGCGTTGCCGGCTGGTGGGGCTATTCGCGCGGCGGCGTGCAGGGGATGCTGGCCGCCTTATGGATCTCGGCCGTGCTTGGCGTGCTGGAAGTGTCGCTGTCGTTCGACAACGCCGTGGTGAACGCATCCGTATTGCGGCACTGGAATGACTTCTGGCGCAAGCTCTTCCTCACCGTCGGTATCCTTGTGGCGGTGTTCGGCATGCGGCTGGTATTTCCCCTGCTGATCGTGTCCGTCGCCACCGGGCTCGGCCTGGGCGAGGTCTGGACCATGGCCATCAATACGCCGGACGAATACTCGCGCCACCTGACCGAAAACCATGCCGAAGTCGCCTCCTTCGGCGGCGCCTTCCTGCTGCTGGTTTTCCTGAACTTCCTGTTCGACGACGACAAGGAACTCCACTGGCTGGGATGGGTCGAAGAAAAGGTAGGCAAGCACGGTACCGAGGGACTGGCGGTCCTGCTTACACTGCTGGCGGTGTTTGCCAGCATGTCGCTGGTCCCGGAGGGCCGCAAGCTCAGCGTGCTGGCGTCGGGCGTGCTGGGCGTCGCCATCTATGTCGGGGTCAACTGGATCAGCGGCCTGCTCGAAGAGGAGGAAGAAGACCCGACCATCGGCAAAATGATCTCGCGCGGCAGCTTCGGCGGCTTCATGTACCTGGAGGTGCTCGACGCCTCGTTCAGCTTCGACGGCGTGATCGGCGCCTTCGCGATCACCAACGACGTCGTCATCATCATGCTGGGGCTGGCCATCGGCGCCATGTTCGTGCGCTCGATGACGGTCTACCTCGTCGACCAGGGCACCCTCCAGGAATTCGTCTACCTCGAGCACGGCGCGCATTACGCCATCGGCATCCTCGCGTTGATCATGTTCGCCAGCGTCAGGTACCACATTCCTGAATGGTTCACCGGCCTGTCCGGGGTCGCCTTCATTGTGGTGTCGATCTGGTCGTCGCTGCGCCACCGGCGCCGCCACGCGGGGGAGCTGGTTCCCTGACCTGTCCGTCCTGCCTCAGGCATGGCACAATGCACACGCCTTCACGGGCCTCGAATAACGACAACGCCGACCCTATGCCCACACAAAAACGCCTGAGCCTGATCTTCCTCGCCATGCTTGCCGCCGCCGCGGCGGCATTTTCGCTGTACACCTGGATAACGCTAAGCTGGTCTTATTCGGAAGGCGAACGCGCCGGTTTCCTGCAGAAATTCTCGCGCAAGGGGTGGCTATGCAAAACGTGGGAAGGCGAAATCCTGCTCTCGAGCATGCCTGGTGCGATCCCGGAACGCTTCGCGTTTTCGGTGCGGGACGATGCAACGGCGCGCCAGCTGGCTGCCGCCACCGGCAAGCGCGTACTGCTGAGTTATTCGCAGCACCGCGGCGTGCCGAGTTCGTGTTTTGGGGAGACCGAGTATTTCGTGGCGAAAGTACAGGTGACGCAGTAGGCGTCGCAGGCAGCATACGGCGGATGACGGCCGCCGAATTTTGAACCGGCGCTATCGGTACCTGGCAACGATTTCCGCTACCGCCCCGCTGCGCTGCATCTGCGCAATCCCCGCATTGACTTCGGCGACTTTCACACGCCCGTTCGGCGACACCGCGCACTGCGTAACATGGCGTTTGATTACGAGCGGCTCGTGCACCGCCATTGGCATGTCGCCCTGCTTCAGGCGATAGTGATAGATGTATTCGCTGGTAACGACATGGCGCATCCGGCCCACCGCCAGCTTGCGCAGGCTGGCGTCCGTGGTCGGCCCGTTGTCGCGGATGAAGCCGTCACCGAGGGCTTTTTCGAGCTCGGGGTACTTGTATCCCAGCACCGTGCCAATCGGCTGGCCCGTCACATCCGACAGCTTGCGCGGACGCTCGGCCTCTATGCTGGTCAGCAACACTTCCACCGTTGGCAGGAATGGCTGGCTCCAGCCGAACGGACCGCTAAGCCATTGCGGCATGTAGTTGCAAATGACATCGGCCGTACCCTTTTCGAGCGCGTTCAACATGCGCTGGCGCGGCAGGATCTCGAACTTCGCGTCACGCCCCATCGCCTTGGCAAGGGCCAGGCCCAGATCGTACTGGATGCCTCCGACCAGCTGCCAGCCCTGGAAGCGCGCCATCGGCATCTCGGTTCCCGTATCGACCAGGAAGGTGATGTCGGCTGCCCGCGCGGGCAACGCGGCAAGCGCGAGCAGGAAGGAAAAAGTCCTGAGCATGAATTCACGAAAAGAATTAGGTAGTAAATTGATAATACTACCGCGAACGCGGCCACATCAATACTAAATATCTCCGTCCAGCCTTTACAGCTTGGCCGGCTGGGTCAGGCGGCCGATAACTTCGCGGGTGATGCTTGCCGATGTCGTGCGCTGTGCAGCGCCGGCCGCGACTTCGGCCCGTTCGACGGCGATCGATTCCTGCGTCGCAGCGAGCGACTGGGTGTCGGTCTCGAGGCGGCACGCTTCCAGTTCGGCCAGCTTCTGCCTGGCGTCAGCCATCGCGCGGGTGGTGATTGCGGCCTTGCGCTGCAGGCCGGCGTGGGCCTGCGCGCTTTCCAGCAGCTGGCGCTGCGCATTGCGCTTGTCGACCGCGGCTTGCGCCGCGACTTCGGCGGCCACTTCCAGCTGGCGCGCCATGTCCGCTTTTTCCTGCTCGGCGTCGGCGCGGACCTGGGCAGCCAGGCAGGCCGCCTGTTCCGATTCGAGGCGGGCGGCCAGCGCCTGGCTGGCGCGTTCTTCGGCGGCCGCCTTGTGGCGCTGCGCGACCAGCTGCTGTTCCAGCATCGCCGCCGATTCGCTTTCAGCGGTTGCGGCTGCGCGTTCGGCGGCCCGCAGTTCTTCGGTCAGCGCCAGTTTCGCCTGTTCGGCCTGCGCGCGTTCGGCCTGCAAGCGCGCCAGTTCGGCGGCCGCTTCCAGCTGGGCGGCGACGGCACTGGCTGCGGCGGCCTTTTGTGCGGCTTCGGTTTCAAGCTGTTCGACCAGCGCGCGGGTGGCTTCGATCTCGGCCAGCTGCGCCTGTTCGATGCGGCGTTCTGCTTCGGCCTGCTGGCGCAGCTGGCCGGCCAGGACCAGTTCCGCAGCGGCGCGCGCCTGGGCGGCGCTGGCGGCTTCCTGCTCCGCTTCCAGCTTTTCCTGCAGGCGCACCAGCGCCGCTTGTTCGGCCACGGCGCGTTCGCGCTCGGCGTCGGCCAGCAGCGCTGCCTGTTCGGCCTTGAGCGTTGCGGCGGCTGCGGCATGGCGCTGCAGCTCGACCTGTTGCGCGATCGACGCGACGGCCGCCTGCTCGGCGCCGTTCTCCGCTGCCGCGGCATCGCTGGCGGCCTGCGCCAGCGCGGCGCGTTCTTCGGCCAGCGCGCGGGCGCGCTGCTGTGCCTGGACTTCCTGCAGCGCGGCCGCGGCGGCCAGCTCCTCGGCCACGCTACGCAGCTTGCTGTGTTCCAGCGCCTCGGCTTCCGCTTCCACGCGTGCGCTGACCTTTTCGGCCGCGTCTTCCTCGGCGCGGGTGCGCGCCAGCGCCACTTCGCGCAGCTGGCGGTCGACGGCGATACGCTGCTCGGTGGCGGCCAGGATACGCACTTCGGCTTCGCGGCGCGCCTGGGCGCCGGCTGCCGCCATCTGCTCGACGCGCTCGCGGTGCACCGCTGCGTCGCGCAGTTCTTTTTCGGTCTGCAGGCGCAGGTGGATCGATTCGGCGGCCACGCGCTCGGACTCGGCCTGCGCCAGCGCGATCGCTTCGCGCTCCTGCTCCAGGTGGGCCAGCGCGCGCGCTTCCTCGAGTGCGCGTGCTTCGGCGACGGCGCGTGCAAATGCCGACGCCAGCGCGATCTGGTCGGCCTTCTCGCGCTGCACGGTCAGCTGCAGCGCTTCGGCCTCGGCTTCGGCCAGCATTTCAGCGGTCTGGCGCGCACCCTTGGCGTGGCGTTCGCGTTCGCGCGCCAGCGTGGCCAGGCGTGCGTCGGCGCTGGCGATGTAGGCCACTTCCTCACGGGCCGCGTGCACTGCCGCGACACGTTCGACCGCCTGCAGGCGGGCTTGTTCGGTTTCGACCATCAGCTGGTCGGCCGCGTGTGCGGCCTGCTGCGCCAGCCTGGCGTCGGATTCGACCAGTTCCGCGGCGCGTCGGCGCGCCTCGTCCTCGGTCTTGGCGCGCGCTTCGGCGGCCAGCTTGATCTGGGTATCGGCTTCGACGCGGGCGCGCAGTTCGGCGGTCTCCTGGCGCACCGCTTCGAGGCGTTCGGTGCTGGCGATGGCGGCGGCGCGCAGGGTCTCAAGGCGGTCGCGGTGGGCTTCGATGGCTTGTTCGGATGCCTGCGCGTTCTGCAGCGCGGCGGCGGCGGCGGCGGCGTCCAGCGCGGCGCGTTCCTCGGCAAGTGCGCGGGCGCGCGACTCGGCGTGGGCACGGCTCTCGGCGGCGCACGACGCCTTCGCTTCGGCTTCGACGCGGGCGATGGCTTCATGGATGGCGCGCATTTCGGACTTGGCGCGGGTTGGCGAATCCTCCTGCGGCGCGGCTTCGGCCTGTGGCAGGTTAATCGTCAGGTTGGCGTCGTCGTGCAGTGCTGGTACGGTATCCATGTCTTCTCGCTCGGTACTGCCACCCGGACAGGTGGCCTTGCGATGATTATCGGTCACGCGGGGCGACGGCCGAGGACCGAGAAGGCAGGGAAAAGCGGCGCATATTGCCGCTTTACGGGTGCAGTGTTAGCGGAATTACACTGGCCACAGGGGTGGCTCGTCCATCAGCGCGACCTGCTCGCGCAGTTCGAGGATACGGTCCTGCCAGTAGCGTTGCGTGTTAAACCACGGGAAAGCGGCCGGGAAAGCCGGGTCGTCCCAGCGGCGCGCGATCCACGCCGAATAATGCAGCAGGCGTAAAGTGCGCAGCGCCTCGACCAGGTACAGCTGGCGCGGATCGAAGTCGCAGAAGTCCTCGTAACCGGCCAGCACGTCGCCCAGCTGGCGCACCATCTCGCCGCGCTCGCCCGACAGCAGCATCCACAGGTCCTGCACCGCTGGTCCCATGCGGCTGTCGTCGAAGTCGACGAAGTGCGGACCCGCGTCGGTCCACAGCACGTTGCCCGCGTGGCAGTCGCCATGCAGGCGCAGCACCGCCGTCGCGCCGGCCCGGTCGTAGCAATGGGCGACGCCGGCCAGCGCCTGATCCACCACGCTGGTGTACGCCGCCAGCAGCTCGGGCGGAATCCAGTCGTTCTCGAGCAGGTAGTTGCGCGGCTCGGTCCCGAAGGTCTCGATGGTGAGGGACGGGCGCCCGGTGTATGGCTTGAGCGCCCCCACTGCATGAATGCGTCCGATGAAGCGGCCGATCCACTCCAGCGTCGCGGGATCGCCAAGTTCGGGCGCGCGCCCGCCCCTGCGCTCGAACACGGCCAGGCGGAAGCCCTCGAACTCGTGCAGGCTGCGGCCGTTGATGACCATCGCCGGCACCGCCGGGATCTCGCGCTCGGCCAGCTCCTCGACGAAGGCATGCTCCTCGAGGATGGCGGCATCGCTCCAGCGCTGCGGGCGGTAGAACTTGACCACCACCGGCGGCCCCTCCTCCATGCCGACCTGGTACACGCGGTTCTCATAACTGTTAAGCGCGATGAGGCGGCCATCGCCGCGCAGGCCGACGCTGTCGAGTGCATCGAGGACGCGGTCGGGGCCGAGGCCGGCGAAGGGATGGAGGGGTGGCTGGTTCGTCATCCCTCAATTGTAAGGTGGCGGGCATGGCCGCGTACAAGTTTCGCACGCCCGCTGGCCCGCAGCGGTTAAACTAGCGTCTTCAACCTCACCATGAAGCACACCATGCAACTCGACCAGCCCCTTACCGAAAAAGAATTCGACGAACTCGACCAGTTCCTCCTGTCCGAGCGCAGCTCCGACGACGCGATGACGATGGACACCCTGCACGGCTACCTGACCGCGATTGCGATCGGCCCGGAGACCATCATGCCGGCCGAGTGGCTGGTCAAGGTCTGGGGCGAGGACGCGAGCGCCACGCCGAAGTGGAAGAGCGCCAAGGAAGAAGAAAAAATCGTCAACCTGATCATGCGCTTCATGAACGAAGTGCTGGTCACGTTCGAAGTCGCGCCGAAGGAATTTGAGCCGCTGTTCTGCGAGCACGAGCACAACGGCGACGCCATCCTCGACGCCGAAGCATGGTGCTGGGGCTTCTGGGAAGGCATGGAACTGCGCCCGGGTTCGTGGCAACCGATCTGGGAATCCGACCTCGCGCCGTTGATGCGTCCGATCTACCTGCTCGGCGCCGACGAAATCGAAGAAGCGGAACTGAAAGAAGTCGACGACCCGGCCAAGGCCCACAAGCTGGCGCAGCAGATCGAAGCGAACCTGCCGGCGATCCACAAGTTCTGGGTACCGCTGCGCAAAGCGGCTGTGCAGACGATCAAGCGCGAAGAACCGAAGGTCGGCCGCAACGACGACTGCCCATGCGGCAGCGGCAAGAAGTACAAGAAATGCTGCGGCGCTGAAGCAGGCGCCAAGGAATAAAAGCAATAATCAGCCAGCAGTAAATCGCATCAAAGCAAATCGGGGTCCGTCCCCGGGGACAGACCCCGGGGACGGACCCCGATTTGAAATGCAAAAAAAAATTATTGGCCGCGTGGCCCCTTGTCGGCGCCTTCATGGCTTTTCTGGCCGTCATTTTTATGGCGGCCAGCGACTTCTTCAGTCTCGGCGTTCTGGCGGTTTTCGTTGGCTTCCTGCTGAACCTGCTGCTCTTCGCGTTGCAGTTGTTCGCTCTTGTCCTGGTTGTGCTTGCTCATAGTTGCCTCCTGTTGTGGTCAGCCCTTACCTTACGGCGGACTGGAGCGCTTCACCGTGCGCCAGGCAACATTGCAGCTTATGAATACGTGAGCTCGACCGTGTCAGGCATGGTGATAATTTCCTCAGTGAATCCGAGGATCCGCATCCGGCCCAGCGCAAACAGGATCGTTTCGAATTGCTTTTCTTCCAGCACCCCCATGTCGCGCAGCGCGAAATTCTGGGTCGCGACCTGGTGCGCCGACTGGACGTCGATACGGCCGTCGACGTTGCGATAGCTCCAGATTGCGCATAGCACCGTGGCCTCGTCCGCGCCGACCGACAGCAGCGGGCCGCTCAAATGGCGCGCGCATAAGGTCAACGCCGTGTCCGCCAGTGCCAGCGAGTCGTCCGACACCAGGTTCAGCGACACCATGCTGGCGCGCTCGAATACGCGCTTCCAGTCGATCGTGATGTGGCCCGACTTGCGCGTGAACACGCCTTGGGCCGGATTATCGTGATGGAAGATGGTCGGAGGGACGGATGTCAGCGCGTCCATGAAGATGCCACACAGGTCCGCGCGCCGGTGTAGGTGGTCCGTAGCGATGCCCCTCGCAATGGTCAGGGTCGCTTCTTCTGCTGCGCGGTCAGTGGTTATTTGCACGGTGAATTGTCGATTAACTTTGATAGCGGAAACGAGGCATTCTACAGAGTTGGCGCTATGGTGGAACCGCGCGCACGAAATTTTGTGGCGCAGGGATACGTTTTAGCACTTTGTCGAACGGTAAGCGGGCGCTTTGTGGTGTTTTCATCAGCCCGTCGATGCCGTTGAAGGTGCGGTCGGCCAGCGCCCATGCAAGCGGGGTATCGTTGCTGGTGGTGATGCCGAACCACAGGAAGCGCTCGGCGTCGGGCGGCGGCAGCACGCTCATGTCGCGCCGTTCGGCCGTGACGGCGAAGGTGGCGCGCGCGGCACGTGTGTTGAACAAGCCCAGCGGCGGCGCCAGCAGTTCGGACAAGAAGGTGGCGTCCGGCCGCGCCGAATTCGGGTCCAGCTTGCCCGAAGGCGCAATCGCCCCGGGCGCGTTACTGATGACGATGACGACCGGTTCGATGACGTAGCCTTCCCTGCGCCATTCGCGCAGCACTGCCCGCATCGCAAACAGCAGGTCGCTCAGGGTTTCGACGCCGGAGTTTTCAAAATAGCCGCCGTCGATCACCCTGCCCCATGGCTCGCGCTCGGCGCAGGTCGATCAGTTCGTGGTACGCGTCGAAGGCGTCGGGGAAGCTGCCGTCGATCGCGATGTTGCTGGCGATGATGCGGTTGCCGCCGTCGACGACGGTCGCGTTGAGCAGCAGGGATGGCACCTTCAGCCCGGCCGGCCCTTCCCACAAGCGGTCGAAACGCTGTGCGAGGCGGTCGCTGCCGACCGAGTCCGCCCAGCCGGCCTGCCACGCCAGCTCCATCGCGCGCGCGGTCGGCCGCAGGCACCGGTACTGGCAGGAAGCGCTGGACCATGTCCGGATACAACAGGTAGCCAAGGATCGGCGAGAGGAAGTCGCGCCGCAGTACCGCAGTACCGCAGTGGCGCAGTGGCGCAGGCCTGGAAAGCGACCTCGGGATGCCTGGCGCAAGGCGCGCGACCAAGCGCGCCGTTGTGATGATCGGCCACCAGTGACGCAAACACCGCGCCGCCAAGGCTGCCGCCAGACACCCCGCTCACTGCGAAGAGATTGCCGGCAAAGCGCCGTTCGCTGTCATCCTGTAATTTCGCGAGCACCATGGCGGTCCAGTAGGCGCCGCGCAGCCCGCCGCCTTCGGCCGCCACCAGGAACACCGGAAACGACTGGCCCTGCTTGAGCGCCCCGCTGTGAAGCCGGTCGTCCAGCCAGGCGTGGAAACGCGCCGGTCCGATCGGACGTGCCGATGGCCCCGGCGCTTCACTTAGCTGTGCCCCTTCATCAGAATTGCTCCGAGATACCCTGTCCTTCAGGGCAGGGAGTGAAAGGAGCCGGACGCGTAGCGCCCGCAGCCGTCCAGGTGAAAAAATGTTTTGAACTTGGTTGTTGGGGCATGGTCAAACTCCATAAGTGCTTCAGTATGCGATTACGCGCTGGGGCATGATTCACCTGCACCGTTTTTTTCCGATCCGCAGTCGCCTTAGGCGAGGTCGAGAGATATCCTGCGGATTGAATAAGAAGCTGGGCTACTTTCAGTCCGGCTTCCGTCTGGGGCATCAGACGCCAGCAGTGGGAATCCCCTTCCGTTTACGAAGGGGAGGATGTCAAGATTGTCATTCCACGAACTGAACAGCACGAACAGCAGCAGCGGCAGCGCCGCCATCGACGGCAGCTTGAAATGGCGGAAGTAATAGGTCAGCACCAGGTCGCCGAACAGGATCCAGCTGCCAAACGCAAAACACAGCAACGCCGGCGCCGTGACGACGCTGGTGACCTCGACCGGCTTCCACCAGATCGCCAGCGGCAGCGCGAACGACAGCAGGATCGCCGTCACCACCGTGATCACGGTGCGTTTCTGGAGTTCGACGAAGCGCAGCGACGCCTCGCTGCCCGGCAGCCGGCTCAGCGGCGAGCCGAACCAGCGGTGCGGCGCGAGCACGAAAGCGCCGATCGCCAGCGCCAGCGCCGCGCCGGCGAAGGCCAGCGCCAGCACGGGCTCGCCGAGCAGCTGGTAGCGCACCGTCAGCAAGGTCGGCGGCAGCACCCCAAGCAGGCGCGGCAGCCAGGCGCGCAGCCACTGGACATACGGCGTATCGGCGCAGTCGACGATCGCATTGCCGGCGAAGATGCGGCCGAGAGTCAGGCGCGCGCTGTACCAGGCAGCGAGCGACCAGCTCGCCACGGATACCGCAAACACCGGGAAATTCCAGCCGGGCTGGGAGACGAGCCGAAGCGACTCGATGCCTTGCGGGATGAACGCCAGGCCGATCGAGCACAGGATGGTCAGGGTCACGCTGTAGAAGCAGCGCCACAGGATCGAGCCGGTTTCCCGCAGGCGCTCGCCGCTTGCGCGCACGAATGTAAGCATGGTCGCCGCCGCCGCATCGCATTGTAATACTTAAAATATAGCGTGCTTTGCCGTGAGGCGGGAAGGCGGCGCTCATCGGCGCAACGCCGAGGCAGGCTCATCTGATGAGGGATTGCGCTGGCCCAAATATGGCGCGCCTTTGCCATAGGGAATTGGAATGGCATCCGCGTCCACCAGCCGCGCAACCGACTTCCCGCGTACGCGCACCGAAGCGACGGGTTATGGGGTCCCGCGTTACAGCTTGATGAAATGCTCGCGGTAGTACTTCAGCTCTTCCACCGACTCGATAATGTCAGCCAGCGCCGTGTGCTTCTGGTGCTTCTTGAACCCGCCAACAATCTCGGGCTTCCAGCGGCGGCACAGTTCCTTCAGGGTCGACACATCGAGGTTGCGATAGTGGAAGAACGCTTCCAGCTTCGGCATCCCGCGCGCCATGAAGCGGCGGTCCTGGCAAATCGTGTTGCCGCACATCGGCGACTTGTTCGACGGCACGAAGTTCTTCAGGAAGGTGATCAGGGCAGCTTCCGCATCGGCTTCTGTCACGGTCGAGGCTTTCACGCGCTCGATCAGGCCGGAACGGCCGTGGGTGCCCTTGTTCCATGCATCCATCTTGTCCAGCGTTTCGTCCGACTGGTGGATGGCAAATACCGGGCCTTCGGCCAGCACGTTCAGGTGCATGTCGGTAACCACGACGGCCACTTCGATGATGCGGTCGGTATCCGGGTCCAGTCCGGTCATTTCCATGTCAACCCAGACCAGGTTGAACTCATTCGGGCGCTGCGGCGCGGCCGGTGCTGCTAAATCGGTGGCATGTGACATAATTCTCTCTTCGGCCTAAACAATCCTGCATTTTCTCACAGGCACAGAATGTATTCACTCGTGTTTTCGATTTTGTTCGTCAGTTTCTTTGTTCTCTCGCTGTCGCTGCGGTTCTGGCTGGCCGGACGCCAGGTGCGCCACGTGCTCGCCAACCGCGCGCGGGTCCCGGCGGAATTCGCCTCCCGGATCCCGCTCGACGCCCACCAGAAGGCCGCCGACTACACCGTCGCCAAGACCAGGTTCGGCATGGTCGCCACCCTGTTCGGCGCATTCTTGCTGATCGCCCTCACCCTGCTGGGCGGTCTGCAGGCGCTGTCGCTGGCGGTGCTTGACGCGACCGGCCCGGGCATGGCCTTCCAGCTTGGCCTGATCGCCGCCTTCGCGGTGGTCTCCGGCCTGCTCGACCTGCCCTTCGATCTCTACCGCCAGTTCGTGCTCGAAGAGCGCTTCGGCTTTAACAAGATGACGGTCAAGCTGTGGTTCGCCGACATGGTCAAGGGCGTGCTGCTTGGCGCGGCGCTTGGCCTGCCGCTGGTCTGGATCGTGCTGACCTTGATGGACAAGACCGGCCCGCTGTGGTGGTTCTATGCCTGGCTGGTGTGGAGCGGCTTCCAGCTCCTGATGATGGTGCTGTTCCCGACCGTGATCGCGCCGATGTTCAACAAATTCACCCCGCTGGCCGACGAGAGCCTGAAGGCGCGCATCGAAGGACTGATGCAGCGCGTCGGCTTCGCCTCCAAAGGCCTGTTCGTGATGGACGGCTCCAAGCGCAGCGCGCACGGCAACGCCTACTTCTCCGGCTTTGGCGCCAACAAGCGCATCGTGTTCTTCGACACGCTGCTGTCGCGCCTCGCGCCGCAGGAGATCGAAGCGGTACTCGCGCACGAACTTGGCCACTTCAAGCTGAAGCACATCGCCAAGCGCATCGCGGTGATGTTCGCGGTGTCGCTCGGCTTCCTCGCCCTGCTCGGCTACCTCAAGGAGCAGCCGTGGTTCTACACGGGCCTCGGCGTGGAGCCGCTGCTCGGCGCCGGCAACGACGCCATCGCGCTGATCCTGTTCATGCTGGTGCTGCCGGTGTTCACCTTCGTGCTGTCGCCGCTGACCTCGATCAGCTCGCGCAAGCACGAGTTCGAGGCGGACGCTTTCGCCGCCAGGCATACCGAAGCGGGCGACCTGGTATCGGCGCTGGTCAAGATGTACGAGGATAACGCGTCGACCCTGACCCCGGATCCGCTGCACTCGGCGTTCTACGATTCACACCCGCCGGCATCGGTCCGCATCCGTCAACTGAACCTGGCGGCCGCACAATGAACCTGACCGAGATGAACTGCACGCACGCGCCGGCCGCGCTCGACGACGACGCCGTTGCACAGCTGCTTGCGCAGCTTGACGGCTGGACGGTCATCGACGGCCAACTGCAGCGCCGCTTCAAGCTGCGCGACTATCACGAGGCCATGGAGTTCGTGAACGCGCTGGCCTGGATGACGCACCGCCAGGACCACCACCCGGATCTCACGGTGACCTACAACAGCTGCACCGCCAGCTACATCACTCACTCGGCGGGGAACAAGCTGACCAACAACGATTTCATCTGCGCCGCCAAGGCCGACGCGCTGTACGCGCAGCGGGCCGGCGCATGAGCGGGCTGCTCGGCACCATCATCGCCGCCCACGGGCGCCACTACCTGGCCGACGCCGAAGGCGAGATGCTCCAGTGCGTCACGCGCGGCAAAAAAACCAACGTGGCCGTCGGCGACATCGTCAAGCTGGCCAAGACCTCGGACAACCAGGCCGTCATCGAAGCGATCACCGAGCGCAAGACGCTGCTGTACCGCTCGGACCAGTACAAGTCCAAGCTGCTGGCCGCCAACCTGACGCGCCTGTTCATCGTCGTCGCCACCGAACCCGGCTTCGCCGACGACCTGATCTCGCGCTCGCTGGTGGCGGCAGAAGCGGCCGGCATCGAAGCGCACCTGATCCTCAACAAGACCGACGTCGCCGAGCTGCTGCCCAAGGCGCGCGAGCGCCTGGTGATGTATTCGTCGCTCGGCTACCCGGTGCATGAAGTGTCGGCGCGCGCCAATCCCGAACACGCGGTCGCGACCCTGATGCCGCTGCTCGAAGGCCAGTCGTCGATTTTCATCGGCCAGTCCGGCATGGGCAAGTCGTCGCTGATCAACCTGCTGGTGCCGGACGCCGACATCGCGGTGCGCGAAATCTCGGCCGCCCTCGACACCGGCAAGCACACGACCACCTTCACGCGCCTGTACAAAATGCCGGGCGATAGCCAGATCATCGATTCGCCGGGTTTCCAGGAGTTCGGCCTGTACCACTTGAC
This sequence comes from Massilia polaris, assembly GCF_012927275.1. Classification (GTDB taxonomy): domain Bacteria; phylum Pseudomonadota; class Gammaproteobacteria; order Burkholderiales; family Burkholderiaceae_D; genus Telluria_A; species Telluria_A polaris. Next base: position 211,059 of record NZ_JABBGG010000007.1, on the reverse strand, counting down.
CGAGGGCATGATCGAGCGCGCCTTCGTCGAGTTCAAGCCCTACCTGGGCGGCTGCAAGTTCTACAACTGCCGCCACCTGATCGAGCCGCAATGCGCGGTGCTGGAGGCTGTCGGCGCGGGCAAAATCGCCCCGTTCCGCCACGCGCTGTACAAACAATTATTACATGAGTCAGCACAAACCTTATACTAAGGAAACGCTGATTTATTCGGCCGCGCCCGTTCCCGTCGGTGCCGCGACCTGAGACAATGACGCGACGCTCACCGCCTGTCATCGGTCATGCAAAAAAGCTTCTCCGACCTTGAATACTCCGCCAAGAAAAAGCTCACGCGGCGCGACCGCTTCCTCGCTGAGATCGATAGCGTTACGCCGTGGGGAAAGCTGCACAAACTGATCGAACCGTTTTATCCGAAGGTCGACGGAGCGGGTCGTCCGCCGATTGGCCTTGCGCGCATGCTGCGCATGTACGTGGCCCAGCAATGCTTTGGTTTGTCTGACGAAGGCATCGAGGACGCGATCTACGACAGCCAGGCCATTCGCGCTTTGGTTGGCATCGCAGAAATCTACCAGCACCGTCGGCGTTCGTTCGCGCCGTTACCGACTCTTGACTAAGAGAGCGAATTGATCAGCGGCTCCCTAGTTCAGCTCCTTCCGGCCGGCCCCAAAATGGTGGCCAGATTGCCGTGGAATCGGTGGCCGCTTTGGCTTGGAATTGGTGGTCACTTTGCCGTGGAATACGCAGCTTACGTTCTAACAAGCTGCTCACTTCTGCTCCCGGTAGCGGCTTACTGAAGAAAAACCCTTGTATTTCATCGCATCTGTTTTCTTTCAGAAATTCAAGCTGATCTGCAGTTTCAATGCCCTCGGCGACCACTTCCAGCCGGAGGCAATGCGCGAGCCCGATGATGCCGGCAGTGATGGCCATGTCATCGACTTCGTTGGGAATATCCTTGATAAACGACCTGTCGATCTTCACGCAATCGACCGGCAGATGGCGCAGGTAGGCCAGCGACGAATAGCCCGTGCCAAAATCGTCGATCGACAGGCGGACACCAAGCAGCTTAAGTTGCTGCAAGAACCTGATTGCAGATTCGGCGTCATGCATCACCATGCTCTCGGTGACTTCAATCTCCAGCCAGTCAGATGCCAGTCCGGTTTGATCCAGGATGTCCGAGACATCCTGCAATAATTTTTCATCCCGGAACTGCCGGGCCGACAGGTTGACCGCCACCCGTATCGGCGCAAGCCCTTGCCTTTGCCATTCGACGTTCTGCAGGCAAGCCGTTTTCAACACCCATTTCCCGATCTCGATGATGAGGCCGGATTCTTCTGCCAGCGGAATAAACTCTACGGGAGAAATCATGCCCAATTGCGGGTGCCGCCAGCGCAACAGCGCTTCAACGCCGCTGATTTTGCCGGTGCGCAAGTCGAGCTTGGGTTGATAATGCAAGAACATCTGGTCGCGGGCCACCGCATGCCGCAAGCTCGCCTCCAGCGTGAAACGTCTCAGCGAGTCTTTGTTCATCAGGGGGGAATAGAACTGATAGCTGTTGCCGTTGACCTTGGCGCGGTACATTGCCACGTCCGCATTTCTCAGCAGCGCTTCGACATCGCTGCCGTGATCCGGCGCAACGGCGATACCGATACTGGCAGTCGTCCGGAATTCCTTGCCGTTGATGTGGAACGGCTGCGCCGCGCTTCCCAGCATTTTATTGACGACGGCAATCACGTCCTCTACCCCCGGAAACCGCTCTATCATGACGGCGAATTCGTCGCCGCCGAGCCGCGCCACGCTGTCGCTTTCACGCAGGCACGCTGTCAGTCGGCGTGAAAATTCGATCAACAGCAAATCCCCGGCGCCATGTCCCAGCGTATCGTTGATCACCTTGAAACGGTCGACGTCGATAAACAGCACCGCCAGGCCCTCTTGATAACGGGCGTGTCGGTTCAGGGCGTATTGCAAGGTTTGATTGAACATGCTGCGGTTCGGCAGGTCCGTCAGCGCATCGTGCCATGCGACATGGTGCAGATTCTTTTCTGCCGCCTTGCGTTGCAGGTACAAGCTAATCTGGCTGCTGATGGATTGCAGCATTTTCTGCAATCCTTCGTACGGCTTGTATTGAGAGCGACCGAAACACTCAATCACGCCAAATATTTCTTCGCCTGAGACAACCGGGCAGGCGAACAAGCTGGAGACGTTCGACGGCATGGCGGCGCGCTGCCCGTTTTCCGCAATGGCGTCGAAGTCCGGCCTGAGGATGGGAGCCTGCCGCATCCAGCAGCGGCCGGCCAGACCCAGGTCCAACGGAATCTGCTCTTCCCTTTGCGCGGCGATGAATGGCGCAAGATCCATGCCATCGGCGCACCATGCGTCGCTGTAAATGAGTCGCGCTCCCGGTACGTCGACAATGCGGAACACGGCGCATACGCAGTCCAGCCCCCCGACCAGGGCTTCCAGCACTTCGGGCATAAGCTGCTGCGGATTCGCGCCGGAGGCTACCAGCTGAGTAACGCGGTGCTCCACTTCTGCCAGCAGCGTCGCCTGCTTGCGTTCAGTGATATCCATAATCGTGCCGTTGAGCCTAGCATCGGCGGCCTTATGCGAAGCCTGGAAGATAATTTGCGTCCAGCGGATGGCGCCATGCGGATGGGATATGCGATACTCCCCGCTCATCCGATCCCCGCTCAGGACGGCGTTCGCCAGTGCCGCTTTTACCTGTGCCAGGTCGTTGTCGCAGATACGGCTGAGGAACTGACCGAGATCCGGGCGGATCTCGCCGACCGCCATGCCCAGGATTCGATAAGTCTCGGCCGACCAATGCATGCTTTGATCTGCCGGGTCAAGCGACAGGCTGCCCAGATGGGCGGTACGCTGCGCTTCGGCCAGCCTGGCCTGGTTTTCCCGCAGATGCCTGGTCATCGCCTTGGCGATTCTCACCGCACTGCTGCGGGCGCTAGTCATCGCGTAAAAAGCCCATGACAACAGGATGCTGCACAGCAGGCCGCCCAACAGCGCAAGCCAGGGTAGCGCCGCATCGAGCCGGTTCATAGTGGACTGCGGCCTGGCGCTGAACACCAGCTCCCAGCTACGACCGCCTATTTCAATCGGCAACGACGTCACCAACCGCTCGCCGGACACAAGGACATCGGCGGCGCCCCTGGATGCGTCCAGCAACTGATTGCTATCGAATACTAAATTCTCCTTGCTGTCGGGCTGGGCGGCCGCTTCGCCGCCGGCCGGTCTCCGATCGTAGAGCCGAAAGCGCATGCGCCGCAAGGCCTCATCGTCGGCCACGCCTTGCATCAGTTTGATTACATTGAAGCCGGCGCCTACCGAACCGATATAGGCCGCGCGCCGCTGTTCCAGCGTGGCTAGCGGCATGTCGTTGCGGTACACCGGCATGCGCATGGCCAGGCCGATGTGCTGATCCGCTCCCTTGACTTGGATTAAGGCGCCGGAAGAGATCAGTTCCCCAGTGTCGCGGCTTGTTGCCAGAGCCGCTTGCACGCGCGGATTAAAGGCCAGGTCTTTGCCGAACGTGCTGGCGTTGTTTTCCATCGGTTCCTGATACAGCAGCACTGCATAGCTAGACCTTTGTCCTGCGGGCTTGATGGAGAAATCGGGATAACCGCGCAAGTCCAGACTGCCATCCTGGCGGACCGCGGATTCAAAGGCCGCCTTATTTTCCTCGCTGACAAACTGCGCGAAGTTCAGGTTTTGAAAGCCGGGATAGCTTTCGGCCAGCTTCAGGCCTGTCACATAACGGTGAAATTGAACGCGCGACACCATGCTAGTCGTGTGAAACAGTGCCTTTACCCCGCGAATGACATCGACGTACGACGAAATGCGTGCTGTGATCACGTGCTGGACGTCACTGGCCTTGCGCTCAAAGCGGAGCTGGGCGTCGTCAACGATCTGGTTCGAGACCAATGAAAACATCAGCAGCGAAAGGCCGCCGCCAATAATCAAGGTGAGCGATGAAGCGAAGGAACTGCTGGACAATAAGGGGCGCGCATCGCGCTTTAGCAGCAACAATCTGTCCATGAATTTATCCCATCGACTCAAAGGAGCGCGAAATGCCATTCGATGCCTTTCCCGATTAGAATTTCTCATTGACTACACTTTCCAGCGTGATTTGAAATTTGTCGGTGCGGCCCCTTGCGGCACTTGCGTGATTTGAACGGGATTGCGCAAATAGGCATTGCGTCATAAGTCATAAGTCATCTTCCATAGCGGTGCCCGTCAACACGAGGTCGATGGTCAACTATAGGTAACTTGGCTTATGCAGCAGAGATGTGGGTATTGGTGGAAGGCAAACACAAAGCGTGCTCAGAGATTCCGTGGATTGGGGAACCGGGGACATGTCGCCAACGCAGTCGGTCGACATTTGGCCTTCGCACCATAAATATACCTCAAGAATTCATTGCGCATGCGGCAAAGCTGGCTCAGCCGCGAAGATACTGGAAGAGAGCAACAACATGTGACCTGGCTTAAGGAGATTTAATGAAAGCTTAGATATATTCCTTGCGAATCTTCCGCCGAGCGAAGCGTCGATTTAACTGAGCTGTGTCGTTACGCGCCCCTGCATGTTCCGGCGCAGCTGCCCACTTGTCGAGACTAGCGGATGGGCGGATGGGCGGGTGGTGCGAGGATCCAACGACGCCTTGGCAAAACCCTTATAATTGTATGGATACACGTGTCCAAGTTGTCATCATGCCTACGAACCCGATCAAGCACTTCCTGCAGCTCTCCGACTTCACCCGCGACGAATTCGAGTATGTGATCGAGCGCGCCAGCGTGATCAAGCAGAAGTTCAAGAACTACGAGATCTACCACCCGCTGATCGACCGCACGCTGGTGATGGTGTTCGAGAAAAACTCGACCCGCACCCGCCTGTCGTTCGAAGCCGGCATGCACCAGCTGGGCGGCGCGGCGATCTACCTGAACACGCGCGACAGCCAGCTGGGACGCGGCGAGCCGGTGGAAGACGCGGGCCAGGTCATGAGCCGCATGTGCGACATCATCATGGTGCGCACCTTCGGCCAGGAGATCATCGAGCGTTTCGCCGCCAATTCGCGCGTGCCGGTGATTAACGGCCTGACCAACGAACACCATCCGTGCCAGGTCCTGGCCGACATCTTCACCTTCGTCGAACACCGCGGCTCCATCACCGGCAAGACGGTGGCGTGGATCGGCGACGCCAACAACATGCTGTATTCGTGGCTGCAGGCGGCCGAAGTATTCGGCTTCCACCTGAACGTGTCGACGCCGCAGGGCTACGACATCGACCCGTCGCTGGTGTCGACCGAACGCTACACCTTCTTCGCCAACCCGTCCGACGCCTGCGAGGGAGCGCACCTGGTCAACACCGACGTCTGGACCAGCATGGGCTACGAGAAGGAAAACGCCGAACGCCTGGCAGCCTTCGACGGTTTCATCGTGGACTCGGCCAAGATGGCGCGCGCCGACAAGGACGCGCTGTTCATGCACTGCCTGCCTGCGCACCGCGGCGAGGAAGTCTCGGCCGACGTCATCGACGGCCCGCAGTCGGTGGTCTGGGACGAAGCCGAGAACCGCCTGCACGTGCAAAAGGCGCTGATCGAATACCTGCTGCTCGGACGTATCGACAATAAATAAACTATCCACCACCATGCACTATCGTTGGCCCGTCGCGGGAGCGACTTACCCAAGGGCCAGCTGACCAATCCACCCTCACCCCACGTCTTACACTGGAACTCCCATGAGCGACATCAAAAAAGTAGTTCTCGCCTACTCCGGCGGCCTCGATACCTCCGTCATCCTGAAATGGCTTCAGGATAACTACGGCTGCGAAATCGTCACCTTTACCGCCGACCTGGGCCAGGGCGAAGAGCTCGAACCTGCGCGCGCCAAGGCGATCAAGTTCGGCATCAAGCCTGAAAACATCTACATCGACGACGTGCGCGAAGAATTCGTGCGCGACTTCGTGTTCCCGATGTTCCGCGCGAACACCGTGTACGAAGGCGAATACCTGCTGGGCACCTCGATCGCGCGTCCGCTGATCGCCAAGCGCCTGATCGAAATCGCGCGCGAAACCGGCGCCGACGCGATCTCGCACGGCGCCACCGGCAAGGGCAACGACCAGGTCCGCTTCGAACTGGGCGCGTATGCGCTGAAACCTGATGTCAAGATCATCGCGCCATGGCGCGAGTGGGACCTGCTGTCGCGCGAAAAACTGCTGAAGTACGCGGAAGACGCGGGCATCGCGGTCGACATGAAGCACAAGAACGGCGGCGCGCCGTACTCGATGGACGCGAACCTGCTGCACATCTCGTTCGAAGGCCGCCACCTGGAAAATCCAAGCGCGGAAGCCGAAGAATCGATGTGGCGCTGGACGGTCAGCCCAGAAGCGGCGCCGGACACCCCGGAATACCTCGACGTCGAATACGAAAAGGGCGACATCGTCGCGCTGAACGGCGTGCGCATGACCCCGGCCACGGTACTGGCCGAGCTGAATCGCCTCGGCGGCAAGCATGGCATCGGCCGCCTCGACCTGGTCGAGAACCGCTACGTCGGCATGAAGTCGCGCGGCTGCTACGAAACCCCGGGCGGCACCATCATGCTGCGCGCGCACCGCGCGATCGAATCGATCACGCTGGACCGCGAAGTGGCCCACCTGAAGGACGACCTGATGCCGCGCTACGCGTCGATGATCTACAACGGCTACTGGTGGGCGCCGGAACGCGTCGCGATCCAGACCCTGATCGACCACACCCAGGCCACCGTCAACGGCTGGGTGCGCATCAAGCTGTACAAGGGCAATGTGATCGTGGTGTCGCGCGACTCGAAGACCGATTCGCTGTTCGACATGAACATCGCGACCTTCGACGAAGACGGCGGCGCCTACAACCAGGCCGACGCCGGCGGCTTCATCAAACTGAACGCGCTGCGCATGCGGATCGCGGCGAAGGCGCGCGAGAAGCGCGGTCAGTAAACGTCCTTTGCCGTACGAAGCCGCCTTCCGGGGCGGCTTTTTTTCGCGTGCGAATATGTAGCTTCTGGTCGGTCCGCGAGTGAAAATGCCCCCGACAGGGCCGCTGAAATGTTACATTTGGAGCACAAATTTTGGTATCAGGAGAATCTATGCTGCAGAACCTTAGCATCAAGCAAAAACTGTACGCCGGTTTCGGCGCGATTGTCGCGATCCTGCTGATTTTGCTGGTGCTTGCCTACAACAATTTCTCCAAGGTTTCTGAAGCGACCCGGCTCGACCGGCATACGCTCGAAGTAATGCTCGAAACCGACCAGATCGGGGCCAACGTCCTCGACATCCAGAACCAGGTACGCGGCTACCTGCTGACCGGCGAGGAACGCTTCCTGACGCCGGAAGTGGACGAAGAAGCCCTGGTGCAGATGAACATCAATCACGCGGTCAGCCTCACTGCCGACAGTCCGGCGCAGCACGAGCGCTTACGCAAGGTTGACGCCGCAATCGATTCGTGGCTCCAGAACGTCAACCATCCGCTGATTGACAAGCGGCGCGCCCTCGGCCAGGCGCCCGGCGCCGCCGAACAGGCCGCGCGCGCGCCTGAACTGGCGACCGGCTTCGCCACGGTCGCTGAAATACGCAAGATGCTGGGCGAGATCGCGGCCGAAGAAAACCGCTTGCTGGCGCAACGTTCTGCCGAAGCGGCCGAGCTGCAGAAATCGATGTCGATGGTGCTGGTCGCCGGCGGCGCGATCTGCATCGTGCTTGCATCGATCATCGCCATGATGCTGGGCCGGGCCTTGCTCACTCCCATCAACAACCTGACCGAAGTGGTTGGCCGGATCGCCCGCGGCGACCAGTCGGCGCGGGCGCGGGTGCTGGCGCGTGATGAACTGGGCAACGTGACCGCGGAATTCAACCGCATGGCCCAGGCCATCGAAGACGGCCAGGCCAAGGAACTGGCCGTCGCCAAGGAACTGCGCGCCAAGGTCGACGCCCTGCTCGATGTGGTGTCGAAGGCGGCCAGCGGCGACCTGACCGGCAGCGTCACCGTCAGCGGCGATGACGCTGCCGGCCGCATGGGCGATGGACTGAAGACCATGGTGGAGAACCTGCGCAAGCTGATCAACAACGTCCAGAAGGCCGGCATCCAGGTCACCACCTCGGCCACCGAAATCGCCGCCTCGGCCAAGCAGCAGGAAGCGACCGGCGTCGAACAGGCGCAGACCAGCGTCGAAATCCTGGCGACCACCAAGGAAATGTCGGCCAATACGTCGCAACTGCTCAGGACGATGGAAGAAGCCACCGAGGTGGCCGACTACACCACCAGCGCCACCGCCGACGCGCAGAACAACCTGCGCCGCATGGACCAGACCATGCAGAACATGGTCGCCGCGACCGATTCGATCAACGCCAAGCTGGCGGCCCTGTCGGAAAAGGCCAGCAACATCAACAGCGTGCTGACCACCATCACCAAGGTCGCCGACCAGACCAACATCCTGTCGCTGAACGCGGCGATCGAAGCCGAAAAGGCCGGCGAGGCCGGACGGGGCTTCTCGGTGGTGGCGACCGAGATCCGCCGCCTCGCCGACCAGACCTCGGTGTCGACCTGGGACATCGAGCAGATGCTCAAGGAGATGCAGTCGGCGGTGTCGGCAAGCGTCATGGGCATGGATAAATTTTCGGAAGAGATCCGCCGCAGCGTGGGCGAAGTAAGCCAGGTGGGCTTGCAGCTGTCGTCCGTGATGGACCAGGTGCAGAAGCTCGCGCCGCAGTTCGACCTGGTGCTGCAGGGGATGCAGTCGCAGGCCGTCGGCGCCAGCCAGATCTCGGAAACCATGATGCAGCTGAGCGACGCGACCCAGCAGACGGTGGAGTCGCTGAAAGCCACCAGCGAAGCCGTGCACCAGCTCCAGTACGCGGCCAGCGACCTGCAATCGTCGGTGTCCACGTTCGCGGTCAATCATTAAGCAGCGATGAAGGTCCTGGTCTTCCACATCGGTCTGGACCGCTACGGGCTGCGGCTCGGCGCCGTCGCGCGCGTGCTGCCGGCGGCAAGCCTGAAGCTGCTGCCGCTGGCGCCCGCATACGTGGCCGGCCTGCTCGACCTGCACGGCGAGCCGGTTCCCGTGATCGACCTGTCGCAGCTGGCCGGCGCCCCGGCGCGGCAGTTGTGGTTCGACACCCGCATCATCCTGGTCGATTATCCGGCCGCCGGCGGCACCCGCGCGCTTGGGCTGCTGGCCGAGCAGGTGGCCGGCATCGAGACGGTGGAGCAGAACACCTTCGCCGACAGCGGCGTCACCGGCGCACCCTTCCTGGGACAGGTCGCCGGCGGCGAAACCGGGATGCTGCAGCTGGTCGAACCCGAAGGACTGCTGACGCCAGAGGTGCGCGCCCTGCTGTTCCAGCCGCAGGCGGTGCCGACATGAACATCCGCGACCTGGTGCGCGAGCAAACGGGCCTCGACCTGAGCGAGGCTGTGATCGACCGCGCCGTCGGCCGGCGCATTGCCGAATCGGGCGTCGCCGATGCTGCCGCCTACGCCGCCGACATCGCGCCCGGCGAGCTGCGCGCGCTGGTCGAACTGCTGGTGGTGCCCGAGTCCTGGATGTTCCGCGACGCCGAAGCCTTTGCCGCCGCCGCGGCGTTTGTCCAGCGCCGCCTTGCCGCGGCGCCGAACCGGGTGGTACGCATCCTGTCGGTGCCCTGCGCGGGCGGCGAGGAACCGTATTCGATGGCGATGGCGCTGCGCGACGCCGGCGTGGCCCCGGCTGCCTGCAGTATCGACGCGATCGACCTGTCGGAAGTGGCGCTGCAACGGGCGCGGCGCGGCCGCTACACCCTTAACGCATTCAGAGGCGGCGACCTGGAATTCCGCGCGCGCTATTTCACCCGCACCGGTAACGAGTACCAGATCCACGACGAGCTGCGCGCGCAGGTGCGCTTCAGCCAGGGCAACCTGCTGGCCACCGACCTGGCGTCCGGCGGCCGTTATGACGTGGTCTTTTGCCGCAACCTGCTGATCTATTTTGACGAGCCGAGCGCGGCTGCGGCGATCGCCAGGCTGCATGCGCTGCTGGCCGACGACGGCCTGCTGTTCGCCGGCTATGCCGAGGTGCCGACCTACTGCCGCAACGGTTTTGCCACCGTGCGCGCGGCCAATGCATTTGCATTGCAAAAGGCCACGGCGGCCGCGCCGGCGACGCCCGCCGTCCGCGCGCCGGTTGCTCCACCCCGCGCAGCGCGCGTGACGCCGCGCCCTGCAGCCCCGCAGTTAAAGCCGAAGCCGCCGCGCCAGCCAGCGCCCGCCCCTGGCCCGCCGGATGTGGGCGCAGTGCTTGCGCAGGCGCGCAAGCAGGCCGACCAGGGCGACCATGCCGCTGCCGCCGCGGCGTGCAAACGGGTGCTGGACACGGCGCCCGACAACGCCGACGCCTATTTCATCCTCGGCCTGACCAGCGAGTGCGGGCGCAACCTGGCGGCCGCCGAAGGATACTGGCGCCGCTGCGTATACCTGAAACCCGACCATTACGAAGCCTTGTGCCACCTGGCGCTGCTGGCCGGCGAGCGCGGCGACGCGGCCCAGTCGGACGCTTTGCGCCAGCGCGCCGCGCGCGTCTACCAGCGCGCCAATGACGGCGCACCGAAAGGAAGGTCATGAGCGAAAGCGGCTGCTGGAACCTGATCGGCGTGGCCGGCGACAAGAGCTGCGCCAAACTGGCCCCGCTGGTTCATTGCCGTAATTGCGACGTCTACGCGGGCGCCGCCCAGCGCAGCCTGCAGCGCCCCGTCAGCGACACCTACCGCAGCGAATGGGCAGCGCAATTGCGTCAGCCCGTCGCAGCAAGCGACAGCAGCGACACCTCGGCGCTGGCGTTCCGGATCGGGCGCGAGTGGCTGGCGCTGCCGACGGCGATGGTGTCGCAGGTGGCGCCGCAAGCGCCCGCGCACCGGCTGCCGCATCGCGGCGGCAACGGGCTGGCCGGCATCGTCAATGTCGGCGGCAAGCTGGCGCCCGCCATCTCGCTCGCCGCGCTGCTCGGCATCGACGAACGCGACGCGCCGGTCCGCAGCGGCCGCCATACCTTCGCGCGCCTGCTGGTGGTGAACTGGGAAGGCCAGCCGTTCGCGCTGCCGGTCGCGGACCTGTGCGGCATCGTGCGTTACGCTTCGAAGGGCCTGACGCCGCCGGCCGCCACCATCAACCGCGGCATGCAGCGTTACCTGCTCGGCGTGGCCGCCATCGATGACATGCATATCGGCGTGCTGGACGCTTCACTGATCGGACACCAGATGATGAGGCTAGTGCGATGAGCCAGGACCAGTTCGGCGACCTGAGCCAGTTTTCGATGCTCGACCTGTTCCGCATGGAGGCGGAGGGGCAGGCGCGCACGCTGACCGACGGCCTGCTGGCGATGGAGCGCGGCGGCGCCAGCGCCGATGCGATCGACGTGCTGATGCGGGCCGCGCATTCGATCAAGGGTGCGGCCGCCATCGTCAACCTCGATGTCGCGGTGCAGGTGGCGCATGCGATGGAAGATGCGTTCGTCGCGGCGCAGAACGGGCGGCTGGACCTGACCCCGGCGCGCATCGACGTGCTGCTGTCCGGGGTCGACCTGATCGTCCAGTTCGCGGCGCTGACCGAAGACAGCGTCGATGCGTGGATGGCGCAGAATGCCGCTGCCATCACGGCGGCAATCGCGGCGATCGGAGCAATCGCTTCGCTGCAGTCGGCGCCCGCGCTTCCGCAAGCGGCGCCCTCCCCTGTGCCGGCCGAAACGGCGCCGGCCCCGCTGCCGCCGCGCGTCAGCCAGAACTACGACAAGCTGCTGGCGCTGGCCAGCGAATCGCGCATCAACGCGCACCAGATGCGCCCCCTGGTGGAATCGCTGCAGCGCCACAAGCGCAACCAGGCCACCGTCCTGCAGGCGATCGAGCAGTTGCACGAGGCCGTGCTGCGCAGCGGCGATGCGGCGCTGGCCGAACGCGCGTCGCAGCTGCTGCACAAGGCGGCGCCGCTCAAGCAATTCGTCATCGGCCACATCGCGGAGATCGAAAACTACGAGCGCAAGGTGCTGGGCGTGTCGGCGGCGCTGGTCGACGAAGTGCTGGCACTGCGCATGCGTCCTTTCGGCGACGGCGTGCACGCCTTCCCGCGCATGGTGCGCGACCTGGCGCGCAGCCTGGGCAAGGAAGCGCAGCTGCTGATCGAGGGCGAGGACACGCTGGTCGACCGCGACATCCTGGCCAGGATCGAAAGCCCGCTTAATCACATGCTGCGCAACGCGGTCGACCATGGCATGGAAACGCCCGCCGAGCGCGCCGCCGCCGGCAAGCCTCCAGCCGGCACCATCCGGCTGGAGGCGCGCCACCGCGCCGGCATGCTGAATATCGAAATCGGCGACGACGGACGCGGCGTCGACCTCGAACGCATCCGCGCCAACGTCCTCGCGCGCGGGATGGCCAGCGATGCGATGGCGGCGGCAATGTCATCCGCCGAGCTGCTCGAATTCCTGTTCCTGCCGGCGTTCAGCCTGAAGGAGACCACCAGCGTGATCTCCGGGCGCGGTGTCGGCCTCGACATCGTGCAGCAGGTGATCCGCGAACAGAACGGCACGGTACGCATCGAGTCGCAGCCGGGCCTCGGCTTCCGCACTTCAATCACGCTGCCGCTGACACAGTCGATCGTGCGCGCGCTGGTGTTCGATGTGCAGGGCGAAGCGTACGCGATCCCGATCGTCAAGGTCGAACGCGTGTTGAAGATTCCCCAGTCAGGCATCAGCACCCTCGAAAACAAGCAGTTCTTCGATTTCGGCGGCGAGCATCTCGGGCTGGTGCCGGCGGCGCAGGTGCTGGAGCTTGGCCAGATCGAAGCGGCCGGCGACGAACTGGCGGTGCTGGTGATCGGCAGCGGCCAGCGCCGCTACGCGCTGGTGGTGGACGCGATCCGCGGCGAGCATAGCCTTGCGGTGCAGGCGCTCGATCCTATCTTCGGCAAGATGCGCGACATCAGTTCGGCCGCGCTGCTCGACGACGGCGCACCGGTGCTGATCCTCGACGTCGCCGACCTGCTGCTGTCGATCGACAAGCTGCTGCATGAAGGCGGCCTGCACAAGCTGGCTGGCGCCAACGCGACCGAGCGCCGCCGCAGCCGGCGCGTGCTGGTGGTGGACGATTCGCTCACGGTACGCGAGATGGAGCGCAAGCTGCTGCTCGGGCGCGGCTACCAGGTCGATGTCGCGATCGACGGCATCGACGGCTGGAACGCGGTGCGCAGCGGCGACTACGACCTGGTCGTGACCGACGTCGACATGCCGCGCATGGACGGCATCGACCTGGTCGCGCTGATCCGCAAGGACATCGACCTGCACAAGCTGCCAGTGATGATCGTCTCGTACAAGGACCGGCCGGAAGACCGGGCGCGCGGCATGGCGGCGGGCGCCGACTACTACCTGACCAAAGGCAGCTTCCACGACGAGACGCTGCTCGACGCTGTGTTCGACCTGATCGGAGACCCGCTCATTTGAAAATCGGAATCGCCAACGACGTCGCGATGGCCGCCGAGGCGCTGCGGCGGGTCGTCGCCAGCACCAGCGAACACCAGCTGCTGTGGATCGCCCGCACCGGCGCCGAAGCGGTGCGCATGTGCGCCGATAACCGTCCCGACCTGGTGCTGATGGACCTGAACATGCCGGAGCTGGACGGCGTCGAAGCGACCCGCCAGATCATGCAGAAGTCGCCGTGCGCGATCCTGATCGTCACCGGCCAGCCGCAGGAGAGCGTGGGCCAGGTGTTCCGCGCGATGGGCGCCGGCGCGCTCGACGTGACGGCGACGCCGGTCCTGCGTGGCAGCGCCGGCGACGCCGAGCTGCTGGCCAAGATCAAGACGATCGGCAAGCTGCTGCGGGTGAGCCGCGCCGACCAGCCGGCGCGCACGCCGCCGGCCGCGGGCGACAGCAGCGCCGTCACCCACCTGCTGGCAATCGGCGCCTCGACCGGCGGCCCGGTGGCCATCGCCGCCATCCTGGCCAACTGGCAGCCGCCGGCCGGAACGGCGGTCGTCATCGTCCAGCACATCGACGCCCACTTCGCACCGCAGTTCGCCAGGTGGCTGGGCGAGCAGCTGGCGATGCCGGTCCAGGTGATCGCCGACGGCGACCTGCTGGCGCCCGGCACGGTGCAGGTGGCGATGACCAACGACCACCTGCTGCTTGGCGCGGGCGGACGCCTGCGTTACGATCCCAACCCGCGCGAATACGCTTACCGGCCGTCGGTGGACGTGTTTTTTCGCTGCGTTGCGCAGCACTGGAACGGCGCGGCCACCGGCGTGCTGCTGACCGGGATGGGCCGCGACGGCGCCGCCGGACTGCTCGCCATGCGCGAAGCGGGCAATGCCACCATCAGCCAGGACGAGGCATCGAGCGCCGTGTATGGCATGCCGCGCGCGGCGGCCGACCTTGGGGCGGCCCAGAATATTCTGCCCCTCGATGGCATCGCACGCGCCTTACGCAGTAGAATTGGCGTCAAATTATAAAGACGGGCCCGCATCCGCGGCGCTGTCGCAAAGGGAAGCATGTCAGAAATCAGCCAGGTCAGTACCGCCCGGGAGTCGCCCGTCACGCATCTCAAAGTTCGTGTCCTGCTGGTAGACGACCAGCTCATCATTGTCGAAGCGGTCCGTCGCATGCTGGACGGCCAGCCCGATATCGAATTCCATTACGTGAGCAATGGCGCCGCCGCGCTGGAGACGGCGGTCATGATGAAGCCGACCGTGATCTTGCAGGACCTGGTCATGCCCGATGTCGACGGCTTCGCGCTGATCCAGGCCTACCGCGAGCAGGAAGCGCTGGCGTCGGTGCCGGTGATTGTCCTGTCGGCCAGGGAAGACCCCAAGCTCAAGGCGCACAGCTTCGCGGTCGGCGCCAATGATTACGTGGTCAAGCTGCCGGACCGGATCGAGCTGCTGGCGCGCGTGCGCTACCACTCGTCCGGCCATATCAGCCGGCTGCAGCGCGACGAGGCCTTCCAGTTCCTGCGCGAGAGCCAGCAGCGGCTGGCCGATGCGAACATCGAACTGCAGAAGCTGGCCGCCCTCGACGGCCTGACCGGCATCGCCAACCGCCGCCGCTTCAACGAAGTGCTGGACCTGGAATGGCAGCGCGGCCGGCGCGAGAAAACGCCGCTGTCGCTGGTGATGTGCGATATCGACTGCTTCAAGCACCACAACGATACCTTCGGCCACCAGGCCGGCGACATGTGCCTGAAAAAGACCGCGGCGATCCTGACCGGGCACCTGAAGCGGCCAGCCGACCTCGCGGCGCGCTACGGCGGGGAAGAGTTCGCGCTGGTGCTTCCCGATACCGGTGCGAAAGGGGCGATGCACATCGCCGAAGCCTGCCGCAGCCATCTGGAAGCGCTGGCCATCGATAACAGCGGTTCGGCGTCGGGCGACGTGGTGACGATGTCGGTGGGTGTGGCGACCGTGCTGCCGAGCGCGGAGAACTCGATGGAAGAGCTGGTCGCGCGCGCCGACCGCGCGCTGTACGCGGCCAAGTCGGGCGGACGTAACAAGATTTTCCTCGCGCCGGACTAAGCGTTCAAACCAACACCGGCTCCGGTTCGAGCAGCACGCCGTAGCGCGCCGAGACGTCGGCCTGGATCGCGCGCGCCAGCGCCAGCACATCGGCGCCGCTGGCGCCGCCATTATTCACCAGCACCAGCGCCTGTTTCGGGTAGACGCCCGCGGCGCCGAGCTTCCTGCCCTTCCATCCGCACTGGTCGATCAGCCAGCCGGCCGCCAGCTTCTCGCTGCCATCCGGCTGCGCATGGTGCACCAGCGCCGGAAACTGCGCCAGCAGGCGCGCGCATGCGGCGCCCGTGACCAGCGGGTTCTTGAAGAAGCTGCCGGCGTTGCCGATGACGGCCGGGTCGGGCAGCTTGCGGCGGCGGAGCGCCACCACCGTGTCGCTGACCTGCTGCGGCGTTGGCTGTTTGACGCCGGCCTCGCTGAGCGCCTGCGCCAGTTCGGCGTAGCGCAGGTTGGGCTGCCAGTCGCGCGGCAGCGCGAAGGTGACGTCGACGATCGCCAGCCCCTGCCCTTCGGCGCGCTTGAACACGCTGTCGCGGTAGCCGAAGCGGCACGCCGCGGCATCCATCGTGCGCAGCTCGCCGCTGGCCATGTCGAACACGGTCAGCGAATGGAATACATCCTTGATCTCGGCCCCGTACGCGCCGATGTTCTGGATCGGCGCCGCGCCCAGGGTGCCGGGAATGAGCGACATGTTCTCCAGCCCGCCCAGGCCCTGCGCCAGCGTGTACTGGACGAAGCCGTGCCAGTTCTCGCCGGCCGCGCCGCGCACCAGCACGTGGCTATCGGTTTCGCCGGCGAGGGCCTTGCCGGCGCCCGTCATGTGCAGCACCAGGCCGTCGAAGTCGCGCGTGAGCAGCACGTTGCTGCCACCGCCCAGCAGCAGGCGCGGCAGCGCGGCCAGCGCCGGGTCGCCGATCACGGCGGCCAGGTCTTCCGGGCCGCGCACGCGCAGGTAGCGGCGCGCCCTGGCGTCGATGCCGAAGGTGTTCAGCGATTTGAGCGGGAAATCGTGTTCGATGGCGAGGTGTGCGTGCATGGGATACCGTATTTTTTGCTCGATTATAGGATACCAGCCATATTTTCCGGCATCGGGAGCGGGACGGCGGCCGGTTGTCCGTTAAAATATCGGCATTCTACAATTAGCAAGTAAAACAAGAGAGGAACCCTACTATGCCATCGTTTGACGTCGTCTCAGAAGCAGACATGATCGAAGTGAAAAACGCGGTCGAGCAATCCAACAAGGAAATCACCACCCGTTTCGACTTCAAGGGCAGTTCGGCCAAGGTCGAACAGAAGGAAGCGGAACTGACCGCCTACGCCGATTCGGACTTCCAGCTGTCGCAGGTACGCGATGTGCTGATCAACAAGATGTCCAAGCGTAAGGTCGACGTGCGCTTCCTCGACGAAGGCAAGATCGAGAAGATCGGCGGCGACAAGGTCAAGCAGGTCATCAAGGTCAAGAACGGTATCGAGACCGAGGACGCCAAGAAGATCGTCAAGGTCATCAAGGACAGCAAGATGAAGGTCCAGGCCAGCATCCAGGGCGAATCGGTGCGCGTCACCGGCGCCAAGCGCGACGACCTGCAGGCCGCCATGCAGATGCTGCGCAAGGATGTGCCGGACATGCCGCTGGAATTTAACAATTTCCGCGATTAAGCAGCGCCCCGCAAGCAGCCCGCAAGCCGGGCTTTTGGGCATTCTTGCCCATGGAGTAGAATGGAGGGTGCGGAGCGCGCCAAATGCCGCGCTATGCACCCTGGAAACTCGGTAGTCTAAGGATAGCAATGAAACGTGTTGATGATTTCCGCCTGCGTCTGGGCAACAAGGAATATGTTCCCATCATGATTGGCGGAATGGGTGTCGATATTTCGACCTCCGAGCTGGCGCTGGAGGCTGCGCGCCTGGGCGGCATCGGCCATATTTCCGATGCGATGGTGCAAGATGTGTCGGACCGCAAGTTCGATACCACCTTCGTCAAAGACAAGACCAAGACTTACAAGTTCAACATCAACAACATGGACAAGGCGGTCGTGCAGTTCGACCTCGAGCGCCTGGCCGAGGCGACCCGCCTGCACGTCGGTTCCACCATGGCGGCCAAAAAAGGCGACGGCCTGATCTTCGTGAACTGCATGGAGAAGCTGACCATGAATTCGCCGAAGGAAACCCTGCGCACCCGCCTGTCGGCCGCGCTCGACGCCGGCATCGACGGCATCACCATGTCGGCCGGCCTGCACCTGGGCTCGTTCGCGCTGATCGAAGACCATCCGCGCTTCCGCGAAGCCTACCTGGGCATCATCGTGTCGTCGGTACGCGCGCTGCAACTGTTCCTGCGCAAGGTGTCCAAGCTGAACCGCTTGCCTGACTACATCATCGTCGAAGGCCCGCTGGCCGGCGGCCACCTCGGTTTCGGGCTCGACTGGGCCGACTACGACCTGCACACGATCATGGACGAGATCCACGCCTTCATGCGGGCGGAAAACCTCGACATCCCGCTGATCGCGGCCGGCGGCATCTTCACCGGCAGCGACGCCGTCAGCTTCCTCGAAAAAGGCGCCGGCGGCGTGCAGGTGGCGACCCGTTTCACCGTGACCCACGAGTGCGGCCTGCCCGACAACGTCAAGCAGGAGTACTACAAGGCCTCGGAACAGGACATCATCGTCAACGGCGTGTCGCCGACCGGCTATCCGATGCGCATGCTGAAGAACACCCCGGCGATCGGCTCGGGCATCCGTCCGGGCTGCGAGTCCTACGGCTACCTGCTCGACGCCACCGGCAACTGCTCCTACATCAATTCGTACAACCGCGAAGTGATGGCCAATCCGGACGCCAGGCAAGTCGTGGTGATGGACAAGACCTGCCTGTGCACGCACATGCGCAACTTCAACTGCTGGACCTGCGGGCACTATACCTACCGCCTGAAGGACACCACCCACCAGCTGGCCGACGGCACTTACCAGATCCTGTCGGCCGAGCACGTGTTCAGGGATTACCAGTTCAGCGTCGGCAACCAGCTTGCGCTGCCTGAAAAGCAGGACAGCGCCGTCGCCTGAGCGGTTTGCCCCGCCGACTAAGCCCGCGTTCGCCGCGGGCTTTTTTATTCCGTGCGCCATTTCCCAGGTGCTAAACTGTCCTGCAAACATCGCACCAAAATGGAACCTCCTGGTGGCGGATGTGTCCAACCTGTCGTGCTCAAGGGGACCACATGCTTGTCAGCGAAGACACCGACATTGCTGCACTGCTTACCGATGCGGCTGGCAAAGTCGTCAGCTGGAGCGACCGGTGCGAGACCCTGTTCGGCATTCCTGCGCCAGTGGCGCTGGGCAACACCCTGGCCAGCCTGCTGGACATGCCCGGGCGCGAGATGCTGCTCGAACGGTGGTCCGGCATCCACAAGCAGTGCGACGCGCTGGAACTGGGCATTCCACTGCCCGACGGCAGCTGCCGCAGCGTCGAACTGACCCTGCTGTCCCAATACGACGTCGATGGCGCGCTGACCGGCTTCGTCGCCTTCTTCGTCGCCGACCCCAGCGGAAAGGAACTGTCGCTGGTCGGTCGCATGCCGCTGAGCAGCGTGATCGACGTGCTGCCCGGCACTTTCTACGTCATCCGCGAGGACGGCACCTTCGCGCTCTGGAACAAGACCCTCGAGCGCGTCACCGCCATGACGCCGGAGGAACTGAAAGTCGCCCATGCGCTCGACATGTACGACATCACCGACAAGCGCATCATCGCCGCCAGGATCAAGGAGGTGTTCGAACACGACGCCCAGGTCTTCGTCGAGGCCAACTACCTCGACAAATACGGCAACGCCACGCCCTACCTGCTGTGCGGCGCGCGCATCGAATGCCGCAGCCGCCGCTACCTGTGCGGCATGGGCATCGACATCTCCGACCGCCGCGCCCAGGAAGAAGTGCTGCGCATCCGCGAGCGCGCCCTGCATGCCACCAGCAACGGCCTGGTCATTGCGCGCTGCGCCGACGGCGACAACCCGATCGAATATGTCAACCCGGCATTCGAGCGCATCTCAGGTTACTCGGCAAGCGAAGTCATCGGACGGGATTCCCGCTTCATGGCCTCGCCCGGCCTCGACGACGACGAACGCGACCGCCTGCGCAAGGCGGTCAGCGCACGCCGGCAGGTGAATGTGGTGTTGCGCAACCTGCGCAAGAACGGCGAGGTGTTCTGGAACGATCTCACGATCACCCCGGTGGCCGATGGCACCGGCAAAGTGACCCACTTCATCGGCGTCATTAATGATGTCACGGCCCTGAAGCACCGCACCGCCCTGCTCGAACACGAAGTCAACCACGATCCGCTGACCGGACTGGCCAACCGGACGCTGCTCTGGGACCGGCTGGAACAGGCTATCCACATGGCGCAACGGAATAAATCGCTGGTCGCGGTGGTGCTGATCGACCTGAACGGCTTCAAGCAGATCAACGACAGCTTTGGCCACGAAGCCGGCGACGAGGTGTTGAAGGTCGTGGCCAAGCGCCTGCAGGCGGCGGTGCGCGACAGCGATACGGTGGCGCGCCTGTCGGGCGATGAATTCGTACTGGTGCTGGTCAACCAGCCCTCGCTGCGCTATACGCTGCGCATGGTCGAGCGCCTGCGCGACGCGCTCTCGCGCCCGGCCGTGTTCGAACGTACCGAAATCGGCACTGGCGCCAGCATTGGCGTCAGCGTCTATCCGCACGACGGCACCGGCACGGTCGAACTGGTGCGCGCCGCCGATGTCGCGATGTACCACGCCAAGGCCTCGCAAAAGGATGAGGCCTGCTTCTTTTCATCGGACATGAAATCGACCGGCGAGGCGCGGCAAAAGCGCGAGGATTCGATGCGCAACGCGATCGACCGGCGCGAGCTGTTCCTGATGTTCCAGCCCCGCATCGACTTGCATGCGGGGCATATCAACGCGCTCGAAGCGCTGGTGCGCTGGCGCCATCCGGAGCATGGCGTGCTGCTGCCGGCGGCGTTCCTGTCCGATGCCGAACAGAACGGCATGATCGTCCCGATCGGGCGCGAGGTGCTTGAGCAAGCCTGCGATTTCCTGGCGCGGCGCCAACGCGCTGGCATGCCGCCGCTGCCGGTCGCGCTCAATTCCTCGTCGCGCGAATTCAGCCAACCGGGCTATGTCGACAACATCGCCGCCGTCATCGAGCGCCACGGGCTGCGTCCCGAGATGCTGGAAGTGGAACTGCGCGAGGACGGGCTCAACAACAACCACCAGCTCGGGCTGGACATCATGTCGCAGCTGCGCGACCTCGGCGTGCGGCGTTCGCTCGATGCCTTCGGCGAAGGCATGTCCGACTTGAATTACGTGCAGAAACTGCCGCTCACGCATATCAAGGTGGCGCGCTCGGCCATCAACCGCATTACCGAAGACGCGCGCAGCGGCGCGGTGGTCAAGGCCCTGATCGACATCGGACACGACCTTGGCGTGAAAGTGATTGCGAAGGGGGTCGAGACGCGCACGCAGATGGATTTCCTGCGCGCGAACGCCTGTGACGAGATGCAGGGCCGCCTGTTTTCCGAACCCTTGTCCGAATCCGCGCTGCAGGGAATGCTGACCGCCAGCGCGGCCATCTGAGGATCAGCTTTCGGACCTGATGCGCCGCCTCGACACGCCAGGCCGGCGTGGCCGGCGAGATTGGATTCGCGCGCGCATTCCATTACCCCGATTGTGCAGCCTGTCGCAAACGAATGGCCGCGCGGCCGCGCGCGGCCTACAGTTGCACCATCCCAACAGTATTTAACGCGGCAAAATGGCGTTTCCGGCTGCGCAGGCTTACACTGCGTGACAAAAAAGCCCATCACGCCCACGGAAACCGAATCACATGCAAGCTCGCCCTCCTCTCCAGCAATCTTTCGCCAACAGCCTCGCCTGGGTGCACAAGGGTTTTGACGCGACCGCGACCTGGGTCACCCAGCTCTCGTGGTGGAAATTTTTCCTGTTCGCCGCGCTGTCCCTGATCGCCGCCTCGATCGTGCAAGAGGAACTGTTCTCCGGCAGCGGCGCGCCGATGGTGGCGCGTACCGACAACAAGCCCGGCAAGCGCGACGCCGCCGACCCGCACATCGTGATCGACGACACCGGCATCCATTTCAATCCGCGCAAGGGCAAGCTGCCGGTGCCGCCCGAACCGCCGGCGCCGCCCGAGGCCGGTGAACTGCCGGTGCCGCCGGCGCCGCCGGCCACGGCGTCGACCGACGCCAGCGACGGCTCGGTCCACATCGAACTGCCGCCGCAGATCGGCGAAGAATTGTCGAACGCGATCGAGGAAGCGGTCGACGACATGGCCGAGCAGAAAGTGACGCGCTATCACAACCAGGCCTCGACCTGGTTCAAGAGCTTCATCTCGCTGCTGCTGCTGGCCTTGTTCGCCACCAAGGCCCTGATGGGCGGCAAGAAGCGCGCCGAAGCGGAAACCCAAAGCGCCAACGCCGCGGCCGAACGCGAATCGATGCAGCGCCAGCTGTCCGAGGCGCGCATGCAGATGATGCAGGCGCAAGTCGAGCCGCACTTCCTGTTCAATACGCTGGCCTCGGTGGAATACCTGATCGAAACCAACCCGCCGCGCGCCTCAAAGATGCAGCGCAGCCTGATCCAGTACCTGCGCGCCGTGCTGCCGCAGATGCGCGACAACGCCGTCGTTACCAACCTCGGCCGTGAAGCGGACATGGTCAAGGCTTACCTGAACCTGCTCAAGATGCGCATGGAGGAACGCCTGACGGTGGACATGCAGATTCCCGACGAACTGCGCAGCGCGGCCTTCCCGCCGATGATGCTGCAGTCGATGGTCGAGAACGCGATCAAGCACGGCCTCGAATGCAAGCCCGAAGGCGGCACCCTGAAGGTCGTCGCCGAAGTGGCGGGCGCCAAGCTGCGCGTGATCGTCTCGGATGACGGCGTCGGCTTCGGCGTGCACCCGAGCGACGGCACCGGCCTTGGCTTGCCGACGATCCGCGAACGCCTCAAGCTGCTGCATGGCGACCAGGGCAAGCTGACCATCGCCGCCAACACGCCGAGCGGCGTCATCGCCACCATTGAAGTTCCCTATCAGGTGTCGAAGTAAGCGATTGATTTACGCCCGGTTTCGTTGAATAATTGTCACTCTCACTTTAAAGCAGATCGACTCATGCCTACCGCAATCATTGCCGACGACGAAAGACTGATGCGCGACCAGCTGCGCTTGCGACTGGGCCAGGTCTGGCCCGAACTGGAGATCGTCGGCGAGGCCAAGAATGGCGAAGAGGCAGTCGACCTGGTCCGGGAACTCAAGCCCGACCTGACCTTCCTCGACATCCGCATGCCGGGCAAGACCGGCATGGAAGCGGCGCGCGACATCGGCGCCCAGAGCAACGTGGTGTTTGTGACGGCGTACGACCAGTATGCGGTCGAAGCGTTCGAGCGCGGCGCGGTCGACTACGTGCTCAAGCCGCCTGAGCAGGAGCGGCTGCAGATCACCGTCGACCGGCTCAAGGCGCGCCTGTCCAAGCCGAAGGAGGCGGTGGCGGAAAACGTGACGGCGATGCTGTCCGAGCTGGCCGAGAAAATGTCGAAGCCGAAGCCGAGCTACCTGCAATGGATCCAGGCCAGCATCGGCCAGGACCTTCGCATGATCCCGGTGGAGGAAATCCTGTTCTTCCGCTCCGATGAAAAATACACCTGCGTGCAGACCGAAAAGTTCGAGGCGCTGATCCGCAAGCCGGTGCGCGACCTGGCCGAGGAGCTCGATCCTTCGCTGTTCTGGCAGATCCACCGCGCAACGCTGGTGAACGTGAACGCGATCGAAGGCGTGACGCGCGACATCCGTGGACGCCACCTGGTGCTGATCAAAGGCCGCCCCGACAAGCTCGAAGTCAGCCGCAGCTTCCTGCATCTGTTCAAACAGATGTAGGCGTCCCGCCGTTCTTCCCCGCGGAGGAATGGCGTCGCAGGCGTGTTCGCAATAGCGAACCCATCGATAAGCATGGCAATTTTTATTTGTTCGGATTGACAAGCCCTGACAGTAGACTGGCCGCATGCCAATTATTTCTCCAACGCAAAGCTTGCCTTACCTCAAGGTAAAAACTCTTCCGCAACTTATCGTACGCGGAGGGCTCGCCTTCGCGCGCCCATCACCGGCAGGCAAGCTTATGTCCCTGATGCGACTATCCGGCAAAGGATTGCAAGCAGCTGTATTCCTGATCGGCCTTGCCGGCGGCGCGGTGATCGCGCGCCTGGCCCGGACCGGCCGCGCTCCGCGCCTGCTGCGTAACCGCAGCCCCGGCATCATTGAAAACGCCAGCGACGCGATCATTTCCACCGATGAAACGCAGCATATCGTGCTGGCCAACCCATCGGCCGCGGCGATGTTTTCGACCACGGTCGCCGACATGCAGGGCAGCCTGCTGGCCCGCTTCATCAGTCCCGACCCGATCCTGCTGGCCGGCGGCGCCGCCCCGAACGTGTCGACATGGTTCAGCGCCGGCCGCAGCGGCCGCCGCGCCACCGATTACGCCGTCACCGGCGTGCGCGCCAGCGGCGAAAGCTTCCCGCTCGAAGGATCGGTATCGAGCAGCACCGAAAGCGGCGAGTCGCTCTACACCATCATCCTGCGCGACGTCACCGAGCGCCAGCAGGTGCAGGATAAGCTGTCGCGCTCGCACGCCCAGCTGCGCCAGCTGTCGGCCGCGCTGCAAACCATCCGCGAGGAGGAGCGCACCCACATCGCACGCGAACTGCATGACGACCTCGGCCAGCTGCTGGCCTCGCTGCGCATGGACCTGACCCTGCTGCAACAGCAGCCGGGCGCCAGCGCCGACGCGCTGCGCCTGATGAAGGGCATGGAGGACAACCTGCTGACGGCGATCACCTCGCTGCGCCGCATCGCCACCAACCTGCGCCCGCGCGCGCTCGATGAAGGCGGCCTGTTCTTTGCGCTGCAGGGCCTGCGCGATGACTGGGTCGACCGCTACGGCATTCCCTGCGACCTGTACGCCGACGAGAACGAGCTGCGCCTGGACGATACCGCCAGTACCGCCGTGTTCCGCATCGTGCAGGAAGCGCTGACCAACATCGCCCGCCATGCCGACGCCAGCCACGTCACCCTGAACCTGTTTCGCACCGATCACCAGCTGCTGGTCACAATCCGCGACAACGGCCGCGGCATCACGCCGGACGACATGGAAAAAGCCGAGTCGCTGGGACTTATCGGCATGCGCGAGCGCGTTTGGGCGATGAACGGCGAAATTACCGTCAGCGCCGAGGAACCGCCCGGCACCCGCATCGAAATTGTCTTACCCCTTCCCGAATGAAAGCATGTGTTGTGAATCTGCAACTCAGCTGCCGATGTCACGAAGTTGAAATATCGGCCAGATAGCATGTCATTCGATTCCTGGCAGTCACTGTAACAATCTTGTTGAAACTTAATGGAGATCTTCATGCAACGAAAACTCTTGGCAGCTGCCTTGTTCGCGTCCCTTCCCCTCGTCGCTGCAGCACAGTCGAGCGTCACCATCTACGGTATCGCCGATGCGTCCATCGCACGTGAAGATACCGACACGGTCGATGGCAGCCGGACCGTCGTCAACTCCGGCAACCAGTCGAGCAGCCGTATCGGCTTCCGCGGTACCGAAGACCTGGGCAACGGCCTGAAAGCGATGTTCAACCTGGAAGCAGGCGTTGCACTCGACACCGGCGCTGCCGATTCCGTCCTGTTCGGCCGCCGCGCAGTGGTCGGCCTGGAAGGTTCGTTCGGCCTGGTCACCATCGGTCGCGAATACACCCCAATCGCATCGGTTGCCGCGCAGTCGGACATCCTGGGCCAGGGCTTCTACGGCACCAACCTGTCGGCATTCAACACCAACCGCCTGACCCGCCGCCTGAGCAACTCGGTCAACTACAAGAGCAGCTCGCTGAGCGGCTTCAAGCTGCTGGCTGCTTACGGCCTGGGCGAGACCGCCACCGGTCCTTCGCTCGACACCGCAGGCGTCGCGCTGGAATACGCAAACGGCCCGCTGTTCCTCGGCGCCGGCTACCACCGGGTCGAGCGCCTGGCCACCGAAGATGACAAGGAATACACCTTCGGCGCCGGCTACAAATTCGGCATCGTCGAAGTCAAGGGTAACTACTTGGTTGCCGACCGTGCAGGTGTGAACAACAAGTTCGAGCAGGCCAACATCGGCGCGGCAGTGGCCGTCGGCGCCGCAGGCAAGGTCTACGTCAACGTGCAGCGCAACGAGCAGGCTTCGGCAAAAGGCAACCTGATCGCCCTCGCCTACAGCCACTCGCTGTCGAAGCGCACCAACGTGTACACCACGCTGGCATCGATGCGCAACAACTCGACCGGCGTGTTCGGCATCAACGCTTCGGGCGTGAACGTCACCCCGCCAGCGACCGCACCAGGTGCTGACCCGACCGCAATCGCGATCGGCATGCGCCACTCGTTCTAAGCAACACCCGGCAGGAAGCAGAAAGCCCGGACATGTCCGGGCTTTTTTACTATTTGAGGCGGCAGGTCAGCAGCCAGTAGTATTCCAGCCGTGTGATCCTGATCTCGCGTACCGACGAGCCCAGCTTCTTGCGTAGGCCGCTGTCGGACGGGTAGTTCTTCGGGATCTCGTAACGTTCGCCGTCGACCGCCGTGCGGATCTGGAACGTGTTGCCTTCCAGGTCGGTGCGCGCGACCGTGTCGCTGCTGCCTTCAACGTAGCAATCGTCGAGCAGCACCAGCATCACATCCTTGCCGATCTTCTTGCTCAACTTGGCGAGGAAGCGTTCCTGCTCCGCGCGTTGCACGTGCGACCACCAGAAGCCGATGAAGATCGCCGTGAAGCTGCCGAGGTCGGCCGGCAGGTCATAGGCGTCGGCGACGCGCAGCTGCACCTTGTCGGCTGGCAGCGCGCGCAGCTTCGCCATCTCGAGCATTTCCGGGTTGACGTCGGTGGCCAGCACCGAGTCCGCCGTTTCGGCGATGAGCCGGGTCCAGTAGCCGGTACCGCATGCCAGTTCCAGCACCACATGCCCGCGCAGGGTGTCGGCCACCAGTTCGCGCATGGCGGCAAGGTCTTCCTGGCGTTCAGGTTTGTCGTACACGCGGTCGTGGCTGGAGGCGCTCTTTGCGTAAAATTCTGCGGATCGTTCGGTAATCATGTTCTTCTTTAAAGCTCGTAAGTGTCTTTGGTGCCGCTCATGGCCGATTCGACCAGTTTGCGGTTCAGGGTTGGGGCCAGCAGTTCGATGAAGGTGTACACGTAGCTGCGCAGGTAGGAGCCCTGCTTGATCGCGACCCGCGAGGTGTTCATGCCAAACAACTGGCCGACGGAAATCGCGCGCAGGTTCTTGTCGCGCTCGGCGTCGAAGGCCATGCCCGCGATGATGCCGATGCCCATGCCGAGTTCCACATAAGTCTTGATGACGTCGGCATCGATGGCTTCCAGCAGCACATCCGGTTTCAGCCCACGCAGCGAGAACGCGTGGTCGATCTTGCTACGCCCGGCAAATGCGCTGTCGTAGGTAATCAGTGGATAGTTGGCAATTTCCTCCAGCGACACCGCCTTCGACTTCAGCAGCGGATGGTCGGGCGGCACCACGACCACATGCTCCCACTGGTAGCACGGCAAACTGATCAGGCCGTCGACGCTGGCGATCGACTCGGTGGCGATGGCCAGGTCGGCCTGGTCGCGCTGGACCATGTCCGCGATCTGGCGAGGGTTCCCCTGCAGCAGCGAAAGGCGCACCTTCGGATACTTCAGCATGAATGCCTGCACCACTTTCGGCAAGGTGTAGCGCGCCTGGGTGTGCGTGCAGGCAATCGTGAAGCTGCCGCTGTCCTGGGCGGCGAATTCCTTG
Organism: Massilia polaris; assembly: GCF_012927275.1. Classification (GTDB taxonomy): domain Bacteria; phylum Pseudomonadota; class Gammaproteobacteria; order Burkholderiales; family Burkholderiaceae_D; genus Telluria_A; species Telluria_A polaris. Next base: position 183,664 of record NZ_JABBGG010000007.1, on the reverse strand, counting down.
CCGATCCGTTTCAGGCTATCAATTTCCTGCATGACAACTTCGACCGACTGCAGCACCAGCCGCCCGGGCTCGGTCAGGCCGCGGATGCGCTTGCCGTGGCGGGTGAAGATGTCGACGCCCAGCTCTTCCTCGAGCTCGATGATCGCCTTCGACACCCCGGGCTGCGAAGTGAACAGGGCCTTGGCGGCGTCGGTCAGGTTGTAATTCTGTCGCACTGCTTCGCGGACGAAGCGTAATTGATGGAGGTTCATTGCCCTTTTTCTCAGTAAAACTCGCGATATTTGTATTTTATAAGAATTGCTATATGCCCCATACGCATATAAGCAAATAAATTCTCAGTCGTTTGGAATAAAAGCCGAATTCCTTAGTATTGAGGCTAGTTTGGGGGAAGTCTTAGACCTTCCGCCCAGAAAACAGAGCCACAACGGGATCCTGAACATGTATCGCTATGACCAATATGACCATCTGATCGTGCGTGAGCGCATCGCCCAGTACCGCGACCAGGTGCAGCGCCGCCTCGACGACGAGCTGACGGAAGAAGAGTTCCTGCCGCTGCGCCTGCAAAACGGCCTGTACATGCAGCGCCACGCCTACATGTTGCGCATCGCGGTCCCTTACGGCCTGCTGTCGTCGGCGCAGATGCGCATGTTCGGCCATATCGCGCGCAAGTATGACCGCGGCTACGGCCACTTCACCACGCGCCAGAACATCCAGTTCAACTGGATCGAGCTTGAGCAGACCCCCGACATCCTGACCGACCTGGCGTCGGTTGAAATGCACGCGATCCAGACCTCCGGCAACTGCATCCGCAACATCACCACCGACGAATTCGCCGGCGTCGCCGCCGACGAACATATCGATCCGCGCCCGTTCTGCGAAGTGCTGCGCCAGTGGAGCACCTTCCACCCCGAGTTCGCCGCCCTGCCGCGCAAGTTCAAGGTCGCGATCAACGGCTCGGTGGAAGACCGGGCCGCGATCGCCGTGCATGACATCGGCCTGACAGTGCTGCGCAACGAAGCGGGCGAAATCGGCTTCAAGGTGATGGTCGGCGGCGGCATGGGGCGCACCCCGATCCTGGGCAGCGTCGTCCGCGAATTCCTGCCGTGGCAGCACATGCTGACCTACATCGAAGCGATCATGCGCGTGTATAACCTGCACGGCCGCCGCGACAACAAGTACAAGGCGCGCATCAAGATTCTGGTCAAGGCAGTCGGGCTTGAAGAATTCACCCGCCAGGTTGAAGAAGAATGGACGGACCTGAAAGACAGCCCGTCGACGCTGACCGACGAGGAAATGAACCGCATCTCGGCCTACTTCCCGCTGCCGGCCTACGAAACGCTGGCGGCCGTCGATCCGCGCACCGGCCATGAAGACAACAAGGCTTTCGCCAACTGGCTGCTGCGTAACGTCAAGCCGCACAAGGTGCCGGGTTACAGCTCCGTCGTGCTGTCGCTGAAAAAGCCAGGCGTGCCGCCGGGCGACGCGACCGCATCGCAGATCGACTTCGTGGCCGACATGGCCGACCGCTACAGCTTCGGCGAACTGCGCGTGACGCACGAGCAGAACCTGGTGCTGGCCGACGTCAGGCAGTCGGACCTGTTCACCGTGTGGCAGCAAGTGAAGGCGCAGGGACTGGCGACGCCGAACATCGGCCTGCTGACCGACATGATCTGCTGCCCTGGCGGCGACTTCTGCTCGCTGGCCAATGCCAAGTCGATCCCGATTGCGGCCGCCATCGCGCACCGCTTCGAGAACATCGACTTCCAGCATGACATCGGCGAGATCGAACTGAATATGTCGGGCTGCATCAACGCCTGCGGCCATCACCACGTCGGCACCATCGGCATCCTCGGCGTCGACAAGGACGGCAGCGAGTGGTACCAGGTTTCGATCGGCGGCGCGCAGGGTAACAACTCGGCCATCGGCAAGATCATCGGGCCATCGTTCTCGGCGCACCAGATGCCCGAAGTGATCGACCGCCTGCTGCAGGTGTACGTCCGCGAGCGCACCGCAGAGGAACGCTTCCTCGACACCGTGCTGCGCCTGGGCGTCGCGCCATTCAAGGAACATGTATATGCCACGCCGATTGCGGCCGGATTACTGGTAGGGGAAGACGACTATGCTTGAAGTTATCCATCCACAGATCATCAAAGGGCACCAAGTGGCCGACGACGACTGGGCCGTGCTGCGCCTCGACGAAGGCGAAGCCGCTGAAACGGTGGCGGTCCGCGAAGGCAAGGTCATCGTGCCGCTGACGGTGTGGCTGGCGCAGCGCGAGTCGCTGTCGGCACGACCGCAGGTCGGCGTCTGGATCGCCCCGGCCGAACAGCCGGAGCTGCTCAAGGGCGACCTCGATAAATTTGCGGTCGTTGCAATCGACTTCCCTAAGTTCACCGATGGCCGCGGCTATTCGATCGCCTACAACCTGCGCATGCGCCTTGGCTACATGGGCGAACTGCGCGCCATCGGCGACGTGCTGCGCGATCAGCTGTTTGCGATGCACCGTGTCGGCTTCGACGCCTACGCTACCCGCCAGGACCGCAGCATCCATGACGCAGTCAAGGGACTGACCGTTTTCTCCGAGGTGTACCAGGCTTCGGTGGACGTGAACGTCCCGCTGTTCCGCCGCCACCACCGCGAAGTTCGCGTGGACGGCAACGATATCGGCTTCGGCATCTGAGGCGACCGCCATGGCAGACAACGACCTCATAGCATCCACCCGCGCGACGCTTGAACGCATCGCCGGCGAGTTCTCGCCCGCCGTTTTCGCATCGAGCCTGGCGGCCGAGGACATGGTGCTGACGGACCTGATTTTGAAGGCGCAGCTGCCGATCGCGATCTTCTCGCTCGAAACCGGCCGCCTGCATCCCGAGACGCTGGCCGTGCTGGATGCGGTCAAGGCGAAGTACGGCTACGACGTGCAGCTGTACCGCCCGCAGCCGGAGGCGGTGGACGCCTACGTCGCCCAGAACGGCCGCGACGCCTTCTACAACAGCATCGAGATGCGCCGCGAGTGCTGCCGCATCCGCAAAGTCGAACCGCTCGGCCGCGCCCTCGCCGGCAACAAGGCATGGGTGACCGGCCAGCGCCGCGCACAGTCGGCGACGCGCTCGGACCTGTCGATCCAGGAAGACGATCCAGCGCACGGCATGGTCAAGTTCAATCCGCTGGCCGACTGGTCGGAGGACGACGTCTGGAACTACATCCGCGCCAACGATGTGCCCTACAACGCGCTGCACGACCAGGGCTTCCCGTCGATCGGCTGCGCACCCTGCACGCGCGCCGTGCAACCGGGCGAAGACGTCCGCGCCGGCCGCTGGTGGTGGGAGAACCCCGAGTCGAAGGAGTGCGGACTGCACATCGTCGACGGCAAACTGATTCGCATTAAACCAGTGGCCGCGTAAGCGCCGCCACCAGACAACAGGTACAGCCACCATGAACACAATCACCGACAAGACGCACTTGCTCGCCGACGTCAACGCGCGCCACCTCGACGCGCTGGAATCGGAAGCGATCCACATCATGCGCGAGGTAGCGGCCGAATGCGCCAACCCTGCCCTGCTGTTCTCGGGCGGTAAAGACTCGGTGGTGCTGCTGCGCCTGGCCGAGAAGGCCTTCCGCCCGGGTAAATTCCCGTTCCCGCTGGTGCACATCGACACCGGCCATAACTTCGATGAAGTGATCACCTTCCGCGACAAGCGCGTGGCCGAACTGGGCGAACGCCTGATCGTGGGCAGCGTAGAAGACTCGATCAAGCGCGGCACGGTACGCCTGCGTAATCCGGCGACCGATTCGCGCAACGCCGCGCAAGCCGTCACGCTGCTCGAAACGATCGCCGAACACGGCTTCGACGCCTGCATCGGCGGCGCCCGCCGCGACGAAGAGAAAGCCCGCGCCAAGGAACGCATCTTCTCCTTCCGCGACGAATTCGGCCAGTGGGACCCGAAGGCGCAGCGCCCGGAACTCTGGGACCTGTACAACACCCGCGTGCACCCGGGCGAGAACATGCGCGTGTTCCCGATCTCGAACTGGACTGAGCTCGACGTCTGGCTGTACATCCAGCGCGAAAAGCTGGAACTGCCGCCGATCTACTTCGCGCACGAGCGCCAGGTTATTCCGCGCAACGGCCTTCTTGTGCCTCTGACGCCACTGACGCCAGCGCGCGAAGGCGAAACGGTCGAAACGCAGGTGGTGCGCTTCCGCACCGTGGGCGACATCTCGTGCACTTGCCCTGTGAGCTCGGACGCATCGACGGTCGAAGCGATCATCGCCGAAACCGCCATCACCCAGATCACCGAGCGCGGCGCCACCCGGATGGACGACCAGACCTCCGAAGCCTCAATGGAAAAACGCAAGAAAGCAGGATACTTCTGATGAACGCCATGAACGAAAACTTGACCGGCCAGCGATCTGGCGAGCGGGGACTGCTTCGCTTCATTACCGCGGGCTCCGTCGACGACGGCAAGAGCACGCTGATCGGCCGCCTGCTGTTCGACAGCAAAGGCATCTTCGCCGACCAGCTCGACGCGATGTCGCGCTCCAAGCACAAGCGCACCGTGGGCGACGCGGTCGACCTGTCGCTGCTGACCGACGGCCTGGAAGCCGAGCGCGAACAGGGCATCACCATCGACGTAGCCTACCGCTACTTCGCCACGCCGCGCCGCAAGTTCATCATCGCCGACACGCCGGGCCATGAGCAGTACACCCGCAACATGGTGACGGGCGCATCGACCGCCGATGCTGTGATCATCCTGGTCGACGTATCGAAGGTCAAGCTGCGCGAAGACGGCGGCGTCGACCTGCTGATCCAGACCAAGCGCCATTCGACCATCGCCCACCTGCTGCAGATCGAGCACGTGATCGTCGCGGTCAACAAGATGGACCTGGTGAACTACGACCAGTCGGTGTACGACCGTATCGTCAAGGCGTACGGCGAATTCGCCGCGACGCTCGGCCTGAAGGACATCACGCCTATTCCGCTGTCCGCCCTCACCGGCGACAACGTCGTCGAGCGCAGCGGCAAGATGGCCTGGTACGACGGCCCGCCGCTGATCGAACTGCTTGAGTCGCTGTCGGTGTACGACGAATCGCACGATGCGCCCTTCCGCTTCCCGGTACAGCTGGTGGCGCGCCACAACGGCCACGAAGCCAACGACTTCCGCGGCTACATGGGCCGCATCGAGGCGGGCAAGGTCAGTGTCGGCGACAAGCTGGTGGTGCAGCCATCGGGCCAGGCCGCGACCGTCAAGGACATCCTCACCTTCGAAGGTTCGCACCAGAGCGCGGCCGTCGGCCAGTCGGTCACGCTGCTGCTGAACGAATACCTCGACATCTCGCGCGGCGACCTGCTGGCAGGGAGCGCGCAGCCAGCCACGCTGCTCAAGAACCTGGCAGCGGACGTATGCTGGATGTCCGATGAACCGCTCGACCTGCGCCGCAAATACTGGATCAAGCATGGCACCAAGCAGACCGCGGCCAAGGTGACGGCGATCGACTCGCTGTTGGACATCAACACCCAGCAGCGCCACAGCGCGGAAGGCCTTAAACTGAACGACATCGCGCGCATCGCGCTGACCGTGCAGCAGCCTTTGGCCGCCGACGCCTATGATGATATCCGCGCCACCGGTGCGTTTATCCTGATCGATGAAGTCACCCACCAGACCGTCGCTGCGGGCATGATCCGCCTCACGGCCTAACAGGAGAGCAGCATGGCAGCACTCGGAAAAGTTTTCCTGATCGGCGCTGGCCCCGGCGCCCAGGACCTGATCACCCTGCGCGGTGCGCGCCTGCTGGCGCAAGCCGACGTCGTGCTGCACGACGCGCTGGTGACACCCGAGATGCTCGAACTATGCCCGCAAGCGCTCAAGATCCCGGTCGGCAAACGCTGCGGCCAGCTGTCGACGGCGCAGGCTTTCATCAACAAGCAGCTGGTCGACAACGCGCACAAGTTCCCGCTGGTGGTGCGGCTGAAAGGCGGCGACCCGATGCTGTTCGGCCGCGCCGACGAAGAACTGCGCGCGCTTGAAGAAGCCGGCATTGCGGTTGAAGTCGTCCCGGGTATCACGACTGCGCTGGCTGCGGCATCGGCTACTAAACAGCCGCTGACCAAACGTGGCGTCGCGCGCAGCGTGGCCTTCTTCACGTCCAGCACCGCGCCCGATCACGATGGACACACTGCGATTCCGGACACCGACACGCTGGTGCAGTACATGGGCGGCCGCGAGGCGATCGCCACCGCGCAGCGCCTGCTGGATCAGGGACGACGCGCTGAAACGCCAGTGGTCGTCATCGAGAACTGCAGCCGTCCGGACCAGCGTATCTTCCGCCTGACGATCGAGACGCTGGCGCGCGGCCTCGGCGCCGCGCACGGACCCGTTCTTGTAATGCTGGGCGATGCGATGCACCAGCGCGCGCACCAGGCGCCTGATTCCGACGCTACGGAGTGCGAGCGGCGACTAAGCGCCTAAGAAATATACTTGAGGTCGTGCTCGCCGATCTCCCACAGCAACCGGTCCGCCGCCACATAGGTTTCCTCAGCCACCGCATGCAGATGCGCAATCGCCGCGCCCAAGCGCTGCCCGCCAAAGCCGGAGTGCGAGACCAACGGCACCGCCGCCATCTCACAGCGGATGTGGCGGATATCTTCCTTCAGCCCCTTCAGCATTTCGCGGATCGTAAAGTCCGCATCGACCGCTTCCCGGAACGCCCCGGCGGCAAGGCTCGCTTCAAACGCATTGATCTTGCGGCGCATCGACGCGAGCCGCACCGCCAGCGACTCCATCCGGCGTGCGCAGCGCATGCGCCTGACGACAGGCGGCATCATGGTCATCAAAGCATGCCCGTGCCCCCTTGCGCGGGTCAAGGCAGCCAGCACTTCGCAAACGAGGATTTTCCAGGCAAGTGTCAGCATCGCAAGCTCATTCCGGGCCCCGGACAACGCCAGGGTGTTCAGTCGAGTGTGTGCCGCTTTAAAAATCGCGTCAAACGTGCGGGCCCGGTTGCAACTGACGCAGCTCAAGCTGCGACGAACTGAGGTTTCCATCGCCAAAGGTGTTTACACGGCTTGCAATCGCTGCACAGATCGGACATAATCCAAATGAGAATAGTTCTCATTTAATGAGCATGCCGACGACGAAAATTTCTCCGGAATCCGACCTGCCTAAACCAACGCAGCTTGAGTGCAACAGCCAGCAAGTCCCGCGCTTCGACAGCCGGCACCTGTTCGGCCACGGTAAATCCGTGCACATCGAACACGAAGGCAAGGTGTACGAGCTTCGCGTCACCCGCCTGGGCAAGCTGATCCTGACCGCCTGAATTCACCCAGCCAGCCATCCGCAGCCGCCGCCGCGGTAGCCAGCCAATCACTTCATCTATCCAAGGAGCGTTGCATGGCTATCGAACAATCGACCAGGGCAATTGAAGAGCCTGGCACCCTGTCCTCCCAGCCCGAGCTGCTGGTGTCGGCCGCGCGGCACCTGATGTCGCACTACAGCACCCGCGGCGACGACGCGGGCACCTGCCTCAAGCTGGCGTCCGTCATCGAACGGCACCTGAAGGCGCTTGCCGGGCATGGCGACCTGGCGCCGGTATTGCGCGCCACCTGCCAGCAGTTGTCGGAGCAATGGGCGGGCATGGTCGAACAGGCGATCCCGGCAAGGCAAAATGTGACCTTGCTGGACCGCGTGTTCGGCGTCGCCCGCTAAGCGCCTAGTCCTGGTTCAGCGGTATCGCGATATCGCTGACCTGGGCGCCGCGCGCGAAACTTCCCCGTGCGCTGGCTTTTCCGGTCAACAGGTCGACCGAGTACAGCGCCCCGTCCGCGCCGGCCATGCCGAGCACGGCGAGCGCTTCCGCGCCGACACTGGCGCCGTCGCGCACGCGGTTATAGATGTCGAAACCTGCCACGGCCGCAACATCCATGCCCAGCTTTCCGGTTGCCGCGAGGGTGCCGGCGTTAGGCGGCGACTGCAGCGCAACCTGGTCGAGCATGCTGTCGAGCGCGAACAGCGTGGTGGCGGTCGCGGCGTTCAGGTCGTTGTTCGTATATGCCGAGCCGGTGACGCCGGTCGCGGCCGTTCCCGCCGTATAGTTGAGGACGCCGTCGACGATCGTGACACCCCCGCTGCCGATGTTGTGACGCAGGTTTTGTCCGGTATCGCTGACGACGCGCAGGCGGTCCGCCGCCGGGTTGAAATCGACGCCAAACTGGGTTCCCTCAAGGGCAACGGTCAGCTGGCTGACTTTTGTCGCAACGGCGGTGGCGGTATCGATCTGGTAAATGCCGCCGGCCTTGCTGACGCCGTACAGCATGCCGTCCTGCACGCGGAAGTCGATGCCGACGAGCATGTCACCTGACATCAGGCCGCTTACCATGCCGAGCGCGCGCGCGTCGCCCGGACGGTTCTCGCTGAAACAGATCAGGCGCTGGTCGGCAGTGAGGCCGACTGCCATCAGCGGCTGGTGGCGGTCACCCTTCTGCGCCTCCATGCCGCTGGCGCAGGCGTTGCCGCCGCGCCGGGATTTGCTGTCTGCTGCGTGCGATACGGAGACGGCGCTGACAGCAGCCACGATGATTAATGCCGAACGAAAACTTGGTTTCACGATGACACTCCTTATTATCAGCTGTTGATGGGATCGCCTTGGCGGAGCGGATGCCGCTCCTGGCTATCTGTGTACGCAGAAAGTGCGCAACCGGATTCAACAACAGTAAAAAGGATGCGATTGCTTAGGGTCTTGCCGCCGCGACACAAAAGTCGGTCATGGCCTTCAGCACATCGGGATCTTCGCCGACCGCACCCACGACCGTGATCGCCACACCGGGGTGCGCGACGCGCAGTGCGTCGATCATCAGCGGCAGGTCGCGCAGCACATGGCCGCCCTGCCCCAGGAAAACCGGGACGACGGTGATGCCGGAGACGCCTTCGGCCGCAAGCGCAGCCACCTGCGCCGGCAGGCGCGGCTCCATCAGCTCGAGGAAGGCCAGCGATACCGGCACGTCCGGCATGCGCGCCTGCGTCATGCCGCGCAGGCGCTCGAACGGCGCCTTCCACGATTCGGCGCGGGCGCCGTGCGCGAACAGGATCAGCGCGCGGCCGGCCATCAGTGCCGCTCCACCCACCACAAGGCGCCCAGCGCCAGCAGCAGGAACAGCAAACTGGGCGCCACCGCCGTGATGAACGCCGGCCAGGTGCTGAGCAGGCCAAGGTGCGAGAACAGCGTGTTCATCAGGATGAAGCTCACCCCGATCATGATGCCGATGAAGATCTTCAGGCTCACGCCGCCGCTGCGCGTGTGCAGGTAGGCGAACGGCAGCGCCAGCGCCATCAGGACGAAGATCGCGAACGGATCGATCAGCTTCTTCCAGAACGCGATCTTGAAGCGGTCGGTCTCCTGGCGGTTCTCGGCCAGGTGGCGCGTGTAGACGGCCAGCTCATTGGCCGACATGCGCTCAGGGTCGGCCGACGACACCGACAGGATCTTCGGCGTGACTTCGGACGCCAGCGTCATGCTCTCCAGCTTGCGGGTTGTGACCGCGCTGGTCTCCTGGCCGAACGTACCCTGCTTCTGCGCGGCCACTGCCGCCGAATTGGAGAACACGGTTTCCGTCACGTCTTCCAGGCGCCACTTGTTGTTCCCTTCGAAGACGCCGGACTTCGCGGTAATCAGGGAGCGCATGCGGAAGTCGTTATCGAACTCGTACAGCTTGATGCCGGCCAGGCGGCCATCCGGACGGAACTCGCTGACGTTGAAGAAGCGCGAGCCGGTGATCTCGCCCTTCACGCCGTCGTTGCGCACCACGTCCTTGGTCCACATGCCCGACTTGAACTGCTGCGACACCGACGCGCCCTGCGCGCTGAGCTTGAGCTTCTCCGCCCACGGCGCGGTGCGCGGGGTGATCAGTTCACCGAACACGAAGGTCACCAGCACCAGCACGGCGCCGATCCTGAAGAGCATCGCGGCGGCCATCTGGGTCGACATGCTCGAGGCGCGCATGATGGTGAATTCGGACGAACTGGCAAACTGCGCCATCGTGTAGATGGTGCCGATCAGCGCGGCGACCGGCATCACTTCATACACGTGGCCCGGCACCAGCATCAGCACGTACAGGAAGGCGTGCTGGATCTCGTAGCCGTCCTTGCCGACGTCCGGCAGCTCGCTGGTCAGGTCCATGAAGGAGATCAGCGCCAGGAAGGCGACCAGCACGAACGCGACGGCCTGCAGGATCGAGACCGCGAAATAGCGTTGAAGGACTTTCATCAGGCAGGCGCTCCTTTGCGCGCGGTGCGGGATCGCTTGAAAGCGCCCCACAGTACCAGCGGGTGGTAGCGGTGATTCGGGTTGACGCGCCATGCGAACAGCAGCACCACGCACAGGGCGGCGACGACGTGCAGCGGCCATGAAGCGGCGGAAAAGTCCATCTTGCCCTGCCTGATCGCGGCTTCCGCCATCTTCTCCAGGTTTTTATAGGTGAAGAAGATCAGCAAGGCGAGGATCAGGTTGGCCGCGCTGCCGGCGCGCGGATTGACGAAACCGAGCGGGATCGCCAGCAGCATCAGGATCAGGCAACTGACCGGGGCTGCCACGCGCTTCAACAGTTCGGACATCGTGTAGCGGTTGGGCGCCGCCAGCAGCGCCGGCGTCGACAAGGTATCGACCGGCAGGTCGGCGCCGAGCGCCGGCACCTTGGTCGAAACGCGCATGCTGTAACGGTCGAACTCCATCGACTGGAAATCGGCCTGCCCAGGCACGCCTTGATAGCGGCGACCGTTCTTCAGCACCAGGAAGTTGCTGCCGTCCGGCTGGCGCTCGATGACGCCTTCCTTTGCGACCACCACGGTGTTCCCGTCTTTTTCCACCGTATTGACGAACACGTTCTGCACCACCGTCGATTCGCCCGACACGCCTTCGACGAAGAACACGCGATTGCTCGACGTGGACTCCTTGAACTGGCCCGGCGAGACCTTCTTCAGGTCCTCGCGTTTTTCGAAGCGCTGGACGAACTCCTCGCTTTTCAGCTTGGCCCACGGCGTCGCCACCATGCTCAAGGCGCCGGTCAATACGACCAGCGGCAGGCCGAACGTCAGTACCGGCGGGATCCAGCGCAGCAGCGACATGCCCGAAGCGAACCACACCACCATCTCGGAGTCGCGGTAGCTGCGCGTGATGGCCACCAAAACTGAAATAAAACTGGTGAGAATCAGGATAGTTGGCAGATAATTCAGGATTGCAAAACCGATCAACGCGACGACGTCGCCCGAGTCGACCTTGCCGCCCGCAGCCTTGCCGAGGATGGAGATCAGGGTCCAGGTGGCCAGGACTGAGAAAAGAATCGTAAAGGTGGCGCCGGCAGCACTCGCCAGTTCACGTCGCAGGGCGCGTTGAAAGATCATTGGAAAGTTATAATCGCAGGTTAAGCAGTGCGCGTCACAAACATGATATGGAGATCCAAATGGACTTTAGCATAAAAGCATTCGATACAAAGAACACCATCACGTCGGCAAAAACAGGCTGTGTCGCAGTTGCGGTATTCGAAAACAAAAAAATGTCGCAGGCGGCCAAGGCCCTCGATCAGGGTGGTGAAATCACTGCTGCGCTCAAGTCCGGCGACATCACCGGCAAGCCTGGTTCGACGCTGATGCTGCGCGGCGTATCGGGCGCGGCTGCCGCGCGCGTCCTGCTCGTAGGTATGGGTAACGATCAGACCGTCAGCGAAAAGAGCTTCACGTCCGCCGTCACCGCAACCCTCAAGACGTTCGCCTCGATTGGCGCCACGGACGCCATTATCGCATTACCGATGACCGATGTGAAAGACCGCGACGTGAGCTGGGCGGTGCGCTGCGTCGTCATCGCCGCCAACGAGGGCGAGTTCCGCACCGACGCGCAAAAGAGCAAGAAAGACCCGGCTCCGACCGGCGTTCGCAAGATCACGCTGGCGACCGACGCGAACGCGCAGGTCAAGGCCACGCTGGCGCAATCGATCGCGATCGCCAACGGCATGAACCTGACCAAGGAACTGGGCAACCTGTCGCCGAACGTCTGCACCCCGACCTACCTGGCCAACACGGCCAGGAAACTGGCCGCTGAATTCAAGTTCGGCGTCGAAGTCCTCGAGCGCAAGCAGCTCGAAGCGCTGAAGATGGGCAGCTTCCTGTCCGTGACCAACGGCAGCGAGCAGCCGCCAAAGTTCATCGTCCTCAAGCACATGGGCGGCAAGGCCAAGGACGCGCCAGTGGTGCTGGTCGGCAAAGGCATCACCTTCGACACCGGCGGCATCTCGATCAAGGCCGGTCCTGGCATGGACGAGATGAAGTACGACATGTGCGGCGCCGGCTCCGTGCTCGGCACCTTCCGCGCGATTGGCGAGATGGGCCTGAAGCTGAACGTGATCGGCATCGTGGCCGCATGCGAAAACATGCCATCTGGCCGCGCGACCAAGCCGGGCGACATCGTCACCTCGATGAACGGTTTGACCATCGAAGTCCTGAACACCGACGCCGAAGGCCGCCTGATCCTGTGCGACGCGCTGACCTATGCCGAGCGTTTCAATCCTGCGGTGGTAGTGGATATCGCCACGCTGACTGGCGCGTGCATCGTGGCTCTGGGCCACCACAATTCGGGCCTGTTCACGCGTAGCGACGACAAGCACGAAGCGCTGGCGGCGGAACTGCTGGCAGCCGGCAAGCAGTCCAGCGACACCGCATGGCGCCTGCCGATTGAAGAGATCTATAACGAGCAGCTGAAGTCGAACTTCGCGGACCTGGCGAACATTGGCACGCCGGGCGGTGCAAGTGTGACGGCTGCGTGCTTCCTCGAGAACTTCACGCGCAAGTACACCTGGGCGCACTTGGATATCGCTGGTACGGCATGGAAGACTGGCGCGGCAAAAGGCGCGACCGGCCGTCCGGTGCCGCTGCTGGCGACGTTCCTGATCAACCGCACGTAAGCGGCGCGAATTTAATCTGCACTGCCACAAACCGTAGGGCGGACAAGCGTAAGCGCCTCCGCCCTACGTTCGTGGCTTTTTAATACAACGCGTTAGACGCCACCTCATCGACCGGATCCTCAACATACCCGCCGGGACGCCGCATCAGCACCGTCAGCGTATCCGGATATTCAAACCCCGCCCCGGTGCGCTTATCGACCAGATAACCCAGCCCCGCGGTCAGCACCACGTTCCCCATCAACGCGCCGGCATTGGCCCGCGAATCAACCACATCCTGCCCTACCCCTGCGCCGCTGCGCTTGCAGTCGACCCACAGCTTGCCCGCGCTCTTGCGCACCGATACGCGTCCCGGCGTGGTCACGAACCAGCGCCCTGCGTCATTGGTCAGCACGCAGCCGATTCCGGCCACTTCGCGGTTGTCCTGGATCGTCTGCACCAGCACCACCTGCTGGTCAGGTTCGCTGAGCGTCGCACAGCCGCCAAGCGCGGCGAGCGCGAGGACTGCGACTAGTCGTTTGAAGATTGCCATGTTATCCACCGCGGTTGTCATGACCTGTTTACGGCAGGCCGCGGGGATTCCTGAAGACTTATTTGAGGGGGATCGGTAAATTGGCCGGAACCGGCACTACCGGGTGCCGCAGGGGCTGTGCTACTCGACCGGCGCGAAGCGCGGCACCTTCTGGCCGTCGACGTCGACCAGCTCGAAGAAAACATCCTTGGGTCTCGTCCAGATCGAGCCATTGGCGGCCCGGTAGACAATCATCTCGGACAGGTCCGATTCGAGCGTGGCGATGCATACCAGCTCGTACAGTCCGCCCTTGTAATGCCTGAATTTCTGCATCAACCCGCTTTGTCTTCCGCGAGTACTTTCTGCTTTTTCTTCAGGCCCTGGATTACCTTCAGCACGCCTTCGATGCCGTCCGATTCATCCAGGTCGCTGAAGGCGTCGAGGACTTCGTTAAGCACCTTGTTGCGTACCGACGCTTCGTCCGGCGCCATCGTTGCGGCCTTGTCGGCCGGCTCGGCTGCCTGCTCTCGCGCCGGAACCTTCTGCGCGGCGAACTTGGCGGTCGCGGCAGCGGTCTTCCCATGTGCAAGGGCCGCTTGCCAGATTACCCAGCGGCGTTGCGTTTCGAATACCAGATACTCGTCTGGTTTGTCTTCACGGCGGCGGACGATGTGACCGTCCCGTTGCGCCCACGCTTCAAATGCACTACGCATTATCTTCCTTTACAAATGCTGTTACCGCATTTCGACAAATGTTGAAAATGCAACTTTTCAAAATAGTACCACCTATTGGGACGGCACTGCGAAAAATTCACTTTTTTGGCGTGCCACGACCCGAAATGTGGCGTAGCTGCACATTCTCGCAAGCCACTGACAGATACTACGCCAGCAGTTATAAAAATGCAATTTTTAATTCCTCTTGAGTAACAATAGGACATTCCCGGGCTCATGTGTATGTATTGTTACATTTTGCTACATTTGTAGGCAATATTTAGTCCGGGAACAATACCAATTTCGGCAAAATTTGCACCTGTTCAACCTTGCACTTCAAGCGAGGAGCGTTGATACTTCGGTCTTCGCCGCCCTACCCTTTGCACCGACAAATGAAAATAGCAACCTGGAACGTCAACTCCCTCAAAGTCCGCCTGCCGCACCTGCTCCAGTGGCTGGAAGCAAACCCGGTTGACGTACTGTGCCTTCAAGAAACCAAACTTGAGGATGCCAAGTTCCCGCTCGCTGACATTAATGCGGCCGGCTACCAGGTGGCGTTCAGCGGCCAGAAAACCTACAACGGCGTCGCGATCCTGTCGAAGCATCCGATTACCGACGTGGTGCGCAACAATCCCCGCTTCGAAGATCCGCAGCAGCGCATCCTCGCCGCGACGATCGAGGGGATGCGCTTCATCAGCGCGTATGTACCGAACGGGCAGGCGGTCGATTCGGACAAGTACGTGTACAAGCTGGCGTGGCTGGCGTCCTTGCGCGAGTGGCTGGCGGAGGAAATGCGCACGCACGGCGAGCAGGGCCTGGCTATCCTGGGCGACTACAACATCGCGCCGGAAGACCGTGACGTGTACGACCCGGTGGGATGGGGCGACGAGGTACTGTGCTCGCCGAAGGAGCGCGAGGCGCTGTCGCACCTGATCGGGCTTGGCCTGACGGATTCGTTCCGCATGTTCGAGCAGCCGGAGAAGTCGTTCAGCTGGTGGGACTATCGCCAGCTGGGGTACCAGAAGAACAAGGGCCTGCGCATCGATCACATTTTGCTGTCGGAGTCGCTTGCGAAGCGCTGCGTCGCATGCGCCATCGATCGGGTTCCGCGCAAATGGACGCAGCCGTCGGATCACGCGCCGGTAATTGCGACACTGGGATAACCGGGCCTGTCGCCGCTTACCGCACCAGCGCCATCACCTCGTGCGCTGCGACCGGCTGCGAAAACAGGAACCCCTGCGCGTACTGGCATCCGTTCTCCCGCAGCAGCTTGTACTGCCCTTCGCTCTCGACACCTTCGGCCACCACCGACAACTGAAGGCTGTTCGACAGCGCGATAATCGCCGCCACGATCGCGCGGTCTTCCGCACTGCCTTCCAGGTCCTTGACGAACGCACGGTCGATCTTTACCTTCTTGACCGGGAAGCGCTTCAGGTAAGCCAGGCTTGAATAGCCCGTTCCGAAATCGTCGATCGACAAGCGGATGCCCATGCGGTTGATCTGCCCGAGGATCTCGAGCGTCTGCTCGCCGTGCTGCATCAGCGCGGTCTCGGTGATTTCGAACTCGATCAGTGCCGGGTCGATCCCGGTTTCATCGAGAATGCTGCGGATCGATTGAATCAGCCCGCGGTTCATGAACTGGCGCGGCGACAGGTTGACCGCCAGCGGCACCGGATCGAATCCCTGGCGCAGCCATTCGACGCTCTGCTCGCAGGCGCGCCGCATCACCCATTCGCCGACCGGCACGATCAGCCCGTTTTCTTCCATGATCGGAATGAACTGGTCCGGCTGCACCAGTTCAGTGCCGCCACGGCGCCAGCGCAGCAGCACTTCCAGGGTGTGGATGCGGCGCGTGCCGGTGTCGATGATCGGCTGGTAGAACAGCTCGAACTCCTTGCGCGCCATCGCTCCGCGCAAGCTGCTTTCGAGCTCGAAATGCTGCGACGCGGCCTGGTTCATCGTCTGGGTGAAGAACTGGTAGTTGTTACGCCCGCTCGCCTTGGCGTGGTACATGGCAGCATCGGCGTGGCGCATCAGGGTTTCGACGTCGCCGCCGTCGTTCGGGAACATGCAGATGCCGATCGACGGCGTGATGTGCAGCATGCGGCCCTCGAACGGAATCGGCGAGGCCAGCGCATCGATGATCTTCTCGGCCACGTGGTTGCATTCCGACGCCTCGCGTATGCCCGGCACCAGCACCACGAATTCGTCGCCGCCTAGGCGCGCCACGGTGTCGCTCGCGCGCACGGCGCGGCACAGCCGGTTCGCGACTTCCTTGAGCAAGTGGTCGCCCGTCAGGTGGCCGAGCGAGTCGTTGATGGTCTTGAAGCGGTCGAGGTCGAGGAACATGACCGCCAGCTTCCGATCGGAGCGCTGTGCGGCCAGCATCGCGCGGTCGAGCCGGTCCGCCAGCAGTGCCCGGTTCGGCAAGCCGGTGAGGCTGTCGTGATAAGCCATGTGGTGCACGCGCGCCTCGGCCTGGCGGCGTTCGACGATCTCCGCCTGCAGCAGCGTATTGGCGCCGGCCAGTTCGGCGGTGCGTTCGAGCACGCGCACTTCAAGCTCGTCGCGCGCGCGCCGGATGGCGTCGGCCGCCTCGCGCCGTGCGGTGACGTCGTCGACCACCCACACCGAGCGCCCGGTCGCTTTCGACAGGTCGAACGGACGGCCCGACAGGCGCGCCCAGAACATGCTGCCATCCTTGCGCACCAGCTGGTACTCGCCCATGCTGATGCGGCCCGAATGGAAATTGCGCGAGGTCTCGATGCGCGCTTCGTCCCAGCTCGCCTTGTCCGGATATAGCGACTGCACCGACAGCCCGTTGATTTCGCCCGGTCCGTAGCCGAACAGCTCTTCCATCTTGGTATTGCAGCGCAGGTTGTAGCCCTCTTCGACGACGGCGATGCCCAGCACCGCGCTGTCGAGGATCGCCTGGTTTTCCAACAGCGCGTTGCGCAGCGATTCCTCGGCGCGCTTTTGTTTGGTCCTGTCCTCAATGATCCAGATCGTGCCGCGCGACGGGTCCTCGGGATTGACGACGAAGGCGATCACCTGCACCCACATCTCGGTACCGTCCTTGCGCACCATCGCGACCTCAGTCTGGAATGGCCGGCCGGCGGACAGCAGCGGGGCGGCTTCCCTGCCAAGCTGGTCGTAGACCGCGTCGCTCGGATACAGCGCGCGGCCAGGGATGCCGAGCGCTTCATTGCCGTCGTAGCCGAACATCTCGCCGAAGCTGCGGTTGTAGCGCGTCACGACGCGGTTGCGCGTGAACAGGATGGTGAAGGAGGCATTGGTCATGATCGCCTGGCCTTCGGTCATCGACAGGCGCGCGTCGGTGACGTCTTCCAGGATCCAGATCGTGCCCTCTTCGTTGCGGTCGATGTCGACCGCCTTGGCGCGCACGCGGCACCAGAACAAGCTGCCGTCGCGCCGTTTGAACTGCGCTTCCGGCGCCTCGAACGGCAGGCCCTGGCTTAGCAGCGGCCCGGCATCCTTGCCGAACCTGACGTACGTCTCGGGCGATGGAAAGACTTCGATCGCGCGCCGGCCTGTCATCTCGTCCTGCGGGTAGCCGAACATCTCGGCAAAGCGTGGATTACAGGATGACATCACGCCGGCCTTGCTGAACAGGATGCCGACGGAAGCGTTATCGAGGATGGCTTTTTGCTCAAGCAGCGACTGGCGCAGGGCCGACTGATCGCGCTCGAACGGACGCAGGTCGGTGAACACGAAGATCGCGCCCGGCGCTGTCTCCTCGGCGGAGAGCGGCTTGGAGTGGACCTGGACAGCGATCTCGCTGCCGTTCGATGCGACCAGGGCGCTGGCCCAGTCCTGCTCGATCTCGGTGGCGCTTTGCAGGCGCCCCGCTGCCGCGGGCGCGGTGCGCGCGGTGAACAGCTCGGGAAGTTCAAGCCCGGACGCATCGCGCCCGATCAGGCGCTCCAGCTCGGGGTTAACCGCAAACACCTGGCCGGCCGCGTTGCATGCGCACGCGGGCAGTCCAAATAACTGAAGGGATTCCGCGACAAAATCAGGATTAGCCGGTACTCGATCCATGTCCCACACTGTAATAAGTACTGCCTCTATGGCGGGCAGCTTCAGTCTGGATCATAAACCACAATCGGCGGCAAAATCAGGAAATTGTAAGAATTACGTAGGGTGGCAGACCCGCAGCCCGGGAAAAACAACAAGGCTGGGGCCCTTGGCAGTTGCTTAGAAGGAGTCGCCGGGAACGCGTACCCAGCCTTCCATCAGCACGCGCGCGCTGCGGCTCATGATCGCTTTGCAAACGCTCCATTCGCCGTTGCTGAACGTGGCCTGCGCGCCGACGCGCAAGGTGCCCGATGGATGGCCGAAACGCACGGCGCTTGGCGAACCGCCGCCTGCGGCGAGGTTCACCAGCGTGCCCGGGATAGCGGCAGCGGTGCCGATGGCGACAGCGGCAGTGCCCATCATCGCGTGGTGCAGCTTACCCATCGACATGGCGCGCACCAGCAGGTCGACGTCGGTGGACGAGACCTCCTTGCCGCTCGAAGACACGTAGGCCGCAGGCGGCGCGACGAACGCCACTTTCGGCGTGTGCTGCAGCCTGGCCGCCTCCGTCACATGCTTGATGAGGCCCATGCGCACGGCGCCGTGGGCGCGGATGGTTTCAAACCTGGCCAGTGCGGCGGCATCTCTGTTGATCGCGTCCTGAAGCTCGGTGCCGGTGTAGCCGATGTCCGCAGCGTTCAGGAAGATGGTCGGGATGCCGGCGTTGATCATCGTCGCCTTGAAGGTGCCGATGCCTGGTACGTCGAGGTCGTCGATCAGGTGCCCGGTCGGGAACATCGAACCGCCCTCGCCGTCATCCTCCGCCGCCGCCGGGTCCATGAATTCAAGCTGGACTTCAGCGGCGGGGAAGGTGACGCCATCGAGCGCGAATTCGCCGGTCTCCTGTACTTCGCCGCTGGTGATCGGGACGTGGGCGATGATGGTCTTGCCAATGTTGGCTTGCCAGATGCGCACGGTGGCGATGCCGTTCTCCGGGATGCGTTCCGGGTCGACCATGCCGCCGCTGATGGCAAACGAGCCGACTGCGGCGGACAGGTTGCCGCAGTTGCCGCTCCAGTCGACGAAGGCTTTGTCGATGGCGACCTGGCCGAACAGGTAATCGACGTCGTGGCCTTCCTTGCTGCTGCGCGCGAGGATGACGGCCTTGCTGGTGCTTGAGGTAGCGCCGCCCATGCCGTCGATCTGTTTGCCGTAAGGGTCGGGGCTGCCGATCACGCGCAGCAGCAGCGCGTCGCGCGCTGCGCCGGGCAGCTGCGCGGTTTGCGGCAGGTCTTGCAGGCGGAAGAACACGCCTTTGCTGGTGCCGCCACGCATGTAGGTGGCAGGGACTTTGATTTGTGGTGCGTGGGTCATCTTAATTCCTGTATTCGGCGGATGCGGGCCTCGCCCTTATCCGCCGATTTGGCCGCGTTACGCCGCCTTGACTGAAGACGCAAGGAAGTCCTGCGCAAATCGCTGCAGCACCCCACCCGCTTCGTAGATCGACACCTCTTCCGCGGTATCGAGCCTGCATGTCACCGGCACCTCAAGCCGCTCGCCATTCTTGCGGTTGACAACCAGCGTCAACGTCGCACGCGGCGTGCGCTCGCCGATCACGTCATACGTCTCGGTGCCATCCAGCGCCAGCGTCAAACGGTTCACGCCCGCCTTGAACTCCAGCGGCAGCACACCCATCCCGACCAGATTGGTACGGTGAATACGCTCGAACCCTTCAGCGGCAATCGCCTCCACACCGGCCAGACGCACTCCCTTGGCAGCCCAGTCACGCGACGAACCCTGGCCGTAATCCGCGCCAGCGATGATGATCAGCGGCTGCTTGCGCTCCATGTAGGTCTCAATCGCTTCCCACATGCGCGTCACAGTGCCTTCCGGCTCAACACGCGCCAGCGAACCAGCCTTCACCTTGCCGTCCACAACCGCCATCTCGTTGATCAGGGTCGGATTGGCGAACGTCGCACGCTGCGCCGTCAGGTGGTCGCCACGGTGGGTCGCGTACGAATTGAAGTCTTCCTCCGGCAGGCCCATCTTGGCAAGGTACTCGCCCGCTGCGCTGTTCAGCATGATCGCGTTGGACGGCGACAGGTGGTCGGTGGTGATGTTATCGCCAAGGACGGCGAGCGGACGCATGGCGGTCAGCGAACGCTCGCCGGCCAGCGCGCCTTCCCAGTACGGCGGACGGCGGATGTAGGTGCTCTGCTCGCGCCAGTCGTACAGCGGGCTGACCTTCTCGCCATTGTCTGCCTGGATCGCGAACATCGGCGTGTACACCTTGCGGAACTGCTCCGGCTTGACGCTCGATGCGACGATGGCGTCGATCTCTTCGTCCGATGGCCAGATATCGGCCAGGCGGATCGGCTTGCCGCTTGCGTCGGTGCCGAGGATGTCCTTCTCGATGTCGAAGCGGATCGTGCCCGCGATCGCATAGGCCACGACCAACGGCGGCGAAGCCAGGAAGGCCTGCTTGGCGTACGGGTGAATGCGGCCGTCGAAGTTACGGTTACCCGAAAGGACAGCGGTGGCGTACAAATCGCGGTCGATGATCTCTTGCTGGATGACCGGATCGAGCGCGCCGCTCATGCCGTTGCAGGTGGTGCAGGCAAACGCCACGACGCCGAAGCCCAGGCTTTCCAGCTCCGGCATCAACCCTGCTTCTTCCAGGTACAGCGCGACGGTCTTGGAGCCTGGCGCCAGCGAGCTCTTTACCCACGGCTTGCGCGTCAGGCCAAGCTTGTTGGCGTTACGCGCGATGAGGCCGGCGGCGATCATGTTGCGTGGGTTGTTGGTGTTGGTGCAGCTGGTGATGGCGGCGATGATGACCGCGCCGTCAGGCATCAGGCCCGGCTCGTTTTCAACAACGCCACTGATGCCGCGCGCCGCCAGTTCGGACGTCGGCACGCGCTTGTGCGGGTTCGACGGGCCGGCGATGTTGCGCACCACGGACGACAGGTCGAAGCTCAGTACGCGCTCGTACTCGGCGTTCTTCAGGCTGTCCGCCCACAGGCCGGTTTCCTTCGCGTAGGTCTCGACCAGCTTCACCAGCTCGTCCTCGCGGCCGGTCAGCTTCAGGTACTTGATGGTCTGTTCGTCGATGTAGAACATCGCCGCGGTCGAGCCGAATTCCGGCGCCATGTTCGAGATGGTGGCGCGGTCGCCCAGGGTCAGGTGCGATGCGCCTTCGCCGTAGAACTCGAGGTAGGACGAGACGACCTTCGAATTGCGCAGGAACTCGGTCAGCGCCAGCACGATGTCGGTGGCGGTGATGCCTGGCTGCGGCTTGCCGGTCAGGTCAACGCCAATAATGTCGGGCAGGCGCATGTACGACGCGCGGCCCAGCATCACGCTTTCGGCTTCGAGGCCGCCGACGCCGATGGCGAGCACGCCGAGCGCGTCGACCATCGGGGTGTGCGAGTCGGTGCCGACCAGCGTATCCGGGAAGGCGACGCTATCCTTCACCTGGATCACGGGCGACATGCGCTCGAGGTTGATCTGGTGGAGGATGCCGTTACCCGGCGGGATCACGTCGACGTTCTTGAACGCCTTCTTGGTCCAGTTGATGAAGTCGAAGCGGTCTTCATTGCGGCGGTCTTCGATGGCGCGGTTCTTTTCGAACGCGTCAGGATCGAAGCCTCCGCACTCGACTGCCAGCGAGTGGTCGACCACCAGCTGGGTCGGTACGACCGGGTTGACCATGGCCGGGTCGCCGCCTTCGAGGGCGATGGCGTCGCGCAGGCCCGCGAGGTCGACCAGCGCGGTCTGGCCGAGGATGTCATGGCAGACCACGCGTGCCGGGAACCATGGGAAATCGAGGTCGCGCTTGCGTTCGATAATCTGCTTGAGCGATGCGGTGAGCATCAAAGGGTCGCAGCGGCGCACGAGGTTCTCGGCGAGTACGCGCGACGTGTACGGCAGCTTGTCGTAGGCGCCAGGCTGGATGGCTTCGACCGCGGCGCGCGTGTCGAAATAATCGAGCTTGGTGCCCGGCAGGGGTTTGCGGTTGCCAGTGTTCATAGATTAATCCCTCTGCTGCCGTTCCCGCGTACGGAAACGGCGGCGAAACATTACTTACGGGCCGAAATCGGCACGAATTGCAGGTCTTCCGGGCCGACGTAGTTTGCGCTCGGACGGATGATCTTGTTGTCGATGCGCTGCTCGATGACGTGCGCGGCCCAGCCGGACGTGCGCGAGATGACGAACAACGGCGTGAACATCGCGGTCGGCACGCCCATCATGTGGTACGACACGGCCGAGAACCAGTCCAGGTTCGGGAACATCTTCTTCACTTCCCACATCACGGTCTCAAGGCGTTCGGCGATGTCGAACATCTTCAACGAACCGGCATCGCGCGACAGCGAACGCGCGACTTCCTTGATGACCTTGTTGCGCGGGTCGGAGACGGTGTACACCGGGTGGCCGAAGCCGGTCACGACTTCCTTGTTGGCGACGCGGTTGCGGATGTCCGCTTCCGCTTCGTCCGGGTTCTCGTAGCGCTTCTGGATGTCGAGCGCGGCTTCGTTGGCGCCGCCGTGCTTCGGTCCGCGCAGCGCGCCGATCGCGCCGGTGATGGCCGAGTGGATGTCCGAACCGGTGCCGGCGATGACGCGCGAGGTGAAGGTCGAGGCGTTGAACTCGTGTTCCGCGTACAGGATCAGCGAAGTGTGCATCGCCTTTTCCCAGCTCTTCGGCGGCTTCACGCCGTGCAGCATGTGCAGGAAGTGGCCGCCGATCGAGTCGTCGTCGGTCTCGACGTCGATGCGCTTGCCGTTGTGGCTGAAGTGGTACCAGTACAGCAGCATCGAGCCGAACGACGCCATCAGGCGGTCGGCGATGTCGCGCGCGCCTGGCGGGTTGTGGTCGTCCTTCTCAGGCAGCACGCAGCCCAAGGTCGATACGCCGGTGCGCATCACGTCCATCGGATGGCTCGACGCCGGCAGCGCTTCCAGCGCGGCCTTGACCGCCTGCGGCAGGCCGCGCAGCGATTTCAGCTTGGCCTTGTAGCCTGCCAGTTCGGCCGAATTCGGCAGCTTGCCATGCACCAGCAGGTAGGCGATTTCTTCGAATTCCGAATTGTCGGCGATGTCGAGGATGTCGTAGCCGCGGTAGTGCAGGTCATTGCCGGTTTTGCCGACCGAGCACAGGGCCGTATTTCCGGCGGCGACGCCGGACAGTGCTACCGATTTCTTTGGCTTGAAGCCTGGCGCTGCGGTTTGCTCACTCATGTTTGAATCTCCAGTAGTCATGGACGAATTATTTTTTCTGCGCTGCGAACAGCGCGTCGAGCTTCTGCTCGAAGTCGTGGTAGTTGATGCGCTCGTACAGCTCCATGCGGGTCTGCATGGTGTCGACCACGTTCTTCTGGGTGCCGTCGCGGCGGATCGCGCCGTACACGTTTTCGGCAGCCTTGTTCATGGCGCGGAAGGCGGACAGCGGATACAGCACCAGGCCGACATCGGCGCCCTTCAGTTCTTCGGTGGTGAACAGCGGGGTCTCGCCGAACTCGGTGATGTTGGCGAGGACCGGCACCTTGACCGCTTTCGCGAACTGCGAATACATGGCCAGGTCGGTGATCGCTTCAGGGAAGACCATGTCGGCGCCCGCTTCGACGCAGGCGATGGTGCGCTCGATTGCGGCCTCCAGGCCTTCTACCGCCAGCGCGTCGGTGCGCGCCATGATGACGAAGCTGTCGTCGGTGCGCGCGTCAACCGCGGCCTTGATGCGGTCGACCATCTCCTGCTTGGTGACGATCTCCTTGCCCGGACGGTGGCCGCAGCGTTTGGCGCCGACCTGGTCTTCGATGTGCATCGCGGCCGCGCCGAACTTGATCATCGATTTGACGGTGCGCGCGACGTTGAAGGCCGATGCGCCGAAGCCGGTGTCGACGTCGACCAGCAGCGGCAGGTCGCACACGTCGGTGATGCGGCGCACGTCGGTCAGCACGTCGTCGAGGTTCGAGATGCCCAGGTCAGGCAGGCCGAGCGAACCGGCCGCGACACCGCCGCCGGACAGGTAGATCGCGCGGAAGCCGGCGCGCTTGGCCAGCAATGCGTGGTTTGCGTTGATGGCGCCGACGACCTGCAGCGGCGATTCTTCCTGTACTGCGCGGCGGAACAGCGCGCCTGGTGATTCCTTCATTGTGTACTCCCCTGTGATGTTGCATCGGTAACGGTGATACCCTTCTATTGCAAGGTGCGTGCCACCGGCAACCGGCACCGTCACCTGTTTGAATTCTTGAGGAAAACGTCGAATATTCAATGCCTTGCAAGAAAATCATGCAAATATTATTCGCATGGCAATACCACCCAAATGTTTCAACTAGCGTTTCATATGAAACATGGCGAAACGAATGAGGTAGAATTGAAACATGAGCTATCAACCCCGCATTCCCGCCGAAGCAAACGACAAGCCGGTCATCTGGACGGTATCGGTGTCGCGCCTGTCCGACCTGTTCCGCGACATCACGCTGGAATACGATCACCTCGCCTCGATCGAGCCGATCAACCTCGGCTTCGACGACGCCGCGCGCCATATCCGCGAGCGCATGGCGCTTGACCGCTGCGACGTCGTGATCGCGGCCGGTTCCAACGCGGCCTACCTGAAGGGGCGCGTATCGGTTCCGGTGGTGATCGCCAAGGCCAGCGGCTTCGACGTGATGCAGGCGCTGGCGCGGGCGCGGCGCGTGTCGGACCGTATCGGCGTGATCACCTACCAGGAACAGCTGCCGGAGCTGGCCGAATTCGGCGCGACCTTCGGCGTACCGATCGCTCAGCGCACCTACGTCACTGAAGAAGATGCGCGCGCCCAGATCAACGACCTGAAGGCCGCGGGCATCAAGGTCATCGTCGGCGCAGGCCTGATTACCGACCTGGCCGAGGAAGCCGGCCTGACCGGCGTGTTCGTCTACTCGGCCGCGTCGATCCGCCAGGCCTTCGACGACGCGCTCGAGATGGCGCGCCTGACCCACCTCGAATCGAACCGTGGCCCGCGCGCCGTGGTTGCCGACACGCTGCGCGCCAAGCACGGCCTCAACGACCTGCGTGGCGAGTCGGCTGCGATGGAGAAGCTGCGCCAGTCGGTTGTGCTGTACGCGCGGTCGCCGGCGACCGTGCTGATCCAGGGAGAGACCGGCACCGGCAAGGAGCTGGTGGCGCAGGCGATCCATCGCGAAGGGCCGCGCAGCCTCGGCGCCAACCGGCCTTTCGTCGCCGTGAATTGCGGCGCGATTGCGGAGTCGCTGCTGGAATCCGAATTATTCGGCCACGAAGAAGGCGCATTCACCGGCGCCCGCCGCGGCGGCCACGCCGGCTTGTTCGAAGCCGCGCACCGAGGCACCCTCTTCCTCGACGAGATCGGCGAAATGCCTTTGGCCCTGCAAACGCGCCTGCTGCGCGTGCTGGAGGAACGCGAAGTGGTGCGCGTGGGCGGCACGCGGCCTGTCGCGGTGAATGTGCGCGTGATCAGCGCGACCCACTGCAATCTCGAAGCGCGCGTGCGCGAGGGACGCTTCCGCGCCGACCTGTTCTACCGCCTTGCCGTGCTGCGCATGGCGCTGCCGCCGCTGCGCGAACGCCCTGCCGACATCCGTGTGCTGGCCGAGTGGTCGCTGAAGAACGCACTGGCGGCATTGGGCGCGCGGCCGCATCCGAACCTGCATGCGGAAATCGCCGCCTGCGCGCCGCTGCTCGAACGCTACGACTGGCCAGGCAATGTGCGCGAGCTGCGCAACCTCGCGGAGCGGCTGGCCCTGTTCCTCGCCAACGAGCCGCTGCAGGCGCTGACGCCGGCGTTCATGCTGTCCGTCGCGCCCGAACTCGCGCGGCAGGCGCTCGATCCCGCACCAGCCGCACCGGTTATCGCGGCGCCGGATGGCGAAACGGTGGAAGACGTGCTGGCCCGTTTCGGCGGCCGGCGCGACGATGCCGCGCAGTACCTCGGCATTAGCCGCACCACCTTGTGGCGCAAGCTGCGCAAGACCGCGTAAGCGCAGATAAGCATTGCAGAATTTCTTGGTTGGATTTGCTTCCGGCAGTCACTAGACTCACGTCCGTGTCATCGCCACCCAACCAGGAATAAAATTGAACTACTCGTACCCCGCCGTCGTTCCGTCCTGTTGTCCCGCATAAATCCCGCACCCGGGAGGGCGCGCGCGCTTCCGCGCGCGTCAATGCACACTCGCCAAAATCGGCGCAAAATCCTCCTGATCACCTGCAGGAGACATTCCATTACACAATTAAGGACGCCAGGAAATGGCTCCTTTTACCGCCGCGCCGCTCACGAGGCGAGCCGCGGCCATGGAGAAATCAATGCCGCAATCGCCGCAACCCGCGCTGTTCTCACTAATAGGTAACACGCCGCTGATGGAAGTCACGCGCATCGACACCGGTCCGTGCCAGTTGTTCCTGAAGCTTGAATCGCAAAACCCCGGTGGCTCGATCAAGGACCGCATCGGCCGCGCCATGATCGAAGCGGCCGAGGCGAACGGCAGCCTGCGGCCCGGCGGGGTCGTGGTCGAAGCCACGGCCGGCAACACCGGCATCGGCCTCGCGCTGGTCGCGCGCATCAAGGGCTACCGCGTGGTGCTGGTCGTCCCCGACAAGATGGCCATCGAAAAGGTGCTGCACCTGAAGGCACTCGGCGCCGAGATCCACCTGACCCGCTCGGACGTCGGCAAGGGCCATCCCGAGTACTACCAGGACTACGCCGCGCGGCTGGCGCGCGAGATTCCCGGCGCGTGGTTCGCCGACCAGTTCAACAACCAGGCCAACCCCTATGCCCACGAATCCACCACCGGGCCGGAACTGTGGCGGCAGAGCGGTGAACGGCTCGACGCGATTGTCGTCGGCGTCGGCTCCGGCGGCACCCTCACCGGCCTGTCGCGCTACTTCAGCGCGGTGCAGCCGGAGCTGGAGTTCGTGCTGGCCGACCCGAAGGGCTCGATCCTGGCGGAGTACGTCGAAACCGGCAAGCTGTCGGACGTGTCGGGATCGTGGGCGGTCGAGGGCATCGGCGAGGACTTCATCCCCGGCATCGCCGACCTGTCGCGCGTGCGCCGCGCCTACACGATCAGCGATGAGGAAAGCTTCCACAGCGCGCGCCTGCTGCTGCGCGAAGAAGGCATCCTGGGCGGATCGTCGACCGGCACCCTGCTGGCCGCGGCGCTGCGCTACTGCCGCGCGCAGACCACGCCCAAGCGCGTGGCCAGTTTCGTGTGCGACACCGGCACCCGCTACCTGACCAAGGTGTACAGCGACGGCTGGATGGTCGACCAGGGCCTGCTCAAGCGCCCTCTCCTCGGCGACCTGCGCGACCTGATCGGCCGCCGCTACGATGAAGGCGAAGTGGTGACGGTGGCGCCGTCGGACAACCTGCTCACCGCGTTCAACCGCATGCGCAGCGCCGACCTGGCGCAGCTTCCGGTGATCGACAACGGCAAGCTGGTTGGCCTGATCGACGAATCCGACCTGCTGCTGCATGTGACCACGGCAGGCGGCAAATTCTCCGACCTGGTGAGCAGCACCATGACGGCGCAATTGCGCACGCTCCGTGCGGGCGCCAGCATGCAGCAGCTTCGGGAGATAATCGACCTGGGCCTGACCGCCGTGATTACCGACGACGGCCACTTTTTCGGGCTGATCACCCGCTTCGACCTACTCAACCACCTTCGCAGGACGCTATCGTGAACGAATCGAACAAGAAGCACATTGCCACCCGCGTCATCCACGGCGGCCAGTCGCCCGACCCGAGCACCGGTGCGGTGATGCCGCCGATTTACGCTACGTCGACCTTCGTGCAGCAAAGTCCCGGCGTCCACAAGGGGCTCGACTACGGCCGCTCGCACAACCCGACCCGCTGGGCGCTGGAGCGCTGCGTGGCCGATATTGAAAGCGGCTCGCAGGCGTTTGCGTTTGCATCGGGCATGGCCGCGATTTCGACCGTGCTGGAACTGGCCGACAGCGGATCGCACATCATCGCGGGCGACGATATGTATGGCGGCACCTACCGCCTGTTCGAGCGCGTGCGGCGGCGCAGCGCAGGGCATGACTTCAGCTATGTCGACCTGACCTCGACCGACGCCCTGCTGGCGGCGATCAAGCCCGGAACGCGGATGGTGTGGGTCGAGACGCCGACCAACCCGATGCTCAAGCTGGCCGATCTCGAGGCGATCGCGAACATCTGCCGCGAGCACGGCATCATCTCGGTGTGCGACAACACCTTCGCCAGCCCGATCGTGCAGCGTCCGCTGGAATTCGGTTTCGACATCGTGCTGCACTCGACGACCAAATTCATGAACGGGCACTCGGACATCATCGGTGGCGTTGCCGTGGTGGGCAGCGAGCTGCATCAGCGCGAATTGGCGGAGCAACTGGGTTTCCTGCAGAATTCCGTGGGGGCGATCCAGGGGCCGTTCGACAGCTTCATGGTGCTACGCGGGATCAAGACGCTGGCGCTGCGGATCGAGCGGCATTGCAGCAATGCGCTGGCGCTGGCGCAGTGGCTGGAACGCGAGCCTAAGGTGCGCAAGGCGTTTTACCCGGGACTGGAGTCGCATCCGCAGCATGCGCTGGCGCGGCGCCAGATGAACGGTTTCGGCGGCATCATCTCGATCGACCTCGACACCGACCTGGCCGGGGCGCGCCGCTTCCTCGAACGCTGCGAGGTGTTCACACTGGCCGAAAGCCTGGGTGGCGTCGAAAGCCTGATCGAGCATCCGGCCCTGATGACGCATGCGACCATACCGCCGGCACAGCGCGCCGCACTGGGGATCGGCGACGGACTTATCCGCCTGTCGGTCGGCATCGAGGACCTGGAGGACCAGCGCGACGACCTGCGCGCCGCGCTCGCCGCGATCTAGGCCGCACCTGCCGCCCTCGCCTACTTGCCGAACGGCCGGGGCGGCAGCGTACGCAGGTAGGCGGTGATGGCCGCCATGTCGGCGTCGTCGATATTCTGGTAATGCTGGAAGGCCATCGGCGGCTTGTACGGCGCGCCATCGCGGTTGACGCCGGCGCGCACCGCCTTGGAAATCTGCGCATCGCTCCAGCCTTTCAGGCCGCTCTCATGCGTCGTCAGGTTGCGCGACACGCTCTCGCCCCACGGGCCGGGGAATACGCGCCCGCCCGAGCCAAGGCTGGACATCAAAAGCATCCCCTTCTGGTCGCGCTGCGTATGGCACTCCATGCAGTGGCCAATGGCCACCAGATACTCACCATATTTGACCTTGTCGGCACGCGATGGCGCCTTGACGCTCATGACGGGCGGGCCGTAGGCCGGAGGCAGCGCGAAGTTGAACCGGCTTTTCGGGACCGCGCTGCGCACAGCCGGTTCCACCTTCAACACCGCGATGATGGCGGCCAGGTCGTCGTCGGAAATGTGCCGGTAGAACTCGATGGGCATCGGGGGGCCGATGACGCTTCCGTCCGGGCGGATGCCTTCGCGGATGGCCTTGGCCAGTTGGGCATCGGTCAGTCTGCCGATGCCGGTTTCGCCGTCCTGGGTGATATTGGGCGCATAGGCTTTGAACATCCTGTCGTCGAACGGCATGCCGCCGGACAGGCCCTTGTCCATCAGGTACTCCCCCTTGGGCCCACGGGCCATGTGGCAGTTGGCGCAGGCGACTACGCCGTTCATCAGGTACCTGCCCCGTTCCAGCGTCGCGGCGGACGGCGGCGCCGCTGCTGCGATGTTGACGACACACGACATCAGGATGGCTGACGCGGCCAGATAGCTCGACGAATTGCGCATGGTGTTCACCTCGGGCGAAGGGACAACACAAACGACGGATGGAAGCCAATTATCCTAGCGCCGCGTTAGCACCAGGTAAATACAAAATTGCACCACCTTCCCGAAGTGTTGCGAATCCGGCACGCCCGCGCTTAGCGCTGGCTGGCGACCCAGCGTTTTACGTCAGCCAGCATGGTGTCCAGCCGTTGGCGGTCGTGGACTTCGCCCCGGCTGACGACCATCCGGATCTTCCGCGTGACGCCGATATCGGTCAGCGGGTCGGCATCGAGCACCAGCAGGTCGGCGGCCTTGCCGGGTGCGACGCTGCCGTAGCGATCCAGCTTGCCGAGGAATCGCGGTCCGTTGACCACCGCGCTTTGCAGCGCCTGCTGCGCAGTCAGGCCATGTTTGACATACAGCGCGATCTCGTCGTGCAGCGCCTGCCCCGGATAGTCGAACGAATTGAGGAATCCCGCATCGGTGCCGGCGATGATGCTGACGCCTTCCTGCGCCAGCATCGGCAGCAGCGCGGCGGATTTTTCATAGACCGCGTGGCGCAGCGCGATCGCGTCCGGGCTGTCCTGGGCGGCGCGCTTGACGCGCCATTCATAGGTCTCGCGCAGGCCTTTGCCGATGTATTGCGGGTAGCTGTCGTGGCTATGGTCTTCCTGGTCGAGGTAGGCCGTGATGCGCGATACCGACAGCGTCGGCACCACCGCCGTGCCGCGCGCGGCCATGTGGCGGAAGGCCGCACGGGCAGTGGCTTCGTCGTAGCTCTCGATGCTCAGGCGGTTGACTTCGCGGCCGCTGAGCTTGCCGGCGGCGACCTGCTGCGCCAGTTCGGCTTCGCGCGGCGTGGTGGCGCGCAGCAGGTAGCTCAGGTGCTCCACCGTGCCGAGGCCCGCGTCGAAGGCGCGCGCGAGCGGCATCTGCCCCGGCAGGTGGCCCGAGGTGCGCATGCCGCGCGCCTTCGCCTGCCGCAGCGCTTCGAGATAAATCTCGGGCGTCATGGTGTTTTCGGTGATCTTCACGAAGTCCACCTTCTGCGACTGCAGCTGGTCGAGCGCGCGGCTCACGTCCGCCGGCGTGCCGACCTCAATCGTGCCCTTCCACAGCGGTTTGATGCCTTCGAGCTTCTGGCCGGAGGCGAAGATGGTCGGGCCGGCCATTTTCCCTGCCGCGATCTGCTGGCGCCAAGAGAGCACCGTGTCGGACAGGTCGCCTGCGCAGTCGCGCACCGCGGTGATGCCGTGCGCGAGGTAGAGCGGCAGCAGCTGCTTGTTCTCTTCGATCAGCGCCTCGCCGCCGCCGAAATGGACGTGGGTGTCCCACAGGCCGGGCATCAGGTATTTTCCGGGCAGTTTGATAATCTTCTTCGGCGCGTAGTTTTTCAGTTCGGCGTCCTTGATCACGGCGACGATGGTGTCCCCTTTCAGGAGCACCGACTGGCCCTTGGCGCGGGTGCCGGCGGCGACGTCGATGATGGTGGCTTGTGTGAGCGCGAGGTCGACGGCGATTTTGTCGGCGGCGTGGACGGCGCTGAAGAGGCCAGTGGCCAACAGGGCCGCGGCGAGTTTTTTCATTGGGTGCATGGCAGGACCACGTGCGCATTTTTACACCGCACGCTGAGTTGCCTTTCGCCGGACATCCGACCATCGGCACCGCGCACGCGCTGCTGGAAGCGGGCCTGGTGAAGGCAAAGGATGGCGTGCTGGTGCAGCAGTGCCGCGTGGGGCTGATACGCCTGAAGGTGGAAGCCGGAGCGGATGGGGCGCAGTCGATTTCCTTCAGTCTGCCGGAGCCGGGCATCACGCCGCTGGACGCGGCGCAGGTTGATGAGCTGGAGGCGCTGCTTGGTGTGCGCGTGGATCGCAATCGCACTGCGTGCCTGGTCGATGTGGGCGCACGCTGGGTGATCGCGCAGCTCGACAGCGCGCAAGCGGTGCTGGATGCGCGGCCGGACTTTGTGCGCATGAAGGAGCAGGACAAAGAGGGACGGCACACGGGAGTGGTGATTTTTGGGCCGCACGTGGATGGGCGCGCGGCGCGTATCGAGATCCGGGCGTTCGCGCCGGCGCATGGGATTAATGAAGATCCCGTTTGCGGCAGCGGCTCGGGGAGCGTGGGGGCGTTTATCCGGCATACCGGTCAAGTGGGACGCTTTGGTGGGGCGTTCCAGGCCTCGCAGGGGGCTGCGGTGGGACGGGATGGGCAGATCGGACTGGCGATCGGGGACGCAATTGAGGTTGGTGGGTATTCAGTGACGTGCGTTGAAGGCATGCTTAGAGTTTAAGTTTGCCCGTCATTCACGCGTTCGCGGGAACGACGCCGAACCCGGACGACTCTTCAATCGAAAAAAAGCCCGCTGTCGTAGCGGGCTTTCCGTTTGCGCTTGCGCGCTTACTCGATTTCGACCGTCTCGGCCGTTGCTGGCGGCGGCATCGCGTCGCCTTCCGGGAACTCGAGCACGACGTTGTCGTTCTCGTCCATGTCGACCGTGATGCGCCCGCCGTTGACCAGGCGGCCAAACAGCAGCTCGTCGGCCAGCGCCTTGCGGATCAGGTCCTGGATCAGGCGCGCCATCGGACGTGCGCCCATCTGCGGATCGAAGCCCTTGTTCGCCAGGAACTTGCGCAGCTTCTCGGTGAACACGGCTTCGACTTTCTTCTCGTGCAGCTGCTCTTCCAGCTGCATCAGGAACTTGTCGACCACGCGCAGGATGATTTCTTCGTCCAGAGCACGGAAGCTGATGATCGCGTCGATACGGTTGCGGAACTCAGGCGTGAACATGCGCTTGATGTCGGCCATCTCGTCGCCCGCCGCCTTCGAATCGGTGAAGCCCATCGAGCGCTTGGTCAGGCTTTCCGCGCCGGCATTCGTGGTCATGATGATGATCACGTTGCGGAAGTCGGCCTTGCGTCCGTTGTTGTCGGTCAGCGTGCCATGGTCCATCACCTGCAGCAGGATGTTGAAAATGTCCGGGTGGGCTTTTTCAATCTCGTCAAGCAGCAGCACCGCATGCGGCTTCTTGGTGATGGCTTCGGTCAGCAGGCCGCCCTGGTCGAAGCCGACGTAGCCCGGAGGCGCGCCGATCAGGCGGCTGACCGCGTGCCGTTCCATGTACTCGGACATGTCGAAGCGGATCAGCTCGATGCCGAGGATGAACGCCAGCTGCTTGGCCACTTCGGTCTTGCCGACGCCGGTAGGACCGGAGAACAGGAAGGAGCCGATCGGCTTGTCGGTCTTGCCGAGGCCGGCGCGCGCCATCTTGATCGCCGACGACAGCGCATCGATCGCAGGGTCCTGGCCGAACACGACGTTGCGCAGGTCGCGGTCGATGGTCTGCAGCTTGCTGCGGTCGTCCTGGTTGACGGTCTGCGGCGGAATACGCGCGATCTTGGCAATGATGTCCTCGATCTCGGTTTTGCCGATGGTTTTCTTCTGCTTCGACTTCGGCAGGATGCGTTGCGCCGCACCGGCTTCGTCGATGACGTCGATGGCCTTGTCCGGCAGGTGGCGGTCGTTGATGAAGCGGGCCGCCAGTTCAGCCGCGGTCGACAGCGCCGACGACGAATACTTGACGCCGTGGTGCTCTTCGAAGCGCGACTTCAGGCCACGCAGGATCTGCACGGTCTGCTCGACGGTCGGCTCGTTGACGTCGACCTTCTGGAAGCGGCGCGACAGCGCGTGGTCTTTTTCGAACACGCCGCGGAACTCGGTATAGGTGGTCGCACCGATGCACTTGAGCTGGCCGTTGGACAGCGCAGGCTTGAGCAGGTTGGACGCGTCCAGCGTGCCGCCCGACGCCGAACCGGCGCCGATGATGGTGTGGATCTCGTCGATGAACAGGATGCCGTTCGGCGCGTCCTTGAGCTGCTTGAGCACGGCCTTCAGGCGCTGCTCGAAGTCGCCGCGGTACTTGGTGCCGGCCAGCAGCGCGCCCATGTCGAGCGAGTAGACGATGGCGTTGCCGAGGATATCAGGCACCTCGCCCTGGGTGATGCGCCAGGCCAGGCCTTCGGCGATCGCGGTTTTGCCGACGCCGGCTTCACCGACCAGCAGCGGGTTGTTCTTGCGGCGGCGGCACAGGATCTGGATGACGCGGTCGACTTCGTCTTCGCGGCCGATCAGCGGATCGATCTTGCCTTCGGACGCGGCTTTGTTCAGGTTCTGGGTGAACTGGTCGAGCGGGCTTTCCTTGGTCTGGCCTTCGACCTGGGCTTCTTCGACGCCTTCGGATGCCTTCTGGCTGTCGACCTGCTGGTCCTTGCGGACGCCGTGGGAAATGAAGTTCACCACGTCAAGGCGCGTGACTCCCTGCTGGTGCAGGTAGTAGACCGCGTGCGAATCTTTTTCGCCGAAGATGGCGACCAGCACATTGGCGCCGGTAACTTCTTTCTTGCCGTTCGAGGCCGACTGGACGTGCATGATCGCGCGCTGGATCACGCGCTGGAATCCGAGCGTAGGCTGGGTATCGACTTCGCCGGTACCTGGAACGGTCGGCGTGTTATCGCCGATAAAATTGGTCAGGGTTTTGCGCAGGTCTTCAATGTTGACCGCGCAGGCACGCAGGACTTCGGCCGCGGACGGATTGTCCAGCAGCGCCAGCAGCAGGTGCTCTACAGTAATAAATTCGTGCCGTGCCTGCCGGGCTTCGACAAAGGCCATGTGTAAAGAGACTTCAAGTTCCTGCGCAATCATACTTCCTCCATCACGCACTGCAGGGGATGCCCCGCCTTGCGCGCATGCGTTAATACAAACTCCACTTTGGTACACGCTATATCTTTGGAAAACACGCCGCACACTCCTTTACCGTGGCGGTGAACGGAAAGCATGATCTGCGTCGCCGTCTCGCGATCCTTGTTGAAGTACTCCTGGATGATGGCGACGACGAATTCCATCGGGGTATAGTCATCATTCAGCAGTGCTACCTGGTATAGCGGCGGCGGCTTGACCACCTGCCGTTCCAGCACTTGTTCGGTATCTTGCTTGGTTGCCATACGCTTATTCTAAGGTTTTCAACGATGATGCACTGTGTAAACATCAGGCCAATTTCATTTGTTTTCCCATCTTACGCGGTTTTAAGACTAAGCGCAGATGGCGACCCGATTCAGGAAATCAAGAGTTGCTTTTTGAACTGACGTGGCAGAAATGACAATTTCTTACAAAAGCCCTTGACTTCAAAAATGATTCCGCGAACAATGCGGATATTGACTCGTACTTATGTACTTGTTGATAAGATGGGAGCAGCTGAGGAGGGGGCAAGAAGCTTCTTGCTTTTATGGCTCGTGTGATTTGTTTATATTTGAAAGTTCTTTTATGGCAACAGGTACAGTTAAGTGGTTCAATGATTCCAAAGGCTTTGGCTTCATCACTCCAGATGACGGCGGCGAGGATCTGTTCGCACACTTTTCCGCAATCAACATGAACGGTTTCAAGACCCTCAAAGAAGGTCAAAAAGTACAGTTCGAAGTCACGCAAGGCCCTAAAGGCAAGCAAGCTTCCAACATCCAGTCCGCTTAATCAAAGCGAACTTGGTGTGAAAAACCCCGCTTTTCCGGCGGGGTTTTTTTCGCGCGATGACTATTTCCCTCTATTCCCTCTCCCCTGCCGACCTGCGCGCTCTTGCCGCCGGCGCCATTCCCGCCGCGCTACCTGGCAAGCTTGCCGATGGCGCGCTGCCGCCTGCGTTCGTGGCGGCTCGGTCGCTGCGTCAATTGGATACGGGAAAGAGCGCGGACTGGTGCGGCACCTTCCTGATCGTGCGCGATGCGGATTCAAGCATTGTCGGGGCCTGCGGCTTCAAGGATCAACCGGCCGACGGCTGCGTTGAGATTGGCTATGGCGTTGCTGCGTCATGCCGCAAGCGGGGAATTGCGACCGCGGCGGTAAGCGAGCTGGTGCGGATTGCGTTCGCCTCGCTCGACGTGGTTACGGTGTTGGCACAGATAAATCCCGACAACGCAGGCTCGGCGCGTGTGGTGCAATCGCTCGGATTTGAGGCCGGTGGAACCGTCATCGACGATGACGGCGAGCCGCTGATGCAATGGATTAGGCGGCCTTCATCAACTGCTCGATACGATCCGGTTCCTGTTGGCTCCTTCATTAAATCATAGGGCCAGTACGTTCATCCGGCGTAGAAGCCAGCAAACGCTGATAACGCTCCAGTTCATGCTGACAGCTGAGCAGGCCCTGGATTTCCGCCTCGTCCGGAACATTGTCCAGGTCGACACGACCCAGCAATTCATCAAGTCGCGCCCCATACTTCTGGACGATTTCGATCACCGCGTTAAAGCCTGAAACAGCGACAACATCCGCTGCCCGCCGCTGCGCAAACAAGGTTGCGGTGCGGCTGGCCAGTTCCGTCAACGCCATCTCTGGATGCTCGACTTCCGGCGCGCCATCCCCCAGCATCAGGTACAGCCCCGCCAGCGTCGCCCTGACCCGCTGGAACTCATATATGAACCGCCCGACCTGCCCGAACTTCGAATTCTCGTCCATAAGCCCTCCACGCCGCGAAGCCCGATTATTGCATGCACAATAATCAAGCGCCCACGAGAAAGCCCCGCCCTCAAGCGAGGTACGGGGCTTTGCCGGCCACCCTGCCGCACCGCGGCAGGTAGCTGGAGCAATTATATGTTTTCGATCATCACGTCGCCGAAGCCCGAGCACGAAACCTGGGTAGCGCCTTCCATCAGGCGTGCGAAGTCGTAGGTGACTTTCTTCGACGCGATCGATTTCTGCATCGATTCGATGATCAGGTCAGCCGCTTCCAGCCAGCCCATGTGACGCAGCATCATTTCAGCCGACAGGATCAGCGAACCCGGGTTCACGTAGTCCTTGCCTGCGTACTTGGGCGCGGTGCCGTGGGTCGCTTCGAACATGGCAACCGAATCCGACATGTTTGCGCCTGGCGCGATGCCGATGCCGCCAACCTGGGCCGCCAGCGCGTCCGAGATGTAGTCGCCGTTCAGGTTCAAGGTCGCGATCACGCTGTACTCTGCCGGACGCAGCAGGATCTGCTGCAGGAACGCGTCAGCGATCGAATCCTTGACGATGATCTCGCGACCGGTCTTTGGATTCTTGAACTTGCACCATGGGCCGCCGTCGATCAGCTCAGCGCCGAATTCCTTCTGTGCCAGCGCGTATGCCCAGTCACGGAAGCCGCCTTCGGTGTACTTCATGATGTTGCCCTTGTGGACGATCGTCACGGAAGGCTTGTCGTTGTCGATCGCGTACTGGATCGCCTTGCGCACCAGGCGCTCGGTGCCTTCGATCGACACTGGCTTGATGCCCAGGCCCGACGTCTCAGGGAAGCGGATCTTGGTGACGCCCATTTCCTTGACCAGGAAGTCCATCAGCTTCTTGGCGGCTTCGGAACCCTGCTGGTATTCGATACCGGCGTAGATGTCTTCCGAGTTCTCGCGGAAGATGACCATGTTGGTCTTCTCAGGCTGTTTCAGCGGCGAAGGCACGCCGGCGAAGTAGCGCACCGGACGCAGGCAGACGTACAGGTCGAGCTGCTGGCGCAGGGCGACGTTGAGCGAACGGATGCCGCCGCCGACTGGCGTGGTCAGCGGGCCCTTGATCGAGACGACGTAGTCCTTGACCGCGTCCAGCGTCTCTTCCGGCAGCCACACGTCCGGGCCGTACACGCTGGTCGACTTTTCGCCGGCAAACACTTCCATCCAGCTGATCTTGCGCTTGCCGCCGTAGGCCTTGGCCACCGCGGCATCGACCACCTTGATCATGACCGGGGTGATGTCGATGCCGGTGCCGTCGCCTTCGATGAAGGGAATGATCGGATTATCCGGGACCGCGAGCGACAGATCGGCGTTGACGCTGATTTTCTGGCCATCGGCCGGGACGGTGATATGTTGGTACATTGTGCTCTCCCAATTGGACTGATGCGCCACTGCGACGTGCGCGACTGCGACGTGGCGCGGCCACTCTTCCAGAAGACATATGATTTGCGTCTTGCATTATGCACCACTCATCACTCAAAAGTAAAAACCTGAAGCGCGCGTAAAAAAACCCGCCGCGGCCATCCTGGCCGGGCGGGTTCTGTTCGGCCGTCAAGGCGCCAGGGCGGAAATTACGCCACTGTTGCGAGCGCGCCGTTGAAGGTGGCGCTAGGACGCATGGCTGCGGACACTTTCGCCTCGTCCAGCTTGTAGTAGCCGCCCACATCGACCGGCTTGCCCTGCACGGCCAGCAACTCGGCCACGATCTTCGCTTCGTTCTCCGCCAACGACTTGGCCAACGGCGCGAAATGCGCGGCCAGTTCGGTGTCGTCGGTTTGCGCGGCCAGTTCCTGCGCCCAGTACAGCGACAGGTAGAACTGGCTGCCGCGGTTGTCGAGTTCGCCGGTTTTCGGCGACGGCGACTTGCGGTTGTCCAGCAACTTGCCGGTGGCGGCGTCGAGCGTGCTGGCTAACAGCTTGGCCTTGGCGTTGCCGGTCTTGAGGCCGAGGTCTTCGAAGGACACGGCAAGCGCCAGGAACTCGCCCAGCGAATCCCAGCGCAGGTGGTTTTCTTCCACCAGCTGCTGCACGTGCTTCGGCGCCGAACCGCCCGCACCGGTTTCGTACATGCCGCCACCGGCCATCAGCGGAACGATCGACAGCATCTTGGCGCTGGTGCCCAGTTCCAGGATCGGGAACAGGTCGGTCAGGTAATCGCGCAGGATGTTGCCGGTGACCGAAATGGTGTCCAGGCCGCGCTTCAGGCGCTCGAGCGTGTAACGCATCGCGCGTACTTGCGACATGATCTGGATGTCCAGGCCGCTCGTGTCGTGGTCCTTCAGGTAGGTCCTGACTTTCGTGATCAGCTCGTTTTCATGCGGACGGTAAGGGTCGAGCCAGAACACCGCCGGCATGCCGGAGTTGCGCGCGCGCGCGACGGCCAGCTTGACCCAGTCGCGGATCGGCGCGTCCTTGACCTGGCACATGCGCCAGATGTCGCCCTGTTCGACGTTTTGCGACAGCAGCACTTCGCCCGTTGCCAGGTCGGTGATGTTGGCCACGCCGTCTTCCTCGATCTCGAAGGTCTTGTCGTGCGAACCATACTCTTCGGCCTGCTGGGCCATCAGGCCCACGTTCGGCACGGTGCCCATGGTTTTCGGATCGAACGCGCCGTGCCATTTGCAGAAGTTGATGATCTCCTGGTAAATGCGGGCGAAGGTGCTCTCCGGAATCACGGCCTTGACTTCCTTCAGGCGGCCGTCGGCACCGTACATCTTGCCCCCGGCGCGAATCATCGCCGGCATCGAGGCGTCGACGATGACGTCGTTCGGCGAATGGAAGTTGGTGATGCCCTTGGCCGAATCGACCATCGCCAGCGCCGGACGGTTTTCCTGACAGGCGTGGAGGTCGCGCACAATTTCATCGCGCTGCGACACCGGCAGGTCGGCGATCTTGTTGTACAGGTCGGCCATGCCGTTGTTGACGTTGATGCCCAGGCTGTCGAACAGGGCGCCGTGCTTCTCAAACGCTTCCTTGTAGAACATGCGCACGCAGTGGCCGAACACGATCGGGTGCGACACCTTCATCATGGTCGCCTTGACGTGCAGCGAGAACATCACGCCTGCGTTCTTCGCGTCTTCGATCTGCTTGGCGTAGAACGCCAGCAGGGCCTTGCGGCTCATGAACATCGAATCGATGATCTCGCCGTCCTGCAGGGCCACCTTTTGCTTGAGCACGATGGTCTTGCCGCTGTTGGTGATCAGTTCCATCTTGACGTCGCGCGCACCCTTGAGCGTCATCGACTTTTCGCCGTGGTAGAAGTCGCCTTCGGTCATGTGCGAGACGTGGGTGCGCGAGGCTGCCGACCATTCGGCCATCGAGTGCGGGTTCTTGCGGGCGTATTCCTTGACGGCGCGGGGGGCGCGGCGGTCGGAGTTCCCTTCACGCAGAACCGGGTTGACTGCCGAACCGATGCATTTGCCGTACCTGGCCTTGATGTCCTTTTCTTCGTCGGTCTTCGGGGCGGCCGGATAGTCGGGGATGTCGTAGCCCTTGGCCTGCAGTTCCGCGATGGCCGTTTCCAGCTGCGACACGGAGGCGCTGATGTTAGGCAGCTTGATGATGTTGGCTTCCGGCGTGAGGGTCAACTGGCCGAGTTCGGCCAGGGAGTCCTGCACGCGCTGCTCTGGCTTGAGGCGCTCGGGGAAGGCGGCCAGGATGCGGGCCGCGACCGAGATGTCGCTCTTCTCGACGGTGATGCCGGCGGCTTTGGCGAACGTGCTGACGACTGGCAGGAAGGCGTGGGTTGCCAGCAGCGGCGCCTCGTCGGTCAGGGTGTAAATGATGGTCTGATCACTGCTCATGCGCATTTCCTCGGTATTCGCGAACGGTGCCGCGATGGATAGGTCTGGATACTGAAACTGGTTACAATTATGGGTACAGGCCCGAAGGTCTTCTATAAGACCTAAGAGGCGTTTCACATTATGCACCGGTATTTTACTAGGCGCTACGGTTTTAGGCACGGCCTGCGATGAAACCGGACTGACATTTCAACTATATCCCCTGATGGCCCTAATCCTATTCAACAAACCGTTCCAGGTGCTGTGCCAGTTTTCGCCCCAGCCCGGGCGCGAATCGCTGGCCGACTACCTGAAGCAGCCCAACATCTACCCGGCCGGGCGGCTCGACGCCGACAGCGAAGGCCTGATGCTGCTGACCGACGACGGCCGCCTGCAGCACCAGATCGCCCATCCGGACCACAAGGAAGCGAAGATCTATTTGGTCCAGGTGGACGGCGTGGCCGACGCGGCCGCGCTGGAGAAGCTGCAGGCGCCGATCGACCTGGGCGACTTTATCACCAAGCCCTGCCACGCGGTGCGCATCGCCGAGCCGGACTGGCTGTGGCCGCGCGATCCGCCGATCCGCGCGCGCCAGGACAAGCCGACCAGCTGGATCGCGATCACGCTACAGGAAGGCAAGAACCGCCAGGTGAGGAGGATGACGGCCGCGGTCGGGCTGCCGACGCTGCGCCTGGTCCGCAGCAGCATCGGGCCATTTTCGCTGTCGACCCACCCTCTGATGCCGGGCGAGTCGATGGAAGTGCCGGCCAGCGCGGTCCGATCAACTTGACCGGCGTCGTTCCGCGAAAGCGGTAACGACGGATCACCTGTAACTGACCATGTCCGCGCTTGACGCGCGAACCACCGGCGTGGCTTAATCAAGCACCCTTAGCCAACTCGAGAAATATGAAAAAGAACTTCGCTCCCGTGGCCGTGGCCGCCCTGCTTGCGCTGGTTGCCTGCGGCGCCGGCGCCCAAGCCGCCCCTTTCCCGACCGTCCAGCTGGCGGCCGGCATGCACCTGATCCAGGCCGAAGTCGCCCAGACCGATCCGCAGCGCCAGCAGGGGTTGATGCAGCGCGAGAAGATGGCGAACAACCACGGCATGGTGTTCGTGTTCGACCAGGCGTCCCCGCAATGCATGTGGATGAAAAACACCCTGCTGCCGCTGTCGGTCGCCTTCATCGATGCCGATGGCAAGATCGTCAACATCGAAGACATGCAGCCGCAGACGCTCGACAGCCATTGCTCGACCCGGCCGGTGAAATATGCGCTGGAAATGAACCTGGGCTGGTTCAAGCAGAAAAACGTCAAGCCCGGCAGCGCCATCAGCGGCCTGCCGAAGTGAGGTAAAGCGAAAAACCCGCGTGACGGAAGTCAGGCGGGTTCTCTTGTCCAGCGAACTGGTACAGCCTGGCGGAATGGCCCGAGCGGGCCTTCCACCGACTAGCGCTATTAAGCTGCCAGTGCTTTCAGGGCTGCTGCCAGGCGGCTCTTGTGGCGAGCTGCCTTGTTCTTGTGGATGATTTTCTTGTCAGCGATGCTGTCGATCTTCGACACGGAGGTCTGGAAAATCGTGGTAGCTGCTGCTTTGTCGCCAGCCTGGATAGCCTTGCGAACTGCTTT
The DNA here is from genome assembly GCF_012927275.1 of Massilia polaris. GTDB lineage: Bacteria > Pseudomonadota > Gammaproteobacteria > Burkholderiales > Burkholderiaceae_D > Telluria_A > Telluria_A polaris. The sequence goes on along the minus strand of NZ_JABBGG010000007.1, from coordinate 141,804 downwards.
GATTGCAGTACGCAGGGTCGAACGCTGAGCGGAATTGTGAGCGTTTTGTTTGACTGCTTGACGAGCGCGCTTGCGTGCCTGTGCGGTATTTGCCATGGAATTTCCTAAATCGGGGTCAAAGTTGCGTTTGCGGACATATGCGTCTGTCAAACTGGTTTCATAACTGCCGAAGAACCATGTGAGTCAAACCAGTGCCTGCCAAACATTAGTGTCTGCGAAACAGAATTTTGTACAGCCTTCGATTATAGCGCCATAATCGTTCAAGAGCAATTCCAAATTCAACAATAAGTTTCCCTGCGGTGTACGTGCAGGGTGGGAGCAGAGTGTTGCCGGGATATAATCTCGCCCCATGAACTTGCTCAAAACCCTGGCCGCCGTCTCCAGCATGACGATGTTGTCCCGTGTCACCGGATTACTGCGCGAAAGCCTGTTCGCGCGCGCCTTTGGCGCCTCCGCCTATACCGACGCCTTTATTGTCGCTTTCCGCCTGCCGAACCTGCTGCGCCGCCTGTTCGCCGAGGGCGCGTTCTCTCAGGCCTTCGTGCCGATTTTGTCCGAGTACAAGAACCAGCACGGCGAGGCTGCGACCAAGACCCTGGCCGACAGCGTCGCCACCTGCCTGGTCTGGGCCACCATGATTACCAGCCTGGTCGGCATCATCGCCGCGCCCTGGCTGATCATGCTGGTGATGGGCCAGTCGGCCGGCGACCCGCAGGCGTTCGACGCCGCCGTCGTCATGACGCGCTGGATGTTCCCATATATAGCCTGCATGGCATTCGTGGCGCTGGCGGGCGGCATCCTCAACACCTGGAGCCAGTTCAAGATCCCCGCCTTCACCCCGGTGCTGCTGAATATTTCCTTCATCCTGGCTTCGCTGGTGCTGGTCGATTACCTCGCGCAGCCGATCTACGCGATGGCGGCGGCGGTCTGCGTGGGCGGCCTGCTGCAGGTCGGCATCCAGATACCGGCCCTGATGAAGATCGGCATGCTGCCGCGCATCTCCTTCAACCCCATCGCCGCCCTGCGCAACCCTGGCGTATCGCGCATGCTGCGCAAGATGGGCCCGGCCGTGTTCGCCGTCTCGGCCGCGCAGATCAGCCTGCTGATCAATACCGGTATCGCCTCGCGCCTGGCGGCCGGCAGCGTGTCCGCCCTCACCTACGCCGACCGCCTGATGGAGTTCCCGACCGCGATGCTGGGCGTCGCGCTCGGCACGGTGCTGCTGCCTAGCCTGTCGAAAGCGAACTCGACCGGCGATACGGCCGAGTATTCGTCGCTGTTGAACTGGGGCCTGCGCCTGACTTTCCTGCTGGCCCTGCCCGCGGCAGTCGGCCTGGCCACCCTGGCCGAGCCGATGATCGCCACCCTGTTCCACTACGGTAAGTTCACCACGCAATCGATCACCAATGCGGCGATGCCGCTGGTGGCCTACAGCGTCGGGCTGCTCGGGATTATCCTGGTCAAGACGCTGGCGCCGGCGTTCTACGCGCGCCAGGACGTGCGCACGCCGGTGCGCATCGCCGTCGGCGTGCTGGTCTTCACGCAGTTGATGAACCTGGTGTTCGTGCCGATCTTTGCGGTGGCCGGCCTGGCGCTGTCGATCGGCCTCGGCGCCTGCGTCAACGCCGGTTTCCTGTACGCCGGCCTGCGCAGCCGCGGCATCTATGTCCCGCAGGCAGGCTGGGTCGTCTTCTTCCTCAAGCTGGCGATCGCGGTGTCGGTGATGGGCGCGCTGAGCTGGTACAGTGCCGCACAGTTCGACTGGGCCGCGATGCAGGCCACGCCTTGGCTGCGTGCGCTGGCCCTGCTGTGCATCGTCGGCGCCAGCGCGGCAGCCTATTTTGCCGTGCTGTTCGCGCTCGGCTTCCGGCTGGGCGATTTCAAGCGCCGCGACAAGCAAGCATCTTGAATTGCGCCTCGAACTCCTCGAGGCGCATCGGTTTGCCGAACAGGAAGTCCTGGCACATCGTGCAGCCGTGCCCGCGCAGGAATATGCCGGCACAGGCGAAAAAAAACCCGCCGATAAGGCGGGTTTAGCAAAACAACCAAACTACTCAGGCTGTTTTTATTGTTGTATTGTTGCAGTTTAATGCATGTCAATATCGTAGCACGGCGACTCGGCATTCCAACCCTGCACGCAGCGTTTTCGTTAACTTAAGGAAAGAGCTGTGGCTATTTCGCAACCGGCTTCGGCATTGCCGGGTCTTCTACATCCTCGTCGGTCTTTTCGACCGCCGGCGGCTCGGGCGGCGTAACCACCTCTTCCGGCTCCGGTTCCGCGGCAGCCGGCAGTTCGCGCACAGCGGGTGTTTCCTCGGCAGCCGACGCCGCTGGGTCGGCCGCCGGCGCTACCTCGGGCGCTGGCGGCGCTTCCGGCGGCTCGGCGCCGCTTGCAGGCGGCGCTCCAGGCCCGGCGGGGACCGGCGGCGCACTGCCGGTCGCATTGAGTATCACGACTCCCTGCCCGGCGGCGGTAAACTTCCAGTCCGAGATCCGTTCCTTGTTGTCGAAATTGAGGAAGCGCGCGTCGAAATTGCCGACCTTGAGCGGCTTCGCTGGCGACAGGCTGTACATCCCGGTGACGAAGGCCTTGTCGCCCGCGGTCACGACGCCCCACTCGGCTTTGCCGGTGAGCGGGTCGACGAAGATCCGGCGAAGGTGGCGCCGCACACCGGGGAAGCGCGGATCCTTCAGAAGCGCTTCGAGATTGGGCGGCTGCTGCGGCTGTCCCTGCGGCGTCGCCGCCGCGTAGCTGCGCAGCGCGTCGCTGAACGCGGCGCCGATTTCCAGCAGCTCTTCCTCGGCCGCCGCGCGCTGCATCAGCGAGCCGGTTTTCATGCCGGCCGCGCCGACCAGCCCGAGTATCGCCAGCAGCACGATCAGGCCGATATAGGTAAAGCCGCCGCAGCGCGCGCCCCGGACCATCGCTACCAGTCGAGGTAAGGCTTGCCGCTGCGGTCGTTGCCCGGCGCCCCGCTCTTGATGCTGTACACCGCGCCCTTCGCGCCGTCTTCCGGCGCCACCACGATCCAGGTTGCGCTGCTGTCGGTGATCGGATCGACCGGCACATTGCGCAGGTACTTCTTGTCGACCAATTGGTCGAGCGAATCCGGATAGCGTCCGGTGTCGGAGTAGAACTGCTCGATCACCTCGCGCGTATTGCGCAGGTTATCGGCCAGGATGGTCTCCCTGGCGCCGTCGATGCGCGGCAGGTAGCGCGGCACCGCCAGCGTCAGCAGCAAGGCGACGATGGCGAGCACCACCAGCAGCTCGATCAGGGTAAAGCCGGCACGCAGGCGGCGCATCATAAGGACTACCATTTTCGGTAAGGGACGTCGTTCAGGCCGACGCGCTCGGAGGTGGAATAGACGTCGTACACGTCATCGCCTTCGCGCGGGTCAAGGGCTTCGCTGGCGTAGCTGCGCTTGCCCCAGGTCGCGGCATCGGGCAGGTCGGGGCCGGGATTGAACGGGTCGCGCGGAATCCGGCGCAGGAAGAATATTTTCGAGCGCTTCGGGCTGCGCAGGTCGGGCACGCCGTCGACCAGGATCTCCAGCGTGCGCGGGTAGCCGGTCGCGTTAAGGGTCTTGGCGATGCGGCCCTCGTCGTACGCCTTCTTGTAGGCGTCAAGCCCCTGCCGGATGTCGCGCAGCGCGCGCCGCAGCTCCTGTTCCTGCTTGCGCTGCACGCTCACCTGCGTCACCGGGATGACCATCGACGCCAGCAACCCGAGGATCGCCAGGCTTACCAGCAGTTCGATCAGCGTGAAGCCGCGGGACAGGCGTCGCAGCATTATTCTTCCGCCGACCTGTTGTGGTTAAAGGGGCGCGCCGATGAAGCGGCCCTGGGTAGGCCACGCGTCACTCTTCCAACAGGCTTCTTGCCATTCCTGCGCCACCCATTTGTATTTCCCGCTTGGCAGCAGCGGGATGTCGTCGACGATGCGCAGGCGCACATCGAGCTTGTTGCTGATGTACTTGCTGAAGTTGGCCAGCAGCGCTCCGCCGTCCGCTTCGCTGTAGCCGGCTTCCGGTACCAGCCGCACTTCCCACTGGCCCGGCCCGATCTGGGCCACCTGCGATTTGCGGATGTTGGATAGTCCCTTGAATGCGAAAGTAATGATGCTCGCGCTGACAGGCGCGCCTTCGCGGTCGAACAGCTGGTCTTCTACCTTCCCCGACGACAGTTCGATGCGCGGATAGCCGCGCCCGCATGCGCATGGACCGGGAATCCAGCGCGCGCGGTCAGCGATGCGGTAGCGCACCAGCGGCATCGCATGGTTGTGCAGCGTGGTGCCCACGATGCAGCCGAAATCATCGGTCGGCTTGCTGCGGTCGTCGAGAATCTCGACCACCGAATATTCCGGATTAATGTGGTAGTGCCCGTGCTCGCACTGGACCGCGTAGGCGACCCGCTCCGCCATGCCGTAGAAATCGAACACCTTGCAGCCGAACACACGTTCGACCAGCTCGCGTTGCACCGGATACAGCGGTTCGGAGCCGGTCACTACCGCCGCCAGCCTGAGCTCGTATCCAATGCTGTCCGCGAGGCGGGCCAGCTCGGCGCAGGAGGATGGATAGGCGCGCAGCATGGCCGGGCGCGCGGCCTTGAGGGCGTCGAGCATCGGCGCGGCGTTGGCGGCCAACAGGTGGCGCGTCGACATGAACAGCTGGCGCCCGAAGCGGTCCCAGTACCAGAACGGCGGCCGCGATTGCGCGACAGCGGCTACGTCATCGCCGCGCAACACGGCCTGCACCTGGCCGCCGCGGAAACCCGCCCAGGACCACGCCTGCATGTTGAAGGCTTCCTCCCACGCCACCGACGCGATGCTGCGGAACACTTCAAGCGGGGCGCCAGTGGTGCCGCTGGTTTTGCCAAGTGGCCACCACGGGCGGCGCCTGCCACCTGCGGGATACAGCTCGGTGCGGCGCGCCAGCAGGTCAGGCTTGGACACCACGCGGAAATGTTCGCCCAGCCATGCATGCATGTCGACGCCGGCAGGCGCTTCAGGCGCGCTTGCGTAGTACGGAAGCTTGCGCCGCGCGGCGTCCAGCGTCGCGCGCAGCAGCGCTTGCTGGCGGTCGCGAAGGCCGTCGGGCGACAGGCGTTCGCGCGCCAGCAACCCCGCCGCGCGCCGGCGCGACAGCAGGTTGCGCCGCATGAGGTGGCGTGCCAGCAGGGTCGTGCTGTTCATACTTAATGTATGAACCTGCCGCGGCGCGCCGCGCCACCCAGCAGCGCGAGCCCGCCCAGCAGCATTGCCCAGGTGGCAGGCTCGGGAATCGGCGACAGCGTGAACACTTCCAGGGCATCCACCTGCACGAACTGGCCGCCGAGCGAGCGGTCGATGATCGACAGGCCGGAATCGAGCGGCTTGCCGTAGGTGACCTGCCACGAGAACGCCACCCCCAGCGAGGTGTTCACGAACAGGTCGTGGCCGGTGCCGAAAGTCGGACCGAAGCCGGCGCCATTGAAGGTCTGGTGTTCACCCTGGCTGGGCAGCACATAGCCTGACGGCAGCTGCCGGTACAGCGCCGGCTCGGTCATGTTGAAGATGAAGCCGGTGCGGCGCGAATCGAACGGGGTGTTGTGCCAGCCGTCGGTGGACGACCAGTGCTGCGGATTGAAACCGCCGACAAGAAAGCTCCGGCCGGTGTCGTTGGTCACCTGTGCCAGGGTGAAGGTCGGACCGCGTCCGTCGGCGGCGGCGTGAAAATTAACCGAGCTGTCGCCGTCCTTGCGCGTGTACACCTTGGACAGGTCGAAGGTCCCCTGCCCCAGCCAGCGTTCGAGCTGGGCGTGGCCGCCGGTGTCGAGCAGCGCGCTGCCGCCGCGGATCGCGCCGGCCTGCGCGGGCACGATCCAGGCCGGCAGCAAGGCGGCTGCCGCGATTTTCAGGTTCTTCATGTCATCATCCTTTTAAAAAGATGCGTGATCATTGAAACCTAACACAGTGGCCTGGAAGGTTTGTGCGCTCACGCACCCGCTGCGCGCAGCTCAAATTCCCAGGCAAAAAAAAGGAGGCCGGAGCCTCCATGTTGCCGCTTATGCGCGTTTGTAAATGTCCTCGAAGCGCACGATATCGTCCTCGCCGAGATAGCTGCCCGACTGGACCTCGATGATGTGGAGCGGCACCTTGCCTGGGTTTTCCAGGCGGTGGTTCATGCCGATCGGGATGTAGGTCGACTCGTTCTCGGCCAGCAGGCTGACCTTTTCGCCACAGGTAACGCGCGCGGTGCCGCTGACGACCACCCAGTGCTCGGCACGGTGGTGGTGCATCTGCAGCGACAGTTTTTCGCCCGGCTTGACGCAAATGCGCTTGACCTGGAAGCGGTCGCCCGCGTCGATGCCTTCGTAATAGCCCCACGGACGGTAGACCTTGGTGTGGTGCAGGTGTTCGGTGCGTTCCTTCGACTTCAGGTGCTCGACGATCTGCTTGACGCGCTGGACCTGGCTCTTGTGCGCGACCAGTACCGCATCCGGCGTCTCGACCACGACCAGGTCGGACACGCCGACCACGGCGACAATGCGGCTTTCGGCGCGCACCAGCGAGTTGGACACGCCGTCGAGGTAGACGTCGCCGCGCTGCACGTTGCCGTCGGCGTCGCCTTCCTGGACTTCCCACAGCGCGGACCATGAGCCGACGTCGCTCCAGCCGATATCGGCCGGCACCACGACCGCATGCGAGGTGCGTTCCATCACCGCATAGTCGATCGAATCGGACGGGCTGCCGGAAAACGCGGCTTCGTCCAGGCGGCAGAAATCGAGGTCGCGGTAGCCGAGGCGCACCGCCGCTTCGGCGGCGGCGGCGATGTCCGGCTTGAACTGTTCCAGTTCGCGCAGGTAGGTCTGGGCGCGGAACAGGAACATGCCGCTGTTCCAGTAGTAGCCGCCATCGGCGACGAAGCCTTCGGCGGTGGCGCTGTCCGGCTTTTCGACAAAGCGGTCGACCTTGTAGCAGTCCTCAACGCCGGTGGCGCTGCCGCGGCAAATGTAGCCGTAGCCGGTTTCCGGCGCCGTCGGCACGATGCCGAAGGTGGCCAGCGCGCCATCGCGCACCGTGCTGGCGGCGCGGGCAACCGCGCTGGCGAAGGCTTTCTTGTCCTTGATGACGTGGTCGGCCGGCAGCACCAGCATGACCGCGTCGGGATCGATTGCCATCAGGTAATTGGCGGCGGCAGCGACTGCCGGCGCGGTGTTGCGGCCCGCCGGTTCCAGCAGGATCCCAAGCGGCGTGACGCCGATTTCGCGCATCTGTTCTGCCACCATGAAGCGATGGTCGTTGCCGCAGACAACCAGCGGCGCCATCAGTTCAGGCCAGTCCCCGACCCGCAGTGCTGTCTCTTGCAGCATCGTGCGGTCCGTTACCAGTGGCAGCAGCTGCTTTGGCAGCACTGCGCGCGACAACGGCCACAAACGGGTGCCGGCGCCGCCGGAGAGGATGACTGGATAAATTTTCATGGGCTTCCTTATCTTATTTTGCGTAAATCATGTCGCCCTCGGTGCGGCGATGCTGGCGCCGGTCGCGCGCATTCACCCACTCTTCGGACGAGTATTCGGTACTGTGCTTCATCTCGCCTTGGCGGTCGACACTATAATCCTTAAATACTATCATTTCATGCAGAGTTACATCGTGCAACACCCTTGTATATTCAAACAAGACGCTGCGCACGATTTCCGCGCCTTCGCAGATGTGGCTGCCATGCCCGATCCAGGAAGGGCCGATGATGGTCACGCCCGATTCGATCAGGCAGCCCGAGCCGATGTAGACCGGCCCCTTGATCACGGTGCCGTTCCAGTCGATGCTGGTGTTCAGCCCTACCCAGACGCCATCCTTGACCTGGATGCCGGGCACGACCATGTGGGCCACTTCGCCCTTCAGCACGTCCTGCAGCACTTCCCAGTAATCGGTCACGCTGCCGATGTCGAGCCAGTTGAACGGACGCTTCTGCGCGTAGAACGGCAGGCCGCGTTCGGCCATCAGCGGGAACAGCTCTGAGCCGATGTCGACCGGCCGGCCCGACGGAATCAGGTCGATGACTTCGGGTTCGAAGATGTAGATGCCGGTGCTGATGAAGTTCGACAGCGCCTGCTCCCTGGACGGCTTTTCCTGGAACTGGGTGATGCGCCCTTCCTTGTCGGTGACCACCACGCCGTAGCTGGAAACCTTGTCGCGCGGGACTTCGCGCGTGATGACGGACGCCAGCGCACCCTGGCGGCGGTGTTCGAACAGCGCCGACTTGAGGTCGAGGTCGATCAGCGCGTCGCCGCACAGGACGATCGTGGTTTCATCGAAGAAGCCGCCGAACTCCTGGATCTTCTTCATGCCGCCGGCCGATCCGATCGGCTGCGGCACGACTTCGCCTTTATCGTTGGTATAGCCTTCGAACGAGTAGCCGATTTGGACGCCGAACTGGTGCCCTTCGCCGAAGTATTCCTCGATCTTGTCGTGCAGGTAGCTGACGTTGACCATGATTTCAGTGACGCCGTGCTTGGCGAGGTGTTCGACCAGGTAAGCCATGACCGGCTTGCCCAGCAGCGGAATCATAGGTTTCGGCAGATCGTAAGTAAGCGGACGTACGCGTGTTCCCTTGCCCGCAGCCAGAATCATCGCTTTCATCGGTGCATCCTCGTTGTTACTTCGGCGTTGACTGATATCGCCATGCATCGGCGCACATTTGTGCGACATCGCGTTCGGCCTTCCACCCGAGCTCGGTTTGCGCGCGAACCGGATCGGCATAGCATTTGGCGATGTCGCCAGGGCGTCGGTCAACGATTTTGTACGGAATCGGCTTGCCGCAAGCCTGTTCGAAGGCGCGTACCATTTCCAGCACGGTGTTGCCGCGTCCAGTCCCCAAATTGTACGTAACAACGCCAGGACCTGTCGCCAGCTTGTTGAGCGTTTTTACATGGCCAATGGCCAGATCGACAACGTGGATGTAGTCGCGCATGCCGGTGCCGTCAGGGGTCGGATAATCGCCGCCGTAGACCGACAGGAATTCGCGGCGGCCGTCGGCGACCTGGGCGATGTAAGGCAGCAGGTTGTTCGGGATGCCGTTCGGCTCTTCACCGATCAGCCCGCTTTCATGCGCGCCGACCGGGTTGAAATAGCGCAGCAGCGCGATGCGCCAGCTCGGGTCGGACAGCGCCAGGTCGCGCAGCATCTCTTCGATCATCAGCTTGCTGCGGCCGTAAGGATTGGTGGCGTGCAGCGGAAAGTCTTCGACGATCGGCACGCTGGCAGGGTCGCCATACACGGTGGCCGACGACGAGAACACCACCATCTTCACGCCGAATTTGGCCATCGACTCGAACAGCACCAGGCTGCCGTAGACATTGTTGTCGTAGTAGCGCAGCGGCTGCGCCACCGATTCGCCGACCGCCTTCAGGCCGGCGAAGTGGATCACCGCGTCGATCGGACTGGCTGCGAACGCCGCCTCCATCGCCGCGCGGTCGCGGATGTCGCCTTCGATGAAGGCCATCTTCTTGCCGGTGATCCGGGCGACCCGGTCGCCGACGGCGGTGGTGCTGTTGGAGAGGTTGTCGTACACGACCACTTCATGGCCGGCCTTGAGCAGTTCGACGAAGGTATGGGAACCGATGTAGCCCATGCCGCCTGTAACGAGAATTTTCATGCTGTGTCCTTGTGAGTTACGTCGGCAAAAGTCTGGTGCGGCCGTCCTGACTGGATGAAACCTTCGACCTTGCCAAGCGTCTCTTCCATCGTCAGGTTATCGACCTGGCACCCCATCAACGTCATGCGCGCGTTCATGAAATATATCTTCCCAAAATCTCGACGATGCGCTCGGCCGCCTTGCCGTCCCACAGGTGCGGGCGGCGCCCGGTCTTGCCCTCGCCGCGCAGGACCTTGCGCGCTTCGGCCATGATCTTGTCCGGGTCGGTGCCGGCCAGGACGTTCGAGCCTTCGTCGACCGTGACCGGACGCTCGGTGTTTTCGCGGATCGTCACGCACGGCACGCCCAGCGCGGTGGTTTCTTCCTGCAGGCCGCCGCTGTCGGTCAGCACGACCGCCGCGTCCTTCCACAGGTTGAGGAAGGCCATGTAGGCCTGCGGGCCGGCCAGCGTGATATTCGGGCCGAGGTCGATGCCGAACTTGTCCAGGTTGGCGCGGGTGCGCGGGTGGACCGGGAAGATCAGCGGCAGCTCGTTCGAAATCTCGCGCAGTGCGCCGCCGATGCGGGCAAAGTTCTCGGCGTCGTCGACATTGCTCGGGCGGTGCAAGGTGACCACGCCGTAGCGCTGCTTCGCTTCGATGCGCGCGGCCTTGAAGGCGGCGGTCTCGAAACCGCTGGTGTCGGCGCGGGTCAGCTTATCGGCCTGGAACAGGACGTTATCGACCATCACGTGGCCGACGTAGTGGACCGCCGAATCAGGCTTGCCTTCGCGCTTCAGGTGTTCCAGCGCGGCCGGCTCGGTGACGAAGAACCAGTCCGAGATGCTGTCGGTAACGAGGCGGTTGATCTCCTCGGGCATCGACATGTCGCCGCTGCGCAGGCCCGCTTCGACGTGCGCCACCGGGATGTTGAGCTTCTTGGCGACGATCGAGCAGGCCAGCGTCGAATTGACGTCGCCGACCACCAGCACGGCGTCGGGGCGCTCGGCCATGCACAGCTCCTCGAAACCAACCATGATCTTGGCGGTCTGCTGCGCGTGGCTGCCGCCGCCGGCCGCCATGAACACGTCCGGCTGCGGGATGCCCAGCTCTTCGAAGAACACGTCGTTCATGTCGCGGTCGTAGTGCTGTCCGGTATGGATGATCTTGAAGGACAGCGCCTGCTGCGCCTGGAATGCGCGGACGATCGGGGCAATCTTCATGAAGTTCGGACGGGCGCCCGCGACCAGGTAAATTGTTGGCATAGCTAACCTTCAGGCAAACATTAGGAAAATGATATTGTAAACTGGCATTCTAACGGCGCGCCGTTCGATTTTGTTGTAATTTTTACTACGTCGCACGGCTGCTTCGATTCGTAGCTGCGCGAATACCATCCAAGCGGCGGATCTTGCTGCCCTCGCAGCAGTTCGATGATGGCCCCCGCCCCGGCCACTTCCACCTGCATCTCGAAAGCTTTGCCGCGTACGTGGACGCCACCGTCATTGCGTGTGACCGCAAGACCGGGTGCAAAGTGCCCGAATTGTTCCACCTTGTGCGCGCCCCTTGCCGCGACCTTGTCGGTGACGGCCAGCGTAGCCGAAGCAGCGTCGAACTTCACCTCGCGGATGTGGCGCGCCGGGTCGGGCAGCCGCATGTAGCCATCGTGGGCGCCGCGGAAATCGAACTGGCCAGGCGACTGCGGCATGCGCTCGACGTGGCTGCGCGCCTTGCGCAGCCACATGAAGCGCCCGCCGCTGACCGACTGGTCGACGCCGTCGACGCGCACCGTGTTGTGGGCCGAGGTGCCGCGGAAGTAGTCGCGCCACTCCTTCTCCTGCCAGTACGAATAGGTGCCGGGATCGACCAGGCATTCTTCGCCGGCCACCGACAAGGTCAGCGACAGCGCATCGGCGTGCCCATGGGCCGCGATGCCGAGGTAGCCGAGCGGGCCGCAATCGAGCAGCCCCCTGATCTCGCGGGCGGCGCCAAAATCGCGGCCGAACAGCAGGTAGCCGCCATCCGGGAAGGCCCAGCCAGCCGCTTGTGCGGGCTCGATGGCGCGCGGACGCTGGCCGGGGAAGGCATGCAGCAGCCAGCGCGCGGTGACGCCTTGCGGCGCGCGGTCGCCAGCCAGCGCGCCGCCAAGCGACAGCAGCAGCGCGGCGCGCTCGTGGTTTTCGGGGTCGAGCCGGTACACCATGCCGTCGTCGGCGTCGCCGACCATCGGCACGCGGCCGCCCGCGTCCGTCACCGAGCGCAGGAAGTGCAGCGCACGTTCCAGCGCTTCCCAGTACCGGCTCGAGAACGGCCGCCCGCTGGCCTGGCCCGCGAGGGCGGCCACGATCAGGAATTCGCTGGAGAACACGTGGTACGCAAACGCCTGTTCGCGGTTGACGCCGTCGCTTGAAAACTGCGCCTGCGCTTCACGTTCGAGTTCGCGCGCGGCCTGGTCGCGCCAGCGCACCGACGGGTCCCGGCATGGCCATGCGATCGTGGCCACGTACAGGCCGGCCAGCTCGCCGATCAGGTGGTTGTTGGCGGACGAATGGCGCGACAGGTGGCGCGCGATCGACTGGCAGTGCGCGTAGATGCTGTCAAGCCAGGCGCGGCGCAGGTCCCGCCCTCCTTCGCCGGCGAACAAGGGGCCGTCGGCGCCGCCTGCCAGCTGCCATACCAGCGACCAGTTGATCAGGCGGATACCCATTTCGAGTGAGCTGGTCCAGTTCGGCCCTGTCATCGGCGGGCACTGCTCCAGCCAGCCGGACACCTGCGCGCGCAGCACCTCCAGCCATGCGGCGTCGCCGCTGACCCGCCACGCCTGGGCCAGCCGAACCAGGTGCAGGTGGCGGTTCAGTTCCCACACATGTTTGATGTCGCCGGCGACTACCGGCGGGCCGGGCACGCCGCTGGACGGGTCGCGCGTCGCCGGTGGCGGCGGCATTGGCGGCCACAGGCATCGCCGTCGCAGCCGATGGGGCGGGCGCGTCCGGCACCAGGTCCTTGTTCAGGTACTCGATCCTGGCGGCGGCGCGCAGGCGCGCCAGTTAGGCATCGGCGGCATCCTTGTTCTTCTTGTTCACCAGGAATTGCTCGATCTGCTGGGCGGCGACGTCGACCGTCACCGGCGCCTCGCGCACTTCGGCGATCGCCACCAGCAGGCTGCGCTCGCCTTCGCGCACAGCGAAAATCTGGCCGGTGCGCATCGACAGCAGCCTGGCCGACAGCTCCGCCGGCATCTCGGCCGTGCTGCGGGCCACCCGGTTGCGCGCGTACTTGATCTTGTTGGCGTCGAACCAGAGCACCATCCCTTCCAGCGATGTTGAGGTCTCGGCGGCCTTTTTGACTTCCGGCGTCAAGTCGCGCGTCGCGATGACCAGCTGTTGCATGTCGAACGCCCTGCGCTTGCTGAAGAATTCGGGATGCTGGTTGAAGTAGGCCTCGACTTCGGCGCGGGTCGGCCGGGCCTGGGTGCCGATGTGCTTCTGCATGTAGGCCTGGGCGATGATAAGCGCCCTGGCCCGTTCGATCGCCTGCATCACTTTCGGGTCGCGGTCGAGCTTTTCCTTTTCCGCTTCGTGCTGCAGCAGCTGGCGGTCGATCAGCACGCGCACCAGCTGCCTGCTGGCGGCCTGCTGGCTCGCCGACGCGACGTTGGCGCGCTGCAGCTCCTCGTTCAGCTGCATCGTGGTGATTTCCTCGCCATTCACGCTGGCGATCGCCTGGCCCGGCTTTTTGGCGGCGGCCTGCCTGTCGCCGCAGGCGGCAAGGGCCGCGGCGAGGATGGCGAGGATCAGCGCGGCAACGCCCATCGCGCGCCGCGTGGTCTTGTGTTTCATCGGGATTGGCATGTCCGTGTTGTCCACGATAGGCCTCGTTTGATTGCCTGATCAAAAATCCGCGCCAAAAGATCAGCGCGCCGCCTGGCTAACCAGGAACGCCTGATAGGCGCTTCCAAGGCCATCGGCCAGGGTGGTGCGCGCGCTCCAGCCGAGGGTGCGCAGCTTCGATACGTCGAGCAGCTTGCGCGGCGTACCGTCCGGCTTGGAAACGTCGAACACGATATCGCCGTGGTAGCCCACCACCTTGCCGACCAGCCTGGCGAGCTCGGCGATCGTGACGTCCTGGCCGGTGCCGACGTTGATATGCGAATGCATCGGGTCGGTGTGTTCGCCATACGTGGCGCGGTCGAGCTGCATCACATACACGCTGGCCGCGGCCATATCGTCGACGTACAGGAACTCGCGCATCGGCCGCCCGCTGCCCCAGATCACCACTTCCGGCGCGGCGCCGGCCTTCGCTTCGTGGAAGCGCCGGATCAGGGCCGGGATCACATGGCTGTTTTCAGGGTGGTAGTTGTCGCCCGGACCGTACAGGTTGGTCGGCATGACGCTGCGGAAATCGGTGCCGTACTGGCGGTTGTAGCTCTCGCACAGCTTGATGCCGGCGATCTTGGCCATCGCATACGGTTCGTTGGTCGGCTCCAGCGCCCCGCTCATCAGGTATTCCTCGCGGATCGGCTGTTCGGCCAGGCGCGGATAGATGCAGGATGAACCAAGGAACAGCAGTTTCTGCACCCCGCTCTTCCACGCTTCGTGCACGACATTGGCCTGCACCATCATGTTGTCGTAGATGAATTCGGCGGGATAGGTATTGTTGGCATGGATGCCGCCGACCTTGGCCGCCGCCAGATAAACCTGGTCGATCCTTTCGGTGCGGAAGAACTCGCGTACCTGGGCCTGGTCGGTCAGCTCCAGTTCGGCGTGGCTGCGCGTGACGATGTTCTCCAGCCCCTGCCCTTTGAGGACGCGGACGATGGCGGAACCGACCAGCCCGTTATGGCCGGCGACGAAAATGCGTGGTTGCTCGTTATTCAAAACTCACTCCAGAGAAATTGCTACGTTATATCCATGCGACGTCAGCAGTGCATGCCGGCGCGCCTTGTCGAGGTCGTGCGCCACCATTTCCTGCACCATGTCTTCGAAGGTGGTGCGCGGCACCCAGCCCAGCTTTTCGCGGGCCCGGCTCGGGTCGCCCAGCAGGCTTTCGACTTCCGCCGGACGGAAGTATTGCGGGTCGACGGCGACGATGGATTGCCCGACGCGCGCCCCTGTGGCGCGTTCGCCGCGGATGGCGGCAATCGTTCCCGTCTCGCCAGTACCGTGGCCGCTCCATTCAATGTCGATGCCCAGCTCGCGCGCGGCCACCTCGACGAAGTGGCGCACCGAATACTGGCGGCCGGTGGCGATGACGAAGTCTTCCGGGCTGTCCTGCTGCAGCATCAGCCACTGCATCTCGACGTAATCGCGCGCATGGCCCCAGTCGCGCAGCGCCTCCATGTTGCCGAGGAAGAGCTTGTCCTCCAGCCCCAGCGCGATATTGGCCAGCGCGCGCGTGATCTTGCGCGTGACGAAAGTTTCACCGCGGCGCGGCGATTCGTGGTTGAACAGGATACCGTTGCAGGCATACATGCCATACGCCTCGCGGTAATTGACCGTGATCCAGTACGCGTACAGCTTGGCCACCGCGTACGGGCTGCGCGGGTAGAACGGCGTGCTCTCGCGCTGCGGCGTTTCCTGCACCAGCCCGTACAGCTCGGAGGTCGAGGCCTGGTAGAAGCGCGTGGTTTTTTCCATTTTCAGGAAGCGGATCGCCTCGAGCAGGCGCAAGGTGCCGATGCCATCGACGTCGGCGGTGTATTCAGGCGACTCGAACGACACCGCCACGTGGCTCATCGCGCCCAGGTTGTACACCTCGTCGGGCTGGACCTGGTGCAGGATGCGGGTCAGGTTCGAGGTGTCGGACAGGTCGCCGTAATGCAGGACGAAATTCGGGTTGGGCGCATGGGGATCCTGGTAGATATGGTCGATGCGGCCGGTATTGAACAGCGACGAGCGGCGCTTGATGCCGTGCACCTCGTAGCCCTTGGCGAGCAGCAGCTCGGCCAGGTAGGACCCGTCCTGTCCGGTCACCCCGGTAATCAGTGCTGTTTTCATTATTTTTCTCACCCTCGTATGTACAGTGGTTCAACATGCTACAGCGATACGGCCCTGTTGAACACATTGCAATCGTCCGACCATTCTAACGCGTCGAAAACTCCAAATTCAAGCGCACCTCCAATTGTGCTTAGACTGCTTACGCAGGGTTGAACAAACATCCGTTAGCGGGAACTTTTTAGTACGCGTTCTGACGCGAGATCACGACCTTGACTGTCTTCAGGATGATCCACAGGTCAAGCCACAGCGACCAGTTGCGCAGGTAGTCGAGGTCGTACTGGACGCGCGCCTCCGTCTTTTCCAGCACTTCCGTTTCGCCGCGCATGCCGTTGACCTGGGCCCAGCCGGTAATGCCGGCTTGACCTTGTAGCGCAGCATGTAGCCCTTGATCAGTTTGCGGTACTGCTCGTTGTGCGCGACCGCGTGCGGGCGCGGTCCGACGATGCTCATGCGCCCCTGCAGCACGTTGATGAACTGGGGCAACTCATCGAGCGAACTGCGGCGCAGGAAGGCGCCGATCGGCGTCATGCGCGGGTCGTCCTTGCGGGCCTGCTCGATGGCAGTGCCGGCGTCGGTCACGGTCATCGAACCGAATTTGTAGACGATGATTTCTTCGCCGTACAGGCCATAACGGCGCTGGCTGAAAATGACGGGTCCCGGCGAAGTCAGCCTGACGGCCACGGCAACCAGCGCCATCAGCGGCAGCACCGTCAGCAGGATCAGGGCGCCCAGCACGATGTCGCTGGTGCGCTTGACCATGCTGTTGATGCCCATGAACGGGCTTTCGCAGATCGCCACCACCGGCATCCCGCCGACGTTGTCGAAGCGCGCCTGCATCAGGTCGAACACATACACGTCCGGCAGGAAATAGGCGCCGGTTCAGGTACTTGCCCTTGATCCTGCGCGCCACCAAACCGACAGTGCTGCCGCTGCGCGGCAGGTAGTCGGCGCCGATGTCGACCGCGTCCTCGGTGCGGTCGTTGCAGCGCTGGGCCGGCAGTTCGTAGGTGTACTTGTCGCGCGAGGCGGCGCTGCGCGCGCGCCAGCCCGGGTGGAAGCGCCAGGCGCCGTCGACGTACTGGCGGCGGTGCTCGCGCAGGTTGCGCCGGTCGCTGCGAAAATCGGTGTAAGGCGCCAGGGTCTGTTCGTAGTTAGTGCCGAGCTGGCCTTCGAAGCGCTTGCCGAGCTGCCAGTTCCAGCGCGCCTGCAGATCCTTGCCGTCGTAGTCGAGCTGGTCGAAATGATCGAACGCGACCCTGGTGATTTTGGCCTGGGCGAAAACTTTCTGGCGGCCCCAGGTCTTGTTGAACAGCAGCCCCGCATGGGCCTGGCGCGCCGAATCGCTGCGCTGGCCGTCGAAGCCGGGGTGCCCGCCAGGCAGGCGGAACAGGTTATCGTCGTGGAAGTAGCCCAGCCCGGCCAGCGGGTCGAATCCCTCGTCGCCCGGGGCCGCCATCGATGCGGACATGCCGCACATGGCGCTGGCCAGCAACACGACACGGCAGGCGCACGGGGTAGTCTGGAAAGGTTTCAACATATCAGCCATCTTTTTATCGATAGTGCTGCTGAAACCCCCGGCTTGCCTGCTACCAGTAAGTCCAGTTACCGGTATAAACAATCCATACGCCCAGCAGTCCATTGGTTAAAGCATGAGCCAGGATCGGCGACCACAAGGTCCGGTGCCGGACGTACAAGGCGCCATACGCGGCGCCGGCGACGATCCCCGCCAGCCACAGGTTGTGCTCAAAGCCGAACAACAGAACAGTGACAACAAATGCCTTCAGGCTGGCTTTCGCCGGCTCAACTTTTTCAAAATCCGCCGCGTCGATCCACCGCATCAGGAAAGAGCGCCAGAACAATTCTTCCATCACCGGCACCACCAGCGCGGCGCCAAAGATGCGTACCGCCACCATCAGCCAGTCGATGCGGCCATCGGTGGTCGGGTTGAAACCGTCGGGCGAACCGATCATCATCCAGTCCGCATTCAGGCTGACCCATAGCACCAGCACCACCGCGCCCGTCACCAGCGCCACAATGGCCGCGCCGATTCCCAGGCGTGGGCCGCGCAATTCGGTGTAGTGGCGGCGGAAGATGACCAGCATCAGCATGACGGCGCTGATTTTGACGGCGTAGAGCCATCTCAAGTCGTGGGCATTCCATCCCAGGCGGCCGAGCAATTCGGCCACCGGGATGAAAAAGATGTAGGTGATAAAAGGCAGGATCCGCGCCAGGGCGGCGCGACTGAACATCGGTCCGTCTTCGGCGGCGGTGCCGCCGGCCGCGCTGCTGGCGGCGGACGGTCTCTGGTGTGGCTCTGGCATGGCTCTCGCTGAGGTTACTTACCCATTCGTGCGCGCCTCGATCTCCTCCCAGCGTTCGAGCGCCACCAGCAGCTTCTCTTCGATTTCGGTGAAGCGCGCATTGATGCGGCGCGCGTCGGCCGGATTGGTCTTGTAGAAGTCCGGGGCATTCAGCTGCAAGGTGATCTGGCTCTGCTCGTCCTCGAGGCTGGCGATCAGCAGCGGCAGCTCTTCAAGCTCGCGCTGTTCCTTGTAGCTCAGCTTTATCTTTTTTGCAACAGGAGCTTCAGCGGCCGTGGCCGTCGCAGCCGGCCTGGCCGCCAGTTTTGCCGGCGTTGGCGCCGGCGCCTGCGCCTTCACCCGCTCCCAGTCGGTATAGCCGCCGACGAATTCGCGCCAGCGTCCCTCGCCTTCGGCGACGATCACCTGGGTGACCACGTTGTCGAGGAAGGTACGGTCGTGGCTGACCAGGAACACGGTGCCGGTGTAGTCTTCCAGCAGTTCTTCCAGCAGCTCGAGGGTGTCGATGTCGAGGTCGTTGGTCGGCTCGTCCAGCACCAGGCAGTTGGCCGGCTTGGCGAACAGGCGCGCCAGCAGCAGGCGGTTGCGTTCGCCGCCCGACAGCGACTTGACCGGCGAGCGCGCACGCTCGGGCGCGAACAGGAAGTCGTTCAGGTAGCTCATCACGTGCTTTTTGGCGCCGTTGATCTCGACCCAGTCGCTGCCCGGGGCGATGGTTTCCATCAGGTTGGCTTCTTCGTTGAGCTGGGCGCGCATCTGGTCGAAGTACGCGACCTGCAGCTTGGTGCCGAGCTTGACCTTGCCGCTGTCTGCCATCTCCTCGCCCAGGATCATCTTCAGCAAGGTGGTCTTGCCGGCGCCGTTGGCGCCGATCAGGCCGACCTTGTCGCCGCGCAGGATGGTGCCGCTGAAATCGCTGACGATGACCTTGTCGCCATAGCTCTTGTTGACGTTTTCCAGCTCCGCCACGATCTTGCCGGAGCGATCGCCGGCGGTGACCGCCAGGGTGACCTGGCCCTGCTGTTCGCGGCGCGCGGCGCGCTGCAGGCGCAGCGCTTCCAGGCGGCGCACGCGGCCTTCGTCGCGCACGCGGCGTGCCTTGACGCCCTTGCGGATCCACACTTCTTCCTGCGCCAGGAACTTGTCGAACTTGGCCGCTTCGACCTCTTCGATTTCCAGCTGCTCGGCCTTGCGGGTCTGGTAGGCCGAGAAATTGCCCGGGTACGACAGCAGCTTGCCGCGGTCGAGTTCGATGATGCGGGTGGCGACGTTGTCGAGGAAGCTACGGTCGTGGGTGATGAACAGCACCGAACCCTTGAAGTCGCGCAACAGGCCTTCGAGCCACATGATGGACTTGAAGTCGAGGTGGTTGGTCGGCTCGTCGAGCAGCAGCACGTCGGGTGCGGACACCAGCGCGACGGCCAGCGCCACGCGCTTCTGCATACCGCCGGACAGGGTGCCCATCAGCGACGCGCCGGCCAGGTTGAGGCGGTCGAGCGTGGTATCGACCTTGTTCTGCATGCTCCAGCCGTCGGTCGCATCGAGCTTGACCTGCAGGTCGTGCATGCGGTCCATCAGGGCGTCGTCGTCGCCCTGGCCGAACTGGCCGGTCAGCGTTTCGTACTCTGCCAGCATGGCGGCCTGGTCGCCCATGCCGGCGGCGACCGCGTCGAACACCGACATTCCCGGATCGAAGGTCGGTTCCTGCTCGACGTAGGCGATCTTGATGCCCTGTTGCATAACGAGCAAGCCGTCGTCGAGCTTGAACTTGCCCGAAATGACTTTCAGCAGCGAAGACTTGCCGGTGCCGTTGCGCCCGATCAGTCCGACGCGCTCCGTGGTTTCAAGGGAAAATTCCGCGTGATCGAGCAGCGCGACGTGGCCGAACGCGAGTTGCGCCGACGAGAGGGAGATGACAGCCATGACTTATTTACCGGTGCGAGGCCGTGCTGGGAAGCAGGGCCGGAAATGAAAGAAACACGCATTGTACCGATAGATCGGCGCCGCCATTCTATTTGTCGCCCGTCCTCGGCTATAATTGCGCTCGGTTCACGACACCGGCATGCCCGATCGCCGAACCACAGAGTCCTCTCCGTAGCACAATGGATAGTGCACATGCCTCCTAAGCGTGGGATACTGGTTCGATTCCAGTCGGAGGGACCAACCCATATGTTTGCGTTTCACCTCAATCGCTTGACGCGCTCTTCCGCAAAGCCCGCGACCGAACGTGCATCGAAGGCGGGACGTTCCACGACACCCGGCACGCGGTTGTCACACGGCTGGCCAAGCAGCTCGGGGTACTCGACCTGGCGCGTATGGTTAGCCACAGGGATCTGCGAATGCTGCAGGTGTACATACCGAGATCGGGCTAATCGTATTTTGGATGGTCTTCTAAATCAACACCTTGGCACACAACTTCCGACAGCGTGGGGAACGAGCATTTGGTATGCGCTGGTAGCAGTGGGCATCGTTGGGTCGTCGGCACCGCGCGGCCGCAATCCGGGTGGCAACGAGCTGCTTAGCCAAAGCCTCCATCCGCTCCAAGTACGCAAACCGGGTCGAGCTGATCATCTGCAGTGGTGAACTGTCTGCTTCACCATGCATACGCACGTCGATAATGTGAGTCATGCTATCACCTCATTGCCGCGGGTCGTAGAATTTGCGCCACCAGAGGGCTTGCCCACGCCAGCCGGCAGCTGGTGGCGTTGCCGGCCTGGACGGGCCGCGCGCCTCCTGATCATTTCCTTATATAATTGCCCAATAGTTACTGGCGGAAACGGTTGTACACATCGGCCAACGCCGTCCGATCGCCGCCGCGCATATTCAAGCCAGAACCCGAGCGGTTCGCTGCTACCGCGCGCAGCCCCGCATGACGAGAACATGAGCAATTAATGACGAACCAGATCCACAACCTGAGCTATGAGCAGCGCCAGCAATTGCTGATCTCGAGCATCCGGGACTACGCGATTTACCTGCTGGACCCGGACGGCAAGGTCAGTTCCTGGAATGCCGGCGCCGAACGCTTCAAGGGCTATCAGGCTGACGAGATCGTCGGGCGGCATTTCTCGCGCTTCCACACGCCCGAAGACCAGGCCAGCGGCGTGCCGGCCCGCGCCTTGCTGACCGCCCGCACCGAAGGCAAGTTCGAGTGCGAAGGCTGGCGCGTGCGCAAGGATGGCTCGCGGTTCTGGGCCAGCGTCGTCATCGACCCGGTGTTCGACGGCGCCGAGCTGATCGGGTTTGCCAAGATCACCCGCGACATCACCGAACAAAAGGCCGCGCGCGATGCGCTGCACGCCAGCGAACAGCACTTCCGCCTGCTGGTGCAAGGCGTGGTCGACTACGCGATCTACATGCTGTCGCCGGGCGGCGAGGTGTCGAACTGGAACGCGGGCGCCGAGCGCATCAAGGGCTACCAGGCCGCCGAAGTGGTCGGTTCGCACTTCTCCCGTTTCTATACCGAGCCCGACCGTAAGTCCGGCCTGCCGGCGCTGGCGCTCGCCACCGCCGAGCGCGTCGGCAAGTACGAGTCCGAAGGCTGGCGCGTGCGCAAGGACGGCTCGCGCTTCTGGGCCCACGTGGTGGTCGATGCGATCCGCGACGACAGCGGCACCCTGCTCGGCTTCGCCAAGATCACGCGCGACGTGACCGAACAGCGCCTGGCCGCCCAGTCGCTCGATCAGACCCGGGCCGCGCTGTTCCAGTCGCAGAAGATGGAAGCCATCGGCCAGCTGACCGGCGGCATCGCGCACGACTTCAACAACCTGCTGTCGGTGGTGGCGAGCGGGCTCGAAATCATCAAGACGCGGTCGGCCGGCATCGACAGCAGGGTTCTCGACAGCATGAACCGCGCGATCGAGCGCGGCGCCTCGCTGACCCAGCAATTGCTGGCATTCGCGCGCCAGCAGCCGCTGGCCCCGGCCATCCACAACATCAACAAGCTGGTGGAAGGATTCGAAAGCGTGCTGCGCCGCGCAGTGGATTCGTCGATCGACTTTCACGTCGCGCTCGCGGGCGGCCTGCCGAATGCCTGCATCGATGAAGCGCGCTTCGAAACGGCGATCCTGAACCTGGTCGTCAATGCACGCGACGCGATGCCGGACGGTGGCCGCCTGCTGCTCGAAACCCGCACCGTCATGCTGGACGGACATGGCACGTTGGCGCCGGGCAAATACATCGAGGTGAGCGTCGCCGATACCGGCATGGGCATGTCGCCGGACGTCACCGCGCGCGTCTTCGAGCCCTTCTTTACCACCAAGCCGGTTGGCAAGGGTACCGGCCTCGGCCTGGCCCAGGTGCATGGCTTCATCGTCCAGTCCGGGGGCGACATCGCCGTCGAGAGCACGCCCGGCAAAGGCACCACCCTGCGCATCCTGCTGCCGGTCAGCGGCGAGCAGGAAGGCGAGCGTGCGGCGGACAGCAGCGCGCGCGAAAAGGTGCTGGTGGTCGAGGACGAGGAAGACCTCGCGCAGCTGGCGGCGACGCTGTTCGAGAGCCTCGGCTACGACGTGCTGGTCGCGAACAACGCCAAGGATGCGCTGGCCATCCTGGAGCGCAACGTGGACGTCGATGTGGTGTTCAGCGACGTGATGATGCCGCAGATGTCCGGCATCGAGCTGGCGCGCATCGTGCGGCGCGAGTATCCAGACGCCCGCATCTTGCTCGCGTCGGGCTATCCGATGCCGGCGCTGCGCCAGCAGCAGGGAGATATCGACGAATTCGCGTTCGTGTCCAAGCCTTACCGGCTGCCCGAACTCCTCAAGCGCCTTCGCTGACGCCGCGACCGGCGGCTTCGGCGAGGTGCGCGAACACGGCATGCGTCAGGTATTTTGCAACGAGCTGAAGGTCGGAGGGCGCGCGACGCGCCGCACGTTGAGGCTGGTCAGGGGGACGGCGACGGACTGGGCGGTGCAGGCTGCGCCTCCCGTGCATCCTGGATGCCGCGAATATGGGTCTGCACCATGCGTTCGGTGGTTTCCATCATGGTTGAAGAGATGCTAAGGAACAGACCAACCATGCCCAGGAACATGGCCACCATTGTGCTGACGATCCACATGAGCAGACTGCTTTGCATCTCCCGCATGGCATTGAGAATCTCGCTTCGCAGTTTCTCCTGCGCCACGTTGAAATCGCTGCGCAAACGCTCCTGCGCGGTCAGTATTTCCGTGCGTAACTCAGCGAGATCGGCCTTGGTTGCCAAGGTAGGCAGAACAGTATCGAAACGCATTTCCAGGATGGAGAGCCGTTTGTCCATGCTTGCATGGTACTCCGCGACAGGGGGCGCTGCAACGTCATCAGTATCTTCGGGCTTGCGAGGTTCCCCGGGCATTGAGGCATTCATTTTATTGGCTCCGTTGACGATGCTGCACACTGCGGCACCATCTAGTTTACGGAAGTACCCGGGCCGCGCTTCGGTGTCCACCTGCACTTTGCGCCAAATCAAACTTGGAAACGCTTAAGTCGCGTCCCTACCAAGCCCATCAAGCCGCCGCTTCATCTCCGCCAGCAGCCCGATCATCTGCGTCTTCTCCGCTGTCGGCATATCCTTCAGCATCGACGCAATCCAGCCCTCATGCACCACCGCCATTTCGGCGAAGGCGCGGCGGCCCTCGTCGGTCAGCTTGACGCTGTAGCCGCGCCGGTCGGTCCGGTGCGGCACCCGCACCACCAGTTGCTCGCGCTCGAGCTGGTCGGTGATGCCGGTGACATTGCCACCGGTGACCATCATGCGCCTGGACAGCTCGCCCATGCGCAGGCCGTCGGGATGGCGCTCGAGCTGCGCCATCAGGTCGAAGCGCGGCAGCGTGATGTTGAAGCTGGCGCGCAGGCGGCTACGGATCTCGTTCTCGATCCGCACGGTACACGACAGCATGCGCAGCCACAGCTTGAGCGACTGGTGATGGTCGTCGGTCAGCCGGCTCGCGAGATCGGGATGGCCGTCGTCGTCCTGCTCTTCTTTATCGCGCATCGCGTCCTCGCCTGGCGTGGCGGTTCAAGGGTTGCGCAGCTTGAAGCGCTGCAGCTTGCCGGTCTCGGTGCGCGGCAGCTTGTCGGCGAACTTCACCGAGCGCGGATACTTGTATGGCGCGATATCCGCCTTGACGAAATTCTGCAGTTCCAGCGCCATCCCGGGCGAAGCTTCGAAGCCCGGCTTGAGCACCACATGCGCCTCCACCACCTGCCCGCGCTCCTCGTCGGGACGGCCGACCACGCCGCATTCGGCCACCGCCGGATGGCGCAGCAGCACATCCTCGACCTCGGCCCCGGCGATGTTATAACCGGCCGAAATGATCATGTCGTCGGTGCGCGAGCGGTAATGGAAATAGCCCTCTTCATCCATCTCGTAGGCGTCGCCGGTCAGGTTCCAGCCGTCGACCACATAGTTCAACTGGCGTTCGTCGGCCAGGTAGCGGCAGCCGGTCGGGCCCTTGACCGCCAGCCGCCCCACCACCCCGGGCCCTGCCGGCTTGCCCTGCGCATCGAGCACGCAGGCCTGGTAGCCGGGTATGGGCTTCCCGGTGGCGCCGGGACGGATATCCTCGCCGGCGGCGGAGATAAAGATATGCAGGATCTCGGTCGCGCCGATACCGTCGATCATCGCCAGGCCGGTCGCCGCCTTCCACGCATCGCGCGTCGGCAGCGGAAGCGCTTCGCCGGCCGATACGGTTTCGCGCAGGCTGGACAAGTCGTATTTGCCGGCCAGCGCCGCCATCTGGCGGTAGAAGGTAGGCGCGGTAAAGCAGATCGTCGCCCGGTACTTCTCGATGCTGGCCAACAGGGTCTCCGGCGTCAGCTTTTCAAGCAGCACCCCGGCCGCGCCGACCCGCATCGGGAACAGCAGCAGCCCGCCCAGCCCGAAGGTAAAGGCCAGCGGCGGCGTGCCGATGAAAATGTCGTCCGGCTTTGAGCCCAGCGTGTGGCGCGGGAAGCAGTCGCAGATCGCCAGCACGTCGCGGTGGAAATGCATCGTGCCCTTCGGGATGCCGGTGGTGCCCGAAGTGAAGCTGATCAGGCAGACGTCGTCGGCGGCGCTGTCGGCCGGCGCGAACGGCGTGGTATGGCGCGCGGCCAGCGCTTCCAGCGAACGTGCGTTGCCAGGGTCGTTGAAAAATAGCGTGCCGCGCCCGACGTTGGCCCCGTCGGCGATGTCCAGGGCGGCGTCGATCTCGGTGCGCAGCGAGGCCGCGCACAGTAACGCGTCGGCTCTCGACTTGTCGATGATCGTGGCCAGCTCGCGCCCGCGCAGCAGCGGCATGGTCGGCACGGCGATGCAGCCGGCCTTGAGCACCGCCAGCACGGCGGCCGCCATCGCCGGGTTGTTCGCCCCGCGCAGCATCACGCGGTTGCCGGTGACCAGGCCCATGTCCTCGCGCAGCACGTGGGCGAAGCTGTCGACGCGCGCCAGCAGTTCGGCATAGGTCAGGGTTTCGTGTTCGCCGATGACGGCGGTACGCCCGCCATCGCCGCGCGCGACGGCGGCGTCGAGCAGTTCGGCGACGCAGTTCAGGCGTTCGGGATAGCACAGTTCGGGCAGGTCGAACAGGAACTCAGGCCATTGGTCGGCGGGCGGCAGGTGCTCACGGGCGAAATTGTCGGCATAGCCGGACGGACTCAGTTCTGCTGCGGTCAAGCTTGCCATGGTCGCCCCGATGTGAAGGTTGAGTCGGATATGTGGCAGGAACTTTAAACCTAAAATATACCGTCAGCAAGCCCTATTTGATCTCCCTCAATGCCCAGGTGGGATGGCCCGTGTGAGGCCGGCCTGGGCCAGAACGGCGCGCACCGCGTCGGCCAGCACCAGGTGCACGCGGTCGCCCTCATGGCTATCCGGGCCGAGCGCGTCGAAGGCGTCGGCGGCGCCGGCCAGGCCCAGCGTGGTGCAGCCCGCATGCAGGCGCTCGACGCGCTCGCGCGCCGCCGCCGTTTCGCCGCGCGCGACCATCGCATCGATGTCGCCGCTGGCGGCGGTCAGCTGCACCTGGAAGCCGCCCAGGTAGGCCAGCAGGCGGCGTGCGTCGATGCGCAGCCGCGCCATGGTGGCGGCGGGCGGCTCGGCGCGGTGCACCCAGGCGGCCGGCGGATCGGAAAACGCGGCCAGGTGCACCCTGATCTGCCCGGCCTGGAAGGGCTTGACGATGAAGCCCGATGCGCCGAGGCCGGCGGCCTGGTCGAGCGTGGCGGTGTCGGTGCTCGAGGTGACGAGGATGAACGGCATGGCGTCGAAGGCGCCGTCGCCGCGCACGCGCGCCAGCAGGTCCATGCCGGACAGGCGCGGCATGCGCAGGTCGCAGAACAGCACTTGCGGCCGCAGCCCTGCTTCCAGCTGGTCCCATGCATCCAGGCCGTCGGCCGCTTCGACGATGTCATAACTGCCGCAGTTGTCGACCAGGTGCATCAGCACCATGCGCGAGACCACGTCGTCGTCCACTACCAGTACTTTCATCCGCTCTCGCAAGGTGTCCATTCAGGCGCCCGCCATGTCGTAATCGCCCAGCAGCGCGTAAAGGCGCGGCAGCGCAAGCCCGATCGCGTTCCAGTCGCGCGCATCGGCCGCCGTCTCCATTTTGCCGCACAGCGCATGCAGCCCGGCAGCGCGCAGGTGCCCTGCGCTGCCCTTCATACCGTGCAGCAGGCGCGCCGCCGCCTCGTGGTCGCGCGTCCCGATCGCCGCTTCCAGCTCCGCGCGGCGGGCCGGCACGTCGGCCGCGAAGGCCGCACGGATGCGGCGCAGCAGGACCGCGTCCGGTGCATCGTCGCCTGCGGGCGCCAGCTGCGGCGCACCGGTCGCCACCCCGAACATCGCATCGAGGTCGCTGGTGCTCGGCCCCTGCGGCGGCATCGGCGCCAGCGCCACCCCGCGCGCCAGCTGGCGCACCACTGCGTTGCCAAGCTGCGCGTACAGCGCCGACTCGTCGATCGGCTTGGTCAGGAAATCGTCCATGCCGGCGGCCAGGTAGCGGACCCGGTCTTCCTCGCTGGCGTTGGCGGTCAGCGCGACGATCATCACGCCGGGATCGCGCACCGGAGCCGCAGGCGGGCCGCCGGCCCGGATCAGGCGCGTGGCGCTGGCCCCGTCCATTTCCGGCATGCGGCCATCCATCAGGACCAGGTCGTAGTCGGTGCGCGCGCAGGCCGCCACGGCGCCCACGCCGTTCGGCACCACGTCGGCGTAATGCCCGAGGTCCTCGAGCATCGTGCGGATAATGATCTGGTTGGTCGGGAAGTCCTCGGCGCACAGCACGGTGAGGCGGTGCGAATGGGGTTCGCGCGGGACCTGCGGGGCCGGTGCCGGCCTGTTGCCGTCGGCCAGCGGCAGCACGAAGCTGAAGGTGCTGCCGACGCCTTCGGTGCTTTCGGCCGACACTGTGCCGCCCATCAGCAGCACCAGCTGGCGGCAGATCGCCAGTCCCAGCCCGGTGCCGCCGTAGCGGCGCGTGGTCGTACTGTCCGCCTGTTCGAATTTCTGGAACAGCCGCGCGAGCGCATCCGGCGCGATGCCGATGCCGGTGTCCTGCACCGAGAAGCGGATCATGTTGACACCGTCGGTCGCATCGTCCGGCGCGGCGCGCTCCACCCGCAAGGTCACCGTGCCCTGCCTGGTGAACTTGAAGGCGTTGCCGACCAGGTTCACCAGCACCTGGCGCAGGCGGGTCGGGTCGCCCACCACGAAACGCGGCAGGCCGTCGCCCAGCTCGATGGCGAAGTTGACGCTGTGCGAATCCGCCTGCTCCTCGAACAGGCTGGCCACATTTTCGATCTTGTCTTCGAGGCTGAAGTCGATGTGCTCGAGCGCCAGCTTGCCCGCCTCGATCTTCGAAAAATCGAGCAGGTCGTTGATGATGGCCAGCAGGGAGCGGGCGTTGGCCTGGCCGCGCACCACCTGTTCGCGGGTGGCGGCCAGCAGGCTGGCGTCGCGCAGCGCGAAGCCGAGCATGCCGATGACGCCGGCCAGCGGGGTGCGCATCTCATGGCTCATGTTGGCCAGGAATTCCGACTTCTGGCGCGTCGCGTCCTCGGCCCTGCGCTTGGCCAGGCTGAGGCGCTCGGACAGCACCGAGATGTCGCGGTGCGCCTGCTCCACGTTCTCCTTCTGGCGCTGGACTTCCTCCTTCTGCCGTTCGGCGTCGGCGCGGCGGCGCTCGGCCTCGGCGCGCTGGCATTCGGCCTCGAAGCGCTCGGCTTCCAGCTCGCGCTTCTGCTGTTCCAGCAGGCGGTTCTGCTGTTCGATCTCCTCGGTGCGCGCGCTGACCTGGCGCTCGAGCAGCGCCTTCTGGCGGCGCAGGCCGGACAGGCGTGCGCGGTAAGCAAGCCAGCCGCAACCCAGCAGAATCAAGGTGGCCATGGTGCGGAACCACCAGGTTTTCCACACCGGCGGCAGCACCGTGATGATCAACGGATCGCCGGGTACGCCCCAGACGCCGTCCTTGTTGGCGGCCTTGACGCGGAACGTGTAGGTGCCGGGATCGAGGTTGGTGTAGGTCGCGAAGCGGCGCCCGGCGCTGGTGTCGACCCAGTCGTGGTCGAAGCCTTCGAGCTGGTAGGCGAAGCGGTTGCGCTGCGGCGCCGCGTAGTGGAGACCCGAGAATTCAAGCGAGAATACCGAATCGGAGGCGGCCAGTGTGATCGCGCGGGCGCGCTCGACCGGCCCCGCGAACAACCCCGGGCGCGCCAGCTCCACCGGCTGGTTGAATATCTGGAACCCGGTCACGACGGCGCGCGGCGGAATGCGGTTGTCGCTGATCGCGCCCGGATTGAAGGCAGTGACGCCGTTGAAGCCGCCGAAGTACAGCGTGCCGTCAGGGGCGCGCATGGCCGAGCCGTCGAAGTAGGCGCCCTCGATGGTGCCGTCGACGGCGCTGTAGTTGCGCCACTTGCCGGTCAGCGGTTCCAGGCGCGAGATGCCCGTATTGGTGCTGATCCACAGGAAGCCTGCGCCGTCTTCGAGGATGGCGGCGACCGCGTCGTCCGACATGCCGTCGCGAACGGTGTAACGCTGGAAGCTGACCTTGCCGCGCGCGTCGATGCGCATGCGGTTCAATCCGCCCGCGGTGCCGATCCACACCGTGCCCTTGCTGTCTTCGAGCAGGTAGTGGACCTCGTCGTGCGACAGGCTGGACATATCGTTCGGATCGTGGCGGAAGTGGCGGAAAGTGCCGGCCGCGCGGTCCATCAGGTCGAGGCCATCGAAGGTGCCGACCCAGAAGCGGCCGGCCCGGTCCTCGAGGATCGGACGCACCACGTTGTCGGCCAGCGAGCCCGGATCGGCGACGTCGTGGCGGAAGCTGGAGACGCGGCGCGTGGCCGGATCGACCTTGTGAAGCCCCCCTCGCGTCGCGACCCAGATATTGCCGGCGCGGTCGGCCAGCATGCCGCGCACCTTGTCGCTTTCGGGGTCGCCCAGCGACAGGTGCGTGTAGCGCCCGCTGGCCTGGTGGAAGCGTGTCAGGCCGCTGTCGCCGCCGATCCACAGGCCGCCATCGCGGTCGCGCGCCAGGGCCCCGACGGCCGGGTCGGCCAGGCTGTTCGGATTGTTCGGGTCGTGGCGGTACACGCGCGCCATGCCGCTTAGCGGATCGTAATGATTCAACCCGCTGTTCATGCCGAGCCACAGCTTGCCGTTGCCATCGTCGAGGATCGCGCGCGCCTTGTTGCCGGACAGTGCGCCGGACGCGTCCGGCTGGCGCATGATGCGCGAGAAGCCGCCGCTGTTCAGGTCGACCCGGCTCACACCGGCGAACCAGGTGCCGACCCACAAGGTGCCGACGCGGTCGCGGTGCAGCGCGGAAATGCGGTTGTCGGCGACGCTGTGGGCGTCGCCCGGCAGGTGGCGGTGGTTCTGGAAGCGGCCGGCGCGCGCGTCCCAGCGGTACAGGCCTTCGGCATAGCTGCCCACCCAGATACTGCCGTCCGCATCTTCATACAGGCTGGCAATCACGCCGTCTTTCAGGCCGGTGGCCTCGCCCATCCGGCGCCGTTCGAGCTTGTCGCCGGCCTTGCGCACGTCGCCTGCGCTGCGTTCGAGACCGCCCATGCTGCCGATCCACAGGGTCTGCTGGGCGTCGACGACCAGCGCCTGGACGGCGTTGTAGCGCAGGTCGCGATCGGTCACCGGGTGGTGCATGAAACTGCGCGCACCGGGCGCCAGGCTGTCCAGCCCCCCCGCCGTGCCCACCCAAAGGCGGCCGCTGGCGTCGACCGCGAGCGCGTCGACCTGGTTGTCGGACAGGCTGGTCGGATCGCCCGGCACCTTGTGCCAGACCGTGAATTTGCCGGTGGCGATATCGAGGTGCTGGAGACCGTCGCTGGTGGCGATCCACAGCCCGTTGTTGCCGGCATCGGTGATGGCGCGGATATGGCGGTTGCCGTTGCCGCGCCGGACCGTCTCCTGCAGAAGGTAATGCGTGAACGCGTTGGTATTCGGGTCGAAGCGGTCGATGCCGCCGTCGGTGCCGATCCACAAGTCGCCGCGTTCATCGACATGCAGCACCCGCACCCAGTTGTTGACCAGGCTTTTCGGGTTGTCGATCTGGTGGCGGTAGACCACCACGCGGTAGCCGTCGAAGCGCGACAGGCCGGCCTGGCTGCCGAACCACATGAAGCCGTCGCGGTCCTGCGCGATCGCCAATACCGACTCCTGGGCCAGTCCCTGGTCGACGCTCAGGTGTTCGAAGCGCAGCGTGCGCGCGGGCGCCACGGCCTGGCTGGCCGCGACCAGCATGCCGAACAGCGCCAGCGCGGCGAGCAGGTGTTTGATGGTGTGGTTCATCGGATTTTCATGATGCGAAGAAGGCTAGCACATCGGCCTTGCGCTCTTCGGTGTCGCGCCGGCCGAGGGCGATCAGTTCGCGCGTGTAGCTTGCCTCGAACAGCAGGTAGGACGCGAGCGCCGAACCGCGCGCCTCGGTCGCGCCGATCCCCGACAGCAGCGTGCGCACCGGCGCCGGCAGGCTGTGGACGTGGCGGCTGGCGATATCGTCAAGCCGCTCGGACGGCGCGATCACCAGCAAGTCGACCGGCTTGAGCGGGGTCATGTCGCGGTACTCGCCGGGCAGCAGCGACAGGGTCAGGTTGATGCGGTTAAGGCGCTCGATGTCCACCGCCAGGCTGTCGAGGAAGATCGACGACATCGCGTGGCCGGCGATCTGCGCCAGGCTCGGATAGCTGGGGTTCGGCGGGCCGGCGTGGGGCGGCTCGGCCAGGCGGCCGGCGCCGACCACCAGCACTTTGGTCGCGCCGAGGTGGATCGCGGGCGAGATCGGCGCCAGCTGGCGCATGGTGCCGTCGCCGCAGTACTCGCGCCGCCCGCCCATGTACAGCGGCACGGCCGGGAAGATGAACGGGATCGCCGACGAGGCCAGCAGGTGCTCGATGCCGATCTGGCTTTGCATCGCGATGCGCTGCATGCGCACCCACGGCGCGATCTCGGTAGCGGCCTGGTAGAAGGTGATGTGGTTGCCGGCGGTGTACGACGACGCCGTCACGGCCAGCGCGTGCAGCAGGCCTTCCGACAGCGCGACATCGAGGCGCGGCAGGTCGAGCATGCGGTGCAGCAGGCCGACCAGCGGGGTGTTGTCAAGCAGCGAGGCAGGCGGCGCGGCGCGCCATTTGCGCAGCAGCCAGCCGAACGACAACAGCGAAAGCCAGCGCGCGCCGGAGCGCAGCACGCCGATCGAGTCGGCGCGGTACACCTGTTCGACCGCGATGTTCTCCCACACGTCGAGCAGCTTCTGCACGCCCTCGCCGAAGTTGTCGGCGCGGCAGGCCAGCGCGGTCGCGTTCATCGCGCCGGCCGAGGTGCCGCAGATGATGTCGAAAGGCGAGCGCGCGGGCGGCCAGCCGGCTTCCCACAAGATGCGCGATATGGCCTGCAGCACGCCGACCTGGTAGGCCGCGCGTGCCCCGCCCCCGGTCAGAATCAGCCCGGTTTTCTGATTTAATCCCATACAGCAAGGTTATCAGGCAATACCGGTCTTGCGGTAGCAAAAGTTACATCGGAGGACTATCAGTCGCCCTTGGCGACGCCTTCGCGGCGCGGATCGGCGCCGCCGAACCAGTACTGCTGTCCGTGGATGGTGAGGCGCTGGATGCCATGCAGGCCGGAGTTCATGTCGTAGCTGCGCAGCTGGTGGCCGCGCGCCTTCAGCGCTTCATGCACGGCGGGTGAAAAGCGCCCTGCTTCCAGCTCGGTCGGCCCGTTGCGGCTGCCGAAGTTGGGCAGGCTGATGGCCTGCTGCACGTTCAGGCCCCAGTCCAGCGTGCCCACCAGGACCTTGGCCACGTAGTTGATGATCGCCGGGCCGCCCGGCGAACCGACCGCCAGCACCAGCTTTTTGGTCTGCTTGTCGAACACGATGGTCGGCGACATCGCGCTGCGCGGGCGCTTGCCCGGCTCGACCCGGTTCGCCACCGGGCCATCGGCGTCGCGCGAATCGAACGAGAAGTCGGTCAGCTGGTTGTTCAGGATGAAGCCGCGCACCATCTGGCGCGACCCGAATGCGTCTTCGACGGTGGTCGTCATCGACAGTCCGGCGCCGCTGCCGTCCATCACCACCAGGTGCGAGGTCGATGGCGTTTCGATCGCGTTATCCAGTCCCCACGCCACGTCCATGCCGGGCGGTGTGCCGGCCGTCGCCACGCCCATCGACTTCGCGCCGATCAGCGCGGCGCGTTTGGCCAGGTAGCTTTTGTCGAGCAGGCTCGGGATGCCGCGGCCGGGCAGCGGAATGAAGTCGGTATCGGCCGCGTAGCGGTTGCGGTCCGCGTAGGCCAGCCGTCCCGCTTCCGAAAACAGGTGCACGGCTTCGGCGCCGACCTTGCCATCGACGGGCGCCAGTGCGCGCATGTCTTTCGTTTCAAGGATGCCGAGCATCTGCGCCACCGCGATGCCGCCCGACGATGGCGGCGGCATGCCGCACACGGTGAAGCTGCGGTAGTCGTTGCACACCGGCGTGCGCACCTTGGCCTGGTAGCCCGCGATGTCGTTCGCGCTCAACAAGCCGGGATTGGTCGGGTGCGACGCCACCTTGGCGGCGATGTCGCTGGCGATGTAGCCCTTGTAGAAAGCGTCGGCGCCGCCGGCCGCGATGGCGCGCAGCGTGGCCGCCAGCGCGGGATTTTTCAGCAGGTGCCCGACCGGCCATGGCTTGCCGGCCTTGTCGTAGAAGTAGGCCAGGGCCACCGGGTCCTTGCGGATATGCTTGTCCCACAGGAGCATGCCGTTGAGGCGCTCGCTGACCGGAAAGCCGCGCTCGGACAGGTCGATGGCCGGCGCGAACAGCGCCTTCCACGGCAGCTTGCCGTGCTCCTTGTGCGCCATTTCGAGCATGCGCAGCACGCCGGGAGCGCCGACCGAGCGTCCGCCCACCACGCCCTCCAGGCGCGACACCGGGCTGCCGTCGGCTTTCTGGAACAGGGTTTCGGTAGCTTTCGCGGGCGCGGTCTCGCGGCCGTCGAAAGCCTGTACATCCTTGCCGTCGTAATGGACCAGGAAGGCGCCGCCGCCGATGCCCGAGGACTGCGGCTCGACCAGGGTCAGCGCCAGTTGGGTAGCGATGGCGGCGTCGATGGCCGAGCCGCCCTGGCGGAGGATGGTGTAGCCGGCTTCCACGGCCAGCGGGTTGGCCGCCGAGACCATGAATTTCTTCGATGCCCAGCCGGCCTTGTCGCTGTATCGGATGCCGATTTCCGGCGCCGCTTGCGCGGCATCGGCCGCCGCGGCGTCCTGCGCCAGACCGTGCGCCGGCGCGAACGCGCCTGCCAGCAGCGCAGCCAGCGCCAGCATCTTCAACTTGACCATGAATCCTCCTTCGGAATAAAAAAAAGGCGCGCGACCTGGGCCGCGCGCCCGATACTCTTGCAATGCTACATCAATTACTTCGGCTGCATGCGGATCGCACCGTCGAGGCGGATGGTCTCGCCGTTGAGCATGGTGTTTTCGATGATGGCCTTGGCCAGGTGGGCGTACTCGGTAGCGCGACCGAGGCGCGGCGGGAACGGCACCATCTTGCCCAGCGACTCGCGCACTTCTTCCGGCATGCCCATCAGCATCGGGGTCTCGAAGATGCCAGGTGCGATCGTCATCACGCGCACGCCGTTGCGCGCGAGGTCGCGCGCCATCGGCAGGGTCATGCCGGCTACTGCCGCCTTCGAGGCGCCGTAAGCGCACTGGCCCATCTGGCCGTCGAACGCCGCCACCGATGCGGTGTTGATGATCACGCCGCGCTCGCCGGAGTCGCCGCCTTCGGTCTTCGACATCGCGTCAGCCGCCAGGCGCGCCATGTTGAACGTGCCGACCAGGTTGATGTTGACGGTGCGCTGGAAGATGTCGAGCGGGTGCGGGCCGTCCTTGCCGACGGTCTTGACCGCTGGCGCGACGCCGGCGCAGTTAATCAGGCCGCGCAGCGTGCCCATCGCGACGGCAGCGGCAACCGCCGCCTGGCCGTCGGCTTCCGATGTCACGTCGCACTTGACGAACTGGCCGCCAAGTTCCGCTGCCAGCGCGGTGCCCGCGTCCACCTGCACGTCGGCGATGACGACCTTGCCGCCCGCTTCGGTGATCATGCGCGCGGTCGCAGCGCCGAGGCCCGACGCGCCGCCGGTAACGATGAAGACATTGTTTTGGATTTGCATGGTTTTCCTCAGAAAAGTTCTTTTTAACGTTTACGTAAACGTCAACCAGCAGGATTGTAGCGAACTTTTGCTTGGGCAGACCGAAAAACTGGCATTAAAAGCATTGCACGGTGGTGCCGGTGCGGGTGCAGCTGCGCCCGTTCTGGTCCAGCACCGTGTTGCCGACGCCGCCGGTGTAGCGGGCGCCGCTGGTGTCGGTGCAGCCGCCGCCGTCGCAGCTGTTGATTTGCGAAGGCATCGGCGGCGATGGCGGCGGCAGCGCGGGAACCGGCTGGCCTGCGATGATCGGGCCGCGCGGGTTCAGGGTCGGGCGGTAGCCGTCGGTGACGACGGGCGCAGGAGTGGGCACGCGTTCGATGCGCTGCTGCACCGAGCGGCGCTTGAGCGGCGGCTTCTTCAGCTTGGACGGATCCGGCTTGAGCGGCAGCGCCTCGGGGGCCTTGGCCTGTGCCGTCGCTTGCTGCGCCAGGGCCGGGCCGCCAGCGGTCGCCAGCGCGACTGACAGAATCGTTACAATTTTCGCGAATCCCATGGTGCCCTCCGGCTGCCTGATGCGTATGCTGTCATTATTGCCCATGCAGCTGGCGCGCACGCGCGCCGATACACATCGTAACAATGCAGACGAGTAAGCGCGCGGTCAGTTTGCCGGGCTAGCATGGGCCGGATAAGAGGAGACAGCAATGCAAAAACCACACGAACAATACGTCGTAAAACGTTGCAGCCCGGAAGATGCCCTGGAGCATGTGCGCGATGGCGATACGATCGTCGTGCCGACCGGCGTCGGCGAGCCGCCCGCCCTGCTGACCGCCTTGTCGGCGCAGCGCACCCGCTTCCACGATGTCCGGGTCGCGCAGATCCTCGCGATGCGCAAGTTCGGCTACTTCGAACGGGAGACGGCGCACCACGTGCGCCATGCCGCGCTGTTCCTGGGAGGCGCTTCGCGCAGCGCCGGCCAGGGCGGGTGGTGCGACTTCATCCCCAACTACTTCTCCGAAATCCCGGTGCTGATCGAGCGCGGGCTGATGCCGGCCGACGTGGTGTTCGCGATGGCCTCGCCGATGAATGAACAGGGCTTCTTCGCGCTTAGCCTCGGCACCGACTACACGATGGCGGCGGTGGAGAAGGCGCGCGCGGTGGTCCTCGAAGTCAATCCCAACGTCCCGTTCGCGCATGGCCAGTGCCACATCCACATCTCGCAGGTCACGGCGCTGGTCGAGAGCGAGGACGCGATCCTCGAAGTAGGCCTGCCGAAGATCGGCCAGGTGCAGGAAGCGATCGGAAAATTCGTGGCCGACATGATCGACGACGGCTCGACCCTGCAGATCGGTTATGGCGGCATTCCCGACGCCGTCGTCATGCAGCTGACGCACAAGCATGACCTGGGTATCCACACGGAGATGATCGGCGACGGCATCCTCACCCTGATCGACTCCGGCGCCGTCACCAACCGCAGGAAGACCTTCATGCCCGGCAAAATGGTGGCTACCTTCGCGCTCGGATCGCAGAAGCTGTACAAATTCATCCATCACAATCCGATGATCGAGATGCACCCGTCGAACTTCACCAACGACCCGTACATCGCGGGCCAGAACGACAAGCTCGTCTCGATCAACGCCACCCTGCAGGTCGACCTGCTGGGCCAGTGCGGCTCCGAGAGCATCGCCCACCTGCCCTACTCCGGCACCGGCGGCCAGGTCGACTTCGTGCGCGCGGCGAACCGCTCGCGCGGCGGAAAATCGTTCATCGTGCTGCCTTCGACCGCGAAGGACAACAGCATCTCGCGCATCGTGCCGATGCTGACCGCGGGCACCCACGCGACGACCAGCAAGAACGATGTAAACTATGTGGTGACCGAATATGGCGTGGCCCAGCTGCGCGGCAAATCGGCCAAGCAGCGCGCGCAGGCGATGATCGCCATCGCGCATCCCGACTTCCGCGCTTCGCTGCGCGAGGCCGCCAACAACATGTGTGTCTTCTGATGACGATTTTTACTCCACGCCTTCCATCGCTGCTGGCTGCAGCCTTCGCCTTCTGCAGCTGCGCCGCGCATGCCGCGCCCGATCCTGTCGCCAGGGTCGCGTGGCTGCAAGGATGCTGGCGCGCCAGCGGCGCCGAAGCGGGATCGCTTGAACAATGGACAGCGCCGGCCGGCGGCACGATGCTGGGACTGAGCCGCACGGTCAAGGGCGGCAAAACGGTCGCGCATGAATTCCTGCAGATCCGCGAAACGGCGCCTGGCAGGCTGGCCTACATCGCGATGCCATCGGGCCAGGCGACCACGACCTTCGCGCTGACTGAGGCGAGCGCAAACCACGCCGTGTTCGAGGACCCGGCGCACGACTTTCCGCAGCGCGTAATCTACCGCCGCGATGGCGAAACGATCCTCAACGCGCGCATTGAAGGCACGCTGGGCGGAAAGGCGAAGGGAATCGACTTCCCGATGCAGCGCACAAGCTGCGACGCCCGCTAAGCCGGCGGCGCACCTTCGTGGATGGCTTGCTTGAGCTGTCCGCGCAACTCCGGGTTATCCTGGTGGCCGTGCACGGCCACGGCATGCTGTACGGCTGCGTCGAGCAACTCGTTTTCGGTATCCGCGGCAATCGTGATGGAGCAGTGAGTTTCGCTTGGAAACTCACGGCAATCGATGAATTTGCGTGCCATGACAACCTCCTGCGATGGAGGTTTCAGTATACGCCGCACATGGGGGAGATCAAGCCGGCGCAGCGGCGCCGTTCCCGCTTGACGAGGCGGGAACGGCGCTTACTGGCGATTACTGTGCAGGCGCCGGGGCCACGACGGGCGCCTCGATCGCTGCGGGAGCGATGGCGGCCGGCGCATGCACTGCCGCAGGTGCGCTGACGGCGATCCAGCCGGTTGTCGGCAGCAGCGGCACCAGCAGCAGCGCCACGATGTTGATGATCTTGATCAGCGGGTTCACGGCAGGGCCCGCGGTGTCCTTGTACGGATCGCCGACGGTATCACCGGTGACAGCAGCCTTGTGCGCTTCCGAGCCCTTGCCGCCGTGGTTGCCGTCCTCGATGTACTTCTTCGCGTTGTCCCAGGCGCCGCCGCCGGTGGTCATCGAGATCGCGACGAACAGGCCGGTGACGATGGTCCCCATCAGCAGCCCGCCCAGTGCTGCAGGGCCGAGCAGCATGCCGACCACGATCGGCACCACCACTGGCAGCAGCGAAGGAATCACCATCTCCTTGATCGCCGACGCAGTCAGCATGTCGACCGCCTTGTCGTACTCGGGCTTGCCGGTGCCGTCCATGATGCCCTTGATGTCGCGGAACTGGCGGCGCACTTCAATCACCACCGCGCCAGCCGCGCGGCCTACCGCTTCCATCGCCATCGCGCCGAACAGGTAAGGAATCAGTCCGCCGATGAACAGGCCGACGATGACCATCGGGTTCGACAGGTCGAACGAGATGTCATGGCCGACGTCCTGCAGCGCGTGCGTGTAATCGGCGAACAGCACCAGTGCGGCCAGGCCGGCCGAACCGATCGCATAGCCCTTGGTGACGGCCTTGGTGGTGTTCCCAACCGCGTCGAGCGGGTCGGTAATGGCGCGCACCGAATCCGGCAGGCCCGACATTTCGGCGATGCCGCCCGCGTTGTCGGTGATCGGGCCGTAGGCGTCGAGCGCGACGATGATGCCTGCCATCGACAGCATCGATGTGGCTGCAATCGCAATGCCGTACAAGCCGCCCATCTGGTAGGACGTGAGGATCGCGGCGCACACGGCCAGCACAGGGTATGCGGTCGACTTCATCGATACGCCCAGGCCGGCGATGATGTTGGTGCCGTGGCCGGTGGTCGATGCTTCGGCGATGTGGCGCACCGGCTTGAATTCGGTGCCGGTGTAGTACTCGGTGATGTAGACCATCAGGCCGGTAAGCACGATGCCGACCAGCGCGCAGCCCATCATCGTCATGCGCATGGACTGTTCGCCCCACACCATCCAGGTGACGCCGGCAAAGCCGATCAGCGACAGGATGGCCGCCCACCACAAGCCGGTGTACAGCGCCGACATGATTTTCTTGCCCGGTTTCGCCTTGACCATCGAGCAGCCGACGATGGAGCCGATGATCGATACCGCGCCAAGCAGCAGCGGGTAGATCATGGCCTGCACCGCGCTCGCGTCGGCGAACACCAGCGCGCCAAGCAGCATGGTGGCGATGAGGGTGACCACATAGGTTTCGAACAGGTCGGCGGCCATGCCGGCGCAGTCGCCGACGTTGTCGCCGACGTTATCGGCGATGACGGCAGGATTGCGCGGGTCGTCCTCCGGGATGCCCGCTTCGACCTTGCCCACCAGGTCGGCGCCGACGTCAGCGCCTTTGGTGAAGATGCCGCCGCCGAGACGCGCGAAGATCGAGATCAGGGACGCGCCGAACGCGAGGCCGATCATCGGCTCGATGGTGTCATGCGGCGTGTCGCCGACCGCATGCATGGTGAGGTACCAGTAGAACAGCGTGACGCCGAGCAGGCCCAGGCCGACCACCAGCATGCCGGTAATGGCGCCGCCCTTGAAGGCGACATTGAGCGCTTCGTTCATGCCTTTTGTGGCCGCTTGCGCGGTGCGGACATTGGCGCGCACCGACACATTCATGCCGATGAAGCCGCAGGCGCCCGACAGCACGGCGCCGATCAGGAATCCGATCGCGGTGTTCATGCCGAGCAGTACGCCGATCGCGATCAGCAGCACCACGCCGACGATGCCGATCGTGCGGTACTGGCGTCCAAGGTAGGCGGCAGCCCCCTCCTGGATCGCCTGCGCGATTTCCTGCATCCTGGCGTTGCCAGGGTCCTGCTTGAGAATCCAGCTACGCGACCAAAGGCCGTAGATCACCGCGATTAAACCACACGCTACTGCAAATACGAGAAAGCTCGCTGCCATAAAAGTCCCCCTGTTTTTCTAATCAAGTAACACACAAACACATCCGAAAGACCGACTACCAGTCAAACAACTGCGTACTGCAAAACCTTGAAACTTAAAAAAACCTGGAAGACCGGCGGCCGGCGCTCCGGCGCAACTGTTACTCCAGCGCGCGCAGGCTCATTCAACGAGCATGAAAAAAGCGGACCGCGGTCCGCTTTGATTGATTATTGCGACAGGGCCGCGAAGGCGCGCTCGCGCACTTCATCGACTGGGCCGACGCCGGAAATCTTGCGGTACTGCGGCGCGCCAGGCAGGCCGGACTGCGCCCACTGGTTGTAGTAGCCGAGCAAAACTTCGGTCTGGTTGTGGTAGACGCCGAGCCGTTTTTTGACGGTCTCTTCGAGGTCGTCGTCACGCTGCACCAGCGGTTCGCCGGTGATGTCGTCGACGTTGTCCACTTTTGGCGGATTGAATTTGGTGTGATACACGCGGCCGGAAGCCGGGTGCGAGCGGCGGCCGCTCATGCGCTCGACGATCAGTTCGTCGGGCACGTCGAATTCGAGGACGTAGTCGACGTTGATGCCGGCTTCCTTCATGGCGTCGGCCTGCGCGATGGTGCGCGGGAAGCCGTCGAACAGGTAGCCGTTCTCGGTGTCTTGGTCTTTCAGGCGGTCCTTGACCAGGCCAATCATGATGTCGTCGGACACCAGGCCGCCAGCGTCCATCACCTTCTTGGCAGCCAGGCCAAGTTCGGTCCCGGCCTTGATCGCGGCACGCAGCATGTCGCCGGTCGAGATTTGCGGGATGTTGTACTTTTCCTTGATGAAGTTAGCTTGGGTGCCCTTGCCGGCACCTGGTGCTCCTAACAAAATAAGACGCATGAAAATTCCTAGACTGATTTAAATTTGATTATATTTTTAGCAACAAATCCACATTGATGCATATCTGACTACCTTGGTACGAAACTTACCACAAAAGTCATTGAATAAGCCAACGGGAAATGCTTCGCGTTTTTTAGAGCGATCTTGCGCAGGGCGATCGCGTTCACATCGTCGCCGGGTAGTGCAGGCGGACGCGCGCGAGATCTTCGGGCGTATCGACGCCGGCCGCTGGCGCGCTCTCAGTAATATACACGGCGATCGGATAGCCATGCCACAGCACGCGCAGCTGTTCGAGCGCCTCGACTTCTTCCAGCGGCGACGACGCCAGTCCCGGGTAAGCCTGGAGGAAGGCATTGCTGTAGGCGTAAAGCCCGATGTGGCGCAGCGGCGCGTAAGCGGCAGGCAGCGTGTCCTTCGACTGCGCGAAAGCGTCGCGGTGCCATGGAATCGCCGCGCGCGAGAAGTACAGCGCGCGCCCGTGCTTGTCGAGCACCACCTTGACCACGTTCGGGTTGAAGCAGTCCTCTGCGCTGGAGAGCGGATGCGCGCAGGTCGCCATCGGCACATCGAGCGAGATGCGCGCCGCGCATGCGGACAGCAGCTCCGGATCGATCAGCGGCTCGTCGCCCTGCAGGTTGACCACCACGTCGTCCGGCGCCAGTTCGAGCGCGCGCGCCACTTCGGCGATGCGGTCGGTGCCGGACGGATGGTCGGATCGGGTCATGAAAGCTTCGACGCCGTGGGCCGCGCAGGCGGCCGCGATGTCGAGGTGGTCGGTGGCGACGATCACACGCGAAGCGCCGGATAACGCCGCGCGCTCGGCGACACGCACCACCATTGGCTTGCCGCCCAGGTCGGCCAGCGGCTTGTTCGGCAGACGGGTCGACGCCAGGCGCGCCGGGATGATGACGATGAAGCCCATCTTATTGCGGCTCCACCTTGCGCGCCTCGTCGGCCC
The DNA here is from genome assembly GCF_012927275.1 of Massilia polaris. GTDB lineage: Bacteria > Pseudomonadota > Gammaproteobacteria > Burkholderiales > Burkholderiaceae_D > Telluria_A > Telluria_A polaris. The sequence goes on along the minus strand of NZ_JABBGG010000007.1, from coordinate 100,524 downwards.
ACATGATCGGGATGCCGTCGCGGACCGGGAACGCCAGGCGGTCGCCGCGGCAGATCAGTTCCTGCGCTTTTTTATCGTATTCGAGGGGGCCCTTGCACAGCGGGCAGACCAGGATATCAAGCAGACGAGCATCCACGACATTTCTCCACAATTTGTTCGGCCAGCGCGCGGTCAAGCTGCGCCGTCACCGGGACGACCCACAGGCGCGGGTCGTTGATCAGGTTTTCAAGTTGCCCACATTTTACTGCATCCTTCTCGGTGATCAGGATGATGTCGGCGTCGACGGTGGCGAACGGGTCGTCGAGGAAGTCGTGGTGGTCGGGCAGCGGCAGCTCGGCAAACGCCAGGCCGGCGCCGCGCAGCATGTCGAAGAAGCGCTTTGGATTGCCGATGCCCGCGGCGGCGGCGATGCGTTTGCCGGCCATGGACGCCAGCGGTATCCGCGCGCCGCCCGCCAGCGGCTCGGCATATTCGCCGGCGAGGCGCATCTGGAACGGTTTGCCGCCGACCGCCGCGGCCAGCTGCGGCGTCAGCTGCGGTGCGTTGACCACCGTGAAATCGCGGCGGCGCGTGGGCGGTTCGCGCAGCGGCCCTGCCGGCAGCAGCCAGCCATTGCCGACGGCGCGGCCGTCGAACAGCACCACTTCGACATCGCGCTGCAAGGCGTAGTGCTGGAGGCCGTCGTCGGCGATCAGCACGTCGACGTCGGGATGGGCGGCCAGCAGCGCCAGCCCCGCTTCGGCGCGCTTGCGGCCGACGAAAACCGGGCAGCCGGTACGGCGCGCCATCAGCAGGGGCTCGTCGCCGACTTCCTGTGCGGTCGATGCGGAGGTGACGGCGCGCGGCGCACCGCCCTCGCCGCCATGGCCGCGCGAGATGATCCCCGGCGCGAAGCCGGCTGCACGCAACGCCTCGGCCAGCCAGATCGTCAGCGGCGTCTTGCCGGTGCCGCCAATGAAGATATTGCCGACCACGACCACCGGGACCGGCAGTTTAGTGGAGGCCAGCAGGCCCGATTTGAACAGGCGCACGCGCAGCGCCGCCAGCGCGCGGAACAGCAGCGACAGCGGCAGCAGCGCGCAGGCGAGCGGGCCGCGGTGCAGCCAGGCGCGGGTCAGCGTCGATTCGATGGATGGTTTCGTGTTCGGCATGCGATGGCGGGCGAAGCGGCTTCGCCCGCGCTCTTACTTCCTGGCGCCCGTCTGGGCGGCGAAGGTCAGCTTGTCGTAGCCGGCGATGCGCGAGGCTTCCAGCACGTTGATGACCATCTGGTGCATCGCGAACTGGTCGGCGTTGACGATGACGACCGGGCTTTCGGACGGCGCAGCGAGCGGCCGGCCATCGGGGCCGGTGCGCGCGGCGTTCTTCAGTTCTTCAGCCAGGCCGGCCACACTGTGGAACGACACCGGCACATTGTTGACGGTGTAGTTGCCCTTGGCGTCGACGGTGACGTTGATCTCGAACGGTTTTTCGAGCGCCTTCTCGGCGTCCGCGGTCGGCAGCGTAATCTGCAGTTCGGTGAACTTGCTGTAGGTGGTCGTCACCATCAGGAAGATCAGTACGACCAGCAGCACGTCGATGAACGGGATCAGGTTGATCTCGGGATCCTCGCGGCGCTGGCCGCGGCGAAAGTCCATCATTTGCGGGCACCGTGCACGATGTCGACCAGCTTCACCGACTGCAGCTCCATGTCGATGATGAAGCTGTCGACCAGTGCGCGGAAGTGGCGATAGAAGACCAGCGCGGGCATTGCGACGGCCAGGCCGAAACCGGTGTTATAGAGGGCGACCGAAATGCCGTGCGCCAGTTGCGCGGGGTTGGTCCCGGTAGAGTTCTGCGCGCCGAAGATCTCGATCATGCCGACCACGGTACCGAACAATCCCATCAAGGGCGCCAGCGAAGCAATGGTGCCGAGGGTGGTCAGGAAGCGTTCGAGCACGTGGGCCACGCCGCGCCCTGCTTCCTCGATCGACTCCTTCATCACGTCGCGCGGCGAGTTCACATTGCGCAGCGCGGCGGCGAGCACAGTGCCGAGCGGCGAATTCTGTTCGAGCTTTTCGACGACCTCCCCGGTGATCTTGCCATTATGGTAGACACGAACCACCTCATCGAGGAGCTGCGGCGGCAGGATCTTGGCGCGGCGCAGGTAGATCAGGCGTTCGATAATCAGCGCCAGGGCGACGATGGAGGCGATCAACAATGGCCAGATGGGCCAGCCTGCAGCTTGGATAATGGCGAGCAAAACGAACTCCTGAATTAAGTGGAAAGCCGGTTGAGACAACCCCGGCAATGTAACGTGTTGCCAGCTGGACGGCAAGTAGGGTTCTGCACAGGAATTGTGGATAAGATTGTGTGCAAGCGGGCATGCATATATCTAAGCCCATGATTTATATATGAATTATCGCATTGATCAAAATCAAGGCAGAGTGGAAAACCCGGCGCCACTTCGTTCAAATCGGATGAGGGACCGATTGGAACGGGCGTTTTATCCCCAGTTGCAAACAGAATCTGTGGATAAAATTGTTAGCAATAGGGCGCGCACGATTGCAAGCTGTTGATTTAAAAGAACAAAGCCACGCCGCCTAAAAAGATGGCACGATTTCATGTTGAGCCAAATTCCGTCCTGGCGCCAGTTTCTGCACATTTTTTGTGGATAAGACTGTGAGGAAGAGGTTTACCCAAGCGTAAGGCCCTTGATTTAAAACACATTTATTGCCTTGCGAAAATTTTATGCAATTGGGCTAATGCGGCGTTCCTGAGCTCTTTTCACCCGCGCTCGGGATCAGTTTCACGCCCACATGAAGCCGCTGTGAACATCTCCCGTTCTTTTGCACACGTTCTGTGGAGAACACTGTGTGCAAGCCGTCCAACAGTCGGTAAGTACCTTGTTTTTAAAGGGAATTATCGTCCCGCCTAAAAATGCGGCAGTGGATAAGCCATGGCTGTGCCGGCTGCGCAGTAGCCCTTTTGCACACCTTCTGTGGACAACACTGTGCGCAAGCAAATTGACAAACTGGTAAGCCCTTGATTCATAAAGGATTCCTTGCTTCGCACAATTTTTCATCACGGCAACGTCTTTCGCGGAGCTTCAACCCCGGCGCGCGGCTGGCGGGCGCCGGTCATGGCGCTACTTTGTCTTTCCTTTCAACAGCTCACTCATGATGTTCACCTCATGTTGCGGTCAGTTGCTGGATCAACGAGTACAGGTTGGCCACGCCCCAGTGTTCGGCGATCTTGCCGTCCTGTACGCGCATGACGTTGACGGTTTCGAACTGGACGCTGCGGCCGGTCGGTGCAACCCCAAGGAACTCGCCCCGGTGGGTGCCGTGGTAGGTCTTGTAGGTAGTCACACGGTCGCCATCGGCGATTTGCCAGTGGATGTTGGCGCGGAAGTCGGGGAACGCGCTGCGCAGTGTCTTGTATAGCTTCAGTGCGCCCGCCTTGTCCGGCGTCGAGTTTGGTTGCGGCGTATGGTCCACGAAGTCGTCGGCGAACAGCTCGTCGAACAGCGCGTAGTTGCCGATGGCGCCATGCCACACGCCGCCGCCCGCGTTCATCCACTCGACGCCGCCGGTTGGCAGGATGCCGGTCTTGCCGGTGGTGTCGATGTATTCCATCTCGCCTGAGACGATGACCGTGAGGGTGGCGATGCCGGAATGGGGGTGCAACCCGGACAGCGGCTTGCCGCTTGGTGCGATATCGAAATCGTCAAGGAAGACGAAGGGCTTGATACGCTCGCCCAGGCCGGACGGACTGACCAGGCGGTTGAACCAAGCCTGGCGCTGGCCGCGGGTACGGTACTGGACCTGGCGCGCCGGTTTGGCGGATAAGACTGCGTTCATGATGAAACTCCTTTGCTTCGGTTCGGATTCAAGGGACGAGGATCGCCGGGCCCGCAATGCGGCGCGCTGCCAGGTCGTGGTGGGCGCGGACCACGTCCGACATGGCATAGCGCACCGGGGTGACGTCGCCGAAGACACCGGCACGCCAGGTAGCGAACAGGTCAGCGCTTGACTCGTCCAGGCTCTCGCGGCTGTTGACGTACTGGCTGGTAGCTGGCTTGGTGTAGCGGATGCCGCGCTGGTCCAGCTGGCCCTGGAAATTCGGCAGCGGCGAACCCGAGGCATTGCCGACGTGGACCAGGTGGCCGCCGTCGCGCAGCGCCAGGATCGACTGCGCGAAGGTGGCCTGGCCGACAAATTCATACACCACGTCGACGCCGCCGGGGACGATGGCGCGCACCTGGCCTGCCAGGTCGGCCGCGCTGGCGTCGAGCACATGGTCGATCCCGTGCGCGCTCACCAGCGCCACCTTGGAAACCGAACCGACGGTGGCGATGACGGTGGCGCCGAGCGCCTTTGCCCAGCGCGTCACCAGCGAGCCGACACCGCCTGCCGCGCCGTGCACGAGGATGGTGTCGCCTGCCTTGATGTTGTGTACGCGCTTGAGCAGCATCCATGCGGTCAGCCCCTTGGTCAGCAGCGCAGCGGCGGTTTCGGTTGCCACGTCCGGCGGCAGCTTGACCAGCACGTCGGCTTCGATCATGCGGACGTTGGCGTAGGCGCCCAACGAGAAAAAGTAGGCGACCCGGTCGCCGGTGGCAAAACCGGTGACGCCTTCGCCGACTTCCTCGATGACGCCCGCGCCTTCCACGCCGATGCTTAACGGCAGGGGCATGCTGAAGGTGCCATCACGGAACATCGTGTCGATGAAGTTAAGGCCAACAGCTTGCTGGCCGAGGCGGACCTGGCCGCGTGGCGGGGTAGCGATGGCGGCCGGGGCCGGCTCATAGCGCATCACTTCCGGGGCGCCGTGTTCATAGATGCGTACGCGTTGCTGTTTCATGTCATTCTCCTTGTCTGGCCGGCGAAGCGTTGTGCCCGCATACAGCAGATCATGGATCGAAGTATAGGTATCACCACTGCGGTGATAAAGCTGTTATAAATGACAGCGGTGTTCCCAATAACGTGATAATCGGAGAGGCCGGAATGGATCAGTTCCTGGCGGTAAGGGCATTTACAGCGGTGGTGGAGGCCGGCAGCTTCGTCAAAGCGGCCAACGCGCTCGACCTGCCGCGCAACACGGTGACCAAGCTGGTGCAGGCGCTGGAGGCCCACCTGCACGTCAAGCTGCTGAACCGGACGACGCGGCGCGTGTCGACGACCAACGACGGCACCGCGTATTACGAGCGCATGGCGCGCCTGATCGACGAATGGCAGGAGGCCGACCTGGCCTTGGCCAGCGCCCAGTCGAATCCGCGCGGAAGATTACGGGTCGACATGGGTGCGACCATCGCGACCGTGCTGGTGATACCTGCGCTGCCGGAATTCCAGCGCCGCTATCCGGATCTGCAGATCGACATCGGCGTGAGCGACCGCCCCGTGGACCTGCTAGGCGACCGGGTCGATTGCGTGCTGCGTAGCGGTACGGTTACGGATCCATCGTTGATCGCGCGCCATATCGGCGACATGCCGTTTGTCACCACCGCGACACCCGGGTACCTGCGCAAGCACGGCGTGCCGAACCATCCGTCGGACCTCGAGAACGGCCACCTGTTAGTCCGCTATTTCTTCGCGGGCACGGGACGGCAACTGCCGATCGAACTGGTGCGTGGCAACGAGCGCGTCAAGGTAAAGGCACGGCATTTTGTCGGCATCAACGACACCAATGCAATGCTTGCCGCGGGCCTGGCGGGGCTGGGAGTGATGCATTCCCCGGCCTTTATCGCGGAGCAGCACATCGCCTCGGGCCTGCTTGTGCCGCTGCTGCGCGACTGGAAGGCTGCCAGCGTTCCGCTGTCGATTGTGTATGCCCCCAACCGCCACCTGAGTACCCGTGTACGAGTGTTTGTGGACTGGATGGTGGAACTGATACGGGAGCGAGGGCTGGGTCGTTAGCGCGGCACTCAGCTTTCTTTGAAAATCAATCACATCTGCCGAGATCTTGATACCATGACGGATTTGCGACAATAGCATCATCGAAACACCTTCAAGCCCATGCAAACAATCCCCGACGCCGACCCTGGCCACGCCGCCCCGCCCGTACTGACCGTGACCGCGCTGAACGCGCAAGTGGCGCGGCTGCTGGAGCGCAGCTTTCCGCTGACCTGGATCGGCGGCGAGATCTCGAACTTCACGCGCGCCAGTTCCGGCCACTGGTATTTCACGCTCAAGGACGATGCGGCGCAGGTGCGCGCGGTGATGTTCCGCGGCCGCGCCCAGTTCGCCGGCTTCATCCCGCGCGAAGGCGACAAGGTCGAAGTGCGCGCGCTGGTGACGCTGTATGGCGCGCGCGGCGACTACCAGATCAATGTCGAGGCGCTCCGCCGGGCCGGCGTCGGCGCGCTGTATGAAGCCTTCCTGCGCCTGAAGGACAAGCTGACCGCGCAGGGACTGTTCGACCCGGACCGCAAGCGCGCGCTGCCGATGTTCACGCGCTCGGTCGGCATCGTCACCAGCCCGCAAGCGGCCGCGCTGCGCGACGTGCTGACGGCGCTGCAGCGCCGCGCCCCGCACCTGCGCATCGTGCTCTACCCTGCCCCGGTGCAGGGCCAGCTGGCGGCCCAGAAGATCGCCGACGCCATCGCGACCGCCTCGCACCGCGCCGAAGTCGACGTGCTTCTGGTGGTGCGAGGCGGCGGCTCGATCGAAGACCTGTGGAGCTTCAACGAAGAAGTAGTCGCGCGCGCGATTGCCGGCTGCAGCATGCCGGTGATCGCCGGCGTCGGCCACGAAACCGACTTCACGATCGCCGACTTCGCCGCCGACATGCGCGCGGCCACGCCGACGGCGGCGGCCGAACTGGCGGCCACCCCGCGTGCCGACTGGATGGCGTCGCTGTCGGGCGACGCCACCGACCTGCGGCGCGCGATGCGGCGCATGCTGTCGGAAGCGAACCTCAACCTCGACAACTACACGCGCCGCCTGCTCAGTCCCTCCGCGCAGATCGGGCACCAGCGCCTGAAGCTGGTCGCGCTGTCGACCGCGCTCACCCATGCGGTGCGCGCGCCGGTAAACCGCCACGGTTTCGCGCTGGCGCAGCTGCGCGCGCGCTGGGCGCGCCACCGTCCCGACGTGCGGGCGCTGCGCGCCGAACTCGCATCGCAGCAGCGCCACTGCGCTGCCAGCATCGCCAGCCAGCTTGGGCAGCGCCGCGATGCGCTGGGCGCGCTGGCGGCCCAGCTCGAGCTGCTCAACCCGCAGCGCACGCTTGAGCGCGGCTATGCCATTGTCAGCGACAGCCGCGGCAAGGTACTGCGCTCCCCTGACGATATCCGCATACGCGAAGCGTTGACGGTGCGGCTGGCCGAAGGTACTGCCGAGGTCGGCGTAGCGAGTGTGCAGAAGGCGCTCGGTTAGGCCCGTTTTTTTTCCGGCGCGAAGCAATGTGCAATGAAAGCTGAGACGAATTACAATAAGCGTCGTTTCTGAAGAAATAACGCATTCCCAATCAATAAAAGGACAACAACATGGAACATACCCTGCCGGCACTGCCATACGCGATGGACGCCCTTGCACCGCACATCTCCAAGGAAACGCTTGAGTTCCACTACGGCAAGCACCACCAGACCTATGTGACGAACCTGAACAACCTGATCAAGGGCACCGAGTTCGAAAGCATGTCGCTCGAAGAGATCGTCAAGAAATCGAGCGGCGGCGTGTTCAACAATGCGGCCCAGGTATGGAACCACACGTTCTACTGGAACTGCATGAAGCCGGCGGGCGGCGGCCAGGCGACTGGTGCCGTGGCTGACGCGATCAACGCCAAGTGGGGCTCGTTCGACAAGTTCAAGGAAGAATTCACCAAGTCGTGCGTCGGCAACTTCGGTTCCGGCTGGACCTGGCTGGTCAAGAAAGCGGACGGTTCGGTCGACATCGTCAACACCTCGAACGCCGGCACCCCGCTGACCACTGGCGACACCCCGCTGCTGACCTGCGACGTCTGGGAACACGCCTACTACATCGACTACCGCAACCTGCGCGCCAAGTACGTCGAATCGTTCTGGGGCCTGGTCAACTGGGACTTCGTCGCCCAGAACGCCGCTTAATTAAAAGCATCGCCTAAAAAATCCGCTCCGGCGGATTTTTTTCGCCAATCTTCCTCACTTCGGGGTCTGTCCCCGGGGACGGACCCCGTCACGTGGCCCCTGAAGTTGTCATCAACATGTATCGTATTGTCGTCTTGTTCCTGCAATCGCCTTTTTTGCTACTTGCTCTTATAAAATGATCGGTTAGGAGAGCCTTATGCATAAATTATTGCTGGTTGAAGACGATGCGCGCCTGGCGCAGCTGGTGACGGAGTACCTGACGGCTTACGAGTTTTCGGTCGACGTCGTGACACGCGGCGACGAGGCGCTGCAGCGCTTCCGCGAACTCTCCCCCGACGTGGTGGTCCTCGACCTGATGCTGCCCGGCCTCGACGGCATGGTGGTGTGCCGCCAGTTGCGCGACTTGGGCGACGTGCCTATCCTGATCCTGACCGCGCGCGAGGATTCGTATGACGAGGTGTCCGGACTGGAACAGGGCGCGGACGATTTCGTCAACAAGCCGGTGCAGCCGCGCGTGCTGCTGGCCCGCCTGCGCGCATTGATGCGGCGCGCCCAGAACAAGGCAGCTCCCGAGACCGGCGTGCTGGCCTTCGGCGCGCTGTCGATCTTTACCAGTGACCGCAGCGTCACGTGGCGCGGCCAGCCGTGTGTGCTGAGCAATACTGAGTACAAGCTGCTGCTGGTATTGGCCGAGGCGGCCGGGACGGTGCTGTCGCGCGATGCGCTGCTGAAGAAGATGCGCGGGATCGAGTTCGATGGCCTGGACCGCAGCATCGATAACTGCATCTCCAAGCTGCGCCGCAAGTTCGACGATACCGAGTCGGAAAAAATCAAGACGGTGTGGGGCGAGGGCTACCTGTTCTCGCCGTCGGCCTGGACCTAAGCCCGGCGCTTACTCGATCAGCGCCGCGATCGACAGCGGCGCATCGGTCATCACGACCTGCCCCTTGTCGGCGCCCTCGGCGAAGCGGTAGTTGACCACGCGGAAGGCGGCGTGCGGATCGTCGCTGAACGCCGCGCCCGTCACTGCCGGCAGCACCGTGTCTCCCGCAGCTCCCCTCCTCAGCCTGACCTCCGGTTCGCCGGCCGCGCCGGTGAAGGCGAAGCGCACACCGACACATTTCTTCGCGCCAGCCGAGGCGTCCGTGTGGCGTTGCCAGGCCAGCGCCTGTTCGCAGGCGGCGCGCAGGTGCGCAGTTTCATACAGGCCGTCGGCCTGGACGATGATCGATATGCGCGGACGGAACACGTACTGCCCGACCTTGCGGCTCAGCACCAGCGCGGCATTCTCGTCGTAGGCTGCCTTGAGGAAGGGGAACACGGAGCGCCCGGCGGCGTCGAGCGGCAGGTTCAGCTGCATCGTCTTGCCCTGCAGGCTGAGCTGCACGCCGTCGAGGCTGACGCCTTTTTCGCGCGGCATCACCTGGTAGTGGCTCTGGATGAAGTTCTTCGGCTGGCCGTATTTCTCGAACACCACCATCGCGCGGTAGGCGTCGCGATAGCTGACCCACTCCCCGGTCGCCGCAGCGCTGGCCGCACCGCTGCCTGCCGCAAGCAGCATGGCAACAACAGCCGGAAGGTGACGGTAAACGCGCATGGTCAGAAACGGTAAGCTAGGGCCGTCGAGACGGTCAGGTTGGTCGGCCGCTCGGTGAGCGGGCTATCGGCGGCGCTGCCGCGCAGGCGCGATGCCTGCACGCCGGTGGTCACCAGCCAGGACGGGCTGAACGACCAGTTCCAGCGGACGTTCAGGTGCACGTCCTTGACACCGCCGCTGGCCGCAAATTCCTTATTCAATCCGCGCACCGACTCGATCTCGGTGACGCCGAAATAGGCCTGGTTGTGGTTGCGGTTGGCCACAGTCATGCCGACCCCGACCGAGACGAAATGGTTTGGCGCCAGGTGCCTGCTGGCGTGCTGCAGCCCCACGCGCCACAAAGCGCCGTTGCCTCCATTGCCGGAACCATACAGCACGCTGTTGGTCAGGCGAACCTGCGGCATCGGGTAGTAATTGAAGAAGCCGCCCGCCTGCAGGCGCGTGCGCTGCACGTCCATGCCCATCAGCCGGTGGCCATCGCCGTTGTGCGACTTGAATGGGCCTTGCACATCCGGCGGGCCCAGCGTCCAGTCCGATCCAGTGACCACCATGCCGACGTCGCCCGACAGCCCCGACTCGCTGCGGCGCGGCTGGATTGCCAGCAATGGGCCGTATTCGACCGACGGCTGGTTCGACAAGTGGATGCCGGCGCTCAGGCCGGAAACGAACAGCCCGTTGCTCCACGCGGCCTGGAACACCGGCAAGGCCCGCACCCGGCGCTGGCCCGAGCCCTCGTACACCGGGGCCGTGACGGCGCCCAGCCCGACATACATGTCGCGGCTGCCGTCGGGCATCGGGTTGCTGGCGGGCGTCTGGGCAGCAGCTGCACTGCATGCACCGGCCAGGGCGAGGGCGAGAAGCTTATCCATTTATCATTGTGTCGGAGTTCGGGTGGACGCCATTTTACGGCGTACCGCCCGGCAACCCAACAATTCCCTTACTTGAGGACCTTTACCTGTGACGTAAACTCGACAGGAGCCTCGGAGCGCTCGACCATCACAATGTGCGCCGGATGCACGATCGCCAGCGTGCACATGACGCCCGGCCCGGGCGCGGTGTCGGTACGCGCCACGGTAATTTTGCCGTTCGCCCGCACCACACTGTCGATCGCGGTGGAGTGGCAGCCGTTTTCCCGGCTGCCCAGGAAGACGCCGATCACCATGTGGCGCGTAAAGTCCACCTGCGGCAGCGGCATCGCGCCGCCGTGTTCGGCCCACAGCGCGGCAAATGCGGCACCATCGCGCGCCACCATGTTTTTCGGCTGGACCAGCAGCGAGCGGCTGCTGCGGTCGAGTTCCCTGAACGCCAGCTGCACCGGATTGATATTGACGAATTCCACCACGGCGTCGCTGCGCGGGATGGCGGCGGCCGCCATCGGCGCGCTGGCCGCCTGCGTGCAGACCGCAAAGGTGGCGAGGTCGCGTTCGTCGAAACTGACCACGACCTTGCCCGAGCCTGCCATCACCTTGTCGATGCGCACCTGGCGGCACCCATTGCCGCCCTGCCCGCCGAACACCGCCACCAGCATCTTGCTGCCGAAATCGACGCGCGGCCTCTCCGGCGCCGGGCTGCGGCCGTTGCTGTGCGCGGCCCACAGGCTGGACCAGGCGGCTTCGTCGCGAACCACGACCGTCTTTGCCTCATGCACGCCGGAGAAGGCGTCCTCGGCCACTTGCGTGAAGGCCACCGGTTCGCGCTTTTCCGGCTGGAAACTCAGCAATTCAACCGTGTGGGCGCTGCCGAGGCCGAGGTCAGCGCTGCCGAGGTTTTTCAGGATGGTGTCGAACATGGCGCGCGCGCCCACGTCGCTGCAGCTGATGCGCGGCCCCATGATGGAGTCGCCCGCTTCGCACAGCAATGCGTCAGGCGTGGCGCCATACAGGCGCTGGGCGTAGGAATTGTCGGCGCAGGTGCCGGCGCGGTCCCAGAATACCTGCTTGCCGTCGATCACGAACAGGCGGTTGCGCGTATTGGCGCAGACTTCCTCGCGGGCGCGCGTGAAGAACAGTTCAGCCGGGATGGTGCTGGCGGATGGAGCCGGTTGACCCACGATGACTGCTGGACTGGCTTGCCGGTCTGGCAGGCGGGCGCCATCGCCCCCGCCTCCGCAGCTCGACAGCAACACGACGCCGGCCAGCGGCACCGCGCCAATCATACGCTCCAGAATCCTCATGCTACCAACGCTCCCCTCACACCGGCCAGCGCTTATTACGCCCAGACTGAACAAGAATAAAAAAAGCCCACGACACTTGTCGTATCAGTGGGCAAACGGAAAATCCATGTGCCTATCTTAGGCACTGGCGGGTTTCCATTCACCCGTGACATGTAAGGCAATTGTCGTGGATTTGTAATTCCCCACGGAACGCGCTGCTCTTATACAATGCGCTTCAGGGAGAAAAACTATGTTTTCGGCAAGTTTGTTCAACGCCAGGGATATCGGGCAGTACAGGAGCCGGCGGCTGTGAACCGCATTTTCTTCCGTTTCTTCATGCTGGTGATGCTGTCGATCACCGCCGCCACCTTCGTCATCTACTTCGCGATGAGCCGCCTGTTCGGCGATCCGCTCGACGATATCGCGCGCCGCCAGGCCGCCGCCCAGATCTTTTTGCTTGAGCAGTACGTCGACAAAGCCCCCACCGATGAATGGCTGGAACGCCTGAACAAGGTGCGCGAGGTGTCGGGCGTCAAACTCGACCTGATTCCGCTGACCCAGGCGCGCTCGCGCCTCGACGCCGCCCAGCTGGGCGCCCTCGACAGCGGCGCCGTCGTGCTGGACGCCGACACCAAGGCGTTCTACCGGCGCGTCGACCTGACCGGCCACAAGTACATCGGCAGCGAAGCCGACGTGATCCATGCGCAGGACCTGCCGATCGACGTCGGGCTGGCGCTCGAGATGGAGGCGGTGCGTTATGTGATCGTCGCGCTGGCCCTGCTGATTCCGATCGCGATGTGGTCGCGCTCGCACTGGAACGGCTTGCAGGCGCTGTCGAAGGTGGCGGACGACTTCGGCGCCGGCGACCTGTCGGCGCGCGCGCACATGCGGCCCAGCGCCAGCATCTATCCGCTGGCCGAACGGATCGACCACATGGCGGCCCGCATCGAGGGGCTGCTGGACGCCCAGCGCAACCTGGTGCACTCGGTCTCGCATGAACTGCGTACGCCGATCGCGCGGCTGGAGTTCGCGCTTGAACTGCTGCGCGGCGCCGCCGGCGACCCGGCGCTGGAAGGCCGTATCGCCGCGATGGAAGGCGACCTGCAGGAACTGAACGCGCTGGTCGGCGAACTGCTCAGCATGACCCGGCTCGACAGCCCGCAGGCGCTGCAGCTGGAAACCTTCGACCTCGCAGCGGCTTTGGCCGGCTGCCGCGATGCGCTCGACCCGGCCGGCCCGGTCCCGTCGTTCGGGCCACTGGTCGGCCTCGGCGAGGCGACGGCCGACCGCCGGCTGCTGGCGCGGGCGATCGGCAACGTGATGCGCAATGCGCAGAAGTACGCGCAGGGCCGGGTGGAACTTGGCGCGCGCCGCCTCGCCGACGGCAGCATCGAGATCGTGGTCGATGACGACGGCCCCGGCATTCCAGCGGAAGAGCGCGAAAAGATCTTCGAGCCCTTCTATCGGCTCGACCGCAGCCGCGACCGCGCCACCGGCGGCTTCGGCCTGGGATTGTCGATCGCGCAGAAGGCCGTCACGCTGCACGGCGGCACCATCGCGGTGGCCGAGTCGCCGCTGGGCGGCGCGCGCTTCGTCATCACGCTGCCGGCCGCGCAAGCATAAAAAAACTCCGCCGCAGCGGAGTTGGTGGTTACTTTACTTCGTCGGGACGCAAGTGCGTCACGCCGTACCACAGGTGCTGCCACCAGTGCTCGCGCGAGGCCACGATCTCCAGGCATTTGCGGTCGACCTCGCCCTTGAACACCGGGTCGGCGCACTGCTTTGTCATCAGCGCGTTGCGCTGGTTTTCGGCGTTGATCAGTGCGATCGACATCCAGATCACGACACCGGCAAAGACCACCACCAGCGTCCACGCCAGCTGGTTGATGTAGCGGATCTCGAACAGGCCTTCCTCGTCCGGCCGCGAGCCGTCGTAAATCTTTAATAGTTTTTCTTCTGCTTTGCTCATTTCGGTCGCCTTTTCTTGTTGCCGCCAGGGGGCGCCAGACGCTTCATTCTAATCAATCGCGGCCACTTATTCCAGTCACGCCGCCGACGGGCAAAAAAAACTCCGCCGCGGCGGAGTCTTCACAGGATGGTACGGCTTACTTCTTCGCCGCTGGCACCAGGCCCTTGTCCTTCTGCACCTTGGCGACCAGCGCATCGACCACTTGCAGCGTCGACTGGGCCACGTTGGCGTTGGTCGCGCCCTTGACCGCCGCGCCGACCACCGATGGCGAGGTCATGTAGCGGCCGTCGACGATCAGCGTCGGTACCGAATCGACCTTGTAGGCGCCCAGCACCTGCTGGGTGCGGCGCAGCTTCGACAGCACGCCGAACGAGTTCCAGTATTCGAGGAACTTGGCCTTGTCGACGCCGTTCTTGGCAACCCACTCGATGATCGCGTCGTCGCGGTTCAGGCGCTGGCGCTCGACGTGGAAGGCGCGGAACACCTTCGGATGCATCTCTTCGAGCTTGCCCATCGCTTCGAGCGTCAGGTACAGGTGCGCTTCAGGATCGTTCGCGCCCTGCAACGGCATGTGCACGCGCTTGAAGTTGATATTGTCGCCCTGCTTTTTCACCCACGCGGCCAGGGTCGGCTCGAGCGCGTTACAGGCCGGGCAGTGGTACATGAAGAATTCGATGACTTCCACTTTCTTGCCAACGGTTTGCGCGGGCTGCGGCTGGGCCAGCGTGATGTATTCGACACCGTTGGTCGGCGCGGTTGGCGAAGCAAAGGCCGTGCTGGCGATCAGGCTCGCGGCGGCAAGGGCAAAACGCAGGGAACGCATAATTATCCTTCGTAGTGTAGTTAAGCAACGAAGCGGAGGTTACCACTTTTTTGCCCGCAAAGCAGTGATCCGCCCCGGTTATTGCATTTGCTTACCTCTGTAACGCGGGGCAAGGCTGTCATTACAGCGCTCATTTCGGACGCCGCTGGCGCGCCGATTCGAGCCGGTCGCACAGCTGCGCCACGCCAGCCGGGAGGCGCGGCCCGGCGCGCGTGAGCAGCTCGCTGTTCAAGGTGAACAGGTTGTCGCGCGCGACCGCCGTCATGGCCTTGTACGGCTTCCAGATCGTGATGCCGGCGTCGTCCGGACCGTGCTGCTGGTCGCCGACGATGGCTTCCGGATTCGCCTGCATGACTGCTTCGATGCTGACTGACGGCGCCTTCACCTTCAGGCCCGCGAAGATGTTCTCGCCGCCGCACAGGCGGATGGCGTCGCTGACGATATGGTCGCCGCTGAGCGTGTAGACCGGCTTGTCCCAGATCTGGTAGAACACCCGCACGGTCGGGCGCTTGCTGTGGCGCGCGGCCAGCGCGGCGACCTGGGCGCGGTAGGTGGCGGCGGCCTTCTGCGCAGTCGCCTCGGTGCCGAGCAGCTGGCCGAAGCGCGCCAGGCTGGTCGCCACGTCGTCGAGCTTGCGCGGTTCGCTGAAGAACACCGGTATGCCCAGGCTGCGCAGCTGCTCCAGCTGGCGCGCCGTATTCCCGCTTTGCCAGACGATCAGCAGGTCGGGCTTGAGCGCCACCGCGCGCTCCATGTCGATCTGGCTGTTGCTGCCGACCAGGGGGATGCGCTTGGCCGCCTCCGGGTAGTCGCTGAAGTTCATCGCGCCGACGATGCGGTTGCCGCCACCGGCGGCGAACAGCAGCTCGGTCACATGCGGCGACATCGAGATGATGCGCCGCGCCGGCTGCTGCAAGGTGACGCGGTTGCCGGCGTCGTCGACGACGCTGATAGCCGCGCGGGCCGCGGGCGACAATGCCGCGATTGAGAGCAGGATAATCTTGAATGTGTTGTTCATGTCGGTCTCAAATGGCAGTTGCGTCGCCGGCGATGAACACTGTCCGGCCGCCGTGCCTGAGCATGTCGATCGGATGGCCGAGGCAGCGGCCGAGTGTCGGCGGCTGCATCACTTCCTCGGCGCTGCCTGCCAGCCAGCCGCCGTCGCCCATCAGCAGCAACGCGTTGGTGGCCACGCTGTGCGCGAGGTTCAGGTCATGGCCGACCATTACCACGGTCTTGCGCTGTTCGCGGCACAGGCGCGCGAGCAGCCGCATCGCGGACACCTGGTGGGCCAGGTCGAGCGCGTTGGCCGGTTCGTCCAGCAGCATCAGCGGCGTGTCCTGCGCCAACAGCGCGGCAATCGCCACCCGCTGGCGTTCGCCGCCGGACAAGGTGCGCACGTCGCGCTGGGCCAGGTGCAGCACATCGAGCGCCTCCAGCGCCTGCTGCGCCGCGAAGTGATCGTCGCTGCCTTCCCAGTAGCGGTCGGCGTGGTAGGGATGGCGCGCCATCAGGACCGTCTCGATGACGCGGTAGGCAAAGGCGTCGTTGCGCGACTGCGCCAGGAACGAGCGCTCGCGCGCCAGCGCGGCGGCGTCGCGTCCGTCCAGCGTGCGCCCGGCGATCGCGGCGCGGCCGCCGTCCGGCGTGCGCAGGCCCGCCAGGGTGCGCAGCAAGGTGCTCTTGCCGGCGCCGTTGCGGCCAATGATGCACCACAGCTGGCCGGGCGACGCCTTCCACGACAGCGCGTCGACCAGGGTGCGCTCACCGGCGCGCAGGGTAAGGGAGAAAGTTTCGATCATGGCCGGCGCAACTTCAGCTGGTGCAGCTGGAACAGGAACACCGGCACGCCGATCAGCGACGTCAGCACGCCGACCGGCAGCTGCTGCGGTGCGAGCACGGTGCGCGCCAGGGTATCGGCCAGCACCAGGAAGGCGCCGCCGGTAATTGCCGCGGCGGGCAGCAGCACGCGGTGATCGGGCCCGAACGCGTGGCGGCAGGCGTGTGGCACGATCAGGCCGACGAAGCCGATGCTGCCGGCGGTCGTCACCGCGCTCGCAGTCAGGATGCCGGAACAAATAAACAGCGAGCGGCGCAGCCGGCCGACATCGACGCCGAGGGTGGCGGCGGCGTCCGCGTGCAGCGCCATCACGTTGAGCTGGCGCGCGCTGCGCAGCGCGAACAGCAAGGCGCCTGCCAGGATCAGCCAGGGCAGCACGCGCCACCCTGCTCCGGACAGGTCGCCGACCATCCAGAACACCATGCCGCGCAGCCGCGATTCCGGTGCGATGGACAGCATCAGGGTGACCAGCGCCATGCATGCCGCGGCGAGGATGACGCCGGTCAGCAGCAAGGTATTGGGGTCGGCGGGCGCGTCGCGCAAGGCGCCGCCGCCGAGGTCGCGCCGCGCCAGCAGGTACAGCACGGCCGATACGCCGACCGCGCCGGCCAGCGCGCCGAGGTCCACCATCCACAATGCGGCCCCGCCCAGCAGCGCCGCCAGCGCGCCGACCGCAGCGCCGCTGGAGATGCCCAGCACGTAGGGATCGGCCAGCGGGTTGCGCAGCAGCGCCTGCATCATCACGCCGGCCAGCGCCAGCGCGGCGCCGGTGGCGAATGCGGCACAGGCGCGTCCAAGGCGCAGGTCGAGCAGCGTCGACGCCATGCCGCCCTCCCCGGCCAGCGCCGCCGGCAGCTCGGCCAGCGGAATGCCGACCGAGCCGACCATGCCGGACCCGAGCAGCACCAGCAGCGCTGCCGACGACAGCAGCGCGAGCAAGGTGCGGTAGCGGGTCGCAGTGTGGATCATGCGGCAGCCTTAGAAGTCGTAGCGGGCGGAGACCCGCAACTGGCGGCCATCGGCCGGGTAGATGCCACCGCGGCAGATGAAGGCGTTGCTGTAGTACTGCTTGTCGCCCAGGTTCAGCCCCGCCAGCGCGAACTCCCACTGCCCGACCTTGCGGGCGTAGCGTGCGTCCACGGTGGTATAGGCCGGGATGCGCGCGCCGCAGTTGTTGGTGAAGTCGTTGCCGAAGCGCTGGCTGTCGACCCACTGCACGCCGACATCGGCGCTATGGCCGCCGGCCGGCGCCCACGACAGGCGCGCGGACACCACGTTCTCGGGCACCAGCACCATTTCGCGGCCGGCGTTGGGGCCGTCGGTGAACTCCGCCTTCACGTGCTGCAGGCTCGCGGTCAGGCGCCAGTCGGCGGCGATGCGCGCTTTGGCGTCGAGTTCCACGCCCTGGCGGCGGGTCGGATCGAGGTTGGTGTTGACGCCGAAGTTGATGGTCGGGTCGTAGAATATCTCGTCTTCGATCTTGTGGCGGAACACGCGCGCGCCGACCTGGTGATCGGCAGGGCCGAACGCCGCGCCCAGTTCGAGGTCGCGCGAGGTTTGCGCCCTCAATGGCGACGGGCCGGAACGGAACGCGTTCTCGTCCGAGTTAGGCATGCGGTAGCTGCGGCCTGCCTTGGCGTACACCTTCAGCAGCGGCGCCACGTCCTGGCTGGCCTGCACTTCCCATGCGGTCTGCGACTGCTTGACGCGCTCGTCGAGCGCCGGGAACGCCAGCGCATCGACGGTCTCCTTGTCGAACGATTCGCGCCGCACGCCCAGTGCCAGGCGGCTGTTGTGGGCGGCATTCCAGCGGATTTCGTCGCGCAGGTACAGCGCCTTCGAATCCTGCGTGGCGTCGGCTGCCGAGAACCCGGATTCGGTTGCGCGGGTCCAGCGGATCAGGTCGATGCCGGCCACGAATTCATTCAGCTTGCCGTCGAACTGCGTCAGGTGGCGCAGGCGCGGCGAGAACTGGGTCTGGCGGCTGTCGTAGGTGGCGGCCGACGGACTGGTGATGCCGCCGAAGGTGAAGTAATAGGTGGCCGACACGGTCTTTTCGCGGTGCGACAGTTCGGCGGCGAAGTCGGTCGAACCGATACGGTGCTCGAACAGCGCCGTCACGCGGTCGGATTCGAGTCCGCCGAAGTCGCGCGGCGTGCTGGCCATCTCAGGGTTGGTTTCGAACTGCAGCAGGCTGAGGGAGCCCGGGAACTCGGCATCCTGGCGCGCGCTGTCGACGCGCACGGCGACACGGCCGGCCTCCGTCGTCCATTGCAGGCCGCCGCTGAAGCTGCGGTTGTCGAAGCGGTTGTGGTCGCGGTAGTTGTCGGTCTCGAGGTCGCTGATCGAGGCGTCGAGCGCGAATGCATCCCAGCTGCGGGCGGCGCTGGCGCGCACTTCGCGCAGGCCGAACTGCCCCGCTTCGAGGCTCAGCATGCCGCGGCCTTCGTTCTTCGCCGCGCGCTTGGTGACGATCTGGATCACGCCGCCGGTGGCGCCGTCGCCATACAGCACGCTGGCGCCGCCGCGCACGATCTCGATGCGTTCGACCGTGTCGATCGGGATGGTCGACAGGATCGGTCCGCTCAGTTCATTTTCCGACATGCGCACGCCGTCGAGCACGACGACCATATTCTGGCTGCTGTTGGAGCCGAAGCCGCGCAGGTCGAGGCTGAAGTCGGGCGAGCCGTCCAGGCTCTGGCGGCCGTAGACGCCGCCGAGCTTGCGGATCGCCTGGTTGACGTCGGTGACGCCGGCGCGGCGGATCTGGCCGGCGTCGATGACGGTGGCGGCGATCGGGTACAGCGACGGGTCGCTGGCAAAGCGCGCGCCGGTCACGACGACCGATGGCATGGTTTGCTGGGCGTTGGCGGAAACGGTAAAGCAGGCGGAAAGTGCGAGGGCGAGCGCAAGCGGCCTGGCGGCCGGTGCGCGGCAAAATGCTGCGTGAATGTTCATGGTGCTTTTTTTCGAATGTGAGCATCCGGCCTGCGTCCCCGCAAGCCGGATTCAACGGAAGGCGCGGGCGTTCGGCACGCGCTTCCACCTGTCCTGGCCGGTATCCGGGCTCGCAAGACAGACCGCCCCACCTTCCTATGCCGGGGCACAGTGGTGTTCGGGGCGGCCAGTCGCCGGCATGCGGCGACGCTTGTTTACCGTTGCGGGGGCAGCACACGTTGGCCGCCGGCGTTTGCGCAGCAGCGTCGTGTTTCCCGTTTAACTGCCGGCGTGACTACGCCGGCGGGCACCAAAACACCGATATTATAAGCGCAAGGCCCGTTGTGCCAGAATCGGCATCGAGGTCTTTGGCAACGGAGGACGCATGGAAGACGCGCTACCCACCTATTTCCTGTCGCATGGCGGCGGCCCGTGGCCGTTCATGAAGGAGCAGTATGGCTCGACCTACGACGTGCTGGAAGCGTCGCTGGCCGACATCCCGCGCCAGGTCGGCGTTCGTCCCAACGCCGTGCTGGTGGTGTCGGGCCACTGGGAAGAGCGCGAGTTCACGCTGTCGTCAAGCGCCGCGCCCGGAATGATCTACGACTACGGCGGCTTCCCGTCCCATACTTACCAGGTCAAATATCCGGCGCCCGGCGCGCCGCAGCTGGCCGCGCGCGCCGCGATCCTGCTGGCGCAGGCCGGGTTCAACGCCGGACTCGATCCGAACCGCGGCTTCGACCACGGCACCTTCAGCATGCTGTACCCGGTCTATCCGCAGGCGGACGTGCCGGTGGTGCAGCTGTCGCTGCGCCATGGCTTCAACCCGCAGGCGCATGTGGATGCGGGGCGCGCGCTGGCGCCCTTGCGCGGCGAAGGCGTGTTGATTATCGGGAGCGGGCTGAGTTATCACAACCTGCACCAGTTCGGCCCGGGCGGACGGCTGGCGTCGCACAAGTTCGACGACTGGCTGCGCTTTGCCTTGCTGGAGCTGGCGCCGTCCGAGCGCACCGGCGCGCTGCTGCACTGGGACCAGGCGCCGTACGCGCGCATGGCGCATCCGCGCGAGGAACACCTGATGCCGCTATTGGTCGCGTATGGCGCGGCCGAGCATGAAGCGGCGGCCTGCGTGTACCACGAGGATGAATTCTTCGGCAGCCTGGCGGTGTCGAGCTTTCGCTTCGGACAGGCGCGGCAACCGTAGCGGGTTCGTCACCGTCTACGGCGCCACCACCCGGCGCACGGCTTCCATCATCGAGGCGCGCAGTTCTGTACTGCCCCGCTTGTCGAGATTGCAGTAGTCGAGCTGAACGGTGCTCAGGCGCAGCACGAGTGACAGGAGATGCTCGGCAGGGATCGTCTTGTTCACCACTCCCGCCTGCTGCGCTTCCACGATCTTCGCTTTAAATAACCCGGTACCCATGCACAAACAAAGTACCGGCGACATGGTGCGCCTTGCCTGGACCTTCTTTTTCAATAAGCCTGCCGGTACCGCGCCGCTCCAGGCCGTTCCCGAACGTCCCCTGAGCACGAGCGCGCTTCTTGCAGCGCCGGACAATACGCTCTATCGCCTGGGCCATTCGACCATGCTGTTCAAACTGGCCGGAGAGTTTTACCTGACCGATCCGGTCTTCTCGCAACGCGCCTCGCCGGTACAGTGGGCCGGCCCTGCGCGCTTCCATGCGCCGCCGCTTGACATCGATGACCTGCCACCGATCAAGGCCGTCATTTTGTCCCATGACCACTACGACCATCTCGACCGTGCGGCAATCATGGCGCTTGCCGCCAAGACCTCGTACTTCCTGACGCCCCTGGGCGTGGGCGATATCCTGCTCGACTGGGGCGTCGATCCCGCGAAGGTGCGCCAGTTCGACTGGTGGGAGGGCGCCGAGTTCGGCGCGGTGCGCTTTGTGGCCACGCCCGCGCAGCATTTCTCCGGACGCGGCATCAACGATGGCAACGCGACCCTGTGGGCTTCCTGGGTGATCCAGCACGACGACCTGAAGATCTTCTTCAGTGGCGATACCGGTTACTTTGACGGCTTCAAGGAGATTGGCGCCAAATATGGGCCCTTCGACGTGGCCTTGTTGGAAACGGGTGCGTATGACGAGCAGTGGCCGGACGTCCACATGCAGCCGGAAGAGACGATGCAGGCGTTCCTCGACCTGGGCGCAGCCTGGCTGCTGCCGGTCCATAATGGAACGTTCGACCTGGGCCTCCATCCATGGCAGGAACCGTTCGACCGGATCGCCGCGTTGGCGGCAACGGCTGGCGTGGCATTGACGACGCCCGAAATGGGCGAGCCGCTCGACCTCACGCGGCCGCATGCCGGCACGTCATGGTGGCGCGACCTGAAGTAAGGTCCTTTCGGACGAATCAAGACCCGCGCTTGCCGCGGGCGTTGCGCTCGGCTTTTTCGGCGGCGGCGGCAGCGGCCCTGGCCGCCTTCGCCGCCATTTCCGCGTCATGCTGCATCAGGCGGGCAGCGCGGGTTTCCGGCGTCTCGAGGCTGATGCGCCCCAGCGCCCCGCTGCGGTAATCCTGCAGGAAGGTGTGCGCGGCCTTCTCGAAATCGAGGTCGCCGCCCTTCTGGCGGAAGCCGCGGCGCGCGGCCACGCCTTCGACCACGCCAATCGCGTCGATGCCTTCGAGCTTGAAGCCATAACGCGCGGTCAGCAAATGCGGATAGCGTTCCAGCAGCACCTCGGCCAGGAACACGGCCACCTCTTCCTCGATCAGCGCGTTCGAACCGATCGCATGGCTGGCCGCCAGCATCAGGCCGTCGCTGGCCATCGCGATTTTCGGCCACAGCATGCCGGGCGTGTCGACCAGGATGGTGTTCTTGCCGAGGTAGAGCTTCTGCTGCATCTTGGTGACGGCCGGCTCGTCGCCCACCTTGGCGACCTTTTTCTTCAGCAGCGCGTTCATCAGGGTCGATTTGCCGACGTTCGGGATCCCCATGATCATGATGCGCAGCGGCTTGGTCGGCACGCCGCGGTGCGGCGCCAGCGACTGGCACAGGTCCGGGATGCGCGCCACGTCGGCCGGCTTCTTGGTGGTCATCGGATACGCGGTCACGCCTTCCTGGGCGTCGTAGAAGGCGCTCCAGGCCCTGGTCGCTTCCGGGTCGGCCAGGTCGACCTTGTTGAGGATCTTCAGGCAGGGGCGCTGGCGGAACAGCCGCAGTTCCTCGACCATCGGGTTGCAGCTCGCCTCTGGCAGGCGCGCGTCCAGCACTTCGATCACCAGGTCGGTGTTCTCCATCTGCTCCGCCGCCTTCTTGCGGGCGGCGTTCATGTGGCCCGGGTACCATTGTATCGACATGCTGCGCTTTCAAAATCCTCTGTAGAACCGCTATTTTACGGCACTGGCGTCGCACTGGCTGGCCGGAAGCGGCCGCGCGGGATCGAAGGCTGCCAGCGCGTCTTTCGCCCGGCTGGCGTCGTTCGCGAATTCGGCCAGGTGGCGGGTACGCTCCTCGCCCGCATATTCGGTATCCGAGAAGCTGCGCAGCGGATGCGGCTTGCCCGCTACCACCCTGCCCGCGAGGCGCGGCATCAAGGCGCGGTCCGGGTCGACGTTTTCCTTCAGCAGGTAGCCGTCGACGTCGCGCAGGGTCAGCGGCATGGCCGGCGCCTTGTCATGCAGGAGCTTGCCGAACACCGTCAGCCTGATGTCGTTGGGGCCGGCGCGCAGCACGTCGTTGAAGGTCGCCAGCGCGAACGGCTTGCCCTTCGCGTCGTCGACGCGGCCGGTCACGATGTAGCGCCCGGCCTGGCGCACATCGGCTTTCAAAACGTACGACAGCGAGCCGTCCTCGATCACTTCGCGCGCCTGGCCGGCCCAGGTGGCCGGCACTTCGGGACTGTAGTTCACGTCGAACAGCGCGACACCCGCGCGGCCGTTGACGGTATAGCGCACCTCGGTGCGGATGGTGCCGTTGAACTGGGCGAGCGAGGTTTGCGCCGGCGCCAGCAACGCGGCGAAATGGCTGTCGCCGCCGACCGGATCGGCGCCGGCGCCATCGTCGGCAAACGGCAGCGATACCTGCGCGGCGGGCCGGCTGGCGCCAAACGTCATGCCGCCCGCAACCGCGCGCGTGACCACCAGCGGCAAGGCGCCACCTTGTGCGTTGACGGCGCGCAGCGAGAACGCCACCGCTTCGCCGGCCACCATGAACACGCGCGACTGCGAGGTCTGGACCAGCACGTTCGGATCGGCGCCGCGGCCTCCCTCGCCGCGCATCGGCTGGATTTCGACCACCGGCTGGTTCGGATAGACCTGGTCCGGATGCTCGGCGATCGGGCGCGAGGACACCGGGTACTTTGTGCTGGCGTGGTAGCTGCAATACGCCTGGTCGGCGTTCCGGTACTGCTCGGCCAGCAGGCGCGCGCGCTCCTCTTGCCCGGCGCCGGCGGGCAACCCCGGCAAGCCGACCGGCGCGCCGGACGACTGCACGGCGGCGGCGGTACGCACCGGCGCGGCGCCGCTGCTTGCCGCCGCGCCCCTCCCTGCCTCGGGCCAGAAGAGAATGGCCAGCGCCGCCACGATGGCGACGCCGGCTGCCGCCAGCGCCAGCTTTGGACGCTTAGTAGGCACTATTGACCACCGCGGTGCGTACTACGCCGACAATGCCGCCCCAGTTGCCGTTGGCGTAGTGGTTGTAGCTCTCGTTATCGTCCCTGAACGAGACCGAGTGGTAGCTCCACTTCGCATTGCCGCCTTCATTTGCGGCCGTGCCGAGCGACAGGTCGTTGCAGAACCAGTCGCTTGGGTTGCAGTAGGAGCCGCCCGAACTGCCGGCCACGCCGCCGGTGCTGTGGTAGGCCACGGCCTCGTCGTCCTGGCCCGGCAGGATGCCCGAGTAGGCCGTGCCCTTGGCGCCGGCGTACATGTAGAACCAGACGTTGGCGGTCGCATTGTGGTTGTACATGGCGCGCGCGGTGGTGGTCTTCAGGTCCTTGACCAGCGGCTCGGAGGTGGTCCACGAGCCGGCGTCGGACAGCTCGGAGCCGCCGCCCGCACCGGAGGCGGCGCGCACCCATTTAATATTCCAGCCGGTCTGCGCGCTGCCGTCCGAATTGCCGCACACGCCAGCCGTATTCGGCGTCGCGTTCTTCTTCAGGCGCGCCGAGCTGCCATAGTTGGCCAGCGTGTAGCCCATCATCAGGTCGCCCGCGCTGTGGGTGGCGACGTAGCACCAGTTGGCGCCGGTGCAGAAGCAGTCGAGCGCGTCGCGGATCTTGCCGTTCTGCGAGGAGATGCTGTTGTAGCCGTCCCAGTTCACCGATTTCTTGTTCACGCCCGCAGCCGTCGTGCCCGGCCCCCAATAGGTAAAGCTGTTGTAATTGCCGACCACGCCGCCGCCGGTGCGCCCGTTGATCCAGAGCGTGTAGTTGGCGGCGCTGGCCAGGCTGGATGCGGCGGTCAGCGCGAGGACGAAGAGCGTGACGAAAATGCGCGTGAATCGACTCATTTATTTCTCCTTGTATGGGACAACGGACGAAACAATCGGGTGAGACGGCTAGGCGGGAAGAATGGAAATAGAACGAGCGTGCTGCCGTTCAGCAATGAATTTACCGAGCGGATATATGCATGTCAATCCGCACGGTTGAGAAAGCCGCAACTGTGAGTTTATGGAGACAAAACCCCAAAATCAGTCGAGCTCGGCAAGCACCTTGATGTGGGCGACGACGCTGCGGGCGAGCGCCGACAGGTTGTAGCCGCCTTCGAGGCAGCTGACGATGCGCCCCTGCGCATGTTCGCGGGCGACCGCCATCAGCTGCTGGGTGATCCAGGCGTAGTCGGCCTCGACCAGTCCCATCTGGCCGATGTCGTCGTCGCGGTGGGCGTCGAAGCCGGCCGAGATAAAGATCATTTCGGGGCGGTGCGCGTGCAGCGCGGGCAGCCAGTGTTCGAGCACCAGCTGGCGCACGACGTCGCCCTTGCTGTATGCGGGCACGGGGATGTTGACGTGGGTGGCGCTGACCGGTTCCGGTTCGCTGTAAGGGTAGAACGGATGCTGGAAGAAGCTGGCCATCAGCACGCGCGGGTCGTCGCGGAAGGATTCGGCGGTGCCGTTGCCGTGATGGACGTCGAAGTCGACGATGGCGACGCGCTTGAGGCCATGCGATTCCATCGCGTGGCGCGCGGCGATGGCCACGTTGTTGAACAGGCAGAAGCCCATCGCTTCGCCGGGACGCGCGTGATGGCCCGGCGGGCGGATCGAGCAGAAGGCGTTGTCGATGCTGCCGGCGATGACCGCATCGGTGGCGGCGACCGCGGCGCCGGCGGCGCGCAGCGCGGCCTTGTAGCTCCACGAGTTGAGCATGGTGTCGTTATCGAGCGGGTAGTACTCGCCTGGCTCGGCCGGCACGTTGTCGCGCACCCGCGCGATGGCGTCAAGCGAGTGGTTGCGGGCGATGATCGGCAGCTCGGCCAGCGGCGCTTCGCGGCGCTCGACCAGGCCGTCGATGCGCGCCAGGATCAGCTGGTCCTCGATCGCCTGCAGGCGCGCGGGCGATTCGGGATGCCATTCGCCCATCTCGTGCATGCGGCAGTCGATGTGGCTGTAAATTGCTGTACTCATGTTCTCCGCTTCTGTGGCGCTGTCATCAATCCCGCACGGCTCTGCCGTTCTCGCATAGAATCGACGAAACGAATGACGGATGATTAAGTGGCTCGATGGCGCTAATCTAACACGCCAGCGGCTGTCTTTACGCTACACAGGGATGCACATGTTTGAAAAATTGCACGCCGTTGCGCGCCAGGTTGGCACAGTTATCGTCGGCAAGGACCGGCAGGTACGGCAGGCCCTGACCTGCCTGCTGGCCGGCGGCCACCTGCTGGTCGAGGACGTGCCCGGCGTCGGCAAGACCACGCTGGCGCACGCGCTGGCCATCTCGCTCGGCCTGCGCTTCAACCGGGTCCAGTTCACCAGCGACCTGCTGCCGGCCGACGTGTCCGGCATCTCGGTGTACGAGCGCGAAAAGAACGGCTTCGTGTTCCACGCCGGCCCGATCTTTACCCAGGTGCTGCTGGCCGACGAGATCAATCGCGCCACGCCGAAGACCCAATCGGGCCTGCTCGAAGCGATGGAAGAACGCCAGGTCACGGCGGACGGCGTCACGCGCGCCCTGCCCGAACCCTTCTTCGTGATCGCCACCCAGAACCCGACCCACCAGGTCGGCACCTTCCCGCTGCCCGAATCGCAGCTGGACCGTTTTTTGATGTGCCTGTCGCTGGGCTATCCGGACGCCGCCGCCGAGCGCGCGCTGCTGATGGGCGAGGACAGGCGCAGCATGCTCAAGACCCTGCAGCCGGCGATGCAGCCGTCCGAACTGGCGGCCGCGCAGCAGGCGCTGCGCCAGATCCATACGTCGGCCGCGCTGGTCGATTACGTCCAGGCGCTGGCGCAGGCGTCGCGCCGCGACGGGCTGTTCGCCGAAGGCCTGTCGCCGCGCGCCGCGATCGCGCTGCTGCAGGCGGCGCGCGCCTGGGCCGCGCTGGAGGGACGCGACCACGTGATCCCCGAGGACGTGCAGGCCGTGCTGGTGCCGGTATGCGCGCACCGCCTGCGGCCGCTCAAGTCGACCCACGGCACCGCGCTCGCCAGCCGCGACCTGGTGCTGCAGCTGCAGAAATCGGTACCGGTCTGAGATTGAAGATGCTGGCGGCACTGACAGGGCTGGTACGCCGCAAGACGGACAAATGGCTGTTCCGGATGAAAGGCACGGAGGCGGGCGAAGTTTTTCTGAGCCAGCGCCGCGTATTCATTCTGCCCACCGGCGCCGGCATGGGCTTCTTCGCACTGCTGCTGGTGTTGCTGGTCGGCTCGATCAACTACAACCTCGGCCTCGGCTTCGGCCTGACCTTCCTCGCCGGCACCTGCGCGGTGGCGGACATGTACCTCACCTATAAGAACCTGGCGCACCTGCGCCTGCGCGCCGGCCGCGCGCAGGCGGTGTTCGCCGGCGAGGAAGCCAACTTCGAACTGCACCTGATCAACCGCACGCGCCTGGACCGCTACGCGATCTGGATCGATTTCGCGTCGCAGGGCACGCCGCGCCACGCGGTCGATGTGGCGGCGCGCGCGGAAACCGTGGCGCGACTCAGCATGCCGACCGAAGAACGCGGCTGGTGCCCGTCGCCGCGCGTGCGCCTGTCGACACGCTTCCCGCTTGGGCTGTTTACCGCATGGAGCTACTGGCAGCCCGATGCGCGCGTGCTGGTGTGGCCGTTCCCTGAAACCGAAGCGCCGCCGCTGCCGATGCGCGGCAGCGCCAGCGTGGACGGCATCGGCCATGCCGGCGACGACAATTTCGCCGGCATCCGCAGCTACCAGCCGGGCGACCCGATGCGCCACCTGGCGTGGCGCCAGATCGCCCGCCTCGATCCTGCCTTCGGCGGCCAGCTGGTGACCAAGCATTTCGAAGGCGGCGCCAACGAGGAGCTGGTGCTCGACTTCGACGCCCTGCCGATTTTCATGGACGTCGAACTGCGCCTGTCGCGCATGGCGCGCTGGGTGCTCGACGCCGAACAGCGCGGCCTGCCCTACGGCTTCCGGATCGGCGCGCACCAGTTCGCGGCGTCGAGCGGCGACGCGCACCGCGCCGCCTGCCTGCGCGCGCTGGCCCTGCACGGCATCGGGGAGGCTGCTTGAAAACGCTTGCAGCCATCACGCAGCGCCTCACGCGCGACAAGGCCGATACCCTGCTCCTGCTGGGCGCGGCGCTGCTGGTGCTGGCGCCGCACGCCACACACCTGCCGCTGTGGGTGTCGGCGGCCTGCGGCGCGACCCTGCTGTGGCGCGCGTCGATCACCTTCCGCGGCACCCGCATGCCGCCAGGCTTCCTGCTGCTGCCGGTCTCGCTGGCCGCGATGGGCGCGGTGTACGCCACCTACCACACGCTGCTGGGCCGCGATGCCGGCGTGGCGATGCTGGTGCTGCTGGTGGCTTTCAAGATGCTGGAGATGCACGCGCGGCGCGACCTGTTCGTCGTGATCTTCCTGTGTTTCTTCCTGGTGCTGACAAACTTCTTCTACTCGCAAAGCATCGCCACCGCGATCGCGATGATCGTGTCGGTGATCGCGCTGCTGACGGCGCAGCTGTCGTTCCAGTTTACCGGCGCGGTGCCGTCGTTCGGCCGGCGCCTGCTGATCGGCGCGAAGATCCTCGGCATGGGACTGCCGCTGGCGTTGCTGCTGTTCTTCGTGTTCCCTCGGATCGAGGGCCCGCTGTGGGGCATGCCGGGCGACGCCGCGAACGGCCGCAGCGGCCTGTCCGACAGCATGGCGCCGGGGAACCTGTCGAGCCTCGCGATGTCGGGCGAAACGGCGTTCCGCGTCAAATTCGACGGTCCCGCGCCGATGCCGTCCCAGCTTTACTGGCGCGGCCTGGTGCTGGGCGATTTCGACGGCCGCACCTGGACCCGCGTGCAAGCCCAGGCATCGGCCTCGAACATCGCGATGTCGGTGTCCGGGCGGCCGGTGCGCCAGCAGGTCACGCTCGAACCGGGCGGCAAGCGCTGGCTGTTCGCGCTCGACCTGCCGGCCGAGGTGCCCCAGCTGGCGGGCAACCAGGTCTCGGTGTCGTCCGAACTCGAACTGACCGCGGCGCGCCCGATCGACGCGCGGGTGCGCTACCACGTAACCTCCTACCTCAGCTATCGCGTCCAGCCGAAGCTGGAATTGGGCGAAGTGGTGCAGTCGCTGATGCTCCCGTGGGGCTTCAATCCGCAGGCCAAACGCATGGGCGAGACCTTGCGCCGCATCGCCGATCCGGCCAAACGCGTCGAGGCGGTGCTGAAGATGTTCAGGTCCGAGAACTATATTTACACGCTGGAGCCGCCGCGCCTGGGCCGCGAATCGGTCGACGAATTCCTGTTCACTACCCGCGCAGGCTTTTGCGAACACTACGCCAGCTCCTTCGTGTTCCTGATGCGCGCGGCCGGTGTGCCGGCGCGCGTGGTGACCGGCTACCAGGGCGGCGAGATGAATCCGGTCGACGGCTACATGACGGTACGCCAGTCGGATGCGCACGCGTGGGCCGAGGTATGGCTTGCGGGGCGCGGCTGGCAGCGGGTCGACCCGACCGCGGCGGTGGCGCCGGAACGGGTCCAGCGCGGGCTTGCCGGCGCCTTGCCGCGCCAGGAACCGTTCGGCATCGCGGGACTGGGTAGCCTGATCGAAGGCGTCAGCGAGAGCAGCCTGCTGGCGCAGCTGCGCAACCAGTGGAGCGCCTTGAATAACGAATGGAACCAGTGGATACTGAATTACACGCCGCAGCGACAGCACGCACTGCTGTCAAACCTGCATGCAGCGCTGTCGGACTGGCGCGTCGGCGCGGGCATTGTCCTTCTGCTCACGCTGTTGTATATAGGACGCGCATGGCGACATCGCAGGCAAGGCGACCCTATCGATGAGCTATACTCGGCCATGTGCCTGCAGCTGGGCCGACAGGGTTTGCCGCGCGCCGCGGACGAAGGTCCGAGCGCGTATGCACGGCGCGTGTCGGGGTCCGGCCTGGCGCCCGCAAGGAAGGCCGCCGTTGCGCGCTTCCTCGCGCTGTACAGCGCCTACAAGTATGCAGCCGCGGCGCCCGACGCACGGCTGGCCGCCACTTTGAAGAGTTTGTTGAACGAGTCACGATGAAATTTTTGCAGCTGTTGGTACCGCGCCGTTTGTCATCCCTGCTGTTAGCCCTGGCTGTCGCCAGCGTGCCCGCGGTGCACGCCGCGGACCATTCCAGGACAGACAGGCAAAAAGCCGCCGCGGCTAAAAAGGCCAAGGCAAAAAAGCCCGTGCCGCGCAAGGTCGCCGCCAAGGCCGCGGCATCGAAAGCCGCCAGGGAAGCGATCAAGCGCACCGCGAACGTGAACCACGTCGGCGAGCAGGTCAACTTCCGCGAGTGGTCGGCGGTGCAGCAGTTCGCCGGCGAGATGGTGGCCAAGCATGGCTTCGAGCGCGAGTGGCTGGACAAGCTGATCGGACAGCTTCACTTCGTCGACTCCGCGGTCCAGCTGGTCAAGCCGGCGCCGCCCGGCAAGCCGAAAAACTGGGCGGCCGTACGCGAGCTGTTCATCGAACCGGTGCGCCTGAACGGCGGCGTGACATTCTGGAACGAGAATGCGGCCGCGCTGGCGCGCGCCGAAGCGCGCTTTGGCGTGCCGGCCGAAATCATCGTCGGCATCATCGGTGTCGAGACAGTCTATGGCCGCAATACCGGCCGTTTCCGCGTGCTCGACACGCTGACCACCCTCGCCTTCGCGTATCCGGAGACGCCGAACCGCGACGCGCGCATGGCGTTCTTCCGCAGCGAACTGGAAAACACGCTGCTGCTGGCGCGCAAAGCCAAGCTCGACCCGCTCAGCCTGACCGGCTCGTTCGCAGGCGCCGTCGGGATTCCTCAGTTTATGCCGGGCAGCATCCTGGCGCACGCGGTCGATTTCGACGAGGACGGCAAGGTCGACCTGATCAACTCGAGCACCGACGCCATCGGCTCGGTCGCGAACTTCCTGCGCAATCACGGCTGGCACGGCAACCAGGCGGGACCGCTGGTCTACGCCGCCAACGTATCGCCGAGCAATGTTTGGGAAAAATTTATCAACCAGGGCCTGGAAGCGAAGTTCCGCCAGGATGAGCTGGAAGCTGCCGGCGTGATCAGCAGCGCAAGCCTGCCGCCGGCGGCGCTGTTCGGGCTGGTTGACCTGCAAAACGGTGCCGAACCGACAGAATATTGGCTGGCGACAAATAATTTTTTTGCTATCACTCAATACAATCGAAGCTACTTCTATGCAATGTCGGTGATTGAACTGGGCAAGGCGGTCCGGGCACGGCGCCAGCGCGACGCCTGACAGGCATAAAAGATTTGTAATGAAGTGTAACTGCAACACTCCCCCGTGTTGCGCTGTTCTGCCTGTGCCGCGTCGCATACCCCCACGGGGTATGCGCAGCATTGTCATCGATGCACTAGAGGAATAGTCATCATTTCAGCATACCCCCCGCAAAGTTGCCTTTGCGACAGGTCTTATTGGTAATGTGCTGCACTGCCCACCAGATTGCATTACACTTAAGTTTTCCGGAAAAACAATTATTTTTTTGGTGAGTTTGTGAGAGAATTGCATTCAGGCTATGTTGCGATTAGACAACATGATATGCAAGTAATATGGAACGGCTCTAATTGCTTGCGAGAATAAGATTGGAATAACTTGTACAATTGTGTATATTTTATAAAAAGTTGTTTCAAACGGAATCTGTCGTCATATGGTGAAGTAGTCGCAACTACAGCGAGCTCCGCGTGTTTGATAAGCAACACAACTCACAATAGGAATTTTTAACATCATGACAAACCAAGTTGGCATTGATATGAACAGCGATTCGGATTCCGACGAACTGCTGCAGTACAACCCGAACCGGTTGCTGGACACCCTGATCGAAAACCTGCGCCTGAAAAACGACGCAGCACTGTCGCGCGCACTGGAAGTTGCTCCTCCGGTCATCTCGAAGATTCGCCATCACCGCCTGCCGGTCGGCGCATCGCTGCTGATTCGCATGCACGAAGTGAGCGACCTGTCGATCCGCGACCTGCGCTACCTGATGGGCGATCGCCGCAACAAGTTCCGTATCAGCGACAAGCAGTTCAAGCCAAAAGAAGGCGCACCCCCTGGTGGGAGCGGCGAGCAGTCCTGATCGGTCGGTGTTGATGCTGTCCCGCCGCGTGGCGGGACATGGCTGGCCTTGTCAGGCCGGGCCTTGCTAGGCCGGGAAGACGCCTGTCGACAGGTAGCGGTCGCCCCGGTCGCAGACGATGAAAACGATGGTGGCGTTCTCCACCGTCTGTGAAATGCGCAGCGCGATTTCGCACGCGCCCGCCGCGGAAATCCCGCAGAAAATTCCCTCTTCCGCCGCCATCCGGCGCGCCATGTGTTCGCTGGCCGCCTGGCTCACGCTTTCCACCTGGTCTACCCGTGCCTTGTCGAAGATTTTCGGCAGGTAGGCTTCCGGCCATTTGCGGATGCCTGGAATCGACGAGCCCTCTTCGGGCTGGGCGCCGATGATGCGCACCGCCTCGCTCTGCTCCTTCAGGTATTGCGACACGCCCATGATGGTGCCGGTCGTGCCCATCGCGGAAACGAAGTGGGTGACACGGCCTTGGGTGTCGCGCCAGATTTCCGGGCCGGTGGTTTCGTAGTGCGCGCGCGGATTGTCGGCATTGCCGAACTGGTCCAGGATGATGCCCTTGCCGTCGCGCTGCATCTGGTCGGCCATGTCGCGCGCATATTCCATGCCGCCGGTTTTCGGAGTCAGGATGATCTGGGCGCCGTAGGCGGCCATGCTCTGGCGGCGCTCGATCGACAGGTTATCGGGCATCAGCAACAGCATCTTGTAGCCGCGGATCGCAGCGGCCATCGCCAGCGCGATGCCGGTGTTGCCGCTGGTTGCCTCAATCAAGGTATCGCCCGGCTTGATCTGGCCGCGCTCCTCGGCGCGCTTCAGCATCGACATCGCGGCGCGGTCCTTGACCGAGCCCGCCGGATTGTTGCCTTCCATCTTGCCAAGGATGATGTTGTTGCGCTCGCGCGCTTCGGCGCCCGGAACGCGCACCAGCTGCACCAGCGGGGTGTTGCCGATCGTATCTTCGATGGTCATGTAAGGCATGGGAACTCTTTTGCAGATGGACAAAACGCCATTCTAATGCACGCCGCGCATCCGCGTATGAGGGCGGTCAGCGGCAGCGGAAGTAGCGGATTCATCCACGTACCTCCCCTGGATTTACTGCTTAGCGCAGGGGCGCCGGGTAGGTGGCGACGCTGGCGTTGCCATCCTTGTCGACTGACTGCACGCCGAAGAAATAATTGTCCTTCGACAGGCGGACGGTTGCCTCGGTCACGTTGCCAACATACAGCGAGCCCTGCCATTGCGAAGCAGTCGTTTCACGCCATACGATGCGGTAGCCGGCCAGGTCCGGCTCGCTATTCGGCAGCCACAGCAGCGTGGAATTGTTATCCAGCTTGTCGGTGCGCACCTGCACCTGCTGCGGCGCGGCCGGCGCCAGCGACAGCGAAGCGAGCGCCGCCGCATTGACGCGCGCGACGCGGGCGATGTAGTTGTAGTCGTTGAACTCAGGCAGGTCGCCGTACTGCATCGCGCCTTCCTTGCGCACGTTCTGATGCTGGTGCGCGAAATCCTCGTTCGGTTCGGAGAAACGCAGCGCCGCGAAACCGCGCGCCAGGAACGGCATATGGTCGCCGCCGCGCAGGTAGCGGTCGCGGCGGTGGACGATGCTCACCTTGAAGCCAGGCACGTAGCGCTCGCCCACTTCCTTCACATGGCGGGCCAGCTGGCGCGAGATCGAATCGTTCTCGCCGCCGGTGGCGACCAGCGCGCGCACGGTCTCGCTCATTTCCTTGGTGGCTGGAATGCTCTCGGCGAACAGGCGCACCTGCTTGTCGTCGATGCGGCCATCGTCCGCGCGCGAGCTGCCGATGATGTCGTTGGTCAACATGCCGGCCACGTTCAATTTCTTCTGCACGGCCTGCTCGGCCCAGTGGGTGGCGCCGATCAGGCCCTGCTCTTCCGCGGCGACGGTCATGAACACCAGCGTGGCGTCGAAGGGGTAGCGCGCCATCACGCAGGCCATTTCCATCACGGCGGCGGTGCCGGAGGCGTCGTCGTTGGCGCCGGGAGCCGCGCCCTTCGCGTCCATCACATCGGTATTGCGCGAATCGTAGTGGCCGCTGACGACGTAGATGCGCTCCTTCGACTGCGGCTGGCTGCCCGGCAAGGTCGCGACGACGTTGACGATTTCGGTCGGACGCGAGATGCGCGCCGAGACCGGGGCGACGTGGCTGTCGAAGGCCACCTGCAAGCGGCCGCCCGACTGCGCGCCGCAGCGCTCCATCTCGGCCTTGATCCAGCGGCGCGCGGCACCGATACCGACCGTGTCCGATTCCGTTTCCGACATCGTATGGCGGGTCTGGAAGCTGACCAGCTTGCGCACATAGCCTTCGATACGCTGGGGCGAAATCTCGCTGACGATCTTGTCGATCTGCGCCTGGTGGCCGGTGACGTCAGGCGCGGCTGGCGCGGCGGCCGACGCGGCGCCGGCGGCGATGGCGAGCACGCCTGCGATCAGGCTGGAAGCGGAACGAACGGTGGGCATTGGTGGTCCTCTTTCTAAAAACAGTTGTCCGGTAGAAGCGCTGTATCTTCTCATGGCCGGCCGCGTTTCGGCTGTCCATACAGACAAAAAAAACCCCGCGCGGCAGGGCCTGCGGGGCTTTCCGGACCTGCGGCCCGAAGGCGGCCAGGCTTACATCTTTGCGGGCTCGGCGGCAGGCTTGCCCACCGGCTTGGCCGAGGTCTTGGCTGGCTTGGCGGCGGCGCCCTCCATTGGCTTGCCGTTGACCTGGAGGCCGGCTGCGGACAGCTTCATTGCCTTCTTGTCGCCGACGCCTTTGACGCGTTTCTGGAAATCGGCCCAGTCCTTGAACTCGCCGCCTTTTTCGCGCTCGGTGAGAATCGCCTTCGACATTGCCGGGCCAACGCCCTTGACGCCATCGAGGGCGGCGCTATCGGCCTTGTTCACGTCGACCTGGGCGAAAGCGAAACCCATCGTAGCGCACAGCGTTGCGACCGCAAGCATCAGTTTCTTGATCATGTTGATTTTCTCCGTGAGTAGTCAAGTGGGAACAGCGGATGCGGTCCCTCGCGCTTAACGGCTCAAGCGTGGCTTACCGTTGACGTTTTCCGTTTGATCAAAAACAACGATCCGACACTACCGCAATTGGTGTTCCAAAATCGGGGTCCGTCCCCGGGGACGGACCCCGATTTTAGCGCTTGGGCCCGACGACGAATCCGGGAAACTTAGTTGCCGAAGAGCTCGGCGCGGGTGACGGTGGCAGTGCCAAGCTTGCCGACGACGATGCCACCGGCGCGGTTGGCGGTCATGATGGCGTCGGACATCGTCATGCCGGCGCCAAGCATCGCGGCCATCGTGGCGATCACCGTGTCGCCGGCACCGGAGACGTCGTACACCTCGCGCGCGTCGGCGTGCACGTGCAGCACTTCGTCCGCCGTGTACAGGCTCATGCCCTCTTCCGATCGCGTCAGCAGCAGCGCGTCGAGGCGCAGTTCTTCACGCAGCGCCTGCGCCTTGGTCGTCAGCTGTTCTTCGCTCGACCAGCTGCCCACCACGCGCTTCAGCTCCGACTTGTTCGGCGTGAGTACGCTGGCGCCGGCGTACGGCGTGAAGTCCTCGCCTTTCGGGTCGACCATGACGATCTTGCCAGCCGCGCGCGCCGCTGCCACCATCTGCGCGACGTTGACCAGACTGCCCTTGTTGTAGTCGGACAGGATCACCACGTTGTAGTCAGGCAGCAGCGCGTTGAACTGGGTGAGCTTGTCGCGCAGGACCGTGTCGGTCGGCGCTTCTTCGAAGTCGATGCGCAGCAGCTGCTGCTGGCGGCCGATCACGCGCAGCTTGATGATCGTCGAAATCGCGTCGTCGCGCTGCAGGAAGCTGTGAATCTGCGAGTCGCGCAGCAGCGTCTCTACTTGCGTGCCCGCTTCGTCCGCACCAACCACGCCGAGCAGGCCGGCGTAGGCGCCCAGCGCGGCGGCGTTGCGCGCGACGTTGGCGGCGCCGCCGAGGCGCTCTTCGCGCTTCTCGATGCGCACGATCGGCACCGGCGCTTCCGGCGAGATGCGGCTGACGTCACCGAACCAGTAGCGGTCCAGCATGACGTCGCCGACCACGAGGATGCGGACGTTTTCAAGGTTGGGGGTGGCGATATGCGGATAGGTGTCCGCGGAGAGCAGGCGACTGATCATTTGTCTGGTACCGGAGTGGCTGGTGTCTGGAGCGGGACCGGCCGGCCAGTCCCTCTGTTGGTGGTATTGCGAACCTTAGTTCATCACATTGAGTTCTTCGGTGCGGCGCGGCGGGTACGAGTCCCAGCGGCTGCAGCCCGGGCACTGCCAGTAGAACTGGCGCGCCTTGAAGCCGCAGTGGCTGCACTGGTAGCGCGCGAGCTTCTGGGTGTAGCCGTGCACGAGGTTCTTGACCATCGAGAGTTCGTCGAAGAGTTCGGGCGGCGCGTCCATCATGCGGGCTTCCAGCAGCTTGTCGAGTCCGAGCAAGGTCGGCGTGCGGCGCAGTTCTTCGACCACGAGGTCCTTGGCTGCCTGCGCGCCATCGAGTTCGGTGACGGCCTTGAACACGACTTCAATCAGGTCGATCGACGAGGCTTCGGCCAGGTAGGAGCGGAGCAGGTTGACGCCTTCCTGCGGACGCCCGACCTTGCGGTAGCCGTCCATCAGGCGGGTGGCGACCAGCGCCACGTGCGGCACGCTTTGCTGTTCGACGCGGCGCCACGTCATCAGCGCCCCTTCGACATCGCCCTTGGCCAGCTGGACGTCGCCGATCAGGATGGTGGCGCGGACGTTGGTGCGATCGGAGTGCAGCGCCTGGTCGAGCAGCTCCATCGCTTCATCGGTGTGCAGGTGCACCAGCGCGTCTTGCGCAAGTTCGCAGTAGAACTGGGCGATCTCTTTCTGGCGCGTGCCGGCGCCCGATGCCTGCAGGCCCTGGGCCGCGGTGATCGCGCGCTTCCATTCTTTTTCGCGCTGGTAGATTTCGAGCAGCGCGCGCTGCGCCTGCACGCCGTACTGCGAGTCCACGAGGCCGTTGAAGGTCTCTTCGGCGCGGTCCAGCAGGCCGGCCTTCAGGTAGTCCATGCCAAGCTCGTAGCCGGCGTGGTGCTGCTGGTCGAGCGGCAGGTCGGGGCGGGCGAGCAGGTTCTGGTGCACGCGTATCGCGCGTTCGACTTCGCCGCGGCGGCGGAACAGGTTGCCGAGCGCGAAGTGCATGTCGGCGGTCTCGGGGTCGAGCTTGACGATTTCGATGAAGGCGTCGATGGCCTTGTCGGGCTGCTCGTTGAGCAGGAAGTTCAGGCCCTTGAAGTAGCCGCGCGGGAGGGTGCGCGATTCGGACACCAGCTGCCTGATGTCGACGCGGGCGGCGATCCACCCGAGGCTGAAGAAGAGTGGGATGCCAAGAAGCATCCAGAATTCAAATTCCATGCGATTCTTTTTGTTGGTTTGATTGGCGCCGCTGGCTTATTGCCGGTTGTTGACGCTGTCCGGCTGCGGTTGCACGGTGCTGGTGCGCGCGACGCTTTGCAGCGCTTCGATGGTGTTCTGGTGCTGCGAGCTGAGGCGGCGATGGCGGAACACGGTCGGCGTGACGGCGAGGATGCCGAGGGCGGCGCCGGCGACGAAGAACGCCAGCAGCATCAGCACCAGGGGGCCGCGCAGTTCATAGTTCAGGAAAAAATGCAGGTCGACTTCCTGCGTGTTTTTCAGCGCGAAGCCGAAGAACAGCACGAACAGGATAATGCCAACAATGGTGGATACAAATTTCATCAGCGGGGTCCAAATGGAAGG
The DNA here is from genome assembly GCF_012927275.1 of Massilia polaris. Taxonomy (GTDB): domain Bacteria; phylum Pseudomonadota; class Gammaproteobacteria; order Burkholderiales; family Burkholderiaceae_D; genus Telluria_A; species Telluria_A polaris. Next base: position 62,712 of record NZ_JABBGG010000007.1, on the reverse strand, counting down.
GTTCGCGGGTGTGGCATCTTACCATTATAAGCAGGGGCGATTGAGCCTTGCCGATACGCAATCGTCTAGTTAAAACGTCGTTCCCGCGACCGCCTCGGCGGCCCCGCGGTAATCCATGCTGAGCCAATTTAGCAAACTCAGCATGGGTTCCCGTTTCCACGGGAACGACATGCTAACAATGAAATAACGGTACGGGCTGCGCTCTACGAATGCTTCACCCATAAAAAAACGGCATCCGAGGACGCCGTTTTCTGTATCGCCAGACGACTTAATCTTCGATGATCGGTTGTCCGACCATCGCGTCTACGCGCTCGCGCAATTGTTTGCCTGGCTTGAAGTGCGGCACCCGTTTTTCGGGAACCATCACCTTGTCGCCGGACTTAGGATTGCGTCCAATGCGTGGCGGCCTGCTGTTCAGGGCAAAACTGCCGAAACCACGGATCTCGATGCGCTGGCCAGTCGCCAAAGCGTTGGTCATTGCATCGAGAATGGTCTTGACAGCATACTCCGCATCCTTGGCCACCAGCTGAGAGTAACGCTCAGCCAGGCGGTTGATCAACTCGGACTTGGTCATCTGGCAGTCCCGAAGGTCTTAGTTCTTGTTGTCGAACTTGGCCTTCAGCAGTGCGCCCAGGCTGGTGGTGCCCGATGCTGCGCTGCTGTCGGAGGTCGATGCCATCTTCTGCATTGCTTCCTGGGTTTCAACATTGTCTTTCGCTTTGATCGACAGCTGGATGCTGCGAGCTTTGCGGTCGATGTTGATGACCAGTGCTTCAACGCTGTCGCCGACTTTCAGGTGGGTGCCGGCATCTTCAACGCGGTCGCGCGAGATTTCGGAAGCACGCAGGTAGCCTTCAACTTCTTCGGACAGCTGGATGACAGCGCCTTTTGGCTCAACCGACTTGACCGTACCCGTTACCAGGGAGCCTTTGTCGTTCATTGCCGCGAAGTTGTTGAACGGGTCGCCTTCGAGCTGCTTGACGCCCAGGGAAACGCGCTCGCGCTCAACGTCGATTGCCAGCACAACTGCTTCCAGTTCGTCGCCCTTCTTGAACCTGCGAACAGCTTCTTCGCCAGCTTCGGTCCACGACAGGTCGGACAGGTGTACCAGGCCGTCGATGTTGCCAGCCAGGCCGATGAACACGCCGAAGTCGGTGATCGACTTGATTGCGCCACGGACTTTGTCGCCCTTCTTGTGGGTCATGCCGAACTCGTCCCATGGATTCGCTTTGCACTGCTTCATGCCCAGCGAAATACGGCGGCGCTCTTCGTCGATCTCGAGAACCATCACTTCTACTTCGTCGCCCAGCTGGACAACCTTGTTAGGAGCGACGTTCTTGTTGGTCCAGTCCATTTCGGAGACGTGTACCAGGCCTTCGATGCCCTGCTCGACTTCCACGAACGCGCCGTAGTCGGTGAGGTTGGTGACCTTGCCGAACAGACGGGTGCCCTGTGGGTAGCGACGCGACAGACCGGTCCATGGATCGTCGCCCAGCTGCTTGACGCCCAGCGAAACACGGTTCTTTTCCTGATCGTACTTCAGGACTTTCGCGGTGATTTCCTGGCCAACGGTCAGCACTTCCGATGGGTGACGCACACGACGCCATGCCAGGTCGGTGATGTGCAGCAGGCCGTCGATGCCGCCCAGGTCAACGAACGCACCGTAGTCGGTGATGTTCTTGACGACGCCGGTAACCACGGTGCCTTCTTTCAGGGTTTCCATCAGCTTCTGGCGCTCTTCGCCCATCGAAGCTTCGATAACGGCGCGGCGCGACAGAACGACGTTGTTGCGCTTGCGGTCCAGCTTGATAACCTTGAACTCGAGGGTCTTGCCTTCGAATGGGGTGGTGTCCTTGACTGGACGGGTGTCAACCAGCGAACCCGGCAGGAATGCGCGGATGCCGTTGGTCAGCACGGTCAGGCCGCCCTTGACTTTGCCATTGACGGTACCGACGACGATCTCGCCCGATTCCATCGCTTTTTCCAGTGCCAGCCACGATGCCAGGCGCTTCGCCTTGTCACGCGACAGGATGGTGTCGCCGAAACCGTTTTCCAGCGACTCAATCGCTACGGAAACGAAGTCGCCGACTTGAACTTCCAGTTCGCCCTGGTCGTTCTTGAATTCTTCGATAGGAATGAAAGCTTCGGACTTGAGGCCGGCGTTAACGATCACGAAGTTGTGGTCGAGACGAACGACTTCAGCGGAAATAACTTCGCCCGAACGCATATCCTGGCGTGACAGCGACTCTTCGAAGAGCGCTGCGAAACTTTCCATACCGGTTGCTTCAGTTGTTGCAGTAGACATAGGATTAATAGAGTTAGCCAGCAGGACCGTCACAAATGCGACCTGAACTGGGTTGAGTTAAAACAACACCCGTCCCCGACACATGCCGGAGCCGAGCACCTTAAAGGCCGAAAATCCAGCCTGTCACTTCAAATGCGCATACCACTGGAGCACCTGTTCGATGGCTTGATCAGCCGTCATATTGGATGTATCGAGGAAATGCGCACCTTCTGCCGGTACCAGCGGGGCGATCGCACGGTGCGTGTCACGGTCGTCGCGCGCCTGCAAATCGGACAGGAGGTCTTCCATGTTAGCAGAAAACCCCTTGTCAATCAATTGCTTATATCGGCGTTGTGCCCGTGCTTCGACACTTGCGGTGAGGAACACTTTGAGCTGAGCATTGGGGAAGATCACGGTGCCCATGTCGCGCCCGTCCGCCACCAGACCCGGCGCCTTGCGGAAGCCCAGTTGCAGCGCGTACAGGGCCTGGCGCACGGTCGGCAAGGCGGCGATCTGCGATGCCATGTTGCCAACTTCCTCGGCGCGGATCGCCTGGCTGACGTTTTCGTGGGCCAGCAAGATCTCGCCGCCGGCGAAGCTGACCGGCAGGTGCTCGGCCAGCTTGGCGATCGCGTGCTCGTCGTGCAGGTCGCTGCCGCGGCGGATCGCGGTCAGCGCGGTCAGGCGGTACAGCGAACCGGAGTCGAGGCAGTGGAAGCCCAGCTTGTCGGCGACCTTGTGGGCCACCGTGCCCTTGCCCGATGCGGTCGGGCCGTCGATTGTGATGACGGGAATGTGCGAGTTTGGCATGTAAGTTATTAGTTATGTGCTGCGGGGCGCAACGGTCAAAACAGCTCGTTGCGCGCGATGGCCGCGAAGGCCGTGAAGTAATCGGGGAAGGTCTTGGCCACGCATTTCGGATCCATGATGCGCATCCGGGCGCCGCGCCGCGCCTTGCCATCCAGCGTCGCCAGCGAGAAGCACATCGCCATGCGGTGGTCGTCGTAGGTGTCGATACTGGCCGGCTGGATTTCGACCGGCGGCGTGACGCTGATGTAGTCCGCGCCCTCTTCCACCGTCGCGCCCAGCTTGCGCAGCTCGGTGGCCATCGCGGCAAGGCGGTCGGTTTCCTTGACGCGCCAGCTGGCGATGTTACGCAGCGTGGTGGTGCCTTCGGCGTACAGCGCGGCCACGGCCAGGGTCATGGCGGCGTCGGGAATGTGGTTGAAGTCGGCGTCGATCGCTTTCAGCACGCCGTTCGACGTCGCCTCGATCCAGTTGTCGCCGCGGGTGATTGTCGCGCCCATCATTTCCAGTGCATCGGCAAAGCGCACGTCGCCCTGGATGCTGTCGCGCCCTACTCCCTCGACCCGTACCGGACCGCCGGCGATTGCACCAGCTGCCAGGAAGTACGAGGCCGACGAGGCGTCGCCTTCGACGTGGATGCTGCCCGGGCTGGCGTAGCGCTGGCCCGGCTTTACCGTGAAGGACTGCCAGCCGTCCTGCTCCACCGTCACGCCAAAGCGGCGCATCAGGTTCAGCGTGATCTCTATGTACGGCTTCGAAATGAGCTCGCCCTCGACGTCGATGACGACCGGGTGCTCCTTTGCCATCAGCGGTGCGGACATCAGCAGCGCGGTCAGGAACTGGCTCGACACATCGCCGCGCACGCTCATGCGCTGCTGCGCGTGGATATGGCCGCGGCGGATGCGCAGCGGCGGGAAGCCTTCGACGCCGGTGTATTCGATCTGTGCGCCAACCGCGTTCAGCGCGTCGACCAGGTCGCCGATCGGGCGCTCGTGCATGCGCGAGACGCCATGCAGCGTGTAGTCGCCGCCGATCACGGCCAGTGCCGCCGTCAGCGGGCGGATCGCCGTGCCGGCGTTACCCATGAACAGGTCGGCTTCGTGCGCCGGCAGCGTGCCGCCTTCGCCATGCACGATGTGGGTGCGCTCGTCGACCTGCTCCCACCGGATGCCCAGCGAGCGCAGCGCGCCCAGCATCACCAGGGTGTCGTCGGACGCCAGCAGGTCGTGGATGGTGGTGGTGCCCTCCGCCAGCGCGGCCAGCAGCAGCGTGCGATTCGAGATGCTCTTCGATCCTGGCAGCCGCACGACGCCTTCCACGTGCATGACAGGTTCGAGGTCGATGAAATGCGGGTGTTGCTGTTGCTGCTGCGTCATGCCAGGTTCCTTGGGGTTTATTTGGCGCTGTCGTGGTCGGCCGGGGTCTCGGCGGCCTCGATGGCTTCGATCCATTCGCGGCGCGCGTGCTGCGCGTTGGCGTACACCGATTCCAGTGCTGCGCCGTCGCTTGAGGCCAGCATGGCGCGCAGCCCGGTTAATTGTGCCAGATATGCGTCAAGCTCACCGAGCAGGGCTTCGCGATTGGCCAGGCTGATGTCGCGCCACATCTCTGGCGACGAACCGGCGATGCGGGTGAAGTCGCGGAAGCCGCTGGCGGCGTACTGGAACAGCTGTTTGGCGTGCGGCTTGTTGGCGATGTCGTCGACCAGCGCGTATGCCAGCAGGTGCGGCAGGTGGCTGACCGCGGCGAATACCTTGTCATGCTCGGCTGGCGACAGCTTGTGGATCAGCGCCCCGCAAGCGCGCCATGCGGCGGCAACGCGCTCGACGTCGGCGGCGGCGTTTTCTGGCAGCGGCGTCAGGACGACCTTCTTGCCGATGTAGAGGTCAGGAATGGCGGCATCCGGGCCGTTGGTTTCGCGCCCGGCGATCGGGTGACCGGGAACGAACTGCCCGATCCGGACGCCCAGCGCTTCGCGCGCGGCCTGCACAACGTCGGATTTGGTGCTGCCGGCATCGGTGACGACCGTTCCCGGTTCCAGGTGCGGCAGGATAGACGCGAGTATCGCGCCGGTCTGCGCGACCGGCGCAGCAATCAGTACCAGATCGGCTCCGCGCATCGCTTCGGCCGGGGATGCGGCGACTTCGTCAACGATGCCAAGTTCAAGGGCGCGCGCCATCGCTTCGGGAGAACGCCCGACGCCGACAATCTTCGCGGCCGCGCCGGCACGCTTCAGCGCCCGCGCAAACGAGCCGCCGATCAGGCCGACGCCGAAGATGACGACCTTGCCCGTCACGTCAGCCCAGCGCCTGCTTGAGCGCTGCGAGGAAGACTGCGTTTTCCTTCGGCAGGCCGATGGAAATGCGCAGCCATTGCGGCAGGCCGTAGTTGCCGACCGGGCGCACGATGACGCCCTGCTTCAGCAACGCCAGGTTGACGCGCGCACCGGCTTCGTCGTCGTCACCGACGCGCACCAGCACGAAGTTGCCGAACGATGGGACGTATTCGAGGCCCAGTTCATCGAACGCTTCGACGAACTGCTGGTAGCCGGCGGCGTTGTTGCGCGCGCCCTCTTCCAGGAACACGGTGTCGTTCAGCGCCGCAATCGCAGCGGCTTGCGCCAGCGAGTTGACGTTGAATGGCTGGCGGATGCGGTTCATCAGGTCCGTCACTGCCGGCTGCGCAATCGCGAAGCCGACGCGCAGGCCAGCGAGGCCGTACGCCTTGCTGAAGGTGCGCGACACGACCAGGTTCGGATACTTGCGCACCCACTGCGCGGACTCGAACTGGTGTTCGGGCGCGAGGAACTCGTTGTACGCCTCATCCAGCACCACGATGACGGTTTCAGGAACCTGGTTCAGGAACGCTTCGATCTGCGCGGCCGGGATAAAGGTGCCGGTCGGGTTGTTCGGGTTGGCGATGAATACGAGCCTGGTATCCGCATCGATAGCGGCTGCCATCGCATCGAGGTCATGGCCGTATTCGGCCGCAGGCACGACGATCGCGCGTGCGCCGACGCCTTGCGTGGCCAATGCGTACACTGCGAACGAATACTGCGAGTAGACCACCGCCTGGCCCTTTTGCACGAAGGCGTGCGCAGCGATTTCGAGGATGTCGTTGCTGCCGTTGCCGAGCGTGATCCAGTCGGCGGGCACGTCGTAGCGCTTGGCCAGCGCCGCCTTCAGGTCGAAGCCGTTCGCATCCGGGTAACGCCCGAGGTCGGCCACGACTTGCGCCATCGCCTTCTTGCTCGACTCAGGCACGCCGAACGGATTCTCGTTCGATGCGAGCTTGACGATGTTTGCCTCGTCGAGGCCGAACTCGCGCGCGACTTCCGCGATTGGCTTGCCTGCCTGGTAAGGAGCGATGGCGCGTACGTAATCTGGACCGAAATGCTTGGACATGTAAATCTCGATTAAAAGTGGTTAGAGGCTGAGCGGGTACGATCCCAGCACTTTGAAAAATGCAGCATTATCTTTCAGTTCAATCAGCGCGCGGGCGACGGCAGGGTCATGCTCGTGGCCCTCGATGTCGACATAGAAGTAGTACTCCCAGGTTCCGATACGGGCCGGGCGCGATTCGAAGCGCGTCATCGACACGCCGTGCGTCGCCAATGGCGCCAGCAGGTTGTACACCGCGCCTGCCTTGTTCGGCACCGCCAGCACCAGCGAGGTCTGGTCGTGGCCGGACGGACTGGTGTGCAGGTGTCCGATGACGGCGAAACGGGTGCGGTTGTGCGGGTCGTCCTGGATATGGCCCGCCACGACGGCGAGCCCGTACTGCTGGCCCGCCATTTCGCTGGCGATGGCGGCAATCGACGGATCCTTGCTGGCCATGACGGCAGCTTCGGCGTTCGACGCCACCGCGCGCCGCTCAAGGTTCGGATGGTGCAGGTTGAGCCAGGCCTGGCACTGCGCCAGCGCCTGCGAATGGGCGCAGACGACGGTGACGCCGTCCATGCTGCCGGTCTTGGTCATCAGGCTGTGCTGGACCGCGATCGCGACCTCGCCGCTGATGACGGTGGTGGTGGCCAGCATCAGGTCAAGCGTGCGGTTGATCGCGCCTTCGGATGAATTCTCGACCGGGACAACGCCGAAATCGGCGGTACCGGCTTCGGTGGCGCGGAACACTTCGTCGATCGACACGCACGGCAGGCCTTCGACCGCGCGGCCGAACTGCTGGTACACCGCCTGCTCGCTGAAGGTGCCGGCGGGGCCGAGGTAGGCAACAGTGACGCGCCGTTCGAGCGAGCGGCAGGCGGACATGATCTCGCGGAAAATGGTCTGGATTTCAGGGTCCTTCAGCGGGCCCGGATTGCGTTCGGCGACGCCACGCAGCACCTGCGCTTCGCGCTCCGGGCGAAACACGGGCGCGTTGGTCTCGGCCTTGACGTGGCCGACGTCCTGCGCGAGCCGCGCACGGCGCGACAGAAGGTCAAGTATCTGCGCGTCGATGGCGTCGATCTGTTCGCGGAGTGGTTTTAGTTTGTCTGTCATTTCTACGGTAGCGTCTTTATATGCCGTCGTTCCCGTGAAAACGGGAACGACGTGCTGGGGCCGCGTCAGCGGCCGGCGAACTCGTTCAAATAATCGACCAGGGATTGCACCCCGTCGATCGACATCGCGTTGTAGATCGATGCCCGCATACCGCCGACGGACTTGTGGCCCTTCAGTTGCAGCAGCCCGCGCGCTTTGGCGCCGGCCAGGAATTTTTCGTTCAGTGATTCGTCGCGCAGGTAGAACGGCACGTTCATGCGCGAGCGGCAGTCCTTCGCCACCCTGTTCTGGTAAAAGTCGTCGGCGTCGAGCGCAGCGTACAGCAGCTCGGCCTTGGCGATATTGCGCTTTTCGATCTCGGCCACTCCGCCCTGGCGCTTCAGGTAGGCGAACACCAGTCCGGCGATATAGATGCCGTAGGTAGGCGGCGTGTTGTACATCGAGTCGGCGTCCGCCACCATCTTCCAATCGAACGCGGACGGGCAGATCGGCAGCGCATGGCCGACCAGGTCTTCGCGCACGATGGCCAGCGTCAGGCCGGCAGGGCCAATGTTCTTTTGGGCACCGGCGAAGATGACACCGTATTGGGACACGTCGATCACACGCGACAAGATGTGTGACGACATGTCGGCGACGATTGGCGTATCGCCCTGCACGGTCGGGACGAAATTGAACTCGACGCCGTCGATGGTCTCGTTGGTACAGATATGAAGGTAGGAAGCGTCGCGCGACAGTTTCCAGCTCTCCTGCGGCGGCACCGAGGTGAACTTGCCAGCTTCCGCGGATGCGGCCACGTTGACGTTTGCGTAGCGCGCGGCTTCCTTGATCGACTTGCCGGACCAGCTGCCGGTGTGGACGAAATCGATCGTCGCCGGTTGCGCGCTGCGGCCGATCATGTTCATCGGGATGACGGCGTTTTGCGCCAGTCCGCCGCCTTGCAGGAACAGGATGCGGTAATTGCCAGGGACATTGAGCAGCTCGCGCAGGTCGCGCACTGCCTCCTGGTAGATCGAGATAAACTCAGGTCCGCGGTGACTCATCTCCATCACCGACATTCCGCTGCCATGCCAGTTCAGCATTTCGTCAGCGGCTTGCTGGAGCACTTCCTTCGGCAAAACGGCCGGGCCGGCGGAGAAGTTGAAGATCTGGGTCACTGACGGTCCTCTGTTGGTTGAACAGTTAGATTTTCGCATGAAATGCAGAGTGCCGCCGACATCGTCATCAAACTGCCGTCGTTCCCGCGTAGGCGGGAACCCATGCTGAGCATTCCAATCGGCGGCCTTTGGGTTCCCGCTTTCGCGGGAAGTCGGTCCCGGCAATGCCGGGAACGACGGTGCAATGAAAAAAGGCCAGGCGCCCTCACCTTCCGGTGAAAACGGCCTGGCCCTTATACGTCGCTGACTTATTCGGCGGCGTCGGACGAATCCGTCGATTCCGCTGCATCAACCGAACCATTGGAATCCGCAGGCGACAGCTCCACTTCCTCCAGATCGGTCTCGACCACGCGCTGCAGGCCGGACAGCTTGGTGCCGTCTTCCACCGCAATCAGGGTCACGCCCTGGGTTGCGCGGCCCATCTCGCGGATCTCGGCGACACGGGTGCGGATCAGCACACCGCCGGTCGTGATCAGCATGATCTCGTCGGTTGGCTCGACCAGGGTCGCGGCAACGACCTTGCCGTTACGCTCGCTGGTCTGGATCGCGATCATGCCCTTGGTGCCGCGGCCGTGGCGGGTGTACTCGGTGATCGGAGTACGCTTGCCGAAGCCATTCTCGGTCGCGGTCAGCACGGACTGCTGCTCGTTTTCCGCAACCAGCAGCGCGATCACGTTCTGGCCATCTTCCAGGTTCATGCCGCGCACACCGCGCGCGGTACGGCCCATCGGACGCACGTCGTTCTCGTCGAAGCGCACGGCCTTGCCGGCGTCGGAGAACAGCATCACGTCATGCTTGCCATCGGTGAGCGCAGCGCCGATCAGGAAGTCGCCGTCATCCAGGTCGACCGCGATGATGCCGGCCTTGCGTGGATTGGAGAAGTCCTGCAGCGGGGTCTTTTTCACGGTACCCAGGCTAGTCGACATGAACACGTAGTGGTCTTCAGGGAAGGTGCGGTTCTCGCCCGACAGCGGCAGTACCACGGTGATCTTCTCGTTGTCCTGCAGCGGGAACATGTTGACGATCGGCTTGCCGCGCGAGTTGCGCGAGCCTTGCGGAACTTCCCATACCTTCAGCCAGTACATGCGGCCGCGGTTCGAGAAGCACAGGATGTAGTCGTGCGTGTTCGCGATGAACAGCTGGTCGATCCAGTCCTCGTCCTTGGTCATCATCGCCTGCTTGCCGCGCCCGCCGCGCTTCTGCGCGCGGTACTCGGTAATCGGCGTCGACTTCATGTAGCCGGTGTGCGACAAGGTCACGACCATGTCCTGCGGCGTGATCAGGTCTTCGGTTCCCAGGTCGGTCGGATTGTGTTCGATCGCCGAGCGGCGCGCATCCTTGCCGTTGGCGGTGTACTCGTTGACGACCTGTCCCATCTCGTCGGTGATGATCGCGGTGACGCGCTCCGGACGTGCCAGGATGTCCAGCAGGTCGGCGATGTGCGTCATGACTTCTTTGTACTCGTTGACGATCTTGTCCTGCTCAAGGCCGGTCAGGCGCTGCAGGCGCATCTGCAGGATTTCCTGCGCCTGTTCGTCCGACAGCTTGTACAGGCCGTCCTGCTGCATGCCGTAGTGCTTCGGCAGGTGCTCAGGGCGGAACGCCTCGATGCCGCCGGCGGCGCCGGTTTCGGTGCGGATCAGCATTTCGCGCACCACGGACGAATCCCAGGCGCGCTGCATCAGTTCCGTCTTCGCGATCGGCGGCGTAGGCGCGGCCTTGATGATCGCGATGAAGTCGTCGATGTTCGCCAGCGCCACTGCCAGGCCTTCCAGCATGTGGCCGCGTTCGCGCGCCTTGCGCAGGTCAAACACGGTGCGGCGCGTGACCACTTCGCGGCGGTGTTGCAGGAAGCACACCAGCATCTGCTTGAGGTTCAGCAGTTTCGGCTGGCCGTCGACCAGCGCCACCATGTTCATGCCGAAGGTGTCCTGCAACTGGGTCTGCTTGTACAGGTTGTTCAGCACAACCTCTGGCACTTCGCCGCGCTTCAGCTCAATCACCACGCGCATGCCCGACTTGTCGGACTCGTCGCGGATGTCGGAGATGCCTTCGAGCTTCTTGTCGCGCACGTTCTCGGCGATCCGTTCGAGCAGCGACTTCTTGTTGACCTGGTACGGCAGCTCGTCGACGATGATCGCGATGCGGCCGCCGTCCTTGCCGTACTCTTCGAAGTGGGTCTTGGCGCGCATGACGACGCGGCCACGGCCGGTGCGGTAACCGTCGCGCACGCCCGAGACGCCGTAGATGATGCCGGCGGTCGGGAAGTCAGGCGCTGGAATCAGTTCGATCAGTTCATCGATCGAGCAGTCCGGGTTGTTCAGTACGTGCAGCGCGCCCTTGATCACTTCCGACAGGTTGTGCGGAGGGATGTTGGTCGCCATGCCGACCGCGATACCCGACGAGCCGTTGATCAGCAGGTTCGGAATGCGGGTCGGCAGGACGGTCGGCTCTTTCTCCTTGCCGTCGTAGTTCGGCTGGAAGTCGACCGTGTCCTTGTCGATATCGGCCAGCACTTCGCTGGCGATCTTGTCGAGGCGGCACTCGGTGTATCGCATCGCCGCGGCGCTGTCGCCGTCGATCGAGCCGAAGTTACCCTGGCCGTCGACCAGCGTGTAGCGCAGCGAGAAGTCCTGCGCCATACGCACCAGCGTGTCGTAAATCGACGCGTCGCCGTGCGGGTGGTACTTACCCATCGTCTCGCCGACCACGCGCGCGCACTTGACGTACGGGCGGTTGTACACGTTGTTCATCTCGTGCATGGCGAACAGGACGCGGCGGTGCACCGGCTTGAGGCCGTCGCGCACATCCGGCAAGGCGCGGCCAACGATCACGCTCATCGCGTAATCGAGGTAGCTCTTGCGCATCTCTTCTTCGAGGGAAATAGGGATTGTTTCTTTGGCGAATTGATCCATTGGCGGGTCGACTGCTCTCAGGCTTTGTTTATAGGTGTACGCAAAACTGCACGGAACGACCTGCCGGGGTGCTTCCGCGCCGCGGCGCGGCCGATAAAACTCCCGACAGACAAGAGAGGGATTTTAGCATGCGCCGTATAGCGGCAGCGCAATTCCTTCCCGACGGCTTTCCATAGCATTTATGCAATGCGCAAGGGAAAAATATGCCGTCACTGCAACATGTTGCACGAAAACAACGTGGCTGGCAATTGCGCCGACGTTTGATTTAACGCTGGTCGTGCTATTTCTGCTCATGTGGCAAAATGGTCGAGAAGTTAATTGCCTGTTTCGCAATCTTAACGAACAGTTGCGCAGTCCAGCTGCGGAGACCACCCCCGAAAGGAAGACCAGAAAATGAAGAAAATTACGCTCATGCTTGCGGCCTGTGTAGCGATTGCGGGCAGTGCATTCGCGCAGTCCTCGCCTCCGTTCGCGCCGCTCACCACCGACATCAAGGCCAAGACGCCACACAGCGCCTACGTCCAGGACTCGCGCGGCGTCATCACGCGCAACCCGTTCGGCCTGTGCTGGCGCACCGGCTACTGGACTCCTGCCGATGCGGTTCCAGGCTGCGACCTGCCGATCTGCGTAGAGCCAGAAAAGCTCGAGAACGGCAAGTGCGTAGCACCGCCGCCACCAGCACCGCCGCCAGCCGAGCCAGCACCTGCTCCGGCACCAGCGCCTGCGCCAGTGCCGACCACGGAAAAAGTGTCGTACGCCGCTGACGCGTTCTTCGACTTCGACAAGGCAGTGCTCAAGCCAGCCGGCAAAGCATCGCTGGACGAGCTGACCTCGAAGCTGCAGGGCATGAACCTGGAAGTCATCATCGCTGTGGGCCACACCGACTCGATCGGCACCGACGCCTACAACGAGAAGCTGGCGATCCGCCGTGCTGAAGCAGTCAAGACCTACCTGCGCGGCAAGGGCATCGAAGCCAACCGCATCTACACCGAAGGCAAGGGCGAGAAGCAGCCAGTCATTGACAACAAGAGCTCCGCCGGCCGCGCCAAGAACCGCCGCGTAGAGATCGAAGTTGTGGGCACCCGCACTACCACCAACTAAGCCTCACGCGCTTTACTCGACCCCGCTGCGGCGGGGTTTTTTTTATGCACGCGTCCGTCGCGTGCGCAATTTTCCCGCTATTATTCGCGCTATGAATGCAGACCCACACGAAATCCAGAAATTCAGCGAACTCGCCCACCGCTGGTGGGACCCGACGTCCGAATTCCGCCCCCTGCACGAGATCAACCCGCTGCGCCTTGAATGGATCAACGCGCGCGCGCCGCTGGCCGGCAAGAAGGTGATCGACATCGGCTGCGGCGGCGGCATCCTGGCCGAATCGATGGCGCGCAAAGGCGCCGACGTCACCGGGATCGACCTGTCGGAAAAAGCGCTGAAGGTCGCCGACCTGCACAGCCTGGAATCGGAAGTGAGCGTGCGCTACAAGCACATCGCGGCCGAAGACATGGCGGCCCAGGAAGCGGGCCAGTACGACGTTGTCACCTGCATGGAAATGCTGGAGCACGTGCCGGACCCTGCGTCGATCGTGCGCGCAGCCGCCACGCTGGTCAAACCGGGCGGCCATGTATTTTTCTCAACGCTGAACCGCAATCCGAAGGCCTGGCTGTTCGCTGTCGTTGGCGCGGAGTATCTGCTGCGCATGCTCCCGAAGGGCACGCACGACTACGCCAAATTCATCACGCCTGCCGAACTGTCGCAGTTCGTGCGCGAAGCGGGGCTGCAGGTTGACGCCTTCAAGGGCCTCAGCTACAACCCGCTCACCAAGATCTACGCGCTAAACCAGGACACCGACGTTAACTACATGGTGGCCTGCAGCCTTCCGCTGTAAAAATCCTTACGCTTTTATTCCATGACCCGCACCACTCCTCTGCAGGCACCGCGTGCCATTCTGTTCGACCTCGATGGCACACTGGCCGACACTGCGCCCGACCTGGCGGCGGCGGTCAACCACCTGCGCATGGTGCGCGGCATGGAACCGACGCCCTATTCCATTTTGCGTCCAACCGCTTCGGCGGGCGCACGCGGCATGATCGGCGCGGCCTTTGGACTGACGCCAGCGGACGACGGCTACGAGACCCTGCGCCTTGAGTGGTTCGACCGTTACCAGTCCGCGATGGCGGTGCACAGTACGTTGTTCGACGGTGTGCCTGAACTGATCGAAGGCCTCAGTGCAGCAGGCATCGCGTGGGGCATTGTGACCAACAAGCCGGCGCGCTTTACCGATCCGCTGATTCCGCAGATCGGCCTTGCGCACGCTGGTTGCGTGGTCTCCGGCGACACCACGCCGCATTCGAAACCCCACCCTGCCCCGCTGTACGAAGGCGCGCGCCGCCTCGACATCGCGCCGGAGCAGTGCTGGTATGTCGGCGACGACGTGCGCGACGTTGAAGCCGGGCGCGCTGCCGGCATGGTGACGGTGGCCTGCGCATGGGGCTACTGCGGCACGGTGGAACCTGCCACGTGGGGCGCCGACTACCTCATCGACACTCCGCTCGACCTGCTGCGCGCGATCCAGGCGATCGCCACGGGAAAGCTGAACGCGCTGGTTGCCTGACCACAGGCGGATTTCGCTGCGCTCCATCCACCCTACATTTGTCGGGACCGTGGGGTAGATGGAGCGCCAGCGCAATCCACCGTCCCGTCCTCGCCTTACACATCCTTACGATTGATACAGCCTGGCGTCTATCACTGAACAGGCAACGGCCTTAATCTACTCCTGCACGACAAACAAAAGTCACAGGAGCAGACCATGGAATCGATCCAAACCGCTACACGCATTCACCCACTGATGGCAGCAGCGGCCTTGTCCGTCATCACCGTCAGCATCGCCGGCACAGCGGCCATCACCGGCCTGCTGCCGACATCCAAGGCCGATGTGCCAGTATCCGTAGCAGCGCCGGCACCCGCTGCGTACTACGCCGCGCCTGCGCCGCTGCCGGTCGCAGTCAAGGCAGCGGCGCCACTGCGTCTCGCGGCGTACGACGAGGAGCCTGCGCCGAAACCGAAGCCAAAACCAAAGCCACGGCCACGCCCGCAGCCGAAGGAAGTGCACCACCACCACGTCGCGCAGAACGACGCGCCGACCTACCAGGCGCCGGCGGTCCAGCCAGCGCCAAAACAGCCCAACTATGTCGGCATCGGCGCCGGCGCAGTGATCGGCGGCCTGCTCGGCAACCAGGTCGGCGGCGGCAACGGCAAGAAGCTGGCCACGCTGGCGGGCATCATCGGCGGCGGCATGATCGGCAACGAGATCCAGAACCGCACCAGCAGGTAAGGTGCGGCCGCCGATGCCGGTCAGCGTTTGAGGAACATGCAGACCACGGCATCGCTGGGGAACATGCTTAACACCGGGATAGCGCACGTACTGCGCCCACAGGATCGCCCGGCTGGACTGCCCTGTAAAGCGCAGCCTCTCCATCAGCCCGCGCACGCGCAGGACATCAAGGTCTCTTACGGAACTTTGTAAGTCTCTGTAGCAAACCGGCGCGCGGGCCCGGAGTTTGCTACAATGGGAATTGTTGGGGGCGACCTGGTTTCGACGTGGGTTGCAAAGCAGCGCAGGGCATACCGAGGACTGGTTACCTCGTAAATACATCCAGAAAATTAATAACTGCAAACGATAACTCGTACGCACTCGCAGCTTAATTGCTGCTAGCTCTAGAACACCTCGTCCCTGGGGTGGGCCGTCAAAAGCTCTAGAGTCATTTACAGGGACTCGTCCGATGCTGGGTTACTTAGTATCAGACTAAATAATAGGTAACTCGCCTTGGCACAGCGTGCACGTCCGCGTTGTCAGGGTTAAATTAAATGGCAGTGCTAAGTATGTAGAACTGTCTGTAGAGTGCTTGCGGACGCGGGTTCGATTCCCGCCGCCTCCACCACCGCTTGCTAAAAAAACCGCCAAAGGCGGTTTTTTTTCGTTTGCGCCAACCGGCGGCGGGAAGCGAACCCGCGGACGCAAGGGCGTAGGCGGGGTTTCGGCGAGCACTGCTCGGCGCCGCCGGAGCGACTTGCGCTTGCAAGCGGTGGAGCAGGGAATTGGCGCGGTCTGCCGCGCCCCTGCGGAACGAGTCTGCCGTGCAAGGCAGACTGCCTTAGCAAGGCAAGGCTCTCCGATTCGTCTGACCAGGGGAAATCGCGAAAGCGATTTCTTGCTCTTCGCCTCCACCGCCTCTCCTTTAAATCGCCGAAGGCGATTTCATTTCAAGAAACATTCCCACTAGCACTGCCTCACCCCGCGTAAAAGCTGGGCCAACCCGCTTGCGATTCCGCAGTCAAGAGATACACTTTAACCTGTACAATATATTGAACAAGTTGAGCGAAGAACTGCCTGTAAATCGAATAAGAGGTGAGAAAATGCGGATAATTAACTTTTCCGACGCTAGGGGAAGTCTGCGAACGGTCATTGATCAAGTCGTGGACGACGCTGACGTGACAGTGATCTCGCGCCGTGACGCGCCGGATGCGGTAATCATGTCCTTCGATCATTACAGTAGCCTGATGGAAACCGTGCACCTACTCAGCTCACCAGCCAATGCGGCTCACCTTGGCCGATCAATCGAACAAGCACGCCGTGGTCATGCGCAGCCTCGAGAGTTGATTGACGCCCCCGAAACGCAGGAACCTTCAAATGCGAACCCTGCGATTCACGGATGATTGCTGGAATGATTATCTCTTTTGGAAAAATCAGGATAAACGCACCTTAAAGCGAATAAATTTGCTAATCAAGGACGCGCAACGCGATCCTTTCAGCGGAATCGGCAAGCCTGAGCCACTCAAGGGAAACCTGTCCGGATACTGGTCGCGCAGAATCGATGAGGCAAACCGCCTTGTTTATCAAGTCGGAGAGGACGCACTTACCATAATCTCGTGCCGATATCACTACTGACCCGATGCCGTGCGGCGTACCGCCGGCAATCACTTGGCCGTCGTGATCAACAGCCCCCGTAACGCCTCAACATCCACCGGTTTAACGAAGTAATGATCAAACCCTGCCGCAAGCGAGCGCGCGCGGTCCTCGGCCCTGCCGTATCCGCTAATCGCGATCATCACCGCTGACGCCGCTTCAGGAAGTCTCCTCAACCGCTTCACCAGCTCATTCCCATCGATATCCGGCAAGCCGATATCGAGCAGGCAGAACGCCGGTGGATGTTCGCAAGCCGCCAACAGTGCCTGCTCGCCGCAATACGCCACCGTCACGTCGAAGCCGAAGGCTTCGAGATACATGGCCAGCATCTGCGCCGCATCCTTGTTGTCGTCCACCAGCAGGCAGCGCGCTCCCGATTCAATCGGCGCGACGCTGGCCGCGTGGTCTTCCCCGATCCGCCCGGCGCCGGCGGCAACGCGCGGCAACTCAACCGTCAAGCGGCTGCCGTGGCCCAGTCCTGCGCTCTCGGCAATCACCGTACCGCCGTGCAAGCCAACCAGTTTCTTCACCAGCGCCAGCCCCAATCCGAGTCCGCCGTCGGACCGGTCCGACGCCCGTTCACCCTGCGCGAAGAGGTCGAATGCGCGCGCCAGCAAGTCCGGCGCCATGCCAATGCCGGTGTCCGTCACCGACAGCGTTACATGATCCTGCATGCAAGTAACGCTGACCCCGATCCGGCCGCCAACCGGCGTGTACTTCGCCGCATTGTTCAACAAGTTCGCCACGACCTGTATCAGGCGCTTGCGGTCGCCGCTCACCCGGCATGCTTCCGGCGACACGGCCACCACCAGCTGCTGTGTCTTTCGCGTGATGAGCGGGCCGACCTGTTCGACGGCGTCATGCACGATATCGTCAAGCACCAGCGTTTCGTTGTGCAGTTCGATAAAGCCGCGATTCACGCGCGACACGTCGAGCAGGTCGTCAATCAGCCGCGTCATGTGCTCTGCCTGCCGCGCGATGATCAGCGCGGCTTGCGATATCGACCGGTCATCCGTCGCCGTACGTTTCAGGATTTCGGCGCCGGCGGAAATCGGCGCAAGCGGGTTGCGCAGCTCATGCGCCAGCATCGCGAGGAATTCGTCCTTGCGGCGGTCGGCCGCCACCAGCATGGCTTCGCTGTGATCGCGCTGCGCATCCTTGCGCTGCAGCGCTGCCGCCATCTCGTCGAGCGAGCGGGCCAGTTCGCTGATCTCCTCATTCTCGTAGCGCATTCCGGTGCGCGTGGCGAGCGAACCGGAGGCGATCAGGTTCGCCGTGACGGCGAGCCGGCGCATGCGCTGGACGATCAGGATATCCCCCCCGAACCACGCTGCCAGGCCTGCCATCAGGACCGTGGCAATCAGGCCGAGGATGACGAAGCGCTGGTCCTGCTGGGCTGCCGCGAGGAAATCGATCTGCGGCACACCGATCAGGACACGATAGTCGCTCAGGTTGCCCTGCCCGACGCCGGCCGACGCATACAGCCGCTCAACGCCATCGAAGTCGTTCACGATGAGCGGCGGGCGGCCAGTGAGGGCGACCTGGTGCAGTGTCGTGCTGGTTTTCTTGCCAAGCCATATGCCGGAGTCTGGACGGCGCGAAATGACCGTCCCTTCACCGTCAACCGTCCATAGCAGCGTACCCGGAGGAAGTTTTACATCGGCGACAAACTTGTCGAGCGCACTCAGGTCCATTGCGGCGAACAGCACCGCGACAACCTCGCCCCGCTTGATGACCGGGTAAGTCAGGTTGATCGTGTGCTTCTGGATGACGCGGCCGAAAACATAGCGGCTGGCGATAAACCGCCGTTCCGCCACGGCGCGTTTGAAGTGCAGGCGGTCACCCAGGTTCACGGGCGCGGCGAGCGGCACCGCGCTGCAACTGACGTTGCCATCCATCTCGATCAGGCCGAAGTTCACATAGAGCGAGTTCTTGGCAAGGATGTCCGCCATCAACTCATTGCACTTCGCGGCATTGGCGGTCACGTCCGGGACGCTCGACAAGTCGCGCAGGATCTGGCGCGCCCCCTCCAGCGACTGTGCTTCGTTGGCCGCGGCCAGGTTGGCGAGCCGCTGCAGGTTCTGGCGCGCGTTAGCCAGCGCATTGGCGCGCTCCTGGATGCCGGCCGCAACGGTCATCGCCACCATCGGTGCGATCGCCAGGCCGACGAGCAGCAGCAAGCGCCAGCGCAGGCTGTTCAGCCGCGCCATGTCAAAGCCTGGGAGAGGCCATCGTGGCACGCGCTTACCTGCTGTCCTGATTTATTTCGTTGCCGAACGCAACGATTGCCGCCATGCCTTTGCGCAGCGTGGCGATGTCGTCGGAAATGAATCCCATCCGGATGAAGCCAGGCATGCCGAGGGCGTCGCCGGGCATGATGGCAACCCGCTTTTCAGCCAGCAGGCGCTCGGAGAACGCGACGGTGTCGCAACCGAGCGCGGTCACGTCGACCCAGATGTAAGGGCCGGAATCGGGAATGCGCACTTTCATCCATTTGACCGGGGACAGCATGTCCATGACGAGATCGCGCCTGCCCTGGTAGTCCGCCACCAGGTGGTGCGGTTCGCCGGAGAAGAATGCCGCCTCGCAGGCCGCCTGGGTCAACGCCGACGGCGCGGCCGTGATTGGTCCCTGCAGGGTTTCCATCGCGCTCACCACGTCGGCGGGCCCGACCGCGAAACCGCAGCGCCAGCCCATCATCGCGTAACTCTGGGAGGCCGAGAAGATCGTCACGATGCCGAGCTTGCGCCACTGGCCGGCACTGGACAGGCTGTGGTGCGGCTGGCTGTACAACAGTTTTTCGTAACTTTCATCGACGATGGCGCCGCAACCGGTGCGCGCCAGCCAGCCTTCGAGCAGGTCGAGTTCGTCGCGCGCAAATACTTTGCCGGTCGGGTTGTGCGGGTTGTTCAGGATCAGCAGGCGGGCGGGCGGGAGCGTGTCCAGCAGCCCGGCGGTCAGCACCTCGGGCAGGTCCACCAGCACGACCTCAAGTCCCAGCAGGCGCGCCGTTGCGAGGTAGGCCGGCCAGTACGGGCGGAACACAATCACCGTGTCGCCCGGATCGGTCATCGCATACATCGCTTCGTAAAGCGCCTGCTTGGCCCCGTTGGTGACGATCACCTCTTCCGGAAGCGCGTCGATTTCGTTTTCCATTTTTAACTTCTCGACAAGGCGCGCGCGCAATCCATGCGCGCCGCCAACGGCCGTGTAGGGCAGCACATCATGCAGCGCCATGTCCGAAACGTCACGGCGCACTGCTTCCGGCGCGGCGAAATGCGAGATGGCAATGGAGAAATCGATGACCTCTTCACCCTGCAGCTTCATCTGGTCGACACGCCCATGCATTGCGGTCGTGGCGAGCGGCGATGCCGAGGCGATTCGTTTGGAAATACGCATGCTTTTTTTGCTTTCGGATTGCGAGCCTTATTCTACTTGTGAAACATTGTTCAGTGCGCGCCTTCGAATCGTGCGCAACCTTCGCGCAACAAGTTGCGAAAATACCCGGAAAAGGTGAAACCGGTTGCCAGCTTGCAGCGTACAAGGCCCTGCACACGCACATAAACCTTTTGGAGGAGATACCATGTCACACATAATCAAGCAGCCCTTGCGGGCGATGCTGGCAGGGATAGCGCTGGCGGCGGTGGCGGCGCCAAACGCCATGGCTTCGAGCCACCGGGAAGCGCCGTTCATCACGAAAAGCCCGAAGATCGACGCCACCGACTTCTACATGTTCCGCAGCTACGAATCGGGCCGCGACAAATTCGTCACCCTGATCGCCAACTACGTCCCCCTGCAGGACCCGGGCGCCGGCCCTAACTACTTCCAGATGGACCCGGACGCGCTGTACGAAATCCACGTCGACAATAACGGCGACGCGAAAGAAGACCTCACCTTCCAGTTTCGCTTCGCAAATACCGGAAAAGACGCGCAGTTCACCGTCGGCGGCAAGAAAGTGTCGATCCCGCTGGTGATCAACGGCGGCCCGATCGCCGACGTCAACGCGGCCGGCACCAATGTGCGCGAAACGTACAGCGTTTCCGTGGTGCGCGGCGACCGCCGTTCCGGCACCCGTGCGGCAGTCACCAACGCCACCGGGGGCGCAACGACCTTCGACAAGCCGATCGATAACATCGGCAAGAAGTCGATTCCCGACTACGCGGCCTACGCCGCCAAGCACGTCTACGCGGTCGACATCCCTGGCTGCGCCACGCCTGCCCGCATGTTCGTCGGCCAGCGCAAGGATTCGTTCGTGGTCAACCTCGGCGAGACCTTCGACCTTATCAACATCAAGGCGCCTGCCGTCGAATTCCTCGCCAATGCCGAACGCAATGCGCGCGATGACCTGGCTGGCAAGAACGTCACCTCGATCGAGCTGGAAGTGGCCGCATCCTGCCTGACCGCGTCCACCGGCAGCGACCCTGTCATCGGCGGCTGGACCACGGCCAGCCTGCGCCAGGGCCGTTTGCTGAATCCTGCCCCGGGCGCCAGCGCGCCATCGAAAGAAGGCGGCGCATGGACCCAGGTGTCGCGCCTGGGCATGCCGCTGGTGAACGAAGTCGTGATCGGCCTGAAGGACAAGGACACGTTCAACCACAGCAAGCCGTCGGCCGATGGCCAGTTTGCCGACTACGTCACCAACCCGACCCTGCCTGCGCTGATCGAAGTCCTGTACGGCAGCGCCGGCGCCAAGGCGCCGACCAACTTCCCGCGCAACGACCTCATTGCCGCCTTCCTCACCGGCGTCAAAGGCGTCAACCAGCCTGCCACCGTCACGCCAGCCGAAATGCTGCGCCTGAATACGTCGATCGCCCCGACTGCTGTCGGCGCGCAGAAGCGCCTCGGCGTGATCGACGGCGACAATGCCGGCTTCCCTAACGGCCGCCGCCCTGGCGACGACGTGGTCGACATCGCGCTGCGCGTTGTAATGGGCAAGCTGTGCACGCTGAACCTCGGCTGTGCACCGTCCGACGCACCTGCCGGCGCGATCCGCTTCACCGACGGCGCCTTCCTCGATGAGACCTTCTTCACCGCGGGCTTCCCTTACCTGAAAACGCCGCTGGCTGGATCGCCGCAGCAATAAGGAGACCGCCATGAAAAAGCTCGTACTCATAGCCGCAATCGCAGCCGCGCTGACTGCGTGCGGCGGCAGCAGCCACACCGAGAGTTCGCCGCCCCCAGCGCCGACGCCAACGCCACCGCCATCGCCGGTGTCGATGATCGACTCGTTCTTCGCAGCGGTGCAGTCGCTGGCCGGCTCATCGCCGGAGGATGCGGAGCCGGTCGCGATCGACTCCATCGCCGCTACCGCGCCGGAACGCACGGAACCGGTGCAGTAACCCGTCACAGCCGGGCCACGCCAGGCGCGCGGCCCGGCTTTTTCGTTCATCGCCACTTTTGAATAATATGAGACTAATTCTGTTCATTGCGCTGTTCCTGGCGGCGCTGGCCGCTTGCGCGGCGCCATACCTGCCCGCTGCCGGCGCCCAGGTGATCGAGACAATGCCGCGCCGCTCCGATCCGGCGCTTCAGGATATCGAGCGGATGCGCAAGCAGGTCCGCTCATCCCCGAACGACGTCCGGCTGGCCACCATGCTGGCACGGCGCTATATCGATATCGGCCGCAGCGAAACGGACCCGCGCTACTTCGGCTATGCGCAGGCCGCGCTTGCGCCCTGGTGGGACGCCAAATCACCGCCCCACGACGTGCGCCTGCTGCGCGCGACGCTGATGCAATCGACCCACCGCTTCAACCAGGCGATGGCAGACCTGGATGCGATCACCGTCGCCGATCCCGCCAACGCACAGGCCTGGCTTACCAGCGCCACGGTGCAGACCGTGCGCGGCGACTTTGAAGGCGCCGCCGCCAGCTGCGCACGGCTCTCATCGCTCGCATCTCAGTTGGCCAGCCTCGCTTGCCTTGGCAATGTCACCGGCGTGACCGGGCGCCTGGAGGCCAGCGAACGACTGCTCGACAAAGCGCTTGCCCGCAATGCCGACGCTTCGGCGGATGAAAAGGCGTGGGCACTGACGCTGCTCGCCGAGATGGCGACGCGCCGGGGCGACGCCGCAACGGCGGAGGCGCGCTACCGCCGCGTCCTTGCCACCAACCCGCGCGACAGCTATGTGCTGGGCGCTTACGCCGACCTCCTGCTAGGCCAGAAGCGTCCGCGCGACGTGGCGAACCTGCTGCGTGAGCATCGCCGCATCGACGCCCTGCTGCTGCGATATGCGCTGGCCCTGCAGCAGCAATCCGCACGCAAGGATGAACTCGATGCGGCGACGAAGGAGCTTGACGCGCGCTTCCGCGCCGCCATGCAGCGCGGCGACAGCGTGCACCAGCGCGAGCAGGCGCGTTACACGCTGCACCTGCGCCGCGAGCCCAGGGTCGCCCTTGCGCTGGCGCAGCAGAACTGGATGGTGCAGAAGGAGCCGGCCGATACGAGGCTCATACTAGAAGCGGCGCTTGGCGCCGGCAACCGCGCCGCGGCCGAACCGGTGGTGCGCTGGATCGAGAAGACCCGCCTCGAGGACGTGGCGATCGCCGCACTGGTCCAGCGCCTGAGGTCCCCGTCATGATGGTCCGCGCCCTGTTTGTACTCGCGCTGTTCGTTGGCGCGGCAATGCCAGCCTCCGCGCACAAGCCGAGCGACAGCTACCTGACGCTGGCGGTCGTTGGAGAAAAAGTCCACGGCCAATGGGACATCGCCTTGCGCGACCTGGAATTCGCCATCGGCGTCGACGGCAACGCCGACGGCCAGCTGACCTGGGACGAAATCCGTGCACGGCATGAAGCGATTGCGGCGTATGCGCTGGCGCGCCTCAGCATTGCCGGCTGCCCTGTCACCGCCGGCGAACAGCTGATCGACAACCACACCGACGGCGCATACACCGTGTTGCGCTTCACCGCTGCGTGCGGAGTGGCGCCGCGAGAGCTGCAAGTGGCCTATCGCCTGTTCGCCGACACCGACCCGCAGCATAAAGGGCTGGTGAAGATCAGCGCCAACGGTTCGACCAGGACTGCCATCTTCGGTGTCGAGCAGCCGGAACAGGCGTTTGCCCTGGCGGGCAACGCGAGCCGCATGGGCGAGTTTGTCGACTACGTGAAGCACGGCGTATGGCATATCTGGATCGGCTTCGACCATATCCTGTTCCTGCTGTCGCTGCTGCTTCCGGCGGTGCTGGTCTGGCGCGCTGGCGGGTGGCGGAAGGCGCCGGACTTCCGCAGCGCCGCCGTCGATGTGCTGAAGATTATCAGCGCCTTCACGCTGGCGCATTCTGTAACGCTGAGCATGGCCGCGCTGCAGATTATTTCCCTGCCGTCGCGCTGGGTTGAAAGTGCGATTGCGGCCTCGGTGGTGATTGCAGCCCTGAATAACGTCGCACCGATCGTCCACGGAAAGCGCTGGGTTGCCGCGTTGGCGTTCGGGCTGATTCACGGGTTCGGATTCGCGAGCGTGCTCGCGGACCTGGGACTGCCGCAAGACTCGCTGGCGTTGGCACTGATTGGGTTCAACGTGGGCGTTGAACTGGGACAGGTGGCGATTGTCGCTGCGTTCCTGCCGCTGGCCTACGCAGTAAGGGCCAGCTGGTTCTACCGGAGGGTGGTACTGGTTGGCGGCTCGGCGGTGATCGCGTTGCTCGCCGTCGTCTGGCTGGGTGAACGCGCGTTCGACGTCGAGCTGCTGGCGCAAGTCCAGGCGAGATTTACGTAGGACCGATAAGCGGAAGCTCTACATCCTTACCCAGGCACCCTTGTACAGCACCGGCCCGGTCGGCCCATTCGGATCCGGCGAACCGCCCTGCGGCTCCAGACTGATCGCCAGCATCACCACATCGCTGCCGATCGCCCGGTCCGTCAGCGCCAGCTCCACACTGCCATGTTTCGGCAGCACGCCCAGCGACCTTGGCGCGCCCTGCTTTGGAATCGCCCACAGCTGCAGCACCTTGTCGCTCGCCACCGCCACATTATCCATCACCCGCACGCCAAGCCTCTTGCGGCGCGTGTCGGCCGTCACCAGCAACGCGGTCTGCGCCTGCGCATCGGTCAGTGTCGCCACGTGATCGATTACCGGCGCGTCAAGCGTCCTCGTCGCCAGCACAAACAGCAGCACCGCGGCGAACGCACTGGACGCGAGGCCGAGCGAGCGCCAGAAGCCGGCCGCCTCGTCGCCCCACACCTGCCACGATCTGCGCTCCGCCTTCAGGTTCAGCCGCCGCTCAATACCGCGCCACACCTGCGGGCGCGGGTTGACCGCGCCGGACAGCTCGGCCATCGGCATCAGGCGGTCCTGCCACTCCGCCGTCGTGCGGCGCAAAGCGGCGTCGTTGTGCATCCAGCCTTCGAAACGGCGGCGCGCGTGGCCCTTCAAGGTGCCAAGCACGTATTCCGCCGCGAGCTTCTCGCGTAACGGCAGGTTATCGCGTATGTTCATGCTTGCTGCCGTTTCGCCAGGCAGGTCTTCAGGCGCTCGAGGCTGCGCCGGATCCACGTCTTGACTGTCCCAAGCGGGATCGCCATTTTCTGCGCGACTTCGCTGTGGGACAGGTCATGGAAGAAGGCCATCCCCACCACCTGCCGGTGCTGGCCTTCCAGCAGCGACATGCAGTAGGCCAGCGCACGGGCGTCGCTGCTGATCTGCAGCGCTTCGATCGGGGTCGCGCCCGGATCACGGAACGCGTTCAGGACTTCGCTGTCGAACTGCGCAGCATCGATCTCGACCACGTGGTCGGTACGCCTCAATACATCCAGGGCTTTATTGCGCACGATTGTCGCCATCCAGGTCATTGGCGCGGCCAGCTGCGCATCATAGTTGCCGGCGTTATTCCAGATCGCGACAAACGCTTCCTGCATCGCTTCCTCCGCCAGCTCCCGCTTACGAAGTATACGCAGCGCGAAGCCGAACAGTTTCGGTGAAGTTGCGTTGTACAACGAACGGAAGGATTTGGCGTCGCGCCGCGCGGCGGCCTGGAGCCAGGTGCGCAGCTGCTGTGGGTCGAGATTTGGATCGGTGCTCACTGCAAGCCTTTTGAAATCTTTAGAAGGTACGGCCGTGCAGCACAGGCTACTGGCTTCGTTAACACATTGCAAGCGATCAATGTTTCAAAAGGCATACATCCGCTTGGACATTTAGCGCATGCGATGTCCAATCATCAAAATAAGCGACGATGCGAACCGGGCTGTACGATGCGCACAGCCATCCCTCATCGCTGAATGCCGTTCGATTCAAGACGACGGCCCCATGTCGGCAACCTGCGCGTCGATGCGCAGCGCCTTGAACAGCGCTTCATTGAACGCCGGAATATCGGCCGGCTTGCGGCTGGTGATGAGCTTGTCGTCGACCACCACCTCATCATCGCTCCACTCCGCGCCGGCAGCGGTCAGTTCGTCCTTGCATTCGGGCCAGCTGGTGAGGTGGCTCCCCTGCGCGAGGCCGGCGTCGATCAGCGCGAGCGGACCATGGCAAATGGCGGCGATCGGCTTGCCCTCGAGCCCAAACTGGCGGATGAAGTCGATCGCTTCCGCGCTTTCGCGCAATTTCTTCGGATTTTCTACGCCGCCCGGCAGCATCAGCGCGTCGAAATCGCCTGGTTTGGCATCGCGCACGTGCATTTCGACGGTAAACGTATCGCCGTTGGTGTCGTGGTTCTTGCCCTGCACCTGTTCGCCTTTGGCTTTCGGCGACATCAGGGTGACGATCGCGCCGTGTCGTTCGAGGAAACCGCGCGGCTTCGTGTACTCGACCTGCTCGACCCCGTCGGTCATCAGCACAGCAACCCGTTTGCCTTTCAGCGCGTGTCCATTGTTCGTTTCCATCATTTTTCCTTTTGGGTGAGTCTTGTTGTCCTGATATTGAAGTCTAAGGCCCATCGGCCGATGGCGTCGCCCGGATGGGTTAGTTCGCTACAGCGGCATCGCGCGGCGCTTGCCAAGACCCGGCCAGCATGATCAAACAGCAAGGGTGTTGTTGTGCATCAATGATCGGAACCGCACCAGTAGCATAGTCCGTACATCAGCCCGCCAGGAGGGAGCTCTCATGTTGCATGGTCGCCGCTGGAATTCGCGGGCGCGCTTAGCGGGCGCCCAGCGCGGCGAGCCGCGCCATGAGCCGGCGTATTTCATCGCCGAGGTCGACCACCAGCGCCGCGACGTCTTCGTTGGCGTCGAAGTCCTGCTCGATCTGCAGCAGCCGGCGCGCTCGGCCGAGATCGCCGCTGCCGAAGCGCCAGCTGGTCACTTCCACTTCCACGTTACCGCCCAGCACGCCCGCCTGGACGTGCTGCACGACCCAGTCCGGTTCCACGCCGCAGGCATGGGCAAGTTCGTCCAGCGTCAGCGCAGCTTCGTCGAGCAACTGGGATGCCAGGGACTGGTTGGTACTCATGGTTCACGCTCCGATGCCGGCGCGCGGGTTGAACGCCATTTCACGCGCCATCTGCTGGTACAGCGCGCGCGCGCGGTCGTCCTTCGCCGGCGGCAGCACGAGGTCGAGGATCAGGTAAAGGTCGCCGGCCGGGTGGCCAGGAATGCCGCGCCCCTTGAGGCGCAGCTTGCGCCCGGACTGCGAACCGGCGGGCACGGTGACCTGCACCTGGCCGGAGGGCGTCGGCACATCGATCTGCGCGCCCAGCGCCGCTTCCCATGGCGCGACCGGGACGTTTTCGTACACATCGCGTCCCTCCACGCGGTAACGCGGATCAGGCTGCAGCTGGATTTCCAGGAAAAGGTCGCCGGCGGCGCCGCCGTTGACGCCGGGATGGCCCTGGCCGGCCAGGCGCAGCTGCTGCCCGGGGACCACGCCCGTTGGAATACTGACGCTGAGCGAGCGCTCGCGCATCGCCACCCTGCCCTGCGCGTCGCGTTCAGGCGCGCGCAGCGTGATGGTGCGGCTGGCGCCATGGTAGGCGTCGCGCAAAGGGATGGCGATCGATGCGTGGGCATCGTCGCCGCGCATCTTGAACTGGGCGCCGCCGCCGCGCTGCCCGCGCCGGCCCGCATTGGCGAACAGGTCGGAGAAGAAGTCCTCGGCGCCGCCGCCGCCGCCGAAATCGTAGGCCGATCCCCATTCCGGCGGCGGTTGGAATGGCTGCCCATGGCGGTGGCCGCGGCCAAGCTCGTCGTAGGCCGAACGCTTCTCGGCGTCGCCCAGCACGTCGTAGGCTTCGTTCAGTTCCTTGGTTTTCGATTCGGCGTCGCTCGCCTTGCTGACGTCCGGATGGTACTTGCGCACCAGCTTGCGGTACGCCTTTTTGATGTCATCCGCGGATGCGTTTTTTTCGATTCCAAGCGTCTGATAGTAGTCCTTGTATTCCACGGTCGGCACTCCGGAATCGGTTTGCATCATCGTACTGCGCAGCCACGGCCGCAGGCGCACGTTTCCGCACCGGCCCCATTCCTTTTATCACTCATCCATAGCAGCAGGCGGCAACGAAGGAGATCGCATGAAAACGTGGATCAAATCGGTCGCGGCGGCCATCGCCGCGCTGGGGTTGCTGGTGTTGGCCGTGCTTGCCCTCGGCAAGGCGCTTGGCGAGCGCAAAATGGCGCGCACGCTGACCGTACCGGCGTCGCCGGTGACGCTGCGCGCCGACGCCGCGCATATCGAACATGGCCGCTACCTGTTCTCTACCCGCGGCTGCGCCGACTGCCACGGCGCCAACGGCGCCGGCAAGGAAGTGGTCAACGGCGGCGGCACGCTGGTGGTCTCGCCCAACCTCACCCGCGGCGCCGGCAGCGTCACCGGCAACTACGCGATGATGGACTGGGTGCGCACACTGCGCCACGGGGTCAGGCCGGACGGCACGCCGGTGATGATCATGCCGAGCGAAGACTACAACCGGCTCACCGACGAGGACATCTCCGCCATCATCAGCTACGCGCAGCAGTTGCCGCCGGTGGCAGGCAAAGAGGCGGTCATCAGCCTGCCGTGGATCTACAAGGTGCAGTATGGCTTCGGCATGATCCAGGATGCCGCCGAAAAGATCGACCACGCCCTGCCGCCGGCTGCGCCGCATCCGGTGGCGGCCACGGTCGCCCATGGCGCCTATGTAGCCAACAGCTGCATCAGCTGCCATGGCGCCCGCCTGAGCGGCGGCAAGATCCCCGGCGCGCCGCCCGACTGGCCGCATGCGGCCAACCTCACTCCGGGTAAGGGCGGCGCGATGGCGCACTACCCGACCGCGCAGGCGCTCAAGGCGATGCTGCGCAGCGGCCGCCGGCCCGACGGCAGCGCGGTCAGCACGGTGATGCCGTTCGCGTCGCTGGGCGGAATGAACGACGTCGACATCGACGCGCTGCACGCCTACCTGAAGACACTGCCGCCGCGCGCGGCCGGCCAGCACTGAGATCGACGCCCGCGGCGCGGGCAAAGCCGTTAAAATCCACGGTTTCGCCCGATTCGCGCCGCCCATGCATTCCACCACCACCCGTCCGCACTACTCCGCCCGCACTGAAATCGATGCCCTGTGGCGCCTGTCATGGCCGATGCTGATCGGGCAGCTGGCCACCGTCGGTATGGGCGTGGCCGACGTCGCGATGACGGGTCACGTCAGCGCCGACGAACTGGCCGCGGTGTCGATCGGCACGTCGGTCTGGTCGATCATCCTGGTCACGGTGATGGGCACCATGATGTCGATGAATACCGTGGTCGCCCACGAAACCGGCGGCGGCCAGTTCGACCGCATCCCGCACGTGGTGCGCCAGGGCCTGTGGAAGGGACTCGGCGTCGGCCTCATCGCCATGGTGCTGACCAACGTCGCCACCCTTCTGTTCGACCATATCGGGCTCGACCCGGCGGTCGCCGGCCGCGCCGCGCTGTTTGTCCACATCATCAGCCTCGGCATGCCGGCCTTCGGCTGCTACCGCGCGCTGTACGGCTACACCACCAGCATCAACGCCACCAAGCCGGTGATGGTGATCGCCATCCTCGGACTGCTGTTCAACATATTCATCAACTGGCTGCTCGTGTTCGGCAACTGGGGCATGCCGAAACTGGGCGGCATCGGCTGCGCGGTGGCCACCGCCACCGGCATGTGGCTGATGCTGGCCGCGATGATCGCGTGGATGCGCATCGCCCCGGCCTACCGAATCACCTTCCCCTTCACCCACTGGGAGTGGCCGCACCTGCCGGAAATCGCCAGCATGCTGCGCCTCGGGGCGCCGATCGGGATCACCTACTTTGCCGAAGCGAGCGCGTTTGGCGCCATCAGCCTGCTGGTCGCGCGCTTCGGCGTGGTGCAGGTATCGGCGCACCAGATCGCGCTGAATTTCTCGGCGCTGGTGTTCATGGTGCCGCTCAGCTTCGGCATCGGCATGGTCACGCGGGTCGGCCAGGCGCTGGGCGAAGGCGATGCGGCGCGCGCCCGCTTCGCGTCGTGGGTCGGGGTGGGGATGTCGGTGGCCTTCGGCGTGCTGTCGGCCGCCTTCATCGCGTTGTTCCGCTGGGAGATCGCGCGCGCCTATACCTCCGACCCGGCGGTGCAAAGCATGTGCGTCGACCTGCTGCTGTTCGCCGCCTTCTTCCAGCTGTCCGACGCCACCCAGGTCGCCACCGCCAGCGCGCTGCGCGGCTACCGGGTCACGCGCCAGCCGATGCAGATCCAGCTGCTGGCGTTCTGGGGCTTCTCGCTGCCGCTTGGCTACCTGCTGGGCCGCGCGCCGTCGTGGTTCGCGTGGGCCCCGGCGGCGCCGATGGGCGCCGCCGGTTACTGGATCGGCCTGGTTGTCGGACTGACCATCGCCGCGGTGCTGCTCACGTGGTCGCTGCACTACCTGTCGCGCGAACGCGTGCTGCAATCGGACCGCTAAAAGAAGGCCATATTTACAGCGTTTTGCCAGCGACTCTGGTATCGTCTCGCAGTTTCCGACCCAATTAATCAAAACTTCGAGACCTTCCATGCGTTTTCTACTTCCCTTGTTAGCTGCACTGTCGTGCGTTCCTGCCTCCGCGGAGCGCCTGACGCTGGACCGCATCCACGCCGACCCGGCGCTGGCGGGACCAGGCGTGCGCAACCTGCGCGTGTCGCCAGACGGCGCCCGCGTGACCTTCCTGCGCGGCCGTCCGGACAACCAGTTCCAGCTGGACCTCTGGGAATACAACATGAAGGACAAGACCACCAAGCGCCTGGTCGACTCCAAACAGCTGGTCCCGAACGAGACCCTGTCGCCTGAAGAAAAAGCGCGCCGCGAACGCGCGCGCACCGCGAGCCTGAACGGCATCATCAGCTACAGCTGGTCGCCGGACGGCAAGCAGCTGCTGGTACCGATCGCCGGCGACCTGTACCTGGTCGACGCCAGCAAGCCGGAAGCGGCGCGCAAGGTCGCATCGGGCAACGTGGGCGATCCGAAGATTTCGCCGAAGGGCCGCTACGTGTCGTTCGTGCGCGCCCAGAACCTGTTCGTGATCGACCTGGCGACCGGCGCCGAGAAGCAGCTGACGCTTGATGGCAAAGGCACGGTCCACAACGGCGAAGCCGAATTCATCGCGCAGGAAGAAATGGGCCAGAGCACCGGCTACTACTGGGCGCCGGATGATTCCGCCATCGCCTACAAGCGCTACGACGAGGCTCCGGTGCCGGTCGTGCGCCGCTTCGAGATCTTCGCCGACCGCACCGAAGTGGTCGAGCAGCGCTATCCATCGGCCGGCGACCCGAACGTGCTGGTCGACCTGATGATCGTCTCGCCAACCACTGGCGAACAGCGCAAGGTCGACCTGGGCGCGGAGAAGGACATTTACCTGGTGCGCGCCGACTGGAGCGAGGACGGCAAGCAGCTGGTGTACCAGCGCCAGACCCGCGACCAGAAGCGCCTCGACCTGATCGCCGTCGACGCGGCCACGCTGGCACAGCGCCCGCTCCTCTCCGAAACGTCGAAGACCTGGACCACCATCCATGACGACCTGAAGTTCCTGAAGAAGCGCAAGGCCTTCATCTGGGCGTCCGAGCGCACCGGCCGCAACCACCTGTACCTGTACGACATGAACGGCAAGCTGCTGCACCCGATCTCGCGCGGCGAATGGGGCATCGATAACATCCTCGCGGTCGATGAGAAATCGGGCCGCGTGTTCGTGTCGTCCAACCGCGACGCGGTCGTCGACAAGCAAACCTACGCGCTCAAGCTCGACGGCAGCACCGCCGACAAGCCGGTCCGCATCACCAAGGCCGACGGCTGGCACGACGCCTCGTTCGCGCATAACGGCGAGATTTTCGTCGACACCTTCTCCGATCCGTCGACCCCGCCGCAAGTGGCGATCCGCCGCGCGGACGGCTCGCTGGTCGAGTGGCTGGAAAAGAATGAGCTGGACGACAGCCACCCGTACGCCAAGTACAAGGCCGACCACCTGAAGACCGAATACGGCACGCTCAAGGCCAACGACGGCCATACGCTGCACTACTCGATCATCAAGCCGGCGGCCTTCGATTCGGGCAAGCGCTATCCGGTGTACCTGTCGACCTACGGCGGCCCGCACGCGCAGCACGTGGCGCGCAAGTGGGGCAACAACTTCGACCAGTACATGGCGCAGCAGGGTTATGTGGTGTTCCGCCTTGATAACCGCGGCTCGTCGCGCCGCGAACGCAGCTTCACCGATGCGATCTACGGTGGCCTCGGCAAGCATGAAGTCGAAGACCAGCTGACCGGCATCGAGTGGCTCGGCAAGCAGGCCTTCGTCGATCCGAAGCGTATCGGCGTATTCGGCTGGAGCTATGGCGGTTTCATGACGCTGCGCCTGCTGGCTGCGGCATCGGACAAGATCGCGATGGGCGTGTCGGTGGCGCCGGTGACCGACTGGTCGCTGTACGACACCCACTACACCGAGCAGTTCGTCGGTGCGACGCCGAAGTCCGATCCGGAAGCGTACAAGACCAGCGGCGTGTTCGCACACCTCGACGGCCTCAAGTCGCCGCTGCTGCTGGTGCACGGCATGGCCGACGATAACGTCCTGTTCTCGAACAGCACGCAGTTGATCGACGCGCTGGTGAACCGCAACGTCAGGTTCGACCTGATGACCTACCCTGGCGCCAAGCACGGCATTTCGTCGCGTCCTGGCCAGCGCCATGTGTACGGCACGATCGAAGCTTTCTTCCACCGCCACGTCGGCAATGACGCACGCTGATTTTTAGCCGCGCCCAATGCAAAACAGCCGCTTGATGACAAGCGGCTGTTTTGTTTTCGGGAAACGGCTTAGTTCAGCGCGTCCTTGATTACTTCTTTAGCGTCGCCCACTTTTTCCTGGGTTTTGCCTTCGATCTGGTTCGCCAGGCCCTTGGCCTGCTGTTCGGTGCTGCCCGTCAGCTTGCCGGCTTCTTCCTGGATTTTGCCGCCGAGGTCTTTCAGTGCGCCCTTGACTTGGTCTTTGTTCATGGTGAGCTCCTTAGAAGGTGCATGGCCACAATGGCGATGCATCGAGGCCAGAATATCCCTTCCCTGCGAACTCTTCTGTTCGCACACGCACATTGCTATCAGTCCGCGGGCTTGCGCCAGACGCTCGCCAGCCACGGTTGCTGTTCGCGTGGCAAGCCTTCCGGACGGTAATAATGATGCAGCGAAACAAACCCTGCGGCGGTGACAAACCGCTCCCACGTCTCGTAATCGTAGTAACTTCCGTAGCGCTCGCCGTTCCACCCTTCCTCGTTGCGCCCTCGCGGATTCGATGAAAACAGCACCCCGCCCGGCTTAAGCGCGGCGTAAAGCCGGTCGAGCACCTGCGGCAGCGCCGCGCTGGGAACATGGAACAGCACCGCGTTCGCAAAGATGCCGTCGAACATCGCCGGGGCAAGATCGAGGTGGAGCAAGTCCTGGCGCCACACCTCACAGCCGCTGTATTCGCGCGCCATGTCGACGAAGCGCTGCGCCCCGTCAACACCGATCGCCCGATGCCCCATGGACGCGAAGGTCTTCAGGTCGCGGCCCGGGCCACAGCCCAGGTCGAGGATGGTGAAAGGCGCCTGCACCTGGATCGCGCCGAGCAGCGCGGCAATATTCTGGCTGACGTCGTGGCCGATGGTGCCGGCGAAAAACTGCTGCGCGTTGCGTTCGTAGTGTGCGAGCGTGCGCTGCGCGATGTCGTCGAGTTCGTCCATGAACGCATTCTACCCGCGCCGTGAGGGATCACGGGCGGGCAGGCTCAATACGCCGGGTAGTGAGCGCGAGACTAAACCTTAACGGTTGCCGCGGTCTTTCGCTATGTCCTTCGCAGCTTCCTTCACATCACCGGCCTTTTGCTGGATGTTGCCTTCGGCCTGGTTCTTCATGCCTTTGAGTTGTTGCTCGGAACTGCCGACCACTTCGCCAACTTTCTGCTGGATTTTGCCGCCGACTTCCTTCGCCTTGCCTTTTACCTGATCCTTGTTCATTTCAATTACCTCGCTAGATGAGTAAATCGTTGACCTCGGGGCCACGTGGTGCATGTGACCGGTCAACCTTAGGGCCCTTACCCGCCGGGCTCTGTTCGATACCTAACATATGAGGCGAACGACTTCCACGCCGCGGTGTCTGAGTAACTCAACCGTTAACCAGCGAGGCCGTCGATCCCGCCGTCCCGCGCCTATCCATGTGGAGAACAAAAAAATGTGGTCATCGATCAGGCTGCACCCGGGGGCAATCATTCTCGCCATATCGGCAATCGCGGCGCCGCTGGCGCAAGCCCAGCTTGCCATAAGGACTGAAAGCACGCTGGCATATATCCACTCGAAAAAAACGAAAGAGTCGCGCGCTCGCTGCTTGCGGTGCGCGCCGCAAAAAAAGAACTTGGCGTCATCGCGGAAAGCGATTTCGAGCCGATCTGGTCCGCCGTGGACCAGTTCGGCATAACCCATGTGCGTTTCCAGCAGCGCTACCGCGACCTGAAGGTCTGGGGTGGACAGCTGCTCAGCCACATGGATGCGGACAAGCGATTGCTGCCTTACACGCTAGCGTTGCACCGATCCCCCGCCGTCGACGTCAATCCCCGCGTCTCGTCCGGCACCGTGATCCTTGCCGCCACGCGCGACGCCGGCATCAAAGGGGGCTTCTCTGGACGCCGAAGCTGTACCAGTACGGGCCGCACACATCCAGCGGGCCGATGAACCGCGCCTCCTACTTCCTTGCGCGCGGCGCCACCACCACCGGATCGACCTCGACGACTTACCTCCCGTCGGGCATGACAGGCGTCGGCAACGACAGCGCTTTCCGCATCTGGTACCGGGCGATGAACTACTACTTCACGACTGCCACCGATTACGCCGCCGCGCGCCAGGCGCTGATCACTGCAAGCCGCGACCGGTTCGGGCCCGACTCCGCCGAGGAACGCGCGGTGTGGAGCGCCATGCGTGGGATTAACGTCGGCCCGGCGTGGACGGCGGCGATCGAGCGGGAGTCGATGAAGTATTCCGCCGCGAGGTCCGGTCTTACGACGCAGGAGTGGACGAAGTCGATCACTGCGGATGAATTTGCGGCGCTGCGCAGGATCGTGGAGGAGGAGAACCTGCTGGTGGCGCTGACAGTGCCGCCGGGGATCACGTTGGACCCGTGCAATCACGCGGGGATGGTGGTGACGATGACCAAAGATGGCATCCCGCGCGAGTTCCCGATCAGCGGGGCGGGAGTGTGCGATACGAGCACCAGCAAGAGCTTGCTGCGCTTGTTTGATTTTATGGATTCGCTGGCGCGGAAGTATGGGCCGGCGTCGTGAAAAATGGCGGATTGCGCAAAGCGCAATCCGCCGGCTCAGGTTACCAGACGCGCACGCGCTCCTCAGGCGACAGGTACAGCTTCTGCCCCGGCTTCACGTCGAATGCCTTGTGTCCGCGGCGATCGCTTCGATCATCTTGCGGATGCGGTCATTGGTCTCTTCGGCCAGCGCGGCGCCGGCGCCCCAGCCGCTGCGGTCGGCGGGGATCTCGGTCTTCGCCAGCCAGTCGGCGTTCGCGTATGCGAAGAAGTCGTCGCCCGGCATAACGGTCATCGAGGCCGTTGGCGCGGGTTGGGCGGCGGGCGTTTGCGCTTGGGCGGTACCGATCGCGAAGGTGGCGCACAAGGCCATCGCGATGGCGGTACGGGCAGGTCTCCAGCTTGTTTTCACGGTTTTCCTTTTGATGTTGTCAGTTGAGGGCGGCGCGTACCTGCGGCAGCAGCATCGCTTTTTGCGCGGCGCGCGTGCGGATCGCGTTGGCTACGCGTTGCGCTTCCGCTTGCGCGTCCTCGCCAAAGTTGGCCTTGACGTAGGCTTCGAGCTGGTCGGCATGGCGTGCATCGGCCGAAGAACCGACGATGCTCGGGAATGCGCGGTTGCGCCCGATGGCGTCCTGGTTTTTCATCAGCGCGTCACGGTTCTTCACGGCGAACGCCCAGGCCTGGTCGATATGCTCGCTGCGCGCGACATCCGGAACGATCCGGGTGGTCAGCTGCGGCGGCAGGTCGGGCGACAGGGCTTTTTCCAGCGTGCGCGCAGACAGCGCCGGATCGAGGACGTTGGTCAGCGCGCGGCCGTAGCGGTTACGCTCTTCGCCAGTTTGCGCCGTCATCGCCTTGTTCGACAAGGCCTCGTAGGTGGCCGCGTCGGCATAGCGGCCCGTCACGCTGAGCGTGAAGTCGATCATCGCCGGGCTGACGCTGGACGGGTCGGCCTGGAAGCTGGCGAAGCGCGCGCGTGCCTGCGCGATCGCGTCAAGGTCGCCGGCACGCGCCAGCGACGCGGCCATCATCGCGCGCATCTGCTTGTCTTCGATCGTGTCGGCTGGCCGTTCGTCCCATCCGAGCTTGCTGAAGCGCGGCTTGACGACCTGGACGAGGTAGCGGCGGATCAGCTTTTGTTCCGGCTCGCCTTGCGCCATGCGGTCCAATGTCCCGAAGTTGCTAAGAATCGTCGCCCACACTGCCAGGCGCGGCTCCTCGCCATAGCCCGATACCAGTTTCAGGTAGCTGCCGAGGTCAAGCCGGCCTGCCTGCACCATGCTCCAGGTGTCCGACAGCAGCTTGAAGCGCGTGGTGTCAGGCAGGCGCGCGGCCTGGCGGGACAGCGCATCGAACGACGCGGTGTCGTACTGGACGCGGAAGTAGCCGACGCTGTGCGGATCGACCACCAGCGCCGCGTCGCAGCCGGACTGGGTGATCGTCGTGCTCGGGCCGGCCAGCAGCGTGTAGTAGGCCTTGCCGCCGACAGTCCCCACTTGCACCGGCACGTTCCACAGGCGTTGTTCCGTGGCGGGTTCGTCGAGGCGGAACTGCTGCTGCGACAAGGTGACCTTGCGCTTGCCGCCCTCGCAGCTTTGCTCGACCTTCAGCACCGGGAAGCCCGGCTGCGTGGTCCAGTCGGAGGCCAGCTTCTCGACCGGTTTGCCGGACGCCTTTTCCAGCGCGCTCCACAGGTCGGCGGTGGTGGTGTTCGAGTACTGGTGCTTCTCCATGTAGCTGCGGATCCCTTTGCGGAAGTCGCTCTCGCCCAGGTAGGCTTCAAGCATGCGCAGGAAAGCCTGGCCCTTGGTGTAGGTGATCGCATCGAAGGCGTCGGCCGCCTGCGACTCGTTCAGCACCGGGGTCTGGATCGGATGCGTGGTCTTGCGCGCGTCCAGCTCCATCACGTAATCGCGTTCGGCCATGCTGGACAGGTAGGGGCGCCAGTCCGGATAGAAATGGTCGGTGGCCTTGGTCGCCATCCACGAGGCGAAGCCTTCGTTGAGCCACAGGTTGTCCCACCACGCCATCGTCACCAGGTTGCCGAACCACTGGTGCGCCACTTCGTGGGCGTTGATTTCGAACGAGCCCTGGCGCACATGGTCCGGGCTTTTCTTCGGGTCGTACAGCAGGGTCGCTTCGTTGTAGACGATACCGCCCCAGTTTTCCATCGCGCCGTTGAAGCCGCCCGGGATCGCGATCTGGTCAAGCTTGGCGAGCGGGTATGGCTGGCCGAAGTAGTTATTGAAGTAGCCCAGCAGGCGCTTGGTCGATTCGAGTGCGAACGCGCCGGATTCCTTCTTGCCTTCGGTGGTGACGACGCCGATGTCGACGCCGTTATGCCGGTCGCTGCTGCGTTCCAGCTCGCCCGCAACCAGCACCACCAGGTAACTCGGCATCTTCGGCGTCGCGCCGAAGCGGATGCGCTGCATGCCGTCGGGGAGCGCTTCCTGTTTTTCGACCGCGGTGTTGGAGTAAGCTTTGAAGCTGGCCGGCACGTCGACCGTCAGCTTGAAACTGGCGCGG
This sequence comes from Massilia polaris, assembly GCF_012927275.1. Lineage (GTDB taxonomy): Bacteria > Pseudomonadota > Gammaproteobacteria > Burkholderiales > Burkholderiaceae_D > Telluria_A > Telluria_A polaris. The sequence goes on along the minus strand of NZ_JABBGG010000007.1, from coordinate 24,915 downwards.
AAGGCCGGCTCGTCCCAGGTGGGCAGCATGCGGCGCGCGTCGGTCGGCTCCATCGTGGTGGCGAACATCTTCTTGGCGACACTGCCCGCCTTGTAATCCATGTGGAACATGCCGCGCGCTTCGCGGTTGATCTCTCCGCGAAACTTCAGCGCCAGCTGGTAGCGGCCCGGAGCCAGTTGCCGGCCGACGTCGAAGGTGACGGTTTCTTCCTTTTTGTCCAGCTGCGGACGCAGCGCGAGCTCACGGAACCCGGTGCCCGACAAACTGGCGCCATCGATCTCGATGTTGGCGGCATTGAGCATGATGCGCGACGTCGGCGTCAATACATCGATGTCGACAGTCTGCGAACCGGCGAAGGTGTTGTCGGTCAAATTAGGTACGAGGTGCGCGGTGTACAGCACCGGCACGACGTTCTTGGGAAGCTTGCCGGGCGTGGCAGCGAAGGAATACGGCGCTTCCGCCTGCGAGGAAAGCGTGGCGAACGCAAGTGCGGCGGCCAGCGCCAACTGTTTCAATTGTGGATGTCTCATCTCGTCTCTCTATTATTGTAGGTGGGCGCGCAACATGCCGCAACGCCCCAGCATGCACTGTATTCGAACGGGCGACGGCGCAGCGTGCAATTGCGACAGGATGCAAAATCCAGCGCCAGACTGCACAAATCGCGGAATGCCCCGGCTGTGCCGGCGCCTGTACCGCTGCGCGAAGAATCGCCATATAGTCGGGGTGTCGTGACCGCGCAACCGAGGAGACAGCTGTAATGACACTGGACGAACTGCTGCACAATCCCAAGGCCCTGCCGACCGCGCCGAAGGTGCTGGCAGACCTGATCCACAGTTTCGAAAACCCGGACGTGACGGTCGCGCAGATCACGCGGACCCTGTCGGCCAATCCCGTGCTGAGCGCAAAGCTGCTGCGCCTGGCCAACTCCGCCTACTACAACGTATCGCGCAGCGTGGCCACGGTGGATGACGCGGTGCGCATGCTCGGATTCGTGACGGTACGCACCCTCGTCATCAGCAGCGGGCTGGTCAATGGATTCAAGAGCGCACCCGGACTCGACCTGCAGCGCTTCTGGCGCTACAGCCTGAACACCGCGGTTGCGGCGCGATGGATCGCGAAGAAAACCGGCGACGACACCGACCTGGCCTTCACGATCGGCCTGATGCATGCGATCGGACTGGTGATCATTCATGCCGGCATGCCGGTGGAAGCCCGGAAGCTCGATGAGGTGGTGAGCCCTTACGACCCGGGCCGGATGCAGCAGGAAATGGCGTCGTTCGGCTTCAGTTTCTACGACGCCGGCGCTGACCTCGCGCAACGCTGGAAGTTCCCGGCAGTATTTACACGCACGATCCGCGCGATGCCCACTCCGCTGGTTCCGTCACCCCCTGACCGGCTCGCCGCCATCGTGCACCTTGCCGCATGGCGCGCCCAGCTCGATGAAGCGCGAAGCGCCGGACGACATTGCCGGCGAAGCGCCGTCGGCAGCCGCTTCAATGTTCGGGCTCGAGCCTGGGCTGCTGCTGGAGGAAATGCCCCCAATTGTCCAAACTCAGCGCCGGCCTGGACGAATTAATCAATTAGCAACATCGAAATTATTTTCAAAAACTTCCAAATAAACCCTAAAGTTTCCTAAACGGGCACCGATATAGAGGGACACGCGGTAATCCGCTAACTCTCGGCCAGGTGTCACATGACCTCCAACGAAGTCCTCTCGATGTACGAAAATATTGCTGGCCTGACTGCCAAGATGGCAGGCGCCGCAAAAACCGGCGACTGGAATGGCCTGGCTGCGATGGAAAACGCGTGTGCAGCACAAGCGGCTGGCGTGGACACCGGCGTGCCGGCACTGGCAGGCGCTGCCCGCCTGCGCAAGATCGAGCTGATCAAGCAGATCATGGCCAACGACCGCGCCATCCGCGAAGTTACCCAACCTTGGCAATTGTCGGACGTAATGCACGCAGCTCACTAAGCCCTGCCCGACCGACACATCGAAAGCGCCTGCGGGCGCTTTTTGTTTTTGGGTTTGAGCGCTTCGGCACGATGTCTGCTATCGGCTGCGGACGTAGCCCATTACCCGAAAGGCGTCAGCCAGTAGAGGTTATCAACCATGAATACAGTTCCACATTGGCTGAGTGCCGTCGGTGCGCCGCCCGAGGTAATGGTGCGGCTAACGCAACAATGAGTCGCAACGAGGTGAAGTCATTTAAAGGTGCGACCACTATCCGATGCTGGCGAGTGTCGCTTACGTTGATCCTGTTCGTCGCTCGGTCGAAGCCTGGGCTCGTCTCCTGATCAGTCCGATCGAGCGTCAGCCTATCCGTTGTTTTCACTATGGCGGGTGCTGTAGCCCATCACCCGGCGCTGGCCCGGCAGGATCTTCACGTACGAGCCCTTGTCGAAGGCGTCGACCACGACGTAGCTGGCGTCGGGCTTGGGGACGGTGAAGCGGAACTGCGCCGCGCGCTCGGTCGGCGCGATCTCGGTGGTGACGTCGGCGTCGGCGCGATACACGCTGTAGTAATACGGTTTGGAGACCTCGGCCTTGTGCGAGAACCAGCTGGCGCGCGCGTCCTGGGTGAAGCGCCTGGACCGGGTCACCGGCATGATGGCGACCTGGCCGTAGTCGTTCATCCAGGGCGAGGGTTGGTGGTCTGCTTGAAGCCGCGGATCTGGTCGGCGTCGTAGGCATAGGCCCAGCCGTTGCCCATTTTGCCGGTCTGGGGCGTCCAGAAATTCATGCCCCAAGGAAGCGCGATGGCCGGGTAGGTGTTGCCGTTCGAGAGCTCGGGCTTGCTCGCCGTGCCCATCAGCGGATTGACCCATTTGACCGGGTCGGGCACCTTGTCCACGACCTGGGCGTGGACGGGGAGGCTGGCGGTGCTGGCCAGGAGCAGGGCGGTGGCAGTGTGGCGAACGATGATCATGGCATTAATAGTTGGTCTGGGTGTACGGACGGGCGCTGCGTTCCTTGCCCCAGTCCTTGTTGGGGCTTGCCTGCATCGTGAATACCAGCTCGCCACCGGAGGTGATGTCGTCATGGCGCAGGAAGGTGCGGGCGAGCGGTTTGCCGTTGAGGGTCACGCCGCCGACGTAGCGGTTGGCCTCGCTCAACTGCTCGGCGCGCACGGTGAAGCGCTTGCCGCTCGGCAGGTTCAGCACCGCCTTGTCGAGGAAGGGACGGCCGATCACGTATTCGTTGCTGCCGGGCGCCACCGGATAGAAGCCGAGCGCGGTGAAGGCGAACCAGGCCGACATCTGGCCCAGGTCGTCGTTGCCCGACAGTCCGTCCGGGCGGTTGCTGTACTGGGTCGCCATGATGTTGGCCAGGCGCTCCTGCGTGCGCCACGGCGCGCCGGCAAAGCCGTACAGGTAGGCGACGTGATGCGACGGCTCGTTGCCGTGGGCATAGTGGCCGATCAGGCCCGAAATGTCTTCCATGTGGGCGTAGACTTTCTCGTCGATCTTGGCGTCGAACACCTGGTCGAGTTTGGCGGCCAGCGCCGCGTCGCCGCCCAGCATCGAGATCAGGCCGGCATTGTCGTGCGGCATGTACCAGGAATACTGCCAGGCACTGCCCTCGGTGTAGTCGCTGCCGAAGTTCGACTGGGCCGGATCGAAGGGCGTGCGGAATTCGCCGCTGGACTTGCGTGCGCGAATGAAGCCGGTTTCGCGGTCGAACACGTTGCGGTAGTTCTGTGCGCGCTTGTAGTAGGTGGCGGCGACATCCTTCTTGCCCATCTTCTCGGCCATGCGGGCGATGGTCCAGTCGTCGAAAGCGTATTCGACGGTTTTCGATGCTGCCTCGGGCTCGCGGTCGATCGGCACGTAGCCCAGCTTCATGTAGTGTTCGAGGCCGCCGTAGGGGCCGTATTCTGCGCTGGCGGTCATGGCGGTTAGCGCCTTGTTCGCGTCGAAGCCGCGGATGCCCTTCATGTAGGCGTCGGCGATCACCGGCACCGCGTGGTAGCCGATCATGCACCAGGTTTCCTGGCCGTGGAACTGCCACACCGGCAAAATCCCGTGGGGGCTGTGCTCACGCGAGGCGATCAGCGAATTGACGAAGTCGGCGTTGCGGCGCTCCGGCGCCAGCAGCGTGAGCAGCGGGTGCAGGGCGCGGTAGGTGTCCCACAGCGAGAAGGTGGAGTGGTAACGGAAGCCCTTGGCTTGGTGCACCGCGTTGTCCGGCCCGCGGTAGCTGCCGTCGCGGTCCATGAACAGCGACGGCGCCAGCATGCTGTGGTACAGGGCGGTGTAGAACATGGTGCGCATCGGTTCGGGCGCCTGCACCTGCGCCACCGACAGGGCCTCATTCCAGGCGGCCGAGGCGGCAGCGCGTTCGGCCTCGAAGTCCCAGCCGGGCATCTCGTCGAGGTTGCCCATGGCATTGTCTTCGCTGACCGGCGAAATGGCGACTTTCACCAGCAGGGTCCCATCGGTGGGAACGCCGAATTCCAGCGCCGCCATCAGGGCCTTGCCCTCGACTACCACCTTGTCGGCCGGGGTCTTGCCGGGCGGGGTGAAGCCGCGGTACTCAATGGCTTCCTCGCGGTTGTGCAGCTGGCGCGCGCTCATCGGGCGCGAGAAGCGCACTGCGAAATACAGCTGGCGGCCCGGCGCCCAACCGCGCGTCTCGCGCATGCCGGTCAGCGTGGTGGCGTCGCGCACGCGCAGGCGCGACCACAGGTTCTTGCCGGCATAGTCGTAGATGCTGCTGCGCAGGTCGAGGATCACCTTGGCCGGCGCGTTCTTGTGAAAGCGGTAGCGGTGCATGGCCACGCGGTCGCTGGCGGTCAGCTCGACGTCGACCTCATTGTCCTTCAGGCGCACCGCGTAGTAGCCAGGTTCGGCCTTTTCCTCGTCGTGCGAGAAGCGCGAGCGGTAGCCGGAGTGGGGCCGCTCGGGATAGCCGGGTTCCAGTTTGGTGGCGCCGCTGTAGGGCATCAGCAGCACGTCGCCCAGGTCCGAATGGCCGCTGCCCGAGAAATGGGTGTGCGAGAAGCCCAGGATCGAATTGTCTTCGTGGCGGTAGCCAGCGGCCCATGGGTAGCTCTGGCGGAAGTGGCGCACCTGGCTGTCGGGGCCGGGCTGCACCATGCCAAAGGGCCGGCTGGCGCCCGGAAAGGTATGGCCGTCGCCGCCGGTGCCGATGAAGACGTTTACCGCGGCGGCCGCGGTGCCCGGGGCTGCGGCATGCGCAGGCAGGGCGCTGGCCGCCAGCAGGGCCAGGCTGGTAATGGCAGCGAGGGTAGATAAGGGGATGGCATAGCGGGCGAAACGGTTGGTCATGGTGTCTCCATCGGTGGCAGCAAACGCTTGATTGTTTTGCAAACATATGCCGAGTTCGCTTGTTGAGCAAGAGAACCATGCTGATCCGGCATATGTTTAATCGCGTTTACTAAACCGTGGGTGGCAGCGTTTGAAACTCAAACATTCGGTGTAGACCGGATACACACCCTTCCGCCAGCAGCCCGCCGTCGGCAGCCAGTCGGACATCGTGCGCTGCGTGGACGCGATGTTCAAGGCCTGGCACACGATGAGATACGTCCGAATCAACCCCATGGGGATGGACGGCGCCGGATCCAAGCGGAAGGTGAACGTACGACGCGCCATCGACGTCGACCTGTATCAACTGGTCCTGCAGACGCTGGAACGCGACACCTTTGATCGCGCGATCGGCCGACAAAAAAACGGCGCGACTGTTTTATTTTGGTGGCGCTGCGCGAACTGGGCCTGCGCCCGGGTGAGCTGGTAGGCGCGTCGATGGGTGCGTTCTATCAATTGTCGGACCCAAAGTCCGCACAGCGGTACTGGGTGTTCCTGGTCACCGCCGAAACGGGTAAAGGCGGGAAGGAACGGCGCATCCCGGTGACGCCGATCCTGCTCGCGTCACTCGCGAGCTACCGTATCGCTTATGGATTACCGGGCCAGGTGGCGCCGGGCGAAAGCACCGCCCTCCTCCTCTCCCCGTACACCGCGACCGTAATGAGTCAGCGAAGGGAGACACAGACGATTTTGACGTCGTGCGCCTCATAGCTGTGCGAAACGTTAGTAAGACGGGACACATCGCCTGTTCACGTTGACGGTCTGCCTCGGGTCGATAGCGGCCGGTCGAGGTCTTGTGACTTTAACTCGTCCGATTATTACGGCAAACAAACGCACAGTTGCCCCGGGAGGGGCTTGGCGCAGACACAAAGGGATTTGCTACAGGAAGGAATTCTGGAGAGCGAACACCAGGTATCTCCTGGTGTCGCCTCGTTGCCGGTTGCATCCGGCGGCTGAAAGGCGTCGTAGCCTCGCAGTCAGCTTCCAGGACAGGCGTTTCTTCAACGATCACCTGTTTGTCGCGCCACGCTATCGGTGGTGGCTGCGCCAGGTCCATGCCCTGTTTTGTTGGCCTTGAAGACCATGGGAACGAGTATAGCCCAGTTCTTTCGCTTGTGCACCATGCACGCAAAGTATTTTTAACATTTTCGTAACATTAATTAAGACACCACAGCTTCAGGCGCTTCCTCGACCGGCGCGCCGGGCCGCTTGTCGCGGTGCAGGGCATCCCTCAGACGGCCCATCAGGTTGCTCTTCGGCCGCTCCGGCGCGACGACCATTACCCTGCTACGGCGTTTCAGCACGACGATCGTGCCGACCGCGAATGCAGCCAGGGCAGCCAATGCCACGCCAATCCACATCCACGGGAACGCCGCGTCCTTCGCTGGCGCCGGCGAAGCCTTCGTGCGAGGCGCGGTACGGATCGGCGGCGGCGCGGCCTTGGCCGGCTTGATGGCAGGCAGGGCGACCGGCGCAGCGGGCGCGGGAACGTCAAGCGCCGCCTGCAGCGCCTTGACCTTCTCTTCCAGTTCGACGATCTGGGCCGACAGCATCGCGTTCTTGTAGTCGCGCGTGGCGCAGGACAGGATTTCTTCGTCGCTGTAACGGGGTGTCGGGCAGGCGGCGGCAACCGCTCTCACCACAGCGGCAGCGGGCTTCGGCGCTGGCGCAACCGGTTTCGGTACAGCAGCGGCCGCGAGCGGAATTGGAACAGGCGCAGCTGGCGTCGGTGCAGGTGGCGGAGGCGCTGGCCGCGGATCAGGCGTCAGCGGCAGGCTGGCCGCGCGCACGTTGCGGCGCCCGCCTTCACCCAGGTCGAGGAACAGGTGCACGTATTGCGTCTGGACCGGCGCGATCGAGGTGATGTGGAGGAACTGGCGGCCATCGCGCCGCATCACCGACATGCGCACGCTCGGCAGCACCGGGTGCATGCCGATGTTCGCGCCCTGGAATACGTCCGGATGCGCCAGGCGCGCGTCGACCGTGCCGCCGTCCGCCGCGAAGCCGGTCAGTTCGATGTCCGCCACCAGCGGCTGCCCGATGTGGGAGCGCACGGCCACCTCGCCGAGTTCCACCGCGTGGGCGCTGGCAAGCAGCCCGCCGAGGGCAAGGAATGCTGCGGTGCGGATGAGAACGGCGAGGCAACGACGAGGCATGGAATCTGGGCCAATGGCTAAAGGTAGGCAGCGCGAATTTGCTACCCTGACGTCATTAACGAGCGTTGGAGTAAACTCTTTAGCAAAATCCACCCATAACAGGAAAAACGCCATGGAAACCAGGATGGAAAAGGACAGTTTCGGCCCGATCGCGGTGCCAACAGGCCGCTTGTGGGGCGCGCAGACGCAGCGTTCGCTTGAGCATTTCCACATTTCGAGCGAACGGATGCCGGCGGAACTGGTCAACGCGCTGGCCGAGGTCAAGCGCGCCGCCGCCGCGGTCAACCGGTCGCTGGGCCTGCTGCCCGCCGACAAGGCCGACGCCATCATGCAGGCCGCGCTGGAAGTGCTGGAAGGCCAGCATCCGGACGAGTTCCCGCTGGTCGTGTGGCAGACCGGTTCCGGCACCCAGAGCAACATGAACATGAATGAGGTGCTGGCCAACCGCGGATCCGAGCTGATGGGCGGCGAACGCGGCGAAGCGCGGCTGCTGCACCCGAACGACCACGTCAACATGGGGCAGTCGTCGAACGACATCTTCCCGACCGCGATGCACGTCGCAGCGGCCCAGGCGGTGGTGAAAAACGTCTTGCCGGCGCTGGTGCAACTGCGTGCCACGCTGGCCGTCAAGGCGCGCGACTTTGCCGACATCGTCAAGATCGGCCGGACCCACCTCCAGGATGCGACGCCGCTGACCCTGGGGCAGGAGTTTTCCGGCTACGTTGCGCAGCTGGAGTTTTCGGAACACATGATCAGGGCCACGTTGCCGGGCCTGCTGCAGCTGGCGGCAGGCGGCACCGCTGTCGGCACCGGGCTCAATGCCCATCCTGATTTCGCGCCGCGCATCGCGGCCGAACTGGGCTCGCGCACCGCCGTCGCATTCAAGAGTGCCCCCAACAAGTTCGCCGCGTTGGCCGGCCACGACGCCCTCGTCGCGGCCCACGGCGCATTCAAGACGCTGGCCACCGCGCTGATGAAGATTGCCAACGATGTGCGCTGGATGGCGTCCGGCCCGCGCTCGGGCCTGGGCGAAATCACGATCCCGGAAAACGAGCCGGGCAGTTCGATCATGCCTGGCAAGGTCAATCCGACCCAGTGCGAGGCGCTGACCATGCTGTGCTGCCAGGTGTTCGGCAACGATGTCGCGATCACCGTCGGCGGCGCGTCGGGCAACTTCGAGCTGAACGTGTTCAAACCGATGATTGCCCATAATTTCCTGCAGAGCGCGCGCTTGCTGGCCGACGGCATGCGCTCCTTCGACGAGCACTGCGCGCGCGGCATCGAGCCGAACCGGGCCCGCATCGGCGAGCTGATGGAGCGGTCGCTGATGCTGGTGACTGCACTGGCGCCGCACATCGGCTATGATCGCGCGGCCCAGATCGCCAAGAAGGCGCAGCACGACGGCACCACGCTCAAGCAAGCCGCGCTGGCGCTGGGTTATGTCACGGAGCAGGAGTTCGGCCAATGGATCGTTCCGATGGACATGACCCACCCTGCCCCATGAGGCGATTTGCGTATCAAAAAACCAACAAATTTAATTGAGGATAGAATGCAAAATGTCACTTTTGATCTGGAAGGCGAGTTCGTCGAGCTCAACCAGCTGCTAAAACTGGCTGGCTTGTGCGCCAGCGGCGGCGCCGGAAAGAACATGGTCGCGAGCGGCGTGGTCGCCGTCGATGGGAAGCGTGAATTACGCAAGACCGCGAAGATCCGCTCGGGCCAGACCGTCAGTGTCGGCGACGTGCGGATTCGCGTGCAATAAGGGTCGGTGAAGCGTCGCGGTTGACGGGAAATGATGGAAACAAAGCAAGGATCAGGCGGCTCTTTGGGCCGGGGATAAGTGCCCGCATTCATTTGCGCGCAGACAAACTCAGCCGTTCTTGCTTGTTTATATTGTAACCGTGATCAACCGTTGGAGGAGGCCGCCATGAACAGCCCTCAAGAAAGGTCTCAGGCACAGGAAAGGCTCATCGGAGACCTGCGACTCGTCATCGAAAATGCGGAGGAACTACTCAAGAACACCGACCAGTACACCAGTGTGATTTACCAGAACGCGCGCGCCAAGCTGGCGCATGCACTCACCGCCGCGACCGAGGAACTGGCGCGGTTCGAAGACGCCCAGCTGTCCCGCATGATCGAAGCGACCAACGCCGCCGCCGTCCAGCATGCCGACCAGTCCGGCGAAGCGCGCGTCCTGCGTGCTTTCCACTGAGTAGTTCCAGCAGGACCAGTGCGGCGTCCGGGCCCGGCGCCGCATCCCCTACCCTTCTTCCAGCGAACCGAACACACCCAGCGCGATCCATTGCGCCAAATGTGCAGCCACGTCGACATCGTCGTCGATGGCGAAGGCTGCGTCGAGCGCGGCGCCGAAGTTTTCTCCCGAATCAAGTGCTTTCAATGCGGCATGTGCGGCGGCGGGAATTGCCGCGACTTCGCTTTTCCAGCGCGGCCGCGCGATCAGTCCGAACGATGGCCTGGACATGTCTTCAGGGAAGGCGATGCCGCTGCCTGGCTGGTGCGCCTGCCACAGCGGGATGATCGCCCACTCGGAGGCGAACAAGGTGCAGGCCGGGTGGAGCTTGGCGCACGCCTGCTCGAAACGGACGGGGTCGAGCGATCCGAGCTGTGCCGCCGTGACAGCGCCAGCGTCCGGGGCGAAGTGATTGCGGTGCAGCGCCCACTCGAAGCGCGCCATGTCGGGCAGGTAGGGAAACTGGGCAACGTGCTCGAAATCGGCGAGGAAGGCGGCGAAGCCAGCGCCAAAATTGTTCAGGTCGGCGTCGGCCGAGGGATACGCCATGCCGCAGGCGCGGCTCAACGCGGTGAAAAATTCTTTGCCAACGAGCTGGCGTATGACCGGAAAGGCGGCGGACAGGACCTTGTCCCAGGTGACGGTAAGGTTGCCGCGGTACAGGCCGAAACGCTCGGCGCCGCCACTGCTGAAGTGCGCCAGCACGCCGGCCTCGCCGTTTGCATCGAACAAGGCGCGCGCAAAGGCGTCCTGGCTGGCGGCAAGCGCATCATGGGCGGCGCCGCTGCCCGGACGGGGCTGCGCCGGGGCAATGTCCGCACGGCGAGTGAACCCGGCGGCGATCTCATCGGCCTTGTACGCTTCGGCCAGCAGCACATCGAGCGAGGGCACGTCCGTATCCCATTCAACCAGCGTTGGAAGCCGGCCGAAACGCGCCAGCGCCGCCTTGTACAGTTCCCACACTTCGGGCGCAACCGCCGCGCCGTGATGATCGACAACGGCTGCGGGCGTGGCGAGGTGTCCCGCAAGATGGATTTCACCGACGCTGCCTGGCGCGATCGCGGCGATGGCGGCCAGCGCATCCTCGCCATGGTTGCGCTGGTTGACGTACAGGTTGTTCACGTCAAGCAGCAGGCGGCAGCCGGTCCGCTTCGACAACGCCGCCATGAACTCGGCCTCGCTCATCTGGTCAGAACGGAACCTGACATAGGTCGCGACGTTCTCCAGCAATAGCTGGCGGCCGAGCGCATCCTGCACGCGCCCCACCCGCTCGCACAGCAGGTCCAGCGCGGCGTTATCCAGCGCCAGCGGCAGCAGGTCGTTCAGGTTGCGGTCATGTGTGGCGCCCCAGCAGAGGTGCTCGGACACCAGCATCGGCTCGACGCCGGCGACCAGCGCGCGGACGCGCTCAAGGTGCGATTCGGAGAATCCGCGTGCGGAACCAAGGCCGAGTCCGACGCCATGCAGGCTGACCGGATAGTCGCGCCGCAGCTGGGTCAGGACGTGCCAGTCCCAGCCGGAACGGTCGAGGAAGTTTTCTGTGTGGACTTCGAGCCAGCCGACCTTCGGCCGCTGCTCAAGAAAATCGCGGTAATGCGGGACGCGGAGGCCGACGCCGGCAGCAATGTCCGGCGCCAGTCCTGCACGCTGTTCAAGCGTCACGGAGGAAAATTACTTCTTCTCCGGCAGTTTGCCGCCGGCCTTCTCGCACGTGCCCTTGGCAACGTACTTCCACTCGGTCGCATCGTTGTCGGCCTTGGCCTGGCCGGCACAGCCGTGCGAGCCGTTGGAGCTGGCGCAATCGTTCTGGCCGGTCTTGGCGACGCCGAAACACTTTTCCTGTTCGGCCTTGTCACCTTTTTCGGAACCGTGGTTATGGGCAAATGCGGTGCTGCTGGCCGCTGCGCACATGCCGGCAAGGGCTGCGGCGATCATGGCTTGACGTTTGTTCATGTAACTCTCCTCGGTTGGATGGCGGATTCTACCGCGTTTTCCAACCGTGGCACGATCAGGCAGTCGTGTTGATGGTATTGCCTAGGTTCGAAGGCAAGTTCTGTACGGATGGCACTGTCTTAACGGCATCGATCAGCTGGGTGGCGGTCGATCCTTCGATCTGCAGGGCGCGCTTGAGGAGAGCAGCCTGCACTTCCTGGCGGTTGCCGGTTTCAGCGATCGAGCTCGATAATTTTGCGATTGCAGCGACGTCCATGGCGTTCTCCGTGATAGGGGCTATGCCCTGGTAACGGCAGGTTTTCAGCGAACTTTAGGCAGGCGGCGCTCAAGCCAGTCCAGGATGCCCGCCTGGTCGTTCAGGTTGAGCCACTCGACGCCTGCGCGCAACTGCGCCGGCCGCGCCGCGTCGCTTGCGACGGCGACGATGTCCGGGTCGTCCGGATACAGCGCCGGCTGCCCCAGGGCTGGCCGATGCACCTCCAGCTTGGGGATCGGCTCCCACTTGTACCCTTCGACCAGCGTCAGGTCGGCGGCGGCGAGGCGCTGCAGGTGCTCAGGCAGCGATGGTTCGGCCGCGCCGTGCAGTTCGCGCATGATCGCCACCCGGAACGGCGACGCGATCATCACCTCGGCCGCGCCGGCCATGCGCAGGCGCGCACTGTCCTTGTGCGGCGGTTCGAGCGGGATGTCGTGGTGGCTGTGCTTGACGACGTTGACGCGCACGCCGCGCGCCGCCAGCTGCGCCACCAGGTATTCGAGCAAGGTGGTCTTGCCGCTGCCGGACCAGCCGACCACGCCCAGCACGTTTCCGGGCCGTGTTTCGTTCTGCATGTTCGGCGCTTTCTAATACGGTAGACGGTATCGGTAACCGCGGTAGTTCATCACCGCCGCCTTGGGCAGCAGCCTCTCCAGGGTCAGGCCGGGCGCCACTTCCTCGCCCTCGCGCCGCAGCACCTTGTCGATCAGGAGCAGGCGATCGGCAGGATTGGCGGAGTAGATGTAGCCGCCGACAGCGATCTGCGGCACTTCGCGCTGGATGGCGTCGGGAAGCTGGCTAAGCGGCGGGGTGGTGTCCTCGACCGGTTGCGGCGGCGCGGCCGGCGCGGGCGCGGGTTCAGGCTTTGGCTGCGGTTTCGGTGGCGGCGGCTTTACCGCTGCCACGGGGGGCTTCGGAACCGGCGCCGGCGCGACGACAGGTGCGGGCGGAACGGCGACGATGGCCGGCGCCGGCGCCGGAGCCATGGCGACCAGCTTCGGCTGTGGCGGCGGCGCGCTCTGGCGCAGCATCGCGAAGGCCGCGACGCCGGCAAGCAGCGCGCCCGCGCCCAGTCCGATCAAGAGCGGCTTGCGGCTGGCCGCCGGACGCACAGGCGCGGCGTGGACCGGTGCTGCATGGATGCTCGGCGCGGAACCAAGCTCGCGCTCCGCCTGTGCTTTTTTAAGGGCCTCAAGGATGTATGACATCGGCTCAGTGTTCCTTGCGCTGGGCGAGCAGGCGCGGTTCCGCGACCCCGCCCAACTGGTTCAAACGCATGTAGGTGCGCGGGCCTGCCATGCCGTCGGCTTTCAGGCCTTGCGCGGCCTGGAAGGCGCGCAGCCGCTTCTGCATGTCCGCGTCGAGCAGCTGGCCCGAAGCCGGTGCGTCGGCACGGTCAAGCTGTGCGAGGCGCGCCGCGATCCAGTCGACGTCCGCGCCCTGCCCGCCTGAAGGCACGTGATCACGGAACGTGCGCGGTGCGCGCCAGAACGTGATGAAGCTGCCGTCGAAACGCGCAGCCAGTGCGGCGACCGTCACAACGCGCCTGACACCGGCGACCGACAGCGTGGCCTTGTCGTCGTCCAGCGCCACCAGCACGGCGTGGCGCGTCAGCGGGCCATCGCGCAGCGTCAATACCGCGGGGCGGTCCAGCTGAAGCATTTCGTACAGGCCGCCCTTGCCCTGAAGGCAGCGCAGTTCTTGCAGCAGTGCTGCCTCGCATGGATCGCCCATGGAAAGCGTTTGCCCCCACAGCGCCGCCAGCTCGCGCAGCGCGGGGGCCGCCGACTCGTGGCCATTTGGGATGGCGGCTGCAACCGGCGCCGGCGCCGCTGCCGGAACGGCCACGGACTTTGCCTGCCGCTGTTGTGGCACCAACTGCAGCGCCGCGGCGCTGATCGCGGCGCCTGCCAGCACGCCGCCGGCGAGCATCGCCCAGCGCTTGTGTGCCGGCGCCTCGCCCTGTTCGTGGAATACCTCGGAAGCCGCCTTGCGCAGGATGGCCCGCGTCACCTGAAGCGTGTTTTCGACATAGGCGCCAAGCAGCGCGCGGTCGCACAGCAGGTTGATCCGGCGCGGCACGCCTTTCGACAGGCGATGGATCAAGGGCGTCAGCGCGGGCGGGAACGCGGGCGCACCAACGGCTCCCGCCACCGCCATGCGATGGCCGACGTAGCTGCCGGTTTCCTGTTCGGACAAGGAACCAAGGTGGTAGCGCGCGATGATGCGCTGGGCAAGCTGTTCCAGGCCCGGCTCCGCCAGCATGCTGCGCAGCTCCGGCTGGCCGATCAGGATCACCTGCAGCAGCTTGCGTTCGCTGGTTTCGAGGTTGGTCAGAAGGCGCAGTTGCTCAAGCACGCCGGCCGACAGGTTCTGCGCCTCGTCGATCACCAGCACGTTGTTCTTGCCTTGCGCGTGGCAGTCCAGAAGGTAGCGGTTGATCGCATCCACGTACGCCTTGACGCTTGCACTGGCGGGCAGCGCGATGTGGAATTCTTCGCACACCGATTGCAGCAGCTCCTCCACGCTCAGGCGCGGATTGAAGATGTAGCCAAGCTCGCAGTGCTCGGGAACCTGCTCGAGGAAGCAGCGGCACACGGTCGTCTTGCCTGCCCCGATCTCGCCGGTCAGCAGCACGAAGCCGCCGCCGCTGCCCACGCCGAACAGCAGGTGCGCCAGCGCTTCGCGGTGGCGGTCGCTCATGAACAGGTAGCGCGGATCGGGCGCGATGGAAAACGGAGGCTGGGTCAGGCTGAAGAATTGGGTGTACATGTTTACCTGACCTGGCGCGCCGGCGGCAAAGGCTTGTAGCGGGCGCAGTAAATCTTCGACTTGTCGTTGAAGTAGACGATTTTACTACCCGGCACCGAGCGCCTCACCGGAAAGACCGAGCCGTCGGCGGGAAGATGGCGCACGCCGGACGCGCTGCGGATCGATTGTTCCAGCTTGTCGGGCGAGGTTTCGGCGACCGCGCCGACGAAAACCAGTTCGCTGGTATCGTCGCTGACGATGATGTCCGTGACCTGCGCGCCCCACAGGCTGCCGTCGGCCTTGAACCAGTACGCGCCGCCTTCGTGCTTGTACGAGGGGCCGAAAGCGGAGGTCAGGTACGAATGGAAGTAGGCATTATCGAGATGGCTGCGGCACAGCAGCGCGCTGCCGATCACGGGACCGAAGGTGGATGGCGCCGCCAGCGCAAAGGACGGCGCCAGACCGGCCAGGGTGAAGGCCAGCGCGGCGCAGAGACGCACTGCTACAGCTTTGACAGCCATTGCCGGTTCGCCGCGATCTTGGCCTTGGCCGATGCAGGCAAAGCTTCATAGCACCCGGGGTGCTGTTTCAGCGCGCTCTCGCGTACTTCTTTTTGCAAGCCGTTTACGAGGAATACGTAGACAGTCGCACCGTCCGGGTTCTTCTGCGTACCCATATAACGAATCATTACCATTCTCCACTTGCGCGCGCGATATGCCCGTGGGCCCGCGCCAATGCCTGCATTATGACACCGGCGCGGCCAGCGCGGCTATCACTTCGCCCGACAAGCGGCGTCCGGGGACGCCTCAGCCACAGCCTCGGTCTCCGCCAGCCACGGATCGCACTTCGGATGGGGGAACCGGGCGGCCATGAAGTCGATGAAGGTGCGCGTCTTCCAGGACATCAGGCGCCGGCTCGGATAGACAATCATCACCGAGGTCTGGCCGAGGTGGCGACCTTTCAGCAGCTGCACCAGCCGACCGCTGGTCAGGTCGTCCTCGATCGCGAACGACGACCGGATCGCCACGCCCATCCCGGCCAGCGCCGCCTCGCGCAGCACCGCGCCATTGTTCGAGATCATCCGGCTGTGGATCGGCACATTGACATGCTGGTCGCCCCACTGGATCGGCCAGTGGTGGCGCAGCTGTTCGTAGGCGAAGTTCAGGCAGTCGTGATTGGACAGGTCGGCCGGTGCGATCGGCTCGCCGCGGCGCGCCACGTACTCCGGCGACGCGCACAGGATCAGGTTGGACGTGGCCAGCTGGCGCGCGACCAGGCTGCTGTCGAACTTCTGCACGCCGAGGAAAATGCCGACATCGAAGCCCTCCTGCACCAGGTCGACGCCGTGATCGGACAAGGTCACGTCGAGCACCACGTCGGGCATGTCGCGCGCATACAGCGGCAGCAGGCGCCCAAGCTGCGACTGGCCGAAACCCGGCTGGCAGTAAATACGCAGCACGCCGCTGGCCGTGCGCGATTGCGACGACACTTCGGCATCGGCGTCCTCGATATCGGACAAAATCTGCCGCACGCGCGCCAGGTAGACCTGGCCCGATTCGGTGAGCGACAGTTTGCGGGTTGTGCGGTTGAGCAGCCGGCTGCCCAAATGCGTTTCGAGATCGGCCAGGTTGCGCGTGACGACCGTGGCCGACAGCTCGAGCGCGTCGGCGGCCTTGGCGAAGCTGCCCATCTCGACCACCTTCGCGAATACCCGCATCGATTGCAATCTGTCCATGTTGTCCTTTGATTATTGCGCCCACCGCAACGGAGCATTGCGATTATTCGCCTTTTTTGCTCAGGGCGCAATGTGTACACTGACTTTCATTGGACGAGCAATACCGCGACATCCACACACAGGGAGAAACACCATGAAAGCAACCAAATTCATCGCCGCTGCTGTTGTGTTCGTCGCAGCAGGTTCCGCATTCGCCGCCGACGCGCCACTGGCCAACGCCGCCGTGACCGCCGCAGCAGCAGCAACCGCAGCCGCCAACAGCGCCAGCGCCGACCAGCTCAACATCCCGACCGTCACGATCGGCAAATCGTCGGCAAGCGACCGCGCCGCCGTCAAGGCCGAAGCCGTGGCGTTCGTACGAAACCACAAAACTGCGCTGGCCGTGCAGCTGGAACAGTACAAGAACTAAGCCAGCCGGCGTTCCCGCGCAGGTGGGAACGCCATGCCCGGATGATCCGCGATGCCATGGATTCCCGCCTCCGCGGGAATGACGAGGCTTGAGCGGTTTATCCGCCGCTTTTGCATTTGAGGCCACGTTTTTGCGCTTCTGTCGGTTTCCGGTCGCGCCCGGCCAGGGCCTGTCGTATTGTCATGCTTCGGTTCGATCACATCCACGAAAAGAAGACATGAAAACGATGCTCAAGCAAACCAGTCTCGCCGTCGCCGTCGCCGCCGGCATCCTCGCCTCACCATCGCTGCAGGCAGCAGCGCCGCAGGATTCGGAGCTCGTCTCCGTGCAGCGCGAGGTCGGCGCGTTCAAATCGATCGAACTGTCGGGCCCTTATCGCGTGATCATCAAGGCGCAGGGCCGCAACGCACTGTCGGTGACCGGCCCGCGCAAGGATCTGGCGGACGTCGAAACCTTCGTCAGCGGCGACACGCTGGTGGTGCGGCCGGTGAAGCGGCGCGGCTTCTTCATCGGCTTCAGCAAGCCGCGCGAGCGGATCACCGTCAATATCAGCGCGGCGATGGTGGGCAAGCTGACCTCGTCCGGCAGCGGCGACGTCGAACTTGACCAGGTCGGCGGCGAACGCTTTTCCGTCACCCTCAACGGCCCAGGCGACGTGCGCGCCAGCGGCGCTGTGCGCGACCTCCAGGTCACCAGCAGCGGCAGCGGCGACCTTGACCTGCACCTGATGCGCGCGACGCGCGCCAACCTGGCCATGTCCGGCCCCGGCGACGTCACGCTGGCCGACATCAGCGGCACGCTGTCGGCCCGCGTCAGCGGATCGGGCGACCTGGAAGCGCGGCGCCTGCGCCTGGCATCGGCCAACATCGACCTGCACGGTCCGGGCGGCGCGCGCCTCGATGGCAGCAGCCGCGACCTGCGCGCCGAAGTACACGGTTCCGGCGACCTCGAAGCCTGCTCGCTGGCGGTGGAATCCGCGACCGCGCAGATGCACGGGCCGGGCAACGGCTGCATCGCCGGCAACCTGAAAAAATTCGAAGGCGAAGTGCATGGATCGGGCGACCTGTCGGTCAGCGGCCTGGCCGCACGCGACGTGCGCGTGCTGATGGCAGGACCGGGCAATGTCGACCTGGCCGGCAGCACCGGCACCCTGAATGCCGACATTTCCGGATCGGGCGACCTGGATGGCTCGCGCCTGGCGGTCACCAACGCCACCGTGCGCACGCGCGGCCCGGGCTCGGCGGAACTGGCCACCGTGGCCGGCACGCTCGACGCCGAACTGCACGGCTCCGGCGGCCTGCAGGCCGCGCTGTCCGGCAAGCGCCTGCTGCTGAAGATGATGGGCCCTGCCGACGCCGATATCAGCGGCACGGTCGAAGGCATCAATGCGCAACTGTCGGGATCGGGCAGCCTGAATGCGCGCACCCTGACCGCCGGCCACGCCGACGTTGTCGTGAGCGGTCCTGGTAACGCCGTCGTCAACGTGCGCTCGAAAATCGAAACCCGCACCGCGATGCTCGACAAGCCGCGCATGGTCACCATCGACCGCAAGGGCGCGCGCGAAGAGTAAGGTCCCGTCATTCCCGCAGCAGGAGGGGATGACGGTCCGCCGGCTGGTCGCATACCACCTTCCCCGCACCACCATTCCACTTTCGCGCCAAGTCCTTAAAAATCAAGGACTTGGCGCACGAAACACAGCACCACCACAATACCAGTTTAAACCCCACCAATACCAATTAAATACCTGTTGACACACGAGTTTGGCATCCCTATAGTGCCCTGACCTTCACGGCAGCACAGGATCCCACTCCATATGATCGAATATCTCATCGGCGTTGATGGCGGCGGCACTGGCACGCGGGTTCGCCTCGCGCGCGCAGGCGGCCAGGAAATCGCGCAGGCGCAGGGCGGTCCATCCGGCCTCGCACACGGCATCGACAAGGCGTGGCGTGCGATCGGCGACGCGGTCGCAGCCGCCTTTGCATCCGCCGGCGTTGAACACCCTCCCCTGTCCCTGCTCGCCATCGGCCTTGGCCTGGCGGGCGTGCATAACAAGGAGTGGGCTGCGCAATTCGTCGCCGCGAACCCGGGCTATGCCGCGCTGCGGCTGGAGACCGACGGCTTCACGACACTGATGGGCGCGCACCAGGGCCAGCCCGGCGCGATTGTCGCCATCGGGACCGGCAGCGTCGGCCAGGTGCTGTTGCCGGACGGCGAACAGCACGAAGTCGGCGGCTGGGGCTTCCCCGCCGGCGACGAAGCGAGCGGCGGCTGGATGGGCCTGCGCGCCATCAACCACATCGAACAGGTTCTCGACGGCCGCAAGCCGCATTCGCCGTTTGCACAGCAGGTGATCGACGCCTGCGGCGGCAACCGCGACGCCATCCAGGTCTGGCTTGGCAAGGCGACGCAGACCGCGTACGCATCGCTGGCGCCGATCGTGGTCTCGCATGCGGCCAGCGACGCAACCGCGCGCCAGATCCTGGCCGATGCGGGCAGCGAAGTGGCCGTCATTGCGCGCGCCCTCGATCCGGCAGCGGAACTACCATTGGCACTATGCGGCGGCCTCGGTCAAGCGCTGCGCGCCTACCTGCCTCCTGAACTCCTCGCGCGCACAGTCGCACCGCACGGCGACGCCGCCAGCGGCGCGCTGCGCATGATCGAACAGCACATCGAGAAAGGCGTGCAATGAGCACTGCAATCAAGGGCAACATCCTTACACCTGAAGGCTGGGTAAGCGGCGAGGTCCGCTTCGGCAAGCGCATCGATGCCATCGATGGCGGCGCCACCGACCCGGCCATCAACAGCGACGACTACATCATCCCCGGCTTCGTCGACCTGCACGTGCACGGCGCGGGCGGCAAGGACGTCATGCAGGGCGGCGACGCACCGCAGGTGATCGCGAAGATGCACGCGAAGCACGGCACCACCAGCCTCCTGGCGACCACGATGACGGCGCCGCCGGAAGACATCGTCGCCGCCTTGAAGGCAATCGGCGCGGCATGCGCCAATCCGGTGGCAGGCAGCGCGCGCATCCTCGGCGTACACCTCGAAGGCCCGTACATCAACTCCGGCAAGCTCGGAGCGCAGCCGCCGTTCGCGCGCTCGGCGACGCTGGATGAAGTCAACAAGCTGGGCGAACATGCGCCGATGCGCCTGATTACCGTGGCGCCCGAACTCGAAGGCCACCTCGAACTGGTGCGCCAGCTTGCCGACGCCGGCATCCGCGTCCAGATCGGGCACACGATGGGCTCTTATGAAGACGGCGTGGCCGCGCTGGAGCACGGCGCGGCCGGCTTCACCCACCTGTTCAACGCGATGAACGGCCTGCACCACCGCGAGCCCGGCATGGTCGGCGCGGCGCTGGCGCATGCCCAGTACGCCGAACTGATTCCCGACCTGCTGCACGTGCACCCAGGCGCCATCAAGGTGGCGCTGCGCGCGATCCCGCACCTGTACTGCGTGACCGACTCCACCGCGGCCACCGGCATGCCGGACGGCGAGTACATGCTGGGCCGCCAGGTCGTCCACAAATGCATGGGCGGCGTGCGCCTGCCCGACGGCACGCTGGCCGGCAGCACGCTGACGATGGACCAGGCGCTGCGCAACCTGGTCTCGCTCGGCCTCGACCTGGCCGACGCCTCGCGCCGCGTATCGACCTATGCCGCCGACTATCTGGGCGAAACGCAGATCGGGCGCATCGCGCCTGGCTGTTTCGCCGACCTCGTGGTCCTCGACCGCAACCTGAACATCAAATCTGTTTATATCGAAGGAGAAGCCTGTGACCTCAATGATGCTTAAAGAGGCCGTATCCGCGGCAGAATGCGTCGCCCTGCAACTGTCGCAAGACGCCGACCGCTACGCCGCCCTCGGGCAAACGCTCCGGACCACGCAGTTCAACACCGCGCTGACCATCGCGCGCGGCAGCTCGGACCACGCCGCGAACTACTGCGCCTACCTGATCATGGCGCGCATGGGCCGCGTGGTCGCGTCGCTGCCGATGTCGCTGCTGACCCTTTACAAGTCGCCGCTCGTCACGCGCAACACGCTGACCATCGCCATCTCGCAGTCGGGCCAGAGCCCGGACGTGGTCGAACCGACCGGCTACTTCCGCAACGGCGGCGCCACCACCGTCGCACTGGTGAACGACATCACCTCCCCGCTGGCGCAGGCCGCGGAATGGGCGATGCCGCTGCACGCCGGTAAAGAGCAAAGCGTCGCCGCCACCAAAAGCTTCATCGCCAGCCTGGTCGCCGGCGCGCGCCTGGTCGCAGAATGGCAGAACGACCCTGAGCTGAAAGAAAGCCTGGCCGCGCTGCCGGACGCGCTGGCCGTCGCGGCGCAAGCCGACTGGTCGCCTGCGATCGAAGTGCTGGCGCCAGCCCGCAACATCATGGTCGTCGGCCGCGGCATCAGCTTCCCGATCGCGCTCGAATCGGCGCTCAAGTTCAAGGAAACCTCGGCCCTGCAGGCAGAGGCATTCTCGGGCGCCGAGATCAAGCACGGCCCGATGGCGCTGATCGAAGAAGGCTACCCTTTGATGATCTTCGCCACACGCGGCCCGACCCAGGCAGGCCTGGTGCAGCTGGCAGCCGAGATGCGCGGCCGCGGCGCGCGCGTGCTGCTGGCGGCGCCAAGCGACATCGCCGAACGCGACCTGACCTTGCCGACCGCCGCCACGCCGGACCTCGACCCGATCGTCGCGGTGCAGGCGTTCTACGTGATGGCCGCCAAGCTGGCCGAAGCGCGCGGCATGGACCCGGACCGTCCGCGCCACCTGAGCAAAGTCACCAAGACAAACTAAGCACGGCCACGGAGCAGCCAATTGAACCAATACCGCAAACTCGCCGGCCAGCTGATCATGATCCGCTTCCCCGGCACCGTGCTGGACGAAGCGACGGCTGACTTCATGCGCGCCAACAGCGTGCGCGGCGCCTGCCTGTTCAGGCAGAACATGACCGACGCCGCGCAGCTCAAGCGGCTGACGTCCGATCTGTCCGAGGCGATGGGAGCGGGCGCGCTGATCGCGCTCGACCAGGAAGGCGGCGCTGTCGTTCGCTCGACCTGGGTGCCGGCGCCGCCGTCGGCGATGGCGCTGGGCGCGGCCGACAACACCGATCTCGCCTGGCGCACCGGCGCCGCCGTTGCGCGCGCGGTCAAGGCGCTCGGGTTCAACTGGAACTTCGCGCCCGTGCTGGACCTGAACAACAACCCGCACAACCCGGTGATCGCGGAACGCTCGTTCGGCGCCGACCCGCAGCGCGCCACCGAACTGGCGATGGCCTGGATGGCCGGCAGCGAATCGGAAGGCGTGGCCTGCTGCGTCAAGCACTTCCCGGGACACGGCGACACCCACGTCGACTCGCACCGCGACCTGCCGACGGTCGACAAGCCGCTGGCCGAACTCGAACAATTCGAATTCAAGCCGTTCCGGCTCGCTTCGAAGGCGGCGCCGGCGATGATGACCGCGCACATCGTGTACCCATCGCTCGACCCGGACCACCCGGCCACGATGTCGCGCCGCATCCTCGGCGACCTGCTGCGCGACGAGTGGCAATACAAAGGCGTGATCATCACCGACGGCATGGACATGCATGCGATCGCGGGGCGCTACGGCATCGGCCATGCAGCCGTACTGGCGCTGGTCGCGGGCGCCGACATGGTCATGGCGCTCGGCACCCCGGTCACGCAAGAAGAAACCATCGATGCCATTGCGCGCGCGATCGAATCGGGCGAGCTGCCGATGGCCGACGTCGAGCGCAAGCTAGAACGCCTGGCGTCGCTGACCGCCGCCTATGCGTGCGCGCAGTGCGATTACGCGGCCGATGAAGACGACCGCGCGCTGATGGCCGAAGGCTGGAAGCGTGCGCTGACCGCGCGCGGCAATCCGCAGCGACCGCCGGTGGGCGGCAAGGTACGGCTGGTGATGCGCCAGGATGCGGTCAGCGACGGCGTGTCGGAAGCCGGCGTCACGGCCAGCGTGCTGGCCACGGTGCTGGCGCGCAGGTTCGATGTCGATACCGTGACGTATGCGGACGCTGAAGCCTTCGACTGGAGCGCGCTGCCTGACGATGGCCGCTTCGTCATCCTGGCGTCCACCTCGCGCGTACGTTACGGCCCGAATGCGCGCGCGCGCTTCAGGCCTGACCTGCATCTCGCGCTGTGGAATCCGTACCAGGCGCTCGACTTCGACGCGCCCGCGCTGATCACCTACGGCTTCGCCGCCCCGGCGCTCGACGCCGTCGACGCCTGGCTTGCCGGCGAACTCGACGCCAACGGCCACGTCCCCGTCCCCGGTTTCGACAACGCCTGAACATTCCCCCAACTTCGGCGGCAACTTCGGCGCCGCAACTTCGGCGGCAACTTCGGGGTCCGTCCCCGGGGTCTGTCCCCGGGGACGGACCCCGAAGTTGCCGCCGAAGTCGGAAACGTTTGCTCACACGATTGCCGGGTCTGTTTGTCTACTTTATGCCACAATGTGCGCTTTTCTGCGTTCGGCATCGTCGGATTCGCCTTTGTCCACGGATTGCCGGGCTCGCGCGTTGTAGTGCTGGTTCCACCTCTTTGTCATTGTTGAAGGATCTTTCATGTCCCAATTCCGTCTTGCTCGTATCAGCTTGCTCCTGGCCGCTATCGGCCTGAACGCGGCACCTGCCCTGCTTACCAGCGCGCATGCCCAGGCGAAACCGGCAGCCGCCCCGGCCGCCGCCGAAGCGCCTAAGGACACCGTCCGCCCGGAGATGTTCAAGCTGCTCGACCCGGCCGTGTTCAAAGAGATGATGGCTGCAAAGAAATTCCCCGAGCTGCAGGAGCGCGTTACCCAGGCCGAGGCTTTCCCGAACCGCACCCCGTACGAAGACTACGTCCTGAACCGCATGAAGCTGGCGCTGGGCTCGTCGTCGGGGAACGATGCGATGGCAATGGGCGCACTGGAAGCGGTCATCACTTCGGGCCGCTTGCCGGCAAACGAACAGGCTGAATTCACCCAGGCACTTGGCAACTACCACTACAACGCCAAGAACTACCCAAAGGCAATCGAGTGGCTGAAGCGCTACCAGAAAGAAAGCCCAGCACCGGAGAAGGTCCGTAACGCGCTGGTACGCGCCTACTACCTGAGCGGCGACTACGCCGGCGCCAAGACCGAGCTGCTGCCGGTGATCGCCGATGCGGAAAAGGCAGGCAAGGCGCCTGAGCTGGAAGACCTGCGCCTGCTGGGCAGCTCGGCCGCCAAGCTGAAGGATGATCCTACCTACATCATGGCGATGGAAAAGCTGGTCACCTACCACCCGAGCGACGATTTCTGGACCGACCTGCTGAGCCGCATGCAGCGCAAGCCGACCTGGAACGACCGTTTCCGCCTCGACGTGCTGCGCCTGCAGGATATGGCGATGAAGACGCTGGATCCGCTCGAGTACAACGAAATGGCTGAGCTGGCATTGCTGGCAGGCTTCCCGACCGAGGCGAAAAAGGCGATGGACGAAGGCTACGCTGCTGGCGTGATGGGCAAAGGCAACAATGCCGGCCCGCACAAGGCACTGCGCGACAAGGCTAACAAGCAAGCCGCCGACGATGCCAAAAACATTGCCGCTGGCGAAGCGAGCGCGATGAAGTCGAAGGACGGCACCGGCCTGGTCAACCTCGGTTACGCTTACGTGACCATGGACCAGTTCGACAAGGGCATCAAGCTGATGGAGCAAGGTATCGCCAAGGGCGGCCTGAAGCGCACTGACGAATCCAAGCTGCGCCTGGCGATTGCCTACGCGAAAGCTGGCCGCAAGGCGGATGCGATCAAGGCGTTCGAAGGCCTGAAGGGCAACGATGGCCTGACCGACCTGTCGAAGTACTGGATCACTTACCTGAACGCCCCGGCGGGCGCGGCAGCGGCGCCAGCCCCGGCTCCGGTCAAGTAAGCACCGCGTTTCCGGCGCATCATGAAAGCCTGGCTTCTGCCAGTAATGCCGTTCAGTTAAGGTGATTTCTTAATGACGCGAACGGCGTAGCGCTTCGGTGTCGCTTTGACGGCCCGGTCGTATTTGCGATCGGGCCGTTCGTCACTCAGGAGGCTAACCAGCCTTTCGC
>NZ_JABBGG010000006.1 GCF_012927275.1 Massilia polaris | reverse complement strand
TGGGCGACCAAATTGTAGCCGGCGGTGCCGGACAAATACTGCTGGACGACAGCGAGCTTAAATTGTTCGGTGTACTTCGACATGAAAAACCCCAAAAGTTGGTGTCCAACTTTTGGGGTTCAGTTCAATTACTGGCGGGGCGTTTTTTTTATTCGAACTGGCGTTTGAAGGACTCGAACTGCGCCTTGAGCTCGTCGACCTCGCTGCGCAAGGCCGCCACTTCCTGTTCAAGCTGCGCGGTACGGCCGCCCGACGCAGGCGCGGATACCGTGCCGAACGCCGACTCTTCGCGCGCAAGCGCCGCTTCGCCGCCAAGCAGCTGGCCGTAGCGCGGCTCCTTGGTCCCCGGCGCAAGCGCGAGGCGCGCAACTACCGGCGGATATTTATCGATCAGGAACTGGAGTGCGGATTCGACTTCGGCCACCGATTTGAATTCGTGGATACGGCCGCTGCGGGTGCGGATCTCGCCGGCAGTCTGCGGGCCACGCAGCATCAGGATCGCCAGCACCGCCAGCTTATCCTGCTCCAGCGTCCACTTGATCCGCATGCGGTGTTCGTACTTGGTCACACGTGCGCCGGCCTGCGTAATGCCGTTGACGTACTTGCGCTGCATGAGGCGCTGCAGCACTTCGGCCACTGTCTCGTCCGACAGGTGCATGACCGGGTCGCGGCTGGACAGCTGGTTGCAGCCGTTGGTCAGCGCATTGAGCGACATCGGGTAGTTGTCGGGTGTGAGGGCTTCTTTTTCGGCGAGCACCGCGAGCACGCGGATCTCGAACGGATCCAGCTCGGCGGCGCTATCCGCGCCGCCAGTTGATTCTTCAATAGTCATCGATGTCCTTATTCGACCAGTTTGTTCAACTCTGCCGAATCCAATTTATCACACTCGGGCATGTGCGGGCAGGCGATACCGGCGGCCTTCAGGGTCGCCATCAGGCGCTCCATCAGGTCGTCCTGGCGCGCCGCGTGGTTGATCAGGCCGTGCAGCGCCTTGGACATCGGGTCATCGCCGTTGGGCGTGACGCCGTAAGCGGAGAACAAGTGGGCGCTGCGCGCATCGACGTCCTTGCGCACGATGTGGGCCGGGTTGCCGACCGCAGTCGCGCCCGGCGGCACCGGCTTGATGACGACCGCGTTGGAGCCGACCTTGGCGTATTCGCCGACGGTGAACGCGCCAAGCACCTTGGCGCCGGCGCCGATGATGACGCCGCGCTCGAGCGTCGGATGGCGCTTGGTCCCGCTGCGCAACGAGGTGCCGCCCAGCGTGACGCCCTGGTAGATGGTGCAGTCGTCGCCGATGATCGCAGTTTCGCCAATCACCACGCCGAAGCCGTGGTCGATGAAGACGCGGCGGCCGATGGTGGCGCCGGGGTGGATCTCAATGCCGGTGATGATGCGTGCAAGGTAGGAGATGAAGCGCCCTACCCACTTGAGGTTCGCGCGCCAGCAGGCGTGCGCCCAGCCGTGCATCATGATGGCCTGGAAACCCGGATAACAAGTGATCACTTCCCATGCATTGCGGGCCGCAGGGTCACGTTCGATGATGCTCTTGATATCGTCGCGGAGCTTGGAAAACATAGGAGGGCGGACAGAAAATGTTGCGATGCAGTCATGGTAGCGCATTCGCACCATGCTTGCTTACGAGGGGTCAAGAATGGCTGGCGGGGATTTCGTGCCGTTCGACACTCCCCCCACCCGCCGTCACGGCGCGAGCGCGCCGCGGAAGGATTTATCCTTCTTTCGCCATGCGCTGGCGGCGTGCTTCGTACAGGCACACGCCGGAGGCGACGGACACGTTCAGGCTCTCAACCGAGCCGAACATCGGGATGCTGATAAGCACGTCGCAGGTTTCGCGCGTCAAGCGGCGCATGCCCTCGCCTTCCGACCCCATCACCAAGGCCGCAGGCCCGCTGAAATCGGCTTCATACAGGCCGCGGTCAGCATCGTCGGAGGTGCCGATCAACAGAATGTCGCGTTCTTTCAACTCGCGCATGGTGCGCGCGAGGTTGGTGACAGTGATGTAAGGCACGGTCTCGGCAGCGCCGCTGGCCACTTTGGCAGCGGTGGCGTTCAGGCCGACCGCGCGGTCCTTCGGCACGATCACCGCGTGTGCGCCAACGCCGTCGGCAACGCGCAGGCAGGCGCCCAGGTTGTGCGGATCGGTGATGCCGTCGAGGATCAGCAGCAGCGGCGGACCTTCGATCGCATCGAGCAGTTCGTCCAGGTTGCGCGCGAGCGCCAGCTGGCTGGCGAACGCGATCACGCCCTGGTGGCGGCGGGTTCCGACGATCTTGTCGAGGCGTGCCGAATCGACCGGCATCACGCGCACGCCGGCTGCCTTGGCGGCGGCGATCAGGTCGTGCATGCGGCGGTCCTGGCGGCCCGCATCGACAAAGATTTCTTCCACCGATGAAGCCTCATGACGCAAACGTGAGGTCACCGCATGGAACCCGAAAATCATTTTGTTTTTCATTTCTTGTTATCGCTTCTTATTGCTAGTTTTGGATGCTGCTTTTTTTGTTGGCCGCTCCGCCGTCTTTTTTGCCGCCGGAGCCGGAGCCGCTGCCTTGGCGCGCTTCTTCGGCTTGGCCGGCGCCTGTTCGGGTACGTCGTACGCTTCGACGAGCTGGTAGCGCCCCGCGTTATCGCCGCCCTGCTTGCGCGACTTGGCCGGCTTGGCGTCCAGTGCCTTGTGCGCGGCGCTCTTCGGCTTGCCGGCGCCGGTGTCGGCAGCGGCGCTCGAACCCGCGAGCACGAGGTCGATCTTGCGTGCTTCGAGGTCGACGCGCGAGACCTGCACGGTGACGCGGTCGGTCAGCTGGAAGCGCTTGCCGGTGCGTTCGCCGCGCAGTTCATGGCGCGCTTCGTCGTACTGGAAGTAGTCGCCGCCAAGTTCGGTGATATGCACCAGGCCTTCGACATACAGTGCATCGAGCTGCACGAAGATGCCGAAGGTGGTCACGCCCGACACCACGCCGGTGAATTCCTCGCCCAGCTTGTCCTTGATGAAGAAGCACTTGAGCCATGCCTCGACGTCGCGCGACGCTTCGTCCGCGCGGCGTTCGTTGGCCGAGCAGTGCACGCCGAGCGCGTCCCAGATGGTCAGGTCTTTTTCCTGCTTCTGCGTGCCGGCCGCCTTGTCTTTCGCCTGCTGCTTGCGCGTGGCGTTCGACACGTTGGTGTTCAGGCCGGACAGTTCGATGCCCTTCGGCTCGTACTTCTTACCGAGCAGGATGGCCTTGATCGCGCGGTGCGTCAGCAAGTCCGGATAGCGCCGGATCGGGCTGGTGAAGTGGGCATACGCCTCATACGCCAGGCCGAAGTGGCCGATGTTGTCCGGGCTGTAGACCGCCTGCTGCATGGAGCGCAGCAGCATGGTTTGCAGCAGCGGCGCATCCGGGCGTTCCTTCACTTGCTTCATCAGTTCGGCGTAGTCGTTCGCAGCCGGCTTGTCGCCGCCGTTCAGGTTCAGGCCGACCTGCTTGAGGAAGGTGCGAACCTGCGTCAGCTTCTCTTTGGTCGGCGACGCGTGGATGCGGTAGGTGCCTGGATGCTTGTGGCGCTCCAGCAGGTCGGCTGCGCAGACGTTCGCCGCCAGCATGCACTCTTCAATCAGGCGGTGGGCGTCGTTGCGGGTGCGCGGGATGATCTTTTCGATCTTGCCCAGCGAATTACAGACGATGTAGGTTTCGGTGGTCTCGAAGTCGATCGCGCCGCGCACCGTGCGTGCTTTGAGCAGCGCGTGGAACACGTCGTTCAGGTTCAGCAGGTGCGGAACGATGGCCGGACGGCGCGCCGCTTCAGGGCCCGCGGTATTACCGAGGATGTCGGCAACTTCGTTGTACGTCAGGCGCGCAGCGGAGTGGATGACAGCCGGGTAGAACTGGTATGCCTGGATATCGCCCTTGGCGGAGATGACCGCGTCGCAAACGAGCGTCAGGCGGTCGACCGCAGGGTTCAGCGAGCACAGGCCGTTCGACAGCTTTTCGGGCAGCATCGGAATCACGCGGCGCGGGAAGTACACCGAGGTGCTGCGCTCGAGCGCATCGGCGTCGAGCGCATCGTTCGGCTTGACGTAGTGGCTGACGTCCGCGATCGCGACGATCAGGCGGAAGCCGTTTTCCTTGCCCAGCTGGACCGGTTCGCAGTAGACCGCATCGTCGAAGTCGCGTGCGTCTTCGCCGTCGATGGTCACCATCGGTACGTCGCGCAGGTCGACGCGGTCGGCCAGGTCGCCGTCGCGCACTTCAGCCGGCAGCCTGGCTGCGGACTTCAGCGCGGCGGCCGAGAAGATGTGTGGCACGCCGAACTTGCGCACCGCGATTTCGATTTCCATGCCAGGGTCGTCCAGCTCGCCCAGCACTTCGACGATTTTGCCGACCGGCTGCTTGAAGCGCGCCGGCTGTTCCAGCAGTTCGACGCTGACGACCTGCCCTGCCTTGGCTTTGCCAGGCGAACCGGAGACCAGGATGTCCTGGCCGATGCGCTTGTCTTCAGGCGCGACGACCCAGGCATCGTTCTCCTTGAGCAGGCGGCCGATGACGTGGGTGTTGGCGCGGGTGACGACTTCGACGATGCTGCCTTCAAGGCGGCCGCGGCGGTCGGTGCCGGTGACTTTCGCGAGGACGCGGTCGCCGTGCAGGACCTTCTGCATTTCTTTGTCGTTCAGGAACAGGTCTTCGCCCGGCGCATCCGGGATCACGAAGCCGAAGCCGTCGCGGTGCGCGCTAACCTTGCCGCTGATGAAGCCGGACTGGTCCGCCAGCACATAGGTGCCGTCGTCTGAAGCGCGGATCTGGCCGTCGCGTTCCATCGCGTTCAGGCGGCGTCCAAGCACGCCCAGTGCGGACGGCTTTACCTCGAGCATGCTGGCGATCGAATCAACATCGAGCGCTGCCACTGCGGAACGGAAAATGCCGAGAATTTCCTCGCGGCTGGGAATGGTATGTGTAGGTTGGTTCAAGTCGTTTTCTGTATTATTTTTTGGCGGCAGCGGCGCAGCATGCGCAGTGGTTGCCGACACAGTGAATATATTGACACGGTGATATGCGTAGTGTAACGGAAGGCTGCGGGATTCGCCTAACGAAGCGTGCTCGAAAAATACCGTGGCGAGAGCTTTGACATTTCAAATTGTTCCGCCTATAATTTTGGTCTTTCGCGGCGACGGCAACGTTGCAAGCGAAGAGCAGCAGGCGTATCAGGCGGAAGCGGCGCGGCGATAACGAAAGTTAATCTGGCGCAAAACTGCAAAGCCTAGTATGATAGCACAAGTCGGCGGCAACGCCGGATGTAGCAAAGCAGCATCAGTGCCCACGTGGCGGAATTGGTAGACGCGCATGGTTCAGGTCCATGTGCCGCAAGGTGTGGGGGTTCGAGTCCCTCCGTGGGCACCACTCTACCGGATGTACTTCCGTAGTCTTGCTCTTGCGCCGTGATCATCGGATTACGGCGTTTTAGTTTGGCGACAAGTAAAATGATGTTGTTGAAGTCGTAGTATCAGTGCCCACGTGGCGGAATTGGTAGACGCGCATGGTTCAGGTCCATGTGCCGCAAGGTGTGGGGGTTCGAGTCCCTCCGTGGGCACCACTCTACCGGATGTATATGTCCGCATTTGTATGCCGCAAAACGCCGTAATCTTTGTAAAAGGATTACGGCGTTTTGCGTTGCGCGGCCCGTTTCCCCTTAGTCCGCCAAAAACCGCCTTGTGTTGTACGCTTGACTTGGATCACAGACAAGCTATGCTCAGCACAATGAAACCCCTGATTTGCACCTGTACTGCCGCCCTGGCCGCCAGCCTGGCCGTTGTCGCACTGGCCGCGCCCGCCTCCTGGTTCCAGTGGCGCAGCAAGCTCGATGGCAAGCTGGTTTGTTCGCAGACCCCGCTCGGCCCGGGCTGGGCAAAGGCCACCGGGCCCTATCGAGACAGCCATTGCACAAAGTTAATCGCCGGTAAATAATACAAAAACGTTTAGGAGAAAACAGAAAGTCGTCGTTCCGCCGCAATTAATCCACCGAGGAGAAGTTAATGTTTACGAATCCCGAACAATTTGCATCCGCCACCAAGACGCTATTCGAACTCCAGATGACCACTTTTAACGCGCTGACCAGCAAGGCTGTCGATGGCGTGGAGCAGGTTCTCGCGCTCAACATGGCTACCGCAAAAAACTCGGTCCAGGGTTCCATGGCAGCAGGTAAGGAAATGAGCGAGGCCAAGGATCCGAAAGCTGCCATGGATGCAGCCGCTTCGCAGGTCCAGCCAGCCGTCGGCGGCGCGGTCGTCTACGGCGAGCAGCTGAAAGTCATCATCGAAGACATCCACAAGGAATTCACCGAGGCCGCCGACCATCACATGGCCGAAGCGAAGAACACCCTGTCGGCGCTGATCTACGACGTGACCAAGAACGTCAAGCCGGGCTCCGAGAATGCCGTCGACGTCATCAAGGCGGCCATCGACAACGCCTTCAAGGGCTACGAGGAAGTCACCAAGGCGACGCGCGAAGCGGTGAGAACCGTGGAGCAGGAAATCGCCAGGGCCACCGCACAAGTCAACACCGCAAAGACCGACAAGCAGGCGTAACAGCGCCCTGCCATCCTGCACCGCATGAAAAGCGCGGGCCGCCCTTCGGGACGGTCCGCGTTGTCGCATGCGGGCATATAAAAGAACAATAAGGAGACCTGAATGAGCAACTTCATTACGCTGCTGCCCACCCTGCTGATCGGTGCGCTGGCCCTGATCATGTTCGGCCTGGGCCTGTCGCTTACCCTGTCCGACTTCCGCCGTTTGCTTGGCCATCCGAAGGCGGTGATCCTGGCGTTGGTGCTGCAGGCGATGGTGCTGCCGGCGATTTGCTACGGATTGATCGTCGGGCTGGGCGTAGCGCCAGTTTACGCAGTCGGCCTGATGCTGCTGGCGGCTTCGCCGGGCGGCGTATCGGCCAACCTGTTCAGCCATCTGTTCGGCGGCAATGTGGCGATGAACATCTCGCTCACCGCCATCAACACCCTGCTTTCGATCGTCAGCCTGCCGCTGATCGCGAACTTCGCCATCGAGACCTTTGCAAAGTCAGGCCAGGTGGTGCCGATGCAGACCGGGAAGGTGATCGAGGTAATCGGCATCGTGCTGGTGCCGGTGGCGATAGGCATGGTCGTCAAGAGCCGGGCGCCAGGCTTCGCCGCTCGCATGGATGCGCCGATGAAGCGTTTCTCGATGGTGGTACTGGCGGCGCTGGCACTGATTGCGATTGCCAAGGAATGGACCGCGCTGACCGAGTCGTTCGCGTCGATCGGACTGGCCGTGGTCGCGTTCAACGCCATCAGCCTGGGAATGGGCTACTACGTGCCGCGCATGATGGGCCTCGATAAACCGAACGCGATCGCGATCGGGTACGAGATCGGAATTCATAATTCGACCCTGGCGATTTTCGTGGCGCTGTCGGTGCTGGGCGACTTCCAGCTGATGCTGCCGGCTGCGATCTATTCGGTCAGCATGTATGTGCTGGCGACCGCGTTTGGCTTCCTCGTTTTGGGAAGGAAGCAGGCCGTGGCTGGGGCTCCGGCCTAGCTCAATTCCCCTGTAACCCGAGCAGTTCTTCGATGTGGGCGAACGCGGAGTCGTCCTTGATGACGCCGCGCAGCCACACATGCAGCGGCTGCTCGCCCCACGCCGCAGCCTTGTCGGCCAGGTAGGCTACAGGACTGTGCGGCTCGGTGCGGCGGAAGTAGTCGGCCACTTGCCGCAGCTGCGCGATGGCGTGCGCGCGCGTCTGAAGCGGGCCTTGTCCGACCTGGCTCTCGTGCGCCATCGGTGTCATCGCCAGTGGTGTATCCGACGATTCAGCCACGGGGGGCCCGATGGCGTGGATCACATTTTCAATCGCAGACCGGGCTGCCGAAAATCCGGGGCCGTCGGCACCGAGGCGGTCATCCACGATCCGTTCCAGTTGAGCGATCGCCTCGGCGCAGTATGAGACGTCGGGCAAATGGGCCACCGGAATTTCCTTCACCAGCTGCGGCAGGCGCGCGGCGATCCAGCACAGGTTGCCGATACGCTGCTCGCAGGTGCCTTCGTCGGGCATTGGGTGGAGATTGTCCCAGTAGCGCTCGCAAAGTGCGGACGCCAGCATCAGGCTGTCGCCCAGGCCACGGAACGACGAAGTCTTCGCCTCAGCCTCGGCCAGCCAGACCGCCAGCCGCAGATCCTTGCTGCGTTGTTCGATCAGTTGCGCGCAGCGTGACGCGACAAACTTCCAGTCGGCTTCCTTCAGGCTGGTGACCCAGGCGCCCTGCTCCAGCGTCGGGTCGTCGGCCTGGCGCGCCTTCGAGATCGCGTCGACCTCGGGCGAGAACGCGATGTCATCGCCGCACGGAGCTTGTTCGCTGATCGGCGCGAGCATCTGCTCGATATCCAGCATGGCGGTCTCCTTAAGCCGGTTCGACGGCGTACTTGAACTTGCCCGCCTTGGTGGCCCCGACTTTGATCGATGACATCGCCCTGCCCTCGGCCATCCGCGCCAGCACGGTCCCGGCGATTTCGGGCAGCAGCGTGCCGTTCAGGATGGTATCGACATTCCGCGCGCCGGAATCGACTTCGGTGCAGCGCGCCAGGACCGCCTCGACCAGCGAATCGTCATAGCGGAACTCGGCCTGGTGGTTTTCAGCCACGCGGCGCTTGATGTGTTCCAGCTTGAGCCGGATGATATTGGCCAGCACGTCATCGGTGATCGGATAGAACGGCACCACGGTCAGCCGGCCCAGGAACGCATGCTTGAAATGCTTGACCAGCTGGGGGCGGACCAGATCAGCCAACTGCCCGGGGCCCGGCACTTCGGATGGACTCTTGTTCAGGCAGGCCTGCATGATTTGCGGGGACGCCGCGTTCGACGTGCAGATGATGATCGTATTGCGGAAGTCGATCTCGCGCCCTTCCGCATCATCCAGCACACCCTTGTCGAACACCTGGAAGAACAGTTCGAGCACGTCGGGATGCGCCTTTTCGATTTCGTCGAGCAGCACCACGCTGTATGGATTGCGGCGCACGGCCTCGGTCAGCACGCCCCCTTCGCCATAGCCGACGTAGCCCGGCGGCGAGCCCTTGAGCCCCGAGACGCTGTGCGCTTCCTGGTACTCGCTCATGTTGATGGTGATGAGCTTGCGCTCGCCGCCATACAGCAGGTCGGCCAGTGCCAGCGCCGTTTCGGTTTTACCGACGCCCGACGTGCCGACGAACAGGAACACGCCCTTTGGCTTGTTCGGGTCGTCCAGGTTGGCGCGCGAGGTGCGCACGCGCTGGGCGACGACCGAGCTGGCGTGCGCCTGGCCGAGGATGCGTTCATCGAGTAGCCCCTGAAGGTTCATCACCGTCCTGATCTCGTCCTTGACCATGCGGCCGAGCGGGATGCCGGTCCAGTTGGCGATGATCTCGGCGACCACGTGGCCGTCGACCTGCACCGGCACCAGTGGCGCTTCGCCCTGCACCGTGCGCAGTTCTTCGACCAGCTTGCGCAACGCGCCGGTATCGCCCTTGCCGCCGCTTTCCTCCAGCCTGCTGCGCAAGCGTTTGATCTCGGCGCAGATCGACTGCTCTTTCTCCCAGCGCGCACGCTGGCGGTCCTGTTCTTCGGTCGCCTCGACCCGTTGCGCGCGCAGCAGCGCGAGTCTGACGCCATGGTCAGCCCCGCCGGCTTCCTCGCGGGCCAGCGCTGCCGCCTCGACGTCGATCCGCTCCAGCATGTGCGTGCCGATTTCGATCAATGCCGGCGTCGCGTTCTGGCCCAGCGCTACTTTCGCACAGGCGGTATCGAGCACGCTGATCGCCTTGTCCGGCAGCTGGCGTCCGCTGATGTAACGGTGCGACAGGCGTACGGCTTCGGTGATGGCGTCGTCGTAGACGCGCACGTTGAAATGCTTCTCCATCAGCGGCGCCATCCCGCGCAGCATCGCGCAAGCGATTTCCTCGCATGGCTCCTCGACCTTGATCACCTGGAAGCGGCGGGCCAGCGCGGCATCCTTCTCAAAATACTTCTTGTACTCGCCCCAGGTGGTCGCGGCGATGGTACGCAGTTCGCCGCGCGCCAGCGCAGGCTTCAGCAGGTTGGCGGCGTCGTTCTGGCCGGCCGCGCCGCCGGCGCCAATCATCGTGTGCGCTTCGTCGATAAACAGGATGATCGCGCGCGGGCTTTTTTTGACCTCGTCGATCACGTTCTTCAGGCGGTTTTCGAACTCGCCCTTGACGCTCGCGCCGGCCTGCAGCAGGCCCATGTCGAGCGTATGGATTTCGGTTTCGCGCAGCACTTCCGGCACGTCACCGCTGGCGATGCGCAGCGCGAGGCCTTCAACCACGGCGGTTTTTCCGACGCCAGCTTCACCTGTCAGGATCGGGTTGTTCTGGCGGCGCCGCATCAGGATGTCGATCGCCTGGCGGATTTCGGGATCGCGCCCGATCACCGGATCGAGCTTGCCGTCGCGCGCGCGCTGGGTCAGGCAGGTGGTGAACTGGTCGAGGGCGGGCGTCTTGCCTGGCTCGCTCGCGGCCAGCTCGCCGACCGGATCGGCCCCGCCCTGCTGCGGCGATTCAGGCCGAGACTCGTCCGAACCGCGCGTGAGTTTGTCGAAATCGTGCTTCAGCTTGTCGAGCGGGATTTGCGCGAACAGGCGTGAGCCGCGGTGCGCCAGCTGCGACAGCTCGGGTTCGCTCAGGAGCGCGAGCAGCAGGTGTCCGCTGCGGATCTGGTTGGGCTGGGCGTTGCCGAGGGACGCAATCAACCAGGCATGTTCGAACAGCGTCGGCAGGTGGCGCGAGAACACCGGCGTGCGCGCGCTGCCGGCCTGGAAGCGGCCGATCTCGTTGCGCAGGTCGGTCTCGAGGCCGGTCAGGCTGATGCCGCACTGGTACACGATGCGCACGAAGTCGCTATTCTGCTGCTCGAGCAGCGCGAGGAACACGTGCTCGACATCGACTTCATACTGGCCCAGTCCGACGCAGATGTTCGCCGCTCGCGTCGCTGCGGTGCGAGTCGTGTCATTCAGCTTGCCGATCAGGGTTTTCAGGTTGATGTCCACAGCTGGTTTCCTTTTAAAAGATCCGAATGCCCGCTTATCCGATCCGCTTCACAGCGGGCCGATGAATTGCGAACATCTGGCGAGACATGGCAGGCGGTGATCATTGAATAGACGCGACGAGCATGGCGTGGCCGACGACCACAAATAGCAGGCCAACGACAGTTAGTTTTTTCTTGATCTTGACTCGCTGCAGCGCCAAGCGCGTGATATTGCGCACCGGCCTCGCTGACATGGTTGGGGTAGTAGTAGCAGACATGGTTATTAGCACACGGAGCCACCGATACTTTTTCCCGTCCGCAGATCAAACCCGAAATAACACATGTAGCCTGTCTCCTTATCATAGCTACATGAAATGCCGTCCTTCTGCCGAATACGAATACCATTGGCGCCGCATGCGCGTCTTATATCCGGTCCGATAGAATTGAATATCTCCTTCGCGAGACCCTCCTTGACTTCAAAAGAAATCTTCTTATTCTCTGAGGTCGGAGCGATGGGATCACCAATATTTCCGCCATAGAGCGAATATTTTCCCGAAAACGGCTTGAAACTCATTTCCCATTCCGGGATAGGTGCCGCGAACGTGGCGGCGCTAACGCAAGCTAGAATAAACAGGGGCAGATGTTTCATTGGAAACCTTTTACACCATGATCGAAACATGCAGATGATCGTCATGGTTTAACCATGGCTTCACTTTGGGAATCGATGAATCATTAAAAAGAATTACTCTCACGACACCCGTTTCCCATAGCAGTCCGATCAGTTTTTTCGTCGCATCTCGATCGTATGCCGGGTCGAATCGCGTTACGCGCGCTTCCTTGCCGTCCTTCCGAATCAACCGAATATCCTAATTGAGGCAGCCAGACGTCCTGGCTGCCTCGACTGATTAGACGATCTTGTTGGAAGACAGGTCCCAACCGCCCGAAGTGTTGCCACCGGAACCACCGCCAACTTTTTGTTGGGTGTACTTCCACTTGACCTTGGAGAATTTCAGTCCGAGGCTTTCCGTCAGGATATCGCCCTCGCCCACAGCGGGGCTGACATCGCCGATCAGCACGTTTTCCAGCTCGATCTCGAAATACTTGATGCGCTCGCCCTGGCCGTCCGCACGCATGAATTCCAGCTTGGCGCGCGGGATCGTCTTGCCCGACGAGCAGGTCTGCAGCAGGATCGGCGTGGCCAGGTCGGCCAGTTTCGCCACCTGGATCTCGCTGTGCTCGCAACGCTCGGCCGTGTGGCCGCCGCCGGTCGAGGCCGTCGCCGACTTCGGCTGGCTTACGCTCCAGGCCACCGATTTGCACTCGATCCAGTCGCGGTGTTTGTCGTCGGTCGACTCGCCCTTGATACCATCGATCTGCAGATATACGTCAATTGCCATGTTGAACTCCTAATGTGGGTGGGATGGTTCAGTTTTTGGTCGACTGCGGCAACTCCGCGACCAGTCGGAGCGAAACAGACAGCTCGTCGAGCTGGAAATGCGGACGCAGGAAGGACACGGCGCGGTACACGCCAGGCCGGCCGGGCACTTCGCTGACCTGCACGCTTGCTTCGCGCAGCGGGAACTGGGCTTTCTGGTCCTGGCTCGCGTTGTCGTCAAGCAGGACGTACTGGGTCAGCCAGCGGTTCAGGAATTCCTCGACGTTCGATGCGGCCGAGAAGCTGCCGATCTTGTCGCGCATCATTGCCTTCATGTAGTGCGCGATGCGCGAGACGGCGAAGATGTATTGCAGCTGCGACGACAGCACGGCGTTGGCATTGGCCGCCTCGTTGGCGTACTTGCGCGCCTTCTGCGCGGACTGGGCGCCGAAGAAGGCTGCGTAGGCGGTGTTCTTGCAGTGCACCAGCGAGATGAAGCCGAGATCGGACAGTTCCTTTTCGCGCCGGTCGGTGATGGCCAGTTCGGTCGGGCACTTGAGCGCGACTTCGCCTTCGTCGGTCTTGAAGGTGTGGGTCGGCAGGTTCTCGACCAGGCCGCCGCCCTCGACGCCGCGGATCGCCGCGCACCAGCCGTAGTTCTCGAACGCGCCGGTCAGCTTGGTCGCAAAGGCATACGCGGCGTTGCACCACAGGTATTTATGATGGTCGGTGCCGTCGACGTCCTCGACGAAGTTGAAGCCTTCGGTGGTGATGCCGTCGACCGGGTTGAACGGCAGGCGGCCGAGGAAGCGCGGCAAGGTCAGGCCGACATAGCGCGCGTCTTCGGATTCGCGGAAGCCCTTCCACTTTGCGTACTCAACCGTGTCGAACACCTTGGCGAGGTCGCGTGGCTTGCTCAGGTCGCCATAGCTTTCCAGGCCGAACAGTTCTGGCGAGGCCGCAGTGATGAAAGGCGCGTGCGCGGCCGCGGCAACGTGCGACATCTGTTCGACGAAATACATGTCCTCCGGCTGGCGCGAGATTTCGAAGTCGCCGATCAGCGTGCCGTACGGCGCCCCGCCGAAGGTGCCGAATTCTTCTTCGTAGACTTTCTTGAAGATCGTGCTCTGGTCGAATTCCAGCGCGGACTGGAAGTCCTTCACCAGCTCTTTCTTGGTCGCATTCATCATGCGGATCTGCTGGTTGGCGCCGGTGGTCGAGTTCTGGACCAGGTAATGCAGGCCGGTCCAGCTGCGCTCGAGCTTCTGGAATTCTGGCGCGTGCATGATCGCGCTGAGCTGCTCGGAGAGCATGCGGTCGATTTCGGCAACACGGGCGTCGAGGGTGGCCGACAGGTTGTTCGACATGACGACCGTGCCATCCATCACCTGGCTGACCAGTTCGGTGATGATGTCGCGCGCACGTTCATGCTCGCTGGTCGACTTGGCCACGCGGCTCTGTTCGACGATCTGGTCGAGCAGGCTGGTATCGAGCTCGACGGTTTGGGTGGTTTTGGTATCGGAGAGGACGGCTGACATTATTTGCCCTCCTCAGGTTTGGCCTTGCGCAGGCCGTCGAGCTTTTCCGTATTGCTGAGCACGTCGCTGAGGATGTCTTCCAGCTTGTCGTTGCCGGCCAGCTTGTTGCGCAGGTCGGCGAGCTTGGTGCGGGCTTCGAGCAGGCCCTTCAGCGGCGCGACCTGCTGCACCACCGATTCCGGACGGAAGTCGGCCATCTCGCGGAACTGCAGCTTGACGGCGAACTCGCCGCCCTCCCCGCTGAGCTGGTTCGGCACGCGGAACTGGGCGACCGGGGCAACGCCGCCCAGCACCTCGTCGAAGTTGCTGGCATCGACGTTGACGAAGTTGCGGTCCTTCAGCCGCTTCTTCTCGACATCGGGATTGTTGCCGAAGTCGCCCATGACGCCGACCACGAAGGGCAGTTCCTTGTTTTCGATTGCGTCGCCGACTTCGACGTCGTACGTCATCTGCACGCGGGGCGCGCGCACTTTTTGCAGACGCTTCTGCACACTATCATTTTTGGCCATGACAACTCCAAAGGGTGGCTGGAAAGTGGCCGGCGCTGGGCCGGCCCGGCGAGGGAACTACTTGAGGCCTTCGAACGGGTCGTCGCTCGAAGCCTTCTTTTGTGCCGAGGAAGCGGCAACCGGCGTTTGCGGCGGCTTCTTTTGCGGCGCGACCGTGGCAGTGCGTCCGGTGCGGTTGCCCGGCACCAGCTCGTCTTCGCCCAGGCTTGCGCGCAACAGCTTCGCGAGGTCCTGCGCTTCGGACCGGATTGTGCCGGCGAGATTGTGCTTACGGGTCAGGTCAGCCAGCGCCTTGCTCGCGACGCGCAGGCCGCTCACGGCAACAATGCTGTGCGAGACCATATCGCTGGAATCGCGCTGCAATGCCTGCTGGGCGAGGACGATGGCCTGGCCGTAGTCGTCGGCGTCGTAACGGATCTGGGCCATGCGGATCCATGGCGCTTTGTCGGTCGGGTAGGCCTGCGCCGCGTCGTGCAGGATGCCGAGGGCTTTGTCTCTCTGGCCCGCTTTGGCGGCAGCGTTTGCCGCTGCGACCGCCTCGGCAACCGTGCCGTGCGACCTGGCCGACACGGAAGGGTCGGTGGTGGCGCAGGCCGACAACAAGGCGACAACTGCAAGGCCGGGAATCAGTCGTTTCAACATGCTTACTCTCCAGTACCGTTTGTCCAGCCGCTATTATTGGACAGCAGAAATCCAGCAAATTGCGAAGAGTCAATAGAAGCTGGTTTCTCGATTGCATCGCAAAATATCCGGGGAAGTTGCGCAAGGTCACGGGTGCGGGATGCGCTTCGCTTTAAATAAGCGTTTCGGCTTTTCAACACCTGAAAGGTGAACATGGCGAAGACTTGTCTGCTTCCACTTCTGCTTGCTGGTTTCGCGCAGACCGGGTGTGCCGGCGGCTCCGCGCTGGAGACGATCGGATTGCGCAGGCCGCCCGAGCTTGCCGACGCGCTCAAGCCCGCGCGCAATGTTCCGATCAGCTTGCATGCGGCGAGCAAGTTGAATGTCGATGCGCAAGGCCGACCGCTCGCACTGGTCGCGCGCATCTATAAGCTGCGCCAGGAAGCCGCATTCCAACAGGCGCCCTACGATGCCTTCCTCAGTCCGCAAAAGGAAAAGGATGCGCTGGGGGCCGATCTGATCGACGTCAAGGAAGTGATGCTGGTGCCGGGGCAGCGCTACGAGATCGTCGAGAAAGTCAGCCGCGAAGCGTATTTCGTCGGCGTGGTCGCGCTGTTCCACTCGCCCACCCCGCAGCGCTGGCGGCTGGCTTACGCGGCAGCGGACGCGGCGCAAAGCGGGATTGCAGTCGGCGTCCATGGCTGCGCGCTCAGCAACGGCGGGGGTGCCAGAGCGATCGGAATTGGTGCGAAGCTCCTCTCCCCTGTCCTCTGTCAATAAAGCCGTGCAACATTTCCCGCAAGCTAGATCCCGGGGCAATCGTGAAAACTTTCAAACCATGAGCAAGGTGACCGAATGACGCCGCACATCGAACGCCGGGCCGCGAGAGAGCCCGCACGCAAGGATGGTGCAGGACCGCGCACGCTGGTTGACCTGATGTACGAAGGGTTTTATGCGCTGTTCCTGTTGAAGAACGGCTGCGGGCCGCACGACAAGACTGGATTCGTCGACCACATCACCCAGTTCCTGGACGACGTCGACCGCCGTGCGAAACAGCTTAGCGTCCCGCCGGAAGATGTTGAGGCGGCAAAGTACGCGTACTGCGCGGCAGTCGACGAAATCATTCTTCGCTCGCAATACGACATCCGCGACGCGTGGGAAACACGGCCGCTGCAACTCAGGCTGTTCGGCGACCAGCTCGCCGGCGAACACTTCTTCCAGAAGCTCGAGGAACTGCGCGCACGCGGCATCGTGCACCTGCAGTCGCTGGAGGTGTTCCATCTGTGCTTGCTTCTTGGATTCCAGGGAAAATACGCGCTCGACGCCCCGGACAAGCTGAACTACCTGTGCTCGCGGCTGGGCGACGAGATCGCCCGCATGCGCGGCAAGAACCGCGGCTTCGCACCGCATGCCGACCGGCCCGACCAGATCGCCAACAAGCTGCGCACCGACCTGTCGCTGTGGGTATTGACCTCGGTATTCGCCCTTGCAGGTCTAGGCGCCTATCTCGGATTCAACGCCATGTTGGGCCGCGATACGGACAAGACGCTGGCCGCGTACAACGACTTGGTGAAGCTGCCGCCACGCGCGGCAAATGTCACCATCACACTCCCTTAAAACCTCCGGGCAATGTTGCAAAACCAATCGGGGTCTGTCCCCGGGGTCTGTCCCCGGGGACGGACCCCGATTTTTGGAACTGTTATTGGGCGACTTTGAACTCGATGCGGCGGTTGCGGGCGCGGCCTTCGGGGGCGCGGTTGTCGGCTACCGGCCGGTCAGGGCCTTCGCCGGAGACGGCGATGGATTCAGGGTCGATCCCTTTCGTCACCACGTAGACTTTCACGGCCTCGGCCCGCGCCTGGCTTAGCGACAGGTTGCTGGCGCGCGAGCCGGAGTTGTCGGTGTGCCCGATCACCTCGACCTTCTTGTTCTTCAGCTTGAGCAGCACGGCGCTCATCTGGTCGAGGATTCCCATGCCCGATTCAGTCAACGTCGCCTTGCCCGACTCGAACTCGATGATGCGGTCGGCCAGCGCGGCGTCGAGCAGGCTTTGTTCGGAGGCGACCACGCGCAGCCCGTTGTTGACTGTGTAGGTCGGATTCAGGCTGGTGGCGATGTCGCTGGCGATGCGCTGCCGCTGCACCTCGTTGGCGACGTCGCCGCGCAGGCTGACCGCGTTGCCGTCCACCTTGAGCTGGCCGCGCGTGATCATCTTCAGGTTGGGACCGACCAGCCGCTGCACGTAGCTGTCCCAGTTGGCCGGCGTGGCGACCATGCCTACCGCGACCTGGTCAACGACACGCTCGGCACCATAGACTTCGCGCAGCCGCGCCAGCAGGCCAGCCTTGCTTGCTTCGTCGGCCACGGTGCCTGAAACAACCACCGGGGCGTTGCCGGTCGAGGCCAGGCAGCCGGCAGCCACCAGCCAGGCACCGGCGAACAGGATGGGCTTTTTCACGTTGTCACTCCGGTGAAGGTCTGCAGGAACAGCTGGCGTGCGAGCTTGAGCGGCAACTGCGGCTGGTCGAGATAGCTGGCGAGCGCGCGGACGTCGATGTCGCAGCCGACCTGTTCTTCGACCCAGTCAGTGTCGGCGAAGCTGATCTGCTGCTCTTTCGCGGCCAACGGGTCGATGATCGCGTGAAGCGTGCTCGCGGCCGTGCCGCTGAAGCCCACGACCAGCACAGGCTTGAACTCGATCTGTGTGATGAACAGCGCGAGCTCGAAGTCGGCATTTGCGAGGAACGGCGCGATCAGCTCAAGCCAGAAGGCGGCAACTGCGTAACGGGCGTCGTCGTTCAGCGGCAGCGGCAGGACCAGGCTTTTCTGGAGGTCGGCCGCACCGCTTTGCATCACCGGCTGCAGCAGCAGGCCAAGCGCGAGGATCAGCTGTTTGACGTCCGTGCGGAACAGCAGTGCCCCCAGCGAACTGACAGTGCCGGTGGCGAGGAATGTCGCCAGCGCGTTACCGTTTTGTTCATCGAGCTCAATCAGCGTCTCCGGGATCGCCTGCAGCTGCGGCGACGGGTCCGCTGCACCGATGACGTCCTGCGCCAGCCCTTCCAGCCGGCCCCAGAGCGGCTCGAGCACCAGCGGACAGCGCGACACGAACTGCGCCGGGTCGCCCACCTCGAGCATGCGCATCATCAGGAACGGAAAACGCCGCCCCGACTGGTCGCTGCTGGCCACCAGGTGGCCTGCGATTGCATGCTTGCGGCGCGGCCCGACGAAGGCGAAGCTGACCGGCGCCAGCGCGTCGTAGTTGATCTTCCAGCGCGCGTCGGCAGGTAGCTTGCTCATGACCTGCGCCATCCAGTTGTCGAGGACTCCCATCAGCGGCGAGTCCTGCGCGGCTTTGATAAAGTCGCTGCGCGCCGGGATCTTGCCGATGAAGCCGATCCGGCCAAATGCCGGCCCGCGCATCATTGCGCCACTCCGGCAGATACGACGGCCACCGTTGGCGCGGACGTTTCCATCGTTCGCCCGACAATCGATTCAGGCAGCCGCATGCCGTGGAAGCCGCGCCCTTGGGACGCCGCGTCGCCGTTACCTGAGGCCGAGGCGCTGCTGGTGATCTTCAGGTCGACCGCGACCGAGACATTACCGTTCGCCCAGCGCAGTTCGAACACTCCGCCTTCCTTGCGCTTGCGCGTCGCCGCATCGATCATCCGCTTCAGGCCGAACTGGCCCGCTTCATTGAACAGTTCCACGGTGCGTCCGTCGAAGGTCACCGCCGTAATCCTGACACCCGGGACGCCAGCAGGACTTGGATGGACCATATTGGTCCATGCGGGCGGCGTATTGCGGTAGCGGAGCAACTGGCCGTCGATGTCGATCGTGTACTCGGTGGTGCCAGGCGCCGGCAGCGCCTGGAGCTGGAACACGGTCTGCGGTCCGCTTTGCGCCGCCACGCCATTTGCCGACAGTGGCGCGACCCAGCCCGGGAAGGCAGCCACCGCTTGCGGCGCAAGGGTGATTCCCATGTCGGCCCAGGTGCGCGGCGCCAGCACGTCGCCGCGCCTGACGACCAGTGGACCCATCGACGTGTTGACGAACTTGGCGACGACGCCATCGGGGCCAAAGAACTGGCCAATTTC
Source organism: Massilia polaris (assembly GCF_012927275.1). Taxonomy (GTDB): domain Bacteria; phylum Pseudomonadota; class Gammaproteobacteria; order Burkholderiales; family Burkholderiaceae_D; genus Telluria_A; species Telluria_A polaris. The sequence goes on along the minus strand of NZ_JABBGG010000006.1, from coordinate 305,392 downwards.
GGCGGGACTCGCTTCAACCTTCGACGCTGGCGCGAACGGATATTTGGTCGCCAGCGATTTCTGGAATGGTTCGAGCACCTGCACCTGCCAGGTCTTGTTGATCTCCGATTCGCTCGGCCCGACGATGACGGCGAATACCTGGATCAGCGGACGCACGAGGATCGGACGCAGCGCCATTTTCTGCGTGTCGGTCATCCCTGTCAGCATCTGCTCGTCGACGAACTTCAGGCCGTCGGACAGCTCGGAGCCGGTGCCTTCCAGCGTCTGCTGCATGAACTGCTTGGCGCCAGGCCCCGGATCGCCCTGGTTCTTCAGCTGGTTGAGGCGCGTGCGCAGCCTGGACAGGCTGTCGAGGTATCCGGTCATCAGGGAGGAATCCTTTTCCTTCATGCCTACCAGGCGCGCGACGCCAGCGAACTCGCGCCCGATCGGTCCCACGACCGAAGCGGCAGTTCCGCTCGCATTTGCCGGCTGGTCGATCACCGTCCGCGCCTCGCTCGGCGCGCGCCGCAGCACGGACTCCTTGAACCACGCGAACACGCCCTTCTCGACCTTGGCCATCGCGCCAGCGGCCGACGGGTTATCCCACGACGTCTGCTGGTGGATCGTGACCAGCAGCTTGGCGAGCGGCGAATTCTGCGGGTCGCCGAGCCGGTTCATCGCACGCACGCTGGCATCGAATCCATTCAGGTCCGCGATCGCCACGCCTTGCACGAACTTGAGCCACTCTTTCGAATACTCGTTCTTGTACATGTCGACCAGGTGCTTCTGGATTTGTTCCGGGCTGCCTTCCAGCGTCAGGTCGTTCTGCGACACCGTCTTGAGCACCCAGTCGGTGCTTTGCAGCTCCTTGTTCGACGCCTCCCTGATCGCGCCGGCCACGAACTTGTCCCACGCTTCGCGCGTGAAGGCGCCGGGCACCGCATGGCTGCCATTGAGCAGCTGGTGGTCGGGTTCACCCACGATGCGCGCCACCGTGACCGACGGATAGCGGGTCGATGCGCGCGCCTTGATGTCGGCATACACGCGCTCGCGGGCCGGCGTGCCGCGCACCACGCGGCGCAGGTTTTCGCGCGCGGTATCGAGCAAGCCCAGTTTCAGGGTGACCTGCGGCCAGGCCTGGTCTTCAATCTGTCCAAGGTAGAAGGTCATCATGCGTTCGGCGCTGCGGATCATCTGCTCGCGTGGCATCGTGCCACGGTTCGATTCGAGCCAGCCGCGCCAGTAACGCGTCATCTGGTCGTTCAGGTGACTCGGCTCGGCGCGCGTTTTATCGCCCAACATGAGGTAGGTCTTGAGCGCGGCGTAGGCGTCGGCCACATTGGTCGGCGACGCGTCCTGGAAAGGCCGGCCGGGTTTGACCGGGGCCGCAGCAGGCGCGTTACTGGCCTGCGGCTGGAGCTGGGCGGCGTTTGCGCTCATCTCCGTCAGCAGTCCTTCGATGCCGGCAACCACCGGTTCGACCAACACCGCGCGCACTCCCGCAAAGTATTCGTCGCGCAGCGTGCGTTCGAGCGTGTCGCCCTGGTACAGGCCGAACGACAGCATCAGGGGCCCGCTGGTGCGGTACTGCTCCAGCTGCGCGATGCGGTCCTGCAGGATGTCGAGCGCTTCGAGCCGCGACTGCAGGTCGATGCGCTTCTCCTGCAGCTTGACGACCTTGTCGAGGTCCGCCTGGACATTCGCCACCAGCTGCGCATTGCCCATGTACGACCAGCTCCACGCGGCGAGCGAACCGCCAAGCAGCAAGGTCGAGGCGAAGAAGGCGCCGTACTTGAAGCGCTGCGCATTCGGGCTGGTGTAGCGCGCAACCAGGTCCCTGTCCGCGAAGATCACCTTGCGGAACAGCTCGAGCAGGAAATAGCCGGACTGCTCTTCCGCCTGCGCCGCGCCCTTCTCTTCATGCAGGTCGAGGTCGAAGCGGCTGGCGACGCGCTTGGACGACAGGTTCTGCACCTGTCCTTCCTGCAGCGCGCTGGTGAAGTAGAAGCCCCGGAATACAGGTTTGAACTGATAGGTATTCTCTTCGAACAGCGTGGCGAGAAAGGCGCGCAGCGGGCTTTTGATCGATGCGAATTCAAGCGGGAAGGTGAATACCCCCGGCCGCATCGGCGCGCTGCGGTTGCCGGCCATGCTGGCCAGGCTCATTTCCTTGAGGCCGTCGTGGAGTTCGTCGAAGTGCTCGTCGAAGAAGCCCAGCACGTCCTGGTGCGTGCGGCGGCGGTTGTAGCGGATCGTCGCGCCCCACACGCGATCGCGCTCGGTGCGGCCGGTATCGTGGAAGAAGTCGCTGAAGCCGGCGATCAGGTCGGCCTTCGTGAAGATCACGTACACAGGCGCGTACACGCCAAGGCGTTCGGTCAGTTCCTGCACGCGCGTGCGCAGGTTCTTCGCGAGGTCGACCGCCTTCTCCGCATGCTCGCCCGTCAGTTCGGACACGCTGACCGCAATCAGGATGCCGTTGATCGGCGCGCGGCTGCGGTGTTTTTTCAACAGGTCGAGGAAGGAGAACCACTCGGCGCGGTCTGCCTCTTCCACCGAATAGCGCCCGGCCGTGTCGAGCAGGATGCCGTCGGTGGTAAAGAACCAGTCGCAGTTGCGGGTGCCGGCCACGCCGCGCACCGCCTTGCTGCCGGCGATGGGGAACTGGAGACCGGAGTGGCCGATCGCGCTGCTCTTGCCCGCCGCCGGGTTCCCGATGATCATGTACCACGGCAGTTCGTACAGCGCGGCGCTGCCGCTGACGAGGCCAAGTTTGGAGGTCTTGATCGTGGTGATCGCTTCCAGCATGCTCTTGCGCAGGGTCGCCACTTCGCCGGAGCCGGCCGCCGCCCTGGCTTCCTCGCCGGCCGGCATGATGGTGGCGCCCAGTTTGCCCGCGGCTCGCTTGCGGTACTGGTAGCGCGCGCCCCAGAAAATGGCCCAGCCCGCCATCAGTGCGAACGCGGCGGCCCCGACCCAGATCGCACCGAGCTGCAAGGTGTCGGCGCCAAGGAACATGAATGCCGCCAGCGCGGCCAGCCCGATGATGCCCAGGACGCGGCTATCGGTGAGGAATTGCCATAGTCGGCGCATAGTGGGCGGTCTCGAGGGTTGGAAAGATAAATCCGGCAGGCAATGTTGGCACCATTCCCGCAGCGGAAATTTGACGGTGGACAAGAATCCGCCAGCCCTCGACGGCCGCTACCTGCGCATCACGCCCTTGACGCGCAGCTCGGCGTGGCCGAAATCCATCATGGTCCAGCGCCCGCCCCAGGTCAGGCCGAGCGACTCGGCTACTTCACCGTAGAGACGGTAGCCGCGCATCGCCCACGGATCCTTCTCGGAAATGATCAGCTTGCCGTCGCGCCAGAAGGCGCAGTCCGCAGCCAGGCCGTACTGATGCCAGCTCTGGAAGGCGCGCGCGTTGGTGACCTGGGTGCCGATGCTGGCCAGCAGGTTCTGGCGCCCCGGGCTGCGGTAGCCTTCCAGCAGCGCCATCTCGTAGCCATGTTTTTCTTTCATGATCTTGAAGGCCAGCAGCAGGCGCTGGTGGAAGTCGGGATGCAGCAAGCCCCAGTTGCGGCTCGCGTCGACCAGCATCGGGCGCACCAGTTCGACCTCGCGCGTGGTGAACGCCATCGGCGGCAGCGCGGCGGGCGGCGCCAGGTTCTCGCCGGCAAGCAGCGCGACGACTGTCGGGTCCGGCGCCAATTCGGCCGACTCATAGCCGGGCAATGACTCTGGCTTGCCGACCATCAGCACCACGGCCATCGGAATCAGGATCGCAACGAACCCGGCGCTGAGGGAAATAGCGTGGCGCCGCACGAACCTGAGCTTCCGGGCCAGCATGCGGCCCATCCCGTGCCGTAATTCCGCCGCCTCGCGCACACCTGCATGGTGCAGGCTGGCGAGCCGCTGGTCGACACGCGCCCAGTGCCCGCTAATGATTTGCGCAACAAATTCCCTGCCCGAGGGAAAAACCACCAGCCAAATCGCGCTGCAAGCCAAACAAAAGTACAAAAATGCGATAAAGATCAGCATCGGATTCCCCAGTTTGTTTCTAATCGGAATGGCGAAGCCCCATCATAGGAGTTATACCGTGCGCCCTTCAGACGAAAATCAAAACGGGTCAACAAGGCCGAACCTCATGTCCTCCTCGCGCCGTTCAGCTGGCTCCGAGGACAGTATCCTGGCGTCGCTCGAGCGCGGTTCGCCGGGGACGCGCGCGCATCGCAGCTGGCTGATCATCGGCGGATCGGCGGCGGCGGTGCTGACCTTGATGATCGCGTGGCTGGCCTACGGCAACGCGACCAGCGTGCGCGCGCTGCCGCAATCGGCAGTCAAGCGGCCCGCCGACCCGCCGGTCGACGACGGCATGCTGAGCCAGACCCTGCCGTCGATCAGCATCCCGGCGACGCAAGCGGCGGCGATTGTCGACGAACCGGGGGCTGAAACCGCCAGCCGGCCGGCAATGGTGATGCTGCCGACAGAAAAGCTGGACGTTCCGGAAACAAGCGCGCCCGTCGCGGCACTCCCGCAAGAGGAGCGCGTATCCCGGCCCGCGCCGACAGTCAAACCGGCTCCGGCGAAAGCCGCCGCGTCCCGGCAAGCGGCGAGATCGACAAAGTCGCCAGCCGCACGGCCGGAAACCCGCACAGCCGCCGCGAAGAAGCCGAAGACGGCCCCGCCACAAGCGGCCGGCCACGAAGCCGACAGCGACGTCGCCTTACTCAGCGCGATCCTGGCCCACTCCACCCGCCACGCAGTCGAACGCGCCCAGATGGAAAAGGAAAGTTGCCAAGGCAAGAAGTGCGCATCCAAGGCCTCAACCAAGCCGTAAACATCCGTGAAAACCACGTTCCACAGGGGAAAACGCCGAATTTCCTGTGCCGTGGGGGCCGCAGACGATATACTGTATGCATGCACAGTAATCACTGTTTTTAGCGCCACCGCATGCAGGCAAGTCCGGCAGTTCCCCATGATTAAAGTTCTCGAAAATCCCTTCTATTACCTGGACAACTTTCACCAGGTGCTGGACTGGATCGGCAAACGCTACGGCGATTTGCTGACCGACGAGGAACGCGCCTTCATGGATGCCTTCCCTGCCCTCCCCCAGGCTTCGCGCGCGCTGTTCGTGCGCATGGTCATGCGCAAGGGAACCCTGTTCCGCGCCAGTAAACTTAGCTATGCCGAGATCGGCTGCACGGTCGAGGCCGCGCGCCACCTGCTGCCGACCGGATGGATCGAACACGATCCGGTCATCACCATCGACCAGTTGTTCGACCTGTTGTCCAAGCCGGAAATCTGCGCCGTGTTCGGGCTGCAGCACAATAAAAACGCCCGCAAGGCCGAGCAGCTGGAGGCGTTGCGTCCGGCCTTCGGCGACGCGCGCGCGTTCTCGAACTGGTTCCGCGATTCCGGCGACGCCGTCTTCAGCATCGTGGTCAAGCCGCTGTGCGACCGCCTGCGCCTGATCTTCTTCGGCAACCTGCGCCAGGACTGGACCGAGTTCGTGCTGTCGGATCTGGGCGTCTACAAGTACGAGCAGGTCGAGTTCTCGACGTCGTCGCGCGGGTTCCGCACCCGGCGCGACATCGACCATTACCTCAAACTCCACAGCTGCAAGGAGCGCTTCGAAGCAAACGAAGCGCTCGACGATGTGTTGCTGGCCGTTCCGGCGGAGGCATTCGGGAACGACTGGCTGGACAGCCGGCGCGCGCGGCTGCTGTTCCAGATCGGCCAGCAATGCGAGCGCCAGAAGGACTGGGACAAGGCCTACCGCGTCTACTCGCGCTGCGCCTTCCCCGGCGCGCGTGCGCGCGCGATCCGCGTGCTCGAAAAGAACGAGCAGTACAAGGAAGCGTTCGACCTGCTGTCGGCGGCGAAGCTGGCGCCGGAAAGCGACGCCGAGCACCAGCAACTGCTGCGCATCGCGCCGCGGCTCGCGCGCAAGCTCGGTCACGCCAAGCCGGCCTCGCGACGCAATCCGGCCGTCGCGCGCCTCGACCTGTGCCTGCCGATGCCGCAGGAGGACTGGTGGGTCGAGGGCGTGGTGCGCGACCACCTGGCGCGCGAGGATGCACCGGTCTACTACGTCGAGAACGCGCTGGTCAACGGCCTGTTTGGGCTGCTGTGCTGGCGCGCCGTGTTCTGTGCGATCCCGGGCGCGTTCTTCCACCCCTTCCATCGCGGTCCGGCCGACCTGTACAGCGCCGACTTTTTCCAGCGCCGCGAAGCGCTGTTCCGCGCCTGCCTCGACCAGCTCGAATCCGGCGCCTATGCCGAAACGATCCGCCGCACTTTCGCCGAAAAGCACGGCTTGCAGTCGCCGTTCGTGTTCTGGGAAGCGCTCAGCGCGGAGCTGCTCGACATCGCACTGGCCTGCATCCCGGCGGCGCACCTGCGCAAATCGTTCGAGCGCATCCTGCTCGACGTGAAAGCCAACCGCACCGGGTTCCCGGACCTGATCCAGTTCTGGCCCGCCGAGCGGCGCTACAACATGATCGAGGTGAAAGGCCCCGGCGACCGGCTGCAGGACAACCAGCTGCGCTGGATCGAATACTGCGCGGCGCACCAGATGCCGGTTTCGGTCTGCTACCTGCAATGGGCGGAGCAAGGCGCATGAGCTATGTCGTCGCCGTGCGTGGCTTGTGCGAGTTCGGCGCCAAACAGGGCGACCTCGACCTGCGCTTTACGCCCTCGCCCACCGCGCAGGAAGGCATCGCCGGGCATTCAGTCGTCACGGGCCGGCGTGGCCCCACTTACCGCACCGAGGTAAGCGTGGCGGGCGATTACGGCCCGCTGCATGTGCGCGGCCGCGCCGACGGCTACGACCCGGACCAGAACCTGATCGAGGAAATCAAGACCTACCGCGGCGACCTCGCGTCGATGCCCGACAACCACCGCCACCTGCACTGGGCCCAGGTGCGCGTGTACGGGCACCTGCTGTGCAAGCAGATGGACCTGCAGGAAGTCAACCTCGCGCTGGTCTACTTCGACATCGGCCGGCAGACCGAAACCGTGCTGCGCGAGACCCAGTCCGCCGAAGCGCTGGCGCTGACCTTCGAACAGCTGTGCGAACGCTTCGTCGCGTGGGCGCAGCAGGAGCTGGCGCACCGGGGCGCGCGCGACGAGGCCCTGGCGACGCTGCAGTTCCCCTACCCGGACTTCCGCCCCGGCCAGCGCGACCTGGCCGAGGCGATCTTCAAGGCCAACACCAGCCGCAGGTGCGTGCTGGCGCAGGCCCCGACCGGGATCGGCAAGACCGTCGGCACCCTGTTCCCGGTACTGAAGGCCGCGCCGCAGCAGAAACTCGACAAAGTGTTCTACCTGGCGGCCAAGACGCCCGGCCGCCAGCTTGCGCTTGACGCGGCGGACACGATCCGCAGGTCGGGAAAAGCGATTCCGCTGCGCGTGCTGGAACTGGCCGCGCGCGACAAGGCGTGCGAGCATCCCGACAAGGCCTGCCACGGCGATTCGTGCCCGCTGGCGAAAGGCTTCTACGACAGGCTGCCTGCGGCCCGCAGCGCAGCTGTGCAAGTGCAGACACTGGATCGCGCAGCGCTGCGCGAGGTGGCGCTGGCGCACGACGTCTGCCCGTACTATCTCGGCAGCGAGATGGCGCGCTGGAGCGATGTGATCATCGGCGACTACAACTACTATTTCGACCTGGGTGGCATGCTGTATGGCCTGACACTGGCGAATCAGTGGAAAGTCAGCGTACTGGTGGACGAGGCCCACAACATGGTGTCGCGCGCGCGCAAGATGTATTCGGCCGAACTCGATCGCGCCGGCCTGCGCGCCGCCCGCGCCACCGCCCCGGCACTGGTCAAAAAATCGCTGGATAAGGTCGGCCGCTGCTGGACAGAGCTTGACCGCGGCATCGGCGCGCCATATCAGGTACTCCCGGAGCTGCCGCACAAGCTGCTGGCAGCGCTGCAAAACGCCGGCAGCACCATCACCGACCACCTCGCCGAGAATCCCGGCCCGATGGACCCGGCGCTGCAGCGCTTTTACTTCGACGCGCTGCATTTTGCCAAACTGGCGGAATCGTTCGGCTCGCACTCGCTGTTCGACGTCACGCGAAACGATGCGCGCACGACCCAGCTTTGCATCCGCAACATCGTGCCCGCGCCCTTCCTTAAGCCGCGCTTCGGCGTGGCGCATTCGAGCGCGCTGTTTTCGGCGACGCTCAGCCCGTGGCACTACTACAGCGACCTGCTTGGGCTGCCGTCCGACACGGCGTGGGTCGATGTCGCCTCGCCATTCGAAGCAAAGCAGCTCGAGGTGCACGTGGTCACGCAGATATCGACCCGCTTCCAGCACCGCGCCCGTTCCGCCGCGCCGATTGCGGACCTGATGGCGCGCCAGTACAACGCGGCGCCCGGCAACTACCTCGCGTTTTTCAGCAGCTTCGACTACCTCGAACAGGTGGCAAGCGGGTTCGCGCAGCGCCACCCGGGCATGCCAATGTGGCAGCAGCCGCGCCGCATGCAGGAAGACGAACGCGCGCAGTTCCTCGGACGCTTCACGCTGGAGAGCCGCGGCATCGGCTTTGCCGTGCTGGGCGGGTCGTTCGGCGAAGGCATCGACCTGCCGGGCGCGCGCCTGATTGGCGCCTTCATCGCCACGCTCGGCCTGCCGCAGATGAACGCGGTCAACGACCAGTTGCGCCAGCGGATGCAGGAGATGTTCGGCGCCGGTTACGACTACACCTATCTCTATCCCGGCATGCAGAAGGTGGTGCAGGCCGCCGGCCGCGTGATCAGGACCCAGCAGGACGAAGGCGTGGTCTACCTGATCGACGACCGCTTCGCCCAGCCGGAGATCAGCGAACTGCTGCCCGGGTGGTGGCAGCTTACTGGATCAGGTTCCTGACCTTCTGGTAGCCGGTGCGGCTGATCGGGATACGCGCGCCGTCCTTCAATATCGCCATGTGGCTGTCCTTGCCGGCCTGCTCGATGCGGCTGATGCGTTCGACGTTGACGATGTAGGAACGGTGGATGCGCAGGAAGGCCTGCGGATCGAGCTGGCTTTCAAGGTCGGACAAGCGCTGGGTCTTGAGCCAGGACTTGCCCTCGGCGCTGATGCTCACGTAATCGTCCTGCGCTTCGATGAAGTCGATCTTGTCGGCCGCGATCACATGCACCTTGGCGCCGTCGCGGATCAAAATCCGCTCCAGCGGCTTGGTGCGATGCGCCGCTTCGGTGATCGCCGCCGCAAGGCCCGGCTGGCTGCCCATGCTGGAGCGCGCATGCGCCAGCGCTTCGTCCAGCCGCTTCTGGCTGAACGGCTTGAGCAGGTAATCGATGGCGTGGATCTCGAACGCCTTCAGCGCGTACTGGTCGTACGCGGTCACGAAAATGTAGCGCGCCTTGCGGCCCGCCAGCTCCACCACTTCAAAGCCGTCAAGCTTCGGCATCTGGATGTCGAGGAACACCAGGTCCGGTTCGAGTTCGGCGATGGCTTTCACCGCCTCGAAGCCGTTGGCGCATTCGGCGACAATCTCGACGTCCGCATGAGGTCCAAGGTATTCGCGCACGACACCCCGCGCCAGTTCTTCATCGTCGACGATAATCACGCGCATTTCATGTCTCCGTTATTGTGCGGGCGGGCAGCGTCAGCTCGACCCGGTATTTGTTGTCGCGGCGCGCGTGGCGGACGCCGCCTTCATGTCCGTAGGCGGTGGCAAGCCGCTGCTGCACGTTGGCCAGGCCGATCCCCGCGCCGGGCAAACTGGTGTCCTGGTCCTCGTCGACGTCGTTCTCGACGCTGATGCGCAACAGCGATGCGTCGCGCCGCGCGATGATGCTCACCAGCCCCCCGCCGGTCAGCCCGCCGATGCCGTGCTTGACGGCGTTTTCCACCAGTGGCTGCAGGATCATTGGCGGCAGCAGGCAGGTCCTGGCCTCGTCATCGATATCGTATTCCACCGACAGGCGCGCGCCGAAGCGGACTTTTTCTATCGACAGGAAGTCGCGCACCAGCGTGATTTCATCGTCGACGGTCGCCTGCGTGTGCGCTTTGAGGCCCAGCGTATGGCGGAAGAAGTCGGCCACCTTCAAGGTCATCTCGCGCGCCCTGGCAGGATCGATCGAGGTCAGCGCACTGATGGAGTTGAGGCTGTTGAACAAAAAGTGCGGGTCGATCTGGGTGCGCAGCATGCGCAGCTCCGCCTCCTGCGCCATCAGCTTCGATTCCAGCTCGCGCCGCTCCGCCAGGCGGGCGCGGTCGAATTCGATGGCCAGGTAGTGGGCGATGGCGGACAGTCCGTACAGGATGACGCCGAGGCCGAAGATCATCGCCTTCAGCGCCTGCGGCATTTCAAGGCCCGCCCACTCCACTTCGAGGGCGCCCAGGACGCCATTGAACGCCAGCCCCGCCCCCATCCACAGCGCGCCGGAAACAAGCGCCGCCAGGCCCAGCACCAGCACGATCGAGCCCACCTTTTTCTGCGACAGCGGATAGGCGCGGCACAGGTAGTAAGCGGAAAAACCGGCGGCGAAGGCGTACACCATCGTCATCGGCAGCGCGAACAGCAGCGCGTTGGTCCACCCGGCGCCGGTGGCGAGGACGACCAGCGCCGCCAGCACAAGGCCCAGCATCAACCAGACCGGCAGGAACAGCGCCAGCGACCGCCGGGTGGACAAAGGGCCCTTCATCAGTTACGGACTTCCACGCCGCCCATGATGGCGTGTCCCTTGACGATCAGGCGTTTCGAGTTATCCGGCGGCGAATTGGTTTTCTCCTCGAAGCCGCCCATGATCGGCGTGCCATGCAGGATGACCGTCCAGTCGCGCGGCACCTTGATCGAAATCCCGCCGAATACCGCGAACACGTTGATCACGGCTTCGCCCTTGATCGAGGAGTCGCGCATATCCAGCTCGCAGCCGCCCATGAACGCGGTGATCTCGCCGCCGCGGAAGTCCTGCGTCACGATGCGGCGATCGAAGCCGCCGAGGATGGCGGTGATGTCGACCACCGAGTCGTCGCTCTCGCCCGCCTTCAGCTCCGGCACGATATCGGCGCGGTTGCGCCGGGCCAGCGCCTTGAAGATAATAAAGCCGCCGACGCCGATCAGGAACAGCGGCCACATGGTGCGCACGCTGAAGTAGATGTAGCCGAGGCGGTGCAGGATCATCAGCACGCCGACGGAGGCCAGTGCGCCGCCCATCAGGTAGCCGCTCGGGGTGGACGAGTCCCAGATCTTCACCAGGCCGATGATGATGAGGATCGTTGGCCAGAAGTGGATCGCGTGGTGGAAGTCCCAGATATCCAGGTTATCGAGCAAGAACACGATACCGAAGGCGATCGCGATGCCGCCCATGATGACCTGGCTGGACAGGCTGCGGTTGGTCATATCACTTTTCATCGCGAAGCTCCTGGTTGGATGGAAAACGGCGTTGGATGATCGGCTCGATTACCAGCGTAATGCCCCAGCCGATGATCAGGATCGGCCAGCTGTTGCGCCAGGTGAGGCCAAACAGGTTTTCGAAGTTGGCGAACACCCAGATGCCGAGGAATACCATCCACAGGCCACTCGAAAAGTGCTTCGCGGTCGGGTAGCCGATCATCTTGTTGATCCCGATAATGACCAGGACCAGCGGCGAATAATGCCATATTGTGTCGACGTCGAACAGGTCGAGCCGGTCGAGGAAGAATGCGACGCCAAGGCCGATCAGCACCAGCCCCCATAACAACTGCCTGCGCCACTCGTACGATTTTTCGGTATTCACTTTGCCTCCCGTTGAAACAACAGCTTCAAGATACATCGGGGCGGCACGGCGGAGAACCGCTTTTCGGTGAACTGCGGCTGGCGCCCGGTGAACGGCGAATTATCCGGCCAACTGCGCCAGACATGAAAAAGCCCGCATCGGCGACGAGGCGGGCTTTTTGCGAAACAGCTGAAACTCAGGCCGGTGGCGCGGACTGGTGAGGCGCCGGCTGGTGCTTGACCTGGTTGCGGTATTTGGCGCTGGCGCTAGCCTTCTTGACGGCTTCGCGCGCGAGGTTGGTACGTTTGGTTTCCAGCTTCTCCTGCTTGCTGCGTTGCTGGGCTTCGTCTTTGTTACCGATACGATTGGTCATGCGTTTCTCCTGTTGGCGATATTTCTTAAATTATCTATGCCGCGTGCACGACGGGCGTATAGGACGACGCGAGATCGCGCCGTAGGACTGGATGAAGATCAGTTGCGGCCACCCGGCAGTTTCGCCTGCGGCATCATCAGTTCCCATCCAAGCTGGCGGCGGATTTCCTCGGGCGTCGGCGGCGGCCCCGCGGCGCGGTTGCGGCGCTGGAGATATTCGCGTACGAGGTGTTTCGGTGGATGGGTAAACGACGACATGATGGCCTCCGCTTCCGGTTAGGAATTGGCCAGCGCACGCAAAGGCGGCGCTGGCGCTGAATTGGTGCCGGTCCTTGAGGCGACCGGCTGACCTGCTGAGGCAGCAGCTCCCTTGGGTCTCCCGCAGGGCGCTTACTCACACAGGTTCATCTTAATCGCGTTCCGGCAACACAACCGTACGGTGACGCACATTCGCTCATAAACGCGGCCGGGAATAAGAAAACGGGGAGCTCGCGCTCCCCGTTTCGTTTCAGGCTAAACAGCTGCGATCAGAACTTGTAGCGCAGGTTCAGGTAGTACTGGCGGCCGCTGACGTCCAGCTTCTGCGGCTCTTCTTCGCTATAGCGATATTGCGCGCGCTTGGCGTCGGTCAGGTTGGTCGCGTTGAACGACAACACCAGGTTCTGGCTGATGTTGTAGCTCGCCGAGAATGCCAGCGTGGTCACCGGTGCGGCGATCGTCGGCGCGGTAGGCATCGCCACGCCGTTGATGATCGACAGGCCCTGGCTGTTCGCCGTTGGCGATGGCGCGGTGGAGCTGCTCACGTATTCGCCGCGGTAGTTGGCGACCAGGCGTGCCGACATCACGTCGTTCTCGTAGTAGCCGCCGAGGTTGCCGGCCCAGTCGGATGCACCGACCATCGGACGGCCGTCGTCCACCTTGGTCTTGGCGCGGCTGACGTTCGAGGTGAAGCCGAAGCCGGTCTCGCCGAACGGCTGCTCGTACGACACTTCCAGGCCGTTGATCTTGGCGCCCTGCTGCGACGACGAGTTGATCGCGAACGACTTGACGGTCTGGTCACGCGGATCGAGCAAGTCGACCGTCGAGGTGCCGGTCGCGCCGGTCTTGACGTAGCCGTCGATCTTCGAATGGAAGGCGTTGACCGCAACCATCGAGCGGCGTGCGAAGTACCAGGCCCACGACAGGTCGAGGTTCTTGGCGGTCAGCGGCTTCAGGTCCGGGTTAGGACCGGTGACGCGGCAGCCGTTGGCATCGCAGACCGGGGTGCCGAAGCCGGCGCCCAGCACGTTGTAGTTCTGGCGGCCGATGGTTTTGCTGGCGCCGAAGCGTACGATCATGTCCTTGTCCATCTCGTAGCGCAGGTTCATGCTAGGCAAGGCGTTGTTGAAGGTACGGTCGGTTGCGGCCTTGTAGTACATGATGCCGGCCTTCGGATTGAAGACGGCGCCGTCATAGAAGCTGGTCGCATCGCCGGCGGTGGTGATCGCGCCAGGGTAGGCCGCGCAAGTGGTTGCTGGCTTGCCTGGTTCGGTGCGGTCGCACGCCCCTGCAGGAATCGGGGTCGCGATCTGGGCGTTCACCTGGGTGCGCACGAAGCGCACACCGACGTTACCCGACATCTTCTCCCACTCGAGGTTGGCCATGACGTAGCCCGAGGTCTGGCGCTCGCGCATGTCGATCTCGGAGCTCACGCGGCGTTCGAATTCCGGCGAGGTGACTTTGGTCTGCGAATCGAAGTAGGCTTTCACCGCTTCTGGCGAGTAGGTGAAACCGCTGTTGTCCCAGTTGCCGCCGCCCAGCCCGTCGCCGAAGTCGTCCGGGTATGGCGTCACGCCTTGCTGGCCCTGGATTGCCAGGGTCCCCGACTTGAACGCAGGTCCGAAGCGGCCGCTGACGCGGTCGTGGTCGGAGTAGCGCAGGCCGGTTTCGAGCGACTGGAACACGCCCTTGTCGAGGCGGTATTCGGCGTCGAGCTGCAGGCTCTTTTCCTTGTCGGTGGTTTTGATGCCGGAGGCGGCGCGGCCGACCATCTTGTAGCCGCTGCCGTCCGCGTTCAGGCCAGGGACGTTTTCGCCGGCGCCGATGTAGTGCGAATCCGGCGCGTCATGCAGGCCGTTCAGGGCGTACGAGAAGCCGGTGCCGTAGCGGGCGAAGGTGGTGCCGGCGTCGCGGTCGGTCTTGCCGACGCCGCGCGTGACGCTGACCAGTCCTTTGACGGTCAGGTCCGAATTGACGCGGTACTTGCCGTCCAGGTCAAGGAAGGAGCTGGTGGCGTTGGCGCCGTCGCGGTAGAAGCCTTCCGAGTTACCGACGAACTGAGGCGTGGTGCCGGCCGGGAACACGATGTCGGCAGCCTTCAGCACGCGCAGGTCGTGGCCATAGATCGTCTTCTCGTTGACGATGACCGGGTTGCGGATCTGCGCGAAGACCTGCTGGCCGTTCGAGTTGGTGTTGATCGCAGTTGCCGAGGTGCCGCCCAGCGGGTCGTTCTTACCCAGCAGCATCGAGTAGATGCCGCCCGAGGTCAGCCGGCCGTGGTTGTTTGCGTTCATCGACGAGTGGAAACCCGTCATGTTGATGTCGAGGTCGTTGTTCGGCTTGAATTGCAGGGCGAACATGCCGCCCTTGCGGTCACGCACGCCTTCGACGAATTCCGAGCTCATCGAGCCTGGCAGGCGCACGCCGTTCAGGTCCGCGGCCTTCAGGCCGGTACCGGCCAGCGATTCGTCGGTAATGCCCTTCATCGTGGTGGTGTTGATCACGTCCCAGCCGCTGCTGGTGCCGTAAGCGAAGCGCGACACCGAGTCGCGGCGCACATAGCGCTTTTCCGCGAAGCCCTGGACGATCACGCCGAAGGTGCCGGCATCGTTCTTCCAGTTGACGGTCGCGGACAGGTCGGGCGCGCTCTTGCCTGGCAGTTCGGCGTAGCTGGCGCCGGCGCTGATCACGCCGCTCAGCTTTTCTTTCTGTGCCAGCGGCTTGCGGGTGGTCACGTTGATGGTGCCGGCCAGGCCGCCGTCGACGATGTTGGCCTGCGAGGTCTTGTACACGATCGCCTGGTTCAGGACCGACGACGGCATCAAGGACAGGCTGGTCGAACGCGAGCTCGAACCCTGGTCGGCGACGTACCAGTCGCCGCCGGAGACGGTGTGGCCGTTAAAGAGGATCAGCGACATGTCCGGGTTGGTGCCGCGCATCGACACTTTTTCCGCTTCGTCGTAGTCGGTACGCACCGCCACGCCGGCGAGGCGCTGCAGCGAGTCGGCCAGGTTCTTGTCCGGCATCTTGCCGACGTCTTCGGCCGTGATGACCTCGACGTTAGCCGTAGCATTCTGCTTCACAGCCAGCGATTTGGCCATCGAAGCGCGGATACCCGTCACTTGCACCGTCTGCATCGCTTCGCCGGAAGGCTGTTGCTGTGCGAAGGCTGGCATGGCAGCCAGGCTCCAAAGGGCCATGGATACAGCGGCCGCTACGGGCGTCTGCTTGAACATCATCGTGATCTCTCCTGTTATATATGTATGCGTTGGCAAGTTGTTCCTTGCCATCAACGGGAGTATTCATGATTTGTGGAATGGTTGAAAATCACTTATCTTGTTTCTTCCATAACCGGGGGGAATGACTTGGCAAGAACGGCCGGTTATGCCTTGTCCAAAACTTTTCATTGTCAAAACGCGGCGACTGCGGTTAGCGTGGCACTTTTCCTTACTCAACATTCCCAATGCGCCTCTTCGCCCTGCTCCTCGCCGCCTCCGCCCTGGCCGGTTGCGCCACCCGGCCCATCCCCGCAAGCAAGCCGGCGCCTGGCCCCGTCCCTATGCTGGAGAAGCAGGTTTTCCAGATGACGCCGCAGGAAGTGCACCGCTACATCGGCCACGCCCAGCAGGCCGAGCCGGACCTGCGCAAGCGCATCGCCGCGATCGGCAGGAAGAACATCGGCCAGCCGTACAAGCTGCACCTGCTGGGCGAATTCCCGTTCGAACTGCACGATTCGCTGCCCATGTTCAGCCTGGAAAACAGCGACTGTGTGGTGTTTGCGGAACACACCTACGCGATGGCGATGTCGAAATCGTGGGAAGAGTTCTTCTGGATGCTGCAGCGGATCCGCTACAAGGACGGCGTGATCGGTGTCGCCACGCGCAACCATTACACCGAAGTGGACTGGAACCTGAACAACAGCTGGCTGGTGACCGACATCAGCGCCGACCTGGCGGGACTGTCCGGTCCGTCGTACGAGCTGACCGTGGACCGCCAAAAATTCCTGAAAACGCGCCACCAGACCGAGCGCAGCATCCCGGTCCAGAACAGCCGCGAATACTTCCTGCCGACCGAACGGGTGGCCGAGGTTGCAGCGCAGCTGCAGGACGGCGATTTCGTGAACGTGGTGTCGACCCGCAACGGCGCTTACTGGGTCTCGCACGTCGGGCTGGTGGTGACAGGGCCAGATGGCGAGCGCCGCTTCCTGCATTCGTCCGAACCGCAAGTGCGCGAGGAATCGTTCGATGCCTTTGTTGCCCGCGCGCGCGAACGCGAGGAGCGCAGTGCGCGCGAAGGCAAGAACGGGCAGAAGCTGGCCGGCTTCAAGTTCCTGCGCCTGAACGACAACATCGTGGTGCCGCCGGCGGCGCCGCAGCCGCGCCCTGGCTTCGCCTCGGCGAACTGATCCCCTTCAGCTCCACACCAGCCGGGCCTGGCGCAGCCATTCCTGGCGTTCCGGGAAACCGCTGGTGCCGCCGTTGATGCGCCGGGTGATCTGCTCGAGGTCGCCGGCGTCGGCCAGCTGGTTGCAGCCGCGGCTGGCCCACTCGCCCGCCGCCACCGCCAGGCACCATCCCGGCGCCAGCACCGCGTCCGGTTCCTTCGCAAAGTCGGGGCCGGACGGCACGCAGCGGCGTACCCGCGCAGTCGCCGCCGCATAATTCCCCTTCCCTGTCAGCTGCAACAAGCCGCGGCCGCGATAGATATAGCCGTCCTGCGCGCTGGTGTTGCCCATGCGCCCGCCGTAGACCTCGTTGGCCAGCTTGCGCGCGTTGTGCGCGTACTCTTCCGGATCGAGCGGCCCGTGCGGCTTGAAGCGCCACGGCCACACCTGCACCAGCCGGCGCGCGCTGTAATTCAGGTTTTCATACTCCTTCGTCAGCGCGCCCGACTCATGCATCAGCTGGGCGATGAAGTGGGCGACCCGCAGCGGCGACTCGGCGATGCCGAAACGGTCCAGCACCGGCTGGCCGGCGGCAAAGGCGTCCACATACGGCGGGCGCACGCCGGGCGCCAGCTTGGTGATCTGCTCCAGGGAAACCAGGACTGCCATGGCGGTTCTCCACGCTGAACTCAGCTCATCGTAGGCGGCGCGCGAGCGTCCGCATCCATCTGAATCAATCGACAACTAAATAGACGCCGCCGCGCCTGGCATCGCCGGAACTGTGGCGCACCCTGCCACTCCAAAAATCACCCCGCCTTTCTCTTCACGGGACTGATGGCGATCCATTTTCAATGTTGCATTTATTTTAATTGTGAAGATAAATATATTCCAAAAATTAATTAAATATAATCGGAAATATTACCGAAGTCAGCGATTGACGGTTATCAAACCAGTTCATTGAAGGCGACCCGATAATAAACTTACGCGACAATAGACCATCTAAGCGAACCAATAAATTACGGCAAAAATTAATTTCACTAAAGATATTAAGATGCTAATTTGCCAGTCGCATATTAATAACAGTATATAAACCATGTCGACTTCCCACAGCAGCGTGCT
The DNA here is from genome assembly GCF_012927275.1 of Massilia polaris. Lineage (GTDB taxonomy): Bacteria > Pseudomonadota > Gammaproteobacteria > Burkholderiales > Burkholderiaceae_D > Telluria_A > Telluria_A polaris. Next base: position 287,563 of record NZ_JABBGG010000006.1, on the reverse strand, counting down.
CAGCCAGTTTTGCGTCGACATGATTTCCATGAATCGAAACGCAAAAATCGCGCTGGCGGTAGGCGTCGACCTGCTCGCCCTTCCCTGTTGCTTCCTGATTGCGATGCTGTTGCGGGTTGGCGACGTCACGCTGGCGATGCGCTACGGGATCAGCACCTATGTCGTGGTGGCGCTTGTCACCATCGTGGCGTTTTTGCTGTCCGACCTGTACCGCGCCGTCATCCGCTTCATCGACCAGCGCCTGCTCGCGGCGACCGGCATTGCGCTCGCGTTGGCGGTGCTGTGCGTCTACCTGGTGCTGCTTGCAGTCAACGACGAAGGGTTCCCGCGCAGCGCGCTGGCGATCTACTGGTTCATCGTGTTTTCGTATGTCGTCACCTCGCGCATTAGCGTCCGTAACTTCCTGCGCAACCATATGGGAGTACGGCGCGACAGCGACGCCGTCGCCATCTACGGCGCCGGCGAACCGGGCGCCCAACTGGCGCTCACCATGCGCACCAGCAACGAGTACCGGCCCGTCTGCTTCTTCGACGACAAGCACGTGCTGCACGAGCGCACCATTGCCGGCCTGCGCGTGTTCCATACCGACCGGCTGGTCGAGATGGTCAACTCGCTGTGCATCCGCTCGATCATCATCGCGATTCCCCAGGTCTCCCCTGAACGCCTGCGCAACATCATGCAGCGCATGGCCGAGGCCGGCGTCACGACGAAGATCCTGAGCCGCCTGCTCGACCTTGCCGACGAGGAGAAAACGCCGACCGAAGCGATACGCGAACTCAAGTTCGAGGAGCTGCTTGGGCGCGCGCCGGTGCCGCCCCGGGTCGACCTGTTTGCGCGCTGCGTGCGGACAAGGACGGTGCTGGTGACCGGGGCCGGCGGCTCCATCGGCAGCGAGCTGTGCCGCCAGATCGTCACCCTGTCGCCCAGCTGCCTGCACCTGCTCGACCATTCCGAATTCGCCCTGTACACCATCAAGCAGGAGCTGCAGGCGCGCTTCCCGACCTTGCCGATCGTGGCCCACTTGGGCTCGGTCTGCAACGCGGCGCTGGTCGAACGCATCCTGCAGGAAAACCGCATCGACACCATCTACCACGCGGCTGCCTACAAGCACGTCCCGCTGGTCGAGGCCAATATCGTGGAAGGCCTGCGCAACAACGTGCTGGGCGCGCAGGTGCTGGCCGCCAGCGCCGGACGCCACAAGGTCGAGATCTGCGTGCTGATCTCCAGCGACAAGGCGGTTCGGCCGACCAACATCATGGGCGCCAGCAAGCGCATCGCCGAGCTGATCTTCCAGGCCGCCGCCGTCACCCACGGCCCCGGCACCACCTTCTGCATGGTGCGCTTCGGCAACGTACTGGGCTCGTCCGGGTCGGTCATTCCCCTGTTTCAGCGCCAGATCGCGCATGGCGGGCCGCTCACCGTTACCCATCCGGAAGTCACGCGCTACTTCATGCTCATTTCCGAGGCCGCCCAGCTGGTGATCCAGGCCGGGGCGATGGCCAAGGGCGGCGACGTGTTCGTGCTCGACATGGGCGAGCCGGTCCGCATCGTCGACCTCGCCCGAACCATGATCATGATGTCCGGCCTGACCGAAAAAACCGCCGATTTCCCCGACGGCGATATTGCCATCAAGTTTATCGGCATATTCCCCGGCGAGAAACTCTATGAGGAGTTATTAACCGACGGAAAAGTATTTCCGAGCGAGCACCCGCGAATCATGCGCATGAAGGAAAGCGCGCTGCACCCGGGCGTATTGGATACCTATATCACCTGCCTGATGATGGCTTGCGCTACCAATGACCGCGGCATGATCGAATCAATGGTCAAAGCCATGGTGTCGGATTATACGCCGCAAGCGAATTCGCCTCCCGCATTACCGGTATCCGGCCCGGCCACCACCATTGAAATGGCCGGTTTGGCCAAGAAGATCGTTTCATATCGAATTTAGTTTCTTTTATTAACACAGCGGAGAAACAAGAAAATGCGCGACGCTCATCAACCGGGCCAACTGGCCAAGCTGCTTGGCAAATTCGAGGACCGCAGCGCAGTCATCGCCGTGATCGGGCTCGGCTATGTCGGGCTGCCGCTGTCGCTGCGCTACTCCACGGTCGGCTTCCGGGTGCTCGGTATCGACATCGACGCCGACAAGGTCGGGCGGCTGAACGCGGGCAGCAGCTACATCGAGCACATCGCGCACCAGAAAATCGCCACCGCCCGCGAGCGCGGCTTCGCAGCGACCAGCGACTTTGCGCGGGTGGCCGAGGCCGACGCGCTGATCATCTGCGTGCCGACCCCGCTCAACGTCTACCGCGAACCGGACCTGTCGTTCGTACTTGGCACGGTCAATGCCCTGCTGCCGCACGTGCGCCCCGGCCAGGTGGTGTCGCTGGAAAGCACCACTTACCCCGGCACCACCGAGGAAGAGCTGCGCCCGCGCCTCGAATCGCGCGGCTTTGTCGTCGGCGACGACGTGTTCCTGGTGTTTTCGCCGGAACGCGAAGACCCCGGCAACCCCGACTTCGAAACCCGCACCATCCCCAAGGTATGCGGCGGCTCGACCGAGGCCTGCCTGCAAGCCGGCATGGCGCTGTACGGCCCCGCCATCGACCAGGTGGTGCCGGTCAGTTCGACCCGGGCGGCCGAGCTGACCAAGCTGCTCGAGAACATCCACCGCGCCGTCAACATCGGCCTGGTCAACGAGATGAAAATCATCGCCGACAAGATGGACATCGATATCCACGAGGTGATCCGCGCGGCCGCCACCAAGCCGTTCGGCTTCACGCCCTACTATCCCGGCCCCGGCCTGGGCGGCCATTGCATCCCGATCGACCCGTTCTACCTGACCTGGAAGGCGCGCCAGTACGGGGTGCACACCCGCTTCATCGAGCTGGCCGGCGAGATCAACCGCGACATGCCGCAGTGGGTGATCGGCAAGGTCACCGACGCCCTCAATGAGCGCGGCCGCTCGCTCAAGGGCAGCCGCATCCTGGTGCTGGGCATCGCCTATAAAAAAGACGTCGAGGACATGCGCGAATCGCCCTCGGTCGAACTGATGGAACGGCTGCGCGCGAAAGGTGCGCTGGTCGACTATTCGGATCCGCACGTGCCGCATTTCCCGCGCATGCGCGAACACCGCTTCGACCTGTCCAGCGTGGCGCTGACGCCCGCGGCAATCGCATCCTACGACGTGCTGCTGGTGGCCACCAGCCACAGCGCCTTCGACTACGAGCTGGTGCGCCAGCATGCGCGCCTGATCATCGACACCCGGGGCGTCTACCGCGAGCGCCTGCCCAACGTCGTGAAAGCCTGACCCTCGCGCCTCACACAAAGGGAAACACCATGCGCTACTTTCCGCCCGCGGTGCTCGACCGCCGCATCCGCTTCGCCCTGGTCGGCTGCGGCCGCATCGCCGCCAACCATTTCGCCGCCATCGACAAGCACAGCGAACGCTGCGAACTGGTCGGGGTGGCCGACGTCGACCAGCGCTGCGCCGCGGAAGCCGCGCGCACTACCGGCGCCCGTCCCTACGCCAGCCTGGCCGAGATGCTGGCCAAGTGCGACGCCGACGCCGTCATCGTCGCCACGCCGTCCGGGCTGCACCCGGAACAGGCGATCGAGATCGCGCGCGCCGGACGCCACGTGATCACCGAGAAGCCGATGGCCACGCGCTGGGACGACGGCAAGCGCATGGTCAGCGCCTGCGACGCGGCCGGCGTGCGCATGTTCGTCGTCAAGCAGAACCGCCGCAACGCCACCTTGCAGCTGCTCAAGCGCGCGGTCGAAAAAAAGCGCTTCGGCCGCATCTACATGGTCAACCTGAACGTGTTCTGGACCCGGCCCGATTCCTACTACAGCAGCGCCAAGTGGCGCGGCACCTGGGAGTTCGACGGCGGCGCCTTCATGAACCAGGCCAGCCATTATGTCGACCTGCTCGACTGGATCGTCGGCCCGATCGAAAGCCTGCAAGCGTACACGGCCACGCTGGCGCGCGACATCGAAGTCGAGGACACCGGCGTCATCAGCCTGCGCTGGCGCAACGGCGCGCTGGGATCGATGAACGTGACGATGCTGACCTGGCCGCGCAACCTGGAAGGCTCGATCACCATCCTCGGCGAAAAAGGCACGGTACGCATCGGCGGCGTGGCGGTCAACGAAGTGCAGGAATGGCGTTTCGCCGAGCCCGACGCGGACGACGAGATGGTGCGCGAAGCCAGCTACGAAACCACCTCGGTGTACGGCTACGGCCATCCGCTGTACTACGACAACGTGATCAAGGTGCTGCGCGGCGAAGCGGAGCCCGAAACCGACGGCCGCGAGGGACTCAAGTCGCTCGAAGTGCTGGTGGCCGCCTACATGTCGGCGCGCGACGGCCGCCGCGTCGCCCTGCCGCTGGAGTACTGACGATGGACGCGGAGATCCATTCAAGCGCGTTCGTCGACGCCGGCGCCACGCTCGGCGACGGCACCCGCGTCTGGCATTTCGCCCACGTGTGCGCCGGCGCGCACATCGGCGCGGGCTGCTCGCTTGGCCAGAATGTTTTCGTCGCCAACGACGTGCGCATCGGCAACCGGGTCAAGATCCAGAACAACGTCTCCGTATATGACGCCGTCACGCTCGAAGACGAGGTGTTCTGCGGCCCCAGCATGGTGTTCACCAACGTCTACAACCCGCGCGCGGGCGTCACGCGCAAGGACGAATACCGGCCCACGCTGGTGCGGCGCGGCGCCACCCTGGGCGCCAACGCCACCATCGTGTGCGGCGTGACGATCGGCGAATACGCGTTCATCGCAGCCGGCGCCGTCGTCAACCGCGACGTGCCGGCGTTCGCGCTGATGGCGGGCGTGCCGGCGCGCCGCATCGGCTGGATGAGCCGGCATGGCGAACGCCTCGCGCTGCCGCCCAGCGGGCGCGCCGAAGCAGCCTGCCCGCACAGCGGCGACAGGTACAGGCTCGATGGCGCCCGCTGCGTGCTGATGGCGCCGCCCGCCTTCCCGATCCCTCCCTGACATCAACCGGACACAATTATGGAATTCATCGACCTCAAAGCCCAGTACCAGGCCATGCGCGAGGGTATCGACGCGCGCATCCATGCCGTGCTCGAGCACGGCCAGTACATCATGGGCCCGGAAGTGGCCGAGCTCGAACAGCGGCTGGCGGCCTACACCGGCGCGCGCCACTGCATCACCGTGTCGTCCGGCACCGAAGCGCTGCTGATCTCGCTGATGGCGCTGGGTGTGCGGGCGGGCGACGAGGTGATCACCACGCCGTTTTCCTTCATCGCCACGGCCGAGGCCATCGTGCGGCTGGGCGCGCGCCCGGTGTTCGCCGATATCGATCAAGCCACCTGCAACATCGACCCCGGCCTGGTCGAAGCGAAGATCACCCAGCGCACCCGCGCCATCATGCCGGTGTCGCTGTACGGCCAGCCGGCCGACATGGACGAACTCAATGGCATCGCGGCGCGCCATGGCCTGGCCGTGATCGAAGACGCGGCCCAGAGTTTCGGCGCGACTTACCGCGGCAAGAAAAGCTGCAACCTGTCGACCATCGGCTGCACCAGCTTCTTTCCCAGCAAGCCGCTCGGCTGCTATGGCGACGGCGGCGCCATCTTCACCAGCGACGACGAGCTGGCCACGGCGATGCGCGAGATCCGCGTGCACGGCCAGTCGCGCCGCTATGTGCACCCCCGGGTCGGCGTGGGCGGACGCATGGACACGCTGCAATGCGCGGTGCTGCTGGCCAAGTTCGAGCGCTTCGAGTGGGAGCTCGGCCAGCGCGCCAGGGTGGCCGCGCGCTACGACGCGCTGTTCTCGGGCCGGCTCGGCAAGGTCGGTCGCACCCGCGACCGCAGCAGCGTGTTCGCCCAGTACACCGTGGTGCTCGATGAGCGCGACCGCCTTCAGGCCGTGCTGCACGGCGCCGGCATCCCGACCGCGGTGCACTACCCGGTCCCGATGCACATGCAGCCCGCCTACGCGCACTACGCCAGCCCGGACGCCTGTCCGGTCGCGCTCGACATGGCGGGCAAGGTCATGAGCCTGCCGATGGGGCCCTACCTCGAGCCGGCCGCCGCAACCCAGGTCGCCGCCACCTTGCTGGCGGCGCTGGGCGAGCGGATGCCGTCGCGCGCCGACCTGCTGGCCGCGGCCAAATGAACCTGGCGCTGCCGACCTTCTGGAAGCACGTCCTCACCGTGCTGTCCGGGGCGCTCGGCGCGCAGGCGCTGCCGCTGTTGATGGCGCCGCTGATCACACGCATGTGCACGCCGGCGCAGCTGGGCGCCTTCAGCGTGTGGTTCGGCATCGTCGCAGTGGTGGCGATCGGCGCGACCCTGCGCCTGGAAGCGGCGATGGTGCTCGACCACGCCGGACAGCACCAGCGCACCTGTTTCCGCGTCGTGGCCTGGTCGGCGACGGTGATCGCAATCGGCGTTACAGTAACGGCGATCGGCGGGCGCGCGCTCGACCTGCCGTTCCTGCGCCAGCTGTCGTGGCTGGCCATCCTCACGATCGGCCTTGGCGCCTGGCTGACGGCCACCATGCAGACCACCCTCGCCTACGCCACCTCGCATAACGCGTTCGGCAATGCCGCGCGCGCCAAGGTCTGGGGCGCCAGCACCATCGCGCTCGGCCAGGTCGGCCTGCTGTACTGCGGCGCCGGCGGCGCGGCGCTGATTACCGGACACTTGCTCGGCCTGTGCGCCGGACTGGTGGCGGCGCACCTGCTGCTGTCGCCGCCGTCCGCGGCCACCGGCTGGCGCCTCGACGGCGAGCAGCGCCGCTACCTGCGCCGGCACGAGAAATTCTGGCGCTTCTCGCTGCCATCGAACCTGCTCAACGTGGCGGTCGGGCAGTTGCCCCTGTTCCTGATCGGCTTTCGCCACGGCGCGGTGGCGGCCGGCCTGTTCGCGCTGACCCAGCGCGTGCTGGCGGCCCCGGTTGCGCTGCTGGCGTCGTCCGTGCTGGAAGTATTCAAGCGCCAATCGGCGCACGATTTCCAGACGCTGGGCAACTGCGCGCAGGCCTATCGCTACACCTTCAAGGCGCTGCTGCTGCTCGCGCTGGGTCCGTCGGTGGCGCTGTTCCTGTTCTCGCCGTCGCTGTTCGCCTGGGTCTTCGGCGAGCCGTGGCGCGCCGCCGGCGAGCTGGCGCGCATCCTGGCGCCCCTGTACTTCCTGAACTTCATCGCCAGCCCGTTGAGCTACGTGTTTTTTGTCACGGGCAAGCAGAAAGCCGACCTGGTGTGGCAAGTAGCGCTGTTCGCGATGACGGCCGGCGTGTTCCTGCTGCCCATGTCGCTGCACGATAGCGTGCTGTGGTATGCGATCGGCTACTCGCTGCTCTACCTGGTGTACCTGCACATGTCCTACCAGTGCGCGCGGAACCGGCTGGAGGCGGCTTGAACCACGCCGGCGCGATACGCGGGCCAAGGGGCGAACAGGCGGTTGCCGTCTTCGCCTTCTTCCTGCTGTTCCCCGGCTTTTTCTTTTATCACACCCTGCTCGGCCTCGGCCTCATGGGCGCCTTCCTCGGCGGCTTCTTCGCCCCGACCTCGCTGCTGGTGGTGCTGCCGCTGATTTACATGTACCTGATGCGCATCCGGCGCGAGCCGAACCGGCTGGCCAGGCCAGACATCGCCTTCGGCATCTTCCTCGCGTATTTCTCGATTATCGTGGTGGCGAACGGCGCGCTGGGCGGCAAGATGGTCCACGTCGCCCATCACATCCTCGGCATCCTGTTCCTGCTGAACGTGTTCTTGATCTTCAAGGCCATCGACTACAGCGGCGCGCAGTTCCGCCGCGTCGGGCTGCTGAGCCTGTTGGGCATGTCGGCGATCGTATTTACCTACTCGATCGACGGCGTGTTCTACCTCGGCGCGCTCGGCATCGCCAGGGACGCCGACAGCCTCGCGACCTACCAGGGATTCTCGCGCTCCTACCTGTTCACCTTCGTCCCGATCGTCGCCTTCACCCGGTCGCCGTGGCTGCGGCTGATTCTGTACTGCATCGGCGCGCCGACCCTGTTCTTTAATACGGCGCGCAGCGAATTCATCGCCTTGCTGTTCATGATTCCCATTGCCGAGTTTTATCATTCGAAAAATAAACTGATCGTCGCGTTCGTGTTGGCTGCGCTCTTAATTACGGTAAAGATTTACCTCGACGACATTCTCGCCGTGTTGCCGAATAACCGGATCCTGGAGCTGCTTGACCTGTCACAATCGACCTCCGCCAATAAGCGGCATCATTTGACGGCATATGCCATCCTGACGATTAACGGCCATCCGTTTCTTGGCGATTTTGGCAGTTATCCGCCGGGACTGTATTCGCATAACGTATTGTCCGCGTGGGTGGACCTGGGATTTGCCGGCATTACCTACCTGATGGCGATGATCATCTGTCCCGCCATCGTGATGTTTATCCAGGAATATTTTACCAGTCGAAATCATTACCAGTTCCTGCTGCCATTTTCATTGGCGTGCATGACCGTGCTGCTATTGCTGACATCACATTTTTTCACCGACATGCTGATTGGCGCAACGCTGGGGTGCTATTCGACCTACTGGTACGGGCGCAAGCACGCGAAGCATCGCCTTCTGGTCCACGAACGAAACCCGGCGCTTGAATCATGACATTATCGGAAATTGCGAACGAAGTCTCCCGGCTTATCAGCGCAGGCGCGCAACTCCACCGGATGCCGCGCGCCCACCTCCAATTCCACCTTCGATTGCACCGGGAACATATCCAAGCGACCCACCGAATATTTACCCAGCCGCATCCGCGTTATCGCCTGATCAAAAACAAAACCGTGGGAATTGCACTAATTGATTTACGCAGGTTCAAAACCGCGGAAGATTATCTCGATACAGTGAAGAAGAAAGATTTCGCCGCTTATCACGCACACAAGGCAAAAATTCGCGGGTACCGGGTCCATCATATCGACCGTAATTTTTTTATCGACGACATATACGACATTCATACCTCCGCCGAAACACGCCAGGGCCGCCCGATGGACGATGCCTACCGCATAAAGGAAACATCGTTCCAGAATTATCCGCACTTCGGCTATTTCGGCATCCTGGACAAGCGTGAAAAACTGGTCGGTTATTGCACGATGGCCACCCTTGGCAACTTCGCCGCCACAGAGAGGGTGATCGGCCACAAAAACGGCGACGGTTTCATGTACCTACTTCTGACGGAGATCATATGCAGCCTGATCGAGGAAAAGACAGTCAGCTTCCTGATGTACGACACTTACCTGGGCGCGCAACCGGGACTGCGCAATTTCAAGCGCAAGCTGGGCTTCAGCCCCTATCTCGTCCGCTATTCGGTGGCGTGAACCCGCTGAGCAGCCTGCGCAAATGCTGCTCGACGCTGGCACAGATCATCCGGCTGCCGGTGGCGCCGCTGCGCTTCAACGCGACGCTGGAACCGGCCACGGTGCCGACCGTCTATGCGCAGTTCACCAAACGCCACCCGCGCTACAAACTGATCCGCAGTAAAACGCTGGGCGCGGCCCTGATCGACGTTGGCGCGCTGGACACGCGCAAGAAGTATTTGGACGGCATCAAAGGCAAGAACAACGGCGCCTACCATGCGGCGCGGGCGCGCAAGCGCGGCTACGTATGCAAGGAAATCGACCGCAACGCCTACGTCGACGACATCCACGACATCAACATGTCGGAGGACTCGCGCCAGGGGCGGCCGATGGACAAGGCCTACACCGAGAAGCGCGAGCGTTTCGACGTGCTGGGGAACTTCCGCTATTACGGGGTGCTCAACCCGGCAGGCAGGCTGGTGGCGTACGCGACCTTCGGCATGTACGGCAACTTCGGCGCGTTTTCGCAGCTGATGGGACACCGCAACAACGACGGCATCATGCACCTGCTGATCGTCGATGTGGTGTGCCGCCAGATCGACGAGGGCGAGCTGCAGTACATCATGTACGACACCTACTTCGGCGCCCAGCCCGGCCTGCGGCAGTTCAAAACCATCCTCGGCTTCAAGCCCTACCGCGCGAAGTACAGCCTCCAATCGCCGCCATGAACATCCTGCTCATCAACCACTACGCGGGTTCGCTGCAGCACGGGATGGAATACCGCCCCTACTACCTGGCGCGCGAATGGGTGCGGCTCGGCCACCGGGTACGCATCGTGGCCTCCTCGCGTTCGCATATCCGTGCACAGGCGCCCCAGATGCGCGGCGCGACGCGGCTGGACGAGACGATCGACGGCATCGAATACACCTGGTTCGACACCCCGGCCTACGCTGGCAACGGCAGCGCGCGGGCGCTGAACATGGCCACCTTCATTGTCCGGCTGCTGCGCGATGCGCGCCAGCTTTCGCTGTCCTTCCGGCCCGACGTCGTGATCGCCTCGAGCACCTACCCGCTCGACATCTGGCCGGCGCGCCGCATCGCCCGGCTGGCGCGTGCGCGCCTGGCGTTCGAGGTGCATGACCTGTGGCCGCTCTCTCCCATGGAACTGGGCAACTACTTGCGCTGGCACCCATTCATCATGCTGCTGCAGGCAGCTGAAAATTACGCCTGCCGCCACGCCGACGCCGTGGTGTCGATCCTGCCCAAGGTGCGCGACCACCTCGAGGAACACGGCATGGCGCGCCACAAGCTGCACATCGTGCCGAACGGCGCCGATCCCGCAGAATGGCTGGCCGAGCCGCCCGAACTGCAGGGCGATGCAGCCGCCACCCTTGCCGACCTGCGCGCGCGCGGCAAATTTATCGTCGGCTATGCAGGCACCCACGGCATGGCCAATTCGCTCGGCACCCTGCTTGGTGCGGCCGCGCAGCTGGCAGGCGAACGCGCCGCCTTCGTGCTGGTCGGCGGCGGCCCGGACAAGCAGCGGCTGCAGGCGCAGGCGCGCGACATGGGCCTGTCCAACGTGTACTTCTTCGACCCGGTCGCCAAGCAGCAGGTTCCCGCGCTGCTGCAGTGTTTTGACGTGGCTTACATCGGCTGGCCGCGCCAGCCCCTGTACCGTTTCGGCATTTCGCCCAACAAGCTGATCGACTACATGATGGCGGCGCGTCCGATCCTGCATTCGGTCGACGCCGGCAACGACCCGGTCGCCGACGCCGGCTGCGGCCTGACGGTGGCGCCGGAAGATCCGTGCGCGGTTGCGCGCGGGGTGCTGAACCTGATGTCGATGCCGGCCGCCGAGCGCACCGCCCTCGGACAGCGCGGAAAAATCTACGCGCTGCGCAACCTGAGCTATCCGGTGCTCGGCGAGCGCTTCCTCAACATTCTCGCGGACTTGCGCCCCTCCACATCCTGACCTTGCCCGACTGAGGTAGCGACCATGGCTGAACATACTCCGAACGACAGCGCCGTCGAGGCGCCCTTCCTCCCCTTCGCCCTGCCTGATATCGGCGAGGAGGAAATCAGCGAGGTGGTCGAATGCCTGCGCTCCGGCTGGGTGACCACCGGCCCCAAGACGCACCAGTTCGAGCAGGAATTCGGCGCCTACCTGGGCGGCGGCGTCGAGGCGATCTCGGTCAACTCCGCCACCGCCGGCCTGCACCTGGCGCTGGAGGCGCTCGGGATCGGGCCGGGCGATGAAGTCATCGTTCCCACCCTGACCTTCACCGCGACCGCCGAAGTGGTGCGCTACCTGGACGCGCAACCGGTGTTCGTCGACGCCGATGCGTGCACGCTATGCCTCGACCCGGCCGCCGTGGAAGCGGCCATCACACCGCGCACCCGCGCCATCGTGCCGGTGCACTACGCCGGGCTGGCCTGCGACATGGACGCGATCCTCGCGCTGGCCGCGCGCCACGGCCTGCGCGTGGTGGAGGACGCGGCGCACGCCTTCCCGACCCTGTACAAGGGCCGGCTGGTCGGCACGCTGGACAGCGACATCACCGTGTTCAGCTTCTATGCCAACAAGACCATGACCACCGGCGAAGGCGGCATGGTGGTCACGCGCGACGCCGCGCTGGCCAAACGGGTGCGCCTGATGCGCATCCACGGCATCAGCCAGGATGCCTTCGCCCGCTACACCTCGCGCACGCCGGCCTGGTTCTATGAAGTGGTCGCGGCCGGCTTCAAGTACAACCTGACCGACATCGCCTCCGCCATCGGCCTCGGCCAGCTGCGCAAGATCGACCGCTTCCTGGCGCGCCGCCAGCAGCTCGCTGCTAACTACACCAGCGCGCTGGCCGGGCTGCCCTTGCGACTGCCGCCCGACGCCCCGGCCGGCAGCAGCCACGCCTGGCACCTGTACGTGGTGCGCCTGACCGACGGCGCCCACATCGGCCGCGATGAGCTGATCGGCGAACTGTCGGCGCGCGGCATCGGCACCAGCGTGCACTTCATCCCGCTGCACCGCCAGCCCTATTGGCGCGACACCTGCGGCCTGGCGCCGCTGCAGTTCCCGGTGGCCGAAGCGAGCTTCCACGCGATGTTGAGCTTGCCGCTATACACCAAGATGAGCGACGCCGACCAGGCCCGGGTCATTGGCGCGGTGCGCGAGCTGGTGTCATGAGCAAGCGCGCGTTCGACCTTGCCGCGTCACTGTGCGGCTTGCTGCTGCTGGCGCCGCTGCTGGGTGCGATCGCGTTGTGGATCCGGCTCGATTCCCCGGGCCCGGTATTCTTCCGCCAGGTGCGGATCGGCCGCAACGGTGTGCCCTTCAGCATTTTCAAGTTCCGCACCATGACGGCCCGGCCGGCCGGGGGCGCGCAGCTGACAGTCGGGACGGATGCCCGCATTACCCGCGCCGGCCGGTTCCTGCGCCACTACAAGCTCGACGAACTGGCGCAGCTGGTCAACGTCGTGCAAGGATCGATGAGCCTGGTGGGACCGCGGCCCGAAGTGCCGCGCTACGTGGCCTGCTACCCGCCCGACGTCGCCCGCATCGTGCTGTCGGTCGCGCCCGGCATCACCGACTGGGCCTCTATCCACTACAAGGATGAAAATGCGATCCTCGGCTACGCCGCCGATCCGGAGCAAGCCTACATCGACACCATCCTGCCGGTGAAGCTTGAATACTACGTACGCTATGTCGAGCAGCGCAGCTTCTGGACCGACCTGCGCATCATTTTGCGCACCCTCAGCGCGATCGCGCGCTAGCCATGGATCCGTGGATGACACTGGTGCGCCTCGGCGACCTCGACCTGACCTTGCCGCTGGCGGCGGCGGCGTTCGGCTGGCTCGCCGCCGCGCGCGCCTGGCGCACCGCGCTGTGGTGGGGCTTGCTGTTCGGCGGCGGGGTGATGCTGGTGGGCTTCAGCAAGATCGCCTTCATGGCGTGGGGTTCCGGCCTGCCCGCGCTCGGATTCAAGTCGGTCAGCGGCCACGCTACCGGGGTCACCGCGGTGTTCCCGACCGTGCTTTACCTGCTGTTCCATGGCGGCGGTCCGGCGTTGCGCCGCGCCGGCGTCGCCGCCGGGCTTGGACTGGGGCTGCTGGTCGGCGCGCTGCTGGTCGACTACGGTTTCCATAGCGCCACCGAAGCGGTCGCCGGATGCGTGCTGGGAGCGGCGATCAGCCTGGCGTGGATCCGGTTGGCCGGACCCGCAGCGCTGGCGCCTTCGCCGGCCATGCTGTGCTGGTTCGCGCTGGCATTCCTGGCCGGCGCCTGGCTGATGACCTTCGCCCATATCGGCTGGTGGATGATCCGGCTCGCCACCCTGTTATCGGGCAACGCGCGGCCCTATCCACTTGGCGGCGCCGACACCTGCTGTTGACCTTCGCTTTCAAAAAACAGGAGTAAACACCATGGCTTCCACCGCCACGCCGGGCATCCGGCTTCTCACCGAGCCCGAGCTGGGGGAAGATTCATGCCAGTCGCTGCTCATCTCGCTGCTGCGCGGGCTTGCCGCGCTGCAGGTCGCCGCCGCCCACCTGCGCGCCGAGTTCTTTCCCGGCCTGCGTTCGATGGCCGACCCGCCCCTGGTCTACCAGGGCCTGGCCTTCGCTACCGGATTCGCCCACCAGGCGGTCGTCGTGTTCTTCCTGATCAGCGGCTGGCTGGTCGGCGGCAGCCTGCTCGGCAAGATGGGGCGTCCGCAGGCACTGCAGGCCTATGCGATCGACCGCGTGTCGCGGCTGTGGACCGTGCTGGTCCCGACCTTTTCCTTAATGCTGCTGTTTGGCGTGTTTGCCGGTGAGCTCATTCCCAACACCATACACTACTCGCCATCGAACAGCTATTCGCTGCTGTCCTTCGCAGGCAACCTGTTCGGCCTGCAGACCGTCACGATGGTCCAGTTCGGCGGCAACTATCCGCTCTGGAGCCTGGCGAACGAAACCTGGTACTACCTGATGTTCCCGCTAATGCTGGTCCTGATGACGGGCCCGACCCAGTCGCGGCGCGCGATTGCGATGCTGTCGCTGGTGGCCATCGCCCTGTTCCTGCCGTATGCGATGACCTTGTATTTCCTGATCTGGCTGCTGGGGGCGCTGTTCTCGCGCGTACGCGTCGATTGCAGCAACGCGGTGCGCTGGCTGATGCTGGCGGTGTTCGGCGCGGTGGCGGTGTATTTCCGCCTGACCGGCTACAACGACGACATGACGGGCGCATCGTTCGTGCAGGACCTCGTGTACAGCATCTTGTTCCTGATGTTCCTGTGCAGCATGCACATGAAGGCCGACCCGGCGTCGCGTCCGCTGGCGCGCCTGCGCGCGGGCGCGAAATTTTTCGCCGAGTTTTCGTTCACCCTGTATGTGTTCCATGTGCCGCTGATCAAGCTGATGCAGCATGTCGGGCTGAAGGTGTCGGGCGGATACCGTCTGTCGCCGTCCAGCTGGATCGACTACGGCATTTACTTCTCCTTGCTGGCCGCGCTGCTGGTGCTTTGCTACGGGTCCTACCTGCTGTTCGAGTCGCACACGCCGAAGGTGCGCCGCCGGCTCAAGGAGTTGCTGCTGTCGCCCCAGCCAGTGCCTGCGGCGACCATACGCTGACGGAGAAACCGTGCCGCCGAAATAGCGGCACGGTTAAGGCTTTTGCGCCATGTAGATGAAGTGCGAGCGCAGCGGCGGAACGAAGGTGGCCAGCAGGTCGCTGGCCAGGCGCGGCGCGCGCGACAGCCGGCGCGCGACAGGCGGCGCCAGCAGCAGGGTCTGGTAGCGGGAAGCGCTGGCCGCGGGCCAGTAGTCGCGGACCTGGGGCCGGCTAACCCTTCGCACGTTCCGATTGGACGGGTTGTTGTAGCGGAAGTCGAAAACCATGCACCACGCGCCGGACTTGAGCACCCGCCACATGTCGGCGGCCAGCTGCCGGCGCATCTGCTCGTCAAGGATCGACGAAAACACGGTGTTGGCGACGGCGAGGTCGAGGCAGCCGTCGTCCAGGATGTCGAGGTCGCCAAGATGCCAGCGCACGTCGCGCGCGGTGGCGGTGCGCGCCTGCACCAGGCGGTCTTCCTGGTACTCGGTGCCGATGAGGTTGGCGGGGTGCGCGCCCCAGCTGATCAGCTGGCGCAGGAATCCGCCGCTGCCGCAGCCGACATCGGCAATGCGCAGGCGCGCCAGGTCGTGCCCCACGGTGGTGGCCAGCAGGGCGCCGGCGACGCGGCAGCGCGCCGCCTCCTGCTCCATGACCTCAGGCCGGTGCCAGGCGTAGGGAGCCAGTTCCTTGCCGCCGTGCCACTCCTGGTAGACCGCGCGGATGCGGGCCTTTTCGTCGAAGTCTGTATGCGGGGAGTCCATGCACTCCATCGTAAGCAGGATGGCGTGGATCCGTTTGATAATTGTTGAAAGGCGCGAAAAGACCGCCGCCACATCCTGCGGCGGCGGCCCCGGGGCAACAGCGCTTAGTGCTGGTAGGCGCCGATGTCGTAACCTGTGCTTGCGTTACGTGCATAGCCATCAAAGTCATACGGCAGCACGTAGCTCGAATTCACCGCCTTGCCGATCGCGGGCGAGCCGCTGCTCAGGTGGAAGTCGTTGGCCGTGCTGGTGCGGGAGTAGCTGGCGAACTGGGGCACTGCCGCCACGGTACCGCTGTGGGTCAGGCCGTTCTTCAGCGTCCAGTTGTACGTGTTCTGGACCACCAGGTTGTTGCGGTAGGTGTTCTTCAAACCCGTCTTGCCCTGCTCCGAGATGCCGTACTTGTTGTCGTACACGATGTTGTTGTGCACGTGCACGTTATCCGCGCCCGCCGTCGTGAAGTAGTAGTCGCCGCCGCCGACGATGATGCCGGTACCCGACGTCGTCACCGTATTGTTGGTGATGATGACGTTGTTGGCGTCGTGCCACAGGTGGATTGCCGCTTCCGCCACACGGTAGACCACGTTGTTCTTCACGGTCCCCGAGGTGCTGATGTAGATGCCCTGTACAAAGTGGCAGCCGGCAGGTCCGATGTCATGGACCAGGTTGCCGATGACGTCCGACTTGATGCCCTTGTAGTAGCTGTCGACGCCAATCGCCGAGCCGCCGCCGCTGGTGCAAGCGATCGTGTTGGCGATGTGGTGCACGTAGTTATTGCGGATCATGTCGTAGGAACCGCCGTTGTAGATGCCGTAGGCCCACTTGGTGCCGCTCTGGATCTTGCGGCCATCGACTTCAAAGCCGATGATGTCGATGTAGCTGCCGCGGTTGTCCCACGCCACGTTGTTCGACGAGCTCGCCGGCGGAACGATCTTGGCGCCCCACTTCGTTGTCGAGACGAAGTAGATGCGGCCAGTCGCGGTGCCGCTGACGCTGGTGCGGAAGCCGCCCGAGTAGTTACCTGGCGCCACGTGGACCGTGGTGCTCGGCTTGGCTACCTGTGCCGCGCGGGTAATCGTCTTGAACGGCGAGGCCTTGGTGCCCGGGTTGCTGTCCGAGCCGGTCGGCGACACGTAGTAGTTATACGTCGTTGCCGGGATCGGCTGGGGAACCGGCGTTGGCGTTGGTTCCGGCGTCGGCGTCGGAGTCGGCTCCGGCGTTGGCTCCGGAGTAGGCGTTGGTGCAGGTGCTGGCGCAGCGCCGGCATGCTGGAAGGCGCCGATATCAAGGCCGGTGGTAGTCGAACGCACGGTGCCTTCGATGTCGGTCGGTGGCGATGCGGCCGGCAGCGCCGCGCCGACTGCTGGCGAGGTCGACGCTGGATGGTAGTCGCCGCCGCCGGTGCGGATGTAGTTGACGAACTGCGGCTCGGCGTTGACGGTGCCCAATGCTTGCAGGCCGTTGTTCAACATGATGTTATAACCGCGGTTCTTGTACACCAGGTTGAATACGTAGCTGTTATGGGTGCCGGTCGAGCCGACTTCCTGGATGCCGTAGCTGGCGTTGTCGTAGATGATGTTGTTGGCGACGCGGGTATGGTCGTTCGGCGCGCTGCCGAGGTAGCCGCCGTTGCCGCTGACAACCACGCCGATGCCGGAATTGAACACCGTGTTGTTGGCGACCAGGTTGTTGGTCGCGTCATGCCACAAGCGAATGCCGGCATTGCTGACGTTGTACACCACGTTGTTGACGACCTTGCTCTTCGCCGAGTTGATATAGATGCCGAGGTAGTTGGCGCAACCGGATGGGCCGACATCGTGGACCACGTTGCCGATGACGTCGTTGGCGATGCCCTGGTAATAGCTGTCCGCACCAATGCCGCCGCCGCTGCTCGCGCACGGCACATTTTTCGCGATGTGGTGCACGTAGTTGCCGCGCACTGCCGAATACGAGCCGGCCGTGTAGATGCCGTTCAGCCACTGCGTGCCGGCCTGGGCCTTGGCGCCATCGACCTCGAAGCCTTCGATGTCGACATAGCTGCCGCGGTTATCCCAGGCGCGCGTGCTGCTGGACGAAGCAGGCGGCACGATCTTCGCGCCGTAGCGGGTTTGCGAAACGTAGCGAATGCGTGCTTCCGCGGCGCCGCTGACGCTGGTCTGAAAACCGCCGGCGTACACGCCCGGCGCCACGCGGATCGTCACGCCCGGTGTTGCCGCGCGCGATGCCCGCAAAATGGTTTGGAACGGCGCCGACTGCGTACCCGCGTTGGTATCTGAGCCGCTTGGTGAAACATAGAGATCAGCTGGTGCCGCGACGCCGCTAGTGGTGATGGCCGCGAACTGCGGCGCCTGGACCGGGGCCGGGGTGCTGCCCGAATCGGCACCGCCGCAGGCCGCCAGCAACAGCGGCAAGCTGCTGCAAAGCATGGTGCGTACACGATTTTCGGACGCAAAACTGACAAGTGTGTTCATCAAAATTCCTCGCTTTAACAGAGTGATTGAGCAAGGTTTGACGTGTGGAACTTGATTCAGTTCAACGTTTTTGAAAATAAATTTCCTTGTAGTATCAGATGATTAAACACAATTTCACTAGCGAAATTGACCGATAGATCACGGGTGTGGATGTTCAGTTACTGATCGTGCCGTGCATCGAACACGGTATGGGCGGGTTGGTGACTGGCCAGGCTTTTCCGCCCTACCTTTGCGCAACGTTGCTGGCGGGGTATACCGCCTCGCACGCGCTGTTTGTCTGGCGACGTTCTATTTGCTGTAGCCGAGCTGTGCGCCCTGTTCGTAATGGAACTGGTAGCGGCAGCCGGACAGGCGCAGCGCCAAGTCATTGAACAACACGCCCTGCGGCGAGATGCCGGCGTGGTTGAGGCGCTTGATCGACTCGTTGATCTCTTCTTCGGTCGTGCGCCCCGCCCTCGCCAGGATGAACACGGCGCCGGCGTGGGCGCCGATGATCAGCGCGTCAGCGACCGCCAGGATCGGTGGCGGGTCGAGCAGCACCAGGTCGTACGCGGCGCTCACCGCTTCCAGCAAGGTGCCGAAGTTCAGGTGCAGCAGGAACTCGGACCGGTTCGGCGGCAATGCGCCGGTGGGAATGAAGTCGAGGTTTTCCAGCACGCCGCGATGGATGACCTCGCCCACCGGCGTGGCGCCTGCGATTACGCTGGCCAGCCCATGCTCGCGGCCCACGCCAAAGTAACGGTGCAGGTGCCCGTTGCGCAGGTCTGCATCGATCAGCAGCACGCGCTTGCCGCTGGCCGCCATGACCGCCGCCAGGTTGACCGTCACGAACGATTTGCCCAGTCCGCGCGCCGGCCCGGTGATCATCACGATGTTATTGCGGAAGTGCGGCATCGCGAACAGCAGCGCCGCGCGGAAGCCGCGCAGGCTTTCGACTGCGATATCTTCAGGGGCTGCCTGGGCCAGCAAGGGCAGCTTGCCGCCGTCGTCGCGTGCCTTGCGGCTGAATTTTTTTTCGTTGGCGCTGTGCGGAATGCTTGCATACACCACCCGCGCTCCCAGCAGCCGTTCGATCTTTTGCGGGTCGTCGATGCCGCCGTTCAGCGCGCGCCGCGCGAAGGCGATCAGCGTACCGAGGAAGATGCCGGTAATCGCAGCGAGCACCACGATCAGCGGACGGTTCGGCTTGATCGGCCGCTCCGGCGCCATCGGCGCGTCGATCATGCGCACGTTGCTGACCCGGCCCACGGAAATCAGGCGCAGTTGCTGGGCGGTGTTGGACAGGGCCGTGTACAGGTCGGTGTTGACCTTGATTTCGCGAACCAGCCGCGCTTCGTCCTGTTCCAGCACGGGCAGCGACTTGATGCGCTTTTGCACGTCCTCGATTTCGGCTTCGACTTCCCTGCTCTGGCGGTTCACGCCGCGCACGATCGGGTGGTCTTCGGTGAAGCGCGTCAGCAGCTCGGTCTTTTTCTGCTGCAGCGTGATGCGGCGGCTGCGCGCTTCCGCCGCCTGCTGCAGGCTCATGCGCGCTTCCTCGCGCATGTCGACCGTGCCGTGGCTGTTGCGGAAATGGTTGTAGCGTTCTTCCGACTGTTCGAGCTGGCGTTTCAGTGCCGGCAGCTGCAGGTTCAGGAAGGCCAGCGACTTCTCGGCTTCCTCGGTCTTGCGGGCGAGGTTCTGACGCATGTATTCGCGGCCGATTTCGCTGAGCACATTGTTGATGCGCTGCGGGTCGTCGCCCTGCAAGCGCACTTCAATGATGCCCGACTGCTTGCCCTGCTCGCTGATCACCATCGCGGTCTGGATGCCTTCGATGGTGCCGAGCCGCGACAGCCGCCGCAGATAAAATTCGGCGCCGGGTTTCGCGTCCAGCCTGTCGATGCGCAGTTCGAGCTTGCCGCCGCCCGCCTGCGTCTTGAGCGTGGTGCCGACCCGTCCTTCGTACACCAGCGCCTGGCCGCCGCCGCTCAGGCGATAGACCCTGTCGCCCATCGCGGTAATCACGAAGCGCCGGTTGTGCCACGGTTCCGGCACGTCGAACACCGACACCGCCGCCCTCTCCGAGCCCGACACATAGCCGCCATGGCCGAAGATGCCGGGCTCCGACAGTCCGGCGTCGGCGCGTCCGGCGAACCAGAAGCCGATCACCGGGAAATACTTGGGCCGCACCTCGATATACAGCTGCAGGTTGTCGACCGCATGCGAAATGACCATGCGCGAGCGCAGCAGCTCCATTTCGGCGATCGCGTCTTTCTTGGTCTCGAACAGCGACGAAACCTCGGCCAGGATGTTCTTCGACGCGTTCGGACTTTCTTCCTCGACGTGGATCAGCAGGTTGGCCTGGTACACCGGATTGGCCACCAGCGCGTACACCACCGCCACCGTCGTGATCAGGAATGTGACCAGCCCGATCAGCCAGCGGCTGTCATACAGGATATTGATATAGCTGCGCAGTCCCGGCTCTTCCGGTTCGACCTGGTGCTCATAGCGCGGTTCGACCGGCATGCTGAGCATCGGCGGGCTGGTCAGCACATTGGAGATCGGATGCTGGTCGGCGGGTCGGTTCATGTGGATTGCCCTCGTGGCGATTTACGGCCGGGTGGCGCCGACCGCCTGCGACAGCGCGCCGGGGAACAACAACGATAGATTGCGGTGCCAGTTGGCCAGCGGCGAGGCGGCGACGTACACCAGGTCTTTCGGATGCAGCTCGAAGGCTTCGGCCATCGCCAGCGCCCCCGTCTGGCGCGCGTCGAGCTGGAAGACGCGGGTGCCGTCCAAGGCCTTGCGCACCACGAATACCTGGCGCGCATCGCCGGTCATGGGACTGATGCCGCCCGACTCGCCCAGCGCTTCGTTGAGGCTGAGGCGCCCGTTGTGCATCGTCAGCGCCTTCGGCGTGACCACTTCGCCGGACACGAACACCTTGCTTTCGTCGCGCGAGTGCACGCGCACGACGTCGCCGTTGAGCAGCAGGATGCTGCCGGGACTGACGCCCTTCTGAACCAGTTCGCGCAGGTCGAGGTTGTAGCGTTTCTTGTCGCGTTCGAGCACGATGCGGCTCTGGTCGGCGGTCGGCTGCAAGCCGCCCGCGCGGTTCAGGGCTTCGAGCAGGGTCATCGGGATGTCATTGATCGCCTGCAGGCCGGGCAGCCGGACCTCGCCATCCATATAGATACGCTTGCTGCGATACGACTGCACGCGCAGCGTGACGTTGGGCTGGGCGATGTAGCGCGCCAGCCGCGAGACCAGCAGGTTGCGCGCCTGTTCCTCGGTCAGCCCGGCCAGCTTGAGCGCCCCGGCAAACGGGAACTGCACCTTGCCTTCGTAATCGACGACAAAGCCCTGCGGCGGCGTCGAGGTTGTGCCAGCCTCGGCCGAACTGCTGGAAGCCACCAGCCCGTGTCCCGCGAGTTCGGGGTGGTCCCACACGACGATCGACAGGATGTCGCCGGGACCGATTTTGTAAGGCGGCGGATCGGCCACGACAAGGTGGTCCAGCGCCTGGTTCGCGCGCTGCTCGCGCTGCTGTTTCTCGGTGACGATCAGCTGTTCGGTGATGAGCTGGGTAGCGGGGGCGTCCGCTGCCGGTGCGCCCGGCTCGGCGACGTCCGGCATTTCAATACGGCTGCCGCTTGCGGCGCACCCGGTAAGCACGAGCGCGAGCAGCAGCGCCGCGCAAAGCTTGCATCGGGATCGTGCGGTATTTTTCATGATTGGTACCCGTTCACATTGCCTGTCGGGCGCGGCCGTGCTGATGCTCCCGACAAGTTACCTGTCTGATCCAGAGTAAGTGAGCGCGATGACAACGGCTTTGGCGCATATCAAATGGCGGCCTAAGCATATTTGCACCGTGAAGAGATGTGCCTGGATAAGCGGTAACGCTGCTGGAACGGGCTAACGCACTTCCTCGATCAGCTTCAGGACCTGGTCGAAAGTCCAGATGCGGCGGATCTCGATGACGTCGTAACGCGACGCGATGTTTGGCGGGAACGTTGAATACAAGGCGTTGAGGCGGACGATGCGGCGAACCGCCTCGTCGGTATCCTGGCGGCCGCTGGAGCGGACGATGGTCACGTCCTCGATGCTGCCGTCGCTGCGCACGGCGACGCTGACCAGCGGGTCGATGCGCGCGCGCTCGCCGATCAGCCTGGGGAAATTCATGCCCCCGTTACGCTCGATTTTCTGGCGCCAGCTTTCCACATACATACGCAAGGGTACGTCGCGTTCGGCGTTGTCGACCACCACGCGGCGCTGCTGGCGTTCGCTGTCGGCGCGCGGACGCACGGGCGGCGCGCCGGTCAGCAGGTCCAGTCCCTTGCTCAGCTCGCGCACCCGGTTCGCAAGGTTACTGCCGTGATTGCCCGCAGCGGCCTTGCTGCCGCCGCCAGCGCCCTGCCCGTCGGCGGCGCCGAACGGATCGCCGGCCGGTGCCGCGCGCGCTTGCGCCAACCCGCGTTCGGGGGCCTGGGCGTTGCGGGCGCGCTCCTCCGCGAGCCGCCGCGCCGCCAGTTCTTCCTGGCGTTGGCGCTCAGCCAGTTCCTGCGCAAGGCGCTGCCGGGCGAGCTGCTCGTCGAGCTTCTTGCGTTCGCTAAGTTCCTGCTGACGGCGCTGCTGGGCAAGCAGTTCCTCCGACTTCTGCCGTTCCGCCAGCTCCTGGGCGCGGCGCTGATGGAAAAGCCGTTCCGCCAACTCCTGCTGCTTAGCATTTTCCTGTGCCTGGCGCTGCTGCGCGAGGGCATCGCGTGCCGCAACCGCAGCAATACGTTCCTCGTCGGCCGCCTTCTGCAACTGCGCCTCCGCCTCGCGCTGGGCGAGCAATGGCTGCGCCAGTTCCGGCAGCGGCGCCTCGTCTTGCCGCACTTCGGCGACATCGTCGCTGCCACGCTGGGCCTCGGCGGGGTCGATCGTCTTCTGTACGGATTCTTCCGGCTGCGGCAGCGGAACCACGAAGTCGCTGGCCGGATTGCTGGCCTGTGCGATCACGCGCACGGGCGCATCTGCTTCGGGCTGGGGTAGCGGCGTGCTGATGCGGCGAGCCTTGCGCGGCTTGTCTTTCCGGACCATCGCTGGATGCAGCGGCGGGGGCGGTGCGGGCCTTGCGACCGGATCGACCAGGCGCATGCCCGTAACGGGTGCCGGCGGCCCAGGCGGAACGGGATCGGCGGCGACAGGCTCGGACTGCGGCTGCGTGACCGGTGGCAGCATAGGTGCCAGCGTGACATCGATTGCGGAGCGCGCCCCTTGCAGCGCCATGCCTGGCACGCCGAACTGGAGCGACAAAATAAGGGCGTGCAGCAGCAGCGAGACCAGCAGTCCGGCGACGAGTCGGCGGTTGCCGGCGTCGTGCGACGGCGCGGCCGCTGCGGGCGCTATCGTGCCCGCCCGGAACATGGAGCCGGCACGATGGGAACGCCTGGTTGACTACCGGCCAAAGCCATGACTGCCTCACGCAAGAGTTGGTTGGAAACTGTCGAGTTCGCACCATGTCAGAATTTTAACGAAAAGCCGGCGCGGACGATAGTATCGCGCGATACATTTCCAGGTACCGTGCGGCGATGCTTTCCCAGCCAAAACGCTCGAACCCTATCTGGCTGAGATCGAACGATGGATAGTTGTCGATCATTCGTTCCAGCCCGCGCCCGATGTCCTGCACCGACGACGGATCCACCGGCAGGCCGACGTTCCCCGTGAAGGTGCCGTCGATCCCCTGTCCTTTGCTGAACAGCACTGGCAAACCCTGCGACAGCGCTTCGACATAGACCAGCCCAAACGTTTCGTGGTGCGACACCATGGCAAATATGTCGCAGGCGCGGCAGATCTGCAGCAATTCGGGGCCGGGCGCCACCGGGCCATAAAAGGTGATGCACCCGGCATGGCGTGCGGCCAGCCGTCGCACCTTGTCCAGGCGCGAACCCGCACTGCCAACCAGGCTCAGCCTTATTCCAGGACGCAACTGGCGCAGCGCCAGGAAGGCCTCGATCAGGCGCACGGCATTCTTGTTGCGGTCGAAGCGCCCGATAAACAGGATATGGCTGGCCGATGGGCGCTTGCGGACATGCAGGTTCTCCAGCCAGAGCTGGGCGATGCCGTTGTTGATGACCACGGCCTTCGCCCGGTAAGGTCCGGCGAACATGGCGACCAGCGGGTGCTTGAAGAAATTGTCGAAATTGGATTGGCTGATAAAGACCAGTCGCTGCGCGCTGTCGAGTATCTTGCGCGCGAGGAAAACCAGGTGCGGTTTGTATTTCAGGAACATGTTGATGTCGGTGTTGCGGACCGCCACGACGTAAGGCTTGCCGTATTTCCTGAACAGTTCGTACGCCAGCGCCCCATCGCTGAACAGGGTCGTGGCATGGACGAGATCGCATTGACCGGCAATGCCGAAGGCGTCGAGGTCCCGGTACAGCTTGCAGATCTTTTGCTTGAACAAGACGCGGTGATATCCGCTGAGCACGCCGGAGAACCGCAGCGCGGAACCCGCCACCGTGAAGTCGATCCGGTTGTTGGCGGGATCGGAGTGCTTGCGCAGTGGCGTGAAGATGTCCTGCTGCACGCCGAGCCGGTCCAGCTGGGTGTACAAATTCTTGTGAACTTTGGTCCACAAGAAATCGTTGCTGATGTGAAGAATGCGAGGCTGGCCCATCCCGATTAGCGTACGGGGTGGCGGCCCGGCCTTACTTGAGAAGGCGCAATTGCCCGGGCTTCAAGGGGGAGCGCGCGGCCCGACTGCCGCAAAGTGAAGCACCCAATGCCGCTGGGGATCGGCGCCGAGCAAGGCGGCAGCCTCGTCATCGTAAAACGCGCCTACCGGGCAGCCAGCCAGGCCGCGCGCGGTGGCGCCGAGCAGCCAGCGTTCGCCCACCAGCCCGGCCTCGATCAATACGTGTCGGTAGCCGCGCGCGCCCTGTGCGAGGACCTGGTCGCGGTCGGCCGACAGGATCAGGACCGCGGCAGCATCGCCGATGACATCCTGCGACAGCGCGGCCGACTGGGCCGCGGCCTGGAAGTCGCCGCTGCGCACCCGTTGCAGCGCATGGCCCGGCAGGTAGCGGTAAATCCCACGCGGCAGGCCGGCCACCCGGTTGACCACGATATTGAGCGTCACCGCGTCGGACAGCTGCACAGGCTGCGCCGCATCGGCAAGCAGCGACGACAAGGCCGCGAGCGGCATGGCCTCGCCGCCGAAGCGGCGCTCGCTGCGGCGGTTGACGATGGTCTCGTGCAGGCCGCGGCTGGCCGGTTCGGGCGCAGGCAAGGAAACGATTTCGGCAATGGCTTGCGCGTGGTGCCGCAGCGATGTCGCGCGCTGGACCAGGCCAGTGACGCCGATCGCCGACGCGCGCAGGTCGCCGACGGCCGTAAAGCGCTCCGGCGCCAGTCGGTCGTTCGTTTTCCGGTTCAAGGCGACCAGCGCCAGCACGCCCTCCTCCACGCCATCGGCGGCGATGGCGCGCGCGGCCGCGTCGTCGTCGAACGCCGGCAGCAGCTGGGCGTGCATGCCCGCGCCGTGCGCGGCGAGACGTACGTTCTCGAGCAGGTGGCCGGCGTCGGCAGCGGCGTAACGGTAGGCGCGGTTGTGGTACTTGTAGCCAGTGCGGCGGAAGATCGAACTCAGTACGATGGCCGCGTCAGCGCGGTCTGCTGCGCTTGCGCCAAGCGTGACCGGGAGCGGCCCGAGGACATCGAGCCGATGGTGCTCGGGATCGTAGTGATACAGGCCCGGCGCCAGTCCTTCCATCGAACGTGCGGCCACATACAGCTCGCTGGGGAACAGCGCGCCGGACGACGGCGCCGCACGCAGCGCGTTGCCTCCGCGCCGCTGTGTGATGCCCGATGAGAGGTACAGCAGCTCGCCCAGGGCGGCGAGGCCGAGCCGCCCTTGCCCGCCGGCGGGCGCGCGCAGCATCTCGCCAAGAACGGCGCCGCCAGTGGCGCCGCGTGCGAGCGCAATCGTCTTCACGCCGCCATATCGCTTGAATACCGGTGGCGGCGATCCCCATTCAACGCCGGGCGCCCGCTTGAAAACGCCGCCGCGCGAGGCCGACGAAAACGCGTGATACTGGATCACCGCCTGCACCGGTGCGGGCATGTCGCCAGGGCCGACGGCCGGCAGCGCATCGCCGGCCTGGCGTGTTCCGACAAAGTACGCCACGCCGAATGCCGCCGCCAGGGCCGTCGCCTGGAGCACCAGCCGTGGCCCGCCGGGCTTCGCCGGCTGGGGTTTCGGCTGCTTGCGCGCGAACCAGCGCAGCACAATCGGCAGGTTGAATACAAGATGGACCGACATCAGCGCCAGCGTCGCGTAGCCGAACAGGTAGTGCCAGTCGAACACCGGCAGCTGCTGGTTGGCGACCCAGAAGATCCCGAGGCCCGCGGTTGCCAGCAGGTAGGCCAGCAACAGCAGGCTGGTTTGGACATTCAGCGCAAGGCGCGCAGGCGCGCGTCCGCGCCAGGCCAGCACGGCGAGGATTGCGGCGTAGGCCGCAAGCGGAATCAGGACCCAGGCAAGCTTTGGCATCGGCAGGCACCGGCGAGAGGCGACGTATCGGATTCTATCGCGGTTCCTGCTGCGCCCTCGTGCGCTGCGCGGCCTGTCACAATAGACCTTTCAATTCGACGATGCCTGCCATGATGAACTTTAACCTCGGCCCGCTCAGCATCCAGGCGAGCCACCTCTTCCTGCTAAGCAGTTTAGTCATTGCGACCGCCGTCGGTCATTGGGTCGGACGGCGCGACAAGGTCCGCATCGGCGGCCTGCTGGTCGATATGCTGGTGATCGGCCTGATCGCCGCGCGCATCGCCTTCGTCGCGAGCTGGTTCGAACTTTACCGCGAGTCGCCCCTGTCCATCATCGACATTCGCGACGGCGGCTTCGCGCCGCTTGCCGGCATCGGCGCGGCACTTGGATACGGCGGCTTTCGCGCTTACCGCCACAATGCGCTGCGCAATCCGCTGGTCGCGGGGGTCCTCGCCGGCGCGTTCGCGTGGTTCATGTCGGGGGCGCCGGCGATGCTCGGCATGAGCGAAGAAAAGGCCGTGCCCCAGGTGACACTGGCGACGCTGGACGGACAAGCGGTGGTGTTGCCGGAGCTGTCCCGGGGCCGCCCGATGGTGGTGAACCTGTGGGCGACATGGTGCCCGCCATGCCGGCGCGAGATGCCGGTGCTGGCGGCGGCGCAGCAGCGCGAGCGCGGCATCACCTTCGTGTTCGCGAACCAGCGCGAAGAAGCCGGTACTGTGCTTGACTACCTGCGTGGCGGTTCGCTGGCGCTCGACAATGTCCTGCTCGACCAGTCGGGCGCGACGGGCCGCGCGGTCGGCTCTTCCGGCATGCCGACGACACTCTTCTACGACGCCGGCGGACGCCTGGTCGATGCGCACGTCGGCCCGGTATCGGCGGCTTCGCTGGAGGCCAAGCTGGACCAGCTGCGCGCCGCGGCCGGCGCGAGCGCCTTGCGTTAGCGAACGGAGCCCTCGCAAGGCTGCATGCTATATTGGTCCTGGCTCAGCCGGGTCCAGTACACGCAGCACCGCGGATTGGCTGGAGCGGAGAAGTAGATGAAACGGTGAGGTATTTCACCCTTACGGGCTTCCAGATGCCACGATCCACCCGCTCACGGGTTCGCGAAAACGCCCCGGTCTCCCTGCTGCTGATCATATCGTGCGTCGTCACGCTGCTCGCCTTCCTGGCGCAGCAACGGACGCAACGCGAACGCATCGCCATCCATGCGAAGGCCGATGCGACCGAATCGGTACTGGCGCTGCAGCATGGCGTGGACGCCTACCTGCATCTCACCAGGGGGTTCGGCGGGTTCATCGCCGCATCCGGCCCGACCAACCTGAAGGACTACGACACCTACCTCGCCACTGTCGACGCACTGACAGATCATCCCGGCTTGCGCTACATCGGCTACATACCCCGCGTGCCGCGTGCCGCGGCGCAGTCATTTGAAGCCAGTGTGCAGGCCGAGGCGCCGGGCTTCGCGATAAAAGGTTCGGGCACCGATCCGGACTTCGCCTTTCCCAACCTGTACGCCGCGCCGCGCGACAAACGCTCGCTGGGCATTCGCGGACTCGACTTTTCCGGTATCCCCCAGCGCTGGACGGCGATGCAGCAGGCGCGCGACTCGGGCCAGACCATTGCCACCGAGCAGCACCACTACGTGACGGCGCCGGGTATGGTGCCAATCATCATGGCGTTCACGCCGATCTACGACCGGGCATTGCCTTCAAGCACCGTCGAAGAGCGGCGTGTCGCGCTGCGCGGTTTCGTGTTCTCCATCTACCACGTGCCGGCCATGATTGAACGGGCGCTGGGCGACGCGTTCCGCTCAGAATTCGACCTCGACATCGTGGATGGTGCGAGTGTCCTGTACAAGAGTGGCGAGCGCGTGCCGCGCGCGTCGGGCGAACGCGCTTTCGGTGTCGCGCATCGCGCGTCGGTGATCTTCGGCGGCCGGCATTGGCAATTGTTCTTCTATCCCAGGCCGCAGTATTTTGCGCGTTACGAGAGTTCGATGGGCAACGTGATCCTGGTGGGCGGGCTGGGCGCGTCGCTAACCCTGGCGTGGGCAATGGCGGCCTGGCTTCGCCGCAACCGGGCCAGGCTGGGCAGCTACAAACAAACGCTGCGCTTCGATGAAGTGTTCGAAAGCCACCCGTCGGCCGTCTATCTGCTCGACCGGCAACGGCGCTTCATCAACGCCAACGCACGCGCCCTCATCGAGTTCAAGATGAGCAGGGAGGAACTGATCGGAAAGTCGATCGAGCAACTCATCATCCCCGCCAAGCAAGACATGTCGCGCGAGCAATTCGAGCAAGCGCTGAGCGGCAATTCTGTCACCTACGACTCGGCGATTATCGACGGCAAGGGCCACGAGATTCAGCTGAGCGTCATCATGATCCCGATGAAGACGAACGACCGGGTCGCCCACGTGGTGGGGATCGCGGAAAACATCACCGCACAGCGCGAGCGCGCATGGGAACTCAAGGAATCGAAGCAAATGCTGCAGCTGGTAATTGACCATATTCCGCAACGCGTGTTTTGGAAGAATACCAAGCTGGATTATCTCGGTTGCAATAAGGCGTTTTGTGACGACGCCGGGCTGGAGCAACCGGAGCAGATCATCGGCAAGAGCGATTTCGACCTGGCTTGGCACGCCAGTGCCGACTCGTCTCGGACCGAGGACGCGGCGACGCTCGCGACCGGCAAGGCCAAGGTCAACTACGAAGAACAGCAAAACCGCGCCGATGGAAGCGTCGTCTGGCTGCGCACGAGCAAAATTCCGCTAAGCAATATCGATGGCGAAACGGTCGCATTGCTTGGACTGTATGAGGACATTACGCTGCGCAAGCAGATGGAAAGCCAGCTGCGCGAATTGGCGCATTACGACGGACTGACCAAACTGGCGAACCGGACATTTTTCTACGATCACCTCGAGCAAGCGATTGCGCGCATCAAGCGCAAGGGCGGCCAGTTCGCGCTGATGTATTTCGATATTGATCGCTTCAAGAGCGTGAACGATACCTATGGGCATGACGTCGGCGATGCTTTGCTGACGGCGTTCTCTGCGCGTATCAAGGCCACGGTACGCGACATGGACGTCGTTGCCCGCCTCGGCGGCGACGAGTTTGCGCTGCTGCTGGACGATATCAGCGACCGTTCCGCAGCGGAACGCGTCGCCGGCAAACTGGTCGCTGCGATGCACCCGCCGTTCCAGGTGGGCAGGTTGGGCTTATCGGTAAGCACCAGCATCGGCGTGGCATTCTACCGGCGCGGCATGAGCGCCGACGAGATCATCCGGCAGGCGGACGGCGCCATGTACACGGCGAAACGCGCGGGCCGGGATCGCTATGAGATCGTCGCCGAACCGGTCATCGAACCCTAGTCAGGCTCAGTTCCGGCGAAAAATTGGCTGGAACGGCACCGCGGGGGCCGTGGTACTTGCTACCATGATTATTGCGGAAGTATAAACACCTACATACCATTTGCCATCATCGCAACCCTGGTTGCCCTTGTCGTGATTTCGAGCCTGGTGCCGCTCGGAATTCGTGACTGCTCACCGCTGAGTATCCTCATTTGAACGCAAGTTGCGCTCCCACGCTTCGACGACGCTCTGGTGCTCGAGCGGACGCAGATCTTTGTAGATCCAGGCTTCGTGCCCGTCATCGCGCGTGAAGCCGCGCGCTCCAAGTTCAACCAACAGCCGCCGCAGTTCTGTGTCAGGGGGTTCCGGTAACACGACTCAGGGTTGCCAGGCTTCTGTCGATCCGTCCTCAAGTCTACGATCAGGAATTGATTTCGCATCCAGGTTAGCCCTGGTGTCCAACGCACATGCGGCACAGGACTACATTGCAATGCCAGTGGATGTACGCCGATTTCGACGTTTTTTGGCCTGCCCAGCAGGAATCGAACCTGCGACCCTCAGCTTAGAAGGCTGATGCTCTATCCAACTGAGCTATGGGCAGTTTGTGTTGCGGAGAAGAATTCTCCGCGGAAATGAAAAACGGGCCGCCAACTCAATGACAGCCCGTCTTTTTAACTTGGTCGGAGTACAAGGATTCGAACCTTGGACCCCCTGGTCCCAAACCAGGTGCGCTACCGGACTGCGCCACACTCCGAAGACTCAATTATACTGCGCCGACCGAAAGTGGTCAATGTGCGCGGGTAAAGTATTTGGAATGGTTGTTGCGGGGTGGGAAGCAGCAACCTTCATTTCGATCTGCTGCCACGGCTGAGTGACAGCGTACGTCTGGCACGCCGCAAAATGGGTTTCCGCTTTCGCGGAAACGACGGGTCACGTTGTAACTTTGTCTGCGATGCGGCGGGCTGTGCTTTCTGCGAGTTGCTGGGTCTTGGCTTCGACCATCACGCGGATCAGCGGTTCCGTGCCCGATGCGCGGATCAGCACGCGCCCGGCGTCGCCCAGTTCTTTCTCCGCCTTCTCCTTTTCCGCAACCATGCCGGCGTTCTGGGTCCAGTCGAACCCGGCTGGCACCTTCACGTTGATCAGGCTTTGCGGGTACAGGGTCAGCTCGTCACAGCATTCGTCCAGCCCTTTGCCGCTGCGCTTCAGCGCCGACAGAACCTGCAACGCGGAGACGATGCCGTCGCCGGTGGTGTGCTTGTCGAGCGCCAACAGGTGGCCCGAACCTTCGCCGCCGAACAGCCAGCCCTTCTCTTGCATGACTTCCAGCACGTAGCGGTCGCCGACCTTGGCGCGCGCGAAGCCGATGCCGAGTTCCTTGAATGCCACCTCGAGCGCCATGTTGGTCATCAAGGTGCCGACCACACCGGCAACCGGTCCGACCGTCATGCGGTCGCGCACCATCACGTACAGCAGTTCGTCGCCGTTGTACAGGCGCCCTTTCGCGTCGCACATGATCAGGCGGTCGGCGTCGCCGTCCAGCGCGATGCCGAGGTCGGCCCCATGCTCGACAACGGCGGCAGCCATCGCCTGCGGTGCGGTCGCGCCGAATCCGGCGTTGATGTTGAAGCCGTCCGGTGTGTTGCCGATCGAGATGACCTTGGCGCCCAGTTCGTGGAATACGTGCGGGGCGATGTGGTAGGCGGCGCCATGGGCGCTGTCGACCACGATCTTCATGCCGCGCAGGTCCAGCTCGTTCGGGAAGGTGCTCTTGCAGAATTCGATGTAGCGGCCCTGCGAGTCGTCGAGGCGCTTGGCGCGGCCGAGCTTTTCGGCCGGCACGCATTCCATCGGCTGGTCGATTCCTGCTTCGATTTCCAGCTCCACCGCGTCCGGCAACTTGGTGCCGTACTGCGAAAAGAACTTGATGCCATTGTCCTGGAACGGGTTGTGGGACGCCGAGATCACGACGCCGGCCGACAGGCGCAGCGCGCGGGTCAGGTAGGCGATCGCAGGGGTCGGCATCGGGCCGGCCAGTTGCACGTCGACGCCGGCGGCCGAGAAGCCCGCTTCCAGCGCGGCTTCCAGCATGTAGCCGGAAATGCGGGTGTCCTTCCCGATCAGTACGGTCGGACGGCCGGAGGCCGAGCCGTTGCGGGCCAGTACCTTGCCGGCGGCGTAGCCGAGGCGCATCACGAAGTCAGGGGTAATTGGCGCTACGCCTACCAGGCCACGCACACCGTCTGTACCGAAATATTTACGTCCCATGATGTCTCTTATTTTCTATGAATTAATGGATTGCGGCTGCTTGCCACACTTTGAATGCATCTACCGTTTCGGCTACATCATGTACGCGGACAATTCTAGCGCCATGCGCTAGCGCAGCCAATGCCCCGGCCAAACTTCCGGCCAGGCGTTGTTCCAGCGGCTTGCCGGTCACGGCGCCGATCATCGACTTGCGCGACAAACCCGCCAGTACCGGCAGGCCCAGGTCCTGCTGCATCTTGCCGAGGTTGCGCAGCAAGGCGTAATTATGTTCCACCGTCTTGCCGAAGCCGAAGCCAGGGTCGATGCAGATGCGCTGGCGCTCGATTCCCGCCGCAACCATGGCCTCGACGCGCTCGCGCAGGAAGGCGACGACCTCCTCCACCACATCGGCGTATTCGGGGCTTTGCTGCATTGTTTCGGGCGAGCGCTGCATGTGCATCACGCACAGGGCGCAGTCGCTGTCGGCAACGGCTGCCAAAGCACCCGGCGCACGGAAGGCGTTGATGTCGTTGATCATGTCGGCGCCGGCCAGGATAGCTTCGCGCATCACTTCCGGCTTATAGGTGTCGATCGACAAGGGCTTGCCCAGGTCGCGCAGCGCGTACACGGCAGGGATGACGCGGCGCAGCTCTTCGTCCAGCGGTACCGCGGGCGATCCCGGCCGCGTGGACTCGCCGCCGATGTCGATCATGTCGACGCCTTCGGAAATCATCTCCTCGGCGCGCGAAACGGCAAATTCAAGCGATTGGAAACGGCCGCCGTCCGAGAACGAATCCGGGGTGACGTTGAGGATGCCCATCACCAATGGGCGTGCGTCGAGGTCGAAGCCAAAGCGGCCGCATTGCAGGTATTGTCGCATTCGGTAAGGCAGTCTCCGGCGGGGCAATTTGTCGCCGCAATGAAAAAATGCCGTTCAGTAATTATCTGAACGGCATTATATCTGTTGCTGGCGGAATTTGAGCTTTACGCAGGTGCGGTCGCGTTTGGCGACACATCGCCCGAGCCGCTGCCCGGTGGCTGGTTGCGCTTTGGCGGCACTTCGAACTTCGGTGGACGCGGCTCGTTGCCGGCCATGATGTCGTTGATCTGGTCCGCATCGATGGTTTCCCAGTCGAGCAGCGCCTTGGTCATCGCTTCCACCTTGTCGCGGTTCTCTTCAAGCAAGCGGCGCGCCAGGGCGTACTGCCTGTCGAGGATGGCGCGGATTTCGGCGTCAACCTGTTGCTGGGTCGCTTCCGAGATGGTCTTGGTGGCGCCGCCGAAGAAGCCTTCGTTCTCGCTGTCCTCGTACACCATCACGCCCATGCTGTCGCTCATGCCGAAGCGGGTCACCATCGAGCGGGCCAGCTTGGTTGCGCGGGCGAAGTCGTTCGAGGCGCCGGTGGACATCTGGCCGACGAACAGTTCTTCCGCGATACGGCCGCCGAACAGGATCGAGATTTCCTCGAGCATCTTGTCCTTGTAGCCCGACAGGCTGTCGTGTTCCGGCAGCTGCCAGGTCAGGCCGAGGGCGTAGCCGCGCGGCATGATCGTGACCTTGTGCACCGGGTCAGCCTTCGGCAGCAGCTTGGCGATGACGGCGTGGCCGGACTCGTGGAAGGCGGTGTTGCGGCGCTCTTCCTCGCGCATGACCATCGACTTGCGCTCGGGACCCATGAAGATCTTGTCCTTGGCGTCCTCGAAGTCGCTCATCTCGACCAGGCGCTTGCTGCGGCGGGCCGCGAACAGCGCTGCTTCGTTGACCAGGTTAGCCAGGTCGGCGCCCGAGAAACCAGGGGTGCCGCGGGCCAGGATGTCGGCCTTGACGTCGGTAGCGATAGGCACTTTGCGCATGTGGACGTGGAGGATCTGCTCGCGGCCGCGGATGTCCGGCAGGCCAACCACCACCTGGCGGTCGAAGCGGCCCGGACGCAGCAGCGCCTTGTCCAGCACGTCGGCGCGGTTGGTTGCAGCGACGACGATCACGCCGGAGCTGGCCTCGAAACCGTCCATCTCGACCAGCAGCTGGTTCAGCGTCTGTTCGCGTTCGTCGTTACCGCCGCCCATGCCGGCGCCGCGGTGGCGGCCGACAGCGTCGATCTCGTCGATGAAGATAATGCATGGGGATTGCTTCTTGGCGTTCTCGAACATGTCGCGGACGCGGCTGGCGCCGACGCCGACGAACATTTCAACGAAGTCGGAACCCGAGATCGAGAAGAACGGCACCTTGGCTTCGCCGGCGATGGCGCGCGCCAGCAGGGTTTTACCCGTGCCCGGAGGGCCAACCATCAGCACGCCGCGCGGAATGCGTCCGCCCAGCTTCTGGAACTTGGTAGGGTCTTTCAGGAAGTCGACGATTTCGGTGACTTCTTCCTTGGCTTCGTCGCAGCCTGCGACGTCGGCGAAGGTGACGGTGTTGTTGGTCTCATCCATCATGCGTGCTTTGGACTTGCCGAAGGAGAACGCGCCGCCCTTGCCGCCGCCCTGCATCTGGCGCATGAAGAATACCCAGACGCCGATCAAGAGCAGCATCGGGAACCAGGAAATGAAGACTTGCTGGAGGAACGAAGGCTCCTCAGGCGGTTTGATGTCGAAGCGCACGCCGTTCTCGCGCAGGTCGCCGATCAGGCCGCGGTCGAGCACGGTGGCGGTCGAGCGTACCTTGGAGTCGTCGACCCGGGTAGCGGTGATGTTGGCGCCTTCGATCACGACGTCCTTGATGCGGCGCGCCTTGACCTCATCGAGCAGTTCGGAATAAGCGATGGACTTGCTGCCGCCGGCGACGCTTTGGGTGTCGAACTGCTTGAACAGCATGAACAACAGCAGCGCGACGACCACCCAGATGGCGGATTTGGAAAACATATTATTCACGAAAACTCCTTCGATGCCGGGGGCATCTTTTTACCGAATATAAGGGCCGATTCTACTATCAATCAGCAGGGCGCGCCACGCACGCCCGCGATCCTGGCCAAAAAAGCGCTGGAAACCCATTCTACCTGCGGGTTTCCTGCGCAAGATGTGCGGCTATGCGGTCAAATATCAAGAGCAGATTCATCATCTGCAGCGTGATTCTTTTCGGTAGGATTTTTCAGCCCGCGGCCGACCAGGAAGATTTCCGACGACTTATCCCGGCTTGCCTTGGGTTTGACTTGTTTAACAGTCTTAAATTCGAAACGGAATTTCTCCACGATCTGGCTGAAACCCATGTCCTTGAAACATTTCACCACGAGCGCGCCCGATGGTTTCAGGTGGAACTGCGAGAATTCAATTGCCAGATCAATAAGATGCTCCATGCGCGCGGAGTCGGCCGTCGGAATACCCGACAGGTTCGGCGCCATGTCCGACAGCACCACGTCGCACTTGCGTCCCTGCAAAATCGCGTCGAGCGCACGCAGGCTGCGCGCCTCGCGGAAGTCGCCCAGGATGAAGTGCATGTCGGCAATCGGCTCCATCGGCAGCATATCGAGGCCGATAATGGTGCCATTGATGCCGCCCCCCTCCTTGCCCGACATCTTCTTACGGACGTACTGGCCCCAGCTGCCTGGAGTGGAACCGAGGTCGACCACGATCTGGCCCGGTTTGATCAGTTTCTCCTGTTCGTCGATTTCCTTGAGCTTGTAAGCGGCGCGTGCACGGTATCCCTCTTTCTGTGCCAATTTGACATAGGGATCGTTTATGTGGTCGTGCAACCAGTTTTTGTTTAATTTGTTCTTTGCCATTCGCGTAGAATACTGCTTTTAAAGGATTATCTTAAAATATTATGCAAAAACTTACCCCCGTCGAGCGCAGCGCACTGCGCGCCGAAGCCCACGGACTGAAGCCTGTCGTAATCGTTGGCGAAGCCGGCCTGACTCCGGCAGTAATGAAGGAAGTCGCGGCCAGCCTCGATTCGCACGGCCTGATCAAGGTACGTGTATTCGGCGACGACCGTGAAGCGCGCGTCGCCATGTATGACACCATCTGCGAAGAACTCGACGCGGCGCCGGTCCAGCACATCGGCAAGCTGCTGGTGATCTACCGCCCGAAAGTCGAAGCCGTCAAGGAGCGCAGCTCCAAGTCAGGCAAAGGTATGCGCGAAGTCACCATCGTCAAGGCCAGCGCCAGCGGCACCAAGCGCCCTAGCGTGACCAAGGTTATGATCAAGGGCAACGAGCGGGTTACGGCCGGCGGCAACATCAAGCGTGCCAAGCCGCGTCAGACCAGTTCCAAGAAGAGCCTCGGTTAAGCGAGGGTTTTCGTAGGGTGGGAAAGCGAAGGCTCGGCGCCCCCGCGCATTCCGCCCTACATTCAGGCTCGGCTTTTTAGCACCAGCGACACCCCCAGCACGCTCTGCGCCAGGTAAATCAGCGCGGCCACGCCGTGCACGATCCCGAACTTCATCTTCAGGTTCGAATCCATCACACCCTGCGTACCAGCCGCTTCACGCAGCATCGCCATCACCGGCTGCATGCCGAAATACCCAATCACCGTACACGCCAGCATCGCGCCGACGATGAAATTGAGCGTGCGCTTGCGCTTGGCGTCGAGGTCCGTGGCCAGCATCACCAGCACAAACATCGCCAGCGCGCACGCCACGGTCAGCCACGCCTCGCTGCGGAAAATACCCGCCGCGATATTGCCGAACATCTTGCGGTCGGCTAGCGTGTTCGACAAAGTCGGCGCCACCAGGTAGCCAACCGTCCACAGGCTGCCCGCCCACAGTGCGGCAACCAGCAGGCGCAAACGCGTCAGCATCAGATGTACTTGACTTCGAGGATTTCGTATTCGCGCGGGCCCGACGGGGCCTGCACTTCAACCACGTCGCCGGCGTACTTGCCGATCAGCGCGCGCGAAATCGGCGAGGTCACCGAAATCTTGTTCAGCTTCAGGTCCGCTTCATCGAGGCCGACGATCTGGTAGGTCACCTTCTGGCCGTTTTCCAGGTCTTCCAGGTCCACGGTCGATGCGAACACCACGCGCCCTTCGGCATCGAGGGTGGCCGGGTCGATGATCTGGGCCGAACTCAGTTTGCCTTCCAGTTCCGAGATGCGGCCTTCGACGAAGGCCTGGCGTTCCTTGGCTGCGTCGTACTCGGCATTCTCGGACAGGTCGCCGTGCGAACGCGCTTCAGCGATCGCCTCAATCACACTGCGGCGCTCTTTGGTCTTCAGTTGATGAAGTTCGTCCTTGAGCAGCGCGGCGCCGTATTTGGTAAGTGGAACAGTGTTGTTCATATCGTATTCGGTATCAACTAGAAAGTGAAAACCACAGAGCCCGCGAGACAAAAGCCTCACGAGCCCTGT
This sequence comes from Massilia polaris, assembly GCF_012927275.1. Lineage (GTDB taxonomy): Bacteria > Pseudomonadota > Gammaproteobacteria > Burkholderiales > Burkholderiaceae_D > Telluria_A > Telluria_A polaris. The sequence goes on along the minus strand of NZ_JABBGG010000006.1, from coordinate 250,025 downwards.
GGTTAGTGGTACTGCTTGCTGCTTAGTTTAAGGTTTTATGCAGGCCTTGTAAATCGTACACGCGCAACTCGTCGAGATGACGCATGCCTTCGACCGCAGCCTCCGCACCCGCTATTGTAGTGTATGTCGTCACGCCAGCCGCCAAAGCCGAAATACGGATCGCGCGCGAGTCGACAATCGCACTGCGCTTCTCTTCGACCGTGTTGATCACCAGCGAGATCTCGTGGTTCTTGATGATGTCCACAACGTGCGGACGGCCTTCGATCACCTTGTTGACCGCCTGGCACGGAATGCCTGCGGTGTTGATGACCGCCGCGGTGCCCTTGGTCGCCACGATCTGGAAGCCCATCTCATGCAGGTCGCGCGCCACTTTGACAGCGCGCGGCTTGTCGGACGATTTCACCGACAGGAAGACCTTGCCCGATTCCGGCAGCTTGACGCCGGCGCCCATCTGCGACTTCACGAACGCTTCGCCGAAGGTCATGCCCACGCCCATGACTTCACCGGTCGACTTCATCTCAGGTCCGAGGATGGTGTCGACACCCGGGAACTTCACGAACGGGAACACGGCTTCCTTGACGCTGAAGTATGGCGGGATCACTTCCTTCGTGATGCCCTGTGATTCCAGCGTCTGGCCGACCATGCAGCGCGCCGCGATCTTCGCCAGCTGCAGCCCGGTCGCCTTCGACACGAACGGCACCGTGCGCGATGCGCGCGGGTTCACTTCGAGCACGTATACCGTATCGCGCATTTCGCCGTCGCGTTCCTGCTTCTGGATCGCGAACTGCACGTTCATCAGGCCGACCACGTTCAGGCCCTTGGCCATCAGCGAGGTCTGGCGCTTCAGTTCATCGATGGTCTCCTGCGACAGCGAGTACGGCGGCAGCGAGCATGCCGAGTCGCCCGAGTGGACGCCGGCCTGCTCGATGTGCTCCATCACGCCGCCGATGAAGGTGGTGACGCCGTCGGAGATGCAGTCGACGTCGCATTCGATCGCGTCGTTCAGGAAGCGGTCCAGCAGCACCGGCGAATCGTGCGACACCTTGACCGCTTCGCGCATGTAGCGCTCGAGGTCGCGCTGCTCGTGGACGATTTCCATCGCGCGTCCGCCCAGCACGTACGAAGGACGCACTACCAGCGGGTAGCCGATTTCCTGCGCCAGCGCCAGGGCTTCGGTTTCGGTACGCGCGGTGCGGTTAGGCGGCTGGCGCAGGCCGAGCGTCTGCAGCATCTGCTGGAAGCGCTCGCGGTCTTCGGCCGCGTCGATCATGTCCGGCGAGGTGCCGATGATCGGAACGCCGTTCGCTTCCAGGTCGAGCGCCAGCTTCAACGGGGTCTGGCCGCCGTACTGCACGATCACGCCGACCGGTTTTTCCAGCGCGACGATTTCCAGCACGTCTTCCAAGGTCAGCGATTCGAAGTACAGGCGGTCGGAGGTGTCGTAGTCGGTCGACACGGTCTCCGGATTACAGTTGACCATGATGGTCTCGTAGCCGTCTTCGCGCATCGCCAGCGCCGCGTGGACGCAGCAGTAATCGAATTCGATACCCTGGCCGATACGGTTCGGGCCACCGCCCAGCACCATGATTTTCTTCTTGTCAGTCGGGTTCGACTCGCACTCTTCGTCGTAGGTCGAATACATGTACGCGGTGTTGGTCGAGAACTCGGCCGCGCAGGTATCGACGCGCTTGTACACCGGACGGATGCCGAGCGCATGGCGCTTCTCGCGCACCACTTTGTCGGTGGTCTGCAGCAGGAACGCCAGGCGGCGGTCCGAGAAGCCCTTTTGCTTCAGCTTGTACAGCAGCGGCTTGTCGAGGTTCTCGAGTTTCTGCGTATCGAGCCACAGTTCGATGTCGACGATTTCCTTGATCTGGATAAGGAACCACGGATCGATGCGGGTCAGCTGGTGCACTTCTTCCAGCGTGAAGCCCTGCGCGAACGCGTCGCCCACGTACCAGATGCGGTCCGGTCCTGGCTCGCCCAGTTCTTCCTCGATCTTCTCGCGGTCCTTGGTCTTCTCGTTCAGGCCATCGACGCCCACTTCAAGGCCGCGCAGCGCCTTCTGGAACGACTCCTGGAAAGTACGGCCGATCGCCATCACCTCGCCCACCGATTTCATCTGGGTGGTCAGGTGCTGGTCGGCTGCCGGGAACTTCTCGAACGTGAAGCGCGGGATCTTGACGACGACATAGTCGATCGACGGCTCGAACGATGCCGGGGTCGCGCCGCCGGTGATCTCGTTGCGCAGCTCGTCGAGGGTGAAGCCGACTGCCAGCTTGGCCGCCACTTTGGCGATCGGGAAGCCGGTCGCTTTCGACGCCAGTGCCGACGAACGCGACACGCGCGGATTCATCTCGATGACGATCATGCGGCCGTCTTCCGGGTTGATCGAGAACTGGACGTTGGAGCCGCCGGTGTCGACGCCGATCTCGCGCAGCACTGCCAGCGAGGCATTGCGCATGATCTGGTATTCCTTGTCCGTCAGCGTCTGTGCAGGCGCCACGGTGATCGAGTCGCCGGTATGCACGCCCATCGGGTCGAGGTTTTCGATCGAGCAGATGATGATGCAGTTGTCCGCCTTGTCGCGCACCACTTCCATCTCGTACTCTTTCCAGCCGATGAGGGACTCTTCGATCAGCAGTTCCTTGGTCGGCGACGCTTCCAGGCCGCGCTTGCAGATGGTCTCGAATTCTTCTTCGTTGTAGGCGATGCCGCCGCCGGTGCCGCCCATGGTGAACGACGGACGGATGATGGTCGGGAAGCCCAGCTCGCGCTGAACGGTCCACGCTTCATCCATCGAATGCGCCACGCCCGAACGCGCCGAACCGAGGCCGATCTTGGTCATTGCTTCCTTGAACTTGGAGCGGTCCTCGGCCTTGTCGATCGCCTCGGGCGTCGCGCCGATCAGCTCGACGTTGTACTGCGCAAGCACGCCGTGGCGGTGCAGGTCGAGCGCGCAGTTCAGCGCGGTCTGGCCGCCCATGGTCGGCAGGATCGCGTCAGGACGTTCCTTGGCGATGATGCGCTCGACGACTTTCCACGTGATCGGCTCGATGTAGGTGACATCGGCCATCTCAGGATCGGTCATGATGGTCGCAGGGTTGCTGTTGACGAGGATGACTTTGTAGCCCTCTTCGCGCAGCGCCTTGCACGCCTGTGCTCCGGAATAATCGAACTCGCAAGCCTGGCCGATGATGATCGGGCCCGCGCCAATGATCAGAATACTTTTAATGTCACTACGCTTAGGCATCTACTTTTTCCCCTGCATTTATTTTTTTCCCGCCCGCTTGCATCAGGCTGATGAAGCGGTCAAACAGGTAACTTACGTCGTTCGGTCCAGGCGATGCTTCAGGGTGGCCCTGGAAGCAGAACGCCGGCTTGTCGGTACGGGCGAAGCCCTGCAGCGAACCGTCGAACAGCGACACGTGCGTGACGCGGCAATTGGCCGGCAAGGTGGCCGCATCGACCGCGAAGCCGTGGTTTTGCGAGGTGATCATCACCTTCTTCGAATCGAGGTCCTGCACCGGATGGTTGGCGCCGTGGTGGCCGAATTTCATCTTCATGGTCTTGGCGCCGGAAGCGAGCGCCATGATCTGGTGGCCGAGGCAGATGCCGAAGGTCGGGATGCCGCGCTCGATCAGCTCTTTCGAGGCTGCGATCGCGTAATCGCACGGCTCCGGGTCGCCCGGGCCGTTGGCCAGGAAGATGCCGTCCGGGTTCAGCGCCAGCGCGTCGGCGGCGGTGGCCTGTGCCGGCAGTACCGTCACCTTGCAGCCGCGCTGCGTCAGCATGCGCAGGATGTTCTTCTTGACGCCGTAGTCGAAGGCGACCACGTGGAACTTGGGATCGGTCAGCTTGCCGTAGCCTTCGCCCAGGGTCCATTCGGTTTCGGTGAACGCGTAGGCTTTCGGGGTCGAGACCACCTTGGCCAGGTCCATGCCGGCCAGGCCAGGGAAGGAACGCGCCAGCTCCAGCGCCTGCGACTCTTTCGGCTCCACGCCCTGGTTACCGACCAGGATCGCACCTCCCTGCGCGCCTTTTTCGCGCAGGATGCGCGTCAGCTTGCGGGTGTCGATGCCGGCGATGGCGACGATGCCTTCGGCCTTCAGGTAATCGGACAGCGATTGGGTAGAACGGAAATTCGAGGCCATCAGCGGCAGGTCGCGGATGATCAGGCCGGCGGCGTGAACCTTGGTCGCCTCGACGTCTTCGAGGTTGACGCCGGTATTTCCGATGTGCGGATAAGTCAGGGTGACGATCTGGCGCGAATAGCTAGGATCGGTGAGGATTTCCTGGTAACCGGTCATCGCGGTATTGAAGACCACTTCTCCGGTCGTATGGCCGGCGGCGCCAATGGAAAAACCTTTAAATATTGTCCCGTCTGCGAGGGCCAGGATGGCTGGAACGGCGGGGCCAGAAAAAAATGGCGGCAAGGGCAACTCCTGATAAAGTTACCGTAGCTGCGCCACGTCAGACCGACGACCCTGCGATCCCGAGCATCTCAGCTCGAGGGATTGGGTCAATTGAATGAGGGATGTGTGGGTAGTCGCTACGGTAGGTGTAATGAATGGCTAAACCTCCGAATTATAGCGCAAACGGCCTCGCTCGGCAATCGCCGGCGGCCCGATTGATGCCGAATTTTTCCGGCGCTGGACAGCAGCACCGCGCTTCTCTACATTAGCGCACTTGGCGCTAAGCGCAACTCTTTCAGGAAAACAATGGCGACAACAGTTTTTGGCATGGACACGCCGATGGAGCGTCCCGCTGCGGGCGGGCGCGCGGGCGTGTTTGTACCGGGTCCCGACGCCAGCGAAGCGGTGCGGGCGGCGATGAAGAATGGATCCGGGCTGTGCGGCTTCGGCAACCTCGACGGCACCGTCATGATCTACTTCGAGAACAACAAGTTCAACGACGCCGGGCTGCACAAGTGGGAGAACAAGGTCTACAAGGCGTACGACCGGATGGTCAACCTGGCGCCCACGGTGAACAAGCTCAACTGTGACGCCGCCAGCCTGATCCAGGTCGGTTTCGTCAAGGGGCGCGAAATCCTGGTCACCGACATGGCTGCGCTGAAAGACTGGCTGACCCGCTGCAACGCCGCCGACACCGCGCCGGAAAACGCCGAAATCCACGACTAGGCGCGCGTTTTCGCTCGCCAGATTCGGGGTCCGTCCCCGGGGACGGACCCCGATTGAGAATGCAATATTTGCTAGGCGGTCAGCGCGGCGAGGCCGGCTTTGGCGACCTGGGCGTCTTCCGGGGATTTCACGCCGGATACGCCGACCGCGCCGATGACGTGCCCGTCAACGACCACCGGCACGCCGCCCTCGAGCATGCCTTCGCTGAACGGGGCGCTGCCGAAGGCGGTGCGGCCGTTGTTGATCATGTCTTCGTAGCCCTTGGTGTCGCGCCGCCCCAGCGCCGCGACCTTCGCCTTGGCCGGCGCAATGTGCGACGACAGCGGCGCGGCGCCGTCCAGCCGCTGCAGCCACAGCAGGTGACCGCCGTCGTCCACGATGGCGATCGTTACCGCCCAGTTGTGCGCGACCGCTTCCGCTTCCGCGGCAGCCGCCATTTTCTTCACGTCGGCGAGGGTCAGGTAGGGCTTCGATTGCATAATGCGGTCCTTGTTATATTGTAAGTGCGCCGATTTTAAGGCTGGCGCCCTGCCCTGCGATACGCATTGCCGTAGAGCGGCTATGGCTGCTGCCTGGCCTTGAGCTTGGCCTTGATCTGTGGCATCACCGCCGCGGCGGCCTGTTCGCCGGCAAGGATCGCCAGGTTGCGGCCGTTGAAGTCGGCCCCGCCCATCTTGCCGAGCGCCGGCTGGATCACGATGTCCGCGTCCTTGAGCTCGTAGTGGTTCAGGCGCTGGCCCATGATCGTGAAGGTCTGCATCAGCACGTCGAGCGAGCTGACCGTCGCCTGCACGTCGGTCTGCGTCGAGATGTTGACCGCGATGATGAAGTCCGCACCCATCTCGCGCACGAAGCGCACCGGCACCGGCGCGACCAGCCCGCCGTCGACGAAGGAGCGCGTGCCGATCTTTACCGGCTGGAATACGCTCGGCACCGCCGACGAGGCGCGCACGGCTTGTCCGGTATTTCCGCGCTGGAACAGGATTGGCTCACCGTTCTTCAGGTCGGTCGCGACCGCACCGAAGCGCAGCTTGAGCTTTTCCATCGGCTGGTTCTTGACCGCCTTGTTGACGTAGTTCTGCAGCGCTGCGCCTTTCAGCACGCCGGTCGACGAGCCGAACAGCGGCAGCGCCCAGTCCGAAATCGTCGCTTCGTCCATTTCCATGGCTGTCTTCTGCAGCTCGAAACCGCCCAGCCCGGACGCGTACAGCGCGCCGACCACGCTGCCGGCGCTGGTGCCGACCACGATTTCCGGATGGATCCCCTGCGCTTCCAGCGCCTTGATGACGCCGATGTGGGCGAAACCGCGCGCGGCGCCGCCGCCCAGGGCGAGGCCGATCCTGATTTTCTTGGGAGCGAGGACGACTACCGGCGGCGGCACGATGGCCGCAGCTTGCTGGACCGGCGCCGGCGGCGTGCTGCCGCAACCGGCCAGGATCAGTGCGAGGGTAATCAGGGAGCTGCGATTGGAATACATATGTGGGTAGGAAAGAACAGAGACTGCGATTGTAACTGTTCTGGGCGGCTGGGGCGACCGGCCAATGGGCGTCTAAGTTATTGCAAAGGCAACATCCCGATGGCAAAATGGCCCCCACTCCCACGACGCGCGGCCAAGCCCATGAAACCTGCCCCATTCAGCACGACACCGATCACGATCGCCGATGCCCAGCAAGACATGCGCAGCGCGTATTACAGCGGCGCTCCCGGCATCATGAGCTCGGCGCTGGTGTGGTTCACCGCCGGCATGGTCGCCTTGCACCTGTCGGCTGCGCAAGCCGTGTGGACCTTACTGATCGGCGGAATGTTCATTCATCCGGCTGCGGTAGTATTCAACAAGATGCTGGGACGCAGCGGCAAGCACAATCCATCGAACCCGCTCGGTGCGCTCGGCATGGCCTCGACGTTCTGGATGATCATGTGCCTGCTGCTGGCCTATGGCGTGTCGATGATGCGGATCGAGTGGTTCTTCCCGGCCGTGCTGTTGATTATCGGCGGGCGCTACCTGACGTTCTCAACCTTGTACGGGATGCGCATCTACTGGGCCTGCGGCGCCGCGCTTGCCCTGGCCGCGTATCCGCTTGCTGTCTACGGCGCCTCGCCGGCCACCGGCGCATTCGCCGGTGCCGGCATCGAGGCGGCGTTTGCCGTCGCGGTGTTCCTGATGTCCGGCCGTACAACCCGAGGCGCTGCAGGCGCCGCCGGCACCTAAGCCTTGGTCCCCGGCAGCGACACGATAAAGCTGCTGCCCTTGCCCGGCTCCGACTTGATCGACAAGGTGCCGCCATGGCGCAGCAGCACGTGCTTGACGATCGCCAGCCCCAGCCCGGTACCCTGGGTCTCGCGCGAGCGGCTCTTGTCGACGCGGTAGAATCGCTCGGTCAGCCGCGAGATATGCTGCTGGTCGATGCCGATGCCGGTGTCGGTCACGGCAAACTGCGGCCCGCCGCCGTTATTGGTCCACGAAATATGGATGCGGCCGCCTTCCGGCGTGTAGCGCACCGCATTCGACGCCAGGTTGCCGAACGCCGAGCGCAGTTCTTCCGCGCTGCCCATGACATCCGGCCCGTCCACGCTGGTGCTGACCTGGTGCTTGCCGCCCGACAGCGCGCGCGCTTCCTGGGCGACTTCTTCGATCAGCGCCTTGACGTCAACCTGCTCGCTGCGCAGCGGGTAATCGATCGATTCCAGCCGCGACAAGGTCAGCATGTCCTCGATCAGCCGCTGCATGCGGTGCGCCTGGTCGGTCATCAGCTTCAGGTGGGCCTCGCGGGTGGCCGGATCGAGCGCCGTGCCGCTCGAGGCGATTTCCAGGAAGCCGACAATCACCGTCAACGGCGTGCGCAGTTCGTGCGAGGCGTTGGCGATGAAGTCGCGCCGCATCTCTTCGATGCGGTCGGTCTCGGTGGCGTCGTGCGTCACCAGGATCTGGCGCCGGTTCTCGAACGGGATGATCTGGACGATCAGCTTGCGGTCGCGCAGGCTGAGCGTCAGCGGCTGGTCGTAGCGCCCAAGGATGATGTAGTCGATGAAGTCGGGATGGCGGATCAGGTTGGTCACCCGCATTCCCTTGTCGCGCTCCAGCGTCAGCCCGAGGTGCTTCTCGGCGGCCGGATTGCACCATTCCAGGAACAGCACATCGTCCATGATGGCCACGCCGTCGGGCAGCAGGTGCATGGCCTGGCGGAAGCGCGCCAGCCATTCGGTCAGGTCGGCCTGGTGGCGCTCGTCGTCGCGGCGCAGCCGGTACAGGCGTGAAAAGATCTCGGTCCACGAGCCCCACCCGTCCGGCAGTTTCGAGCTGTGCGGGTCCTCCAGCCACACGCCCAGCTGGCTGAGGTAGGACAGCTGGATGAACAGCAGCGCCATCACGGCGATCAGCGCAACGGCCAGGCCGTACACCGGGCCGAACAACCACCAGACGATGCTGGCGCCGGCCAGGATGAAGATCATGCGCAGCAGCGCAGGGATCCAGAACAGCAGGTTTGGATTCATTCGCTATTTTTCGGAGAACATGTATCCGACGCTGCGGACGGTCTTGATCAGGTGTTCCGACTCCTTCAGGGCCTTGCGCAGCCGCAGCACATGGACGTCGACGGTGCGCTCTTCGATGGCGACGTGGTCGCCCCATACCTTGTCGAGCAGCTGGCTGCGCGAGAACACCCGTTCACGGTGCGCCATCAGGAACTTCAGCAGCTTGAATTCGGCATGGCCGATGTCGATTTTCTGCTTGGCGATTTCCACCGTGAAGCTGGCCGGATCGAGCGTGACGGCGCCGGCGGTCATGGTTTCCTGCGCATGCTCGGGACTCTTGCGGCGCAGCAGCGCGCGCGCGCGGGCCAGCAGCTCTTTCGGCGAGAACGGCTTGGTGACGTAGTCGTCGGCGCCGGTGTCGAGGCCGGCCAGCTTGTCTTCTTCCATGCTCTTGGCGGTCAGCATGATCACCGGGATATCCTTGAAGTCGCGGTCCGAACGGATTCGCGACAGCAGGCGCAGGCCGGTCTGGTCGGGCAACATCCAGTCGAGGAAAATCAGCTGCGGCGTGCGGTGCTGGATGAATTCCCAGGCCGCCGCGCAGTTTTGCACCGAACACACGTTCCAGCCGGTTTCGCGCATCGAAAATGTGACCAGTTCGATGATCGCCGGCTCGTCTTCTACAATCAGTACAGTGGTTTTATCGGCTGCCATCAGGGTGTCACGCAGTGTGGTCGGGGCTTGGCGCGGCTGGCTTGGTGTGGCGGATGTCCTTGCCCTCGACCACGTAAATCACGTATTCGGCGATGTTCTTGGCGTGGTCGCCGATCCGTTCGATGGCCTTGGCCACCCACAGGGTGTCGAGCGCGGACGAGATCGTGCGCGGGTCTTCCATCATGAAGGTGATCAGGTTGCGCATGATCGAGCGGAACTCGTGGTCGATCACTTCATCTTGGGCGATCAGCTGCAGCGCCTGCTTGCCGTCGAGGCGCGCGAAGGCGTCCAGCGCATCGTGCAGCAGGTCGCCGGTGGCGGTGGCGATGGTGCGGATCATGTCGTAGTGGTTCAGCGCAATGGCGCCGCGCGCGTGCAGGCTCTTCGAGGTGCGCGCGATCTTGGCCGCTTCGTCGCCGATGCGCTCGAGGTCGGTGATGACCTTGATCGTCGCCATCACCGTGCGCAGGTCGTTGGCGGTCGGCTGGCGCCGCACGATCAGGTGGCTGCAGGCGTCGTCGAGCGACACTTCGAGCTGGTTGACCGTGTTGTCTTCCGCGATCACGTGGTCGGCGCGTTCGACATTGCTTACCCGGAAGCAGTTCATTGCTTCCTGGAACTGGGTTTCCACGATGCCGCCCATCAGCAATACCTTGGAGCGGATGGTTTCAAGTTCGTGGTCGTACTGTTTGGATGAATGCTCGCCAATCATGCTGCTCTCCGTCTTCTGTTTTTATGTGGGATCGATGCGGATTAACCGAAACGCCCGGTGATGTAGTCCTGCGTCTCTTTGCGCGCCGGGTTCATGAATATCTGGTCCGTTTCGCCGAATTCCATCAACTCGCCAAGATACATGTACGCAGTGTAGTCGGAGCAACGGGCTGCCTGTTGCATATTGTGGGTCACGATGGTGATCGTGTAGTCCTGCTTCAGTTCGCTGATCAGTTCCTCGACCTTGGCGGTCGAGATCGGATCCAGCGCCGAGGTCGGCTCATCGAGCAGCAGCACGTCAGGCTTGACGGCAATGCAGCGCGCAATGCACAGGCGCTGCTGCTGGCCGCCCGACAGCGACAGGCCGCTCTTGCTCAGCTTGTCCTTGACCTCGCCCCACAGCGCGGCCTTCTTCAGCGCCGCTTCGACGCGCTCGTCCATTTCCCCCTTGGACAGGTCTTCATACAGGCGCACGCCGAAGGCAATGTTTTCGTACACCGACATCGGGAACGGCGTCGGCTTCTGGAATACCATGCCGACCTTGGCGCGCAGCATGTTGACGTCCTGGTCCGGGTCGAGGATGTTCTTGCCGCGGTACATGATCTGGCCTTCGGCGCGCTGGCCCGGATACAGGTCGTACATGCGGTTAAGCGTGCGCAGCAGGGTCGACTTGCCGCAGCCGGACGGGCCAATGAAAGCAGTTACCTGCTTTTCATGGATGTCCAGGCTGACATTGGTCAGGCTCTGCGTCTTCCCGTAAAAGAAGTTCAGGCCAGAAATCTCGATGGTTTTGTTTTTCGGCGTCACGGTCGGAATCGGAGTTGGAATTGGGCTGTTCATATCGTTTTTTAATTTGGAGTTTTCTGGCTGAACACGGTGCGCGACAGGATGTTCAGGAACAGCACGCTGAACGTCACGATCAGTGCGCCACCCCATGCAAGGGCGCGCCAGTCATCATACGGGCTCATCGCGAACTGGTAGATCACCACCGGCAGGTTCGCCAGCGGCGCGTTCATGTCGGTGCTGAAGAACTGGTTGTTCAGCGCGGTGAACAGCAGCGGCGCGGTCTCGCCCGAAATGCGGGCCAGCGCCAGCAGCACGCCGGTGATCACGCCGGCCTTGACGGCGCGCAGGCGCACCATCGTGGCGACTTTCCAGCGCGGGGCGCCGAGCGCAAAGGCGGCTTCCAGCAGGTTGTTCGGCACCAGGCGCAGCATGTTGTCGGTCGTGCGCACCACCACCGGCACCGCGATCAGGGACAGCGCGATGGTGCCCGCGTAGCCGGAGAAGTGCTTGGCGTTGGCGACGTAGATCGCGTACACGAACAGGCCGATGACGATCGATGGCGCCGACAGCATGATGTCGGTAACGAAGCGGGTCACCTGGGCGAACCAGTTCTTGTCGCCATACTCGGCCAGGTAGATGCCGGCCAGGATGCCGATCGGCGTGCTGATCGCCGTTGACAGGCCGACCATCATGATACTGCCGATGATGGCGTTGCGCAGCCCGCCGCCGACGCTGTTGGGCGCAGGGGTGTCGGCGGTAAACAGGTGGAGCGACAGCGCGCCGAATCCGTTGACCAGCAGGGTCCACAGGATCCACGCCAGCGCCAGCAGCCCGATTGACATCGAAATGACGGACAGCACGATGCCGATGCGGTGCACGTGAAGGCGTTTGCGATAGACAGGATTCATGGCGGTCATTTCACGCCCTCCTTGCGGGACATTCCGGCAAGCATGATCTTGGCGGCGGACAGGACGATAAAGGTGATGATGAAGAGGATCAGGGCCAGCGCGAACAGCGACGACACATGGAGTGGCGAGGCCGCTTCGGCGAATTCATTGGCCAGGGTCGAGGAAATACTGTTACCGGCGGAGAAGAGCGACCACGACAGCGAGTGCGCGTTGCCGATCACGAAGGTCACCGCCATGGTTTCGCCCAGTGCACGGCCGAGGCCAAGCATCACACCGCCGACGACACCGGTCTTAGTGTAAGGCAGCACCACTTTGCGTACCACTTCCCACTGGGTACAGCCGAGGCCGTACGCGGACTCCTTCAGCACCGCAGGAACGATTTCGAACACGTCGCGCATGACCGACGCGATGAACGGAATGATCATCACGGCCAGGATCAGGCCGGCGGTCAGGATGCCGATGCCCATCGTCGGGCCGCTGAACACGTGTCCGATAACAGGCAACTGGCCCAGCGTGCTTTTCAGCAGCGGCTGGACGTGGTCGGCGAACAGCGGCGCGAACACGAACAGGCCCCACATGCCGTAGATAATCGACGGCACGCCGGCCAGCAGCTCGACGGCGGTGCCGAGCGGACGGCGCAGCCAGACGGGACAGATCTCGGTGAGGAACAGGGCAATGCCGAAGCTGACCGGAAACGCGATCAGCAAGGCGATGAAGGACGTGGCGAGGGTGCCGACGATGGCGATCATGGCGCCGAATTTATCGTTGACCGGGTCCCATTCGACAGTGGTAACGAAAGAAGCGCCGAATTCGTCGAAAGCCGGCGCGGCGCCGATGATCAGCGATACGATGATGCCGATCAGTGCTAGCAGCACGGAGGCTGCGAAGGTAAGTGTTACTTTGTGGAAGATGAAATCCTGGAAGCGCTGCTTGCGCATGGTGGAATGCATCGCCGCTGCGCTGCGTTCCTGCGCCGCACTTCCCTGCACATCCGTCATCGCTACGGGTGGGTGTACGCTCATGGTATGTTTTTTGTATTAACCGTGCCTCTGGCGGGCTTAGGTTGGGTAAATCGAAATTACGCTTGCGCCCCGCAGGGCGGATAAGCCGGAGGCGCCGAGCCTTGGCCTATCCGCCCTGCGGGGCGGTACTCCTGATTACCAGGCAGCCTTGCCCGACGCATCCTTCAGGTTTGCTTTCCAGGCGTCATTCACCAGCTTGACGACCGATTCCGGCATCGGGACATAGTCCAGCGCCACCGCGGCCTTGTCGCCGTTCTTGAACGCCCACTCGAAGAACTTGAGTGCTTCCTTGCCCTTGGCGGCGTCAGCCTGGGCCTTGTGCATCAGGATGTACGACACACCGGTGATCGGCCAGCTGGCCTTGCCGCCCTGGTCGGTCAGCACGACGCCGAAACCAGGAGCCTTGGTCCATTCGGCCGATGCCGCCGCCGCCTTGAACGCTTCGTCGTCAGGCTGCAGGAACACGCCGTCCTTGTTCTTCAGCTGGGTGTGCGAAATCTTGTTCTTTTTCGCGAATGCCCACTCAACGTAGCCAATCGCGCCCTTGATACGCTGTACGTTGGCGGCGACGCCGTCGTTGCCCTTGCCGCCGACACCGGTGGCCCACTTGACCGTCGCGCCCGCGCCGATGGTGGTTTTGAAGTCAGGACTGGTCTTCGACAGGTAGTCGGTGAACAGGTAGGAGGTGCCGGAGCCATCCGCACGGTACACAACGGTGATGTCTTCCGCCGGCAGGGCCACGCCTGGGTTCAGCGCGGCGATTTGCGGCGCGTTCCACTTGGTGATCTTGCCGAGGTAGATGTCAGCCACAACCGGGCCGGTCAGCTTCAGCTGGCCTGGGGTGATGCCGGGCAGGTTGACGATGGTCACCACGCCGCCCATGACGGCCGGGAACTGGAACAGGCCGGCGCTATCGAGGTCCGCAGCGCCCAGCGGCATGTCCGACGCGCCGAAATCGACGGTCTTCGCCTTGATTTGCTTGATGCCGGCGCTGGAGCCGACCGACTGGTAATTCACGCTGTTGCCGGTGGCCTTCTTGTAATCTTCTGCCCACTTCGCGTACACAGGATAAGGGAAGGAGGCACCCGCGCCGGTCACGTCGGCAGCCATCGCCGTGGACATTGCCATCACTACAGTTGCGCCGGTAACCAGGGAAGCCAACATCTTATTCATTCGCATATCAAGTCCTTATAAGTGGAACTACGGGTGGAATGCTGCGCAGTGTACCGACCGAATATGACATGTTTATGACATTCAAAAAACTGCTGTACAACACGTTTTGTCGCTGCATGATACTCTGAAATTGTCACGAGTTTGATGTCACACAAACAATGCAAAGTCATCGGCTTGTCATATTTCCTAACCACACTATCGCGGGATAAGATCACTCATATTAGATAGAAAAACATGAAAACCGTTGCGCAAGCCGATGCGTCGAAGCACACCACGTTTCTCGACCGTGAACTGTCGCAGCTCACGTTTAACCGGCGTGTCCTGGCGCAGGCCGAAGATGCCGCGATTCCGCTGCTGGAGCGCCTGCGCTACCTCTGTATCGTCAGCAACAACCTCGATGAATTCTTCGAAGTACGGGTCGCCAGCCTGTTGGCCCAGGGAAACCCCGCCGAAAATCCCGCCCTCAACGCCACCCTCGCCCGCATCAGCCTCGAATGCCATGACCTGGTGCAGCACCAGTACGCCCTCCTGAACACGGAGGTTTTGCCTCAATTGCAGGACAAAGGCGTGCGGCTGGTGCGCCACACCGACCGCAACGAAGCGCAGCGCGCCTGGGTGAAAGAATATTTCGAACGCGAGGTGCGCCCGCTGCTCACCCCGATCGGCCTCGATCCGGCCCACCCGTTCCCCCAGGTCGTCAACAAGAGCCTGAATTTCATCATCGCGCTGACCGGCAAGGACGCGTTCGGACGCGGCACCGGCATCGCCATCGTCAAGGCGCCGCGCGTGCTGCCGCGCGTGATCCAGCTGCCGGACCACCTGTCGCGCAATGGCGGCACCTCGTTCTGCCTGCTGTCGTCGGTGATCCACTCGCACATCGAAGACCTGTTCCCGGGGCGCGAGGTGACCGCCTACTCGCAGTTCCGCGTCACCCGCGACTCCGACCTGTGGGTCGACGAGGAAGAGGTCAAGAACCTGCGCCAGGCGCTCAAGGGCGAGCTGCAGGGCCGCCAGTTCGGCACCTCGGTGCGGCTGGAGGTGGCCAAGAACTGCCCGCCGGAGCTGTCGCAGTTCCTGCTGAACCAGTTCAGCCTCGATCCCTCGCGCCTGTATGCGGTCGACGGCCCCGTCAACCTGGTGCGCCTGAACGAACTGATCGACCACGTCCCGATCCCCAGCCTGCGCTTCACGCCGTTCTTGCCGGGGCAGCTGCCCAAGCTGGCCGGGGCCGGCATCTTCGAGCAGCTGAAAAAGCATGAGATCCTGCTGCACCACCCGTTCCAGTCGTTCCAGCCGGTGGTCGACTTCATCTGCGCCGCCGCGCGCGACCCCGACGTGGTGGCGATCAAGCAGACCATTTACCGCACCGGCGCCCACTCCGAGCTGATGGAAGCGCTGGTGTCGGCCGCGCGCGCCGGCAAGGAAGTGACGGTGATCCTTGAGCTGATGGCGCGGTTCGACGAAGAGGCCAACATCAACTGGGCCGACAAGCTTGAAACCGCCGGCGCCCAGGTGGTGTACGGCGTGGTCGGCCTGAAGACCCATGCCAAGATCGCGCTGGCGATCCGGCGCGAGGACGGCGGCCTGAAGTTCTACGCGCACCTCGGCACCGGCAACTACCACCTGACCACCACCCGCCTGTACACCGACTTCGGCCTGCTGACCGCGCACCCGCAGGTCGGCGAAGAGGTCAACGAGGTATTCATCCACCTGACCAGCATGTCCAAGCCGCAGAAGCTGCGCCACCTGTGGCTGGCGCCGTTCACGCTGCAAAACGAGATCATCCGCGCGATCCGCAATGAAGCCCGCATCGCCCGCGCCGGCCGGCCGGGCCGCATCATCGCCAAGGTCAACGCGCTGGTCGACGAATCGGTGATCCGCGCACTGTATGCGGCCTCGCAGGACGGCGTAAAAATCGACCTGATCGTGCGCGGCGCCTGCATGCTGAACCCGGGCGTGCCGGGCTTGTCGGAGAATATCAAGGTACGTTCGATCATCGGGCGCTTCCTCGAGCACAGCCGCATCTACTACTTCCGCAACGACCTGGCGCACGACGTCTACCTGGCCAGCGCCGACTGGATGAGCCGCAACCTGTTCCGGCGCATCGAAGTCGCCTTCCCGGTGCTGGACAAGGCGCTCAAGCGGCGCGTCATCGCCGAGGGACTGAACCCCTACCTGAAGGACAACGCGAACGCCTGGGAGCTTGAGCCGGGCGGGCAATACCAGCGCCGCCGCGCGCGCAGCAAGCAGGCCAGCTTCTCGGCCCAGGACTACCTGATGAAACTGCTTGGCACGCCGACGGCCGGGCAAAGCGAATGACAAAGTGGTGAGCGACCCTGCGGCATAACAACATGGAGGATGGCATGGACCTGATCTTGTGGCGTCACGCGGAGGCAGCCGATCCCGAACCCGGGCAAGCCGACATGCAGCGCGCCCTGACCTCGAAGGGGCAGAAACAGGCGCGGCGCATGGCCGAATGGCTGACCTCGCAGCTGCCGGACAGCTGCAAGGTGCTGGTCAGCCCGGCGGTGCGCACGCTGCAAACGGTCGAGCCGCTCGGGCGCAAGTTCAGGGTCCAGCCGGAAATCGGACCGGGCGCCGATCCGCACGAGCTGCTGCGCGTGGCAAACTGGCCGAATGCGCGCGACCCGGTGCTGATCGTCGGCCACCAGCCGACCCTGGGCCAGGTCGCCGCGCTGCTGCTGTCGGGCGAACCGCAGTACTGGGAGATGAAGAAAGCCTGCGCCTGGTGGTTCGTGCAGCGCGAACCGAACGACCCAGCCAGCCTGTACCTGAAGGCGGCGATGGCGCCCGACCTGATTGTCAAATAGGCCCAGCCGCCCCTTGCAAAGACCCGGCCATCTGCTAAAGTTTAGGTGTATCAATTCTCAACGGGGAGGGGGCGCCGGAAACGACGTCGAATGATATGTTAAGCGTGCTCGTCATTGGTATTCTCGGCGGCATGGTCGGGCTGGTTATCTACGAACTGGTGGACGAGGTTCGTGGAGGCAAGCACGAACTGCACGATCGCTATCACGAATAGCACTTCGGCCTGGGTTACCCGGCCATATAAAAAAAGCGGCAAGGCCTTTTAGGCGCTTGCCGCTTTCGCGTTATGCAGGCTCAGACGTGCAGCAGCAGGTGCTCGCGCTCCCACGGACTGATCACCGTCATGAACTCCAGGTGTTCCTGCTCCTTGATCGCCGCGTACACGTCGACGAAGCGCGGCCCCAGCACTTCGGCCAGTTTGTCGTCGGCGCGCAGCATGCGCAGCGCCTCGGGCAGTCCCTGCGGCAGTTCAACATCCAGGTGCTGGGCGCTGCCGCCGGTCGCCTCGGTCGGATCGCGCTGTTCGGCCATGCCCAGGTAGCCGCACGCCAGCGTGACCGCAAAGGCGAGGTAGGGATTGGCGTCGGCCCCGATCACCCGGTTCTCGATGCGGCGGTCGGCCGGACGCGAGGTCGCCGTACAGGAAATCGATGCCCATCTGCGCTGCCCCGATCTCGTGGATCAGGGTGTCGACATCCAGCTGCATCAGGTCGCAATAATCGTAGATATCCTCGAACAAGGGGTCGAATTCGTTGACCGCGTCGATGCTGCAGATCTGGCGGCTGGTTTCGGCGCGGCCGCTGCGCCCGATCGGCGCCTTGAGCGGCTGGTTCGGGTCCATGTTCTTGGCGGTCAGGTAAAACTCCAGTTCCGGGCCGATGACGGCCGACCAGCCCTGCCCGGTCGGGTCAAGCGCCCACGGCACGATGGTGATCGTGGCCGGATCGGCCTTCAGGATCATGTCGCGGTCGGTGGCGGAAATGGCGCGCTCGTAGGCCGCGTCGCCGGTCGGGAAATTGCCGGTGACGGTCATGCCGAGCACGGCTTCGGGGATGCGCATGCCGCGCTCCTCGGTGAATTTGGTGCGCGGAAGAATCTTGCCGCGTGCGACACCAGTCAGGTCCGGCACCAGGCACTCGATCTCGGTGACCCGTTTCTCGTTGAGATACAGGTCCATATCAGCTATAGGTAAAATTCTGGCGCAGCACCATACATTCCTCCTGATTCATGAGGACTGTTATCGATATTGAATTATATCGCGGCTGCTTAGCAGAAGAATTTCATCAAGCGCAAAGCCCACCCGGGAACCACAGGATTTAATCGAGCTCGCGGAGCCGGTTGAACGCCTCGTCAATCCGTTCGACCGCGACGATTCTCATGCCCTCGATCGGCTGCTTAGGCACATTCGACTTCGGGATCATCGCGATCGAGAAGCCCAGCTTGGCCGCTTCGCGCAAACGTTCCTGCCCGCGCGGCGCCGGGCGGATCTCGCCGGCCAGGCCGACTTCGCCGAACACCACCAGCCCGCGCGGCAGCGGCTTGCTGCGCATCGAAGAATTAATCGCCAGCAGTACCGCCAGGTCGGCCGCCGGTTCGGTGATTTTCACGCCGCCGACCGCATTGATAAACACATCCTGGTCGAACGCCGCGACACCGGCGTGCCGGTGCAGCACCGCCAGCAGCATCGCCAGCCGGTTCTGCTCGAGGCCGACCGACAGGCGGCGCGCATTCGGCAGGTGGCTGGTATCGACCAGCGCCTGGATCTCGACCAGCAGCGGCCGCGTACCCTCCTGCGTCACCATCACGCAGGACCCGGGCACCTGGCTGTCATGCTGCGACAGGAACAGCGCCGATGGATTCGACACGCCCTTCAGGCCCTTCTCGGTCATCGCGAACACACCCAGCTCGTTCACCGCGCCGAAACGGTTCTTGATCGCGCGGACCAGGCGGAAGCTCGATTGCGTATCGCCTTCGAAGTACAGCACCGTATCGACAATGTGCTCAAGCACGCGCGGCCCGGCCAGCGCGCCCTCTTTCGTCACATGGCCCACCAAAATGATCGTCACGCCGGTCTGTTTGGCCATCCGGGTCAGCTGGGCCGCGCATTCGCGCACCTGCGCCACCGAACCGGGCGCGGAGCTGAGCGCGTCCGAATAAATGGTCTGGATCGAGTCGATGACCGCCACTTCGGGCTTGAGCGTCTCCAGCGTCCCGAGGATTTTCTCGAGCTGGATCTCGGCCTGCAGCTTCAGGTCCCTGGCATCGACCGCCAGCCGGCGCGCGCGCAGCGCGATCTGGGCGCCCGATTCCTCGCCACTGACATAGAGGGTGTTCTTCACCTGCGAGATGTTGGCCAGCGCCTGCAGCAGCAGGGTCGACTTGCCGATGCCCGGGTCGCCGCCGATCAGCACCACGCCGCCCGCGACAAGGCCGCCGCCCAGCACCCGGTCGAATTCCTCGATGCCGGTGCCGAAACGCGGCACGTCGACCGCCTCGATATCGGCCAGCGACAGCACCGGCGCGGTCTGCGCGAGGCTCTTGTACTGCTGCTGGTTCGACAGGCGGTTGACGCCGGGCGCCTCGACCACCGACTCGACCATCGTATTCCACTGGTGGCAGGCCGCGCACTGGCCGGTCCACTTGGAGCTGATCGCGCCGCAGTCGCTGCAGGTGTAGTTGGTTTTTACCTTAGCCATGGGATTCCAGGTCAGCTTCAAGCATGCGCACGCGCGGCGCCACGGCGCACATCAGTTCATAGCCGATCGTGCCGGCGGCGTCGGCCACCTCGTCGACCGGAAGGCCGGCGCCCCACAGCACCACCTTGCTGCCGACGCGCGCGCCGGCGACGCCGGTCAGGTCGACCGTCATCATGTCCATCGACACCCGCCCCACCAGCACGGTGCGCACGCCATCGACCAGCACCGGCGTGCCGTGCGGCGCATGGCGCGGGTAGCCGTCGGCGTAGCCGCAGGCGACGACGCCGATGCGCATCGGCGCGGCAGCCTCGAAGCGGCTGCCGTAGCCGACCGTGTCGCCGGCCACGATATCCTGCACGCCGATGATCTCGCTGGCCAGCGTCATGGTCGGGCGCAGGCCGAATTCAGCGGCCGGCTTGCCGCCCGGGGTGCCGCCGTACAGCATGATCCCCGGGCGCACCCAGTCGTTCGACAGTTCGGCCGCCAGTTCGGCCTGGTGCAGCACCCCGCCCGAATTGGACAGGCTGCGCGGGCCGTCGATGCCGTCGGCGCCTTTGCAGAAGCGGCGCACCTGCTCGCGCACGGTCAGGCGCGGGTGTTCCAGTTCGTCCGCGTTGGCGAAGTGGGTCATCAGGGTGATCTCGCGCACCGCGGCGATGGCGCGCAGGCGCTTCCACGCTTGCGCGAACTGGTCGGGCCTGACGCCGAGGCGGTTCATCCCGGTGTTCATTTTCAGGTGGACGTCGATCGGGCGGCTGAAGCTTGCCTGTTCCAGCATCGCGATCTGCTCCACGCAATGGACCGCGCTATTGATGCTGTATTTATCCAGCAGCGCCGTGTCGGCCGCCTCGAAGACCCCCTCCAGCAGCAGCAGCGGGCCGGTCCAGCCAAGCTCGCGCAGGCGCACCGCGCCCTCGGTTTCGATCAGCGCCAGGCCATCGGCGCCGGCAAACCCGCGCATGCCGCGTTCGAGGCCATGGCCATACGCGTTCGCCTTGACCACGCCCCACACCTTGGCGCCGGGCGTACAGGCGCGAACCCGGGCCAGGTTATGTTGCATGGAATCGAGATGGACGGTAGCGCTGAGCGGCCTTGGCATGGAGGAAATAGCATAGTTTACAAGAGGCTCTATTTTACCGGACGCTGCCCGTTTCGCATTGCGGATTTCTTTGGGTTCATGGGCATTCATGGTATAAAGCAACCCACACTTGTTTTAGAGCTTTCGAATGAATCGTGGTTTCTATACCATCATGGCGGCGCAGTTTTTTTCGTCGCTGGCGGACAATGCCCTACTGTTCGTAGCGATCGACCTGTTGATCTCCATGAATGCGCCGGCATCGCTGACGCCATTGCTCAAGCTCTCATTCGTTCTCTTCTACGTGCTTCTGGCGGCCTTCGTGGGCGCATTTGCCGACTCGATGCCCAAGGGCCGGGTCATGTTCATCGCCAATCTGATCAAGATTTTCGGCTGCGCGCTGATGGTATTCCAGCTGCACCCGCTGCTGTCGTACGCGGTGGTCGGCTTTGGCGCGGCCGTGTACTCGCCGGCCAAGTACGGCATCCTCACCGAATTGCTGCCGCCTGAAAAACTGGTGGAAGCCAATGGCTGGATCGAAGGCCTGACGGTCATGTCGATCATCCTCGGCACCGTCATGGGCGGCGCCCTGGTCAGCACGCACGGCTCGGCGCTGCTGCTCGGCTTCGACCTGCCCTTCATCAACACCGGCATCGACAGCACCACCGAAGCCGCGCTGGCGGTAGTCGTGTTCGTCTACATCCTGGCCACCCTGTTCAACCTGCGGATTCCCGACACCGGCGCCGTCTACGCCCACCAGGAACGCAACCCGGCCAAGCTGATTGCCGAATTCGCCATCTGCTGCGGCCTGCTCTGGAAAGACAAGCTCGGCCAGATTTCGCTGGCGGTGACGACCTTGTTCTGGGGCGCCGGCGCGACCCTGCAATTCATCGTGCTCAAGTGGGCCGAGAAATCGCTCGACATGCCGCTCGACAAAGCCACGACCCTGATTGGCGTGGTCGCGCTGGGCGTTGCGTTGGGTGCCGCCGCCTCGGCCAAGATGATCCCGCTGAAAAAATCGCTGACCGTGATCCCGCTCGGCATTGCGATGGGCGTGGTGGTGATGTGCATGCCGATGGTCCAATCGGTCGTGCTGGCCTATCCGCTGCTGATGCTGATTGGCGTGCTGTCCGGCTTCTTCGTGGTCCCGATGAACGCGCTGCTACAGCACCGCGGCCACGTGTTGATGAGTGCCGGCCACTCGATCGCGGTGCAGAACTTCAACGAAAACCTGTCGATTCTGACGATGCTCGCGATCTACGCGGTGATGATCACGCTCAACCTCGACCTGAACATCATCATCGTGCTGTTCGGCGTCTCGGTAGCCGGCATCATGTACCTGATCAAGAAACGCCACGCGTTGAACCAGAAAGAGCACGACTCCCTGGCCCTGATCGGCGAGCACAAGCACTAATTCCAAGTCGTAAAAGTTCCAAAATCGAACAATAAAAATCGGGGTCCGTCCCCGGGGTCTGTCCCCGGGGACGGACCCCGAATCACTTTGCAACTTTTTTGGCTGGCCCGTGCGAGGGTTATTGGAGACGGCGGGCGGCGCGGTCGCGCCAGGTGTCGGGGACGATGAAGCCGCGGGCGGTTTCGATGATCACGCCGCCTTCTTGCCGAACCGCAGCGATCAGCGAGGGCATCTGCGCTCGCGTCAGCGCGGCTTGCAATTCTTCCTTGCCGAGAACAGGCTCGCCACCGTCGCCACCCTCGCCACGGTACGGCGCCAGCCATTGCATGCGCGGCAGCACCACGAAACGTTCCGGTTCCAGCGCGGGCACTTCGGCCAGCGCGCACCAGAAACCGCGGCAGTGCTGCGCCGAGATACCGCCCATCGGCGCATGCCCGCCAGCCGGGTAAAACAGCCAGCCTTTCACCAGCGCCCTCGCCCGGATCACCGGACGCTCAAGCAGCGCCTGCGCCGCCGGGTGCACGCCCAGTTCGAGCTGGCGCGTGAAGATCTTGCGCATCTTCGCGCCCAGGCTGTCGGCCAGGTTTGGCCCGACAAAGGTGTCGAAGCGCGAGGCGCTGGTGCCTTCGAGCAGATAGAACTTGGTGGCGAACTCGATGTGCTCGACGCCTTCAGCGCCCGCATCGAGCAGGAAGTCGAACTCGCCAACCGTGTCGTTGCGGTTGCTGCGCACTTGCAGCCCGTGCGCCACCAGCTCGCCGCGTTCGCGGAAGTAGAAGGCCATCAGCTTCTCAGCATACAGCCCAAGCCGCGTGTAGGCGCGCTCGCCGAGCGATGCTTCGAGCGCGGACGGGTCGGCGTCGAGCTGACCGAGCCAGCGCGCGACGTCGGGCTGGACTTCGCCCAGCGAGGCGATCTTGTGTTCCCAGTACGGGTCGTGGGGATCGAGCAGGTCGGGCGCGTCGAGCAGCCACGCCAGCGTGCGCACGTGCGCTTGCCGCAGGTGTCCCCAGCGGCGCGCGAAGTGCGCCTGGTAGCTGTCAGCCAGGTCGTCCATCGTGCGCCTTCGCCAGGCACAGGTCGGCCCACGCCAGTGCCTTGTCGGCGCTGCGGCGCAGCAGTTCGCCGGGATGCAGCGTCGCGACCAGCGCTACCTCGCCGAGCGCATGGACGGCGCCACGCGACGCCGCCAGCGGCTCCGCGAGCGATTTGCCGAGCAGCCCGTTGGCGGCGATCTGGCCCATCGTCAGCACCATGCCGGCGCCGGTGAGCGCAAGCTCTCGTTCGAGATACGGCCTGCAGGCGCGCGCCTCGTCGTCGGTGGGCGCGCGGTCGCCGCCGTTGGCGGTGGTCGGACGGCATTTGACCAGGTTGGTGACCCAGGCGCCGGTGTCGCGCGCGAGCCCGACGGCCGCCAGCATGTTCACCAGCAGCTTGCCGGCGTCCGCGGCAATCGGCTGGCCTTCCTTTTCGTCCGCAGCGGTGGTGGCGCCCGCGGCGACCAGCCATTGCGCTTGCTGCGCACCGCTTCCGTACACGGGCTTGCGCGCGCCGGCGCACAAGCCGCAGCGGGTGCAGCTGGCGATGGCCGCGCGCAGCTGCGCCCAGTCCATCAGCGCGATTTCTTCGTCCGTCACGGCGGCCGGCGCATCCGGGTCGGCCCAGGCGCTGCCCGCTGGCTGCGGATGATTCATCGGCGCGCGTGGTTCGTGCCCCTCCTGGTAGATCGGCGGCGGCGGCAGCATCGGCGACGGCTCGGGACGATATGGTTTCGCGGCCGGCGCGGGTTCTTCAACCGGGGCCTGCACTTCCGGCGCGGCGGCTTCGCGCAGGGTCCAGAGCGGGCCGATGCCCATCTCTTCCAGGAAGGCGGCGGTGCGGCCACTCATAAAACGTACCTCATCACGATCGCGTCCTCGCGTTGTCCGTTGTGGTCCGGGTAGTATGCCTTGCGCCGGCCGATTTCGGTGAATCCGTACTGTTCATAGACCTTCAGCGCGCGCAGGTTCGATGGCCGCACTTCGAGCAGCACCGATTCCATTCCCAGCGTGCGGGCGCATTCGGCTACCTTGTCGAGCAGCCAGCGCCCGAGGCCCTCGCCCTGGCGCCCGGCGCGCACCGCGACATTGAGCAGGTGAGCTTCGTCGACCGCCGCCATCAGCAGGAAGTAGCCGACCAGCCTGCCTTCGTCATCGCGCAATACCCTGCCCTGGTAGCCGCTGGCGAGCGAGTCGGCGAAGTTCCCGCGCGTCCACGGGTGCGGATACACGGACAGTTCGACGCCGAATACTTCGTCGAGGTCGGCCGCCGTCATGCGCGACAGGTGCAGTCCGGCTTCCGTCACGCGGCGGCCTTGCTGGCGTTGATGGCCTGGCGTTCGGCGCTGGTGTAGGCGACCTTGTTGCGCAGGTAGATCGGCTGCGCTTGCGCGGCCGCTACCGCGCTGCCGGCGGCGAAGGCCGCGCTGCCAAGGCGCGCCACTTCAGCGGCGTGCGGCATGATGGCGGCCAGCGCGCCTTCAGTCCAGGCGCGGCCCGCAAAGGCGTCCGGATAAGCGGAGAAGCCGTTGCCGCAGGCGGCCAGCGGCGCATCGACAGCGGCCGGCGCGACATCGCCCGGCGCGCACAGCGCCGGTTCGGCCACGACCTTCAGGCCGCCGTCGTAACGGTACTGGGCCCAATAGACCTCGCCCATGCGCGCGTCGAGCACCGCCAGGATCTCGGTGGCGCCGGTTTGCAGGTGGCAGGCGAGCGCCATCGCTTCGAGCGTCACCAGCGGCACCACCGGCAGGCTGGCGCCGAACGCCAGCCCCTGGGCGATGCCGCAGGCAGTGCGCACGCCGGTGAACGATCCGGGACCGGCGCCGAAGGCGATCGCGTCGCACTGCTTCAGGGTGATGCCCGCTTCGGCTAACAGCTCCTGCACCATCGGCAGGATCGATTGCGAATGGGTGCGTACGCCGGACGACTCGCGTGACAGCAGCTTGTCGCCATCCAGCAGCGCGCAGGATGCCAGTTCGGACGAGGTTTCAATTGCGAGAATAATAGACATACCGTATTTTAACCCGGCCAGCCTGTGCTGGCAGCCCTGCGGCCGGCGTTGTAGAATGCCGCATGCATAGCATCACTCTCGAACCCGATAACCGCGACATCGTCGCGCAAGCACTGGCCGGCGACCGCTGGGTGGTGGCCTGCCTGTGCGCGGCGTGGTGCGGCACCTGCACTTCGTACCGGGCCTCGTTCGAGAGCGTGGCCGCGCGCCATCCCGACAAGCTGTTCGTCTGGATCGACGTCGAAGACGAGGCCGGCGTCGTGGGCGACCTTGACGTTGAAAACTTCCCTACCCTCCTGATCCAGCGCGATGATGTCGTGGCCTTCTTCGGCACCATGCTGCCCGATCCTGCGCTGGCCGACCGCCTGGTAAAAGCCCAGGCGGCGCAGTCCGATGAGGAGCTGGCGCGCCTTGCCGCCAGCAATTCCGAGCGGCGCGAGTGGCAGCAGGACTGCAACCTGCTCGAACTCATACGCGCCGCCGGCCAATAACGCGCCCGGTTTCGCGTCGCCGGGGTCAGCCCGGCTCACGCACCTGCCAGTCTTCCAGCAATGCGAGCGGCATCACAGGGCGGCTGTACAAGTAGCCCTGCGCCAGGTTGCAGCCGTGCCGCAGCAGGAAATCGGCCTGTTCGGCAGTCTCCACGCCTTCCGCGATCACCGACAGGTTCAGGCTCTTGCCAAGCTGGATGATCGCGATGGCGATCGCTTCGTCGTTGATGTCGGTCGAGATATCCTTGATAAAGCTGCGGTCGATCTTCAGCGTCTGTACCGGCATCTGCTTCAGGTAGGCCAGCGACGAGTAGCCGGTGCCGAAGTCGTCGATCGCGAGTCCCACGCCGATCGCGTGCAGGTCGTTGATGAAGGCCAGCGCGTCGCCGGTGTTCATGATCACCGACTCGGTCACTTCGAGCTGAAGCCGGTGCGGCTCGAGTCCCGTTTCGGCCAGCACGTCGGCCACCATGCTGGCGATGCTGCCACGCTCAAACTGCTTGACCGACAGGTTGACCGCCATCTTCGGCACCGACAGCCCCTGCTCTGCCCAGCGGATCATCTGGCGGCAGGCTTCGTACAGCACCCACTTGCCAAGCTGGCTGATGAAACCGATGTCCTCGGCCAGCGGAATGAAGCGGAACGGCGGCACCACGCCCAGCTCCGGACTGTTCCAGCGCACCAGCGCTTCGACGCCGATCAGGCGGCCGGTATCGATTTCAACCTGCGGCTGGTAGTTCAGGAAGATCTCGTTCTTCTCGATCGAACGTCGCAGCATGGCTTCGAGGCGCAGGCGCTCGACGCCCTCGCCCGTCATCGACGGCGCATAGAACTGGTAGCCGTTGCGCCCGCGCGCCTTGGCCTGGTACATGGCGACGTCGGCATTCCGGATCAGCATGTTCAGGTCGGTGGCGTCGTGCGGGAACATGCTGATGCCCACGCTGCCCGTGACGAACAGCTCGTAGTCGGAGACGATGAACGGCTGTTCGAACATGCTCATTAACTTCTCGGCGACCAGCCCCGCGCCGAAGGCGCCATCCACGTTCTCGAGCAATACGATGAATTCGTCGCCGCCCAGGCGCGCCAGCGTATCGCCTTCGCGCAGGCGCTCGGACAAAGCGCCCGCTACCTGGATCAGCAGCTCGTCGCCGACGTGGTGGCCGAGCGTGTCGTTGACGTTCTTGAAGCGGTCAAGGTCGATGAACAGCACCGCGAGCTGCTCGTCGACGCGCCCGGCGCGCTGCAGCGCGTGCTGCAGCCGGTCGTGGAACAGCAGGCGGTTCGGCAGTCCGGTAAGCGGATCGTGGTGCGCCATGTGGTCGAGCTTTTCCTGCGATTCCTTGACCGCCGTGATGTCGCTGAAGACGCCGACGTAATGGGTGATCTTGCCGGCGCTGTCGCGCATGACGGATACGGTGAGCCACTCGGGGTACACCTCGCCATTTTTACGCCGGTTCCAGATTTCTCCGCGCCAGAATCCGGCCTTCTCCTGCTCGTCCCACATCGCCTGGTGGAAGCGCTCGTCGTGGCGGGCGGAGCGCGTCATGCTGGCGGGCTGCCCGATCGCTTCGTGCTCGGTATAGCCGGTAATCTGCGTGAACGCAGGGTTGACAGCGACGATTCGGCGCTCGGCATCGACCACCATCACGCCATCGGCGATGTGCTCGAGCACCGTCGCCGACAGGCGAAGTTTTTCTTCGGCCTGTTTGCGTTCGGTGATGTCGGCATACACCCAGATGCTGCCTTCGTTCGGATGAAGCGGGTCGAGCGCGCAGCCATTGACCATGCACCAGAACGAGGTGCCGTCGCGCTTGCGGTATTCGCGCTCCTCGGTGAAGTCGCGGCCGTCGACCAGGTTCGGATAGGCGCGCAAGCCGGCCAGTTCGTACTCGGTGCGCGGCTGGAAGATGATGTCGTCGGGCGCCCCGGCCAGTTCGCCGCTGCCATAGCCGAACAGCTCCTCGCAGCGGCGGTTGGCCGAGACCACGTGCCGCCCGCGTACGAACATCACGCCGAACATCACATTGTCGAGAATCGCGCTTTGCTCGGCCAGCAGGCCTTCGATGCGCATTTCATTGTGTTTGCGCTCGCTGATATCGGTCAGGATGCCGTCGATCCACTCCACATTGCCGTCGCTGCCGATGCGCGGGTGGCCTTTTTCCGAGACCCAGCGTTCGGTGCCGGTGGCGTCGAGGATGCGGTATTCGATTTCATATGGGTTGCCGGTGCGGCCGGCATCCCGTACCGCGCCATACTGGAGGCGGCGATGTTCGGGCGCGATCAGGTCGGACCAGACGTCAATCGTGCCGCGCATGAACTGGCTGGCCGGGAAGCCGGATATCTCTTCGATCGCGTCGCTGACGAAGTCGATCGGCCCGCCCAGGCGCACGCGGAACACCGCGCCGGGCACCTGGGCGACGATGGTGCGGAAGCGTTCCTCGCGCCGCCCGATGTCTTCGAACAGGTGCTTGATCGCGATGCGCATCTGCTCCATCTGGCTGCCGAGGCGTCCCAGTTCGTCATTGCCGTCGAGGTCGAGGTGGGTTTCGAAATCGCCGCGTGAAAGCCGGTCGGAGAACGACATCAGCTTGCGCATCGGGCCCATCAGGCGGCGGTTCAGGAACAGGATAATCAGCAGCAGCGACACCGTGATCTGCCCGGCCAGCACCAGCGCGTACTTCGACTGCTTGCTGCGCAGCTCCTGCTGGCTGCGGGCATCGTCCATCTCGACCAGGATGCGGCCGATGCGTTCGCCGCGCACCAGGATGTCGCGCTCGGCGTGGTAGACGATCCCGGCCTGGCGGTTGGGCGACTGCACGTTCATGAACTGGGTGTCGGCCTGGCCGATCACCTGCACCCGCAGCACGGACGGGTCGCGCATGACGGAATCGACCAGCGAGTTGGCCGATTCGGCGTTCATGTTCCACAGCGACTCCTGCATGCCGAGAGCGAGGATGTCGGCATTGCGCTGGAGCGATTCGTTGAGGGCGGTCCGGGCGGCCTTCTGCTCCTGAACGCCAATCAGCAGGTAACTGCCGATGATCGCCGGGAAAACCAGGCCGCCGACCACGACCAGCAACAAGGCGCCGTAAATCGAACGTCCATACAGGATTCCCAACCTGGCGCGCAATTGTCGATAGGGAGTGCTATGCATGCGGTGGCATTACCATATTTGCTATCCCCGGAAAGGCCGAGACCTGGTCGGCATGATTTTATACACAAGACAATTACTCTATGGCAAGTGCACCGCCTACGTCAAGGCAAGCGGCGAATTTGCACAGAGGTTCCGCCACGGTTTGCAACTTGCCGCCAAATGGGAGTAACAATTCGCCGCCAGCACAAACCTCGCCATCTTGTTATTATCGCAGCCATCTTTCAACGAGGAACATAAATATATGAGCTTTTCAATGTACGAGGCATCCGTGCCTGTGTTCACCCAGATCCTGAACAGCCTGGCCGCCATCATCGACAAGGCCGAGACCCACACCAACGGAAAAAACATCGAACCGGCGGCGCTTTTGCAAGCGCGGCTGTACCCGGACATGTTTCCGTTCGCACGCCAGGTCCAGGTAGCGACCGACTTCGCCAAGAGCTGCTCGGCGCGCCTGGCCGGCGTCGAAGTGCCGCGCTACGAGGACACCGAGAAGAGCTTCGCGGACCTGCGCGAACGCATCGCCCGCACCCTTGCCTTCATCAACGACCTGCCGCGCGCGGCGATCGAGGAAAGCGCCCAGCGCGACATCGTCACCGGCAGTGGCGCTAACGTACGCGAGTTCAAGGGCCAGGTCTACCTCGTCCATTACGCGATGCCGCACTTCTACTTCCACGCCACCACCGCCTACGCCCTGCTGCGCCACAACGGCGTAGAAATCGGCAAGAAAGACTTCATCGGCAGCTATTAATACAGCCGGCCCTTGTAAATCAATGACTTAACAATCGGGGTCCGTCCCCGGGGACAGACCCCGGGGACGGACCCCGATTCTGGAACGGTCTTATTTATTTTATTTATTACGACGGGGGTAGCCTTCGGCGAGGATGCGCTTCCACACGCGCTCTTTGTCGGCAGGCGCCATCGATACCCAGTGCGCGACTTCGACGACCGAACGGCCGCAGCCGCGGCAAATCTCGTCGAACGTCGTCGAACAAACCGCCACGCAGGGCGTGTCCGGCCGTTCCGGCAGCTTTTCTGCTTTCTTCATCACTTCCTTACCTGGCTGGGCCGACATCGAGCGCATCCCAGCCGTCATGGCCTAGCTTCTCGATCGTTTCAATATTCTTTTCGAAGATCTCGCTGGCTTCCGGGAAAGCTTCGACCGCGCGTTCGATGCTGTCTTCGCGCAGCAGGTGCAGGATCGGATATGGCGCACGGTTGGTGTAGTTGCCGATGTCGTTGATGTCGGTGTCGGCAAACTGGTATTGCGGATGGAAGCTGGCAACCTGGATCTCGCCGTCGAGGTGCATGTCTTCCACCGCCGCATCGGCCACGTCGAGGAATTCGTTGTAGTCGACGAAGTCGTTCAGCACAAACGGATGGATCAGCAGGGTCGTGTCGACCAGTTCCGCCGGCGTGTCGGACAGGCATTGCAGTTCGTTCATCAGCGTTTCGAGCAGCGCCTCGACCGTGGTCGCGTTCGCGACGACATAGCGGACCTGCTTTTTGATGTGCACTGCCTTGGCAAATGGACAGAGGTTCAGGCCGATCACCGCCTTCTCGAGCCAGCGCTCGGTGGCCGCGATGATCTGGTCGTCGTCGGCGTTCAAATTCGGGGTACTCATGGTGTTGCTTTCAACTAAAGGAGGATGCTCGCGCAAAACCAGATTGTACGCACACTTACCCGCGCCATAGTAGTAATTTGACGATACCCCCGGGGTGTACCGCCAAAACCCGCCGTTTTCTTACGATGGCAAACTGATATTTTTTCCGCATACTCCAGTTTATCATTTGATAACACGACAGCAAAAAGTTGCCATTAAATTTGCCTGAGGAAAGGCCAAAACGCTTGACGACGGGAACGAGTCCTACGTACACTCGGATTTGTTCCCGTCAGTCTGAAGTCCTTGGACGCCACAATGGAAAGCTATGCAAACATACACCCGTACTACCATCGCACTGGCAGCACTGCTTGTATCCCTGGCTCCCATCGCCCAAGCGAGCGCTGATTCCGCGTCGTCCGCGCCGGTATCAAGCGCTGCGCCGGGCGCCGTCAAGACCGCCGTCGCGCCTTTCGCCGGCGTCAAGGCTGAAGAGTTCAAGGAAACCGACGTCTGGGGCCGCATCCGCACCGGCTACGCCATTCCCGACATCGACAACTCGCTGGTCGGCAACCACGTCAAGTGGTACAGCACCCGTCCCGATTACCTCGCGCGCGTTTCGACCCGTGCATCGCGCTACATGTTCCACGTTGTCCAGGAACTCGAAAAGCGCGGCATGCCAACCGAACTGGCGCTGCTGCCGATCATCGAATCGGCGTTCAATCCGCAAGCCTATTCCAGCGCCGACGCTGCCGGCATGTGGCAATTCGTGCCGGGCACCGGCCGCGACTACGACCTGAAACAGAACATGTTCAAGGACGAGCGCCGCGGCGTGCTGGCCTCGACCGACGCCGCCCTCTCCTACCTGCAGAAGCTGTACGTGATGTTCGGCGACTGGCAGCTCGCGCTTGCCGCGTATAACTGGGGCGAAGGCAACGTCCAGCGCGCGATCAAGAAAAACCAGGCGCTCGGCAAGCCCACCGATTTCGAAAGCCTGGCCGCGCACATGCCTGCGGAAACCCGCAACTATGTGCCAAAGCTGCAGGCGGTCAAGAACATCGTCAGCAACCCGGCCCAGTACGGCGTATCGCTGCCGGTCATCGACAACCAGCCTTACTTCACCGTCATCGACAAGACCAGCGACATCGACCTGGCCATCGCGGCCCAGCTGGCGGAGCTGTCGGTAGACGAGTTCAAGGCGCTGAACCCGCAGTTCAACCGCCCGGTCATCACCGGCGGCGAGACGACCAAGATTTTGCTGCCGAAAGAGAACGCGGAGAAATTCCACGTCAACCTGGCGCAATGGGGCCAGGCGCTGTCGACCTGGACCACGCACAAGATTACCGGCGCCAAGGAAAGCATCACCACCCTGGCATCGCGCTTCGGCACGACCCCGGAAGTGATCCGCCAGGCCAATAACATTCCGGCCCGTACCGTCCTGAAGGCAGGCTCGACCATTTTGGTGCCGCGCACCTCGGCCAGCATCGACAGCGATATCGCCGAGCACATCGTCGACAACGCGGTGATGGCGTTCGAAGCAGAGCGCGTAGGCAAGCGCGGCGGCAAGAAAATGACCAACGCCCAGAAGGTCAAGGCCAAGGTTGCATCGATCAAGAGCCGCATGGGCCGCAGCTCGGCCAAGGCCAAGGCGCCAAAGCGCCGCTGAGATCGTCAACGAGGGCGCATGCTGCACTTGCGTGCGGCATGCGCCCTTGGTTCTTTCGCAGTACCCGCGCACGCTCCGTCATAATCCGTGCAAACACAGTGAAACTACTGTATAGTCCTGTTTGTGCGCTGCAATACGTTTCTCGCAAACTAGCTTAGCGATGGCAATACGCAGTTACAAAGCAGTAAAACTAGCAGCTTCGCAAGCCTGGGCCTGTCCACCGGACAGCCTCAATAAAGCCCTCCCGCCTTGTGTGTCGCACCTGACACCGTCCCGGCGCAAAGCTTTTGTGCCGAAATTTCTTTTCATCTCAGAGTTATTTCGTTTGTTGGTTGGCGTTGCTATTTTGCGCTCGAAGGCATTTGCCCGAGCGCTGATCTATACCGAAAGAAAAGAAAACAATGAGTTTTGAAGCATTAGGCCTCCACGCGTCTATCGTAAAAGCAGCAACCGATGCCGGCTACACCACGCCGACCCCTGTACAAGAGCAAGCGATTCCTGCGGGTATCGCGGGCCGCGACCTGCTGGTTTCCTCGCAGACCGGTTCGGGCAAGACCGCGGCATTCATGCTGCCTGCCCTGCACAAGCTGGCAATCGCCGAGCAAGCGCCTGTCGCTCCACGCGGCGCCCCTGGCGAGCGTCCACGTTTCAAGGCAGCACAGCCGAAAATGCTGGTGCTGACCCCAACCCGCGAACTGGCACTGCAAGTGACCAGCGCGACCGAAAAGTACGGCACCCAGATCCGCCGCATCCGCGCCGTATCGATCCTGGGCGGCATGCCTTACCCTAAGCAGATGCAACTGCTGGCAAAGAATCCTGAGATCCTGGTCGCGACCCCTGGCCGCCTGATCGATCACATGGAATCGGGCAAGATCGATTTCTCGCAACTGGAAATCCTGGTGCTGGACGAAGCTGACCGCATGCTGGACATGGGCTTCATCGACGACATCGAGAAGATCATTGCGGCAACGCCAGACGGCCGCCAGACGATGCTGTTCTCGGCAACCCTGGACGGCATGGTCGGCAACATGGCCCGCCGTATCACCAAGGACCCGATGGTGATCCAGATCACCAGCTCGTCGAGCAAGCACGAAAACATCGTGCAGCGCGTTCACTTCGTCGACGACCTGTCGCACAAGAACCGCCTGCTGGACCACCTGTTGCGCGACGAAACGCTCGACCAGGCGGTTGTCTTCACCGCGACCAAGCGTGACGCCGACACCATCGCCGACCGCCTGAACATCGCCGGTTTCTCGGCTGCCGCACTGCATGGCGACATGCACCAGGGCGCCCGTAACCGCACGCTCGACGGCCTGCGCCGCGGCAGCGTGAAGGTGCTGGTTGCAACCGACGTGGCAGCACGCGGCATCGACGTCCCGACGATCACCCACGTGTTCAACTATGACCTGCCGAAGTTCCCTGAGGACTACGTCCACCGCATCGGCCGTACCGGCCGTGCTGGCCGCAACGGCCTGGCGATCTCGCTGGTGAACCACGCCGAAGGCATGAACGTCAAGCGCATCGAGCGTTTCACCAAGCAGCTGATTCCGGTGAACGTCATCGAAGGTTTCGAGCCAAAGCGCACCGCTTCGGCGCCACGTTCGGCTGCCCGTCCAGGCAGCTGGAAGCCGGGCGACAACCGCACCGGCGCCAAGCCAGGCCAGCGTACCTTCAGCAAGCCAGGCGCGGCACCGCGCCGTGAAGGCGCCCCTTCGGGCGGCGGCTACAAGGGTTCGAACCCACGCTCGGCCGACGGCGCACGCCGCACCTACGGCGATCGTTAATCGTTCAAACGATTAAACAAGGACGGCTACTTCGGTAGCCGTTTTTTTTCGTCAGTACGCGCAGGTACGGAACCCGGCAAAGATGTCGTCGCGCTCCGGCAAATAAAAATTACGGAAGCGCGCCGACCCGAACCGCGACGGGGTCGCGAACGACGCCCCGCGCAGCACCTGGTGCGTCATGAACCACGGCGCCGAATACTCGCGGTAAGGCCCCGCCTCGAATCCCGGATACGGCTCGAACGGCGACGCCGTCCACTCCCACAGCTGCCCCCAGCTGAAGCCCGGCTGGCCCGACAGCGCGGCGTACTCCCACTCCGCCTCGGCCGGCAGGCGCCGCTCCGCCCACATGCAATAAGCCTGCGCCTCATACAGCGTCACATGGCGCACCGCTTCGTGCGGATCGAGCGTCCGGAGCTGGCCAAACCGGCTGGCCAGCCAGCGCCCGCGATCGCGCCGCCAGTAGCGCGGCGCCGAACGCTCCTGCCCCATCAGCCACGCCTGCCCTGCTTTGCTCCAGTACCCTGCCCGCTGGTAGCCGCCATCGGCCACGAACTCCGCGAACTGGTCGTTCGTCACCAGGGTCGCATCGATCGCGAACGGCGGTACATAGCAGGCGTGCGCCGCCTTCTCGTTATCGAACACAAAGCCGCCATCCTGCGGTCCGCCCAGCCGGATCGTCCCGCCCGGATAGTGGATCTCGCGCGGCGCGGCTGCAGCGTTACGGCCACGCGCCAGCTCCGGCGGCGCCTCCACGCCCAGCAGCTGCATCGCGTGCAGCAGCGCCTCGCCATGCATGTCCTCGTGCGCCAGCACCAGCCGGTAGGGGTACAGCGCCGCGTCCACATTGGCTTCGCGCGACAGCTTGTCGAGCACGCGGTCGAGCACCTCATTGCAGTACGTTTTCAGCGAGCCGGTATTGGGCAGGTCGAGCGTCCAGCGACTGCGGTGGCCCACGGTATTCGAATCGAACCAGTCATCGCCGCGCGTCAGCAGCGAATTGCCAACGGCGTCGGCGGGATGACTGGAGGCAGCCTGGCGCAGGATGTACCACTCGGCGAACCAGGCGATATGGCCGAGCTCCCACAGGGGCGGATTGATGGTGGCGACGTACGGCACGCGCGATGGCAGGTCGTAGCCGGCCTGTGCAAG
Organism: Massilia polaris; assembly: GCF_012927275.1. Taxonomy (GTDB): domain Bacteria; phylum Pseudomonadota; class Gammaproteobacteria; order Burkholderiales; family Burkholderiaceae_D; genus Telluria_A; species Telluria_A polaris. The sequence continues at coordinate 215,192 of NZ_JABBGG010000006.1, read as the reverse complement.
GCAATCGAACAGCCGCAGCGTATAATTTCGGGCAGACTGCAGCGCGTCGGACAACTGTTGCGGCCTTGCCTGCCTGAACGATGCATTGATTGGGTTCATGGCAGGATTGTAACGACTTTTGAGGGAGCGGCATCGGTGCAACGCGTAACCATCGTCAGCCCGGCCATGGCCGAGGCAAATAACGGCAACTGGCAGACTGCCATGCGGTGGGCGCGCTTCCTGACGCCCCGCTACGACGTCAACATCGCAGCCTCATGGACGCCCGTCACCGGCGCCACGCCCGACCTGATGATCGCCCTGCACGCGCGCCGCTCGGCCGCGGTGCTGGCCGCCTTCGCCGAGGACCATCCCGACAGTCCGCGCGTGCTGGTCCTCACCGGCACCGACCTGTACCGCGACATCCACGACGATCCAGCGGCCCAGGCCTCGCTCGCCCACGCCGACATCCTGGTGCTGCTGCAGGAAGCGGGCGTCGCGATGCTGCCGCCCGAACATCGCTCGAAGGCGCGCGTGATCTGGCAGTCGGCGCCATCGTTACCGCATGTGGCGCCGCCGCCCGGCGCCCGTGAGTTCACGTTCTCCATGATCGGCCACCTGCGCCCCGAAAAAGACCCGCTGACCTTCATGCGCGCGGCGCAGCTGGCCGCCAACCCGGACGCGCGCTTCATCCACATCGGCGGCGCGCTCGATCCGCAGCTCGGCACGGCCGCCGAAGCCACGGCGGCCGCGGATCCGCGCTACCAGTGGATGGGCAACCTGGCCCACGACGCCGCCCGCATGGCGCTGTCCTGCAGCGACGCGATGGTAATCGCATCGCTGATGGAAGGCGGCGCCAACGTGATCATCGAGGCCGTCACCAGCGGCGTGCCGGTGCTCGCCAGCGACATCGACGGCAACCGCGGCATGCTGGGCAGCGGCTACGAGGGCTACTTCCCGGTCGGCGACGCGCCCGCGCTGGCCGCGCTGATGGAGCGCTGCATGCTGGACCCGCCTTTCCGCGAGCGCCTGCACGCCCAGTGCGCGGCGCGCGCCGCGCTGTTTGCGCCGGAGGCCGAGCAAGCGGCGGTGCTCGACTTGGTGGATAATCTGCTGATTGCCCGGCCAGCCGGCGCCAACTAATGACACGGAAATCCCCATGAGCACAGCACCAGAGCAAAAAATCAAACTGACTTCGTTCTCCCACGGCGGCGGCTGCGGCTGCAAGATCGCGCCCGGCGTGCTGGCCGAAATCCTGAAGAACTCCACCGGCTTCCCGGTGCCCAAGGAACTGCTGGTCGGCATCGAAACCGCCGACGACGCCGCGGTCTACAAACTCAACGACGAACAGGCGCTGATCGCGACCACCGACTTCTTCATGCCGATCGTCGACGATCCGTTCGACTTCGGCCGCATCGCCGCCACCAACGCGATCTCCGACGTGTACGCGATGGGCGGCACGCCGATCATGGCGCTCGCGCTGGTCGGCATGCCGGTCAATAAGCTGCCGCTCGATACGATCGGCCAGATCATCCGCGGCGGCGAGTCGATCTGCGCCGAAGCCGGCATCCCGATCGCCGGCGGCCACACCATCGATTCGGTCGAGCCGATCTACGGCCTGGTGGTGCTGGGACTGGTGCATCCGTCGAAGGTCAAGCGCAACGCCGACGCCAAGGCGGGCGATGTGCTCATCCTCGGCAAGCCGCTCGGCGTTGGCGTGCTGTCGGCGGCGCTGAAGAAAGACGCGCTGGACGCGGATGGCTACGCCGCCATGATCGAGAACACCACCAAACTGAACAAGCCCGGCAAGGCGCTGGCCGACATGGCCGGGGTGCATGCGATGACCGACGTCACCGGCTTCGGCCTGCTCGGCCACTTGCTCGAACTGGCGCGCGGCGCCAGTCTCGAAGCGCAACTGGACATGGCCAGCATCCCCTTGCTGCCGGGTGTAGAACAACTGGCGCGCGATGGCTTCTTTACCGGCGCGTCCGGCCGAAACTGGGATGCCTACGGCAGCGACGTCACGCTGGCGGCCGGCATCACCCCGGCCCAGCAAGCCCTGCTGACCGATCCGCAAACCTCGGGCGGCCTGCTGGTATCGGTCGACCCGTCCAGCGTCGACGAGGTGCTGGCGCTGTTCGCGCGCGAAGGCTTCGGCCATGCGGCCGTGGTCGGCCGCATGGCGCCGGGCGCACCGCGTGTGACCGTGCACACCGCAACCGTGTGAGCGAACATCCGGGCAGAGGCGTAATATTGGCAGCTCAATCAACCCTGATCGAGGAGAAATGTCATGCCGTATGTCGATGGTTTCGTGGTCCCGGTAGCGAAGGATAATATTGAGCGATACAAAGAGATGTCCACCGCCTGCGGCAAGATCTGGCGCGAGCTGGGCGCGCTGGAATTCCGCGAGTGCATGGGCGACGACGTCAAGCCCGGCAAGCTGACCTCATTCCCGCAAAGCGTCAACCTGGAAGATGGCGAGGTGGTGTTCTTTTCGTGGATCGTCTACGAGTCGCGCGCCAAACGCGACGAGATCAACGACAAGGTCATGAAAGACCCGCGCATGGCCGAATGGATGAAGCCCGAGAACATGCCGTTCGACGGCAAGCGCATGGTCTACGGCGGCTTCGCGATGGTGGTCGACGTCTGAACTTAGCTGCCCTTACGCGCGCCCGGTGGTCATGGGCTGGGGCTCGCCGTGCTGCTTGCGCCCCACCCGCTCGTACTCGGAGATCACCTGGGCGCCAAGCAGCAGCAAGGTGGCGCCGATTTCAAGGCTGAACATGACGACGATCGCCGTCGTCATCGAGCCGTACACGATATTGACCTGCGACAGCGTCGAGAAGTACCACACCAGCACATGGCGCGCCCCTTCCCACAGCAGCGCCGCCGTCACCCCGCCGATCAGCGCGTGCGACAGCGACAGCCGCCCCACCGGCATCACCAGGTAGATCGAAGTGAGCAACAGGATCTCGCCGAACAAGCCAAGCAGGTACAGAAGGACGCCGGATACGCCGCTCAGCGACCAGTGCCAGCCCAGGAAATTGACCTCTTCTTCCCCCATCACCTGCAAGGTGCCGGCCACCAGTGTCACCAGCATCACGCCGATGCCCAGCGCCAGGATGTAGCAGTAAGGCAGGATGGCCGACACAAAGAAGTGGCGGCGCCGGATCGCCACGCGGTGGATGAAGATCATGCTCATCGCGTTTTCCAGCACCGTGAACGCCAGCGAACTGAAAAACAGCATCGTCACGCCAAGCACGCCGGTGATCAGGCCGCGCTCATCGAGGAAGTTCGACACCTCCACGACAATCGCGCGCGACTGGCCCGGCAGCAGCCATTCCAGGTAACGCTGCAAGGTCGCCAGCAGCTCCACAGGGTCCATGAAGTGCGACAGCACCACCACCACCAGCATCAGGAACGGGACGATCGACAGCAGCGCGTAATACGCCACCGCGCCGGCCAGCAGCAGCCCCTGGTTGGCGCGGAATCCCCTGAGCACCTGCAGCGTGAACGCGAGCGGGTGCGCGAGGATATAGGCGTTGGCGCGCCGGTTGAGGATCTGGATCGGCGCCAGTCGTCTGAACGTCATCGCGCGAGCCTGATGCCGCTGAACTGCCAGCGCGCGCCGGCCGGGAAGAAGTTGCGGTAGCTGGCGCGCGCATGCCCTTCGGGCGTGGCGCACGAGGAACCGCGCAGGACATACTGGTTGATCATGAATTTTCCGTTGTACTCGCCGAGGGCGCCCGCTTGCTGCGCATAGCCGGGGTAAGGCGCGTAACTGCTGCTGGTCCACTGCCAGCAATGGCCGGCCATCTGGAGCAGGCCGCCGGCGCCGGATGCCGCCGCCACCTCCCACTCGGCTTCGGTAGGCAGTCGGGCGCCGGCCCAGCGCGCATACGCGTCGGCTTCATACAGCGACACATGGGTGACCGGCAGCGCGGGGTCCAGCGCATGGTCGCCATGCAGCGTGAATTCGCGCCATCCGCCGTGCTGGTCGCGCAGCCAGTACAGCGGGTGTCCGAGCGTGCCGGCGCAGACCTGGTCCCAGCCTTCCGACAGCCATAGGGCGGCGTCGCGGTAGCCGCCCGCGTCGACGAAGGCGAGGTATTCGCCATTTGTCACCAGCCGGCTGGCCAGTGCGAACGGCGCCACATATTGCTGGTGGCGCGGCAGCTCGTTGTCGAAGCAGAAGCCGTCGCCCGCATAGCCGATCCCGGCAATTCCGCCGCCGAAGCCTTGCCATGAGAGGGCCGGCACGGCCGTGGCCGGGGCCGGCGGGGTGTCGGCATACGCCGGATAAAGCGGGTTTTGCGCCAGCAGGTGCTTGACGTCGGCGAGGATCAATTCCTGGTGCTGCTGTTCGTGTTCCAGCCCGAGCGTGACCAGCTCCGCCAGCGCTGCGTCCCCTGCCCGGCTATCGAGCAGGCGCAGCATGCGCGCGTCGACATCGAGGCGATAGGCGCGCACCGCCGCCATGCCGGGGCGCGTCACCAGCCCGCGCTGTGCGCGCGGGTGTTTCGCGCCGATGCCGTTGTAATACGAGTTGAACAGCACGCGGAAGGCGGGATGGAACGGCCGGAAGCCCGCTTCGAAGCGTTCGAGGATGAAGGTCTCGAAGAACCAGCTGGTGTGCGCGAGGTGCCACTTGACCGGGCTGGCGTCCGGCATCGACTGCACGGTGCAGTCTTCGTCCGAGAGCGGCTCGGCCAGCGCCAGCGAACGGCGCCGGACCTGGCCGTAACGGCGGCGCAGCAGCTCAGGGTCCAATGGCGCGCGCATGGATGACGGCAAACCATTCATCGGGATCGACCCAGGTATTGGTCGCCTGGAAGCCGGACTGTTCGAGCAGGCCGATGGCCGCGCTCATGCGGTACTTGTAGCTGTTCTCGGTGTGGATGCAGTCGCCGCGCGCGAAGCTGCGCGATCCGCCCGGCCAGCGGACAAGCATGTCGCGCAGCGCCTCGAGGTGCATTTCGATGCGGCCCTCAAGGCGGTTGAAGAAAGCCTGGTGGCGCCAGCCGCGCACGTCGAAGTCGGCGCCGAGCAGCTGGTTCACGTGGCGCAGCACGTTCAGGTTGAATGCGGCGGTCACGCCAAGCGCGTCGTCGTAGGCATCCGACAGCGTCTGTTCATCCTTGACCAGGTCGATCCCGATCAGCAGGCCGCCGTCGGTTTCGCACTGGGCGCGGGCGCGGCGCAGGAAGCAGCGCGCTTCGTCGGGCGTGAAATTGCCGATCGAGGAGCCCGGGTAGAAAAACAGGCGGCGCGCCGGGCTGATGTTGGCCGGCAGGTCGAGCCGGGCCGAGAAGTCCTGCCCGAGCGCGGTCATTTCAATGTGCGGAAAGCGCTGGCGCAGGCGGGCCAGCGACTCCTGCAGGAAATCCCACGAGATGTCGATGGCCACATACTGGTCGGGATGCAGCAGCGGAAACAGGCTGGCCGCCTTGGCGCAATTGCCGGCGCCAAGGTCGATCAGGGTCGTTCCGGGGCCGACTGCGCGCGCGATATCGGCGCCATGGCGGGCGAGGATGGCAGCTTCGGTGCGCGTCGGGTAATATTCGGGCACTTCGCAAATCGCCTCGAACAGTTTCGAGCCAAGCGGGTCATACAGGAACTTCGGCGCGATGCTCGCCTGGCTGGCGCATAAGCCCGCGCTGAGCTCGGCCTGGATGCCGGCGACCGGCGGGCGTGTTTCGGTCTGGCATTGTGTCAGCATGGAATTCCCAGTATGGCCGATGCGTTCTTGGTGATTTTGTTATCATAGCTGAATATCCAATTTTTTCGCGCCGCGCAGGAAGCGTTTCGGGCGACGTGCCACCACCCTAGCCATCACAGAAGGCCCCCCATGTCCCAGTTCTCCGCATTTCGCAGCATGAAAACCATGCTGGCCGCCGGCTTTGCAGCCGCCTTCACGTTCGCGTCCCTGCCCGCCTCGGCCCAGGCCGTGCCAGGCGTGCTGCGCGTGTCGGCGATTCCGGATGAAGCGCCGACTGAGCTGCAGCGCAAATTCAAGCCGCTCGGCGAATACCTGGCCAAGGCCACCGGCCTGAAAGTGGTGTTCACGCCGGTGACCGACTACGCGGCATCGGTGGAAGGCCTGGTCAACAACAAGCTGGACATGGTCTGGTTCGGCGGCTTCACCTTCGTGCAGGCCAACGCCCGCAGCGGCGGCAAGATCACCCCGCTGGTGCAGCGCGCCGAAGACGAGAAATTCCGTTCGGTGTTCATTACCGCGTCGAACGACATCAAGCAGCTGGCTGACCTGAAGGGCAAGACCTTCAGCTTCGGTTCCGAGTCCTCGACCTCGGGCCACCTGATGCCGCGCTCCTACCTGCTGGCCGCGAAAATCAATCCGGACACCGACATGAAGCGCATCGCCTTTTCCGGCGCGCATGACGCCACCGTGGCGGCAGTCGCCGGCGGCAAGGTCGATGCGGGCGCGCTGAATATCTCGGTATGGGAAAAGCTGGTCGCCGAGCGCAAGGTCGATCCAGCCGCGGTGCGCGTGTTCTACACCACCCCTTCGTACTACGATTACAACTGGTCGGTGCGCAGCGACATGAACGCCGCCCTGAAAAAGACGATCACCGACGCCTTCCTCGCGCTGGACCCGTCCACGGCTGAAGGCAAGGAGATCCTCGCACTGCAGCGCGCAACGAAGTTCGTGCCGACCACCCCGGCCAACTACACGACGATCGAAGCGGCCGCACGCAACGCGGGCCTGCTGAAGTAAGCAAGGCGCGCACATGACATTCAGGCTCGACAAGCTGACAGTGCGGCACCTGGCGCCCAACGCGCCGGTGGCGCTGCACGAGATCGGCCTGGACGTCGCCCAGGGCGAGCAGCTCGCCATCATCGGTCCTTCCGGCGCCGGCAAGACCACGCTGCTGTCGACGCTGGCGGTCGCGCACCGGCCTGCGCACGGCGGCTTCGCCGTGTTCGGCGAAGACCCGTGGGCGCTGCCCGAAGCCAGCCGCCACAAGCTGCGCGCCAGCCTGTTCCTCGCGCCGCAAACGCCGCCGCTGCCGCCGCGCCAGCGCGTCGTGACCGCGGTGCTGGCGGCCCGCCTGCCGCGCTGGAGCTTGTGGCAGGCGCTGGTCTCGCTGGTCCGCCCGCTCGACCCGGACGCCGCGTTCGACGCGCTCGAACGTTTCGGCCTCGGCGACAAACTGTATTCCCGCGTCGACCGCCTGTCGGGCGGTGAACGCCAGCGCTGCGCCCTCGCGCGCCTGCTGCTGTCTGACGCCAAAGCTTTCCTGGTCGACGAACCGCTGTCGGCGCTCGACCCGGCGCTGTCGCAGATGACCCTCACCACCTTGCAGCAGGAAGCGGCTTCGCGCAACGCCACGCTGGTGTGCAGCCTGCACCAGGTCGACATGGCGCTGGCGAATTTCCCGCGCATCGTCGGCCTGCGCGACGGACGGGTGATGTTCGACGCCGCGCGCGACGAGGTCAGCGCCGACATGATCGCCGCCTTGTACCGCAACGAGCAGGCCGAGGCAGCGCGCCCGGCGCTGCACGAAACGCCCGAGCGGCTCGCGGTCGGCGCCTGCTTCTGAAACGCATGCGGCAAGCCACCCTCCATCCGGACCCGGCGTGGCGCGCGCGCGTCGTGATCACGCTCGCCTGCCTCGCCCTGTTGTGGCCGATGCTGGTGTATTCCGAATTCAAGCCGTGGACCCTGTTCGAGCCGCAGAGCCTGACGGCCGCGTGGAACTTCGCATCGGGGTTCCTGACGCCGGCGCATGATCCCGAGTTCCTGTCCATGGTGTTGCGCGAGACCTGGCAGACCGTGGCGATCGCCACCGCCGGCCTGGCGCTCGCGCTGCTGGCCGCCATTCCCGCCACGCTGGTGGTCACTGAAATCCTGTCGGTCTCGCGCCTGGGCACCGGCCGCATGCGCATGTCGTCGCGCATCGTGCGCCAGTCGGTGCGCTGGATCCTTGTCCTGCTGCGCAGCGTGCCGGAACTGGTGTGGGCGCTGCTGTTCGTGCGCCTGGTCGGCCTCGGCCCCACCGCCGGCGTGCTGGCGATCGCCCTCACCTACAGCGGCATGCTTGGCAAGGTGTACGCCGAGATCCTCGAATCGGCCGACGCCCGCGCCACCGACGCGCTGCTGGCCGGCGGCGCGGCGCGGCTGCCGGCCCTGCTCTATGGCGCGATTCCGGAGTCGGCGTCGGAGCTGGTGTCGTACACCGTGTACCGCTGGGAATGCGCGATCCGCGGCTCGGCCGTCATGGGTTTCGTCGGCGCGGGCGGCCTCGGCCAGCGCATGGATGAATCGATGCGCATGATGGCGGGCGGCGAAGTGGCGACCATGCTGATCGTGTTCGTCCTGCTGGTCGCCTGCGCCGACATGGTGTCGAAAATGCTGCGCACGAGGCTCGCATGAGGCGCGCGCTGCCGCCGGCGCCACGGCATTCCTTGTCCACGCTGCTGCTGCTGATCGGCCTGGCCGTGCTGGTGGCCGCCAGTTTCGCGACCTTGCCGCTGGAATGGGCCGCGCTGTTTTCCAGCGATGCGGTGCGCAGCAGCGGCGAGTTCCTGGCCGGCTTCGCGCCCCCCGAAGCGGCACTGCCCTTCCTCCAAAAAACCCTGGCCGCGACCCTGGAGACTTTGTCGATGTCGGCGCTGGGCACGCTGCTGGCGGTCGTCGGCGGCATCGCGCTGGCGATGCCGGCCGCAGGCCGCTTCGGCAAACTGCTGCGCGTGCCGGCGCGCGGCATCCTGAACGTCCTGCGTTCGATACCCGAACTGGTATGGGCGTCGCTGCTCCTGGTGGCCGCCGGCCTTGGCCCGTTCGCAGGCACGCTGGCGCTGGCCGCGCATACGTCGGGAGTGCTGGGACGGCTGTTCGCCGACGTGCTGGAAAACGCCGAGCCGAATCCGGAGCGCGCGCTGCGCGCCAACGGCGCCGCGGCGGGTAGCGCCTTCTTGTATTCGACCTTGCCGCAGGCGCTGCCGCAGATGCTGTCGTACACGCTGTACCGCTGGGAGAACAACATCCGCGCCGCCGCCGTGCTGGGCGTGGTCGGCGCCGGCGGGCTTGGGCAGATGCTGAAGTATCACCTGTCGCTGTTCCAGATGCAGCAGGCCGCCACCGTGATCCTCGCGATGCTGGTGCTGGTCGCGCTGGTCGACGCCGCCAGCTTCGCGCTGCGCCGCGCCCTTACCCGCTAGGCATGCCATGCTCGACCTGATCAGCGTCACCAAGACCTACAACGGGCGCGCGGTGCTGGCCGCGCTGTCGCACCATTTCCCATCCGGCCAATTCGTCGCCATCATGGGCGAATCCGGGGTCGGCAAATCGACCTTGCTGAACCTGATCGCGGGGCTCGACACGCCGGACAGCGGCCAGGTGGTGGTGGACGGCACGCCGGTCTCCGCGCTGGGCGACGACGCCGCGACCCGGCTGCGGCGCAGCCGCATGGGCTTCGTGTTCCAGGCGTTCCATGTGCTGCCGCACCTGACCTTGCAGCAGAACGTCGCGCTGCCGCTGCTGCTCAATGGCCTCGACGCCGGCGCCGCGCTGCGGATGCTTGAAAAGGTCGGGCTGGGTGGACGTGGCGGCGATTTTCCGCGCCAGCTGTCCGGCGGCGAAATGCAGCGCGTCGCGATCGCGCGCGCGCTGGTGCACAAGCCAGCGCTGGTGCTGGCCGATGAGCCGACCGGCAACCTCGACCCCGACACCGCGGCCGGCATCCTCGACCTTCTGCGCGCCGAAATCAAGGCCAGCGGCGCCGCCGCGATCATGGTCACCCATTCCCACGCCGCTGCCGAAAAAGCCGACAAAACCTTCGTATTAACACGCTCTGGATTGACGTTAGCGTCTGTTGTGCGCTAGTTAGTTCAAATCTCAGGTTTAATTTGTCAACAATGCTGCGCATATATTCTTAACGTAGTATCATTATTCCGACCCGATCTGCATTAATTCTCACCGAAAGTAACGATCGGCAACGTTGGGCGGAATTCGGAAAATCCTGTCAATGTGAGCTAATTGGAGGGGTACGATGAACGTACGGCAGAGAAAACTGGAAATGATCGAGGCGATGAACCGCGCCCGGGCGCTGGAACCGTCGAGCTTTATGCCCAACAAGCTGCTCGACACCCTGATCCAGAAAATGCACCTGAAAAATGACGCGGAGCTATGCCGGGTGCTGGAAGTCCAGCCGCCGATCATCAGCAAGATTCGCCACCGCAAGCTGGCCGTCGGCGCGACCATCCTGCTGCGCATGCACGAGAAATCGGACATGAGCATCAAGGAGCTGAAGGAGCTGTCGAACGCGTCGATGCACTAGCTGTGCGCTGCGAACCGCCGCTAACGGCCGGTCCGCATTGTCGCGCACCTTAGCTGCTCTTCGGGCGCCCCGTCTTCAGTTGCGGCAGGCTGGCCAGCACGCTCTTCAGCGTGGCCATGTCGATCTCGCGGATCAGCGCCACGCCGACGCGCAGCAACTCGCTCTTCTTGATCTCGAAGCCAGCCTTCAGGCAGGCCTTCTTCACTCGCGCCAGCACGGCGTACTCCTCTTCCGGCATCGTAAAACTGTCGCGCACCAGCTTCGGCTTGCGGGTTTTCTCGCGCTCGGGCGCCGCCTCGGCCGGTTTCGGCGCCGCCCTGGCCGATGATTTCGGCGCCGGTGTGGCCGCCGCTTTCGGCGCCGGCTTCGACGCCGCCCTGGTTGCCGCTGGCTTTACGGCTGCCTTTGCGACCGGCTTGGCGGTTTTCTTTGCCGCGGCGGCCGGGGAGGCTTTTGCGGCGGACCTGGCCGGGGCTTTCGCAGCCGGCTTGGCTGACACCCTGGCAGGCGCCTTGGCCGCCGCTTTTACCACGGCCTTCGCGGGCGCTTTCGGCAGCGGGCGCGCAGCGGCTTTTTGCGCCACGGCGTTGATGGCATCGACCGGATGCCCGTTGGGTTTCGCAGGGGCTAGCTTGCTCATTGGTTCTCCATCGCTGAATAGTTAAAACAATATATACGATTTATTTTGTTTTCGGAAGAGGCCGGAGCGGCGCCGTCGCGCTGAACGGGCATTTCACTCGTTCAACATACGCCAAACTGGCTGGTGCGGGGCGTCCGGGACAGGAAAACTTGACCTGTATCATTAATTGAAACAGGCAGTGTCGGCCGTGCGAGACAATCGCGCGGAAACAGTATTACTGAATGGCCTGGACCGGTTTGACGGCGAGATCGATCCCGACTTCGTCCCACCACTCCTGCTCTTTCTCTATCCAGTAACTGATGGTTGGATGTTCCGCGAGCAAATCGCGGCTGGCCTCGATGTCGATGCGGTTCTTCATGCGCAGGCGCAGCTGGCCGGGCGCCAGTTCGATCCGCGCGTGCATCAGCAGGATGGCGAAGCGCAGCGCCAGCACCGCCTTGGCGAAATCAGGCGCCGACTGCGCGCCGCCCAGCTTGCGCAGGTTGCCCTTCTGCGCCAGGATCAGGCGGCTCATGGTTTTCTGCTCGCCCGCCGTGAAGCCAGGCAGGTCGGCGTTTTCGACCATATAGGCGGCGTGCTTGTGGGCCCCGGTCTGCGACACGACCATGCCCACTTCATGCATCCACGCGCTCCAGTACAGCAGCCGTGCGAGGCTGTCATCGGCCGGCTTGAGCTGCGTGTAAAACATCGCCGCCGCTTGCGCGACGCGGGCCGCGCGCTCTTCGTCGACGTGGAAACGGGTGGCCAGCATGCGCACCGATTCGTCGCGGCGGTCGCGCTGCGTCGAGCGCAGGTACAGGTCCCACATCACGCCCATGCGCAGGCCCGCCTCGACCGGCACCAGTTCGGCGATGCCCAGCTCCGCCACCAGCGCGATCAGGATCGCCAGCCCGCCGATGATGGTGCCGGCGCGGTCCGCGCGCAGGCCGGGCATGTCGATGCGCGACACGTCGCCGAATTCGATGAAACGTTTTTTAAGCGCGTCCAGGCCGGCCGGCGTCAGCCGGCCGTCGCCCAGTTCGTTCTTTGCGATGACGTCGGCGATCGTGCGGACTGTGCCCGACGAGCCGTAGGCCTGGCTCCAGTTATGCGGATGGTAAGGCGGCGCGGCGTCCTCGAAGTGGCTGCGCGCCGACAGGATCGCGTGCTCGAACGAGACCGCGTCGATGCGCCCGCCGGCGAAGAACGACAGGCTCTGTTTGACGGTGCCGACGCTGAACGATTCGACCCGCTCGATGTCGAGGCCGCGCCCGAGGATCAGTTCCGTGGAGCCGCCGCCGATGTCGACCACCAGGCGCCGCTCCTTCGGCGCCGACAGCGAACTGGCCACGCCCATATAGATCAGGCGCCCTTCTTCCTCGCCTGAGATGATCTCGATCGGGTGGCCGATGGCCTGTTCAAGTTCGGGTAAAAACGCCTGGCCGTTGCGCGCCACGCGCATCGCGGAGGTGGCCACCACGCGCACCGCGTCGAAGCGGTAGGCCGCCAGCGCGACGCGGAAATTGGCCAGGCAGGCAAGCGCCGCCTGCTTCGCCGCTTCGGTCAGGTCGCCGCTGGCATCGAGGCCCGCGGCAAGGCGGATCGGCTCGCGCACGCTTTTGAGCACGCGGATGGTCTCGCCGTCATGCCTGCCGATCGACAGGCGAAAACTGTTGGAACCCAAATCAACGGCAGCATACATGCGAGCCTCTGTTTCGCTTATTGTCATCAAGGGCACCGGGCCGTGAAAATCGTAACACGATAGCCGGGCAATGTGACGCCCTTATGACGCCGGCGGCACCCAGGCTTCCGGCACGACCGGCGTAACGGCCTGCACCACCTTGTTGCGGCCGCCCTGCTTGGCCGCGCGCAGCGCTTCGTCGGCGCGCTGGAACAGGCTGACCGTGGTGTCTTCGGGGCGGATGGTGGTGACGCCGAAGCTGGCCGTCATCTTGATTATCGCGCGCTCGGTCTTGACCGGCGTGGCTTCGATCGCGCGGCGGATCCGTTCGGACACCAGCAGCGCGTCGAGCAGGTCGGTGCGCGGCAGCAGCAGCGCGAATTCGACGCCGGCCATGCGGCCGAGGATGTCGCTGTCGCGCAGCTGGCGCTTGCAGGTATCGACCATGGTGCGCAGCACCACGTCGCCGGCCGGATGGCCGTAGCCGTCGTTGATGCGCTTGAACTGATCGAGGTCGAGCAGCACCACCGCGGTGGGCTGGCCGGGACGGCGCGCCAGCGCCATCCATGGCGCCAGCAGGTTGAAGAAGCCGCGCCGGTTGGGCGCATCGGTGAGCGGATCGGTCATTTCGAGCCGCTCGAGTTCCTGCTGCAGCTGTTCGCGCGACAGCAGCAGGTAGCCGAACGCCGTCAGCAGCATCAGCAGCACGAACGCGCCCGAGGACAGCGCCTGCACCAGCGCATTGCTGATCCAGCCCCAGCCTCCCGGCATGGTCAGCGCCAGGATGGCGCGCGCCGCCACCAGCAGCGACAGCAGCGCCAGTGAGACGACCAGGAAGCGGCGCAGCATGCTGCCGTTGCGCCAGCCCAGCGCCAGCGCGGCCGCGCCGAGCAGGTAGAAGCCGCCCAGGATCAGCGAGCTGGCCACCACGCGCAGCCCGATCTGGTCGATCGCGTAGCACGCCAGGAAGGCGGCGATCGATGCGCCCAGCAGCGGATAGACATAGCGGCGCCAGCGCGGGCGGCCGGCCACTTCCCACAGGCTGCCCGCCTCCAGCGCGACGCCGGCGAACAGCAGGCCGTAGCCGATCGGGATCGACACCAGGTCGGGGGCGACGCCGCTGCCGCGGAAGTACAGCAGCAGCCAGCCGGCTGCCTGGCACTGGCGCGAGATCGCCCAGGTCGACAGCGACGGCGCCTTGCGGCTGCCGAATTCGAAGAAGAAGAGTGCCGCGCACAGGGCCAGGTTGCCCAGCGCGAGCACGAAGACCATCGTGGTGATGTCCATCGGCGCCGGCCTGGGTCAGATTTCGTGTTCGACGCTGGTGCTGCCGTCGCCGATCTTGCTGGCCCAGGCCTGGGCGAAGTAATCGCGCTCGGCATCGCTCGGGGCCAGGTTCCAGAACACGATCAGGGTGCCCTTGTGGTCATGCAGCTGGGTGAACTTCTCCACAAATTCCGCATTCCCGCCGGCGTCGGCCAGCGCCATGACATAACCGTACACGCGCGTCAGCCGCTCGATGCGGTCCGGTTCGGTCATGCTGTTGGTCGCGGTAATGGTAGGATGATCTAAGAACATGGCGTCTCCGAGTGGCTGCCCGCAGAGCTTATCAGAAACCAATGCTTATCAACAAGGTATCCTTTGCCATGCAGCCACCGGAATATCCGCTCGACGCCGCCACGCCCATCGTCGCTACCCGCGGCGACCGCCGCACCCTCGAATTCGCCCCCGGCGAGGTGCAAAGCGAGATGCGGCTGTCCGATCCGGACGCCCTGGTGCTGGCCTACTGCCGCGCGATCATGTGCTTCGCCTTGTTCGTGCCGCGCCCGCGCCACATCCTGATGGTCGGGCTGGGCGGCGGATCGCTGGCCAAGTTCTGCTACCGCCATTTCCCGCAGGCCCGCATCACGGTGGTCGAACTGCGTGCCGACGTGATCGCCCTGCGCGAACAGTTCCACGTGCCGGCCGACGACGCCCGCTTCGAGGTGGTGCACGCCGACGCCGCCAGCTACCTGGCCTGCATGCCGGCCACCGTCGACGTGCTGGTGGTGGACGGGTTCGACGCCGGCGGCCTGCCGCCGGTGCTGGGCAGCGCGCGCTTCTACGGCGACTGCCGGCGCGCGCTGCGCGACGGCGGCGTGATGGCCGCCAATATGTTCAGCTACGACCCGCACTACCGCGCCATGTTCGAACGGCTGCGCCTGATGTTCGACGACCGCGTGTGCCGCTTCGACAAGGTCGCGGGCAACAACCGCATCCTGTTTGCGGTCAAGGCGCCACTCGGCGGCGCGGCGCCGCGCGCGCTGACCGTCCAGCGCCTGGTGGCGCGCCGGGACGGGCTGGGCGCCGGCTGGCTGAACCGCCTGCTGGCGCGCGCCGTGGTTCGTTTCCTTGCGCACATTTGAAGTAATCGCCCAACAATAAAGTTTGCGATGAGCACTGTTTCTGTGACACACTGATGCACGCTGATGACAACCCGGACGGACTCGTCCCTTTCGCACCTTAGGAAACAGGATTTGCTGCGTCGCCGCCTGCCATTTTCGTTCGCTGCCGTAGCGGTCCCGGCCTTCGCTGCCAAAGCCGCCACCGCCGCGACGCCGCTTGCCGCCGCCGGTTTGCCGGACGCCGGCCAGGTTTCGCTGATCCTGCTGTGGGTGGCGATCGCGCTTGCCGCCGGCGCCGTCGCGACGATCCGGGTGCTGGCGCAGCGCGCCAACCGCCTGCAGCAACAGCTCGACCTGCGCAGCGCCGAACTCGCGCGCGCCAACCAGTGCATCGCCGAGGACGCCCTCGCGCGCTCGGTCAGCGAACAGCGCATCCACCACATCGCCCAGCATGACGTCCTGACCGGGCTGCCAAGCCGCAGCCTGCTGCAGGACCGCCTGGGCGTGGCGATCGGCGACTCCGAACGCAGCGGCGAGCCGCTGTGGGTCTTGCTGATCGACCTCGACCGCTTCAAGTATGTCAACGACAGCATGGGCCACAAGGCTGGCGACGTGCTCCTGATGACGATCGCCGCGCGCCTGCGCTCGGCGCTGCACGACGACGACACCGTGGCGCGCCTGTCCGGCGACGAGTTCGTCGTCATCATGAGCCAGCACCCCGGCCAGCGGCTCGGCCCGCAACTGGTGCAGCAATTGATGGACTCCGTGGCCCAGCCGGTCCTGCTCGGCACCAAGGAGTATTCGGTGACCTGCAGTATCGGCGTGGCGGTCTACCCGACCGCCGGCGCGCTGGCCGACAGCCTGATCGAGCACGCCGACATCGCGATGTACAGCGCCAAGAAGCTCGGCCGCAACAACTTCCAGTTCTACACGCCGGCCATGAACGACGAGGCGCAGGAGCGCGTGCGCATCGAGAGCGCGCTGCGCAAGGCGCTCGAGCGCGACGAATTCGTGCTGCACTACCAGCCGCAGGTCGACCTGGCCAGCGGCAAGATCGTCGGCATGGAGGCGCTGATCCGCTGGCAGCACCCGGAGCTGGGCATGGTGCCGCCGATGCGCTTCATCAGCGTGGCCGAGGACATCGGCCTGATCGTCCCGATCGGCGCCTGGGTGATGCGCACCGCCTGCCTGCAGAACCGCGCCTGGCAGGATGCCGGCATGGGCCACCTGCGGGTCGCCGTGAACCTGTCGGCGCGCCAGTTCGGCTCGCCTGACCTGCTCGACAACATCAGCGCGGTGCTGGACGAAAGCGGGCTCGATGCCAACTGCCTGGAAATCGAACTGACCGAAAGCCTGTTCATGAGCGACGTGACCTTGGCGGTCGAACTGCTGCACAATATGAAGGCGATCGGCGTCAACCTGTCGATCGACGATTTCGGCACCGGCTACTCCAGCCTGTCCTACCTGTCGCGCTTCCCGATCGACGTGCTGAAGATCGACCGCTCGTTCGTCACCAACATCACGCGCGACGCCAGCGACGCCGCGCTGGTCGCGTCGATCATCAACCTGGCGCATAACCTGAAGCTGTCGGTGATCGCCGAAGGGGTCGAAACCGAAGAACAACTCGACTACCTGCGCCGCCACGGCTGCGACGAAATGCAGGGTTATTACGTCAGCCGTCCGCTGCCCGCGCTGGAATTTGAACTCCTTTTGCGCGAGCACAATCAGCTGGCGGATGACAAAATTCTGCTGACGGCGGGAGCGAACTAAAATAAACGGGGAAAACGCTTTATTTAGTTAATATTATTGTGGTCACATCGACATCGTTTGCGTACAATCACGCCATGTCACGGAGGCTGACGCCGAAGTGCAACGCGAGCAAGACCAAAACGGAACGACATGAGCTCAGAGATGAACAGTAACGGCGTGGCTGAAGAAGTCGGCGCGCATATC
The DNA here is from genome assembly GCF_012927275.1 of Massilia polaris. GTDB lineage: Bacteria > Pseudomonadota > Gammaproteobacteria > Burkholderiales > Burkholderiaceae_D > Telluria_A > Telluria_A polaris. Next base: position 198,278 of record NZ_JABBGG010000006.1, on the reverse strand, counting down.
CGTACTGATTTTCGCACCCGCGACGTAGTGAACCAGGCAATAGCGGCAATACCGACGCTGGGGCTTCAGAAGGCGGCAGAATTCCTGTCGGCGATGAATGTCCCGCCCGAGGTAGCGATCCGCGCCCTGGCCTACCCGGTCAAGCGCAAGCACTAAAACCGGCTTAGGAAGAAAGACGCCGGGACCGGCTCCGACAAGGAGCAGGTCCCGGCGTCTTTTTTTGTCGGGGGGGTTTTCTATCCGCCGAGGCGTTCAAGCCTGGGCGTCGATGTCGGCCAGCGATTCGCGGCCCTTGTCGGTCAGCGTGAAGCCGCCTTCTTCGCGCGGCGCGATGTGCGATTTTTTGCCGAGAAACAGCTGGACATCGCCATCGACGGCAGCGGCCGGATCGGCGGCCAGCGCGCGCAAGGTCTCGACGCAGCGGCGCAGGAACAGCACTTCCTCGCCCTTCTCGGTCAGCTGCACCTTGCCGCCGTGGCGCTCATACTTGATCAGCTTGATGCCCGACAGGCGCTTGGCGTTACGCCCGACGCAGGCATTGACCCGGTCATGCGAGGCGCCGCGGCGGATAAAGTCGAGCGCGTCGTATTCGTCGGTGGTCAGTTTTTCATTCTTCATTGCAGCAATATCCAAGTAAGCCAGGCGGCCCACATGGTAACCGCGCAGCGGGTGCGCGGCAAGCCGAAACGGCGCCGGCGGCTAGCGCAGGGCCCGCAGCGCCAGCCATGCGAAGCCGACGCCGAAGAATGCGCCCAGCACGAGCGCCGCGCGCCAGCGCGCCGATCCGAGCACTGAGGTGCGCCCGAGGTAGATCTTGTTGTGTAAGGAATTGCCCATCATATTCTCCCCCAGCACTATGAATGAATGATGATTCATTATAAAAATGGGCCGGGAAATTCCCGTGTGACGCCGAACACAAATAACAATATTTATAGCCCAGAAGCAACACAATTGCACGCGGCCCTACTGCGCGCCGGACCCGGGTCGCGGCTGCTACGATGGACTCAAATACAACACTTGCACCGGAGTCCCCATGAACGCCAGCACGCCAACATCCGATCCCGCCGCCGCACGCCCGATGACCGAGGAAGCCGATATCGGCAGCGGTGAAAAATCGCCGGGCCACGCCGAAACCGAAGAAATGATCCGCCAGATCCCGCCGCTGCCGCCTTCAGGCCCGGGCGGCGATGCCGACGCGCCGAAAGACGGCGGCACCGCGCAGCAGCGCGGCTGAACGCGCTCCCGTATCAGCCTGCCTTGATCGGCGGCTCGGGGAACCTGGGCTCCTCGACCGGCGCATTGGTCGGCGCCGGGACATCGTCCGGCACCGGGGTTGGCTTCGGCTCCGGCGGGGCGTCCGGATCGGGTGTCGAATGCGCATGCTGCGCGAAAGTCTCGCTCATGGTCTGCCTTTCAAGGGAAGAAGAATCGTAGCAAAGCGCGCAGCCACGTTCTTATCGAAAATCAACATCGAGTCTGTCCCGAAAACCGCGCGCGGTTTTCCCACGCGCGGTTTTCGGGTATCGTTTCGCCTTACCGACTTCTTGCAAACGGATCCCGCATGTGCGGACGCCTCGACCAAAGCCACAGCGCCAGTGAATACCTCGCCGCCATGCAATGGCCGCAATCGAACCCGTTCGCGGCCAGCCAGGCGGCGCCCAGCGATAACGCGTCGCCGGGCACTTACCGTCCCTTGATGCGCATCGTCGACGACCAGCTCGTCATCGACGACTGGTTCTGGGGCTACCGCGCCTCGTGGGCGGTCGGCAAGGTGCCGATCGCGATCAACGCGCGCATCGAGAAAATTGCGAACCGCTACTGGTCGCCGCTGGTGCGCACCGGCCGCGCCATCATCCCTGCCGACGGCTGGTACGAGTGGACCGGCGAAAAGGGCAACAAACAGCCCTGGCATATCCACCTGAAGTCGCGCGCGCCGCTGTTCCTGGCGGCGATCGCCGCTACCGGGCCGTGCCGCGAAAATGCCTGCGAGACCGGCTTCGTGATCGTCACCGCGGACGCCGAAGGCGGCATGGTCGATGTGCACGACCGCCGCCCGGTGGTGCTGTCGGCCGCGGACGCCAGGCTGTGGCTCGACCCCGTCCTGTCGGCCGATGCGGCCGAGCGACTGGTGCGCTCGGTGGCGCTTGGTCCGGATGAGTTCGAATGGCATGCGGTCAGCCGCGAGCTTGGGCGGTCGGCCAGCGAGGGGCCGCACCGGGCGGCCCAGCTCGACCTGCCCTTGTGACTACTTGTGGTTGTGCTTCTGCTTGGCGCCGCCGCCGGCGCCTTCGTTCTTGCCGGCCTTTTCGCGGCTCATGTGGTCATGGCTGCTCTTGTCGGTGACGCCGGCCTGCTTCGTCGCTGCATCCGCTTCCGACTCATGGGCCGATTGCTTGTTCTGGGTGTCCGATTTATTCTGGGTCATGATGCACTCCTCGTTGCAAGTGACTGAAAATTGAAACCGCGCCGCACTGCAGGCACGTTTTTGTCACCTTAGCATGGAAGATCTGAACGGTCGGTACGCCCCATCCAATCGTGCGCGGCCTTGCCACGGCATGCCGCGGCTTTCACTTTTGCCACGAATCTGGGTATAGTTCAGCACCTTTCAAAACCTGGAAAAGCCCGATGACCGACCGCCTGCGCGCCCTGCTTCCCGCCCTCCTGTTCTCCAGCGCGGCCGTCGCCGCCCCGATGACCCTGGACGACTACCTGAAGTTGTCCGGCCCGGCGCCGACGGCGCGCATCGCCTACGGCAGCGCGCCGTCGCAGTTCGCCGAGCTGTTCCGGCCCGAGGGCAAGGGACCGTTCCCGGTGGCGGTGCTGGTGCATGGCGGCTGCTGGACGATCAAGTTCGGCGGCATCGAGCAGATGCGCAACGTGGCCGGCGCGCTGGCGGCCGAAGGGATCGCGGTGTGGAATGTCGAATACCGCCGCTCCGATGAAGAAGGCGGCGGCTATCCCGGCACCTACCAGGACATGAACGCGGCGCTCGACAAGCTGGACGCCGAGGCAGGCAAGTACCAGCTCGACACCAGCCGCATCGTCGCCATGGGCCACTCGGCCGGCGGCCAGCTGGTGCAGTGGATTGCCGGGCGCGGCCGGATTCCGGCATCGAGTCCGCTGTTCCATCCGAACCCGCTGCCGGTGCGCGAGATCATCAGCCTGGGCGGCCTGGCCGACCTGCGCAACGAGAAGGACCTGATCAAGTCGAGCTGCGGGCGCGACACCGTCGAACTGGCAGGCCTGCCAAGCGCCGCCCGTCCCGATGTGTTCGTCGACACCAATGCCGCCGAGCTGATGCCGAACGGCAGCCGCACGGTGCTCGTCACCGGCGAGCTCGACACGATCTCGCCGCCGCGCGCCGCGCACGATTACGCGGCGCGCGCGCGCAAGGCCGGCGACCAGGCCGAGGTGCTGATCCTGCCGGGCGCCAGCCACTACGACGAAGTCGCGGCCACCTCGCCGGCATGGAAACTCGTGTTGCCGGTGATCCGCGCGGCCCTCGAACGCTAAGACATATGGGATTCCAACGATGAGTACGCTACCGCACAGACCCTGATGTTCTCGTGGCACTACTCTTGTCTCATCGCATCATATTGAGTTAAGGAGCCCCATGAATAAATTTGCACACATCGCCGCCGCCATCGCCAGCGCGGCAGCACTGTCCACTTCGTACGCAGCCCCTGCCGCGCCTGCTCCCGGCCTGACGGTGGAAGCGGTCAATTCCGCCGGCAAGCTGGCCAGCAAGGCAAAGCAACCCACAGCGGTCATGCTGCGCGCACAGGTCCTGCTCGACCGTGCACAGTTCTCGTCCGGTGAAATCGACGGCGCCTACGGCTCCAACATGCGCCAGGCGCTGTCGGGCTTCCAGCGCGCCCGCGGCCTGCAGCCTACCGGCATGATCGACACCAGGACCTGGGATGCGCTCAACACCGACACGGCGCCCGCGCTGGTCAACTACACGCTGACCGACGCCGATGTCGCCGGCCCGTTCCAGGCGATTCCGGAAGAAATGGCCGACAAGGCCAAGCTGACCACCCTCGGGTTTGCCAGCGCCGCCGAAGCCATCGGGGAAAAATTCCACGCCAGCCCGAAACTGCTGGCGCGCCTGAACCCGGGCAAGGAGTTCCGCGCCGGCGAGCAGATCGTCGTGCCTAACGTAACCGGCCTGGCGCCATTGCCGAAGGCCGGCAAGATCGTGGTCGACAAGACCGACCGCACCCTGACCCTGTTCGATACCGCCGGCAAAGTCATCGCCCAGTATCCGGTCTCGACCGGCAGTGAAAACGACCCGCTGCCGGTCGGCACCTGGAAAGTGAACGGCATTTCGAAGAATCCGGTCTACCACTACAACCCGAAGCTGTTCTGGGATGCGGAGCCGGGCGACAAGAAGGCCAAGATCCAGCCCGGCCCGAACAACCCGGTCGGCGTGGCCTGGATCGACCTGTCGAAGGAGCATTACGGCATCCACGGAACCCCGGTTCCCGGCACCATCGGCAAGACCCAGTCGCACGGCTGCATCCGCCTGACCAACTGGAGCGTCGCTGCTCTGGGCGAGTCGGTCGCAGCGGGCACCGCAGTCGAATTGCAAGAGTAAGCCAAACTACGTGGAGTGACGACAAATGAAGTGGATCCTGACGTTTATCGGTGGCACCCTGCTGGGCGTGATCGCCTTGTTCATCTACTTGCGCAAGGTGGGCACGGAAGCGCCCCCGCCGCCGGTCGTCGTCCCTTCCGCCATCACCGCACCGGCGGCGCCTGCCCCAACGGCAGCGGCGCTGCCGGGCGCGCCTGACGTGCCGCCCGACCTGACCGAGGCCGACCTGCCGATCCGCCCTGCGCCATCGGAAGTGCCGGCGATCGCCAAGGTCGATGGCGTCACGTCCACCGCGACGCCAAAGCTGATGATCCCGGTCGAAGGGATCAAGGCGTCCGACCTGTCCGACACCTACAACCAGACGCGCGGAACCGAGCGGACCCACGAGGCGCTCGACATCTTGGCGCCCAAGGGCGCCAAGGTGTTCGCCACGGCTGACGGGAAAGTGGCCAAGCTGTTCAACAGCAAGCAAGGCGGCCTGACGGTCTACCAGTTCGACCCGAGCGAGTCCTACGCCTATTACTACGCGCACCTGGACCGCTACGCCGATGGCATCAAGGAAGGCGATGTCCTCAAGCGCGGCGACCTGGTGGGTTACGTGGGCGTGACCGGCAACTCCGATCCGAACGGCCCGCACCTGCACTTCGCGGTGTTCGAACTGACGGCGGAAAAGCAGTGGTGGAAGGGAGCCCCGGTCAACCCTTACCCGCTGATGGGCGAGCCGGCTCCCGCTTCCACGCCGGTGGCGGCGGCGCCTACTCGCTGACGTCCGGGCCGACGTTGATGGCCGCGTAGGCACGCTGCACGGCGACGGCTTCCTTGCTGTCCATGCCATACAGTTCCTGCGCCGCCGCCAGCACCTTGTTGCGCGCGTCGGCGTAGTTGGTGACCGCCGTGAACTTGGTGGTCAGCGCCTTGAACCAGATGCGGTAAGCCTTGTCGCTGCCGATGCCGGTCATCCCGAGCGGCTCTTTCACCAGGTACTTGCTGTAGTGTTCGCTGCCCTTGTCGGCATTCGATCCCTGCGACAGGAAAAAGAACATCCGGTTGTTCGGGCCGCTGCTGTAGTGGACGTCGATCCGCTTCAGGCTGCTGCTCCACGCATCCGGGCTGCTGCCGTCCTTGCTCGGCTTGAACATCCAGCGCAGCGGCGTGTTGCTCTTGCTGATTTCCGTACCCATCATCCAGTCGTTGCCCCTGGCCGGAATCTCCTCGCCGGTGCCGCCGGCGCGCGCATACGCCTCCACCATTTCGCCGCTGATATCGGACGCCGACTCGTTCAGCCCGCCCGACTCGGCGAAGTACAGCAGCTTGGAGGTGGCGGCGGTGACGCCGTGGCCCATCTCGTGGCCGACCACGTCGAGCGAGCCCAGGTTGTTGAAGCTGGAGCCGTCGCCGATGAACATGCATTTGCAGGTATCGCTGTAGTAGGCGTTGTCGTAGGCCGTGTTCACGTGCACCGCGATGTAGGTCGCATTGTTCTGGCCGTCGAGCGACTGCCAGCCGAGCGTGTTCTTCAGCATGTCGTAGGTGTTCATCAGCCCCCACATCGCGTTGACCGCGGCGGTCTGGCCGTTGGCGCCGGTGGTGCTGCCGCCCTCGACGAACTGCTTGCCGTCGCCCCAGGTATTGCTCCAGTGCGCATACAGTTCGCCGGCCGAGGTGCCGTGGTTGGCGTTGGTAATGGCCATGCCGCCGTGCAGGCCGCCCTTGCCGCGCAGCGGATCGACCAGCTTGAAGGTATCGCCCTGCTGCGTGGTCGACAGCGGCACCACGCCGTTGTACTGGCTGTTGCCCACGCCGGCCGCTGTGGTCTGCAACATGCTCCACTGGTTGATGATGCGCCCGTCGCGCGCGCCGACCACGCTGTCGTGATAGTACGGCTGGTTGCCGACCACCATCCGCGTGCGCACCAGGTACGCCAGCGCGTAGCCGGCCACCACCTCCTCGACATCGAAGGCATTCAGGTCCGCTTCCGGCTTGCTGAGGGCGGCCGGCACGCGCGCGGTCCTGACGATCGGGTAGACGATCAGTTCGGCCGTCGGCGCCACCAGCGGCTTGCCCTGAGGCGCCGTCGATTTCACCGCCACGGCGATCGCCGCTTGCGGGGTGATGGCCGGCCTGACGCTGAAGTTGGCGGTGACGGCGCCCAGCTTGTTGGCCGGCCCGCGCCCGAGGAACAGGCGGCGGTCGGACACCGATTCGTTGAGGATCTGTCCGGCCGCGTTGACCAGCACCACCGATTCGGAGCCGAACACGCGCACGCCCTTGTAGGTGTGGCTGGCGCGCGCCACGGTGGTGCCCTCGACGCCGGGATGCTGGTTGGTGACGACGTAGCCATGGTCGGCGTCGAGCCCTTGCAGCGAGCGGTGCGCAGCCAGCTTGGCGACCAGCGCCTGCGCGTCGACGCTGGTCGGCGCGCCCATCATCGGTGGAGCGGCGCGCGCGGGGGCGCCGCTCATTACGGCCAGCGCGCAGATCGCCGCAGCCACAGGGGTCATGTTGATCGTCATATCCGTCTCCAATCGTCAGGAGGCCGCGCGGAACGCGCCGGGCTCTCTGGCATATTGGATGAGGCAGGATTGGTGTATTTGCCGGGCCGCAAAAAGCGGGCAGGCTCAGCCGTTGCGCGCTTTGCGCGATCACAACGAATTACGAGGGAGGCAACAGGTATGGCCGCGTCACGCGGCGGCCAGCGGCAGGCGGATCGAGAACGTGGCGCCGTGGCCGAGCCCAAGGCTGGTGACGGTGATGGTGCCGCCGTGCAGTTCGACGATGTGCCTGGCGATGTAGAGTCCCAGCCCGAGGCCGGTGTCGTTGCCCTGTTTCTGCAGGTTGAATGCGCCAAACACGTGCGGCAGGTCGTGGGCTTCGATGCCCTGTCCCGAATCGATGACGTCGATCACCGCGTGCCGTGGCTCCTGGCGAACATTCAGCGCGATGCGTCCGCCTTCGGGAGTGAACTTCACGGCATTGAGCAGCAGGTTCCACACCACCTGCTGGAGGCGCTGGCCATCCGCCTCGATGATCACGCGCTCGGCGTAGTCGGCCGGCGTGACCTGCAAGGTGATCTGCTTGTGATGGGCGTTGATTTCGACGGTCGATACCGCGTCGTGCAGCACCTGTCCCAATGACACCGGCTTGCGTTCGATCGACATCTGCCCGGTCAGGGTGCGCGAGGCGTCGATCAGGTCGTTCACCATCAGGGTTTCCTGGGCCACGTGCTTGCGCATCATGCCGATGCTGGCCTTGGCGGCGTCGGGCAGGTCCGGCATGGTCCGCTGCATCAGCTCGAGGCGCAGCGACAACGCCGCCAGCGGCGTGCGCATTTCGTGCGACACGGTCGCGAGAAATTGTTCGCGGGCGCGGTTGACCCGGTTAACCTCGGCAATTGCCTCGCGGTGGCGGTCGGACGAATCGACCAGGGTGCGCAGCAAGGCCGTCAGCACCGCCATGCGGGCGTCGGACACCGGCGACTCGAGCCGCACCTCGCCCCACAAGGCATGGCCGAGCAGGCCGACCTGGCGCGCGATGCGGTCGCACGCCATCGGCGAGCTGAAGTCGCTCAACGTCCAGCCGTACACCACCACGCCATAGGTCTTGCCGAAGCGCGTGAGCGGCATCGCGCAAACGCGCAAGGCATCGCAGAAGGAAGCGGCCACGGCGGCGCCGTGGTCCAGCACCTGGATCGCCAGTTCCTGTTCCAGCAGGGCGCCGGCGCCGCCTTCGCGCCACAGGGTGGAACCGGCCAGCAAGGCCGCGGTGCGCGACGAATGCAGCGGTCCGATCTGGCGCCTGGCGTGGGCATCGTAGGCCGATACCACCAGCCCCGACGCGTGTGCAAACTGGCGCAACGGCGCCGACCAGTCTTCCCAGTCGATGACGGTTTCGCCGTTTGCATGAACGCGGATCACGAGGCTGGTTCTACAGGCAATTCGGCCGAATCCGGCAGTTCCTTTCCTTGCGCGACTGCCACCTCGATGCTCGGGCTGGTGCGCGAAGGCGAACGCGACAGCAGGCCGTAGTAGGACGAGAACGGCAGCTGCGGCACTGTCCCCGGGTCCTCGGCCGCGGCTTCGTCGTCCACCAGCAGCAGGCCGCCCTCGCCGATCACGTATTCGCGCGTAACTTGCGGGTTGCGGCTGCCGCGCACTTTCGGCACGGCGATCGCGCGGCGCAGCTGGGTCGAGATTTCGACGTAGTTGAGCAGGATGATGTTATCGACCAGGTGGGAACCCTTGAGGTCTTCGCTGATCTGCGAGATTCCCAGCAGTTCGGGGCTCTCGTAATTGAACAGGATGGTCGCCAGGCGGTCCTTGACGAAGGTCGCCAGCGCGTACAGGTAGTCGGCCACCTCGTCGCGGCTGGACATTTCGTAGACCGCCACCGAATCGAACACCACGCAGTCGATGCCGTGCTCTTCGACCAGCTTGATGATGAGGTCGAAGTGCACATCCAGTTCGAGCTCGAGCGGCGACTCGTAATGGATGAACAGGTTGCCGGCCTCGACCTGGCCTGCGATGTCGAAGCCCAGCGAAGCGGCGTTGCGCATCAGCTGGCGCGGGTGCTCGTCCAGGCTCACCAGCAAGGTCTTGTGGCCGGCCTTGATGGCGGAGGTCAGGAACTGCACGCCGAACACCGTCTTGCCGGTGCCGGAAATGCCGGTGACCATCGTCACCGAGCCTTGATAGATGCCGCCGTCCATCATGCTGTCGATGGCCCGGGACCCGGTCGACAGGCGCTCGCTGGAGGTTGGCTGGTCGTCCGAGGTGACCGGGCGCGACTGGGCGCGGCGGTAGACGTGGATGCCGACGTCCTTTTCGATGCGCATCGTGTGGCTGCCGCCGATGAATTCCTGGCCGCGCGACTTGAGCACGGTCAGGCGGCGGTGCACGCGCCGGTGTTGTTCTTCGCGGGTCAGCGAAATGATCGTGTCGAACACGAAGCGTTCGTGCGGATAAACGCCGTTGGTCCCTTCGTCCTGCTCGGCGGTGACCATGGTGGTCACGCCCAGGCGGGTCAGGCCCTCGATCAGCAAGTGGACGTCTTCGCGGAAGGGAATGTCGTGTCGTTCGGCATACAGGCGGATTGGGGTCAGGCCGTCGATCAGCAGGCGCTTGGCGCCAAGTTCCTGCAGCACGCTGGTCAGAACGCCGTCGGACGTGCGGAACTCGTTCAGCAAGACCGCCGGGCTGGTCTGGATAATCTTGATCGTGCCCGCGTCGATCAGCTCCTGCATCGGCCAGTTGAAGCCGGCGGCGTCGCGCAGCAGCTTCTGCGGGTCGAGCTCGAACGAAATAATTGCGCCGGGCTCGCCGTAATGGGCCGCGCCCGCATAGATGAAACCCAGTCCCAGCGTTGTCTTGCCGGAGCCCGGCGCTCCCTCGACGATCAGGTTGTTGTTGCGCGGGAGCCCGCCCATCAACACCTCATCCAAGCCTAGAATGCCCGTCTTTACCAGCGTTTCCACAGTTGCCTCTTCGCACATAACGATGTTCTTGTTGGGCCGGCGTATTCACGGCGCATGAACGAACAGTCTAGCAGCGTTACTTCTTATGTGCGGCACGTTCCATTGCAAATGTGCCAACGCGACTTAGAACATCCGGCTGAAGTTCACAGCCAGCGTACGGCCACGCCCGGCGTAGGTGTTGCCCGGGTCGGTCGCCGCCGCCGATTGCGAGTAGTAGCCGACGTATTGCTTGTCCAGCAGGTTCTCGATGCTCACGCCGATCTTGCCGTGGCGGCTGTCGAAGCTGGCGGCGGCGTCAACCAGCGTGTAGCCGTTGAAGTGTTCTTCCAGGCGGCTGGTGCCAACCATGCGGCCGATGTTGATGTCGCGGTCGACCAGGTGGGTGGCCTGCAGGCGCAGGCTGGAGGCCGGCAGCCACTTCCAGTTGGCGCCCAGCACGGCCTTGTCCGGTCCCTGCGAGCGCGCGCCCAGCGAAATATCCATCGGCGCGCCCTGGGTGGCGGCGGTCTTGCCGTCGGTCTGGGCATAGCTGCCGAAGGCCGAGACGGCACGGGTCGGACGCCACTCGCCGCTCACTTCCCAGCCCTTGACGGTGGTCGGCACGCGCTCCACCACGCCCACGCCGCTGGCGATGATGCGGATCACGCTGCCCAGCTTGGAGCGCGAATCGTAGCGCGAGATGCCGAACTGGCCCTTCTCGCCGCGCCAGTTGAGGCCGATTTCGTTGTTGCGGGTGACGATAGGCTGCAGGCTGATCAGGTTCGAGACCGACTGCCCCGGCGTCGCGACGCCGCGCAGCACCAGGCCGGCGTCCGGCAGCCCGAAGCCTTCCGAGCTGGCGGCGAACGCCGACCATTGCGGGGCGAAGCGCCACACCGCGCCAATATTCTTGACCGACTTCGAGAACTCGGCCGAGCCGCCTTGCACGGTGCGGCTGCCGTAGGCGGCCAGGGTGGTGTAGGTGTCGACTTCCAGCTCGGCGATCTCATGGCGCACGCCGCCGCGCACGGTGACCGGGCCGAACTCGTATTCCAGCTGGGCGAACGGCGCCGTCGAATTGAACTTCAGCAGCGGCACCCAGGTGCGGTCGGTGATGGCCAGGCGCTGTTCGGTTTCGTCGCGCAGGAAGTCGACGCCGACCGTGGCTTCGAGGCCGGCGATCAGCGTGTCCGGACGCACGTAAGTAATGCGCGAGCCGAGCTTGTCGGCCAGGATCTGCGACTGGTCCCACAGCGTGCCGTTCGGCGCGATGCGGGTGTCCTGGAAGGTGACGACGCGGGTAGCGCCATACAGCGATTCGAACTGGTGGCCGAACAGCTGGGCGCTGAAGATGCCGCCGGCGAGGTCGGCATGGCGGTAGTCGAGGCTTGCGCTGCGCACCTTGTTGCGCGGCGCGTCGCCGATCGGGGTGCCCGGCAGCGAACTGGTCGGCACGCCTTCGGCGACGCTGCCCGGATCGTTCATGTAGTCGCCGTCGCCCTCGAGGTTGAAGCGGTTGAGCGACAGCTGCAGGCGCTGGGCGCCGAAGGTCTTGCCGATCTTGACGAACAGGTCGTCGCCGTGGGTGTCGAGGGTGTCGCCCTGGACGGTGTCGATGCCGAGGCGGCGGCCGCTGCCGTCGTAGCTCATGCCGCGGCGCTGCACGGCGGCGTAGCCGAGGAAGTCGAAGGCGTCCGACTTGTGGCTGATCGAATAGCCGGTCTTCCAGTCGATGTTGTCCGAGCGGAACTGGGTCGAGGCGCGCAGGTTGATGCCGTGCGTGGTGCCGTTGGCGCGCGGCGCCTTGGTGATGTAATTGATGATGCCGCCGGTCGCGCCCATGCCCTGCACTGCCGACGCGCCATTGATGACCTCGATGCGCTCGACGATGAAGCTGTCGGCGAAGTAGCCTTCGCGCATGCCGGCGCGCAGCGGATTCGACTGCGGAATGCCGTCGAGCAGGATCAGCGGCTGGCGCCCGCGCAGCGACTCGCCGGTCGAACTCATCTTCTGGCGGCTTGGCGCGTAGCCCGGAATGTAGGTCGACAGCGCCTGCGACGGGTCATCGGCGATCAGGTACTGGGCCGCCAGGTCCTGCTGGCTGATGACCGAGATTGCGCCCGGGATCTTGTCGACGGCCTTCTCGCCGCGCGTTGCGGTGACCACCACTTCAGCCATCTGTCCCTCCGGGCTGGCGATCGCCTGTTGGGCGAAAGCGTTGACCGCCATGGTCATGCATGCTGCGGCGACGGCGCGGGAGAGAGGCTTGATCGTAGGCATTCGACAAAAATCCTTGATGAATAAAGCGGCATTTGCCGCTGAGCAATGTACAATACGAATGATAACGATTCCCATTTAAATAATCAAGCGTATCGAGAATTATTCTCATTTATACTGACACTCCCGCTTCAAGAAACCGCACCATGAAACAATTGATCCGCACAGTGCATTTGTGGACCGGCCTCGTGTTCGGCGCGATCCTGGTCGTGCTCGGCCTGACCGGCTCCTTGCTGAGCTGGATCCACGAGCTGGACAGCATGCTCAATCCGGGCTTGCTGCAGGTGGCGCCGCCGTCGACCATGCGCGCAGGCGAGCCCTTGCGGGTGGACGCGGCGCTGGTGCAAGCGACCACCGATGCGCTGGTGGCAGACCCGCGCTACGGCCGTCCGAGCATGCTGGAACTGCCCGAACGGGCCGGCGACGTCTTCGTTGCGTGGTACCGCCCTGCCCCCGCTCCCGGCGGCGCGCCGTGGACGATGGCGGTGACGCGCCAGGTGATGGTCGATCCGGCCACCCTCGCCGTACTGGGCGAGCGCAACTGGGGCGAGGCGGGCCTGTCGCGTCCGCTACTGATGCCGACGCTGTTCCATATCCACCGCTACCTGGTTGCGGGCGACGTCGGCAAGACGGTGATCGCGGTGACCGGCGTGTCGCTGCTGTTGATGACCCTGACCGGCATCGTGCTGTGGTGGCCGCGCATGGCGCGCGCGGCGATCTGGAAGGCGATCACGGTGCGGCACGGCGGCTCGTGGCCGCGCTTCAGCTTCCAGCTGCACCGCGCGGGCGGCTTCTTTGCCGCACCGATGCTGCTGGTGACCGCGTTTTCAGGCGTTTATTTCAATGCGCCGGACTGGGTGACGCCTGCCATCAAGGCGCTGTCGCACGTCTCGCCGGGCGGCAAGCTGACCAACAAGAGTGCCGCCGGCGGGTCGCGGGTGTCGCCCGCGGAAGCAGTCGCCGCCGCGCAAGCGGAGTTTCCCGATGGCCGCGTATCGCGCCTGTCGTTCCCGGCCAAGCCGGATCAGCCCTTCGAAGCGCGCGTGCGCCAGCCAGGCGAACTGCGCCTGGGCCCGGGCGCAACACGGATCAGCATCGACTCCGGCAACGGCGCCGTGCTGCGCGTAATCGATCCGGTCCGGGCGAAAGGCGGGGACAAGTTCATCAGCTGGCTGTTCCCGCTGCATACCGGTGAGGCGTTCGGGACGGCGGGACGGGTGTTCATCAGCCTGTTCGGCCTGGTGCCGCTCGCCTTCTTCGTGACTGGACTGGTGGTGTGGCTCAAGCTGCGCAAGCCAGTAAAGGCGCCGCGCCGGAAACAATCGGCTGCTGTGGCAGCCTGAGCCGACAAGATCACTTGCCCTGCGCTGGTACAAACTCCTGCATCACCGCCTTGCGCAACAACTGCGGCGGAACCAGGCCCTGGGCCAGCACGAAATCGTTGAACGCCTTCCGGTTGAACTTCTTGCGCAGTGCAACCTCGGCGGCCTGGCGCGTTTCCATCAGGCGCTGGTAGCCGTAGAAGTACGAGGTCGCCTGTCCCGGTGAGCGGAAGGTGTAGCGCTGCATCTCCTGCGTCGCCATGCCTTCGGACATGCCCACTTCATCCATCAGGAAACCCTTCACGCCTTCGGGTGAGATTTCACCGAGGTTGACCATTGGATCGAGGAAGGCGCGGGCCGCTCGCAGCATGCGCGCCTGCAAGGCGAACAGCTGGCCGTCGAGCGGTTCGTACGGCTGCATCTCTGCTTCCGCATACAGCGCCCAGCCTTCTACGTTGACGCTGTTGAAGGCAAACACCGCGCGCGCCGTCGACACGCCCGTTTCAATCATCTTGGCAAACTGCAGTTCATGGCCAGGACGCGCTTCGTGCGCAGTGATCGACCAGGTGCCAGCCTGGTGGGTGAAATCGTCGAAGGCCAGCGACTTGCCGCTGGCGTCAGGCGCCATGCCGGTGGTCAGGACGAATTCGCCGTACTCGCCGGTATTGCCGATCAGGCGAGGCGGGTTCATATGCGGCGCCGGGCTGCGTGCATTCTCGGCGGCGCTTGCCAGGCGGATCAACGCTTTACGCGACGGCAGCGTCACGATGTCCTGCTTGCGCACCGCCTCTTCGATCTGGGCCAGGCGCTCTGCGTACAGCGGCATCACTTTATCGTTTGGGATCTGCTCTTTCTTCAGCTCCAGCATGACCGCGCGGTAATCCGCATTCGGCAGATTGCGCTCACGCGCGATCAGGCCTGCCGTGATGTTCATCTGGTTGCGGATCTCGGCAAACGACATCAGCGCCTTGGCGATCAGTTCCTGCGGCGGGATATCGACGCCAAACTGTTTCAGGTTGTTTGCGTAGACCTCTGGCGGCAGGCGATGGTCGGTGCGCGCACGCGGCAGGATTTGCGCCTTCACCTGCGCGTTGTAATCGGTCAGCTGCTTCTCCAGTGCCGCAAACGTCGGCTCCCACCCCTTCAGGTCGCTCTTGGCGAGCAGGTCCTTCATTCCGGCGATCAGGGTCGGGCTGTTGTTGATGGCCTGCTCGACTTCGCCCTTGTACGGACCCAGCAGGTTCTTGTTCGCTTTCAGGCGTTCCCGCAGACGCTCATTGGCCAGCTCGGTGACGGGACGATGCCCTTTCGCCAGGCCCGCATATTTCTGCAGGCGCACCAGCAAAGTCTTCTGGCGCTCCTTCGGGATGCGCGGGTCGAGCGTCGAACGGACCACGCCGAAGATCGTCTGGGTCAGGTCGTTAAACGGCAAAAAGTATTTACGATCCAGCGTATTGGAACGCATCTGGTCCTTTGCGCTGCCGATCAGGATCTCCAGGTCCTGCCTGACTTTTGGATTGGTTTCCGCTTTGAGGCGTTTCTCCATTTCGGCGATCACGGCGCGCAGGTCCTTGTTGGTCGGCTCGAACAGGTCGCGCGACAGGTCGGTGATCTGCTCGTCGAATCCATCCACACCCAGCGCGCTGGCGCCTTCAGGCGAGTACTTGGCAACGACGTTCAGCAGCAGTTTTGCGTTGGCATTACTTTTCGTGACCCACGGCTGTTCTGCCGCGGCGACCGGCAGCGACAGCACGGCCAGCGTCAGGGCGCTGATCAGGGCGCGGAGTTTCAGATTCGATGGCGACATGTCATTCCTCTTCGTTGATTTGATATTGCGTGTTTGGAACTGTCGGGAAGTATAGAAGTAATCTTGTTTCTCAGGCAAAAAAATAGCTCCCTGAAGGGAGCCATGTACTGACGAGAATCGCCTATTTATATCGGATCAGTTACGGACCGGATTGTTGGGGCGACGATCATCGCGGTTGAGTACGCCATCGTTGTCACGGTCGCGGTCGTGGCGATTGATCACGCCATCGCCGTCGCGATCGCGCTGGCCGGCCCTCCAGCCACCACGGTTGAACTCCCATCCGTTCGGGCCCTCGCGCCACTCCGCGCGGCGGTAATGCTGTCCGCGGCGAACCTTCTCAAAGTGCCCCTTCACCCAGGTGTATTGCCGGCCCGTCCAGGTCCAGTAACCCGGCGCCCACTCGTAGCCCCGGCGCGCGGCCGGAACTCTTTCATGCTTTGCTGCGGGCGGCGCGACACGAACGACGACGACTTCGCCTTTCGCCTGGGCTTGGGGGACCATGGCGACGGTGCTCAGTACCAGGGCGGCGGCAGCAGACAAGAGAACATATTTCATAAGAGTTCCTTAAGTTGTTGTGTCATTAATATAACAACTTAAAACCTGCGCAGGCGGGACGTAGGCGAACTCTTACATAAATAACATCTGAACTACGTTTTTGTAATGGCACCGTCAGAATTCTTCCCAGTCCGACGCGGTCGCGAGCGCGAGCCGTGGCGCCGGCCGTGCAGGCGCGGGAGCCGCCTTTTGCTGTGGCTTGCGCACCGCACCGGCTGGCTTCTTCACCGCGACGGCTGCAGGTTTGCCTGCAAGCTTGAAGACGCTCACCACGCGCAGCAGGCTGGAAGCCTGTTCGTCCATCGCCGCGGCGGCGGCCGACGCCTCTTCCACCAGTGCCGCGTTCTGCTGCGTCACTTCATCCATCTGGCCGACGGCCTGGTTGACCTGTTCGATGCCGGCGCTTTGCTCGGCGGTGGCCGCCATGATTTCGGACATGATATCGGTCACACGGCGCACACTGTCGACCACTTCGTTCATCGTCGTGCCCGCTTCGGCAACCAGCTTGTTGCCGGTGTCGACCTGCCGCACCGAATCGTCGATCAGCGCCTTGATTTCTTTTGCCGCGACGGCCGAACGCTGCGCCAGGTTGCGCACCTCGCTGGCGACAACGGCAAAGCCGCGGCCCTGTTCGCCCGCGCGTGCCGCCTCGACGGCGGCATTCAGCGCAAGGATGTTGGTCTGGAACGCGATGCCGTCGATCGTCGCGATGATGTCGACGATCTTGCGCGACGAGGTGTCGATGGCGCCCATGGTCTGGACCACCTGCGCGACCACCTCGCCGCCCTTGCCGGCCACGGCTGCCGCGGAGACGGCCATCTGGTTGGCCTGGCGCGCGTTGTCGGCGTTCTGGCGCACCGTCGACGACAGTTCTTCCATCGACGACGCGGTTTCTTCCAGCGAGCTGGCCTGCTCTTCTGTCCGGCTCGACAGGTCGAGCGTGCCGGCGGCGATCTGGCCAGCGGCCGTGGCGATGGTGTCGGTGCCGCTGCGCACCTCATGCACGATGCCGACCAGGCTGTCCTGCATCTGTTTCAATGCAGCTACCAGGCGGCCCACTTCGTCGTTGGCGTCGACCGTCACCTCCGCCGTCAGGTCGCCTTCGGCCACGCTCTGGGCGATGACCAGCGCGCCGTTCAGCGAACGGGTGATGCTGCGGATGATCCATGTGCCAATCGCGATGCCCGCCAGCATGCCAATGATCGTCAGGGCGAGCGACAGAACGCGCGAATCGTCGTAACGCTCCTGCGATTCAATGTATTCCGCTTCGCCGACCGACAGCTGCAAGTCCACCAGCTGCTCCATGACGGCGCCGACCGGCGCATAGAGGCCAGCCATCGGTCCTTGCACGATGGCCTGCAGCGCGAGCGTATCGCCGGAGCGCATTGCGACGAGGGCGGGCCTCAGGCTGCCCGTGACGAACCTGGCGCGCACGTCGGCGAACTGTGCCGCAAGAACCTTTTCTTCCGGCGTCAGGTAGCTGCCGCTGTAGGTCTTCCACGTCGAGGTAATCAGTTCGATACGTTCGGTGACGCGGCGCGCCTCTTCCTGCATCTGCTCGCCCGTCAGCAAGACGCTTTTGGCGACCGACAGCTGGTTCTGCTGGTTCCACACCAGGATGTTGTGCAACTGCCCCAGCGCGACCAGGCGGTCCTTGTAGAGGGTCTCGACCGACTGGTTGGTCTGGCCTAGCGCCGCCAGTCCGGTGAGCGAGATAACTGCGGCGATAACGCAAAGCAGGCCAACCACAACCGCCAAGCGGACCTTGACTGTCACATTCCTGAACATGAGGCACCTTTAAAAATAGAGGGATTCAACCGCAACGGCACGCTGCGACCGCGCATGGGCGATCGGATGGACACCGCAAGGCGCGTGGCACGGATGCGCGAAAACACGCTGGGCTGGTGGCCGGCGGTTTCCTGATCGTGAACGTGGACGGGGGTTGGGTCCGGGCGTTGGCGCGCCTGTGATGGCAGTGGTTCTGAGCAGTGCTTCGAGCGGTCTGGAGTCTTGATATTACTATGTTGCGTCGCGCAATTGGCGCGGATAGTTACGATTTCAGTGGGCCTGTTGTATTGTCCCCTCACGTGACGCGGCCGGTGCACCGCGCTGGCGCCCGGCCGCACCAAAGCAGGGCTAAGTTGCACCAAGCAAGATGCGATTGCGCCCGGCGGATTTTGCCGCATACATTGCAGCGTCCGCTCGCATGACTGTGATTCCCATTTTCTCGGCCGGCTGTCGTTCCACCACGCCGGCCGAGAACGTCACCGCCAGCCGATCGTCCCGGAAGCCGAATGTGGCGGCGCGAACATGGGTGAGGATGCGCTGGACGATCACTTTGGCCTCCTGCATGCCGACACCGGGCATCAGGAGCAGGAACTCTTCACCACCCCAGCGCGCCAGCGTGTCTTCGTCGCGCACCACCTGCCGGCAGGTCTCCGCGAACGCTTTCAGCACGGCGTCGCCGCCCGCATGGCCGAGCTTGTCATTGATGCTCTTGAAATGATCGAGGTCCATCAGCGCGACGCATACCGTTTGTTCAGCGCCGTCGTAGCGCTCCTCGAGATCGAGCAGCTCGGTCATGCGGCGGCGGTTCGCCAGCATCGTCAGGTCGTCGGTTCGCGCGACCGTTTCAATCTTCGCCAGCGCTTGCTCCAGCTCTTGCTTCTGCGCTTTCAGGCGCGAGCGCAACTTGGACAAGTCTCCAGTGACGACCGTCACCGATACAATGCCGATGGTCGTCAGTGCGAAGTTGATGACCTCGCTCTCGAAACTGGCGCCCCCAACACCGACCATCAAGCCGCAGGCGATGGCGAGCCCGGTTATCGCCACCAGCGCCAGGGCGATCGTCTGCCGGGGCCGCAGCGCGAAAGCGCAAAAAACAAAAATGACCGGCATGCCGATCAGGATCGCAGCGTGCGTGTTTTTCAGTGCGCTGTACAGCAGCAGGTCATAAACGACCGCGAAGATGGCCTGCAGGAAAGCGAGATGCCAGTTCGGGATCCCCAGGCGCGACGCATTGCGGATCATGAAGTAAAAAACGGCGAGACCGGCGAACGGATACCAGATGACCGGCCATCCCTGCCGCGCCGGTGTGGTGCCGGCAGCTATTTCGTCGAACACCAGGCCCGCGCAAAAAAGATACAGCACGGCGGTCGCCGCCCAATAGCCGAGTTGGCGACGCAGTTTCATCGCTGCGGCAAGGTTCGCTGCATTCGGCGTGTAGCTCATCTTTTCAGCGTGCGCGGGTATAAGGGTCAAGGTCGTTGGGATACGCTTGGCACTTTGGCAAGCTCGATAATACCCTATTAGGGTAACGGCTCTGCACCTTTGTGAATGGCGCGCAGATTCACCAATCTTTTCGACGAACGTGAGCGCGACCTGCAAGGCTAATCAGGCATAGCTCAGTGCCCTGGCTTTGCCCCAAAACACCCGATACGAGTAAATCGTATAGCCAATAATGGTTGGCAGCACGACCACGACGCCTACAAGGATGATCTCCAACGACTCCGGCGCGCTGGCGGCTTGCCAGATCGTCATACGGTCCACAATCAGGTAGGGGAACAGGCTGTACGCCAGGCCGTTAAACGCCAACAGGAAAATTCCAACGGTCGCGGCGAACGGTATCCAGCAGAAAGCCTGGTTACCGGCGGCGAGCAAGCCGGGCAACCTGCGCAAGATGAGATAGGCCAGGACGAACAATCCGGCTGTAACAGCTGGGATGGGAGCGAGCAGCAATATCTCCGGGAACGAGAACCATTTGTCGAATATCTGCTGGCTGACCAGCGGCGTCGCCACCGATACCGCCGCGACTCCCATCGCGCACAGCAGCATGCTGCCACGCGCCCACGCAATGGCGCGCAACTGGAGCGTCCCCTCGGTTTTCATGATCAGCCAGGTCGCGCCGAGCAGCGCATAACCAGCGAGCAGCGCCAGGCCGGTGAACGTTGCGAATGCCAGTTGCGGTGCGCCGTAGTCAAACCCGACGATGTAGAGCCCGATCATCAGCCCCTGCGCAGCGGTGGCCAGCACGGATCCGCCATAAAACGCCATGTTCCAGGCGTGCTTGTGGTTGTCGCGCGCCTTGACGCGGAAGTCGAACGCGACGCCGCGCAGGATCAGGCCGACCAGCATGAACGCGACGGGCAGGTACAGCTCGCCCAAAATGACGCCATGCGCCATCGGAAAAGCGACCAGCAGCAGCCCGACGCCGAGCACCAGCCAGGTCTCGTTGGCGTCCCAGAACGGCCCGATCGAAGCGATCATCGTGTCTTTATCTTCATCGCTGGCGCGCCTCAGCAGGATGCCGACACCAAGGTCGAAGCCGTCCAGGATGACGTACGCCATCATCGCAATCCCCATCAGGGCGAGGAACACCAACGGCAGCAAGGCGCCGGGTTGGGAGAGATCGGGCATCGTGCGCTCCTAGGATTTGACCAGTTGTGATTGCGGGGCAGGCAAGCCGGGGACCGGATAGACGGGTTCAGTCCCCCTCCCCGGTCCGGCCTTGCGCGCAAGATGGAACAGCACCGTGACGTACGCCACGATGAGCGCGGCGTACAGCGTCAGGTACATCGCCAGCGTCGTGGCGATCAGCTGCGGCGGCACGGTGGACGCCGCCTGGGCGGTGGTGAGGACGCCGTACACCAGGTACGGCTGCCGCCCGATTTCAGTGACATACCACCCGGCCACGGTGGCCACCCAGCCGGAAAAACTCATCGCGACAAGCGCGCGCGCCACCCATGGCTTCACATCGCCCCCGCGCCGCAGCTGCCATGCGGCCAGCCATGACGCGGCCAGCATCAGCATGCCGACGCCAACCATCACGCGAAACGCCCAGAACACCGGGGCCACCGGCGGGTGCCGGTCCTTGAACGCGTTGACGCCCTGCAGTTCGCCATCGAGTTCATGCGTCAGGATCAGGCTGGCCATGTTAGGCACTGCGATCTCGAAGTGGTTGGTCCGCTGGCTTGCATCCGGAAGTGCGAACAACAGCAGCGGTGCGCCGCGTTCGGTTTCCCAGATGCCTTCCATGGCGGCTATTTTCGCCGGCTGGTGCTTGAGCGTATTCAGGCCGTGCATGTCGCCGACCAGGATCTGCACAGGGATCAGCAGCGCCGCCAGCACGACGCCGGTCTTGAGCGCGGACATCACCGCCGGACTACGATCGCGGCGCAGCCAGCGATAAGCCGAAATGCCTGCGATGAGGAACGCCACCGTCAGGCCGGACGCGATCAGCATGTGGGTAAGGCGATATGGCATGGAAGGATTGAACACGATCGCCAGCCAGTCGGTCGCGTGGGCGCGGCCGTCGATCATTTCAAATCCGGCCGGTGTATGCATCCATGAATTGAGCGCGATGATCCAGAAGGCCGACAAGGTCGTGCCGCCGGCCACCAGGCAAGTGGCGAGCGTATGCATGCGATTGGAAACGCGCTGGGCGCCAAAGAGCATAATGCCGAGGAAAGTCGCTTCAAGGAAGAACGCGGTCAATACTTCATATGCCAACAGCGGGCCCGCGATATTCCCGACCGTTTCCATGAACCCCGGCCAGTTGGTGCCGAACTGGAAGCTCATGGTGATTCCGGATACCACGCCAAGCGCGAATGTCAGCGCGAATATCTTCACCCAGAACTGGTAAGCCTCGGCCCATTTCGCGTCGCTTGTTTTGTTATGGCGAAGCTTAAAGAACAACAGCACCCATCCCAACGCGATGGAAATGGTCGGGAACAGGATGTGAAACGTGATATTTCCCGCAAACTGAATGCGGGCCAGCATGAGAGGATCAGGCAAGACGTGCTCCGTTAAGGTCGATTCTTCGAGTTCCGTTTTCATCATAGGGATTCGGGCGCGCGGGCGGAATGCGTCATAACGTCGCACCCCGGCAAGCCGCACCGCCTGGTCCGATATAATCGCCCCATGATTTTCCCTCCCGCTCCCAAAGCCCTGCTGCAGCATGAAATACTGCGTTGGCTGATGTGGATGCGCTTGATCGCGCTCACTGGCCAATTCGCGGCGGTGGTCATCGCGCAGTGGGGGCTTGGCATCGACCTGCCGCTGGCGCCGATGCTGACCGTGCTGCTGTTTCTGGCAGCTTTCAATGTCTGGACATGGTGGACCTTGCGGCATGCGCGCATAGCAGGAAACGCGACGCTGTTTACGCAGCTCTTCGTCGACTTGCTGGCCTTATCGAGCCTGCTGTTTTTTTCCGGGGGCGCGACCAATCCTTTCATCTCGGTGTACCTGCCCGCGCTTGCCGTTTCGGCGGCGATTCTGCCCGGTGGCCTGTCGCTGATATTGGCCGCGTTTTCGCTGGCCTGTTATTCGTTCATGATGGCGGTGTATGTGCCGCTGCCAGTCATCGCGCGCGCAGCCACCTATCAATCAGCCGGGCTGTGGGCCAATTTCGCGCTGTCGGCCGGGCTGATTACCTGGTTCGTTGCGCGTATGTCGAACACCTTGCGCGACCGCGATGCCCAGTTGGCGCGCGCACGCGAGCAGCGTTTGCAGAACGCGCAGATTGTCGCCCTCGGAACGCAAGCTGCCAGTGCGGCGCATGAAATCGGGACGCCCTTGGCGACCATCGCCGTTCTTACGGGCGATCTGCTGCATGAAATGAAAAAACATCCGTCGCTGACGGAATTCCGCGACGACCTGTTGGCGATCGAATCGCAAATCGCAGTGTGCAAGACATCGCTCGACCAGTTGGGCAAGCACGCGAACGTCGATGATGCTTCCAATGCCCGGGCAGTGGTGATTGGTGAGTGGTTGTCGCGGTTTATTGAAGGCTGGCGTTTGCGTCATCCCGGCGCACGGTTAGAGGTCTCATTGCCATCGACCGATGCGCGCATCGTCAACACCGGCGCCGTTGGGCAGATCCTGTTGACCGCGCTCGACAACGCTGCCCGCGCCGCTGGTCCGACGGACGCGGCGATATCCGTTGCGCTGAGTATTGAGGCACATACCGCGACCGTTCATATCCAGGATCGCGGTCCGGGCATCGCTCCGGAATTGTTGCAGCGGCTCGGACATGAACAGGTCAACAGCACCACTGGCGGACAGGGTCTTGGCCTGATGCTGGCTTTCGCTACCGCACAGCAGATCGGTGCAGCCATTCGGGTTTCGTCGGATGCGCACGGCGGCACGCTTGCAGCAATTACCCTGCCCCTCGCATGAAGCCGACATTCCTGGTCCTCGACGACGACCCGGTGTTTTCCGCGACACTGGCGAGGTCGCTGGACCGGCGCGGGTTCGCTACCACCGTCGCAAATACTGGCGAGGAAGCGCTGCGCGCGGCGGCGTCGACGGCGTTCGACTACGTGACCATCGACCTTCACCTGGCCAAAGACTCGGGCTTGCAGTGGATCGTCCCGTTGCGCAAAGCACTGCCAAGCGCCAGTTTGCTGGTGCTGACTGGCTACGCAAGCATTGCGACGACCGTCCAGGCCATTAAGCTCGGTGCTGACGATTATCTGGCCAAGCCCGCGAATGTCGATTCGATTCTTTCGGCATTAAAAGCAAATCCGGAAATTGAAGGGATGGTCCAACCGGCGGCTCCACCAGTGCCCCTGACCGTGGACCGCCTGGAATGGGAACATATCCAGCGCGTTCTGGCTGAACATGACGGGAACATTTCGTCGACCGCCAGGGCGTTGAACATGCATCGGCGCACGCTGCAGCGCAAGCTGGGAAAAAAACCGGCCTCACGATAGGCCAGCGCACCCGCGCCTGCGAGCGCCTGCGTATGTGCAGTGTTCAGCATATGTGGCTTTCTAAAAAATATGTGACGATCAACGTGCCGGCAGTGCCTTGAACGGGCGTCCGTGGTCGGAAAAAGCGGCACTGCTGCGTACGCGCCGTGTATCCGGCGCGTACGCAGCCGTTGCGGGGCCGCCAGCGTCCTGGTGCAAGGTAAAGATGCTGACCGACTTCACCATCGCAGCGGCCTGCTCCTGCAGGCTGCCGGCCGCTGCGGCTGATTCCTCGACCAGGGCCGCATTTTGCTGTGTGAATTCATCCATCTGCGCAACCGCTTGCCGGAACAGGGGCTGAAGGTTGCGCTGGCGATTTGCTTGTTCGTGGCTGGCCTTGCGGTTGGCCCGGGCGTGTGTGTGGCTGGCGCTGTCGGAACTGATGCCCACGAGGATCCGCTGCGAAGCACACTTCGCCGGGGCATCGGCCGCGAAGTCCTGACGTGACCTGCTCGAATTGCCAGAGCGCATCAGGAAAACAATCTTGACAAGATGCACCGCGCAAGCGGTGACGGCAACATCTCGTCAACCGCGTGTGCCTCGACCACGTATTGCAGAACACGGCAGCACAAGCCGGCAAAAAAGCCAACACCAGGCAGGCATCGAAGAAGCGCTGTCGCCCAGGGCTCTTTCCGGTCGAGGCGCACATTCTTGTGCCGAAGCGTACTGAACACCAAACCCGTGAGCAGTAGGGTAAGCTCAATCGAACTCTGTTCTGCAAAACAGGTCGGAGACGCGGAATATGGGCAAGGGATCCCCCGGTTCCGCGCATTTTAAAACCAAGCCTGCCAATTGGACGTTAGGATTTAAGATGGCAAAGCCGAATCCCGCTGTCCACCGGATTGATCTACGGGTCGTCGAACTATGTGCGTTATTTAACTCGATGGATCCTACGCCTTTTCATCGCCGGGACCTCGACAAGGAGGCCGTTGAGTTTCTGGAGAACTGGGCGCTGGAATTTTCGCAATCCAGTCACTTCCTTATCGTCGTTCACATCGAAAAATTACCCGCGGCTGATCCCACCAATTTAATTGTCGCGGCCTTCCAGTACTACTTTGGCTATAAGTCGACGCTCACGAAACGAAACTTACGGCTGCTCCTCCGCGAAGGACGTACGAGTCTTTTCATCGGGCTCGGTTTTCTGGCTTTATGCCTGCTCGGGGCGGACCTCCTCGCGGGGTATGCAAGCAACACTTTCCTGCGGATGTTGAAAGAAAGCCTTCTTATCGGAGGCTGGGTTGCCATGTGGCGGCCGATGCAGCTATTACTTTACGATTGGTGGCCGATTGTTCGAAAACTGCGGATCTACCGCAACCTGGGCAACGCGAACGTAAGTGTCATACAAGCATCCGGCCAGCGCGAACTCTGAAGGTAACCCGCATTGAAAATGAGCGGGGTGGATTCGATTCTGCGGCAACGCGCTATAACGTCTTTCTTGAAGGAGCAATCGATGCGCAAAATGAAAGCGGCAGTCTATGTCCGACCCGGCGTCATATCCCTGGTTGACAAACCGATCCCCACTGCAGTTCCGGGGAGCGTCGTAGTCAGAGTCACCACCACGACAATCTGCGGAACCGACGTGCACATCCTCAAGGGCGAGTTTCCTGTCGATGCCGGCCGCACTATCGGCCACGAGCCGGTGGGCGTCATTGCCGAGATCGGCGCCGGAGTGACAGGCTACGCAGTGGGCCAGCGCGTAGTCGTCGGAGCAATCACACCGTGCGGCCAATGCCACACATGCCTGGACGGCCATCAAGCGCAATGCGGGGGCAAAGCGGCGGGCGGATGGCGCTTCGGCAATACGATCGATGGCTGCCAGGCTGAATATCTATTGGTTCCTCATGCGATGGGCAACCTTGAACCGATCCCCGACGGTCTGACCGATGAACAGGTCTTGATGTGCCCCGATATCATGAGCACCGGTTTTGGCGGCGCTGAAAGCGGAGGCATAAAGATCGGTGACACCGTAGTAATTTTCGCGCAGGGCCCGATAGGATTGTGCGCGACTGCCGGCGCCAAACTACGCGGCGCCAGCCTCATTATCGCTGTCGACGGGCTGCAAGCGCGGCTCGACGTCGCCCGGACACTCGGTGCCGATGTAACGATCGACTATACAAAATCCGATCCACTGACTGAAATCATGCGGCTGACACAAGGCCGAGGCGTTGATGTTGCGATCGAAGCGCTAGGAACTCAGGCGACGTTCGAGCAATGTCTCCGCGCGCTCAAGCCGGGAGGAACGCTGTCCAGCCTCGGCGTCTACTCAGGCAAGCTTTCCCTTCCCCTGGATGCATTCGCGGCGGGATTGGGGGATCACCGAATTGTGACAACGCTTTGCCCGGGGGGGAAAGAACGCATGCGCCGCCTGATGAATGTGGTCGCATCGGGACGTGTCAGTCTTGAGTCCTTGGTAACTCACCGTTTCAAGCTCGATGAAATTGAGCTGGCATACGAGTTGTTCGCAAACCAGCGAGACGGGGTGTTGAAAGTAGCGATCACCCCCTAAGCCGCACCTGTGGCACGCGTCCTAGGTCGAAGGTATTCCGTGCTGCCGCGCGCCTACATCCAGCCTGGCACTTATGAGAAAGACGACATGAAATTATCGCGATTTATCCTCAGCCATATGGATGAGATCTTGGGAGAGTGGGAGTCTTTCGCTCGCTCACTATCCATACCGGGAATCCTCTTGCCCGTCGCAGAACTCCAGGACCACGCAAGACAAATGCTCCAAGCCATCGCGGTCGATATGGAAACAATCGAAAGCGACCAGCAGAAGAAGGAAAAATCGATTGCCGAGGTATCGCGAATCAGCGGAGAAGAAAGTGCAGCGGCCACCCACGGCTCATTGCGTCAGATCAGCGGTTTCACAATGCCCCAGGTGACCGCCGAATTCCGAGCGATGAGGGCAAGCGTCTTGCGGCTTTGGATGGATAAATCTACGCGGGCCTCAAAGGCGAATACCGAGGAAATCCTGCGCTTCAATGAAGCCATTGACCAGGCGCTCCAGCAGTCTGCGATTCGGTTCTCCGACCAAAGCAATCGCACGCGCGATACATTTCTGGCTATTCTCGGGCATGATCTGCGCAGTCCATTGGCCACTATGACGATGGCGGGCGCATTTTTGGTGCGCCCAACCATCGACCAGGCCAATACCGTCCAAATCGGGGCCAGGGTCGCGCGTAGCGCAGCCACAATGACGACGATGGTGAATGACCTGCTGGAATATGCCAGATCACAGCTTGGCGGCGCCATTCCCATACGACCAGTGCTTGCCGATATAGTGGACATCTGTAGGACTGCGCTAGAGGACGCGTCCGCTGCTCATCCGGACTGTGTCTTCCAACTCGAGACCGACGGTGAGTCCATTGGTGACTACGACTCTGCGCGTCTTGCGCAAGTGTTTTCCAACCTTCTGAATAACGCGGCACAGTACAAAGGCGAAAAGCACCCGGTGACCATTTCAGCCTCTGGAAATGCAGACGCCACGATCGTTCAGGTAAAGAATTACGGGCCGGAGATACCGCGGGCTCTACTCGCTGCAATTTTTGATCCCCTAGTGCAACTCTCGGTTGCAACCGACCAAAAGGGGCCGGCTTCCACGAGTCTGGGCCTCGGCCTTTTTATCGCGCGGGAGATCACGAGATCTCATGGCGGGACCATCGATGTCGAGTCCAGCACTGAAAGCGGCACCATCTTTACCGTGCGCCTTCCCAGAGCTGCCATACACGGCATCGCGAAGTGATGAAGCGGATGGCCTACGGTTACCGCGCGATAGCGCGTTGTTCTTTTTGAAGATCGAGACGGCCTATCCCGGAAATCCGTGAAGAACCAAAAAAAAAGCTCCCTGACGGGAGCAATTTTTTAAAACTGGCGGAAAGGGTGTCCGCCTACGAATAGTCCATTGAGATTCTTTACCGTCTGATTTCCCCCTACAACCACGGGCTGTATGCGAAAATATAGTCCAATATGGATTATTGAAATACATTAAAATCCAGAGATCGCATGTGGGTAGAAATGGGGGTAGATATGGCGAAGTCTGTCGAGAGATTGAGTGCACTAGGGGTGAGTAAGCTGACCAAACCTGGCTATCATTGTGATGGTGCCGGCCTCTATCTGCAAGTGTCCATCAGCGGAACCAAAAGCTGGATTTTCCGCTATACGATCGCGAAGAAGCAGCGCGAGATGGGGTTGGGGCCGTTGCATACGATTGGCCTTGCCGATGCCAGAGCCAAGGCAAAGGACTGCAGGGCGCTAATGCTTGACGGGAAGGACCCGCTCGATGAGCGCGAGGCACAACGACTGACCGAGTCGCTTGAGCGCGCTCGGATGATCACGTTCGACAAGTGTGCCGAGGCTTATATCGCCGCGCACCGAGGCAGCTGGAAGAACGCAAAGCACGCTGCTCAGTGGGAGAGTACCCTCGCAACCTACGCAGGCCCGGTCATCGGCTCGCTACCGGTCGCTGAGGTCGATACTGCCCTGGTAGTTAAAGTTCTTAGCCCGATCTGGCAGACGAAAACTGAAACCGCCACTCGCTTGCGAGGCCGCATTGAAAGCATCCTAGACTGGGCGAGGGTTAGCAAATATCGTATCGGCGAGAACCCTGCTCGATGGCGCGGCCATCTGGACAATCTGCTTGCCGATCCGTCAAAGGTTTCGAAGTTAGTTCATCACCCTGCCCTACCCTGGACCGAGCTCGGCCCATTCATGACCGATCTACGCAAGCGAGAAGGGACAGCCGCGCGCGCGGTCGAATTCGCCATTCTGACGGCAGCTCGCTCAGGAGAAGTTCGAGGTGCCACGTGGGAAGAAATCGATCTGGATGCAGCGCTTTGGACGATTCCGGCGGAGCGCATGAAGGCAGGCAAAGAGCATCGTGTCCCTTTGTCGGGCTCTGCAATCGCGCTTCTTAAATCGATGCATGGCAGTTCGCTAGTGTTCCCGGGCCGGCGTGCCGGGTCGCCACTTTCCGATATGAGTCTCACAGAAGTCTTGCGGCGAATGGGTCGAACCGAGATCACAGTCCATGGCTTTAGGTCGACATTCCGCGACTGGTGCGCGGAGTCCGCTGCCAACTCGTTTCCTAGGGAGGTTTGTGAACACGCTCTCGCGCACAGTCTGCCAGACAAAGTCGAGGCAGCGTATCGGCGTGGAGACCTTCTCGAAAAGCGGAAGGTGCTGATGCAGACATGGGCAGACTACTTGGGAGGCACAAAAAATGAGTGACACGCAGACCTTCGCCGGCGACTTGCCGCCGACCGGTTACGTGCGTCAAACCGATCTCGTTGGGCGGCCGAGCAAGGGCATCCGGGGCGTGATTCCGTTCTCAGCGACGACCCTTTGGCGCATGGTTGCGGCCGGTACGTTCCCCAAGCCGATCAAACTGTCGCCAGGGTGCACCGCCTGGCGGGTCGAAGATATTAGGGAGTGGATGGCGCAGCGGGGGTGAGCGTTGTACCGCTGGGTTGTCGACGCTAATTGATATAGGCCGCGGCGTGGTGCTTGTGGCGATCAGCCCATTCACGCTGCGTGGGATTGCCGTCCTTCAGAGCGAGCCACAAGCCCATGTGCTCCATTTGGCGCCCGTGAAACAGCTGCGCGATCTCGACGGTGCTGCCGGCTATCGCCACCGATTCTACGTGGCAACCATCCTCATCGACCGAACCGTACAAGTCGAGGATTAAGTCATCGTCATACTCGAAGCCGGCGTGCAAGAGCTTTCCGGTGACCTGGCGCATTGAGCGCTCGGGAGTATTGGTGTTATCCATGGAAACATCCTCCAACCATGCGTTTGAGGTCTCGATGAGGATAGTTTAGGCCGCGCGGTTCGAGATGGGTAGCCGCTTACGCGAGCGCTAACCGATCATTCCTTTGCGAAATATCAGCGCTTGATCAACAACGGTGCGGATAATCTCCTGATGACCTCACGACGCGATCACCGAACGGCTCTCCTGATAGACCTATCGTTGAATTTCAGGGCGTCCCACGGCCATGCGGCCGCGGCGCGCACCTTGGCCGAATTCCACGTTCCCATTCACATTGCCCTCAGAGTGCTGAATCGCTCAGGCGCGCACCGGCGCCGTCAGTTCATCACGGGAGATGGTGCGACATCCGCGCCAGCTCGGCAGGCTGCACAGCCATGACCTGAACCGCCCACTCCTGCTTCTCCAAGCGCGAATCAGGATCATCCTGATCCCCTACGCGCTCGAAACCTTGGAAGAGCATCTTGTCGCCACGGATCATGACGACCTTCGCGCGCCACAGTTCAGGCAGAATCGGCTTCTGCACGGCATCGTCGCCGGCGCCATGCAGTTTCATCAGCGTTACGTTCTCAATCAGTACCATTGTGAGGTGACCGATCACACCGCCGTCTGCTGCGATTTCGTGATCGCTCTTTCGCTCGCCGTGTCGGCGGAGACGTTTGACTCTGCTATACATACTTCGCGTTCCGCAAACCGCTCAGATAGAGCTCAGTGATTGTGATCCGCGATCTGCTGCTGCAGATTTGACGCTAATTTGCCTACCTCAGACTCAGCATAGATTTCCTGGTCAAAGGAAGCTGACACTTTCTTCACAATCTGAACTGCGTGCTCGTATGCCGGTCGTAGCAGAGGATCGGAAGGCGCTCCCAGTACAACATATAGCTTAACTTTCTCCGGAGTGTCGGCAACACTGGTCATTTGGCCAAGGTACATTCTCGCCTTTGCCTTTATGGATTCTGGGGCCGCCAAATCAAAAGAAAGCGGCTCGACGCAGTGCCAAACTCCATTCTTCCAGGCCGATTGAAAGACGACTTTATCATCGCTTCCTTCGATCGTCTTTTCAGAAAAATATTTTGAAATATGCCGTTGCTCTAGCTCTTTGGAGAAGTTCTTCAGGACGTCAAGATCAGAACGCCGAGAGACAGCGACGCCACCGTCATAATGGGTCACGTGTCTTGCGTAAAGTCGACTCAAGGTGGCGGACAAGTCGACCGATAGGCCGCTTCCCCCTCTACTCCAGCGTAGAGCGCTGTCGTCTTCGGGGAGGATGCTTTTCAATAATGTTGGAAGGTCGTCACCCCGCGGCGCAACCTCTAAAGAGTCGCGATATGCTCCGCTCAACTCGTTTAATCTGGAATTCATCAACCTCATCAACGCTTTGAAATTGCGGGGGTTAAGGTTGGGGAAGAACTGGGAAACGCGGTTATAGGTGGTCCTACATTTCGCTTCCAAATATCCTTCTCGATCTGAGTGCAACACCACTCCGACGTTCACGAATTCGCCGGTTGCGACGTCATGAACGTATTGCAGAATCGAATAAGTGTACGAAACTCTTCTATTCATGAGTAGACCCTCATTGCATTCTCAGTAATTGTGCGAATATTGCTCCGGACCGTATTTAAATAGGCCAAGATGTCGGAGAGCTTAGCCTGATCATATACCCATAACGACGGAAGTGCTCCGAGGTACTCGTCGAAGCGTGCGGCTGGGATAGCCTCCCAAGCCTCTGCAAACCTCTCGAGGCTCTGAATTTTGTCGGAGAAATACGGTCGCCCAAAAATGTGCTTCTCATGCCCATCGAGGCCGCTAAGGCCGCCATCTACCCATGGCTCTCGCCAAAAGAGTACCTGCTCTCGTGCTAAAGACAGTTCATGATCGATCATCATCAAACTATCCCCGGTGAACAGTAAATTCGGATTCGTCGGCAGCCTATCGGAGTTGACGATGATTTGATCAAAGATCGCAATCTCTGCGGCAACTTGAACTTGGCCTTTGGTTACCTTTTGGCTTGTCAGCCAGGTGTTCATAGAGCTCCAGAACGCAGAACCAAACGCAAGTGAACAGCTGTTTGACATAGCCTTAGCGATGACCGGATCGTCGACGATGGCGATGAACTCTGGCTGCAGCTCGACCACGAACGGCTCAGGAACGGGCAGGCCAAGGTCGGCAGCAAGCATTGCGACAATTGCCTCAATTGCTAAATTTTTCTCTTTTTCAAACAGAGTGCTTGAGTACTTGGTGACGACTTCAATAGTGTTGCCGTCACTGTCTTCGCATTCCAAAAGGCACGGGAACGTGCGCCCGCTTTTCATTTTCCTTTTGAACCCAGTAGCGACGACGGTAGTTAGCATCTGATGTTTTTTTCGCAAGTTATGTGGCGGTGCAGGATTTTATCATCAAAATATTTCCAACCCACAAAATAGTGTTGCTCGCTGAACTCAGAAAGGACCTGACGCTTGCCCAAACTCCACTCACAGGCACCCGGCGAGCGCTGCTTCTAACATTCCCTCATACCTAAAGTGCAGCGGCGTGTCGCGCGCGATGGCCAGCACCTTTTCGCCATCGCTGGCGCCCGAGCCGAGCATCAGCACTTCAAACGTCGGCTTGACAGGCATCGCGGACACGCATGGCACGTAGACTGGAATCTTGACCTCTTGCGTGACGGGCTTGGTGGCACAACCGGCCAGCAACAGGGCAAAAGGCAGCGTTGCGCGCCACCGCAAGAGTGAGCACCCATGCGGGTTTGCGGCCATTTCGGACGAGATCCAGCGCCGCGTCTTGTTAAGGAATAGCTTCATTTGATCGCCTCCAAGATGTCATTCACTACCGGCATAGCCTCGGCGCAGGTCGTCGCCTTCGCGCCCTTGGTCCGCGCCAGCACATCATCGAAGCGCCGCCCGTTGGCCGCAGCGAGATCCATTGCCGCTTTGCCGCGTTGCTCCGCGCTCGCCTTCTGCGTCGCAAGTGCTTCGGTCGCCCGGTTCTGCTCGCGGATCGCGGTCTGGTATCCGTCTGCCAGCGCCTTCTGTGCGTCGCGCTCGACAATCGCTTCGTCACGGTCATCTGCCGCCATGTACCAGCCGTGGCCGAGATAAGCGCATGCGGCCAGCGATAGGATGGCCAGCGCGCTTGCGCCGATCTTCCAGATTCCGCCGCCGAGAGCACTGGTTGCTGTGGTTAGGATGTTCATGCCAGCCCCGTCAGGCACAGGTCGCGCTCTTTCGTGCGGCGTTTCGTCAGGCCCGGCAATGTGATCATGACGCCGAGAACACGCGCCTTATCCCATCGAACCAACTGATTGCACGCCGCCTCGTAGTTCCCGGCTCGCAGTTCGCGCGCTGCCTTGGAGTTGCGCGTATCGCACGATACGACCGGGCCAAGGTTATATGTTGCGTCGCCAAACGCTGCGAGGATCGGCACCGGAAGCCCTGGGACGCACCGATTCACGTAGTCCATGGCTTTGCGCATATCCTCGGACAGAAGCGCGTCACACTCACTCAGGCTGTACCTGCGCCCCTTCTGTACGTCCGCGCCCGTATGGCCGTAACACACGGTCAAAATGCCGGGCGGGTCGAAGTACGCGAATTGACGAAGCCCTTCTGCCGGAATCGCAATCGCCGTCGCCAGCGCAGTTGCAGCGGCGATCCTCTGCTTACTTGTCAGCGCCATCACTCAACTCCTTCTGCGCCAGCACGCGCGCGACGACAGCAGCGGTCGTGGTCAGGCCAGCCAAGCCCGCGAACACGCCGTTCGGGATGCCCGCTGGCTGCACAAGCGCGACAACGACTTCAGCCGCGCCGAACAGGGTTGCGGCGATATTGAATTTGACGCTCCACGCCTTCTTGAGTACCGCTTGCCAGTCTTCTACGAGTTGCATGGTTATCCTTTCGAGAAATGTCCAACTGCCCACGTGACGAAGCCGCCGAATGTAGTCGCCGCCCCGCCGACAAGCATCAATGTTTTCCACCCGCCGCGAGCCTCAGAGAGCGCAAGCAGCACCTGGTCAAGCTTCGCCGTCAGTTGCGCATTACTCTTCTGCAGGTCGTCCATGCCTTGCGTCAGATGGGTGACTTGCTCTTGAAGGCGGGCGATATTGATCCGCGCCTCGGTTAGCTCGCGCTGCGTTGGGTCTGTCATTGGAGCCTTACAAAGAAAAACCCGCCGAAGCGGGTTTGGTGAGTGCACGGAGGGTTGACGCCAGTGTGGCCGGGGTATATCGCCAAGGGTCCGGAATGCCCAGCGCGGCGGCGACAGCCTCCGAGCAGAACCATCGGCGCTTGTCGTGTCCGACCGGGCTCACAATGAAGTGGAGGTTGCCGAGCGAGTCGTACTTTAGGCCGCGATGCTTTTCGAACCAGAGGAATGCACGCGCCTCAAGGTGTCTCGGCAGGTCGATAAAGTCCCAATGCGCCGGGTCGAAGTCGATCACCTTGAAGCGCACGCCCTTATCTTCAAACGACGCCGATGCCGAATGGCCAGTCGAGAAAACAAGCTCAACGTGCGAATACTCCGAGCGAGTCCACCAGCGCACCAGACGGTTATAGATACCGGCGACGCCGGGGCGCGTGCCACGGTAGAAGGCGGCGCGGAAGGTCATAGCTCCGCTGCCCGAACAAACATCTGGTCAATTTCGGCTTCGGATTTCCCCATCAGCGGGATCACGTACAGCACAAGAGGGTCATTGCGCTGCACCGTGTTTGACGTGTCAAACTTCGATATCGCCTTGCGCTTTGCCACCGGGTCAGTGATCGTTTCAAAGTAGGCATAAACGTCATCCAGCAGCCCATCATCGATCAGGATTTCGCGGGCCTGCCACATGGCGACCTGCTGCGGCACCACAGGCGGCGGCGTGACAACTGGTGCCAGCTCGACGCCATCACGCGCCGCATTGGCCTGATACGCCGTCCAGTTATGCCGCTGCTCGGCGGTGACCTCGATGTGCGCCGCCTCATGGCTCGCGTGGAGCTCTTGGCTGAAACCGCCGGTCAGTGCGCCGGCCTCGTTGTAAGTGACGTATTCCATTATGCGACCTTCCAAAATTCTGCTTCGGTGTAAACCTCTATCTGCCCAGATATGGACGTTGCAACGCCAAGGCCATTGGTGAAGGCCGCCCCTGTCCAGTGGCGGACCGTCAAGTTCTTGGTTGTAGCCAGCGTGAATTGACCGACGATGAAGGAATCACAACAAGCCCCAGATGCTGCTGGATAGCTGTTCGAACCGACGAATATGTATGACGCGTCTGATGAGTTATAGAGAAATGCTTTGGTTGTGTTGGTGCTGTAGGAAGGAACTCGGATTCGACATTGATAAGTCCCTGCCAATAAGGTTATGGTGTTCGAGGCCAATGACGCGCCAATCGTGTTTGTCTTTACGGTGTTCAAGACCCGTGTTTGCGTGATGTCGGCAGCAACCGAGGTTCCGCCGTTCGTTCCGCTTGCCTGCTCCTCGCGAACGTGCAGATAAGGTGTTCCTGCAGTTGCCGCGCCAGTGGATTTTGTGTAACTGGTGACTATCGCGCCAGTCGTATCGCCACGCACGATCATGCGGTCATTGGCAGCCGTCACGATGTTTGCGGCCCCAGGGAGCAGCAATGCAGCGCCGTGCGTGAGCGTCAAAGCGCCATCGAAAATCACGGTGCGCTCAGCGCCAATAGGAATCGTGATTGTCGTGATCGTCGTCGTGCCGGTGATGTGGATATAGTCGCCGGTCGCGGTAGACAGGTTGACTGTCGCCGCTGACGCAATGTTCGCGCCCTTTACACCATACATGCCGACAATCGTCCAGTTGGTAGCATCGCTCGCCGGGTCGATAGAGCTGACACTTGACGCCGTTTTTTTTCGGTACCCTTGCATGTTCGACGGCGCGATAACAGTTACACCAAGCGCGTATGTCGTTCCCGTGACCCACAGCGCCGCCGTTGATGCGGATACTGCAGCAGCAGCTGAAGACACTGCAAGCGCGGCCTGGTCGGCGGCGGCATCAGCGTCGGCGCCAACCTCCACGGCGAGCGCATTCGCCTGCGTCGCCCAAGTATTCAACTCGGGCGTCATCGCCTTCTGTGCAAGCACTGAAGCCGCCGCCTTCGCACTGAATGTTGCTGGCGTATCCGTTGCCGGATCTGGCACGGCGGGCAATGCGGTAATCACTTGGGTAATTGTCATCAGATAAGCCCTCGGAATGAGATTGGCGCGGTCTTGCCGCTATTGGAAATAGGGACGCTCCACTGGTCGAGAAAGCCGTAGGAGATCGTCATGGAGTAGTCGGTTGAGCCGATGACGACGATTTCGACATCGGTGTAGAGCGTGAGCAGACGGAACGCCTCGGACTCGAAGCCATCGGGAATCTTCACGTCGAAATTGAGGTGCTTGGCGTTCGCGCGCTTGACCATCGTCGTGTTGCCGAGCGTGTCGGTGCTGGTCGTGGAGTAGCTGAGAATCCCGCCCGTTAGCTCCCACTGCGTTTGCCCTATCGTGCGCGACTTGCCGAAGAAGCAGCAGCCAATGGCGGCAGTCCCACCGGTGTTGTCGGCGGTGACGGTCAAGGTGGATGCGGCATAGGGCGGAATATCATCGAAGACTACATCGCCAGAGCGAATCGGCTCTTCGTAATAGAAGTCGTACCAGTTCAGCACGTCATGCTTGACTAGGCTTTTTGTCCGGCTGTAGCCACTGACCGACTGCTCGACAGTCACCGTGGCGGCCTCGACATTGATCAGGGTCAGCGTGTTCGCCAGCTCGCCGAGCGTTACGACGGTGCTGAAGGTGTCGGGCGCCGTCGTCTGGCTGTTCACCGCCTTGTCGAACATTTTCCAGCGCGTCGTTGAGCCGAGCGGAAGCCACTTGGTTGCATCAGTCAGCGCGTTGCCTAGGTTTCCGCCAGCGAGCGATTTGTAAAGCTTATGCGCCGCGAGGTCAGACACGATGTCATTGAGCGCGTAGGTAGTGCCGCCCGCATAAGCCGCGTAGACCGTGCCGAGCACCTTCCACCAGGTGGGCGAGCTGGCGGGCGTGTGGCCCAAGTTCGCAGCTTGCAGCGACTGGTAGACGATCTGCGAAGTGCCAGTTGCCACGCCACGAATGTCACCCGCTGCGTACGTTGTGCCGGCGACGTAAATGGCGACAATCGCCTCCGGAACCGTGCAACTTGTCAGCGTGGTGTCGGTGATCGCAACTGGCCTGATCAAGCGGAAATCGGCGGCGCTCATGGTTGCTCCTTGGTGCGCATCGCGCTGAAGCCGTCAGTTGCAACCTCCAGCCCGTCAGCCACCCGCTTCGTACTTCCAGCAATGGAGCGGTTCTCTTCGCTGTTGTCCTTGCGAAGTTGCTCGACTTCGGCAGTAAGGCGCTCGACCGCCGCGACCAGCACTTCGTTGTTGTTGGATGGATTGCGCAGGCTATCCATCAAGTCCCGTGTGCTGTGAATGCGCGATGCTCCGGTCGCCTCAAGCTCTGGGCTAAGCTCGCCAACCCATCGCAGCCCGCCCATGTGATCGCCGCCATTGGCAAATCCCTTGATAGATGACGTTGTCGGGTGCATCCCGGCGTCAAGTTGACGCTGCACCTCGACCCAGTACGCCTCGGTGTGGCCCGTGAACTCCCACGCCTTGTCGCCCGTGAGGCCTAGCGCGGCGCCGACGCTGGCAACAGCGTGCTGCTTCGAATCGAGCAACGTGGTGCCAGCGCTCTGGATGTAGGCATCCCCGCCGTATTGATCGACATAAGCCTGCACGGCGGCCATGCCTGGCGAGACTGGGCTAGGCGCAGGCGCAGCCATGCCAGCCGCTGCCTTGAATGCCTTCTCGGCCTGCTCCACACTGAGGATGTCTTTGATCCCCTTGAGTACGTCGAGCTGCGCCTGAGCGCCGGTCACGATGGCGTCAAGGCGAGTGATCTCGGCTTCGTGGACCAGTTGAGAGGCGTCTTTCTGCGCGATCAGGGCGGCGAGCGTTTTCTCTTCGACCGATAGCGCTACATCCGCCAGCGCGCCGAGCGCAGCCACGTCGTTCTGCGTCTGGTAAAAGTCGCGCTGGTAGTCCTGAATCGTGGCGAACATGCTCGAAGCGTCTTTGCCGACCACAGAAAGCGCGCCCTTGAGGCTGTCGGCAGATGGCAGGGCGCCGCTAGAACGAGCGATCGCCAGGGCGGTACTGATCTGCGCTTGGGCGCTTGCACGGTCGGAGGCATCCGTGCCTTGAAGCTTCATGCTGCCCAGTGCGCCGCTCAGTGCATCGGACAGGGATTTAGCACTAGCCAGCGCCTTGCCTGACGCGTCGATGCGTGTCTGAATTGCCTTCATCTCGATTGCGTGCGCCGCCGCCTTTGCGGACTTCTCGCGGTCGACGGCCTTTTGCAGCACGCCGAATGCGGTATCAGCGGCGCTGAGCAGGTTGGCTTGAGCCTCTTTCAGGTACTCGACAGCGGACGTGTGGTTCTTGATCGCCTGGATCTCATCGAACAGCGCGCGGTTGGACTGGTCCAGCGCGTCACGCTGCTTGATGAGCAACTGGGTCGAGGTCATGGTGAGGCTGTCGTATTCTTCTTGCAGCGACTTGCGCTCGGATGCGATGTTCGCGATTGATTTGCTTGCATCCTCGATGGCAGTCGTCACCGCTGCGAACGCCGACTCCAAAGCCATCAGTCCGGCGAAGGTCTCTGCGCCTGCCTTAGTCGCCAACATTCCGCCTTCTTGCAAGCCGAGCACCGCAGCCTTGAAATCATCGCGCGTCTTGATGTTTGCAAGGCCCATCGCGGCGAGTTGTTCCGTGACGTGTTTTTGCACTGGCGCCAAGCGCTCGGCTTCGGTCAGGAAGTTTTCGGCAAAGCTGGAAGTCTGCTCTGCCAGTTTGTCGATTCCACCGGACAGCATGATCAGATGCTCGCGCGCGGCCAGGCTGCCGACGCCGACCTGTCCGAACGTCATGCCGATAGAATTCAGCGCGGCGTCGAGCGTGGCATAGTTGGACGCAATCCGGATCACGGTCTCAGCGTAGCCCTCGCCCACCTGGCGGAACTTGTCCATCTCCGGGAATACGGCCGCCGCCATATCATCCATGGTCTTGGAGATAACCCCGTTGAGTGCGTCGGTCAGATCCTGCCCGGTCAAGCCCTTGAGCGAAATGCGGGTGGTGTCGATCACAAGCTTGTCCAGCACACTCGCAACTTGGGCCGCGCCCATTCCCATGCCAACTGCAGCGCTGGTCAAGGCGCCTTCCAGGTTCGTGAAGATCAAGCCGAACTGCGCGGACAACTCGTCGCTCAGGCCCTGAGTCTCGACCGAGTTGCTGGTTTTCTTACTCAGTCCGAACCAACTCGACTTCGTGGTATCCACGCTCGCGTACTGGCTGTAGCCATCACCTTTTTGCAGGTCACGAATGTTGCCGCCGTACTGTACGCCGGAGTCGATAATGCTGGTCTTAGTCTTCCCCCACAGATTGTTCAGGAAGCGCGAGATAGGCTCGATGTCGTTCAACTTTCCCAGGAACCCGCGAATGCCAGGGTTAGCGGTTGAGCCTTCGGCGATGCCCATGTTCGTGCCGTCGACAACACCAGGCGTGCGGATCAAGAGATTGGTCAAGCCCTTCATTGACGCTTCGATATTGCGGAGGGCAGACAGCATGCCGCGATTGATCGGGAGCAGGTCGTCGGAGTGCGATTCAAGCATCTCCAGCGACTTCATGATCGAATCAGTCTTGGCGTCCTTGTCGCCAAACACGCCGCCAGTGCCTTGCTTCTTCTGCGCGTCAGCAGCGGACATGCCGCCACCCGAGCCGCTCCCGCCGATGCCTCCGATCAGCTTGGCGCCGATTGCGACGACTGCGGCCAGCGTTGCAGCGCCGGCGGCAAGGTTGGCTGGGAACGGCAGCGACGCTAGCGCCTTGACGACAGCCGTAATGCCCCAGGCGCTCGCTTCGGTCGCGGCCAAGCCGCTCGATACGCCAGTCTTCGTCGTTTCAGCGGTAACCTCGGTCGCCTTGCTCGCAACAAACAGGCTGGTGAATGCCGTCGTGAGGCCGCTTTTCGTCAGCATCGTCTCGATAGCCATCGCCATCTCGGCAGCACGGAATGCTTTCTCGGCGCCTTCCATGACTTTGTAGCCAGTCGTGTTCTCTTTGAAGAATCCCTTGGCGGCGCTGGCCATGTCGCCGTACGAGCGTACCTTTGCTTGGGCGCTCGCGTGCGCGGCTGCAATCTCAAGCTTGGCGATCTTGTCGACATTGCCGGCATTCTTCGGGTTAGCTTTGTCTGCCGCCAGTTGGGCCGTGATGGCCTGCTGCTGCACGGCGTAACCGGATAGCGCGGTCGTCAGTCCGCCGATTGCGGAGCCGACGCGCCCGAAGGATTCGGCCATTCCATCGGCAGCGGATTTCGTGGCGTTGTCGACCGCTACCAGAATGTCGAGCAGTTCTTTGGCTTGAGTGACATCAAGCCCCATATCTTGCGCGGTATCAGCCGCTTGCGCGGCGGCGAGGCCCTTTAGCGCGTCGATCCGTCGCTGGATATCGGCAATACCAGCATCAGTCAGGACGAGAGACTGCTTGGCAGCTTCCAATTCCGCGATCTGGACCGCCGTGATCGCCTCTGGCAGCATGCCGTATGTCTTGACCTTGAGGATCAGCGCGGCAGTCTGCGCTGTGATCTCGTTGACGCCGCCATTGGATGAGTCCGCAGCCTCGGCCGCCAGCTTCTCGGCCTGCGCCTTTGCTTCCCACGCCTCGGTGGCGATATCGAGCGCCAGCGCCTCACTCATGATTTGCATGCGAAGAGAAAGGGTTGGCGCCTTGGCGGCCTCACGCGCGGCGTTCATCATTCGCATCTGTCCGGCGTTCAGGCCTAGCTGCGATCCCTCGATCTTCATCGCTTGGATGAAGCTCTCGGCCGCCTTGACGGACGCGGCATATTCTGCGGCAGCTTTTTTCGCTGCGGCCTTCCGCTCGCTTTCTTGGTCGTTCAAGAACGCTTCAGCTTTTCGCCGCGCGTCTGCAGCCTTAGCATCATCAGCGCGCTTCTCGGATTCAGCCTTGGCAGCCACAGCACGCGCCTCTCCCTGAGCTTTGATTCCAGCAAGGAGTGTTTCGATATCGCGCTTTTTATCCGCAATCTCACTATCCCAGGCCCCCTCACTACCCCAAAGCAGATAGCCGAGGATCGGGACTGACTCTTTCGCGTTTAACTGGTAATTCTCAAGCACCTCAAGTTCCGCTCGCAGGTCGCGGATTTTCTTGGTGTCACTGGCAAATTCATTCGTAAAGGTGAGCGCGCCAAGTGCGCCCAGGCCTACCCAAATCGATTGCAGCAGGCCAGATTCCTCGTAGGCGGTCTTCATGGCGCTCGATACTTGATTCAACCCAGGAAGCATGTCGCTAACCAGCTTCGTCTTAAACCCACCGACGGTGATATTCAGATCTGCAAGGCTGTCGTTGAACTCGTCGGCCTTATCGGCCATTTCCTGGGTCGCGCCCGACATCGCCTTGCCCTTGGCGATCATCTCCCCGATTTTCGCCCCACCTTCGGATAAGAGTGGCGCAGCCGACGCCCATGACTTCCCAAGCGTCGCCGCTCCTAATGCCGCGCGAGTCTGCGGATCATCAATGGCAGAGAACACATCCGCCAGCTGCTTGAATGCCTCAAGCGGCTCTTTTGCAGTCACGCCAAGACGCGCATATTTCTCGGCGTTCTTCCCCATGTTCATTGCGAGCTTGTTAATCGAGTCGGCAGCGCCGGCCAAATCACCGCCCGACTGCATCGCCGCCAGCTTGAGGCCAGCCAGATCAGCTACCGCGATCTTTGTGCTCTTGCTCAGGTCGTTTAAATTGTCTGCGGCGTCAATGACACCCCTGACCATGCCAGCGAACGCGCCAACAGACAGCGCGCCAGCTATAGCGCCGAGTGCAGTCTTTGCGATGTTCGCGGCCCGCGCCATGCTCTCGGTCGCTTGCGATACCGTCTGGCGCGCTTGGTCCATGTCCTTTTGGAGGCGCGCAACGGAGGCGAAAAGTTGCAGCTCAATGGAACCAGCGATCATGGGATGCCTTATTTGAAAATGAAAACGCCCAGCAAATTGCCGGGCGCTTCGGTCTAACCTAGGAACGTGTCGAGATTCCGCAGAATCTCCGCCTGCTTGAGCCTTGCGGCATCGGTCGAGTCGGCAAACGGCGGCGGGCAATCGCGCTTAGTGGCCTTGTGCGACTCGTTCAGGTATTCAATGGACAGTCGCCGGAGGGTCTTGCACTCCCATGGCGACAAGGTGATACCCTCGTTTTCCTGGTAGTTCCGCAACTCTGTGTTGTTGATTGATTCGTCGCCCAACGTCGGACCTACTTGCCAGAAGTGTTTAAGCAGGTACTCGGCATCGCCAGGCGGCGGCATGTCCGGCTCAAATTCGTCGTCGCGGGCGGAATCCTTCATCCTCTGAAGCCGCGTTATGGACGGGCCTTTTGACTTGTCGGATTCATGCTTGTCCGGCGCGGTACCGAGCCATGCGCCGTGCCGGACATAGATGCTTAATTCATCGCCAGCGACTTTTAGAAATTTTCCCAGCCGATGTGGAACTTGACGACTTGCTCAGTGATGTAGCCGAGCTTCGGATTCGAGTACAGGTCTTTAGCCGAGATTGGGAAGTTCTCGATTTGCGTGGTAACAGCCGACAACTTCTCGGCTCGCTGGGCGA
The DNA here is from genome assembly GCF_012927275.1 of Massilia polaris. Taxonomy (GTDB): domain Bacteria; phylum Pseudomonadota; class Gammaproteobacteria; order Burkholderiales; family Burkholderiaceae_D; genus Telluria_A; species Telluria_A polaris. Next base: position 156,092 of record NZ_JABBGG010000006.1, on the reverse strand, counting down.
TGTTGCCCTCGACCGTTTCCTTCGCGTGCTTGCCGCGCATCGCCGCATAGGTCTTGATGGTGGCAGCCGTGTCGATCCGGTGCTGAGCGTCCATCGCCTCTTTGGTGCCGGGGCTGCGCACTTCGATGCGGACGGGCTGGCCGTTGAACAGCAATGGCGCGTCGCCCTTCTTGTTCTCGACTTCCAGCCATGCGGTGTCGATTGCTTCGAAGTCGGCTACGTTGAATACTGCTGCGTTGATTTGGTCGGTCATGGTGAGTTCCTAGTCGTGGGTGATTGGCTGTTGCCAGAGGGGTGCTGAGTGGATTGATGTAAAAATTTAGATGGTGCAGCCTTCATGAAGCCTGCGCTTCGCTTCGATGTAAGCCGCGTGCGCCAACTCCGGCGAGTTAAAAGACCCGAGTCGGTAGGTCTTTTTGTTGGCGTCGATTCGTGCGCGCCAGCGGTTTTTATCAGGAATAACGCCAAGCAGGCCCGTGCTGCTACGCACGCACGCTTGTCTAAGGTTTTGGTGATTAATATTGCAGGAGACATCGCGCAGATTAGCGATTCGGTTATCACTTTTGACGCCGTTTATGTGATCAATTTGATCAGAGGGCCACTCACCATGAACATAAAGCCAAGCGAGACGATGGCCTTTGTAGTTCCGACCGTCGAGCCTCATCTGAATGTACTCGCGACTACTCTTATGTCCCGCAATCGCCCCTGCCTTAGCTCGCGCACCGCACGTCTTGCGCCAGATGAAAAATCCTGTTGCCTCGTCATATATGAAAAGCTCTCTGAGGCGACCTGCCGTAATCAGCGGTATTTTTTGATTCATGATTTGGCTTGTGTGATTAGCCCGTGCCAGCCGCCGCGCCCACGAAGGCGACAGCGACCAGCCGGTGCTGGGGTTGGCCGGATGGCCGTGAGGGATTACGCGACGCCGATGATGATTACGTCGTAGGTGACGCCGGTGCCGCCAGCGCTGTTCGTTACCGTCAGCATGTCGGCGGTGGTCGCGGTGACGGGGTAGCCGTTCGCGTCCGGAGCGACCAGGGCGATCATGCCGCCCGGCTTGACCTTCAGCGTGTGCGTCGCCGCGCCGAAGAACGAGAAACACGCTGCGGTGGCGTGACCGCCTACCACAACATCATTCGTGTTCGCAGCCGAAGCCTTGATGATCAGCGCCTTGATCTTGGTGAAGGTGATCGCGGCGCCGAAGGCATCGATCAGCGTCGCGGCCAGGTCGAGGTTTTCCGTTCCACTGGCGGCCAGCGTGCGCGTGTCGGAGAACAGCGACTTGGCCTGATTAGCGCCGGTGCCGTCAGTGAGGGCGAAGTTGCTGGCGTTATTGACGTTCTGCGTCACGTCACCCAAATCGAGCGCATTGACCAGAGTGGCCCCGAGCGAGAGCGTGATGCTTGCATTGAGGGTAGCCATGATTTCCCCTTATGCCTTGATGGTGTCGGTTTGGCGCAGCAGAGTGAAAGCGCCCTGCACCACGTTGTCAACCGTACCGTTGTTCTCGACCATCTTCATCACTTGCGCGGTGAAGTAGCGAATGGCGCCGCTCTGCTTGACCATCTTGAACGAATAGATGGCATTGGAGTTGGCGGCCGCGTTGATGATGATCTGACCAGCATCGGCCTCATCCCATCCGCAGGTGAAGTCCGCGTTCGGCAGTTTGTAGCTGGCCTTCTTCTCCGTCTGCTGGGCGCTACCGACAGGGGCGTGAGTGGCTGTGTTGTACTCACGGCCAAGGACGCTACCGATGTCGGTCAACTCGCCGACGGGAGTCCATGGCAGCGCGGCAAACGCGCCGGCGGTTTGGGAGCCTGGCAGGGACGCCGAGATGGACACGGCGGTATTCGCTACTGTTTCATAAGTCATGGCGTTACCTTTCGATCAAAAGAACCTGCCGTGCAAGAGCGCGTGGGCAGGCAGGTTGGGAAATGGGCGTAAAAAAAAGCCAGCGGGTTAGGCTGGCTGCGGTGAATCTGGAAGTGTTTAATTTGGCTCGATGTATGTCACTTTGAAATCACGGCTCTGCTCGAACGTCGGAACTGACTCGTCGCCCATATCGGGGCCGACCGTATCGCGTAGAACGCTGCGCACGTCCACGCCGGCAATCGTGCCGGTATGGACGCCAGCCCCGAGCTTTGCGGCCAGCAGTAGGGCCTTCTGCTGCGGATATGATGTGCCGTACACCGTCACCTGGATGCGCGCCGTAACTAGCGTCGCGGGTCCGCCGTTCGCGATCGTGATCCGCTCTGGGCGACTGATTTCCTTGATGCCGATTGCGGGAAGTGCAGTCCCTTGCGGCACGCTCCCGGCGAATACCTTGCTGCCGACAATCGCGGCGACTGGCGCATGCGCGAGAAGCAGGGACCGCATCACAACAACCGCGTTCATTTCTTGCGCGACTTCGCTTGGGGTTCGGGCGATGGCTCATCGACCGGCGCGGCCACTTCGACCACAACCGGATTCCAGTCGTCGTCAAGTTCAACAGCGGCATAATTGGCGATGTGCGCGCGCCCCATCCGCTCGCCGAGCGGAGATTTCACGGTTTCGTAGTCCTGACCCTCTTCCAGATCGTCTACGGTCACGCCGTTGAGTGATCCGCGAATTGATTTCGTCATTCTGATTTTCATTCTGCCTCCGGTGCTGGTACGTTGATGCCTTCTTTGGTAAGGCGTTCGCGGATTTTTGCGGTTACCGCCTCAATCGCTGCGCCACTCTTGCTGTCAAATGACGGGCGCATAAATGGCGATGGCTTTGCGCCGGGGTGGCTCACAACCGGCCCGATAAATGTATTCCCGATTTTTAGCGCATTCCTGTTGATTGTCCTCATCGACATATACGTCAACTTATTCCGCTTTCCAGTCAGTCGCCAGTTGATCGGGCGCTCGCTATCCTGCACCTTGATTAGGTGGGGCTTCGTGCCATACTCGACCATGTGGGCGTAATAGGCGATCTTGGGATCTGTTTTCACTGTGGCGCGCACAACGCCTTTTTTAAAGCCGGTCGAAACCTTGATGCTTTTGCGGAGTGCGCCGGAATCGACAGGCACGTTCGCCCTGGCTTCATCGCGAAGAACCGCAGCCCCGGCACGAAGGGCGGCGCGCATGATATTCCGCTCCACCTTTACTGGAAGGCTGCGAAGGAACGCATCCAACTCCTTGCCGCCCTTGATGATTTGGTCAGCCACCGTACGCCTCCAATCGGAATTCGTAATGCACTCGGTCATCGAGCATCGCTGGCCCGGAGATGATCTGCATAATCAGGTCGCCACGGCTATGCAGAACGGCGCGCATCTTGCCGGTCACTGCGCCCGCGCCCTGCATTCGAAGCCTGCTGCGCCTAACGCTCAAGTCAAGCCCGTTAGAGGTCGACTCGGCGCGGCTTGGAAGCTCGTCCTGTACGTTGGCCCAGTAGCGGTCCAGCAGCGTTACCCAGTTCTCGACTGGAGTGCCGTAGTCTGGATCGACCCCGCCGATGTTGTGCTGGATCGACACCTTTTCGTCGCGACGGAATGGGGCGACCATCAGCCGTACACCTTGTACGGATGTATCTTCCCGATGAGATAAGGCGATGGAGCAGTACCAGGTGTGGCGAAATGCTCCTGAATGCGGCCCAGGATGAAGCTCTTGAATCCGTCAGGCACGCTGGCTGCGGTATCGCCATATCCATGCACGGCCACCACGCTAACCGCATTGATCCGGCAATACGTGGCAGGCCAAGTGACATTCGGCGCCGGAACGATGTACCCTGGCTTGCTTTTTCGGTCGATGGTGTAATCCGCCGGGTCAAGCGTCTGCTCGATGTTATCGAGGTCAAAATACTTGACGCTTGTGACTGACTGGAGTTGCGCCAGCGGCATTCGAATGCTGCCGGGGCCGTTACCCATGTCGGCCTTTGGGAACCTGTCGAGCGTGATCTCGTGAGTTTGCGTAATGAGCGCATGGCCGGTGTAATGTTCGGCTTCGATCATAAGTGCGCGCACCTCGATTTCGATAGCCTCGTCGTGGTCAGTTCCGTTGACGCGCGCCGCGTTTCGCGCGGAAGTCAGCGATACCGCCATTTCGACAGGCTCGACAATTACTTCGGATGTCATCGGCTATTCCTCTGTGTTGCTGCTGGACGGGACTGCGCGCCACTGGTTGGCCGCGACTGACTTTCATTGCGTTGCGGCGAATAGCCTGAGCCGGATGGGGCGCGGGCGTAAGTGATGCCCGAGCTGTACGTCATATCCACCGCATATCCCGTAAGCGCGTAGATTCCAACGCCTACTGTCAGCCGGCGCGCCGCGCTGAGCCCTGCCGCGCCGCCCGTGATGCTGAAGCCTCCCGCTCCTGCACTCAACCGCCGCCCCATCGCCATCCCCGCGCCGTTGGCGAGGATCGAGAAGCTGCCCGGCGCAGCGGTCAGACGTCGACTCGCGCGCAAGGCTGTCGCACTGCCGGTGATGGTGAATGCGCCGGCCTGCGCGGTCAGGACATTGCCACCCGGCGTGTACGTCAGATTGGCCGCATGCCCCGTGATGCTGAGCGAGCCGGTGGCGGCGACTAGGCGGCGGGCGGGGCGCAGGCCGGCGACACCACTAGTCAGCGCAAACGATGCCGGTGCTGCCGAAAGCTTCCGCGCGGCGCGCAACCCGGTGGTGCCACCAGTCAGTGCGAACGTGCCGACGGCGGCCGCGAGCTGGCGCGCAGCCTTCAGTCCAGCGGCTGATCCGGTGATGGAGAATGAACCAGGTGCAGCGGCGAGCTGGCGCGCGACAGCCATTCCGGCAGCATTGCCCGTGATGGTGAATGTGCCGGTGGCGGCGGACAGTGTGTAACCGGCTGGCGCTCCTACGGTCTCGTCAACATACCCGACACCCGGTATCAGGCGCGGGCCGCTGCCGGTTTCTTCGACGTAGCCGAAGCCCGGTATCAGGCGTTGCGCCATTAGCTCACCTGTAGATTTGGATCAATGTAGACAATCGCGCTTGGCTTGGCGAGGAATACCCGCGCATGGAAATAGCCAGCCTCCTGCGGCATGAATGTCACCGACAGCTTTTGCTTGTTCGGATTGGTCATACCGGTGGTCGCCCATGTCGCGCTCGATGCAGTCTGGTCGGCTGCCGCAGCAAGGAAATCGGCCTTCATGTCTTCGATAAACGTTCCTTGAGGATAGCCGCTGGCGCCTAAATACTGCACTTCCAGCCAGATATCGGCATCGGTCAGGTTGGTGGCGCTGTCGTGCAGGATTTCCGCCGTCACGGTGATGGCGCTGCCCGTCGTCGTGTTCCAGCGGTTCATTACGGGCGATTCCAGCGGCGAGAAGTACGGGCGCACGCTGGCGTTGGTGACTTCCATCTTGAACGAGAACGGCGTGTCGCTGCCCCATGTGCCGCCCGACTTAATGAACACCGGGTCGGTGTTGATGCTGCCGGTAAAATCCGTGGTCTTGAGACGGTAATTGGTGTCTGCGCTGTCGCAGTTATGCATTTCAGCGCGGAAGCCGGGGTTTACTACTGCGCCGCCAGCCAATTCGCCGTTCCACGAAGCGGGCAGTTTGCAGTTGGCGAACGTCACATGGCCGCTGGTAGGCAGGCCCGTTTCGATCAGGTTGGCCGATGTGCCAAGATTGACCAGGTCTACGCCGTGGAACTCGGCATCGATCACTTGCTGGCAGCTGGCCGCGATCAGGTTGGCACTTGCGGCACTTCCCGAAGCGATGCCACCACCAGTCCAGCGGAATTTGGCGCTGCTGAAACGCATCCTTTGTGTGGTTGCTGCAAACTTCACTTCCGCTTGCTGGAATATGGTGACTGTTTCAGTGCCGCCCGAAGCCGATGAGCCAAACGACATCAGGGCGTTGGCCGTACCGCCAAGCTCTAAAAGGCAATTGGCGTAAATCTGCTTGTGCCCGTCCAGGTTATTCAGCGTCATGCCAGACGTCGCACTGGTGCTGCCTACCCCGGCCCGGAAGTTGACGCCGTAGTCGTAGATGCAGCCCGAGATGGCCAGCGAACTACCCGTACCGGTTCCGGTCGCCACCACGGCGGTCTCCGCTACGGCGGTTGGTGGCATCGCCCCATCGTTGACGCAAATGACATACACCGGGTTTGCGGCAGTCCCAGCAAACGTGAGCGTCATGGCGCTGTTCTGCGATTCCGAGTGGGCGTGCGACACATAGATGGTGTCGCCCGGCGCTGCTGCCGTCGCCGCTGGCAGCAGCGTGAGGTGGGCATTGGCCCATGAACTGCCGTCAGCAGTACCTGCTGCGCCGCTTTTAACGTACCTGATAGCCATTAGTCGGCTCCGATCACGGCTGCGCGCTCAGTGGTCAGCTTCCCGAGTTGCAAAAGGCGAGCGATGCCGGGGCGTGCTAGGGTCATATAGACCGCCTTGGACGAATCCAGTTTCTTCATAAAGAAAGCCACATGGATATCGGCTTCTGCCGCCTCACGGGCATCTGCATATTCCTGCGCCGTGAAGCGGTCAATGAACTCGTAGTTCGTGTAAGGCACTTCCATACCAACCACCGCCAGCAAAGCCGCCTTGCGGTCGGCCAGCGTCTGCGTGAAGACTTCCGCCGCCGCTTCCAGCACCATGCCGACGTTCAGCGTGCCGTCCCACAGCCACGTGCGCTTGAACTCGCGACCATCGTCGGCAACGTGCAATTCGTGAATCGGAATGCGCCCGTCGGCCTGCGCCGGGCCTTCGGTGAAAGTGGACGCGACGATCATCGTTATGCCAGCGCGAGGACGCCGGCTGCGGCATCAAAATCAATAGTGAGGCTCTCGGTATCGGCCAAGGTGATGCTCGATCCGTAGTCGTAGAAGCCGACAAGCGCATCAGCGGGTGATGTGGCAGTGTCGTTAAAAACGACGGCGTACCGGAACGGGCCCACGCTACCGCCGGTCGCGGTGATAACCTCGTCGGCAATGACAACCTTGGCAGTACCAGCAGCTTCCGACAGCACGACGGAATCAAGAGCGTAGCCTCCAGCGACGTAGCCACCAGTTGCGGCAATCTGCGTGATGTCGGCCAGCACGGCATTGGCAGCCGATGGCGCGGTATTCGTCAGGGCCACCTTGAAGGCGTGTGCCGAGAAATTGTGGACGCCCTTGAGCACCTGTTCGGCGAAGTCATTGAATTTCTGGAACGAGGCCATGGACTACCTTTCAGTGAGATTTGTACTTGTCGCCCCAGCACACGCCGCCCTTGAACAGGGCCTGGCGGAAGCTTGCGATCTACGGGTTAGTGGAAATAGCTCTGAGCTTGAGTCGGCCGATCTATTCAGCGCACCGAGCGCGAATGAATTCCAGCAGACCCTCATCTGATTCGAATCGGCCGATGTCATCCTCGAAGATGGCCACAGCGCCGCGCCGACCGCGCACGACGTAGCAAATTCCGGATGGATCGAGCGCAAACTCGCGCATCGCGGCGATGAGGTCGGCATTGGTGCTGGTCATGGCGCGATCAGATGTGGGGATTCAGCGCCAGGCGTTGCGGCCGGCGCTAAGGGGAATTCGGGGCGGGTTACTTCACCAGCGACTCGGCGTATTCGACGGCCGCAGGCTCCGCATCGAGGACACCATGCAGGGATGCGACCAGGCTCGCATCGATGACCGCGACCTCGTTGCATTTGCCGTACTCGCACTCGACCAGCACGCGAACCTTGACTTGGCCTTCGGCGGCCTTCTGGTTTTTTGCCATGATTTTCTTTCGGAGTTGAGGGAAGCGGCGAGCCGGGGCCCGCCGCGCGCGCCGACTTAGGTGGCCGAGTTGCTGTACGTCTTGACTGCGCCGCCCACGTCGATCAGGTTGCCGCCTGAACGCTGGAAGGCCAGGAAGCCGATCTGGCCCTTACGGGTAAATGCCGAGTCGGTGAAGCGGAACAGGGTCAGGTCCATCACGTCGCGGATTAGGTACTTGTTAAGCTGACCGAACAGGATCGACTTCGCGTTGGCAGCCATCACAGGCATGTGCTGGTTGATCGTGATCGCGCGGTTCATGATGCGATCTGGCGCGCCGCCAGGGTTGCCGGACTCATAGCCTGGCACGAAGATCGGACGACCTTCCAAGTCCTTGATCTTGCGAACCGCCTTCAAGGTCGAGTCGTGGAACATGTAGCCAACGCCTGGAGCGCCGCGGTAGACCGGATCGACCGAGTGCTCCAAGTCCACCAGGTCGTCGTAGGTGACAGTCACGGTCTGGCCGGTGCCGCCGATCTTGCCCGCGCCAGCTGCGGTGACCAAGCCCATCGGCTGGCCCGTGCCAGTGCCAACGGTGAAGTGGCGGTTCTGGATACGGCCGAGGCGCAGAGCCAGAAGTGTCTGGACGTAGGCTTCGATGTCGATAAACGAGTCCTGCACCAGTTCGAATGGGATCGCGATATCCTTGGACGAATACTTGAACACGTCCATGGTCGCATTGCCAAACGTGGTTTCTCCGTTGGCAACGACGACGTTCTGGCCAACGATTTCGCCTTCTTCTGCAGTGGAGTCAGCGGTCGGGAAATTCATCTGCGTCCCGGTGGCGGTGCGGATCACGGACGCGACAGCGCGCATGCCTCCGAATGCCTTCATCGCCGCTTCCAGCGTCTTCTGGTATTCCGGCGCCGTGGTGTAGCCGCCTTCGGCTGCGGTGGTGGTGCTCATCGCATTGCGAATGTCGGGGCTCTGGCGGGCCAGCATGCGGTTGCGGTCGCCTTCGGCCATATTCATCAGGCCGCCGGCCAGGTATGCGCGCAGCGCCTGCGACTCTTCGCCCTGCTTCGATGTGTCGCGGGTCGCCGCGTTCAGCGCAGCTTCGTGCTGCGCGGCCGGATTGTCGGCGGCCAGTTTCGCCATCCGGTCCTCGCGCGAGATTTCGTTGTCGATCGCCTCGATTGAAGCCAGCACGGCGTCGAGCTTTTCGGCTTCGGCAGCCGGCATGCGTTGGTCGGCCGGGTGCTTGTTATTCAGGTCGTTTGCTTTTTTGGCTTCGATGTTGCGTTGTTCACGCAGTTGGGCGAGCTTGGTCATGTGGTGCCTTTCGGTAAGTGGTCCGCTCTCGCGGCCCGGGTTGGGGCGAAAAAAAACCGCCCGAAGGCGGCTTGCTTAGTGGCGCGAGAGCGTCAGCTAATTTGGAGGCGCGACAGCATGCCAATGCGCTGCTGCTGGCGGGCGCGGTGGTCGTCTGTGATGCTGGTTTCTTCGGGTTGTTCGGGCGGCTCCGATTGCCTTGGCGCGTTTGCGTATGCGGACAGGTTCCACTTGGCCGAGGCGCGGGCGTTTGCCGCCGGCGCCTCGATGATGCTGTCCGCGAAACCGTTCTTCACCGCCTCGTCGGCTGTGAACCAAGTTTCAGCCGCGCACCATTCGCTGACCTGCTCGATCGTGTTCCCGCTTCGACGGACGTATTCTTCGTACATCGATTGGTCGCATTTGCGCAGCAGCTCGACGGTGGCCAGCAGGTCGACGTCATTGCCCATCGCGAAGGTCCACGTTTTGTGGATCATGTATTTCGAGGCGGCCGTCATGTTGACGACGTCGCACGCGCATGCGATCGCCGTCGCCGCACTGGCGGCGTAGCCTTCAATCTGCATTGTCACTTTGGCGGAATGCTCGCGCAGCGCCTGACACATGGCCTCCGCAGCAAAGACATCGCCACCAGGACAATTCGTGTAGATCGTGATTTCTTCTGTTTCTAGCGCGCGGACGGCCGGCACGAAGTCTTGCGGACAGATGCCGCCCCACCACTCCGCAGTTGTGCGATCGGCGACGATTGGGTCGTATAGATAGATTGCCGCTGCGTTACCCTTCGCCAGAATTCTAGATTCGATCGGCGTGAACTTGCGCCGGTTTTCAGCCAGCAGCTGCAGCAGATTTTTCATCAGTGGTTTTCTCGGTTGGTGATGGGGCGGGCGCGACAGCAGTCACTTCCAGCAGCTCGTCGCCGTTGTCTTTCGGCGGTAAGTTCTTGGCCTTGCGGACTTCGTTTTGAGTCATCCAGCCCGGCTCGCCGGCGCGGCCGAGGGCGATGCGCAGCGCTTCGTTTTCGCTTTTGAGGTCGCCGCGCTCGATGTCGGCCAGGTCGAAGCGCAAGAACAGGCGCTCGCGCGTCGGCCACAGTTTGCGGTTGAACTCCTGCTCGAATTTCACGAGGTCGCGCTTGAGGGTGAATTTGACGAAGCCGCGCCCCATGTTTTCCACCCCGGCCCCCCAGGAGGTGGACTTGTCGGTATGCCCGATCATGTGTGGAGGGACGCCCAGCACCCGTGCGATCTGCTCGACCTGGAACATGCTGGTAGCGAGGATCTGCGAGTCGGCGGCCGAAAGGCTCAACTGCTTAATGTCGAGGCCCCCCATCAGAACCGCAGGCATGTGCGACTTGGCAACGCCGGCGTGTTTGTCGTTCCAAGTCGAACGGATCATATTCGCCTGATCTTCGCTCAGGCTGCCCGGTGCCGTAATGGCAAAGTCAGGACGGGCGCCATTTGTGAAGAATCGCGAATTGTATTCGTCCGCGGACAGCGCCGTGCCGACTGCCTGCCGGGCGGCGTACGTGATCGGCGATGGGCTGCGTAGCCCATCGAAGCCCAGACTCGGCACATGAATCATGTCGGCCGGGTGTACTGTGTACTGCGCGCCGAGCAGCGGCGTGACTCGGTAAAACAGGTTGCCGGCTGTGTCGCGGAACGGTTGCACCCGATTAGGATGATGTGGCACGAACCCGGTAACCTTGGAACTGCGGAAGGACGGGCGCAGAATCTCAGCAAAGCAGTCGCCATAGAACAACCGCGAGCTGACCATGAATTCCCAGAACACCGCCGCCGACAGGTCATCATTCGGCGACTCGTTCAGCAGCCAGAAATACGGGTGGTCGACAATCTCGCGACCATCGACCGAGCGCGCGTACACCGGCATCGGCAACGTGGAAATTGCGCCTGCAATCAGCGCCACGCACGCATAGACCGCCGACACTCGCATGGCGGTGGTTTCGCTCACGGACGGGCCGCCGACGCCGCCGGCGCCGCTAATTAGGTTCGCCAGCTCTTGCACAGTTAGGTTCTGCTGCGATGTGTTCGAAGCTTGCACCCGCTCCGCGCGCCATGCGTTCAGGACCACGCTTCCGGGCTGACTGACCCGCTCAGCGTTGTACCAGGTGGCTTGCTTCATAGGATATAGATTCCGGGGGTGGGTTCAATTTCGACGGCTTCTTGCATCACACCGATGGCCATTAAAAGCGCGCACATGTCGTCAATCTTTTCCGGCGCCTTCTTCTTATCAGGCGCCGTATTCATGTTTTGGTCAGTGCGCGCGATCAGATTTGATGCGCACCAGTTCAATACCGGATCATTGCCATGCGCCAGATTTCCGCCGACGTATGCGATCTCCAATGCTTGCATCGCCGGGTGGTAGCTCTTCGGGCCTTGGATAAATTCCTGCATCGGGACATTGGCCGCTTGCAGCTTTTGCACCAATTGCTTGGCGTTCCATCCGTCGTAGCCGACCATTTGCAGATTGAAATCGGCCTTGGCCTTCAAAATGCAGGCCTCGACAGCGTCGTAATCTGTGACCTCGGCGCCGGATTCGATCAGAATTCCGCCCTGGACCCACGCCTGATACGGCACTAGGCCGCGCTCAGTGCGCCCATGCACCGCAGCCCCTGGCACGAAGCGCCAGCCGTGCGTGTAAAGGACGCCATCGACATTCCAAACCAGTCTGAACGAGGTCAGGTCGCGCGTACTCGCAAGATCCAGCCCGCCCCAGCACGGGAATTGGCGCAGCCACTCAAGGTCGACCGCGCCTTTGCAAGCCTTCCACTTGACTAGGTTGACCCAGCCCCCCGCAGCCGCAGATGGGCGGTTCAGGCGCTTGATCTTGAACTCGGCGTGGCGACCGGGCATGGACTTCGCCTCGATTGCCTCTTTCCGAATCTCCTTCATCAGGAGTGGGTTGACCTCCATCAGCGGATTCGCCTTGATCCACTTCGACTCATCAAAGTCGTCGTCAGCCGGGATGCCCTCGGCCTTGTCTTCGTCGTCGACCGCGAAGTAAATCGCGAGGAAGTGATCCGCCTCAACTACACCCTCAAGCAGCTGCTTGGCGAAGTGGCGAATCTCGCCCCATGGGCCCGGGCTCTCGTAGCCCTCGGTCGTCGTGTAAAGGAAAAGTGGGTTGCGTCGTGCGCCGGCCGCCGACTTCAGGACGTTCAGCAGGTCGTGTGTCTTGTGTGCGTGGATCTCGTCGATGCCGCAGTGCGAAGGGTTCAAGCCGTCCTGAGTGCTGGCCTTGGCGTTGATCGGCTTGAACGTGCCGCCCACCTCGTAGCGGGCGATCGCATTAGCGAACGGCTCCAGCGTGAACTGTTCGCGCAGGTCGCCGACCTTTTCAACGATCCGCTTTGCGACGTTGAACACGATTCGCGCTTGGGAGCCAGTCGTCGCCGCGCTGATAACCTGCGGTCCGTTCTCGACTTCGCAGCAGAAGCAGTAAAGCAGGATGGCGGAGCAGAGGAAGGACTTCGCGTTCTTCCGAGCTACTGCGAATAGCGCGGTTGTAAAGCGTCGCGTGCCGTCCTGGTTGCGGAATCCGAACAGGCAGACCACGAAAAGCACGTGCGACGGGTGCATGACGACGTTTTCAGTGTCCCATGTGCCCTCAACGTGCGGCAGCTTCTCAATGAAGTCGCAAGCGTCAATCGCATGCCACTCGTCGAAGATGAAGCTATTGCCCTTCTTTTTTGCGCGCCTTAGGTCGTCGAGGAAGCGCTTTGCAGCCAGGCGCACCCACTTACCGAAGCGCTTTCGGTCCTTATCGTCGACCGCGGCTTGCGCGTAGTCGATGGCGATCTGGATGTAATCACGCTGTCCGCTTGCCGTTACCGGCGAACTTGTTTCCTTTGTCTTCTTGGCCAACTGGTTTCACCTTGCCTTGTGCGACCGGCGTCAGGCCAAAGTCGTTTTCCATATTGCGCAGGGTGCCCGCCATGCTGGCGGTAGGAGCTTCACCTGCCGCATACAGTTGGACGATTTTGCCGTGCAGGGCGCACAGCATTCCTAGCGCGGACAGCCCGCCCTCGGTGAGAAGTTTGTTTGCAGTGAGGATGCCGGCGAGGCGATCCCACTCTTTGACCGCGTGTGAGTTTGGCAGCCAGTCTGGCGCCTTCGGGACGCTTGATAAAGCAGGGAGATCGACGCCGCCTTCGGGCTGCCGATCCTTTCTTTCTGTTCCGGCGACCATTTTGAGGCCGGCCGGTTTCTTGCCTGGACCTGGCATGATGCCCTCCGAAAAACTGTTTTTCTATCCTGACTGTGCGAATTAAAAGGGGGGGCGCGGTCCTAGGCAGTAATCGCCCCAGAGATTTGACCCGCCCCCCGCCCTATGGCAACTAAATGCTGCGATGCAACCGACGGGCTAGGTCACCCGCATATCTTTACTGCTGGCGCGCTTTGCTTCGACCTTCTCATAGCTGCTGGCTCGTCATAGCTCAACTGACCGGCGCTAAGCACATCCTCAATGACTCGCCTAGCGTCCTGCAACGTCCCGCGAAACCATTCCTTTCCGCGATGCAGAGGGCAGATCATAGCGAGCCCATCAATGCATGCCGACTCAACCGCTGACAAATCGGCATACTCTTCTGTTATGCAAAACACGATGCAATCCAAAACCCCATCGCCATTAGCAAAATTCCACGAATCGTATTCATTGCGGCGACTCTTCCACTGTGTCGTCCTGCCAATTTTCACGATGTCCTGATGCTCGCGCAGAACTACCGCATAGATAACGTATTGAGTTCTTTTCATTGTTTTTTATCTATCAAATCGCACAGCAACATAATCATTCTGGCACCGGCCATCCATCCTCGCCGATCTGCACCTTGGGGCGCAGGGCCTTCCCCTGCTCTTCCTCGGTCTTGATGTCGTGGCAGGGCTTGCAGATCGCCTGAAGGTTATCCGGATGCTCAGTGCGCTCCTTACTCCACTTGAGCTTCGCGGCATTAGCCTTGCTCATGATGTGGTCGACGATGTTCGTCGTGGTATATGCGCCCTTCTTCAAGCAGACCTGGCACAGACCACAGTCACGCGCCAGAACGACCTTGCGTACCTGGTCCCACTCCTTCCCGTACCCGCGCTCATGCCTGCTCTTCGATCCCCAGGCCATGTCACCCCAAGTCCAGCGCCACAGTCACGCCTGAAACGATGACACTGGGCCGCATATCCCTTAGACACTCCTGCGTCCGCACATCAACGCCCTTCACGCCCACTCCAGTGATCTTGGTGAATGCCGCCACCTCTGCGCCTATCAGGTCACGGATGCGGGATTCGAGGGCTCGCTTGTCGGCTGCAAGCTGGGCTAGTGCGGGTTGGATGTTCATGTTGGCTGGGGTATGTGCGGGATTGGTCCGCCGCGCCACGTCGTTGCGGTGTCCGGACTGCCTGCATCGGTGCGATCAGTCGGCGATTCAGGCTGGCTGTTCAGCGCATCGCGCGCTGCCTTGATGAAGAACTCGGCCGACCTGATCGCGTCCTCAATCTGTGTCGCGCACCACGCTGCCTCGCCGCGCTCAAGGGACACGCGGGCATCAGCGATCCTATTGAGTGCCAAATGGATCTGCGGCATAGGCGGAGGGGACGGGGAAGGCTTGACCATACGGCGCGGCCAGACGACCGCAGGGCTGTGATAGTCGCAGCGCGTGCAGTTATGGGCGCCAGCAATGCCAAGCCTTTCGCCAACCGCCACGAGCTTATGGCCGAACACGGCGCACTTGATGCGTTGCCAGTTCATAGGGGCCAGACGGCAAGCGATGCAGCCACGACCACAAATGCAGGGAATGCCAGCATCTCGATCATGTCGGTGATGACGTTCATGCCTTGACGACTGCCGCCACCGACATCCCAGCATCGAGGACCAGAACATTGACGCCATCAGGCAGCGACTTCTTGGCGCGCTCTGCAATCTGGTTGCGCTGATCGGTCGTGAGCATGCTTGGGTGCGCGATGATGACGGTATCGCCGCCAATCATGCTCAAGGTTGTTCGTGTGACGCTGGCTGCACTGGGATCTTCGACAGGTTTGCCAGTAGTCATGCCGTCCACAGCAGCGGACATGCAATCGCGAACCAGCTTCTCGCGGTAGGTGTTGGCAACATTATCGAGGAAGTCAAACGTGCCGGCGTCGTGATGGCTGATGCCGAGCGCACCGATCAACGACACAATGGCATCTTGAATCGCGTCTCGCGCAGCACTGACATTCGGCTCCACATCACGTCGGATGCGGCGCTCGATCATTTCGCTCAGGTTGTATTTGCATTCACCCATCACCACTCCCTCTTCCCCGGCACAAGCGCCGCAGTTGCCTCAATCGTCGATCCCTGCATGCCGTATCCCTTGGCGCGCAGGATGGAATGGGCCTTCTCGCACTTGCTAAGCTGCTCGGACAGCGATGCGATCAGGGCATCATTGCCCTCGGTCACAGCCTTGCGGATCAAGTCATCCCAATTTCTGACGTTCATACGTTCTTTCCCGTGCCTGGCGTGTGCTGCTGTGCCGCCGCTATATCGACCTGCATCATGCCTAACTGGATCAGGATGCGGAGCCAGATGGCCTCGGCCTCATTGGTCATTTCCATACGATCTTCGGCTTCAGTGCGCGGTCGATGATGCGCAACAGCTTCTTCTCGTCTACCTCGCAGCCTGTCAAGGCGCAGAACGCGGCGAGCGTGTAAAAGTACGGTGTCAGCCACCATGCCTGCACTACCTTGATGGTGAAGTCGGCTTTCATACGTCAGGCATCTTGTCGATGAGGCTTAGGGCATCGGCTGCGACCACGCGGCACCGAGCCATATCTTCCGTGATGCGGCGGATATCGGCACGGTGCTGCAATTCCTCCTTCATTGCCCAAGCAAGAAGGTTCACGTATGGGGAGCCATAGTCAATGCGGGGCATCATGGTTGGTCCCTATACGGCCAATTCCGCGATACCTGCGCCGGTTGCGATGGCACTGGTGCGGGAGGGTTCTGGCTGCACAGGATCAGCATTAGGGCCAAGAGGCTCATGGTCAGTCCTTCAGGCTCTTGACATCTGCCGCCAGGTCTTTGGCAGCCTCGGCGAATGGCTTCACAGCCGCGCCGGTTAGGTCGATCACCACTTCAACGGGCGCGAGAATGACGGTTGCCATGTCGCCGGCGAGGTCTGTCAGGGACTTAAGTAATCCGAACATGGCAGGCCTTTGGAGAATTGTTCAAATATCGGGCAGGTGTTGCCAACGTGTTATCTTGTTATTTCCACGCAACAATCAACGCGAAAGGTAATTCCATGGACTATGAAAAAATGATGCTTGCTGTCGAAGTGCGCAAACTGGCAGTTGTGCTGTACACGGAAGCCTTTGCCGAGGAAAGATCGCGCGACCAATCGGTCACCAATCACAGTTACTGGCGCGGCAAGCATTCGGTGATGTCATTTGTCCCTGAGGCCTTGGCTCAACTCGAAGCGATCGCAGGCCAGATCAGTGACCACGAGTAAGTAGCCCGTTCTCGACGTACCACATGAAGCTCGTAAGCAGCTCGTTGGTGCGTCGCCACTCAGCCAGCATCAATGCTGGCGTTTCGCCCGCCACTAGCTCGACACCTTGGACTGACACCGCAGCAGGTGCGCCAATCGAAGCAACCGCAGCAGCGGCCTCTTGCGCCGCAAACTTGATCTGGTCCAGTCCCACCAGGGCGAATGAAACACCCTTGAGCTCCAGCGCGAGTTCGATCGTGCCGGCATTCTTCGGTTTCGATTCTTCGTTCATATGAGCACCTACGAATAAAAAGCCGCTGTCGCAAATGCGGTCAGCGGCGAAGTCCGGCGCTTGGTAGCGCAGGAAGGGGGAGATGGAGCGGAATGACGGGATCGAACCGTCGACAGCCTGATTGGAAATCAGGCGCTCTACCGGCTGAGCTAATTCCGCGTTGAATTGGCGGTAGCACAAGGATTCGAACCTTGGGAGCCTTGCGACTCTACGGGTTAGCAACCCGCTGCTTTCGGCCTCTCAGCCATGCTACCGTTGAAACTGGTGGAGCCTGATGGAGTCGAACCACCTAGGAACAAGCCTGCTTGCGGGTTACAGCCGCACCCCTTACCGTCCGGGCCAAGCTCCGTTTATTGGCGGAAGATGAAGGAATCGAACCATCAACCATCCCTGATTGCCACGGTTTTCAAGACCGCTTCGCGCCCTGCGCGGCATCTTCCTTTTACCTTGGTGCGAGAGACCGGACTCGAACCGGTAGTTCAGGGAGCTTAAATCCCTTGCCGTTACCAATTAGGCCACTCTCGCAAAACTTGGTACCCCCGGTCAGATTCGAACTGACACTGAACGGCTTCTAAGACCGCTGCCTGCTACCAATTGGGCTACAGGGGCAAAACTGGCGTGGTGGCCGGGAACGCCCAACCCTGCGCTAGGCGCTTGACCACACGGCTGACGAATGTGCCGCACGGTTTTGCTATGCTGGCCCGTGCCAAGCCTCGAACTTTCGTCATGCGTGTAGTCACTCGTTTCGTGAGTGAGGCGTATTGGCGGAAGCGGCGCGATTCGAACGCGCGGACCCTTGCGAGTCTATCGGTTAGCAACCGATTGCCTTCGGCCTCTCGGCCACGCTTCCTTGATCTGAAAGCAGAAAAGCCACCTCTAGGGCGGCTTCTGGGTTCGTACCCAAGCTATCTGCTTGGTGGACAAATAAA
Source organism: Massilia polaris (assembly GCF_012927275.1). Classification (GTDB taxonomy): domain Bacteria; phylum Pseudomonadota; class Gammaproteobacteria; order Burkholderiales; family Burkholderiaceae_D; genus Telluria_A; species Telluria_A polaris. The sequence continues at coordinate 138,409 of NZ_JABBGG010000006.1, read as the reverse complement.
AAGCCCGCGACCGTAAGGTGGCAGGCTTCGATTTTCGGGCGCGACGTGTCATCAACGTCTCGGCTTCAGGTTGGCCGCTGCCCTGCTCCGCGCTTGAGCGCTCGGCTTGAATTATGCATGCCGGGTGATTCGTAAAGCATGCAGTGCGTCAATTATATACATGTGTTTACAAACAGTGCAACGCATTTCATCGTTATCCGGAATATTGTGCGGGAAAGCTTACCGGCCATGCCAATGACTCCTCGTCATCAGCAGTATCGCAGCCCTTTCCAATTCCAAGAGCCGCGGCGAGATCACCGGACAGCTGGGTGCTGGCCTCTATGTCGGGCGCATCCTCCAATACGGGCACATCTGCCTCGGGATGTGCTGCTTTGAAAAGATAGCCAAGGGGATTGCGCACCAATCCACAGATAGCTCTACCGTCCCGCGTTTCTAGCGCAACACACGGGCCGGTCATGCAGCGCAGGAACTCTTGAGCAAGTTTGCATGGCTCCATAGTGCAGCAGTAGCCGCAGCCGTTGCATGGCTCGCCGAATTTAGGTTTTTGAAGGCCGGTTTGAAAATTCATCTTCGTCACAACTCCATTTCCGACGCAAGGCGCTTCATCGTTTTGCCGGCCGCATGCGCCGACATAGCGTTAAGAACCTCGACCATGTCCTCGACCAGGTGGATCAGGTTGTGCTTTGCCTCTACGGCACGCTTGGCAGTACCGCCACACGCTTTGCACACGTTATCCGACATGACCGTAGGCGCGCCCCTCACGGCCTCGTAGCCGCGACCTGTGCACACCGGACACACATCGTTGAGCCAGTGATTGAGCGACAGGCGCGCGACCTTGCGTGGGCTGACATCCGCCGGCCAGGTGCGCACCGCTGCTTTGCCCTCCACGATCGTGCGCCAATCCTCTAGCAGTGCTGGGTAGGTGGTCGCGTCGCCCGCGTACTTGACCCGGAAAAGTCTAGTTCCCAGGTCGCGGCACAGCGCCGCAGCGGCCAGCACCTCTGTACTGTGATGGTGAGCGTCGTCGCGCAGGTTCGAAGAGCTGACGGCAAGGGTGTATTTATGGATCACGTTCACTGGGCGGCTCCGGAATATTTGGTCATCATGATCATTGGCTCGGCTGAATATCGTTTCCATGCACAGTTAGCCGTTGACCGCACTCGGTCTCAATGCGGTAGTAGCAGCGGCGCTCAGTGACGCCTAAGAATCTCGCGCGCTTCGTGTCGATGGAGGTGGAGACCCATAAGGGGAACGGTGCTCCGCGCTCTGTGTTCGCCATCTTGGAAAGCCCGGCCGAAAGAACGCGGCGCGCAAACTCATGCGTGAGCGGACCCGCATTCATCGCTGCTTCGATCATCGCTTCGGTAATGTCCGTTCGTATGCTCATGATTCCCTTCAACTGCCAGAATTTTCTGGACGTTAGGTTTTGACTTGGCTTTTGGTGTTGCCGTTGTTCGTGGTCTTGAATCTTATTTTCCTGGTACTCGGGGTTGCCTGTTATTGCGGGTGGAGCGTCGCAATATCTGTTCTCTTCTGTATCTGTTCTGTTCTAGGGCGTTACAAAACCGTTTCTGTAACGTTTCACTCGATTAGTGCTTCGGCTTGGTCGTCGCTTTCTTCGCCTCTCGGTGCCTTGCAACCCTTGCCGTACTAGTGTCGGAGACGAATTGACGCTTGTCCCAGTTGAGCAACTTCCAGCGATCATCGATGAATCCTTTTGCCAGAAAGATGGCCTTGGTTTCGGCCACAGCAGCGGCATCGATTCTCAGCGCCCACGCTATTTCCGTTTCATGTAACGTTTCAAGGTCGTTACTGCAACGGAGGCACATCAGCATCACGTAACGACGCTGCATCACCTCATCAAGCATCTGCACTTTGGGGTCGTTCGCGAACTCGCTGTACATGCGGAACCAAGGATTAGCCATTAGCCAGACCTCCGGCGCAGGTCGATGATCAAGCGGCAAAGCTCAACGATGCCGGCGCGTTGATGCAGATCGTTCGCATCCTCGCCAATGGCATCGCTCATGCAGTAGGGAAGGCCCGTATCCTTCGCCGCCGCCTCGCCAGTAAGGGTTTCATCGTTGTCAGCAAATACGAATGCCCGGCCCTTTGCGAGGGTTCCGACATAGGAGAGGTTGTACGCGCTGAAGCAGACCGCCACGCTCGCGTTTAAGCGCAGCCTGCGGAGCGCCATTTCGACGCTGAACCCGGTTGCCAACCCCTCGCAGAAAAACGTCTCCTGAGCCCGCTGATTGCCCAGCCAGAGCACGCCGCCCTTGGCACGCGCGCCCCACTGCATTTCCTTGCGCCACCTCTGCTGGTCTGCGCACCAGTCGATCCGCTGCGAGCCGACCAGCTCACCGTTGAGGAAGTCGTACATCGGCGCGATCAGGGTCGGCCCACGCACCAGGGCGATCGCGTTGGGCAGGCCCTTAAATACGAGGTACGGATGCGTCGATGGCTTGCACTGAGCGAGGTGCCGCGTCGTCATCGCAACGGCGGAGGTGAAGGCGCGCTTCTTTCGCGCTTCTTCGGTAAGGTCCTCAGGCGGAATGCCGCCGGGCTTCGGGATCAGTGGCTCGGCGCCAAACTCGGCGTAGCGCCAACCGTTCGCTGCCGCCTCGCGGTATAGGGTGCCGATGCGGATCTGGCCGGCCGAGCCAATGCTGCGCCACACGGCCAAGGCAGCGTTACGGGAGTAAGAGGCCGCACCTTTCGACCAATCGTTCCAAAGATCGAATCCGTCCTCGCCGAACTCAGACTTGAGGGCCATGGCCGCCCTCACCCAGGTTGCTCGTTCAACCGGCGCGATGTGGTTGAGGGCGCTTGCTGCTTTCGCGTGGCTCATTTGGAAATTTCCTCCAGCGCGGCGTCGAGCGCGCTGATGTGGTAGCAGCCCACCCGACCGAATCGGCTATCACTGACTTGGTCGATTGCGATCCCGCGCTTCTTGCTGATCATTGACGCCTTCCTGCCCAAGCGCGTAAGTTCGATCTTGCTCATCGGGATCTCCCTGAAGATCGAATAACCGAGCGCGGTGAATGACTGCACGCTGGCGATCGCGGCCACTTGGTTTGCCTCAATGCGGGCTATACCCTGCTGCATCGCCACTTGCGTGGCTGCCAGCTCGTCCTGCCGGGCCCGGATGGTGGCGTTCTCGCACATCAGCGCAACCAGCGCGCGGTGCTCGGGTGGCAGGCTGGCGAGCGGGTCAGGTGCGGCCGTCAGAGCTGCGCGCATTTCAAAGAAGCCTTTGACGAGCGCCATCTTAAAATCTCGCACCTTGTCGCTGTTCCGCATGTAGGCGATCAGTACGGACGATTGCCGCTCGTTCAGCATGGCGTACTCGGTCGACTGTGCAAAGCCGCCCTGTGGGAGCGGCCTACCCTGCTGGATTTCAAATCCGACAGGGCCGAACATCTTCAGGTCTGCCAAATACTTGCGCGCCAGCTTTATAGTCGATTCGTGCGAGCTGCCCGTTCCTTCAGCAATCGCCAGTGTGGTGGTGACCGGCTCGCCATTCTTAATGATGATCGGGCCGCCGCTCATGATGGACTCCGATCAGTCGCGCACACGCCGGTCGCGTTCACTCGGGCAGCCTTACGGCACGCCGTCTGTAGCCGACGACGCAGGTTGTATGCAATGCGTTTCTCGCGCTCACTCGCCGCGTATTGCTTCTCCGTCGCCGCCAGGATATCTGCATGATCCGGGTTTCTCGGATCTAATCGCCCTTCGATTCGGCCATGCTGCGCCTCGAAGTCGTTTAAAGCATCGAGGTATGTCCAGCGGGCGATCTTGATTTTGGCCTGCTGCTGCGAGTCCTGAATTGCGAGGACCGCGACCTCGATTAGCAATCCGATTTGCGAAGCGGAGACGTACGGGGTCACCGCCGCCGGGGTGCCGGCGGCGTTATGAGATTTGGTCATGGTGGCGCCCCTTACGGTTTAGAGGCGTTGATGCAGGACTGTTGCCAAGCAGCGATGGTCGACAGGGGCCAAGCGACCGATCTCGCACCGATTTTAATTGGCGCAGGGAATTTGTTTTCTCGGATGTCGCCGTAGATGGAGCTGCGTCCGCGCCCGGTAAGCGAGATGACTTCTTGCAGTCGCAAGAACTGTTCTTTGTTATTCATTTTGCCACTTTCATAAAAGCGGCAAGAGTCCCCGATATAGCGCAAGTCTTCGCGAACGACGTAGGACACCGTAGAACAAGTGATATACGTAGCCGTATTACATGCGCTATACTAATTCTGTCCCGTCCAGGGATGACAAAATCATTTGGCGCTCTTGCCAGATTCGTGGGCTCCATCGCCTTGTAACTTTGGAGCCCACACCCCACCACTCTCCAGCAAAACAACCTTCTCGGCGTTCTTTGCCTTCAACGTTACCGTTTTGGCTGCTGTTGGACTGATTATATAGAGTTGACCCTTACTCACAAGATCCACGCAGCACAGTTGTCACTCGGTCAACCTGTCTAAATAGAGTCCATTAAGCTGCATTAGTGCACATATGTCGCCCTTTCGCCCACAGAACCACCAAAAGAACGCATAAGACGGAAGAAACCTATGCCGATAAAATCTAAGGAAGTTCGACTACTGGTTAAATAAACAGGCATTTCGACGACCGTCATTACCGTGATCTGTTCGATGTGGAGGTCGATCTTGCCGTCGATCTCCGTGAACTGACAGCAGGTCTTGCGGCAGATGACCCGACGGTTCCGTTGATCGTTGTTTGCCGTCCAAAACTAGTCAGCGTAGTCCAGAACGAGCCGACAGAAGAATGGTAGCAATGACTGATACCCTGAGGGCAAGGGGTTTTACCCTCAGGGCAGCATTACTTAGACCTGTCTATGGGGCATGCGACCCGTTCAACAGCCTTGGCCTCTGCCTCGCTAAGGTCATATCTTGTCCTTAGCTCGCGGACAATTACATCTTGCTTCGGCGGTGCGGTCAGGTCGGTCCAATACTCTTTCTGAACCTCGACAGCGATGCTCAGCAGTCCGGAGTCGTAGAGTGGCGCCGAGCTTTCCAAAAGGTCATCCATTAGGAACTCGATAGCTGCATACGCTGCTATCAATTGATCCCTCCGCATTTCTGACGTGCCTCGCTCCACGTAAAGGTCCAGCACGTCTACCGATTCAAAGCCTGAAGCGTCGGCGGCTACTTGCTTTTCGAGACAGACACCGTCAATTGACGGACTTTCTTGTCGATGATGTGCAATCCACTGTTCCGTCGACGGCGGATTTCCGTTCACGTCCATGCCCTGGCAGTTCCAGAACTCCGCGCCCACGTCCCACCGGGCTTCGCCGTGAACTTTCTCCGCGCCCGAATCGGTAATAGCAAACACATCAGTTCCGTGCGCGTTCGCCGTTACGATATCTTCGACGGCCCGAACAGCCTGAATTTTCGGAATGCCTCGATGCAGCATTACCGCATATGTAAGCCGACGCAGCGTTACAAGATCCTCGCGTCGGACTTGGGTTGGCTCAGCAGAATCCACGGCCTCAGGCCTTTTAGCGCGCTCTATCTTCATCAAGATGCCTCCGAATTGTTTGTCTGCAATAGTCTACGCCAGATCGCATGCCCCTCGGTAGCGCCAGCAAAGTTGCTCATGCCGGCCCTCCTTCATTTTCGTTCCGCACAATGACGTCAACAAGCTCTGAGATCTCATCGGCCAGCTGCTGGGCCAGCCACAGCAGGTCGCAGGGGCCATCTTGGCATTGAGCCCGGAGCAACAGCTCAGCAAGCTGGTCAGCGACTAATGCGTCACGGTTCGATTGCGCTTTGAGCTCATCAGCCAAGCGGCCCGCTAACGAGATCATTGGCGCCGAGTGATTGCCAACTGGAATCACGCGAAGAATCGCTGCCAACTGCCCGGCCCGCATGCCGATCTGGTCTTCGCGGTCGAAAGCGGCGACGTGCACCGTGCTGTAGGGGGCGACAAAAATGAAGATGCGCTCGGGCGCCGCCTGCGCTGCCAGGTCATTAAGTGCGCTCATGCTTGCCCCCGGTCGTTGAAGCCCATCGCGGCGCCGTCGATCTCGTCGGCGATGAGTTCGCAAATGGCGGCCGTCATGTTCGTCAGTCGGCTGATAGCCAAATTGCTTAGCGGCGCTTCGCTGGTTGGATCATCTGGATCGAACTGATCTTCGAGTACCGGGTTGCCGGCCACAATGCGCATCACGGTGCCGAGACCGGAGAGCACGGTGTAAATCGTGTTCAGTTGGCTCATGAGTTGGCCAGCGGAGCCACTCGCGTCAATCGTTCTTTCATGGAACTGGCCGTATCTGTTTTCCAGGTGACTGACCCGGCGCGAAGAGATTGCGGCTTTGATTTGCTCGATTGCTTCCGGCGTGACTGGTGGCTTAGCGCGGCTCATGCTGCACCTCCGCAAGCGATAAACGCCGTGGCCACACCGATATCGTCGATATAGCGACGCGCTGCACGAAGCGCAGATTCTGCCGGGCGGACGTTGCCGGCGTTGACGCACTCTTGCAGCCCGAGGCTCAGCAAGTCAGCAATTGCTGCGGCAGCGAGGTCGATATCGTCAACGCTATCGAGGATTGCATCGGTGTCGGGACGCGTGGACGAGGGTGTGGCGAGCGCTGCGGCGATCTCCGTGCGCCATGGATGGTCGGCGCCGTGGCCGGTAGCGTCCATGTAAGAATCGAGGCGAGCGAGCACAGCGCGCAACGAATTTGATTGTGTTTTTTGATTCTTAGTGATATCGTCTGATTTCATTGTATTTTCTCCAAGATGCAGTGAGCCATAACGACCGTAAATTCTCTAAAATTCGCGGTTGAAATTATTGGTCTGGTTACGCCCAGATTGATAAAAAGCTGATTTTAGGAGGCGACCGCCAAGTCGCCTCTTTTCACATCAGTGCTACATTTGGTTAGTCAGTAGCTATCTCCTTTCTATTTGAATTGGTAACAGCAATTACGCTTGCGGCTTATCGGCGGGCATCTCCGTAGCAGCCAGGCCACTCTCGATAAGCAGCAGGAGCTCCGCATTCAGCGATCGCCGGTTCTGCGCAGCCCTCGCCTTCAGCTTCGCCTTCAGTCCGGCGTCGAATCGCAAGATGTACTTTTCGCCAGCCTGCGCTGCGCGTGTCGGGGAATCCATGCTCACTCCTTGATATGGCTCAATGCCATACAGACTATAGTGGATCAGCTCGCTTGACAAGCCATATTTATGGCTCATTGCCAGCATTTATTGAATGGCTATATGCCAGTATGCTTCTACCATGACAAATGAGAAGCCGAAACGCACAGCACAGGTCGCCGACAAATTTATTGTTCGGCTGCCACCGGGCATGCGCGATGAAATTTTCGCTGCAGCGAAGGCGAACAATCGATCGATGAACGCTGAACTCGTAGCTAGACTGGCTAAGTCGTTCAATCCGATTGAGGATGAAGAGGACGTGATGCGAGCAGTGCATGCCATCATCCGGCATTCAGCTAAATTCAACGTGGATGTCTCTGTCAACTTCTCGGGTTCTCCAGAGAGCCTTTTGGCCAAGGCAATTCAAAATGGAAGCCTGCCCGCCGATGCCACGCTGGAGGATCTAGCCGACCCATCGGCGGCCCTGGCTCGAATTTCTCGCGCTGCAGTTAAGTCAAAACGCTGAACTCGACCAGGACGGAGCAGTGAACTACGCTATCGGTTGGGTCGCACTTGAGCGATACACAGCGCTTACCGGCGACACCATTGATGCAGTCATTGGCCCGGCGAACGGCTGGGCAATGGACCTTGGGAAAACAGTGCAAGATTTTGGAGGGTCGATTGTGGGTCAATCTGGCCGCGGTGGACCAGTGGATTGATGGTGGCGCGCGGGCGATCTGCCGAATCCGATAGAGTGGCTATCCCATCTGCTGCGGCAAATACTATGACGATCATACTGGCACGCGAGAGGCTTTACACGGCCGTGTGGATCACACCTATCGGCCAACTCGCGCGCCAGCTTGGAATCACGTCAGCACGGCTCAGGGACGCTTGCATGACGATGGCGGTACCGTTGCCTCCGCTGGGCTACTGGAACGCTCACAAGGCGGGCAACAACCCGATCGCGACGCCGCTGCCGCCGCACAACGGACTATGTGAGGTTCGTATCGGCGCTGAGAAGCGCGTAAGTCCACCGAGGACAGTAGCGCCGGCAACTAAGCCGGCATCCGTCGCACAGCCGCGCCTGGTGCCAATAGCGGTATGGGCGGCGATGGTGTTCGGTGAGCACGCGCCCCACTCCAACACGCTGCTGCGGTGGATTCACGACGGCCGGATTCAGCCGCAGGCTAGGAAGATTGGGCGCAAATGGTGGGTGGCGCCAACCGCAGAATATCGAGAGGACTGAAGTAATGAGCGAAACGTTCCTAACGCGCGACGAGGTAGCGGAACTGACAGGTCGGAAGAACAAGCGCCTGCAGGCAGAACACCTACGTAAGCTTGGCTTGCCTTTTTGGATCAATGCAGCGGGCGCCGCGGTGGTGCCGCGCTCAGCAATTGAAGGCACGAGAACACCAGCGCCAGCGACGAAGCCGAAGTGGGAGCCATCGGTACTCCGAAAATTGGCGTGTGGGTAGAGGTGTGGGTACGCCGAAATGAAAAAAGCTCCTTCATAGGAGCTTTTTCACTTAACTGGCGGAAAGGGTGAGATTCGAACTCACGGTACGCCTAAACGTACGCCAGATTTCGAGTCTGGTGCATTCGACCACTCTGCCACCTTTCCGTTTCCTGGTCTAACTACATTCGCTTACTGCTGCGAAGACAAGATTATAGACAAGCCTCACAGAAAACGGAAGAGCGAAATTCAAAAAAATCCGAATATTTTCTCTCCCGCATCTTTTTTGCGTCAGGCTGCCGCAGTGAGGCGCTCCATGCCACCCATGTACGGGCGCAGCACTTCCGGAATCACGACGCTGCCGTCGGCTTGCTGGTAGTTTTCCAGCACGGCGACCAAAGTGCGCCCTACCGCCAGGCCGGAGCCGTTCAACGTATGGACCAGCTCAGGCTTGCCCTGCGCATTGCGGAAACGTGCCTGCATGCGGCGCGCCTGGAACGCTTCGCAGTTCGACAGCGACGAAATCTCACGGTAGGTATTCTGCGCCGGCAGCCACACTTCGAGGTCGTAGGTCTTGGTCGCGCCGAAGCCCATGTCGCCGGTGCACAGCGACATGACGCGATATGGCAGGCCCAGCGTCTTGAGGATGGTTTCGGCGTGTCCGACCATTTCTTCCAATGCGTCGTACGAAGTTTCCGGATGCACAACCTGGACCATTTCAACTTTGTCGAACTGGTGCTGGCGGATCATGCCGCGCGTGTCGCGGCCATAGCTGCCCGCTTCCGATCGGAAGCACGGCGTGTGCGCCGTCATCTTCATTGGCAGCTGGTCGGCGGCAACGATTTCGTCGCGCACCAGGTTGGTCAGCGATACTTCCGAGGTCGGGATCAGGTAGAAGCTCTCGCCCTCGCCTTCCGCGCCGCCCTTTTTAACCGAGAACAGGTCGGCTTCGAATTTCGGCAGCTGGCCGGTGCCGCGCAGCGAGTCGGCGTTGACCATGTACGGGGTATAGCATTCGGTATAGCCGTGCTCGCCCGTGTGGGTGTTGAGCATGTACTGCGCCAGCGCGCGGTGCAGGCGGGCGATGCCGCCTTTCATCACCGAGAAACGCGAACCAGTCAGCTTGGTCGCGACGTCGAAATCGAGGCCGAGCGGGCCGCCGACGTCGACGTGGTCCTTGACTTCGAAGTCGAACACAGGCGGCGTGCCGACCTTGCGTACTTCGACGTTGCCGGTTTCATCGGTACCGACCGGCACGGATGCGTGCGGCAGGTTCGGGACCGATTCCATGAAGGCCGCCAGCCTGGCTTGCACGTCGGCCAGCGCGGTTTCGTTTGCCTTCAGCTCATCGCCCAGGCCGCCGACTTCCGCCATCAGGGCCGTGGTGTCTTCACCCTTGCCCTTCATCATGCCGATCTGCTTGGACAGCGAGTTGCGCTTGCCCTGCAGTTCTTCGGTGCGCGTCTGGATCGCTTTACGCTCCGCTTCGAGGGCGTTGAAACCTGCCACGTCGAGCTGGAACTTGCGGGTCGCGAGGCGCGCCGCGACGTTGTCGATGTCTTTGCGAAGTAATTGGATGTCTATCATTTGTCGGGATGGGCGGATGTGGCGAAACCGCAATTGTACCAAGCCGACCGGCATTTCCTGCGAGTTTCACGATGCTGCCTGCAGCGCCGTGCCCGCTACCGCGTTTCGATCAATCGAGCTGGGCTTTTTCGGCGGCGGTCAGGCGTTTGCCTGTGATGACGACGACTTGCATGTTGCTGTCGGCAGCGGTGGCGACTTGCACTGCGGTGGCGGCGCGGTAGTGCGGCACTTCGGCCGTTGCGTAGGCAGCAAACGTGCACAGGGCGGTGGCTGCGAGGAAGACGGCTTCGGCGTTTTTACGGATGTTCATGGTCTGCTCCTGGTGGGTGATGCGCGTTGGTATGGTGGTACTTTAGCCATCCGCAGCGCCGGTAGCCACCGGCTTGCGATGAAGCGCCAGAATCGCGGAACGAGCTGCAAAAATCGCGGATTGAAGTCGTTTCCGGCGCATCGGCATGCGACGAGATTGATCGCTCGCAACTCCGCGCTGCGAGGTCCACCTAGCATGCAAGGATGTTATTGCGGAAGGCGACCATGCCCACACTCTCCCCGTCCCTGCTGCGCCTGTTCTCGACGGCGCTCCTTGCCTTTCCCGCGTATGCGGGCGCTGCGCCGGCGACCGACGGCATCGGCTGGCAATGGGGCGAATGCGCGCGGCCGCAGTTCACGGCAGTGATGGTCGCGCTGGACAAGGGGTTCGGCGGCTACGCCATCGAGGTGGCTGGAGAAGGCTACTGGATCGCGATGACCGAGCGAGCGACGTTCGTGCTGCAGGTGGCTGATACGCGCGAAGCCATTGCGCGCATCAAGATCTCTCGCCCTCCGGTTGCGGAGTTCGACGAACAGGCAGGATGGCGCGAACGCTGGCTACAGGATGTGGCGGCGCGCTCCGCCGTAACGATGGAGCGCCGCATGCTGGCGGGGGGAGTGGAACTTCTGTCCATGACCAAGGGCACCCTGGCCGGCAAGTTTGTCGGCGTGTCTTTAATCGTGGATCGCCAACGCAAGATATTTGCTGAACTGGACTGGCGCCGCATCGAGCGCTATGCCAGTCCGGCCGACGTCAGCGAGATGCAGGAAACGGTGTGGCGGCAATTGCTGCCGTGCGCGTTCCCTGCGGTTGAACCGGCGCTGGTTAAGAGAAACTGACTTCCACTGGCTTCGAGTCCGCCTTCACTGCAGGTACCTCGATGTTCGCGCCCTTGGCCAGCTTGCCCACACCCACCATGAAACCGCCCGCATCGCTGACAACGCGGCCCAGCACAGGCAGCGCGTCTTTCACCGGCATCATCTTGGTCACGTTCATCGGATTCGCGCCAGCTTTTTGCAGCAGCGACTGGCCGGTCTTGGTCAGCACGACTGCCTGCAGGCTGCCGATGCCGAAGTTCATCAGCGCGTCGCCGATCTGTTTCTTCTTGGCTGCGTCCAGCTTGCCCATCTGTTCCTTGGCTTCGCCCGACTTCACCCGACGCTCCAGTTCGGCTGCGTTCGATTCATACAGCTCATTCAGCTTGGCCTGCTTTTCGTTGACGTTGGTCAGGGCGTTGGCGGCGTCGAAGGCGGCGCGCCTGGCTTCGCTTTCACCAGCCGACAGGAAGGCGGCGTTGATGGCGATGACCGAACGGCTGGTCAGTTCGCGCAGTGCATTGCTTTGGGTAACAAAGGTGCTGATGTCCGCGCTGATGTCGGTATTGCTGCCGGCGCTCTTGGCGCCGAGCATGCCACCCAGGCCGCCCAGCTGGGCGTGCGCTGCGGAAGCGGAAAGCAGGCAGGCGGTCAGTACAGCGACGTTACGAATTTTGCTCATGAGGTTTTCCCTTAGTTTTGGTTGAGTTTATTAATGAGATCGGACTGCATGGACAGTCCATTGCCTAACTGCTTGTAACCGTAGTACGAGCTCTTGTTTGCCGACGGGAAGCCGCTGTACTCGGTCTTCAATCCGGCGCTGATGCTTTTATAAACTTCGCTACCCTTCTTCAGCCGCGTAACCAGGCCCATCGTCACCGTGGCCTTGCAGTTGTCGGCGCTTTCGCAGGCGGCGGCATCCTCGCGGATCACGTAGCCGGGCTGGCTGCACACCTCGATCTCCGGGCGCTCGACCTGCAGGTCGAACAGGCCCAAGCCGAGCAACTGGTTGGTCGTGGCGTAGAAGGCAGGATCGCCGATGTGGCTGGCGAACTTTTTCGACTGGTACAGCGCGTGCCGCACCAGGGGCGCCAGGTACGGGGCGTCGACCAGGTTGTTCTGCCCGATGAACGGCCCCTCGTCGCAATCCACGATCCTGGCGACGCCAGGTACTGCCTGTGCATACAAACGCACCAGGTCGCCGCGGCGCGGCGCCGGCAAGGACGGGTTGGTCGCCGAATACGGCAGCCCCAGCAGTTCGCCTTCGGCCAGCAGGTCGGCCGCGCCTGCGCCGGTCTCGAGTTCGAGCAAGGCCGGCTTGCCGCGTACCATCGCGTCGAGCGGATGCAGCACAGTGAAGCTCAGCTTCCCGGACGTCGGCATGCCCGCCAGCCCTTCGACCCAGATACGCTGCTGGTCGACCTTGACGACCTTGTAGTCCTTGGGTGCAAAGCGCACTTTCGCGATGAAGTTCTGCGCCAGTTTTCCGGTCGCATTCTTCAGCGACACTTCCTTGGCCTCTGCAAAGCCGAGGCCGGCGCCGTTAACCTTGTCGATCGCGTAGTCGTTGTCGCCGGCTTCGGAATAAATCACCTTGCCGAACTGGTCGATCACCTGCGCCGTGACCAGCGTATGGAAGCGTTCCGACGTCTTGGTCCCGCCCGCCCCCGACAGCGTCGCAAGCGGCGTCAGCACAGGCGTGAAACGCAGGAAGAAATCAGGCGGATCCTTACGCTCACCCGAGGCCTGGGTCATGCTTGGATACTTTTGCCAGGTGACGCAGTTGGCCGAGCGCGTAACCAGTTGCTTGGTCTGCGTGAAGTGCACGTCGACTGGGCTCAGCTGGAATGACGCGTTGAAGCCGATGTCGCGCGCGAACATGTCCGATACCGCGCTCGCCCATTCGTTGCCCGGGCCGGCATTCACCACCGGCATCAGGCGCGGCTTGCGGCTGTCGTCGGCCGCGGTCTCGAACACAAACTTCAGGCTGTCGCCCACCGAGACCGAACCGGCCACCGGCTTGACCACGGCATAGCCGCTGTCGGCATACAGCACGTCGAAGATGTAGGCATTGCCTGCGCTGTCGCGCGCTTCGACCTGCTCCCCCTTGACGAAGCCTGCCTCGACGCCCTGGTCGGCGACAAAGTATTTCCCGTCCTTGCCCACCAGCTTGACGACCACGTCCTTCGGGTTGAACGCGGCGCGCGCCGCTGCCACCAGGCTGCCGACCTGGGCAGTGACGTTCTTCATCAGTTGTGCGCGGATCACGGCATCGGCCGCGCCTGACGCGTACTCCGCCTTGCTAAAGCGGAATGGCGAGTACGCGGTCTCGCTCATGGTGTAGACCACCTTGGCCAGGTTCGGCTTGACGAACTGGAGGCTCAGCGTTACCGGGATCAGCACTTCGATGTTGTCGTCCTTGACGACTTCATACAGCGAAGCGCGGGTCACGCCGATCACGACCGCGTAGGTGTCCGCCACGTTGAACGACGGCGCTTGGCGGCACTGCCCGTTGTCATCGTTAATGAACTTGTAACCGCTGCCGATGTTGGTGTCATACACCTGTTTCGGATGGATCAGCGAGCCCGGATAGGCCTGCCCCAGCTGCGCCACGAAATGATCGACCATCGCGCGCTGGGCCTGCTTGCCCGGCTCGCCGCCGAACAGCCGGTCCAGCACGCGCGCGTCGACCAGCGGACGAGCCGCCCTGCCCTCGGCAGACACGCCCTCGATCTCCTGTACAGGAAACAGGTGGAACGACGCGGCGGCCGCGCCCGAGCACGCGGCCAGTCCGAGGACCAGCGCCGCGATGCGCGCTGCGGCTGCCATCAGAACACCTCCGGGCATTTGCCTTCGATGCAGAAGATCATGTTGTTGCCGCGCTTGGCGAAGGTGGCGTTCTTGTAGGCCGAGTTGTCGGCTTCCGCGACGGCGTCGATCAGGTCTTCCACCTGCTCGGCGAAGTTACCCTTGGCCGTTACCTTCCAGCGGCGCATTTCCTGGGTGGCGTTCTCGTCGTCGCCGACGTCGACCACGCCATTGATTTCTTTCAGGCGCGCCGAGAAATCGCGGCGCAGCTTGGCCGGCACGCGCAACGCGCTGTACAGCATCACGTTGTAGGTGCGGCCGCGTGTCTGCGCCATCTGCACTTCACGCTGGGCGGTTGTGCCGACCGTGTCGGCCAGGCTGCGCGCCAGCGCTTCGGCCAGGTTCGAGCGGCAGTTCTGGTCGGACGAGCCGAGCGCGCGCTTGCCGATGGTGCCGGAGACGAAACCGTCGCCGGTGTCGACGTCGGACGAGGTCAGCGCCAGCTGGCCGGCGCACTGCACCTGGCCGCTCGACGTCTCCCCTTCCGACTGCATCACCGCTTTGCCGTACACCAGGTACTTGGCGCGGTAGCCGGGCTGTGCGGCTTTGGCGAGGTAGGCGCCGAATTTCTGCTGCTTCTCGATCTCCGACACGGTCAGGCGGCGGCCGCCTTCGACGCGGAAATCGCGCTCGTCGGTGAAGCTCAGGCCGAACTCCTTGACCACTTGCTGCAGCTTGTTGCTGATCAGCGCGGACGTGTCGTCGGCCGGCTTGGCGTTATCGATGCCGGCGAATACCTGGCGCACCTTCAGGTTCACCACGTCGTTCTGGCGTTCGACATCGTTTTGGCGGGTGGCGTAGCTCGACGCGCTGGACGACTTCGATGCGCTTGCGCTCGCCGACGATGCCGCCACCGCTGCCGACGACGACGAGCTTCCTGCCGCCGACGACTTCTGCGCCGCAGCGAACTGGGTGTCGCGCGCCCCTGCGACCTTGGTGTCGCGCGCGCCGGCTACCTGCGTGTTGCGCGCGGCGGCGCTTGCCCCGTATCCGTCGCGGTAGGCGGCCGAGCCCTGGTCGGAACCCGAGAACGATTGCTTGTCCGAGCCTGCGAACGATGCGCGGTCGCGCCCGGCGGCCGATGACGACGAACTGGCGGCATAGGCCGACTTGTCCGACGCCGCCGCCGCAAAGCTGGACTTGGCGGCGCTGGCCGATGCGCTCGACGCGCTCTTCGCGCCGGAACTGGTGGCGGTGCGGTCCGACATCGAGCTCTTGTCGTGCGAATAATCGATCTCCGTGAGCAGCGGCTGGGACGGATCGAGCCTGGTGCCGACGCCGTAGTATTCATCGATCAGGAACAGCACCTTGGCGCCCTCGCTGGCGTTCTGCGAGGCCACGCCGAGCGAGCGGGTCAGCTCCATGAACTGCACCGAGTCGACGGTGAGCACGGTCTTCGCGGTCAGCACGTCGCCTTCGGCACTGAAGCTGGTGCGCATGCTGTCGACCAGCTGTTTGCGCAGGTCGACCAGCGCGTTCTGCACCTTCGGCTCGTTGACGTTCGCGCCGAGCTTCGTTTTCAGGATCGACGCGACTGCGTCGTTCTCGGCACGTTCGCGCACGATGCGGCGCGCGTTGATGACGTCGCCGCTTGCCTTGATGCTGACTTCATGGAGGCCATTGGCCGACAGCGGCTCTGCGTGGGCGGTTCCGACGATTCCGAGGGCGAGCAGAGCCGATACCAGTAAGGTTTTTTTCATTTTTTGAGTCTCAGGTGAGGAGGAAAACGAGGGCGCCGCGCGTGGTTTAGTCCGGCAGCATGACCGAGACGTCGCCTGCGCTGGCTTCCACGCCGGCCGTCGCGTTGACGGCGCCGGAAGCGGATGCAGCGGGTGAGGCGGCCGCATCCGGGCCAGGTGCGTCGATGCCGGCGGCGAGGGAGGTGAAGCGAATATCGGTGCGAACTGGCTCGAGCATCGGCTCGGACATCAGCTGCACGTTGCTCACGGCGCCGGCCTTGAAGGCCTCGCCCGCATATTTAATTGCCAGGTCATGGTTGCCGAGTTTTGCGCTGGCTTTAGCGAGGGCCCAGGCCAACTGGCCGGACTTATCCTCATGATCGTTCAGGAACGCGATGCCCTCGTCCTGCGCTTCCTTAAACTTGCCTTCTGAAATTTTCCCATTGACGCTCGCGGTGACGTCCTGCGCATCGGCAAAAAATGCGCCGCTGATTTTTGCGCCGGCGTGCTCGTCGCAGCCAACCTGCAGGCTCATCAGGCCAACCATTGCAGCCAGGGCCGACGCGTGTACCAGTTTCGAATTGAACTTCATGCATTGCTCCTATTGTTCTAATATTTAGAACGAAACTCTACATAACAAACCGGTTTCTGTACAGAAATTAGTTTAACTCTGGTAATATTTTTTACGGGTGCTGGGTAGCCGGGCGTGGCGAGAGCATCGTGAGCAAGTACTTTGCCGAATACAGCACGATCAGCGTACCCGCGAGATCGCCCGCAGCCATGGCCAGGAAACCCCAAAGCAGGTTATCCTGTCCGCGAAGCGCGAACCAGAAGTGGTGCAGTAACGGGCTCGCGATCGAGAACGCGACGGCATAGGCCAGCAAGCGCGTGGGCGTCAGGTCGGCTAGCGATGTGCGCGCCCCGGCGAGCCACCCGGCGGCCCGGTAGACCAGGTAGGGAGCCGCAGTGGCGACAATACCGCCGACGAACGAGCGCAGTACGTCATCCGGAAAGAAATACAGGAAGCAGACGCCCCACGAGACCAGCAACAGGCCAACCGCGCCCGCCTCGGCAAATAGCAGGATACACAGCAGGCGCATGCCGGCCGGAAGGTAAATCCAATTGATGCCGGGGACGAATTCGAGTTTTGTAAACAGCAGTTCGTTGACGAACAATGCGGAGCAAAACAGGACAACGGTAGCAGCAGCCATGCACAGGTTCAGACGGGCTTGCGACATCGATGAGCTTCCCTTAGTAAAAGCGGCACAAAACGGACGTATATAAGCTAAAAGTATATACATCCGGGAAACAAGTTGCAATTAATCAATTAACGCAGCATACCAATCAATAAAAAATGACCAAGCCCACCCGCCCTGCAGACCTGTACCTGCGTTTCCTGAACTTGACGGAAGCGTTGCGGGGGTTGCCAACTCTGCCGGCGCTCGATCCGCTGGAGGAGCGGATTCTTGAACTGGTCGCGCGGGCCGGACAGGCGAACGCGCGCCTGAGCGTGCGTGACGTCATGGCGCATGACCAGTTGGGCGCTCCGGCGACGGTGCACAGGCGGCTTAAATCGATGCGGGAAAAGGGATGGATTACTCTGTCGGATACGGAGGACAGCCGGCGCAAGCAGGTCGAGCTGACCCAGGCTGCGTTATCTTATTTTGACGAATTGTCGGCTGCGATGGTGAAGGCTGCCCGAAACGGCTGACGGCACTCGATTCCGCGTAGACGTACAGCAGCGACTGCCTTACGCCTGCGCATCCTCATCAAGACTACGCAGCCAGGCCAACTTCTCAGCAATCTTGGCTTCGATGCCGCGCGGGACCGGTTCGTACCAGCGCGGTTCGGCGATGCCGTCGGGAAGGTAGGTTTCGCCCGCCGCATACGCATTCGGTTCATCGTGGGCGTAGCGGTATTCGTGGCCGTAGCCGAGTTCCTTCATCAGCTTGGTCGGTGCATTGCGCAGGTGGACCGGCACTTCGCGCGACTTGTCTTTCTTCACAAACGCCATTGCGCGGTTGTACGCGTTATAGCCGGCATTGCTCTTGGCTGCGATCGCGAGGTAGATGACTGCCTGTCCAAGCGCGAGTTCGCCTTCGGGCGAGCCGAGCCGCTCGTAGGTTGCCGCAGCGTCGTTGGCGAGCTGGATGGCACGTGGATCCGCGATGCCGATGTCTTCCCACGCCATCCGCACGATGCGGCGCGACAGGTACTTTGCGTCGGCGCCGCCGTCGAGCATGCGGCACAGCCAGTACAGGGCCGCGTCGGGATGCGAGCCGCGCACGGACTTGTGCAGCGCCGAGATCTGGTCGTAGAAATTGTCGCCGCCTTTGTCGAAGCGGCGCGAGTTCAAGGTCAGCGCGTTGTCGACGAATTCGCCGGTGATCCGGCTGATGCCGGAGGTTTCGGCCGAGGTCTTGGTCTGTTCCAGCAGGTTGAGGAAGCGGCGCGCGTCGCCGTCGGCGTAGCCGATCAGCGTGGCGATCGCCACCTCGTCGAATTCAAGATGGTGCAGCACCCTCTCCTGCGCGCGCTTGAGCAGCTGCAGCATCTCGGCATCCGTCAGCGCCTTCAATACATATACCTGCGAACGCGACAGCAGCGCCGAGTTGACCTCGAATGAAGGGTTTTCAGTGGTGGCGCCGATCAGCGTCACCAGGCCCGATTCGACGAACGGCAGCAAGGCGTCCTGCTGCGATTTGTTGAAGCGGTGGATCTCGTCGATGAACAGGATCGTGTGCTTGCCGCCGGCCAGGTAATGCTCGGCTTGCTCGATCGATGCGCGGATATCTTTTACGCCGGACAGCACAGCCGACAGCGCGATGAATTCGCATTCGAAGGCATTGGCGGTCAGGCGCGCGAGCGTGGTTTTGCCGACGCCGGGCGGGCCCCAGAGGATCATCGAGTGCGGTTTGCCAGACTTGAACACCAGGTTCAGCGGCTTGCCGGGCGCCAGCAAATGGCTCTGGCCGATCACCTCGTCGATGGTGGCCGGGCGCAACGCCTCGGCCAGGGGCGGCGAAGGCGCGGTCTTGAAAAGGTCATCCACGGGCGGGTCCGGATTGGGTTTGGAGGGTTGTACGTGGCAAAATTATATGACAACGGCTGCGCCAGCCCGGTTCGAGTGGGTGATGTCGAAAAAACCAAGGGAGGTTGAAAAACTCCGGGAACGACGAGCTAGTTGCTGTTGAAGACGTCAGCGCCCTTCGGCATCACGAACTTGAACTGTTGCGCGCCGAGGTTGGGGTTCTTCTCGAACTTCTGGAATGCCAGCAGCGAGGTCTGCCCGAACGCATCCTTCAGCTCCATCGCTTCCGGCGTGCCGTTGCGCAGGCCGATGCTGATCAGCTCAAATGCCGTGTCTTTCGACTTCGGTGTCGCGTTCAGCCATTCCAGCCCATCGCGCGTGCCCGCTTCACTCAACGTGAAGTTCTTTTCCAGGTCGTTGCTGCCGAACAGGATCGCGGCAGGAGACGAGCCCAGCGCATCGCCCAGCTTCTTGACCGTCACCTGGTTCAGGTCTTTGTCATAGATATAGAGCTGGTCGCCGTCGGCCTGCAGCAGCTGGTCGTACGGCTTCTGGTAAGTCCAGATGAACTTGCCCGGACGCGCAAACACAAACGTGCCCGTGGATGGCGCCGCTACCTTGCTGCCCTCGGCCTTCTTGACCTGGCGCTGCGTGAATTCGCCGCGCGCCGATTTGGTGCTGGAGACGAAGGTCTTGAACTGGGCCAGCGCACTTGCGTACGCCGAACCCGACAGCGCCAACGCGCCTGCGGCAACGACAACGCCCAATGTATTCTTCAAGCTGATACCCATGTGGTTCCTTCTTTATTCAGCACTGGCAGCAGGAACGAGAATTTCCCGGTTGCCGTTAGATTGCATGGCGGAGACGACTCCGCTGTTTTCCATCTGCTCCAGCAGGCGCGCCGCGCGGTTGTAGCCGATGCGCAGGTGGCGCTGCACCAGCGAGATCGATGCGCGGCGGTTCTTCAGCACAACCTGAACTGCCTGGTCGTACATCGGATCGGCCTCGCCACCCGCTTCGCCGGCAACTCCGCCTTCAGCGCCGCCCTCGCCTTCCAGCGTCCCGCCTTCGAGGATGCCTTCAATGTAATTCGGTTCGCCAAGAGATTGCAGATGTTTTACAACTCGATGCACTTCCTCATCAGATACGAACGCGCCGTGCACGCGGATCGGCAGGCCGGTTCCCGGCGGCATGTACAGCATGTCACCCATGCCGAGCAGCGCTTCGGCGCCCATCTGGTCCAGAATCGTGCGCGAGTCGATCTTCGACGATACCTGGAACGCGATTCGGGTCGGGATATTCGCCTTGATCAGGCCGGTAATGACGTCGACCGACGGACGCTGGGTTGCCAGGATCAGGTGCAGGCCGGCCGCGCGCGCCTTCTGCGCGATACGAGCGATCAATTCCTCGACCTTCTTACCCACGACCATCATCAGGTCGGCCAGCTCGTCAATAATAATGACGATGGTTGGCAATTTCTCAAGAGGCTCTGGCGAATCCGGTGTCAGCGAGAACGGATTCGGGATGTGTTCTTCGCGCTTGGCCGCGTCGGCGATCTTGGCGTTGTAGCCGGCCAGGTTACGCACGCCGAGCTTACTCATCAGCTTATAGCGGCGTTCCATCTCGTTCACGGCCCAGTTCAGGGCGTGGCCGGCCTGGCGCATGTCGGTCACCACCGGCGCCAACAGGTGTGGAATGCCCTCGTACACCGACATTTCCAGCATTTTCGGGTCGATCAGGATCAGGCGCACGTCGGCCGGGTCGGATTTGTACAGCAGCGACAGGATGGTGGCGTTAATACCCACCGATTTACCCGAACCGGTCGTACCCGCGACCAGCAAGTGCGGCATCTTGGCCAGGTCGGCGACCACCGCCTTGCCGGCAATGTCCTTACCCAATGCAATAGTCAGGTTCGACGAGCTGTCGTTGTACACCTTGGAACCGACGATCTCGGTCAGGCGCACGATCTGGCGCTTCGGATTCGGCAGTTCCAGCGCCATGTAGTTTTTGCCTGGAATGGTTTCGACGACGCGGATTGAGGTCAGCGACAGCGAACGGGCCAGGTCGCGCGCCAGGCCGACGATCTGGCTGCCCTTGACGCCGGTGGCCGGTTCGATTTCGTAGCGGGTTACCACCGGGCCCGGATAGGCGGCCACGACCTTGGCTTCGACGCCGAAGTCGGACAGCTTCTTCTCGATCAGGCGGCTGGTGAATTCCAGCGTTTCGACGGAAACAGTTTCCTGCATTTCCGGCGGTTCATCCAGCAGCGACAGCGGCGGCAGGTTGGAGTCGCCCGGCAAGTCCTGGAACAGCGCGGCCTGCTTTTCCTTCTGCACACGCTCGGACTTGACCACCTCGACCACCTGCGGCTCGATCTTGACCGGCGGCGCGGAGACATGTTTTTCGACGTGCTTGGCGCGCTCGTGCACGACCACCTCGTCGCGCTTGACGGCGGCAACCTCGCCCTGCTTGCGGTCCTCGCGGTCCTGGTAGCGCAGGCGGAACCATTCAATGGTGTCCTCGAGCGCCTCGCCGATGCGTTCGGCCACGGCCATCCACGACACCTGGAAGAACAGCGAGAAACCCAGCGCGAACAGCGCCAGCAACAGCAAAGTGGCGCCAGTGAAGCCGAACGCATCGTGCGCATTCTGGCCGATCATCTTGCCCAGTACGCCGCCATTGACGAACGGCAGCTGCACGTTCAGCGAGCGCATGCGCAGGTATTCGATGCCGACGCTGCCGACGAACAGCAGCGCAAAGCCGACCCAGCGGATCGCGCCTTCATGCTCATGCTCGGGATCGGACTCGCGTTCCATCACAAACTTGTCGGTCAGCGAGCGGTAGCCCTTCCAGACCAGCCGCAGGAAGCAGACGCACCACCACCAGGCCGAGAACCCGAACACGAACAGCATCAGGTCCGCCAGCCAGGCGCCGGCGCGGCCTCCCAGGTTCATCACCTTGGGCACCTGCACCTCGTGCGACCAGCCCGGGTCACCCTTGTTATAGCTGAGGAGAATCATGACAAAATACAGGAACATCACCGCGAGCGCGATCCAGCGCGCCTCGGACAACAGGCGCACCAGGCGGTTCGGCAGCGGCTGCCGGACGGTGGTGTTGCGGGTATAACTGGAAGTTTGGGCTTGGCTAGTCTTTGTCATTCTGAGGAAACGCGTTGCTGCTATGACTGCAATCCGTCCATTCTAAGCCATATATTGCAATACATGCCCATCATTCATGCACGTACGCATCATCGTCTATAATCTTGGATACGCATATTGAACCCCAGCGTCACTTGATCTGGCGTAGATAAGCCCCAGTTTCGTCTCATACACATTTCGATAAAAGCTCCCATGACCACTACCAAACACGCCAAAGTCCTGATTATCGGTTCCGGCCCGGCCGGCTACAGCGCAGCAGTCTATGCGGCGCGCGCGAACCTGAAACCGATGCTGGTGACCGGCGTCGAGCAAGGCGGCCAGCTGATGACCACTACCGACGTCGAGAACTGGCCAGGCGACCCGATGGGCGTGCAAGGTCCTGAGCTGATGCAGCGCCTGCTGCAGCATGCGGAGCGTTTTAACACCGAAATCGTGTTCGACCACATCCACACGACCTACCTGAACGAAAAGCCGATCCGCCTGGTTGGCGACACATCCACCTACACCTGCGACGCGCTGATCATCGCGACCGGCGCTTCGGCCCAGTACCTCGGCCTGCCGTCGGAAACCGCGTTCATGGGCAAGGGCGTGTCCGCCTGCGCGACCTGCGACGGATTCTTCTACCGTGGCCAGGAAGTTGCGGTCGTCGGGGGCGGCAACACCGCGGTCGAGGAAGCGCTGTACCTGTCGAACATCGCCACCAAGGTCACCCTGATCCACCGCCGCGACAAGTTTCGCGCCGAGCCGATCCTGGTCGACCGCCTCAAGGCCAAGGCTGCGGAAGGCAAGATCGTCATCAAATACAACCACACGCTGGAAGAAGTCACCGGCAATGAAAGCGGCGTCACCGGGGTGAACATCAAGTCCACCGACGACGGCACCATCACCCCGCTGACCGTGCACGGCCTGTTCGTGGCGATCGGCCACAAGCCGAACACCGGCATCTTCGAAGGCCAGCTGGACATGAAGGACGGCTACATCAAGACCCAAACCGGCCTTGAAGGCATGGCGACGTCGACCAACATTCCGGGCGTGTTCGCGGCCGGCGACGTGCAGGATCACGTGTACCGCCAGGCGGTCACCAGCGCCGGCACCGGCTGCATGGCCGCGCTGGACGCCCAGCGCTACCTCGAAAGCCTGGAAGACTGAGGAAACATCATGGCGTCGATGAAAGATTTTGCCGATCTGAAGGCCTTGAAGGAATCGCTCAAGGTCCAGGAAGAGCAGCGCGCCATCGAAAAGGCCGAGCGCGAACAGCGTGAACGCATCGCTCACCAGGAAGCGAACGTGTTCCACACCTCGCTCGGCGGTGTCAAGAAGCTGCCCGAGTCGAACCGCTATGTTCCGAACGCGCCGCCGGGGGTGAATCCGCCCCCGCCGCGGCAGAAGTTCCGCAGCCAGGCAGACGACGACGCGGCGGTGCTGCGCGAATCGCTGTCCGATGACTTCGACGTCGAGCACCTGCTCGAAGATGAGCCGGGTGTCAGCTTCACGCGCAGTGGCGTTGGTTCCGACGTGCTGAAAAAGCTGCGCAAAGGCTACTGGCAGGTTCAGGACGAGCTCGACCTGCACGGCATGCGGCGCGACACCGCGCGCGACCAGCTTGGCGATTTCCTGCGCCGCGCGGTCAAGGGCAAGCTGCGCTGCGTCTGCATCATCCACGGCAAAGGCCTCGGCTCGGCCGGCGGCGAACCGGTGCTGCGCTCGATGGTGCACAGCTGGCTGGAGCAGAAAGACGACGTCATTGCGTTCTGCGCAGCGAATATGGATGGGCGCCCGCACGGTGCGCTGATCGTCCTGCTAAAGGCGGCGCTGCCGACGGCCTGACGCTGCTCGTATTACCGGGCCCGCGGCGCGCGCCCTTCCCCCTGCCGTCATGCGCATGGTAAGGTAGCAACATCGCTATCTTACGTTTTGTGCATGACCCTCATTAAATTCATCGAAATCATGGCGATCCTGGTCGGCGCGTTCTCGGGCTTCATTGAAGCCCGGCGCAAGCGCATGGACCTGGTCGGCGTGTTCACCGTTGCCTTCATCACCGCGTTTGGCGGCGGTACGCTGCGCGACATCCTGCTCGACCTGCGGCCGCTGTTCTGGGTAACGCACCAGGAATACGCGATTCTGATTTTCGTTCTGGCGCTGGTAGCGACGCCGCTAATCCGGACGCTGCGGCACATCCTGTCCGAGAAGCTGATCGTGATTGCCGACGCGATCGGGCTGGGGCTGTTTTCGATTGCGGGGGTGTCGGCGGCGCTGGATGCGAACATGCCGATTTTCATCGCGTCGATGATGGGCGTGATTACGGGGATCTTTGGCGGGGTGCTGCGGGATATCGTTTGTAACGAGGTGCCGATGGTGTTCCGGGATGGGAAACCGTATGCGATCTGTTCGTTTTTAGGCAGCTGGATGTATCTGCTCATGCGGCATTTCGAGTTCCCGCATGATTTCGCGCTGTGGTCGAGCGCGACGTTCATTACCGGCCTGCGGCTGCTGACGTGGCGGTTTGATATTAAGATGGGGCGGTAGCGGGAGGTGACGCGGAATGCGCGCTGCGCGCTTTCCGCCCACGCTGATCTCGCGTAGGGCGGATAAGCGTGGCTGCCGCCCTACGGATCCAATGAATCGGACTTTAAACCGCCTCCGGCCCCGTCTCGCCGGTGCGAATCCGGATCACCTGCTCGACCTCTTGCACGAAAATCTTCCCGTCGCCGATCTTGCCGGTGCGCGCCGCCTTGATGATCGCATCAACCACCTGCTCCACCATCCCGTCATCAACCACCACCTCGATCTTCACCTTCGGCAGGAAATCGACGACATACTCAGCACCGCGGTACAGCTCGGTATGGCCCTTCTGGCGGCCGAATCCCTTCACCTCGGTGACGGTCAGCCCGGTCACGTTCACGTCGGCCAGCGCCTCGCGCACCTCGTCCAGCTTGAACGGCTTGATCACGCAGGTAATCTGTTTCATGGCTTCTCCTTGTATGGTGGTTCGCCCGCTATTTTAGCCGACGAGCGCGCCGCGTGGCACTTTCTACAAGGTTGCGTAGCCTCCATTTGCCTGGCTGCCCGTTCCCGCCGGATGCAGCCCCATCGCCAGCGACCTGTCCATCGTCGCCACGTGCAGCTGGAACCACTGCGGCAACAGCATCAAGGCCTCGCGCGCTTCCGCCGGCTCGCCCACCACGACATGGTGCAGCGCGCTCAACACCCGAGCATGCTGCTCGCGATGCTCCTTCACGTCGGGCAGGTCCATGGCTTCCATCACGTCTTCCTCTTCACGGAAATCGCGCTCGAGCCTGTCGCACAGCCTCGGCAGCCCTTCCGCCAGGTCGCTGTCCGGCGCGGCGTATAGCCGCACCATTTCGTCGAACAAAGCCCTGTGCGCTTCGTCGATCGCCGGATTGCCCAGCTCCATCGCCGGGGTCCATTCAATCACGTCCATCTGTCCTCCCTATTCCATATACTGGCCGCCATTCACGTTGAAGGTGGCTCCGGTGATGAAACCGGCGGCATCGTCCGCCAGGAAAGCAACCATCCGTCCGACATCGGCAGGCGTTCCCAACCGCCCTACCGGTATGTCCTCCACGATGGACTTCAGCACCTCTGGCGGCACTTCGGCCACCATCGCCGTATCGCAATAACCGGGCGCGATCGCGTTGACGGTGACGTTCTTGCGAGCGCTCTCCAGCGCCAGCGCCTTGGTAAAGCCGAGGATGCCCGCCTTGGCGGCCGAGTAATTGGCCTGGCCGAGCTGGCCCTTTTCTCCATTTATGGAGCTGATATTAATGATGCGCCCAAATCCGCGTTCGCGCATGCCGTGAATGACATGGTGCGACATGTTGAACATTGAGCCGAGGTTGGTATTGATGACCTTCCACCACTGTTCGGGCGACATGCGGTGCAGCATGGCGTCGTCAGTGATGCCGGCGTTGTTGACGAGGATATCGATCGGCCCGAGCGTTTCCGCGACCTTGCCGATGCCGTGCCGGCAGGCTTCAAAGTCCGACACATCCCATTGGAAGACAGCAATGCCGTTGGCGTCCGAGAAGGCGCGTGCGGCGTCGGTATTGCTGTGATAGACGGCGACGACGCGGTGGCCAGCCGCATGCAAGGCAAGGGAAATGGCCTGTCCGATGCCACGGGTTCCCCCGGTGACGATTGCGGTTCTTTGCATGACGGTTCCTTCACAGCTGCGGCAATACCCACAACTATATCGGCGAACCGCGTGCCGGTCACCCCGCACACTTAACTTGCATCAAAAATTGTATCAATTGTTTATTGCTCAGTCCGGAATATTGGCGAGATCGTTCATCCATACGGTCGCTTCCGAGTCGCTCGGTGCGCGCCAGTCGCCGCGCGGGGACAGCGAACCGCCATTGCCGACCTTCGGCCCGTTCGGAACGCATGAGCGCTTGAACTGGCTGGTCTTGAAGAACCGGTAAAGGAAGATGCCGAGGAAGCGCTTGATATCCGGCAGGCCATACTCGTTGCGGCTTGCGTGAGGCGCGTCGGGCCACACACCCGCGTCGCGCTTGCCCCACGCCGAGTACGACAGGAACGCCACCTTCGACGGTGCAAAGCCGTAGCGCAGGATGTAATAGAGATTAAAGTCCTGCATTTCGTACGGGCCGATCACGCGCTCGGTGCTTTGGGCCGGCTTGGTATCGCCCGCCTTGCCCGGAACCAGTTCCGGACTGATTTCGGTGTCGAGGATATTGATCAGCACATCCGAGCCACCCGCGCCGATGGCGCCCGAGTCCGCCACCCAGCGCACCAGGTGGGTGATCAGGGTCTTCGGCACGCTGGCATTCACATTGTAGTGCGACATATGGTCGCCGACGCCGTAGGTGCACCAGCCCAGCGCCAGTTCGCTCAGGTCGCCGGTGCCGATGACGATCGCATTGTTGAAGTTCGCGAGCCTGAACAGGTGGCTGGTACGTTCGCCCGCCTGCACGTTCTCGAAGGTGACGTCGTACTCCTCCTTGCCTTCCGCGTACGGATGGCCGAGGTCCTTCAGCATCTGGATGCAGCTCGGACGGATATCGATTTCCTTCGCCGCGCAACCGACTGCCGCCATCAGGTTCCTGGCCTGCTTCAGCGTGCGTTCGCTGGTCGCAAAGCCCGGCATCGTGTAGGCCAGGATGTTCGAACGCGGCAGGTTCAGGCGGTCCATCGCCTTGGCGCAGACCAGCAGCGCATGGGTCGAATCGAGCCCGCCTGAGACGCCGATGACCACCTTCGAAATCCCGCTCGACGACAGGCGCTGGACCAGTGCCTGCACCTGGATGTTATAGACCTCGGTGCAACGCTCGTCGCGCCGCGCGGGATCGGCAGGCACGTATGGGAAGCGCTCGACGGTGCGCTCCAGCGGCAGATCGCCCTCGCGCGGGACTTCAAGTTCAAAGCGAATGACACGGAACTTCGACACCTCGCCCGCATGCCGGCGTACAGACTGCCCAAAGGTCGTGGTGTGGAAGCGCTCGCGCGACAGGCGTTCGAGGTCGACGTCGCCGTACACAATGTGCGACTGGTCGTTGAAACGCTCGGATTCGCCGAGCAAATCGCCCTTTTCGTAGATCAGCGCCTGGCCGTCCCACGCCATATCGGTGGACGATTCACCCAAGCCCGCAGACGTGTAAAGGTAGGCTGCCAGGCAGCGCGCGGACTGCTGTCCGACCAGCTGGTGGCGGTAACCGCTCTTGCCGACGACGACGTTCGAGGCCGACAGGTTGACCAGCACCGTGGCGCCAGCCAGTGCCGCGAACGACGACGGCGGAACCGGCACCCATACATCCTCGCAGATCTCGATATGGAAGCGCAGTAGCGGAAGGTTCGCCACTTCGAACAGCAGCCCGGCGCCGAACGGGATGCTTTCGCCAAGCAGTTCAACCGTCGTAGTCGACGCGCAGTCGGCCGCGCTGAACTGGCGGGCTTCATAAAACTCGCCATAATTGGGCAGGTAACTCTTCGGCACCACTCCCAGCACGCGTCCGCCCGCGACCACCGCGGCACAGTTAAACAGTTGATGGCCGACGCGCAGCGGCAGGCCGACGATAATGGCAGCAGACAGCTTCGCGGAAGCCGCTACGACCTGCTGCAACGCGTCCTCACATGCATCTAGCAGCGCGCGCTGCTGGAACAAGTCATCGCAGGTATAAGCCGGCAGGCCCAGCTCCGGGAAGGCGACTAACACGGCGCCACGTCCCGCCGCTTCCTGCGCAAGGCGGATCGTTTCGGCCGCATTAAAGCCCGGATCGGCCACCTTGCAGCGAGGCGTGGCGACGGCGACGCGTGCGAAATCGTGCGAGTAAAGGTTGAAAAAGTTATTCTTCATGACTTCCGCGCAAAAATACGAGTGGTTTTATATAAATGAATTATCGCACGCATATCGTTTCTTCCCTGGCCGAGATCGGCCAGCCAGCATGGGACGCCCTGGTCGCGCGCCAGGGCAAGCCCAACCCTTTCCTGTCGTATGCCTTCCTGCACGCGCTGCACGAGTCGGGCAGCGCCTGCGCGGAGACGGGCTGGCAGCCGCAGTTCATCGTGCTTTACGACGGCGCGGAGCTGGCCGCTGCGATGCCGCTGTACGTCAAGTCGCATTCATATGGCGAATATGTGTTTGACTGGGCCTGGGCGGACGCCTATCACCGCAACGGCTTCGAGTACTACCCCAAGCTGCTGTCGGCGATTCCGTTCACGCCGGTGACCGGCCCGCGCCTGATGGCGGTTGATGCGGCTGCGCGTGCCGCGCTGATCGACGTGCTGCGTGCGACGCAGCAGGCCTCTGGCGTGTCATCGACGCACATCCTGTATCCGCCGGAGGAAGAAGCCCAGCAACTGGCGGAAGCGGGCTATATGCTCAGGAGCGGCGTGCAGTTCCATTGGCTGAACGCGGGCTACCGCGATTTCGACGAGTTCCTCGCCACGCTGGAGCGCAAGAAGCGCAAGAACATCAACGCCGAGCGGCGCAAGGTGCAGGAGGCCGGCGTGGTGCTGCGGCGCGTGCGCGGCATCGACGCGGCCGAATCCGACTGGCGGCTATTCAACCGCTGCTATCGCCACACCTATCGCGATCACCACTCGACGCCATACCTGAACCTCGACTTCTTCCTGCGCATCGGCCGGACCATGCCGGAAAATATCATGCTGGTGATCGCAGAGCGGGACGGCGAACCGGTGGCGTCATCGATGGTCATTCACAACGAAGACACGCTGTTCGGTCGTTACTGGGGCGAGCTTGAACACGTCCCGTGCCTGCATTTTGAAACTGCGTACTACCAGCCGCTGGAGTTCTGTATCGAGCAGAAAATCGCTGTGTTCGAAGGCGGTGCGCAGGGCGAGCACAAGATGGCCCGTGGATTCCTGCCAACACGAACCTGGTCCGCGCACTGGCTTGCGCATACGGCGTTTGCCGACGCGATTGAGCGGTTTCTCGAACGCGAGAGCGGTGGAATCGAAAGCTACATTGATGAACTTAACGAACGCAATCCATTTCGCCGCCGCATATCCGAATGAGTGATTGAGTGAACTTAGGTTGCGACGCAACGGCGTGCTATGCCCTCGACCTCACCCGAACATAGACCTGTCAGGGTCCAACTCGCAGCGGACGCACCGGTTCACTTGTTTGCATGAACAGCGAAGGCCGCGCCTCTGCATATTCGCGCAGCAGGTTCCAGACCGCCCGCACCCGCTGCAGGCGGTACAGGTCGGTCGGCGCCGCAAGCCAGAACGAGCGCTCGGCATGGAATTCAGTGAGGACCGGAACCAGCCGCCCGTCATCGGGTACCGCATACGGCGGCGCCATGATCAGTCCCATGCCCGCAGCAGCGGCCTCAATCTGCGCCGGCATCCCCGTGCAGCACAGCCGCCGGCGCGGCGTAAATCCAAGCTCGGTCAGGTAGTTCAACTCAGGACTGGCCAGCCGGTCCTGTACATAATCGACAAAGTCATGCCGCGCCAGGTCCAGCTGGGTGCGGATCGGCGGGTGCTTGGCCAGGTAATCTGGCGACGCATACAGCTGCATGCGGAACGTGGCCAGCCGCGTAATCATGTACCGCCCCGTCGTCGGCGGATCGAGCATCACGCCAAGGTCAGCCTCGCGATTGGCCAGGTTGGCGAAGCGCGGCAGCACCAGCAGGTCGACGCTCAAATCAGGATGCGACTGCAGCATCTTCACCATCAGCGGCGCCACCACGCGCACCGCGAACAGCTCCGGCACGCCCAGCCGCACCACGCCCTGCACCGACACCTCATTCCCGCTCAGCTGCTCGGTCGCCGCCAGCGCCGCGCTTTCCATCGCCTCCGCATGCGGCAGCAGCCCCTGCCCCATTTCGGTGAGCTCATACCCCTCGCGGCTGCGGTCGAACAGCGTCGTGCCCAGCTGCGCCTCGAGCCGGTCGATGCGCCTTGCCACCGTGGTGTGCTCGACTTCCAGCCGCCTCGACGCCCCGGACAAGGTCCCGGCCCGCGCCAATTCGAGGAAGAAGCGCAGGTCGGTCCACTCCGGCAGCGTGTGGTTATTCATGGTGCGAATATGGCTTATTCATGAGCAATATTGTGCACCACTGCACATTGCCGTGGCAATCCCCCTGAAATCAAATATAAATCCAGATCAATACATGGCTCCCGATGCCCTGCTAAGGTGCGCTGCCCTAGCAACGTGCACCATTGTGCAATTTTGCACAACCGTTGGGCGTGTTGTTAGCTTTCGAACACGATGAAATAGGGGCACACTCCGTTGCGTGCGATTTTTGTCCCGCATATACCACTAATAAAAGAAGGAGACACAGATGCGTCTTACCAAAAAGAAACTGAAGCTGTTGAATCGCTCCGCCGCTGCACTGCTGGCCATCTCGGGCAGCACCATGGGCCTGGCACACGCCCAGACCGCGCCAAGCGCGGCACCGCAGGCCACCAGCACCGATGTGGCCACTGAAACCAACATGGGCAAGGTCCTCGTGACCGCCCGCCGCCGCGAAGAAACCCTGCAGGACGTGCCGGTCTCCGTCACCGCCTACACCGCCGAGCAGTTGTCCAAGCAAGGCATCCCGGACATCACCGCCCTCGCCTTCTCGCTCCCGAACACCACCCTCAAGTCGTCGCGCGCGACCAACTCGACCCTGACCGCGTTCATCCGCGGCGTCGGCCAGCAGGATCCGCTGGCTGGCTTCGAGGCCGGCGTCGGCATCTACCTTGACGATATCTACCTGGCCCGCCCGCAAGGCGCCGTGGCCGAGATCTATGACGTCGAGCGTATCGAAGTGCTGCGCGGCCCACAGGGCACGCTGTACGGCCGCAACACCATCGGCGGCGCGGTCAAGTACGTGACCCGCAAGCTGGCGCCAACCACCGACGTGCGCCTGAAGGCCACCGTCGGCAACCACGGCCAGCGTGACGGCGTCCTGACCGCCAGCACCCCGATCGGCGAAGTCACGCGCATCGGCGCATCGATCGCCAAGTTCACCCGCGACGGTTTCGGCACCAACCTCACCACCGGCAAGGGCAACTACGACAAGGACCTGACCGCAGCGCGCGTCTCGGCCGAATTCACGCCGACCACCGACCTGTTCATCCGCATTTCGGGTGACGCAACCCAGGATGATTCGAACCCGCGTAACGGCCACCGCCTGATCCCGGGCCGCAGCAGCGGCGCGCCTATCCTCGGCAATGTGTATGACACCCGCGCCAACCTGACCAAGGCCCTCGGCCAAGACCAGGAAGTCAAGGCGCATGGCGTTTCGGCATTGATCGAGTGGGGCATCTCGAACGAACTGACCTTCAAGTCGGTAACGGCGGCGCGCAAGGACAAGTCGTACGCTCCAATCGACTTCGATTCGCTCGCGGCCACCGACTTCCATGTGCCTGCGCTGTACAAGAACAAGCAGTTCAGCCAGGAGTTCCAGGTCACCTACACCGGCGACAAGATGCAGGGCGTGGCGGGCGTGTACTACATCGACGCGAACGCATTCAACATCTTCGATACCATCCTGGCCGCCCCGTTCGCCAGCTCGACCTACACCAAGGGCGACATCGACACCAAGGCATGGGCAGTGTTCGCGGACGCGAACTACAAGGTCAACGACGCATTGAGCGTGTCTGCCGGCGGCCGTTACACCGTCGACAAGCGTGAAGCCAGCATCCTGCGCCAGATCTACCTGGGCACGGGCGGTTCGCAAGGCCTGGGCAATCCAAATGCCGTGTTCTTCCGCACCGATACCGACTTCACCCGCGGCGAACTGGAGCGCGAAGACAAGAAGTTCACGCCAAAGATCGGCGTCGCCTACAAGATGAATGAAGACCACAACGTGTACGCATCGTGGGCGCGCGGCTTCAAGGGCGGCGGTTTCGACCCTCGCATGAACGTGTTCGGCACCAAGCTGACGCCGGCCCAGGCCCGTGCGGGCTATGCTCCTGAAACGATCGACACCTTTGAACTTGGCCTGAAGTCGGCGTTCAACAACGGCCGCTTCCTGACCAACATCGCGGTCTTCAACAGCGACTACAAGGACGTGCAGATTCCTGGCTCGGTCGCAGTCGACACCAACGGCGACGGCCGCGACGACAGCTTCGCGGGCGTGACCACCAACGCAGGCAAGGCCAAGATCAAGGGCTTCGAGCTCGAGGCGAACGCCCGCGTTACCGACAACTTCACGCTGTCGGGCATGTACAGCTGGATCGACGCCGAGTACACCCGCTTCATCGTTGCGGGTGTCGACCAGTCGGCCAACCGCGTGTTCCAGAACACGCCAAAGAACTCGGCCAACCTGCGCGGCGCGTACGACATCCCGATGCCGGTCATGGGCCGCGGCGGCCGCCTGACCCTGTCGGCTAACGTCTCGCACAAGGACGACACCAACCAGTTCGAGACCAAGTCGCTGCTGGACCAGGAAGCCTACACCCTGTGGGATGCCAGCGTCGTCTGGACCAGCGCGAATGGCAAGATCCGCGCCGGCCTGCATGGCAAAAACCTCGGCGATAAAGAGTACAAAACCGGCGGCTACCTGTTCCCTACCCTGGGTAACGAAGGTGTGCTGACAGCGTTCTACGGTAATCCGCGCACGGTATCGGCAACGCTCGATTACCGCTTCTGATTCACCCGTAACCCGATCGAAACGCAGCACCCATGGCTGGCCTTCATGGCCAGCCATGGCGGGCTGCGCCCTGACGATCCCGAATACCGATAAATACAACCACCTTGCCCAGGATCTGCAGCGTGTCCACATTTTCTGAAATCAGCTACACCAGCACCGATGGCCTGGCCCTGTATGCGCGGGACTATGCATCGCACAGCGGCCCCGCGCGGCTGCCGGTGATCTGCATCCACGGGCTGACGCGCAACTCGGGCGACTTCGACGAGCTGGCGCCATGGATCGCCAGCCAGGGCCGGCGCGTGATCGCCGTCGATGTGCGCGGCCGCGGCAACTCTGCGTGCGATCCGAACCCGGCCCACTACCAGCCGCTGGTCTACGCCGGCGACATCGTCAAGCTGGCGCGCGACCTTGGCATCGAGCGCGCCGTCTTCATCGGCACCTCGATGGGCGGCATCATCACGATGACAATAGCACTGCGCAAGTCGCGCCTGATCAGCGCCGCCATCCTCAACGACGTCGGCCCGATCCTGTCCGAGAAAGGCCTGGCGCGCATCGCCGGCTATGCGGGCAAGGCCACGCAGCCCGCGTCATGGATTGAAGCGACCGAATACATCAAGAACATCAACCAGTCCGCATTCCCCGACAACACGATGGAAGAATGGCGCAAGTGGGCGCAGCGCGCCTTTGCAGAAAATCCACAGGGCGAACTGGTCATGAGGTACGATCCAAACGTCGCCCAGCCCATCCATTCCGGCAAACAGAAGTCGCAGTCGCTGATGTCGAAATACGCTTTCCGCCGCCTGGCGCGCAAGCGTCCGACACTGCTGGTGCGCGGCGCGCTGTCGGACCTGGTGGAAGCGGAACAGGCCAGCTACATGCAGAAGGCCGCACCGACAATGCTGTACGCGGAAGTACCCAACGTAGGCCATGCGCCGATGCTGACCGAGCCCCCGGCCCGCGAAGCGATCCGGACGTTTTTGTCGCAAGTCGATTAAGCAGTACCAAAATCAAGGAGACAAGCATGAACAAGAGGACTATCCTGCCGGTCGCCGTGCTGGCCGCATTCACCGCCACCCTGCCGCTCGGCGCCATCGCCGCGCCAGACCTGAAGGTCGCGCTCATCGCAGGCAAGACCGGCGTGCTCGAAGCGTACGCGAAGGAGACCGAAACGGGTTTCATGATGGGCCTCGAATACCTCACCGGCGGAAAGATGGAGATCAACGGCCGCAAGCTGAAGGTCATCGTCAAGGACGACCAGAGCAAGCCTGACCTGGGCCGCACGCTGCTGGCCGAAGCCTACGGCGACGACAAGGTCGATATCGCGGTCGGCACCAGCTCCTCCGGTTCGGCCATCGCGATGCTGCCGGTCGCCGCCGAATACAAGAAGGTGCTGATCGTCGAACCTGCAGTGGCCGACGCCATCACCGGCGACAAGTGGAACCGCTACATTTTCCGTACCGCGCGCAACTCGATGCAGGACGCGCTGTCCGCAGCCGCCTTACTCAAGGGCGGCAGCGTCGCCTACCTCGCGCAGGACTACGCGTTCGGCAAGGATGCGATCAAGGCCGGCAAGGAAGCGCTGGCCGCAACCGGCAGCAAGGCCAAAGTCGTCCACGAAGAATACGCACCGCAGACCGCGACCGACTTTACCGCCTCGGCCCAGCGCATCTTCGCGGCGCTCAAGGACAAGCCGCAGCCGCGCGTGCTCGGCATCGTCTGGGCCGGCCCGAGCCCGATGAACAAGATCGCCGACATGCAGCCAGCCCGCTACGGCATCGCGCTGGCGCCGGGCGGGAACATCCTGCCGGTGATGAAGACCTGGCGTAACTACGCCGGCACCGAAGGCACCATTTACTACTACTATGACTTCCCGAAGAACAAAATGAACGACTGGTTCGTCGCGGAGCACATGAAGCGCTTCAAGGCGCCGCCTGACATGTTCACCGCCGGTGGTTTCGCGGCCGCCAGCGCGGTCGTCACCGCCCTGAAAAAGGCCGGTTCCGGCGACACCGAAAAGCTGATCGCCGCGATGGAAGGCATGGACTTCGACACCCCGAAGGGCAAGATGAGCTTCCGCAAGCAGGACCACCAGGCGATGCAGTCGATGTACCACTTCCGCATCAAGAAGGCCCAGAAAGACGAATGGGACCTGCTGGAACTGGTGCGCGAGATCCCGGCATCCGAACTGCCTGTACCGGTAAGGAACAAGCGATAACATGACCACGCCTTCGCTGTCGACCCGCGACCTGACCATCCGCTTCGGCGGCCATGTCGCGGTGAACCAGGTCAGCGCCGATTTTTATCCCGGCACCCTGACCGTCATTGTCGGCCCCAACGGGGCCGGCAAGACCACCTACTTCAACCTGATCTCGGGCCAGCTGCCTGCCACGTCGGGCAGCGTGCACCTCGACGGCGTCGACATCACGCGTTATGGCGCGGCCAGGCGCACGTCGATGGGCGTCGGCCGCGCCTTCCAGCTGACCAACCTGTTCCCCAACCTGTCGGTCATCGAGAACGTGCGCCTTGCGGTGCAGAGCCGCGCCGGTATCGGCATGAACATGTTCTCGGTATGGTTCTCGCACAAGGAACTGATTTCGCGCGCCGAGCATTACCTCGAACGGGTTGCGCTGGCCGACCGCCGCGACACCCGCGTCGCCGCGCTGTCGCACGGCGACAAGCGCAAGCTTGAAGTCGCGATCCTGCTGGCGCTCGAACCGGAAGTGATGATGTTCGACGAACCGACCGCCGGCATGAGCGTCGACGAAGTCCCGGTCGTGCTTGACCTGATCCACCAGGTCAAGGCGGAGCGCAGCAAGACCGTGCTGCTGGTCGAGCACAAGATGGACGTAGTGCGATCGCTGGCCGACCGCATCATCGTTTTACACAACGGCACCCTGGTCGCCGACGGTAATCCGGTCGAAGTCATGGCCTCGCCGATCGTGCAGGAAGCCTACCTTGGAGCACCAGAACATGCATAAGCCGAGCGATGCCGAACCACTGCTGCAGCTCTCAGGCGTGCACACCCACATCGGCGAGTACCACATCCTGCAAGGCGTAGACCTGGTGGTGCCGCGCGGCGGCCTGTCGGTCCTGTTGGGACGTAACGGCGCCGGCAAGACCACCACGCTGCGCACCATCATGGGCATGTGGCATGCGAGCGCCGGCAGCATCAGCTTCGACGGCCGCGACATCACCAGGCTGCAAACGCCGGATATCGCGATGGCGTCGATTGCCTACGTGCCGGAATCGATGGCGGTGTTCTCCGCGCTGACCGTGCGCGAAAACCTGTACCTTGCGGCGCGCAACGGTCCCCTCGACACCCAGCGCCTGGAATGGATCTTCGGCTTCTTCCCGGCGTTGAAAAAATTCTGGAACTACCCGGCCGGCCTGCTCTCTGGCGGCCAAAAGCAGATGGTGGCGATCGCCCGCGCGATCGTCGAACCGCGCAAGCTGCTGCTGGTGGACGAGCCGACCAAGGGCCTGGCCCCGGCCATCATCAACAACCTGATCGACGCCTTCCGCGAGCTGAAGGACACCGACACCACGATCCTGCTGGTCGAACAGAACTTCAACTTCGTCAAGAAGCTGGGCGACACCGTGTCGGTCATGGACGACGGCCGCGTCGTGCACGCCGGCCCGATGCAGGACCTGGTCGACGACCGCGACCTGCAACAGCGCCTGCTCGGCCTCTCGCTCGACTCCCATCAATAGGAATCAACACCGTGACTGTCCCAATTTCCTCCACCGCGACCGCTGACATGGTCATCCCGGCAGCGAAGCGCGACTACGCGCCCGCGCTGCTGGTGCCGGCGCTGATGCTGGCCGCGCTGCCGCTGGTCGGCGACTTCCCTACCTGGGTCACGCTCACCATCGCCGGCCTCGCGATGGGCATGATGATCTTCATCATGGCCAGCGGCCTGACCCTGGTGTTCGGCCTGATGGACGTGCTTAACTTCGGCCACGGCGCTTTTGTAGCGGTGGGCGCGTTCGCCGCCACCACGGTCCTGATCCCGATGAGCGGCGCGCTGCAGGCAGACTCGCTGCTGCAGAACCTCGGCGTGCTGGCCTTGGCGGTGACGGTCGCGATGGCGTCGACCGCGCTGATCGGCGTCGCGTTCGAGCGCATCATCATCAAGCCGGTCTACGGCCAGCACCTGAAGCAGATTCTGATCACGATGGGCGGCATGATCGTCGCCGAACAGCTGATCAACGTGATCTGGGGCGCGGAACAGATCCCGCTGCCGCTACCGGCCAGCCTGCGCGGCGCGATCCTGCTTGGAGACTCCGCGATCGAGAAGTATCGCCTCGTCGCCGTCGTCGTCGGGCTGGTCGTGTTCGTGGCTATGCTGCTGATCCTGAACCGCACCAAGATCGGCCTCCTGATCCGCGCCGGCGTCGAAAACGGCGAAATGGTCGAGGCAATGGGCTACCGCATCCGCCGCCTGTTCGTGGCGGTGTTCGCGGCTGGTTCCGCGCTCGCGGGCCTGGGCGGCGTGATGTGGGGCCTGTACAAGGAGACGCTGTCGGCGTCGATGGGCGCCGAGATCATGGTGATGATCTTCATCGTCATCATCATCGGCGGCCTCGGTTCGGTGGCCGGCTGCTTCATCGGCGCGCTGCTGATGGCACTGGTCGCGAACTACGCCGGCTTCCTGGCGCCGAAGGTGGCGCTGGTCTCCAACATTATCCTGATGATCGCCATTTTGCTGTGGCGGCCGGCCGGGATGTACTCCAACGGCCGCTAAGGAACGCACATGCTCAATCGAATCCTCTCCGGCGACCTGCCGCGCAGCCGTGCGCTGTCCGCCGCCCTGCTGCTGGTGCTCGCCGGCCTGGCGCTGGCGCCGTTCATTACCACCGGCGCGCGTCCGCTCAACACCGCCGCGACGATCTGCGTGTACATCGTGCTGGTGGCGTCATACGACCTGCTGCTGGGGTACACCGGCATCGTGTCGTTCGCCCATACGATGTTCTTCGGGATCGGCGCGTATGGCCTCGGCCTGGCGCTGGCCGACGCCGACCCGACCTGGGGCGCCATCTTCGTCGGCGTGCTGCTGTCGCTGCTGCTGACGGTGGCCCTTGCATTGGTCGTGGGCCTGTTCGCACTGCGCGTGCGTGCCATCTTCTACGCAATGATCACGCTGGCCGTGGCGTCGTCGTTCGCGGTACTGGCATCGCAGCTGTCGGACTTCACCGGGGGCGAAGACGGCAAGACCTTCAGCGTTCCCGACCTCCTCAGCCCGAGTTTCTCGCTGCTGGAGAACGAGGTGTTCGGCCGCTCGGTCGACGGCAAGGTGATCACCTATTACATCGTGTTCACCGGCTGCCTGCTGCTGTTCCTGTTCCTGCTGCGCCTTGTGAATTCGCCGTTCGGCCGCGTGCTGCAGGCGATCCGCGAAAACGAATTCCGCGCCGAGACGCTCGGCTACCGCACGGTAATGTACCGCATCTGGGCCAACTGCCTGGCGGCGCTGGTGGCCGCACTGGCCGGCGCGCTGATGGCGCTGTGGCTGCGCTATGTCGGCCCCAAGACGATGCTCGGCTTCGAGGTCATGACCGATATCCTGCTGATCGTCGTCATCGGCGGCATGGGAACCATGTACGGCGCGGTGATCGGCGCTGCCCTCTTCATCATCGCCCAGAACTACCTCAAATCCGCCATGGCCGAATACCAGCCGGCGCTGGAAGGCATCCCTGTCCTGGCGGAAGCGTTGCACCCGGACCGCTGGATGCTGTGGCTGGGCGTGCTGTTCATCCTGTCGATCTACTTCTTCCCTACCGGCATTGTCGGAAAGCTGCGCCCGGCGCGCTGAACCTGTTTCTCTCGACGGTGGTATTCGGGGCGCTTCGGCGCCCTTTTTTTTCGCCAACACTGCGCATGCGATGCGCCCGTTGCGCGCCCGAACGCGTCAACTTCTAGTCGCGATGGTTCAACTGTCAAGTTAGCGCGAGCGCAAAAGTTCGGCTGGCTTCTGAACATATGATGGACTTGCCAATGGCCTCGACGTATGCCAGCGCGAGGGTGACCCAGGACCTGGCAATACAAAAGGAACAAACCCATGAAAACCTACAAGAACATTGCGGCGGCGGCGACGCTTGCGCTCGCGGCGATCCTGCCCGCGGCCGCGCTCGCACAGGCAGTCGACGTGCTGTCCGAAGGCTTCGACGACATCGAGGTGCTGCCCGGCTGGTCGCTCATTAATAACAGCGTACTGCCCGGCGAACCCTGGTTCCAGGGCAGCGCCGAAGTGTTTCCCGCCCACCTGGGTGCGCCCACTGCCTACATCGCGGCCAACTTCTTCAGCGCCGCCGTCGGCGAAGGCGCCATCAACAACTGGCTGATCACTCCCACCCTCGACCTGATCGGCCCCACCACCCTTACCTTCTTCACCCGATCCGCTCCGGTCGCCGGCTACAACGACACGCTCGAAGTGCGTTTCAGCGAAGGCAGCGGCAGCGACCCCGCCAGTTTCGACACCCTGCTCGCCACCATCGGCGGCGCCACACCCTATCCCGGCGCGTGGCAGGAGTTCAACCTCGCGTTGCCGCATGTCGGCGAAGGCCGCTTTGCCTTCCTATACACGGGCGACGCGGAGGTGTCGAACTACGTCGGCATCGATACCGTCAGCGTACTTTCCGTTCCCGAACCGTCGGCTTACCTGATGCTGGGCGCCGGCTTGTTCGCATTCACCATGCTGCGTCGACGACAGGCGTAGCAGCAACCTGGAGGATCGAATCATGATGAACGAGAGAAGCTCGCCGGGGGCAGCCCTGGCGGCGATGCTGGCGCTCGCAGCTTTATCGCTGCCTCCTTCCGCCGGCGCGGCCGGGCAGGAAGGCGTGGTTGTGGTGCGTGACCGTGAAAGCGGACAGATGCGCGCACCCACCCCAGCCGAACTGCGCGCCCTGCGCGCGCAGCAGAAAGCGATGGCGCCGGCACCGGCCATCGCCCCCTCCGTTCAACGTCCTGACGGCACCCGCCACCTGCACCTCGGCGAGCAGGGCATGGTGTATTCGGTCCTCAAGCGCGACGCCGCGGGCAAACCGGTGATTGGCTGCACCGGCGGCGAACACGCCGCGCGCGCAGCCGTCGAACAGCCCGCTCCGGGCGCCGCAATCAAGGAGCACGGCCATGATCGCGAATAAAGCCGTGCTACTTAGCCGCGCCGCGCTGATGGCGTTCGCATGCTCGATGTGGGCAAGCGCGCAAGGCGCTGCTGTCGTCACCATCGTCAACAACAATGCCCCGAACGAAGGTTTCAACGACCCCACGCCGGTCCAGCCGGTGGGTGGCAACACTGGCACCACGCTCGGGCAGCAAAGGCTGATCGCGTTCCAGCATGCCGCGGGAATCTGGGGCGCGACGCTGTCAAGCAATGTCCCGGTGCGGGTCGGCGCCAGCTTCGTCCCGCTGGCCTGCACGGCAGATACCGCCGTGCTCGGGTCGGCCGGCGCCAACGACATCTTCAGCGACTTCCCCAATGCGCCCCGGCCCAACACCTGGTATCCAAGCGCGCTGGCCAGCAAGCTGGCAGGCGCCGACCAGGCCCCCGACGGCGAGCCGCACATCCGCGCGCGCTTCAACTCGCGCCTCGGCCTGTTCCCCGACTGCATGCCGGGCTCCGGTTTCTACCTGGGGCTGGACAACAAGCACGGCGACAAGATCAACCTCGTGACGGTACTGCTGCACGAAATGGCGCACGGGCTCGGGTTCCAGGGTTTTACCGACGAACAGACTGGCGAGCCGTACGAAAAGCGCCCATCGGTATGGGACCACCACCTGATCGACAACCGCAGCAACAAGCTGTGGGTCAACATGAACAACGACGAACGGCGCGTGTCGGCACTCAGCGAGACCGGGCTGTCGTGGAATGGCGAGTTCGTGACCGGGCAGGTGCCGACGGTGCTGTCGCCGCAGTCGACGATGACGGTGTCCGGCCGTCGCGCGGGGGCAGCCAAAGGCGCGTATGAGGTGGGTGACGCGTCGTTCGGACCGCCGCTGGATCTGGCCGGCGTGAAGGGTGAGCTGATGCGGGTTGTGGATCAGGCGAATGGAACCGGCCTTGCCTGCGCAGCGCTATCGGCAGCGAACGCCGCCGCTGTCAAAGGGAACATCGCGCTGGTCGACCGTGGGGAATGTTCGTTCGTCGTGAAGGCGAAGTTCGTGCAGGATGCGGGCGCCAGGGGGATGGTGGTGGCCGACAATGCGCCGGGACCCGTGACGGGGCTGGGCGGCGGCGATCCTTCCATTGCGATTCCGGCGGTGCGCATCAGCGTGGCGGCGGGGACGGCGCTGAAGGCTGTCCTGAAGAAGCGTGCGCGTGGCAAGACCGGCATTGAGGCGAACCTGACCATCGATCCGGACCGGCTGGCTGGGACTGACAGTATGCGGCGGATTCGGATGTTTGTGCCGGCGGAGTTTGATCCGGGGTCATCAGTGTCGCATTTTACGACGGACGCGAAGCTGAACCAGCTGATGGAGCCGTCAATTAACGCGGACTTGATCCACGAAGTGAAGGCGCCGCGGGACCTCACGCAGGCGTTATTGCAGGATATTGGGTGGTGATTTCACGGCCCGGCATGCGGCAACGCGATGCAAAAATCGGCGGATAAGCGTGGCTGCCGCCGAGGCCGCATCCACCGATTTTGACGCCAAGACCCCTCAAACACGTAGGGCGGAAGAGCGAAGCGTCATCCGCCCTACAAATTCTTGCAGCAGCTAATTACTTACCGCTCTCAGCCTTGTATTTCGCAACGCCAGCAACGATCTCATCCTTCGCTTCGTCCGGTCCAGCCCAGCCTTCGATCTTGACCCACTTGCCCGGCTCGAGGTCTTTGTAGTGCTCGAAGAAGTGCTGAATCTGCTGCAGGCGCAGGTCTTGCAGGTCTTCCGGCTTTTGCCAGTGGCTGTAGATCGGCAGGATCTTGTCGACTGGCACGGCCAGGATCTTGGCGTCGCCGCCGGCTTCGTCAGACATCTTCAGCACGCCAATCGCGCGGCAGCGAACCACGACGCCTGGAATCAGCGCGAACGGGGTGATAACCAGCACGTCGCATGGGTCGCCGTCGTCCGAAATTGTGTTCGGTACATAGCCGTAGTTGCACGGATAGTGCATCGCGGTGCCCATGAAGCGGTCGACGAAAATCGCGCCGCTCTCCTTGTCCACTTCGTACTTGATCGGATCGGCGTTCATCGGGATTTCAATGATGACGTTGAAATCGTTTGGCACGTCGCGGCCAGAGGACACTTTATTCAAACTCATGGGATTTCCTTAAATTGCAGACAGTAATCGAGGACGCCATTATAACGAACATTGCATGGTTCTTGTGCAACGCAGCAAGGGCATCCGCGGAATTTGGTTAGAGGATCGATGCCAGGGCGCACTGGCGGTAATGCGCGGCCGCTTCGGCTTCCTGGCCGAGCGCTTCGTGCATCTGCGCCAGCTTCAGGTGTGCTTCGCGCACCATGCGGCCTTCGGTCGCGTCGGACAGCGCCTGCTCGAGGTAGCGCTGGGCCTTACCCCACAGTTTCTGCTTGAGGCACAGGGCGCCGAGCGTCAGCGCCAGTTCGGCGTCGTTCGGGCGCTGGCGGATCCATTCTTCGCAGTGCTCGATCTGGACCAGCAAGGTCGGCGAGCCGGGCGCGCCGGCAGCTTCGCGGTAGGCGCGGACAACGCGGTCGTCCCACTCCACCTTCAGCGATTCTTCCGCCGTGATGCGCGCTTCGTCATGCAGGCCGCGCGCGTTCAGGGCTTGCGCCGCATGCGC
Source organism: Massilia polaris (assembly GCF_012927275.1). GTDB lineage: Bacteria > Pseudomonadota > Gammaproteobacteria > Burkholderiales > Burkholderiaceae_D > Telluria_A > Telluria_A polaris. The sequence goes on along the minus strand of NZ_JABBGG010000006.1, from coordinate 95,548 downwards.
CGCGATGTATGGCTTGACCCGCTCCGCCGTCGGCACCGTCGCCCACACGCGCTTGATCGATTCGGCGTCGTGCGAGCCGTCCGTCAGCAGCGCGTCGTAAGCCAGCTCGCGCAGGCGCGACGACAGGGCCGGATGCAGCGCCTTGTGCTTGTCGAGCGAACGGACCAGGCGCAGCACCTCGGGCCAGTTGCGGGCCTGCTGGTTCGCCTTCATCGCCCATTTCAGCGCGTGGATGTGGCGCGTGCCGCTGGCGTTCAGTTCCGCCACCGCGTCCAGCGCAGCCTCGGGCTGGTGATCGTCGACCAGCAGCTCGGTGACCGTCATCAAACGCGCGGTCTTGAGGTTGTTGTCGTGCGCGATACCGGCCAGCCAGGCGTCGCGGCGCGCCGACTGGCGCATGCGGTGAGCTGCGCGCGAGCCAATCAGCGCGGCCAGGCCGGCGTTTTCCGGCAGTTCGGCGGCGCGCGCCGCGGCCTTTTCGGCGTGGCCGAAACGGCCTTCGAACAGTGCCTTGAGCGCGTCGCGCAGACCCTTGTTACCGTCACGTTCGCGCTTGCGCTGGCGGTATGCCGCCACCTTGGCAGGCATCGAGACGGTGGCGCGGAAAGCGCGCACGGCAAAGTACAGGAAGGCGAACAGCAGGCCGACCAGCACCACGAAGAAGTTGAGCGAGACGTCGATCCGGTGCGGCGGGTAGAAGAACACCACGTTGCCCGGATTGAAGCGCGCCGTGACGGCGATGCCGATGGCCGCTGCCATCAATGCGACTAACCAGAGTAGAAGGCGCATGGTTTATGGCTTCGCTTTGTCGTTGCGCACAGCGTTCAGGCTGTCGGACAGCGTCGGCATCTCGATCGCCAGGTTGTTGGCCTGGACCTGGCGCAGCTGCGCCTGGGCGGTCTGGGTCGAACGCACACGGGTGTCGAAATACTTTATCAGCGCGTCCTGGGCCGTTTCGAGGTCGCTGCGGAAGGCCGCCTCGTTACGCGACAACAGGGCCAGGCGCGCGTTCAGCAGGCGCAGCTTGAGGTTCTCGCGCAGGAAGTAAGCCTGCGACGGCGACACCATCAGCGCGGCCGGTTCCTCGACGCTGCGCACGCGAATCAGCTGGCGCACTTCGGTCCACATCTCGTCGCTCCAGTTGCGCCACGTCTGCTGGACGCGATCGGCAAGGCCCATCGGCTGCTCAGGCAGCGCCGGTGCGGCCTTGGCGCCCTTGGCGGCCTTCGCCACTGGGACGCGTTGCGGCTGGTCGGCGCGCGATGGCAGCACCGGCTTTTCGTCGGCCAGCATCGGCAGCGTGTCGACTTGTGCGATCACGTTATCGAGGCGCAGCGCCACGCCGGCCAGGTCCAGGCTTGGCAGCGCGCGCAGTTTTTCGGTATCGCGCGCGATGGCGCGGCGGATCGTGATGAATTGCGGCTTGTCGGAGCGCGACAGCGAACGGTCGGCGTTGGCCAGCGCGATCAGCGCGCCCTGCACGTTGCCGGCCAGTTGCAGCTGCTGGCTGGCGGTCGACAGTACCTGTTCGACTTCCGACAGCGCCCATTCGTCGCGGCTCTTCGACAGGTCCTGGTACAGCTGTTCCAGCGCGAGCTGCTGGCTCTGCGCCTCGACCTGGCGGTTTTCAAGTACGCCGACCTTGGCCTGCAGGTCGCGCTGCTGGTCTTGCACGCCGCGCGCCAGCGCGCTGGTTTCGGTGGTGGTCAGCTCGTTGCGCTGCAGGCTCTTGGCCATCTCCTGGCGCAGCTTGTAAATACTGTTGCGGCTCGACCAGGCTTGCGCGGCGAGCAGCAGCGCCAGCAGGATCACGATGATCGTCAACGGACGCTGCACGAAATCGCGCACGCTCTCGTCAGCGGGCCGGCTGCTGCGCACCTCTTGCGGTACGGCAGGGGTAGGAGCGCCGGGCGCGCCGTTCTGGTCAGGTAATGTAGGCAAATCGTTCATCTTTGAGATTGTAACGCGGCAAGCAAACGTTCGTCGCCCGAACCGGTGAGCGTCAGTCGGGTCAGTCCAAGAGTGTTCGCGGTTTCGGCGATGCGCGCATGCGGCACGATCAAATGCTGCTGTTGCATTTTCGCGACAGCCGCTTCAGGGTCCAGCTCATGCAGCAGGGTCATCAGGCCGCGCAGCGCCTCCGAGCTCGTAATTATCCAGTCCTTCGGCGCTGCGATCAACCCGGCGAGGGTGGCGGCCAGTTCCGGCGTCATTGGCGGGACGCTGCGGCGGTAGGCGGCCACCGTCGACACGGTGGCGCCGGCGGCGCGCAGGCCGTCGGCCATCAGTTCGCGCCCGCTCTGGCCGCGCACGATCAGCACCCGCTGGCCGGCAAGGGCGCCCAGGTCAAGCGCTTGCAGCAGGTTTTCCGAGTCGCTGCGCGACGGGTCGCGCGGGCTGACGATGGTGGCGTTGGCGTCGGTGAGGCCATGGCGCGCCAGTGCAGCGCGGCTGCCCTCGCCCACCACGGCGATCGTTACGCCGGCCGGCCACTGGTCGATGAAGGCAAACGCGGCATCGATGGCGTTGGGCGACACGAACGCCACCATCGCGAACGCATCGAGACCGGCCAGTTCGGCGCGCAGCGCGGTGTGGTCGTCCAGCGGCGAGATTTCAAGCAGCGGCAGCAGCACCGGCTTGCGGCCCAGCGCTTCGACCGCGCGCGCCAGGCCTTCGCACTGCGCGCGCGGACGTGTGATGACGACCGTATCAGACATCCGGCGCCGCGTCGGCCTGCGCCTTGCATGCGGCCAGGATGGCGTGGGCATCCTGCTGCTGCAGCAGGTCCGACACCTGCTGCCCGAGTACTTCCGGCGCATGCGCCGCGCCGCTCAGTTCAGCGCGCGCGCTGCGCTTGCCGTCCGGGGTGGCGACCATCGCGGTCAGGTGCATGCTGTCGCCCACCACGGTGGCAAAGGCCGCCAGCGGAATCTGGCAGCTGCCGCCGAATACCTTCGATACCTTGCGCTCGGCGCGCACGGCCTGCTCGGTGGCAGTGTGGTTCAGCGGCGCCAGCACGGCGCGCAGGTCGATATCGGTGCGGCCCGACACGATCTCGATGGCCATCGCGCCCTGCCCCGCCGCCGGCAGGCTGTCGTCCGGCGTCAGCGTGGTGCGGATGCGCTCAGGCAGGCCGAGGCGCTTGAGGCCGGCGGCGGCCAGGATGATGGCCGAATAATCGCCGCGATCGAGCTTGCCGAGGCGGGTGTCGAGGTTGCCGCGCAGCGGCTTGATGACCAGGTGCGGATAGCGCGCCGCGATCAGCGACTGGCGACGCAGGCTGCTGGTGCCGACCACCGCTCCCGGCGGCAGTTCATCGAGGCTGGCGTAGTCGTTCGAGACGAAGGCGTCGCGCGGATCTTCGCGCTCGAGCACGGCGGCAAGCTCGAAGCCGTCCGGCAAGTCCATCGGCACGTCTTTGAGCGAATGCACTGCCAGGTCGGCGCGGCCTTCGGCCATCGCCACCTCAAGCTCCTTGACAAACAGGCCCTTGCCGCCCACCTTGGACAAGGTGCGGTCGAGGATCTGGTCGCCGCGCGTCGTCATTCCGAGGATCTCGATGCTGCACTGCGGATATAATATAGACAACTGTGCGCGCACGTGTTCAGCCTGCCACATGGCAAGGCGGCTCTCGCGCGAAGCGATGATTAACCGGGAAGGCTGCGGTGGCGTCAATTCAGTTGCTCTCAAAACGATTTCTTTCACTGTCGTTGCCCTAACCGGCGGATGCCAGTTATCGGCGCATGCATAAGATCACAAATTTTATCATGCGCCTCCTTTGCAGACCGTGGCCATAAGCCTTTGCACCAACATTTCACTCTGTGGTCCAACATGGCAAACCTAGCATCTGTCCAAGAAAACCCAGCCGGCGCTGACAAAGACGCGCCGCTGAAAGAAGATATCCGCCTGCTCGGCCGCCTGCTCGGCGACGTGCTGCGCGACCAGGAAGGCGAGGACGTGTTCGACATCGTCGAAACGATCCGCCAGACCGCCGTGCGGTTCCGGCGCGAAGCCGACCCGGTCGCCGGCGAAGAGCTGACCGCCCTGCTCCACAAGCTGACGCGCGACCAGACCATTTCGGTGGTGCGGGCGTTCTCGTACTTCTCGCACCTGGCCAACATCGCCGAAGACCAGCACCACATCCGCCGCCGCCGCGCCCACCTGCTGGCCGGCTCCGCGCCGCAACGGGGCAGCGTCAGCTTCGCGTTGTCGCGCCTGAAGGAAGCGGGCGTATCGGGCGATACGGTCCAGGATTTCTTCCGCGACGCGCTGATCGCGCCGGTGTTGACCGCCCACCCGACCGAAGTGCAGCGCAAGAGCATCCTCGACGTCGAGCACGACATCGCGCACCTGCTGGCCGAACGCGACCGGCCGCTGACGCCGCGCGAACGCGCCGCCAACCTGCGGCTGCTGCACTCGCGCGTGGCCACGCTGTGGCAGACGCGCATGCTGCGCTATTCGAAGCTGACGGTGGCCGACGAGATCGACAACGCGCTGTCGTACTACCGCATTACCTTCCTGCGCGAGCTGCCAGGCCTGTACGACGACATCGCCGAGGAAATCGCGGCCCAGTACGACCAGCCCGACAACGCCTTCACGCGCCCGGACGCATCGTACGTCCAGATGGGCAGCTGGATCGGCGGCGACCGCGACGGCAACCCCAACGTCAACGCCGCCACCATGTGCCACGCGCTGGTGCGCCAGGCCACCACCATCCTCGACTTCTACCTCGACGAAGTGCACGCGCTGGGCGCCGAACTGTCGGTGTCGACGCTGATGGTCAAGGTCTCGCCCGAACTCCAGGCGCTGGCCGACTCCTCGACCGACGTGTCGCCGCACCGCGGTGACGAGCCTTATCGCCGCGCACTGATCGGCATGTACGCGCGCCTTGCCGCCAGCGCCCGCGAACTGGGCGCGGCCCACGTGCTGCGCAAGGAAGTCGGCAACGCGGCGCCGTATGCCGACGCTGCCGAATTCGCGGCCAACCTCGGCGTGCTCGCCGATTCGCTGCGCGCCAACCACGGCGAACTGCTGATCGCGCCGCGCCTGGCAAGGCTGCAGCGCGCCGCCGCCATCTTCGGCTTCCACCTCGCCTCGCTCGACATGCGCCAGACCTCCGACGTGCACGAACGCGTGCTGGCAGAGCTGTTCGACAGCGCCGGCATCGAAGGCGACTATGCCGCGCTCGACGAAGCGCGCAAGGTGCAGCTGCTGCTGGCCGAACTCGACCAGCCGCGCCTCCTGTATTCGCCGTACACCGACTACACCGAAGAAACCAACTCCGAGCTGGCGATCCTGCGCGCGGCGAAAGAGATCCGCAGCCGCTACGGCGTGCGCGCGATCCGCAACTACATCATCTCGCACACCGAAACCGTGTCCGACCTGCTGGAAGTGCTGCTGCTGCAAAAGGAAACCGGCCTGCTGCGCGCCAAAGCCGGCCAGCTCGACGTGATGGTGATCCCGCTGTTCGAAACCATCCCCGACCTGCAGCGCGCACCCGACATCATGCGCGAGTGGATGGCGCTGCCGTTCGTGCACCAGCTGATCGACCACCAGGGCCGCCTGCAGGAAGTCATGCTCGGCTACTCCGACTCCAACAAGGACGGCGGCTTCCTGACCTCGAACTGGGAACTGTACAAGGCCGAAGTCCAGCTGGTGCGCGTGTTCGCCGACGCCAGCGTCAAGCTGCGCCTGTTCCACGGCCGCGGCGGCACCGTTGGCCGCGGCGGCGGTCCGAGCTACGACGCGATCCTGGCGCAGCCTCCCGGCACCGTCAACGGCCAGATCCGTCTCACCGAACAGGGCGAAATCATCGCCTCGAAGTTCTCCAACGCCGACATCGGCCGCCGCAACCTCGAACTGCTGGTCGCCGCGACGCTCGAAGCGAGCCTGATGCCGAACGCCGAAGAAGCCTCGCACGTCGAACGGCTGGCTGGCTTTGAAGCGGTGATGGCCGACCTGTCCGCGCGCGCCTACAAGGCTTACCGCAACCTGGTGTACGAGACGCCCGGCTTCACCGACTACTTCTTCGCCGCGACGCCGATTGCCGAGATCGCGGAACTGAACCTCGGTTCGCGTCCGGCGTCGCGCAAGTCGACCCGCCGCATCGAAGACCTGCGCGCGATCCCGTGGGGCTTCTCGTGGGGCCAGTGCCGCCTGCTGCTGCCGGGCTGGTACGGGTTCGGCTCCGCCATCGGCGAATGGCTGGCGGATGGCGACCGCCGCGCGGAACGGCTGGCGACGCTGCGCGCGATGTACCAGGAATGGCCATTCTTCGCCACACTGCTGTCGAACATGGACATGGTGCTGGCCAAGACCGACCTCGCCATCGCCTCGCGCTATGCCGGGCTGGTGGCGGACGCCGACCTGCGCGAGCGTATCTTCCGCCGCATCTCGGCCGAGCACGCGGGCACCTTGCGCTGCCTCGAAGAGATTACCGAGACCGAAGAACGGCTGGCCAAGAACCCGCTGCTGGCGCGCTCGATCCAGAACCGCTTCGCCTACCTCGACCCGCTGAACCACTTGCAAGTCGAGCTGATCCACCGTCACCGTTCGGCGTCGGGCGACCCGGACCGCGCCGACCCGCGCGTGCACCGAGGCATCCACCTGTCGATCAACGGCGTGGCGGCGGGCTTGCGTAATACCGGCTAAACCGGCGTAGACAAAAAAATGGCCGGTTCATCACCGGCCATTTTTTTCGTTCATCGGAAAGCTTAACACTCTTCCCAGTTCTCGGTTGCTTGTTCGCGTGGCGCAGGCTTGGCCTTGCGCTGGGCGGCTGGGCTCGCGATAGCCGGGCGCACCGGCGCGGCAACCGCAACCGGTGCGCGCACCGCCGCCTGCGTTTCCTCCAGTGTGAAGATCGCCACTACGTCGGCCAGTCGCGCCGACTCCTGCTGCAAGGCGCCGGCCGCAGCTGCCGCTTCCTCGACCAGCGCGGCGTTCTGCTGCGTCACATTGTCCATCTCGACGATCGACTGGTTGACCTGGCTGATGCCGTGGCTCTGTTCATTGCTGGCCGATGCGATCTCGCCCATCAGGTCGGCCACTTGCTTCACCGACGTCACGATCGCGTGCATCGTCGCACCGGCGGCATCGACCAGGCGGCTGCCGGCTTCGACCTTGCCGACCGAGTCATTGATCAGTTCCTTGATTTCCTTGGCCGCCGCGGCCGAGCGCTGCGCCAGGTTGCGCACTTCGGTGGCGACGACTGCGAAGCCGCGGCCCTGCTCGCCGGCGCGCGCTGCCTCAACAGCAGCATTCAGCGCCAGGATGTTGGTCTGGAACGCGATGCCGTCGATGACGCTGATGATGTCCGCGATGCGGCGCGAGCTGTCGGTGATCGAGCCCATGGTCTGCACCACTTCGCCCACCACCGCGCCGCCCTTTTCCGCCTGGCCGCTGGCAGCCAGCACCAGCTGGTTGGCCTGGCGCGCATTTTCCGCGTTCTGCTTGACGGTCGAGGTCAGCTCTTCCATCGTGGCGGCGGTTTCTTCGAGGCTCGATGCCTGCGATTCGGTCCGTGCCGACAGGTTCATATTGCCCGCCGCGATTTCGCTCGATGCGTCAGCGATGGCATTGGTGCTGGTGCGAACATTGGTCATCGTGCGGTTCAGCGACGATACGAAACGGTTGAAGCCTTCGGCCAGTGCGCCGACTTCGTCGCGCGTCTCCACGGCCATCCGGCGGGTCAGGTCGCCATTGCCGTCGGCGATTTCGTTCAGCATGGCGGCAGCGCGAGCCACCGGCGCGGTGATCGCGCGGCTGACCAGGAAAATGATGAACAGGCCGATGCCGCCGCCGATCACGCCCGCAACCAGCGCAGCAATCGTTGCCGAGCGGGCGAGGCCGCCCAGGATTTCCGCTTCCGGCACTTCGGCGATCAGGTAGAGATTCAGCTCCGGCACGAACGACGATACGACGATGAGTTTTCCGCCAGCGCCGTCGACGGTAACGTGCGTGAATTGCGCGTTATTCAGCAGCTTTCCCGACACTTCCTGGCTAAAGCCCGGCATATCCTTCAGCAGGTGCTTGCCGTCGGCAACTTTCGGATCGCGGTGGATGACGACGTTGCCGTCCGGACGCACCATGTAGACGTAACCGGACTTGCCAACCTTGTAGTTGCGCACCGTGTTGGCCATCTGCTCGACGGACAGGCCCATACCGGCCACGGCCAGCTTGCCGCCGCCCGCATCGACGCGTGCATTAATGAACAGCATGGTCTTGTTCATCGACACGTCATGGTCCAGGTTCAGTTCGAACGGCTTGCCGCCGGCGAGGAACCTCGGCAGCCAGTCATCCTGCGACGTGGTCTTGTCGAGCATGCGGTCGAAGCCCTTTTCGGTCAGGAACTTATTGGTCCTGTCGGAAGCCCAGAACACCAAGCTAGCGTTGCTGGTCTTCTTGAGTTGCTGGGAATACGCCTGCCACGCCGCAACGCCTTCGTCGGCCAGGCCGTCGACTTCCCACTGGTACAGCATGGTGTTGTTCGCCAGTCCCAGCGACATGGCCAGCGGCACCGCGATCTCGCGCCGTACGTCATTGCGGATCTCGCCAACCACCGCTGGCAGCTCTTGCTGGACGGCGCGCTCGCGCAATCCCCCGGCGGTCAGGGTGACGCTTAACACGGCGGAAATGATAACGAACAGCAGCATGCAGGCTGCCATGCTGGCCATCAGCTTGGTCTTGATGGACGCATTGCGGAGGAAGCGGACTGGCACTTTGGGATCCTTGGTGTATTGGTGACTTGCAGCAGGTTGATCGGCATAAATACATTGCCATACAGCATGTTCAAACTCTGCGCATCCAGCGTCAAGAATATTCAGTTCGCATACCGTTTTCGGCGCGGGAACTGTTGTGCCGACGCCTAAAAATTAAGCAAGTATTAATGAACGTGTTAAAGAAACCTGATGGAACTATTAGTATTATTTCCTGTTGATACATATAAAATTGACCGATTTTTTTAACCAATGGGGTACCGTGCAGATGGGGACTGTCGAGATGAGATGGATGGCCCGGACCGGCGGCGTGATGGCGCTTGCCGCCGGCCTCGGCGTGCTGGCGGCTGGCTGTGCCGGACAGATTCCACTTGCCGCGTCCGGACTGCTGTCGCTGGCGGCAGGCGCGCTAATCATCCACCACGACCGGCTGCGCCTGCGGATCGAGGCACACAGCGGGCAACTGGAGCAGTCGAACCAGCAGCTGCGCGCGGAAATCGGCGTGCGCAAGGCGGCCGAGGGTGCGCTCGAAGCCAGCGAAAAGCGCCTTCACGCCATCCTCGCCACCCTGCCGATGCCGGTCATCGTCAAGGACGCCGAGTCGCGCATCCAGCTGATGAATCACGCCGTCGAAGAGAAATGGGGCGTGCTTTTCAAACAAGTCATCGGCACGACCGGGTGCGACTGGGTGCCGCCCGCGTACCTGCAGTCGGTGCTGGCGGACGACCGGGCGGTATTCGCAGCGCGCGAGGTCGTGGTCAAGGAATCGCAGGTTTGGAACCATGTGAACGGACGCCCGGTCGCGTTCGAGTCATACAAAAAGCCGGTGTTCGGCGCCGATGGCGAGCCGCACAGCCTGATCTGCGTGTACGTCGACATCACCCAGCGCAAGCACGCGGAAGACGCGCTGCAGCGCTCCTTCCTGCAGCTGCGCGGCCTGACCGCCGAGCTGGAAATGCTGAAGGAAGAAGACCGCAGGCGCATCGCCCAGGGCATCCACGACGACCTGGGACAGAACCTGCTCGCACTGAAGATCGACGTCGAGATGCTGCACGCGCGCGCCAGCGAACGGCATCCCCGGCTCAAGCGGCGCGTCGGCCATGTGCTCGACACGATCGACGCGACCATCCGCTCGGCACGCGCGATCATGAACGACCTTCATCCAAGCACGCTGGAACTGGGGCTGCCGGTGGCGCTGGAGTGGCTGGTCGGCCAGTTCGAACATCGCAGCGGCATCCGCTGCACGCTGCGCGTCGTCGGCGACCGTGAGCCGCTGCCGGATGCGCGCCGCACATCGGTCATTTTCAGGATGGTGCAGGAAGCGCTGCTGCACGTGCTTGGCCACGCGCGGGCCAGCCGGATCGACGTCACGCTGGCGCTCGGCGCGCAAAGGCTGTCGATTACGATTTCCGATGACGGCGGAGGGATTGGGTGCGGGGAGGAAGCTGAACTGCGCCTGCGCGCGGTTCGCGAACGGGTGGACGTGTTCGGGGGGGAGCTGGGGATTGAATGCGTTGAGGCTGGAGGGACGCGCTTGTCGATCTTGATTCCGACCGAGACCGGGGCGACGGCTGAGTAGCAGAAACAAATTCGGCGGATGCGCCCGAGGCCGCATCCGCCGATTTAATGCCAGCAGAGCGTTCCTGCTTTAGTGGTTATGCAAGAAGCTCTTCAGCTTGTCCGAACGCGATGGCTGGCGCAGTTTGCTCATCGCCTTCGCTTCGATCTGGCGAATACGCTCGCGCGTCACGTCGAACTGCTTGCCCACTTCTTCCAGCGTGTGGTCGTTGGACATCTCGACGCCGTAACGCATGCGCAGCACCTTCGCTTCGCGCGGGGTCAGCGAATCGAGCACTTCCTTGATCACGTTGCGCATCGACGCGTGCAGCGCTGCGTCGAGCGGCGCCAGCGTGGTGTTGTCCTCGATGAAGTCGCCCAGCTGCGAATCGCCGTCCTCGCCCATCGGCGTTTCCATCGAAATCGGTTCCTTCGCGATCTTCATGATCTCGCGGACTTTATTCTCAGGCATCTCCATCTTCAGCGCCAGGGTCGCGAGATCCGGCTCGCTGCCGGTTTCCTGCATGATCTGGCGCGAGATGCGGTTCATCTTGTTGATCGTCTCGATCATGTGCACCGGCACCCGGATGGTGCGGGCCATGTCGGCGATCGAACGCGTGATCGCCTGGCGGATCCACCAGGTCGCGTAGGTCGAGAACTTGTAGCCGCGGCGGTATTCGAACTTGTCCACCGCCTTCAGCAGGCCGATGTTACCTTCCTGGATCAGGTCGAGGAATTGCAGGCCGCGGTTGATGTACTTCTTGGCGATCGAGATCACCAGGCGCAGGTTGGCCACCGTCATTTCACGCTTGGCGTGGCGCGCGCGCTTCTCGCCCGCCGCCATCTGCTTGTTAATCTTGCGCAGGTCCGCCAGCGGCAGCGCCACACGCGCCTGCAGGTCGATCATGCGCTGCTGGAGTTCCTTGATGGCCGGGACGTTACGGCTCAGGACCGCGCTGTACGGATACGCGCAGTCGACTTCGCGGTCGACCCATTCCAGGTCGGTCTCGTTACCCGGGAAGACCTTGATGAAGTGCGCGCGCGGCATGCCGCAGCGGTCGACGCAGATCGCCAGCACGGCCTTTTCGATATGGCGTACTTCGTCCATCTGGCCGCGCAGCGTGTCGCACAGCTTCTCGACGACCTTGGCGGTGAAGCGGATGCCCAGCAGCTCGTTGGAGATGACTTCCTGCGCCTTGACGTAGTTCTTGCTCCCGTAGCCGTCCTTCTCGAAGGCCTTGGCCATCTTGTCGAACTGGACTTCGATCAGGCCGAACTTCTCCAGCGCGCCCTTCTTCAGCTGCGCCAGCTGTTCGGTGGAGAAACCGGCCGCGCCGCCATTGGCGTCGCCGTCTTCTTCTTCGTGTTCTTCTTCGTCGTCTTCATCGTCGGATGCGGCGGCGTGCGGAGCGGGCGCCACTGGCGCGGACGTTTCGTTCAGGTCGACGAAACCGTCGACCACTTCATCGACCTTGATTTCGTCTTTGGCGATCTTGTGCGACAGCGCGATGATTTCCGCGATCGTGGTCGGGCAGGCCGAAATCGCCTGGACCATGTCTTTCAGGCCGCCTTCGATACGCTTGGCGATTTCGATCTCGCCTTCGCGCGTCAGCAGCGCGACCGCGCCCATTTCACGCATGTACATGCGGACCGGGTCGGTGGTGCGGCCAAAGTCGGAATCGACCGTCGACAGCGCGGTGGCGGCCGCCGCTTCGACTTCGTCGTCGCTGGTGGCGGTGGCGACCGTGTCGGTCAGCAGCATCAAATCGGCGTCAGGAGCGCGCTCGTAGACGGCGATGCCCATGTCGTTGAAGGTCGCGATGATGCCTTCGATCGCTTCCGGATCGATGATATTTTCAGGCAGCTGGTCGTTGATCTCGGCGTAGGTCAGGAAGCCGCGGTCCTTGCCCATGTTGATCAGGTTCTTGATCTGCTGGCGGCGGCGCTCCAGGTCCGCTTCCGAGGTCTTCTCGTCGCCGCCCAGGATGTTCGACAGGCCGTTCTTGGCCTTGCGTTCCTTCGCCTTCGATACCGCCTTCAATTCGGCGCGTTCGAGCGTGTTCAGCGCCGCGACTTCGTCGTGCTCGGGCATGAACTCGCTCGGCTTGCGGCCGCGGCGGCCCGGCACCTTCACCGACGGCAGCAGGTAGCCGGAGGTGTCGATCGAGGCCAGCGTGGCCGCGTCGCTGACGACCGACGCGGTGGTGTGGCTGATGACCGGTTCATCCACCTTCTTGACCGCGACCCGCACCTTCGATGCGCGCGCCGCCGTTGGTGCAGCAGCTTGCGCGGTGGCCGGCGCGGCTTCAGCGGCCGCCGGCGCAATCACTTCAACAACTGGTTCCGCAGCGGCCAGGCGCGAACGCTTGCGCACCACCACCGGCACCGCGCCCGCCCCAGCCGGCGCCTCGGCGCCGGCGTCGTCAGCACCCACCGCCGCCAGGCGCGAGCCCTTTTTCACGACCGTCACCGGCGCTGCCGCTTCCGTTTCGAGGAAGTAGGAAGTCGCGGTTTTCGGAACGGCCAACTGCGCCGTACCCTTGCGCGGGGCCTTGGTGGCGGTCAGTGTCAGTGTCTTGGCGGTGTTTTTCATTAAAACTCTCCAGTCGAGGCGTGCGGCATGCCTGCGAAGTCAATAATCCACCTGGGCCCGCAATGCGGACCCGATGGAACGTGAATTGGGATAGCCCTAGCTAAGGGCGATACGGCTGGAATGCAAGCACCACCGTTCGCATTGGCGTCCGGATGGCAAGGCGTAAGTCGATTGTGCGGTGATCAAAATGGCGCTGTGCATTACAAAACGAAAAAAAGCCCGCTGGCAAAAACGGGCTTGAATCTATTTTTCAGGGAAGAATAGAGGAGACAGGTGCTATTATGCCGCATAGCAACATATCGCGATAATTGAATAACCAAATACCGGATATAAGCATTTCGCATAGCTGCATGCAAAGCCCCGTTTCACCTTCCGGTGAACCCTGCGCAGTGTCAAGCCGTACGCAAGGCAAGCGGCGGATGATACACGATTTCGCCCCGCCGCGCCCGCGTTGGTAGAGGGAGTTTGATGAACTGTCAACAGGGTTCCATGCAGTTGTTGCCAATTTGGCCCATCCCTTCCGAATGTGCGCGTGCTATCCTTCCGGTTCCAGCTCTTACAATGAAGTCAATGAATCCAACACCCCTTGCAGCCGAGCCTGCGGAAGCTTCCGCGCCTGCCGTCGTACCAGCACCAGCCCAGGCCGCAGCACCGCAAAGCGCCCGCAGCCTGCTCAAGCAGCTCCAGCATCAGTTTCCGGCGTTCCGCAACTGCCTGCCGCTGGCGATCGGCATCGACAAGCAGCTCCTCGCGCGCATGCCCGAGCTTGACCGCAAGACCATGCGCAGCGCGCTCGGCATCCACACCGGATCGCTGCGCTACCTGCGCGTCATGGAAAAAGCCACCCAGCGTTTCGACCTCGACGGCAATGCCGGCGATGAAGTGACCGAGACCCACCGCGCCCACGCCAAGGAAGTCCTGCAGCAGCGCTTCAAGAAGGAAGCCGAGCGCAAGAAAGCCGAACGCGACGCCGCCCAGGCCGAAGAAGCCGACCGCCTGCGCCAGGAGAAGCTGCAGCAGCTCGCCTCCAAGTTCTCGCGCAACGGTTAACCGTCCCTTGATGACGCCTGACCAGGAAGAACTGCTGCCGCCGTACGACGGCATCAAGCTGCACGATGTACGCATGGTCAGGTCCGAGCGCGACGCCGCCGAAGCACTGGCGGCGCTGCTTGCCTCCGATGCGCTGGGCTTCGATACCGAATCCAAGCCGACTTTCGCCAAAGGCGAAGTGTCGACCGGCCCGCACCTGGTGCAGCTGGCGACCGACGACGCGGCCTACCTGTTCCAGATTGGCGCCTCGCCTTCCGTCGACGTGCTGCGCGCAGTGCTCGAATCGCACGCGATCCTGAAGGTCGGCTTCGGCCTGACCGACGACGTGCGCCGCCTGCGCAGCAAGCTCGGGATCGACGCCAACAATGTGCTCGACCTGTCCACCGCGCTGCGCCGCGGCGAACGCAACACGCTTGGCGCCAAGACCGCGGTCGCGCGCTTTTTCGGCCAGCGCCTGCAGAAATCCAAAAAGATCACCACCACCAACTGGGCGCTGCCGCGCCTGACCGAAAAGCAGATCCTGTACGCCGCCGACGACGCCCATGTGGCGCTGCGCGTGTACCGCCGCTGGCGCCAGGACAGCTGATCATGCGCGCCCGGGTCCTGCTGCTGCTCATGGCCTGCGCCGCCGGGCCGGTCGCGGCCGAAAGACCCGCCACCTTGCCGGACACGATGGAACAACGGGTGCTTGCCTGCACCAGCTGCCACGCGCGACCCGACCGCAACGATGCCTTCTTTCCGCGCATCTCGGGCAAGCCGGCCGGCTACCTGTACAACCAGCTGGTCAACTTCAAGACCGGCGCGCGCCAGTTCCCGATGATGACCTACATGGTCAGCCACCTGCCCGGCGCCTACCTGCGCGAAATCGCCGGCCATTTCTCGCAGCAGCACCTGCCGCCGCTTCCGGTGGCGCAGATAGCGCTCCCCGCAGCCGTCATGGAACGCGGGCGCGTGCTGGCCATGCAGGGAGACCGCGCCATCGGCGTCCCGGCCTGCATCGCCTGCCACGGCAAGGCGCTGACTGGCGTCGCGCCATCGATCCCGGGGCTGGTCGGCCTGCCGCGCGACTACGTCAACGCACAATTCGGCGCCTGGAAAAACAAGGTGCGGCGCGCCCATGCGCCCGACTGCATGGCCGGTATCGCCAACCGCCTGAGCCTTGACGACGTGTCGGCCGTGTCAGGCTGGCTGGCGGCGCAGCCGGTCTCGCCGTCGGCGCGCCCTGACACCAGCATCGCGCGGCCGCTGCCGATCGCCTGCGGTAGCGCGCCATGAAAAAATCCGCCGTCATTGCGATCGCCATCGCCGCTGCCGCAGCCGCGGCAGTCGTCATAGCCTGGCCGCGCGAGCAGTTCGTGCCCGCCAGTTCGCCCCAAGCGTGGGCCGCGACACCCGCCAACATCGCGCGCGGCGCTTATCTGGCGCGGGCCGGCGACTGCATGGCCTGCCACACGGCGCGCGGCGGCGCGGAGTATGCTGGCGGCCGCGCGATCGAGACGCCGTTCGGGCGCATGGTCGCGCCGAACATCACGCCCGACAGCGAAACCGGCATCGGCGCCTGGAGCGCGGACGACTTCTGGAACGCGCTCCACAACGGCAAGTCGCGCGACGGCCGCCTGCTCTACCCTGCCTTCCCGTACACGAACTACACGCAGGTCACGCGCGGCGACTCGGACGCGCTGTATGCCTTCATGCGCACGGCCCCCGCGCAGAAGCGCGCCAGCGAAGCGCACCAGCTGCGCTTCCCGTACAACCAGCAGCTCGCCCTCGCGCTCTGGCGCCTGCTGTACTTCAAGCCGGCCGTGTTTGAACCGGCGCCGTCGCGCAGCGCCGAGTGGAACCGCGGCGCCTACCTGGTCGAGGGCCTCGGACATTGCGCGGCCTGCCACAGCAGCCGCAATACGCTGGGTGCGCCGAGCGGCGGCCTGGCGGGCGGGCTGATTCCGGTGATTGGCTGGTACGCGCCGTCGCTGACGTCGGATGCCGAAGCGGGACTGGGAAGCTGGGAGGCGCCGCACATCGTGCAGCTGCTGCGGACCGGGGTGTCGCCGCGCGCGACCGTGGTCGGGCCGATGGCTGAAGTGGTGCAGCAAAGCCTGCAGCACCTGTCGGAGCCGGATCTTGGCGCGATGGCCGTGTATTTGAAATCGCTGCCGCACGCGCCGGTGGAGAAGCCGGAGATCGTCGCCGGGCCGCAGCATGAACAGCGTATTGCGCAAGGCAAGCGGCTGTACGAGACCCATTGCATCGACTGCCACGGCGGCGACGGCAAAGGCCTGCCGCCGCACTACCCTCCACTGGCGGGCAACCGCGCGGTGACGATGGACTCGCCGGTGAATGCGATCCGCAGTGTGATGAACGGCGGCTTTGCGCCGGGAACCGCGGGCAATCCGCGGCCGTACGGCATGCCGCCGTTCAGCCATGTGCTCAATGACATGGAGGCGGCGGCGCTGCTGACCTACCTGCGCAGCAGCTGGGGCAACCGGGCCGCGCCGGTGTCGAGCGGCGCGGTCAATCGCTACCGCGCGGTGCCGCTGGACTAGGCTGCGTTAAGCATCGCCGCGTAGCACGCGTCGGCAAAGCCGATGCGGTCGGTGGTCGCATTGCGCGCGTCTTCCATGCTGATCTTCTTCTCGCGCAGCAGGTACACCAGCGCCGAATTCATCGAGTGGCAACCGGCGTTGAACTTGCCGGTCCCGCCATCCATCAGCGTGCGCACATCGCCAAACCGGGCCGACTCCACCATCCGCACAACTTCCGGATTCGAGGTCAGGCACTCGGTGGCCAGGAAATAGCGGTCGCCGTCGACCGACGGCAGCAGCGCCTGGCACAGCACGCCGCGCAGCGCATTCGCCAGCGCCTGCGACTGCGCTTCCGAATTCCCCAGCAAGCGGTTCATCTTCTGCAGTCCCAGTTCGGTCGAGCGCGCGTGCAGCGACGCCAGCACCAGCGGGCCCGATTCGGCCAGCGCCAGCGCCTCCTGCGCGGTCTGGGAGTCGCGGATCTCGCCGATCACGATCACGTCCGGGCGCTCGCGCAGCGCATCCAGCGCACCGAGGTAGTAGCTTTCGACGTCGCCGTCCTGTCCCACTTCGCGCTGGGTGATGATGCATTTGCGCTGGGGGATCAGGGTCTCGACCGGGTCTTCGATGGTGATGATGTGGCCCGAGCGCGTCTTGTTGATTTCATCGACCATCGAGGCGATCGTGGTCGACTTGCCCTGGCAGGTGTCGCCGATGATCAGCACCAGGCCCGAGGTCAGCTGGGCGAAGTCCTGCTCGGCCGTGCGCAGGCCGAGGCTGGCCAGCGCCAGCGGCTCTTTCGGAAAGCGCCGGATCACGCAGCCGAGCCGCTTCTTGCCCTGGAAGGTGAAGCAGTTGGCGCGAATCCGCGCGGTGTGCAGGTCGATCGAGCGGTCGAAGGCGCGGTCCTTGATCCGCGCTTCCCAGTCCGGCTCGATCACTTCGAAGAATTCTTCCAGCTCTTCCTTGGTGATCGGCGAATCGGTCACCGCGACCAGGCCCTTTGGCTGGCGCAACAGCAACGGGCTGTTCTGGTGAATGATGATGTCGGAGAACACCAGCCGCGAATTGAGCAGGTGCAGGATCTGTTCGACCAGGGTTCCGAACACCGGATGGTCTTCATTCTCCACATACGACAAGGTGCGGATTTGCGACGACTCGTGGTTTTCCATGTG
Source organism: Massilia polaris (assembly GCF_012927275.1). Classification (GTDB taxonomy): domain Bacteria; phylum Pseudomonadota; class Gammaproteobacteria; order Burkholderiales; family Burkholderiaceae_D; genus Telluria_A; species Telluria_A polaris. Next base: position 77,934 of record NZ_JABBGG010000006.1, on the reverse strand, counting down.
CTGGTCTCGGGAATGCGTGGGAACGGAAGTGACGGTAATTATAAGACTAGTACTCCCAAGAAATTGATAAACCGAAATATAAATTTATCGGCCCCAATCCGGCGGCGCTCAAAAATCGCTTGGCAAGGGCAACAGGAAGGCGCAGGATTAGTCCATACGGAGGAGGAAACCATCGTGAAAACGACCTTGTTCATTGTGATCGCCCTGGCCGCGTCGCCAGGTCTGGCCATGGCCGAACAAACCGCTGACTTGTCGTTCGAGCAACGCTGCGAGCGCGAAATGAAGCCGCGCTTCGACGTCAGCCTGAGCGAGGCGGGCCACCATATCGACAATACCGTGTCGAGCCGGGTGCTCAACAACCGCAGCGTGCACAGCTACGCCGGCGAGTTCATGTTGGGGATGACGGCGCTGGAAACCCGCACCAGCGTGCTGTTCGATGGCCCGACCATCAGCGACAAGGCCTCGGGGCGCGAATGCGTCTCGCCGCGCATCGCCGTCGAACTGGTGGTGCCGCGCATGTCAGTGTACGTGGCGCGCGAGTTTTCACCCGCCTCGTGCAGCTATCGCAAGATCCTCGAACACGAAATGCGCCATGTGCAGCTGTACCGCGAGCAGTTCCCGAAGGTCGAGGAGCGCGTGCGCGCCAGCCTGGCGGAACGCTTCCGCGACCGGCCGCTGTACGCCCGCCACGGCGCCGGGTTGGCCGCGCTGCAGGCCGAAGTCGACCAGTGGCTGCGCCCCTTCATCAAGGGCGAGATCGCGCGGATCGAAGTGGCGCAGGTGGCGATGGATACGCCCGAAGAGTCGTTCCGCCTGTACGGCGCCTGCCAGGGCGAACTGGCCAGCAACCTGCATGGCCGCTATTAGCGGAACCGGCTCTTGTGGCCGGTCTTCAGGTCGAGCGAGAACTGCACCCCGCCTTCATTGACGATCACTTGGTCGGGCGGCTCGTCGCCGGCCAGCGCGCCGCTGGTGACGGGCAGCCCTTCCCCTTTGCGCACCAGGTCATCGGCGCGTTCCCACACATTCGGGCAGCCGGTTTCGGCGAGCAGGGCCTGCACGATCGGCACCTTCCAGGCGTCGACGCCGCCGGCCTGGAACTCGCAGATCAGGTAGCCGTCCTTGCCGCCGTAGCCATCGACCAGCAGGCCTGGCAGGCCGTCCGCCTCGGCATTCACGCGCCGCACCACCAGTCCCGGCCTGGCCCTGGCCGCGGCCGGCGCGCTTTTCTCCAGCGCCAGCTTGACGCGGCGCTTGATCAGCGCATGGTCGATCGGCTGGGCCTCATCGAGCGTCCACACCCGCGCGCGGATCTGCGAGCGCGAGTTGTAGGCCGCGCGCGCGAGGAAGGTGCGCGCGGACGACTGCACGATGGCGGTGGCGCCCGGCTTCATCTTTTCGCTGTTGCGGCCCTCGACGCGCTCGATGGCGGAGGCGTAGATCCACGGTTCGCCGGCCAGGATGCTTTTTTCCTTGCCCTGTTTGATAGTAATGATCAGCATTTTGATTCCAAAAAAAGATAAAGGGGCGATAGCGCGCCGGGGCGGAATATCGCGCCGCCGTGCATCCTGGCAGGCGCTGGCTGCAGCCTGTCGCAAACGCCTGGCCGCTGCCCGGGCGCTGCCATACGATGCTCGAAAGTACCCATTCTTACATTAACGACCGAGGAGACGACATGAAAACCCAGGCAAAAACCACTATCCGGCCGCGCCGCATTGGCCTGCGCCACCTTGTACTGGCGGTGGCCGCGTTTGCCATGGCCGCGCCGGTGGCGATGGTATCCGCCTCCCCGCTCGACTGGATCGGCGGCGAAAAAGTACGCGGCAGCGGCGCCGTGAAGAAGCAAGCGCGCGCGGTCGCCCACTTCACCGGCCTGTCGCTCAGCGTCCCGGCCCAGCTCGAGCTCAGGATCGGCAACCACGAAGGCATCACCATTGAAACCGACGACAACCTGCTGCCGCTGATCGAAACCGTCATCGACAACGGCACCCTGAAGATCCGCCCGGTGAAGAAAAACATGCACCTGCAGGCCACCACGATGAAGATCATCGTGCGTGCGCGCGCGGTGGACCGCGTTGCGCTGGGCGGCTCGGGCGCGATCCGCTCGGACGCGCTGCGCGGCGGGCGCATGCAGTTCGACCTGGGCGGCTCGGGATCGATCGACGTCAAGAGCATCGACGGCGACGCGGTCTCGGTGACCGTGGGCGGCAGCGGCAACTTCAAGGCCGGCGGCGGCAGCGCCAAAACCGTCTCGGTATCGATCGGCGGCTCGGGCGACGTCGACCTCGGCAAGATGGCGGCGGCCGAGGCCAGCGTCAGCGTGGCCGGTTCCGGCACCGCCGAGGTGTGGGCGCGCGACACGCTCAGCGCGACCATCGCCGGCTCGGGCGACGTCAACTACCACGGCGATCCGAAGGTCAGCCGCTCGGTGGTCGGTTCGGGTGACGTCAGCCGGGTAGCGGCGCGCTGAATCGCCTCGCTCAGTGGTGGCGCGACGGGCCCGCGGACGGGCCGGTAAAAGTCAGCGGCTTGACCGGCACCTTGAGCGTGATGCGCTCGCGCTTCTTGTCCTGGTGTTCGACGACGATGGTCAACGGCACCACCTCGCCTGCCTTGAGCTGGCGTTTCAGGCCGATCAGCATGATGTGATAGCCGCCCGACGCCAGGTCGACGCCCTTGCCTGCCGCCAGGTCGATGCTGTCGACCTGCTCCATTTTCATCATCTGGCCGCGCATGTCCATCTGGTGGAACTCCGACCTGGCGGCGGCCGGCGTGCTGACGCCGACCAGGCGCGCGTCGCCGGCCGACTGCAGATGCATGAACACGCCGGTGCTTTCCTGCTGCGGCACGGTGGCGCGTATCCACGGCGCGGTGACGCTGACCTGGGCCAGGGCATGGGTCGACAGGGCCAGCAAGGCAGTCAGCGCGATCAGGTGTTTTGGCATAAGGAATCTCGTCGGGAAGCGGCGTTGGGCCAGATTATAGTCGCAACCGGGGTGGCTGCGGTCACCGGCCGCCACGGAAGGTCTCGCGCTCGACCAGCACGGTGTTGGCGCCGTCGGTCAGGTAGATCTGGCTGTCCTGGATCGTGCACTGCAGCTGCATGTTGCGGTTGGCGAGCTTCTCCAGCTGCGCGCTGGCGTCGGCCGGGATGTTGATGATGGTGAGGTTGCGCGCCCGTTCCAGCTTGTTGGCGATCTGCTTGTACCAGATATGGCTGGTGGCGCTGTAGCTGTACACGATCACCTGCTCGGAACGGCCGCACGCTTTCATGATGCGCTTCTCGTCCGGCTGGCCGACCTCGATCCACAGCTGGATCGCGCCGGTCAGGTCTTTCTGCCACAGGTCGGGCTCGTCGGTGTCGAACAAGCCCTTGGTGAAGGTCAGCGCCTCGTTCGCGTGGATCGCGAACGCCAGCAGCCGGATCATCATCCGTTCGTCGGTCTCGGACGGATGCCGCGCCAGGGTCAGGTTGTGGTCCTGGTAGTAGTGCCGGTCCATGTCCGCGATCTGGACGTCCGCCTTGTAGATTGTCGCTTTAAGTGCCATTGATGCTTGCTTGCCTAAGTTGTTAGAAGACGACAGTCTTGTCGCCGTTTTGCAGGACGCGGTGCTCGACGAACCATTTGACGGCCCGCGCCAGCACCACGCATTCTACGTCGCGCCCGATCGCGGCCAGCGTCTCGGCGCTCATCGCGTGGTCGACCCGCTCGACATCCTGCTCGATGATCGGGCCTTCGTCCAGGTCGCCCGTGACGAAGTGGGCGGTCGCGCCGATCAGCTTGACCCCGCGCAGGTGCGCCTGCGCATACGGGCGCGCGCCCTTGAAGCTCGGCAGGAACGAGTGGTGGATGTTGATCGCCCTGCCCTTCAGCGCCGCGCACAGCCCCGGCGACAGCACCTGCATGTAGCGCGCCAGCACCACCAGGTCGACCTGGTGGGTGTCGATCAGGTCGAGGATGCGCGCTTCCTGTGCCAGCTTGGCCGCGTCGCCCGCGCCGGCCGCCAGCGGCAGGTGGTGGAACGGGATGTTGTAGCTGGCCGCCAGCTGGTAGAAGTCCATGTGGTTCGACACGATCGCCGGAATCTCGACCGGCAGCAGCCCGCTCTTGTAGCGGAACAGCAGGTCGTTCAGGCAGTGGCCGATCTTCGACACCATCAGCATCACGCGCGGCTTCACCTTCGCGTCATGCAGCTGGCCGGTCATCTGCATTGCGTCGCACAAGGCTGTGAAGCTGGCGCGCAGCGCGGCCTCGCCGATGCCGGCGTCCTCCAGCGCGAAATGCACGCGCATGAAGAACAGGCGCGACTCCGGGTCGCCGAACTGCGCCGAATCGATGATGTTGCAGCCATGTTCGGCCAAAAAGCCGGAAACACGATGCACGATGCCGCGCTGGTCGAGGCAGGACAGGGTCAGGATGTATTCCGGATGCATGGTGGCCATGGTGTCAATAATTAGCTCGCGAACCATGTATTGTCGCACGCGCCGTTGCTCCCGTGCACGCGGCTTGATCGAATACGTGCACTGCACCATCCGCCGGAACTTGGCCATTCAAACAACGTCTATCCGATGCTCGCCCGAGCACGTCCGCCGCTGCCACCGCGGCTCCCTCATCGTCCTATGCCGAGGTACACCAATGCAATCACTGGCAAACAATCCCGCACGGCGATCCCATGTTGAAACCCAGATCAATTTCTTCACTGAACTGGCCCGCCGCAGCTTCGACTCCGCGCGCAAGCTGGGCGAACTGAACCTCCGGCTGGGCCGGCAACGGCTGGAGGAGTCCATCAACAGCGGCCGCCAGATGCTCGCCTGCATGCAGCCCAGCGCGGGCAGCCAGCACTAAAGTGGCCGGCCGGACCTTCCCACCATCGATACGGAGTGCAATATGGACAAACCACGCAAGAACCCGGCGCCGGATGCGCTGGCACTGCTCAAGGCCGGCCACGACAAGGTCAAGAGCCTGTTCCGCGAGTTCGACGGCCTGCGCGGCAGCGGCGACGAGGACGGGCGCAAGGGCGAACTGGTCGACGATATCTGCTACGAACTGACCGTCCACACGATGATCGAAGACGAGATCTTCTATCCGGTGCTGCGTTCGATCATCGACGACGACGACATGATGGACGAAGCCGATGTCGAACACGCCGGCGCGCGCGAGCTGATCAGCCAGCTCGAGGTGATGTTCCCGGGCGACGACCACTACGACGCCACCGTCACGGTGCTGGGCGAGGAAATCGCCCACCACATCGACAAGGAAGAAACCGACATGTTCGACACCGCCCGCCGGGCCGGGCTCGACCTGGAAGAGCTGGGCAAGCAGCTGGCGGCGCGCAAGGAAGAACTGGACCAGGACCTGTCCGCGCCGGCGCCGTCGAGCGACGCCATCGCAGCGCGCGACAGCGGGCGCCGCCAGCGGCCACCGAACTGAGGCTGGAACTAAAGCGAGGGCCTTCCCTCTAACCCACGAGCGCGGCAAATCCGCGCGCTCGATGCACGGAGAGTGGCCGGCAGGCGTTCCGGCCGCATCCAGTTCCAGCACAGACGATGCACACAGGGAGATCGACATGGCGACAAGCAAGGAAGGGGGCAAACGCTCCGGCACGCAGCAAAAAGCCGGCAGCGGCAGCGGACAGGGACCGGCCAAGCGCGGCTTCGCCGCGATGGATGAAAACCAGCAGCGCGAGATCGCCAGCAAGGGCGGCCAGGCTGCTCACCAAAAAGGAACGGCACACGAATTCGATTCGGAAGAAGCACGCCGTGCGGGACAAAAAGGCGGCGAGGTGGTCAGCCGCAACCGTGAACACATGGCCGATATCGGCCGCAAAGGCGGGGAAAGCCGGCAGTCCGCCAGCCGCGCCGCGCCGGCCGGGGGCGGCCAGGCGGAACGCCGCCCGGCGGAACGCCGCCCGGCGGAATCCAACGGCAACCGGCAGGGAGGCAAGGAGAAAGAATAAGCTTGCTGCCACGCGCGCCTCGCCAGGCGCCCTCGAATCGATAACCGCGCTCTTGTGTTGCACCGGGCGGGACGCACGCCCCGCCCGGTTCTTTTATGGGCGCGAGATGTGATACATTGCGCGCATGCAATCCCTGAAATATCTCAGCGCGTATTCCGACCAGACGCGCGCGCAAGTCAGCCTCCTGATCGCGCAACACAAGCTCGCCGACGTGCTGCGCAAACGCTACCCTGCCGCCCACGGCATCCGCACCGACCGCGCGCTGTACGACTACATCCAGGACCTGAAATCGGAGTTCTTGCGCAATGCCGAGCCGATCAACAAGGTCGCGTTCGACAGCAAGATCCACGTGATCCAGCATGCGCTCGGGCTGCACACGGCCATCTCGCGCGTCCAGGGCAGCAAGCTCAAGGCCAAGCACGAAATCCGGGTGGCCAGCATGTTCAAGGACGTGCCGCTCGAATTCCTGCGCATGATCGCCGTGCATGAACTGGCGCACGTGAAGGAAAAGCAGCACGACAAGGCGTTCTACAAGCTGTGCACGTACATGGAACCGAACTACCACCAGTACGAATTCGACCTGCGCCTGTACCTGACCGAACTGGACCTGTCCGGCCAGCGGATCTGGTAACAGCCCGCAAGGCGGAACAGCGAAGCGTCATCCGCCGAGCCGGATCGGGCGCAGCCTCCGCCACCTCCCCCGCCAGTGTTTCCTGCGCGCCAAGAAAATGTTGCAATGTCACACAATTCGTGATGGAATTGTTATTGTCCATATCGAATATCTCGACAATTTCCGTATGTCAATATAGAGTCATGGCGGTCCACGACACGCGCGCGTGATCCGCCCGCCACGCCCCCGCCGGCAGCCTGTCCAATCGCCCCCATTTTTGAATGCGACGTTCGCCGCGCCCTTGGCGTGGCTTTCACCCGAGAACACCAGCGATGCAGCAGCAACCGATTTCGTCCGCCCGCCTCCCTCGCCTGTCCTGCGCCGCAGGATTTGCGGCGTTTGCGTGCGGTGCCGCCGCGGCTGGCGAAAACGCGGCTACCGCAGACCCGGACCTGAGTTTCAGCGGCTTCGGCAGCCTCGGCGTCGAGACCGAACAGCAGCGCCGTTTCCTGCGCGGGCACGGATGCGACCAGATGCAGGGCTACCTGTTCAGCCGCCCGCTGCCGCCGTCCGCGATCGCCGGCCTGTTGTGCCGCCAGGCGCACGATGCGCTGGCGGGAGCCGCGTGATGGCCCTGGCTAGCCGCCTGCGCCGGTTGCTGCTCGGCTCCGACCCGCGCCTGGCGCGCATGCTTGGGTACTGGGCCGCAACCTGCCTGCTCTACCTGATCGGCGGGATCCTGGTGGTACTCCAGGTGCGCGCCGGCGCCGCCGACCGCGACAGCGCCATGCTGTTGGTCGGCATCGGCGTGGCCGGCGTGGCGGCATTCGCGCTGCTGGTACGCGCCAGCGGCGTGCTGCGCATCTCGCCGTCCATGCTGGCGGTTTGGCAGGCCTTGTATGCCATCGCGTGCAATATCGGCGCTTACGTGGTGACCGGGCCACTGCGCGGCGTGTACCTGATATTCCTGCTGGTGGTGATGGTCTTCTGCGCCTTCTCGCTGCGTCCACGCCATACCATCTTACTGTGCGCCTCGACGCTGGCGATGCTGGGCGCGACCATGCTGTGGCTGGTCGCTTCCGACCGCGTCGCCTATCCAGCCTACATCGAAGGCGTGCACTTCGTCTCTGCGGCGTGCGCGCTGGTGTCGGTGACCTTGCTCACCGGCGAGATGAGCAAAATGCGCCTGCGCATGAAGCAGCAGAAAGAAGACCTGCTCGATGCGATGGCGACCATCCGCCAGTTGGCCACGCTCGACGAACTGACTTCGCTGGCCAACCGGCGCCACATGAACGAAGTGCTGGTGGAGCAGGAGCGCCGCCATGACGCCGCCGGCCAGCCTACCTGCATCGCGCTGATCGACCTCGATTTCTTCAAGAGCGTGAATGACCGCTACGGCCACGCGGCCGGCGACGCCGTGCTGCGCGCATTTTCAAACGCGGCGCGCTCGGCACTGCGTTCGCAGGATGTGCTGGCGCGCTGGGGCGGCGAGGAATTCCTGCTGCTGTTGCCCGGCGCTCCGCCGGACCAGGCCAGGATGGTCGTGCGGCGCATGGCCGAACGGGTGGCGGCGGCGCCGCTGACCGAGGTGGCCAGCGATCTTCGCATCACCTTCTCGGCCGGCATCGCGCAACGGCAGCCAGGCGAACCATTCGCCGACACCATCACGCGCGCCGACAAGGCGCTGTACGACGCCAAGTCTAGCGGCCGCAACCGGATCCGCGAAGCCTGACGTTCAGGCGCCGCGCATGCGCGCGATCAGCGCGTCGGGCTGGTCTTCGACGATCAACAGCTGCGCGTGCTGCGGGCGCACGAAACCGTGCGCATGCTGGTGCGCGATGAAGCTCACCAGGCCATCGTAGAAACCGTTCACGTTCAGCGCGCCGACCGGCTTGGCATGGATGCCGAGCTGCGACCAGGTCAGCATCTCGAACAGCTCTTCCAGCGTACCCATCCCTCCCGGCAGCGCGATGTAGCCGTCCGACAGCTCGGACATCATGGCTTTGCGTTCGTGCATATCCTTGACGACGAACAGGCGCGTCAACCCAGAGTGCGCCAGTTCGCGGTCGACCAGCTGGCGCGGAATCACGCCCGACACCTCGCCGCCGAGGCGCAGCACCTCGTCGGCGATCACCCCCATCAGGCCGACGTTGCCGCCGCCATAGACCAGCGCGATATTGTGTTCGACCAGCGCACGCGCCATGGCGCGCGCCGATTCGTCGAAAATCGGGGAAGCGCCGTGCAAGGCGCCGCAGTAGACTGCAATCGACTTCATCAGATTTGCTCCGAGAAACCTCGTCCTTCAGGACGAGGAGTGAAAGGAGCCGACTGCGAATTGCGCAGCAATTCGGGCCCCGTAAAAAGACATGCCGCAGCAGTCGATGCCTCGGTTGTAAGTGTGGAGCCATGGTCGACGATTGCTGTCGAACCTGGATGAAACTGGTTTACCGTTACCGCGTCAAGTCGCTGGCCGGCTTGCTGAACAAGCAGGCCAGGACGGTCAACTTCGTGTGGAACTACTGCAACGACAGGCAGAAGGATGCGCTGCGTTTCGGTCGCCGCTGGCATACCGGTTTTGACCTGATCAAGCTCACCACGGGGTGCAGCAAGGAGCTTGGCCTTCACTCGGGTACGGTCAACGACGTGTGCCAGCAGTACGCAAAGTCGCGCTCCGGGTCGCGCCGGCCCTGCCTTCGCTATCGCGGCAGGAAGTCGCTGGGCTGGGTGCCGTTGAAAGGTGAAGAAGTGAACGAGCGCTTTACCACCCAGATCTGCTCGAATTGCGGCGCTGTCGCCGATTCGCGGCCGAAAGGTATCGCAGACCTTGGAAGCTTGTTCACTGAACATGCGAAAGAATGGCGTTGCTGTGATTGCGGAGCGGTACATGATCGTGATCTCAATGCTGCGCTAAATATTCTCCGTCGCGGACGTGCGACGCTAGCTGTAGGAATCGCCGACGTTTAGGTCGGGGAGACGTCAATGTTTACCTGCTTTTACTTGAGTTTCTTGAGATAGTCTTCGGACAGCTTGTTGAACAGGACGCGCGTCTCGCCGCGCAGGTAAGGGGCGAGCTGCGACAGCACCTGGTAGCAGCCGCGCGCCAGCGCATCGGCCATGGCCTGCTGCTCGGTGTACTTGCGCGGGTTGCGCACGTATTCGTACGACAGCCAGTAGGTCGCCACCACCACCATGTTGGTGGCCATCGCATTGATTTCGGCGTCGGTGGCTTCCAGCGACTGTTCGCTGCGCAGGTCTTCGCACAGCTGGGTGGCGACCTTGATCTTGTGCGCGAGGATCAGCTTGAAATGCAGTTCCAGCTTGCGGTTGCGCGACAACAGGTCGTTCAGGTCGCGGTAGAAGAAGCGGTAGCGCCAGATCAGTTCGAACATCAGGTGCAGGTACAGCCAGACGTCGTCGATGTTCGAGCGGCGTCCGTCCGGGACGGTCAGGATGCGTTCGATTTCGGCCTCGAACTGCACGAAGATCGAATTGACGATGTCGTCCTTGTTGCGGAAGTGGTAGTACAGGTTCCCCGGCGAGATATTCATCTCCTCCGCGATCACCGTGGTAGTGATATTCGGTTCGCCGAACTCGTTAAACAGCCCCAGGGACAATTCAAGGATGCGTTCGCGGGTACGGCGTGGAGCTTTCTGGAGCATGGCTGGGAGACGGTGTTTTTCTGTTCCAAGGATACCACCGAATGGCGGCGCGGCCCTAATACCGGCCCCGCCGCCACAGCTCACTCGATGGTGATGGCGAGATCGCGCCCGGCCTGCGCGACGTTGCCGGCGTAGTCGGCGGCCAGGATGCGGATGGTGTAGTCGCCCGGCGCCAGCCCGGCAGGATCCCAGCCGCCCTGGCGCGCCACGCCGTCGCGCACCGTGTTGGTGACCTGGTACAGGAAACGGGTCGTCTTGCTGCCGTAGACCGTGATGCCGCTGCCGTCCGCGTACGCGACCTTGACGCTTTCCTCGTCCGGCGGCAGGCGGTTGAATTCGATGTTCACCAGCGGTTCCTCGAAACCGGCGAGCGGCGCGCCGCCGGCGCCAAGCAGCTGGTAGCCCACCTTGTACAGCCCCAGCCTGCGGCGCGCGGCGTTGCCGTCGCTCTGGTCGAAGGCGTCGACTACGATCGCCAGCGGACCGGCGCCGGCCGCCACCGCGAGGCGTTTGCCGCGCTGCGCCGCCAGCGCCTTGCCGTCGCGGCCGACCAGCGCGATGCCGGCAATGCGCGGCGCCACGCCGTCCGACAGCCCGGGGAACGGCAGCGCCAGCGCATTGCGTTCGACGCCGTGGGGACGGTGCACCAGGTGCACGTGGTACATGCGGTTGACGCTGCCGATCGCGTCGCCCGCCGCGAAGCGCGCGCCGCGCCGCACGCGCACGCGCTGCAGCTTGCCGGCGTCGTCGCGCACCGCGGCGAAGCGGCTCGTGTCGAGCAGCTCGTCGCGGCCCGTGCGCCCCACGCGCATGTGGATGTAGCTGAAGTCGCCCACGGCGATGCCCTCGCCTACCCCGCCGTAGCCCCAGTTGGGCAGCGGGCTGCTGACCTTCTCGGCGGCCACCGCGAGCACCGGCTCGCCCATCGCCGCCTGCACGTCGAGGCCGTTGTGGAAGTGGTGGCGGCTTTCGCCTTCGTAGCTGCCGCGCACCTCGCCGACGATGCCGACCACTTCGTGCCAGCTTTGCTGCGGGCGCACCGGCCATGGGAACGGCGCCGGCGGCGTCTCGGCCGCCATGGCGGCGGCGTGGTCGTCCAGCGGCGGCGCCGCGGCGCCCTGGCGCCTGGCGACTTTGCGCACCGCGCGTTTCAGCGCGTCGGCCACATACAGCGAGCCGTCCGGCCCGAGCGCGATGCCGGCCGGACGCGCGAAGCGGGCGGCGCGTTCGTCGCCCGGATGGAAGTCGATGCCGATCCCGGTCAGGCCGCGCAGCTCGCCCGCAGGCGACACCTGCAGGATGCGCCCGCGCGCCATGTCGCCCACATACAGGAAGCCATCGTGGGTCAGCGCCAGGCTGACCGGCCGCCGCATCAGCGGCTGTTCGGCGTCCAGCGGCGCGCGCGCCACGGTCGACACCACGCCCTCGCGCGACACCTTGCGGATCGCGCCGTTCTGGCTGTCGGCCACCAGGATGCTGCCGGCCGCGTCCACCACCAGCGCAGCAGGCGTGTCGAAGCGCGCCGCGTGCGCCGGGCCGTCGAGGTCGCCCGGCACGCCGTCGCCCGCGACCGTGGTCACGGCGCCGTCGGGCGCGATGCGCCGGATGCGGTCGTTGTAGGTGTCGGCCACGAACACAGTGCCGGACTGGTCGACCGCCACGCCGACCGGGCCGTTAAACAGCGCCTCGCCGCCCTTGCCGTCGCGGTAGCCGGGCTGGCCGCTGCCGGCCAGCGTGGTGACCACGCCGGCCGGCGTGACCTTTCGGACCGCGTGGTTGCCGGTGTCGGCGACATACAGGTTGCCGTGGCTGTCGATCGCGATCGCCGACGGCGTATGGAACAAAGCGGCGGGGCCGGCGCCGTCGGCGAAGCCTTCGCGCTGCCCCGCCAGGGTGGCGATGCTGCCGTCGGGCGCCACCCTGGCGATGCGGTTGTTGTCGCCGGCGTCGGCCACATACAAGTTGCCGGCGCGGTCGATGGCAAGGCCGAACGGATCGGCAAAGCCGGCCGCAGGGCCGCCTGCGACGGTGGTCACGTAGACCGGCCAGCCAAGTTCGGTGCGGGCCTGGACGATGGCGCCGATCTTCGCGCCGATGCGCGAGCCGGGGCCTTGCGGCCAGAAGACGGCGGCGGCGATGGCCGCCGCCAGCGCCGCGAGGGCGATCGGGGTTCGGTGCTTGCGGGTCAAACCAGGTCCTTTCCAGGCCGCGGCCCGGTAGTGGCAAACGCATAGCCTACCGTACCCGGCCGGTACAGGCAAACCCCGGTCAGTGCACCGACTCCTTGCGCGTGCTGCCGTGCTGCAGCGCCTGGGCGCGGAAGCCTTCGCGAACGTTATCGCGCAGCGCGGCCCCTTCCCATGGCTTGGTGTAGAAGCGGTCGATGGCGCCGTGGTTGATCGCATCCATGATCGGCGTCAGGTCAGCATACGCCGACAGCATGATGCGGAAGGTGGTCGGGCACAGGTGCTTGACCCGCTCCATGAACTCGGTCCCGCTCATCACCGGCATGCACTGGTCGCACAGGATCACCTGCACGTTGTGGCGCGCCAGCACGTCGAACCCTTCGGACGCGCTTTGCGCCGTCAGGATGCGGTAGCCGTCCTGCGCCAGGAAGTCGGACAGCACGTCGAGCATGAAGGCGTCGTCGTCGACGATCAGCAAGGTTTGCTGGTATTCGTCAGGGCCGTCGACCGGCGTGCGGAGGGCCTCCCCTTCGAGGATCATGCGTTCGAATTCCGCGGGCGGCACCGGACGGCTGAAATAATATCCCTGCATTTCGTCGCAGCCGTGGCGGCGCAGGTAGGACAGCTGGGCCTCGGTTTCGACGCCCTCGGCCACCACGTCCAGCTTCATGCTGTGCGCCATGTTGATGATCGCGAGGACGATCGCCGCGTCATCCGGATTCGAGGTGACCTCGCGCACGAAGGCGATGTCGATCTTCAGCTTGTCGATCGGGAAGCGCTTCAGGTAAGCCAGGCTGGAATAGCCGGTGCCGAAGTCGTCGATCGAAATTTCGATGCCGAGCGCCTTCAGGTTGCGCAGCACGGCGATGGTATCTTCCGCGTTCGACATCAGCGAACTCTCGGTCAGCTCCAGTTCGAGCAGGCCAGGCGAGATGTCGTGCCGGCTGATCGCGTCGAGCACGTCGTCCTCGAGCCCGCCGGCAAAGAACTGGATGCCCGAGACGTTCACCGACAGCCGTACCGGGCCGACCTTGGACTTGCCCCACTCGCTGATCTGGCGGCAGGCCTGGTTCAGCACCCAGGTGCCGACCCGCACGATCAGGCCGGTCTCTTCGAGGATCGGTATGAACAGCGCCGGCGAGACCATGCCGTGGCCGGGACGGTTCCAGCGGATCAGCGCTTCCGCCCCGCTGATGCGGCGCGATGCGATGTGCACCTTGGGCTGGTAGTACAGCACGAATTCGTCATGGTCGATCGCGCGCCGCAGCGCGTTCTCGAGGTCGAGCCGGGCCAGCGACTGTGCGTTCATCTCCGCGGTAAAGAAGCGGAACGCATCGCGCCCGGCCTCCTTGGCGCGGTACATCGCGGTGTCGGCATACTTGATCAGCGTCTGCGCGTCCGCGCCGTCGTCCGGGTAGATCGTGATGCCGATGCTGGCGGTGGCGGTCACCTCATGGCCGTGCAGGTCGAACGGCTTGCGCATCGCCTCGCGAATTTTCTCGATCACCGGCAGCGCCGTCTGCGGCCCGTCCGGCAGCGCGATGATGGCCGCGAACTCGTCGCCGCCGAAGCGGCCGACCGTGTCGCGCGAGCGCACGCTGTTGACCAGGCGGCTGGAGAACTGGCGCAGCAGTTCGTCGCCGATCGGATGGCCGAGCGTGTCGTTGACGTTTTTGAAGCGGTCGACATCGAGGAACAGCACGCCGACCGCCCAGCGGCTTTCTTCGGCATGGCGCAGCGCGCCGGTCAGCTTTTCGTAGAACTTGCTGCGGTTCGGCAGGCCGGTCAGCGTGTCGAAGTGGGCCAGCTGCACCAGCTGCTCCTGTGCGTGCTTGCGTTCGGTGATGTCGCGCGCGACCGCCACCAGGATCCAGCTGGCGCCTGAGCGCAGCGTGCGGCGCTGCACTTCGACCGCCACGGTGGAGCCGTCGCGCCGTACCAGCAGCAGTTCGGCCATCGCGTCGGCGTGCTCGCCGCCCTCCAGCTTGGCCAGCACGTCGTGCAGGCGCGAGCGCACCTCCACATGCAGCGCGGGACTCTCGCAGCCGAGGAACTCGTCGCGCTCGTAGCCGAGCATGCGGCAGGCGGTGGCATTGACGTCGACGAAGCAGGTGATCGCGCGGTCGATCAGGAAAATCGCGTCGCCGGTGGCATCCATCGCGGTGCGGAAGCGGCGCAGGTCTTCGTCGAGCCGGATACGCACTTCCATGTCCGCCGTCAGCTGGGCGTGGTGGCGCTTGATCTCCTCGTACAGGGACAAGTTCTCGTAGGCGGCGGCGATCTGCGCGCTGATGGTGACGGCGACCCGTTCATCGACTTCGGAGAATTCGGCGGCCTCGGCCTTGTCGACCAGGTACAGCCAGCCGTGCACGCGTTCGCGCGAGGCGATCGGCACGCCGAGGAAGGAATGCACTTGCGGGTGCCCTGTCGGCAGTCCCAGTACGCTGGGGTCGCCGTCGATGCCGCTCACGCGCACCGGCGCATGCTGGCCGAGCAGCTTGCCAAGCACGCCGGCGCGCGGCGCGTTGCGCACCACCCGGCCCTCGCCGCCTTCGCCGCAGCAGGCGAAGTACTGAAGCGTGTCCATGCCGTCTTCCAGCATGCCGATGCAGGCATACCTGGACGCGCAGATGCCGTGCGCGACGCGGCAGCCGTTTTCGATCAGCGCGGCCGGGTCGCGCTCGGCGCCCAGCTCGATGCCAAGCTCGATCAGCGCGGTCAGGCGCAGGCTGACCGCCTGCAGGCTGGACAAGGAGGTAGACAGGCGCTGCGTCATCTGCAGGCGTTCGGAGACCGGTTCGGCGGCGTCGCCATCGCCGGCGCGCGCGTGCTGCGCGCTGTCGGCATCGACTTCGTTGAGGAAGTCGGCGAGCGTGTCGCCGACCGCGAAGCCAGGGCCGGCGCCGGCGCCGGCAGCCTCGCGCTCGTCCGCATTGGCGCCGGCGGCCATGCCGAGCGCTTCGTGCACGGTGCGCAGGATCACGTCGGGCGACGACGGCTTCGGCAGCACCCAGCGCACGCCGCATTCGGCCGCCATGCGGCCGGCTTCGCGCTCGCGGTACAGCGCCGTGTAGAAGATCACGGGCAGGTCGGCGGTCTCGGGATCGCTGCGCAGGCGGTTGACCAGTTCGTAGCCATCCATGCCCGGCATCAGGACGTCCGATATGACCAGGTCGGGCTTGTGCTCCTTGATGATTCTCAGCGCGTCGGGGCCGGTGGCCGCCTCCACCAGGTGGTGGCCGCCGTAGCCCAGCAGGGTGCGCAGGAATTCGCGGTTCAGCACATGGTCGTCGACGATCAGGATCGTGGCCTGGCCCGCGGGCACCGAGGCCACGGCCGGCGCGCGCTGCGGATCGAGGAACTCTTCCAGCTGGACCACAAAGGTATCGGGCTCGATCGGTTTGGCGATGTAGCCGTCGAAACCGGCTTCCAGCAGCTTTTCGCGGTCGCCGACCATCGCCAGCGCGGTCACGGCCAGCACGGGAATAGCGCGCAGGGCCGGGTCTTGCTTGAGCGCCGCCACCACGCCATAGCCGTCGAGCCGGGGCAGGTGGACGTCGCAGATGATCAGGTCGGGAGCGGTGTCGCGCGCGGCCTGGATGCCGCTGATGCCGTCGTTCGCCGTGAGCGGAGTGAAGCCAAATGCGTTAAGCAGATAGACCATCAACTCCATGTTGGTGGGGTTGTCTTCGATAATAAGGATGCGTGCTGGCACTGATGCACTCCCGATGGTTAAACCTGGCCAGGTGTTGCTGGCGATGCGCGTCGACCTCCCGCGCGCTGCCAAAAGCGGGGAGGAACACGCCCCATTCCCGTTTGTAACATCGTGACATACTTTCAGATGGGGAAGCAATTGCGTCGTGTCACAGTTTCCTCGACACGCCCTGTAGGAATGTAACACGCAGGCGCCTATTCCAAGGCCGGCGTCTCCCGAGCAAGTTCATGCAGGATGCATGAAAGGATGTGTGGATTCGACCCAAGCGCGACATGGCCGACGCCGCCGAATGCGATGTTGCGCGCACCCGACAGGCAGCTTGAGGTCTGCGGCGCGACGATATTGTCGTGATGACTATAGATGGACGTGACCAGCCGGCGCGCTTCGGCGCCCTCGCCCGCCGCGAGCTCGCGCAGCCAGGCGCTTTCCGGCGCGTCGCCGCGGCGCGCGCGGCGCATCTGGCGCGCGTTGGCGCCCAGCCCGAGACTGGCCAGGCTGGTGCCGTGGTGGGGCGTGCCGAGCGTGATGATGCGCGCCACCCGCCCGGCGCCGTGCTGGCGCAGATAGGCGCGCGCCGCCAGCCCGCCCATGCTGTGGGCGAGGATGGTGACCCGCGCCGCCCCGCTGGCCTGGCACAGGTCCTCGACCGCGCGCGCCAGCGCCGGGACGTAGCCGTCGATGTCGCCGCCGAGCGGCTCGAGGTCGCGACAGGCGTGGCTGATGCGGGCGGCATCGAGCAGCGGCAGCAGGTGGATCCAGTAGCCGCTGTTGCAGCCGTACCCGTGCACCAGCAGCACCGGCGCCACCGGCGAGCCGGGAAAAATGCGCTGCGACGGCCGCGCGCGCGGCATGATCCACGACGACTGCAGCATCGAGGCGCGGAACTCCTCGCCGAACAGGCGCAGGCGGCCCGCGCTGCCGAGGCGGAATTCCTCCGGGGTCGGGCTGGCCGCGCGGCTGCTCATCAGGAAATTGTTGGCCGCGATGGCCGCGCGCACCAGCAGCACGGCCAGCACGCCGAGGGCGAGCGCGGCCAGCATGCCGATGGCGGCGTAGCGCACCAGGGCAAAGGCGATCGCGCCGGCCGCCGCCGCTTGCACCAGCAACAGCAATTGCAGCAGCAGGCGCGCGCTCATCAGTCCACCCGGTCCTTGAGGATCTGGCGCGCGATGCCGCGCAGGATGTTGACTTCCTCGGTCTCGAGCTGGGTGCGTGAAAACAGGCGCTTCAGGCGCGGCATCAGCTTTTTGGGATTGCCGGCGTCGAGGAAGCCGATCGCCACCAGCGCCCGTTCGAGGTGCTCGTACATGCCCTCGATCTCGGTCACGCTGGCGGCATCGCCGTGGAAACCGATGGCGCTCGGCTGCGCCGCGCCGGTTTCAGCCGCCATGCGGCACTCGTAGGCCAGCACCTGCGCCGCCTGGGCCAGGTTGAGCGACGAATACGCCGGGTTGGCGGGAATATTGATCAGCACGTTGCACTGCTCGACAATCTGGTTCGGCAGGCCGAAGCGTTCGTTGCCGAAGACCAGCGCGGCGTTCCGCCCCCCTTGCCCGGCCACATGGCCGGCGAAGGCGCGCGGGGTCCACACCGGCGGCGAGAATTCGCGCAGGCGGGCCGACACGGCGGCGGCGAAGTGGCAGCCTTCCAGCGCCTCGGCCATGCTGCCGACGATGCGCGCGCCCGCCAGCACCTCGAGGGCGCCGCTGGCGAACGCCACCGCCTCGGGGTCTTCCAGCGCGCCTTGGCAACGCGGGTTGACCAGCACCAGTTCCGAAAAACCCATGGTTTTCATGGCGCGCGCGACCGCGCCGATATTGCCTGCGCGGCTGGTTTCGACGAGGATAAAGCGCAGCCGATTGAAAAGAGATGTGCTTGTTTCGGGCATGATCATTTAAAATAGCGCCATCGCGCAGCGTCGAGTGTGAAAAAGCCAGGGCTTCCAAGCCCGCGATTTTAACCAGTTCGCCGCCGCACCGCTCTTTAATTCATTCTTGTTTCACTAGCGCACATAGCGCCCTGACGGGGCGCCGTGCGCGTTAGCGTTCTATTCAACGGAAGCCCACATGCACCCAATGCTCAATACGGCGATCAAGGCCGCCCGCCGCGCCGCCACCGTGATCAACCGCGCGTCGTTCGACGTCGACCGCGTGACTGTCACCGAAAAACAACACAACGATTTCGTGACCGACATTGACCAGGCAGCTGAACAGGCGATCATCGAGACCCTGCTCAAGGCCTACCCTGGCCACGCCATCCTGGCCGAGGAATCGGGTGCATCGGCCAACCTGAACGACGAGAGTGAATATTCGTGGATCATCGACCCGCTCGACGGCACCACCAACTTCATGCACGGCTACCCGAACTACTGCATCTCGATCGCGCTGCAACAGCGCGGCGTGACCACCCAGGCTGTCGTGTACGACCCTGTGCGCAACGACTTGTTTACCGCGACCAAGGGCGCCGGCGCCTTCCTCAATGAAAAACGCATCCGCGTGACCAAGCACGACCGCGTCGGCAATGCGCTGTTGTCGTCCGGCCACGGCGCCGGTCCGCGCGCGCTGGCGGACTACCTGAAGATGTACGGCGTCATGGCCGAGCGTTGCCACGGCATCCGCAGCGCCGGCGCCGCCGCGCTCGAGCTGGCCAACGTGGCCGCCGGCCGCAGCGACGGTTTCTTCGAAAAAGGCCTGAAGCCGTGGGATATCGCAGCCGGCGCGCTGCTGGTGACCGAGGCGGGCGGCATCGTCGGCGAATTCAGCGGCGAATCCGACTACCTGCACAAGGGCGACATCATCGCCGCCAGCCCGAAAGTGTTCGGCCAGATGGTCACCCTGCTGTCGCCGTTCGCTTAAGCACGCTTTTGCTTCTTGGCGTAAAATACGGCCTGACCTGACGAAGGGGCTCCCAGCCCCTTCCCTCCCTCAGCGGTAATTTCCACGGCGAAACTTTTTCTTTCCATCTGGAATAGCTGTGTTTATACTGCAACATTAAGCGGCACCGCTTCCAGTCTCCCTGCCGCCTCTGATTTTTCAATCGATTGCCTGCGACTGGCGCCATCACGATGGCGACGGGCCGATCTTACCAATAAAGTTCACAATGTCATTTACCACTCTCGGGCTGTCCGACGCCATCGTTCGTGCAGTCACAGAAGCAGGCTATACCCAGCCAACCCCGATCCAGACCCAAGCGATCCCTGCCGTCATGAACGGCGGCGACCTGCTGGCCGGCGCCCAGACCGGCACCGGCAAGACCGCCGGTTTCACCCTGCCGATCGTGCACCGCCTGTCGACCGACAAGATCGGCGCCGGGTTCACCAACAAGACCAGCCAGCGTTCGATCCGCGCGCTGATCCTGGCCCCGACCCGCGAACTCGCGGCCCAGGTCGAGGAAAGCGTGCGCAGCTACGGCAAGTACACCAACTTGAACTCGGCCGTGATTTTCGGCGGCGTCGGCATCAACCCGCAGATCAAGCAGCTCAAGCAAGGCATCGACATCCTGGTCGCCACCCCGGGCCGCCTGCTGGACCACATGGAACAGCGCACCGTCGACCTGTCGAAGGTCGAGATCCTGATTTTGGACGAAGCCGACCGCATGCTCGACATGGGCTTCATCCGCGACATCAAGAAAGTGCTGGCGGCGCTGCCGCCGAAGCGCCAGAACCTGCTGTTCTCGGCCACTTTCTCGGAAGAGATCAAGGCGCTGGCCGATGGCCTGCTGAACAAGCCTGCGATGATCGAAGTGGCGCGCCGCAACTCGACCGTCGAAGTCATCGCCCAGAAGATCCACCCGGTCGACCGCGACAAGAAGCACCCGATGCTGGCGCACCTGATCAAGTCGAACAACTGGAGCCAGGTACTGGTCTTCACGCGCACCAAGCACGGCGCCAACAAGCTGGTCGACCAGCTCGGCGCGGACGGCATCGGCGCGCTGGCGATCCACGGCAACAAGAGCCAGACCGCGCGTACCCGCGCGCTGTCCGAGTTCAAGGACGGCACCCTGCAGGTGCTGGTCGCCACCGACATCGCCGCGCGCGGTATCGACATCGACCAGCTGCCGCACGTGGTCAACTACGACCTGCCGAACATTCCTGAAGATTATGTGCACCGTATCGGCCGTACCGGCCGTGCCGGCGCCACCGGCGAAGCGGTATCGCTGGTATGCGTGGACGAGCACGACATGCTCAAGGACATCGAGAAGCTGATCAAGCAGACCCTGCCGCGCCAGGTCATCGAAGGCTTCGAGCCTGACATGAATGCACGCGCCCAGCCGATCCAGCTGCGCAGCGGCGCGCCTGGCCATGGCGGCCGCGGCGGCCGTCCGGGCGGCGGTGGCGGCGCCGGCCAGGTGATTCGTGTCGGCGCGGGCGGACGCGGTTCGTCCAAGCCGCGCAGCGCAGGTCCTGGCGGTGGCGGTGGCGGCAACAGCCGCGGCCCGCGTACGGCGGCGCCCCAGCGTTCTGGCGGCCGCGGCCGCTAAGCATCCCCGCTTCGCACGGCAAAGCCACCCCGGACCCTGGTCCCGGGTGGCTTTTTCGTGTCAGCTTCCCTTGTTGCCGTTGCGCGAATTGGCGGCGCCCCGGAGATGGTTGCCAAGATCGTCGACGTCGGCGGCGGCGTCGATCGCCTGCGCATTGCCGCGGCTGCTGTGCCGGTGGCTGCCCATGCCTTCGCGCTGCGCGCTTTGCTGGACTTCCAGCGTGTCCTGCGAATTCATGGTCGTTGCCTGTTGGTCATACCCTGGATCAACATCCTGCTCGCCTGGCCCGGCCGGGCCCTGGCGGCTGCCCTTCTGTTGATTATCCTGTTTGCCTCGCTTCGATTGTGCCATCGCCGTTCTCCTTTCGTCGGGTGCGGAACTGAACGCCGCTTCCTCATGCTAGGACGGCGACCGCGATCGTACAAGCGCTTGCATTCCACGACGCTTGCGCCCTGCTGGTATTCCTTGCTAAATATTTCGCGGTGTGCCGGCATCGCAAGCGGATAAGGCTGAGCAGTTGTATGATCGAGGCATGCCAAAACTTGCCGCCAACCTGTCCACCATGTTCACCGAAGTCGCTTTCCTCGACCGCTTTGCAGCGGCCCGGGAGAGCGGCTTCGATGCCGTCGAATTCCAGTTCCCGTACGCCTTCATTCCTGCCCAGCTCAGCGAGCGGCTCGAGCGCGCCCGGCTGCACCTGGTGATGCACAACATGCCGCCGGGCGACTGGGATGCGGGCGACCGCGGCATGGCCTGCGACCCGGACCGGATCGATGAATTCCAGGACAGCGTCGAACTGGCGCTCGAATATGCGGTCGCGCTCGGCGTGCGCCAGCTGCATTGCATGGCCGGGATCGTGCCGCCAGGCGTCAGCCACGACAAGGCGCGCGCGACCTACCTGGCCAACCTGAAATTCGCGGCGAACAAGCTGCATCCGCGCGCGATCCGCGTGCTGATCGAGCCGATCAACAGCCACGACCTGCCGGGCTACTTCCTGAGCGGCAGCCAGCAGGCGGCCGCCATCATCGCCGACTGCGGCGCGCCCAACCTGTTCCTGCAGTACGACATCTATCACCTGCCGCGCATGGAAGGCGGCGTGGCCGAATCGCTGCGCGCGCTGTTCCCCCTGATCCGCCATGTGCAGCTGGCCGATGTGCCGGGCCGCCACGAACCGGGCAGCGGCGGCATCGACTTCGCGCCGCTGTTCGCCCTGCTCGACGAGCTGGGCTACGACGGCTGGGTCGGCTGCGAATACTTCCCGGCAAACGATACCGTCGGCGGCCTCGGCTGGCGCGAGCGGCTGCTGCCCCACGCTCGGCGGAGTTGACCTTCAGCAAGATGCTCCTCAGATAGAGGCGCAAGAATAGGGACTTCCGGTACGCAACAATGCGGCCTGAAAGGATCCCCATGAACTTGCTCCGCCATCGCTCCACCGTCGCCGCGCTTGCCGCCTGCCTGTTGCTGGGCGGCTGCGCCGCCCCCCACGTCAGCCTGGCCGAAGTGCGCGAATTCGCGGGCGCCTCCGCCAAACTCGGCGGCTATGCCGAACTGTCGACGCGCTACCGCGACACTTACCTGCGCGAGCAACCCTACCTGACCCCGGCGGCCGACAAGCTCGCCAAGGAAACCGACGCCAGGCGCCGTGCCGTGCATGAGGATTTCCGCAGCGTCCAGAAGTCGGTGGTGCTGTACATGCAGACCCTGGCCCTGCTGGCCGGCGCCGACCGCTTCGACCTGACGCCGCAGCTGGACGACCTCGGCAACGGCCTGAAGGCGAACACCGAAAGCGGCCTCGAACAGCGGCACGTGACCGCCTGGACCGGCCTGACCCGGCTGCTGACGCGCGCCATCGCCTCCGGTTACCAGGGCCGCAGCGTCGAGACCATGGTGCGCGACGGCGATGCCGACCTGCAGGCGCTGGTCGGCGCCATGATCTCGCTCACGCGGCTGTACGCCAAGACCAACGAGAATGAGCAAAAGACGATTCTCGGCATCTTCGACATCGAGATCCCGTATGCGAACCGGCCCAACGACCGCATGCTGGTGACCCTGGCGAAAGTTCATTACCTCAACAAGTCGCAGGAGTACAAGCTGATCGACAAGCGCTACGCGCTGGCGCTGCAGGGCCTGACCAAGGTGTCGCTGGGCCACCAGAAATTGCGCGAGAATCTGCACAAGCTGTCCGGTGACGAAGTGCGGCGTACCCTTCAGAACTTCGGGCGCGACCTGCGCGTGATCCGCGAAGGCCTTTCCGAAAACTAAGAGCGACGAGGTGCCTGATGAACCAGCAAGCGCACGGATTGTCCACCGTGGAAGAAGTCGAGGCGCTGGCCGGCCAGCTGTCGCTGATCGCCGATGAACTGCACCAGCGCATCATGAAGGAAATCCAGCAGGACCGCAGCAAGCCGCCCAGCGCCACCCGCCAGGCGGCGCTGCGCGCGCTGTTCGACCATGAGCTGGTGCTGCGCCAGCGCGCCAACAGCCTGTATGCGGACGGCGCCAGCCTGGTGGTCCGGTCGCTGGGCCAGCCGCAGCGCCACCTGGCTGAACTGACCGCCAAAGCGGCCGAGAAAATCCGCAAGATCGCCGTCCTCAAGGACCTGACTGGCCTGGTGGCCGGCGTGCTCGCGCTGGCGGGCGCGGCGGCGACGGGGCAGCCCGCGCCGATCATTCTTGCGCTTGAGAAAATCAAACGCCAGGTCGAAGCGCTCGACGCGCACAAGGCCAGCAAGACCGCCTGAGTCCGCCCCGCCACGGGCCGCGCGGCAAGCGCGTGCGCCCATGTTCATCCACGCCTGAACGCGCTACACTGGTATTAGCCTGCCGTTGCGGCAGCTGTTTTCTTCCAGAACGTGGAGTACCGACATGATGAGCGGCAGGCACGCCATGAATGGCCTCGACCAGGGCCAGCTCGCAATCCTCGAAACGCTGCTCGAGCAGCGCCGCGCCGCCCTCGCGCGCCAGGATGATATCGACGTCGTCGAAAGCACGCACGACCTGCCGGTGCAGGAAATCGAGACCTCGCCCGCCGACAAGGCGACGGTACGCCTGCTGAACGACCTCGCGCTGGAAACGGCCGGCATGAACGCGGCCCAGATGCAGTCGGTCAAGCATGCGTTCGCCAAGCTGGATGACGGCAGCTACGGCGAATGCGAAGAGTGCGGCAACCCGATCGGCTTTTCCCGCCTGCAGGCGCGGCCCGATGCGCGCCTGTGCATTACCTGCCAGACGCGCGCCGAAAAGCGCGCGCCCTGACCGCCTGTATCCCTCAGCACATGTGCTGGCCGCCATTGATGGCGATATTGGCCCCGGTAACAAACCCGGCTTCCGGCGACGCCGGGTCGGCCACCAGCGCCGCCACCTCGTCCGGCTCGCCCAGCCTGCCCAGCGGAATCTGCGGCAGGATGCGGCCCATCAGGATCTCCTGCGGCAGCTGCCGCACCATCCTGGTGTTCAGGTTGCCGGGCGAGACGGTGTTGACAATGACGCCGTGGCGCGCCATTTCCAGCGCCAGCGCCTTGGTCAGGCCGTGCATGCCGGCCTTGGCCGCCGCGTAATTGGCCTGCCCGTAGGCGCCCTTCTGGCCATTGACCGACGGGATATTGATGATGCGGCCCCACTTCTGCGCCGTCATCGGCTCGATCGCCTGCTTGCCCATGTTGAATACGACAGGAAACGGTAGCCCTCGTCGCGTTGCGCCGCCATCCAGGCTTCCGGTGTAGGATTGGAAGGCGAGTAGGTCGCCGCGACCTTGAACCCGGCGGCGTGCAGGCGCCGGCAGATGGCGGTTCCGATGCTACCCATTCCGCCCGTGACGAGGGCTACTTTATTGTTTTCCATGGATTTTTCTCGCCATTCGCTTTGTCCGGTTCACGCGCTTGCGGCCGGCGTGAAGGGCCAAGTCGAGGAGTGCTAGCGCCACGTAATGTTGAGCGATATCAAAAAATTCAATCCGACCCAGCAATTCCACGAACACGGAGTGACGCCATGGATTTCAAGACCATCCTCGTGCATGTCGACGACAGCGTGCGCTCCGCTGCCCGGGTAGGCGCGGCGGCCGCGATCGCCAGGCGCAGCAACGGGCATGTGATCGGCGCGGCGCTGAGCGGCGTCTCGCGCTTCCTGTACCAGGCGATGCCGCCGGAAGCGAACGACCCGACCCTGGCGCTGCACCTCGACTTCCTGCGCGAGCGGGCGCGCGATGCGCTGGCGCTGTTCACGCGGCAGATGGACCACAGCGGCGCGGTATCGTATGAAGGCCGGCTGGTGGACGATGAAGCCGGCGCCGGCATCAGCCTGCATGCGCGCACCGCCGACCTGGTGGTCATCGGCCAGGCCGAGCCCGGCCATGCGACGGCGCCGCTGATGGCGGACTTTCCTGCCTATGTGGTGATCCATTCGGGGCGGCCGGTGCTGCTGCTGCCGTTCGCCATGGGAGCCTGCGATCCGGGGCGCCGCATCCTGGTGTCGTGGGACGCCAGCCGCGAGGCGGCGCGCGCGCTCCAGCTGGCGCTGCCGATGATGCAGCGCGCCGAGAGCGTGACGATTGCGGTGTTCGATACGCGCGGCGATACGCGCACGGTTGCCGACGCGACCGCCGCCGACCCGGTGCCTTTCCTGGAGCGGCATGGCATCGGCGCCGAGCTGTCGATCGTTCCGGTCGAACAGAAGCGCGGGCACCGCAGGCACGAGGTGGGCGAAGCGCTGCTGACGCTGGCCGCGGAACGCTCGGCCGACCTGCTGGTGATGGGGGCGTACGGGCATTCGCGCTTCCGCGAAACGATCCTGGGAGGGGCGACGCGGACGGTGCTGGAGGGGATGACCATACCGGTGCTGATGGCGCATTGAAATCGGACGGAAGAGCGCCGCTCTTCCGCCCGACAAATTTTACGCCGCCGTATTTTTAGGCGATCAGCACCGGCTTGCTGAGCGGATCGAAATCCACCCAGTCGCCATCCTGCACCGTGCCGTCGGCCCGTTCGATATGGTGCGCGCCGACCCGGCGCAGCACGTCCAGCGCGCGCGCTTCGTCGGCCGGGTCGGCCAGCGCCACCGCCAGCAGCATGCCAGGCTTGCGCGGTTCGCTGCGGTTCTCGCCGCCCTCTTCGCTTTCGCCCGCGTCCTTCATCTTCGAGAAACTGAACAGCGAACCGACGTGCGCGCCGACCAGGCCGCCAACGATCGGACCGATCGGGCCGGTGATCGGCGACGTCGCCGCGCCAATCGCCAGCCCGACCGCGCCACCGGTGGCCGCGCCTTCGACGACCCCGACCGGGGTTTCTTTGGCGCCCGGGGACATGGCATTGTCGCCGCCAATCGCGGTCAGGTCATGCTGGCCCGGCTGGTTGACGAAGAATCCGCTGATGCGGTCTTCAGCGAAGCCCGCGTTAACCAGTTCGCGGCGTGCCAGGTCGACTTCGTCCTGGAGTTGGAAATGACCTGCAACAATTGTCGACATGCTAAAACCCTCCTGCATCTAAGATGTTTTCAGCATGCGCCAGCGGCCGGGAATTCTCTGTTCGCTAACGCACTATAGCTTCCGAATCGCTCAGCATTATTGCCATTGCCCGTAAGCGGGCTGTCCGTAAAACGCGGGTGGGGCGGCCGCCACCGGCGCGGCCAGCCATGCGCGCGGATCGACCCGGTAGTAGCGGAGGAACTCGCCGAACAACTGCTTATGATGGCTGGCCATCTCGTGCGGCCGGGCGAAGAAGGCCTCGGTGGCGACCGCAAAAAACTCGGCCGGGCTGCTCGCGCCGTAGTGGTCCAGCACGCTTTGCTGGCGGCACATCGCATCGACCTGCAGGTTGGCGAAGTCGCGCGACAGCACTTCCGACCAGCGCTGGTAGCTGGCGCGGTCGCCCAGCCAGGGCGCGCCGTTGTTGCTGCCCGATTCGCTATCGAGCTGGTGGGCGAATTCGTGCAGCACCACGTTGTGGCCTTCGCTCCAGTTGCGCGTTCCATCAAGGACATGGTCCCAGGCCAGCACCACGCGGCCATCGCCCCACGACTCGCCAAGCAGGTCCTGGCGCGCTTCGGTCACCACGCCCGCCTCGTCCACATGCTTGCGCGGCGCCATGAAGGCGCTCGGATACACCAGCACGGTGTCGAGGCCGGCGTACACCCGGCTCGGGCGGTTCAGCAGCAACATGCAGGCCTGGGCGGCGATCGTCACGCGGACCTCGTCGTCGATGTGCTGGCCGGCGCAGCCGATGAATTTCTTCTGGTACAGGAACTGCTTGACCAGCTTGTGCAGCTGCTGCTGGAGTCCGGCATCCATGCGGCGGTACACCGGGATGTTGGCGTTCAGGATATCCAGGTGGTGCTGCGGCATCGCTTGCGCCAGCGCGCGTTGCAGCCGCCATTTCGGCAAGGCGAACGCCCCCACGACCGCCGCGACCGCCAGTGACAGGATCAACGCTTCCACGGGCCCTCCGCGCTCAGTTTGAATTCCTCGGCCAGCAAACTGTACGAGTTTAGCCGGACCGACCGTTCGTAAGCCCAGGTGTTGACCACCAGTTCGTACAGGTCGAGCCGGCTGGCAAGCGCGCGCAGCGTCTCGGCGACCTGCCCGGCGCTGCCCGCCATCGCGGTGCCGCGGATCTGCGCGATGCGCTCGAGTTCGGCCGTGGTGTACGGATAGGCGGCGGCATCCTCGGGCGACACCAGCGGCCCCGGCAGCCCCTGTTCGAAACGGACGCGCCAGTGTTCGCGCGTCCGCAGCTGGTGCGCCGCTTCCTGTTCGGTGTCGCAGGCCAGCGCCCACACGCAGACCGTGGCCTGCGGATGCGGATAGCGCTCGCTCGGCTGGTAGTTGCTGCGGTACAGGTCGAGCGCCTGCTCGGCACCCTGCCCGTCGCTGAAGAAATACGCGAAGGCGTACGGCAGGCCGAGCTGGGCCGCCAGTTGCGCACCATCGTTGGAGCTGCCGAGGATCCACAGGCTGGGACTGCCCTCGCCCTGCGGCTGCGCGGTGATGGCGCGGAAAGGATGGCCGGGCGCCATGCGGTGGCCCTCGATCCAGTCGCGCAGGTCGAGCAGCTGCTGGCGGAATTCGTCCGCACCAGGGCTGGCGTGCGGGTTCAGCGCGCGCGCCGTCACGGGGTCGGAACCGGGCGCCCGTCCTACGCCGAGGTCGATGCGGCCCGGCGCAATGGCCTCCAGCACGCGGAACTGCTCCGCCACCTTGAGGGCGGAATAATGCGCCAGCATGATGCCGGCGCTGCCGATGCGGATGTGGTGGGTGGTGGCGGCGATCGCCGCCATCAGCATTTCCGGGGCGCTGCCGACGATGCTGCTGCTGTTGTGGTGTTCCGACAGCCAGAAGCGGTTGTAGCCAAGCACATCGCAGTGGCGCGCCAGCGCCAGCGAGGCGCCCATGGCTTCGGCAGCTTGGTGGCCGGCAATCGCCGGCGACTGGTCAAGGACGGAAAGTCTCATGGCTTGCGGGAAGCCGCTTTCGGGTCGGCAACGAGATGCTGTTCGAGCGCGTCGGCATCGCCGATCAGCTTGCCGCCGATGAATACCTGCGGCCAGGTGGTCGCGCCAGACACCGCGCGCAGCACACTCGCGTTGATGTGCTGGTTCTGAGAAATGTCGGTGTAGCTGAGCCCGCGACCGTCCAGCGCCGCCTTGGCGCGCGCGCAATGCGGGCAGCCGGGCTTGGAGAACACCACCACCGGTTCCGGCACCTGGGCCGCTGGATTGATGTAGCGGAGCATGGTTTCGGCGTCGGACACTTCAAAGGGATCGCCGTCTTTTTCCGGCTCGATGAACATCTTGTCGATCACGCCGTCGCGCACCAGCATCGAATAGCGCCACGCGCGCATGCCGAAGCCGAGGTTGCGCTTGTCGACCAGCATGCCCATGCCTTCGCTGAAGTCGCCGTTCCCATCCGGGATGACGGTCACGTTGGCGGCGTCCTGGCCCTGCTTCCATTCGTTCATCACGAAGGCGTCGTTGACGGACATGCAGACGATGTCGTCGACGCCGTTTTCGTGGAATACCGGGGCCAGCTCGTTATAGCGCGGCAAATGGGTCGACGAACAGGTCGGCGTGTAGGCGCCCGGCAGCGAGAACACAATCACCGTCTTGCCCTTGAACAGCTCGTCGGTACTGATATCCCGCCACTGGTCATCCGGGCGCGCCTTGAACGTCACCTGTGGGACAGGCTTGCCTTCCAGCGATTCGGGGGTCGGTAACATGGTGTTTCCTTTCGACGAACAGGTTGGTGGGTGGCGCTGTTCCGCCGCCATGGCTCAAGTGGGGTTTGTTAACGTCTTTTCAATCACCTGGCCGCAAAAAGCACAACGCCGCGGCACCTGGAGGTGCAGCGGCGTCGGTCGCGTCGGGCCAGAAGGCCGCTGGCGGCCGCCGTGGTGTTAGATGCTGCCTTCTGGCTTCGCAGCCGGCGCGGCGCCGAACAGCGCTGCCACCAGTGGATCGCGGGCCACCGGGCTGCGGTTGACGCGGATCGCATAATGGGTGTCGTCGGCCAGGATGTGAAAGTGGCGGCCGGTGCCGGCCATGCTCTGCTCGCGCAAGCCTGGACGCTCCTTGCGGGGGGCGGCGCCTTCGCGTTTTGGCTGGACGATCGCGGCCAGGAAGGCCTTGACCCGCTCAGGATCGGGCGAGATCTGGTACACGGCCTTGCCCAGGTAAGTGGCGGTGCCTTCGATATAACGGGCCAGCTCGATCACGCCGGCTTCGCGCAGGTCGCGAATGTACTTACGCGCACCCGATGGCGAGAATTTGAGGAACCAGGCGATTTCGTCGGCCAGCATTTCGTGGGTCGACAGTTCCTGGATCAGCTTTTGCATGTTTTCAATGCGGCGCTGGGTAGCGGACGTGGAACGCACGCGCTCAATCGGCGCCATCGAGATCGGGGCACGTTCCGCCGGCTGAGGCGCGACGCGCTCGATCAGGGTGGAATTTGCCGACCGCGAAGCATTCAGTTCGCCCTGCGCGGCGTTGGATTGAGGTGTCGTTGCATGCATGTTGATTTACTCCATCAAAGAGATAGTCATTTGTTACGGACCGCTCATGTCGTTTGACAGCCTGACAACTTCGCTGGTTCCGCACTACTTGGGCTCAAGAATGCCTGTTTCACCTCATCAGGTCTGTGCGCCATCGAACATTCAAGAAAATTCCTGCCGTCTGTCATCTTTTTCCGATGAATCGGGAAGCAGAGCCGGTTATGTGCGTTCCCGTACAGAACGAACCGGGTGAGGTATTTATTCTGTGCTTGTCCGCGCTGACAGCGTGCGCATCGACATTGATGAACTATTTTGATAAGGAATCCACCATGAAGATCACCCTACTGGCAGCACTGCTGGCCGTCGTCGGCCTGACCGCTTGCGAAAAGACCGAAAGCACCACCGTAACGCCACCCGCTACCACGGTTATTGAAACCCCTGCTGCGACGCCTGCCGCGGTCCCTGTTCCAGTCCCAGTGCCTGGCCCAGCCGGCGCGCCTGGCGCTCCCGGCGAAAAAGGCGAACCAGGTGCTCCTGGCGAGCCTGGCAAGGAAGGCGATACCGTCATCGTCGTTCCAGAACAACCTGCCAAGTAATCTTTCCAGCTGTAACAGACAGCGCCGTCCCGGCTTTAGTTCCGGCACGGCGCTTTTTTTCGCGCTGCGCAGTACCGGAACGACGCAATGTTGTAAAAAAATGACAACGCGGATGCATGGTGCGGGAACGCACCGAACGCTTGAACTCACCCGCTTATTCTCCAGTCGAACCTCACAGAACACTGTCAACAATTACGTTTAATTACATTTCTGGAGTTCCTGTGAACAATATTAAGAGCGTTGCGGTCGCGCTTGGCCTGGCCTGCGGTGCAGGCGGTGCTATGGCACAAGAAATCCATCCCTCCTGGTACATCCAGCCCAGCATTCACTATTTCGAGCCGGACAGCGAGTTCGGTACGG
Source organism: Massilia polaris (assembly GCF_012927275.1). Taxonomy (GTDB): domain Bacteria; phylum Pseudomonadota; class Gammaproteobacteria; order Burkholderiales; family Burkholderiaceae_D; genus Telluria_A; species Telluria_A polaris. The sequence goes on along the minus strand of NZ_JABBGG010000006.1, from coordinate 47,396 downwards.
ACGAGCGCGATGCCGGTGGCGGACTGCGTTTCGGCAAGCCGGTGGCGGAGATGTGGGACCTGCAGATTGGCGCCAGCCATGCGCGTTCGGAAAGCGGCGCCTTCAACTACCGCCAGACCCTGGTCGGGGCCGACGCCCTGCTGATGATTTCGCGTAAAAATTTCCGGCCGTTCCTGCTGTTCGGTGTCGGCGCCCAGCGCGACAAGGTTGAAAACCCGCTGCGCCGCGTGCACGAAACCTCGCCCTACGTCAGCGCCGGCCTCGGCTTCCAGCTCGGCCTGTCCGACCAGTGGGCGATGCAGGCCGACCTGCGCACCGTGCGCGGCCGCCTGCGCCACGACGAGGACTTCGGCTTCGAGCGCAGCAACAATAAATACCTGGCGATCGGCTTCAACTACGCCTTCAACAAGCCCGCCGCGCCGCCAGCGGCCGTCGAGCAGCCGGTCGCGCCGGCGCCGGCGCCGCCGCCGCCGCCCGCGCCTGCACGGTTTGAAAAAGTGACGCTGTCGGCCACCGAGCTGTTCGAATTCGACAGCGCCACACTGAGGATGCCGCAGCCGCGCCTGGACGAGATCGCCGCCGCGCTGACGGCCGCCCCCAGCATCACCGACGTCGACATCACCGGCTACGCCGACCGGCTCGGTTCTGACAAGTACAACCTGACGCTGTCGGAACGACGCGCCCATGCCGTGCGCGACTACCTGGTCGCCAGGGGCATCGACGGCGCGCGCCTGAAAGCCTATGGCAAAGGGGAAACGAACCCGGTAGCAAGCTGTACCAACAAGAACCGTGCCGAACTCATCAAGTGCCTCGAACCCAACCGCAGGGTCGAGGTCGAGCAGATCAACATTGAACGGCGGATATCGGAATAAACCCCGCTGTCAGCAAAATAAAGGGGCGAACAGGCCCCTTTACTATTCTGGAGACGAGTTTATGGAAGTAAGCAAGGATTGGCTGCCGTTCTCCAGGAAGCTTGTGCATGTGATGCGCTGCACGGTGACGGAATGGTTCGCGGACCGTGCCGCCAGCAAAGGCGCGGCGCTGGCCTTCTATACCCTGTTCTCGATGGCGCCGGTGCTGGTGGTGGTGATCGCCGTGGCCGGATTCTTCTACGGGCATGAAGCGGCGCAGGGACAGCTGTTGACCGAACTGAAGGGCCTGGTCGGCACGCATGGCGCGGAAGCGATCCAGCTGGTCCTGGCCGGTGCGCGCGACAAGGAAAGCGGGATGTGGGCCACCATCGTTGCCACTGCCCTGCTGCTGTTCGGCGCCACCAGCGCATTCGCGGAGCTGAAGGACAGCCTCGACGAAATCTGGAACGTGCCGCCGCCGAAAGACGCCAGCTGGTGGGACATCGTGCGCACGCGCCTGCTGTCGTTCGGACTGATCCTGGTGCTGGGTTTCCTGCTGATGGTGTCGCTGGTGGTCAGCGCGGTGCTGGCTATTCTCGAAAACTATTTCACCGGCGTGTGGCAGGACGCGACCGTGCTGCTGTCGTGGATCGCGCACATCATCAGCTTCCTGGTGATCGCGACCCTGTTCGGCACCATCTATAAACTGCTGCCGCGCATCAAGCTGTCGTGGAGCGACGTGACGATCGGCGCGGTGGGCACGGCGGCCATGTTCACCTTGGGTAAGTTCGTGATTGGACTTTATATCGGTAACAGCGGCGTGGCCGACAGCTTCGGTGCGGCCGGCTCGATGATTGCGCTGCTGCTGTGGGTCTACTACTCGGCGCAGATATTCTTCCTCGGCGCCGAATTCGCCCGCCAGTATGCGCTGCAAATGGGCAGCCTGAAGAACATGCCGGCCGAAGAAACCGGGGCCGACAAGCTGCAGAAAGTCGCTTGATTTGCGGCAGCCGGCCCTACTCCCCCAGCAGCTCCGCAATCACGTCCATCCCCTCGACCCGTTCGGCCACGACCTTGATCATGACGACCACGGGCACGCCGAGCAGCAGCCCCCACATGCCCCACAGCCAGCCCCAGAACAGCAGGCTGACGAACACGGCGGCCGCATTCATCTTGGCGATCCGTCCCGTCATCCAGGTCGCGATCAGGCTGCCGACCAGGGTCGCGATCGCCAGCGACGCCCCGGCCACCAGGACCACCATGCGCAGCGATTCGAACTGCATGAATGCCGCCAGCGCCGTCGCCGAGGTGATCAGCAAAGGCCCGAAGTACGGCATGATGTGGGTCAGCCCCGCCACCACCGCCCACGCGCCGGCGTTCTCCAGCCCGATCGAGCGCAGCGCCACCCACATCAGCAGCGCCAGCATCGTGTTCGTCACCAGCAGCATGAACATGTAGTTCTGGATCGAGGTATTAATGTCGTCGAGGATGTGGACGGTCACCTTCTTGCGCGTCAGCGAAGGCCCGGTCAGCTTGACCAGCTTGCGCTTGAAGGTATCGCCCGCAAGGAGCAGGAAGAACACCAGGAAAATCACCATCGTGGCCTGGGTGACGAAGGTGACCAGGCCCATCGAGCCGGCCAGTACCCAGTCCATCACCTTGAAACTGCTGCTGCCGCCCAGTGAAGGCGGCGGCTTGCGCGGCGCGGCGCGCTTGCCTTCCATGCCGACGCTGGACGTGGCCTGCTCGATCTGGGCGGCCGCGGCCTGCACCTGCTGGATCGTGCTTGGCTGTCCGCCGGATGATTTCGCCAGCACCCGGGTCAGCTTCTCGGTAATCTGCGGCAGGTCGTCGATGATGTTGAAGAACTGGTCCTGCACCCGGTGGATCACCAGCCCCATCAGGCCGACGATGGCGACGGTAACGAGGGTCGCGCCGATGGCGCGCTTGATGTGCCAGCGTTCGAGCCACAGCACGACGGGATTGAGCGTGTAGGCGATGAAGATGCCGAGCAGCAGCGGGACGAGGAATTTCTGCGCCCACTGCAGCGCGAACACGAACGCGACGGTCGCAATGATGCCCAGCGCGAGGCCGCGCGCGTTGACGTGGATCGGCAGGCGCAGCACGGACGATTGCACGGCAGTGTCGGGGGATTCGGAAAGTGGCGCGGGGGGGGCGTCCACGACGGCTTCGGCGGCGGTGCCCACGGCGCTCGGGTCTGCTAGCTGCATGTTGACTTCACAAAAAAAGGGCCGGCTAAAAGGCCGGCCCGGGATTGGTCCGGCCGGACCAATGATTATTTTACGCGTACGTCATTCTTCACCGATGTTACACCCTTGATGCCGCGTGCAATTTCAGCGGCGCGCGATGCGTCCGATGGCTGCGCCACGAAACCGGACAACTGGACTTCGCCCTTGAAGGTTTCGACGTTGATTTCGGTTGCCTTGACGTTAGGGTCGGCAGCGAAAGCAGCCTTTACCTTGGCGGTGATCATGGTGTCATCGATGTACTCGCCGGTGCCTTCGCGGTTGGCGGTCGGTGCGCAGGCAACCAGGGTGGTGAGGACGGATGCGGCGATCATCATTTGGGCGACGCGGTGTGCGATTTTCATGCTGGAACTCCTTCAGTGGTTAATCAAAAAAATGCTCGGGGTGAGCTGGACGGTACGGCTGACAGCCTTACTTTCCGTACTGGTTTTTCGCGGCAGTGACACAGCCGTCCTTGGCCGCGCCGGCAAACGCATCGCACTTTTCAAGTGCGACTTTGTATTCCGCCGTTCGTTTGTCGTCACGCGCATCGTTGCGCGCTTCGATGGTTTTCTTGTCGGCGCGGGCGTCGGCCTGGGCCGCCACCAGTGTTGCCCTGGCCTGCTGCAGGCAGACATCCTTGTTGTTGCCGGTCAGTGCGGAGCACTTGGCCTTGTCGACATCGAAGTAAGCCGACGCGATGCGCAGGCGGGCCTGGGTGTAGGCTTTCAGCGTGTTCTTGTAATGCGCCTGGGCTTCCTCATCGGTGTGAACGCGGGCCGCTTGCGCTTCGGCCAGGCAGACATCTTTCGGGTTGCCGGTAATCAAGCCGCACTTGGCGCGCGACGTTTTGTATTCCAGCGCAGCGCGGTCGCGCGCTTCGTTGTACGCAAGCTTCGCTTCCGGCGTCGCTGCCTGGGCCAGCCCGGTCATCCAGGCGCCGCTACACAGCAGGGCAATGGCGAGGTGAGCTCTCATATTGTTTTTCTCCAGTTATCAAAACGATCAGTGCTGATGATGTTTTACGCGGGTTGCGCATGCTGTTCTGTACGCTGCCGAACACAGGAAAATTTATTTGTAAAAAGCTGCGCAAGGACGCAACGCAAGCGGGCGCAAAATACATGAACTGTCGCGAAATCGCTTTGTCCAAGGTGCGGAAACGCACAGACCTTGCAAATCTGTCAGGACTATCCTGAGCTAACACATTTGCAAAAGGAGAACAAAATGAAGTCGACACCTACCACTATTGCAACACTGATGATTGCCAGCGCAGCACTCCTGGGCGGTTGCGCAAGCACCTCCTCCGATCCGTACAACACCGGAACTTCCGGCGCGTATGGCACACCATCGAGCGCGGCGATGGGCTACGGCACGATCGATTCGATCCAGGTAACCCGCGGGCAGGCAAGCACCAGCGGCACCGGCGCAGTTGTCGGCGGCCTGGTCGGCGCACTGGTCGGTAACCAGGTTGGCAGCGGCAGCGGCCGTACCGCGGCAACCGTGGCCGGCGCAGTCGGTGGCGCAGCACTGGGCAACAAGGTCGAAGGCGACCGCGCTGCCAGCGGAAGCGACATGTATCAGATCAACATCCGCATGGATAACGGCGAGTACCGCTCGGTGATGCAAGACAGCGTCTATGACCTGCGCGTGGGCAACCGCGTGCGTATCGTCGACGGCCGCGCATACCGTTATTAATGGCGTTACCTGGCAGCAGAGAAATTTAACACTGGCGAAGCTCATCTCGTCTGACACTTATTGAGGAGATGACCATGGGAACAATACTGCTGATCATTCTGATCCTGGCACTGGTCGGGGCTCTCCCGACCTGGAACCACAGCCGCAACTGGGGCTACGGGCCGGTCGGCATCACCGGGATACTGGTGATCGTCCTGATCATCCTGCTGCTCACCGGGCGGCTGTAGAACAAGCTGAACCGGCGCCGCGTGCGCCGGTTTTCTTTTCTGATGCACTTTCTGTGGAGGTGACATGACACATCCGAGATTCTTGCGCACGATTCCCGTAGCACTGGCACTGATGCTGGCCGCCGCCGCCGCGCCGGCCCAGACGACGCCGCCGGCCGACACCACCAGCGCATCCGCTACGGCCAGCGCGTCGGCCCAGGTCGACGCGACGGCCAAGCCGCAGGATTCCAGCGACCAGAACATTCCGCCGGCAACCGCGCGCAAGCAGGCGGCCGAAGTCGCCACTGGCGATCCGCAACGCTGGTACCGCGAAGATGCGACGGCGGCCGCGCGACTGCGCACGATTCAAAAGGAAATTGCCGCGGGCTTGCAGGAGGCGCAGGGTAATTGCCGCCGCCAGCTGACCGCCGAACGCACCGCCTGCCTGAAGGACGCGCGCGCGATTTATCAGAAGGAAATGGCGGAGGCGCGCAGCCGGGCCATGGCCGACACCGCCCGCTGACCGCGTGCCGGCGCGCCTGCCGCGTCATGCGTCAACCCGACGCAGGCATGGCCGATTGCGCTACGCTTATCCACACCCTAGCTCGTGACCGTGCGCGTGATGCCGTCAGGGGCCCTGGCGGGTGCCGTTGTGCCTGCGGTCGCGGATCGACGGCAGTTCATGCACCACGACCGCCGTGTCTTCTTCGATTTTCCTGAGCCAGGCCGCGTCGCCGACGGCGCGCATGCCGTCGGCGTAGCCCTGGTTCCAGCGCCAGTCGATCGAGCCCTTCGAGAAATTGACGTCCTTGGCCGCCATGTGCCAGTCGCGCCCGACGTACGGCAGCCGCACGATGTGCAGCGTGCTTTCGCAGCCCAGTTCGGCCAGGTCGCGCTCGTCGTCGGCAGTCCGCTTGTCAGGCGGCAGGCGCTCGTACAGGTCGCGCATCTTGTCTTGCAGGCGGTGCATCCTGGCGTAGTCCTCGATATGCCGTATCGAGCGCGATGCGTAGGTGACGTCCTTCTGCCGCGTCTGCACCTGGTCCAGGGTCATAGGCTCGGGGCCGCGCGAACTCCACAGGTCGACCATGAAGCACAGCGTGTCGCCTTCCGGCAGGGAGTTGAGCACCGATTCCAGCGGCGTGTTCGAGTACAGGCCGCCATCCCAGTACAGCTGGCCGTCGATGCGCACGGGTGGAAACGCCGGCGGCAGGCTGCCGCTGGCGCGCACATGGTCGGGTTCAAGCCGCATCTTGCGGCTGTCGAAGTGGGTCAGCTGGCCGCTGGCGACGTTGACCGCGTTGATGGTGAGGCGCGTGCTTTCCGGGCTGTTCAGGTAGTCGAAGTCGACCAGCTCGGCGAGCGTGTCGCGCAGTTCGGCCGTGTCGTAGAACGACGCCGCTTCGGGGGCGACCGGCCAGCCGAAGGCGAAGCCATTCCACCAGCGCGGCGTGAAAAAGCCAGGCACGCCACTGAGTACGGCGTGGATGGTGTTGAAGGTGATATTCGAACGGCGCTGGCTGTCGCTGACCTGTTCCATGTCGATCCGGTCGGGGTGCGAGACCCGTTCCCAGAAACCGCGGATGCGGGTCAGCCGGTTTTCCTTGCGGTTGCCGGCGATCAGGGCCGCGTTGATGGCGCCGATCGAGGTGCCGACGATCCAGTCGGGCGCCAGGCCATGTTCGTGCATGGCCTGGTAGACCCCGGCCTGGTAGGCGCCGAGCGCGCCGCCGCCTTGCAGCACCAGGACGATGCGCAAGCCATGCGGATTGAGGGCGTTAGGCTGGGACACGGTCAGCTCCCGTGAGCGGCCTTCATGCCCTGCATGGGCAGAAGTAAGTACACGTCCCCTCCAGAAAAAAAGCGGCGCCGAATCTGCGATTGCGACGCCGCCCAAGCCCCACCATATTTCAAGCGTTCGGCGTGACGCCGCGTTACCGGTGCGCCATGCGCGCCTTGTGACGCTGTGCGTACCAGGCTGCGCCAGCCATCAGCAGCGCCACGCCGAGCGCTGGCTTGTGCAGCCGGCGCCGGTTGATGAAGCTGATGATGCTCATCGCGTAAGGCATGACGGCGCCGACACTGATGCCTGTCGGCCGCAGCAGGCCGTCCACCCTGGAACGCAGCGCGAACGTCGCGTGGTCCATCGCGTTGTGAAAAATCGTTTCCGGCCTGGCCCCATGCTTGATGTGGGCCTTGGCCTGGACGATGCCGGCGCGATAAAAATCACCTTGGCGCAACAGGCGCGCCTTGCGTTCCGACAGGTCCGATGCGCTGTCCGCATCCTTCTTGATCAGCTCGCCGTCTTTGTCCATGTAGTTCCCCTCTTGTTTTCAGCTGCTCACAGCAGCATGTCGCGGTCGTTCTTCAGCTCGTTCATCGTTTCCGGGAATGCGAGCTTGCCTTCCTTGAGCATGGCCCTGGCCTTGAGTACCAGCGCCGCGGTAATGGCGATGAACACCAGGAACATCACCAACAGGATGGTCCATCCCATCGATTCCCACGTCAGTGCGACGATCATCGCGGTGCCGTACGCAATCGCAAACCAGCTGCAGATCAGCGCCAGCGCGCCAATCGCGATCAGCTCGATGACGTGATTGCGCACTTCGGACAACTCGAGTGCCGCAAGTTCAACCCGCGACACGACGAGTCCGAGAATGTTTTTCGCCAGCCCGGTCAGGCCGCTAAACAAGCCGGGGCCATGTACTGATGTGTTCGTGTGGTCCATGGCTTCTCCCGGCGTTGATTATTTGCGGCCCAGGATGACGCCGACCAGCAGGCCGACGCTCGCAGCGGCGGCAATGGTGCGCCATGGGTTGTCTTTAACGTAGACATCGGCGGTGTGTGCCAGTTCCTTACCGCGCACCATCGCCTGGCCCTGGTATTCCTTGCCCTTGCCCATGGCCTGGTCCAGCAGCTGCATGCCGCGGCCGCGCATTTCATCGGCCTTCTCGCCGGTCAGCGAGGCTGCCGCGGTCAGCAGCGACTGGGCATCCTTGACCAGGGTCTTGATGTCGGTCTGGACGGTGTCCAGGTTGCTGTTCAGGGCGGACGGCGAGGTGCTGTTGGTGCGGATATTGGTATCGATCATGATGAACTCCGTGAGTGAATGAAAAGGTGGTTTAGTGGGACAGAAGATCGCGCATGTCATCCGCGTGCTCTTCTTCCACCGCCATGATGCTGACCAGCATCTGGCGGGTGGTCGGGTCTTTGTCGCCGATGGCGGCGATCATTTGCCGGTACGACTCGATGGCGACGCGCTCGGCGATCAGGTTGGCGCGTATCATCGCTTGCACGTCTTCCGATTCGTCGTACTCGGCATGGCTGCGTGCCGTCAGCGTGGCCGGGTTGAAGTTCGGCGAACCGTTCAACTGGACAATGCGTTCGGCGATGGTGTCGGCATGGTCTTGTTCCTGCTGCGCATGCTCCAGGAATTCCGCCTTGACGTGGCCGGTGTTCGGGCCGCTGACGGTGTAGTAATGGCGCTTGTAACGCAGCACGCACAGCAGTTCCGTGGCGAGTGCGTCGTTGAGCATGCCGATCACGGCTTCACGGTCGGCCTGGTAGCCTTCCGTCACCGCGCCGTCGTCCATGTTGGCCGCGGCGGCGCGGATAGCCGCCACGTCGAACCCGTGCCCGAGCGGCTTGTTGGTATCTTCCATGATGATGTTTCCTTGCTTAAAAAATTAGTTAGCGCGGTGGAATCGTCCGGCCTTCGTTCGACAGCACAATCTCGACGCGGCGGTTCAGCTGGCGGTTGCCGGCGGCCTCGTTCGGCGCCACCGGATGGGCTTCGCCATAGCCGCGCGCGGCGACGCGTTCGCGTCCCACGTCCATGCCCAGCAATGCGTCGCGCACCGAGCTGGCGCGGCGCTCGGACAAGGCCTGGTTATGCGCGGCGCTGCCGGTGCTGTCGGTAAAACCTTCGACAAGCACAGTGCGCTCCGGGTTCTGTACCAGCACCTCGGACAGCTTGCGCACGGTGGCCACGCCGGCCGGCGTCAACGTGGCCTGGTTGGTGGCGAACAGCACGTCGCCGATGGTGATGATCATGCCGCGTTCAGTCTGCTTGGCTTGCAACTCGGCCATCATCGACTCGAGCTGGGCTGCCTTGGCCTGGGCGGCGCGCGCCATCGCTTCGGCGTCCGCGGCCTGGCGCTGTGCATCGGCAGTCTGGGCCTGGGCGGTGGCGGTGGCGGCCTTGGCGCGGTCGGCCTCGGCGGTACGGGCTTCCAGGCGGACCTGGTCGCGCTGCTGGCCGGCCATGGCGATGTCGGCCTCAGCGGCTTTCTGCTTGGCGACTTCCTGCGCGGTGGCGATCTTCTGCTTGGCGATATAGGCCAGCTTGTCGACCGTTTCCAGGCTTTCCTTCTTGGCAGCGGCGGCGTTGGCCTGGTCGAGGGCGTCGCTGGCCTGCTTGAACTCAAGCGGCGCGTAGGTCGCTACCTGCGGGTTGTTGTTCGCCGCGATGAAATCGCCACGGGCCTGGTCGAGGACGGGCGTGGTCAGCGGGACGCTGCTGCATGCGGACAGCAACACGGCACCAGCCAGGATGGCCGATTTCAGCAAGTGATGTTTCATGATCAGTTCCTTTTTTGTTTTTGAGGGAGATACATGGCGCGCGCCGCGCGCCGTGGAGCCGGATTACTTGGCGCGGTCGACTTCTTCGCGCAGTACGCGCAAGTCTTCCTGCAGCGCATTCGAGGCCGCCGTGGCCTTGGCCGAGTTGGCCTTGCTCTGCGCCAGCTTGGCATCGGCCTGGGCCTGGTTGGCCAGGTCGCGCGCCAGCGTGTAATCCTTGGCTGCGAGGGCTGCGCTGGCGCGCTGCATCTTGGCGCGCGCCGCGCTGATTTCTTCCGGCGCCAGGTCCGATGCACCCGCGCTCACCGCGTTTTCAACGGCGGCTTTGGAGACCGCGACATCGGCGGTCGCCGGCGCTTTCTGCGATGCGCAACCGACCATGGCCAGCAGCAGCGAGCCGCACAGCAACGTTGCCAGACGATTCTTCGATTCCATATTCATCTTTTTCTCCGTGTGTCGTTGATTGATGTCGTAGTAACTTTATAAGCTGATTCAAATGCAAGTTCGGTTCGCTGACGCACATATCATCCAGATAAGAAAACTCAGCGTTGCCGTGGGTGCGTCAGCGCACAAAGAGTGCCTGTAAATCGAGCTAAGCTGGGCTCCTCGATTGGAAGGAACGCCATGACCGAAGCTCAAGCAGGCAGCGGCGCCGGCAAGCCGGTAACGCGCCGTACCAAAATCCTCCTCGCCGTTGCCGGCGTGCTGGTCGCCATCCCGGCCATCGCGCTGGCCGTCCTGCTGACCTACGACTGGAACAAGGCGCGGCCATGGCTGAACGCGCGTACCAGCGAAGCGATCGGCCGGCCGTTTGCGATCACCGGCGACCTGTCGCTGTCGTGGGAACGCCCTTCCGGGAAGATGGCCGAGCGCAACCGCACCTGGCGCGACTTCATTCCCTGGCCCCACCTGGTCGCCAACCATGTCCACGTCGGCAACCCGGCCGGCATGCCGGCCAGCGACATGGCCAGCGTGCGCCAGTTTTCGTTCTCGCTCGACCCGCTGGCCCTGCTCGACCAGCGCATCATGATTCCGCTGCTGCAGTTCCGGGCGCCGGTGGTGCACCTGCAGCGCAATGCGGACGGCAAGAACAACTGGACCTTCAAGAAGGAAACGAAAGAGTCGCCCTGGGTGCTGGATCTCGAGCGCGTGGTCTTTACCGAAGGCATCGTGCATTACAAGGACGCGATCACGAAGGCCGACTTGACCGCCGATGTCGATACGCTGGAGGGCGACCCGGAATACGGCGTCGGCTGGAAACTGCGCGGCACCTACAACGGCGCCCCGGTCACCGGCAGCGGCAAGGCCGGCGCGGTGCTGTCGCTCAAGCAGCAGATCACGCCCTACCCGCTGCAGGCCGACTTCCGCATGGGCGCCACCCGCATCGCGTTCGACGGCACCCTGACCAAGCCGACCCAGCTGGCCGCGCTGGACCTGAACCTGAAGCTGGCGGGCCCCAGCATGGCGCGGCTGTATCCGCTGATCGGCGTGCTGCTGCCGGAAACGCCGGCCTACAGCACCTCGGGCCGCCTGATCGGCGCGCTTGGCCCGGACAGCAGCCGCTGGACCTATGATAGATTCAGCGGCAAGGTCGGATCGAGCGACCTGGGCGGCACCCTGACCTTCCAGACCGGCGCGCCGCGCGGCAAGCTGAGCGGCACTGTGCGCTCGAAGCTGCTGCATTTCGACGACCTCGGTCCGCTGATCGGCGCCGACTCCAACGCCAGCAAGGCGCGGCGCGGCGTCGCGCCGGTCCAGCCAGCCAACAAGGTGCTGCCGGTCGAAACCTTCCGCACTGAACGCTGGACGGCGATCGATGCCGATGTGCGCTACGCCGCCGACAATATCGTGCGCGAGAAGCAATTGCCGATCACCAAGCTGTCGACCCACCTGATCCTCAAGGACGGGGTGATCACGCTGGCGCCGCTGAATTTCGGCATGGCAGGCGGCACGCTCACCTCGAACATCAAGATGGACGGCAGCGGCCGCCAGGGCAAGAATGCGATCAAGGCTACTGCCAAGGTCACCGCGCGGCGCCTGCAGATCAAGCAGCTGTTCCCCGCCATCGAAGGGCTGCAGGCCTCGGTCGGCCAGGTCAACGGCGACGCCGCGCTGTCGGCCACCGGCAATTCGATCGCCACCCTGCTGGCGGCATCGAACGGCGAGATCCACACCCTGATCGACGAGGGCACGGTCAGCAAGATGCTGCTCGAAAAAATGGGCCTGAATATCGGCAGCATCGTGCTGACCACGCTGTTCGGCGACAAGCAGGTACGCATCAACTGCATGGCCACCGATTTCGCGGTCGACCGCGGCGTGATGTATTCGCGCATCTTTACCGTGGACACCGAGGAAGCCATCATCAACGTCGACGGCGTCATCAGCCTGGTGGACGAAACCCTGCACCTGACGATCAACCCGAAAACCAAGGGCTTGCGCATCATCTCGCTGCGCGCCCCGCTGTATGTGCGCGGCCCGTTCAAGCAGCCTTCGGTCAGCGTCGACAAGGGCGTGCTGGCGATGAAGGCCGGCGGCGCACTGGCGCTGGCCACGCTGGCGGCCCCGGTCGCCGCGCTGCTGCCGCTGGTCAGTGCCGGCCCGGGCGTACAAAGCGAATGCGGCAAGCTGCTGGCGGCGGCGCGCCAGAAGCCGGTGGCCCCGCCGCCGGGCAAGCGGCAGGCCCGCTGATGCCCATCAGAAATGGCTGGTCCGCACTACGTGCGTTGGCGTACAGACCAGCTAGCGAGCAGGCTCTACTCTAGCCTCATCGGTGACGGCAACCCCGCGCCGCAACGCATGCCCTACAACCCACTACAGAGGATAAAAACATGAAAAACCTGAAGTTTGCAGCGACCCTGCTGGCCGCGCTGATGCTGACCCAGGTCGTCGGCTGCGCCAATACCGCCAAGCAGGAAAGCGTGGGCGAATACATCGACGATACCGCGATCACTGCTGGCGTAAAAGCAGCGATCCTGAACGAACCTACCCTGAAAGTCGCCGAAATCAATGTCGAGACGTTCAAGGGCGTGGTGCAGCTGAGCGGCTTTGTGTCCTCGGCGGACAGCGTGGCAACCGCATCCTCGGTAGCACGCAGTGTCAAGGGCGTGAAGTCGGTCAAGAACGACATCCGCCTGAAATAAAACCAACGTTAGGAGGACCCAAGATGAAATCCATTCAACAACTCGCAGCAACTGCAGCACTGGTCACCGTCGCCCTCGGCCTGGGTGGGTGCGCAGGCATGTCGCAACAGGATAAAAACACCGCGATCGGCGCTGGCGCCGGTGCCGTGGTCGGCGGCGTACTGACCGGCGGCAGCACTGCCGGTACGGTCGGCGGCGCAGCGGTCGGCGGCGTGATCGGCAACCAGGTCAAGCCGCCGAAGTGATCTGCTAACTTGCATGCTTGCTGAAGCACGCCCCGCTTGCCGGGGCGTTTTTTTGGCTACGAGCAAATCCGTCTTTCCCGCCCAGGGGAACTCCATACCGACGCGATCCGGGCAAAGCGCCGCCGCGCAATGACAAACGCCCCATCGCTGGGGCGTTTTACTGAGGTGGCGCCGCACTGCGCGCCGCTACACGAACGCGCTCGACAGCGCTTCCTCCCCGGCATCCTTGACGATCGCGTAGCACTTGCACGAAGCCGCAGTCAGGCCCGGCACATCGAGGATCTCGATATTGCCGCGGCTGTAAATAATCAGCCCCTGCTGCTGCAACGCGCTCGCCGCCTTGGTGACGCCGACCCGCCGCACACCCAGCGCATGCGCCAGGAACTCATGCGTCAGGTGGAACTTGTCCGACTGCAGGCGGTCGCGCGTGATCAGCAGCGAGCGCGCGAGCCTGGCCTCGAGCACGTGGAACCGGCTGCACACGGCAATCTGGATCGCCTGCGCCAGCAAGGTATCGGTGTAGCGGTACAGCACCCGCTGCAAGGACGGATTGCGCGCGAACTCGGTGCGGAACTCGGCGCTATCCATGCGGCTGGCGCTGCCGGCGCGCTGGACGATCGCGCGCACCTGCGGCAGCTCATGGCCCAGCGCGATCGTCGCGCCAAGCATGCCCTCCCTGCCGACCAGGCCCACCTCCAGCGTCATGCGCCCTTCCGCCACGCCCAGCAAGGAGATCAGGCTGTCGTGCGGAAAGTAGATGTGCTGCAGCGGTTCTGACGGCTCGCACAATACGGCGCCCACTTCGATTTGTACTGGCTCAAGCATGGGAGCGAGGCGCGCAAAGTCATTCTCCGGTAGCGCCGCCAGTAATTTGTTGCAGTTCGACTGCGCTAAGTCTGGAGGTGCGCCTGGCTTTGGCCCCTCCCGAGCGCGATGCGTGTGTTCATACATAATTCGGACCGGTTACAAACGTACATGAATGGAGCTTGCCTGTAGTAGTGCTTACATTTGCAAACAATTTCAATCAGCGTAGCGGCAATAATAGTGAAAGTATGTACGGTGACGCACGGAAGCGCCGGTACTACATAGGGAGAATGACCGCATTGGACGGACCATGTGCTGGGCCTGTCCGACGCCGGAAATGGCCGGTCAACAAAAACAGCAGGTACGACAAAAGGAACCCTCCATCATGAATACACCACTCCACAGCACCTTCAAACGTCCCGGCATGCATCCGATGCTGATCCTGGCTGCGCTCGCCGTCATCCTGTTCTGCCTCGCCGGCACCGCCGCGATCATGGGCTGGATCCCGTCATCGGTTGGCGGCAACCCGGCACGCGGCGACCTGAGTGAAGCGGACCGCCTGGCCCTGTCGACCCAGATGGCGCCGGCGTCGGCGCCGCAACTGGCAGCCGCAGCGCCAGCCGGCATCGACCTGCGCGACCAGCCTTCCGGCAAGATCGCCGAGCCTAAGCGCTACGACGAGCCGGTCAAGCGCGCTCCTGCAAAGGTAGCGGCCGCTGAATCATGGTGCTCGAATTGCGGCAACGTCGAGTCGATCCGCCAGGTCAAATCGCGCGCCGAAGGCAGCGGGCTTGGCGCGGCGGGCGGCGCCGTACTGGGCGGCCTGCTCGGCAGCCAGATCGGCGACGGCAGCGGCAAGAAGCTCGCCACGGTCGCCGGTGCGGTCGGCGGCGCGGTGGTCGGCAACCAGGTCGAAGGCAACGTGCGCGCCACCACCAGCTACGAAATCAAGGTGCGCCTCGACGACGGCAGCGCGCGCACCTTCCGCCAGGACCATGCGCCGCAATGGCGTACCGGCCAGCGTGTAAAAGTGGTCAACGGATCGCTGCGCTCGGTCGCCTGACCGAGGGCGGCGGCGCCGTCTCCACCTCCAAAAAACAACGCCCCGGGGCGCATCCCCCGGGGCGTTGTCTTTTCATTTGTGCAATGTGAGCCACCGCACGGAACTACTGTTGAGCTGCAAGCAAACTAGATTCACGTCGGAAACAAATTCGGCGGCACATAAAACGAATGGGGGAGCGTACATGAACAGCCTTGCATGGATCGGCATCATCGTTTGGGGCATCATCGTCAGCGTATTCGGCCTGACCATGGCCGGGCCGCCACAGGCGCATCCGGGCGCCATGCAGCCGCAGGACGTGGTCTTCCTGATCACCGGCGGCCTGCTCAGCTGCCTGATCGGCATGGTCGGCCTGATGGGCATGATGGGATGGGTGCCAGGGTTGCGCAATGAACAAAAATCTTGTGGCTAGTGTACGCTATCGAACAGAGTGCAAATACACACCTGAGCATACTTCAGTCACGGCCTGCGGGTCTTCTAAAACATAACCGAGGACAAATCATGCTCTATACAATCGCTGTCATTCTGCTGATACTGTGGCTCCTGGGCCTGGTCACTTCCTACACCGTGGGCGGCTTCATCCACATCCTGCTGGTCGTTGCAGTCATCATGATCCTGGTACGCCTGATCACCGGGCGAGGCATTTAGTACGCCATACACCCAACCATTGTTTGAAACCGATTCGTTTCGCGGTCGTGCCAGGCTCAGCCTGGTGTGACCGCGAAACGAATCAAATTTTAAGGAGCACCCAATGAAAAAAATCTTCAATAAATCCATCGTCGCAGCAACCGTCGTCGTACTGGCCGCATCCGGCTGTGCGGACATGTCCGCTACCCAGCGCGGCACCGCAACCGGCGCTGGCGTCGGCGCGGGCCTTGGCGCCATCCTGGGCGGTACCACCGGCGGTGGCGGCGGATCGCGCGCGGCCAAGGGCGCTGTCATCGGCGGCGCCGCTGGCGCGCTGATCGGCAACATCTGGTCGAACCGCATGGAGAAGCAGAAGCAGGCCATGGAGCAGGCTACCCAAGGCACCGGCGTGCAGGTCACCCAGACCTCGGATAACCGGCTGAAGCTGGAGATCCCTGCCGACGTGTCGTTCGACACCGGCCGTTCCGACATCAAGTCGAACTTCCGTCCGGTGCTGGAGCGCTTCGCCCAGACGCTGAACGAGAACCCGGCTGCGGCCGTGACCATCATCGGCCACACCGACAACACCGGCGACGATTCGGTCAACCAGCCGCTGTCGGTCGACCGTGCCGCGCATACCCGCGACTACCTGGCGCAGCGCGGCGTGTCGTCGAACCGCATCATCATCGAAGGCCGTGGCGAACGCCAGCCGATCGCATCGAACAACGATGCCAGCGGCCGTGCACGCAACCGCCGCGTCGAGATCTATGTCGCAGAACGCGGCTAAGTCACAGCGTCCCCTCACCGGGGACTGTTTCAAGGGGGCGGCCTTCGCGGGCCGTCCTTTTTGCGTTTACGTGCCGCTACAGCCAGCCGGCGTCGCGCGCGAGGCGGAATGCCTCGACCCGGTTACCCGCGTTGAGCTTGCTGATCGCTTCCGACAGGTAGTTCCTGACGGTCCCTTCGGACAGGTGTACCTGGCGCGCGATCTCGGCGCTGCTCCTGCCTTCCCCGGCCAGCCGCAGCACTTGGCGCTCGCGCTCGGACAGCGGATCCTGGCCGCCACTCCAGCCCTCCAGCGCCAGCTCGGGCGCCACCGCACGCCCGCCGCCGTGTACCGTGCGGATCGCCGCCGCAAGCGTGTCGGCCGGCGCATCCTTGAGCAGGTAGCCCCGTACGCCGGCCGCCAGCGCTCGCCTGAGGTAGCCGCTGCGGGCGAAGGTGGTCACGATAATGACGCGCGTTGGCAGGCCAAGTTCGGCCAGGGCGGCGGCAAGTTCGAGTCCGGTCATGTGCGGCATCTCGATATCGGTCAACACGATGTCCGGCGCCAGTTCCTTGCAAAGTTCGTGTGCGTCGCGGCCGTTGCCGGCGGTCGCCACGACGTCAAGGTCGGGCTCGAGCCGCAGCAGCGCCGCGAGCGCGCCCAGCACGAGGGCCTGGTCTTCGGCAATCAGTATGCGGATCATGCGGCACCCGGCGCAGGCAGGCGCAGCTCGAGCGACAGGCCTTTGGCGACGTTGACCGCGAGCGTGCCACCCAGAGCGGCCGCGCGTTCGCGCATGCCGGTGAGTCCATTGCCATGTCGGATACCTGCATGCGCAGCGCTGCCGTCATCGGCCACGCGCAGCACGATCGTCCCGTCCTGCATCCCCAGGCTCAGGGTGCAGTTGGCCGCCGCCGCGTGGCGCACGACATTGGTCACGGCCTCGCGCAAGGCCAGTGCGACCACGTGCTCGGCGGCTGGCGACAGCGGGATCGCCTGCACGTTCTCATGCAGCCCGACGTTGGCCGCCGCCAGGCTGGCACGCGCACTGGCAAGCGCATGCGCCAGCCCGCTCTCCTGGTAGCCGCTGACAGCTGCGCGCACTTCCGACAGCGCGCGCCGCGCGGCCGTTTCGATATCGAGGATCTCGCGCCGGCAGGCATCCGGGTCGCGTGCTGCCAGTTTTCCGGCCAGTTCTGCCTTGAGCGCGATCAGCGACAGCGAATGCCCGAGCAGGTCGTGCATGTCGCGCGAAATGCGCTCGCGCTCGGCGATTGTCGCCATGTGCTCGACCTCTTCCTGCTTGCGTATCACCAGCTTGCGCGACCGCTCCAGGCCGGCCTGCATCACCGACGCGATGCCGACCGGAATACCAATCGTCAACGCTGGCAGCAGGAAAGCCAGACGCAGCCGTTCGGGTATCGCCAGCGAAATCACCAGCGCCAGCAGCATGACACCCGCCAACAGCAGGTAGGCGCGGACCGGCTTCAACCCGGCGCACATGGCGCTGGCATAGATAAAGAATGCGCTGGCGCCCACGTTCCATGGCGCCCACAGCGTGCCGATCAAGGCGGTCACGAGCACGCACAGAACGGCATGCTTGCCCCTGGCCCAGAAGCTGGCCAGGTACAAGGGAAAGAACACGGCGAGCGTCAGCAGCAGCAGCGGGATTTCGTACCGGCCAGGCGCAACGTTCACGTACTTCCACACCATGAATACCAGCGAAAGCGCCCACAGGTACGGCATCTTTCCCAGTTCCGGCGGCACCCAGGCCCCGCTCAGCACGCTCTTGATCGTTTTCATTGCGCCTTCTTCGTATGGTTCAGCGTTCGAGCAGCCGCACGTCGGCCAGTTCGAACCGGTAGCCGCCAAGTTTCGGTCCGGCATTAAATCCTATCATGGTCACTGCCGCCGGATCGATCCCCGGCATCGCGCTGAAGGGCACGGTGACTTCGGCCCAGTCGGCGCCGGCGGTAAATGGGACAGTGGCCGGGATCGTGACGCCGGTCGACATCATCATGAGCTGGTAGCGCTGGCCGTCGCCGCGGACCCTGAAGCGGATCAGCTTCGCGCCGCTCAGGTCGGCGGCCTGCATCGGCCGCGCGCCTGGCATGAAGGCGACGCCGGCCCACGGGTAGGGAAATCCCGGCGCCACCGTGGCGTCGATCGACACGCCTGCCTGACCCTCCGCTGCGGCCGGCAGCAGCGCCAGCTTGACGGTCGAACTGCCGCCCATCATGCCGTCATGCGAAGGTCCCCAGCCGGTGCCGACCGGGCTGCCGAACTTCTCGGCGGTGAACAGGCTGATGCGGCCATCGCCAGGCAGGCGCACACGGTTTTCCGGCGACGGGACAAGCTCCTGGGCGACGCGCTGCCGCTGTTTGGCGCGCAGCGCACTGACGCTCTCGCCATCCTTCCATATTTCTTCAATTTGCTGGGTGGCCGAAATGTCGGTGAGAGGATTGCCGTTCACCAGCAGCAGGTCAGCCTTGTAGCCGTTGGCAATGCGCCCACGTTTCCCCAGCCTGAATGCAGCCGCAGGGGCCGAGGTGGCGGCCGCCAGTGCTGCCTGCGGTGAGAGCCCGGCTTCAACCAGCGCCGCCAGTTCGCGATGCATGCTGATGCCGTATTGGGTGCCGGGATTGCCGGCATCGGTTCCGGCCAGGACGACGACGCCCGCCTTGTGCAGGGCCGCGGTGACGGTTTTCGGGACGGCCAGCTTTTCGGGCATGGGCTTCGGGCCGTAGCTCGATGTCAGCGGCACCTGCTGCTCCTTGTCGAGCAGGCCGGCGAGCGGGCTGTCGGCGCCGACCGGCGGTACCCGCACGCCGGCAGAGCTCTCCAGTACCGTGAAGGTCGGGATGACGAAGGCGTCCTTTGCGCGGGCCAGCCGAGCAAACGCGGCCGCTTCCTGCTGGCCGATCCGATCGCCGATGAACAGGTGCACCAGGCCGTCGGCCCCGGCATCGAGTGCGGCGCGCGCGTTGGCCAGGGTGCTGATGTGAACCACGGCCAGTTTGCCGCGCCGGTGGGCTGCATCGATCGCCGCTTTTACCGTTGCCAGGTCCAGGCTCTGCATCTTGTGTTCACCATGGCCTTCTTCGAGCACGATCTTGATGAAGTGCGAGCCTTCGGCAATCCGGGCGTCGACAAACGCCTGCGCTTCGGCCGGCTTTGCCAGCGTTGGAATCGGCATGCCGAACTGGGTGCCATGGCCGCCCGCCGCTGTGACCAGCGTTCCGGCGGAAAACAGGTCGGCCTGGTCGCGGTTCTCACCGGCCGCCATCGCGCGGGTGATCTGCTGCATGGCCTGCACGCCGGTGAACATATCGACCTGGGTGGTGACCCCGAACAGCAGCGGTAGCTCGAAATGGCGGTAGGCGTGTACGTGCGCATCGATCAGCCCTGGCAGCAAGGTGCGGCCGGCGCCGCTGACAACCCGCGCACCGGCTGGCGCCGCGCCGCGGTAGTCCGCATTGGCGATCACGCCGTTCTCGATCAGCACCGAACGCTTCGGGTGCACCTGCTTGCCGTCGAAGACGCGGACGTCCTGTACCAGCGTAGCCGCAGCAAAGGCCGCCGCCGGGCAAGCCAGCACGCACATGGACAATATCGCTTTTACGGTGATCGTTTTCATACATCCCTTTCATGTTGGTGTGAGGTCAGTATGTGGATCGCTGCGGGGCGGCGCCAGAAGCAAGTGCCATGATCGCGGCCTGACATTTGTCATGTGGCCACGTCCCGGGTCAAACGTGTTGGGGCGGAAATGGGATGGGGGATGTTTTCGGCCGGGACTTGCCCGGCCGAAAACAGGTGTTGCCGGCCTACTTCAGATTACTTCTTTGCTTCGGATGGCTTGCCGGACTTGGCGAAGTCGCCGGCGCTGACGATCGAGACGCTGGCTGGCTTCAGGTTGGTACGCAGCGCTTCGTTTACCTGCGCTACCGTCAACGCAGCTACCTTGGCTTCGAGGTCCTTGTCGAAGGCCATCGTGCGGTCCAGCGTCAGGTAGTTGGCCAGGCGGCCGGCCAGCGAGCCGTCTTCGGTGCGATACACTTCCTCGCCCTGCTTCCAGCCCTTCTTCGCTTTGGCCAGTTCAGCGGCGGTGAAGCCTTCCTTGATCGCCAGGTCGATTTCTTCGCGCAGCGCCGCTTCCACCTTGGCGGTGTTCTGCGGGGCGCTGATGGCGTACGCGAGCCACAGGCCGGCCGGGTCACGCGCCGGGATATTCAGCTGCGAACCGACGCCGTACGACAGGCCTTCCTTCTGGCGGATACGGTCCGCGAGACGGCTGCGCAGTGCGCCGCCGCCCAGCATGTGGTTCGCCATCAGCAGCGCCGGGAATGCCTGCGCGTCGTCCTTCAGCAGCATCGGGTGCACCGCGACGAGGACGCTGTTTGCCTTGTCCGGCGTTGCGAGCGCGATCTTTTCGCCTACGGCGTTCTTGATGGTGCCCGGGATGCGTACGTACGGCTGCGCCGCGCGCCAGTCGCCGAACAGGGTCGCGAGCTGCGCCTTGACTTCCTTCGGATCGAAGTCGCCCACCGCCGCGAAGGTCGCGTCGCCCGCGCCGTAGAACGACGAGTGGAATGCCTTGACGTCTTCCACCTTCAGCGCGCGCACAAGCGCCAGCTTCTGCGGCAGCGTCTCGACGTGCTTGACGTGGCCTTCCGGCGTAGCGTCGAGCAGGCGCTGGAACGCGTTAAATGCGAGCGGCTGCGGTTCGGGCATGTCCTGCTCGATGCGGCCGATGCGCTCGCGCTGCAGTTCGGCGAACTCGCTGTCGGCAAACGCAGGCTTGCGCAGCACTTCTGCCAGCAAGGCCATGGCCGGGGCCAGGTTCTCGCGCGTGGTCGTGACCGATGCGCTGACGCCTTCGGCGCCGCCGCCTACCGCTACCTGCGCCTTGAGCTTGTCGAAGGCATCCTTGATTTCCTGACGCGACAGGCGCTCGGTGCCGCGCATCAGCAGCGACGCTGCGAATGCGCCGGCGTCGGCCTTGCCTTTCAGGCTGTCGACGGTGCCGGTGCGCAGCACCAGGTTGGCGCTGACCATGCCGCCTTTGGTCTTCTTCGGCAGCAGCGCGCCTTTCAGTCCGTTCGCCAGCGTGAAGCGTTCGGTGCGCGCTTCGATGTTGGCCGGGCTTGGGTCGAATGCCTCGCCCTGCGCGACCATCGCGCGGCCCTTGTAGCCGTCCACCAGCGCCGCGATATTCGGCGTGCCGGGTACTTCGGTGCGGTCCACGGTGTCGGTCGGGATGAAGCGGCCGAGGGTGCGGTTGGTCGGCTTCAGGTATTTCAGCGCCACAGCCTGCACGTCAGCCGCGGTGGTCTTCTCGGTGCGGTCGCGTTCGAGGAAGAACAGGCGCCAGTCGCCGGCTGCCATCGATTCGGTCAGCGCGATCGCCAGTTGGGCGGTGTCGTTGGTGGCCAGTTCGATCTGCTTGTTGATCGCGACGCGCGCACGCGCGACTTCGGCTTCGGTGATCGGCTGCGACTTCAGGTCTTCCAGCACCTTGAGCATCGCGTCCTGGGTCGCGTCGAGCTTCACGTCTTTCGGCACGACGGCGCCGAAGATGCGGTAGCTCGGTTCCAGGTTGTTGACGGCATCGACCTGCACCTTGGTGGCGAGCTTGGTTTCGACCAGCGCCCTGTGGAGGCGGCCGCCTGGCGCATCGACCATGATGCGCGCCAGCAGCGACAGCGCCGCCTCGTCCGCATGGCCCGACGGCGCGACGTGGTAGCCGGCGCCGACGAACTGGGTGCCGCCGTTGCGGCGTACGGTCACGGAGCGTTCGCCGTCCTGCGTTGGTTCGGCGGTGTAGGTTGGCTGGATGGTGCGGGCCGGCTTCGGAATGCGTCCGAATTTTTCATTGACCTGCTTGAGCACCTTGGCTTCATCGAAGCGGCCGGCCACCATCAGCACCGCATTGTCAGGCTGGTAGTAGTTCTTGTAGAAGGCGCGCAGGCGCGGGATGTTGACCTGCTCGATGTCGGAGCGCGCGCCGATGGTCGACTTGCCGTAGTTGTGCCAGTCGAAGGCGACCGCCTGCAGGCGCTCGGTGGTCACGCCGATCGGATCGCTCTCGCCCATCTCGAATTCGTTACGTACGACCGTCATCTCGCCCTTCTGGGTCTTTGGATTCCACAGGTCGTTCTGGTCGATCGGCGAATTGATCATGCGGTCTGCCTCGAGCGCCAGCATGGTCGCGAGGTTTTCCTCGTTGGCCGGGAAGGTCGAGTAGTAGTTGGTGCGGTCGTACCAGGTGGTGCCGTTGAATTCGGCGCCGGTCGAGTTCAGCACTTCAACCGGGGTTTTGCTGCCCTTCTTGATGCCGAAGTTGGCGGTCGGCTTGAACAGCAGGTGCTCCAGCAAGTGCGCCATGCCGGTCTCGCCGTAGTTTTCGTGGCGCGAGCCGACCATGTAGACGATGTTGGTGGTCAGGGTCGGCTTGCTTGCGTCAGGGAACAGCAGCACGCGCATGCCGTTACCCAGGCGATATTCGGTGATGCCTTCAACTGTCGTCACTTTGACAGGGGCGGCAAGCCGTGCGGATTTTACCGCGGCCGGGGCCGCTGGTGCGCCAGCGGCAGAAACGAAAGCGGGCGTCAGGATGCCGGCGCTGAGCATGAAGGCGGTGAGTAGTTTCACGTGATGCTTCCTATCGGTAATAAGTGACGGGAGAAAAGTATGCCATACGCAGCAAGGTCGGGAAACCTCTTTTGTATGCATACGTGACGAGGCCGCTGGCGTGCGATTTCGGCTATGCTAACGGGATAAGCAACCCACACCAGGAGTCATCCATGCCAGTCCGACTTACCGCACTTGCCGTTATAAGCTCGGCGATTTTTATCGCGTTGCCATGTTCTGCGCAAAACATGAAGCCTGGTTTGTGGGAGATCAATAACAAGATGCAAAGCAGCAATGGCCAGCTGGAACAGGCGATGGCGATGGTGCATGAGCAGATGGCGCAGATGACGCCCGAGCAGCGCAAGCAGATGCAGGACATGATGGCGAAAAATGGCATGCAGATGCCCACTGTTGGCGCCGGCGGCAGCATGTCGGTCAAGATGTGCATGACGCGCGAGATGGCGGCGGCCAACACGATGCCCATGCAGGAAGTTGGAAACTGCACCCACAAGCGCTCGGCGGTGGTGGGCAATACGATGAAGGTATCGTTCCGTTGCAGCAAGCCCGACGCCAACGGCGACGGCCAGGTGACCTTCAACAGCGACTCCGATTATTCGATGAAGATGAAGGTCACCACCAGCGCCAGCGGAAAGCCGGAAACGATGAACATGGATGCAAGCGGACGCTGGCTCGGCGTCGATTGCGGCGACATCAAGCCGACCGCGATCCCGAAGGCGAAATAAGCGCTTCAATCCTTGGGCATGTCGAACACCCCCAATGCTTACTCCTGTTCCATAAAGGCCAGGTACCGGTCGCGCGCCAGCGTCGCGACCGGCCCGGCCTCCAGGGTGCGCTCCTCATACCGCACGCAGGGCGTAACCTTGGCGTAATTACCGGTGCTGAAAATCTCCTTTGCGCTGTCCAGCTCCGCCGGCTCGACGGTACGCTCAACCACCTTGACACCCGCCTCTTCCAGCAACGCCATCACGCGCGCCCGTGTAATGCCGGCCAGGAACGTTCCGTTCGGCACCGGCGTTGCCACTTCCCCCGCCGCAGTCACGAGGAACAGGTTCGACGACGCAAACTCGGCAACCTTCCCGCGGCTGTCCAGAACGACGGCGTTGTCGTAACCGCGCTCTTTCGCTTCGCGCAATGCGCGGGTGGTATTGGCGTACAGCGCCGAGGCCTTGGCGTCGGTCGGCGCCATGCTCGAATCCGGACGGCGCAGCGCCGACAGGCAGGCGGAAAATCCGCTGAACGCGGGCATCGGCGCGTCGAACAAGGTCAGTGCGAAACCGCTCTTGTCCGCATCGGGAATCAGGAAGCCGTCGGCGGCGTACACAAGCGGCCTGATGTACAGCTCCGCATCGGCCGGGAATTTGGCGACGCCCTCGCGCACCAGCGTTTCCATCTCATCGACGGTGTAAGGACAGTTCAGGCCGAGTTGCTGCGCGGACTTGATGACCCGCTTCAGGTGCAGGCGCAGGTCAGGCAGGTGGCCGCGCACGGCGCGCGCGCCATCGAACACGGACGAGCCCAGCCATACGCTGTGATCCATCGCCCCAAACAAGGGTGTATTGCCTTCGGCCCATTGTCCCTTGAAATAAGTCAGGTACATATTCTTCCCCAATAGTTGTGATTCCGCGCGCCGCTCTGTCGGCAGCCCATGCGTCCTTTTAAAGTGTAACCGATGGCCTTAGCGCGTGCAGCGCTTGGCTTCTATGGCTGAGTTTGTACGCTACCGAACAAAGTTCCCGGCGTAAGCGAAGTACACTGTATCTTTAGTATCAAATGTCTCGCCGGCCATGCTTTCCACCCTTGAACGGATCGATCCCCACAGTGACCGTATCGACGTTCTCGTCGAGCTGGTGCACCAGTTGCGCCCGCGCCGGCCACGCGATACCGAGTACGCCATCCAGCGCGTGCGCCTGCTGTGCCAGCTGCTGAAGGGCCAGCCCGCGCAAGCGTCGGCGTTGCACAGCTACATGACACGCCTGCTCGAAAGCCGCCGCCATGCCAGCCTCTACACGGACATCGGCATCCTCTCCAACGATGGCTTCGTCACCGAGCTCAAGGCGCGCTTCGCCTACCGTTTCCTGCCGCCCGCGCTGGGCGACACCTATCTGGCGGACGCGATCGACCAGGTGCTGTACGTCGAGACCGATTACCTGTGGGTGAATGCCGTCCCGGCGGTGTACTGGCTGGAACTGTTCGACGTCGTGAACCACGCCCCGCCTGTCGCGGATGCAGCGCCGGCCAAGGTGCGCCAGGCAACCGTGCTGGGCATGCTGGAAGCGATCCGCACCCTCTCCTGCCGCGTCTGCGCACTGGGCCTGGAGCCGCGCCTGATCCGCAGCCATGCGGCGATCGAGGACTTCGACTCGCCCTTCCTGATGCAGAACATCGAGGTCAACGACTACCTCGACGGCTATGCCCGCCTGCTGGATGGCGCCGAGGGCGACCTGGACGACGCCAAGCACCTGCTGGTCATGCTCGACCAGTGCGATACCGTGGTGGCCAAGATCCGCCGCAATGCATCGAGCCAGGGCACCAGCGTTGCACTGACCTACCTGCTGGTCGCACTGAGCCAGAGCATCGAGCGGCTGCGCAAGCTGCTGTTCCTGGTCGACGTCAGCGGAGAACTGCCGGCCGTGCCCACGCTGGACCTGGACATCATCGCCAGCGATGCAGCGTTGGCCAGTGTCGCGCCGCCCACACCGCACCGGGCCGCAGCCATCTCGCTGGCGCGCGAACTGGTGGAAGCGCACAACAATAAATACGTGATGCGCGACCTGGTGGCGGACAACATCGACCTGCTGGCGCGCAACGTCACCGAAAATGCCAGCCGCACCGGCGAACACTACATTGCCGATACCCGCGGCCAGCTCGGGCACATGTTCCTGTCCTCCGCGGGCGCCGGCTTCATCGTCGGCGTGATGGCGCTGATCAAGATCCTGTTCGGCTACCTGCGCGCCGCGCCCTTGGTTGAGGCGTTCCTGTTCAGCATGAACTACTCGCTCGGCTTCGTGCTGATCCATATACTGCACTTCACGATCGCCACCAAGCAGCCCGCGATGACGGCCTCCCGCATTGCCGCCGAACTATCGGTCAAGGAAGGCCGCCACCTCGACATCGACAGCATGGCCGAACTGGTCAACAAGGTGTTCCGCACCCAAACCATCGCGGTGTTCGGCAACCTCGCGACCGTGATTCCAAGCGCATGGGCGATTGCGTACGGCTGGCAATGGATGACGGGCAAGCACCTTGTCACACCCCAGAAGGCGCTTGGCTTACTGCACGACATCGACCCGCTTAACAGCCTGGCATTGTTCTACGCGGCGATTGCCGGCGTCTGCCTGTTCGTCGCCGGCCTGATTTCCGGCTACTACGACAACAAGGCGCTGTACACGCGCATGGCGCAGCGCGTGTCGCAGCTGCGCCGGCTCGGACGCTTGCTGGGACCGGAACGCATGCCGCGCTTTGCCGCCTATGTCGAGAACAATCTCGGCGGCCTGATGGGTAACTTCTTCTTCGGCATCCTGCTTGGCACGATGGGCACGCTTGGCTACCTGC
Source organism: Massilia polaris (assembly GCF_012927275.1). GTDB lineage: Bacteria > Pseudomonadota > Gammaproteobacteria > Burkholderiales > Burkholderiaceae_D > Telluria_A > Telluria_A polaris. Next base: position 20,972 of record NZ_JABBGG010000006.1, on the reverse strand, counting down.
TCGGGCTGCCGCTCGACATTCGCCACGTCACCTTCTCCGCCGCCAATTTCTCCACCGCGATGGTGGCGCTCGACAACAACGTCACCTGGCGCCTGGTGGCGCTGTCGGTGGCCGGCTTCTTCGCCATTGGCACCGTCAACCTCGTGGTCAGCTTCGGGTTGGCGCTGTGGGTGGCGCTACGCGCCCGTGAAATCCATTTCGACCAGGGGATTCAGTTGCTCCAAAGCCTGGGTCGGCGCTTTGTGGCCGCGCCGATCCAATTTTTCATTGGGCCAAAAGATAGTGCGCCGGGCGAGCCCGGCATTCAAGCAAGGGGAACAAAATGAACGTCGCGCGCTGGTTGGCCACCTCGTTGGCAACATTGGTGGTCGGGGCAAGCATGGCGGCTTGCGCCTCACTGCCTGATTCGTCCGAATTCAATCAAACCCCGGTCGCCAAGGCAAATCCGACCGTTGCGACGCCGAAAGGCCGATTGCAGGGGAAACAGGCAGCCGAGCTGTTGAAGCGACGTTGGGCGCATGCGGCGCCCGACCTCAAGGAACTGGCGGTGCTGGAAGAAGCGGCGACCGGCGTGCCCCTTATTGCCGGCAACAAGGTAACGCTGCTGTTCGATGGCCCGGCAACCATGCGCGCGATGATGGAAGCGGCCAAGGCCGCCACGACCACGATCAACCTCGAGACCTACATTTTCGACCAGGATGAAATCGGCATACAGTTTGCCGACATTCTCATCGAGAAGCAGAAACAAGGCGTCACCGTCAACGTACTGTACGACAGCGTCGGCACCATCGGCACGCCGAAGGAGTTCTTCGAACGCATGCGCAATGCGGGCATCAGCCTGATTGCGTTTAACCCGGTCAATCCCGCGGCGCGCGGCGGCAAATGGGAAATCAACAACCGCGACCACCGCAAGCTGATGATCGTTGATGGGCGTGCGGCATTTACGGGCGGCCTCAACATCAGCAGCACCTACGCCAACAGCTCCTTCTTCCGTTCGCGCCGCACACCGGCGACGGTCAACGCAAAGGATGTCGGCTGGCGCGATACGCACATCAAGATCGACGGGCCGGCTGTCGCCGCTTTGCAGTGGACCTTCATCAATGCATGGGTGCAGCAAGAAGCAGGCGAACTGCCGCAGCGCGAGTACTTCCCGAAACTTGCGCCGGCGGGCGACAAGGTGCTGCGCGTGCTTGCCACCGAGCCGGGGCGGGATTCCGAGATTTACAAATCGTTCGTGGTGGCGATCCGGGAAGCGAAGAAATCGATCCATGTTACGTCGGCTTACTTTGTTCCGGACCCGCAGATCGTGCGCGAACTCAGCGCGGCTGCGCGGCGCGGCGTGGACGTCAAACTGGTGCTGCCGGGCGTCACCGACCATGGACTGGTGTTCCACGCGGGACGGGCGTTTTATGACGAGTTGCTGGAAAACGGCGTGAAGATTTACGAACTGCAGGTCGCGGTACTGCACGCGAAGGCGGCGGTGATCGACGGATCGTGGTCGACGGTCGGGTCGGCCAATATCGACCGGCGCAGCTTCCTGCACAACTACGAGCTCAACGTTGTGGTGCTTGATCCCGCCTTCGGGACGGAGATGGAGAGCGCGTTCAACGAAGATTTGCGCGATTCGAAGCAAGTGACACTGGAAAAATGGCGCGACCGGCCATGGGCGGACCGCCTCAAGGAATGGGCCGCGCGGCTGACCGAATACTGGATCTGACCGGCGCATGCACCTTATCTGATCGGGCGGCGACGGTACCTGCCCTCACAACCCTGCCGCGTACAAGCCATCCGTGTGCGCGGCCCACACATTCCCTGACCGAAGAAACTTCTCGGTACTGATCACCGAGAACATCTTCCCCACCATATCCCAGCCGTAGCGATCGACCTCCACCTTGTCATGTTCGACCCGCACCACGTTAAAAGAGTTCACCTCGCCGCGTCCGCGGGTTGATGTCGCCGTACCCGCCTGGACCACCAGCGCCGCGTACTCGCTCATCTGATAGCGGTCCGCGGTACTGCCCGAATGACTGGCGTGCATGTGCCCCGACAGCAGCAAATCGACGCCGCACTCGGAGAACGCCGCCATCGCCATCGGCGCACGGTCGACCAGGTCCCCTTCATCTGCATGCGCCGGCAGGTCGAACGGATGGTGGGTAACGACAATGCGCGTGATATGGCGGTCCAGCCCGCCGAGCCTGGCGCGGATCGCCGCCACCTGTTCGTGGTTCACGCGCCCGTCCTTGAACGTGAGCGAACGCGCGGTGTTAACACCCATCACTGCGATCTCATCGTCCATGTACACCGGTTCGAGCTCATCGGTGATATAGCGCTTGAAGCGGTCGAGCGGCAACACGAAGCGGCGGAACACGTTGTACAGCGAAATGTCGTGATTGCCGGGCACGATAATCTGCGGCCCGGGCAAGGTATCGAGCCAGGCCTTCGCCTGCTCGAACTGCCCGCTCCTGGCACGCTGGGTCAGGTCGCCCGACACCACCACCACGTCCGGCGCGATGCGGTGCACCAGGTCGCGAAGCGGGACCAACAATTCCTCATCGACCCGGCCAAAATGAAGGTCGGACAAGTGAACCAGGGTACGCATGTCAACTCCTCGGGACGCGCTTCGCGGTTTCCGCCGGCGCAAGGTGCCAACATTACCCCGACTTCGTCCTGACCGGCCACACGGATGGCGTTTCAGGCGGTCGCCCGGGCGGCGCGGCGCCGGCGCAAGGTCGACACCCCGGTAATGCAGACGGCCAGCCAGCCGCATCCCTCGGCGATTGCGGCCAGCACATCGCTCAGGTAATGCACGCCCAGATACATGCGGCTCAGGCCCACCAGGCCCACCATCACGCACGCGCCAAGCACGATCAGGCAGCGCGCCTTCCAGCGGCTTGCGACACAGACCAGGTACGCCGCGACCAGCCCATACAACAGCGTGGCCGCGACCGTGTGCCCGCTGGGGAAACTGTAGGTGGTCAAGGTGAGCAGCGGGTTGTCCAGGCTCGGTCGTGCGCGCTGGAAAATATGCTTGAGCACGACGTTCAGCAGCATTCCACCCGGCACCGAAACAAGCAGCGCCAGCAGCCAGTACGGCGCCTTGCGCAGGTAAAAATAAATGCCGAGCACGCTCGTCATGACCAGCATGCCGGCCGTATTGTGAGCGTGCGTCAGGTACAGCATCGCCTGCGTAAAGGCGGGCGTGGCGCGCGCGTTGAACCAGCGCGCAAGCCATTCATCCAGGATCGTGATCTCTTCCGCGTCGACGACTTCCTCCGCAATGCCGCCGAACACCCAGGCGGCGCACAGCATCAGCGCGATGCCGACCGTGAAATGGAGGCCCAGTTCTTCACCGGGGGTCAGGCGCGCGGCAATGAACTTGTGAACGCGGGGGTAAACTTCTTTCATGGAGACATCGATTCCGGCAGTTGGTCAAAAAACCACACATCTAAAAATAACTGTTTATTCGTACAGTAGCTGTGGATTTATACAGTGGCTGTGCTATTCTGGAATCACTCGATCAACGCAAACCTTTAAAGGACCTTGTCATGACCACCTTGAACAGCACCTTCGGTATGGAATACGCCCCAACTCCTTTCATGATCCGCTTCGGTCGTCGCGAAATGCTGGTGACGCGCGATTTCCGCAAGCGCTTCTATGCGGTCAACCCGTTCATCGAATGCGATACCGGCGTCGAGCCAGGCCACGTCGAGATCCTGCTGTTCAGCCGCTGGCTGCTGATCCTGTCGAAGGCTCACTAAGCTTCGCGCATAATAGACCACATCTCCGGCTCACCTCGCATCGTCGTCTATGCGTGTGCGGATGAAAACCGCGTTATCATCGATTCTCAAGCAGAGCAAGTCCTGAGAATCCGACCAATAACAAGGAGACCGGCAATGACGCGCAAGACCGCAAACGACTTCGATCCAGAATTACTGAAACTGTTCGACCAGTATGTACACGGCCAGATTGACCGCCGCGGCTTCCTGTCCTCGGCCAGCCGTTACGCGGTAGGCGGCGCGACCGCCGCCAGCTTGCTCGCTGCCCTGTCGCCAAGCTGGGCTGCCCAGCAGGTAGCGCCAACCGATGCGCGCATCAAGACCAGCTACGTCACCTACCCGTCGCCAAACGGCTACGGCGAAATGCGTGGCTACCTGGTCCAGCCGGCCAACGCCAAAGGCAAGCTGCCGGCCGTATTGGTGGTGCACGAAAACCGCGGCCTGAACCCGCACATCGAAGACATCGCCCGCCGCGTCGCGCTTGAAGGCTTCATCGCGTTCGCGCCCGACGCCCTGTTCCCGCTCGGCGGCTACCCCGGCGATGAAGACAAGGCACGCGAGCTATTCGGCAAGCTGGACCAGGCAAAAACGCGCGCCGACTTCGTCGAAGCCACCAAGGTCATCGAAAAACTTCCGAACGCAAGCGGCAAGGTCGGCGTGGTCGGCTTCTGCTACGGCGGCGGCATTGCGAACTATCTGGCGACGGCCGTCCCGGATATCGATGCAGCCGTGCCGTTCTACGGCCAGCAGGCGCCAGCGGCGGACGTCAAGAAGATCAAGGCGCCCTTGCTGATCCATGACGCCGAGCACGACGAACGCATCCTTGCGGGCTGGCCGGCGTATGAAGCAGCGCTCAAGGCCAACAAGGTGGACTACCAGCACTTCATCTACGCGGGAACGCAGCACGGCTTCAACAACGACACGACACCGCGTTACGATGAAGCCGCCGCCAAACTGGCATGGAAGCGCACCATCGACTTCTTCAAAACACACCTCGCCTGATTACTGCGCACGTAAAAACGCCAGGCCGTGCAAGCATGCGCGGCCTGGCGTTTTGCTCCTCGTCCTTCCCGCGAAGGCCCCGGGGGACTGGCTTTTACTTGCGGCCAGCATCCTCGCGGCGGCCGGTATGCTCGCCCGGCGGAGCGCTGCCGAGAAATTCAATATCGTCCTCGCTCAGCGCTTCGGTCGGCATCGTCTCGATGTGATCGACATCGATGTCGGCGCCGTCACGTGCGATGCTGTCGCGGCCCGCTGAGGCGCGCTCGCCGGTACCGCTTGAATCGCTGTCGCTGTCCAGGTTGGCGTCGCCCACGTCAGGGCCTGCGCCGCCAGCGCTGCTGGTGTCCATGTCGGAGGTGGTGCCGCCGCCAAGGTCAAGCGATTCGGTCCGCTCGAGATCCAGGCCAAGGCCAGGGCCGCCGGCGATGTCGCTGCCGCTGTCGGAAGAATCGCTCGGCCCGAGCGCGCCGGTGCCATGGCCACGTCCAAGGACGCGGTCCGGGCTCTCGGGGAAATTATCGGGATCTAAGGTGCTATTGCCAGACATACTGCCTCCAACGACGGTGAGTGGATTTGTTAAAACAGGCTACGCTTTCTTTGCGCCAGGCGGCGCACGAGGCAATCAGAAAGCGTGCCGCATGCCGACGTTAATGGCAGCGTTCTTGCTGCCCGGCATAACAGAACTGTGGATGGCCTGGCCCGCGATGCTGCGGATTTTGGTCACCGAGCATGTGGTGTAGAAGTCGGTACGGCGCGAGACCGCGTAGGTGGCGCCGAGCGCGAATTGGTCGGCGTCATAGTTGGCCAGGTCGCGGTCGTTCTTGCGGATGAATGAAGCGAGGAAGGTCGTTTCGCCCATCGGCAACGCGATGCCAATCAGTTTGTCGCGGCTGTCCGTTGACGGCGTCGCGCTGAGCGATGCACCGTAAGGATTGTCCGGGTTCCACAAGGGCGAGCTGCCCCAGCCGCGGCTGGCGCTATAGGCGGCGTACACCTTGGCGGCGCCGAGCTTGATATTCGCGGCGATGACGCTGTTCTTCGCCGACATGTTATTCCCGAACGACATGGCCGGCACGATCTTCGCGACGTTCTTGTTCTGGTGCGCGATGCGCATCATCACCCCGCTGCGCTCCAGGCCTAATGACACGCCCCAGGCGCGATTGCCGGAGGCGTTACCGCGTGAGTCGATGATGCCGTAGCGCGCGACAGACGAGCCGCCGTCGTTTTCCCTGGTGTAGTACTGGACGCTGCCGGTGATACGCTTTCCCTCACGCTTGGCGCCAAGCGCAAACGGCGCCTCGGCGACGCCGTCGAAGGCTTCGCCAACGCCCAGCAAACTCAGGTAACGAAAACTATAGGGCTTCAGTACCGACAGACCGTCATGCTGCGGCGCGCAGTCGGAACAGGCGCCTTCGATCACGCCGTCCGCTTCGAGCACACCGTAGACCGACACGGACGACTGGGCATGCGCCAGCCCAGCGCAAGCGCTGAGGACGACGACAACGAGGCAGGATGCTTTCATGACTGTGATCCGGAATTAATCTTTCGACATGCCCCTTTATCCCCCAATTTCCCCCTGAGTTCCGTCAGTTACCACACATAAGCGCAGCTTGCTTTAAACCAAGCTTATCCGTTGAACCACCTGACAGGCCCATCTTCCCTCTAGCCCACGTATCGGCGCCCCTCGCCAGCGTGTATTATTCTCACCGCAACTAATTTCTTTTACTGCTGACATAAGGTGACACAGATGAGATTCGCCGCGCGCCGTTTCGCTTCCCTGATTGTTGCACTGTGCGCCGCAGGCGCTCCCCTGGTCCATGCGAAAACGCCTGCACCTGCAGCCCCCGCCGCGGCGAACCACGTCGAATGGTCGCGCAACGCGAACATCTATGAAGTCAACATACGCCAATTTACGAAGGAAGGCACGATAAATGCGTTTGCCACCCACCTTCCGCGGCTAAAAAAGATGGGCGTCGACATCCTGTGGCTGATGCCGGTGCAAGCAATCGGCGAAAAGAACCGCAAAGGCAAGCTCGGCAGCTACTACGCCGTGCGCGATTACACGGCAGTCAATCCCGAATTCGGCACCATGGACGACATGAAGCGCCTGGTGAAACAGGCGCACGGCCTGGGCATGCGCGTCATCCTCGACTGGGTGGCCAACCACACCGCGTGGGACAACCCGTGGGTCACGCAGCACAACGACTGGTACAAGAAAAACGAAAAAGGTGAAATCTACCCGGTCACCTTCCACGAAGGCGCCGAACCCGAATACTGGACCGACGTTGTCGCGCTCGACTACACCAAGCCGGAAGTCTGGAAGGCAATGACCGACGCGATGGGCTTCTGGGTACGCGAAGCCGACCTCGACGGCTTCCGCTGCGACGTCGCCGGCCTGCTGCCGATTCCGTTCTGGAACCAGGCGCGCGCCGAGCTCGACAAGATCAAGCCGGTGTTCATGCTGGCCGAATGGGCCGAACCGAAGCTGCATGAACAAGCCTTCGACATGACCTACGGCTGGGACCTGGCCGACGTGATGAAACAGGTCGCCCAAGGCAAAGCCGACGCGGACGAACTCAAGCGCGTGTTCACGCATCCGGATAAGGTATTCCCGGCGCACGCCTACCGGATGCGTTTCACCAACAACCACGATTTCAACTCCTGGCAAGGCAGCGATACCGAGCTGTACGGCCCGGCATTCAAGACGATGGCTGTGCTCGCGGCCACCCTGCCCGGCATGCCGCTGATCTACAGCGGCCAGGAATCGGTCCTCGACAAGCGCCTCGCGTTCTTCGAGAAAGACCAGATCGACTGGAAAAACTACCCGCTGGAAGGCTTCTACAAAAACCTGCTCAAGCTGAAGAAAGACAACAAGGCGCTGTGGAACGGCCAGTACGGCGGCACGCTGGAGTTCATCGACACTGCCAACGACAAGGTCATCGCCTACCATCGCAAGCTGGACGGCAATACCGTTACCGTTGTCGCCAACGTTTCCGGCAACGACCAGCAATTCGCGTTAGGGGGTGCGAAGGCGCGCAAGACCATGGCGGCCTGGACCTGGCAGATCCTCACCAAACAATAGGACAATAATGAAGCAGAACTATATCGACGGCGCCTGGGTTGACGGCGCAAGCAGCACCGCGAACATCAACCCATCGAACACCAATGACGTGATCGGCCACTACACGCAGGCCGACGCGCAGCAGGCGCAGCTGGCGATCGCCGCCGCCGCCGCGGCAGCGCCTGGCTGGGCCCTGTGGAACATCCAGATGCGCGCCGACGCGCTCGACAAGATCGGCACCGAAATCATCGCCCGCAAGGAAGAACTCGGCACCTTGCTGTCGCGCGAAGAAGGCAAGACCCGCGTCGAAGGCATCGGCGAAGCGGGCCGCGCCGGCACCATCTTCAAGTTCTTCGCGCAGGAATGCCTGCGCCTGCGCGGCGACAAGCTGCCGTCGGTACGGCCCAACCTGGATATCGAGATCACGCGCGAGCCGGTCGGCGTGGTCGGCATCATCGCCCCATGGAACTTCCCGATTGCGATTCCTGCATGGAAGATCGCCCCCGCCCTCGCCTACGGCAATTGCGTACTGTTGAAGCCAGCGGAACTGGTTCCCGGCAGCGCCTGGGCGCTGGCAGAAATCATCAGCCGCGCCGGCTTGCCGAATGGCGTGTTCAACCTCGTGATGGGCCGCGGCAGCGTGGTCGGCCAGGCATTCCTCAACGACCGCCGCGTGAACGCGATCAGCTTCACGGGCTCGGTCGGAACCGGCGCGAAGGTAGCGCAGGCAGCGATTGGCCGCCTCGCCAAGATGCAGCTGGAAATGGGCGGCAAGAACCCGATGGTCGTGCTGAATGACGCCGACCTCGCCACGGCCGTCAACTGCGCCGTGCAAGGCTCGTTCTACTCCACCGGCCAGCGCTGCACGGCATCGAGCCGCCTGATCGTCGAGAAAGGCATCTACCCGGCATTTGTGGCGGCAGTAAAAGAAAAGCTGGCAAGCCTGACGATCGGCGATGCACTTGCGGCCGGCACCGACATCGGCCCGGTCGTCGACCAAAGCCAGCTTGAGCAGGACCTGGACTACATCCGCATCGGCCGCGACGAAGGCGCCACGCTGGCATTTGGCGGCGAACGCATCGAATGCGCCACGCCGGGCTTCTACCTGCGCCCTGCCCTGTTCACCGACTGCAGCAACGCCATGCGCATCAGCCGCGAAGAAATCTTCGGCCCTGTCGCCAGCGTGATCCCTGCCGACAATTACGAACACGCGCTGGCCCTGGCCAACGATACGCAGTTCGGCTTATCGAGCGGCATCGTCACGCAATCGCTGAAACACGCCACCCACTTTAAACGCCACGCTCAGGCCGGCATGGTGATGGTCAACGTACCGACGGCCGGCGTCGACTATCACGTGCCATTCGGCGGCAGCAAGGGATCGAGCTACGGCTCGCGTGAGCAAGGCACCTACGCCGCCGAATTCTTCACGACGGTCAAGACCGCGTACTGCGGAGTATAGCGAGCGCATGAAATACCTGATCACGCTCGCCGCCCTGTTTTTCCTGTTCTGGACGATCATGAACAAGGCGAGCAAGCGAGGCAAGCTCAACGAAGGCGCGAACAAGGCCGTGAAGTCGCTGGCGACAGCGATGCGCTATTTCATCATCGGCCTGATCGTGCTGGGGCTCATCGCCTTTGTATTTGTATTCGTCAGCCACCCACGCTAAAAAGCGTCGTTCGCGCGCAGGCGGGAACCGATAGAACAACGGAGTCGCTCGAAATGAAAAAGCTTCTGCTATCCCTACTCCTCATTGCGGCCGGCGCGGCTCAGGCACAAGCCCTGCCGGTACGAGACCAGGCGCGCATCGTCAACGAAATCCTGGCAGAACGCCTCGATCTACTGCTGCCGGCGCTGATGAAAAAGAACGACATCGACATGTGGGTCCTCATCTCGCGCGAATACAACGAAGACCCGGTCCTTAAAACCATGCTGCCAGCCGAGTGGCTCAATGCACGCCGCCGCACGATTCTCGTGTTCTACCATAATCCCAAAACATCGAAGTATGAAAAGCTCGCCATCGCACGTTACGACGTCGGGGCGGCGATCAAGGGCGCGTGGGACATGAGGCGTTTCCCCGATCAGTGGGACGCGCTGGCCGACGTCATCAAAACGCGCATGCCCACCAGAATTGGCATCAACACCTCCGCCGCGTACGGGCACGCGGACGGCATGGATCAGACTGATTACGCAGAGTTCATGCGTACTCTGCCATCTGGCTACAAGAACAAGGTGGTGTCAGCTGAAAAGCTGGCCGTGATGTGGCTGGAGGCACGCACCGACCGTGAAATGCAGTTCTATCCGCAACTGGTCAATGCAACCCACAAGATCATTGCCAACGGTTTCTCGGAACAGGTAATTACTCCGGGCGTGACGACGACCGAAGACCTTGAATGGTGGTTCCGCCAGAAAATCCGGGACAGCGGCTACGACACGTGGTTCCACCCGACCGTATCCGTACAGCGAAACGACCCAGCTGAAGTCAAAAACTTCGCTGTTCGTCCCAAGCGCAATATCATCATCCCTGGCGACCTGTTGCACGTCGACATAGGCATTAGCTACCTGCGCCTCAACACGGACGTGCAACAGCATGCCTACGTGCTGAAGCCTGGAGAGAAGGACGTTCCGGCTTCGCTGAAAGCAGCTTTCGCCAACGGCAACCGTCTGCAGGACATTTTGACCAGCCACTTTAAACAAGGGCGCAGCGGCAACCAGATTCTGGCCGCTGCACTGGCCCAGGCGAAAGCCGAGGGCATCGGTGCGACGATCTACACGCATCCCCTCGGGCTGCACGGGCATGCAGCGGGCCCGGCGATCGGCATGTGGGACATGCAGGGCGGCGTGCCGGGCAGCGGTGAGTTCCCGATGCACTACAAGACGGCCTATTCGATCGAGCTTAATGCCGAATCGACCGTGCCGGAATGGGGCAAGACGGTCCGCATGATGCTCGAAGAGGATGGCTATTTCGATGAATCTGGCTTCCGCTATCTCGACGGGCGGCAAAAGCAGATCTACCCGATTCCACGGCCAACTGGACAGATCGGCTTCTAGCCGGCCGGGGCGAAGTGATTCTGTTCCGCCGTCCTACCGCGTTTCCTTGACTGCGATATCGACCAAGGTTTTGCCGTCAGGACTGACAATGCACTTCGCGACCATCCGGGAGGCCATGCCCATCTCATTCTTAGCGGAGAACGCGATCGAGACGTCCAGCTGTCCTTTTGCGTCCTTTGCCACTGCCGGATCTTCGTTGGTGTAGTCAACCGACTTGCTGTTGACAGCGCGCGACTCGATGGTATCCATGCAGGTGCGACGCGCGGCAGCGTCGAGCGGACTGACAGGCGCTGAGGTTTTTCCGCATCCAGCCACTGCAACGGCAATCAAGAACATTATTTTCTTCATTTTCCCTCCATACTTTTTGCAGATAATACACGAGGAAAAACGACCGCTGCAAACCAGTATTCCTGGCGTTCGTCGGAAAAATTCGGCTGACCTGTCGATTTCGGCGACGTTCGAACGTCGTAGTGGATGAAGCATCTTTCAATCCACCATGAGGGACTACCATGAACAAGCAAATTTTCGTCAATCTACCGGTCAAGGACCTGAACAAGTCCAAGGCATTCTTCGCTGCATTGGGATACACCTTCAACCCACAATTTTCCGACGACCACGCGGCCTGCATGATCATTTCGGACGACAGCATCTACGCCATGCTACTGGTGGAAGACTTCTTCAAGACGTTCACGAACAAGCGGATCGCCAACGCGCACGAGGTTACGGAAGTGCTGACTTGCCTGTCCTGCGAGAGTCGTGAGGAAGTCGACGGTCTGGTGGCAAAAGCCCTGGCGGCCGGCGGCAAGGCGCCACGCGCTCCACACGACCACGGCTTCATGCATGCCCACGGCTTTGAGGATCTTGACGGGCATATCTGGGAACTTGTGCATATGACTGGCCGGCCATGGTAATCGCCGCTCCTGGATGAAATGTCGCAGAAGAGCCAGTGAAACAATCTTCTCCATCCGGCACAAAACGCCCGGATTTTCTATCCCGGGCGGCTGCTTCGCACGGCGAATGTTCAATATGGGCTCGATGCGGGCTCGCCCGAAGTGTTCGTCCAGGTATCGTCAGGTAGCGTGCGGTCGCGATGGCACACCCGGTCGTGTTCGGGATAGGTGATCTTGTCTGAGCGGGCTTTCTTCCTTTAATCGATGAACGCGCCCCAGGCTGGAGGATTGAAGCCAAAATGAGCGATTCCGCCCGTCTCGGAAAAGCCAATAGTGCACGACATTTCGGTCGCAGAAGGCTGAGAAGTTGCTTTTTTTATTGAAGCGTGACTACAATTCCAAGAATATTCCAATTGATCGCACTGACGAATCTGTCTCGTGGGCCTGTCGCGGCCGGCCTGGAGCTGCTGCGTGAATTGGGCGCGATCACGTCCGCCAAGAACGGCAACGGCTGCATCTGTACCCTGGTGGGAATCGACACGCCCGGCGACTACTGCGAACTGCCGCAAGGGCATTTGCGTACAGGATAATTTTTGGGCCACCCTTCCAAATCTGCAAGTGCCGCATATGCAGGACGGTGTTTCGGGCAGCGTTGAGCGCCAATGCGCGCTTCACTGGCGACAACACGCCAATCATCACTATGATTCTTCGCAAGCCGGGCGGTAAACAATGAAGCGCGCGGTTTGATCAGAAAGAATCATGCCCCTGCCGTTTGGGGCAAAAAATTGCACTGGTCCGGGAATCCCTGCTCGTCCGCTCGATTGCAAGCGGCTTGTAGGATTCCCTTGCGTCTGCCAAGTCGGCGACAGCGACCGGAGTTTCCGACGCTTTTGTCGGCGGCGTTTTAACGCCAACGGCACTAAATACTTTCGGTACCTTGGTAGCGAGCATCGCTGCCAGTTCGCTTTGGATCTTCAAACTCGCTGCCGCATCCTTCGAACGGAGAGGGGCAGTCCAGTAGGCCGGTGCGTAGCTCGGACCAAGCAGTTTCAGACTGAGTAATGGGTCTTGCAATAACTTTGCGAGCGCCTACACTGCTATATGCTCCTGTTTCGTATAACCCCGGCGTTCGATCTGTACAAAGCCCCGATATGTTGTTCGGCATGATTCGCCATTGCTGAGCCTCCTTCGGTAGCAAGCATGAGTCAGGGAAAATGAAACCATTTCGCGTTGAGGTGCCCGATGAAGTGCTCAGCGATCTGCAGGCGCGTCTCCAGCGCACGCGTTGGGTCGATGACTTCGCTAACGAAGACTGGCAGTACGGCACCAACACCGCCTACCTCAAGGAACTGGTGGCCTAACTGGTGGCCTACTGGATCGACGGCTACGACTGGCGCAAGCAGGAACGCGCAATCAATGCGTATCCCCAGTGCCTTACCGAGATCGACGGGATGCCGATCCACTTCATTCACGTGCGCGGCAAGGGGCCCAATCCGAAGCCGCTGATCCTTTCGCACGGCTGGCCCTGGACCTTCTGGGAGTATCGGAAAGTGATCGATCCCCTCAGCGATCCCGGCGCGCACGGCGGCGATCCCGCGGATGCCTTCGACGTGGTGGTGCCGTCATTGCCGGGCCATGGATTTTCTACGCCGCTGCGTCAGACCGGCATCAATTTCTGGCGCACCTCCGGGCTGTGGGTGACGCTCATGGAACAGCTGGGCTATCCGCGTTTCGCCGCGCACGGCGCCGACTGGGGCGCATTGATCACGGCCGACCTGGGGCACCGCTATCCCGAGCGCGTGATGGGCGTGCACTTCCCGATGATGCTGCCACTGGACCTGTTCAGCGGCGGCCTGCCGGCACCCGAAGACTACGACGCCGACGAAGCATCGATGGCCGCACGCCTGCAGCACTTCTTTTCCGCCGAGTCGGCCTACTCGGCACTGCAAAGCACGAAGCCGCAGACCATCGCGGCGGCGCTCAACGATTCGCCGGTGGGACTGGCAGCGTGGATAGTCGAAAAGCAACGCAGCTGGAGCGATTGCCACGGCGACGTCGAAATCCGCTTCACCAAGGACGATCTGCTGACCACGATCATGATCTACTGGGTCACGCAGAGCTATGGCACGTCGGCGCGGTACTACTACGAGGCCGCACACCATCCCTGGACGCCGGTGCACGAGCGCATGCCCGTGGTCGAGGCTCCGGTCGGCATTTCGGTGTTGCCGGAGGAGGTATGTAGCGCCCCACGCCGCTGGGCCCAGCGCTACTACAACCTCAAGCAGTGGCGGCATCACACCAGCGGCGGCCACTTTGGGGCCTGGGAAGAACCGCAAGCCATCATCACGGACGTCCGCGATTTCTTCCGGGCGCTGAGTTGAGGGGGAATCGGCCAGCTTCCCTGATGCACGCGATCAGGGAGGCCAGGGAACGTCGTCGCGTGTGAAAAATACCAAGCACAACTATAAGGAGATAACCATGAGCAAAATTGAAAAGGTCCTGGTCACCGGCAAATCCAACACCACTGCCAGCGGCGGCCATGGAGGCAACGTGACCATCAAGACCTCGTCGCCTGGCAACAGTGCCGCACGGGGAGACGTGTTCGAGGCCATCCCGCCCCATCCGATGGCGGAACAATTATTTGCGGGAGCGTGGTCGGCCTGCTACAGCGCCGCAGTCGCTCTGGTGGCCAAAGAAAAGAATGTGACACTGCCGGATGGAATGGCCGTGGAGATCGAAGTGGATCTGGGGCAGACCGGCGATGCGTACTTCATCCAGGGCCGTATCAACCTCATCGTGCCGGGCCTCGCACACGATGTCGCCACCGCGATTGCGCACGCCGCCGACCAAGTTTGTCCGTATTCGAAGGCCACGCGCGGCAATATCGACGTGGTCGTGCGCGTTACCACCGCTTAATTCGACAACCATATGCCGCGCTAAAAGGAGTAACGATGAATACCAAAGAGCTCAACTATTATCGCCGTCGCCTGGTCGGCACTGTTGCCGCGGGTATTGCCGCCGCAGGGATGGGCGGCTTGTTTCCAGGGATGGCTGGTGCGGCAACCGGTGGCAACGCCATCCGCCCGTTTCGGGTCAAGATTGCTGAAGCGGAGCTTGTCGACATGCGCAGGCGGATCAACGCGACCAGGTGGCCGGAAAGGGAAACCGTCAAGGATGATTCGCAAGGGGTACAGCTCGCCACGATTCAAGCGCTCGCACGCTACTGGGCGAAAGACTACAACTGGCGCAAGGTGGAGGCGAGGCTGAATTCGCATCCGCAATTTATGACCGAGATCGATGGGCTGGACATCCACTTTCTTCACATCCGCTCGAAGCACGAGAACGCGTTGCCGCTCATCGTTACACACGGATGGCCCGGGTCGATCATCGAGCAGATGAAGATCATCGAACCGCTGACCAATCCCACCGCGCACGGTGGCAGTGCCTCGGATGCATTCCATCTGGTGATTCCATCGATACCCGGCTATGGCTTCTCGGGCAAGCCCGGCACCACCGGCTGGAACCCCCAGCACATCGCGCGTGCCTGGGTCGTGCTGATGAAGCGCCTCGGTTACACGAAGTTCGTGGCGCAGGGCGGCGATTGGGGCGCGGTCATCACCGAGGAGATGGCCGTGCAGGCTGCTCCAGAATTGCTCGGCATTCATACCAACATGCCCGGAGCGATTCCTGTCGACATCGACAAGTTGGCGTTCTCAGGTGCGCCGGCGCCATCCGGTCTGACGCCTGACGAGAAGATCGCCTACGATCGCCTGCAATTCGTCTACCAGAAGGGCATCGGCTATGGCTTCCAGCTGGGCTTGCGTCCCCAGACCATGTACGGCCTGGCCGATTCTCCGGTCGGCCTGGCTGCCTATTTCCTCGACCACGACGAGCGCAGTTACCGGCTGATCTCGCGCGTCTTCGCAGGGGAGAGCGCCGGCCTCACCCGCGACGACATCCTCGAAAACATCACCCTCACCTGGGTGACGAACACGGCAATTTCGTCGGCCCGTCTCTACTGGGAGAACAAGCTCTCGTATTTCGGCGTCAAGGGAATCACCATCCCGGTCGCCGTCAGCGTCTACCCTGACGAGCTCTATCCCACGCCGCGCAGCTGGGCCGAGCGGGCATACCCCAAACTCATCTATTACAACAAGCTCGACAAAGGCGGGCACTTTGCAGCCTGGGAACAACCAAAGATCTTTTCAGAAGAGGTTCGCGCGGGCTTCCGGCCGTTGCGAACCTAGTTGCCTGCGCCTTCAGAGGCGCAGGCTTACGGTTCATCAAGGCGGCGCGTCCAGTCTTCCATACGTCCTGACTGGACTCGCCGCGCGAACGTGGTTTTCCAGTTGGCCGATAACTGCTCAATGGTGGCGGCCTGAAGCCACTCGTCCAGTAAGTTGTCCGCAGCAAGGTCCGAGGGAAAGAGCGCGCCGATCAGCCGTTCCAGCGGCCACGCCGGGCAAGGCCGCTGTATCAGTTCGAGCCGATCGTGTCGGGCGATCCGGCCTTCCTTGAGAACGCGGTAATACCAGCCAGTGGCGCCCGAGATTTGCATCGCGAGCGCTGCGCCCTGACGCCCAAGATGGCGGTTCAGTTTCCAGCATGGCTGGCGACCCTGCGAAACCTGTAGCAGCGCGGTGCCGGCCTGGTAAATATCGCCGATAAAGACACTGCTTTCCGTCATGCCTGTGGTGGATAGGTTTTCACCAAATGCGCCAGGCACCAGGGGCACGCGACTGTCCGGGTAGCGTGAGCGCCAATGTTCGTAATGCTCGCTCGCATATTGATGGACGGCCTTTTCTGGCCCGCCATGAAAGACCGTGTCCCCCTGCTCATCGCCGCTCAAGCCTCGAAAGGAAAGTTGCACTGGCTCTTCGAGCGAACTTTTCACGATACCACTTAATACGGGCGATTCACCGTTCCGTGCCAGCGGCCTGGCGCGGCCAATGAACAGCGCTTCAATCGAAGCCGGGGCGTGCATTTGGGCTGCTCGCTCAGGCCTGGTGCTCTTGCGCGCCGATATGGGCGATTTCGGAGTGGGGCGCAATCGACAATACTTTCGTTCCCACCACCAGGCTTGGCAACTCGACGACACCGTGTGCGACAGCGCGGAATTTGAATTCAGGATGCAGGCTCAGGTCGATGATGCTCAAGCCAGGAATAGTGCGTTCCAGGGTTTGCGCGATATCGAGACATAGATTGCAGCCGTCATGAAAAAGGACTGGCTGGCCGTCAATGTCGTCGGCCGGGTTCCCGACGGCGTTTGCGGGTTGGTTCATATTGCACCTCTTTGGTTGATTTGGTTAGGCGTCCTAATAATATGCTCGAATCATACCAGAAAAGACCAGGTAGTGAAGTGCCGTGCCTAACTCGCGGAGGGCGGAGGGTAATCTGTTGCCTATTCGTACAACATTTCCTTGTAGGTTGATAAGGGAGCGAATAAATCGGACGATGACTGCATCCTTAGTTAATGCAGTCCGCAAATACGCGGAAGTGGGTCGGCACGTTCGTGCGTTGGTACAACGAGGAGCATCGTCACAGCGCCATCAAGTTCGTTACGCCGGCACAGCGTCACGCGGGGCTGGAGCGACATCATTACTTCAATGCGTTCGGAAAGACCAAAGGCGCCATGAGCCTGGCTCAGATCCTCGAATCGCGTCAACGCAAAGACAGACACGGCACACCAGGGCCATTGCTTTCTGACATTAGCCGCAAGACGCTGTACTTCTAACGGTGCACCCGGACGACCATCCAACGTTTTCATACTGGCGCGTGGCGGCAAAAGACCAAGCGATCTTCACCGACTCGTCGAAGCAGACAGTGGCCTATCTGTATTTCCCTTTACCCAATGATGGTGTGCATGATGGTGAAGTCAAACAGGGTCACAGCATGTTGGAAGTGCTGCGCCGCGCATTTATTGGCGATCCGATCATGCCATCGGCGTAGCGGCCGAACAGTTAACAATCGCATTCAATGCCATGGCCAAACCGAAGCGCAAACTGACCGCCGCCCAGAAGAGGGAGAAGGCGCAGTTCATGACTATCTTCATCAACGGAAAACAAAGGCGCGTGCGTCGTCCGGTCCTGATCGACGGCCTGGATCCCGATGAGTTCTACTTGCGAAATGCCGATTCGATCGCGCTGCATCAAGACGGGCTGTGGGAATGCATGGCGGAGGCCGAACAAGGCGACATCGCTTTCACCAATGCGAATGACGCGGATTGCTTCGGTCATTCAGGCTGAACAGTTACGAAGAAGATACGTTGATCAAGATGCTCACTCAGATGATCGCCGCATCTCAGGAACGATCTCTTGAATTTGGATTTTCTAAAAGCAAGTAAGTATAGTTGAGGCGGGAAACTCGGTTCGGCACTGAGTTTTCCCTCCCCTGGAGTTCCCCAGCCGATGTCGAATTTGCAATCCACAACCCACTGATGGGCTACTCGCCATCTGAACACCATACGGTGTTCGTTGATGTTGCCGCTACCCGGTTCGGCAAGGCCGTGAAGAACAGTTCGCTTGTCGATAAACCCAATCAAGCATCGGTAGCTGTCAGTTACACAAGGCGCCCGACGGCTACGGGCCGGCAATCGTCCAATGGCTGGGCGACCGCACCGGCAGCCGGCGCGTGGTGCGGCCGGCGGCGAAATAAGCGGAAGCAGCTGATGCCGACGGGAAAATTGGCACGCCACTATAATAAGCCTGGTCTTCACGGCGCCACGGGCGCCGCCCCCGATTAAACTACCAGGTCCCTACCCATGCCTACATCAGCGCGCATTGCCCTCTTGCTCATCGGTGCCTTCAGCCTGGGCGGCCCCGCCCTGGCCCAGCATCCCCGCGCTGCCGCAAAGGCCGCGCCGGTCAAGCTGTCGCCAGCCCCCGTCGCCCGCGCAAACTGGGCCGTTACCCGCGCCGGCAACGAGGTGTTTGCGTTCTACGGCCTGGGCGAAGGCAAAGCCAGCAGCGACATCGCGCGCGATGTCCATGCGCTCGACCTGACTTCGGGGCAATGGCGAAAAGTCGGCGACATCCCTGTCAAAGAGGGCCGCCTTGCCAGTGCCGCCGTCACCGTTGACGGCTCGGTTTACCTGTTCGGCGGTTACACCGTGTCGCCCACGGGCGAAGAAGTATCCACGCCGGAAGTGCTGCGCTTTGCGCCGGCCAGCGGCCGCTTCGAGACCGAATCGACCATGCCGGTCCCGGTCGACGACATGGTCGCCGTGTCCTGGCGCGATCGCTGGATCGTGCTGGTCAGCGGCTGGCACGACAAGGCCAATGTGGCCGACGTCCAGATTTACGATACCCAGACCAAACAATGGACGAGCGGAACGCCTTGGCCGGGCAAGCCGGTATTCGGCCACGCCGGCGGACTGGTCGGCGACGCCATGGTCGTCTGCGATGGCGTTACCTCGGCCAAGGGTGCGGATGGGAAGAATGTATTTGCCATCACCAATGAATGCTGGCAAGGCAAGCTTGATGCGGGCCAGGTTGGCAAAATCAGCTGGCAGCAGCTTCCCGCGCACCCAGGCGCACCGCTGTACCGGTCCGGTTCGCTCGGCACCACCACCGGCGGCGCGGCGCGCATCGTCTTTGCCGGCGGCAGCGGCCGGCCGTATAACTTCAACGGCATCGGCTACGACCGCCTGCCCTCGGAGCCGTCGGCTGCGGTGTTCAGCTATGTGCCTAAAAGCGGAAAGTGGGAAACCCACGCGCCCCTGCCCGAAGCGGGCATGGATTTCCGTGGACTGGTCGACCTCGGCGGTGACTACGGCTTGTTCGGCGGCATGCGCGCCGCGCAACAAGTCAGCGCCGATATCATCCGCTTCCGTGTGCAGCCAGCAAAGGCGGGCAAGCGCTGAATTGTTCCGCCTCATTGGACGCCGACATTTCCTGTGTACCATCAATCCCATCGCTGTTGACGGGAATGGAACGCAGTTATGGACGACTCAACCAGGCTTACCGCGGAACACGACCAGCACACCTATGAGCTGACGCTCAAAATGTGGGAGCAGCGCAATACCACGCTGCTGTTCCTGCTGCTGGTTGTCGGGGCGGCCGAGTCGGCCGCGTGGTGCCACCGCAAAAGATGCAGCCATTCACCGGGACGAAAATGAGATTCTTGCCATGGGCCTCGATCAAGAGCTGGATTTCGCTTAACGTGATCAAGCAGCCAGTACCGGAAATCCGCGCGAGCAATGCCAACATAACGCAGGGTGCTACCTGTGCCCACAAGGCCGTTGTGTGGGTGCGCTAAACGACCGCGATGACCCCGACTTGGCGAAGCCTCCGCCGTCAACGTCGGGCCGTTGCATTCTCGTACCCGGCGCGGTTGGATTCGTGCGACTGAGGGTTTCGATGGAGGCAGCGTACGCGCACGCCGCGCGGCGAGCAGCAAAGGAGCAGGAAAACGTTCCGCCCCACCTCTGGAAGCCGCCTGGCTACGATGAACAAGACCTACCAGCGTTCCTCAAGTCAGTTGCCGATTGAGGTCCCGTCCGGCGTGCGACGTTTTCATGTGCTTTGGCGAGCCAGGCCATGTGTGACACAGCGCCACCATGCACCACACGTTCATGGCATGGATGACGATGAGTGCAGTGAGTAGAAGTACATCGAATGTCATGATCATCGGCGGCTGAATGGGATTAACAGATCATGCCATCGCCGAACAAATTCGCCTTGGTGAATTACGCCATACGACCCGCGGTCGCGTGCGAATCCAGAACACGCCGAAAAAATTTTTGATTTTTCTATGCGCGAAAATTTTTGAGGGAAGTGTCTATAAATTACACACGAGGCCGGGGGTGCCTTCGACCTCCCCCCGTGGGGGTGGGGGTGGGGGTGGACGTGACAAGCGCGCCAGCGGGCCTAACTCAGGACTCGGGCGAACGAAAATGCGGTTGATCGCGTACATACGACGTGCGCGCAAACTGAGTGGCCATGGATCAAGGGCCGCCCCCCCGACTGCACTCACCCGAAGTGGACATTGCCGATGAACTAAGTCTTTGATTGGGTATTCCGGCCCATCGTGACCAGTGATTCCGGTCTATCGTGACCGGTCATTCTGGCCATCGTGACCACCCATTCCGGTCTATCGTGACCGATTTCGGCCGCCACCGGAATCAGCGGTCACGATGCCGGAATCAGCGGTCACGATACCGGAATGGTGTCGTACAACACCGAAATGATGTTACG
>NZ_JABBGG010000005.1 GCF_012927275.1 Massilia polaris | reverse complement strand
TGGGCGACCAAATTGTAGCCGGCGGTGCCGGACAAATACTGCTGGACGACAGCGAGCTTAAATTGTTCGGTGTACTTCGACATGAAAAACCCCAAAAGTTGGTGTCCAACTTTTGGGGTTCAGTTCAGCAAGCCTGTCCTTCTTGTTTCCAGCGCCAGCTCTTACTTGCTGGCGGCCTTCTTCACGTCCGCATCCGCCTCGATCCTGGCCTGCTCCGTCTTGGCGCGGGCGATCGCTTTTTCTTCAGCGCCTTCGACGGCGACCTTTTCCGCCTTGGCGTCAGCCTTGATCATCTTCTTTTGGGCCTTCAGGTTCGCTTCGGACATCGTCTCCTGCGCCTTGGCTTCGGCCTTCATACGGTCTTCCGGATCGGCGTCGGCCACGTCTTCACGCGCATCGGCGTGCTTCTTCAGTGCCTTCGACTGGGCTTCCGCCTTTTTCTCGGTGGCCTTGGCGCCAGCCTTGGTGATCTTTTCGTCGGCCTTGGCGACAGCCTTGGCTTCCTTCTCGTGCGCCTTCGCGACGTCCTTCATCGCTTCGTTCTCCGCCTTGACGACTGCCTTCGTCGCTGCAACGGTCGTTGCGGTGGTCTGTGCGAATGCCGAGGTGGCAAACAGGCCGGCGATCAGGGTTGCGAGTACTTTATTCATGAGGGACCTCTTGTTGTAGTAGTGGATGGGACAGGCCCAGAATAGGCATCGCTCAGCAACGGGTCTGTACGCTGGCGCACTAATAATGTAACTATTGTAAGTACGGAAACCGGGCAAAAAAAAAGGCGCCCCGAAAGCCGGGACGCCCGCCGTTACTGGACTCAGGCCTTATTTACCCATGCCCGGCCGCGAATACAAATCGATGATTTCGGCCACGCCATCGCTGCAGGCGTTACAGAATTTTTCACTTCGGTCGAACATCAGGCACTGCATTTCGGACCGGTAGAAGCCCTTTGCCTCGTAATTCGCCCCTTCGAACGCGCCGACGACATGGCGGTTGGGCGATGCGGCGAACAGCTTGTCGTTGAAACGCAGGTCTTCGCGGAACAGCGCGCTCATGTCGGACTCCGGCCGGTTGGCCGCCCGCAGTGCGGCGCGCCGCTTCTGGTAGGCGCGCGAGGCTTCTTCGAATTCTTCCTTCGGCCAGGCGGTCGGCAGCGGCGTGCCGGCTTTGACGTGCTTGTGCCACTTCAGCTTTGCCGGGTCGCGCAGCGCGGTGACGTTCGGCTCCCATGGCTCCATCCGCGCCCCGCTCGACTGGTACGACACCGGCGAGGTGTAGTACTCGTCGGCCAGGCCGGCGAAGTGGTGCCCGAACTCGTGGACGAACAGGTAGTTGGCCCAGTCGTTGCCGGCCGCCGCGGTACTGAACTGGCCGAAAATGCCGCCGCCGCCGTAGGTCTCGTTGTTGACCAGGATTTCGATGAATTCGTAGGGTGCGTGCTGGGCGATGTCGCGCAGCGCGCGGTTGTCGAGCGTGAGCACGTAACGCTCGCTGCCGAAGATGTCGTAGCGGGTGCCAAGCGCCGACGGGTTGTGCACCCCGGTCGACGGCCGCGTGATGCCGGATTTTTCGGTCGGTACCGCCAGCGCCCAGACGTTGAAGTCCTTCGCGCGCTCCTTGAACGGCGACACAGTAAACAGGTAGTCGGCCAGGCGGCGCGCGTCGGCTTCGAACTTCTTCATGTCAGCTGCCGTATAGCCGTCGCCCATGACCAGCAGGTCGACCTTTTGCGGCGACGGGCCGTTGACGCGGATAGCGATCGGTTTGGCGGGCGCTGCGGCCTGCTTCTTGACGACTTCCTGCGCTTCCGGATCGACCTCGACGCTCCACACCACCGAGAACTCATTGCGCTCGTCGCGCTTGAGGATGCGTACCCGCACCGGCTTGGCGAACTTGGGGAAGCGTACCGATTCCTGGAAGCCGCGGTCCATGCGGCTGGCTTCCTCGGTGGTGCGCCATTCGCCGAAGATGGTGGAGAAGCCGCGCGAGTACAGCAGGTCGCCGGTCTTGGCGTCGACCACTTCGACCCGGTTCTGGCCGCGGTTGGTGTTGTCGTGGGCTTGCGAGATGTCGCCGGGCCAGGCCAGCGGTTCGATGACGACCCGTTCGAGCGCGTACTGGTCGTGCAGCGCGTTACCGCTGTGGAGGTAGTCGACGCGAACGGTCGCCGGTTGCTGGGCGCAGGCGGCGTCGGCGGCAAATACAAGCGCGGCCGCGCACAGGCGGCTCAGGGAAAACGGCATGGCAGGTCCTAGCGGGCGTTGGATTGTGCAGCATTGTAATCCTGACTGCTCCCGTTGCGGTACTGGTACATCGGCTGGCGCACGGCGATCGGACGGATGTCGAGGCGCAGCTTGTAGATGGAATAGGCGTCGGTGACCGCCGACTGGTAGCCGACGCTCTCCTTGACCCGGCTGAGGCGGAATTCGAAGCCGAGGTCCGACTGCTTGTCGAACGGGCTGCTCATCGCGACGCCGATGGCGTCGAGCTGGTCGCTGTCGATCAGTTTCGCCATCAGGTCGACCACCGCGCTGTTGGCGAGGATGTCGGCGGTGAACAGCGGGCCCTTGTAGTAAGGCCGCGAGGAATTGAGCTTGCCCTCGGCCTTGTCGCGCGCCGGCGTGATGGCGCCGGTGGCGAGGTGGAAGCGGTCGCCGTTGTCGAGGTAGCTGAGCTTGACGTTGCTGACGTTGAATTCGCCCTGCTGCGCCGTGGCTTCGGTCATGTCGAGCAGCAGCGCGCCGCGGTAGCCCAGCACTTCGACCTCGCGGTCGGCGCCGACCACCATCGCCGTGTTTTCGTCGATGCCCAGCCCAAGCTTGTAGCCTTTGTTGAGCATGGCCGGCAGCATGCGCGCGAAGCGGCCGCGTATCAGCAGGTGCTGGTCGATGAAGACGTCGTCGCCGATGAAGCCGAGGCCCGGCGCGATCTCGCTGCCCTCGGCCACGCCCTGCCTGAGCGTGGAGAGCACCGTGTCGGCCTTGTAGAACATGGTGCTGCTCATGATCGCCGCGCCGGCGCTGGTGCCGGCGATGACGCCGCCGCGCCGGTACATGTCCCACAGCGCGTCGAGCACGCGGGTGTTGCTGCCGTCGGGACGGCGCAGCGCGCGCGTGATGCGGGCCTGGTCGCCGCCGGCGAAGTAGGCGCCGCCGGCCTTGCGGATCGCTTCCGCCAGTTCGGGATCGTCGGCCGCGGCCGGCGCGTCGCTGGCGACCGGCACCGCGAACGCTTTGGCGCCGTAGGTGTTGAGGCGGGCGACATTGACGTCGCCGGCGTTTTTTGGATTGGACGATGCGGCGCCGAAGACCGCGATGCGCGCGCCGTCGCCGCCGGCCAGTTTCACGATGCGCGTCCAGACGGCTGCGTTATCGCCACGCAGCCCGCCGCCGATGATCACCAGCGAGCCTTTCGGCGCCGCGACCTGCGCCGCATGGCACTGTGCGCCCACCAGGAGCGCGATCAGCAGCACTGCATCCCTGAACACGCGATAAAACATCTGCTACCTTTCCGGCGGGCTGGTTCACACACACAGAATACCCGCATGCAACTTGAAGATATTGCTGACCATCAACACAATCCGGGCCGCATGCAGCCGGGCGAGGTGTTTATATAAGATTAATAGATAATTAGCGCGGGGACTGTTAGGTACAACACAATCAGGCACGACAATGCACGCAAAAACCCATTCAATTTCCGTCCAGGACAGCAGCGCGTACTTCCGGCTCACGAGCTTTCACTTCGGCACGCCGGGCCAGGGCAAGAAGGTGTACATCCAGGCGGCGCTGCATGCCGACGAGGTGCCGGGCATGCACGATGGCGATCGACGCGGACATCGTCCTCGACCTGCATTGCGATACCGAGTCGGTGGTGCACATTTACACCGGCACGCCGCTGGCCGATGCGGTGCGCCCGCTGGCGGCGCTCATGGGCGCCCACGCGGTGCTGCTGGCGCTGCAGGCGGGCGGCGAGCCGTTCGACGAAGCGTGCAGCCGGCTGTGGTGGGACCTGGCGGCCCATTTCGGCCCGGCCTTCCCGCTGCCGCCGTCATGCGTGGCGACGACGGTGGAGTTGCGCGGCGAGGCCGACGTCAGCTACGCGCTGGCGGAACAGGATGCGCGCGCCCTGCTGCAATACCTGGCCCATGAAGGCGTGATCGACAATCCGGTCGATCCGCTGCCGCAGCCATTGTGCGCGCCGACGCCGCTCGAAGGGGTCGAGCCGGTCGACGCGCCGCACGCGGGCGTGCTGGTGTTCCTGAAAACGCCGGGAGACAGGGTGGAGGCTGGCGAGGCGATCGCCGACCTGGTCGCCCCGGTCAGCGGCGCGACGACGACGCTGCGCTGCAAGGTCGCAGGCGTATTCTTCGCGCGCAGCGTGCACCGCCACGTGCTGCGCGGGATGACTATCGGCAAGGTGGCCGGCCCGGTCGCGTTCCGTTCTGGCTCATTGCTGAGCCAGTAGGTCAGGACACGTAGATGTTCGGGAAATAGCGCTCGAGCACCGTGTCGGGATGTTGCGGCGCGACGAACTCGAACTGTTCGAACAGCGCGCGTCCGTTGCCGGTGGCCACTACAAGTCGGCGCAAGCCCTGCAGGCTCGGATGGGCCAGCAGTGTTTCCAGCAGCGCCTTGGCATAGCCGCGGCCGCGGTACTCCGGCACGACGAACAGGTCGTCGATGCTGCCGTAGGTCGCGTAGTCGGTCACCACGCGCGCGAACGCGACCTGGCGGCCATCGACGTAGGCGCCGAAACACAGCGAGTTCTCGATCGCGCGGTCAACGACCGTGCGCGGAATGCCGACCGCCCAAGTCGACTGCTCGCTCAGGAAACGGTAGATGAGCGGAACGTCGAGTTCCGACCGGTCGGTACTGATCTGCAAGGCGGACATGGCAAGGGCACCTGACGAAAAAATTCAATTCTACCGTCGAATCCCGGAAAGCGACGTTCGCGTTCGACACGCACCGGGCCAACAATCGATCTGGCTCAGTGACTTTTGAGATAGCGCTCCGGCAGGGCCAGCTTGGCGTCCTCGGCGCGCCACAGCACGCTGACGATCCACCAGCGCCTGGCGTTGCGGCCGATGTAGTCGTCCACATGTGTTCTCCCTCGTAAATCGGCAGCTATCGCACTATCCCCGATTTTCGCCGGAAAGTCATCTATACGAGCCGGCCGCAAGGCGGCATAAATCCCCAGCAGCCCGGCCAACCTGTTTATAATCAGGTATCAACAGGATCCACAAAACATGACTTCACAACTGTCCCAAAAAGGCGAGGCCTGGTCGGCCCGCTTCTCCGAACCCGTCTCCGACCTCGTCAAGCGCTATACCGCTTCGGTCTTTTTCGATAACCGCCTGGCGCTGTTCGACATCCAGGGCTCGCTCGCGCACGCCGAGATGCTGCAGGCGCAGGGCATCATCAGCGCCGCCGACCACGCCGAGATCCAGCGCGGCATGGCCCAGATCAAGGGCGAGATCGAAGCCGGCAGTTTCGAATGGCTGCTCGACCTCGAAGACGTCCACCTGAATATCGAAAAACGCCTGACCGAGCTGGTTGGCGACGCCGGCAAGCGCCTGCATACCGGCCGCTCGCGCAACGACCAGGTGGCCACCGACATCCGCCTGTATGTACGGGCCGCGATCGACGACATCACCAAGCTGCTGCACGGCCTGCGCGGCGCGCTGGTCGACCTGGCCGAGCGCCATGCCGACACCATCATGCCGGGCTTTACCCACATGCAGGTGGCCCAGCCGATCACCTTCGGCCACCACATGCTGGCCTACGTCGAGATGTTCGGCCGCGACGCCGAGCGCATGCAGGATGCGCGCCGCCGGGTCAACCGCCTGCCATTGGGCGCCGCGGCGCTGGCCGGCACCACCTTCCCGATCGACCGCGAGCGCGTCGCGCGCACCCTGGGCTTCGACGACGTCTGCCACAACTCGCTCGACGCCGTGTCCGACCGCGACTTCGCGATCGAATTCTGCGCCGCCAGCGCGCTCGTGATGACCCACATCTCGCGCATGTCGGAAGAACTGATCATCTGGATGAGCCCACGGGTCGGTTTCATCGACATCGCCGACCGCTTCTGCACCGGTTCGTCGATCATGCCGCAAAAGAAAAACCCGGACGTGCCGGAACTCGCGCGCGGCAAGACCGGCCGCGTGTATGGCCACCTGACCGCCCTGCTCACCCTGATGAAAGGCCAGCCGCTGGCCTACAACAAGGACAACCAGGAAGACAAGGAACCGCTGTTCGACACCGTCGACACAGTGGTCGATACCTTGCGCATCTTCGCCGACATGGCCGGCGGTATCACCGTCAAGCCGGACGCGATGCGCTCGGCGGCGCTGCAGGGCTACGCCACCGCGACCGACCTGGCCGACTACCTGGTCAAGAAGGGCCTGCCGTTCCGCGATGCGCATGAAGCGGTGGCGCGCGCGGTGCGCGCCTGCGACGACGCGCGCTGCGACCTGGCCGAGATGTCGCTGGACCAGCTGCGGGCCTTTTCGCCGCTGGTCGGCGACGACGTCTTTGCCGTGCTGACCCTCGAAGGATCGGTAGCTGCCCGCGACCATGTGGGCGGCACCGCACCAAACCAGGTGCGCGCGGCGATCGCGCGGGTCCGGGCACAGCTGGCAACGCAGCCGGGCAATTAATCAGCGCCCGGCGAGGCGCGATAAAAACACAATAACGGAGATAAGCACCATGTTCATGTCACTTTCGCGCTTCATTGACAGCCTCAATGAGAAAATCGCCAACACGGTCAGCTGGGCGCTGCTGGCCGCGGTCATCATCTGCGCCGGCAACGCGCTGATCCGCTACATCTTCAATGCCAGCTCCAACGCCTGGCTGGAGATCCAGTGGTACCTGTACGGCGCCATGTTCCTGCTGGCCGCTTCACATACCCTCAAGCGCGACGAGCACGTCCGCATCGACGTCGTCGTCGGGCGCTTCTCGAAGCGCACCCAGGTCTGGATCGACCTGTTCGGTTTCCTGCTGTTTCTGCTGCCGGTCTGCCTGCTAATCCTGTACGACGCGATCCCGTTTGCCCAGGTGTCGATCGCCAGCCAGGAAATGTCGAGCAACGCGGGCGGCCTGATCGTGTGGCCGGCCAAGCTGCTGGTGCCGCTCGGCTTCCTGCTGCTGATCCTCCAGGGTATCTCCGAGATCATCAAGCGGATCGCCTTCCTGGCCGGGAAAATCGACGGCCACGAGTTCGCCAAGCACGTCACCACGCCGGAAGAAGAGATCGAGGCCATCAAGACAGCGAACAAGCTGAACTGATCTCACCCACAACAATAACTAACTAAGAGACACATGGAACAATTCCTCATTGCGAACATGGCGCCAATCATGTTCGGCGCACTTGTCGTCTTCCTGCTGTCGGGCTTCCCGGTGGCGTTTTCGCTGGCCGCGAATGGCCTGTTCTTCGGCCTGGTGGGCATCGAACTGGGCCTGCTGCGCCCCGAACTGCTGCAGGCGCTGCCTAACCGGATCTTCGGCATCATGGCCAGCGACACGCTGCTGGCGATCCCCTTCTTCACCTTCATGGGCCTGATCCTGGAAAGGTCGGGGATGGCGGAGGACCTGCTTGATACGATCGGCCAGCTGTTCGGGCCGATCCGCGGCGGCGTCGCCTATGCGGTGATCTTTGTCGGCGCGCTGCTGGCCGCGACCACCGGCGTGGTGGCGGCATCGGTCATTTCGATGGGCCTGATTTCGCTGCCTGTCATGCTGCGCTACGGCTACGACAAGAAGCTGGCCAGCGGCGTGATCGCCGCTTCCGGCACGCTGGCCCAGATCATCCCGCCGTCGCTGGTGCTGATCGTGATGGCCGACCAGCTGGGACGTTCGGTCGGCGACATGTACAAGGCCGCCTTCATCCCTGGCCTGATGCTGACCGCGATGTACGCCGGCTACGTGCTGGCGGTATCGATCTTCAAGCCGCACCACGTGCCGGCGCTGCCGCTCGAAGCGCGCAACCTGCGCGAGCCGAACGGCGACAGCGGCGTGCGCTCGCTGATGGTGCTGGTGGCAGCTGCCATCGGCATCGCATTTGCATTCGCGGCCGCCTGGGGCGCGAGCCACCCGAACCTGGCGCCGGACGAACTGGGCATCTATTCGGCTGCGGCCGGCATCACGGCCGCCTTCCTGCTGGCGCTGGCAAACCGCTACTTCAAGCTCGGCCTGCTGTCGCGCATGGCTGAAAAAGTCGTGTTCGTGCTGGTACCGCCGCTCGCGCTGATCTTCCTGGTCCTCGGCACCATTTTTGTGGGCATCGCCACGCCGACCGAAGGCGGCGGCATGGGCGCGATGGGTGCGCTGATCCTGGCGATGCTGAACGGCCGCCTGTCGTTCAGCCTCCTGAAGCAGGCGATGAACTCGACCACGCGGCTGGCCTGCTTCGTGATGTTCATCCTGGTCGGGTCGACCGTATTCGCACTGGTGTTCCGCGCGGTGAACGGCGACCTGTGGGTCGAGCACCTGCTGACCGGCCTGCCGGGCGGCGTGCTGGGCTTCCTGATCGTCGTCAACATCATGTTCTTCGTGCTCGCCTTCTTCCTCGACTTTTTCGAGCTGGCCTTCATCCTGGTGCCGCTGGTCGGTCCGGTGGCGGAAAAGCTCGGCATCGACCTGATCTGGTTCGGCGTGCTGCTGGGCGTGAACATGCAGACCTCCTTCATGCACCCGCCGTTCGGCTTTGCGCTGTTCTATTTGCGGTCGGTGGCACCGAAAGAGGTCAAGACATCCGACATTTACTGGGGCGCGATACCGTTTGTGGTTATCCAGGTCATCATGGTCACGCTGATCATCGCCTTCCCGCAAATCGTGTCGATCGAAGAAAAGATCGACATGAAGGAAGAGCTGGAGCTGCGTATCGAAGCGCCTGGCATCGAGCAGGAACAGCCTGTGCCGGAGACCCCGGCGCAGGAGGAAGACCAGACGCCGCAACTGGACTTCTCCACCGAACCCGAGAAAAAATAAGCGGCGCCTGCAAAACAAGCACGGCTTCACCGAAAGCCACCCGCGCCAACCTGGCGCGGGTGGCTTTTTACTAACCTGGAAATACAAGCGATGAGCATAGGCGGCAAAACTTTCGACGAGGCGCTCGGCGCCCTTCACGACATGACCGGCGCGATGGTGGCGATCGGCCGCGACGAACACCTGCAGCGCATCGCCACAGCGCAGGCACGCATGCGCGAGCTGGGCGTGGCGGCCATCTGGCTGAACGCCGGGACCAACCTCACCTACTTCACCGGCACCAAATGGCACCCGAGCGAACGCATGGTGGGCGCGATCCTGCCGGCCAGCGGCGCGCTGGAATACATCGCCCCGGCATTCGAGGAATGCACGCTGCAAGGCTTCATGCAGGTCGAAGGCCCGGTCAACTGCTGGGAGGAGCACGAGAGCCCCTGCCAACTGTTCGTCAATGTGCTGGGACGCATGGGCATCACAGCCAGCGAGGCGGCGCCGCCGCGCATCGGCATGTGCGAGAGCGCGCCGTGGTTCATCGCCGACGGCGTGCGCAGGCTCGCCGCCGGCTATACGCTCGATAACGCCAGCGCGGTCACCGCGTTCTGCCGTTCGCGCAAGTCCGGGGCCGAGATCGCGCTGATGCAGCGGGTGAAGGACATGACGCTCGAAGTGCACAAGGCCGCGGCCAGCATACTTGTCGAGGGCATCACCACCGTCGAGGTAGCGGACTTCATCGCGCGCGCCCACCGCCAGGTCGGCGCGCCCGGCTCCTACTTCTGCATCGTGCTGTTCGGCGAGGCGACCGCGTATCCGCACGGGGTCAACTACGTGCAGACGCTGCGTGCGGGAGACATGGTACTGATCGACACCGGCTGCAAGGTCATGGACTACATCTCGGACATCACGCGCAGCTACGTGTTCGGCGAGGCCAGCGAGCGCCAGCGCTTGGTCTGGAACGCCGAAAAGGCGGCGCAGCAGGCGGCGTTTGAAGCGGCCCAGCTGGGCGTGCCTTGCCGCCGGGTCGACGAGGCCGCGCGCGCGTCGCTGGAAGCGCACGGTTTCGGTCCCGGCTACAAGCTGCCCGGCCTGCCGCACCGCACCGGTCACGGCATCGGCATGGACATCCACGAATGGCCCTACCTGGTCGGCAGCGACGATACGCCGCTCGACGTCGGCATGTGCTTCTCGAACGAACCGATGATCTGCATTCCTGGGGAGTTCGGCATCCGCCACGAAGACCATTTCTACATGACCGGGCATGGCCCGCGCTGGTTCACCGAGCCGTCGCAGTCGATCGAGCAGCCGTTCGGCTAGCGGCACAGGGCGCGATCGCTGAACGCGAGCCGCGCTTCTCACCGAAGGTCTATAATCGAATCATAAGCCGGACCAGCCCGCTCCTGGAGCGCCGGCAGGTCCTTCGGCACTACGGACAGTCGGTTAAATTCATACGCGATGGACAAAGCGCCTTGCGGCGAACTCCCCCATGACGGAAGCGAACGATAGGTCGTTTAACCAGTTGTTCCGGGCGCATCCCATGCCAATGTGGATCTACGACCTGGAGACGCTGGAATTCCGGGCGGTGAACAACGCCGCTATCGCGCATTACGGCTACAGCGAAGCCGAGTTCCTGGCGCTGACCATCGTCGACCTGCGCCCGCCCGAAGAGGCCATACGCCTGCGTCAAAACCTCAAAAACTCGGCCCACATCACCCTCCAGAAATCCGGACTCTGGGTCCACCGCAGAAAAGACGGCGCCGTGATCGACGTCGAAATCACCTCGCACGCGATCGAGTTCGATGGCCGCGCCTGCCGGTTCGTGCTGGCCCACGATGTTACCGAGCGGGTCCAGGCCGACCTCAAGATCGCGCGCCTGAACCGTGTTTACGCGGTGCTCAGCGGGATCAACTCGGCCATCGTGCGGATCCGCGACCGCGACGCGCTGTTCAAGGAGGCCTGCCGCCTGGCCACCGTCGAAGGCGGCTTCCTGAGCGCTGCGATCGCGGTCCCGCAGGCGGGCAGCGCAGAGCTGACCGTCGTCGCCGACAGCGGGCGCGGGCTGCCGCCGGTCCCGCCGGACCTGGTGGAACTGTGCCCGGCCGAGCGGGTGATGCGCGAACGGCGCCAGGTTATCTGCAACAACGTCGCCGCCGATCCGGCGTTCGCCCTGCTGGCCGAGCGCATGCACGCGCGCGATGTGCGCTCGCTGGCGGCGTTCCCCCTTGCGGTGGGCGAGCGCATCGAAGCCGTGCTGACCTTGTACGCCAACATCGAGGGCGTGTTCGATGCCGACGAGATGAAGGTGCTTAACGAACTGGCCGGCGACCTCGCCTTCGCCCTGCTGTTCTTCGAACGCGAGGAGCACATCAGCTACCTGGCCTACTACGACGTGATGACCGCGCTGCCCAACCGGCGCCTGTTCCTCGACCGCCTGGCCCAGCTGGTCCACCTCGACGGCGCGCACCATGCGCTGGTGGTGGCGCTGATTAATCTCGACCGCTTCGCGCAGCTCAACGATGCGCTCGGCCGCCATGCCGGCGACGCCCTGCTGGTGCAGATCGCGGCGCGGCTGGGCGAGCGCCTGCCCGAAGCCTTCACCCTGTCGCGCATTGGCGGCGATACCTTCGGGCTGACCTTCGTCGAGCTGGAGCGCGGCGAGGACGCGGCCGGGGTGCTGCGCGAGAGGGTCTTCCGCGCCCTCGACGAGCCGTTCCGCCTCGACGGCCAGACCGTCCGGATCTCGTCGCGCGCGGGACTGGCCCTGTGGCCGGCCGACGGCGCCGATGCCGACACCTTGTTCAAGCATGCGGAGGCTGCGCTCAAGAATGCCCGTTCGACGGGCGAGCGTTACCTGTTCTACGCGCCGCGCATGAACGCCGCGCTGGCGGCCCGCCTGGCGCTCGAAAACGAATTGCAGGCCGCGCTGGAGGCGCATCAGTTCGAGCTTCATTACCAGCCGCGCGTCAACCTCGACACCGGTGCTATCGTCAGCGCCGAAGCGCTGATCCGCTGGAACCATCCGGAACAGGGCCTGGTCGGCCCGGTATCGTTCATCCCGCTGGCCGAAGAGACGGGGCTGATCCGGCCGATCGGCGCCTGGGTCATCGACGCGGTATGCGCGCAGCAGGCCGCATGGCGCACCAACGGCGCCCCGATGGTGCCGGTGTCGATCAACCTGTCCGCGGTTCAAAGCGCCCAGCCCGACCTGCTGCCGACCATCCGCAGCGCGATCGCGACGCACCGGGTCGAGGAAAAATATCTTGAATTCGAACTGACCGAAACGGCCGTGATGAACAATCCCGACGAAGCGGCGCGCAACCTGGCGGAGCTGAAACAACTCGGCGTGCACCTGTCGCTCGACGATTTCGGTACCGGCTATTCGTCGCTGGCCCAGCTCAAGCGCTTCCCGTTCGACTTCGTGAAGATCGACCGTTCGTTCATCGCCGGAGTGGACACCAATCCGGAGGACGCTGTTATCGCGGCGGCGATCATCGCCATGGCGCACAGCCTGCACCTGCGCGTGGTGGCCGAAGGCGTGGAAACGCGCGGGCAGCTTGACGTCCTGCGCTCGCTGCACTGCGATGAGATCCAGGGATATTATTTCAGCCGGCCAGTCATGCCCGACGTGTTTGAAGAGATGCTAAAGAACGGCGCCGCTCTGCCCCCGCCGGAATCGGGCGTGCATTACCACATCTGAGCCGCGGCTTATTCCCAGGCCGAATCCGGGATCGCGCCCAGGCCGCGGAACACCGGCTTGCTGAACCAGTAGCCCTGCATCAGTTCGATGCCGAGTCCGGCGAGGAAGTCGCGCTCGGCGCGCGTTTCAATCCCTTCGGCCAGCACGGTGATCGATAAGTCGCGGCAGATGCCGACGATACCACGCACGATCGCCTGGCGCGATACGCTGCTATCGATGTCGCGCACCAGGTCCATGTCGATCTTGACGATGTGCGGCTGGTATTCGGCCAGCAGGTTCAGGCCCGCGTAGCCGGCGCCGAAATCGTCGATCGCGGTGCGGAAGTCGAAGCGCTGGTATTCGCGGAAGATGTTGACGAGGTGGTCGCGGTCCTGCACTTGCTCGCCTTCGGTCACCTCGAAGATGATCCGGTCGATCGGGAAGCCGTATTCGCGCGCGGCCTCGAAGGTGCTGCGAATGCAGATGTCAGGGCGGTAGACGGCGTTGGGCAGGAAGTTAATCGACAGGTACTCGAGCATTCCCAGGCGGCTGGCGCCGGCGACTGCCTTGACGCGGCAGGCCTGGTCGAAGCGATAGCGGTTACCGTCGTTGACCTGCGCAAGCACGCTGGCGGCCGACTCCCCGTTCGGGCCGCGCACCAGCGCTTCATGGGCGTAGATGGTGCGCGTCTTTACGTTGACGATCGGCTGGTAAGCGTAGTCGAATTCAAATGTGACGGTGTCCTCGCCCCGGCAGCCGGAACAGGCAAGACGTTCGGCGATCGCGAGCGCCTCGGTGGCTGGGACTGGACGGATTTCGATCATCGCGGCGCCTCTCAACTTCAGGGAGTAAGCCGCGATTTTATCAGGAACGCTTCATCACCAGCGTCAGGATATCGTAGCTTGCCACCAGTTCCTCGTTCTGGTTGGTCACCTGGACATCCCACGCCACCACGCCCTGGCCGACGCCACGTTCATCGGTACGGTTGCGATCGACCTTGCGCTTGCAGGTCAGGCGCGCGCGGATCGTGTCGCCGATCCCCACCGGGGTGATGAAGCGCAGGTTGTCGAGGCCGTAGTTGGCCAGCACAGGACCCGGCGCCGGCGAGACGAACAGGCCCGCGGCAGCCGACAGCACGAAGTAGCCGTGCGCGATGCGCTTGCCGAACTGCGAATCCTTCGCCGCAATCTCGTCGAAGTGCATGTAGAAGAAGTCGCCCGAGATGCCGCCGAAGTTCACGATGTCGGCTTCGCTCACGGTGCGGCGGTGGGTCAGCAGCGAGTCGCCCATCTGCAGGTCTTCGAAATATTTACGGAACGGGTGCAGCTCGCTTTCGCGTACGGCCGCACCACGGACGTATTCGCCGGTGACAGCCGCCAGCATTGTCGGCGAGCCCTGTACCGCGGCGCGCTGCAGGAAGTGGCGCACCGCGCGAATGCCGCCCAGTTCCTCGCCGCCACCCGCGCGGCCAGGGCCGCCGTGCTTCAGCTGAGGCAGCGGCGATCCGTGGCCGGTCGACTCGACTGCGGCTTCGCGGTCGAGGATGTGCACGCGGCCGTGCGAGGCGGCGGCGATCGGCACCGCGTAGGCGGCGATGGCAGGCTCCCTGGTCACCAGCGTCGACACCAGGCTTCCCTTGCCGCGTGCGGCCAGCGCCAGCGCTTCGTCGATGCCTTCGTAGGTCATCATGGTGCTGACCGGGCCGAAGGCCTCGACGTCATGCACGGCGTCGTTGTTCATCGCGTCGCGGCACAGCAGCAAGGTCGGCGAGAAGAACGCACCGTTGGCGACGCCGTCACCCACAGGCTTGAAGCCGTCGCGCGCGCCGAAGACGATCTCGTTGCCGCGTGCGAGCATCTCGACGCGTTCGCTGACGTCGCGGTGCTGGTCCATCGATGCCAGTGCACCCATGCGCACGCCTTCCACCGATGGATCGCCGACGACCACCTTGGCCAGGCGGTCGCGCAGGCGCTCGGCGACGGCATCGACGTGCTGCTTCGGCACGATGATGCGGCGGATCGCGGTACATTTCTGGCCGGCCTTGCCGGTCATTTCGCGCGCGACCTCTTTGACGAACAGGTCGAATTCAGGATCGTCAGGCGTGACGTCCGGCGCGAGGATCGCGCAGTTGAGCGAGTCGGCTTCGGCGGTGAACGGCACCGAGTTGGCGATCAGGTTCTTGTTGACGCGCAGTTTGGCGGCGGTGTCCGCGGAGCCGGTGAAGGTGACCGCGTCGGCGCCGCTCAGGCGGTCGAGCAGGTCGCCGGTGCTGCCGATCACGAGCTGGAAGCTGCCTTCCGGCAGAAGGCCCGACTCGTGCATCATCCGTACGACTGCTTCGGTCAGGTAGCTGGTGGCCGAAGCCGGCTTGCCGATGCAGGGCATCGCGGCGAGGAAGCTCGGCGCGAATTTTTCGAGCATGCCCCAAATCGGGAAGTTGAAGGCGTTGATATGCACCGCCAGGCCGCCGCGCGGAACCAGGATGTGGGTGCCGGCGAAGCCGCCTTTTTTACCGAGCGCCATGGCCGGGCCTTCGTGCAGCACGTTCGACGACGGCAGTTCGCGGCTGCCCATGCTGGCGTAGGCGAACAGGGTGCCGATGCCGCCTTCGATGTCGACCCAGCTGTCAGGGCGGGTCGCGCCGGTCAGCTGCGAAATCTTGTACAGCTCTTCCTTGCGCTCCATCAGGTACAGCGCCAGGGCTTTCAATACGCCCGCGCGCTTCTGAAAGTCGAGCTTCATCAGCGCCGGCACACCGGTCTTGCGCGCGTAGGTCACCGCTTCGTCGAAGTCGATCTTCTCGGCGTGGGTGTGATAAATCAGCTTGTTGTTGACCGCGCTGTGCAGCGGAGTCAAGGCTTCAGAACCGAGCCAGCGGCCGGCGATCAGGCTTTGAAGGGTTGAGACGTTTTGCATTCTGAATTCTCCAGGAGTGTCCGTCGTTCCCGCGGATATGGGGACCTATGCTGAGCCGGCTACGGACAGTCAGCATGGGTTCCCGCCTTCGCGGGAACGACGTGTTGGCTTATTTCGTGTCTTTAGGGGCGTGCATATCGGGACCAAGGTCGATGCGTGCGCGGTTGGGTTCAATCTCCTGCAGCGCATCGACTTCGCGCATGGTCTGCATCGAGCGAATCGTCAGGTCGTGATACTGTTTCGTGCCGAAGCTCTTCCAGGCCACGTCCTTATCGCTCAGTTCGCGCATCACTTTCGCAGGCGCGCCCATCACCATGCTGCGCGGCGGGATGACCATGCCGGCCTTGACGAAGCTCATCGCGGCCACAATCGACTCCTCGCCGACGACCGCCTTGTCCATCACGACCGCGTTCATGCCGACCATCGCGTTGCGCTTGATGCGGCAGCCGTGCAGCACTGCGCCGTGGCCGATGTGGCCATCCACTTCGACTACCGTGTCGTCGCCCGGGAACCCGTGCATCACGCAGGTGTCCTGCAGGTTCGCGCCCTCTTCCAGGATCAGGCGGCCGAAGTCGCCGCGCATCGAGGCCAGCGGGCCGATGTAGCAGCGCGGGCCGACGATCACATCGCCGATCAGCACCGCACTCGGGTGGACGTAGGCGCTCGGATGAACCACCGGGCGCACGCCATTGATTTCATACACTTTGACCATGCTGGTTTCCTTTACATGCCCAGGTAGGCGCTTTGCACCTGCTCGTTGGCCAACAGCTCGGGGCCAGGCCCCGTTAAGGTGATCGAGCCGGTTTCGATGACGTAGCCGACGTCGGCGATGGCCAGCGCCGCATGGGCGTTTTGCTCGACCAGGAAGATCGTGATGCCCTGCGAGCGCAGTTCCTCGACGATGCGGAAGATCTCGCGGATCAGCAGCGGTGCGAGGCCCATGCTCGGTTCGTCGAGCAGCAGCAGTTTCGGGCGTCCCATCAGTGCGCGCGCCATCGCCAGCATTTGCTGCTGGCCGCCGGACAGCATCCCCGCGAGCAGGTGGCGCTTTTCCTTCAGTACCGGGAACAGCGCATACATGCGTTCGAGGTCGCCCGCGAAGTCCTGTTTCGGGCGCGTGTAGGCGCCCAGGCGCAGGTTGTCTTCAACCGTCATCGGGCCGAATACCTGGCGCCCTTCCGGCACCTGGCAGATCCCGGCGCGCACGCGCTTGTCGGCGCTCATGCTGCCGATTTCCTGTCCCGCGAAGCGAATGCTGCCGGCACTCGAAGGCTGGACACCGGAGATCGCCCGCAGCAGCGTGGTTTTGCCGGCGCCATTCGCGCCGACAAGTGCGACCAGCTGGCCTTCGCCGATCTGGATGTCGATGCCGTGCAGCGCCTTGATCGGGCCGTAGTGGCTGTCCAGCCCCGACACCTGCAGGATCGGCTGTTTGGTCGTTGTGTCTTGCATCGTGATTCCTTAAGCGGCCGCGCCGAGATAGGCTGCGATGACGTCCGGGTTGGCGCGCACTTCGGCAGCAGTGCCCTCGGCCAGCTTCTTGCCGTAGTCGAGCACCAGGATGTGGTCGGACAGGTTCATCACCAGCTTCATGTCATGCTCGACCAGCACCACCGTGATACCGGACTGCGCCACCTTGCGCACCAGCTCCTCGATCTCGCCGGTTTCGGTGTGGTTCAGGCCAGCGGCGGGTTCGTCGAGCAGGATGACCTTCGGCTTGGCGGCGAGTGCGCGGGCGATCTCCAGGCGTTTCAGCGCGCCGTACGACATCTGCCCTGCGTCGGAGTAGACGTACTTGCCAACGCCGCAGAAGCGCATCAGCTCCGCTGCCTCGTGGCGGCAAGCCTCATCGGCGCGGCGCACCGCGGGAAGCCGCAGCATCGATGCAAAGAGGTTCTGATTCAGGCGCAGGTGCGAGCCGACCATTACGTTGTCGAGCGCGCTCATGTTCATGCACACCTGGAGGTTCTGAAAGGTGCGGCTCATGCCGCGCCGCGCCAGCGCATCCGGCGCCATGCCGGCGACGTTTTCGCCGTTGAACATGATGCGGCCCGAGGTCGGCGTGTAGACGCCGGTGACGAGATTGAACAGCGTTGTCTTGCCGGCGCCGTTGGGACCGATCACGGAGTGGATCGAGCCCTGCTTCACGTTGAAGCTGACATCCTGCACCGCGTGCACGCCGCCGAAGCTCTTGCTGAGGTTTTCAATCGACAGCATCTTATACCTCCTTCGGTTTGCGCGAACGCAGGCGCTGGGCGATGCTCGGCACCAGGCCCTTCGGCATGAAGATCATGGTGACCATCAGGATCACGCCGAACACGACAACCTCCCAGCCTTCGAAGGTCTGCAGCAGTTGCGGCAGGACGGTCAGCAGCGCGGCGCCGATGATCGAACCGAACACCGATGCCATGCCGCCCACCACCACCATCGTCACCAGCTCGATGGAATGGAAGAAGCCTGCCATTCCCGGCGTGATGAAGCCGATGTAGTGGGCGCTGATGCTGCCCGCGATACTCGCAACCACGGCCGACAGCACGAACACGCGCGCCTTGAACTTGGCGGTATCGACGCCGGCGACGCGCGAAGCGACTTCGGATCCGTGGATCGCCTGCAGCGCGCGGCCGACCGGGGAATCGATCAGGTTCAGCGCGAACCACGTCATCAGGAGCAGCAGCGCAGCGCTGACGGCGTACCACGCCTTTTCGCCTTCGATCGTGAAATCGAACAGCGTGAAAGCCGGGACGCCGATGCCGTCCGGCCCGCCAGTCCACTGCGATTCGTTGTTGATCGCGATCGAGATGATGATGCCGAGGCCCAGCGTCGCCATCGCCAGGGTATGCCCCTTGAGCTTCAGGATCGGACGGGCGACGACGAAGGCCAGCACGCCGGTGGCGGCGGCGCCGACGACCAGCGCCAGGATCGGCGGCCAGTTCATGTGCGTGGTCAGCGCCGCCGAGGCATACGCGCCCATGCCGTAAAAGCCGGCGTGCCCAAGGCTGATCTGGCCGGTATAGCCCATCAACAGGTTGAGCGCGATGACCACCACGGCGTTGAGCGCGATGCGGATAGCGACGTCGATGTAGAACGGGTTGGTCAGCACGACCGGCAGCAGGGCCAGGATCACGGCGAGCACCAGCAAGCCCGCGTAGCGTTGATTCAATGACTTCATACACGCTCCGATATCTTG
This sequence comes from Massilia polaris, assembly GCF_012927275.1. Taxonomy (GTDB): domain Bacteria; phylum Pseudomonadota; class Gammaproteobacteria; order Burkholderiales; family Burkholderiaceae_D; genus Telluria_A; species Telluria_A polaris. The sequence goes on along the minus strand of NZ_JABBGG010000005.1, from coordinate 323,417 downwards.
GCGCCGAACAGGCCGCGCGGCATGAAGAACAGGATCAGCAGGATCAGCACGAACGGCACCGCATCCTTATACGAGGACGAGATGTACCCGGCCGTCATCGATTCCGCGACGCCGAGGATCAGTCCACCGACGACTGCGCCAACGCCGCCGCCAAGACCGCCGAGCACCGCTGCGACGAAGCCTTTCAGCCCGAGCATGATGCCCGCGTCATACGATGTATAGGTGATCGGCGCGACCAGGATGCCGCCGACCGCGCCGAGCAAAGCCGCGAGGCCGAACGAGAGCAGCAGCACGCGGCGCGTGTCGATGCCGACAAGCTGCGCCGCGAGGCGGTTGTTGGACGTGGCCAGCATCGCCTTGCCCAGCATGGTTCGTCCGAAGAACCAGGCCAGCGCGCCGACGACCAGCAGCGTGACGCCTAGTACCCACAGGCTTTGCGGCAGCAGGCTGGCGCCGAGGAACTGGATCGGCGTATCGCCCGAAAAAGGCGCAAGTGCGTGCGTGCCTTTGCCGAGGAAGATCTGGACCAGGCCGCGTATGGTGAGCGATGCGCCGATGGTGATGATGATCAGCGTGACCACCTGCGCATCGCGCGCCGGCTCAATGACCACCTTTTCCATCAGCACCCCGACCGCGCCGGTGACCACCACCGCGATGATGATCGCGAGCGGCAACGGCACGCCGCCGGCCGACAGCAAGGCCGCCAGCATCCCGCCGAGCATGATGAACTCGCCCTGGGCGAAGTTAATCACGCCGCTGGTGTTGTAAATGATCGTGAAACCCAGCGCCGCAAGCGCGTACGCCGAGCCGACCGTCATTCCCGAATACAGGAACTGGAGAAATTGAGCGAGCATGCCAGCCTTACTTCAGCAACTGCCAGTCGCCGTTCTTGACTTCGACCATGCGGAACGCGGACAGGTCCAGGCCCATATGGTCTTTCGGCGACATGTTGAATACGCCGGTGGTGCCGACGAAGCCCTTGGTGGTTTCCAGCGCGGCGCGCACTTTCTCGCCGTCGGTGGAACCGGCGCGCTTGATCGCGTCGACCGACAGGTTCAGCGCGTCCAGTGCGTAGCCGCCGAAGGTCGATGGCTCGGCCTTGTAACGGTCGCGGTAGTCCTTGTCGTAGCTGGTGACGATGGCCTTCTGCGCATCGCTGGCTGGCAGCGCTTTTGCGATCAGCAGCGCTGGTGTAGGCAGGCGTACGCCTTCGGCCACTTTGCCCGACAGCTTCAGGTATTCATCCGATGCGACGCCGTGCGACTGGTACATCGGCACAGCCGACATGCCGAGCTGGCCGTAGTTCTTGGTGACGATGGCCGGACCCTGGCCGAGGCCGAACACGAAGACCGCCTGTACGCCAGGCGCGCTCTTGATGCGGGTCAGCTGGGCGGTGGTGTCGGTGTCTTTCGGGCCGTAGGTTTCATCGGCGACCAGGGTGATGCCGTATTTGGCGGCGACGGCCTGGGTCTCCTTGCGGCCGGAAGCGCCGAAGCCGCTGGTTTCGGACAGCAGGCCGACTTTGGAGATGCCGCGCTTCTTCATGTCCTCGAACACCTTCTCGGCGGCCATGCGGTCGGTGTGCGGGGTTTTGAAGACCCACTTCTTGACCGGATCGATGACGACCACTGCGCCTGCCAGCGAGATGAACGGCACCTTGGCGCGTTCGACCAGCGGGGCCATGGCCATCGTCGCACCGGTGGTGGTGCCGCCGATCAGGACGTTGACCTTGTCGGACTCGATCAGGCGCTTGGTGAAGCTGTTGGCCTTGGCCGCATCGCTGCCGTCGTCGTAGTGGACCAGTTCGAGCTTGCGGCCGAGGACACCGCCGGCTGCGTTGATTTTTTCAACGTACAGCTGCAGGGTTTTCAGTTCCGGGTCGCCGAGGAAGGCGGCGGGGCCGGTTACCGACAGGACGGAGCCGATCTTGATGGTCTCGGCAGCGAAGGAGGTGGCTGCTGCCAGGGCGAGTGCTGCGAAAAGTGCGGTTTTCTTGAACATGGTTGTCTCCATTATTAGAATCGTTGGCGTTCTCAATTTGTAGGGCGGGTGCGGCCTCGGCGGCAGCCACGCTTACCCGCCCTGCGGATACCTATACTCGTTCTACGATCAATGCAATGCCTTGCCCTACCCCGATGCACATCGTGCATAGCGCGTACCGCCCGCCGGTCCGGTGCAACTGGTTTACCGCCGCCGTCACCAGCCGCGCGCCCGATGCGCCCAGCGGATGCCCGAGCGCGATCGCGCCGCCGTTCGGGTTCACATGCTCCGCATCATCCGGCAATCCGAGGTCACGCGTTACCGCCAGCCCTTGCGCGGCAAACGCTTCATTCAGCTCGATGACGTCCATCTCGCCGATGGTCAGGCCAGTCATCGCCAGCACCTTGCGCGTCGCCGGCGACGGGCCGAAGCCCATAATACGCGGCTCCAGACCTGCCAGCGCCATGCCGACAACACGGGCACGCGGCTTCAGGCCGAAGCGTTCGGCAGCGCCGCCCGAGGCGATCAGCAACGCGCAGGCGCCATCGTTAATTCCCGATGCGTTACCAGCGGTGACAGTACCTTCCGGCGTCACCACGCCGCGCAGCTTGGCCAGCATCTCGATGCTGGTGTCCGGGCGTGGATGCTCGTCGGTGTCGAATACGCGCGATTCGCCTTTTTTCAGGTGAATCGTTACCGGGACGATTTCGTCCTTGAACAAACCGGCCGCATTGGCTTTCGCCCAGCGCTGCTGGCTGCGCAGCGCGAACGCGTCCTGGTCGGCGCGGCTGACGTTGAATTCCTTCGCCACGTTTTCCGCGGTTTCCGGCATCGAGTCGATGCCGTACTTCGCCTTCATCAGCGGATTGACGAAGCGCCAGCCCATCGTGGTGTCTTCGATTTTCGCGGCGCGCGAGAACGCGCTGTCCGCCTTTCCCATCACGAAAGGCGCGCGCGTCATATGCTCGACGCCGCCGGCGATGATCAGGTTCGCTTCGCCAGCCTTGATTGCGCGTGCGGCCATGCCCACCGCGTCCAGGCTCGATCCGCACAGGCGGTTGATGGTGCTGCCCGGGACTGCGGGAGGCAGCCCTGCCAGCAGGCCCGCCATGCGCGCCACGTTGCGGTTGTCCTCGCCGGCCTGGTTGGCGCAGCCGTACAGGAGGTCGTCGACCATCGTCCAGTCCACGCCGGGATTGCGGGCGATCAGCGCGGCGATGGGCAGCGCGGCCAGGTCGTCGGCGCGCACGCTTGCCAGGGAGCCGCCGTAACGGCCGAACGGGGTGCGGATGGCGTCGCAGATGAATGCGTCGTTTGCTGTGTTCAAGTGAATGCTCCTCTGTTTAAGTCTTTGGACGCTTGTCGATCACGCGCCGCGCCTTGCCGGTCATCGTGCGTTCGATACCTTCAGGCTGGACCAGCGTCACGCGGGTGCTCACGCCAACGAAGGTCTTGATGCGGTGCTCGAGGTCGCGGCACAGCGCCGTAACGGCTTCAGCGGAAAGCGACGTATCGCGCATCTCGCCCAGCACGTCGAGCTTGTCCAGGTGGCCGTCGCGCGAGACCTGCAGCTGGTAGTGCGGCGCCAGCGCAGGCATCTTGAGGATCAGTTCTTCGATCTGGCTCGGGAATACATTGACGCCGCGGATGATCAGCATGTCGTCGGAGCGGCCGTTGATCTTGCCCATGCGGCGCATGGCGCGCGAGGTCGGCGGCAGCAGGCGCGTGAGGTCGCGCGTGCGGTAGCGGATGATCGGCAGCGCTTCCTTGGTCAGCGAGGTGAATACCAGTTCGCCTTCGGAGCCGTCCGGCAGCACTTCGCCGGTTTCCGGGTCGATGATCTCGGGGTAGAAGTGGTCTTCCCAGATGACCGGGCCGTCCTTGCTCTCGATGCATTCGCTGGCGACGCCGGGGCCCATCACTTCGGACAGGCCGTAGATGTCGACCGCGTCGATGCCGGCGCGGCGCTCGATCTCGGTGCGCATCGCGTCGGTCCACGGCTCGGCGCCGAAGATGCCGATCTTCAGCGAACACTCGGCCGGACTCATGCCCTGGCGCTCGAATTCCTCGACGATGTTGAGCATATACGACGGCGTCACCATGATGATGTCCGGCTTGAAGTCGCAAATCAGCTGCACCTGCTTCTCGGTCTGGCCGCCTGACATCGGGATGACAGTGCAGCCAAGGCGTTCGGCGCCGTAGTGCGCGCCCAGGCCGCCGGTGAACAGGCCGTAGCCGTAGGAGATGTGGCAGATGTCGCCCGCGCGGCCGCCTGCTGCGCGGATCGAGCGCGCCACCACGTCGGCCCAGGTGTTGATGTCGTTCTGCGTGTAGCCGACCACCGTGGCCTTGCCGGTGGTGCCGGACGATGCGTGGATGCGCACGACCTGCTCGCGCGGAACCGCGAACAGCCCGAACGGATAGTTGTCGCGCAGGGTTTTCTTTTCGGTGAACGGGAATTTGGCGAGATCGGCAAGCGACTTCAGGTCTTCCGGATGCACGCCGGCGGCATCGAATGCGGCGCGGTAGTGCGGGACGTTTTCATAGGCGTGCTTCAGCGACCACTTCATGCGCTCCAGCTGCAAGGCCTGCAGCTCATCGCGGCTTGCACGTTCGATCGGTTCCAGGTCGCCCTGGGCGGGAATGCGTTGGACCATCTTCGACTCCTCCAAAAAACTTATGCCGCGACTTCGGCAACCGGACCGCTCACGCGGTGCGACTTGCCGCGGAAGAGCGCGATCAGGCGCCCATCCTGGTTGCTTACCTTGACGTCGTAGACGCCGGTCTTGCCGCTCAGCGTTTGCTCGATCGCTTCCGCCACCAGCATCTCGCCTTCACGGCCCGGCGCCACGTAATCGATCGAGCAGCCGGCGCCGACGGTGTTGTGGTTGTGCGAATTGCAGGCGAACGCAAAGGCGCTGTCAGCCAGCATGAAGATGTAGCCGCCGTGGCAGGTCTGGTGCCCGTTCAGCATGTCGCGCCGCACCGGCATCGTCATCAACGCGTAGCCGGGCCGGATCTCGCTCAGCTTCATGCCGAGCGCCTGGCTGGCGGGATCGCGGTCCCACATCGTCCTGCCGGCCAGTTCGGCCAGCGCCTGCGCGTCGTGATGAATATCCTTATGCATGGAATTTCCCTGATGCTGCGACCTTGCGGCGCAGTAGCGGCGAGACGCGGTAGCGGTCTTCGCCATAGGTGGATGAGAGGTTCGACAGCACCGTGGCCACATGGGCGACGCCGACGGAGTCCGCCCAGGCGAGCGGGCCGCGCGGATAGTTGACGCCCTTTTGCATCGCGATGTCGACCGCCTGCGCGCTGCATACGCCCTGGTTGACCGCGTCGGCGGCTTCGTTGGCCAGCATCGCCACGGTACGCATGACAGCCATGCCTGGAACGTCGTCAAGGCGGGTCACGGCGAAGCCGGCAGCCTGGAACAGGCCAACCACCGAGTTCCAGGCCGCATCGCTGCACTGGTCGGCGCGCGCCAGCGCAACACGCTTCGCGCTGCCGTAGTCCAGCACCAGGTCGTACAGCACTGTGTCCCGATGCTTGTTGGCGGCCGCGCGTTCGGTCGCGCTGCGGCCATCGGTCAGGAATAGCGCCGCGCCGTTGCAGTGGAAGGCAGGCGCTTCGTTTTCGCCGGAATGCGGCAGCGCCTTGCGGTGCGATACCTTGAAGCCTGCTGCGCGCAGCCGTTCTTCGAGCGGCGCGGTGACGGCGCCAGTCACGCCAGGCTCCATGCTGAGTCCGACCGCGTCCGGACGTTCCTGATGCGTTTCGGTCTGCGGTTCTTCCTTCGCTGCGCCGGGGGTGTAGTCGAAGAAGCCACGGCCCGACTTGCGGCCGAAGTAACCGGCGTTGACCATTTCCTGCTGCAGCACCGACGGCGTAAAGCGCGGGTCGTTGAAGTAGGCGTGGAACACGGATTGCGTGACGGAGAAGTTGACGTCGTGGCCGATCAGGTCCATCAGCTCGAAGGGGCCCATGCGGAAGCCGCCCGCCTCGCGCATCACGGCGTCGAGGGTGGCGGCGTCGGCGGCCTGCTCGTTCAGCAGGCGCAGGGCTTCGGCGTAGAACGGACGGGCCACGCGGTTGACAATGAAGCCTGGCGTCGACTTCGCGTGAACCGGGTTCTTGCCCCATGCTGCGGCGGTCGCATAGACCGTGTCGGCGACTTCGCGGCTGGTGGCCAGGCCGCTGATCACTTCGACCAGCGACATCAACGGCACCGGATTAAAGAAGTGCATGCCGACCAGGCGCTGCGGCAGGCGCAGGCGCGCCGCGATCGCGGTGACCGAGATCGATGAGGTGTTGGTGGCGAGGATGCACCCGTCCTGCACGATGCCTTCGAGGTCGGCGAACAGAGTGCGCTTGACATCGAGGCTTTCGACGATCGCTTCGATGACGATGGCGGCGTCCTTCAGTTCCGACAGGTTCGATGCGCCAGAAAGGCGGTCGCTCGCGGCCTGCACTTCTTCGTCGGTCATCTTGCCTTTTTCAGCCAGCTTGCCGTACATGTTGCAGATGCCGGTGATCGATGCCTTTACCGCCTCGGGGCGCGCATCGAACAGCACGACCTTGTAGCCGGCGGCGGCCGCCACCTGGGCGATGCCGGTGCCCATGGCGCCGCTGCCTACGACCGCAACGATGCTTCCCTTGTCGAGAACCTGTGCCATCGTCATTCTCCCTTGAAGTGCGCAGGGCGCTTTTCGATAAAGGCGGCGACGCCTTCGCGGTAGTCATGGCTGTAACCGAGTTCGCGCATCATCTCGCCTTCCAGCTTGAGCTGCTCGGGCAGGGTGTTGTCCCAACTGGCTTGCAGCGCCTTCTTGGTGAAGGCCAGGCCCTTGGTCGGCGCGACGGCGAAGTGTTCGGCCATCTTCATGGCGTCGTCGAACAGCGCTTCGTCAGGCACGCACTTCCAGATCAGGCCCCACTGCTCCGCCGTCTCGGCGTGGAGCTTTTCGCCCAGCATGGCAAGGCCGGTGGCGCGCGCGTGGCCGATCAGGCGCGGCAAGTGCCAGGTGCCGCCGCTGTCCGGGATCAGGCCGAGTCGGCAGAACGCTTCGACGAAGCTGGCGGACTTCGCAGCCAGCACGATGTCGCAGGCCAGCGCGATGTTGGCGCCCGCGCCGGCGGCCACGCCGTTGACGGCGCAGATGACCGGCATCGGCAAGGTCCGCAGCGTGTTGATCAGCGGTGCGTAGAATTTTTCGACCGAGTCGCCCAGGTCGACGCCCTTGGCGCCCGGTTCGACCGCGCGGTCGCCGAGGTCCTGGCCGGCGCAGAAGCCGCGGCCGGCGCCTGTCAGCACCAGCACGCGCACGCTCGCATCGGCCTGCACCGCGTCGAGCGCGGAACGCACTTCGAGGTGCATCGCCTGCGTGAAGCTATTGAGCTTGTCCGGGCGGTTCAGCGTCAGCAGCGCGATACCATCCTTGATCTGGAACTTGATGTTTTCGTAGTTCATTCGGTCTCCGTTATTTTTTTATTTACTCAGCCTGGTCGAAGTCGACCACAACCTTGTCCGTCACCGGGAAGCTTTGGCAGGAGAGAACGAAGCCGCGCGCGATCTCGTAGTCTTCCAGCGCGTAGTTGACGTCCATGTCGACCTTGCCGTCGATGATCTTGCAGCGGCAGGTCGAGCATACGCCGCCTTTGCAGGAGTAGCGCATGTCGATGCCGGCGCGCAGGCCGGCGTCGAGGATCGACTCCTTGTCCTTGTCCATCGTGAAGCTGGTATGGCTGCCGTCCATGATCACCGTGACTTGGGTCTCGTGCGAGACAGTCGGATCGAAATGGCGCGGCTTGTGTTCGTGCTTTGGGATGCTGGCGGCGAACAGCTCGATCTTGATATTCTGCTTCGGCATGCCGCCTTCCTGCAGCGCCGCCGAGACGCCCAGCATCATGTCTTCCGGTCCGCAAATGAAGGCGACATCGACGTCCTCGACACGGATCCAGTGGCGCATGAACTGCTCGCACTTTTCCTTGGTGATGCGGCCGTTGAACAGTTCGATGTCCTGTTGCTCCCGGCTCATCACGTAGGCGAGGTTGAGGCGCTCCATGTAGACATCTTTCAGGTCCGTCAACTCGTCCTTGAAGATGACGGTCGACGAGGCGCGGTTACCGTAGAACAGCGTGAACTGGCTGTTCGGCTCCGCCTGCAAGGTGGTCTTGATGATCGACAGGATCGGCGTGATGCCGCTGCCGGCTGCGAATGCTGCGTAGTGGCGCTTCGTTTCCGGAACCAGCGGCACGTTGAAGTGGCCCATCGGCGGCATTACTTCGAGCGTATCGCCAGGCTTCAGGTTTTCATTGGCCCAGGTGGAGAACAGGCCGCCCGGCGTGCGCTTGATCGCAACACGCAGCACGTTGTCCTGCACCGCGGAGCAGATCGAATACGAACGGCGCACATCGTCGCCGCCGATCAGCGCGCGCAGGGTCAGGTGCTGGCCCTGCTGGTACCTGAAGCTGTCCGCCAGTTCAGGCGGTACGTCGAAGGTGACAGCGATGGTGTCGCGCGTTTCGTTACGCACGCCAGCGACATGCAGTGGATAGAATTTGCTCATTGGTCGGCCTTAATGGCACTTGAAATAATCAAAGGGTTCGCGGCAGTCGAGGCATTTGTAGAGCGCCTTGCATGGCGTCGAACCGAATTGGCTGGTCAGCTGGGTGTGGGTGGAGCCGCAGTTCGGGCATGTGATCACCAGCTCCGGCATCGGGCGCCGCTTGACGCCTGCGGTCAGGCCGCTGATGTCGATCACCTGCTGCGCCGGCGGTGCAATGCCGTAGCCCTTGAGCGCCACCTTGCCGGCGTCGCTCATCCAGTCCGTGGTCCACGCGGGCGACAGCTGGTTGACCAGCCTTACCTTCTCGACACCATGCTGGTGCAGCGCCTCGGTGACCGATTCGGCGATCACTTGCATCGCCGGACAGCCGGAGTAAGTCGGCGTGATGGTGACGACGCATTCGTCGCCCTGCCATTCGACGTTGCGGACGATGCCGAGGTCCACCACCGAGATCACCGGGATCTCGGGGTCGGAAACCTCGCCGAGCCAGGCCCAAACCTGCTCGGTGCTGGCCAGCGTCGCGCTCATTACCAGTCCGCCCCAGGGTAAGCGCGCTGCAGGAACTGCATCTCGGCCAGGGTGTAGCCCAGGTGTTCGCTGTGCTTGCCCACTTTGCCGCCCTGCTGCATCCAGGCGTCGGCCGGTGGCATCGCCAGCGTGGCTTCGGCGAGGATTTCGCTGACGTGCTCGAGGAAGGATGCGCGCAGGCCTGCGGCGGCGGGCGCCACGCCCTGTGCGACCATCTGATTGTCGATGTCGTCGTAGATGAACATCTCGCCGGAATACGGCCACAGCGCGTCGAGCGCCGATTGCATGCGCTGGCGGCTGTCAGGCGTACCGTCGCCGAGGCGCACCACCAGGTCGCCGCTGCGGCGCAGGTGGTAGGTCACTTCCTTGAGCGACTTCTCGGCGATTTCCGCGATGCGCGGGTCGCTCGATTTGGTCAGGCCCTGCATCAGGAAGTAGTGCCACGAATCGAACAGGAACTGGCGCATCAGCGTGAAGCCGTAGTCGCCATTCGGCTGTTCGACGATCAGGCAGCAGCGCATCTGGTGCGCGTCGCGCAGGTAGGCCAGGTGATCTTCTGAGCGGCCGAGGCCTTCGAGTTCGGCCGCATAGGTCAGCCACATGCGGGTCTGACCGAGCAGGTCGAGGGCGACGTTGGCAAGCGCCATGTCTTCTTCCAGCGCAGGGCCTTTGCCGCACAGCTTGCACAGCTGCTGCGACAGGATCAGCGCATTGTCGCCCTGGCGCAGCAGGTAGTCGAGTTTAGCGTCCACGGGCGCGCTCACAGGTTCTTGACTTCTTCCGGCATCGGGAAGAAGGTCGGATGGCGATAGACTTTGCTGTTGGACGGCTCGAACAGCGCCGCCTTGTCGCCAGGGCTGCTGGCGACGATGTCGGTGGCGCGCACAACCCAGATCGACACGCCTTCGTTGCGGCGGGTGTAGACGTCGCGCGCGTTATTGACCGCCATTTCGGCGTCCGGTGCATGCAGGCTGCCCACATGCTTGTGCGCGAGTCCGTGCTGGCTGCGGATGAAGACTTCCCACAGTGGCCATTCTTTGCTCATTCGGTGCTCCAGTTTTATAGTGTGAGCCGCTTACGCCGCGGCGCGTGCTGCTGCTTTTTTATCGGCGTGCGCGCCCAGCGCTTCGCGGAACCATGCGCCGTCGTCCCAGGCCTTGACGCGGGTCGCCAGGCGCTCCTTGTTGCACGGGCCGTTGCCCTTCAGGACATTGTGGAACTCGCTCCAGTCGATCTCGCCGAATTCATAGTGGCCGGTTTCGGCGTTGAACTTGAGGTCGGGATCAGGCACGGTCAGGCCCAGGTACTCGGCCTGCGGCACGGTCTGGTCGACCATGCGCTGGCGCAGTTCGTCGTTTGAGAACAGCTTGATACGCCACTTGCTCGACTGCGCGCTGTTGACCGATTCGGCATCCGACGGGCCGAACATCATCAGCGATGGCCACCACCAGCGGTTCAGCGCATCCTGCGCCATCGCCTTTTGCTCCGGCGTGCCTTTGGCGAGGCTCATCATGATGTCGTAGCCCTGGCGCGCGTGGAACGACTCTTCCTTGCAGACGCGGATCATCGCGCGCGAGTACGGGCCATACGAGCAGCGGCACAGCGGGATCTGGTTGATGATCGCCGAGCCGTCGACCAGCCAGCCGATCGCGCCCATGTCGGCCCACGACAGGGTCGGGTAATTGAAGATGCTTGAATACTTTGCCTTGCCCGAGTGGAGGGCTTCGAGCAGTTCGTCGCGCGACACGCCCAGCGTTTCGGCGGCGCTGTACAGGTACAGGCCGTGGCCTGCTTCGTCCTGGATCTTGGCCAGCAGGATCGATTTGCGCTTCAGGGTCGGCGCGCGCGTGACCCAGTTACCTTCCGGGAGCTGGCCGACGATTTCCGAGTGCGCGTGCTGCGAGATCTGGCGGATCAAGGTCTTGCGGTAAGCATCCGGCATCCAGTCCTTCGCTTCGATCTTGATGCCTTCGTCGATGCGCTGCTGGAAGGCGAGTTCTTCCGCGCCCATGTCCGCTTCCGTCTGGACCTTCTTGAGGCCCGTTTCTACCATCTGTGCATACATGGTGGTTCTCCATCACGTGATTTGTGAATCGATAATACGATACATAAAAATAGAAGTACACAGTTTTTTTGTGTCGTATTTAGAATTTGTATCTCTTTGCGTCGCGCGATAGTTAAAAATTAATCGTGCGCCGATTGCACCCCGAAGTAAACTCCGGCTTTCCTTGACAAACAGGCTAGCCGCACCAGACCATGCTCGTATGAAACAATTGACCAGCACAGAATGGATCAGCCATTTCCTCGCCAGCGACCCGCCCCGTTCGAAGTCGCTGGTGATGACGATTTTTGGCGACAGCATCGTGCCGCACGGCGGCGCGATCTGGCTCGGCAGCCTGATTGAATTGCTGGCGCCGTTCGGCGTCAACGACCGCGCGCTGCGCACCAGCGTGTTCCGGCTGGCGCAGGAAGGCTGGCTGGTCGCCAACCGCGACGGCCGCCGCAGTTCGTACGCGATCCTGCCGGAAGCCCTGCCCCGCTTCGAGCGCGCCTACCGCCGCATCTACGATGTGCCGGCGGTGAACTGGGACGGCACGTGGACCTTGCTGATGGCCGGCCCTGGTGGGATGGACGCGCCCGGGCGCGCCTCGCTGCGCAAGCAGCTGCTGTGGGAAGGCTACGCCCTGATCGGCTCCGGCGTATTCGGCCACCCGGCCGGCGACCCGGCGGTGCTTGACGAAATCCTTGGCCGCGCAGGCGTGCGCGACACCTTGTATGTGTTCAGTGCCGCTGAACTGCCGCAGGTGGGTTCGCGCCCGCTGCGCGAGCTGGTGGATGAAGGCTGGGACCTGTCCGACGTGGCCGAAGGCTACCGCCACTTCATCGAGGAATTCGCGCCGTTGCAGGCGCTGCTGGCCGAAAGGGTGGTGCCGGAGCAGGCCTTCGTGATCCGCACATTGCTGATCCACGCTTACCGCCGCGTGCAGCTGCACGATCCGATGCTGCCGGTGGAACTGCTGCCGCAGCCATGGCCGGGAGTGGAAGCCTACAACGTGGCCCGCGCGCTATATCTGGCGACGTATCGCGCCGCCGAGGAACACATCATGACGACCCTGCTGCGCTCGGATACGCAGGCGCAGCCGGCGGAAGAATCGTTTTACCAACGCTTCGGCGGCTTGCCGGGCTAGCAGTCGGAATTCAGGGCGGCGTGCGAAAACGCCATCGGGAAGCGGATCGCATCCAGCGTAAGGTCGACGTCGAGGTCGGGCCAGTAGACCCGGCTGGCGCTCGGACATTGCACGCGGCAGATCTGGGCGATCGTTGCGTGTTCGAACCAGGGAAACTCCACAAACGGCAGGTATAACTCTTCACCGCTGCACTGCAGCCAGAAGCCGTGCTGGTTGATGCTGGTGACCTGTGCGCACGAAATGCGGATGGCTGTCATTGCGGTTCCTTCGTGATCGGAGTGACCCGAAGAAGGTATCAAAATGGCAGCGCTGCGCCTTGAGGTGGCGCAGCAACAGTCGGTCAGGGTGACACTTTGAAGCCGATTCCGATCGAGCGCTGGAAGTAGTTATAGTCGATCAGGCTCTGGCCGTATCCCGAAAACAGCTGCACATAAGCACCCACCTTGCCCGCGATCGGGTAGGTGTAGCCGATCTGCACGCCGCTCTTGCTGGTCGACGTGTTGTAGCGCACATTCGCGGTCAGTTCCTGGCCGTTGTCCCACTGGTAGGCGGCCATCAGGTCGCCCCGTCCCATGAAATCGACGATGTCCGGGTTGTTGTCGTCGTCGGCCGCTTCGTTGACGCGCTTCCAGACCCGCCCTACCAGCGAGAAGTTCCCACTGTCGACGCCCAGCTGCGCATAGGTGCGGTTCCAGCTGCGCGACAGCGAACCTGCCTGGCCGTTCGACTGGTGCACGAAACCGAGCCCGGCGAAGCGCGCATTCACGCCGAACAGCGAGCCCTTCAGCGGAACCACCGCCATCACTTCCGGCTCATAGTTCGTCTCGCGGAAAGGGCTCGACGCAGCGTGGTTGGCCGCCTGCCAGAAACTCTTCTGCGTGTAGCCGAACCACAGATCGAGCGGCTTGTTGAACGCCTGTTCGATCATCTTGATCTTGAAGCTCAGCTGATACGCCAGCTCGGCGTGCGACAGGCCCTCCTCCTGCTTCAGCAAGGAACGGAACGGCAGGTAAGGATCGCCGTTCGGAGCGTGGCTGTAGGTGGCGATCAGGTAACTCGCGTGGTGCGGACGGAAGCGCAGCGCCCGGTTGTCGAGGTCGCCCAGTTCCCAATGGTCCGCCAGCCGCGACGGGGCCGTCGCCGTTGCCTGCGCGTCCGCGATGTCTTCAGCATCGGCGTCCGACAACGCGACGGGCGTCGGCTGCGCAACGCTGGCTGCGGCCAACTGGTCGAAGCAGGCCAGGCGCGCGTTGTTGTCGCTCACCTTCATGCAATCGGCGAGCGATGCCGGGGCGGCGTACAGGATCGGCGAGACGGCGGACAGGACCAGAAAACTGGCGACGGGCTTGAGGAACGGAGCTGTGTGCATAAGAAATAAACGGCTGATCAATCGCCGAATATTACGTGACACGGGAATTTCTTGCCGCCTGTTCAGCCGTGCGCGGCGAGTGATGTAGAAATTATATTATTGAGTTAATTTTACTTAATTCGGAGAAGTTCCCATGACACCACCCATCCTGCGCCTCGCCACGAGCGCCGCCATCTTGATTGCATCGGCCAGTGCCTATGCGACCCCGGCAACGACCAAGGCGTTTGAAATTTCGGGTGTCCTCATGGAGCAGGCTGGACCGGCCGCACGTTGCCCATCGCAATTTGGCGGCACGATCACCGGCCACGGCAACAGCGCCCAAATCGGCCGCGTGGCCTTCGTCGCGACCGACTGCATTACCCCTGCGGGCCCGCTGTTCAATTTCAGCCAGGGCCGTTTCATCATCATGACGACCTCGGGCGACCAGATTTTTGCTGAATACAACGGCCAGTTCGTTCCGACCGGCGTTGGCGCAAAATACATCTTCAGCGGCGCGACCTTCCAGATCACCGGCGGCAGCGGCAAGTATCATAAGGCTAGCGGCGGCGGCGCGCTGACCGGCGGCCAGGACATGATGACGGGAATGGGCGACGTCAAGCTGTCGGGCCAGATCCATCACAAGGATTAAATAAGGAACTGGCGCTCGACTTCCGCTGGCATTGGGTCGAGCGACCGACACTCATCATTTTGAGTCCAGACGCGTGGCGAGCTCGCGCAATCGGTCGGAAATCCGCGTCAAGTCGGCCGCGTCAATTTGTGCTCGCACGTGCACCAGGACATCTCTCGTGCGGAGGGCCTCCTCGACCATCGCCATGTCGTCTGCGCCCATCGCGTTCACAGACACTAGCGTCCGGATGATCTCGCGAACAGACCAAGGATAGACCTCGATCGCCATGGATTTGAGCTTGCTTTGTCCGAGGATTTCAAACCGCGTCCATTGAGCAAGAAATTCGGATGCGATGGCCAGGTAGCGGCGCCGCTCCTGCCGAACAACGTTGGATTGTTTCTTAAAATAGAGGAATAGCGCCGCGATCGTTGCCAGCTCGAAGCCCATCCATGCAAGCGCCAGAATAAATCTGTCCGCGCCCCATAAATCAACCTCCGTCTGTCGAAAGACGTAGTAAGCCAGTGCATTTAGCCCGGTGAGCACCCCGACGGCCGCGGTCACTTCGACTGCCTGCTGGAAGGTCCTCGACGCCCGCTGCCTGGCCTCCACCTCCCAAAGATCGCCGTTGAACTCCCGCATGTCCTGTTGTCTATCGATGTTCATGCCTCACTCCAGCATCGTAGAAAGGATGACCAAAAAAATAGCCATAGCCGCCACGACCAGGAACATCACCATATAGAGTTCATCCTGCAACCGCGTGGCGTTGTAGGTAAAGCCTACCACCATTGACAGCACCGCCGCGCCGATTCGCACCAGCTTGACTCCCAACTTTTGTCTTGGCCGGGCTAGGTGACGGCGAATCACCATGGCAGCATCTACAACCATGCCGCTGGTAATTTGTCGGGTGCTGCCCGCCGAGTTGTTCGACGCCTCAATCCGGATAGACTCCTTCAAAAGGTCGTCGGCAAACACGAGCGTGGCCTTGGTCAACTCACGTTTTGCCAGGTCATTGAAACCGGCAAGAGCGCTGTCCTTGATTTCGATCTGCATCGACCTTCCCCCAGAAGCGGAATCGCAACCGCTCCTGCGTTGGTCGGCCGGGGCGAGATTTCCAGCAGGCGGAAAGCCTGCTGGAATCTACCTTAGACAGCACGGATGACTTATTTGATCCGTCCGGCCGCGATCAGGAAGTTCTGCATGCTCGCTTCGGACACCGACGCCCACATGTTCTGGTCCTGGCGGAAGCGCTTCCACGGCGTGTAGATCTTGCGGAATTTGGCGTTCTTCGCCGCTTCCTCTTCCATCACCTCGTTCGAGATTTTGTACGCAGCCTCGAGGATCGGACGCGAGAAGAAGTGCATCTTGGCGCCGTTCTTGATCAGGCGCGCCAGTGCCGCCGGGTTCTTGGCGTCGTAGTCGGCCTGCATGCTGACGTGGCACTCGTAGCTCGCCGCCTCAATCGCCGCCTGGTACTGCTTCGGCAGCTTCTCCCACTCCTTGATGTTGATGTAGAAGGACAGCTGCGGCCCGGCTTCCCACCAGCCCGGTGCGTAGTAGTGCGGCGCCACGCGCGCCAGCCCCAGCTTTTCATCGTCGTACGGGCCGACCCATTCAGCAGCGTCGATCGTGCCCTTCTCCAGCGCCGTATAGATGTCGCCCGCAGGAATCTGCTGCGGCACCGCGCCCATGCGCTCCATCACCCGTCCGGCGAAACCGGCGATGCGGATCTTCAGGCCCTTGACGTCGGCCAGGGTCTTGATCTCCTTGCGGTACCAGCCGCCCATTTGCGTGCCGGTATTACCAGCCATGAAATTGATGATGCCGTAGTCTTTGAAGAAGTCGCGCATCAATTCGCGCCCGCCGCCCTGGTCGAACCACGCCGTCTGCTGGCGCGAGGTCAGGCCGAACGGCACCGCGCAGTCGAACGCGAAGGTCGGGTCCTTGCCGTAGTAATAGTAGGAAGGCGTATGACCCATCTCCACGGTGCCGGCCTGGACCGCATCCATCACCTGCAGGCCCGGCACGATTTCACCGGCGGCAAACTGGCGGATCGTGAACTTGCCGCCAGTGAGCTGCGACACCCGCTTGGTGAACGCGTCGGCCGGGCCGTAGATCGCATCCAGCGTTTTCGGGAAGCTCGAGGCCAGGCGCCAGGTGATCGCCGGCTGGGTTGCCTGTGCCAGCGCGGGAGCTGCAACAGCGCCAGCGGCGGCGCCGACTGCTGTGTTCTTCAGGAAGGACCGACGTTGCATGATGGGGTGTCTCCAGATGGTTTTAGAAGTTTGCCTGAACGTCAATTGTAGCCGCAGCGTGCGCGATTCCGCCGACCTGCTGCAAGGAATTTAGTATCATCGACCTCTTTACCCGATTTTCTTCACAGGACTTACCATGTCTATCAAGATCAGCAGCCAGTTCGACGCTGGCGCCATCGACATCGTCAGCGCCACCAGCGCCAACGCCATCGACCTGAACATCCGCCAGGATTCGCACGCGGACATCACCCAGTGGTTCTACTTCCGCCTCCAAGGCGCGCAGGGCGAGCCGTGCACGATCCGCTTCCTGAACGCGGGCCAGGCCGCCTACCCGGCCGGCTGGGAAGGCTACGATGCGATGGCCAGCTACGACCGCGTGAACTGGTTCCGCGTGCCGACCGAGTTCGACGGCCAGGTCATGACGATCACCCACACGCCGGGCATGGACAGCGTCTACTACGCCTACTTCGAGCCGTATTCGTGGGAGCGCCACCTCGAGCTGCTGGACCGCGCGCAGATGTCCGAACACGTCCGCCTGGTCGACCTGGGCAACACCGTCGACGGCCGCGACCTGAACATGCTGGTCATCGGCGATCCTGAAGCGAAGAAGAAAGTCTGGGTCATCGCGCGCCAGCACCCGGGCGAGACGATGGCCGAGTGGTTCGTCGAAGGCATGCTGGACGCCCTCCTCGATCCGGCCGACGCCTTCGGCCGCCAGGTCCTGAAGGAATGCGTGATGTACGTCGTGCCGAACATGAACCCGGACGGCTCGTTCCGCGGCAACCTGCGCACCAATGCGGCAGGCGCGAACCTGAACCGCGAGTGGAACACGCCGACGATGGAGCGCAGCCCTGAGGTGTTCCTGGTCAAGAACAAGATGAAGGAAACCGGCTGCGACCTGTTCCTCGACGTGCACGGCGACGAAGGTTTGCCGTACGTGTTCGTGGCCGGCAGCGGCGCATTGCCGACCTTTACCGCCGAACAGGCGGCTGCCGAGAAGAAGTTCTCGGACGACTTCAAGATCGCCAGCCCGGACTTCCAGGACGAGCACGGCTACGGCGAATCGCCGTACACCGAAGAGACCATCACCATGGGCTCGCCGCACATCACCCACGCGTTTGGTTGCCTGTCGCTGACGCTGGAACTGCCGTTCAAGGACAACGCCAACGATCCGGATGCACAGACCGGCTGGGACGGCGCCCGCAGCGCGCGCCTTGGCGCGGCTGTGCTGCAGCCAATACTGCAGTCACTGCGCGCGGCGAAGTAATTTTCGTCCACGCCTGACAACGTCCTGGCGTGCCGGGGCGTTGTCACGTTGAATGCTGATTCGTTGCATCGCGAAAAGCAAGGTTTTGCGTTCAAGCAATGCTTAGTCATCAAGCTCGGGCATATTCAAGCGGTCTTCACTACTGCTCGGAGGTGTCCAATGCCCTACATTTACCCGCATGCCCGATTGCTGAACGGCAAGGAAAAGGTCGGTGACAAACAATGCGTTGCGCTCGTGCGCCACTTCACGAAAGCACCGCCCTCGAGCACTTGGAGGGCGGGCGAAACAGTTATCGGCAATACGTCGATTGTCAGCGGGACTGGAATCGCAACCTTCGAGGATGGGAGATATCCAAATAAAAAGACCGGCAATCACACGGCGCTTTACCTTTACCAAGTCTCCGACGGAATTTACGTGGTTGACCAATGGCCAGGCGACACCGTTCAGAAGCCAAACATTTCTCAGCGATATATTCCCGGGCTCGGCAAGGACGAAAGCGGGAAATTCATCAACCCTAGCAACAATGCAGACGCGTTCAGCGTTATCAAATAGGGCGCCCTCAATATGCGAACGATCTGTACAAGGCTAGTCCATTCGCTAGCGTCGTTGGCGTTTTCGCCACTTGCTGCTGTCGCAGCGGACAATGTAACGTGTCCCTCTGAAATTCAGCAATCGTCATTAAAGCTGGTGGACGTTCCGGGCCAATGGACTCCACACGTCGCGCGACCAATTTTCCTTCACGGTGCGGGGGCCGCGGCTGGGCCGCCCGATAGCCACGGCCAGTTAAAACCGGAAAACTCAACGTACGCCGAAGGCAAAACGTCGTGGAAGGTCACCTATAACCTGGAAGGCGATTTCCCGCGAGGGAAATGGCTTGAATGCAGTTACGGGACATTAAACCAGCTCATCCTGTCGAAGCGGCTACCTAATACAACGTCAACATGCAAGGTCAGCTACCGCAAGGGTGAACACGCGGGGCAAAACAACGTCGACATCGCATGCCGGTAACTGCGAACGTGAAAAAAATGCCGCCAGGCAAGCATGGCGGCATTTCTACTTGTAGAGCAGTTTACTTAGCGCGGCCCGCGCGGATCAGGAAGTCCTGCATGCTGGCCTCGGACACCGACGCCCACATGTTCTGGTCACGCTGGAAGCGCTTCCATGGTTCGTAGATCTTCTTGAACTTGGCGTTCTTCGCAGCTTCTTCGTTCATCACCGCCTGCGCATTCTTGTAGCAGGCATCCATGATGTCGCGCGAGAAGGTGCGCAGCTTGACGCCGTTCTTCAGCAGGCGCGCCAGCGCTGCCGGGTTCTTGGTGTCGTACTCGGCCTGCATGACGACGTGCGCTTCGTAAGTCGCCACTTCCAGCGCAGCCTGGTATTCCTTCGGCAGCTTTTCCCATTCCTTGACGCCGACGTAGAACGAGAAGTTCGCGCCCGATTCCCACCAGCCCGGTGCGTAGTAGAACGGTGCGACCTTGAAGAAGCCCAGCTTCTCGTCGTCGTACGGTCCAACCCACTCAGCCGCGTCGATCGTGCCCTTTTCCAGCGCCGGGTAGATGTCGCCGCCAGCCAGCTGCTGCGGCACCACGCCCAGGCGGGTCAGCACCTGGCCGGCGAAGCCTGCCACGCGCATCTTCATGCCCTTCAGGTCGGCAACCGACTTGATTTCCTTGCGGTACCATCCGCCCATCTGGGTGCCGGAGTTACCGCCCAGGAAGTTGACGATGCCGTAGCCGCGGAAGAATTCGCGGGTCAGTTCGCGGCCGCCGCCCTGGTCGAACCAGGCCGTGTGCTGGCGCGAGGTCAGGCCGAACGGCACTGCGCAGTCGAACGCGAAGGTAGGGTCCTTGCCGAAGTAGTAGTACGACGCGCTGTGGCCCATTTCGACCGTGCCGGCCTGGACCGCGTCCATGACCTGCAGGCCCGGCACGATTTCGCCAGCGGCGAAGGTGCGGATGTTGAATTTGCCTCCGGTCAGCTGCGATACGCGCTTGGACAGCGTGTCCGATGCAGCGAAGATGGTGTCGAGGGACTTTGGGAAACTGCTGGCGAGGCGCCAGTTAATGGTCGGCAGCGATTGCGCCAGTGCCGGTGCAGCAACTGCGGCAGCCGAAGCGCCAACCGCAGCCTTCTTGATAAAGGAACGACGTTCCATATTTTTGTCTCCTGAGTTTTTGTGTAACCGGCAATACACCAGCTGAGACTTAGTGTATTGCCGACTGCTCAAGCTTGCAACGAAAATATGAGCCGAACTCAGCAGTTAGCTGCCGGCGATGACCATCTTCTCGATCAGGATCGACCCGGTCGACTTGTTACCGCGCGTAAGTACGTCATTGCCGATGGCGACGATGGCCTGGAACATGTCCTTCATGTTGCCGGCAATGGTGATCTCCTCGACCGGATACTGGATCACGCCGTTCTCGACCCAGTAGCCCGACGCGCCGCGCGAATAGTCGCCGGTGACGTAGTTGGTCCCCTGCCCCATCAGTTCGGTGACCAGCAGGCCGCGGTCCATCTTGCGCAGCATGCCGGCGAAGTCGTCGGCCTTTTTCGTATGCGACGAGGTCAGCGACAGGTTGTGCGAACCGCCCGCATTGCCAGTGGTCTTCATGCCCAGCTTGCGCGCCGAGTACGAGGACAGGAAATACCCCTTCAGCACGCCGTTTTCGACGACATTGCGGCGCACCGTGCGCACGCCTTCTTCATCGAACGGCGCCGAGCCGACGCCGCCGATCACGTGCGGGTCTTCGAGCACGTGGATATGCGACGGAAAGATCGACTGGCCGAGCGAATCGAGCAGGAAGGTCGACTTGCGGTACAGCGCCCCGCCCGACGTGGCCTGCACGAAGGAGCCGAGCAGGCCAGCGGCCAGCGGCGCTTCGAACAGCACCGGGCAGGTGCGGGTGTCGAGCTTGCGCGCGTTCAGGCGCGCCAGTGCGCGTTCGGCGGCGTAGCGGCCGACGGCTTCCGGCTTGGCCATGTTCTTGGGATCGCGCACCGAGGTGTACCAGTCGTCGCGCTGCATCTTGGCGCCCTTGCCTGCGATCGGCGCGACCGACAGCGTGTGGCGCGAGAACGGGTAGCCGCCGGAGAAGCCGCGCGAGTTGGCCGATACGAAGTGCGACTGCTGCACGTAGACGCTGGCGCCTTCGCTGTTGGTGATGCGCGGGTCGACTTCGAACGCGGCCGCTTCGGCGCGCTGGGCGATGACCACTGCTTCTTCGGCCGATATCTGCCACGGGTAGCACAGGCGCAGGTCGCGCGGGTTCTTCTCCAGCATGTCCTCGTCGGCCAGGCCGGCGCAGTCGTCGTCGGCGGTGAAGCGGGCGATGTTGTAGGCCGCTTCGACCGTGGCGCGCAGCGCGGCCGGCGAAAAGTCGGAGGTGCTGGCGTTGCCGCGCTTCTGGCCGATGTAGACCGTCACGCCCATGCCCTTGTCCTTGTTCTGCTCGATCGTCTCGATCTTGCCGCGGCGCACTGAAACGGATAAACCGCTGCCCTCGCTGATCTCGACCGACGCATCGGAGCCGCCCTGCTCCTTTGCAAAGCCGAGCACATCGCTGGCGAGCTGCTTGAGCTGGTCCTGGGTATGGATAAAGACGGAGTCGTTCATGTCGTGTTTTTCTCGGCTATCCGGTTAAACGGGTATGATAGCAGTCGTTTACTGTTTTTACCGGGAGGCCGTGCGCCTGTACCGGATTTCCCTATCATGCCAAATCCAAACCGCGGTGCCTGCGGGTTCCAGTCCAATGAGTTCGAACAAGAGTACGAACGCCCGTCGAAGTCCGAGCTGAAGCGCCAGATGAGCGAGCTGCAAAAGCTCGGCGAAGAACTGGTGGCCGAACCGCGCGACCGCGTCAAGCGCGTGCCAATGCCGGACGACGTCAAGGACGCGATCCTGATGTGCCAGACCATCACCAACCACGAAGGCCGTCGCCGCCAGATGCAGTTCGTCGGCAAAAAAATGCGCACGCTCGACGAGGAAGAACTGGCCGTCATCCGTCGCACCATCGACAGCTGGAAAGGTATGTCGAAATCCGACACCGCCTTCCTGCACGCGATGGAACGCCGCCGCGACAAGCTGCTGGCCGACGACAACGCGCTGACCGTGCTGATGGCCGAGCATCCTGAGCTCGACGTGCAGCAGCTGCGCACCTTGATCCGCAACGCCCGCAAGGAGCAGGCCGAGAACAAGCCGCCGAAGGCCTACCGCGAGATCTTCCAGATCCTCAAGGACCTGTCCAAGAAAGGCGCTGCCGCCAAACCGGATGACGACGACGAAGACTACATCACCGATGAAGACCCAGAAGACGACTGACCCGGACATGCTGGTCGTCGGGCTGGTGTCGGTGTCCGACCGCGCAAGCGGCGGCATCTATGAAGACAAAGGGATTCCCGCGCTGTCCGACTGGCTGGCGCAGGTCCTCACCACGCCTTACCGCATCGAGCCGCGCCTGATCCCCGACGAACGCGAACAGATCGAAAAGACGCTGATCGAGCTGGTCGACGGCGCACGCTGCCACATGGTGCTGACCACCGGCGGCACCGGGCCTGCCCGGCGCGACGTCACGCCCGAAGCCACGCTGGCTGTCGGCACCAAGGAGATGCCTGGCTTCGGCGAGCAAATGCGCCAGGTCAGCCTGCAGTTCGTGCCGACCGCGATCCTGTCGCGCCAGGTGGCGGTGATCCGCGAGACGCACGATCACGCGGCGCTGATCATGAACCTGCCCGGCCAGCCGAAGGCCATCAAGGAAACGCTGGAAGGCCTGAAGGACGCGGACGGCCAGCAGCTGGTCGCCGGCATCTTCGCGGCGGTGCCTTACTGCCTCGACCTGATCGGCGGCCCCTACATCGAAACCGACCCTGCGGTATGCAAGGCCTGGCGCCCGAAGACGGCGCAGCGCCCGCCCGCGGCTGCGAAAGACAACGCGCAATGAACGAACTGCTCGAGAATATCGAAATCGAAACCGCTCCCAATCCACCGGTAGCGGTGATCTGGATGCACGGCCTGGGCGCTGACGGCAACGACTTCGTCCCGCTGGTGGACGAGCTTGACCTGGCCGGACTGCCGGGCATCCGCTTCATCTTCCCGCATGCGAAGACGATGCCGGTGACGATCAATAACGGCTACGTGATGCGCGCCTGGTACGACATCGTCGGCACCGACATCGCGCGCCGTGAAGACGAAGCCGGCCTGCGTGCATCGCAGGTCGACGTCGAAGCGCTGATCGCGCGCGAAAAGTCGCGCGGCATCCCGGCCGAACGCATCATCCTGGCCGGCTTCTCGCAAGGCTGCGCGATGACCTTGCAGACCGGGCTGCGCCACGATGAAAAGCTGGCGGGCCTTCTGTGCCTGTCTGGTTATGTGCCGCTGGCCGACAAGATCTCGAACGAACGCAGTGAAGCCAGCCTGAAGATGCCGATCTTCCTGGTCCATGGCACCCATGACGGCGTAATTCCCGTCGCCAGGGCCCACCAGTCGCGCGACCTGCTCAAAGCCCTGGGCTACCAGGTCGAGTGGCACGAATACCCGATGCAGCATTCGCTGTGTCTTGAAGAAATTAACGACATCGGCGCCTGGCTTAAAAAAGTCCTGGCCTGAGCAACTGAAAGCAGCAAATGAAAAAAACCGGAATGGCAAAGAGCGACGCCAAAAAATTGATGGGCCAGATGAGCGCTCCCGGAGCCGCCGGTTTTGGCAATGCCGATACGGCAGTGGTCGACCGACGCGAGCAGCGCAAACGCGACCAGGCGCTTGGCCTGGTGCCGTTTGCAGTCAAGCTGAATGGTGACCTGGTCCAGCAGATCCAGGCGCTGGCAAAAGAGCGCGGCACCGACCTGAATGAGACGGTGGCCGAACTCCTCGCCAAGGGCCTTGCGGCCTGACCGACCGGAGGACAGCATGGCAAAGAAAAAACCTGAGGAACTCGACGAAGAGACGATGGCACTGATTAACTGGTGCATCGAGGTCGAGGGATTCCTGGTGGCCGGCGGCGCGACCGTCGATCAGGCCCAGGAGCACATCGAAGAACAGATCGAGTGGTTCACCGACCAGTTCTACGATGGGCTGACTCCCGAAGAAGCGGCGAAAGAAGCGCTGGCTTAATAGCTTTCCGACTCGTCGCGCGCAGCTCCCGCTGCCGCGAGGCGCACCGGCGCCGCCTTTTTCGCCGGCGCACGCACTGGCGCCGACACCATCCTGGCCGGCGCCTTCACCGACTGCACATCGAGCTTGAACACGCTGACCGCGTGCGTCAGGTTACCTGCTTGCTCGCGCAGCGACTGCGCCGCCGCCGCGGCTTCTTCCAGCAGCGCGGCATTTTGCTGCGTGACCGAATCCATGTCGCCGATCGCCTGGTTGATCTGTTCGATGCCGGCTTCCTGCTCGCGGCTGGCCGCGGTGATCTCGCCCATGATGTCGGTTACCCGTTCGACACTGGCGACGATCTTGTCCATCGTGGTGCCGGCCTGGTCGACCAGGCGCGAGCCGGTTTCCACCGCGTTGACCGAGTCGCCGATCAGGACCTTGATTTCCTTCGCCGCCGCGGCCGAACGCTGCGCCAGGTTGCGCACTTCGGTCGCGACGACGGCAAAGCCGCGTCCCTGCTCGCCCGCGCGCGCCGCTTCGACCGCCGCGTTCAGAGCGAGGATGTTGGTCTGGAAGGCGATGCCGTCGATGACCCCGATGATGTCGACGATCTTGCGCGCCGACTCGTTGATCGCGCCCATCGTGTCGACCACCTGCGAGACCACCTGGCCGCCTTCGACCGCCACTTCCTGCGCCGATACGGCCAGCTGGTTGGCCTGGCGCGCGTTGTCGGCGTTCTGCTTGACGGTGGAGGTCAGTTCTTCCATCGACGACGCGGTTTCTTCCAGCGCGCTGGCCTGCTGTTCGGTGCGGGCCGACAGGTCGAGGTTGCCTCGGGCGATCTCATCGGAGCCGAGCGCGATCGAGTCAGTACCGCCGCGGACATCGCCGACGATGCGGTTAAGGCTGTCGTTCATGTTCTTCAGGGCCGGCATCAGCTGGCCGGTTTGGTCGCGTCCGGAGACGTCGATGGTGCTGCTCAAATCGCCGGAGGCGACCGTCTCGGCTACTTTGACAGCGGCACGGATCGGGCGGGTGATCGAACGGGTAATGAACCATGCGACCGCCACGCCGGCCAGCACCGCAATCAGGGCGATCAGCAGCACCTGGTTGCGCGCGCTGGCGTAGGCCGTCTTGGCGTCCGCCGCCGCCTGGCCTGCCTGGTCTTTTTCGAGTTGCACGATCTCGTCGATGACAGCGATTGCCGCCGCTGTACCTGGGGCCGAATGCATCGTCATGCTCTGGGCAGCTTCGACGCGCGAACCGGCCACGCTCAGTTCGACTGTCTTGTCGACCTTCGGCGTGGCGAACGCGATTGCGGCGTCAAGCCTGGCCAGCAAAGTCTTTTCCTGTTCATTCAGGTTAGTGGCCAGGAATATCTTCTTCGCCTTGCCGTAGCGGGCGCGTGCCGCGGCCAGTGCGTCGACCTGCTTCTGCAGTTCGGCCGGATTTTCCTGCACCACCATGTTCGAGACGGCCAGCGAAATATCGCGGAAGTTGTCGGCGACATTACTTATTGAGAAAATCTTGACGTTGTTGTCATCGACGATTTGCGTCAGGCGCGTTTCGATGCGCGCCATCGACGCGAGGCCGACACCGGCCACGGCGGCCAGCAGCGCCAGCAGCGCCAGCACGAGAGCGAAACCGAGGCCCAGGCGGGCGCCGATCTTGAGATTGGAGAAGGACATTGCTTGTTCCTAGGACTAATGAGGAAGCAGGGCGAAAACCGGGCGCCAGTTGGCGCCCGCTGCCTCAATTTCAAGCTGCATTGTTGCAATGCGGCAAAAGGAAGATGTTTACAACTGGTCGCGCGTGGCGGCTAAGCCTCGACAAAAAAAACAACATATTATCGTTCTGGCATGCTTGCCGCCGGCGGCTCCGGCGCGGCGGTCTGCGCTGCATTCATCACCATGGCCAGGAAGGTGTAATAGCCGTTGATGGCCATCAGGTCGACCACGCCGCGTTCGCCAAATAGCGCCAGCGCGCGGGCATAGCTGGGGTCCGACACGCGCTTGTCGCGGTTGAGCTCCAGCGAAAAATCGTGGACCGCCGCTTCCTCGTCGGTCATGCCGTCCGGCCGACGTCCGTGCGCCACCGCCTCGATGGCGGCCGCACTGATGCCCGACTGCGCCGCGATCGGCGCGTGGATCGCCCATTCCACTTGCTGGTCCCATTGGCGCGCGGTCACCAGGATGGCCAGTTCCGACAGCTTCGTGCCGATCGCGCTGCGGTAGCGCAGGTACTCGCCCATTCGCTGGGCATGGCCCATCAGTTCGGGACTGCGCAGCAGCGGCACGAACGGGCCGTACACCGCGCCGCGCGGACCGTCGATGATGGCTTGCGCCGCGGCCTGCTGGGCGGGCGTCATGTGCCACGTTGCGATGGGGCCGAGCCGGTCCTGCGCCATGAGAGACTTTCACTGTTGTGCTGAAAAAAATATTCGCATAGCTTCGGGGAAAAATCAAAAGAATCGCCCCGCTTCAAGATTATTGTCATTCATCAACCATCTTCTTTCCTTGAGGATTCCCGATGAGCCACATCGTTCACCGCAATCTCCGCCACACCCCGCCCGTTGCCGTCAGCGCCGAGGGCATGCTGGTGCGCGACAGCAGCGGCAACACCTACATCGACGCCAGCGGCGGCGCGGCCGTGTCCTCGCTGGGGCACGCCCACCCGGCCGTGCTGGAGGCGATGCACCGCCAGATCGACACCATCGCCTACGCCCACACCGCATTCTTCACCACCGACGTGGCCGAGGAACTGGCGGCGCGGCTGGTGGCCAGCGCGCCGCAAGGGTTGTCGGAGGTGTACTTCGTGTCGGGCGGATCGGAAGCGATGGAGACCGCGATGAAGCTGGCGCGCCAGTACGCTGTCGAAACCGGCGAGCCCCGGCGCAGCGTGTTCATCGCGCGGCGCCAGAGCTATCACGGCAATACGCTGGGCGCGCTGGCGGTCGGCGGCAACGAGTGGCGCCGCAAGCCGTTCGCGCCGCTGCTGATGGACGTGCCGCGCGTGGCGCCCTGCTACGAATACCGCGACCGCGCGCCAGGCCAGGCGCAGGGCGACTACACCGCGATGCTGCTGCAGGAGCTGGAAGCGAAGATCCTCGGAGCCGGGCCGGAAAACGTCATCGCGTTCTGCGCCGAGCCGGTGGTGGGCGCTACCGGCGGTGCGATTCCGCCCACGCCCGGCTACTTCCGTGGCGTGCGCGCGATCTGCGACAAGTACGGCGTGCTGTTCATCGCGGACGAAGTGATGTGCGGGATGGGCCGCACCGGCACCATGTACTCGATCGAGCAGGATGGCGTGGCGCCGGACATCGTCACCGTGGCCAAGGGACTGGGCGCGGGCTACCAGCCGATCGGCGCGGTGCTGGCGCAGGGCTGGCTGGTGGACCGGCTGCGGCGCGGCAGCGGCATCTTCCAGCATGGGCATACGTATATCGGGCATCCGGTGGCGGCGGCGGCCGCGCTGGCGGTGCAGAAAGTGATCGAGAAGGATGACTTGCTGGCGGCGGTGCGCATGCGCGGGGAGTCGATGATGGCGATGCTGCGGGATGCCTTCGGCCGGCATGAACATGTGGGCGACATCCGCGGACGCGGGCTGCTGCTGGCGCTGGAGCTGGTGCAGGACCGCGAAACCAAACAGCCGTTCGCGCCCGAGCGCAAGCTGCACGCCGCGATCAAGTCGCAGGCGATGGCGCACGGGCTGATGGTGTATCCGATGGGAGGAACGATCGATGGGCAGTACGGCGACCATGTCCTCCTTGCGCCGCCGTTTATTGCGGCCGACAAGGATCTGGCGGAGATTGTTTCGCGCCTGGTTGACTCGGTCGATGCGGCGTTGAAGCTTGCGTGACGAGGTCGGGTGGATGGCGCGCGAAGCACGCATCCACCCCAAACCGGTTTATGGCTTTGCGGACGCCACCACTTCCTGCTGCTGCTCGCCCAGGCCGGGAATCCCCAGCCTGATCGTGTCGCCACGCTTGAGGAACCGCTGCGGCTTGCGCGCCATCCCCACTCCCGGCGGCGTGCCGGTCGCGATCAGGTCACCCGGCTCCAGGGTCATGTAGCGCGACACGTAGCTGACCAACTGCGCGACGGTGAAGATCATCGTTCCGGTATTCCCGGTCTGCATGCGCTTGCCGTTCACTTCCAGGTAGAGGTCGAGGTCCTGCTCGTCGAATATCTCATCGCGCGTCACCAGCCACGGCCCCACCGGCCCGAACGTATCGCAGCCCTTGCCCTTGTCCCACTGCGGTCCGCCTTCAAACTGGTAGGCGCGCTCCGACACATCGTTCACCACGCAGTAGCCGGCCACGTACTTGAGCGCGTCGGCCTCGCTGACATACTGCGCGCGCGTGCCGATCACCACGCCGAGCTCCACTTCCCAGTCGGTTTTCTTCGAGCCCTGCGGCAGCATCACCGCATCGTCCGGCCCGGACAGGCAGCTGGTCGCCTTCATGAACACGATCGGTTCCTTCGGCGCCGGCAGGCCGGCTTCCGCCGCATGGTCGGCGTAGTTAAGGCCGATGCCGATGTACTTGCCGATGCCGCGCACCGGCACGCCGAAGCGGGGGTTCCCGCGCACCAGCGGCAGCGTCTTGTAATCGACCTTGGCGAGTTTGCGCAGCGCCTTGTCGGACAAGACCGAAGCGTCGATATCGTCGACGAGCGAGGACAGGTCGCGCAGGCGGCCTTCGTCATCGAGCATGCCAGGCTTCTCTTTGCCCGGGCGGCCGTATCGCACTAATTTCATCTGTTGTTACCTACTTTTTTTGATCGCTAAGTTCGCTGGGCGTCATCACATTATCACCCAACACGTCCTGCACATAGAGCATCGAGACCAGCACCGCCAGCACCGCCGTCAGCGGCGTCGCGAGCGCAGCGCCGGCGAGCCCGAACAGGGCGCCGAGCAGCACCTGCATGGTGATCGTCAGCGCCGGCGGCAGCGCCACCGTCCTTTTCTCGACCAGCGGCTGCAGCAGGTAGCCTTCGGCCAGCTGGATGAATATGAACAGGCCGACAGTGTACATCGCCAGCTCGGGACTGATGGTCAGTGCGATCAGCACGCCAGGGACGCCCGCCATCAGCGGTCCGAGGTAAGGAATGAAGTCGAGCAGGCCGGCGATGATGCCGAGGATCAGGGCGAGCGGGACGCCGAGCATGGTCAGGCCGATGGCGGTGGCTGCGCCCACCAGCAGCATCGAGCACATTTTCCCGAACAGCCACCTGGACAGGGTCAGGCCGATTTCGTCCAGCACCTCGCGGGCGCGGACGCGCTTGTCCTTCGGGACCAGCGTGACGATGCCGTTAATGTAGAGGAAAGGCTGGGCGGCGAAGTAGATGCCGATGAAGGTGATGATCAAGACGTTGCCGAGCGCGCCGAACACGCCCGAGAAGAACAGGCCGGCGCGCGGCAGCATGTCGCCCAGTGTGCTGCGCATCTGTGCCGCCGTCGGCATCCCGCCCAGTATGCTTTCGAGGAAGTCGTAGCGCTTCAGGGATTCCTGTAGCTGCTCGATCGACTTGGGCACCAGCGCGGCCATCTTGTCGGCCTGGTCGGAAATCGCCGGCGCCATCAGCCAGCCGCCACCGCCGATCACCGTCAGCAGGATGAACACCACGATGCCAAGGGCGACCTGGCGCGGTATCGGAACGAGCTTCACCAGCCTGCGGCTGGCGTCGTATAGCAGGATGGCGAACAGGATGCAGGCGAATATCAGCAGCAGCGCATCGGCGGCGAACCAGAGCGCGGCCAGCACCAGGATGAACACCAGGCCAAGGCCGTCCACCAGTGCGACCCGGTGCAGGAATTTTCGTTCGCTTGCCTGGCGTTGGTCGTCTTGATCGTTCATGGTTTTTTCACCGGGTTAGCAAGTAAGCGGTCATGTCGCGCGCGTCCCTTTCGGACACGCCCAGCACAGGCATCGGGGTGTGGGGGTCGACGCCATGCGGGTCGCGGATCCAGCGCACCAGGTTGTCCTGCGTGTTCGGCAGCGTGCCGGCGATGAACTTGCGCTTCGCCAGGCCATCGAGCGAACGTCCGACGAACACCCGCGGCCCGGTCACTCCGGGAACGATGTGGCAGGACTGGCAGGCATGCTGCGCCAGCGCGATGCGGCCGCGCTTCGCGTCCGGCGGCAGCGATGGCCCGGCAGCCGGCGTTGCGGGGCGCGCGGCGCTGGCGGCGGTGATGTTGCGGTAGGCAGCCGGCGTCAGCATCGGCATCTGCTGCATGAACGCGACCACGTCCCATAATTCGTCATCGGCCAGGTGGAACTCCCAGGCCGGCATGCCGCTCATCTTGATGCCGTTCCGCGTAATCCAGTAAAGCTCCCCCGGCTTCCAGCGGCGCGCGACGTCGACCAGCGGGCCTGGCACCGGCTGCATCGCCTTGCCATGGTCGGACTGGGCGAAACCAGGCGCGCCGTGGCACTGGGCGCACTTGTCGCGGTAAACCACCGCGCCGGCTGCGATGCGCGGCGCGGCCATCAGCCCTGGCGGCGCATCGATGCCGCGCGCACGACGTTCGACCGACGCGCGCATTCCCTGCTCCAGCAGGTCGTGCACGGGCTGCGTATGCTGCGCGGTCGCGCCGATGTTGTACCAGCCGGCCATGAACACCACGTAGCCGCCCGCCGCCCCCAGCGCCGCGGCCGCAAGCAGTGTCGCGGCAGCAGTTTTGAGGATAAGGCGGGTGCGGTTTGAGGGCATGTTCAGGGCGGCCGGATCTGCGTTCTGTTGAAAAAATGCCATTATTTTTTTCTTGTATTATATATATCCATCAGGCTTTCGCAGGATCCAACCGTGCGCGTGTTTTCGATGTCGATCGCAAGGCCGGTAGTGGCCGCCGTATGCATTTTCGCCCTTGCCGCGTGCGGTAAACAGGACGACGCACCGCGCATCGCAGGCGGCGACGCCAGGGTCGGCAAGAAGCTGGTCGAGCAGTACCAGTGCGGTTCCTGCCATGCGATCCCCGATGTCGCCGCCGCGCGCGGCGCCACCGGCCCGAACCTCGAAGGCTTCGGCCGGCGCAGCTACATCGCCGGACGCTTCCCCAATGAGGCCGGCGCGCTGACGCGTTGGCTGGTCGATCCGCCCGCCATGAAGCCGGGCACGCTGATGCCCGGCCTCGGCGTCTCGCCGGACGACGCGCGCCACATGGCCGCTTTCCTGTACACCCTCCGATGACGGACAAGCTGCAGTCGGTGCTGCACCCGGCCGGGCCGGACGCTGTCATCATCAGCCAGTTCGCCTGGGTGATGTTTGGCGCGGGGACCGTGATCTTCATCGGTGTGATGGTGCTGCTGGCCCTAGCCGTGAAGCGCGCGCCGCGCCAGGTGCGGCCGCTGCGCTGGATCGCCGGGGCCGGCATCGCCTTTCCGCTGGTGGTGCTGTCCGCGCTGCTGGTGTGGAGCACGTGGCGCAGCGCGGAGCTGGCGCCGCAGTCGTCGACGGCCTCGCTGGTGATCTCCGTGACGGCCAAGATGTGGTGGTGGGAGGTGCGTTACCACGATCCGCTTACCGGCCGCGAAATCATCTCGGCCAACGAGATCCGCATTCCCGCAGGCCGCGACGTCTACGTGGCCCTGAGCGCCACGGACGTCATCCACAGCCTCTGGGTTCCGGCGCTGGCGGGCAAGCGCGACATGGTCCCCGGCCGGATGACCGGGCTGACGCTGCGCGCCGACAAGCCGGGCGTCTACCGCGGCCAGTGCGCCGAATACTGCGGCGCGCAGCACGCCCGCATGGCGCTGCACGTGGTGGCCGAGACCCCGGCCGCGTTCGATGCGTGGCTGGCGCGCGAACGCCAGGATGCCGCCGCGCCAGGCGATGCTTTCCTCGAGCGCGGCCGCCAGGCCTTCATCGGCCAGCGCTGCGCCGCTTGCCACACCATCCGTGGCGTGGCAGGAGACGCCCGGCTCGGGCCGGACCTGACCCACGTCGGCAGCCGCCTGCACATCGCGGCTGGCACCTTGCGCAACCACCGCGGCACGCTGGCAGGCTGGATCGCCGACCCGCAATCGATCAAGCCGGGAGCGCGCATGCCCGCGGCGAACGACATCGACGGCGAGACGCTGCGCGCGCTCGCCGCTTACCTTGAGCACCTGAAATGACCAGTACCGACCACCAGACCTTGCCCAGTTCCCTGCCGCGTCCGGAAGACGAGCTGGAACGCCTGGACGCGGTGTGGAAAACGCCGACCGGATGGCGCTTCTTCTCGAGCGTGAACAACACCAATATCGGCCTGCTGTACATCGGCACCGCGCTGCTGTTCTTCGTGCTGGCCGGTATTTTGGGATTGATGATGCGCGCCCAGCTTGCGGTGCCGGACAACACGCTGCTCAGCGCCTCGACCTACAACCAGGTGTTCACCATGCACGGCACGGTGATGATGTTCCTGTTTGCGATACCGGTGGTCGAAGCGCTTGCCGTCTACCTGCTGCCCAATATGCTGGGCGCGCGCGACCTGCCGTTCCCACGCCTGTCCGCCTACGCCTATTGGGCTTACGCGATCGGCGGGCTGGCCTTCTTCTGCACCTTGTTTGTCGGCCTTGCGCCGGACGGCGGCTGGTTCATGTACCCGCCGCTCACCGGCATGGAGTATTCGCCCGGACTGAACGCCGACTTCTGGCTGCTTGGGATTGGCTTCATCGAAATCTCCGCCATCGCAGGGGCCATCGAACTGATCGTCGGCATCCTGTTCACCCGCGCGCCGGGAATGACGCTGTCGCGCATGCCCGTGTACGCGTGGGCGATGCTGGTGGTCGGCGTGATGATCGTGTTCGCCTTCCCCGCCATTATCGCCGGCACCGCGCTGCTGGAGATGGAGCGCGCATTCGACTGGCCGTTCTTCATCGCCGACCGCGGCGGCGATCCGATCCTGTGGCAGCACCTGTTCTGGTTCTTCGGCCACCCGGAGGTGTACATCATCTTCCTGCCGGCCGCCGGCATGGTGTCGACGATGATCCCGACCATCGCCGGCACGCCTCTGGTGGGCCGCAAGTCAATCATCGTGGCGCTGGTCGCGGTCGGGTTCTTCAGCTTCGCGCTGTGGGCGCACCACATGTTCACCGCCGGCCTGGGCGTGATGGAAATGAGCTTCGTGTCGGCCGCCAGCATGGCGGTCGCGGTACCTACCGGCATCCAGGTGTTCGCCTGGATCGCGACGCTGTGGCGCGGCAAAGTGCGGGTGAACGCGCCGACG
Source organism: Massilia polaris (assembly GCF_012927275.1). Taxonomy (GTDB): domain Bacteria; phylum Pseudomonadota; class Gammaproteobacteria; order Burkholderiales; family Burkholderiaceae_D; genus Telluria_A; species Telluria_A polaris. The sequence goes on along the minus strand of NZ_JABBGG010000005.1, from coordinate 290,356 downwards.
CTGTTCCTGCTCGGTTTCATGTTCATTTTTGTGCTCGGCGGGCTGACCGGCGTGATGGTGGCCGTGCTGCCGTTCGACTGGCAGGTGCACGACACCTACTTCATCGTGGCGCACCTGCACTACGTCCTGATCGGCGGCATGGTATTCCCGGTGTTCGCCGGGCTGTACTACTGGCTCCCGCTGATCAAGGGCCAGAAAATGTCGGAGCGCGTCGCGCGCTGGGTGTTCGGGCTGATGTTCGGCGGCTTCAATATCGCCTTTTTTACGATGCACATCACCGGGCTGCTCGGCATGCCGCGCCGCGTGTACACGTACGACGCGGGACTCGGTTGGAATGCGCTGAACATGGTGTCGACCGTGGGCGCCTTCATCCTCGCCGCCGGCGTGCTGCTGTTTATCGTCGACCTGGCGCTCACGCTGCGCAAGCCGGAAAAAGAAGCGGGTAACCCGTGGAATGCGCCGACGCTCGAATGGCTGCCGTCGGAAGACTATGGAAACCGCAGCATCCCGATGATTACCAGTGACGACCCGTTGTGGGAGCAGCCTTCGCTGTCGCCGGAAGTCGAAGCGGGCCAGCACTACCTGCCCTTCACCGCCACCGGCCGCCGCGAGACCATCGCCACCAGTCCGGTCGCGGCGGAACCGCGCTACCTGATGATCCTGCCCGGCGACAGCTGGTGGCCGCTGATCGCGGCGGCGGGCACCGCCGGCTTCTTCCTGCTCCTGACGATCAAGATGATCGGGATCGCATGGATCTGCGGGATCACAGCGGTGGCGGCGACCATGGCCTGGCTGTGGCAGCTGGATCGCGAGCAGCCGATGGCGCGCGCCAGGGTGTCGGATTCGCTGGTGCTTCCGGTCGGCGCTACCGGCTCCGCGTCGCAATCGTGGTGGGGAACGATGATCATGCTGGTGGTTGACGCGACCATTTTCGCGTCCTTCGTGTTCGCCTACATTCACATTTCGATGCGCCTGAATGTGTGCCCGCCGCCAGGCGCCGCGCTGCCCGATCCTGTGTGGCCGCTGCTGTCGTGCGGCTTGCTGGTGGCCGGTTCGGCACTGATCGCGCTGTCGAAGCGCTTTATCGGTAGCTGGCCGATGCCGCTGCTGGTGCTCGTCGCGCTGGCGTGCGTGGCGGCCGCATTCGGTTTCGACCTGAACGGATACCGCCTGGCCGGCCTCGACCCGAAGGAACATGCCTGGAGCGCGGCGATTGCCGCCATCGTGTCCTACCAGGGGCTGCATGTGGTGGTGCTGGCGCTGTCCGGGCTGTTCCTCGCCGCGCGCGGATGGTGCGGCTACGTCGGCCACGCAAGCCGCGCCACCATCGACAACGTCGCGCTGATGTGGCACTACACGACGCTGCAGGGCATCGCCGCCGCAGCCGCGATCCACTTCGTGCCGATGGTGATGGGATGAGCATGCGCGACCGCTTCTTCGTACGCGCGCTGCACGGCACGCTGCCGCTGATCGTGTGGGCGGCGCACTTCTTCGTCAGCTACTTCCTCGTGGCCGGGCAATGCAGCCCTGCGGCCATTACGCGAGGTGCGCCGAGCGTGTGGATGCTGTCCGCTTTGTCGGCAGCGGCGCTGGGAATCTGCGGACTGCTGTTTTGGCGCGCCTTGCGCACGGTGCGCGCGGCGGACGGAAACCCGGCGCTGCACGACTGGGCAGCGCTCGGTTCCGGCATTTTGGGACTGATGGGAGTGGCATGGACCACGCTGCCGCTGCTGATGCTGGACGGCTGCGTCTGAGTCAGGCGCCGCCGCGCGAACGACACCAGCCCGGGCAACTGGAGCAGCACCAGCACCCCGAACGCGACGCGGTAGGCGATGGCAGGATGGTGCCCGAGGTGATTGGGCTCCCACAGGCCGATCATCAACCCGAATCCCGCCTGCACCACAAACGCGCCAACGAAAATCAGCAGGTTCAGGCAGGTGGCTGCGCGCCCGGTCAGCGACTTCGGCATGTTCTGGGCGACGATCGCGTATTCGATGCCGGTGATGGTTCCGATCAGCGTGAACAGCACCGACAGCAGCTGGAAACTCGGCTTCCAGTTGCACACGATCGCGACCTGCACGGCGACGAACAGCGCGATGCCGATACCCGCGACGTCGAGCGGCTTGATGCCGCGCTTGCCCGCCCACTCGGTGATCATGCCCACGGCGATGGCGCCGAAGATCACCGCCGCCATCGACAGGTACAGCAGGTAGACCACCGCGTGATCGGGAAAGCGCGCCACATCGGCCAGCCAGCGGCCGATCCACAGGCCCTGGATGCCGAAGAACACCGCATGCGGGATGAGGATCAGCGAGATCGTCTTGCGGAAGCGGGCATCGCGGTAGACCGCGGCGATGGATTCGAGGACCGGCACGTTGGCCTTCGGCTTCGGGGCCTGCGCCACGCGCGGGGTGGCCGACCAGATCAGGAAGGCGGTGCACGCCAACAGCAGCGCGAGTAGCACGAACAAGCCGCGCCAGTCCATATGCTCCAGGGCCTTGCGGACCGGCGCCGTTGCCGACGCGGCGCCAAGGCCGCCGATGGCGATCAGGAAGCCCTGCACCGACGGCAGCCGCGCCGGATCGATCCAGGTCGAAATGGCCTTGACCGCCGCCATGAAGCAGCCGCCAAGCCCGAAGCCGATCACGGTACGCGCCAGCACCAGCTCGAGGAAGCTGTCGCCAAACGCGAACATCAACGCGCCGCCAGCGGCCACGACGAGGAGCACCAGCTGCACCTTGCGCGGACCGTAGCGGTCCAGCGCAATCCCGACCGGCAGCTGCACCAGCGCGAACGATACGAAGAACGCGCTGGTGAGCAGGCCAAGCTGGGCCGGGCTAAGCGAGAGCGAGGCGACCAGGTCGGGCGCCAGCACCGCGTTCACGGTGCGCAGCAGCGCCGACAGGTAATGACCCAGTGCGAACGGCAGGAATACATAAAAGAAGACTTCCTTGCCGGATAAGCGCAATGCTGGCTGGTCGCCGCCCATGGTCGCAGCTCCGCCGTCAGGCCGCGGTGTGGGCGTTGTCGCAGCTCTTGCCCTGGGCGCGCTGCGCCACCGAGATCGGGATCACCTTGGCCGCCAGCGGGTGATGGCCGTCGTCTTCGTCGGATTCGAAGAAGAACTTCTGCTTGCCGAAGGCCGGCACCAGGTGATCGAGCCAGGTCGCATCCGGGTCGAACCTGGCGAAGAACGGCTTGCGTACCCAGTCCGGATTGCGGGCCTGCAGGAACTGCAGCGCAAACAGCTTTTCGCCATTGATGCTGACCACGCCATCGATGACGACCTTGCCCGGGAAGGCGCTCATCGACGGACCGCGCACCGTGCGCGACAGGCCCGACACCATCTGGTAGGCGGCCTGGAAGATCTCGTGCGCGCGCGCCAGCGGCAGCGAGAAGTATTCGCTCGGGCCGGTGTCGCGCTCGACGAACATGTAGTACGGGATCGCGCCCAGGCGCACGCCGGTAGTCCACAGCTCGGCCCAGCTCCTGGGATCTTCATTGATGTGGCGGATCAGGGGACCCTGCATGCGCAAGGTGGCGCCGGTCGAGACGATGCGCTTGACCGCGCGCTGTGCCATCTCGTTGCGCAGCTCCACCGCATGGCTGTAGTGGCCCATGATCGCCAGGTTCTTGCCGGCCTTGACGACACGCTCGAACAGGCGCAGCAGGTCGTCCGAATCCTTGTCGCTGACGAAGCGCTGCGGCCAGTAGGCGACCGACTTGGTGCCGAGCCGGATGTTCTGGATGTGCGCCAGTTCGGGCGCCAGCAGCGGCTCGATGAATTCGGTCAGCGAGCGGGTATTCATGATCAGCGGGTCGCCGCCGGTGATCAGGACATCGGTGACGTCCTGATGGGTCTTCAGGTAGGCCACCAGCTCGGTGGTTTCGCGCGCATCGAACTTCATGTCGTCCATGCCGACGAACTGCGGCCAGCGGAAGCAGAAGGTGCAGTAGGCGTGGCAGGTCTGGCCCGAACTGGGGAAGAACAGCACGGTCTCCTTGTACTTGTGCTGCAGGCCCTTGAGCGGCGCGTCGTTCACGCGCGGGACGTTGTGCGTCATCTGGCCGGCTGGGTGCGGGTTCATGCGCATGCGGATCGCGTGTACCGCCTTCGCGATGGCGGCGTCGTCCTTTTTGAACAGCACCAGGTCGCGCAGCGTTTCGTACTCGCCGGCGTGCAGCATGTCGCGGTGCGGAAAAACCAGGCGGTAGATCGGGTCGTCCGGGATGTTCGACCAGTCGATCAGCTGCTCCATCACATATTCGTTGGCGCGGAACGGCAGCACATGCGACACGACCTGCACGGCTTCCTGCAAATCGGCCGGCATCCACTGCCACTGGCGCGCCTGGCTGATGGTCTGGCGGGTGTAGGGCTTGAATCTTGCTGGCGCGGTATCGGTAGTCACGGCGGTCTCCTTTTATTAGAAATCGGGGTCGGGGTATTCCTACAGAACTAGGGAATTACTGGAAGAGAAGTCATCTTAGGCTTGCCGTCCGGAATGCAATTGCCGCGTATCAATTGAATGGCGGGAAGGTTTCCAAGTGGCACAAATACCTTCGGGAAATTGATGTGGCTCCTTGCGCTGCATGGTGCGCGCCGCTTGCGGTAGCGCAAATCGGTGCATGGTCGGGCGCGTAGATTACGCAATGCACCTAAGCAATGTTTAACCAACGCATCAACCGAGAGGAAACCGCCATGAAACTGCTCATCACCGCTACTTCCCTGTGCCTCGCCCTTGCCGCCGCCACTGCCACCGCTTCCGAGCCAACCGAAAAAGACGCGATTGCCATGGTCGAACGCGGCGTCGCCCTGGTCAAGTCGAAGGGCAAGGACGAAATGATCAAGCGCATCAACGCCAAGGATCCCGACTATGTCCAGGGCTCGCTGTACATCGATATGCGCGACGCCAAAACCGGCATCGTGCTGGCGCATCCGATCAACCAGTCGATCGTCGGCAAGGACCTGACCGACGTCCCCGACGCGACCGGCAAGAAGTACCGCCGCGAGATCATCGAGCTGGCCGCCAGGTCGAACAAGGGCTGGGTCGACTACCACTACAAGAATCCAACCAGCGGCAAGATCGAGCCGAAGACCACCTACATCCAGCTGGTCGATGGCGTCGTGCTGGAAGCAGGCATCTACAAGAAGTGACGCACAAAGCGCGGGCAGCGCGGCTGCCCGCTTGACGACCTGCCGGGGGTGTGTGCATGCTGAACAAACTGCGAATTGGCCCAAAGCTGCTGCTTGCCCCGGGCATGGTACTGACCCTGCTGCTGCTGCTGTCGGCGGCCGCCTATTACGGGATGGTGCGGCAGAACGCATCGCTCGAGAACATGGTCCAGGTACGCGCGGCGCGCCTGAAGGCCGCGGCCGATGTCTCGGGCGACGCCAGGCACGCACACGCCAACATTTACCAGCTGCTGGCCTGGATCAACGGCAGCTTCGCCAAGAACCGCCTCGATGCACTCACCGCCGACATCGGCAAGAAGCAGGCCGCGATCAAGAGCCAGCTTAACGCGCTGGCCGCGGTGTCCGACCCGGCCGAGCGCAAGCTGGTCGACGCGTCGGCCAGGGCGCTCGAAGCCTACCGCAAGAGCGTCGCCGAAACCATCGAGCTGGCGCAGGTCGACCAGTCGATCGCGACCAATTCGATGCAGAAGGCGGAAAAGGAATTCGGAGTCTTGAATGGCCACCTGGCGCAACTCGCCACGCTGGAAAAGAGCCTGAGCGAAGGCGCTTACGCGGCGGCGAAGGCCGAGTTCCGCACCTTCGGTTTCACGCTTGCCGTGCTGGTGCTGCTATCGATCGCCATGTCGCTGCTGGTGACGATGCTGGTGCGGCGCGCGATGCTGCGCGATATCCGCGCGATCTCGGACGTGGTAGCGGAACTGGCCGAAGGCCGCCTCAGCGCCGGCATCGGCAGCAAGGGGCGCGACGAAATAGCCGAGACCTCGCGCGCGCTTGATCACACCATCGCCAACCTGAACCAGACTTTGCGCACCGTGCTCACGTCGGTGCGCTCGATCGACACCGCGTCGCAGGAAATCGCCACCGGCAATCTCGACCTGTCGAGCCGCACCGAGATACAGGCCGGTTCGCTGGAAGAAACCGCCAGCGCGATGGAGGGCCTGACCCTGGCAGTGAAAGAAAACGCCAACAACGCGCGCATGGCCAATGAACTGGCTGCCAGCGCCGCCAACCTGGCGGCAGACGGCGGCAAGGCGGTCGACCGCGCGGTGACGACGATGGAACGGATCAAGGCCAGCTCGCGCAAGATCGTCGAGATCATCGGCGTCATCGACGGCATCTCGTTCCAGACCAATATCCTGGCCTTGAACGCCGCGGTGGAAGCGGCGCGCGCCGGCGAACAGGGTCGCGGCTTTGCCGTGGTCGCGGCCGAAGTGCGCACGCTGGCCCAGCGCTCGGCCGCGGCGGCGAAGGAAATCAAGGCGCTGATCGCCGATTCGGTCGCGATCATCGACGGCGGCAGCGCCTCGGTCAATGAAGCCGGCAGCAGCATGGGCCACATCGTCGCGTCGGTGCGGCAGGTGAACGAGATCATCGAACGCATCAGCGTGGCCAGCTCGCAGCAGGCCGAAGGCATCGCCGAGGTGAACAACGCGGTCGGCCAGATGGACGACATGACCCAGCAGAACGCCGCGCTGGTCGAACAGGCGGCGGCGGCGGCGGCCAGCCTGCACGAGCAGACCGTGACGCTTGCGGAGGCGGTCGCGGTATTCAAGATCGACGACGGCGGCGCCGGCGAGAATGCCGACGGTAACGAATTCCACCATCCCGGCGAACGGCGCGCATCCTCCAGCCCGATGCGCGGCGGCCCTCCTCCCAGCCTTGGCGCCAGCCCGTCGGTAGCGCGGCGCGCGACCTAATCCTGCCGGAACGGCTTGCTGACGAAGCGCGAACCGGCCAGCCCGAAGCGCCACGCCACCGCCATCGCTTTCGAGATGCCGATGCGCGGGCCGGCCACCCGTTCGATCGCGTCCTCCGGCGCCAGCAGCTCGAACGGCGGCGCCGCCAGCGAAGCGCCGTTCAGCGCACGGCTGACGCCGAGGGCCTGGCACAACTTTCCAGGCCCTGAACAGAGCAACCGCACATCATCCACTCCGCGCCGTTCGCGCATGATGTCCAGCCCGGCCAGCGGCTCCAGCGCGCGGATCAGCACCCCGGCACCGTGGCCATGTTCGCGGCAGACGAAGTTCAGGCACCAGTGGATGCCGTACGAACGGTACACGTAAGCGTGCGCCGGCTCGCCGAACATCGCGCCGTTGCGCTCGGTCGGGCCGGAAAACGCGTGCGAGGCCGGATCCTCGCGGTCGTACGCCTCGGTTTCGACGATGCGCCCGCCGACGCCATCGACCAGCACCACCGTACCGATGAGTTGTTGCGCGACCTCGTCGGCCGGCGCGCGGAAGTCGATTCCAGCGAGCATAGTCTTCATGCAAGAATTTTATATTGATATCGCCGGGAACCCTGGCACATGCAAAATTGCCACACATTGCGATTGCCTAGATGCAACAAATAGGCCATTCGTTTATAGTTGTGCTTTGTAGCACGCACCGGCAGCAACTCGCTGCACTACCCCATGAGCAACCTAGCCGATATGGCAACACCAACCGCGGACCCGGTGGACGCCCTGATCAAATCGATCCGGATTCCGCCCCGTCCGAGCCTGCTGGCGGACATGCAGCGCGAACTCGCGGCCGACGATCCGTCGCCTGACGCGATCGGCCGCATCGTCGCGCGCGACGTCGGCATGTCGGGCGCCCTGCTCAAGCTGGCCAACTCCTCGTTCTACGGCGGCAAACGCAAGGCCAAATCGATCGAACAGGCCATACTTTTCCTCGGAATTAATCAGGTAGCGTCCCTGATGACCGGGCTGCTGGCGCGCCAGGCCATCGCCACCGACAACGCCGCACTGGCGAACTTCTGGGACATCTCGGGCCGCCGCGCGCAAGCGATGGTGTACCTGTCGCGCCGCCTGCGCATCGGCGAGCCGGACGTCGCCCACACCTTCGGCCTGTTCTGCGACACCGGCGTGCCGCTGCTGATGGACCGCTTCCCGGGCTACGCGGACACCTTCGCGGCGGCCGCGGAAGATACCGAACGCCCGTTCACCGCGCTCGAAGATGAACGCCACAGCACCAACCACGCCGCCATCGGCTGCCTGCTGGCCCGCAACTGGGGCCTGTCGAGCGACGTCTCGTGGGCGATCCTGCACCACCAGGACTACAGCGTATTCGACGACGGCGCCACCGGCGACGGCGTGCGTTCGCTGATCGCGCTGTCGCTGCTGGCCGAGTGCGCGATCCAGAAATACCAGGGCCTGGTCGAGTCGGTCGAATGGAACAAGGGCGGCGATCGCGCGTGTGCCTATCTCGGCCTGTCGGCCGAAGAAACCGACGACCTGCTCGACGAACTGCACGACTCCTTCCACAACGACCACTAAGGCCTGACAGGCTTTACATTCGCCGCGCCTGGGACGATACTCCAGTCATCGATCCGGCGCCGCATGCCGCCGCATCCTGACGGAGACGCGACATGACGATCCTGGCGAACCTCACCACCAAGCTGGCGGCAGCGCTGCTGGCGCCTCTCCTGTTCACCGCCTGCGCCTCGGTGCGCGTGCCGGCCCCGCCGCCGGCCACCCAGCTGTTTTCCGACGCCGCCTTCAAGCCGGCCTCCGAACCAGTCGGCGCGGCGGACCTGTTCACCCTCAGCCCGGCGATGCGCGCATATTTGAACAGCCCCGCGTTCATGTCGCAGGTGCGGCTCAAGGGCGCACAGCATGGCCTGGTAGCGGCGCTTTACCAGAAGGGCGAACTTAAACTCGAATACGAGTCGACCAGGACCCGCACCGCCGCCGAAACCTACGACGCGCGCGTCGGCAACTGCCTGTCGCTGGTAGTAATGACGGCCGCATTCGCGCGCGAACTTGGCGTGCCGGTCACGTATCAGAACGTCATGGTCGACCACACCTGGAGCCGCGCCGGCAACCTGTACTTCGGCAGCAGCCACGTCAACCTGGTCCTCACCGAGGCCGCGCCGGAATTCCAGCGCATTTACTCGAACGTGCGCGCGACGCTGACCATCGATTTCCTGCGTCCGAAGGATTCGGACGACTTCATCACGCATCCGCTGGAAGAGCGCGACATCGTGGCCATGTACCTGAATAACCGCGCCGCCGAAGCGCTGGCGCAGGAGCGCATCGACGACGCCTACTGGTGGGCGCGCGAAGCGGTCAGCCAGAATCCGGGCTTCGTCACCGGCTATAACACGCTGGCCGTGGTCTACCAGCGGCGCGGCGAGACCGCGCTGGCCGAACGCGTGTTCCGCGCGGCGCTCGACCGTGAGCCGGAGAACACGGTTGTCATGCACAACCTGGTGCCGGTGCTGGCCGCGCTGGGCAAGACCGACGAATCGAACCAGATCAAGGCGCGCCTGGCGGTCATCGAACCGCACCCGCCGTTCTACTACTTCAACCGCGGCATGACGGCGATGGAGAAAGGCGACTTCGAGGGTGCGCGCAAGCTGTTCGCGAAAGAGGTCAAGCGGGCGCCGTATTATCACGAGTTCCACTTCTGGCTGGGGATCGCGCACTGGCGCCTTGGCGACGGCCGCAGCGCGCATGCGGAGTTGAAGCTTGCGCTGGATACGAGTACGACAAATGCGTCGTCCCAGCGTTATTCGGCCAAGCTCAGCCAGCTAAAGGGCGGACCGTCCGCGCTTACCGGCAAGCGCTTGCACTAGTTTGTTTATAAAATGCTATCATCAGCTTGAATGATTCCTTAAACGAGCCGCGCCCAGTGACAACGTCACGTCCCAGTCGCGCCAGCACATTTTTTATGAGTGGGCATCGGAATGAACGAATCTATTTTTCGCGTCAAACGAAGGGCTGAAGGGTTTGAAACTCTGGGGAGCGCGCAATGCGCCCTTGGGCACCAGATCGCACGCGAATCGGGGCCTCCCGATGGCATTTATGCCGAATGGAATTGGGACGGCAAGTGCCTGACCGCGCGCAATGACCGCTATGGGATGTTCCCGGCTTTTTATTATTCGCGCGACGGTGAATTCGCGATTTCCTCGTGTATCGATCGGCTACTCGAGGCCGGCGCTGATCCCGCGCTGGATGAAAAAGCGCTGTCAGTATTCTTTCGGCTCGGCTTTTTCATCGGCGAAGATACACCGTTCCGCCATATACGCGCATTGCCGCCAGGTGCAACCCTGCAGTGGGACGGCGAACTGCGCCTCGAACGCACCCCGAGGGCTCGCGGCATCCCCAGCAGGGGCGAATCGCGCACGTCTTCACTCGACACCTACAACGAACTGTTCCGCCAGTCGATGGCCCGGCGGGCTCCCGTCGACGCGGACTTCGCGGTCCCGCTCAGCGGCGGGCGCGATTCGCGCCATATCTTGTTCGAGCTGCTGCGCCAGGGACATAGGCCTGGCCGCTGCATCACTGCGCTTCACTTTCCGCCACGGGGGAACGAGGATGCGCGAATTGCCACCATGCTCACCCAGGAATTTGGGTTGAAGCATGACATTATTGCCCAAACCGGTTCGTTTTACGACGCGGAAGCGGCGAAGAATCCACTGACCAGTTATTGCACTGACGAACACGCCTGGTACATGGAGGCGGCGTCCAATATTTGCGCGCGGGAACGCGTCGTTTATGACGGCATCGCAGGGGATGTGCTGTCTCAAAGCGTGTTCCTGAATGAAGCACGCCTGCGGCTGTTCCAGTCCGCCTCACCCAACGCGATCGCGACCCGGCTCCTCGACAAGGGCGAAAAAAAGCTGCGCAGCCTGCTTACGCCGCAGCTGTACCGCAGCACGGGCCTGGACCTTGCGATCGCCCATCTGGAGGCCGAAGTCAAAACCCACCTGGACAAGCCGAATCCGGTGGGATCGTTTTTCTTCTGGAACCGTACACGGCGCGAGATCGCCCTGGCGCCGTACGGCCTGCTGGGCGATGTGCCAACGGTATATGCGCCATTCCTGGACCATGATCTCTACGACTACCTTGCCGGTTTGCCGGCCGAAATGCTACTCGATCATACCTTCCACAGCGACACGATAAGCCGTGCATATCCCGAGTACGCCCACCTTCCCTACGAGGATAAGGACAAGCTGGCCGATACGCCGGACCTCGTCAAGCTTCACGCGCAATTCGGCACGCGGGTCGCGAAACGCCTGTTGCTTCGACCGTCATCGCGCCTGATCAGCAAGCGCTTTGCTTTGCCGCGCGCCGTGCGGAGCCTCTTCAGTTCAGCCTTTGGCGCGTCCACACACTGGTACAGTCCATTGGCGCTTTACCTCGACCAGCTCGATACGGCAACGCGCCGCTAACGGCGATGCGCAGCGCTGGCCTGGCCTCACATGGCCAGGATGCGCCAGGCAAGCAGTTTCTCCGCCAACGTCATGCTGGCATGAGCTGGCGAGGTCGACGACAGTACCAGCACGTCCCACAGGCCGAAGCGATGCGCGAGCAGGCGCGGCAGGCGCTGGGCATGTGGCTGCGCTAGCAGGTCGTCATCTGATGAAAAATCCGTTCATTCAGGTAGACCTGGCCCGTGCTCAGCCCCCCATCGCGAGGGCCCTTCGCGTAAGGTCCGCCATACCATCAATTTTTCAGCATAAGCAAGCGTATAGGCCGGACTACTCGACGGCAACGACACGACGCGGTAACGCCGCGCATGCTGGCCCAGCGCCTTCATACCAAGCCGCGCCGCCGTGCCGCCATTGAATGCAAGCGTCTTCAGGTTTGGTAGTTCCGCAATCAACCCGAGCAGATTATTGTCGGCGCGGTCACGTATTCGACTGTCAAGGCTACCTTCCCGTTCGGCCTCGGCAATGACATCCCACAGACCGACGCCGTTCGCCAGCAGTGCTTTCAAGCGCGACGCATAGTCCAGCGACACCAGCTCAAGTTCAATCACCTCGGACATCAACATCCAGAAACGGTTCTGCTTATTGCCATAGTATTCTTGCCGCGCAAGCGACTGTTCGCCCGGCAGACTACCCAACACGAGGACGCGGGTTCGCTCATCGACCACCGGTTCAAAGCAGCGCTTGCGCGCGGCAGGTGGCACATCAACGGTAAGAGTGGCGTTGCTCATCTTTTGAAAAAATTATTAAATGCGACAACTCTTGCGCGGGTGCGCGGATGGCATCAGGGCGCATCATAATCGATCCGGCGCCGCGCGGCCGGTGTAGAATTCCCGGACAATCACACCAACAAACGGAGACAGACCGATGCGGAACACCGGCCAGCGACAGGATATCCACACCCTGCTCTCGCTTTACAGCGAGAGCCACAGGAATCACACGAACGAGCTGATCCACATCGTGTGCGTGCCGCTGATCGTGTTTTCGCTGCTCGGCATTATCTGGGCGATTCACCCGGTCGCAGCCGTCGCCGTGGTTGCCGCGGCGCTGTGGTACTACTTCCAGCTGTCGAAACCGTTTGCGATCGGCATGCTGGCGATGTCGACCGTGATGCTGGTGCTGCTGGCCATGCTGCCGCCGGCGACCGTGCTGGCCTTGTCGATCGCCATCTTCGTGCTGTCCTGGGTCGGCCAGTTTATCGGCCACCAGATCGAAGGCAAGAAGCCATCCTTCCTCGACGACCTGCGCTTCCTGCTGATCGGCCCGCTGTTCGTGCTCGGCTTCCTGTACCGCCGCCTCAACGTCGCCTACTAGGTCCAGCTCAGCGCTGCGCTACCGGATCATCTGAGGTGGCGCGGTCCGCGCTGCGGCCGCATACCCTCCTGCGTTTGCCCGCCGTCACAGGCTTTTGGCCGGCCTGTCGTTTCCAAGTCATATCCAGCAGGAAATTATGTTTAACCGTATACTTTCACGATGTCCTCCCCCCTCCTCTTTGCTATCGCGTCCCTGATCTGGGGCTCGACGTTCTGGGCCATCACCTTGCAGCTGGGCGAAGGCGCGCCCGAGGTGTCGGTCGCCTATCGCTTTGCGCTGGCCTCGGCCGCGCTGTTCGCCTGGTGCCTGGTGCGCGGCGAGCGCCTGCGCCTGCCGTGGAAAGTCCAGCGCTGGAGCCTGCTGCAGGGATTCTTCACCTTCGGCCTGTCCTACGTCTGCACCTACAACGCCGAGCAGTACGTGATTTCGGCGCTGGTCGCCGTGCTGTTCGCGCTGATGGTGTTCTGGAACCCGATCTGCAGCCGCTTCGCTTTCGGCACGCCGATTTCGTGGCGTACCTGGGCCGCGGGCGCGGTGGCGATGGGCGGCGTGACGATGCTGTTCTATCCGTCGATCGCGTCGTCGTGGAAAGACATCAGCGAAGGCGGCAGCGGCCACTTCCTGCTCGGCCTGGTGCTGGCGCTGACGGCGACGATCGCCAGCTCGGTCGGCAACATCATGGTCGTGAAGGTGCGCGAACAGTCGCAGAACCTGTTCCTGACGATGGCGTGGTCGATGTTCTGGGGCAGCGCGATGGTGAGCCTGTGGGCGCTGGCCAACGGCGAATCGTTCACCTTGCCGTCGGCGCCGCGCTACTGGTTCGGGCTGTTCTACCTGTCGATGTTCGGTTCGGTGATCGCGTTTGCCGCTTACTTCACGCTGATCAACCGCATCGGCTCGTCCAAAGCCGTCTACATCGGCGTGATCACGCCGGTGATTTCCGTGCTGCTGTCGATGCAGCTCGAGCACTACCGCCCGGGCCCGTTCGAGTGGTGCGGCATGATATTGTGCCTGTCCAGCGTCGCCTGGGTGATGGCGTCGCCGGCGCCCCGGCCTGCCAAATCCATCAACCTGAATACCGTACCTGAGGTTCCATGAGCGCTTTTTCCATCCGTCCCGCCCAGCCATCCGACCTCGCCCATATCCACGGCATGATCGTCGAACTGGCTGTCTTTGAAAAACTGGAACACATGGTGGTCGCCACCGAGGCCATGCTGCACGAAGGCCTGTTCGGCGCCCCTCCGGCGTGCGAAGCGATCATCGGCGAAGAAAACGGCGAGGTCGTCACGTTCGCGCTGTTCTTCCACAACTTCTCGACCTTCCTGACCAAAAAGGGCCTGTACCTGGAAGACCTGTACGTCAAGCAAGCGCATCGTGGCAAGGGTTTCGGCAAGCAGATGCTGGTGAAACTGGCGCAGCTCGCGGTGGAGCGCAACTGCGGCCGCTTCGAGTGGTCGGTACTGGACTGGAACGAGCCTGCGATCAACTTCTACAAGGCAATGGGCGCCGACATCCTGCCCGACTGGCGCGTCTGCCGCGTGAGCGGCCCGGCGCTGGCGCAGCTGGCCGCACCGAACGCCTGATTTGCAGCGCGCTGCGGATAACTGGTTCCCAGCGCAAATTCGGGGTCAACGTGACCCCGAATGCCGCCGGGGACAAACCCCGAATGCCGAAGTGCGAAGTGTGGAAAAGAAAAAACCCACGGGCAGGAAGCACCGTGGGTTAACCCAACTGTTAGGATGGGGAGGGGAGACTTGAATCGAACACTTTCACTATAGATGCGAAGGAGTCTCGATTCCTGATTCCTTACAATTGCTTACCAGTGTATAAACACAGGAAACAGCCGTTGACCAAGATTTACGCATCTACATTTTTTCGTGTTGAGCGTTGTCAAACATTGTCCTCCGGCGTAACTGCCCTCCTTTTACTACCGCGCTGCACGGGTTGAACCCGATCCCGTAGGACAGGTCGGCCGGACGCGCGATCTGCCATAACGCGAAGTCGGCGCACTTGCCCACTTCCAGTGTGCCGATGTCGTCCTGCAGCCCCAGCGCGCGCGCCGCGTTGATCGTGCATCCGGCCAGCGCTTCCTGCGGCGTCAGGCGCCACAGGGTGCAGGCCATGTTCATCGCCAGCAGGATCGACGTCATCGGCGAGGTGCCGGGATTGCAGTCGGTCGCCACGGCCATCTGCACGCCAGCCGCACGCATCGCCGCCACCGGTGGCGGCGTGGTGTCGCGCAGGAAGTAGTAAGCGCCGGGCAGCAGCACCGCGACCGTGCCAGCGGCGGCCATCGCGTCAATGCCGGCTTGCGTCAGGTGCTCCAGGTGGTCGGCCGACAGCCCGCCGAAGCGCGCCACCAGCTCGGCGCCGTTCTGGTCCGACAGCTGTTCGGCATGCAGTTTCACCGGCAGCCTGAACTTCTTCGCGGCGTTGAAAACGCGCTCGGTCTGCGCATTCGAAAAACCGATGCGCTCACAGAACGCGTCGACCGCGTCGGCCAGTCCTTCAGCCGCGAGCGCCGGCAGCATGACTTCGCAAATCTCGTCGATGTAGTCGTCGGCCCGGCCGGCGAACTCCGGCGGCAGCGCGTGCGCGCCAAGGAAGGTGGTCGACACCCGCACCGGCAGCGCCTCGCTCACGCGGCGCGCCACACGCAGCATCTTCGCTTCGGATTCGGTGGACAGGCCATAGCCGGACTTGATTTCGATGGTGGTGACGCCCTCGGACAGCAGGCTGGCGACGCGCGGCAGGCTTTGGCGCAGCAGGTCGTCTTCCGATGCTGCGCGCGTGGCGCGCACCGTGGACATGATGCCGCCGCCCGCACGCGCGATGTCTTCGTAGGTGGCGCCGTTCAGGCGCGCTTCGAATTCGCCGCTGCGGTTACCGGCATGGACGATATGCGTATGGCAGTCGATCAGGCCCGGCGTCAGCCAGCAGCCGCCGCCGTCATGCTCCACGCTTGCGCCGGCCGGCGCGTCAGCGCGCTTGCCGAGCCATGCGATACGCCCGTCCCTGACCGCGATTGCGCCGTCGCGTATTTCGCCATAGCCATCGGCCATCGTCGTCAGGTGGACATTTGTAATCAGTACGTCCAAATCCATTTACGCCCCATCGAGGAAGATATCGACCACCAGCACGGTGGCCTCGCCGGTCTCGAGCTTCCATACCGTGTCGGTATCGAAGACGACGGCGTCGAAGCGGACCATGCCAATGCGTTCGGTATCGCTGCTGACAGACAGGCTTTCTCCCTCGGCCAGGAACAGGATAGTGACGTCGCCACGCGGCGCGAACTCGGAAATGCCCTCGAGGCTGCGGCGGCCGAGCCGGTGATGGCAGCGCGAGCGCCGCGTCATCACATTGAAATCCGTGGTGGGCGCGCCCAGCATCGACGCGGTCACGTCAGCCTCGCCGGGGAACTCCACGATCGGCGCCTCCTCGCTGAGCACAAAGCGCGAGTCGCCGTCGATCTCAAGGCTGACGCCGGGACCGTCGACCAGCGCCAACGAGCGGTCGATTCCACGGAATTTCGAGAACGGCCCGTCCTGCGCGATGGTCGCGAGGCTGATGCGCCAGTCGAATTCATCGAAGGCGGCGCCGGGCGGGACCACGGCGATTTCAATCGTACTGCCGCCGCCGTTCTTCCACGGCGCCGGCGCCAGGCTTGCATACGGAATCAGGACTGTCATGATCGTAGCCTTCGCAGTTCGGTGAGCACTCGTTTGTAGCGTTGCCTAATCGCGTCTTGCGCCATGTGCGCGCCATCGCGCACGACCCAGCGGCCGCCGGCCAGCACGTCCTTCACCAGGTTGTCGTTGCCGCAGAAGACAAAACTGCCCAGAACGTCGGACGGTTCGAGGCCATCCAGGTTCGGATGGTCGCTGTCGAGCACCAGCAGGTCGGCGCGCAGTCCCGCTGACAGCGATCCTACCCTGCGCCCGGCCGCGAGCGCGCCACCTTGAAGTGCGCCCTGCCACAAGAAGTCGCCGACCCTGCGCTGCGTGCTTGATGCCGCCACGTTGCGGCGCTGGTGCAGCAGGCGCTGGCCGTATTCGAGCCAGCGCAGTTCCTCGACCGCGCTTTGCGAAATGTGGCTGTCGCTGCCGATGCCGAAGCGCCCGCCCGCCTTCAGGAAAGGCTCGAGCGGGAACAGCCCGTCGCCGAGGTTCGCTTCCGTCGTCGGGCACAAGCCGGCCACGGCGCCGCTGGCGGCGAGCGCTCCGATCTCGCCTTCGTCGAGGTGGGTCGCGTGCACCAGGCACCAGCGCGCGTCGATGTCGATATTGTCCATCAGGTAGCGCACCGGTCGCGCACCCGTCTGCGCCAGGCTTTGCTGTACTTCGGCCTGCTGCTCCGCGATGTGGATATGCACCGGGCGGCTGCCGGGCAGGCTGGCCAGCACTTCGCGTACCTGGCCAACGGACGCGGCGCGCAGCGAGTGCGGCGCGACGCCAACCTCGGTCTGCGCATCGCGCAGCGGCTCAAGCGATTCGATGATCCGCAAAACGTCGGCCGCATCGGTGCGGAAGCGGTTCTGCTCCGGCTTGAGCGGCTGCTCGCCAAAACCGGAATAGCTGTACAGGACGGGCAGCATCGTGATGCCGATGCCGGCCGCTTTCGACGCGGCGACAACGCGTTCCGCCGTCTCGCCGGGCCGTGCGTACATGGCCCCCTGCTGGTCGCGCTGCACGTAGTGGAACTCGCACACCGACGTATAACCGTGGCGCAGGCATTCGGAGAACAGCTGCGCGGCGATCGCTTCGATGTGCTCCGGCGTGATGTTGCGCGCGAACCGGTACATCAGGTCGCGCCAGGTCCAGAAGCTGTCCGGACCCTCGCCCGCGGTTTCGGTCAGCCCGCCTAGCGCGCGCTGGAAGGCGTGCGAATGCAGGTTGACCATGCCGGGCATGACCAGGCCGGCCGCAGGCACGCCAGGAGGCTGGACCGTATCCGGCGTCACCGCAAGCAGGTCGCCGTCAATGTTCCATTCGATGTGGACGTCGCGCCGCCAGCCTTCCGGCAGCAGCGCGTGGCGGGCGAATAACGCGTTCATGCGCGTACCCACATGACCGCCGCTTCCATCATCTGCTGCAGCACACCCTGCACGTCGCACGCCCGGTCCGGCCGGTAGCCGAACGGCGGCGCCTCGTCCATGTACAGGCACTGCGCCATCTCGAGCTGGATCGCGTGCACGTTGTTGTCCGGCTGGCCGAAGTGGCGCGTGATGTAGCCGCCCTTGAAACGGCCGTTGACGGCGACCGAGAAGCGGTCCTGCGCCTGCGCCACGCCGACCACTGCCTGCTCCAGCCCCGGCGCGCAGGATGCGCCGCAGGCGGTGCCGAAGTTCAGGTCCGGCAGGCGCCCTTCGAAGAAGCGCGGCACCCTTGACGCGATCGAATGCGCGTCCCACAGCACGACCTTGCCGTGGATGGACAGCAGGCGGTCAAGTTCGGAGCGGATCTGCGCGTGGTATGGGCGCCAGTAGTGCTTGAGCCGCACGCGCACCTCTTCTTCATCCGGCGCCAGGCCAGGCTGGTACAGGGGCGCACTGCTGAACGTATCGATCGGGCACAGGCCGGTGGTGTCCATGCCCGGATACAGGTTGGTGTTTTCGGGCGGGCGATTCAGGTCGATCACATAGCGCGACCAGCGCGCCGAGATCGTCGACGCGCCCATCTGCTCGAGAAAATCGTACAGCTGCACCAGGTGCCAGTCGGTATCGGGCTTCACCAGCGCCTCGGGTGAAAGGCGCGCCGCGATATCGTCCGGTATGTCAGTGCCGACGTGCGGCATCGACACCAGGAACGGAAGCGTGCCTGCCTTGAACTGGAAATCCATGCCGTGACTCCTGAATCAGTTATACAGCGACGCGAACAGCTCCTTGCAGGACGCGCTCAGTTCACCCTTGATGACCATCTGCTTGGCGGCTTCGATGTCCGGCGCGAAGAAGCGGTCGGTGTCGAAGAAAGGCACCTTCCGGCGCAGCTGGCCGTGCACCTGTTCCAGGTGCGCGGACGACGTGAGCGGGCGATGGAAGTCGACGCCCTGCGCCGCCGCCAGCAGCTCGATGCCGACGATGACAGCCGTATTCTGCGCCATATCGTCGAGCCGGCGCGCAGCGAAGGTCGCCATGCTGACGTGGTCTTCCTGGTTGGCCGACGTCGGCAGGCTGTCGACGCTGGCCGGATGCGCCAGCGACTTGTTCTCGGACGCCAGCGCGGCAGCGGTGACGTGGGCGATCATGAAGCCGGAGTTGACGCCGGGGTCGCGCACCAGGAATGGCGGCAGGCCTGACAGCGTGGCGTCGATCAGCAGCGCGATGCGGCGCTCGGACAGCGCGCCGATTTCGGCGATGGCCAGCGCCAGCGTGTCGGCGGCAAAAGCGACCGGCTCGGCGTGGAAGTTACCGCCCGAGATGATCTCGCCGGTCTCCGGGAAGATCAGCGGGTTGTCGGTGACGGCGTTCGCTTCGATCAGCAAGGTGCGGGCGGCGTTTTTGACGATATCCATGACAGCGCCCATGACTTGCGGCTGGCAGCGCAGGCTGTACGGGTCCTGCACGCGCTCGTCGCCGAGCAGGTGCGAGGCGCGGATTGCGCTGCCCGACACCAGCTCACGGTACATGGCCGCCGTGGCGATCTGGCCCGGCTGGCCGCGCACTTCATGCACCCGCGCGTCGAACGGGGAATCGCTGCCCTTCGCAGCATCCAGCGACAGCGCGCCGGTCACGACGCCAGCTTCCAGCAGGCGTTCGGCCATGAACAGTCCGTGCAGCGCCAGCGCGGTCGAGGTCTGGGTGCCGTTGATCAGCGCCAGCCCTTCCTTCGCCGCCAGCACGACTGGCTCGATGCCGGCCGCCTTGAGTGCGTCGGTCGCGTCGACCAGCTTGCCGTCAACGCGTACCTGGCCCACGCCCATGATCGCCAGCGTCATGTGCGCCAGCGGTGCGAGGTCGCCTGATGCCCCGACCGAACCTTTGGCCGGAATCGCCGGCGTGATGCCTGCGTTGTAAATGGCGATCAGCGAGTCGATGATCACCGGGCGCACGCCGGAGAAGCCGCGCGCCAGGCTGCCGATCTTCATCAGCACGATCAGGCGCACCACTGCATCCGACAGCAGATCGCCGGTGCCGACCGAGTGCGACAGGATCAGGTTGCGCTGCAGTTCTCCGAGCTTGGCGTCGGGGATGCGGGTCTTGGCCAGCAGGCCGAAACCGGTGTTGATGCCGTAGGCGGCGTCGCCCTTGGCCACGATCTTTTCGACCGCAGCCGCGGATGCGCGGATGACCGGATAGGCTTCAGCGGCCAGGGTCAGTTTGGTGTGCGACGCCCATACGGAACGCAGGTCGGCGAGCGTCATAGCGCCAGGTTCCAGGGTCCAGCCAGTGTTTGGATTCATGTTCATTGTCTCGTCGTTCCTATTTGATCATTGGAAGATTCAGGCCGTTGCGCTTGGCGCAGTCGATGGCGGTTTCATAGCCAGCGTCGGCGTGGCGCATCACGCCGGAACCGCTGTCGTTGACCAGCACGCGCGCAAGCCGCTTGGCAGCTGCGTCGGTACCGTCGGCAACGATGACCACGCCCGAATGCTGCGAGTAGCCCATGCCGACGCCGCCGCCATGGTGCAGCGAGACCCAGGTCGCGCCGCCGGCGGTGTTCAGCATCGCGTTCAGCAGCGGCCAGTCGGATACCGCGTCGGTCCCGTCGCGCATGCTTTCGGTTTCGCGGTTAGGGCTTGCGACCGAGCCGGTGTCGAGGTGGTCGCGGCCGATGACGATTGGCGCCTTCAGTTCGCCGGTGCGCACCATCTCATTGAATGCGAGGCCGGCGATGTGGCGCTCGCCCAGTCCCAGCCAGCAGATACGCGCCGGCAGGCCCTGGAAGGCGATGCGATCGCGCGCCATGTCGAGCCAGCGGTGTACCTGCGCGTGGTGCGGGAATAGTTCCTTGATCTTGGCGTCGGTCTTGTAGATGTCTTCCGGATCGCCCGACAGCGCAACCCAGCGGAACGGGCCGCGGCCTTCGCAGAACTGCGGGCGGATGTAAGCCGGCACGAAGCCCGGGAACGCGAATGCATCCTTGACGCCTTCATCCAGCGCGACCTGGCGGATGTTGTTGCCGTAGTCGACGGCCTTGATGCCCATCGCGTGGAAGTCGAGGATCGCCTGCACGTGCACCGCGCACGACGCGGCAGCTTCGGCCTGCAGGCGCGCGTGCTGCGACGGGTCTTTCTGCGCAGCCTTCCACTGCTCCACGGTCCAGCCGCGCGGCAGGTAGCCGTTGATCAGGTCATGCGCCGAGGTCTGGTCGGTGACCAGGTCGGGCAGGATGCCGCCGGCCTTGGCGCGCCTGACCAGTTCGGGCAGGACGTCAGCCGCATTGCCGAGCAGTGCGATCGAAACAGCTTCGCGCTTTTCGGTGTGGTGCTTGATCAGCGCGATGGCATCGTCGATATCCTTCGCCTGCTTGTCGACGTAGCGGGTGCGCAGGCGGAAGTCGATGCTGCTTTGCTGGCATTCGATGTTCAGCGAGACCGCGCCGGCGAAGGTCGCGGCCAGCGGCTGCGCGCCGCCCATGCCGCCCAGGCCAGCCGTCAGGATCCAGCGCCCGCCCCAGTCGCCGCCGAAGTGCTGGCGGCCGGCTTCGGCGAAGGTCTCGTAGGTGCCCTGCACGATGCCCTGGGTGCCGATGTAGATCCAGCTGCCCGCGGTCATCTGGCCGTACATGAACAGGCCTTTGCGATCGAGTTCGTTGAAGTGTTCCCAGTTGGCCCACTTCGGCACCAGGTTGGAGTTCGCGATCAGCACGCGCGGCGCGTTCTCGTGGGTCTGGAAGACGCCGACCGGTTTGCCCGACTGGATCAGCAGGGTCTGGTCGTCTTCGAGCTCGCGCAGCGAGGCGAGGATCTGGTCGTAGCAGGCCCAGTTGCGGGCTGCGCGGCCGATGCCGCCGTAGACCACCAGGTGCTTCGGATTCTCGGCCACCTCGGCGTCGAGGTTATTCTGGATCATGCGGTAGGCGGCTTCGGTGAGCCAGCTTTTGCAGGAGAGTTCAGTACCGCGCGGCGCGCGGATCTCGCGGCTGCCGTCGTAACGCGGATCGTCGTCCAGGTGGTTCGAATCTTGGCTCATGGCGTTGTTCCTTGAAAGTTAAAAAGGCGCGCTTCCAGCGCACCCCATCATGCATCCTCAAAGTCTAAGTTGTATATACAACGCAGTCAATATTTTTTGCGTCGTTTATTTTGCGCCGAACACCTGCTGTCCTCCCACCCAGGTCTGAAGCACGACGGTCTTGTGGATGTCTTTCGCCGGCATCTTGAACAGGTCCTGGTCGATGACGATGAAGTCGGCCCACTTTCCCGTCTCCAGCGAGCCCAGGGAATTTTCCTGCTGCCCCGCATAGGCCGCGTCAAGGGTGAAGCAGCGGAACGCTTCTTTCAGGGTCATCGCTTCGTTTGCGTACCAGCCGCCGGCCGGCTTGCCGGATGCGTCCTGGCGTGTGACGGCGGCGTGGATGCCGTAGAACGGGTTCGGCGATTCGACCGGGAAGTCGGAGCCGCAGGCGATCTTCGAGCCCTGCTTGAGGAAGGTGCGCCATGCGTACGCGCCCTTGATGCGCTTCGGCCCGACGCGGTCTTCGGCCATATTCATGTCGGAGGTGGCGTGCGTCGGCTGCATCGACGGAACGATGCCGATCTCCTTGAAGCGCGCGATGTCCTCCATCGTGACGACCTGCGCGTGCTCCATGCGGTGGCGCAGCGGGCCGGTGGCGGTGCCGCCGACCAGCTTCTTGTAGCCGTCGAGGATCTGGCGGTTGCCGGCGTCGCCGATGGCGTGCACGTTGACCTGGTAGCCCTTCCGCATCGCCTTTTCCATCAGGCCGTAGATGTCGGGGCTTTTGCGGAACAGCAGGCCGTGCGATTTCGGCTCGTCGCTGTACGGCTCGATCAGCGCGGCGCCGCGGCTGCCCAGCGCGCCGTCGGAATACAGCTTCACCGCGCGCAGCGCGTACACATCGTTGGCGTAGGTTTTCAACGGACCCTTTTTCGACAGCTCGTCGAAGTCCTTGCCGACGTCGCCGATCATGCCGTACACGCGCGTGGTCAGCTTCTTGTTGTCGGCATAGTCGCGATACAGGCGGTCGTTGCCGGCGTCGATGCCGGCGTCGTGCACACTGGTCAGGCCCATCTTCGCGATCTGCTGGAGCGAGCGGTCAAGCACGCGGCGCGCTTCGGCCTCGGTCTGCTTCGGCATGACCCTGGTGACGAGGTCCTGGGCGGAGTCGATCAACACGCCGGTCGGGTTGCCGTTCGCGTCGCGCACGATCTTGCCGCCGACCGGGTCGGGCGTGTCCTTGGTGATGCCGGCCAGTTGCAGTACGCGTGAGTTGCCCCAGCCGGCGTGGCCGTCGACGCGCGCGAGCCAGATCGGGCGGTCCTTGACGGCGCCATCGAGTTCGGCGGCGGTCGGGAAGCGGCCGAGCTTCCATATCTCCTGGTTCCATCCGCCCCCGCGCAGCCATGCCTGGCCAGGATTGGCGCGGGCGTAGTCGCCAGCTGCCTTGACCGCGTCGGCCAGCTTGGCGGAGGTGGAGAGGTCGAGCTGGGTCAGCATCTCGCCGAGGCCGAACACGTGGCCGTGCGCGTCGATCAGGCCTGGCAGCACCGTCTTGCCCTGCACGTCGATGTGGCGCGCGTTCTTCGCCTTTGCCGCGACTTCGTTTGCGCCCCCAACCGCGATGATCCGTCCCTTGTCGTCGAACGCCAGCGAGGCGAAGCGCACCAGTTCATTCTTGCTGTTGAGCGTGTAGCCGTTGGCGTTGTCGATGACAGTGTCGGCGTGGGCCGGCGCAAACGCGCCGAGGCAAGCAAGGACGAACAGGGAACGGGACAAATGGATCGGGCGCATCGAACTCTCCGGTAGTGGTTTCAAATACAACTACCGGAGTGTACCGGGCTATTCGGCGTCGTGGAAGATCATGCCGAGGGTGTGGCGCAATCCGGAGCGCAGCCGGCTTACGCCATGCCGCAGATTGACGCGATAAATGCCGCGGGTGCCGTTGACCGGGCGGTAACTGACCGGGAAGATCACCGCTTTGGGGTCCGCTTTGGGGTCCGCTTTGGGGTCAGGTCTGACATTCGGACACGAGCTCATGCGGATACGGTTGAGGCCGTGTCCGAATGTCAGACCTGACCCCAAATGTCGGAATGTCAGACCTGACCCCAAATGTCCAAATGTCCCAAATGTCCCCCAAATGTCGTTGTCGCACGACGCAGCCGAAGTTATCGAGATCGGCGCCGATGCGTTCCCAGTCGTCCGGCCGCAGCATTATTTGGCGCCTTCGCGCTTGAGCAGCGCGTGTTTACGCTCGACGCCCCAGCGATAACCCGAGATGCTGCCGTCGATACGCACCACGCGGTGGCACGGGATCGCCACTGCAACCGGATTCGCCGCGCAGGCTCCGGCGATGGCACGCGCGCCTTTCGGCAGGCCCACTCGTTCGGCCAGTTCGGCATAGCTGACCGTCTGCCCGGCCGGTATCTCGCGCAGCGCCTGCCATACGCGCTGCTGGAACGCGGTGCCGCGCACGTCCAGCGGCAGGTCGAGGCCGATCTGGGGCGCTTCGACGAAGGCGACCACCTGCGCCACCGTGTGTTCGAAATCGGCTTCCGCGCCGCGCAGTTCGGCCTTCGGGAAACGGTCCTGCAGGTCGCGCACCAGCAGTTCGGGATCGTCGCCCATCAGGATCGCGCAGATGCCTTTGCCGGTGGCCGCGACGAGGATGGCGCCGAGTGAACTGTCGGCGATGGCAAAGCGGATGCTGGTCCCGCTGCCGCCGGCGCGGAAGGCTTGCGGCGTCATGCCGAGCACCTGCGCCGACGCCGCATAAAACCGGCCGCTGGAATTGAAGCCGGCCGCATAGATCGCGTCGGTGACGGTCGGCGCATCGGCCAGTCCCTGCTGCACGCGGCGCGCGCGGCCGGCGTCGGCGTACGCTTTCGGCGTGATGCCGGTGTGCGCCTTGAAGATGCGGTGGAAGTGGAAGCGGCTCATGCCGCACGCCTGGGCCATGGTGTCGAGGTCGGGCGCGCCGTCGGCGGCATCGATGATGCGGCAGGCTTGCGCCACCACTTGCGCATGGCGTTCGGCCAGCGTCGGCTGGCCCGGCTTGCAGCGCAGGCAGGCGCGGAACCCGGCCTTCTCGGCATCGGCGCAGCATTCATGGAAGGCGACGTTCTTGCGCAGGGCCGGACGGGCGGCGCAGGACGGGCGGCAGTACACGCCGGTGCTCCTGACCGAGTAATAGAAAATGCCGTCGGCGCCGCTGTCGCGCTGCTGCACCGCTTCCCAGCGTTCATCGTCGCTGGCGTATCTTGCTTTGATCATCTCTGCTTTCATGGTGCACCTCGCGTGGTTGATGCCCGCATCTTCGCGCCTGGCGCAACCATCGTCATCCCGGCGCTTGCTTTTGAATTCAGTTGGGCCGCGCGGTGCTAGAATCGGCTTTTAAGCCGGCCTTCGGAGAGTAGTTTGGAAGATCAGATTGCGCAAGACAGCACGCCCATTTCCCAGCGTATCAAGGATTACCTGCTAGGCGAGATCGCCGCGGGCCGCTGGAAGGAAGGCGACGTGGTTCCGTCCGAGCAGGCGCTGGTGCGCCAGTTCGGCGTCTCACGCATGACCGTCAACCGCGCGGTGCGCGAACTGACCGCCGAGCAGGTGCTGACGCGCCGCCAGGGCTCGGGCACCTTCGTCGCGGCGCAGAAGTACCAGGCCACGCTGGTCGAAATCCGCAACATCGCCGACGAGATCCGCGCGCGCGGCCACGAACACCGCAGCCACCTGCACCGGCTGGAGCCGGCCAAAGCCAGCGACGCGATGGCGCTGCAGTTCGGCCTGCCGGCCGGGCATCTGCTGTTCCATTCGGTCATCGTCCACTTCGAGAACGATGTCCCGATCCAGGTCGAGGACCGCTGGGTCAACCCGGATTGCGCGCCGGATTACCTCGAACAGGACTTCCACGCCAGCACCCCGAACCAGTACCTGATGACGGCCGCGCCGCTCCAGAGCGCTACTTACAGTATCGAAGCGCTGCCTGCACCGCGCCCGATCGCCGACATGCTGGCGATCGAACCGCGCACCTGCTGCCTCGTCCTGAAGCGCAAAACGCAATCGCATGACCAGATCGCCTCGGTCGTCACGATGTGGCATCCAGGCCAGCTCTACCAGTTCGCCGGCGCGCTGGGGTGAAATTTCCTTTCACGGAACGCCAATCTTCGAAATAGTATTTCACACCCCCTCGAGGGATCGTATCGTTTTACCAACACACTGATATTTTTGTAATGCATAGTGCATGGCGCGTGTTTCATGGTTGATAATCCAACCCGCCGCTGTAACGATAAATTACAATAAAATTAGTGGATACCGATGAGTGAAACGAATATGGCCGCCGCGCCCTTGCGCGTGCTGCTGCTGGACGACGACCCCTTTATGCTGGAACTGCTGCATGGCATGCTCGACGAGCTTGGCTCGTTCGACGTCTTGCGCGCGACCTGCGCGCGCAGCGCGCTGCGCACCCTGCCCACCAACGCGCCCGACTTGCTGGTCTGCGACCTGTCCCTGCCGGAGATGGACGGCATCGAATTCATGCAGGCGGCGTCGCGTACCGGCTTTGCCGGCAGCGTGGTGCTGCTCTCGGGCCTGGACAAAGGCGTGCGCAATGCGGCGGAAGGCCTGGCCAGCGCTTACGGATTGCGCGTCCTTGGCTCATTTGCGAAGCCGCTGTCGCTCGATGCGCTGCGCGGCGTCG
Organism: Massilia polaris; assembly: GCF_012927275.1. Classification (GTDB taxonomy): domain Bacteria; phylum Pseudomonadota; class Gammaproteobacteria; order Burkholderiales; family Burkholderiaceae_D; genus Telluria_A; species Telluria_A polaris. The sequence continues at coordinate 263,827 of NZ_JABBGG010000005.1, read as the reverse complement.
TCGAAGGGCTGGTGGCCGCGCGCCCGGGCCGCAGCCATTGAGCGCACGAGAATTTGTACAAGCGCACGACACGATATGGAAAATAGGTTATTATTTCGGCTAATTCCCCGCCTGACACCCTCTTGCCGCCCTTCCGAATCTTGAAATTGGCAACACAGTCTCCACCATAAGTGTTGCAAGTAAAACCGGAAGCCGGATGGCGATACCTTTTAGCAGGGTCGGCTAAATCCCAGGCGTTATTGACCCACCTCTGATTTGAGGAAAAAATGAGCGAAAACATCAAACACATTAGCGACGCGTCCTTCGAAGCGGACGTTTTGAAATCCGAGCGTCCAGTCCTGGTCGACTTCTGGGCCGAGTGGTGCGGTCCATGCAAGGCGATCGGCCCGATCCTCGAAGAAGTCGCTAAAGAATATGACGGCAAGATCCTGATCGCCAAGATGGACGTCGATGCGAACCAGGCTGTGCCTGCCAAGTTCGGCATCCGCGGCATCCCGACCCTGATCCTGTTCAAGAACGGCGTTGCAGCCGCGCAGAAGGTTGGCGCGATGGCCAAGGGCCAGCTGACGTCCTTCATCGACAGCAATATCTAAAGAGACATTAAGCGGCGGCAGCGCGCCCGCACTGCCGCCAACGACTGGCCGGGAAGCGAAACAGCCTCGACTGATTCCTTCCCAACTTGATTAACCCACGCAGTTCCCTCCCCTACCTTTACCTCCCGTCACGGGACTCAACACATGCACTTATCTGAACTAAAGGCGATGCACGTCTCAGCCCTCCTTGAGATGGCGATCGGCCTTGATATCGACAACGCTGCGCGCCTGCGCAAGCAAGAGCTGATGTTCGCGATCCTGAAAAAGCGCGCGAAATCCGGCGAACAAATTTTTGGCGACGGCGCCCTCGAAGTGCTGCCTGACGGCTTCGGCTTCCTGCGCTCGCCCGACGCCAGCTACATGGCGTCCACCGACGACATCTACATCTCGCCTTCGCAGATCCGCCGCTTCAACCTGCACACCGGCGACTCGATCGAAGGCGAAGTGCGTACTCCGAAAGACGGCGAACGCTATTTCGCGCTGGTCAAGGTCGACAAGGTCAACGGCGAATCGCCGGAAGCGAGCAAGCACCGCATCCTGTTCGAGAACCTGACCCCGCTGCACCCGAACGAGCCGCTGCGCCTCGAGCGCGACATGAACGGCCAGGAAAACATCACCGGCCGCATCGTCGACCTGATCGCGCCAATCGGCAAGGGCCAGCGCGGCCTGCTGGTGGCGTCGCCGAAGTCCGGCAAGTCGGTCCTGCTGCAGCACATTGCGCACGCGATCACCGCGAACCATCCTGACTGCACCCTGATCGTCCTGCTGATCGACGAACGTCCTGAAGAAGTCACCGAGATGCAGCGCTCCGTGCGCGGCGAAGTGGTCGCATCGACCTTCGACGAACCGGCAACCCGCCACGTCCAGGTCGCCGAAATGGTGCTGGAAAAGGCCAAGCGCCTGGTCGAGATGAAGAAGGACGTCATCATCCTGCTCGACTCGATCACCCGCCTGGCACGCGCCTACAACACCGTGATCCCGGCATCGGGCAAGGTGCTGACCGGTGGTGTCGACGCCAACGCGCTGCAGCGTCCTAAGCGCTTCTTCGGCGCCGCGCGCAACATCGAAGAAGGCGGCTCGCTGACCATCATCGCCACCGCGCTGATCGAAACCGGTTCGCGCATGGATGACGTGATCTACGAAGAATTCAAGGGTACCGGCAACATGGAAGTGCACCTCGAGCGCCGCCTGGCCGAGAAGCGCGTCTACCCTGCGATCAACCTGAACAAATCCGGCACGCGCCGCGAAGAGTTGCTGATCAAGCCGGACCAGCTGCAGAAGATCTGGATCCTGCGCAAGCTGCTGTACTCGATGGACGAGATCGAAGCGATGGAGTTCATCCTCGACAAGATGCGTGCGACGAAGACCAACGCGGAATTCTTCGACATGATGCGCCGCGGGGGTTAATACCTGCCAGAAGCATCTCAGGAACGGACGGCATTGCCGTCCGTTTTTACGTTTACGCGCACTATAGACACACCTCAACGACAACCCGCGACGCTTACGCAAACTAGCAGGATTAGCATGGGAGCGTTCATGGAGTCCGACATTGCGAACGGTGATCACGATGACTATATTAGACAGATGGACCGCCGACTGACCGTGCTCGAAACGCGTTTCGATACTATCCTGCCTACGCTTGCTACGAAGGCCGATCTGGCGCAACTTGAAATGCGCGTGATCACCGAGTTGCATAAATCGATCGCCGGGGTACACAAATGGCTTGCTGCGATGGCAATCGCGATGCTTCTGGGGTTTGGTGGAATGTCGCTCACCATGCTCAGCCTGATCAACTCGCTTGCAGACCGCGTTGAGCAAGCCGTCCTCACCCAGCCAAGGCGCTAGCAGCATTTGCCCTCCCCCACCAATCCCCTGTATAATCGCCGGTTGCAGTATTTAACCCCTGGCAAGTGAACAACAATCGGGTCACGAAGCAAGTCCGACCGACGAAGTGGTGTTTGGCTACCAAACCAACCGAGGCTATACAAATGAAGACCGATATCCATCCAGATTACCGCGAAGTAGTGTTCCACGACCTGTCGTGCGATTTCAAATTCGTCACCCGCTCGACGATCCAGACCCGCGACAAGATCACCCACGACGGTAAAGAATACCCACTGGTCAAGATCGAGGTGTCCGCTGAATCGCACCCGTTCTTCACCGGCAAGCACAAGATCGTCGACACCGCTGGCCGCGTTGAAAAGTTCCGCCAGAAGTTCGGCAAAGTCGGTTCGAAGACCGAAATCGCAGCAGGCTAATCGCCGCGCGATGCACGCTGGAAGTTGCAGCGGAAAAAAAGCAGCCCCCGGCTGCTTTTTTTTCGTTGATACTACGCCTTACCAAATTTTTCCCTACCGCTATCGATGAAGCCAGTCCGCCTTCCCGCCGCCGCCACCCTGGCGCTGCCTCGATGGGCCCTGTTCGCACTGGGTCTCTTGTACATCCTGCCAGGCCTGATCGGCCGCGATCCGTGGAAGGACGACGCCGGCAGCTTCGGCATCATGTGGACCATGGCGCACGGCAGCCTCAACGACTGGCTGGTGCCCAACATCGCCGGCCTGCCGTACGCCGAAGACGGTCCGCTCGCGTTCTGGCTGGGCGCCATCTGCATCAAGCTGTTCGGCTGGCTGCTGGGCGACGTCAACGCCGCCCGCGTCTCGACCATCGCCATTTTCGTCACCGGCACCGTTTCGGTCTGGTACACCGCCTTCCACCTCGGACGCCGTCCCGAAGCCCAGCCGCTGCGCCTCGCCTTCGGCGGCCAGCCCGAACCGAACGACTACGGCCGCACGCTGGCCGACACCGCCGCGCTGATCTACCTCGGCTGCCTCGGCCTGCTGCTGTTCAGCCATGAAACCCTGGCCGTTACCCTGCAAGGCGCGCTGGTCGCCTACTTCCTGTATCGCTCAGTGCGCTACGTCGAGGCGCCGGGTATGCGCAACGCCGTCCTGATCGGCCTGTCCCTTGGCGGCCTGATCCTCACGCGCGGCTGGCTGACGCCCGTCACGCTGATCCTGACGCTGTTCCTCGGCACCCGCTTCCTGTCGGTACCGCCGGGCCGCACGCTGAGCCACCTTGCCGTGGCCTGCGCGGCCGCGGTCGCCATTGCGCTGGTCTGGATCGCGCCCGCCACCTTGCTGGAACCTTATGGCCAGGCGCCGGTCGCCGGCTGGATCGCATGGAACGCCAGCCAGTTCGGCCTGCCGGGCTGGACCTCGATCAAGAGCTTCTTCCGCATCGGCATCTGGTTCTTCTGGCCGGCGCTGCCGTTCGCCGGCTGGGCGATCTACGCCTGGCGCCGCCAGAGCCACATGCTGCACATCGTGCTTCCGCTCTGCTTCACCGGCGCGCTGACGCTGCTGGTGCTGTGCGACCCGGCGCCGGAAAACGGCGACCTGCTCAAGCTGCTGCCGCCGCTCGCGATCATGGCCGCGTTCGGCCTGCCGACGATGAAGCGCAGCGCGATCAACGCGATCGACTGGTTCTCGGTGATGGTGCTGACCATGATCGCCAGCATCTTCTGGCTGTTCTGGGCCGCCAAGCTGACCGGCTGGCCCGCGCAGTTCGCCAAGAACCTGCTCAAGCTGCTGCCTGGCTACAAACCCGAATTCCAGGTCGTTCCCGTGCTGGTGGCCGCCTGCGCCACCATCGGCTGGTTCTTCCTGGTGTACTGGCGCGTATCGCGCCGGCCATCGGTACTGTGGCGCGCGGTGGTGCTGTCGTCCGGCGGCCTGATCCTGTTGTGGGTGCTGGTGATGACGCTGTTCCTGCCCGACCTGAATTACAGCAAGAGCTACGCGACGGTGGCCCGGCAGATCGCCGAAAAGCTGCCTGAAAACAGCGGCTGCATCGACTCGAATGTCGGCCAGCCGCAGCGCGCCTCGTTCGCCTACTTTGGCAAGCTGCCGTTCGCCGGCGTCACCCAGGATCGCGAGAAATGCGACCTGCTGCTGTTGCAGGACAGCGTGAAGATCAAGGACGACCGCGAAGCGCTGCGCCCGCCGAAGGGCCGCAACTGGAAACTGCTGTGGGAAGGCCGGCGCGCCACCGACCGCGACGAACGCTTCCGCCTGTACCAGCGGCTGGACTGAGCCGGGCTGTTAAAAAAGCTCGTTTTCTGTGCGTCGCTGGTCTATAATGCGGACCTTGCGTGTGAGCCTTGGTGGTGGAACTGGTAGACACAGCAGACTCAAAATCTGCCGCTGAAAGGCGTGCCGGTTCGATTCCGGCCCGAGGCACCATCGACGCAAAACGAATTAATTGAAAAAGACCGGTTTGTGCCCCATCAGGGCATAAGCCGGTTTTTTTTCGCCTGCGTTGTACAAAACAACACAAAGCCCTGCTAAGCTGGAGATTCGGCTAACCGAAGGAACAGACGATGAAAACCATGAGCGGTGACCACGGATTTAACGTGCAGCAGTCGGCGGCGAAAAAGATTGGCGTGGTCGCGCTCGTAACCGCGGCAATCCTGCTGGTGCCTTTCGTCGCAATGCAGTTCACCGGCGAAGTCAACTGGACCCTGTCCGATTTCGTCATCGCCGGCGTGCTGCTCGCCGGCACCGGCCTGGCGTATGTGCTCTGCACAATGAAGATGAGCAATCCACGCTCCCGGCTGGTCATCGGCGCTGTGCTCGCGGTCGCACTGCTGCTCGTCTGGGCGGAACTTGCCGTCGGCCTTATCGGAACGCCATTCGCAGGATCGTAATTCCACGTCGCATCGGACACCCCGGTTTGAAGGCCGGGTTTTTTTTCGCCCAGAATAAGGAACACCCACTTTGATCATCTCGTCCCGCCGTACAGCAATTGCCTTCATTTGTTCTTCCGTCGCGCTCAGCAGCTGGGCCGCCGATGACGCTGCAACGATCCGCGCTGTCGTCGACACGGCGATCCGCCCTCTCATGGCCGAGCACGACGTGCCCGGCATGGCTGTCGCGATTACGATCGATGGCAAACCGACGTACTTCAACTATGGGGTCGCGTCGCGCGAGAAAAATACGCCAGTCAGCGAGACAACGCTGTTCGAAATGGGTTCCATCAGCAAGGTTTTCACGGCAACGCTGGCCTCGTACGCGCAGGTGACTGGCAAGCTGTCGCTGGACGACAAGCCGGGCAAATACATGCCGCAGCTGAAGGGCAGCGCGATCGACAAGGCGAGCCTGCTCAATCTCGGCACCTACACCGCAGGCGGACTCCCGCTGCAGTTCCCCGACGAAGTCGAGAACGCGACGATGGCCGCCTACTTCCAGCAGTGGAAACCGGACGCCGCGCCCGGCACCCGACGCGAGTATTCCAATCCCAGCCTCGGCCTGTTCGGACATCTCACCGCCCTCGCCCTGAAACGTGATTTTGCCGACGCGATGCAAACCCAGCTCTTTCCCCGGCTCGGCCTGAGCGACAGCTATATCACTGTGCCGAAAAGTGCGATGGCCAACTACGCGTGGGGCTACAGGGAAAACAAACCCGTCCGCGTGAACCCCGGCGTATTCGGCGACGAAGCCTACGGCGTCAAGTCGACCGCCGTCGACATGCTCCGTTTCGTGCAAGCGAACATCGATCCGGCCCGGGTGCCAGGCCCAATGCAGCGCGCCGTTGCCGGAACCCATGTGGGTTACTTCCAGGTCGGCGGCATGGTCCAGGGGCTCGGATGGGAGCAATATCCCTACCCCATCACCGCGGAACGTCTGCTGGCCGGCAACTCCGCCACGATGATCCACGAACCCAATCCTGCGAAGCAACTGGCCCGGCCGCACCTGCCTTCTGAGCGCACCTTGTTCAACAAGACCGGATCCACCGGCGGATTCGGCGCCTATGTGGCGTTCATCCCGGAGACAAGGATTGGTATCGTGATGCTAGCGAACAAAAACTATCCGATCCCTGCCCGCGTCAAAGCAGCACATGCGATCCTGGAACAGCTTGGGCCGGTGACGAAATAGTTCTGCAGTATGATGTTGATTCTCTAAACGCGAAGGAAACGACATGGGCTTGCTCGACGGAGTTTTAGGTAATGCATCCAAAATCGATGCATCGAAAGTGCAGCAGGAGTTCGAGCAGATTCTTGCTCCGAACGAGAAAGTGGAACACGCCTACCAGCTGATCCGCGATTATTTCGTTTTCACCGACAAACGCCTGGTGCTCGTGGATAAGCAAGGCATCACGGGCAACAAGACCGAGTACCACTCGATTCCGTACAAGAGCATCACGCACTTCAGTATCGAAACCGGCGGGACGTTCGACCTGGATGCGGAACTGAATATCTGGATCTCCGGTACCGCCGCTCCGTTCAAAAAGCAGTTCAACAAGAAGCTCAGCATCTACGAAGTTCAAAGCGTACTTGCGGCCTACGTGCTGCGTTGATTTCGCGTGCTACAAAGCGTTTTGACGCGACGCCAGTATCGCTCCGATAAATAGCGCCAGCGCCGAATAGATCAGCCCTCGCTGCAATCCGCCCGGTCCGTCGGCGATCCACCCGATCACAGACGGACCGACGATCTGGCCCAATGCGAACACCATCACCCAAGCGAAATCGCCGCGCCCAGCGATAAAGCGGCCGCTATCAAAAACGGCCGGCGCGCGGCCAGGGACTTGGGGGCGGACATCATCCCCATCGGCGCTTTCCAGATACTGTTCATTTTATTTTTCCGCATTTGCTTGGCGCGCTTGCATGTCGGCTGCGGCCAGGCTTGCCGACAATTGCTTACAGATAGCTGGCCACAGCGGGCGCCGCGTCCCAGCAATCGCTGCGTCCGTCGATAAAAGTGGTGGGCGCGGCCGCCAGTTCCTTGTCGCTGGCGTCGTCGAGGCAGGTGACGCTGACCGCGTAAAACGCGCCCCAGCGCGGCGACGTGCCGGTGCCGTGCGTGTGCACGCCGCAGTCTTTGCAAAAATAATGATGATCGCGCCTGGCGCCGAACAGGTACACGGACGGCGTGCCGTCGAGCAGGCGGAAGGCGCCGGGCCGGACGATGGCCGGCCAGAACCGCCGCTTGCGGCAAATCGAGCAGTTGCACTTCAGGGTGCCCTGCCCCAGGTCGATATCGGCTTCGAAGCGCAGCGCGCCGCAGTGGCAGCTGCCGTGATAGGTTTTCATCGTCTGGAATTCCTGTTGCGAAATTCCTGACGAGTTTAGCAGCATGCCGCCCGCTATCTCAAGGGACCGGGTCGAGCCTGACGGCAGCGGCTCAGGGCGCCTTGGCCTTGTGCTTTTCCCACGCCTCATATTTGCGCTCGATGCGGCGCGAGGTGCCGTCGCGCTCCATGGCGTCGCGCGCGCCCTGCATGCGGATGGCGGTGGCCGCCGGCACGCGCTTGTTGCACGCAAGGTAGACCTGCACTTTGCGGAACGTGAACACAGGCACGATGCGGCTGCTCCAGTCGTTCTGCTCGAGCACGTAGCTGCCGCGCCGCAGGCTGGCGGCCCACAGGTCGATCCGGTTCAGCAGCAGCTTGCGTGGATTGATCAGGTCGTTATTGGCGGAGTCGATGTTGAATCCGCGCGAACGCAGGTATTCCTCGCGCGCGTCGCCGTTGTAGGTGCCGATGCGCAGGCCGCGCGCGTCCTCCAGCGTCTTGAACTGGTAGCCGCGGTCGGCGCGCGCAAGCAGCACCCATTCGGCTTCGTCAAGCGGGCCGATCCAGTGGAACAGGTGTTCGCGTTCGGGTGTGCGGGTGGTGGAATAGACGCAGCCGTTGTCGCGCCGCAGCGCCGAGGTATACGCGCGCTTCCACGGCAGCAAGTCGATGCGGTAGCGGAGGCCGCTGCGCGCCATGATTTCGCGCACTTTCGCGGTGCTACTGCCGATCACGGTACGGCCGTCGACCATGCTGGCCGGCGGCGACTCTTCGGTGGCGATGTCTAGCGACGGCGCCGCCGCGTGGCCCTGGCCCAGTGACGCGGCCAGCAAAAAGCCCATCAGGGAGTGAAGCATTCGCATGCCAACCTCCGTGTTGCCGCTGTGCGAATTCAGCATACCAGCAATTTTGGGCGCGCGGCAACCGGCCGATCAGGCACCCGCGTGCGCCAGCTGGGCGACCGCATGGCGCGCTGCCAGCTCCTCGTACAGGGCCACGTAGTTCTTCGCCATGGTCTCCGACGAGAACAGCTCCCAGTAGCGCGCCTCGGCGCGCTTGCCCATCTCGGCCGCCATCTGCGGGTTGTCCCACAGCTTGCGCATGGCCGCGCCCAGCGCTTGCGGATCGCTCGGCGGGACCACCAGGCCGGTTTCGCCGTCGATGTTGATGTAGGTGGTGCCGGTGCCGATCTCGCTCGAGATCATCGGCTTGCCGTACATCGCGCCTTCCAGCAGCGAGATGCCGAACGCCTCCGAGCGCAGGTGCGACGGGAACGCCATCGCGTAGCACAGGGTCAGCAGCGCGGCCTTGTCGTCCTCGCCGAGCGCGCCGACAAACAGCACGTGCTTCAGGCCGAGCCGCTCGGCATGCGCCTTGAGCTCCGCTTCGATCGGGCCGGAGCCGACGATCACGACCGGGTAGTCCGAATTGGCGACCGCGTCGAGCAAAATGTGCAGGCCCTTGTAATAGCGCAGCACGCCGACGAACAGGAAGAAGCGCTCGCCGACTTTGGCGCGCCACTTGTCCAGCAGTTCCTGCCTGGCGGCCGGGTAGGTGTTCTTGTCCAGGCCATAGGTGATGATGCGGGTCTTGTCCGGGTAGCGCTCCAGCACTTCCGACGAGGCCATGTAGTTGGGCGAGGAGGCGACGATGGCGTCCACGCTTTTCAGGAAGCGGTGCTTGAGCGGCTGGTACAGGCGCAGCAAGTGCTTCTGGCGCACGATGTCGGAGTGGTAGGTCACCAGCGTCGGCTTGTTGATGCGCGCGACGAAGTGGGCCAGGTCCATGAACGGCCACGGGAAATGGTAGTGCACCACGTCGGCCTGTTCGGCCATGCGCGCAAGTTCGCCGATGGCGGCGAACGACACCGAGTTCGACGCGATCTCGAAGTCGAGCGGCACGCGGCGCACGCGGTGGCCGTCGAACTCGAAGTCGAAATTGTCCTTCTCGCGCGTCAGGGTCAGCACTTGGTTGGTGACGCCAAGGCGGCCGGTGCCGACGCACATCTGGCGGATCACCTGTTCGATGCCGCCGACCGAGTCGGGATAATAAGTTTTGTAGAAATGAAGGACGCGCATAATCAGTTTTTTAGTACGGCGCGGTACACGTCGGCGGTTTGCCGCGCGGTGTCGCGCCAGGTAAGTTGTTCCGCGCGGCGGCGGCCCGCTTCGATGCAGCGCGCGCGCAAGGCATCGTCGCGCACCAGCGCCAGCATGGCCTCCCCGATCGCGCCGCTGTCGAGCGGATCGATTTCGAGGGCGGCGCCCTGGCTGACTTCGGGCAGCGAACTGGTATTCGATGCGACCACCGGCACGCCTGAGGCGAACGCCTCGACCACCGGTATGCCGAAGCCTTCGTACAGCGACGGGAATACAAACACCCCGGCACCAGCATACACTTCGCGCAAGGCCGCGGCGCTCGTCAGGCCGCTCAGCCAGGCGACGTTTTCGCCGTTGGCGGCAGCGGCATGCAGGCGCCTGGCCAGCTGCTCGCTGCGCGCGCCCCGGGCCCCGACAATCACCAGCTGGCGCTCCTTGCGCACCGCGGCCGGCAGCGCCAGCCAGGCGTCGAGCACGCGCTCGATGTTCTTGCGCGGCTGGAGCGTGCCGACGAACAGGAAGTAACCGGGGCGCAGGCCGTTGGCTTGCAAGGTCGCGGCCACAGACTCTGGCTCTGGAGCCGATAGCCATTCCTCATCGACGCCGCACGGCACCACGCTGACGCGGCGCGGGTCCGCCCCGAAGCACTCGACCAGTTCGTCGACGGCGAAATGCGACAAGGCGATCACATGGTCCGCCTTGCGCGCGGCCTTCACTTGGAGCCAGTTCTTGGCATCCCTGAAGCGCGGGTTGCACCACTCGGGATATTTGATCGGCAGCGCGTCGTGCAGCGTCGCCACCACCGGGCAATCCATGCGCGCCACGCGGTAGTCGGTGACGTGGAAGATATCGGCCGGCATATGAAGCCGCGGCATCGCGGGCGCCATGTCCATCAGCGTGGCGCCTGCGAAGGAGCGCGGCAGCGCGCGCCCGATAGTAATGTCGCCGGGGGCGCCGCGCAGGCGCGGCCAGGAAAACGGTTCGACCTTGCAGCCGGCTTGCGGCAGGTTGCGCAGCAGTGCGCCGGTGTAGACCCCGATGCCGTCGATCCTGCCGCCAGTCAGCCCCGGTTCGATCATCGTCGTCCCCAGGCCGACAGTCAGCTCACTCACGCCTGGTACATCCAGCGCAGCGTGTCTTCGAGCGGGGCCGGGTCGATGGCGCCGATCACGCTGGCCAGCTTGCGGTTGCTGCCGACCAGGGACGGCACGTCGCTGGCGCGCACGAAGGCGGGGTTGACCCGCACGTCGATCTGGTAGCCGGCAATGCCGGCCATGGTGTCGATAATGCCGCGCAGCGAATAGGCGCGGCCGGAGCAGACGTTGTAGGCCTGGCCCGGCGGCGACAGCGCCAGCAGGCGGCGGTAGGCCCTGGCGACCATGCGCACATCGGAGAAATCGCGCGCGATGTTCAGGTTGCCCAGTTCGATGTCGCGTGCGCCGGCGCGGAAGTGCGAGACGATTTTCGGCAGCAGGAAGTTGGCATCCTGGCCGACGCCGGTGTAATTGAAGGGACGGACGATGATGATCGGCAGCTTGTCCGACCACAGATTTGCCATGTGCTCCATCGCCAGCTTGCTGACGCCGTAGTCGTTGAACGGCGCCGGCGTCATGCTTTCGTCGATGACCGGCACGTCGGCCTGGCCATAGATGTTGGCCGACGACGCCAGCAAAACGCTGGACGGCTGGTGGCGCGCGGCCGCCAGCGCTTCGAGCAGGTTGCGGGTGCCGACGATGTTGACGCGGTAGATCAGGTCGGCGTTGGAATGCGCGACGAAGGCGATGCCGGCCAGGTGCACGACCACGTCCGGCTGGACTTCCTCGATGGCGCGGATGACCGCGTCGCGGTCGCACAGGTCGACGGTAAAGACGTCAGGCCCGGTCGGCTCGCCCGGCAGCACGGTGCCGAACACGCGGTATCCCGCGGCCGTCAGCTCCTGCGCCATGTAATGGCCCGTGAAGCCGCGCAGGCCGGTGATCAGCGCGCGCTTTCCTTCACCCTCGTTTTCCAGAACGACGGTGGAGAATTTTTCCGTGGCCATGCGGTTCATGTCAGAACGAGAAACCTATTTCGTTGCGGCGCATGTCAGCTTCGACCATCATCTGGCACAGCTGTTCGAGCGTCGTTTCCGGCGCCCAGCCCAGCTCGCGCTTCGCTTTCGACGCGTCGCCGATCAGCAGTTCCACTTCCGCCGGACGGTAGAATTTCGGGCTGATGCGGACCAGCAGCTTGCCGGTGCGCGCGCAGTGGCCGGTTTCGGCCTCGCCCTGGCCCTTCCATTCGACGCCGATGCCGGCGCCCTTGAAGGCCATCGTCACGAAGTCGCGCACGGTTTCGGTGCGGTTGGTGGCGAGAATGAAGGTGTCCGGCGTATCGACCTGCAGCATGCGCCACATGCCTTCGACGTACTCGCGCGCATAGCCCCAGTCGCGCTTGGCGTCGAGGTTGCCCAGTTCGAGCACGTCCAGCTTGTTGAGGACGATCTTGGCGACCGAGTCGGTGATCTTGCGGGTGACGAACTCACGGCCGCGCAGCGGCGACTCGTGGTTGAACAGGATGCCCGACGAGCCGAAGATGCCGTACGACTCGCGGTAGTTCACCGTCATCCAGTGTGCGTACAGCTTGGCGACGCCGTATGGGCTGCGCGGATAGAACGGGGTGTCCTCGATCTGCGGAATGGCCTGCACCTTGCCGAACATTTCCGAGGTCGACGCCTGGTAGAAGCGGATCTTCGGGTTGACGATGCGGATCGCCTCGAGCAGGTTGACGGCGCCCATGCCGGTGATGCTGGCGGTCGCGAGCGGCTGCTCGAACGACACGCCGACGAAGCTTTGCGCGGCCAGGTTGTACACCTCGTCCGGCTCGCACGACTGCATCAGGCGAATCGCCGAGGACAGGTCGGTCAGGTCGTATTCGACCAGGTTCAGGTTTGGATGGGTCTCGACGCCGAGTTCCTCAATCCTCCAGAAGTTGACTGAGCTGGAGCGGCGATAGGTACCGGTGACCTGATAGCCCTTTTCGAGCAAAAGCTGCGCGAGATAGGCGCCGTCCTGGCCGGTAATGCCGGTAATGAGGGCTTTTTTTGCTGTATGCATGGTTCTTGATGTGTGACGTGTATGGCAGGTTGCCGGAATGGCCAACAGGCGAAATTCAGCCCGGCATTGTAACAGAGACCAAATGCGCCTCTGTACACGAAAGTAAGTCGTGCAAAATAAACAACACAAGACACTGATCATTATGCCTTGAAACCAAGCGGACAAGGCGCGTCCTTACGGTTTGTTACTAGTGTCTTTTAGTGTCTTAAAGTGTATCCACGTGCGATATGTCGTCTCTCTGACACACATCAAACGCGGAAAAATCCGACCGGAAATGAAGCAGTCCGGCCGGAATAGCTTAGCGTTGCGCTACAGCATCAACCACGCAGAGCGCGGTCATATTGACGATCCTGCGCACCGTCGCCGACGGGGTCAGGATGTGCACCGGCTTGGCGCAGCCCAGCAGGACTGGCCCGATCGCGATGCCGTTGCCGGCCGCGGTCTTGAGCAGGTTGTACGAGATGTTGGCGGAGTCGATATCCGGCATCACCAGCAGGTTGGCGTCGCCTTTCAAGGTCGATTGCGGCATCACCTTCTCGCGCAGCTTGGAGTCGAGCGCCGCGTCGCCGTGCATCTCGCCGTCGATTTCCAGGCCAGGGGCCTGCTGCTGCACCAGCGCCAGCACCGCGCGCATCTTTTGGGCCGATTCGGTGTTGGACGAACCGAAGTTCGAGTGCGACAGCAAGGCCGCGCGCGGGATCAGGCCGAAGCGGCTCATTTCCTCGGCCGCCATGATGGTGATCTCGGCCAGCTGCTCGGCGCTCGGGTTTTCGTTGACGTGGGTGTCGACCATCGCCAGCTGGCGCTCCGGCAGGATCAGGAAGTTCATCGCCGCGTAAACATTGGCGCCGGCGCGCTTGCCCAGCACCTGGTCGATGTAATGCAGGTGCAGCATGGTGGTGCCGAAGGTACCGCAGATCATGCCGTCGGCGTGGCCCTTGTGGATCATCATCGCGCCGATCAGGCTGTGGCGGCGGCGCATTTCCAGCTTGGCCCAGTCTTCGGTCACGCCCTTGCGCATGCCCATCTGGTGGTAGGTCTGCCAGTAGTCGCGGTAACGGTCGTCGTGATCCGGGTTGATCACGTCGAAATGCTCGTCCCGCTTCAGGCGCAGGCCGAACTTCTCGATGCGCTTTTCCAGCACGCCAGGGCGGCCGACCAGCACAGGGCGCGCCAGCTTTTCGTCGACCACCACCTGCACGGCGCGCAGCACGCGCTCGTCTTCGCCCTCGGCGTAGACGATGCGCTTGAGCTCAGGCGGCGCGTTCTTGGCGGTCGCGAACAGCGGTTTCATGAAGGTGCCGCTGCGGTAGACGAACTGCTGCAGGCTCTCGGCATACGCTTCGAGGTCGGCGATCGGGCGCGTCGCCACGCCAGATTCGTGCGCCGCTTTCGCCACGGCCGGTGCGATCTGCGTCAGCAGGCGCGGATCGAACGGCATCGGGATCAGGTATTCCGGGCCGAACGACAGGTTCTTGATGCCGTAGGTGGTGGCGACGACGTCCGACTGCTCGGCGTGGGCCAGCTCGGCGATCGCGTGCACCACCGCGATTTCCATTTCACGGGTGATCGTGGTGGCGCCGCAATCGAGCGCGCCGCGGAAGATGTAAGGGAAGCACAGCACGTTGTTGACCTGGTTCGGATAGTCCGAACGGCCGGTCGCGATCACCGCGTCGCTGCGCACGGCGCGCACTTCTTCCGGCAGGATTTCCGGGGTCGGATTGGCCAGCGCGAGGATCAGCGGCTTGGGCGCCATCGCGCGCACCATCTCCTGCTTGAGCACGCCGCCGGCGGACAGGCCGAGGAAGATGTCGGCGCCGGGGATGGCTTCGGCCAGGGTGCGGAATGGCGTGTCCTGCGCGAAGCGCTCCTTGTCCGGGTCCATCAGCTCCGCGCGGCCCTTGTAGACCACGCCGGCCAGGTCGGTGACGGTGATGTTCTCGATCGGGAAGCCGAGGTCGACGATCAGGTCGAGGCAGGCCAGCGCCGCGGCGCCCGCGCCCGACACGACCATCTTGCAGTCGTTCAGGTTCTTGCCGACCACCTTGATGCCGTTCAGGATCGCCGCGCCGACGATGATCGCGGTGCCGTGCTGGTCGTCGTGGAAGACCGGTATCTTCATCCTCTCGCGCAGCTTGCGCTCGATGTAGAAGCACTCCGGCGCCTTGATGTCCTCGAGGTTGATGCCGCCGAAGGTCGGCTCAAGCGACGCGATGATATCGACCAGCTTGTCGGGGTCGCATTCGTTAATCTCAATGTCGAACACGTCGACACCGGCAAACTTCTTGAACAAGACGCCCTTGCCTTCCATGACCGGCTTGGAGGCCAGCGCGCCGATGTTGCCAAGGCCGAGCACCGCGGTGCCGTTGGTAATCACAGCGACGAGGTTGCCGCGCGCGGTGTATTTAAAGGCGTTGGCCGGGTCCTTGACGATCTCTTCGCAGGGCGCGGCCACGCCAGGGGAATACGCCAGCGCCAGGTCGCGCTGGTTGAGTAATTGTTTTGTCGGGGTAACGCTGATTTTGCCGGGGCGCGGGATTTCGTGATATTCGAGCGCTGCGAGGCGAAGCTGTTGACGCAGTTCTTCTTTTTTGTCTGATGACGAATCCATCGGTGCGGCCTTCCTAAGACATACGGGGATTGTCGATTTTAGCAGACCGCCACTTTTGACAACTACGTATTTTCACCATGCCATGAAGGCAAAAACCATTACATCAATGAAAACTATCAATTTAATTTATTGATTTACAAAAGCTATGATAGTTCCGATACCAGAGAACCGACAGGAGCAGCATCATGGCAGCCCAAAACCAATCCGTGACGATCCAGAACCTCGAAGCTGCATTCGCCGGCGAATCGATGGGCCATATCAAATACCGCTACTTCGCCAAACTGGCGCGCGCCGCCGGCGCCATCGAAGTCGCCGAAGCGTTCGAAGCGACCGCCGACCAGGCAGTGGCGCACGCCTTCGGCCACCTCGACCTGCTGTACCCGAAGGACGAGATCACCCCGGCGATGGCGCTGCAAATCGCGATCGAAGGCGAAACCTACGAGTACACCGAGATGTACCCGAAGTTCCGCCACATGGCGGTCGAGGAAGGCAACGCCGCGGCGGTCGCCGAATACGACGAGCAGATCGAAGAATCGAAAGTTCACGCGGCCGAGTTCAGGCGCACGCTGGAAATCGCCGCCAAGCGCTTCGCCGCGCTGGCCAGAGTCGAAGAACGCCACGCCAACCACTACAAGGAAGCGCTCGACAAGCTGAACGCGACCGCCTGAATGTTAATCAACTGAAAAAAATGAACTTCGGGGTCCGTCCCCGGGGACGGACCCCGAAGTTCAATTATTACTTTAAATCAGGGAAAAACATGAAAACCTACCAGTGCATCGTTTGCGGCTTTATCTACGAAGAGAGCGTCGGCATGCCCGATGAAGGCATCGCGGCGGGCACACGCTGGGCCGATATCCCGGAAGACTGGGAATGCCCGGACTGCGGCGTCGCCAAAGCCGACTTCGAGATGGTGGAACTGTAATGACACATGCAGGGCGGATGCGTGCTACGCAGTTGGGTACAATCCCCGCATGCTCTCCGAATTCGACCTGATCAAACAATACTTTCAACGCCAACGTCCCGGCCGCGCCGTCCTCGGCATCGGCGACGATTGCGCGCTGCTGGCGCCCTCCCCCGGCATGCAACTGGCCATCTCGTGCGACATGCTGGTCGAAGGCCGCCACTTCTTCGCCGGCGCCGATCCGCGCATGCTGGGCCATAAATCGCTTGCCGTGAACCTGTCCGACCTCGCCGCCATGGGCGCGACGCCGCGCGCATTCACGCTCGCCCTGTCGTTGCCGTCCGCCGACCGCGACTGGCTCGAAGGCTTTTCCTCCGGCCTGTTCGCGCTCGCCGACGCCCACGATTGCGAACTGGTGGGCGGCGACACCACCAAAGGCCCGCTCAATATCTGCATCACCATCTTTGGCGAAGTGGCCCCCGGCCACGCCTTGCGGCGCGATGCGGCAAAGGCCGGCGACGACATCTGGATCTCGGGCACGCTGGGCGACGCGCGCCTGGCCCTTGCGGGCTACCGCAGCGAACTGGCCCTCGACGCCGACAGCCTTTCAGCCGCAGCCCTGCGCATGCACGCGCCTTCGCCGCGCGTCGCGCTGGGCATGGCGCTGTCCGAACACGCGACAGTGCATGCCGCGATCGACATTTCGGATGGATTGGTGGGGGACCTCGGCCACATCCTGAGCGCGTCCAAAGTGGGCGCGACGCTCGATGCGGACGCGCTGCCCGCCGGAGCTGTACTGGCACGCCAGCCGTTGGACCTGAGGCGCCGCTTCTGCGCGGCCGGCGGCGACGATTATGAGTTGTGCTTCACTGCGCCGGCATCGGCGCGCGAGGCCGTGATGGCCGCCGCCACACGGGCCGCGACGCCTGTCACACGCGTCGGGACCATCGATGCGGAACCGGGCCTGCGCCTGGCCGACGCATCCGGCGCCCCGCTGGCCCTGTCGCTGGCCGGCTTCGACCACTTCAGCGGCGACTGATCCGCAGGCCTTCGGCTTCTTCGTCCTGCGTCACAATGTGATTGCGGCGCGGGTCGTCGCGCGCGCCGTTGACCAGCCAGTATTGGTGGAACGCCAGCCGGACGTTGTCGCGCAGCTGGGTGTCGTCCCATGGCTTGGTGTAGAAGCGGTAGATCGCGCCGCTGTTGATCGAGTCGAGTACCGCTTGCAGCCCGGTGTCGGCGGCCAGGATGATGCGCACCGTGTCCGGGTACATTTCCTTGACCCGGCTGAGGAATTCGGTGCCGCTCATGAACGGCATGCGCTGGTCGCACACGATCACCTGCACCTGGTGCTGCGCCAGCAGGTCGAAGCCTTCGGCCGGCGACACCGCCGTCAGGATCCTGTAGTTATCCCGCCTGAACAGCCGGTGCAGCGCCGCCAGCGCGTTGATGTCGTCGTCGACGATCAGCAGGGTCGGGTGTTCGGTGTCGTTGGCCGCATGGTCGTCGTCGGGCGCCGTGCGGTTGGCCGTCACCAGCTCGCCAAGCTGGCGCGCCGTCAGCGCGCGGCTGACGTGGAAGCCCTGCACCTGGTCGCAGCGGTGGCGCCGCAGGTACATCAGCTGGGCGCGGCTTTCGACGCCTTCGGCGATCACCTGCATGTGCAGGCTGTGCGCCATGCTGATGATGGCCAGCGCGATCGCGGCGTCGTCCGGATTGGTGGTGATGTCGCGCACGAAGGCGATGTCGATCTTCAGCTTGTCGATCGGGAAGCGCTTCAGGTAGGCCAGGCTTGAATAACCGGTGCCGAAGTCGTCGATCGAAATGCGGATGCCGAGGTCGCGCAGGCGCGTGAGCACTTCGCTGGTGTGCTCGGCGTTGGACATCAGCGCGCTTTCGGTCAGCTCCAGTTCCAGCAGCGACGCATCGACCCGGTGGCGCAGCAGCGCGGCGCCGACAACTTCTTCCAGGTCGCCTTCGACAAACTGGCGGCTCGATACATTGACCGCCACCCTCACCTCGCCGACACCCGAGGCCAGCCAGCTTGCCACCTGGCGGCAGGCTTCGTCGACGATCCAGGCGCCGACCTTGACGATCATGCCCGTCTCTTCCAGGATCGGCACGAACTCGGCCGGGAATACCATGCCGTAGCCGGGGCGGTGCCAGCGCAGCAGCGCTTCGACGCCGGTGATGCGGCCGGTGTTGACGTTCATCTTCGGCTGATAGTACAGCTCGAACTCGTCGTTCTCGAGCGCGCGGCGCAGCGCCACTTCGAGGTCGAGGCGCGCCAGTACCTGGATGTTCATCCCCGATGTGAAGAAGCGGTAGCCGTCGCGCCCCGCCGCCTTGGCGCGGCCCATCGCGGTATCGGCGTACTTGATCAGGGTTTGCGGGTCGGTGGCGTCGTCCGGGTACATGGCGATGCCGATGCTGGCAGTTATCTGCAGCTGCTGACCTTCAAGGTCGAATGGCGCGCGCAGCACTTCGCGCACTTCATTGGCGATGTGGACCGCTTCGTCCTGGTCGCGGGTCGGCAGGATCAGCGCGAACTCGTCGCCGCCGAGGCGTCCCAGCGTGTCGCGCGCATGCAGGCACTGTACCAGCCGGTTGCTGAACTGGCGCAGCAGTTCGTCGCCGTGGATCGAGCCGAGCGAGTCGTTGACGATCTTGAAGCGATCGAGACCGATCGACAGCACGGCGACCTGGCCGTCCTTGTCGCGCGCCATTTCTATCGTGTCGTGCAAGGTCTGGTAGAACAGCACGCGGTTGGGCAGGCCGGTCAGGCTGTCGTAGTTGGCCAGGTGCTTGAGGCGCTGCTGGGCGAGGCGGCGTTCGGTGATGTCGCGCGCGACGGCGATCAGCATGCGGCGGCCGTCGGCCACCTCCACCTGCCAGCGCACTTCGGTCGGCACGACCGCCCTGTCGCTGCCTGTCAGTTCGGTTTCCACCAGCTCCGACTGGCGTCCGCTGGCGCGCGCCGGCCTGGCGTGCGATGCCATCTGCGCGTGGGTGGCCAGGCCGAAGCCGGCCGGGTCGGCGCCGATCAGCTCATCGCGCGCGTAGCCCAGCATGCGGCAGGCGCCGTCGCTGACGTCGACCAGCATCATGCCGGCCGCGTCGATCAGGAAAATCGCGTCGTAGGTGGCGTCCATCGCGCTGCGGAAGCGCTGCAGTTCGGCGGTGCGTTCGCGCACCGTCTGTTCGAGCCGGGCGCCATAGCTGGTCGACTCGCGGTGCAGCAGGCGCACTTCGAGCAGGTTGCGGATGCGCGTCAGCACCTCGATCGTATCGAAAGGCTTGCCGATGAAATCGCGCGCGCCGGCGGCCAGCGCAGCCACCTTCCTGTCCGGTTCCGCGGTCACCACCAGCACCGGCAGCCAGGCGCCGGTCTCGACTTCCTTGAGCGCCTGCATGACGTCGAAGCCGTCCATCCCCGGCATGTGCAGGTCGAGGATGATCAGGTCGTAGCGGTGCTGCGCGTGCAGCGGCGCGACCTGGCGCGGGTCGGTGGTGCTGCTGACGTTAGCGTAGCCGCTGCCGTCCAGCAGGGCGGCGAGCAGCGCGATGTTGACCGGCTTGTCGTCGACCACCAGGATGCGCGCGCGCAGGATGTCGTCATGCGCGATCAATGCTGCTGCTCCTTGTCGGCGGCGCGGCGGTCCACCCATGCCAGCGCGCTGTTGACCGCTTCGGTGAATTCGTCGATGTTGATCGGCTTGGTCAGGTAGCGGAAGAAGCCCGCGGCGAGTCCCCGTTCTACGTCGCGCGGCATCGCGTTGGCGGTCAGCGCGATCACCGGGATGTGGGCGGTGCGCGGATCGGCGCGCAGGGTCTTGAGCGCGTCCATGCCGCTCACGCACGGGAGGTTCAGGTCCATCAGGATCATGTCGGGCAGGTGCAGCCTGGCCAGTTCGATCCCGAGGTGGCCGTCGTGCGCCGCCATCAGGCGCAGTTCGGGGCGGAAGCGTACGATCTCCTGCACCAGCCTGAGGTTGGCCGGGTTGTCTTCGACGTACAGCAGCGTGTGGCGCACGCTGCTGTCGGGCGTGCCGGCCGGCAGCGCCAGCACCGGCGGCGCGCCTTCGATCGGCAGCGCATGCGGCGCCGTCATCGGCAGTTCGATCCAGAACACGCTGCCGACGCCCACCCGGCTCGACATGCCGATGGTGCCGTTCATCAGTTCGACCAGGCGGCGCGTCACGACCAGGCCGATGCCGGTGCCTTCCTGCCCGCCGTTTTCCTGGCCCAGCCGGTTGAACGGCTGGAACAGCAGCTCAAGCTGGTCGGGACGCAGGCCCAGGCCGGTGTCCTGCACCGATACGCGCACCCTGGCCGGACTGTCGTAGCTCATGCCGACCACCACGGCGCCGGCGTCGCGGTTGTACTTGACCGCGTTCGACAGCAGGTTAAGCAGCACCTGCTTGAGGCGCGTGCGGTCCGCTTCGACCACGGTCGCGCAGGCTTCGGGGAACAGCACGCGGATGCCGCGCTGCGCCGCGATCGGTTCGATCATGGTGCGGCATTCGTCCAGCACGTCGCCCAGCGCGACCGGCTCGATCGACAGGTTGACGGCGCCCGCTTCGACCTTGGCGAGGTCGAGGATTTCATTAATCAGGGTAAGCAGGTGGCGCCCCGACTTCAGGATATGGCCGGCGAACTCCTTCTTCTGCGGCAGCGTCGACGGCAGCGAGTCCGAAGTCAGTATCTGGGCGAAGCCGAGGATCGCATTGAGCGGCGTACGCAGCTCGTGGCTCATGGCGGACAGGAAGGCGGACTTGGCCTGATTGGCATTCTTCGCTTCTTCCATCGCCAGTTCGAGTTCGGCGTTGGCCGTCTCCAGCTGCAGCGTGCGTTCGTGCACCCGCACTTCGAGCTGCTCGTTCAGCCGCATGACTTCCTGCTGGGCGCGGGCGCGCTCCTCGGCCTCGCGCGCGATGGCGCGGTTGGAGGTTTCCAGTTCGCCGGTGCGCTGTTCGATCTCGGTCAGCATGGTGTTGAACGAGTCGACCAGTTCGCCCGCTTCGTCGGTGCTGGTGCGCGGCGCGCGGCGCGAGTAGTCGCGCGTGCTGACCACTTCGCGCGCCACTTCGGCGATCGCGAAAATCGGCGCGGTGACGATGCGGCCGAGGCGCCGCGTCAGCAGGAATGCCAGCAACATCGCCACCGTGGTGATCAACAGCGCGATGCCGATGTAGTCGAGGGTGCGCGAGACCAGCGCGTATTCGGCGCGCAGGTAGACGGTGCCGAGCAGCTCGCCGTTTTCGATGATGCGCCGGTACAGGAACAGGTTATTGCCTTCGATTTGCACGTTGTCGCCGCGCGGCCTGACCGGGAAGTCGCCCGCCTCGCCCGGCGCCGCGTAGGACGCGAACAGCTCGCCGCGCGCGTTGTAGATGGCGCCGGCGCGCACTTGCGGACGGATGCGCAGCAGCGCCAGGTTTTCGGCGGCCAGGCGCTGGTCGTCGAAACTGAGCGCGGCCGACGTCATGTGCCCGAGCAGTTCGGCCTGGGTGCTCATGTCGCCCAGCAGCGCGCGATGATACTGGCGCAAATCGTAGGCAATCAGGATGCAGACCGAAACCAGCAGCGCGGCCAGCGTGGTCAGCATGACCACGGCCGCAAGCTTCTGGCGCAGCGAATGCATGGGGATCATGTGACCCCCGCGACGCGCAGGGCGGCGGCCAGCATGCGCGCGCTGATGCGCAGGCGGCTTGGCGCGACATGGTCGAGCGCGACCTCGAAGCGCAGGCGCTGGCCGGCGACGACGAAGTTGACCATGCTGCCCAGCGCCAGCGCCTGGTCGGAGTCGGTGACCGTCAGTACCGACTGGCCGCGCGCGGCATTGAGGAAGTCGCCGATGGCGGCGCGGTCATGCGCGCCCACGAACAGGATGTGCAGGCCGGCCGGCGATTCGCCGCGCCTGAGCTTGCGGATGGAAACCGTGCGGCCGTTGACGCTGCGCCCGCCGACGGTGCGGGCCAGCTGGTCGGCCAGCGCGTCGTTGCCGGCCACGCCGATCTGCAACACGCTGTCGGGCCGCGCGAAGCTGCCTTCGGGCCATTCGACGAAGGTGGCGAATTTATACAGGTAGGCCGCCTTGACTTCGCTTTCCAGCGGCACCTGGGGACGCGCCATCCCGGCCGCCGTCAGCAGGCACAGTGCCAGGCAGCCGGCCGCGACGCGGCGGCTCAGGCGCGCCATGGGCTTCCTGGCGCTGTGCTGCGTGGGCGGACGTGAAAAACTGGCATCAATCTTGAATCCAAAAAATAGCGAATTGTGCTAGGGAAATTGACAAGCACAAGCGCGATGCAGGATAGCAGGCGAGACGAGAAGCCGTCGCACGGCTCGGCTCAAGAATTGCCGCCGTGCAAGTTACGGTACGCCGATTTGTGGTATTTGGATAGGATTGTACATCTTGCCAAGGATGGGGCCGGCTCGGCAATTTTCATTCGCACGGGCGCTCACGCCGGGGAACAGCATGGTAAAGTAGAAATTAGAAATGACCGATCTGGATCAAAGGAGCGACACGTGACGAACGACATTCTCGACCTGGCCGGGCGGGTTGGCCAGGCGTTGCAGGCCAAGGGCCTGCTGCTGGTAACCGCCGAGTCGTGCACCGGCGGCGGCATTTCGCAAGCCATCACCGAAATCTCCGGCTCAACCAGCTGGTTCGATTGCGGCTTTGTAGCGTATTCCAATCCATCGAAGACCGAACTGCTGGATGTATCGGCCGCGCTGATCGCCCAGATGGGCACGGTCAGCGAAGAAGTCGCGGCGGCGATGGCGATCGGGGCGCTGGCCAACAGCAACGCCCACGTGGCGCTGTCGACCACGGGCATTGCCGGCCCGACCGGCGCGGTGCCGGGCAAACCGGTTGGCACCGTCTGCTTTGGCTGGGCCAAAGGCGACCATACTTATACAGAGCGCCTGGTGTTTGCGGGCGACCGCCAGTCGGTGCGCGAACAGACAGTCGTGCACGCATTGCAAGGATTGCTGCGTTTCATCGAATAGGTGGCGGTCAAGGCAAGCGTCCTGCTGCGGCTGGCGTTGCTAACGCGTCGGACTATACGGTCTACGCGGCTGGCGACATCGCGTGGTGCGACCCTTTACCGAGTGCTACCACCCGACTTGGGGCCGCTTCAAGGACCGCACCTGGCCATCGCCCGGCAACCATGAATACCTGACACAAGGTGCGCGCGGCTACTTCGATTATTTCGGCAGCGCCGCCGGAGCGGGCTATTACCGCGTCAAGCTCGGCAGCTGGCAGGTGTATTCCCTCGACAGCAACCTCGCGCCCGGCCCTGCCGCAGTCCAGCTGGCATGGCTGACGCGGGAACTGGCCGCCAATCCCTCCCCGTGCACGCTCGCTTACTGGCATCACCCGCTGTATAGTTCTGGCGGACATGGCAGCATCGTGCGCATGAGCGAGGCGTGGCGTGGCGGGCACTGCACGACGCCGGCGCCGAACTCGTACTCTCGGGACACGACCACGACTACGAACGCTTCGCCCCGCGGGACGCGGCCGGCCGCTTCGACGCACGCGGCATTCGCCAGTTCGTGGTCGGCACCGGCGGCGCCTATGCCACGCCGTTTTTGTTACCATTGCGCAATAGCGAAATGCGCGACAATAGCCGCATCGGTGTGCTCAGGCTGGTCCTGAAGGAAGGCGCTTACGCGTGGGTGTTCCTGGAGGCGGCGTATGAAGGCTTCCCGAACGGTAACGCGCCCGACCGCGGCGAAGGCAAGTGCCACTAGCGGCGCCGCAAACGTTTTCATTAATTTTGGAGCAATTCGATGCACAACACGGTTCACTTCATCCTGCAGGGCAAGGGCGGCATCGGCAAGACCCTGGTCTCGACCATCCTCGCGCAATGGCTCGCCGGCAAGGATGAGAAGCCGCTGCGCTGCTTCGATACCGACCAGGAAAACGCCACCTTTGCGCGCTACAAGGCGATGAACGTGAAGCACGTGCCGGTGATGACCGACAACCGCATGATCGACCCGAAGCGCTTCGACGCGCTGATGATCGACATCCTCGAGGAAGACGGCAACTGCGTGGTCGACAACGGCGCCAACACCTTCTCGCCGCTGATGGCCTACCTGCTGGAGAACGACTGCTTCTCGCTGCTGGAGGACTCGGGCCGCAAGGTGTACATCCACGTTATCGTGGGCGGCGGCGACACTTTGCACGACACCGCGATGGGCTTCGTCTCGACCGCCAAGTCGACCAATGTTCCGCTGGTGCTGTGGGAGAACGAGCACTTCGGCCTGCTGCAATCGGCCAGCGGCAAGCAGTTTACCGAGTCCAACACCTACGCCGACAACGCCGGCCGCGTGGTAGGGCGGATCGTGCTGTCGCAGCGTAATGCCGACACCTTCGGGGCCGACATCAAAAAGATGAACATCGCCCGCCTGACCGCCGAGGAAGTGCGCGCCAGCGAAAAGTTCAACGTGATGGAAAAGCAGCGCATCAAGGTCGTGTTCCGCGACCTGTTCGAACAACTCGACAAAGTGCAGTGGTAAGCCGCATGGACCAGCAAAAACTGCGCACCCTCGTATTCGAAAAAACCGGCGTCAGGATCGACGTCGACGACCCGGTGTTCGCCCTGGTCGCCCTGAACGAAGCGGTGCTTGCCGAAGCGGTCGAGCGCCACGTGGCGCTGCTCGACGACGCCACCCGCGAACTGGCCGGCCAGGTGCAGGCGCTGCAGGATGGCGGCCACATCGAGCGTCCCGCGGTAGCAAAGCTGGCCCCTGCCCCGCTCAGCTCGGCCGGTGCGGCCGCGCTGAGCGCCGAGCGGCGTGTGATCGCCATCGCCGGTGGCGCCGCCCTGCTGGGCGCGCTGCTGGTGCTGCTCGGCCAGGCCATGTTCTTCCGCCCGCCTCCGGCGCCCGCGCCGATCGTGCAGGCGAAGGAGCTGACTGCGGAACAAACAAAGGCGCTCGCCGACGCCGACAAGATGGTCCGCGCCGTTGAAAAACTCGACCCGAAAAGCCGCAAGCTGATCCAGTCTGAAATGCAGAAGCCCTGACATGCCACACGACCACCACGATCATCACGGCCACGCCCACGGGCACGGCCACCATCACCACCACGTTTCGCCGGACGGAAACAACCGCGCATTCGCGCTGGCGATCGGCCTGAACACCATCTTCGTCGCGATCGAATTCACCTACGGCTTTATTGCGAACTCGACCGCGCTGATGGCCGACGCCGGCCACAACCTTTCCGACGTGCTGGGACTGATGCTCGCCTGGGGGGCGGCAATGCTGGCGCGCACCGCGACCACCGAACGCTACACCTACGGCCTGCGCAGCAGCTCGATCCTGGCGGCGGTGCTCAACGCCCTGCTGCTGATGATGGCGTGCGGCGCGATCGGCTGGGAAGCCGTGCAGCGCCTGTCCAACCCGGCCCCGGTGGCGGGTATGACGGTGTCGGTGGTGGCGGCGATCGGCGTCGCCGTCAACGGCCTGTCGGCATGGCTGTTCATGGCAGGCAGCAAGGACGACCTGAATATCCGCGGCGCCTACCAGCACATGGCGGCGGACGCGGCCATTTCACTGGGCGTGGTGATCTCGGGACTGGTGATCATGGGAACCGGCTGGACCTGGCTCGACCCTGCGGCAAGCCTGGTGATCGTGCTGCTGATTTTGGTGAGTACCTGGGGCCTGCTGCGCGAATCGATGCAGCTGGTGCTGGGCGCGGTGCCGCCGAATGTCGACGCCGAAAAAGTATCCGTCTTCCTGCGCGCCCAGCCCGGCGTGACCGATATCCATGACCTGCATATCTGGGCCATGAGCACGACCGAGAACGCGCTCACCGTGCATCTGGTAATGCCGGGCGGCTACCCAGGCGACGGCGCATTTGACGCGCTCACTGCGGGCTTAAAGGAAAACTTCGCGCTCCACCACTGCACGTTGCAGATGGAACAAGGCACCACTGACCATGCGTGCGCTCTCAACGGGCACTCGCACTAAGATCGCCCAACAGCATTTCGTTTGATTTGAAGGCGAAACAATTCTGGCACTGATCTTTGAAGATGTCCGCTATCGGGCCACTTCCAGACATTCCT
Source organism: Massilia polaris (assembly GCF_012927275.1). GTDB lineage: Bacteria > Pseudomonadota > Gammaproteobacteria > Burkholderiales > Burkholderiaceae_D > Telluria_A > Telluria_A polaris. Next base: position 237,387 of record NZ_JABBGG010000005.1, on the reverse strand, counting down.
GTCCATAACCACAGATGGCAATTGGCCGGGTTTTATTGGGTTCGTAATTGATTGCGGGCACTAGTTCATAGCAGGCACTGCCAACGCTGCCAGATGCAGAATGCGAGGGGCCTGCAGCGGTTGTCACTGCAGCAGCATCGGTAACACTCGGCTCCGGCTACACCGCACGGGGCTGGAAGAGCCTGGCGGCAGACTTTGACGAATAAGCACCTCGGTATCGTCAATCGTCGATTTTCGCGCTGACGATTCCTTGGCCGGAGCCTCGGTGCACGGTTCGCCGCCGAGGCGAGAAACGCGTCAACCCGGTGCCGGCCGCCTGACCTCATTTCGCGCGGATATGACTTTTTCCATTTCGAGACAGTTTCGTGATGTGCGCGCCTGCATCCCTTGTCCTGGATCGACGCTGACCTAGACTGAAGTACCGCAAGGGCAATGTCGGCTTTGCGGCATCCGACGCCCGCCACGAGGCTGATTCGGTGTGACGCCTGTCCAAAGGTTTCTGCTTTGTGAAGGAACGATCATGCGACCCCTATCTCTCCTGATTCCCGCATCCCTGCTCGTGCTTGCCGCTGGCGCCGGTGCGCAGACCCAACCCTACCCACTGCCCGATACTGCTCCGGTCTCGACCGTGACGGTGACGGCGCCAGGCAAGGCAATCCGGCTCATGCCTGACGAAGTCAAGAAAATCGCGGGAAACTATGACATGGCGAATGGCTGGCGACTGGAAGTGCGCGGCAGGCCAGAATACATCGACGCGACCATCGACACCGAAAAGCCGATGCGGCTCAAAGCAGTGTCGAAGAACAAGTTCGTCTCCGGCGACGGCAACGTGACCATGGAATTCAACCAACGTACGGGCGACGACATGAAGCTGAGTTATGTACCCGACCCCAGCAAGCCATCGATGGTGTCGATACCCGCGCAGAAGGCCAAGCGCTGAGCGGTGCGCATCGAGCACCGAACTTTGAAGACACGGACACAACCACTTCGGGTCGATAGCTGTCGGCCGCGTGCTCTATCTACGTTGGCGGTACGTTGAGACGTTAGCCGCTCTATGCCAGGTTAGCGTACAGGGGAGTGCTCAGGTAGCGCTCGCCGAACGACGGGATGATCACCACGATCAGCTTGCCCGCGTTTTCCGGCCGGTGGGCCACCTGCAGCGCGGCCCACAGGGCTGCACCCGCCGAAATGCCAACCAGCAGGCCTTCGCCCTTTGCCGCGGCGCGCGCGGTCTCGAACGCATTGTCGTTGCTGACGCAGATCACTTCATCGTAAGCGTGAACATTGAGCACGGCAGGAATGAAACCGGCGCCGATGCCCTGGATCGGGTGCGGCCCTTTGGTGCCTTTCGACAGCATCGGCGACGCTTCCGGCTCGACGGCAATGGCCTGGAAGCCGGGCTTGCGCGACTTGATGACTTCGCTCACACCGGTGATGGTGCCGCCGGTGCCGACCCCGGCCACGAGGATGTCGACCTGGCCGTCGGTGTCGCGCCAGATTTCCTCGGCGGTGGTACGGCGGTGCACCTCAGGATTGGCGGGGTTGTTGAACTGCTGCGGCATGAAGTGGCTCGGATTGTCGGCCACCAGTTCTTCGGCGCGGCGGATCGCGCCCATCATGCCTTCCGACCCGGGGGTCAGCACCAGCTCGGCCCCATAGGCGCGCAGCAAAGTACGGCGCTCGGTGCTCATGGTTTCGGGCATCACCAGCTTGCAGCGGTAGCCGCGCGCCGCGCACACCATCGCCAGCGCGATGCCGGTGTTACCGCTGGTGGGTTCGACGATAACGGTGTCGGGGCCGATCTGCCCCGCCGCTTCGGCGGCCTCGATCATCGCCAGGCCGATACGGTCCTTGACGCTGTGGGCGGGATTATGGAATTCGAGCTTGGCCACGATCTGCGCTCCGGCGTCGCGGCCAAGTTTGCGGATACGGACCAGTGGGGTATTCCCGATCAGTTCAGTGACGTCGTTTGCAATTCTCATTACATATCTCCCACCGGTTCGTTATCGATTTGACTTACTTCACTTGCAGCAGTTCCACCTCGAAAATCAGGTCCGACTCAGGCGGGATCACGCCGCCGCCCGCACCGCGCTTGCCATAGGCCAGGTGGCTCGGGATGATCAGGGTGCGCTTGCCGCCCACTTTCATGCCCGCCACGCCCTGGTCCCAGCCCTTGATGACGCGGCCCGCGCCAAGCTGGAACTCGAGCGGCTCGCGGCCGATCGAGGAATCGAACTGGCGGCCGCGCTGGTTCTTGGCCAGCGGCTTGTAGAACCAGCCGGTGTAATTGACCAGTACCTTAGCACCGGCAGTCGCTTCCTTGCCGGTGCCCACCTTGCTGTCCTTGGAGACTAGCGGATCCAGCGCAGGCTCGGCAGGCACGGCGGCGACAGCAGGTGCGGCGGCCGGAGCGGGCTGCGCGACTGGCGCGGTGGCCTGCGCAGGCTGGGCGATGGCGGCGGCTACCGCGGCAGGATCGGTGGCGGTCTGCGACTGGGCCTGCGCTTGCGCATGCGCGTCATGGCTGATGGACTGGGCCTGGGCAATTGCACCGGCGGCGCTCAGCATGGCGAACAAGATGGAGCTGCGAATCATGTATTTATCTTTCCTTGAGAGGTGGTCAAAACGCGGTGGTCCTGTGCTTATGATAACGCGGCCGCCTCCGGCTGCACAGCCGCTTGCTGCGGCTCGCTTTCCCCGTTCGCATCCGCCGCCAGCTTGCGCAGCAGGTGGCCCGCCGCAAGCATACCGAAGGTGGCGGTGACCACCATGCTGGAACCGAAGCCGGCGCAGTTCAGGCCGCTCACGCCGGCCGTGCCTTCTTCGATCTCGCAGCTGTCGGCCTCGACTGCAGGGAAAGTCAGCGGCTCCATCGAGAATACCGCATCGACGTTAAATTTGGTTTTGATACTGCGCGGAAAGCCGTACTCGTTGCGCAGCTTCTTGCGCACGATTTTTAGCATCGGTTCCTGCTCGGTCTTGCTGAGGTCGCGGATCTCGATGCGGGAAGGGTCGACCTGCCCGCCGGCACTGCCGATGGTGATCATCGGAATCGCATGGTCGCGGCAGTAAGCGATCAGCGCGGCTTTCGACCGGACGTGATCGATGGCGTCGATGACGAAATCGTAGCCGCGCCCTTGGATCATCTGGTCGAGATTGCCCGGATCGATGAAATCCTCGATCAGGTTGACCCGGCAGAACGGATTGATCTGGGCGATGCGCTCGGCCAGCGCGCCAACCTTGGCCTGCCCGATAGTGCCGGACAGCGCCTGGATCTGGCGGTTGATATTCGACTCGGCAACGTTGTCCAGGTCGATCAGGGTCAGCTGGCCGATGGCGCTGCGCGCCAGCGCCTCGACGGTCCACGAACCGACGCCGCCGACGCCGATCACGCACACGTGCGTAGCGCGGAAACGTTGCAGCGCCGCATCGCCATACAGCCGCGCGATGCCGCCAAAACGCCGGGCGAAATCGACCTCGTCGGCCTCGCCAGTGAAGATATGGGTGTTGATGGTATTCATCCACGCATTGTAAACAAACACTGCCGTTCACACTGTTCTAAAATGTGATTAAACATTGCACCATTTGAAAGCTGACATGACCAACGCCCTCCACGATGCCGCGCCCGGGTTCGACCAGCCGATCGCCGTGCTCAAGCACTGCCACGACCGCATCCGCAAGCAGCTTGCCACCATGCAAAAACTGCTCGATCACCTGCCGCAGCATGGCGCCGACGAGCAGGCGCGCCAGGCGGCAGCGGCGGTGATCCGCTATTTCGACAAGGCGGCGCACCTGCACCATGAGGATGAGGAACAGGACCTGATTCCGATGCTGCGCCAGGTGGCGCAGGGCGAAGACGCGGTCACGCTGGCCGCGCTGGTGCCTGGCATCATCGACGACCACGACAAGATGGATGCGCTGTGGCAGCGCCTGCACGAGCAGCTGCGCCCGATCGCCGATGGCGCGGGCGCGGCGCTGTCGGGGCCGGACGTGCGCGAATTTGCCGAACGCTACAGCTCACACATGGAGCGCGAGGAAGGCCAGATCGCGCCGATGGCGAAACGCCTGTTCAGCGCCGGGCAAATGGCCCAGCTGGGCGCGGCGATGCAGGCGCGGCGCGGCATTGCGCCCGAAGCGATGGCGGGCGAGGCGGTGGCTCACCTGCGCCAGGACTACGGCCAGGCCAGCCTGTCGGAAAGCGATGTCGATGCCGATCCGATCGTCCAGTTCGGCATGTGGTTCGATGAAGCGCTGAAGGCGCAGGTCAACGAACCGAACGCGATGGGCGTGTCGACCGTGGACGCGCGCGGCCGCCCGACATCGCGCATCGTGCTGGTCAAGCAGTTCGACCCGCGCGGTTTCACCTGGTACACGAACTACGGCAGCCAGAAGGGCCGCCAGCTTGCGCAAAACCCATTTGCGTCGCTGCTGTTCTTCTGGAGCGAACTTGAGCGCCAGATCCGTATCGAAGGTAGAGTGGAGCGCACGTCGCCGGCCGAAAGCGACCAATATTTCCACAGCCGGCCACTGAAGAGCCGGCTGGCTGCCGTCGCGTCCGCGCAAAGCGAGCCGATCGGCAGCCGCGCGGCCATGGAGCAGCAATACGAATCGATAGCACAGCAGTATGGCGAACAGCCGCCGCGCCCGGACAACTGGGGCGGTTTCCGTCTGGTGCCCGAACGCATCGAGTTCTGGCAGGGACGCCGTTCGCGTTTTCATGACCGCATCGTGTATACGCTGCAGGACGGCGGCTGGACACGGCAGCGTTTGCAACCGTAAGGGGACCGGCGGCGCCAAAGCCCCTGCCCGATGAGCCGGAGGAAAGCGTGTTTAGCCAACTACGATTGGACGCCTGGAGCTCAGGCGTGCGCAGCAAGACGACAGTGCCGCTGCGGATCGAGCTGTGGAATGGCCAGCGCCTGGATTTCTCGTCCGAGCCGCCGCGCGTCACGATCCGCGTGCCCGAGGCGTCGGCGGTGCGCTACCTGGTGTCGCCGTCGCTGTACAACCTCGGACGGGCTTACGTCGAGGGCGCCATCGAGGTCAGCGGCCGCGCCACCGACATGATCGCCGTCGTCAATGCACTGGCGGCCGCCTCGGTCCGGCCGCACGGCGCGCTGCGGCGCTTCATGCGCTCGCTGCCGCACACCCGCCAGGTGGATGCCGACGCCATCCGCTACCACTACGACGTGTCCAACGAGTTCTATCGCGCGTGGCTCGACCCCGCCATGGTGTACTCCTGCGCCTACTTTGAAAACGGCGACGAGGACCTGGCCACCGCGCAGCAAAAAAAGATCGACCACATCCTGACAAAACTCGACGTGCGGCCGGGACAGACCTTGCTCGACATCGGCTGCGGCTGGGGCGCGCTGGCGATCCGCGCCGCCGAACGCTTCGGTGCGCGCTGCGTCGGCATCACCCTGTCCGAAAACCAGCACCGGCTGGCGCGCGCGCAGGTCGCCAGGGCCGGCCTGCAGGACAAGGTTGAGATCCGCCTGCAGGATTACCGCGATGTCGAGGGGCAGTTCGACCGCATCACCAGCGTCGGCATGTTCGAGCATGTCGGAGTGCGCCATCTTGCCGAGTATTTCGGCCGCATCAATGCGCTGCTGGCGCCGGACGGCCTGGCGATGAACCACGGCATCACCAGCACCGATCCGGAGGGACGCGCGACGCCGTACGGAGGCGGCGAGTTCATCAGCAGGTATGTGTTTCCGCATGGAGAACTGGCGCACCTCGGCGCGGTCATCAGGGCGATGCAGCAAGGCGGGCTGGAAGCGCGCGATGTGGAGAACCTGCGCCGGCATTACGCGCGTACCTGCGAGCTATGGACCGAGAATTACGAGGCGAATGCGGCGACGATACGCACGTTGACGGACGAGCGCCATTTCCGGATATGGCATGTGTACCTGGCGGGATGCACGTATGCGTTCAACCATGACCTGATCAGTTTGTACCAGGTGGTGTGCGGGAAGGCGGGGAGTACGCCGGACAATCATCCCTGGTCGCGGCGGCATATGTACCCGTGATAAATTCGGCGGACGAAAGGAGTATTCGCTTGCACGCGAATACCGTTCCGCATGCGATTCGAAACCCCTGCTTCACCGGCCTTCGGCCTGTTCCGCCGGATTACTACTTCAGCCGGTTGGCGAACGTATTGCGGAACTTGGCCACCTTCGGCGCGACGACGAACGCGCAATACCCCTGCAACGGGTGCTGGCGGAAATAATCCTGGTGATAATCCTCGGCCCTGTGCCAGGTCTCGGCAGCCGCCAATTCGGTCACGATCGGCGCGTCCCAGACATTGGCCATTTCAGCGATCACCTGGTGCGCCACCCGCTCCTGCTCCGGCGTCGTGTAATAAATAACCGAGCGGTATTGGGTGCCGACGTCATTGCCCTGGCGGTTCAGGGTGGTCGGGTCGTGGATGGTGAAGAACACTTCCAGCAGGTCGTGGTAGCTGACCACGGCCGGGTCGAACTCGAGCCGCACCACTTCCGCGTGCCCGGTGGTTCCCGCGCAGACCTGCTCGTAGCTGGGATGGTCCTCATGCCCGCCCATATAGCCGGACTCGACCTTCGTCACCCCGCGCGCCTCAAGGTACACCGCTTCCAGGCACCAGAAACAGCCGCCCCCGAGTATCGCGACATTGCCCGCCGATTGGTTCGTCATCACACACCTCATTGCCCGCAAACGCGTATGGAGCAACTGTAACGCAAAGTGCAGTACCGTGCAGCTATGACAAGTGCCGGGCCCGCCGGTGGTACGGCAGGGCCGAAGTTTGGCATAATGGTATAAATAGACAGGTCACCAATGAACATTAGCTCCCCGCGCGCTGTAGCCCGCGATTTCGATTCGACGCAGTTCCGGCAAGCGCTGTCCCAGTTCGCTACAGGCGTTACCGTGATCACCACGCGGCTGGCGGACGGCAGTTTCCGCGGCCTGACCGCCAGCTCGTTCAACTCGGTCTCGCTGGAACCGCCGCTGGTGCTGTGGAGCCTTTCCGAGGGCGCCAACAGCATGCCCATTTTCAGCGGCAATTCCCACTACGTCATCAATGTGCTGGGCGCCGGGCAGGCCCATCTGGCCCAGCGCTTCTCGCGCCGCACCGACGACCCGTTCGCCGGCGTCGAGTACGAGCTGTCGCGCACCGGCCAGCCGATCCTCAAGGGCGTGTCGGCGTGGTTCGAATGCCACAACCGCAGCCGCTACCCGGAGGGCGACCACGTCATTTTCGTGGGCGAAGTCGAGAATTGCGCCTTCCATCCCCAGGCGTCGCTGATTTTCCACGCCGGGCAATTCGGAAGCACGCAAACGCGGTAAAATTGCATATCCATAAAGCAGTATATACAACTTGTTCCACCATCCAACACTGAGACAGGAAAGAGCATGAACCGATCCGATTCGCCCCGTAAGGCGCAGTTCCACTGGGATGATCCGCTGTTGCTGAACGAACAGCTGACCGACGAAGAGCGCATGGTGCGCGACGCTGCCGCGGCGTACTGCCAGGACAAGCTGGCGCCGCGCATCCTCGAGGCGTTCCGCCACGAGCGCATGGACACCTCCATCTTCCGCGAGATGGGCGAACTCGGCCTGCTGGGACCGACGATTCCGGAACAGTACGGCGGCCCGGGCCTGAACTACGTGTCCTACGGCCTGATCGCGCGCGAAATCGAGCGCGTCGATTCCGGCTACCGCTCGATGGCAAGCGTACAGTCGTCGCTGGTGATGGTGCCGATTTATGAATTCGGCACCGAAGCGCAGCGCCAGAAGTACCTGCCGAAGCTGGCGACCGGCGAATGGATCGGCTGCTTCGGCCTGACCGAGCCGAACCATGGTTCCGACCCTGGCTCGATGATCACCCGCGCGCGCAAGGTCGACGGCGGCTACGCGCTGAGCGGCTCCAAGATGTGGATCACCAACTCGCCGGTGGCCGACGTGTTCGTGGTCTGGGCCAAGGACGATGAAGGCGCGATCCGCGGCTTCGTGCTGGAAAAAGGCATGGCCGGCCTGTCGGCGCCCGCCATCCACGGCAAGTTCGGGCTGCGCGCGTCGGTCACCGGCGAAATCGTGATGGACAACGTGTTCTGCCCTGAAGAGAACGCGTTCCCGGACGTGCGCGGCCTGAAAGGTCCGTTCACCTGCCTGAATTCGGCACGCTACGGCATCGCCTGGGGTGCGCTGGGCGCGGCCGAAGCCTGCTGGCACACCGCGCGCCAGTACACGATGGACCGCCAGCAGTTCGGCAAGCCCTTGGCGGCCAACCAGCTGGTGCAGAAGAAGCTGGCCGACATGCAGACCGAAATCACGCTGGGCCTGCAGGGCTGCCTGCAGCTGGGCCGCATGAAGGACGCCGGCACCGCCGCGGTCGAGATCACGTCGATGATGAAGCGCAATTCCTGCGGCAAGTCGCTGGACATCGCCCGCGTCGCGCGCGACATGCTCGGCGGTAACGGCATCTCCGACGAGTTCGGCGTGATCCGCCACATGGTCAACCTCGAGGTGGTCAACACCTACGAAGGCACGCACGATATCCACGCGCTGATCCTGGGCCGCGCGCAGACCGGCATCGCGGCGTTTTAAGGTCGCAGCCGTGCTCATGAAAAACCCGCTGCGGCGGGTTTGTTTCATGGCGACGGGCGTACACCGGCAAGTGCGGTTACCGCTTTGGTCCGGGAGGACATGTGCGTCGTGTACATCGCCTGGTGCTGTGCCTTGTCCTGCTCTCATGCGCCACGGGCATGAGTACCGGCGAGGACCAGCACGTCAGGGTCGGCATCTACGCGAACCCGCCAAAAATATTCGTCAACGCCGAGGGCAAAGCCGACGGCATCATGATCGACCTGCTGCGCGTCGCTGAGCTACCTGAAGACGCTGCCGCTGGACCAGCTGAAGATCGACCGCTTGTTCGTGCGCGACGTGCTGGTCAACCCGAACGACGCGTCGATCGCGCGCAGCATCGTGGCGCTGGGGCATGCATTGGGATTGGGAATCATTGCCGAAGGCGTCGAAACGGAAGCGCAACGCGCCTTCCTCGCCGACCTGGGATGCAAGTGCTGCCAAGGCTACCTGATCGGTGCCCCGATGGAAGTCCACCTGCTCGAGGTCATGATCCGCGGCGCCCAGCCAGTCAACTGAAGAAGTACATCGGGGTCAACGTGACCCGGTCAACGTGACCCGGTCAACGTGACCCGGTCAACGTGACCCGGTCAACGTGACCCGGTCAACGTGACCCGGTCCGTCCCCGGGGTCTGTCCCCGGGGACATCGTGGCGTCCCCGGGGTCCGTCCCCGGGGACGGACCCTGATTTTTCTTACGTCATTGCGCTTACAGCCAGCGTTTTGCCACCATTTGCTCGGCGACGAAGTTGGAGATCAGCGAGTAGCCAAACGGCGTCGGGTGCACGTCATCAGCGAACAGGTACTTGCTGACGTCGCCAGCGATCAGGTTGGTGCCGTTGCATGCCAGCGAGGTGGTGCCAAGCGCGTTCGGGCCGCAGGCCGGCTTGGCGGCGTTGGAGATGCCGTACTTGGCCGGATTCAGGATCTGGTCCTGGCTCGGCGTGAACAGGTCGACATACAGTACCTGCGATTCGAGGCCGTCAATGCCGACGCGCAGCGCGATGTTGTACGCATTGACCATGCCGTTGATCAGGGTCTGGGTCGATGCGGCCTGCGCCTTCGAGCTTGGCACGCTGCCGAGGTCGGGCAGGTTGACCAGCACCACGTACTTTGCGCCCTTGGCGACGATCTGGTTACGGACGAGGTCCGCCAGTTCGGCAGCGGCTGCGGCCATGCGCGGCACCATCGCCGGACCGTTCGCAGCACCGTAAGCGGCGCCAGCTGCAGCGCCGGCCTTGGCGCCTGCTGCGGCACCCGCGGTGGCGGCAGCGGTCTGGGACTGGGCGACCATCGGGCCATACACGGCTGGCGAACCAACCGCCATGTTGCCTGGCTGTGCTGCGGCGGTTGCGACGGCGACGCCGACGATGGTTTGCGAGGTGCTTCCGGCACGTGCCGACTCGGTTGCGACTGCGGCGCCGATGGCTTGTGCGGCGGTGGTCGGGTTGCTTGCGCCGGCAGCCAGCAGGCCTACCAGCGTGCTGGCGAAGGTCTGTGCGCCAACCTTGGCGCCTTCGGCCGCACCGGCGGCGTTGCCGGCCGCGGTCGCGGCCGCAGTCAGTTCACCGAGCAGGGCGAATGCGTCATTGCCGCCCGCCATGACGAGTACCACTTCGTCGCCCTTGAATTTGCCGCCATTGCGTGCAAGGTGCGTTGCGACCTGGGTGGCAACCGGGTAGGTCAGCTGGCCGATCGCGGCGCCAGTGAGTTTGTTGCCCGGTCCAACCGGATTGGTGACGCGCGAACCGCCCTGGGCATAGCCGGTGCAGTTCAGGTTGTTGGTAACGGGAACCGAGAAGCCGCGGGTCGCGTCGCCGTCGAGGCCGGTGACCGCGGCGCAGGGCGCTGCGAGGCCGAGGCGCGATGCCATCAGCTCGGTCCAGTTCTTGCCGGTCAGCGAAGCGTTGATGGCGGTGTTGTCGCCGTTGATCGTGTACTTGCCGCCGCGCAGGGCGGCGACCGGGCCGACGGCATAGGTGCCGACGTCGGACAGGCTGTCGCCGAACGTTACCTGGGAAGCGAATTTCGGCTTCGGCGGTTGCGTGACAGTGTCGTTGTCGCTGCTGCCGCAAGCGGAAAGGATAGCCGCCGCCAGCAAGGCCAGCGCGATATTATTGTGACGCATTGTGTCTCCTAAGAAGAATATATTTTTGATGCGAACGCCCGTGCTTTTTGCACTACAACTAATATGCCAGCGTTAAGCAATCTTGTACATCAATAAACTTATCTTCCCGTCGGGTCGAAACAACAATGCATCCTGTTAAGTTGGTGCGTCATGGTTCAGCAGACCGTGCACGATGCCACTGGAACCATGCGCGGCGCGGCGCAGCCGGTCATTGACACCCAGCCACTCGCCGCCGCGCGGCGGCGCCTCGACCAAAATCACGTCGGAGCCGGCCTGGTCCATCGCGCGCAGGGCGGCGTACAGCGCATGCGCAAACCCTTCCGGGCTGGACGGCAAGCGCACTTCGGCGTGTGCCTGCGGGAATGCGCTGTAATGGATCAGGGCGACCTTGCGGCCGGCCGCTTGCAGCTTGCCGAGGGTAGCGAGCAGTTCGTCGCCGTCCTGCATGGCGACCGGGGTGTGCGGCGCGTAATGCGATTCCAGCGTGCCGGAAGCGCGCGGCGCGGCGACGTCGGGTGCAGCCGGCATGCTGTCGATAACGGCAGCAATCGCATCGGCGCTGATGTGGCCGGGGCGCAGCAGCACCGGGCCGTGCGTGGACAGGCGCGACAGGTCGACGATGGTCGATTCGATGCCGACCTGGCTCTGGCCGCCGTCGAGAATCGCGGCAACCGTGCCGTCGGCGCCGAATTCGTCGCGCACGTGCTGCGCGGTGGTCGGGCTGACGTTGCCGAACTTGTTGGCGGATGGCGCCGCGACGCCGCCCTTGCCGCCCTTGAACGCCTGCAGCAGCGCGATGGCGACCGGATGCGACGGGCAGCGGATGCCCACCGTGTCCTGGCCGCCGGAGACGGCGTCGGGAATGTGCGCTGCGCGCTTGAGGATCATCGTCAGCGGACCGGGCCAGAAAGCGTCCGCCAGTGCGCGCGCTTCATGCGGAATGTCGGTGGCCCAGTGGTCGAGGTCGGCGCCAGGCGCGATGTGCACGATCACCGGGTGGTCCATCGGGCGGCCCTTGGCTGCGTAAATGCGCGCCACCGCGGCCGGGTTCTCGGCGTCGGCGCCGAGCCCGTACACGGTCTCGGTTGGCAGGGCAACCAGGCTGCCCTCTTCCAGCAAGCGCGCGGCGGCGGCAATCGCCGCCTTGTCGACGTCCGGCCCGCTCATGCGTCCAGCTCGATGCCCAGGATGCTGCACGCGGAACGCAGCTTGTCCTGCGCTTCGGCGAGGGTTGGCGCAACGAGGGTCAGGTGGCCCATCTTGCGGCCAGGGCGCGCCTCTTCCTTGCCGTACAGGTGCAGGCAGGCGCCAGGCAGCGCCAGCACCTGTTCCCAGGCCGGTTCGCGCGCAGTGTCGCTGCCGGCGTCGAACCACACGTCGCCGAGGATGTTCAGCATGACGGCCGGCGAATGCTGGCGCACGTCGCCCAGCGGCAGCCGCGCCATCGCCCGCACTTGCTGTGCGAACTGGCTGGTGACGCAGGCGTCGATGGTGTAGTGCCCGCTGTTGTGCGGGCGCGGGGCCATCTCGTTGACCACCAGCGTGCCGTCGGTCAGCACGAAGAATTCGATGCACAGCACGCCGACATAGCCGAGCTGCGAGATGATCGCGCGTGCGGCGTCCTGCGCCATGCCGGCGCAGGCGTTGGAAACGTTTGGGCCGGGAACGGTGGTGGTGAACAGGATGCCGTCGCGGTGCACGTTTTCGGCGATCGGGTAGACGATCGACTCGCCATCGGCGCCGCGTGCGGTGAGCACCGAGACCTCATACGCCAGCGGCAGCATCTTTTCGAGCAGGCAAGTGACGCCATTCATGTCGGCGAACGCGGCGCGCACGTCGGAACGCGTTTTGACGCGGACCTGGCCCTTGCCGTCATAGCCCATGCGCACGGTTTTCAGGATGCCCGGCAGCAGGTCATCGGGAATCGCATCGATGTCTTCGCTGGACGCAATGGTCTTGTGCGGCGCCGGCATCACGCCGGAGCTCGGCGAGCAATCGACGAAGAAACGCTTCTCCGCGATGCGGTCCTGCGCCACCGACACGCACTGCGCGGCCGGGGCGACGAAAGTATGCGCGCCAAGGAAGGCCAGGCTGTCGGCCGGGACATTTTCAAATTCGGTGGTGATGGCGGCGCAGGCGGATGCGAGATCCGCCAGGCCCGCCGGGTCGCTGTAGCCGGCCACGATCAGGCGGTCGGCCGCCTGCCCTGCCGGGCTGTCGCGTGCCGGGTCCAGCACGGCGACCTTGAAGCCCATCGCCTGCGCCGCATGCGCGAACATGCGGCCAAGCTGGCCGCCGCCCATCACACCCAGCGTTGCCGGTGGGCGCGCCGGGGAAAACTGCTTATCGTTCATACTGGTAACGCCATGGCCCTTGCGGCCGCTGTCTGGATATTGCGGTAATCCTGCAGGCGGTCCGCCATCGCATCGTCGAGGCTGGCGATCATCGCGACTGCGGCCAGCGCAGCATTTGCCGCGCCTGCTTCGCCGATAGCGAAAGTCGCGACAGGAATGCCCTTCGGCATCTGCACGATCGACAGCAGCGAATCCTCGCCGCGCAGGTACTTGGACGGCACCGGCACGCCGAGCACCGGAACGATGGTCTTGGCTGCAATCATGCCTGGCAGGTGTGCGGCGCCACCGGCGCCGGCGATGATCGCACGCAGGCCGCGCGCACGCGCGCTTTCTGCGTAGGCAAACATTTCATCCGGCATGCGGTGGGCAGAAACCACTTGCGCTTCATACGGTACGCCGAATTCCTTCAGGATGGCGACCGCATGCTGCATCACGTCCCAGTCCGACGACGAACCCATCACGACGCCGACGACCGGCTTTGCTGTGTTGTCCATCTCAGAGATCCAGTTTCTGGCCGGTCAGGCGCTCGAGGGCTTCAAGATACTTGGCCTGGGTCTTGGCGATCACGTCGGCCGGGACCGGCGGCGATGGCGGCGCCTTGTTCCAGTCCTTCAGCGTTTCCAGGTAGTCGCGCACGAACTGCTTGTCGTAGGACGGCGGCGACATGCCGGTTGCGTAGCTTTCCATCGGCCAGAAGCGCGACGAGTCCGGGGTCAGGATTTCGTCGATCAGGTAGATCTTGCCGGTTTCATCCTGGCCGAATTCGAACTTGGTGTCGGCGATGATGATGCCTTTTTCGGCGGCGTATTCGGCGGCCTTGGTGTACAGCGCGATCGCGTAGTCGCGCACCTGGCGCGCCACGTCCGCGCCGATGATCTGCTCGGCTTCTTCGTACGAAATGTTTTCGTCATGCGCGCCGGCCGGGGCCTTGGTCGATGGCGTGAACAGGACCTGCGGCAGCTTCTCGGCTTCCTTCATGCCGGCTGGCAGTGCGATACCGCACACCTTGCCGGTCTTCTGGTAATCCTTCCAGCCCGAACCGATCAGGTAACCGCGCACGATCGCCTCGATGCCGAGCGGCTTGAATTTCTTGACGACGATGGCGCGGCCTTCAGCCTGCGCGCGCTCTTCCGGAGCGACGACGGACAGCGGATCGATGCCGGTCTCGTGGTTCGGCATCAGGTCGGCGAATTTCTGGAACCAGAAGTTCGACATGGCCGTCAGGATCTTGCCCTTGCCCGGAATCGGATCGTCGAGGATGACGTCGAATGCGGACAGGCGGTCGGTCTGGATGACCAGCAGCTTGTCGTCGCCGACGGCGTAAATGTCGCGCACTTTTCCGCGGTGAAGGAAGGGAAGCGACTTGAGATTTGTTTCGAGAACACTAGACATCACGAATCCTTGAATTGCCAAAAGGTGGAGCAGGGGTTTCGAATCGCACGCGATTCGCCTGCGAAACGGTGTTCGCTTGCAAGCGAACACTCCACCTAAGCGCGCCCCGAAAGTCGCGCGAGGGGTGTTTATTTTACGATCTGGGCCAGTTCGCCGTTTTTGTAACGCTCGGCCATCTTGTCCATCGGGATCGGCTTGATCTTGGCAGCCTGTCCTTCGCAACCGAAGGCCAGGAAGCGCGCCTTGCAGATGTCCATCGCCGCGTCACGCGCAGGCTTGAGGTAGTCGCGCGGGTCGAACTTGGATGGGTTTTCGAACAGGTACTTGCGGATCGCCGCCGTCATCGCCAGGCGGATGTCGGTGTCGATGTTGATCTTGCGGACGCCGTGGCGGATGCCTTCCTGGATCTCTTCGACCGGCACGCCGTAGGTTTCCTTCATGTCGCCGCCGAATTCGCGGATCACGGCCAGCAGTTCCTGCGGCACCGACGAGGAACCGTGCATCACCAGGTGGGTGTTCGGGATGCGCGCGTGGATTTCCTTGATGCGGTCGATCGCCAGGATGTCGCCGGTTGGCTGGCGCGAGAACTTGTAGGCGCCGTGCGAGGTGCCGATCGCGATCGCCAGTGCGTCGCACTGGGTGCGCTGGACGAAGTCGGCGGCTTGCGCGACGTCCGTCAGCAGCTGTTCGCGGGTCATCGCGCCGTCGGCGCCGTGGCCGTCTTCCTTGTCGCCCTTCATCGTTTCGAGCGAACCGAGCACGCCCAGTTCCGCTTCGACCGTCACGCCGATCGAGTGCGCGAACTTGACCACTTCGCGCGACACGTCGACGTTGTAGTCATACGATGCGACGCTCTTGCCGTCGGCTTCGAGCGAGCCGTCCATCATCACCGAGGTGAAGCCGGAGCGGATCGCAGCCATGCAGACTGCCGGCGACTGGCCGTGGTCCTGGTGCATGACGACCGGGATGTGCGGGTAGGATTCAACCGCGGCGTCGATCAGGTGGCGCAGGAAAGCTTCGCCGGCATATTTGCGGGCGCCAGCGGACGCTTGCATGATGACCGGGGAGCCGACCGCGTCGGCGGCAGCCATGATGGCCTGCACCTGTTCGAGGTTATTGACGTTGAACGCTGGCAGGCCATAGCCGTTTTCGGCGGCATGGTCCAGCAGTTGACGCATGGATACGAGGGACATGGTAGTACTCCAAACAATTGAAATCGTTAGACCGCTTAAGTAAGCCCTTTGAAGCCCGCAGCTTTAATCCTGTCGTCCCCGCGAAGGCGGGAACCCATATCACCGTTGCCGAGCAGGCCAGATATGGATTCCCGCGGGGCCGCCGAGGCCTCCGCGGGAACGACACCGGTCGACCCTGCCGCGAGTGTTAGTCGAATTCTCCTACGCGCACGATTTTCAGTGCGTTGGTGCCGCCGGCCTGTCCCATCGGGGAACCCCAGGTGACGACGATTGTGTCGCCCTTGCGAACAACGCCCTGTTTCATCAGCAATTCTTCCGCCTGGCGCAATACTGCGTGGCTGCCGCCTTCCTGCAGCAGGTGATAAGCTTGCACGTTACGATACAGCGAAGCCTTGCGCTGCGTCTGCTGTGACGGGGTCAGCGCGAAAATTGGCGTGTCGATGCTGTGACGGCTCATCCACAGCGCGGTCGAGCCCGACTCGGTCAGCGCCACGATCGCTTTCACGCGCAGGTGGTGCGCGGTGAACAGCGCGCCGTAGGCGATCGACTGGTCGATGCGGGTGAACTGGATGTTCAGGAAGTCGGCGTCGAGCTTGTTGTACTCGGACTGCTCGGCTTCGGCGCAAATCGCCGCCATCATTTCCACGGTTTCGATCGGGTACTTGCCCGATGCGGTTTCGGCCGAGGTCATCACTGCATCGGTGCCGTCCAGCACGGCGTTGGCGACGTCCGATACTTCGGCGCGGGTCGGCACCGCGTTGACGATCATCGATTCCATCATCTGGGTCGCGGTGATCGCCAGCTTGTTACTTGCACGCGCCATGCGGATCATGCGCTTCTGCAGCGCAGGCACGGCAGCATTGCCTACTTCGACAGCCAGGTCGCCACGCGCGACCATGATGCCGTCGGAGGCGTCGAGGATTTCCTGCAGCACAGGAATCGCTTCGGCACGTTCGATCTTGGCGATCATCTTCGGCTTGTGGTGGAATGGCTCGCCGGCGATGTTGGCCAGCTGGCGCGCCATTTCCATGTCGGTCGCGCTTTTCGGGAACGAGATCGCCAGGTAGTCGGCCTGGAAGCTCATCGCGGTCTTGATGTCTTCCATGTCCTTGGCGGTCAGCGCCGGCGCGGTCAGGCCGCCGCCCTGGCGGTTGATGCCCTTGTTGTTCGACAGCTCGCCGCCGACCTTGACGGTGGTGAACACTTCGTGGCCGAAGACGCGGTCCACGACCAGCACGATCAGGCCGTCGTTCAGCAGCAGGCGGTCGCCCGGACGCACGTCGCGCGGCAGCGCCTTGTAGTCGAGGCCGACCCGTTCCTGGTTGCCCAGTTCGCCGTTGTCGCCCCACTTCGCATCGAGGATGAACCTCTCGCCGTTCTCCAGGTTGATCTTGCCGTCCTCGAACTTGCCGACGCGGATCTTCGGACCCTGCATGTCGGCCATGATCGCCACTTCCTTGCCGCATTCGGCCGCGGCGCGGCGGACCAGCGTGGCGCGGTCGATGTGGTCTTGCGCCTTGCCGTGCGAGAAATTCAGGCGGACAACGTCAACGCCTGCCTTGATCATTTTGACGAGGATATCGAAGTCGGTCGAAGCCGGGCCGATGGTTGCAACGATCTTTGTGCCACGATACATAGTAATCCTTGAAGTAAAAGCGCAGCCGGAGGGCTGCGCTGGCGTTACCTGGTGCTGCGTTGCAGGAGGATGTCCACCGCCGGCAGCGTCTTCCCTTCGAGGAATTCGAGGAATGCCCCGCCGCCCGTCGAGATGTAGCCGATTTTATCGGTGATACCGTATTTCGCAATGGCCGCGAGGGTGTCCCCGCCGCCCGCGATCGAGAAGCCTTTGGAGCCGGCAATCGCCAGCGCCAGCATGCGGGTGCCTTCGCCGAACTGGTCGAACTCGAATACGCCGACCGGGCCGTTCCAGACGATGGTGCCGGCGGCGCGGATCTGCTGGGCCAGCGTGGCCGCCGTTTTCGGGCCGATATCGAGGATCATGTCGTCGTCGGCGACGTCGGCCACATCCTTGATGGTGGCCGCGGCGGTTGGCGAGAATTCTTTCGCGCAGACGACATCGACCGGAATAGGCACGGTCGCGCCGCGCGCGGACATCATGTCGATAATGGCTTTCGCTTCGTCGACCAGGTCTGCCTCGACCAGCGACTTGCCGATGTTCAGGCCGGACGCCTTCATGAAGGTGTTGGCGATGCCGCCGCCGACGATCAGGTTATCCACCTTGCCGGCCAGCGCCTTCAGGATCGACAGCTTGGACGACACCTTGGAACCGGCAACGATGGCCAGCAGCGGACGGCTTGGCGCGCCCAGGGCTTTGCCCAGCGCGTCCAGTTCGGCGGCCAGCAGCGGGCCTGCGCAAACGCTCGGTGCGAACTTGGCGATACCGTGGGTCGTCGCCTCGGCGCGGTGCGCGGTGCCGAAGGCATCGTTGACGTAGACGTCGCACAGCCTTGCCATCTTCTGGGCCAGCTCGTCGGAATTCTTTTTCTCGCCCTTGTTGACGCGGCAGTTTTCAAGCAGCACGACCTGGCCAGGCTGCAGGTTCTCGAGACCCTTTCCGTCAACCCAGTCCTGCTTCAGTTCGACCGGCTGGCCGAGCAGCTCGGACAGGCGCGCGGCGACCGGCGCCAGGCTGTCTTCCGGCTTGAACGCGCCTTCGGTCGGACGGCCCAGGTGGGACGTGACCATGACGGCCGCGCCTGCCTTGAGGGCGGCCTGGATGGCAGGCACCGAAGCGCGGATGCGCGTGTCTTCGGTGATGTTGCCCGCGTCATCCTGCGGCACGTTCAGGTCGGCGCGGATGAACACGCGTTTTCCTTGCAGCGCGTTTTGGTCGATCAGGTCTTGCAGACGGGTGAAGTTGAGAACAGCGTGCATGGCTACCCAAACGGTCGAATATAAAAGAACGCTATTTTAACTCATGAACAATGCAAAACTGCCAGTATGGTCACTGCAACCAGAGCCGCAGGCCGGTAAAGAACAGCATCCCGAAAACGATGGTTTCCAGCATGTTTCTGCGCAGCAGGTAATAGCCGATCGACGCCAGCCCGGCCACCAGCTTCAGGTTCGAGATGGCCAGGTGGAGCTCACCCTTCGTGCCGAGCAATAAATCGGGCGCGACAATGGCCGCCAGCGCGCAGGCCGGGGCGAAACGCAGCATTTCCTGCACCCGCTTCGGGATCGTGATGTGGTGGCCGACCAGCCAGAACGAACTGCGGGTGGCCGCGGTAGCCACGGCAAGCACACCGATGGTGATCCAGATTTCGAGGTCGCTCATGCCTTGGCCTGTATCTTTTCCAGCGTTTCTTCGACGACCATCGCGGTCAGCATGCCGAGCAGCACAGCGGCGAGCAGGCCCAGCTTGTACGGCAAGTCGTAGCCCAGCACCGAGGTTGCCGCGGCGACCAGCACGCCGCACGCCGCTGCTTTATTCACCGTCAGCGGCACCATGATGCAGATGATCGCGAGGGTGCCGGCGAAGCCAAGGCCCCACTCGGTCGGCACGGCAGCGCCGAGGAAAATGCCCGCGATCGAGCCGACCTGCCATGCACCCCAGTTCGGGTACAGCAGGCCCTTCAGGTAGGACAGCTTGCCAAGCGCCGGGGCCTCGCTCGGATAACGCTGCAGGAACAGCGCGACGCTCATGTCGCCGGACACATAACCGAGCGCAAAGCGTTTTTTCCAGGGCAGGTGGGCAAAGTGCGGCGCGAGGATGGCCGAGAAAATGACGAAACGAAGATTGACGACCAGCGCCGTTGCGAACACCACCCAGATCGGGGCATTCGCAACAATCAATGGAAGCGAGGCAAGCTGGGCCGAACCGGCGAACACCAGCAAGGTCATCGCCAGCGCCTGGGGAATGCTCAGCCCCGTCTTGATCATCGCGATGCCAACCACCAGGCCCCATGCGCCGATGCCGAACAGCGTCGGGATGCCGACCTTGAAGCCTTCGCGGAAAACGGCCGGGTCTTCGTCTGCCGGAAAACTCGACTCCGGTGACGTTGGGGGAAGCGGCCCGCTCATGTTGTTTTCCTGCCACAGCGTACTGCGGAGGGTGTAGCGGGCAGTGCGGGACGATCGGCCATGAAGCGCAATTCTTTGTGTGGCGCGGACCCCGCTTTTCCATGTGAAAAAGGCGAGCACGGCCATGATTGTTGAGGCGCTATTTTAACGGCCATTCCGGATGGCTGCCTGAATCCGCTAAAATCGAGGTCTTGCCCCTTAGCGTTTCGGAGAATCCATGAATCACAAACAAGTGCCAGCAGTAGAACTCGAGGCCAAAGACCTGCCGGCGCATTGCCCGAACCCGGCGATGCCGCTGTGGTCATCCCACCCGCGCGTGTTCCTCGACTTCGGCCACGACGGCTTGGCGAAGTGCCCGTACTGCGGCACCGAATACATGCTCAAGCCAGGCACGGTCCTGTCGCACCACTAATTGCGCTGGCCGGAGACACGATGAAACGCGAGAAACAGCTGATTGGCACCGCCGCCGAGGTCGAGGCGGCCTTCTATGATGCGCTCAACCGCGGCGACGTCGACGGCCTGATGGAACTGTGGGCGGAGGACGAGGAAATCATCTGCATCCACCCGGGCGGCCCGCGCCTGCACGGCCACGCGGCGATCCACGCCTCGTGGGAAGCGATCCTCGAACGCGGCGGCCTGCAGATTCGCTCGTCGCAGCTGCACACCAGCCACAACATGATGAGCGCGGTGCACAGCGTGGTGGAAGGCGTGACCTCGAACGGCGACGAAGCCGCGCATCTGGTCGCGACCAATGTTTATCTGAAGACGCCGGCAGGCTGGCGCATGGTGTCGCACCATGTGTCGGTAGCGCCCGGCCCGGTACCGTCCGGCCCGCTGCCAACCAACCTGCACTGATTTTCCCCGCATGCGTTACACCGCACCGTTCTGGCTTCCCAGCGGACACCTCCAGACCATTTATCCCGCCATCGCGATTGGCAAGCCCTTTGTTGCGTTCCGGCGCGAGCGCTGGGACGCGCATGACGGCGATTTCGTCGATGTCGATTTCGTTGACGGCGAGCCTGGGAAGCCGTTTGTGGTGCTGTTCCATGGACTCGAAGGCTCGTCCAACAGCCACTACGCGCGCGCCATGATGGCGGCCATCGCCGCGCGCGGATGGTCCGGCGCCGTGCCGCATTTCCGCGGATGTTCGGGCGAACCGAATCTCGCGCCACGGTTTTACCATTCGGGCGACGCGCAGGAAATCGACTGGATTCTGCGGCGCTTGCGGCCGCGCGCTGCAGGCAAGTTTTACGCTGTCGGCGTTTCGCTTGGCGGCAATGCCCTGCTGCGCTGGCTGGGCGAATCGCAGCATGAAGCGGAGATTGTCGATGCGGCGTGCGCAGTGTCGGCGCCGCTCGACCTTGCGCGCGGCGGCGAGTCGCTATCGTCCGGCTTCAACATGCTTTATACGCGCATGTTCCTGCAATCGCTGAAGCCGAAGTGTATCGCCAAACTGGACCAGTTCCCCGGCTTGTTCGACCGCGACGCGCTGATGTCCGCCCGCGACCTCTACCAGTTCGACAACGTGGTGACGGCGCCGCTGCACGGCTACCGCGACACCGACGATTACTGGGACCGCGCCAGCGCCAAGCACGTGCTTGCTGATATCACGGTGCCGACGCTGGTGCTCAACGCCCGCAACGATCCTTTCCTGCCGGGAGTTCACTTGCCGAGCGAAGCGTCGGCTAGCGTCACACTGGAATATCCCGAACACGGCGGACATGTAGGCTTCGCGACCGGCGGCTTGCCGGGCAGCCTGGAGTGGCTGCCGCAGCGCCTGATTCGCTTTCTCGAAGGGGACGGCCCGACGCGGGCGCCCGCTGAGCGTGAAGTGTGCGAAGCTGTCGTGCATGGATGACATCGTAAAACAGGCCATTGCGAAATGGCCAAACGTACCGCACTGCTATGGCTGGCTCGCGCTCGATGCGCGCGGCGGCTGGCGCATGCGTGACGAGCGCGCGCAGCAGCGGGAGCTTCCCGGCGACAAGCTGAATCAGCCGACTTTGGTGGGCTTCATCAATCGAAATTACGCTGCGGACGAGCGCGGCTGCTGGTATTTCCAGAATGGGCCGCAACGCGTTTATCTCAATCTGGAAGCGACGCCGTTCATTGCACGCACTGACCCGCAGCAGGGCTTGCTGTTGCAGACCGGCGAGGCACTCGGCGTCATGGAACGCGCGTGCATGACCGAGAATGGTGAGCTGATTGTCGCCAGCGGCGACAAGGTCGCGAAGGTGGATGACCGGGATATGGCGCAGATGATGCAGGCGATGCAGATTGATGGTCAGCCTGCTTCGGACGAAGCTCTGATGGCGTGGATGGAAGGTGGGCAAGGATCACTGCTGCTTGGGCAGACTCCGGTCGAACGCATCAGGCAAGCGGCCGTCCCGGAAGAATTCGGCTTCGTTAAGATCCCGCAACCGTAAAACCGTCGTTCCCGCGAACGCGGGAACCCATACGTCGCATCCTTATCCGCTCAGCATGGATTCCCGCTTTCGCGGGAACGACGTCGAGAGAAGTCTGCTACTTCTTCGCTTCCTCAATCTCTTCCCTGCGCTTCGCCTGCCATTCGCGCTCTCTCGCGTCGATCAGGGCGAGGTCATAGAACGATGCATCTTTCGCCTTCCGCGCGATGTTCAGCTGGTCTAGCGCGGCCAGCACACTGCCACCCAACGCATACGATTCCGCCAGCGCCATGTGCTGAAGCGTCAACTTTCCCTGCGCCGCATACGTCTTGGCCAGCAAATCATGCAACTTCGGCTCCGATCGGTACAACTGAACCTGGTCACGCAGGAACTTCGCGGAATCATCCAGCTTGCCATTGGCGATCATCGCATCCGCATACTGGCGAGCGATGCCGCGAGACAGCGGGAACTGCAAGTGGGCCAGTTCGGCGTCTTTCATCCCTTGCAGCTTGACCGCCGCCGACTGGCTCGGCGCGAGCTTGATCTCGATTCCAAGGCTGGCGAACATCGCCGCGCCGTTGGAGTCTGCACGCTCGGCGGACAGCACCGCCTTATTATCCGGCGGCTTCATCGTCGCGCGCGCCTTGTCGAGCCACGCCTGTGCCTTGACGTGGTCGCCGCGTTTGAGCTCGAGAAACGCCAGGCCATACTGCGCACCTGCTTTTTGCTGGCGGCTTAACTGGGTAAGCTGGTTTTCGAACGTCAGGGCCGTTTCGCGCAGGCCCTGTACGGATTCGTCCTGCAGCACGCGCATCCGCGCGCGGACGAGATGGAATTCGATGCTGTCCACACGCTGGCGGTAAGGCGTTTCGCGGATGCGCGACTGGATATCGGAAATGCGTTCGGATGTCAGCGGGTGACTGCGCAGGTAGGCCGGGGTCAGGTCCGAATAGTTGCGGCTGGCCGATTGAAGGCGCTGGAAAAACTCTACCATGCCGGTCGTGTCGTAGCCGCCAGAGCCCATGATCTGGAAGCCGACCCGGTCGGCCTCGCGTTCGGCATCGCGGGAGAAATCGAGCTGGCGTTGAATCGCCAGGCCTTGCCCGCCCATGAATACGCCCATCGCGGCGTCGCTGCTGGCCTGAGAGGCAAGCGCAGCGAGCAGCATCGCCGCCAGCGGGATCAAGGCGTCCTGACGCTGCTGCCCGAGCATGCGGGCAATGTGGCGTTGCGCGACGTGGCCGATCTCGTGCGACATCACGGATGCCAGTTCGGATTCGGACTGGGCCGCGATCAGCAGGCCGGAGTGCGCGCCGATAAAACCGCCCGGCAAGGCGAACGCGTTCAGGACCGGATCACGGACAGCAAAGAAGTAATAGTCGGCATTGGTTTCGCCGCGGGCACCGGGATACGCGGTGACCAGCGCGTTGCCGAAGGTGTTCATGTATTCGAGGACGACATCGTCATCGAGGAAATCGGGGTCGCGCCGGATGTCGCGCATGATTTCTTCGCCGAGCTTGCGTTCGAATACGGGTGAGAGGTCTTCGCGGGCCGTGTCGCCGAGGGTAGGCAGGCTTGGCGCGGCGGACGTTGCCTGGGCGTAACCGGCGGGAGTCGCGGCGATGAAGGACGTCAGTGCGGCAGCGGATACGGCCGTGACGGCACGCCGCAATTGGGTGGTGAGGCGTCGCAGAGCTGGAGCTGGTTTCGTTTTCACGATGCTATGATACCCGCATCCACGAAACACGCATCACCCCGCCCTCTTATTCACACATTTTGTTACCACCTACCATTTCCCCAACCATGACGACAGACGACACGCCGCAAGGCACAGGTGACCTTACCCATTTCGACGCAAGCGGCCAAGCGCATATGGTCGATGTGGCAGCCAAGAGCGAGACCCATCGTGTGGCAGTTGCCGCTGGCACGATCCGGATGAAGCCGGAGACCTTGGCACGGGTAGTGTCGGGCACGGCCAAGAAAGGGGATGTACTGGGGATTGCACGGATCGCGGCGATCATGGCGGCTAAGAAGACCAGCGATCTGGTGCCGCTCTGCCATCCGCTCGCGCTAACACGAGTTGCTGTGGATTTCGAGATCGATGAGGCTGGTTCAAGCGTGCATTGCCGCGCGCGAGTTGAAACCGTGGGTAAAACCGGTGTGGAGATGGAGGCGCTGACTGCTGTACAGGTCGGCCTGCTGACGATCTATGACATGTGCAAAGCAGTGGACCGCGGAATGGTGATGAACAACGTTCGCGTATTGGAAAAGCATGGGGGAAAGTCGGGGGATTGGATTGTTGCGATCTAGTTTCGATCCACGAAAAACAAAAACCCCACATCGTGGGGTTTTGTTTCAACCTACACCATTGCGGGTCTTTCAATTATCCAGCTGTGCAGACACCGGTTGGGCCAATGTGCTTCTGGTCCACACCAGTCGCGCCGCAAGACCATGCACCGTTATCGGCGCGGGTCAAGGTAATGACGCCTCCGCTAACGGTTGCTGGACCACCTTCGACGTCGCAAGTGATGGTGGTGGCAGTCAGACCGAGCGTGCAGTTTGCAGTTGCTGCGGTGGCCAGGCCCATGCCAGCCAAGTCGGCAGGAGCAGTACCCGGGGTCTCACCATCGTTCAGAGCGACATCGAACGCAGTCTTGCCGCTCGAAACCTCAGCCAGTGCAGCAGCAAACTTCGACTTTGCAACGTAATCCTGGTAAGCCGGAATTGCAACAGCTGCCAGGATACCGATAATGGCAACAACGATCATCAGTTCGATCAGGGTGAAGCCGGCTTGTGCTTGTTTCTTCATCATTTTCATCGATTTCATGGTGTTTCTCCGTGTGGGTTTGAATTTTGTCATGCACTGCTACCGCCCTTTCATATGAGCAATTGCCGTGCCAGCCTGAATTCACGGGTTTCTGTTATTTCGACGATATCAAAACCGGGTAACTCAGCCATTTTCCGTCACTATTACTGACAAATTCCGTCAGCTTTGGTTCCAAAGTTTGTCAACGATCATGTGGTGACAGAAAATTGCATCCGAGTTCCTGCCAGATCGATGCTTTCGCCATCGGCGAGGAATCGCTGCTCGCCCACTATTGCCTCTCCGTTTACAAGTGGAACGCCGGAGCCATCCACGTGACGGATGAAATAGTGATCGTCCTGCCGGCCTATGACGACGACCAGCACGCCCGGACTGCCCAGCGTTGTCAGCGGCTTTACCAAAGTGAGCTTCTTCCCCTGGTTCGGGCCGTTCATGACTTCAATCGACGCTACCGGTGCTGCGGCGACAGTAGTGCCGGCAACGTAGCTAATAGTATGCAAGGCGACCTTGATGACATCCCGGTCCGCCAAAATCTGCCGCGCAATCCGCTGCCCGTTGACAAAAGTGCCATTGGTGCTGCCCAGGTCTTCCACCTGGGTATCGCTCGCCGATACGGTAATCGCGGCGTGCTGGCTACTAACAGCCCGGTGCGCGATCACGATATCGTTGCTCGGATGGCGCCCGATGGTCATGCGCGGCTTGGTCAGCTCGACCTCCTGCTCCACCATGTCGCCGTGCGATATGACAATTTTGGCCACTGGCCTCTCCATTCCTGAAATAAAAACGGGGAGCGAAAACGCTCCCCGTCATTATTGACTACCTTCGTCCATGCTTACAAATTACAGCATGGCTTTCAGCAGACGCGCCATTTCCGACGGGTTCTTGGTGGTCTTGATGCCGCAGGCTTCCATGATTTCCAGCTTGGCTTGCGCGGTGTCTGCGCCGCCCGAGATCAGCGCGCCGGCGTGGCCCATGCGCTTGCCCGGAGGTGCGGTTACACCAGCGATGAAGCCAACGACCGGCTTCTTCATGTTGTCCTTGATCCAGTACGCCGCGTTGGCTTCGTCCGGGCCGCCGATTTCGCCGATCATGATGACCGCATCGGTATCAGGATCGTCGTTGAACATCTTCATGATGTCGATGTGCTTCAGGCCATTGATCGGATCGCCGCCGATGCCCACTGCCGAGGACTGGCCCAGGCCGAGTGCGGTCAGCTGGCCGACTGCTTCATAGGTCAGGGTGCCCGAACGCGAAACCACGCCGATACGGCCCTTCTTGTGGATGTGGCCTGGCATGATGCCGATCTTGATTTCATCAGGGGTGATCAGGCCTGGGCAGTTAGGACCCAGCAGCAGGGTCTTCGAACCCGACTTGGCCATGCGGTCCTTCAGGGCCATCATGTCGCGGACAGGAATGCCTTCGGTGATGCAGATTGCCAGGTCCAGTTCAGCTTCGACAGCCTCCCAGATCGCGGCAGCAGCGCCTGCTGGCGGAACGTAGATGACCGACACGTTGGCGCCGGTTTCTTTTTTCGCTTCAGCGACGTTGGCGAAAATAGGAATGCCTTCGAAATCTTCGCCGGCCTTCTTCGGGTTCACGCCTGCAACGAAGGCGTTCTTGCCGTTCGCGTACTCGCGGCACATGCGGGTGTGGAACTGACCGGTCTTGCCGGTAATTCCCTGGGTTACAACTTTTGTATCTTTATTAATCAGGATCGACATGTTATTTCCTTCGAATTAGGCTTTACCAGCAGCAGCGGCGACTACGGCTTTCGCTGCGTCTTCCATCGTATCGGCGGCGATGATCGGCAGGCCGGAGTCGGCCAGCATCTTCTTGCCGATGTCTTCGTTGGTGCCCTTCATGCGCACGACCAGCGGCACTTGCAGGGAAACGGCCTTCGATGCGGTGATCACGCCTTCAGCGATCACGTCGCAGCGCATAATGCCGCCGAAGATGTTAACCAGGATGGCTTTCAGGCCAGGGTTCTTCAGCATGATCTTGAATGCTTCGGTCACTTTTTCTGCCGTCGCACCGCCGCCCACGTCGAGGAAGTTGGCTGGCTCGCCGCCGAACAGCTTGATGGTGTCCATGGTTGCCATGGCCAGGCCAGCGCCGTTGACCAGGCAACCGATGTTACCGTCGAGCGAGATGTAGGCCAGGTCGAACTTCGATGCTTCGACTTCCGCTGGATCTTCTTCGTCCAGGTCGCGGAAAGCGACGATTTCTGGCTGGCGATACAGTGCGTTGGCGTCGAAGTTGAACTTCGCGTCCAGTGCGATGACCTTGCCGCTGCCGGTCAGGATCAGCGGGTTGATTTCAGCCAGCGATGCGTCGGTTTCCCAATAAGCCTTGTACAGGCCCTTGAGCTGGGTGCGCGCGTCGGCGATCGACTCTGGTGGAACGCCGATCTTCGCCGAGATGTCATCCGCTTCAGCGTCGGTCAGGCCGATGGCCGGGTCGATCGCGACGGTGTGGATTTTTTCCGGGTTCGTGTGAGCGACTTCTTCGATGTCCATGCCGCCTTCCGACGACGCCATCAGGACAACCTTCTGGCTCGCACGGTCGGTGACCATCGAGATGTACAGTTCTTTCTTGATGTCCGCGCCTTCTTCAACCAGCAGGCGGCGTACTTTCTGGCCTTCAGGGCTGGTCTGGTGCGTGACCAGCTGCATGCCCATGATCTGTTCTGCGTATTCTTTGACTTGCTCCAGCGACTTGGCCACTTTCACGCCGCCGCCTTTACCGCGGCCGCCAGCATGGATCTGCGCCTTGACTACCCAGACCGAGCCGCCCAGCGTTTCTGCAGCTTTGACAGCCTCTTCTACGGACATGCACGGGATGCCGCGCGGTACCGTCACTCCGAATTGCCGGAGGATTTCTTTGCCTTGATACTCATGGATTTTCATGCTGGCTTCCCTTCTTATGATGCTGATTTGTAGAAATACGGTTGAGATGTGAAACGAACGTCGGAAAAACGGAACTCTTGTCAGCTGCTGGCCGTCGTGGCCACCCAGCGCGGATAGTACATGGCGACCGCCGGGCCATCGGCCCGCAGGCCATAGCATTTGTCGATCTGGAACGGACGGTTTGGCAGCAGGTCGCCAGCGCCGTCGCGCGTCTTGATGACATCGTTGGCGAACGCCTGGATGGCGGCAGTCGGCAGAACCTGGGCCAGTTCGGTCAGGTGCGTGCAGCCGAGGACGCCGGACAGGCGCTCTTTCAGGCCGGCGCGGAAATCCTTCACCAGCGACAGGCCGACCAGTTGTTTGTAGGCGGGGCTGATGACATCGCAATAGCCGGGATACGGAACCGCATCGGAAGCCGCTTCGGCGTCGACGATGGTCAGTTCGAGATCGATGGTGATGCGCAGGCTCAGCTCATGCAGGGGTGTTCCGCCCGTACGCACGCCGGAGGCGAGCGTCACGTCGTTCTCCTTCACGTCGGTGATTCGCGCATCGAGATCCCATAGGCCATCGTCGCGTTTGAACGCTTCGACTTGGATGGCGCGGGTGTGCCGCAACGCGCGCGGAACAGGTGGAGACAGGGGCATAAGGGCCGAATGCCGGAAAGCGGCGAAAAATTGTGTGCAGCTGGTGTGCTGATGCACGTCACCGCAGCTTCTGCGGCAACTACCGCTCATGCGGCGCTGCTTAAACCACAAAAGTTTATCACATGTCGCCGCTGCATTGCGGCATAAGATCGGTCTGTTGTCGAGGTAATAATATTGCGTGGGGAAGGAATTAGCCCGTTGTATGCACCTTCTGGAAAGGCGCAATGATGGACTTGCGTTGCTGCCGGCGGGGCCGCCCGCTGTTGGTGAGGAGATGTGCGCCGAGTCGACGCACATCAACAACGGAAGGCGGCCTCGGCGGAAGCCACGGGACACGCTCAGAACTCGTCGTCAGGTTCGCCCTTAAGCGCGGTGAATACGGCGCGCTGCGAAAAGCCGCGCTGCATCAGGAAACGCATTTGCTTGTTGCGTTCGGCCGGATCGGTTGCGACCGTGCCGAAGCGGCGCTGCCAAAGCTCTCGGGCGCGCGCCATTTCAGTTCCGGCCAGGCCGGCCTTCACTTCCTGCAAGGCTTCGCCGCCCAGGCCGTGGCTTTGCAGCTCGGCCATGATGCGGCTGTTGCCGAAGCGCGCGGACCGCCGGTGAACCAGCGATTCGGAAAAGCGCTCCTGCGACAGCCAGTTGTTCTGCTCTAAAAAATCAAGAAGGGCTTCGACATCGTCGCCCTCCTCGGCATAACGCGACAACTTGCGCCCCAGTTCCAGCCGACTGTGTTCCCGCATTGACAGGTAACGCAGGGCACGGCCCTTCAGGCTGAGCCGGGGTTTCATCGCCAGTTTATTCGGCGACGGCCTTCAGCTTGGCGACCTTTGGAGTCGCCTCAGCATCGCCGCCAACCGGCGCCGGCAGTTCGCGCACGCCGAGGGCAACGCGTACCTTGTTCTCGATTTCGCGCGCCAGTGCCGGACGCTCCTGCAGGTAGGTACGTGCGTTGTCCTTGCCCTGGCCGATACGTTCGCCGTTGTAGCTGTACCAGGAGCCCGATTTTTCAACGATCTTGTTGTCGGCGCCAAGATCGAGGATTTCGCCTTCGCGCGAGGTGCCGGAGCCGTACAGGATGTCGAAGTGGGCTTCCTTGAACGGCGGCGCGATCTTGTTTTTGACGACTTTGACCTTGGTTTCGTTACCAATGACTTCGTCGCCGGACTTGATCGAACCGGTGCGGCGGATGTCCAGGCGAACCGACGCGTAGAACTTCAGCGCGTTACCGCCGGTGGTGGTCTCCGGGCTGCCGAACATGACGCCGATTTTCATGCGGATCTGGTTGATGAAGATAACCAGGGTATTGGTGCGGTTGATCGAACCGGTCAGCTTGCGCAGCGCCTGGGACATCAGGCGTGCCTGCAGGCCTGGCAGCGAGTCGCCCATGTCGCCTTCGATTTCGGCACGCGGGGTCAGCGCGGCAACCGAGTCGATGACCACCAGGTCGACACTGCCCGAGCGCACCAGCGCGTCGGTGATCTCCAGTGCCTGCTCGCCGGTGTCTGGCTGCGAAATGAGCAGCTCCGACAGGTTGATGCCGAGTTTTTGTGCGTAGCCGACGTCGAGCGCGTGTTCCGCATCGATGAAGGCGCAGGTGCCGCCCAGTTTTTGCATCTGCGCGATGGTCTGCAGGGTCAGGGTGGTTTTACCCGACGATTCAGGCCCGTAGATTTCCACGATACGGCCACGCGGCAGGCCGCCGACGCCGAGCGCGATGTCGAGGCCGAGCGAGCCGGTCGACACGGTCTGGACTTCCTCGACCGGCATGCTGGCATCCATGCGCATGACCGAGCCCTTGCCAAACTGCTTTTCAATCTGTGCCAGGGCGGCGGCGAGCGCCTTGCCCTTTTCAGCGCCATGCAATGCGGTTTTTTTGTCGTCCATAATGTTCTTTCAGTCTTGAAAAGGGGCGGAGTCACTCGGTTCAGCCGATACTGTATAAAAAAACAGTGGTCTTTGCAAGCGCAACTTGCAGATATTGTCGAATAGCTCAAAAATCGTGATTATTCTCGCGGTGTTACGGAAAATGAAACACAATAGGGATATCTGCCAGTTTCGACGTTCCTGTGCCCCATGCGTATTTTACTTGCCGAAGATGATAGTGTACTTGCCGACGGACTGACGCGGTCCCTGCGCCAGTCGGGCTACGCCATCGACTGCGTGCGCAACGGCCAGGAAGCCGATACCGCCCTGTCGACGCAGGAATTCGACCTGCTGATCCTCGACCTCGGCCTGCCCAAGATGTCCGGCCTCGAAGTGCTGCGCCGCCTGCGCTCGCGCGCGTCGCTGCTGCCGGTTCTGATTCTCACCGCGGCCGATTCGATCGAGCAGCGCGTCAATGGCCTCGATCTTGGCGCCGACGATTACATGGCCAAGCCGTTCGCGCTGTCCGAACTCGAAGCGCGCGTACGCGCCCTGACCCGGCGCGGCGCCGGCGGCGGCCCCACCGTGATCCGCCATGGACCTTTGGTATACGACCAGGTCGGGCGCAGTGCCTACGTCAACGACCAGATGCTCGACCTGTCTGCGCGCGAACTGGGGCTGCTCGAAATCCTGCTGGCCCGCACCGGCCGCCTGGTCTCGAAGGAGCAGCTGGTCGACCACTTGTGCGAGTGGGGCGAGGAAGTGTCGAATAACGCCATCGAAGTCTACGTGCACCGCCTGCGCAAAAAAATCGAAGTGGGCGGCGTGCGCATCGCCACCGTGCGCGGGCTGGGCTACTGCCTTGAAAAATACCCCGATGCCGCGCGCGCCGGCGCGGACGCGCATACCGATTCGAAGTGAACGACCGCGACGCCGGCCTGGCCGGGATCAACGAGCCGCCCCAGCCGGCTGACCTGTACCTGCCGCCCAACCCCGAACCCGAAGAGAACATCCAGCACTCGCTGTTCGGCGAGATCCTCGACTGGATGCTGGCGCCGCTGCTGCTGCTGTGGCCAATGAGTATCGCGATCACCTACCTGGTCGCCAAGTCGATCGCCAACCAGCCGTTCGACCATGCGCTGGAAGACAGCGTGACGGTGCTGGCGCAGCAGGTGCGCGAAGTCGACGGCAAGGCGGTGTCGCGCCTGCCCGGCACCGCGCGCGACATCCTGCGCGCCGACGATGTCGACAACGTCTATTTCCAGGTCACCGGGCCATACAAGGAGTACGTCGACGGCGACCGCGAGCTTCCGCTGCCCGACAATCCGGACCGCTACCGCACGGGCACTGTCCATTTCCGCAACGACGCGATGAACGGCACGCAAGTGCGGGTCGCGTTCAGCTACGTCAACCTGCGCCCGGCCGCGCGCAACGTGGAACCCCATGCGGCGCTGGTGCAGGTGGCCGAAACGCTGGACAAGCGCGCCCACCTGGCCAACGAAATCATCAAGGGAGTGATCCTGCCGCAGTTCATCATCCTGCCGATCGTGCTTGCGCTGGTGTGGTTCGCGCTGGCGCGCGGCCTGTCGCCGCTGGCCGAACTGCAGCGGCGCATCCGCGCGCGCCGACCGGACGACCTCTCGCCGATCGACGCGACCCAGGTGCCGGAAGAGATCTCGCCGCTGGTCGGCTCGCTCAACGACATGCTCTCGCGCCTGTCGCAAACCATCGACATGCAGAAGCGCTTCATCGCCGACGCGGCGCACCAGATGAAAACGCCGCTGGCCGGCATGCGCATGCAGTCGGAGCTGGCGCTGCGCCAGCTCGACCCGGATGAAATCCACCGCTCGCTCGAACAGCTGGCCAAGAGTTCGGAGTCGGCCACGCGTTTGGTTAACCAGCTGCTGGCACTGGCGCGCGCGGAGAACCAGCCGCACACCGGGCTGGCGTTCGAACTGGTCGACCTGAATGTGCTGGCGCGCGACACGGTGCAGGACTGGGTGCAGGCATCGTTCTCGTACCGGATCGACCTTGGTTTCGAGGCCTCGGACGCCGGGGTTGCCCTTGAGGGAAACGCCATGATGCTGCGCGAGCTGCTGTCAAACCTGATCGACAACGCGCTGCGCTACACGCCTGCGGGCGGCAGCGTCACCGTGCGCGTGCGTAGTAATGCGCAGCAGGCGATCCTGGAAGTGGAAGACACAGGGCCTGGTATCGCACCGGCCGAACGCGCGCACGTGTTCGAACGCTTCTACCGGATCCTGGGCAGCAGCGCCAGCGGCAGCGGCCTTGGGCTGGCGATCGTGCGCGAGATCGCGCAGCAGCACGGCGCCGAAGTCGACGTCTTCAGCAACCCGCGCGGCTTTGCGAAAAAACTGCCCGGCAGCCTGTTCCGCGTGACCTTCCCGCCGCCGCCAATCATCGTAGAGGAATCCGACTGATGGAAGCACAGCACGAAGACGCGGGCCTTGCCGCCCGCCGCCTGCATGCGCTGGTGACGGCGCGCGCGCTGCACTGGCGCCGCACCCGCACGATTACCGGCGTGCTGCTCGCGCTGTGGCTGGCCACGACCTTCGGCACCGTGTTCTTCGCGCGCGAACTGCAAGGCTTGTCCGTGTTCGGCTGGCCGCTGTCGTTCTACCTTGCGGCGCAAGGCTCGCTGCTGATCTACCTCACCATCATCGGCGCCTACGCGTGGTCCATGCGGCGCGC
Organism: Massilia polaris; assembly: GCF_012927275.1. Classification (GTDB taxonomy): domain Bacteria; phylum Pseudomonadota; class Gammaproteobacteria; order Burkholderiales; family Burkholderiaceae_D; genus Telluria_A; species Telluria_A polaris. The sequence continues at coordinate 204,304 of NZ_JABBGG010000005.1, read as the reverse complement.
CGACCAGCAGTTCGAGCAGCGCCAGCGGGAGTTTGCATGAACCGCACTTCGCCCTATTTCAACAAACTGTCGCGCTACTATCTCTGGTACACCGCCTGCTTCGGCGGCTTCCTTGCCGCGCTGGCGCTGCTGGAGCAGGAAGGCATGCCGCGGCTGTGGATCGGCTACTCATTCATGTTCGCGACCATCGTGCTGTATGCCAGCATCGGCGTCATCAGCCGCACCTCGAACGTCTCTGAATATTATGTGGCGGGACGGCGCGTGCCCTCGCTGTTCAACGGCATGGCGACGGCGGCCGACTGGATTTCGGCGGCCAGCTTCATCAGCCTGGCGGGAGGACTGTACCTGCACGGCTTCGACGGGCTCGCCTACATCATGGGCTGGACCGGCGGCTACTGCCTGGTCGCGCTGCTGATCGCGCCCTACCTGCGCCGCTTCGCGCAATACACCATTCCCGATTTCCTCGCGACGCGTTATGGCGGCGGCGCGGGAGGCCGCGGCGGGCCGGTTCGCGCGATTGCCGTGGGGGCCACGATCATCGTCTCGTTCACCTACGTGGTGGCGCAGATCTACGCGGTCGGCCTGATCGCGTCGCGCTTTACCGGCGTCGACTTCTCGGTCGGGATTTTCCTCGGGCTGGCCAGTATCCTGGTCTGCTCTTTCCTCGGCGGGATGCGCGGCATCACGTGGACGCAGGTGGCGCAATACATCATCATCCTGGTGGCGTTTTTGATCCCGACCATGTGGCTGTCGGTGAAGCACGCCGACAATCCGCTGCCGCAGCTGGCTTACGGGTCGGTGATGCCGAAACTGGCGCAGCGCGAGGCCGAACTGGCCGCCGATCCGAAGGAGATCGAAGTACGCGCGATCTTCAGCGAGCGTGCTCACGTTTACCAGGCCAGGATCGCCACGCTGCCTGCGTCGTGGGAGCGCGGTAAGGAAGAAGTCCAGCGCCAGCTCGACGAAGTCCGCATGCGTAACGCGTCGCTGGCCGAGATCCGCGCCGCCGAGCGCGCCCTCATCGCCTATCCGAAGGACGCCGCGGAGGCGCGCACGATCTGGGCCAGCCTGCGCGACGCCAACCTGAAGCGCGCCCGCCCACCGGCGCCGCACGCCACGCCCTTCCCCGGCGACGATCCTGCCCAGTCGGACATCCGCCGCAATAACTTCCTCGCGCTGGTGTTCTGTCTGATGCTCGGCACCGCCGCGCTGCCGCATATCCTGATGCGCTCGTACACAACGCCTTCGGTGCGCGAGACGCGCGGCTCGGTGTTCTGGACCCTGTTCTTCATCTTGCTGGTTTACCTGACGATTCCCGCGCTGGCGGTGCTGGTCAAGTTCGACATCTACAGTTCGCTGGTGGGCGCCGACTTCACCAAGCTGCCCGACTGGATTTCGTACTGGGCCAACGTCGATAAGGTCAACCCCCTGATCAGCATCGTCGACATCAACCGCGACGGCGTCGTGCAGCTGGCGGAAATCGCCATCGACGGCGACGTGCTGGTGCTGGCGACACCGGAAATCGGGGGCCTGCCCTACGTGATCTCGGGTTTGGTCGCGGCGGGAGGACTGGCCGCGGCGCTGTCGACCGCCGACGGCCTGCTGCTGGCCATCTCCAACGCGCTGTCGCATGACGTCTACTACAAGATCGTCGATCCGGCGGCATCGACCCAGAAGCGGGTGACGATCTCCAAGCTGCTGCTGCTCGCGGTGGCCTTCATCGCCGCCTACGCGGCGTCGCAAAAGCCGGCCGACATCCTGTCGCTGGTGGGCGCGGCGTTTTCGCTGGCGGCGTCCACGCTGTTCCCGGCGCTGGTGCTGGGCGTGTTCTGGAAGCGCGCCAACCACCAGGGCGCGATCGCGGGCATGGTGGCCGGTTTCATCATGTGCCTGTACTACATGCTGCACACCCATCCCGGCGTGGGCGGCTCGGTCGCCGGCCAGTGGCTCCACATCGCGCCGATTTCGGCCGGCGTGTTCGGGGTGCCGGCCGGTATCGCCGTGATGGTGATCGCCAGCCTGCTGACCGCCCCGCCGAGCCGCAGGTCGGATGGCATGGTCGACCATATCCGCTCGCCTGAATAAACACTTTTCGTATCTGTCCCGAGAAACTCCTTGTGCGTCACATCGGTAAGCCGTAACACAGCGTTCAAATTGCGGTACTCTGGTTGCGATTGCAATTACCCGTTCAAAAGGAGCTGCGCATGTCGTCCGGAAAAATCCTCGTTGCACAGGGAGGCGGTCCGACCGCCGTCATCAACCAGTCGCTGGTCGGCGTCGTGCTGGAGGCGCGCCGCTTCAAGCACGTTACCCGCGTGTACGGCGCGATGCACGGCGTGCGCGGCATTATCAACGAGGATTTCGTCGACCTGACCCAGGAAACCAGCCATAACCTGGAACTGGTGGCCAGCACGCCCTCGTCGGCGCTGGGATCGACCCGCGACAAGCCTGACCTGGCCTACTGCCACAAGATTTTCGAGGTGTTGCGCGCGCACGAGATCGAACACTTCTTCTACATCGGCGGCAACGACTCGTCCGACACGGTGCGCATCGTCAGCGAAGAGGCGCGCAAGGCCGGCTACCCGCTGCGCTGCATCCATATCCCGAAGACCATCGACAACGACCTGGTCGGCAATGACCATACGCCGGGATTTCCATCGGCGGCGCGCTTCGTGGCGCAGGCCTTTGCCGGGGCCAACCTCGATAATGCGGCATTGCCGGGCGTGTATGTCGGCGTGGTGATGGGGCGGCATGCGGGCTTCCTGACGGCGGCGTCGGCCCTCGGGAAAAAATTTCCCGATGACGGCCCTCACCTGATCTACATTCCCGAGCGCACCTTCGATATCGAGCGCTTCCTTGCCGACGTGAAGAAGACTTACGAACGTTTCGGGCGCTGCGTGATCGCGGTATCCGAAGGCATTCACGATGCGTCAGGTGAAGCCATCCTCACGCTGCTGGCGAAGGAAATCGAGCGGGATGCGCACGGCAACGTGCAGTTGTCGGGCACCGGCGCGCTGGCCGACCTGCTGTGCGAGGAGATCAAGACGAAGCTGGGCATCAAGCGCGTGCGCGGCGACACCTTCGGTTACCTGCAGCGTTCGTTCATCGGCTGCGTGTCGGATGTCGACCAGCGCGAGGCGCGCGAAGTCGGCGAGAAAGCGGTGCAGTTCGCGATGTGGGGCGACCGCGACGGCTCGGTGGCGATCAAGCGCACCGGTTATTACTCGGTCGACTACGAACTGATGCCGCTGGAAGACGTGGCCGGCAAGACGCGCGTGATGGAGGACGAATTCATCACCGCTGATGGCACCGACGTGACCGATGCATTCCGTATGTACCTGCGTCCGCTGCTCGGGTCGAAGATGCCGGATGCGTATCGCCTGCGCCCGGCGCCGGTCGCGAAAATCCTGAAGAAATGAACGCCGTGGCCGACGCTTCGCTCGCCGGGGAAGCGTTGTTCGCCGCAGCACGCTTCAGGCTGAAATCCCTTCCGCAGAAGGACTGCCGTGAACTTATCGATGCAATGATGTACCAGGACATCTGGTACGACGAATTCCTGTTGGTCCTTGATCCGCAGTTGCCGTGGCCGGATGGCGCGGCTCCGGCGATCGAAAAGACGCTTCAGCACTTTGCATTGCCAATGCCCCACCTCGACGAGGCCTACCGGATACTGATTGAACGGCTACTTCGGCCCATTGCCGAAGGGCGAATTGATCCGATTGGCGGCCTGAGTGATTTTATGGACAGGTTCTTCTGGGAATACCGGGACCCCGAGAATCCGTTTGGCGAATCGCTCGGTATCGACAAAGTCGTTAAGCTGCACTATCAGCTTGACGACTGGCACAGCTACCAGCCTGGCCTCTTGTCCGATCCGGCATTCGCACAACAACTGTCGACGCTCAAAGTCGACATCGTGCGCGCTGCGCAAGCGTGGCTAGACGGGCGCTCGCAGCTCACTGGGGTTGACCGGAAAGGCGGATGACCTCGGCCGACTCCCACTTCATCAATGCGACCATCGCAGAAATATAGCGCGCGAAAGCGTCCGAGGCCTCGCTGGCTTCGGCCCATATTTCAAAGTCGCCGTCATCGTTCAGAAGTACGCCTTTTGGCGCGGCGCGGGCATGAACACTATTTTCGTCTGAGCGCAGAACCGGGCCAAAACTTCCTCGTACCCCCATTTCTGCCACGCGGCGCTGCCAACGCTTCTTAAGGATCCAAGATGTTCGTGCGGCTTGCGGTGCGCGTCCGTCTCCCGCTTCGATGCCCGGCTCACACACAGCTGATAGACCCTATCCAGGCCGTACGAGTTCATTCGAAACACCGAAAACCTGTAGCGCGCATCGCTGGTTCGCAAACCAGGTTTAAAACTCAGCTTAACGAAGAGGTCGGTCTTCATACCTGCCTCATCAATCAGCCCGGCCTGTATCTGAAGAGTTTCGGCATTGATTCGCGGAAGCCAATCGGTCGCCCCCTCGCCTGTCAGCTGTCGAGCCAGCAATCTGCGCGCTTCTGCTTCGGGAACGTCGGCATGTCGTCTGCTCAGTAATCGACGGTCAGCCATCAATTTAGCCCCAGCGCTGATTATCAATCACGCGCAGGATCAGCAAAAATAAAAATACCACGCCCGGCCGCAAGGCCGTGACGTGGTATCTGTAGGTGAAGCCGGACTAAATTATTCGACGATGGTCGGGTGCTCATCACCCTCGCGTGCGCGGATCGTACCGATGCGCGAGACGGTCTCGCCGGCTGCCTGCAACTGCGCAAACGCGGCGTCCGCATTTTCCTTCGACACGATGACGATCATGCCGATGCCGCAGTTGAACACGCGGTGCATTTCAGCGTCGGCGACGCCGCCGTGCTGCTGCAGCCAGGTGAACAGCGGAGGCATGGTCCACGACTTCGAATCGAGCACGGCGGTCAGGCCAGGCTGCAAGACGCGCGGGATGTTTTCGACCAGGCCGCCACCGGTGATGTGCACCATGCCCTTGACTTCCATCGAGGCCATCAGCGCCAGCAGCGGCTTGACGTAGATGCGGGTCGGCTCCATCAGCACGTCCGACAGCTTGCGGCCGTGGAAGTCGCCTTCGAGGTCCGGCTTGGCCACTTCGATGATCTTGCGGACCAGCGAATAACCGTTCGAGTGCACGCCCGACGACGCCAGGCCGAGGATCACGTCGCCCGGGGTAATCTTGGTGCCGTCGATGATCTGCGACTTCTCCACGGCGCCGACCGCGAAGCCAGCCAGGTCGTATTCGCCGGCCGGGTACATGCTCGGCATTTCAGCGGTTTCGCCGCCGATCAGCGCGCAGCCTGCCTGCTCGCAGCCCTGGGCGATGCCCTTGATGACGGCGGTGGCGGTCGCCACGTCCAGCTTGCCGCATGCGAAGTAGTCGAGGAAGAACAGCGGCTCGGCGCCCTGCACCAGGATGTCGTTGACGCTCATCGCGACCAGGTCGATGCCGACCGTGTCATGGCGGTTCAGCTCGAATGCCAGGCGCAGCTTGGTGCCGACGCCGTCGGTACCGGAGACCAGGACTGGCTCCTTGTACTTCTTGCTGATCTCGAACATGGCGCCGAAGCCGCCCAGCCCGCCCATGACGCCTTCGCGCATGGTGCGCTTGGCAAACGGCTTGATTGCTTCGACCAGGGCGTCGCCGGCATCGATATCGACACCCGCATCGCGGTAGGAGAGTGAAACATTTGAAGGTTGGCTCATGGTGTTTTTCGCAGCGGAGGCGGTAAAATAGAAGGCGGTGGATCAGCCAGGCCCATGCGATGTGTTTTTCGCACCCGGTGGCTGGTCAATCCGCTATTTTATCAAAATGCCCCGCCCGCAGCCGGTTTAACCGAGATAACAACACATCGATGCCTTTTTCATTCGCGTTCTTGCAGTCGAGAATTTCGACTGCCCGCGCAACAGCTTTTATAATGCCTGATGCAAATGACGCGGAAAGCAGGGAATTCAGGTTGACATCCTCCCCTTCGTAAACGGAAGGGGATTCCCACTGCTGGCGTCTGATGCCCCAGACGGAAGCCGGACTGAAAGTAGCCCAGCTTCTTATTCAATCCGCAGGATATCTCTCGACCTCGCCCAAGGCGACTGCGGATCGGAAAAAAACGGTGCAGGAGACTCATGCCCCAGCGCGTAATCGCATACTGAAGCACTTATGGAGTTTGACCATGCCCCAACAACCAAGTTCAAAACATTTTTTCGCCTGGACGGCTGCGGGCGCTACGCGTCCGGCTCCTTTCACTCCCTGCCCTGAAGGACAGGGTTTCTCGGAGCAATTCTGATGAAACGGTCGCCATGAAACAACTGGTGCTCGATCTAGGCGCAGACCAGGCGCAGAGCCTCGACTCGTTCGAGGTGGGTCAGAACGCCGAGCTGGCGCATCTGATGCATCAGTTCGCCGAACGCACGTCGCGCGAGCATTTCGCCTACCTGTGGGGCGAGGCCGCCGCCGGCAAGACCCACCTGCTGCAAGCGCTGGCCGCCACCGCCAATTCGCGCTACATCGCCTTTGATGCGCCCGACAGCGCCTTCGTTTACAGCCCTGACATCAGCCTGTACCTGCTGGACGACTGCAACCTGCTGTCGAGCCAGGTCCAGATCGACGCCTTCGCGCTGTTCAACCAGATCCGCGAGCACGGCGCCTACATGGTCTCCACCGGCCCGGTGCCGCCGGCCGTGCTGCCGGTGCGCGAAGACCTGCGCACGCGCATGGGCTGGGGCCTGATTTACCAGATCCACGGCCTGTCGGACGACGAAAAGATCGCCGCGCTGACCCATGCGGCCGAATCGCGCGGTTTGACGCTGTCGGCCAGCGTGTTACCCTACTTGCTATCACACTTTAAGCGCGACATGCGCTCGCTATCGACGATGCTCGACGCACTCGACCAATATTCGCTTGAGACCCAGCGCCCGGTCACCCTGCCGCTGCTGCGCGACTTGCTGCTCCAGTCGGAACCGAAAGAATGAACAACCTGGCCCTGTTCGACCTCGACCACACCCTGCTGCCGATCGACTCGGACTACGAATGGGGCCAGTTTTTGGTCCGCACCAACGCCGTCGATCCGGTCGAATTCAAGCGCCGCAACGACGAATTCTTCGCCCAGTACCAGGCCGGCACGCTCGATCCGGTCGAATACCTCGAATTCGCGCTCGGCACGCTGGCGCGCTTCCCGCGCACCCGTCTCGACGCGATGCACGCGCAGTTCATGCATGAAGTGATCAAGCCGTCGATCCGCGTCAGCGTGCGCGAGCTGCTGCAGAAGCACCAGGATGCAGGCGACCTGGTGGCGATCATCACCGCCACCAACCGCTTCGTCACCGCGCCGATCGCGAAAGAACTCGGCGTGCAGCACCTGATCGCCGCCGTGCCGGAAGAAGACGCGCAGGGCAACCTGACCGGCAAGCTGCTTGGCACGCCGACCTCCGGCCCAGGCAAAGTCACGCACACCCACGCATGGCTAGATACCATCGGCAAGCCGCTCGGCGCATTCGAGCGCAGCCATTTCTACAGCGATTCGCATAACGATATCCCGTTGCTGTCCGTTGTCACCCACCCTGTCGCGACCAACCCGAACGCTGTGCTGGCGTCGCACGCGACGAACCTTGGCTGGCCTTTACTCCACTTATTCAATGATTAAAAAATTCATCCGCAAGATCCTTGGCGTTAAAGACCAGCGCGACCCGACCGAGCCAGTGGTGCTCGGCGCGTCCGAACACGGAATCGACCCGAAACTGCTGTCGTCGAACGCGATCCGCGTCACGTCAACCTTGCAGGAAGCTGGCTTCAAGGCCTTTGTGGTGGGCGGCGCGGTGCGCGACCTGCTGCTCGGGGTGAAACCGAAGGACTTCGACATCGCCACCAACGCGACGCCGGAAGAAGTAAAGAAGCTGTTCCGCCGCGCCTTCATCATCGGGCGCCGCTTCCAGATCGTGCACGTGATGTTCGGCCAGGACCTGCTGGAGGTGACCACCTTCCGCGGCGCCGGCGAGAGCAACGCGCCGAAGGATGAACACGGCCGCGTCCTGCGCGACAACAGCTTCGGACCGCAGCATGAAGACGCGATGCGCCGCGACTTCACCATCAACGCGATGTACTACAACCCTGCGACGCAGGAAGTGCTGGACTACCACGGCGGCATCGCCGACATCCGCGACAAGACCCTGCGCATCATCGGCCAGCCGGAAGCGCGCTACCGCGAAGACCCGGTGCGCATGCTGCGCGTGGTGCGCTTTGCGGCCAAGCTGCAGTTCACCATCGAACCATCGACGCGCGAACCGATTCCGGTCATGGCGCCGCTGATCGACAACGTGCCTGCCGCGCGCGTGTTCGACGAAATGCTCAAGCTGCTGATGAGCGGCCACGCGCTGGCCTGCCTGCAGCAGCTGCGCAAGGAAGGCTTGCACCACGGCCTGCTGCCGCTGCTCGACGTCGTGCTTGAACAGCCGATCGGCATGAAGTTCGTCACCCTGGCGCTGGAGTCGACCGACAACCGCGTCAAGGCCGGCAAGGGCGTGTCGCCAGGCTTCCTGTTTGCGTCGCTGCTGTGGCACCAGGTGGTCGAGAAGTGGACCGCCTACAGCGCCGCCGGCGAATCGCCGATTCCTGCGCTGCACCTGGCCGCCGACGACGTGCTCGATTCGCAGACCGAACAGCTGGCGCTGCAGCGCCGCATCGCCTCCGACATGCGCGACATCTGGTCGATGCAGCCGCGCTTCGAGCGCCGCAACGGCAAGACGCCGTACAAGCTGCTGGAGCACCCGCGCTTCCGCGCCGGCTACGACTTCCTGCTGCTGCGCTGCGCGTCGGGCGAGATCGAAATGGAACTGGGCGAATGGTGGACCGATTTCTACGAAGGCGACCCTAACGAACGCGAACAGCTGGTCGTCACCGCCAACGCCGCGCCGTCCGGCGCCAAGCGCAAGCGCGCGCCACGCCGCGCACCGCGCAACAAGGCTGGCGCAGCAACGAGCGAAAGCACCACGAGCGAGGAATGATCGCCTACATCGGGATCGGCGCCAACCTGGGCGATGCGCTGGCCAACGTCGACGACGCGCTGGCGCGTCTCGGCGCCCTGCCCTCCACGCGGCTGCTCGCCAGCTCGTCCAGATACCGCACCGCGCCGATCGACTCGTCCGGCGACGATTACATCAATGCGGTTGCCAGCATCGACACCGCGCTCGGCGCGCAAGAGCTACTGACGGCGCTGCACGGCATCGAGCTGGCGCACGGCCGCGAGCGGCCCTACCGCAACGCCCCGCGCACGCTGGACCTCGATGTGCTCCTGTACGGTGACCAAATAATCGACACACCCACTCTGCAGGTTCCGCATGCCCGCATGCTGGAACGCGCGTTCGTGCTGGTTCCGCTGCTGGAAATAGCGCCCGGCGTGGTGGTCCCTGGCCGCGGCCCTGCGCAGCAGTTCATAGGCGCCGTAGCCGGCCAGCAGATCGCGAGAGTCTCCTAGCCATGCGGGCCGGCCTGTGCATGGCCGGCGCCGTCTACTTCATCTTCCGCACCTGACCGCGCACGTTCCGGCGGTTGGCATTACACTATCGCCGTTGGCGTCCAATTCGATATCAAAGGAATAATATGAGCGGTTACCTGCAGGGCAAGGACATGGCTGGCGGCGATAACGCCCCCGCACCTTCCAAGCCACCAGTGGTCAACAAGGCAGTCACGATTCCGTCCCTGAACGCGATGCGCGCGGCCGGCACGAAGATCTCGATGCTGACCTGCTACGACGCCAGCTTCGCATCCCTGATGGACCGCGTTGGCGTCGACATCCTTCTCATCGGCGACTCGCTGGGAATGGTCTGCGCGGGGCATCAGTCCACGCTGCCGGTCACGATGGCCGACATGGTCTATCACACCGCGTCGGTCGCGCGCGGGAACAAGAGCGCGATGGTCATGGCCGACATGCCGTTCGGTTCTTACGGCACGCCTGAAGCGGCGTTCAACAATGCCGTGCAGCTGATCCAGGCCGGCGCGCACATGGTCAAGCTGGAAGGCGGCGCCTGGCTGGCCGACACCATTCGCTTCCTGACCGACCGCGCCATTCCGGTCTGCGCCCACCTCGGCCTGACGCCGCAGTCGGTGCACCAGATGGGCGGCTACAAGGTGCAGGGCAAGACCATCGAAAGCGCCGAACGCCTGAAGGCCGATACGCTGCTGGCCGCCGAAGCGGGAGCCGCCATGGTGCTGCTCGAAGCCATTCCGGCGGGCGTTGGCAAGGACATTACCGACATGCTGGCGATTCCGACGATCGGCATTGGCGCGGGCCCTGACTGCTCGGGCCAGGTACTGGTCATGCACGACATGCTCGGCGTGTTCCCTGGTCGGAAGGCCAAGTTCGTGAAGAACTTCATGGACGGCCAGACCTCCATTGAAGCCGCAGTCGCGGCCTACGTGGGGGCGGTCAAGGACGGCAGCTTCCCGGCTGCGGAGCACTGCTTCTAACAGGTGGCGTGATGGACGGCGATGCCCAGTCAAGGCTGTTTATCGCACTCTGGCCGGACCCGCAGGTGCGCCATGTGCTGCGCGCATGGCGCGATGTGTGGGACTGGCCGCGCGGGGCGACGCCGGTCAGGAACGAGCGCCTGCACATGACGCTGCACTTCCTCGGCAGCGTGAGCCAGTCGCGCATTTCGGAACTGCGCGAAGCGCTTGCCGTGCCGTTTGCCCCTTTTGAACTTGAGTTCGGCGAGCAGAAACTGTGGAGGCACGGGGTCGCCGTGATGGAGCCGAGTACCGCTCCCGCGCAGCTGGTGCAGCTGCACGCGGACCTGGGCGACGCCCTGACGCGGCTGGACATGCAGGTCGAAGAGCGGGCGTTCAAACCTCATGTGACGCTGGCCCGGCGCGCGGCCAATGCATTGGCGCCTGAAGGCGGGCCGGCTTTGACGTGGGCCGTCGATGGCTACGCTCTAATGGAATCGTCCCCCAGCGGCTACACAGTAATCGAGCACTACCCCTGACTCCACCGTCATTCCCGTGGGGCCGCCGAGGCTTTCGCGGGACTGACGTTTGGCTTGCATCAGGCGATCTGGATCCACGTCGTCTTCAACTCGGTGTATTTGTCGAACGCGTGCAGCGACTTGTCGCGCCCGTTGCCCGACTGCTTGACGCCGCCGAACGGCACCGTGATGTCGTCGTTGTCGTACTGGTTCACGTGCACGGTCCCGGCCCGTAATGCGCGCGATACCTTGATCGCCTTGCTGATATCCGAGGTCCACACGGCTGCCGCCAGCCCGTACGGCGTGGCGTTAGCCTGCCGCACGGCCTCGTTCACGTCGGTGAAGGTGAGCACCGACAGCACCGGCCCGAAAATCTCTTCCTGCGCGATGCGCATGCTGTTGTCGACCTGGTCGAACAGCGTTGGCGCGACGTAGTAGCCGCCGCTATCCAGCCGCACCGCTTCACCGCCGGCGAGCAGCTTGGCGCCGCCGGCCTTGCCCGCCTCGATGTAGCCCATAACGGTCTTCATCTGCGCGTCGTCGACGATCGCGCCCATGATCGTGTCCTCATCGAGCGGATCGCCCGGCGCATAACGCGGGATCATCGCCAGCGCCTTCTCGATGAAGGCGTCCTTGATCGACGCTTCGACGAACAGGCGCGACGGCGCATTACAGCTCTCGCCCTGGTTGAAGTAGATCGAGCCGATAGCGGCGCTGACTGCCGCGTCGAGGTCGGGGCAGTCGGCGCAAACGATGTTGGCCGATTTGCCGCCCAGCTCAGTCCACGCGCGCTTCATGTTCGATTCGGCAGCCATGCGCAGGATCGCCCGGCCGGTGCGGGTCGAGCCGGTAAAGCCGATGCAGTCGACGTCCATGTGCGAAGCCAGCGCCGCCCCGGCTTCGTGCCCGAAGCCGGGCACCACATTGAACACACCGGGCGGCAGGCCGGCCTCGATGGCGATTTCGGCCATGCGGAGCGCGGTCAGCGGTGATTTTTCGGAGGGCTTGAGCACCAGGCTGTTCCCGGCCGCCAGCGCAGGCCCGATCTTCCACGCGGCCATCAGCATCGGGTAATTCCATGGCACGATGGCGCCCACCACGCCGACCGGCTCGCGCGTGACCAGCGCCAGCGAGTCCTCTCCGGTTGGCGCGATCTGGTCGTAGATCTTGTCGATCGCCTCGCCGTACCAGCGGATGCAGTTCGCCGCCAGCGCCACATCGACGTTCTGGCTGTACTTGATCGGCTTGCCCATGTCGAGCGTTTCCAGCAGCGCCAGCTCGTCGGAGTGCTTGAGCATCAGTTCGGCGAACCTGATCAGCACGCGCTTGCGCGCGGCCGGCGCCTTGCGCGCCCAGCGCCTGTCCTCGAAAGCGGCGCGCGCGGCGGCGACCGCGGCATCGACGTCGGCGCCGTCGCAGCGCGCCATCATGCCGAGCTTGCGCCCGTCGACCGGGGATACGTTTTCGAACTGCTGCCCCGAATTTGCCCACACCCGGTGCCCGCCGATGAAGGCGCGGCCGTCGATTTTCAATGCGCTGGCGCGCTCGTGCCACTGTGCCATGTATCGCTCCTGAATCTGATTACGCTCGAAACCCGCCTATAGCTTAACTGACAACGGAAATTCGGTGCGCGAGCCGGTTTTTTTGCATTTCCGCCGTCGATAAGCCCGCTTTCTACAGCTATAATCGCCCAATTTTCCAGTCAGCAAATCTCGCAGCGCGGAGCTCACCTACATGAACTACACCTTGATTACCTCTGTCGTGCTCTATCTGTTGGGTACGCTTGCATTGGGGGTATGGGCGGGCACCCGCATCAAGAACACCACCGATTTCGCCGTCGCGGGCCGCAGCCTGCCGCTGATCATGGTTGTGACCACCACCTTCGCCACCTGGTTCGGCACCGAGACGGTTATGGGCATTCCCTCGCGCTTCGTGCAGGGCGGCCTGAACGCCGTGGTGGAAGATCCGTTCGGCGCCGGCATGTGCCTGATTTTGGTCGGCATGTTCTTCGCCGCCAAGCTGTACAAGCTTAACCTGCTGACCATCGGCGACTACTACCGCCAGCGCTACGGCAAAGGCATCGAGGTGTTCTGCTCGGTCGCCATCATCATGAGCTACCTGGGCTGGGTGGCGGCGCAGATCACCGCGCTCGGACTGGTGTTCACGGTGTTGACCAACGGCGCGATGTCGGAGGCTGCCGGCATGATCGTCGGCACGCTCGCGGTGCTGATCTATGTGGTGGTGGGCGGCTTCCTCGCGGTCGCGCTGACCGACTTCGTCCAGATGATCGTGCTGGTGATCGGCCTGTCGATCATCGCGTTCTTCTCGGCCGAACTGGCGGGCGGCGCCGACCAGGTGTTCGCGATGGCCGACCAGGGCCAGTTGTGGCGCTTCCTGCCGCCGCCGACCTTTAACGATATTATTTTCTTCATCGGGGCAGGTGTCACGATGATGTTCGGCAGTATCCCGCAGCAGGACGTGTTCCAGCGCGTGATGTCGGCCAAGGACGCGCCGACCGCGCGCACCGGCGCGATCATCGGCGGCGCCAGCTACATCTTGTTCGCCTTCGTCCCGATGTTCATCGTCACCAGCGCCGTGCTGGTGATGGGCGACGCCGGTCTCGCGATGGCAAAGAACGACTACCAGCGCCTGCTGCCGACCTTCGTGATGACCAAGATGCCGCTGATTATGCAGATCATCTTCTTCGGCGCGCTGCTGTCGGCGATCAAGAGCACATCGTCGGCGACCTTGCTGGCGCCGTCCACCAGCTTCGTCGAGAACATCCTCAAGCACCTGCGCCCGGGAATGACCGACCGCCAGCAACTGTTCGCCATGCGCGTCACAATCGTGGTGTTTGCCGCGCTGGTACTGTCCTACGCGATTGCCATGCAGGGGACCTCGATCTACGAACTGGTATCGACTGCTTACCAGGTCACGCTGGTGGCCGCATTCGTGCCGCTGGTGGTGGGCCTGTACTGGAAGCGCGCGACGACGCAGGGCGCGATCATGTCGGTTGCGGCGGGGATGGCGACGTGGATCATCTTCTTCCCGCAGATTTCGAGCTTCGGCCAGCACTTCCCTGGCCAGCTGGCCGGCCTGATCGCCGCCTTCATCGGCATGTTCGCCGGATCGGTCCTGCCGCAGGCGCTGCAGGACCGCCGCGAAATCTGATTAGCGGAACAGGCCGCGCTGGCGCAGGTCGGCCAGCGTGGCATCCAGGGCGTCACGGATGCGCCCGACCATCTCGTCGATCTGCGCTTGCGTCATGACCAGCGGCGGCGCGATGATCATGCGGTCGCCGACGGCGCGCATGATGATCCCGTTGCTGAACATGTGGCCACGGCAGATCATGCCGACGCCATCGGCCGAGTCGAACGGCTCGCAGTCGTGCACCACCTCCGCCTTTTTACGCACCAGGTTCAGACCGGCGACGAAACCGCAGGCGTCAGGATGGCTGACCAGCGGATGGTCAGCCAGCGTCGCGAACTTCTGGCGCAGGTAAGGGCCGGTGTCGACCGCCACCGCGGTTACCAGTTGCTCGTCCTGGATAATGCGCAGGTTCTCCAGCGCCGCCGCGCAGGCCACCGGATGGCCTGAATACGTGAAACCGTGGTTGAAGTCGCCGCCCTTTTCGATCAGCACGCTGGCCATGCGGCTGCCCACCAGTACCCCGCCCAGCGGCACGTAGCCGGAGGTGACGCCTTTGGCGAACGTGATCAGGTCAGGCTTGATCTGCATGAGCTCCGAGCCGAACATGGTGCCCAGGCGGCCGAAGCCGGTGATCACTTCGTCGGCGATCAGCAGGATGTCGTACTTGTCGCAGATGCGCTGGATCTCCGGCCAGTAGGTCGCCGGCGGGATAATCACGCCACCCGCGCCCTGCACCGGCTCGCCGATGAAGGCCGCGACCTTTTCGGGCCCGAGATCGAGGATCTTCTCCTCCAGCCAGCCGGCGGCGACGATGCCGAATTCGGCTTCCGTCATGCCGCGGCCCGACTCCGCGTAATTTGGCTGGCCGATGTGGGCCACACCCGGAATCATGCCGCCCTGCGCGTGCATGCCCGCCATTCCGCCCAGCGCCGCACCAGCCACCGTGCTGCCGTGATAGCCGTTGTAGCGGCCGATGATGGTGTGGCGGTCCTTGTACCCCATCAGGTCCCAGTAGCGCCGCACCATGCGCACATTGGTGTCGTTGGCCTCCGAGCCCGAACTGGTGAAGAACACGTGCTTGAACTGCGGCGGCGCGATGCTGGCCAGCAGCGTGGCCAGCTGCACCGCCGGTACGTTGGTGGTGTTGAAGAAGCTGTTATAAAACGGCAGCGTCTCCATCTGGCGATAGACCGCCTGCGAAATACTGGTTCGGCCGTAGCCCACATTCACGCACCACAGGCCCGACATGCCGTCGAGGATCTTGTTGTCGTCCGAGTCCCACAGGTAGATGCCTTCGCCGCGCACCATCACGCGCGCGCCCTTGACGGCCAGCGCGGCATGGTCGGTGAACGGATGGATGAAGTGCGCCGAATCGAGTTCGCGCACGGCGCTGGTGTCGAAGTCCTGCTGGACCCCGGTTTTGGTTTCTGAGATTGCTGCCATGATGGCCTCCCGTTGTGCGTTCAGGGTCAGACGTGAAGCAGCAAATGCTCGCGTTCCCACGGACTGATGACAGTCATGAATTCCTGGTGTTCCAGGTCCTTGATGGCAGCGTACACGTCGATAAAGCGCTCGCCAAGCACGGTGCGCAGCTTGTCCTCGGCGCGCAACTGCGCCAGCGCTTCCGGCAGGCCTTGCGGCAGCTCGAACGGCATGTCGTAGGCGCTGCCGCCCATCATCGGGGTCGGTTCCAGCTGCTCGGTCATGCCGAGGTAGCCGCACGCCAGCGTGACGGCCAGCGCAAGGTACGGGTTGGCGTCGGCGCCGATGATGCGGTTCTCGACGCGGCGGTCCTGCACCCCGGATTCCGGCACGCGGAAGCCCACCGTGCGGTTATCGAGGCCCCACTGGATGTTGATCGGCGCCGCCGTGTGGCGCACGATGCGGCGGTACGAATTAACGTAGGGCGCGACGATCGCCATCGCCGACGGCATGTAGCGCTGCAGGCCGCCGATGTAGTGCTTGAACAGCGGCGACGAAGAACCGTCCTCGTTGCTGAAGATGTTCCAGCCGGTCTTGGCGTCGACCACGCTCTGGTGCACGTGCATCGCCGAACCCGGCTCGCCCGCCATCGGCTTGGCCATGAAGGTGGCGTACATGTCGTGTTTCAGCGCCGCTTCGCGCAAGGTGCGCTTGAAGTAGAACACCTTGTCGGCCAGGCCGAGCGGGTCGCCGTGCAGGAAGTTGATCTCCATCTGGCCGGCGCCGATCTCGTGGATCAGCGTGTCGACGTCGAGGTTCATCATTTCGCAGTAGTCGTAGATGTCCTCGAACAGCGGGTCGAACTCGTTGACCGCGTCGATCGAATACACCTGGCGGCTGGTCTCGGCGCGGCCGCTGCGGCCGATCGGCGGCTTCAAAGGCAGGTCCGGGTCGATGTTCTTGGCGGTGAGGTAGAACTCCAGTTCCGGCGCGACCACCGGCCTCCAGCCCTTCTCTTCGTACAGCTTCAGCACGCGGCGCAGCACCGTGCGCGGCGCGAAGTCGACCAGTTTGCCGTCGGCGAAATAGCAGTCGTGGATCACCTGCCCGGTCGGATCGGCGGCCCACGGCACCATCGTGATGGTGGTCGGGTCGGCCTTCAGGATCATGTCGCGGTCGGTGGCGGAAATGGCGCGGTCGTACGGGCCGTCATTGACCGGGTAGTTGCCCGTCACGGTCATGCCCAGCACCGCTTCCGGGATGCGCATGCCGCGGTCTTGCGTGAATTTCGCGCGCGGCAGGATCTTGCCGCGGGCGACGCCGGTCAGGTCGGGAACCAGGCATTCGATTTCGGTGACTCGCTTTTCATTGAGCCACAAATCCATATCGGTATAAGTAAAGTTTTCGCGAATTGCCATCATGCTCTCTCTAGTGTCATGCTCGGGGCGGCGGGCCGGCATCGGCCGCGCGCGCGTGGATCGGCGTGGATGAGAGCGGCGCTAGGGCACGCGGCAGGCGGCCCATTCCTGGCAGGGGTTCATCATTTCAGTCCCAAACGTCGTTCCTGGTACGCCTGGCACGCTTGCCCGAAAGCGCCGAACAGTTTCACCGAATCGGGGTTCTCGAGGAGGCGCCACTCCGGGTGCCATTGAAGCGCCAATGCAAACGGCGCCGACGGCACCGAGAACGCTTCGACCAGCCCGTCGTGGGCGGTGGCCTCAATGACGATGCCGACGCCGAGGCGGTCGATACCCTGGCCGTGCAGCGAGTTGACGACGATTTCGTCGACGCCGCCGAGGATGCGCGACAGCAGCCCGCCCGGGACCAATTCGATCGGGTGTTTCGGCCCGTACTGGTTGTCGAGCGAGTCGTCGGGATTTTCGCGGTGGTCCATCATGCCAGCCACTTCCTGCACCGCCTGGTGCAGGCTGCCGCCAAGCGCCACGTTCATTTCCTGGAAGCCGCGGCAGATCGCGAAGATCGGCACGCCGCGTTTGATGGCGGCGCGGATCAGCGGCAAGGTGGTGGCGTCGCGCGCCGGGTCGAGCGGCAAGGCTGGGTCGCGCACGTCCTGCGCGTAATAGCTGGCGTGCACGTTGGACGCAGAACCGGTCAGCATGATGCCGTCGGCACTGGCAAGCACGGTGTCGAGATCGAAGGCGTCGCCAAGCGCCGGCACGATCAGCGGTGCGCAGCCAGCTCCCTGGACAACTGCGTCGATGTACTTGTACTGGACGGCATGGTAGGGATGCTCCCCGATGTCGCGCATGCAGGCTGGAACGATAACGATGGGGCGGCGCATCTCTCACCTTTCCGTTAGTGTCGCGTTCAGCCCATCTTAAATCCTATCTCGACTGAACGCGAGTAGCTCTTGATCCACGTCAAAGTGTGACGGGTATGAAGGTAGAGCTTACCGGGAAGCGGAGAACAATGCCAACACTCAAGTTATCGCTTTGATTACTTTCTCAACGCCAACAATGTCCGGGGGCTGCCGCCAACCTGCAGCGTAAAAACGGGCTAGTATGTGATATCTGAACTGTCGAACATGATTGAGGAAATGCCATGCTGAACCTGAAAGACCCTTCCCTGCTGCGCCAGCAAAGTTTCATCGACGGCGAATGGTGCGACGCGGACGACGCCAGCACCATCGACGTGATCAACCCGGCGACGGGTGAGCGCCTCGGCACCGTGCCGCACATGGGCCAGGCCGAAACCCGGCGCGCCATTGAGGCTGCCAACGCATCATGGCCGGCGTGGCGCAAGAAGACCGCCAAGGAACGCAGCACGATCCTGCGCGCCTGGAACGACCTGATGCTGGCAAACGCGGACGACCTCGCCCTGATCATGACCGCGGAACAGGGCAAGCCGCTGGCCGAAGCCAAGGGCGAAATCACCTATGCGGCCTCCTTCATCGAATGGTTCGCGGAGGAAGGCAAGCGCGTTGCCGGCGATACGCTGCAGTCGCCATGGCCGGACCGCCGCATCGTTGTCACCAAGGAGCCAATCGGCGTGTGCGCGGCGATTACGCCATGGAACTTCCCTGCGGCGATGATCACCCGCAAGGTGGGCCCTGCGCTGGCTGCGGGCTGCCCGATCGTCGTCAAGCCGGCCGAGCTGACGCCGTTCTCGGCGCTGGCGCTGGCCGTGCTGGGCGAACGCGCCGGCCTGCCGAAAGGCGTATTCAGCGTGCTGACGGGCGACTCCAAGGCCATCGGCCTGGAGATGACCAGCAACCCGATCGTGCGCAAGGTCAGCTTCACCGGTTCGACCCAGGTCGGCCGCATCCTGATGCAGCAATGCGCGTCGACCATCAAGAAACTGTCGCTGGAGCTGGGCGGCAACGCGCCGTTCATCGTGTTCGACGACGCCGATGTCGATGCCGCTGTGGAAGGCGCGATCGCGTCGAAGTACCGCAATGCCGGGCAGACCTGCGTATGCGCGAACCGCCTGTACGTGCAGGACGGAATCTACGAGAAATTCGCCGAGAAGCTGGTCGCCGCAGTCGGCAAGCTGAAGGTCGGCAACGGCGTGGAAGCTGGCGTGACGCAAGGCCCGCTGATCGAGGAAAAGGCAGTGGTCAAGGTTGAGCAGCACATCGCCGACGCGCTGTCGAAAGGCGCGCGCCTGATGGCCGGCGGCAAACGCCACGAACTGGGGCACAGCTTCTTCCAGCCGACCGTGCTGGCGGATGTCACCACGTCGATGCAGGTGGCGGGAGAAGAGACCTTCGGCCCACTGGCGCCGCTGTTCCGCTTTACGACCGAGGACGAAGTCATTGCGATGGCCAACGATACGGAATTCGGCCTGGCCGCGTATTTCTATTCACGCGATATCGGGCGCGTGTGGCGCGTGGCCGAGGCGCTCGAGAGCGGGATGGTTGGCGTGAATACCGGCTTGATTTCGAACGAAGTCGCGCCGTTCGGCGGCGTCAAGCAATCCGGTCTCGGGCGCGAGGGATCGGTGTACGGGATGGACGATTACCTCGTCATCAAGTACATCTGCATGGGCGGCGTGTAAGGTTCAATCGGGCCGGCTTGCGGGTTCGGCCCGGAATGTCACGAGGCGATACAGGTACGCAACCAGGATTCCGAGGATGCCCTTGGAAAACGGATCGACATACTTCGCGACCGCCTCGTAGTTCGCTTCCAGGACGAATCCGGCGCCGGTCAGCACGCCGCACCACGCGAGCGAGCCAATCGTCGACCATGCGAGGAACAGCAGCGCGCGCATTTCCGCATGCCTGCCGGGATTGAGATCGAGGTGCGGATGGCTGGCAACAGGCGTCCAAACAATACTGCATTGGTGCCGTGCTTTTCGAAGGTCGCCAGCGACTTGTCCATTTCGTCGGGCGTCACGGTCAGCCACTGTCCCCAGCGCGCGGACAGACGGCGCAGGCGCTCGTGGCCGAATGCCTTGCCGGCATAGAACCACGGCAAGGTTCCGATGACCGAGCCTGCCGTTCCGGCCAGCAGCACACCTACCAGCCCAAGGTCGCCACGGGCGACGATGAAGCCGGCAAACGGCATGATCATTTCAGAAGGGACTGGCGGGAAGATGTTTTCCAGCCCCATCAAGAGGAATACTACGAGGTAGCCACTGCTAATGAGAAAATCGACGATGAATTCGAACATGGGTTTGGCTTTGTGTCGTTAGAACCAAGCCCGACCGTATCACTCTTTTAATTCGTCGTTCTGTTCGCTATCCCGCTTCCGCGACACTTCCCAAGTTAAATCGAAGCTCCTTGAGCACGCGCTAACGTGGTGCGGCCAGAAGCAAACGACGCCTTCTGGATACGTCCGCCGCTGACCTCGTAAACACACAGCATCTCAATTGTTCCGAGTCCCTCAGGGAAGTTACGCGTGATGATTTCGAAATCGACGACGACATTGTCCATCACCGTGCGCGAGATCAGCCGGGCGTGCAGGTCCGCCTCCTGGAACCGTAGCAGGAAGCGCGGACGCATCTGTTCGTGGCCGCGCGCCAGCAGGTCGCCGTGCAGTTGGTACTGCTCCGCATCAGGCGCGTAGGCGGCCATCAGGGCATCAATGTCGCGGGCATTGAAAGCGTCCAGCTGGGCCTGCACGGCTGCGATTGGTGAGCCCGATTGCATATTTTTATTCATTATTGTTCTTAGCTTTTTGCACCCCTGACCTCTGCGCGGCCCGTACCTCTAGGGTCCAAAAAAATCGGTCGCACGGCGAACGATCGGTGACATATATTCGCGCTAACGCACAAGGAATCACCGACGGGCATTCGCGCTCCCCTCCTCCATAGTTGGCATCGGGATGGCGTACAACCGTAACAAACCTACGAAAACAGAAGTCGGCTTATATCCCCAGCCGCGTTCAGTCCGCCCCGATGGTCGCTTCCCGATTTAGCCAGCGTAAACGTATATCGGTCATCGTCCCGATATACAAGTTTATTGTGCTTTCCCTGCTCGGTAATCGTAAATCCGATCATTTCAAGCTCCCTCTTTGTACGGTTATCCATACTCTGATACCCACGCAGGAGCTCTTTTATCTTTTCGCGATAGTTAGTCCTTCCTTCTGCGATTGCGTTTGCGGCTTGAAGCGCTTGAAGAACGTGGAGTCGGCGGCTATCTGCTGGGACGCGCGAAATTTCCGCCGAGATTGCGTCATGAACGATACCATGCAGTTCTCCATCGTAAAAATCGCGCTCTGCTCCGGTATTCAACGCCAGACCGACCGCTGCCGTTTCCTGCGCTTCGTATCGGCGGATTTCCGCTTTCAGTCGATCAATCTCCGATTCTGCTGCCTGGAGAGACGCAATTTTTGATTGAAGGTCGGCCTCGAACGCCTCAATATATTTATCAACCTCTGCGGAT
The DNA here is from genome assembly GCF_012927275.1 of Massilia polaris. Taxonomy (GTDB): domain Bacteria; phylum Pseudomonadota; class Gammaproteobacteria; order Burkholderiales; family Burkholderiaceae_D; genus Telluria_A; species Telluria_A polaris. The sequence goes on along the minus strand of NZ_JABBGG010000005.1, from coordinate 182,921 downwards.
CCAACGTCCTTCAAAGCATTGATAAGCCGCCTTGATTTTAATTCTTTTACGGCTGCTAACGTACACCGGGTCAACGGCCTGCGGTTTATCATCGAAAGACGAATCTCGTCAAAAATCGCTTCGAGTAAATGGTCAGGCGTTTCGGTTCCCGGTCGCGCAAAGAACGAACGGCGCCCGCCTCCCTCTGGCCAATAAAGCGCAATCGTTCCTCCGTACGGATTCTTCCGCTGAACCTCTTCCATCAAGTTCAAGGAAAACGCTCGATCTGGCTCCACTACGACGTGGGCCATTCCGGCTAAATCCCTCGCCAGGTCATGGGGATCAACGAGGTGAACCCCGTTAAAAGCAGCACTTACATACACAATCGGCAAGTACGAACCCGTGTCGCCTTCGATGCACTTGGTTGCGAGGTCTAGCTCGGATTGGGTAAGAACTATTGGTGCAGCACCTACTTTAAAGGCACCATCGACTCCTCCACCGAATTTTTCCAATAGTAGCTTAACCAAAACCGGTTTTCGAGCGTTCGGTACTCTAGCTCTGGGATGGAGTGGCTCACACTCAACTCTTACGCTGATCCATGATGACGACGGCAAAATCGCAAGAACAACCGTCGATATCCACTCGAAATCCGCGTCTTGCTTTCTATAAGTTATCGCAACTGATTCGGTGTCCGCAGTGACCTCGGCCAGGGATTCAATTATTTCACTATCTTCAATTGCCTCCCAGCTTTCGCCAGCCCCGAGATCAGAAATGGCCTGAAATTTAAATCGAGTGTAGCGCGAACCTGAAATCCACGTTTTTACCAGATCGCAGAATTCTTGACGTGACACTGAGGGTGGCACAGGAAATTCGGTAGAGAATGACAGCATTACTTCCCCTTTCGTGGATCGCGAAAACTTCCATAAATAGTGCGCGATAATTCAGCCAAGAATAGCATCAAAACTGCAGTCTAGCCATCCGAAAAGATGATGCCAATGCTTAGAGGACGGGACGGATCACGTTAATGGCCACGTTATCCATAGCGCTTATGCGCTATGGATAACGTCCCACTATTTTGAGGGCTCCCGTAATTGATAGCCGAAATGGACATACTGGAATGCTAGGAGCTTGCGCCAAAGGACAGATACGCTACATTGGCGACGCGCGCATGAGTTAGTCACCGAATTGGGGACTCGGTCAGTCGTCGTCATCGTGTCAATGCCTTCGATGTTTAAGGCGCCTAAGGTATTCACAATAATTTCGCCCGACTAACCACCCTTCCTCTTATGGGTTGATACCTCGATCTTTGTATTCGTGATATTTGCGCGCGTCGCCACGCACCATATCGGCGGGATACTTGGCGCGGTTCAGCGCCATCTTTTCGATCACCGCTGCGCCGAGATCGACGTCGAGCTTGTCCGCAATGCGCACCAGGTAGACCATCACATCGGCCATCTCGTGGCGCACCTGTTCCAGCTTCGCTTCGCCGAGCTCCTCGCGCTGGCCGGCCTGCAGCCACTGGAAGTGTTCCAGCAGCTCCGCCACTTCCACCGACAGCGCACACGCCAGGTTCTTCGGCGTGTGGAACTGGTCCCAGTCGCGCTCGTCCACGAAGGTACGAACCGCGTCGCGAATGGCGTGCAGGTCGTTGCTCATTGCATCGATGCTTCGTACATTTCCATGCGCGCCTTCAGCTGCGGCGCAAGCTCTTCGGCGCCGCTGACGTTCATGCCGAGGTCGCGCAGCAAGCCGTCCTGCAGGCCGTACACCCAGCCGTGCACGGTCAGCGGCTGGCCGCGTTCCCACGCGTCCTGCACGATCGTGGTTTGGGCGACGTTGACCACCTGCTCGACAACGTTCAGCTCGACCAGGCGCTCCGCCCTTTCCTTGCTCGGCAAGACGTCGCCGAGGTAACGTTCATGCTTCTGGTTGACGTCCTGCACATGGCGTAGCCAGTTGTCGGCCAGGCCCACGCGGCGGTTGACCATCGCGGCGTGCACGCCCGAACAGCCGTAGTGGCCGCAAACGATAATGTGCTTGACCTTCAGCACGTCGATCGCGAACTGCAGCACGGTCAGGCAGTTCAGGTCGGAATGCACGACCACGTTGGCGATATTGCGGTGTACGAACAGTTCGCCCGGCGCCATGCCGAGCAGCTCGTTGGCGGGCACGCGGCTGTCGGAGCAGCCGATCCACAGGTATTCCGGGGTCTGCTGCGAGGCCAGGTTCTTGAAGTAGCCCGGGTCTTCGGCGACACGCGACGCGGCCCAGTCCTGGTTGCGCTTGAACAGTTCTTCGGTGGTCAGGCCGTGCGGTTTCTGGTCGTTGCTCATCTTATTTCCTTTGTTCGTAAAAAAACCGCTGGCCGCCCTTCGGCGCCAGCGGTTCGGTGATCGCTTCTTACTCGAAGAAGTCCTTGACCTTGTCCATCCATCCCTTGCTTTGCGGGCTGTGCTTGGCGCCGCCTTCGACCGTCAGGCGCTCGAATTCGCGCAGCAGGTCTTTCTGCTTGTCGGTCAGCTTGACCGGCGTCTCGACCACCACGTGGCAGAACAGGTCGCCCGCGTAGCCGGAACGCACGCCCTTGATGCCCTTCGACTTCAGGCGGAAGGTCTTGCCCGACTGGGTACCTTCGGGAATCGTAAACGATACCTTGCCCGACAGGGTCGGTACTTCGATCTCGCCGCCCAGCGTCGCCTTGACGAAGGAGATCGGCATTTCGCAGTGCAGGTCGTCGCCTTCGCGCTGGAACACGGCGTGCGGCTTGATGTGGATTTCCACATACAGGTCGCCCGGCGGTCCGCCGTTGGTGCCCGGCTCGCCGTTGCCCGACGAGCGGATGCGCATGCCGTTGTCGATACCGGCCGGGATCTTCACTTCCAGCGTCTTGTTGCGCTTGATGCGCCCCTGGCCGCCGCATGGCGCGCACGGGTCGGTGATGACCTTGCCGCTGCCATGGCACTTCGGGCAGGTTTGCTGGATGCTGAAGAAGCCCTGCTGCATGCGGACCTGGCCGTGGCCGGCGCACGTGGTGCAAGTGGTCGGCGAGGTGCCTGGCTTGGCGCCGCTGCCGTGGCAGGTGTCGCACTTGTCCCAGCTTGGTACGCGGATGGTGGTGTCGAAACCGTGCGCGGCCTGCTCGAGGGTGATCTCGAGGTTGTAGCGCAGGTCGGCGCCGCGGTACACCTGCGGGCCGGCATTGCGGCCGCGGCCGCCGCCGCCGAAGATGTCGCCGAAAATGTCGCCGAAGCTGTCGGCGAAACCGCCGCCGCCGAATCCGCCGCCGCCACCCATGTTCGGGTCGACGCCTGCGTGGCCGTAACGGTCGTATGCCTCGCGCTTTTCCGGCGTGGTCAGCATCTCGTAGGCTTCTTTAACTTCCTTGAACTTCTCTTCCGATTCTTTACTGTCAGGATTGCGGTCCGGATGGTATTTCATCGCGAGCTTGCGATAAGCCTTCTTGATCTCTTCTTCCGAAGCATTCTTGGCGACCCCGAGGATCTCGTAAAAATCACGCTTTGCCATATGTCGGGCACCTTGCTGTCTATCTGCTAACTTACTTCATCATGCAAAAAAACCGAGCCGCGAACCAAAAGGTCACCGGCTCGGCCATGTTCGTGGGCGCTGCCTTCGCGCCCGCCCTCCATTATATTGCTTACTTCGCGTCTTTGACTTCCTTGAAGTCGGCATCGACGACGTCGTCCTGGTCGGCTTTCTGCTGCTCGCCGCCTGGCTGGCCGCCCTGGCCGCCTTCACCGCCGGCTGCCTGCTGCGCCTGCATGTCGGCGTACATCTTCTCGCCCAGCTTCTGCGACGCGGTCGACAGTGCCGCCACCTTGGCGTCGATCTCGGCCTTGTCGCCCGACTTCAGCGAACCTTCCAGGTCGGCGATCGCCGCTTCGATCTTTTCCTTCTCGCCGGCTTCGAGCTTGTCGCCGTATTCGGTCACCGACTTGCGGGTCGAGTGCACCAGGGCGTCGCCCTGGTTGCGCGCTTCCGCCAGTTCCTTGACCTTCTTGTCTTCTTCCGCGTTCAGCTCGGCGTCCTTGACCATCTTCTGGATTTCTTCTTCCGTCAGGCCAGAGTTCGCCTTGATGGTGATCTTGTTTTCCTTGCCGGTAGCCTTGTCTTTCGCGCCGACGTGCAGGATGCCGTTGGCGTCGATGTCGAAGGTCACTTCGATCTGCGGCGTGCCGCGCGATGCTGGCGGGATGCCTTCGAGGTTGAACTCGCCCAGGCCCTTGTTGCCGGCGGCGATTTCACGCTCGCCCTGGAAGACCTTGATGGTCACCGCAGGCTGGTTGTCGTCCGCGGTCGAGAACACCTGGCTGAACTTGGTCGGGATCGTGGTGTTCTTGTGGATCATCTTGGTCATCACGCCGCCCAGCGTTTCGATACCCAGCGACAGCGGGGTAACGTCCAGCAACAGCAAGTCCTTGCGCTCGCCCGACAGCACCGAGCCCTGGATCGCCGCGCCAACTGCGACGGCTTCGTCCGGGTTGACGTCCTTGCGCGGGTCCTTGCCGAAGAATTCTTTGACCTTTTCCTGCACCTTAGGCATACGGGTCATGCCGCCGACCAGGATGATGTCGTCGATGTCCGAAACCTTGACGCCGGCATCCTTGATCGCGATGCGGCATGGCTCCATGGTCGCGTCGATCAGTTCCTCAACCAGCGATTCCAGCTTGGCGCGGGTCATCTTCAGGTTCAGGTGGACCGGCGCGCCGTTCGCCATGGCGATGTACGGCTCGTTGATTTCGGTCTGCTGCGACGACGACAGTTCGATCTTCGCGCGCTCGGCCGACGCCTTGATGCGCTGCAGTGCGATCGGATCCTTCTTCAGGTCGAGGCCGTTGATCTTCTTGAACTCGTCGATGATGTAGTCGATGATGCGCTGGTCGAAGTCTTCGCCGCCCAGGAAAGTGTCGCCGTTGGTCGACAGCACTTCGAACTGCTTTTCGCCGTCCACATCCGCGATTTCGATGATCGACACGTCGAAGGTACCGCCGCCGAGGTCATACACGGCGATCTTGCGGTCGCCCTTGTCGGTCTTGTCCAGGCCGAATGCCAGCGCGGCCGCGGTCGGCTCGTTGATGATGCGCTTGACGTCCAGGCCGGCGATGCGGCCGGCGTCCTTGGTTGCCTGGCGCTGCGAGTCGTTGAAGTAAGCCGGAACGGTGATGACCGCTTCGGTGACTTCTTCGCCGAGGTAGTCTTCAGCGGTCTTCTTCATCTTGCGCAGGACTTCAGCCGAGATCTGCGGCGGCGCCAGTTTCTTGTCGCGCACGCTGATCCATGCGTCGCCGTTGTCCGCCTTGTTGATCGAGTAAGGCATCAGGCCGATGTCCTTCTGCACTTCTTTCTCGTCAAATTTGCGGCCGATCAGGCGCTTGACTGCGAACAGCGTGTTCTTCGGGTTGGTGACTGCCTGGCGCTTGGCCGGCGCACCGACGAGGATTTCGCCGTCATCCTGGTAAGCAATAATGGAAGGCGTGGTACGCGCGCCTTCAGCGTTTTCGATTACCTTTGGCTGACCATTTTCCATGATCGCGACGCAGGAGTTAGTGGTCCCCAGGTCGATACCGATAATTCTGCCCATGATGTTGTCCTTTTAATTACTATGTTTTCAGATGATTCGGATATTTGGAAAAACTTCGCGCTTTCAAGAGCTTACGAAGCCTCGTCGCGTATTTATTTCGCTTGTGCCGCTGTGACGATGGCCGGGCGCAACAGGCGGTCGGCGATCATGTAACCTTTTTGCAACACGTTGACGACGGTGTTCGCTTCCTGGTCGGCTGGCACGACGGCCACGGCCTGGTGCTTCATCGGGTCAAGCTTGTCGCCCACTGCCGGAACGATTTCGATCAGGCGGTTGCGTTCGAATGCCGCGCTCAGCTGCTTCAGCGTCAATTCGACGCCTTCCTTCAGCGATTCCACCGTCGGCGCTTCGACTTTCAGCGCCATTTCCAGGCTGTCGCGCACCGGCACCATGGCTTCAGCGAAGCCTTCGATGGCGAACTTGTGCGCCTTGCTGACGTCTTCCTGGGCGCGGCGGCGGATATTTTCGGCCTCGGCCTTGGCGCGCATGAACGCGTCGTGCGTTTCAGCCAGTTTTGCTTCGGTGGCGCTCAGTTGCTCTTCCAGGTTCGAGACGCCTTCGTCCGCACCGGTTGCCGGCGTTACCTGGATGGTTTCGTCGTCGGGCGTGCTGGACACATCCTTGTTTTCTTGGTCTTGCATCGAAAAAGCTCCTACTATCAATGACTTGGATGGTGGTTTGACGTGTCTTGCTAACTACACTTTCCCGCAGATGGGGCTTTAGCCTACAACTTCAAGGGCATTACCAGCACTCTGTCGCGATGAGTGCTAAAAGCAAGTTGTAACTACGGTTACAAGTCTTACCAATTTGAGCAATCTTGTGCAGACGGAACGAACTAATATTGAATTATCAACCGGAGTTCGTCATGAAGCTGTCACTGCTCGCCGCTAGCGTCTTCGCCTATACCGTCCTTACTGTGGCATGGCTCTGCTATGCCGAGCTGGCTTTTCCATAAGGCGGGAATTATGCATGTCAGCCTGCTATTTTAACAGGCTGTAAATGTGGGTTGTCAATTGTGCAGGACCAGCGAGCCCTTTATAGCCGGGCGTCATCCCGACGGTGGCTTAGCTCGCACCCATGGCCGCGGCGTTCGCCCGTCCGGTTGCGGCATCGCTCTGGCGCGCGTCGCGCTGCGACTGGGTCAGCATCGTCGGCCAGCCGATGATGTGCTGCTCGGTGATTTCCGCCAGCGCCGTGATCCATGCCGGCGATTCGTTCAGGCACGGGATGTAATTGAATTCCTTGCCGCCAGCCGCTTCGAATGCGTGGCGCGCTTCCATCGAGATTTCTTCCAGGGTTTCCAGGCAGTCGCTGGTAAAGCCCGGGCAAACCACGTCGACCCGCGCCACGCCTTCGCGCGCCAGCTGTTCCAGCGTTGGCGCCGTGTACGGCTGCAGCCACTCGGCCTTGCCGAAGCGTGACTGGAAGGTCACGAGGTACTGGTCCGGCGTCAGGCGCAGGCGTTCGGCCAGCAGCCGCGCCGTCTTGTAGCACTCGCAGTGATACGGGTCGCCCAGCAGCAGCGTGCGTTTCGGCACGCCGTGGAAGCTCATCACCAGCTTGTCGCCGCGGCCGTGCGTTTCCCAGTACGCGTGGATGCTCTCTTCCAGCGCGGTGATGTAGGCCTCGTTGTCGTGATAGTTGCGCACCATGCGCAGCTCGGGCAGGTTGCGCACGCCGGCGTAGTGGGCGAACACGGCGTCGTAGATCGACGCGGTGGTGGTACCCGAATATTGCGGATAGGCCGGCAGGATGGCGATACGCTCGACATTCTTCGCCTTCAGCTGGTCGAGTACCTCCGGCAGCGACGGCGAACCGTAACGCATCGCCATCACTACCTCGACGTCGCCGTGGCCGCGCTCGTCCAGCATGTCACGCAGCAGCGCGGCCTGCTTCTGGGTGTGCACCTTCAGCGGCGAACCTTCGCGGGTCCAGATCATCGCGTACTTCTTCGCGGACTTGCCGGAGCGGAAAGGCAGGATGATCATGTTCAGGATGAACCACCACACCAGGCGCGGGATTTCCACCACGCGCGGATCCGACAGGAACTCCTTCAGGTAGCGCCGCACGGCCTTGCGGGTCGGCGCGTCGGGCGTGCCGAGATTGACGAGCACGACGGCGCTGCTGGCCACGGCACCGTGAATGTAAGGTGGTTCGTTACGGAAGGGCATGAAGGTCCGGAAAATGAGGGCGGAAAGCCCGCTATTATAAGTTTTCTAGGACGCCAATAGTTCGCGGGCATGCTTTCTTGTTGTTGCGGTGATCTCTATTCCGCCGAGCATGCGCGCGACCTCTTCCACCCGTGCCTTATTGTCGAGTACGTCAATACGGGACACGGTCTTGCCGGCACCCGTCGTGCCCTTGGCGACCTGGAAATGCTGGTTGGCCTGGCTGGCCACCTGCGGCAGATGAGTGACGCACAACACCTGCCGTTCCTGTCCAAGGCGCTTGAGCAGGCGGCCGACCACTTCCGCGACACCGCCACCGATGCCGCTGTCGACCTCATCGAAAATCAGGGTCGGCGTGGTGGCCGAATTCGACGTGATCACCGAGATGGCCAGCGCGATACGCGCCAGTTCGCCGCCCGACGCCACCTTGGCCAGCGGACGCGGCGCCACGCCCGCGTGGCCGGCCACCAAAAACTCGACCTGCTCGACGCCGTGCGCCGTAGCATCCACCGGATTGAGCGCGACCACGAAGCTGCCGCCGGTCATGTTCAGTTCCTGCATCGCGGCCGTCACCTGCGTGCCCAGCAATTTGGCCGCGCCGGTACGGACCACGGACAGTTTTTTTGCCGCGGCCACGTACTCGGCCTTCAGCTTTTCCTCCTGCTTGCGCAGGCCGTCGATATCGCTGGCGTCGGCCAGCTGCCTTAGTTTTTCTGACAGGCTCGCGTGTTCTTCCGGCAGCTCATCGGGCGTCACGCGGAACTTGCGCGCGCTGCTGTGGATCGCTTCAAGGCGTCCTTCCACCTGGCGCAAGCGATCCGGATCGAGGTCGACCCGGTCGAGGTAATCGTTAAGCGCATACACCGCTTCCTGCAACTGGATGCGGGCCGGCTCCATGCAATCGAGCACCGGCTGCAGCTGCGCGTCGATGTCGACCAGCTTGCCCAGCTTCTGGTTCAGCGACGAAATCTGCGACAGGATCGGATGCTCGGATTCGGAAATCGCGGTCAGCGCTTCCTGCGCGCCTTCAAGCAGGCTGGCCGCGTGCGAAAGGCGGCTGTGTTCGTTAGTGATGTCGGCCCACTCGCCCGGCTTGACCGCCAGCTTTTCCAGCTCGTTCACCTGCCACTCGAGACGTTCGCGCTCGACCAGCACATTCTTCGCATTGGTTTCGAATTCCTCGCGCTGGCGCGATAGCGCGCGCCACGCCTTGTACGCGGCGGCCACGTCCTGCGCATGCCGCTCGCCGCCGCCCTCCTTCGCCACCGACTGGCTGTCGAGCAGCGCGCGCTGCGCGTCGAGTTTCAGAAGCGACTGGTGCGCGTGCTGGCCATGGATGTCGACCAGCAGTTCGCCGAGGTCGCGCAGCTGGGTGGCGGTGGCCTGGACGCCGTTGATGTAGGCCTTCGAGCGTCCCGCGTTATCGATCACGCGGCGCAGCAGCGCGCCGCCGTCGTCAAGCGCGAATTCGTTTTGCGCAAGCCAGTCCTGGGCAGCGCCGCTGGCGCTGAAGTCGGCCGTGATGTCGGCCTTGGCCGCGCCCTCGCGCACCACGCTGGCGTCGCCGCGCCCGCCCAGCGCCAGCTGCAGCGCATCGATCAGGATCGACTTGCCGGCGCCGGTCTCGCCGGTGAAGACGGAAAAACCACTGGAAAATTCAAGCTCGATCGAATCGACAATGACGAAGTCGCGGATGGAAAGTGTACGCAGCATGTAGGTGGGGTCTTCTGTTATTTCGGCCGGCAGTCGCCCGCCGGGTATTCGTTCCAGTGCAGCTTTTCGCGCAGCGTGTCGTAGTAGGTCCAGCCTTCCGGATGCAGGAAGGTCATGTAGTGCGGCGAGCGCGAAATGATGATCTGGTCGCCGTGCATCAGGCTGGCGAACGTCTGCATGTCGAAGTTGATGCTGGTGTCGCGCCCGGCCACGATTTCGATCGTGATGGTGCTGGTGTCGGGCACCACGATCGGCCGGTTCGACAGCGCGTGCGGCGCGATCGGCACCAGCGCGATGCCGCCCAGGCTTGGATGCAGCAGCGGGCCGCCGGCCGACAGCGCGTACGCGGTCGACCCGGTCGGCGTCGCGATGATCAGGCCGTCGGAGCGCTGGTTGTACATGAAACTGCCGTCGACCGTCACCTTCAGCTCGATCATGCCGGCGCCGGCGCCGCGCGCCACCACCACGTCGTTGACGGCCTGGCCGCAATGGATGGTTTCGCCGTTGCGCTTGACGCAACCTTCCAGCATGGTGCGCTTTTCCGAGCGCGCCTTGCCGCCCAGGATAGCGTCCAGCGCCGGGATCATGCGCTCGACCGAAATGTCGGTCATGAAGCCGAGGCGCCCGAGGTTGATGCCGACCAGCGGCACGTTGTACGGCGCCAGCTGGCGCGCGATGCCAAGCATGGTGCCGTCGCCGCCCAACACCACCACGGTCTGGGCGGTGGCGCCGATCTGGTCCGCGCTCATCGCCTCGACGCCCGGCAGCGCAAGGTGCCCGGCGGTGGCCGCCTCGAACACCACGTGGTAGCCGCTGTGCTGCAGGAAGTCCACCAGCTGCTGCACGGGCTGCTCGATACCTGCGGTATTCGGACGCACCACCAGCGCGATGGTTTTCTGCATGTCAGGCGTATCGGGCATAGAAGTCTCGGCGTTTGATTGATGGCGTCACGCAGGAGATTACCCGATAATGCCTGCGGCTGCTACTTCGCCCCGGCGCTCCGAAGGCTGTATGAATGCACAGTATAGGGCGTGGCGCCGGTTTCCGGCAAGACAACAACAAACCTCACGGAGACACACATGGCAAAAGCACTTGGCGTTGGCGGTATTTTCTTCAAATCGAAAGACCCGAAAGCATTGCTGGCGTGGTACCAGCGCGCGCTCGGCGTGCCGTCGGAATCGCCCGACTACGCGACCTTCTTCCCGACCGCGATGCCGGCCGGCGGCTGCACCGTGTTCAGCCCCTTCATGCTGGACACCGAATATTTTGCGCCATCGGCCAGCAGCTTCATGTTCAACCTGGTCGTCGACGACCTCGACGGGGCACTCAAGCAGGTCGCCGAAGCCGGTGGCACCCTGGCAGGCGACATCGCCTCCTACGAGTACGGCCGCTTCGGCTGGTTTATCGATCCCGACGGCAACAAGGTCGAACTCTGGGAACCGACCGCTTCGGCCTGACCGCCGCTACCTCGCGCGGCCGCGCCCAATTGGGCGACCGGGTTCTTGGCAAAGCGATACCCTTTGCACAATTGAACCGCAAGCAGCGAGGGAGCAGACATGGTTACCGAAGCACGCGACCGCAGGGTCAACACCGACGCCAAATCGAGGAATGACGGGGTCAAGCGCCTGCCGCACGAACGCGACGAGTCGCCGGATGGGCAGGACGCCAAACCGCGCGGGGTCATGGAGCAAGCCGCCAGCGACCTCGAACAGGGACTGGTCGACACCGACCTGCACGGTGTCCGCGGCATCGAAGAGGCCGTCCCACACGGCGGTGGATCCGGCCAGGCAATACCGCGGGCCGATGCCGCCAAAGGCATGCGTCACCACGACACCGTCACCCCAACCGGAGGAAAAAAACAATGAAGCCAGCCGTATTGATCAAAGGCCTCGCCCTGAGCGCCCTCTGCGCAGCCGCCGTTGCGCAAACCATGCCACCCGGTTTCGGGCCGAACCCGACGCTGCCGGCGCCGGAAGAGCAGCTGATCCCGACGGTGAACGTGGCGAAGGCGCAGCCGTGGCCGAAAGGCACCCGTCCCGTCGCGGCCGCGGGCCTGGCGATCAATGCGTATGCGGGCGGCCTCGACCACCCGCGCTGGTTGTACGTGCTGCCGAACGGCGACGTACTGGTTGCCGAAACCAACAAGCCGCCGAAGAAGGAAGAACACAAGCCTGACGGCGTGGTCAAAAAGATCAAGGGCGCGGTGATGGCGCAGCAACAGAAAAAGGCCGGCGCCGGCGTGCCCTCCGCCAACCGCATCACGCTGCTGCGCGGCATCGGGCCGAACGGCCAGGCCACCTCGCGCACGGTGTTCCTGGACGGGCTGACCTCGCCCTTCGGCATGGCATTGGTCGGCAATGAACTGTTCATCGCCAACGCCGACGCGCTGGTCAAATTCCCGTACAAGGAAGGCGACACCCGCATCACCGCGAAAGCCACCAAGGTGGCCGACCTGCCAGCGGGCATGAACCACCACTGGACCAAAGGCCTGGTGGCCAGCCCCGACGGCAGCAAGCTGTACGTGTCGGTCGGCTCGAACAGCAACGTCGGTGAAAACGGCATGGACAAGGAAGAAGGCCGCGCCGCGATCTGGGAATTCGACCGCGCCAGCGGCAAGGGCCGCGTTTTCGCGGGCGGCTTGCGCAATCCGGTCGGCATGGCATTCCATCCGGAGAGCAAGGTACTCTGGACCAGCGTCAACGAGCGCGACGAACTGGGCGACAACCTCGTGCCCGACTACATGACGTCCGTCAAGGATGGCGGCTTCTACGGCTGGCCGTACAGCTACTACGGCCAGATCGTCGACACGCGTCCGCAGCCGCCGCGCCCGGACCTGGTGGCGAAAGCCATCAAGCCCGACTACGCGCTGGGCGCCCACACGGCCTCGCTCGGCCTCGCGTTCTACGACGGCAACCTGATGCCGCAGTTTAAGAACGGCGCGCTGGTCGGCCAGCACGGCTCGTGGAACCGCAAGCCGCATTCCGGCTACAAGCTGATCTATGTGCCGTTCGCGGGCGGCATGCCGAACGGTCCGCCGCAAGATATCGTGACCGGATTCCTCAGCAAGGACGAACGCGCATACGGCCGCCCGGTTGGCGTCGCGATCGACAAGACCGGCGCGATCCTGTTTGCTGACGATGTCGGCAACATCGTCTGGCGCATCACGCCTGCCGGTGCGCCAGCAGCGGCGCCGGCAGCAATGGCGCCAGCCACCGCAGCGCGAAAATAACGGCAGCAGGGTTCTGTGCGTCCCCGTACAGTTCCCGCGCCGCGAGCGTGGCACTCTATGACTTTAGAAACCAAAAAGCCATGGAGGCACCAATGAAACGTTCAGCATCAGCAGCATGGAGTGGCGGACTCAAAGACGGCAAAGGGTTCATCTCGACCCAAAGCGGCGTACTCGACAACACGCAGTACGGCTTCAACACGCGCTTTGAAAACGGCCCGGGCACCAATCCCGAAGAACTGATCGGCGCCGCGCACGCGGGCTGCTTTACGATGGCCCTGTCGGGCAGGCTCGGCGAAGCGGGCATGACCGCCAAGCATTTGGCCACCACCGCCACCGTCACGCTCGATAAAGTCGACGGCGGATTTGCCATCACGGCAGTCCACCTGCAACTGGTTGCACAGATTCCAGGCGCCAGCCAGGAAGCTTTCGACGCCGCTGCGCAGGACGCGAAGGCCAACTGTCCTGTGTCGAAACTGCTCAACGCAAAAATCACGCTCGACGCTCGCCTCGAAGCCTGAAATCGTCGTTCCCGCGCACGCGGGAACCCATGCTGAGCATTCCTGTACGGGAGCGACGAATCTGGCGTCGGCAGGAATTCGCCCTTGCGCTTAGAATCTTGAATTACTTTACATAGCCAAGGAGCAAGGATGCGTATCCTGCACACCATGCTGCGGGTCGGCGACCTGCAGCGTTCTATCGACTTCTACACCCGGGTGCTCGGCATGAAACTGCTGCGCACCAGCGAAAATCCTGAGTATAAGTACACGCTCGCGTTCGTGGGCTACGGTAACAACCCGGATCACGCCGAGTTGGAACTGACTTACAACTGGGGCGTGGACAGGTACGAACCGGGCACGGCCTACGGGCACCTCGCGATCTCGGCGGAAGATATCTACGCAGCCTGCGACTCGGTACGGACCAACGGCGGCAACGTCACGCGCGAGCCGGGTCCGGTCAAGGGCGGCAGCACGGTCATCGCCTTCGTCACCGATCCTGACGGCTACAAGATCGAGCTTATCGAGCGTAAGGACAGCGGCCGCGGCGCGGGCCTCTGAAACAAGAAAACGGCGCCGCGGCGCCGTTTTCTCCTTGCACTGCCGCTTATTTCTGCAGCAGGTTGTTCACCGGGATCAGGTCGTCTTCACGCAGGGAACCAGCCGCCGCTTTCAGGCGCAGGCCGTTGACGATGGTGTCGTAACGCGCGCGCGACAGGTCGCGGCGGGTCGAGTACAGCTGGCGCTGCGCGTTCAGCACGTCGATGTTGATGCGCACGCCAACCTGGTAGCCCAGCTTGTTCGATTCCAGCGCCGAGTTGCTCGACACTTCGGCCGCTTCCAGCGCCTTGACTTGCGCCAGCCCGCTGTTCACGCCCAGGTAAGCCTGGCGGGCGAACTGTGCTGCGTTGCGGCGCGTGGCTTCGAGGTCGTTGCGGGCCTTGTCTTCCAGCGCGATCGATTCACGCACGCGGCTGGTTACAGCGAAGCCGTTGAAGATCGGGATGTTCCACTGCACGCCAATGGCGTTGTTCTGCGTGGTGCCCGAAGCGTTGACCTGGCCATTGACCTTGCGGTGGGTCGAGTTGGCAACCAGGTCCAGCGTCGGGTAGTGGCCGGCGCGGTTCTTCGAGATGTCGCGCTTGGCGGACTCCAGCGCCAGCTGGGCTGCTACGACGCCGTAGTTCTGGCTCTCTGCCGACGATACCCACGGATCGATCAGCGCAGGCTGGGGCGAGGCCAGTGCGACGCCCAGCTTGAGCGGCGCCAGCGCCGATGGTGCGGTGCCGATAATGGCTTGCAGCGCGGTGCGCTTGACTTCCAGATCATTGACTCCAGCGAATTCCTGCGCCACGACCAGGTCAAACGCGGCCTGAGCTTCGTGGGTGTCGGTGATGGTCTGGGTGCCGACTTCGAAGTTGCGCTTGGCCGACGCCAGCTGTTCGGTGGTCGCGGTCTTCTGCGCGCGGGTCGATTCGAGCGTGTCTTCAGCGGCCAGCACGTCGAAGTAAGCCTGCGCCACGCGGGTGATCAGGTCTTGCTGTGCCTGCGCGAACTGCGCTTCGCTGACGGCCTGCAGCAGCTTGCTCTGCTGGTAGGTCTGCCAGTTGGCCCAGCGGAACAGCGGCTGCACCAGCGACAGCGTGTATTCGTTGGTGCGCAGGTTGCTGGCGCTGCCAGGAACCGTGCCGATCGCGCCGTTCGGCAGGGGAGCGCCTTCATTCCATGGCGAGACATCGGTATCGTTCTTGACGATCGCGCCGTTTGCGCCAATTGTCGGCAACAACAGCGAACGCCCTTGCGGAACCCTTTCCCTGCCTACCGCCGCCGAGGCACGCGCGCTGGCGAACACCGCGTCGTTTGCCAGTGCCTGCTTGTACACGTCGAGGAGGTCGGCCGCCTGTGCATTGAGCGAGACAACAGCGCTGGCAATCAGCACGGCGATAAGGGATTTCTGCATTGCATTCTCCGTTGGAGTCATCAAAAGGTTAAGTAAATTTGCAGCTGACTTGTTTCCGATTCCGAAGCGCTGACGATCAGTACTTCGGCATCGTGCTATCGACCTGCATAGCCCAGGCGTGAATTCCGCCCGTCAAATTGGTCACATCCGTGAAGCCGTTGCGTTCCAAGAAGGTCGCAACCGCCGCACTGCGCGCGCCGTGATGGCAGATGCAGACAATCTCGGCATCGTCATCGAGTTCCTGCAATCGCGCAGGAACGGTGTTCATCGGGATCAGGGTCGAGCCATCGATCTTGCAGGTCTCGCATTCCCATCCCTCACGCACGTCCAGCAGCACGGGGCGCGGGCGCGACGGATCGGCCAGCCACTCTGCGAGCTCGGGTGCGGTGACGTGTTTCATTGCCAGGCCGCCTTAGAACGTAAAGTGCGACACAGCTTGCGCACCGGCCAGCGGCTTGACGCTGGTCTCGAAGACCTTGACCGTGTCGTAGGCCGTGTCCGAAACGCGGGTGATGATGTTTACCGACATCACAGGCGCGACGCCGATGATCGCGGCGATGCGGCCACCCACCTTGACCTGCTTGAGGAAGGCTTCCGGCAGCACTTCCAGCGCGCCCGAGATCACGATGACGTCGAACGGCGCGCCCTTGTCCCAGCCGGCAGCGCCGTTGCCTTCTTCGACGCTGACGTTGGCCACGCCGGCACGCGCCAGGTTCGCCTCAGCCAGCGCTTTCAGTTCCGGCGAGATCTCGACGGTCGTCACGTGGCGGCCCTTGTGCGCCAGCAGTGCAGCCATGTAGCCGGAGCCCGCGCCGATTTCCAGCACAGTTTCATGCTTCTTGAGCATAACTTCCTGCAAAATGCGCGCTTCCATCTTCGGCGTGAACATCGCCTCGCCGCCTGGCAGCGGGATTTCGGTGTCGACGAACGCCAAGGCCTTGCAAGCTGCCGGAACAAATTCCTCGCGCTTGACGACTACCAGCAGGTCGAGCACGTCCTGGTCCAGCACGTTCCATGGACGGATCTGCTGTTCAATCATGTTAAAGCGGGCTTGTTCGATATTCATCTTTATGACTCGGTGGGAAAATAATAATCCGATATTTTATCGTTGAACGGCCTCAGAACCCACATCTTAGCGATCTGGGTTCGTAGACAGCGAGAAATTGCGACAGTCTGCAGTTTAAAGGGAATGAACCCGCGAAAACGCCGACCTGGCGCTTTTTGCAACTCACGGCTGGACTGCAGGAGGCGGCAACAGGCCGTTGAGCGCCATGTCGAGGAAGGCATCGATGAAGGCAGTGGGGTCGAGCTGGTCATGGGCGCACGGGCCGACCGAATGCTTCCAGGTCATCAGCATCAAGACCGGTGCGACCAGCACCTGGGTCATCACATTGATGTCGATCGGACGGAACTCGCCACGCGCGACGGCGCGATCGAGCATCGTGGCCATGGCGCGGGTGCCGCGCACGATGACTTCTTCCTGATAAAACTTCGCAAGGTCGGGGAAGTTGCCCGCTTCGGCCATCACCAGCTTGATGATGCCGGAGGCGTTGGTCTTGCCCATGCGGTCCCACCAGCCATGCACGACGCGGCGCAGCAGCTCTGCGCTATGGCCCGAGAAGCCGGCGATGTCTTCCTCGGCAGCGTCGATGGCAGGCACGACGCTGTTGCGGACCACTGCCTTGAACAGTTCTTCCTTGTTCGTGAAGTACAGGTAGAGCGTGCCCTTCGACACGCCGGCGCGCTTGGCGACGTCTTCCAGCCGGGTGGAGGCGAAACCGCGTTCGACGAACAAGTCCAGCGCAGCCGCCAGAAGCTCCTGGGGGCGCGCGTCCTTGCGGCGCTCCCAGCGCGGTTTCATATTGAAAGAGCAATCCATGTGCTGCCATCCGGGTAACTTACTTACGAGTCATTAATATAGACTGGCGTTAACTGGTCGTCAAGCATTCTGCCCGCTTGTTCTTACTTCTTGAACAGATTAACAAGTACCGCAGGACGCCCCCCCCACAGCGCCATCGGACGCCACCTTTTGCGCCTTGGGTTGACGCCCATGCGATTAGGGACGATTCTTTGCCCCGCGTACTTTCCTTTTACCCTATACGGACGTCCCCATGAAACTTCGGCTCTATCTGTTTGCAATCCTGCTTGCCTTCGCTTCGCCCACGATCGCTTTCGACGAAAGCATGTCCGCACGGCTGCGCTCGTTGGCTGAGCAAGGCAATCGGGCCGCGCAGTATCACTTGGGAATGCTGTACAACAATGGAATTGGCAGCGTAACGAAGGATCCAAAAAAGGCATTCGCGTGGTTTCAGAAGTCAGCAGAGGGGAACGACCCATTGGGAGCGTACAAGCTCGGATGCTATTTCGCGGGCCAGTTCCCCGGGGTGGTCGCCGTCGATGAAGATCGCGCCTATTCGTACAAGCTCATCGCGGCCAAGGCGGGTTACTCGCTAGCCCAGTCCGATGTCGCGATCATCAGCTACAAGCGCGGTGACTACGAACGCGCCGCGACATGGTGGAAACTGGCAGCGGATCAGGGCAATGCGATCGCGGCCTACAACCTGGCCAATCTGCACGGTTCGGGCCGCGTCGGTCCGGTCGATCATGCGATGGCGTATGCCTACTTCAAACTGTCGAAACTGATATCGGAAAAGTCCGTCAGTGCAAGCGCCCAGACCACCTTAACCCTGCTGGCCGCGAAAATGTCGCCGCAGGAACTTGAGCGGGCAGAACAATTCGTTGCTAGCTGGGAGGAAAAGCGGAGCGACCTGACTGTACAGGCACAAGCCCCTGCGGGGGCGATCGCCGCGCTGTTATCGGGACAATAACGCACGCAATTTCAAACAGATTACGTAGCACGGCAGAGCGGCATGCGCATCGGCCCCAAGATATACTGTCGCACCCTCTTTCCGAACTTGCCCATGTCCGCCAGTGCAAACAAAGTCAGCTGCCGTGCAGGATGCGGCGCATGCTGCACCGCTCCCTCGATCACCTTGCCGATTCCCGGCATGCCGAACGGTAAACCGGCTGGCGTGCGCTGCGTTCAGCTGAACGACGACAACGGTTGCGCGATCTTCGGCCACCCCGACCGACCGGCCTTTTGCGCCGGCCTGCAGGCCTCCGCAGAAATGTGTGGCCCATCGAGGGAATATGCGCTCCAGTGGTTGAGCGACCTGGAACGGGCGACGGCGCCGCAGGCTTGATTCACTCTCCGGTGCTGTCTTCCGGGATGCGTCCGGTAAGGCGGACACGTTTCTTCTTCTTGATCATTTCGGTTTGCTCCTGGGCCGGCTTGAGCGCCGGCGGCGGCGCGACGGGTAGCGGAAAGCCAAGAAACACCATCACGAAAAATATCGGCAGCAGCAGATAGAAAAGCGGCCGCTTCCAATTGAGCTTGTGTTTCATCATCGTCAACAGATGCGGGCAATAATGGGTTCGGCAAGGGTCGACCCAGCTGCGTATGCGTTGATTAATCGTCAATGCGCCGCCCGGGGCTTGCGAATACAATCACAAGGTTGAGAAAGCGGCGAAACATCCGGTCGCTGTTGCTCCAGAACCATAGCGAGCGGGCTAGTCGTGGTAAGCTTCGAGCCCGCACCGTAACGCCTTCCGGTCTTTCTTTACTCAACACAGACGCACGTTTTCGCCGAATACATGGATATCATCATCGCGGTAAAAGCCATCCTCATGGGCGTGGTCGAAGGGTTGACCGAATTTCTCCCCATTTCCTCCACCGGCCACCTGATTTTGGCGGGCAGCTTGCTGAACTTTACCGACGAAAAGGCGAAAGTTTTCGAAATCGTGATCCAGGCCGGCGCCATCCTCGCCGTGTGCTGGGAGTACAGGAAGCGCATCGTGTCGATCTTCAGCGGCATCACTCATGACCGGAAGGCACAGAAATTCGTGCTGAATGTCTTCGTGGCTTTCCTGCCGCTGGCGCTGCTCGGGCTAATTTTCGGCAATGCGATCAAGGCCGCGCTGTTCTCGCCGGTGCCGGTCGCGCTGGCGTTCATCATCGGCGGCATCGTGATCCTGATCGTCGAGCGCCACCACAAGCTGTGCCCGCCGGCGGTGCGCTTCGAAAGCGTCGACGACATGAGCATCACCGACGCGTTCAAGGTCGGCATCGCCCAGGCCGCCGCGCTGATTCCGGGCACCAGCCGCTCCGGCGCCACCATCATCGGCGGCATGGCCTTCGGCCTGCCGCGCCGGGTCGCCACCGAATTTTCGTTCTTCCTCGCGATCCCGACGCTGATGCTGGCCACCGTGTACTCGCTGATCAAGGAGCGCCACATCCTGACCCTGGCCGACCTGCCGATGTTCACGCTCGGCTCGATCTCGGCCTTCATTTCCGCATTCATGTGCGTGCGCTGGCTGCTGCGCTTCATCAGCACCCATGACTTCACGGTATTCGCCTGGTACCGCATCGTGTTCGGGCTGATCGTGCTCGCCAGCTCGCATTACGGATGGGTAGTTTGGGTGCACTAGAAATGAATCCCGCGATCAGCGCGCGCGCCCTCGAACAGCTGCAGACCGTCTTCGGCTACCCCGCCTTCCGCGGGCAGCAGGGCGAGATCGTCGAGCATGTCAGCAACGGCGGCGATGCGCTTGTGCTGATGCCGACCGGCGGCGGCAAGTCGCTGTGCTACCAGATTCCCGCGCTGCTGCGCGACGGCGTCGGCGTCGTCGTATCGCCCCTGATTGCGCTGATGCAGGATCAGGTCGACGCGCTGGCCGAAGTCGGCGTGCGCGCGGCCTTCCTGAACTCGACCCAGACTTTCGAAGAATCGATGCGCATCGAACGGCTGGTGCGCACCGGCGAGATCGACCTGGTGTACGTCGCGCCGGAACGCCTGATGACGCAGCGCTGCCTCGACCTGTTCGACGCCGCGAAGATCGCGCTGTTCGCGATCGACGAAGCGCACTGCGTGTCGCAATGGGGGCACGACTTCCGCCCCGAATACATCCGCCTGTCGATCCTGCACGAGCGCTTCCCGGACGTGCCGCGCATCGCGCTGACCGCGACCGCCGACCCGCAGACGCGCGCCGAAATCGCGATGCGCCTGCAGCTCGAAGACGCGCGCCAGTTCGTGTCGTCGTTCGACCGGCCGAACATCCGCTACCAGATCGTCGAGAAGGACAACGGCCGCAAGCAGCTGCTCGACTTCATCACCGCCGAACATGGCGGCGACTGCGGCATCGTCTACTGCCTGTCGCGCAAGAAGGTCGAAGAGACGGCGCAATTCCTGAACGAGAACGGCATCCGCGCGATGCCCTACCACGCCGGCATGGAGCACCCGAAACGCGCCGCCAACCAGGCCAAGTTCCTGCGCGAAGAGAACATCGTGATGGTCGCGACCATCGCCTTCGGCATGGGCATCGACAAGCCGGACGTGCGTTTCGTCTGCCACCTCGACCTCCCGAAAAGCATCGAGGGCTACTACCAGGAGACCGGGCGCGCGGGCCGCGACGGCATGCCGGCCAGCGCCTGGATGGCGTACGGGCTGCAGGACGTGGTGCTGCAGCGCCGGATGATCGACGAATCCGAAGCCGACGAAACCTTCAAGCGCGTGCTGTCGATGAAGCTCGACGCCATGCTCGGGCTGTGCGAGACGCTGAGCTGCCGGCGCGTGCGCCTGCTCGACTACTTCGGCGAGCCATCCGGCCCGTGCGGCAATTGCGACAGCTGCCTGATACCGCCGGTGTCGTTCGACGGCACCGTACCGGTGCAAAAACTGCTGTCGACGATCTACCGGGTCGACCAGCGCTTCGCGGCCGGCCATGTGATCGATGTGCTGCGCGGGGCCGAAACGGACCGCATCAAGCAGTGGCACCACGATTCGCTGTCGGTGTACGGCATCGGCAGCGAGCGCCCCGAAGCTGAATGGCGCGCGATCCTGCGCCAGGCCATCGCGCTTGGGCTGGTCACGGTCGACCATGATTCGTACAGTTCGCTGAAGCTCACCGACGCCGCGCGTCCGGTGCTCAAGGGCGGGCAGAAGGTGCAGCTGCGGCAGTACGTGAAGCCGGCCAAGTCGAAGCGCGCGCCGTCGGCATCGAAGGGCTATGTCGAAAGCGAGCTGTCGAAATCGGAACAGGAAATCTTTGACAGGCTGCGCTCGTGGCGCATGGGGACGGCGCGCGAGCACAATGTGCCGGCGTATGTGATTTTCGTGGATGCGACCTTGCGCGAGATCGCCAAGGCCAAACCGCGGTCGCTGGACGACCTGCGCGGCGTCAGCGGCGTCGGCGAGAAGAAGCTCGCGTCGTATGGAGAAGAGATTGTCGCGCTGATTGGCGAGATGCTGTAACGCGCGGCATCCAGTTGCGGCACACGCTCAGTTCGGGAACAGGACAGCGGCCGGCGGCCGTGCCTCGGCGCTTACCATACTTTCCGACGAAATCTCTTGATACAGGCGATTGGCGAGACCCATCAACACATTGCCGCTGTCGCGGCGTGCGATCTCGCGGCGTACATTCCGTAATCGAAGCGAGGATGCCGGGGTAGCCTCGGCACGCGCGTCGGCCAGCGCCAGCCCATATTCGCCGTACAGGCGCCCAGTCGCCACCTTGGCGTTCTCCTCGAGCGTCTTGAAGATACGGCGCGCTTCGGAATCGCGTTTCAGTTCCAGTAATGCAATCCCGATGCGGGGCCGGGTCTGGTACCCGTGTCCCTCGCCACCGTACTGTTCGGCAAGCGCCTCGGCCTCCCTGTACAGTTCCAGGGCGCAGCTCGCGTTCTTTTGCATCATTTCCAGATCGCCCGCGATCATTTTCACGCGCGCCTCGATCCAATATTGTGTTGGAATGGTTTTTGCCAATGCGATCGCATCAGCGATTTTTTGAGTGGCGTTCACAAATCGCCCGCTCGATCCCTCTATGCGTGCAAACCATGCGTCGGCAATCGCGCGAAGTTCCACACCATGGTTGCCGTTGAGTAGTTCCAGGCCCTTCTTGATTTCGTCTTGCGCCTGTTTGTGCAAGCCCTCCTCGATGTAGGTCCAGGCCAGCGCATCGATGCGAAGCAGGGCCGCCAAATGCGGATCAGCCCCATCCATCTCGGCAAGCGCATTTCCAAGGAATGCCAGCCGGTCGGTATTCAGGAATCGGCTATCCATGTAATGGGTCAGCAACATGACAAATTTCGCTACGCATCCTTTCGCGACAGCGCGCTGCATGACATGGCGGATAATCGGCCAGTACGGATCCACCTTTGCCATTTCGTCGCGCACCAGCGTGTTCCAGTACGGGGCATCGATCTCGGGCCGGCACAGAACGTTCCTGTCGCCGAGAAAGGTGAGCAGGTGTTTCGCCAATGCGTCGCATGCTTCGTCCACGCTTCGCTGATCCACGAACTTTTGCAGATAATCGCGCAGGATCGACTGCATCCGGAACGTATCGTTGGCCACATCACGCTCGACAATGCCGAAGCGGACAATGAGCTCCGCGCCCTTGCTGAAGAGGGTGGCATCGAGCGCCGCGGCCTTGCGCAGCAAGCGCGAAGGCACTGGCACGCTGTCCGGAAACGCGAGCATTGCGCTTAAGACAGTGCACGCGCTGGCAGTCATTGCATCCCATATCCGTGCGATGTAAATATCAAACAAGCGGCCAATATTCGAATCGCCACCCCGGGCCCAGTTGTCGGCATCGCCAAGGCATGCCGCGTCGAGTTTGCCGGTCCCTACAATCAGTCCGACGGCCATCCGGATTGTCTGGGGGTTGCCACAGGTTTCACGCGCCAGCCGCTGAACCAGTTCCTCACTGAGTCCGGCCGCAATATGCCGCCGCAGCATCAGCGAGCGCGCGCACTCGCCCACCATCTCGACGGCTTCTTCATGCGACAAGCGCTCGACCTCGACGACAAAGCCGGTCACGACAGCAGTACGGGATGTCACAATAATCCGGCTTTTCGGATTCGCATAGGGCCCGGCGTTCTCGAGCCAATGCTTGACCTCTTCGGCATCGCGCGGCAGGTCTTCCAGCACCACGATGACCTTGCGTTCCTGGAGCAGTCCGTTGATCCGCAAACGCTTGCGCTTTATCCGATCAGCGTCCAACTCCCGAGCCTTCCCGGGCGCGGTAAATTCATCGAGCGCGAGGGCGATCGCATCGAGGATGCGCTCAAGATGGGCGACCTGGTGCGCCGCCCGCTGCTCCTTGCATGCGGCGCAACCCTCTTCATGGCGGGGAGTTGAATGATCACACTGGTCTTGGTTGACGGAACTCCCCACCCAGATCACCTGCTCGAACGCATCGGTTATCGAAATAATCCCGCCACTATGCACGCAGTCGGCCACAGCGGCGGCGACCAGGGTCGTCTTGCCGACGCCGGCTTCGCCCTTGACGACAACCACCCGAAAATCCGATTGCAGGCCTGCTTCAATGCGACTGCGCGTGTGCATCCGGAATGTCGAATGCGGAAACTGCGGGGCCGCGAACTGGCCACGCACGCCATCCCCGGTCAGTTGCCCACATGATTTGCGACGATCATAGCGAATCAACGCCTTCCGGAAGCAACGCAACCACTGCTCGATCTCTTCATCGGCCTTCGGTGTGCCGCCTTTTTCGGGTATCGGAATGACCTTGACACCGCGTGCATGCAGCGCCTGCATCGCCAGCGCCGTCGGCTGCAACTGCAGGCTGTACAGCAAGGGCCGGACCGAACCCGACTGCGCGGCGACTTTACCTAAAACCATCCCGAAGTTCGGGTCGCTGAAGCTATAGCCGAGAAACAGCACCGTGTGCGTTTGCAGTTCGACCTTGAGGAGATCTGCCACAGCCGGATTGCGGTTGAAATAGCTGTAGTAATCCTTGGCGCTGATCACCAGCGAATCCGCATCGTCCAGGTCGCCGTGCAGCTTCACGATCGACAAGGTGGAGGTGTCCGAAAATCCCACGTGCGACGCGTTGAAGATGACGTTTCGGTTGATCTGTTTTTTGCGCGACGCCTGTTCCAACAGGCTGTCGAAATTCGTTGTGTAGATCCGCTGGACCGGCATGCTCACAATCAGCTCATGAGTCTGCGTCAACTGGAACCGGACGTCACCCAATTGGTCCTTCAGGTATTGAATCAGGACTCCGCGGCTGTGCTTGGTCTCATACAGCTCGGCGATGTCGAGATAGCTCGCCCCCTCGCCGACCTCGGCGCCCAAGTCCTTGCGTAGCGGCGCCATCAGTTTCGACCAGGATGGCAATCGTGCCCCGAGCGAGATGCCGGCGCCGACAAAAATGGTGCCATTTCCATGCGCGAAGCGCTCCACCAGAACCGGATCGATTGCATAGTTCTTGGACATACGGTCCCCTTGAAGGAAGTCGCCGGCGCACCGGCGGGCCAGCCGCCATCGTTCAGCTTTTAGCCGGGCAATACTGTTGAAGTGCAGCGACGCGCTCTGTCCAGCCCGACGCTTCGGCGGCATCGCCCTCGCCTGCGGCGGACGAGGCGCCGGCGCGCGCCTGAAGCAGGTTTCCAAGCGCACCGGCGGCGCGCATCGAAGCGCTGCCGTCGGCCGCGCAGACTGCCCTGCGGTACCATTCGATCGATTTGTCGGCATGCCGCACACTGGCGTAGCCACGGCCAAAGCCATCGGCGATGGAGCCGATATCGCCCCAAAGGCTGGCGAATTCGGTCTCCAGGTATTCCAGCTTGGCCAGCAGCACCTCGTGCGGCTTGCCGCCGAGCGTGCCCTGCACGGCGATCGTCTCAAGCGCCATTGCCAGCGACACTGGCGAGGAGATGACGCTGAACTCTTCGCTCAGTGGAATTGCCAGACGCCTGGCCGTGTCGGCCGCACGCGCGCTGCGCCAGCGCCAGTCGGGATCGCCGTAACATTGATAGGCCGCCCATGTATTGCAGCCAGGATAGGCAGTCCACGTGGCCGCGCGCGCCTGGCCGACCGCCTCGATGAAACGCGAACCGTTGAGCAATGCGACATAGAATTCGGTGGCGAAGCGTTCTGCTGCGTTGTCGTTGACAGCCCATCCGGCGGCGACTACGCAGCGCACACCGATCCGGATCAGGGCCTCGGCGATATTCGCAGCGAATTGCGCACGGTCGTAGGGCACCAGGACGGCCGACGCATCGCGCCCTGCCGAATGACAGCAGTTAAGGAAAACCAGGTCCGGAATGTTACGCATCGCATTGATCTCACTGGCGCCCAGAAAAGCCCCGTCGCCTGACAGCACCACGCCACCGTGCTCGTCCGGCTCGCCATGGCCGGCCACGTGAACGATCTGGTAAGGATCTTTCAGCAATGCGATCAGGATGGCGTTGGCGTCGTTCTGATCGGCGCGTAATGTCACCTGGTTCCGGTGAATACCCCCGCTGCGGGTCAGCTGTTCGGCAACGGTAAGTGCTTCGCGCTTTGCTCCGGGCAGCGGCGGATAGGCCGGCGAACTGGTTTTCGGATCGCCAATGATCAGCACTTTATCGCCGAGACCGGCGGGACGAAGGATTGGGCGAAAATCGTTGAGCTGCAGCTTGCGAACGAGCTTGCTGCGAATAGACCACGGCCGCTTGTCGGCGGCATCCACATCGGCATTCGTATCCAGCAGTTCCCAGGGAATGCCGGCAGTAGCGCGGTCAAGCTCCATAACCAGTTCGCTGGAGCCGCCGAGGAACGGTTCCATTTCGACCGGAATCAGCAAATTGAACAGGGTGCGCCCGATTTCCGGATTGGTGGCGGGTTCGTTCGACGCTTTCGCTACCAGCTCGCGGACCAGCGTGGCTTGCGCACGGTGCGCATGCACCTCTGCCCGGGCACGCCTGGTGTCGAGCGTATACGCGATGCCCGGATATTTCGCGGCCGGCCCGGCGAACTGGAGGGCGCTGATGAAATCGTAACTCGTGCCGCGGTAACTGGTGTCGGGCAAACGGCGAAGTCCGCCAGGGCCAGCATGGATTTTCCCGACCAAGGTCAGCATGTTCCGATCCGCCAGCTCCTGCATATGCAGCGCGTGCCAGGCCTCGATGGCTCGCTCGAGGTACAGTTCTACCAGGGTCAGCCGGCGCAACCGTGGCCACCCCTCGACCAGCCGCAGCTTCGAATTGGCCTCATGCGCGGCCTGGACAATGGCCAGCGCAGAACTGGCCGCGGTGATGCCACTTCCGCCACTGCCGGCCAGGGTCGCCGCCATGGAAAATTCCAATAGCGGCGAATCGGGATGCGCCTCGGATAAGCGTTGCGCATAGGCCAGGATTGCCTGGCGAACGCTATGAACAAGGTCAGCTGCGCGCAACTCGCCTTCATCGCCCAAACCGGCGACAACCACGGTGGGCAGGCAGACCGGGCCCGCACCGTCCTCACGATCGCAAGGATTACGAAATACCTGATGCGAGCCGGGCGCGCCCGGATAGACTCCTGCAAGCATCGCGCGGCTCATGCGGCCGCCAAGAAGCCCATCGATCACCGCTTCCGCACCGGTCAGCATCGCCGATCGATAGTGCCCCACCAGCAGCGTTTGCTCGGTAAAGCGCAGATCGGCATTGCCTACTATCACCTCGACTCGGCCCGTGCCGGAAGGATTTTCTCCATTAAACGCCGTATCGCTGCTCTCGGGGGGTACCATTGGACTGCCCTCTTCTTGTTATTAGCCGGCCGCGCCGGGCACCCATCGCAATGCATCCCCTTGGTCTAAGGCGCGACCAGCGCGTTGTAGATGCGCCTTGCGACATGTTGGTCTTCGAGGTAGCCGGATATGCCGTGGTGGTTGGCCGTGGGATTGTTCACACCGGTGTTGTTTTCAACTTGCGGGAAAACCGCAAAATGATCCGACGTCAGCGGGAACAGCGATACCACATCGCGCTTGTCCATCGCGTTGTACCAGTGATCGACGTTTTTCGGATGGGCGACGGGCGGCAACCTCGCCTTTACTGCACTGACCGCGAGCGGGGATCCGAGCGTAACAAACAAAGGAACGCGCAGCGCCGGTGCGGCATCGTCATTGCTCAGCACGTTATAGGCGATGACGGTGCCGAGCGAATGGCTCACAACGACGGCTTCGCTGTCCGGCAAGAACGCGGACCTGACGCCTTTATCCATTTCGATGCGAAACGGTGTTTGGTGAAGGTATTGATAGACGTCGTTGGTGAACAATGCCACGCTGGCTGCGCTGACTCCCGGCGCCGTTTTATCCAGCACGCTGAGGATCGCCTGCACCCATCCCCAATTCAACGGGCCCCGCCTGATGTCGAGGCCGCGCGTTGCCGCCTCGATCTCGGCCTGGGAAAGCTTGCCCGCGCTGACCATCTCGGCAAGGTAGGCTTCAAAGAATTCCTCTTCACTCGCAGAAAGGTCGAGACCGCGAACAACCACATCGGCAGCATCGTTGCTGCTGAGGCCGTGCGCCATTTGATCCAGCGTGTCCCCGTAATAAGGAAAGCGGATCCGCTCATCGGGCAGGGCTAATGTGAGACCGCTTTTCGCAAGCCCAGCTTTGAGCGAATCGATCCATTCATTCTTGAGGGCCAACGAGTCTTTTTGGTGCTGCGCGCGCCCGTGCACGAAAATCAGGTGTCGATTCACGATCTGCCTCCGGTGGCCAACAGGTGTGTGGTGGCCCGATGCCCGTAGCGCCACGCGGTCTACGCATCAGTTTGGCAGGTGATTGGAAAATTACAATAGTGATTCGCGAAAAATCGTTGCGTGCGCAACGCCGCCGGCCGGCTTGCAGCTGTGCAGCGTAAGGCGCGCGCTATTTCTTAACGAACACCAGGTCCCACACGCCGTGCCCGAGCTTGAGGCCGCGGTTCTCGAACTTGGTCAGCGGACGGTATGCCGGCTGCGGCGCATAGCCTTCTGCGGTATTCTCCAGCATCGGCTCTGCGCCCAGTACTTCCAGCATCTGCACCGCATAATCTTCCCAGTCGGTCGCGCAGTGAAGGTAGCCGCCCGGCCCCAACTTCTGCGCCAGCAGCTTGACGAACGGCCCCTGAATGAGGCGGCGCTTGTTGTGGCGCGCCTTGTGCCATGGGTCCGGGAAAAACACATGGACACCCGCCAGCGACCCGTCCGGAATCATCTGGTTCAGCACCTCGACCGCGTCATGCTGGATCAGGCGCAGGTTGGCGATCCCTTGTTCGCCGATCTGTTTGAGCAGGCTGCCGACACCCGGCGTATGCACTTCGACACCGATGAAGTCCTTCTCCGGCATCGCGCGCGCGATGTGCGACGTGGTGTCGCCCATGCCGAAGCCGATCTCGAGGATCACCGGTGCCTTGCGGCCGAACGCCTGCTCGTAATCGAGCGGCGCCTTGGTGTATTCGATCAGGAATTTTGGTCCCAGTTCTTCGAGCGCGCGCGCCTGCGCCACCGACAGGCGGCCGGCCCGCGTGACGAAGCTGCGGATGCGGTGTTCGGTTGGGTCGTAAAGCATCGGCCGGTTCGGGCCGGTTGGTGGCGTATCAGAGGACATGGAATGCGGAATTCAGGAACTGGAAAACAGCCAGCGCGGGCTGTACGGGACCGCCATTATAGCCTACGCAAAAGACCGTTCCGGGCCGCGCAAGCGGAATGCGGAGCGTAACCCTGCCCGCCCAGTCAGCGGATGCCATATGCGCCCACCTTCCATATGCCATTCGCATCCTTGATGGGCGTGACGGTTTCCGCGGCACTTACCCTGTTTGCGAAGCGTGTTTCGTATTCAAGGATGACGTACTGTCCGGCGGAAAGGTCGGGAAGCGTTTCTGCGTAATTGGCCCACTTGAGGCGCCGGGCGACGACGGGACCGAGCGGCGCGCGTTGAGCAGGCACGCTGGCTTTCCAGCGCGGGCGTGACACTGCACGCTGGAGTTGAGGTGCAGCCTGGTCCCAGCTTGCTGCATACTGGCCGGAATCAAGCAGGCCGAGCCATGCGACCGCCGCCTCCTGGCCTTTGTAGACCGCGCTGGCGCGCTGGGCTGTTGCAGGCGGCGCGACAAGCATGCTCGCGCAGACGACAACAATGGCGGCAATGATTTTCACGACTACCTCGCGCCTGCAAAGGAGTGCAGGTCGATCCGATTATAGCCGCGCAGGCGGCGAGGTGACGCTGGCGTCGGCAGGTTCGGACGCAGGCTGTATCCGTACCCGGAAATATCCGATGGAGCGGGTGAAGGGAATCGAACCCTCGTCGTAAGCTTGGGAAGCTTCTGCTCTACCATTGAGCTACACCCGCGGACACTGCATTTTACGCGGCTTATGGCATGTTTGACAAATTTCCAACACGGCAGATATGATGGACTGTTTCCTTAGACCAACCAAAACGTGATGCAATGATGTGCTGCGCACGCTACTGCCGAAAGCCTCCATGAAAAACACGCTCCTCGCGTCCCTTATGCTTTTATTGCTCGGATGCGGCGACCAGGATGCAGTAGAGAAAGCGTCACTGGTTGAGAGTCGGAGCTCGTCCAAAACAAGTCAGTCCACGCTCACGTCCGTAAAGGTGGACGGTTACCGTGCAGCGTATGATGTCACCCTTGCAGGCGACGGCGTCCGGGTTGTCCATCGCGCCTCGGGCGCAGCAACAACGTACGGCAGCATCGAGCAGCTTGAATTCATCGACCGCGTGACGGTGTTGAGCACAGACGGCATCGAGGCCGCGGTGTACCGCTTGTACCAGGCGGCATTCGACCGCAAGCCCGATGCGCATGGACTGGGATTCTGGATCGACGCGGCCCGCAAAGGGGCGAGCCTGAGAGTTATCGCCGAAGGCTTCATGGCCAGTCCGGAATTTGCAGCGCTATATGGCAGCGGCGACACGCAAAGTTTCCTGGTGCGCGTCTACAAGAACGTCCTTCATCGCGAGCCCGACGCCGGGGGACTTGACTGGTGGATGGGAACTTTGGCAGCTGGCACAGCACGAGTGGATGTGTTGGTCGGCTTTAGCGACAGTGGCGAGAACAAGTTGAACGTCAGCCCCGATTTTGTCGCAGGACTCGACTTCGCGCCCTACCGCAAGCTGACCGATCATGTCGCTGTCAGAACCAACATTTTCGGTTCGCCACCGGTCGATACGCATACCCAGGTAGTGGTCGGCGTCAAGCAACTTGGAACCGACAGCTTCGTCCTGACATCCGCCTATTGGGATTTCGGCCGCGCCGGTGCCGACCGTTTTCGCGCAGGACCCCAGTACCTGCTCAAGTGGGACGCTACTCGCATGGTCGACAATTCCGCGATTGTCGCTGGTGGCATCCCGGCCATGTACCAGGCCGAAATCTCGGGCGCCGTCGGCGACATCAACCATGACGGAACCGCTGACATTATCCTCGGCGGCAACGGTCCCGATGGCGAGGGCGTGAAAAGTGAGCCAAGTTATGTCCTGCTCAGCAAAGGGACGGCGTATGAGCGCCTTCTGGTGCCAAACGGCGCGCTGACACCCGATGCCTTTCCGTGGGCCCATGGCCTGACCACCGTCCAGCGCCGCGGCACGGCGACGAGGTCCATATACATCGGCGATTACACATATGGCCCGTCCTATCTCGTCGACCTGGGCAGCAGCGGACAGCTGGCGATCGCGGCCAATGCGCTTCCGGCCTTCCTTGGGAAGCGCACCGCGCTCTCATGGGGCGGCTCCGCTGCCGACATGGGAACGACAGCGGCCCTGGGGGTCGACCTGGACGGCGATGGCGTCGAGGAGCTGGTCGTCGGCACCCTGTTTAACTGGACTGCGGAACATACCAATCCAGCACTCAACAAGATCCACACAGTGATCGTTCGCCAGGACCACAACGGAAGTTTCGCGCAGGCGCAGCCGCTGGCCCTGCCCAACGGCCCGTTTGCGAAACGCGACTGCTATCAAAAGACCGATTGCTCAAGCCTGACCGTCAAGCAGATCGATGCTGCAGACTTCAATCGCGATGGACGGACGGATTTGGTCGTCACGCACCATGTGTATGGGACCGATGTAGCCGGCCGCAACTTCACCGGATCGTATCCGCAAATCCTGATCAACCGGGGCAGTCTCTCCTTCGAAGACGCCACGCAAGCGTACTTTGGCAAGAACATGACTGACCTGGAGGGCGGCTATGTTCACGCCCTCCCCTTTGATCTGAACAGCGACGGCTGCCAGGACATCGTATTGCGGGGGGACGCCAATAACCGCAAGCAGCCGCGCGTTTTCCTTAATAACTGCAAGGGTGGGTTCGTCGAATTCACCGATGAATTCCTGACGCTGGTGCCGAAGGTCGACGGCATCCACGAACAGGTTTTTGGCGGGATCCCGGTAACACTCGGCGGAAAACCAGCGATCCTGCTGTGGTCCACCGGAGGTAGCTATCCGGTGACGAACATGCACGCGGTGCAGTTCGCGACGAAAATTCCAACCCCAACGGGAAGCAAGGTCGTATTCTAAAAGGGAGCTTCGGCTCCACCTTTAAACGCTACCTGCGGACACCACATCATGTGCGTGTCCAATCCTGTCAGCCAAATTCCAACGCGCCAGCAGCAGAGCTGGCCGCGTCATGCCCAGTAGCAACAGCTCAATAGCATTTTCAATCACACCGATTAATACAACCAATCAGGCGCAGCTGCATATTGGGGTATCATGATTCCAATGAGTTCTTCTCATTCGATAGTTTTTATTAACCGGCACCTAATCACGAGGATCTCCCATGTCACTGATCAATACTCAAGTTCCTGCGTTCAAAACCCAGGCTTTCCACAACGGTAAATTTGTTGAAGTTTCCAACGAAACCCTCAAAGGCAAGTGGTCGGTCATCATTTTCATGCCTGCGGCGTTCACCTTCAACTGCCCAACCGAAGTGGAAGATGCGGCCGACAACTACGCCGAGTTCCAGAAAGCCGGCGCTGAGGTGTACATCGTCACCACCGATACCCACTTCTCGCACAAAGTCTGGCACGAGACCTCGCCAGCCGTCGGCAAGGCCCAGTTCCCACTGGTTGGCGACCCAACCCACGCGCTGACCCGCGCTTTCGACGTGCACATCGACGAAGAAGGCCTGGCACTGCGCGGCACCTTCATCGTCAACCCGGAAGGCGTCATCAAGACCCTGGAAGTCCATGACAACGCGATCGCCCGCGACGTCACGGAAACCCTGCGCAAGCTGAAGGCTGCCCAGTTCGTTGCCTCCCACCCTGGCCAGGTTTGCCCTGCCAAGTGGAACGAAGGCGCCAAGACCTTGACCCCATCGCTGGACCTGGTCGGCAAGATCTAAATAGTACCGGTACAGAAGGGCGCGCTGCCTTGCCGTCCTTCTGCCCCTCGGGGCCCTTTGCACGGGCCCGCGCTTCGAACTGCAAGGCACTTTCATACGGATACCGACATGCTTGACGCCACCTTAAAAACTCAGTTGCAGGCCTATTTGCAGAACCTGCGCGGCCCGATCACGCTCATTGCCACGCTGGACGACAGCGCCAAAAGTGCGGAACTGCGTGAACTGTTGGCCGACATCGCCAGTCTGTCCGACAAAGTCAGTGTCGACGAATCGGGCAGCGACAGCCGTTCGCCGTCGTTCGTCATCGCCCGACAAGGCGAAATCCGTGGCGTTCGCTTCGCCGCGATTCCTTTGGGCCACGAATTTACCT
Organism: Massilia polaris; assembly: GCF_012927275.1. GTDB lineage: Bacteria > Pseudomonadota > Gammaproteobacteria > Burkholderiales > Burkholderiaceae_D > Telluria_A > Telluria_A polaris. The sequence goes on along the minus strand of NZ_JABBGG010000005.1, from coordinate 150,260 downwards.
CGCTGGTGCTGGCCCTGCTGTGGACCGGCGGCCATCCGCCAAAAGTCGAAGCGGAAGTGCTCGACCAGATCAAGTCCTTCGATGGCGGCGACTTCGAGGTGTACATGTCCCTCTCCTGCCACAACTGCCCGGACGTGGTGCAGGCCGCCGCGCTGATGGCAATCTACAACCCGAATATCAACACCGTGATCATCGATGGCGGCATGTACCAGGCCGAAGTCGAAACCCGCCAGGTGATGGCGGTCCCGATGGTGTTCAAGGACAACAACCTGTTCGGTTCCGGCCGCATGACGCTGGAAGAAATCGTCGCCAAGCTGGACGTCAATTCCACCGACCGCGAAGCCACGAAGCTGAACGAAAAAGCGCCGTTCGACGTGCTGATCGTCGGCGGCGGCCCGGCTGGCGCGGCAGCTGCGGTGTACGCAGCACGCAAGGGCATTCGTGTCGGCGTGGCGGCGGAGCGCTTCGGCGGCCAGACCAACGACACCATGGCCATTGAAAACTACATCTCCGTGCTCGAGACGGATGGTCCGAAATTCGCCCTCGCGCTGGAGGCGCAGGTGCGCCACTACGACGTGGACATCATGAACCTGCAGCGCGCCGACCGTATCGTGCCGGCGCCGACGCCGGGCGGCCTGGTGGCCGTGCACATGGCAAACGGCGGCGTACTGCATTCGCGCAGCGTAATCGTCTCCACCGGCGCGCGGTGGCGCAACGTGAACGTGCCAGGCGAAGCGGAGTACAAGAACAAGGGCGTGGCGTATTGCCCGCACTGTGACGGCCCGCTGTTCAAGGGCAAGCGCGTGGCAGTGATCGGTGGCGGCAACTCCGGCATCGAGGCGGCCATCGACCTGGCCGGCATTGTGCAGCACGTGACGGTGATCGAATTCGCCGACGCGCTCAAGGCCGACGCGGTGCTGGTGAACAAGCTGAAAAGCCTGGCCAACGTCACCATCCATGTCAACGCCCAGACCACGCAAATCACCGGCGACGGCCAGAAGGTCAACGGCATCAGCTACAAGGACCGGGTCAGCAGCGAGATCCACCACGTGGAGCTGGAAGGCGTGTTCGTGCAGATTGGCCTGGTGCCAAATACGGAGTTCCTGAAAGGGACTCTGGAGCTGAGCAAATTCGGCGAGATCGTCGTCGATGCCAAGTGCCACACCAGCCTGCCTGGCGTGTTCGCGGCCGGCGACGTGACGACGGTGCCGTACAAGCAGATCGTTATCGCTGCGGGCGAAGGCTCCAAGGCTGCGCTGAGCGCGTTTGACTATCTGATCCGCCAGCCGGTGGACGTGCCGGCTGAGTCCGTTGAAGAAGCGGTAGCGGCGTAAGCGCGCTACCCACGCCGGCCCTGTTTCCCAGGGCCGGCCTTTTGTTTTACCACCGTGTCACTCGGGGGCCTCGACCTGATACCCCCTGGCTTGAAGATCGGCCAGTACGCCCTTCGGATCCAGGATTCTCTTGAGCGGCATCACCGCGAAGGTCGACGCGTTGTTCGCCAGCGCCAGCTCCGCTGCAGCGACCCACGCTTGCTGCATGCGTGCGTCCAGGCTCTGAACCTGCGGCTGATCCTTCATCATGGCGCTGTTCATGATGGCTGAGTGACAGGCCTCGCCACCGTCCACAAACACAAGCTTGCGGATCGTTTCGAGGTCGCCCCTGGCCCAGGCGTTCGCGCGGATGCGCATCGCCTCGAGGTCCGTTTCAAGCCGTTCGATCGTCTTGGAAAAGCACGCAAGGTCGTCAAGCGACGATTTCTTGAAATTCCTTACTGACTGGACCGGACTATCGAACGACAGGTCGACCTGGGGTTTGGTGATCTTCAGCCGGTTTTTCTCGGCGAGCCTGGCGATGGCTTCCGTCACGTCGCGGCCGGACGCCAGGCCATGCTTGTCGAGCGCGTTGCCGAACAGGTCGCCCGCGGCGAAGACCGGCCTGCGGCGTTCGATGCGCTCATGGTTCCAGATGTACTTGTCCCTCAGGGGTATCCAGCGCGCGTACATGTCCGGCGGCAGCACATCTTTCAGCAATGCGCCATCGGGGTTCTTATCGGCGCCTATGGCGAACGGCAACGCCCGGGCGATCTGGAACAGCGGAACCTTCGGCGACGGGGGCCACAACATTTCTTGCGACTTCGCGAGGATGGCCTCGACCTCTTGCGAACGCCATTCCATCTTCTTCGGCAGCGGCGAGTAGGTGCCGAACACCCACAACACATGATCGCCATTCGACACCTTCCACAAACCGGGGCCGGGCCGCTGGCCGACGACCAGTATCTTTTCCGGAGCAGCCTCCTCCGGCGCAGCCTGCTGCTCCGCCGCCTGCGCTGCCAGCTGCGCATCGGCGACGGTGGCGCCAGCGGCGGTTTGGGCCAGCGCCGACGCGGCAAGAAGACTGGCGATAACTGCGGCAACGAAGCGTTTCCACATGAATGGCGGTCCTATTGATTCCGGAGCGCTGAGAGTACCTTCTTTACCGCCGTGTTCAAAATTGTTTTCAATGCATATGCGCGCAAGCTCAATCCGCCGGCGCCGCAGCAAGGAGTGCGACGGCCTGCCTGAATCCCGCGACCATCGCGGCAAATGCCTGGGCCTTGGCATCCTCCCCCGGCACCCGCAGCACGTAGCTCGGATGATAGACGGCAACGACCCACCTGCCCTCGTGCATGAATGGGCGCTCTATCGCGTCCTTGAGCGTGGCATGCGAATCACCGGTCACGGCCTTGAGCGCGGTGCTGCCCATCGCCACAATGACGCCGGGCGCGACCTGCTTCAACTCGCGTTCGAGCCAGTAACTGCACGCCTCGACCTCACGCTGGGCCGGCGTCTTGTGCAGGCGACGCCTGCCGCGCGGTTCCCATTTGAAGTGTTTTACCGCATTGGTGAGGTAAACTTTGCTGCGGTCGAGTTCGGCGTCGGCCATCGCGCGGTCGAGCAGCTTGCCCGCCGGCCCGACAAACGGCTCGCCGGCCAGGTCTTCCTGGTCGCCGGGCTGTTCGCCCACCAGCATGATGCGCGCGCGCCTGGGGCCGGCGCCACCCACCGCCTGCGTCGCATTCGTCCACAGGTCGCAGCGGCGGCACTGGTCCAGCGAGGTCGGTGCGTCGCGCTGCGGCTGGGCCTTGCTGGCGGAGATCGGGATTGCCGTTCCCGTCCGCTGCCCGACGCTTTTCGTTTGCCCGACCCTGCGGGCGCCGGCGGCGGCCTGCGTCACCATCTCCGGCACGATGCTGCCTTCGGGCAGGTTCTTCCAGAAGCGCGAGGGGATGTGCGAGTGCAGCAGGTCGGCGTTGAGCCGTGCCGGGTTGAAGATGCTGCGATAATACGTCAGCCACAACGCTTCGCCGGCGTCGTCGATTTCTTCGGGGCCGCGCATCAGCGGGCCGGTGGTGTGCAGGTTCGCGCCATCCCACATGACGCTCGCATCGGGCGTGGCGATCATCCAGGTGACGCGGCCCATGCGGCTCGCGAAGTGGCGCGCCACCTGCGGCAATACGTCATGGCTCGGCTCGAACCAGGCGACAAAGCGCGGCGGCCCCGCGTCTTCGCGTCGTTCGCGGAACCGGATGTAGGCGTGCATGTCGTGCTCTTCCCGATGAACCGCCTTCACCATCGAGTGCAGCCTGGCGCCGTCTTCGTCGGCTGCGGAGATCACGTCTTTTTCACCCCGGCCCCAGCGCCACAGAACGAGGTACAGGAAGGCCCAGCGGTTCGGCACGCGGCAGCATGCGGCGGTTTGCAGCATCTCCATCAGTTCGCGCGATATGCGTACCGTACTGGTAGCTGCATCGGGCGGCGCGTCGCCCGCCTTCCCGGCGCCCGCAGGTTCTTCTTCCTCATCGACGCAGGCGACCGGGTTGGAGAACAGGTCGGCATCGTCCTTGCTCGATACCCACTGGACCGAGTGCGGTTCAACCTTGTGCGCGAGCAGGTCGCGCGCCGCGCCGCGCCACTGGCCGAAGGAGTTGACCAGTACCGGTCGGCCAGCCGCCACCGCGGCTGCCGCGCTCACGCGGCCTGAAGTTCCGTCCATAGGTCCAGCTGCCGCGGCTGCTCGGCCATCGAGCGGCGCAGCACCTCCGATGCGGCGGCGCCTTGCACCGGTCGATAGTCGGCCGCGACGATGAAGGGCGCGATTTTCTTCATGCTGCATCGCAGCCGCACCAGGTCGGCGTAGCGGATGCGGCGCAGCCGGCGCAGCTCGACCAGGCGGCGCGCATTGCGCAGGCCGATGCCGGGTACGCGCGAAATCATGCTCTCCTCGGCCATGTTCAGGTCGAGCGGGAAATGCTCGCGGTGCGCCAGCGCCCAGGCCAGCTTGGGGTCGATGTCGAGCGCGAGGTTGCCCGCCCCGGGCAGCAGCTCGTTTGCCTGGAACCCGTAGCTGCGCAGCAGGAAGTCGGCCTGGTACAGGCGGTGCTCGTGCTGCATCGGCGGCGGCGCCAGCGGCACGCTGCCGGGGCTTTGCGGGATCGGGCTGAACGCCGAGTAGTACACGCGCTTGAGCTTGTAGCTGCCGTACAGCGTTTCCGCCGTCGACAGGATGGTCTGGTCGTCGCTGGCGTCCGCGCCGACGATCATTTGCGTGCTCTGCCCTGCCGGAGCAAACTTGGGTGACCGGGGCTCCTCCGCCTTTTCGTCCAGCTTGCGGCGGATCGCGCCCATCGCCAGCTTGATCGTGTGGACGCTTTTTTCGGGCGCGAGACGATTGACGGCCGCTTCGGTCGGCAGCTCGATGTTGACGCTGAGGCGGTCGGCATAGCGGCCGGCGGCGGCGATCAGCGCCGGGTCGGCGTCGGGAATGGTTTTCAGGTGGATGTAGCCGCGGAACTGGTGCACCTCGCGCAGTTCGCGCGCGATGGCGACCAACTGCTCCATCGTGTAGTCGGCCGACTGGATGATGCCCGAGCTGAGGAACAGCCCGTCGATGTAGTTGCGCAGGTAGAAGTCAGTGGTCAGCTTGACCACTTCGGCCACCGAGAAGCGGGCGCGCGGCACGTTCGAGGTGCGCCGGTTGACGCAGTACTGGCAGTCGTAAACGCAGAAATTGGTCAGCAGGATCTTGAGCAGCGAAACGCAGCGCCCGTCCGGCGTATAGCTGTGGCAGATGCCCATGCCGCTGGTTGCGCCGAACCCGTCCTTGCCTTCGGACGAGCGCTTCGGCGCGCCGCTGCTTGCGCAGGATGCATCGTACTTGGCCGCATCGGCCAAAATTTCCAGCTTGTCCGTCAGTTCCATTTCGGGCTATCTACTGTAGATATATAATGGGTATCCAGTTAGCTCCACAATCACCGAACCACTGGATATACATACAGTAGTATACTACTCCGAATTTTTCGACCGCGCGCGCGTTTTTTTGACCACATCGCCGTACGTGACGGGGCTCGTCACGACGGCTTGCTGGAGCAATCTGTAGAAGAGCATCCCACGCGAGCTTGAGCTGCGCCGATTGAAGCGAAACACGAATTCATCCAGATAAGCATCGAGGTGTGCGGGCTGCACCGCGCCATGGTGTGTGCCCAAGATCCAGCGCTTGAGCAGCGCTGCGACGCGATGCACACCCGGCATGGAAGCATGGGCGGCGATGTCCAATCCGAGCAGCACGGTGCGTTGGTGGAGGTAGCCAAGCTCGCGCAGCGTGCGGTAGGCAGCAGACCCATCCGTATGCACCGTGGCGCCCGGTTCAATGGCCTGCTCAACGAAGGGAAGAACGCTGGCAGCGGAGTCATCGCCGATGCGCTGCAGGCGGATTCTCCCGAAGCCTTTAGGTTCAAGCATTTCCACTGCGATGACTATGAGCGTCTTGGCGGTGTTGTTCTTGCGTCCCTTCGCAGCGACCGGGTTTTGACGATCGCTAATGGCCAGGTAGGTCTCGTCGACTTCAACCTTGCCATGAAGCCGTTCGCGTCCGGGACGCACCATCGCTGCGCGGAAGCGGTGCAGCATCGCCCAAGCCGTCTGGTAACTTCCCAGGCCCAGAACGCGCTGCAAACCCAGGGCATTCACGCCTTGCTTCTGGCTGGTCAAATACCACGCAGCAGCGAGCCACACTCGCAGCGGCGTGCGCGTCTTTTCAAAGATCGTGCCGGCGGTGACAGTGCACTGATGGCCGCAGTCCCGGCATACCATGCGACCGCGGCTTGACCTGTAGGGCTGGTCAATGCAGCTGCACGCAGGGCACACGAATCCGGCCGGCCACCGCAATCTTTCCAGATACGAAAGACAGGCTTCTTCGGACGCAAACCAAGTCAGGAATTCGTTCCAGTCGGTGGGGTAGTCTTCGCCCGCTTTTGGGGCTAATATATGGATATCCATACAGTGATTCTAACTTCACTGGAGCTAAATGGATACCCCATATATATACAGTATGCTAGCACAATGAGGGAGGGGCGCACCGTGTTGCCGTGCGCGCCACTGCGGCCCGTATGAGACGGCGCTTCCGCAGCTCCTTACTCCGGTTTTTCGACCATATAGCCTCGCGCCTGCATCGCGGCGACCAAGCCGTTCGGGTCAAGGATTTCCTTCATGCTGAGCATCGCGAAGGTGGACTTGTTGATCGCCAGCGATTTTTCGGCGGCCGCGAGCCATTTTTCCCGCGCCCGCACCTTCATCGTACGGATCTCCGGCTGGATATCGGCGACAACGCTGGTCATGACCGCGTCGGCACAGGCCTCGTCGCGGTCGGCAAATTTCAGGCTTTCGATCACGGCAATGTCCCCCTTGGCCCAGGCGTTGGCGCGAACCCGCATAGCGTCCAGGTCAGTCTCAAGTCGTTCGATGGCCCGGGAAAAACAAACTACGTCGTTCAGCGTCGACTTCTTGAACGCGCGGATGGTTTTTACCGGAGACTCGACCTCTGTGGTAACCCCCGTCCACGTCGTCTTGACCTTGTATTTCTTTGCAATGGCGTAAAGCTGCTTATCGATGCCGGTATTTCCCGACAGTCCCGCGTGTGCCAGGCCCTTGCGAAACAGTTCATCCGAAGCAAACATCGGCCGCTCGCGCTCGATGCCGTCGTTGTCGCCGATGTACTTCGCCTTCAGCGGAAGCCATCGCGCGTAAACCTCGGCCGGCACCACGTCCTGCAGCCTGGCGCCATCCGGATTGTTCTTGAAACCGACCATGAACGGCAGCGCGGTCACCGCGCTATAACCGGCGGCTATACCGGTCGATGGCTGGGACAGGAACTCTTGCGATTGAGATAGCTTCGCCTCGACCTCGTGCGCGCGCCACTCCATCTTCTCCGGCAGCGGCGAATAGGCGCCGAATACCCACAACACGTGCTCGCCCTTGCTGATTTTCCACAGGCCGGGACCCGGGCGTTGACCGAGCACCAAAATTTTCTCCGGCGCCGGTTCCGCCGCGGACGGCTCCGGCGCTGGTTCGGACTGCGCCCATGCGGGAACGGCGAGGAAACCCAGGCACAGTAGTGGAACATAATGCTTGAACATGAATGGCATTCCTTCTAGATGATGATTGCGGCGCTCACGCGTCCGCCGGTCTGGCGCTATCGAGCCGCTGGCGTGCCGTCCGCGTTCAGGGTCGTGACTTCTCCCCAGCCAAGCTCGCGCACGCCCGCTTCAATCCTGCGCAGGTCGCCGATGACCAGCCACACCACTTCACCGGGCCGGACGAACTTGCTTGCCGCCGCGTTCAGTTGCGGTTCGGTCAGGCCGCGGATCTTGCCGGCGTAAGCCGACCAGTAGCTGTCCGGCAGCCCAAGGTTGAGCGAGGTGATCGCCGCCGACTCCAGCGCGCTGAGGGTCGCGAAGCGCCCGGCCAGCCGCGACGTCATGTTGCGCATGATGCTGGTGTACTCTTGGCCCGCAAGTGGGCGCTCACCTGCAACGCCTTTGATCTCTTTCGCCACTTCCAGCATCGACTCCCTGGTCTTGTCGGTCTGGACCGGCGCGACCACGATGAAAGCGCGCTGGCCGCGCGGCATCGTCAACTCGCCCGAGGTGCCGTAGCTCCAGTGCTTGTCGAGTCGCAGGTTGCGGTTCAGGCGCGACGTCGCCATGCCGCCGAAGTTCTGCATCACCGGCTCCATCGCCAGGTCTTCCGGCTGGCCCGGCGTCTCGGATACGTGCGCGGCGACGATGGTCGATTGCGGCGCACCCGGCTTGTCGATCAGGTACAGCTTCTTGCCCTGCGTGCGCGCTACCGTGCCGACCTGCTTCGCTGGCGCGGTCCCGGCCTTCCAGCCGCCGAAGCTCGCTTCCAGCGCCGGCACCAGCTGCGCCAGCGTGGTGTCGCCGGTGACGATGATGGTGGCATTGCCCGGCTTGAACCAGCTGGCATGCCAGCGCGCCAGGTCGTCGCGCGTGATCTTCGCTACCGTCGCCTCGTACCCGGTAGCCGGTTTGCCATACGCATGCGCTTCGCCGTACAGAAGACCCGGCAGGATGCGCTGGACGAGCGCGTTCGGCTGCGCGCGTTCCTGCGCGATCTGCGCCAGCCTGCGCTGCTTCTGCAGCGTGAACTGGTCGGCCGGGAACGCCGGATTGAGTGACGCGTCGGCCATCAGCGCGAGCGATGGGCGCAAGGCCGCCGTGATCGACTGCAGGCGCACGATCGACAGGTCGGTCCCGGTCGAGGTGGACAGGTTCGCGCCCAGCGAGGCCAGGTCGTCGGCCAGCGTGAAGACGTCGCGCGATTTGCTGCCCTTGTCGAACAGGTCGAGCGCGAGCGAGGCAGTACCTGCCTTGGCCGCGCTGTCGGAGGCGGTGCCGGCATCGACCACCAGGGCCGCGTTGACGATCGGCGCCGAATGGCGTTCGAGCAGGACCACTTTCAGGCCGTTCGACAAGGTGGCGCGCTGGATGGCGGGGAAGCTGACGTCGGGCGCGGCGCCCAGTGCCGGCAGCACCTTGCGGTCCAGCGCCGATTTATCGGCAGCCAGTTTGGCGAACGGCCGCACCGTCATCGTGTAGTGGTGTGCGCGCAGCCATTTCTGCGCGGCGGCCCTGACCTGGGCCGGCGTCGCGGTGGCCATCGCTTCAAGGCGGTTGAGGTAGGCGTCGGGCTGGCCGGCATACGTCATGTGCTCGGCCAGCACGTCAGAGCGTCCGCCGAAGCCGCCCAGCCGCTCGATCGAACGGGAGAAGGCCGCAAGGTTGCCGGTCTGCGAACGGCGCACCGGCTCAGGCGCCGGCCCATTCTCGATCAGCGTATTGAGCACGGCGTCCATTTCGCGCTCGACTTCGGCCGGATCGACACCCGGCTTCACGGTAACGACGATGTTGAACCTGCTTCCAAGTTCGGCATCGTCGACGTAGCTGTTCACGGCGGTCGCGAGGCCCTTCTCGTACACCAGGCGGCGCGGCAGCGGCGAGGCGCGCGAACCGGCCAGCGCACCGACGAACAGGCCAAGGTGCTGCAGTTCCGGGTCTTTCCAGGATGGTGCGTGGTAGCTGCGGTAGATGCGCGCCTGCGGCACCTGGTCTTCCATCTCGTCGCGGATGTCGCGGTCGAGCTTTGGAATCCAGGTCTCGGTGCGCGGCAACGGAGGGCCCGGCGGAATCGCGCCGAAGTACTTCTTCACCAGTTCAAGCGCACGCTCCGGCGTGATGTCGCCAGCCAGCGACAGCACCGCATTGTTCGGGCCGTAGTAGGTGCGGTACCAGTTGCGGATGTCTTCCAGCGACGCCGCGTTCAGGTCGTCCATGCTGCCGATCGGCGACCACGAATACGGGTGCGAATACGGGTACATCTTGGCGTCGATCTCGTAATGCACGCGGCCATACGGCTGGTTGTCGCCCTGGCGCTTTTCGTTCTGCACCACGCCGCGCTCGCGCTCGAGCATCTCCTTCGAAATGTAATTGGCGAGGAAGCCCATGCGGTCCGATTCGAGGAACAGCGTGCGCTCCAGCGCCGACACCGGCACGTCTTCGAAGAAGTTGGTGCGGTCGGTGTTGGTGGTGCCGTTGCGGTTGTTGGCGCCGAGGTCGTCCATCGCTTCGCGGAAGCCGTGCGGATAGTTTTCGGAACCGTTGAAGAAGAAGTGTTCGAACAGGTGCGCGAAGCCGGTCTTGCCGCGCGCCTCGTTGCGCGATCCGACGTGGTACCAGACGTTGACGCCGACGACCGGCGTGCTGCGGTCTTCATGGACGATCAGGGTCAGGCCATTGGCCAGCACGAATTTCTTGTGCGGGATCGTGTAGGGCTTACGGTCGAATACCGCTGGCGCGCTGACGCTGGCCTGCACCGCGGTTGCGGCGCTCGCGGGAATGGAAACGGGCGTGACCAGCGAAAGGCCAAGCGCGACGGACATCAGCATCGTATGCTTCATGTAGTCACCTGTACGGAGGGGAGATGGAGGGCGCGGCTGTCAGGCCGCCAGTTCGGCTCGCACGGCCAGGCACCGCGCTTGCGCCAGCTGGCTCGGATTCATGCGCGCCGCGGTCGACTTGACGTACCGGGCGGCGGCGGCGATGCCTGCAAGTTCGGCCTGCTGCAGCCAGGTCATCGCCTGGACCAGGTCAGGGACGGCGCCGTGGCCGGCGGCGTGCATCAGGCCGAGGTTGAATTGCGCGCGTGCGTGGCCCTGTCGCGCAGCCTGCAGGTACCAGAAATAGGCGGCCTCGTAATCGCGCGCGACGCCCTGCCCGCTGTCGTGCCGCAGTCCCAGTGCGAACTGGGCGCGCGCGTAACCCTGGTCCGCCGCCTTGCGGTACCAGCTGTACGCCTCGCGGCTGTCGAGCATGCCCGCTTCGTCGCTGTCGAACAGCGCGCCGACCATGAACTGCGCCGGAGCGTAGTCGTGGTCGGCCGCGCGGCGGTACCACGCCATCGCGTGCCGGTAGTCGCGCGGCACGTCCATGCCGCTTTCGTAGCGCAGGCCGAGTTCGAACTGCGCGCGCACGTGGCTTTGTTCGGCCGCCTTGCCGAACCACGCGATCGCTTCTGACGCGTCGCGCTCGACGCCGCTGCCGGCGTCAAACAGCAAGCCAAGGTGGTACTGGGCGCTGGCGAAGCCTTGCTCGGCCGCCTTGCGGTACCAGGCCTGCGCCTGTTCGAAGTCCTGCCCGACGCCCTGGCCATGTTCGTAGCGCAGTCCGAGGTTGTCCTGCGCGCCCGCGTGGCCCTGGCCGGCGGCCTTGCGGTACCACTCCAGCGCCAGCTCCTCGTCGCGCGGCACGCCATGGCCGCTGTCGTACAGGAGCGCGAGGTTGAACTGGGAACTGGCGTGGCCTTGTTCGGCGGCGCGGCGGTACCAGCTGATCGCCTTCTGGCTGTTCTGCGGCACGCCCTGGCCTTTGTCGAAGCGCAGCGCGAGGTTGAACTGCGCCGGCGCATAGCCCTGCTCGGCCGCCTTGCGGAACCACGAGATGGCCTGCTGCTGGTCGAGCGGCACGCCCTGCGCATTATCGTAGCGCAGCGCGAGGTTGAACTGGGCGCGCGCGTAGCCTTGTTCGGCCGCCTTGCGGTACCACAGGATCGCCTGCTTGAAGTCCTGCGGCACGCCCTTGCCGGTTTCGTACATCATGCCGAGGTTGTTCTGCGCGCCGGCGTCGCCCTGGTCGGCGGCCTGGCTGAACCAGTGCATGGCCTGCTGTACATCGTGCCCGACGCCCTGGCCCTTGGCGTACAGCCAGCCCAGGTTGTACTGCGCGGCGGCGTAGCCCTGCACGGCGGCGCGTTCGTACCAGGCGGCGGCCTGCGCGTAATCCTGCGCCACGCCCTGGCCCTTCTGGTACATCACGCCGAGGTTGTATTGCGCATGTTCGAGGCCGGAGTTGGCGGCCTTCAGGTACCACTCGACCGCCAGCGCGAAGTCCTGCGGCACGCCCTGGCCGTTCACGTACATGAAGCCGAGGCTGTGCTGCGCATTGGCGACGCCGCGCTCGGCCAGCGCCTTCACGCGCAGGTATTCGACCGTGTGCCCACGGGCGGCGTCAGGCTGGCGCGCGCTCGCGTTCTGCATGCCTGCTCAGGCCTGGATTGCGGCTGGCGCTGGCGCCGGCACTGGCGCAGGTTCGCGGCCGTCCTGTACCTGCAGCACAGTGATGAAATTCGGCAGCGAGATCGGGCGGTGGAAGAAGTAGCCCTGCATCGTCAGGCAGCCGTTGGCCTTCAGGTAGCGCGCCTGGATATCGGTTTCCACGCCTTCGGCGATCAGGTGCAGGCCAAGCCCGCGCGCAATCGAGATGATCGCCAGGATGACCGGGTAGTGGCCATGCTCGTCGTGGATCTCCTTGACGAACGACTGGTCGATCTTGATGGTGTGGATCGGGAAGCGGTGCAGGTACGACAGCGACGAATAGCCGGTGCCGAAATCGTCGATCGCCACCGACACGCCCAGCTGGCACAGTTTGTTCAGCTGTTCGATCGCGTATTGCGGGTTGCGGATGCAGATGTTCTCGGTGATTTCGCACTCGATCTGGGCCGGCGAAATCCCGTAGCGCACCAGCGCGCCGCGCATCTTCTCGAAGAAGTCGCCGCGGTCGAGGTATTGCGGCGACAGGTTCAGCGACAGGCGGATGCTTTCGCCGCCGGCCGCGTTCCAGAGCAGCATGTCGCGGCACAGCGCGCCGATCATCCAGTCCGAAATCGGCAGCATCAGGCCATTCTCTTCGGCGAACGGCAGGAACTCGCCCGCGGTCAGCAAGCCGCGCTGCGGATGGTTCCAGCGCATCAGGCCTTCGGCGCCCACGATTTTTCCGGTGATGACGTCGATCTGCGGCTGGTAGTACATTTCCAGCTCGTTCTGTTCGAGCGCCTTGCGCAGGCTCTGTTCCAGCGCGATCTTCTGGTGCGATACATCCAGCATCGAGTTGTGATAGAAGCTGTGGCCGTTCTTGCCCAGCGCTTTGACCTGGTACATCGCGATGTCCGCATGGCGAAGCAGCTCGTCGATCGACTCGCCGTCGCCGGGGTAGATCGCAATACCGATACTGGCCGAGATGTGCACCTGGTGGCCATCGAGGTCGAACGGTTTTTGCAGGCATTCGAGGAATTTGTCGGCGATCGCCTTGGCGTCTTCGCGGTCGCGCAGCTCCGGCAGCACGATGGTGAATTCGTCGCCGCCCTGGCGCGCCAGCGTGTCGCCGCGGCGCAGGCAGTCCTTCAGGCGCAGCGCGACCTGCTGCAGCAGCTCGTCGCCCTTGACATGGCCGAGCGTATCGTTGACCAGCTTGAAGCGGTCAAGGTCGATGAACATCACCGCCAGTTCGGTCAGCTTGCGCTTGGCCTGGATGACGGCGAGGCCAAGGCGGTCCTTGAACAGCATGCGGTTAGGCAGGTCGGTCAGGATATCGTGGTAAGCCTGGTACGAGATGACTTCTTCGGCGCGCTTGCGGTCGGTGATGTCGCGCGCGACGCCATAGGTGCCGAAGAATTCGAGCTTCTTCACCTCCAGGTCGGGCACGTGCATGCCGATCGAGTTGAGCGAGATCGTCATCAGGGTATTGTTGAAGGTGCGGTCCTGGCCGCCGCCGCTGTGGTACTTCAGGCGCAGTTCGACGTTGCGCGAAGCGCGTTCGTCGACGCGGCGCTCGTTGAACACGTAGCGCGCGCGCTCCAGGTCTTCTTCGTGCACCAGGATCGAGTAGTGCTTGCCGATCAGTTCATCGCGCGAGAACCCGAGCAGCTGGTAGGCGCGGTCGTTGATGAAGGTGAACTTGCCTTCGTGGTTCAGCGTATAGATGATGTCCGGCGAGCTGTCGACCAGGTAGCGGTACAGCTTTTCGGAGGTTTCGAGCTGCGACGCGATGCGCCGGTTGGCCATCTCGAGCCGGCGCCGCTGCAGCGCGTTGGCCACGGTCTTGAGCAGCTCTTCGCGGCTGTACGGCTTGCGCAGGTAATCGTAGGCGCCGCGCTTGAGCGCGCCGATGGCCGCATCGATGCCGACTTCGCCGCTCATCACGATGACGTCGGCGTCGATGCCCTTGTCGTTGATGAAGTCCATGATCTGGTGGCCGCTGACGTCCGGCAGGCGCAGGTCGAGCAGGACCAGGTCGAAGCGCATCTTCGACAGGTGCGCAAGCGCTTCGCTGCCGCAGGTGGCCGTCACCAGGTTGTAGTCGCGCCCGCGCAGCAGTTCGTACAGCGAGGACAGGAGCCGCGGCTCGTCATCCACCAGCAGGATGCGCGGCAGGGTGACCGTCTCCGATTGGGAAATCTGGGTTGGCTCGCCTGCAGCCGGGGTCATTGCCGAAGTAGCGCTGGCAGTGTTCGCGTTCATCATGGCCTTAAACTGAGTCCACCGCCTGCGCTGGTGCGCTGGCGATCATATTCGCGCTGCTGCGTGCGGGCAGCAGGATTTCAAACGTCGTTCCTGCGCTGCCGCTGCGGCAGCTGATCAAGCCGCCCAGCTGCTTGACCAGGCCGTGCACGATCGACAGGCCGAGGCCGTGGTGCGGGCCTTCCTTGGTGCTGCGCACAGGCGAGAACAGGTTGGCCAGCACTTCGGGCGACATGCCGGGCCCAGTATCGCTGACAACCAGCTCGAGGTACAGCTTTCGTTCGCGGTTGACGTGGCCGCGGTTCGAGATATTGATACGCCCGCTTCCGCCAAGCGCCTCGACGGCGTTCTTCACCAGGTTCACCAGGATCTGCTTGAGGATGTCGGCGTCGCCCTCGATGTCGGACGGGGCGCCGTGCATGTCGACGGCGACGTGCACGCCCGGCGGCACGAAGTCGGTGGCGCGGAACAGGCGCAGCACGTCGTCGACGACCTTGGAGGCGTCGGTGGCGCGGTTGACCGGCGTCGGCTTGAGGTCGGCCAGGCCGTTGATCAGCTGGCCGACGCGGTCGATTTCCTCGTTCAGGATCGACATTTCACCGACCACCGGTTCGCGCTTGGCCAGCTTGTCGTCGAGGACAGAAAGGTAATTCTTGATGATCGACAGCGGGTTGTTCACCTCGTGCACCACGCGGCGCGAGGCTTCACGGTATTCTTCGGCGACGTGGGCGATCTGGCGGCGCGCGTAGCCGCGTTCGGCCAGCGCGGTTTCCAGCGCACTCGCCGCTTGCGCGCCGAACGACTGCATGAAGCGCTCGCGCTTCTGGCATGACGCCACCTGCCACGATGCGAGGCCGCCGACCATCACGCCAAGGCAGCGCGCGCCGGAGACCAGCGGCAGGCATACCAGGCTGTCGGTGCCGAGCATGCGGAACAGCTGCTCTTCGGCCAGTCCGAGCGAAGGCTGGTCGCGGCGCACGAATGCCAGGCGGCGTTCGATCGCCGCATCGGCCACTGCGTTGCCTTTTTCGAGCGGTATCGAGAATTCGGCGATGCGCTGCTGTTCGCCGGTCGGCATGCCAACCAGCGCATGGCCGGTCGGGTTTTCGAGCAGGATGACGGTGTTATCGAAGTCGAACAGGATGCGCGCGGAGCGCGTCATCGATTCGAGCAGGCCGTTCTCGCCCTGCTGGCGCGCGAACGCCTGCCCTACTTCAGACACCAGCACCAGGTTGCGCACTTCTTCGGACAGGCGCTGCTGCACCGGGTCCTGCATGACTTGCGGCGCGTATGCGGGCGGCTGCGGGACGTCGTCCGCACCCGTCAGGTCGATGCCCAGGTGCGCCGCCGATTTGTCGACCTGGCGCGATGCCAGCGCCAGCAGGCGGCCGACGTCGTCCTCCTCCAGGCCGCACAGGCCGAGCGCGCCGCGCACTTCTTCCTGGTCGACGTCGCGCGTCGACAGCAGGTGCGCCACGCGCACGATGCGGATCAGGGGATGGGCTTGCGCCAGGCGGCTGCTTGGCTCGTGGTGGTACAGCACCGAGTCGGCCAGGAAGGAATCGAGGTGCCAGCGTTCGACCAGCCAGGCGCCTGCTTCCGAGTGCGTGATCTGCAGCGTGCGCTGCTCGACCGCGCACAGGTCCTCGTCGTCGCGCGCGCAGAAATTGAATGCGTATTCCTTCGGCGCCGTCGCCAGCAGCGCCAGGCGGCCGACGTTGTGCAGCAGCCCTGCCAGGTACGCTTCTTCCACCTGCGCGTATTCCATTTTCTTGGCCAGCTCGCGCGCGATGACCGCCGCCGTCAGCGAGCTTTTCCAGAAAGCGCGCAGGTCGGTGCTGCCGGAATGAGGGAAGTTATTAAAGGTCTGGAACACCGACTCGCTGATGACCAGCGTCTTGATCATGTCCGTGCCGAGCGTGACGAGCGACTGCTCAAGTCCGACCGTGCGGCTGTTGCGGTGGTAGGCGGAGCTGTTGGAGACGGCCAGGATCTTGGTCGTCATACCCGCATCCGTGGAAATCAATGCGGCAAGCTCCTGCATGCCCAGATCATCGGCCTGCAGGTGCTCTATCAACTTGATCAGTATCTGCGGCATGGCCGGCAGACGGGCAATCAGCAAGCGATTGCGAATATCATGGTCCGATTGATGCATGTCTCAGGGAACAGCCGCCAATTGTCGATGGATTCGGGGTGGCGCTAACGGCGAAGCGGCCACGATGTTTTTTTGTAGTTTTAACGAACAGGGCAGTCTTTGGGCCCCTGTTCCACGCCTTGAATAACTTATATTAGCATATATACACGAAAGTTGACTGTAAGAACATTACTTTCGGAAAATAGTCGCTAGTTTGCCACGGTGCCCCGTGGGCGACAATGAAGGGTTTTATCCCGTGAGTTTAAATACGAGCGCCGTGACGAATCCGACCTGTAAAAACCACAATGCGACGGTCCAGCGCATGATTTCGATCTTGAGCTCGGCGGCTGACTTATCGATCTTCATCTCGAGGCGATCGACCTTTGCATCGACCTTATCGATGCTGGCCTTGAGTGGCAAAAGCTCGTAGGCGAGGTCGTCGCGTGGCAGGTAGCGCGCATCAGCCCACTTGCGCTCCGCGCTGATTACATCCGCTAGAACCTTGGCCTGCTCATGCGGGACGCCGCCGCCCTCGAGGCGCTCGACGAGCTTAAGTACATCTGGCGGGACACCGTTGTTCATCTTAAGCTCCGTTCGAGGCGACCCACGGAATTCGCAGACATACCAATTAGACTGGCGCGCCCCCTTGCAGTTCCGCCCCCGCGACCGGAATCCTATGCCAAACGGCGGCTGCGGTAGCGCCTTGATGCCGACCAAAGCACCAGCGAAAACAGGGCAAACGCCAGCTGTCCACTGGCGAGCCACAACACCGAATGCGACAGGAAGGGTGCGATCACGCCGGCCACCAGGGCTCCAAGCAGCGTCACCGCGAACGACTGGCATGACGCGACCGTGCCGCGGATATGCGGAAACATGTCGAGCGCCAGCAGCGTGACGGCGGGCGCCATCAGCGAACTGCCGAAGGTGTAGAAGAACATCGGCGCGACCGACCAGGGCACGGCGGGCGGCATGAACACGTGATACAGCACGTTGGCGGCGGCCGCGGACAACATGAAGCCAAAGCCCAGCGCCACCTGGCGGCCGAAGGTCGATTTCCCGGCCATGCGGTTGGCTGCGAGCGATCCGAGGAACAAGCCTGCGACGGTCGGGATGAACAGCCACGCAAACTGGTCGGGACCCAGGCCCAAGTGCTGCGGCAGCATCACCGGCGCCGCGGCGATATACAGGAACATGCCGGCGAAGTTCGCCGCTACGACTCCCGCCTTCATGTGGAACAGCGGCGAACTGAAAATCGCCCAGTAATTCTGGGCGACGTAGCCAGGATTGAATGGCTGGCGTTTTTCCTTCGGCAGCGTCTCGGGCAGGCGCTTGTAGCAGAACCAGGTCAGCACGATGGTGTAGCCAAGCAGCGCCAGGAAAATCGTGCGCCAGTCGAAAAACTTGACGATCCAGCCGCCCAGCACCGGCGCAATCGCGGGCGCGATCGAGAAGATCATCGTCACCAGCGACAGCAGCCGCGCGGCCGGCGCGTCTGAATACAGGTCGCGGATGATGGCGCGCCCGACCACCACCCCGGCGCCCGCCGACACCCCCTGCATGATGCGGAAAACCCACAGGTAGTGCACCGAATGCGCCGACGCGCAGCCGAGCGTGCCGATCGCGAACACCACCATCGACACCAGGATCACGTTGCGGCGGCCGAAAGCGTCGGCCAGCGCGCCATGCCACAGCACCATGACGGCAAACGCCAGCATGTAGGCAGTCAGCGTCTGCTGGACCTCGATCTGGGTGGCGTGCAGCGCCGCCTGAATGTTCGGGAAGGCAGGCAGGTAGGCATCGATGGAAAATGGACCGAGCATCGACAGCGCCGCCAAAAGCGTCGCCAGCCCTGTCGCGCCCAGCATTGCGATTTTGTGCGCGGGCGGCAGCGGCACCGGGGTTACCGGATCTGGCGGGATATTCGGCGGCTGCGTCGGGAACATCTCAGTCCTGTTTAGGCTTGGCTTCTTCGCGGCGGTTGTAGCCGGCGACCATGTCAAACCTGAACAGGCGGCACTCCAGCGCACCATTGAAGAAAGGCGTCTTGCGCGCTTCCTTCAGGCGCAGCAGCTTTGGCAGCGACAGGTCGGCGGTGAACAGGAACACCGTCCAGCCGGCGAAGCGCTGCTTGAGCGTGGTGCCGAGCGCCGAATAGAAACCGACCGCCATCTCGTCGGCCGGGATAGTGCTGTCGCCGCGCACGCCGATACGTTCGCCGTACGGCGGGTTGGTCAGCAGGATGCCCGGCTGCTCGGTCGGCGGCTTCACTTCCTGCGCCTCGATCTGCTTGAGCGGCACATCGAACATGATGCCGGCCATTTTCAGGTTATGGCGCGTCATCGCGACCATGTCGCCCGAAATGTCGGAACCGAAAATGGTCGGCGACTCAGGCAGCGGATCAGGCTTGATCGCGTGCTTCATCGCCAGCCACGGGGCCGGATCGAAGGTGTGGAACTTCTCGAACGCGAACTTGCGGCGCGCGCCGGAGGGAATGCCCTGCACCTGCTGGGCCGCTTCGACCAGGATGGTGCCCGAACCGCACATCGGGTCGAACAGCACCATGCCAGGCTTCCAGCCCGACACGCGCAGCATGCCGGCGGCAAGGTTTTCGCGCAATGGCGCGTCGCCGGTCTCTTCGCGCCAGCCGCGCTTGAACAGCGCTTCGCCGGAGGTGTCGAGGTAGATGGTGAAATTGCGCTGGTCGAGGAAGCCGACGATGCGCATGTCAGGCTCGCGGGTGTTGACCGACGGACGCTTGTTGAACTGGTCGCGGAAACGGTCGCACACGGCGTCCTTGATCTTCAGCGTGGTGAATTCGAGGCTGCGCAGCGGCGACTTGACCGCGGTGACATCGACGCGGATCGTGTGGTCGACATCGAACCAGTCCTCCCACGGCTGCGCCATCACGAGGTCGTAAATGTCGTTTTCGTTCGAATAGCTCGAATGCCCCATGCGCATCAGCACGCGCGACGCGATGCGCGAGTGCAGGTTGATGCGGTACGAGTCGGTCAGGTCGCCGGAGCAGTGCACGCCGCCCGGCACCTGGTTGTGCACCTTCATGGTGGTGCTTTGCTGGGCGATCTCGCCCAGTTCCTCGGCCAGCGCCGCTTCCATGCCGCGTGGGCATGGGCAAAAATATGAAGCCATGGTGTACCCTTTATCCGTTGTAAAAATGAAGTCTTGCGCTGTCTATTCCAGCGCGCGCCTGACGAAGTCGAGGCGGTCCTGCCCCCAGAAGCCCTCGCCATCGACGACGTACCAGGGCACGCCGAAGATGTTGGCCGCGATGGCCTCCTCGGTATTACGTTCATACTGTTCCTGCACGCCCGGCGTCTGCGCCGACTTGAGCAGCATGCGGCCGTCGAAGCCGCACAGGTTGGCGATCTGCGCCAGCGTGTCCTCGTCGGCGATGTTCTTCTCTTCGGCCCACAGCGCGCGCATGATGGCGCCCGACAGGTCGAGCGCCGCATCGGCGCCCAGGCTGGTGCGTGCCGCGATGACCAGGGTCGATGCCGCATCCGGCGACACCGGGAAGAACTGCGGCTGCGTATTCATCGGCACGCCGAGGAATGTCGCCCAGCGCTCCAGCTCGACCAGGCGGTAGGCCTGGCGCTGCGGTGCGCGCTTGGCCAGCGGCAGTCCGCCGGACACGCTGAATACTTTGCCGAGGTCGAAAGGCTTCAGTTCGACCTGCGCGCCGGTTTCGCGCGCCAGGTCCACCAGGCGCTGGTGGCCCAGGTAGCACCACGGCGACTGCGGCGACAGGAAATACTCGACATTTTTGCTCACCTCATCACCTCATCAGAAAGGCTTGACCACCACCAGGATGACGATCGCCAGCAGCAGCACGACCGGCACCTCGTTAAACCAGCGGTACCAGGTGTGGCTGCGTTTGTTGGCGGCGTTCTCGAACTTCTTCAGCAGCGAACCGCATGCATGATGGTAGCCGATCGCAAGCACGACCAGCGCAAGCTTGGCGTGCAGCCAGCCGCCTTTGAAACCGTAGCCGAGCCACAGCCAGACGCCGAACACCAGCGCGGGAATCATCAGCATCGACGTAAAGCGATACAGCTTGCGCGCCATCAGCAGCAGGCGCGCATGCGCCACCGTTTCGGTTTCCTGCGCCAGGTTCACGAAGATGCGCGGCAGGTAGAACAGGCCGGCGAACCAGGAGATAACGAAAACGATGTGCAGCGCTTTAATCCAGAGCATGTGGGTCCAGTCTTAGGTTAGTTACGTACTTCGCCGTGTCCGAACACGACGTACTTGAGGGAAGTAAGGCCTTCCAGTCCGACCGGGCCGCGCGCATGCAGCTTGTCGTTCGAGATGCCGATTTCGGCGCCGAGGCCATATTCGAAGCCGTCGGCGAAGCGGGTCGAGGCATTCACCATCACCGATGCGGAGTCCACCTCGCGCAGGAAGCGCATCGCGGCGCTGTAGTCCTCGGTGATGATCGATTCGGTGTGCTTCGACGAATAGGCGGAGATGTGGTCCATCGCCTCGTCGAGGCCAGCCACGATTTTGACGGCGAGGATAGGCGCCAGGTATTCGGTCTTCCAGTCCTCTTCAACCGCTTCAACCAGGTGCGGGTAGCCGGCCAGCAGCGCGTACGCCTCCGGGTCGGCGCGCAGTTCCACCTGCTTCGCCGCGTACAGGTGCGCGAGTTCCGGCAGCACGGCGGGCGCGATGCTGCGCTCGACCAGCAGCGTCTCCATCGTGTTGCAGGTGCCGTAGCGGTGGCACTTGGCGTTGAACGCCACCGGCACCGCCTTGTCGAGGTCGGCCTTGGCGTCAATGTAGACGTGGCAGATGCCGTCGAGGTGCTTGATCATCGGGACCGTCGCCTCTGCCATCAGGCGCGCGATCAGGCCCTTGCCGCCGCGCGGGACGATGACGTCGACGTACTCCGGCATGGTGATCATGGCGCCGACCGCGGCGCGGTCGGTGGTGTCGACGATCTGGACGCCGTGCGCAGGCAGGCCGGCGCCGGACAGGCCTTCGGCGACAATCTTGGCCAGCGCGCGGTTGCAGTTGATCGCTTCCGAGCCGCCGCGCAGGATGGTGGCGTTGCCGCTCTTGATGCACAGGCCGGCCGCGTCCACCGTGACGTTCGGGCGCGCTTCGTAGATGATGCCGATCACGCCCAGCGGCACGCGCATCTGGCCGACCTGGATGCCGCTCGGGCGGACTTTCATGTTCGAGATCTCGCCGACCGGATCGGGCAGCGAGACGATCTGGCGCAGGCCTTCGACCATGGTCGCGATGGCGGCGTCGGACAGGGTCAGTCGGTCGATCATGGCGGGATCGAGGCCGGCGGCCATGGCTGCGTCGAGGTCGAGCTGGTTGGCGGCGCGCAGCAGGGCGGCGTCGCGAACGATGGCGTCGGCGATCAGCAGCAGTGCGCGGTTGCGGGTGGCGGTGTCGGCGCGGGCCATCGCGCGCGATGCGGCGCGGGCCTGGCGGCCGGTGGTTTGCATGTATTCGGTGATGTTCATAGTGTGCGGTTCTTTATGCAGCTATTCGGCGGATGTACGGGGGGGGCGCCGAGCCCTGCGCTCTTCCACCGATTCGATCAGCCCCTGGCCACCTTCAAAGCCAGCTGCAGCATCGCATCCCACGCATCGCCCGCGAACGCCCTGGCGCGCAGGCCCTTGATCATCTTGTCGACCTGCGCCGCCTCGCGCATCGCCGCTTCCAGCGTTGGAAGACTGATGCGCCGCAGCGCCGGCTCCATCATGCGCTCGCGCGGACCCCAGATCCGGTACTCCTTGAGCAGCACGCCGAGCGGCCTTCCCTGCGCCATCCCGGACTTCAATTTTAACAGCGTGCGAATTTCCTCGGCGACGGCCCATAAAACCAGCGGCAGCGCCTCGCCCTCGCCTTTCAAACCCTCCAGCATGCGCACCAGCCGCGCCGCATCGCCCGACAGCATCGCCTCACTGAGCTTGAACACGTCGTAGCGCGCCACGTTCAGCACCGCGTCGTGAATCTGCTCGAAGCTCAGCTTGCCCGGCTCATGCAGCAGCCCCAGTTTCTGGATTTCCTGATGCGCGGCCAGCAGGTTGCCCTCGACCCGGTCGGCGATGAAGTCCAGTCCCTGGCGGTCCGCGCTCTGCCCTTGCGCCGCCAGCCTGGCGCCGATCCATCCCGGCAGCTGCGCGCGTTCGATGGTCGGGATCTCGATATACACCGCTGCCTGCTGCAGGTTCGCCACCCAGGCCGCCTTGGCGGTCTGCCAGTCCAGCTTCGGCAGCGTGATCAGCGTGAGGTTGTCGGGATTGAGGTCCTTGGCGTAGCTTTGCAGCGCCGCCCCGCCGTCCTTGCCCGGCTTGCCGGTCGGGATGCGCAGTTCGATCAGCTTCTTGTCGCCGAACAGCGACATCGCATTGTTCGCGGCCAGCAGCTCGCCCCACTTGAAGGTGCGTTCCACCGTCAGCACGTCGCGCTCGGAATAACCGTTGGCGCGCGCGGCCTTGCGGATCTTGTCGGCCGCCTCCAGCGCCAGCAGGTGCTCGTCGCTGCTGATCACATACAGCGGCGCGAGCGATTTGGCCAGGTGTCCTTCGAGTGCGTCAAACCGCAGTTGCATCGCCTGTCCTTACACTGGCTTGATCGCGGCCAGGCGGCGCAGGATCTGCTGTACCAGGTCGGTCTGCATGTCGCGGTACAGCAGCGCTTCTTCCGATTCCTTGGCCAGTAGTTCGGTTTCGTTGAACGTGATCGAGCGCTTCAGGCTGATCTCCGTGGGCCCGAGCAGCTCGGCGCCGGCGGCGTCGCGCACGCGGAACACCAGCGTGTAGGTCAGCAGGTATTCGCGCACGCGGCCCTGGCTGTTCAGCGACAGGATAGCCTTGCCGCGCGATTCGGACAGCACGTCGAAACGGGCTTGCGCCTGGTCCGCCTCGGCCACCACCCTGGTGTCGCCGCCGCGCAGGTTGCGCTTGAGCTCAGTGCCGAGCGGCGAGGTCTCGGGGAAGGCCAGGTAGATGCTCTGGAACGGCATGTTGAAGCGGCCGTCCGACCCGCGCAGGTGGAAGCCGCACGCGGTCAACGATGCAGCAAGTACGATCAGGGCGACGGCGCGCGGCAGCGCCTGGCGGAGGGCGTTCATCGCTTAGACCACAATGCTGATCAACTTGCCGGGAACGACGATCACCTTCTTCGGCGGCGTCTCGACGAACTTCTGCGCGGTTTCGGATGCCAGCGCCAGCGCTTCGATGGCGGCCTTGTCGGCGTCCTTCGGCACCTTCACCGAACCACGCAGCTTGCCGTTCACCTGGATCATCATCTCAATCTCGGCCTGCTCCAGCGCTGCGGGATCGACCTGCGGCCACTGCACGTCGAGGATGTCGCCGTGGACCGTGGCGTAGCCAAGCTCCTGCCACAGCGCGTGGGTGATGTGCGGCGCGACCGGGTTCAGCACGCGCAGGAAGATCGACAGGCCTTCGGCGATCACCGCGTCGGTAGCCGGGCCGTCTTCCAGCTTGCTTGATTCCAGCGTGTTGAGCATCTTCATGCAAGCCGATACCACGGTGTTGTACTGGATGCGCTTCAGGTCGTAGTCGGCCTGCTGCAGGATCTTGTGCAGGTCGCGGCGCAGCGTCTTGTGCGCTTCGCTTGCGCCTTCAACGGCAGGATTGGCGATGCCGCCGGCAACGCGGCCCGACTGGGCGTACGCGAACGCCCACACGCGGCGCAGGAAGCGGCTGGCGCCTTCGACGCCGCTGTCCGACCATTCCAGCGTCTGCTCCGGCGGCGACGCGAACATCGTGAACAGGCGGGCCGTATCGGCGCCGTACTGCTCGATCTGCGCTGCCGGGTCGATGCCGTTGTTCTTCGACTTCGACATTTTCTCGGTGCCGCCGATCAGCACGTCGGCGCCGTCGGCCTTCAGCCTGGCGCCTTGCGGGCGGCCCTTGTCGTCCAGGGTCAGGTCGATGTCGGCCGGGTTGTACCAGGTCTTCTTGCCCGACGCTTCTTCACGGTAGTAGGTCTCGTTCAGCACCATGCCCTGCGTGAGCAGGTTGACGAACGGCTCGTCGAACTTGACCAGGCCGAAGTCGCGCATCACCTTGGTCCAGAAGCGCGCGTACAGCAGGTGCATGACGGCGTGCTCGATGCCGCCGATGTACTGATCCATCGGCATCCAGTAGTCGTTGCCTGCGTCGACCATGGCGTCGGACGAGCCTGGCGAGGTATACCGCATGTAGTACCACGACGAATCGACGAAGGTGTCCATCGTGTCGGTCTCGCGGCGCGCAGGCTTGCCGCACTTCGGGCAATCGCACTTGAGGAAGGCTTCGTGCTTGTTCAGCGGGTTGCCGGTGCCGTCCGGGACGCAGTCTTCCGGCAGCACGACAGGCAGGTCCTTTTCCGGGACCGGCACCACGCCGCACTCGGCGCAGTGGATCATCGGGATCGGGGTGCCCCAGTAGCGCTGGCGCGAGATGCCCCAGTCGCGCAGGCGGAAGGTGGTCTTCTTCTCGCCCAGGCTTTGGTTCGCCAGGTCGCCGGCGACCGCGTTGACGGCTGCAGTGTAGTCCAGGCCATCGTACTTGCCCGAGTTAACCAGCTTGCCGTTTTCCTTGTCGCCGTACCATTCCTGCCATGCGTCGAGCGAGTAGTCCTTGCCTTCGCTCGCCACCACCTGCTGGATCGGCAGGTGGTATTTTTTGGCGAACGCGAAATCGCGCTCGTCGTGCGCCGGCACGCCCATCACGGCGCCGTCGCCGTAGGTGATCAGGACGTAGTTGCCGACCCAGACTTCGACCTGCTCGCCGCTGACCGGATGGGTGACGAACAGGCCGGTCGGCATGCCCTTCTTTTCCATCGTCGCCATATCGGCTTCGATCACGGAGCCCAGCTTGCACTCGGCGATGAAGGCGGCCAGTTCAGGATTGTTCTTTGCCGCCTGCTGCGCCAGCGCGTGTTCCGGCGCCACTGCGCAGAAGGTCACGCCCATGATGGTGTCGGCGCGCGTGGTGAACACATACAGCTTGCCGTCGTTGACCAGGGCGCCGTCGTCGCCCTTGATCTGGTGCGGGAAGGCGAAGCGCACGCCGGTCGACTTGCCGATCCAGTTCGCCTGCATCACGCGCACGCGCTCAGGCCAGCCTGGCAGCTTGTTGTCGACGTAATCGAGCAGTTCGTCCGCGTAGTCGGTGATGCGCACGTAGTACATCGGGATCTCGCGCTTTTCGATCAGCGCGCCCGAGCGCCAGCCGCGCCCGTCGACGACCTGCTCGTTGGCCAGCACGGTCTGGTCAACCGGGTCCCAGTTCACGGTGCCGGTCTTCTGGTAAATGATGCCCTTCTCGAGCATCTTCAGGAACATCCACTGGTTCCACTTGTAGTATTCCGGTTTGCACGCCGTCATTTCGCGCGACCAGTCGATCGCCAGTCCCATCGAAGACATCTGGTCCTTCATGTGGGCGATGTTCGCGTAGGTCCACTGCGCCGGAGGCACGTTGTTGGCCATCGCCGCATTCTCGGCCGGCATGCCGAACGCATCCCAGCCCATCGGCATCAGCACGTTGTAGCCGTTCATGCGCAGGTAGCGGTACATCACGTCATTGATCGTATAGTTCCGCACGTGGCCCATGTGCAGCTTACCGGACGGGTAAGGCAGCATCGAGCAAGCGTAGTACTTGCCCTTCGGGAAACGCGGGTCGTTCTCGACCGCCTTGTAGGCGTCGATCGCCTTCCAGTGGGATTGGGCGGCTTGTTCGACGTCGGCTGGACTATATTTATCTTGCATCATGGTGTGCGGCCAAGCGTGGCCCGGCTAAAAGTGGAGGATATGAACAAGACATTATACTGGTTCAGCATTCCTTGCGGCGGTGCAGCGAACTGGTGGGCTGAACTATGGGGGATGGGGCGTGTCTAACGATTATGACAACCCAATTTGACTCGCTGGACTACGCACAACGGCTGGAGCGCGCGGGCGTTCCCGAAGATCAGGCCGCCGTTCACGCCCAGGTGCTTCAGCAAGCGCTCGGACAGGTCGTATGCGCGCGGCAACTATCTGCGGCTGAGGGTAGCTTGCATCAGGAAATCCGACTGAGTGAAGAGAGATTAGCGAATCAAATAAACCGCGTGCGGGATGAGCTAAACAGAAAAATTGAACTGGTACGTGTCGAACTCGACGCCAAAATTGAGAACGTACGAATCGAGCTTGAAGCAAAAATCGACGGAGTCCGCTCGGAGTTCAAATACATGCGCTGGTTGATCGGGGTGGTAATTGCCTTGAACACGGCAATATTAGTAAAAATGTTGAACGTCTGACAATCAGGGATTACCATAGCCTTTTGTGACCAGGAGACGAGCATGATCCACGGAATGCGCACCACCAAATATCCTGTCGCTGACCTGGCCAAGGCCAAGGCGTGGTTTACCGAGGTATTCGGAAAAGCACCCTATTTCGACCAGCCGTTCTATGTCGGCTTCGAAATCGGCGGTTTTGAACTGGGACTGGTGCCCGACGGCGAGCCGGGGACGCAGGGCTGCACCGCTTATTGGGGTGTGGACGATATCGAGGCGGAGGTTGCGCGGATCGTTGGCCTGGGGGCCAAGGTGCATGCCGATATTCAGGATGTCGGCGAGTCGATCAAAGTGGCCGAGCTGCTGGATCCGTTCGGGAACTTGCTGGGGCTGATATATAACCCGCATTTTGATTTGAAGGCGGTGCGGTAGGCCTGGCTATTGGCGCATAACCGCGACGCAGGGCCTAACGCAGCACCAGCGCCAGCGCCGGCTTCTCGCCGTAATCCTCATACCGCTCGTTGATGCCGCCGACGCAGAACGCGATCTCCTCGAGCAGCTCCGGCGCCTTCTCGCGCATCGCCGCCGCATCCTTCACGACGATCTCCAGCTTCTCGTTCGCGCCGAGCTTGAATTTGGTCATGCCGTCGTCATCGCGCAAGTAACTCAGGCAGTCGACCCAGCCATCCATCGTGTCGCTGTACGACTCGGGAAAGCCGAACGCGCGGCGGCACTCGCTGTGGAAGGCTTGTTCGCTGTCGATTACCGCACCGTTCAGTTCTACGCTGGCCATTATTTTTTCTCCTTGACGGGGTCGGTGACGAAGCCCAGCTTCGTCAGTCCCCTCGATTGCGCGGCCGCCATCACTTGGGCAACCACTTCGTATCGGGTGTTCTTGTCGGCGCGCAGCTGCAGTTCCGGCTGCGGATTCAGGAGCGCGGCGTCGGCCATCAGGTCGCCCAGCGCGCCATCATCCACCGCTTCGTCGTTCCAGTACACGACTCCCTTGGCGTCGACCGCGATGCTGACCATGTCGGCATGCTGTTCGCTGGCCGCGGCCTGCGCCTGCGGCAGATCCAGCTTGACCGAGTGCGTGAGCATCGGCGCGGTGATGATGAATATGACCAGCAGCACCAGCATCACGTCCACCATCGGCGTGACGTTTATGTCGCTCATCATCGATGGCTGGCGCTGCGGATTGAAGGAGCCGAATGCCATGCTGGCCTACCTGCCGGTGAAGTAGGACTGCAAATCGTGCGCGAAGCCGTCAAGTTCGGCCAGCGTCACGCGGTTGAAGCGGTTGAAGGCGTTGTAGGCGAGTACGGCGGGAATCGCCACCACCAGCCCGAAGCCGGTCATGATCAGCGCTTCACCGACCGGTCCGGCCACTTTATCGATCTGCACCGTGCCGCTGGCCGAGACATTCGCCAGCGCGTGATAAATGCCCCAGACCGTGCCAAGCAGGCCGACGAAAGGCGCGGTGGCGCCAATCGACGCGAGCAGGGTCAGGCCGCCTTCGACGCGATGCGTGGCGCGCGTGATCTGCTGGCGCAGGATGCGGATGATCTGTTCGTCGCGGCTCATCTCGCCCGCCAGGGTCGCAGCGGCGGCGGCATGCGCGCGGCCATGCACCGGCAGCGGCGCGTACACGTCTTCGCGGTCGGCCAGCGTCAACAGGGTGATGCCGTCGTCAAGCGTCGGCGCGGACCAGAAGGCGTCGACCGAGCCGGCTGCCTTGCGTACGCGCCAGGTGCTGTAGGCCTTCGCCAGGATGCAGAACCAGCTCACCAGCGACATCGCCAGCAGCAGGTAGGCCACGCCGTGGCCGATGGCGTCGCCCTGCTCCCAGTAACGGGCCAGGCTGAACGGGTTATCGACTGGCGGCGTCATCTCGCTTGATTAACGTGGCAGCGCCAGCACGTCCTGCATGTCATACAGTCCGGTGGTTTTGTCGGCGAGGAAGCGCGCGGCGCGCAGTGCGCCGCGGGCGTAGGTCACGCGGCTGCTGGATTTGTGGCTGATCTCGATGCGCTCGCCGATGCCGGCGAACAGCACGGTGTGGTCGCCGACGATGTCGCCGCCGCGGATGGTGGCAAAGCCGATGGTCGATGGATCGCGCTCGCCGGTCACGCCTTCGCGGCCGTAGACGGCGCAGTCCTTCAGGTCGCGGCCCAGCGCGTCGGCGATCACTTCGCCCATCTTCAGCGCGGTGCCGGACGGCGCGTCCACCTTGTGGCGGTGGTGCGCTTCGACGATTTCGATGTCGTAGCCTTCGGACAGGCTTTTGGCAGCCATTTCGAGCAGCTTGAGGGTGACGTTCACACCCACGCTCATGTTCGGCGCGAACACGATGGCGGTCTTTTCAGCCGCCGCGCGGATCGCTGCCTTGCCTGCGTCATCGAAACCGGTGGTCCCGATGATCACTTTGATGCCATTGGCGGCGCAGTAGTCGAGGTGCTTGAGCGTACCTTCAGGACGGGTGAAGTCGATCAGGTACTGCGCCTCGGCCAGGCCCTTCGACAGGTCCGACTGGATCGCCACGCCGGCCAGCTGGCCCGAGAACGCGCCCGCGTCCGAGCCGACCGATGGCGACCCCGCCACGTCCAGCGCCCCGGCCAGCACCGTATCGGGTGCGGCGGCGATCGCCTCCACCAGCATCCGGCCCATGCGCCCGCTGGCGCCTGCTACAGCAATCTTCAACTCGTTCATCGCGCCTGCTTACTTGTTGATCTGGATGCTGGCCGAGCCGGCCGGTTCTTTTTTCTTCGCTTCGGCTTCAGGCTTCGCCTTTGCCTTGCCCGCGATGCGCTCGATGTATTCGCGCTCGGTCGGCAGGTTGCCGCCGTCGAACTTCTCGACCTTGTTGTCCTTGAAGTAGACCGACACGCGGCTGGAAGTCAGTTCGCCATCGCCGCGCGCCAGGTAGAACGGGTAGTCCCAGCGGTCTGCGTGGAAGATGTCGGTCAGCAGCGGGGTGCCGAGGATGAACATGACCTGCTCGCGGGTCTGGCCGACCTTCAGCTGGCCCAGCATTTCCTGCGATACGAAGTTGCCTTGCTGGATGTCCGGACGGTATGGCGAGAACACCCACAGGAATTTTTGCAGGCGGCTGGCCTGCGTGGTCTGGGCGCCGGCGTTGGCCGCGGCTGCGCCGTCGGTTCCGCTGGCCGTGGCCGCGTCAAGCGGGGCGGCAGGGCCCGTCATGCTGCGCCAGGCGGCGCAACCGGACAGTGTCAGGCTGGCGCACACGAGTGCCGCCACGAGCGGGGCGCGAACGTAAAAACGGTACGAAACAGCATTATTGACGCGCATTAGTGACCTCGATACGTGAAACAGGAGCTAGGCACCCCCGTATAAAACGCTATATGATAAAGCACTAAGCCAATTAGCGAGTAACAAACATGAGTTCCAATCCAACCGACCTGAAGGCAAGCGGCCTGAAAGCCACCCTTCCGCGCCTGAAAATCCTCGAAATCTTCCAGAACAGCGAGGTCAGGCACTTGACGGCCGAAGATGTCTACAAGATCCTGCTGTCTGAAAATATGGACGTGGGACTGGCCACAGTCTACCGGGTGCTGACCCAGTTCGAGCAGGCCGGCCTGCTGAACCGCAACCATTTCGAAACCGGCAAGGCGATTTTCGAGCTGAACGCCGGCTCGCACCATGACCACCTGGTCTGCCTCGACTGCGGCCGTGTGGAAGAGTTTTTCGACGAAGATATCGAGGCGCGCCAGAACAAGGTGGCGGCCGAACGCGGCTTCAAGATCGCCGAGCACGCGCTGGCAATCTACGGCAACTGCATCAAGCCGGCCTGCCCGCACCGCAGCTAGGCCGCTTCCCACCAGCGAAAAAATGCCGCTGTCGCCAGCGGCATTTTCTTGTCCGGACCGGCTTACTGGTGGCTCAACGCGTTCGACAGCAGCTTGGCGGTGATGTCGACGATCGGGATCACGCGCTCGTACGCCATGCGGGTAGGTCCGATTACGCCCAGCGTGCCGACGATCTTGCCGTTGACTTCGTACGGCGCCGTCACCACGCTCATCTCGTCCATCGGCACCAGCTTCGATTCGCCGCCGATGAAGATCTGCACGCCGGTGGCCTTGCTCGATACGTCCAGCAGCTGCATCAGGCCGGTCTTCTGCTCGAACATGTCGAACATCTGGCGCAGCGAATTCATGTTCGACGACAGGTCCGACACGCCCAGCAGGTTGCGTTCGCCCGAGATGACCATGTCTTCCGATTCCGCCATCGCCTCGCTGCCCACCTCCACCGCGGCCTGCATCAGGCGGCCCATGTCGTCGCGCAGCTGCTTCAGCTCCCCGGTCAGGCGCGAGCGCACCTGGTCGAACGACAGCCCGGCGAAATTCTGGTTGATGTAATTGGCCGACTGCACCAGCTGCGACGGCGAATAATCGACGTCGGTCAGCAGCATGCGGTTCTGCACATCGCCGCGCGGGTCGACGATGACCAGCAGGATGCGTTTTTCGGACAGGCGCAGGAATTCGATTTGCTGGAACACCGACTCGCGCCGCGGGCTCATGACCACGCCGGCGAAGGTCGACAGCGACGACAGCATCTGCGCCGCGTTGGCGATGATCTTCTGCGGCTGCTGGGCCGGGAAGTGCATGCGCGATTCGACCGAATGTTCGTCGAGGTGCTGCACGGTCAGCAGCGTGTCGACGAAGATGCGGTAGCCGCGCGGGGTCGGGATCCGGCCGGCCGAAGTGTGCGGGCTCGACACGTAGCCCATCTCCTCGAGGTCGGACATGATGTTGCGGATCGTCGCCGGCGACAGGTCGAGGCCGGAAATTTTCGACAGCGCGCGCGAACCGACCGGCTGGCCGTCGGCGATGTAGCGCTCGACCAGGGCTTTCAGCAGGGTTTGGGCACGGTTATCGAGTTGCATGGTTGTTCTGCAGGTGCTGGCTATGGACACGCCTATTATGCACTCTCGCAGGACCGCTGTGCGCTTCTGCATCAGCCCCGCTGCGGGATGCGCCTAGCCGTGCTCGCGTTTGAGCCAGTCGAGCAGGTCGTCGAAGCTGGCGCAGATCGCGTCGGGCACCACGCCATGTTCGAGGTGGGCCTCGCTGCCGCTGCGGTTCAGCCACACCGCGCGCATGCCGGCCTTTTGCGCGCCCTGCACGTCGAGCAGGACATCGTCGCCGACATACACCGCATCCTCCGGCGCCACGCCGAGCCGGCGGCAGGCCTCGTGGAAGATGGCGGCGTCAGGTTTCGCATGGCCGAGCTGGTGCGCCGACACCGATATCTTGAAGTGATGCGACAGGCCGATCGCCTCGAGGTCGGCATTGCCGTTGGAGATGGAGCCGATCGCCACCCGCGACTTCAGCCGCAGCAGGCCGGGCACGACGTCGTCGAACGGCACCACGGCGTTGCGCGCCGCGAAAAAACTCACCATCGCCAGCTCGACCTTGTCGAGGTCCTCGCCGGCCTCTTCGAATGCCGATTTCAGCCCGGCCCGGCGCAGCGCCCCGAGGTCGAGGCTGAACTCCGGCTGCCTGGCAAGCAGCGCCAGCCGCGCCTGGCGCAGGTTTTCGATCGAAAAGCGCTCGGCGACGCGCGGCGCGTGCTCCTGCAGCCAGGCATGCAAGGTCTGCTCGGCTTGCAGGATCACCGGGGTGATCGGCCATAAGGTATCGTCAAGGTCGAACAGGATGGCCTTCGGCCAGGCACGGCGGATCAGGGGATTCATACGGCAAGCATAGCCATGCCGGATCCAAAAATCAAACCGTGCCCGGGAACGCCAGTTACACCAAGATACAAAGGGGAATAAGACTGCCGTATGGCAAATGCACTAAAATGACGAGCAAACAATACTATCCCCCCATGGCGCCGGCCAGAAGCCCGCCCGTACCCTGTTCGTTTTTGGAGAATTTATGAAAAGTTTGTACCTGCGTTCCAGCGTCGCGCTGGCATGCGCACTGGGCCTGGCAGCTTGCGGCGGCGGTGACGATAACCTGCTTCTCGGCGGCAACGTGTTTGGCCTGCTCAAGAATGGCCTGGTCATCCAGAACAATGGCGGTCCCGACCTGGCGATCCCGGCTGGCTCAACCGGATTCAGTTTCCCGCAACTGATCAGCAGCGACTCCGATTTCAACGTCACCGTCAAGGCGCAGCCGTCCAGCACCGTCTGCACGGTCGTCAACGGCAAGGGCAAATCGGGCGCCTACAGCGTCTACTCGGTCGAAATCCATTGCATCACCTCCAGCTATGACCTGGGCGGCACCGTCAGCGGCCTCGACGTCCCAGGCCTGGTCCTGATCAACGGCAGCCAGCGCGTGACGATTCTGCCTGGCGCGACCAGCTTCACGATGACCAAGTTCAAGAACGACGACGGCAAGACCTACGAAAGCGGCCGCGTCCCGGATGGCCAGCCATACGGCATCACGATCCTCCAGCAGCCAACCGGCCGTACCTGCAGAGTCGCCAACGGCGTCGGAACGATGGGCAATACGGCCGTGAAAAATGTCGCGGTCACCTGCAGCTGAGCGCCAGCGCGCATCGGCATATAACATCTACTGGAGAATTCAATGAAGTCATCTTTCCTGCGCCCTGCTGCGGCGCTCGCGCTGGCACTGGGACTGGCCGCATGCGGCGGCAGCGAGACCTTTACCGTCAAGGGTACCGTTAGCAGCCTGGCCTATCCGGGCCTCGTGCTGACCAATAACGGTGTCGACCTGCCGATCGCCGTCGGCGCCACCACGTTCAGCTTCCCGGGCTCGCTCGAGTACGGCGAAACCTACAAAGTGCTGGTCAAGGCCAATCCGGCGCACCAGACCTGCCTGGCCAATGAAAATTTTAATGCCGACACCGCTGGCCGCATGGCTTCGATCAACGTTCCCGTCGTGTGCGCCATCAACGCATTCACGGTCGGCGGCAAGATCACCGGCCTGACCACCGAGGGCCTGGTGCTCACCAACGGCACCACCGGCGGTACCGTCACCGTGGTGAAGGACGCGACCGTCTTCGTCTTCGCCAACAGCGTTGCCTTCGACCAGAGCTACGGCATCACGGTCTTCAAACAGCCAACCGGCCAGACCTGCACCGTGGCGAACGGCGTCGGCGTGATGGGCGACGCGAAAGTGGAAAACGTCCAGGTCACCTGCAACGTCTCGATTGGAAGCTGAGATATGTGATTTGCGCATAATGGATATTGGAAAGATAAATTGGCCATATATTCCGTAGTGCAGCATAATTGCACCTGTCTCCTCCAACTCTCCTCAGAAAAGAATTGGATTTAAGCCCGCCCTCAACAGCGGGCTTTTTTTTGTCCAGAATTTTGTCGCCCCCCCTTGGGGTCAGGTGCTGTCACGCGGCGGTCACAGCCGCGTCATTTGGCGGTCATGTCCGGTCGATAGAATCGATTGGCTTGATTAACCAACAACGCCAAGGACCCTGCATGAACAAGCCGAATGACCTGTTGTGCCACGTCGACGCCGACGATATCGACTGTAACGATTCGCCGAACGAACACTTCGAGACGATTCTCAATGCACGCCTGAGCCGCCGCAGCCTGCTGCGCGGAAGCTTTGCCTCGGCCGCTACCGCCGTGCTTGGCGCCACTGGTCTCTCTGCATGCGGCAGCGACGACGGCCCGCTCACCCCAGTTACGCCGCCGCCAAACCCGGAAAAACTGCTCGCCTTCAGCGCAGTCTCGAAGAGCCTGGCCGATGTCGTCGTCGTGCCGGCCGGTTACACGGCAACTGTCCTGTACGCGCTTGGCGACCCGCTGTCGGCAACCACCCCGGCGTTCAAGAACGACGGCACCGACAACGATTTCGAACAGCGCGCCGGCGACCATCACGACGGCATGGAATTTTTTGGCTTGTCGTCGACGGGCACGCCAGCGGCCAGCAGCTCCGACCGCGGCGTTTTGGCGATCAACCACGAAGCGACCACCGACCAGCAGCTCTCCTCGTTCTTCCTGCACGCGAACGGCGGCACCACCACGCTGCCGCGCCCTGCCGCGGAAGTGGACAAGGAAGTCGCGCTGCATGGCGTCGCCGTGGTCGAAGTGAAGAAGAGCGGCAGCGCCTGGCAGTACGTCAAGGAGTCGTCGTTCAACCGCCGCCTGACCGCGCTGTCGGACATGGAGCTGTCGGGTCCTGCGCGCGGCAACGCGCTGCTGGTCACCAAATACTCGCCGACCGGCGTACGGACGCGCGGCACCCTGAACAACTGCGGCACCGGCAAGACGCCGTGGGGCACCTTCCTCACCGGCGAAGAGAACTGGTCCGGCTATTTCACCCGTGGCGCGGCCGACGATGCGGCGCGCGGCAACGACAAGAGCGTCGCATCGCTCAAGCGTTACGGCCGCAACCAGGGCGCGACCTCGCGCCACGGCTGGGAAACCGGCGGCGCCGACGACAAGTACGCGCGCTGGAATAACAGCAAGCTCGGTACCTCGGCCAACGGCAGCGACGATTACCGCAACGAGATGAACGGCATGGGTTACATCGTCGAGATCGACCCGTACGACAAGGCGAAAGCCGCAAGGAAGCGCACCGGCCTTGGCCGCTTCGCACACGAAAGCGCGGCGTTCTCGCTGCCGGTGGCCGGCCAGCCGCTCGCCGTCTACATGGGCGACGACTCGCGTAACGAATACATCTACAAGTGGGTGTCGGCGGCCGTTTGGTCGGCGGCGGATGCGACGCCGGCTGACCGCATGGCCACCGGCGACAAATACCTCGACAGCGGCAAGCTGTATGTGGCGAAGCTCAATGCGGACGGCAGCGGCCAGTGGATCGAGCTGTCGCTGGCGAATGCGGCCATCGCGGCTTACGCAGCGTACAAGTTCGCCGACCAGGGCGATATCGTGGTCAATGCGCGCCTCGCGGCCGACGCGGTCGGCGCGACCAAGATGGACCGCCCGGAATGGTGCTCGGTCAATCCGAAGAACGGCGAGATCTACTACTCGCTGACCAACAACTCGAACCGCACCGTCAACCCGTCCGGCTCGTCGCAACTGACGCCGGACAGCGCCAACCCGCGCGCTTACACCGACATGAAAGGTACGACGACGCAGAACGGCAACCCGAATGGCCACATCGTGCGCCTGAAGGAAGGCACGGGCGCCGCGCAGGCCACGGCGTTCACGTGGGACGTGTACTTGTTCGGCGCGGAGGCGTCGGCCGATGCCGGCAAGGTCAACCTGTCGAACCTGACCGCGGACCAGGACTTCTCCAGCCCGGATGGCCTGGCATTCAGCCCGTACACCGGCATCTGCTGGATCCAGACCGATGACGGGGCGTACACCGACGTCACCAACTGCATGATGCTGGCGGCCGTGCCGGGCCAGGTAGGCGATGGCGGCAAGGTCACGCTAACCTACCCACAGGCTTCAGGCGCTACGCTGGCGGTCGATACGTTCGTGGGCAAGAAGGCGGCGCCGGACACGCTCAAGCGCTTCCTGGTGGGTCCTGTGGGGTCGGAGATCACCGGCATCGCGGAGACGCCGGATGGGAAGACGATGTTCGTCAACATCCAGCACCCGGGCGAAACCACGTCGCAGGCGAACCTGGCCGATCCAAGCAAGTACACCAGCCAGTGGCCGAGCAATGCGGGTTATGGGGCCGGCAAGCGGCCGCGGTCGGCGACGATTGTGATCACCAAGAACGACGGTGGCAGGATCGGTAGCTAATACACGTCGTTCCCGCGAAAGCCTCGGCGGCCCCGCGGTAACCCATGCTGAACGTCTGAAGCCGACGACGTATGGGTTCCCGCTTGCGCGGGAACGACGGCGATACTTAAACAGGCTTTAACAAATTCGCAAGCGCGACATACTGCTCCAGCCCCACCGTCTCGGGCCGCGTCGACGGATCAATCCCAGCCTCCACCAGCTGCGCCTCGGTGAACATCCCCGCCACGCAATTTCGGATCACCTTGCGGCGCTGCGAGAATGCCTTGGTCACCACAGCTTCGAGGGTCGCGCCGTCGCAGGCGAGCTTGCGCCTGGTCGGGATCATGCGCACGATCGCCGAGTCCACCTTCGGCGGCGGGTCGAACGCGGTCGGCGGCACGATGAACAGCAGCGACATGTCATAACGCCACTGCAGCATCACCGACAAGCGCCCGTACACCTTGCTGCCCGGCGCCGCGACCATGCGTTCGACGACTTCCTTCTGCAGCATGAAGTGCTGGTCTTCGATCAGGTGCGCAAACTCGGCAAGGTGGAACAGCAGCGGGCTCGAAATGTTGTACGGCAGGTTGCCGACCACGCGCAGCTTCTGCCCTTCCGGCACCGGGATCTGGCCGAAATCGAACTTGAGCGCGTCGCCCGAGTGGATCGTCAGCTTCTCGCGCGGGAATGCCTTCTCGAGGCGCACCACCAGGTCGCGGTCGAGTTCGACCACGTGCATGTGGTCGATGCGCTTGAGGATCAGCGCCGTCATCGCGGCAAGGCCCGGCCCGATTTCGACCATCGCCTGGCCCGGCTCCGGGTTAATCGCTTCAATGATGGCGTCGAGGACGAATTTATCGGTCAGGAAGTTCTGGCCGAAGCGCTTGCGTGCGATGTGTTTCATTGATTTCTTTTCGTGTTAGTGGTTGGCAGCGCGCCGTGCGCGGGCCATGTGCAGCGCGGTGCGGATCGCCTCGATCATGCTGCCGCAGTCGGCCAGGCCAAGGCCCTGCGCCGCGAGGTCGAGCGCAGTGCCGTGGTCGACCGAGGTGCGCACCAGCGGCAGGCCCAGCGTGATGTTGACGCCGTGCCCGAAGGTGGCGTACTTCAGCACCGGCAGGCCCTGGTCGTGGTACATCGCCAGCACGCAGTCCGCGTCCTTCAGGTAGCGCGGCTGGAACAGCGTATCGGCCGGATACGGGCCGCTGCAGTCGATGCCGCGCGCGCGCGCAGCTTCGATGGCTGGCGTAATGGTGTCGATCTCTTCGCGCCCTAGGTAGCCGCCCTCGCCCGCGTGCGGGTTCAGCCCCGTCACCAGGATCCGCGGCGCGGCGATGCCGAACTTGATCTTCAGGTCGCGGTCGATGATATCGAGCACCTGCGCCAGGCCATCGCGCGTGATCGCGGCCGGCACGTCCTTCAGCGGCAGGTGGGTGGTGGCCAGCGCGACGCGCAGCGGCGGCTGGCCGTCGCCCGGCACGCCGGCCAGCATCATGACGACTTTACTGGTGGCGGTTTTTTCAGCGAGATATTCGGTGTGGCCGGAGAACGCGACGCCGGCGTCGTTGATGGTCGACTTCTGCAGCGGCGCGGTGACGATCGCATCGAACCAGCCGGCCCGCACGCCTTCGACCGCGAGGTCGAGCGTGGCAAGCACGGCCCGGCCGTTGGCCGCATCCAGCGTGCCGGGAACGACATGCGCGTCGAGCGGCACATCGATGACGGCAATGCGGTCGGCGCCGAACTGCGGAAGGCTGCTGTTGCGCAGCGCCTGCACGGACAGTGCCGCGAGTTTGATGGAGGGATCGATGTAGCTGGCGGTCATCGCCAGGAAGGCGGCGTCGCCGACCAGCACGCAGTTGGCTTCGTGGCGCATGTCCCATGCGGCGCGGATCGAGATTTCGGGACCGATGCCCGCCGGTTCGCCGGTGGTGACGGCGAGCGTGGGTCTGACAGCGCCCGCGTGGCGCCGCGGCTCGGGAGCTTGGCGCTCATGCGGGACTGTCGTCATGCTTACTTCTCGTCGCGGAACTCGACGTAGGCGCGGTCGCGCACCTGGCGCGCCCAGTCCTCGGTCGCCTCGGCCATCTTCTGGTCGCGGATCGCCTGGCGCGCCGCGGTGCGCTCGCGTTCCTTCGACTTGTCGTCGCTCTTGCGCTCCATGACTTCGATCAGGTGGTAGCCGAACGGGGTTTCGACCACGCCGCTGACTTCACCGAGCTTCAGGTCGTTCATGACGTTTTCGAATTCGGGCACGGTGTCGCCCGGGTACAGCCAACCGAGGTCACCGCCCTTGCTGGCCGAGCCGTCGTTGGAGAACAGGCGCGCCAGCTCCTCGAACTTGGCGGCCTTGTTGTCGAGGCGTTCCTTCAGCTCCACCAGCTTGCGCCTGGCGTCGTCCGCCGTCATGGTCGGGGTGACCTTGAGCAGGATGTGGCGCGCGCGGGTCTGCTGCACGACGGCCGCGTCGGATGCTTCCGTCGGGGTGCGCTTTTCGACCAGCTTGAGGATGTGGAAGGCGGTCGCCGACTTGATGATCGGGGTGACCTGGCCAGGCTTGAGCGGCGCCAGCGCCGTGGCGAAGGCTTCCGGCAGGCGCTGCGAGTCGAGCCAGCCGATTTCGCCGCCCTTGAGCGCGTCGCCGGAGTCCGAATAGGTCGCGGCGATCTTGGCGAAGTCGGCGCCGGTGCGCAGCTGGCGTGCGATTTCTTCGGCGCGCGCGCGGCGTGCGGCGATCTGCTCCGGCGATGCGTTCTCCGGGATACGAACGCGGATCTGCGCCAGGTTCATCTCGACTCGTTCGGCCGCTGCGGCCTTGCGCGCGGCGATGAAGGTGTCGACTTCGGCGTCGGATACCTGGATCTTGTTGTCCACTTCGTGCTGGCGCAGGCGCTGCAGCATCATCTCGCTGCGAATCTCTTCGCGGAAGGCGGCGAAGGTGGTGCCTTCCTTCTCGAGCGCGTCGCGCAGCTGCTGCACGTTCATTTTCTGCTGTTCGGCGATGCCGCCGATGGCGCGGTCGAGCATGGCGTCGTCGACGCGCACGCCCATCTCCTTGGCCAGCTGGAACTGGGCGCGTTCGACGATCATCGATTCGATCACCTGGCGCTGCAGGTCGGACTGGTCGGGGATCTGCGCGTTGGCCGCGCGCATGCGCTGGACCACGGACTCGACACGCTTGGTGACTTCGTTCTTCGTGATGACTTCGTCGTTGACGACGACCGCGATCGAATCGATCACGTTGGCCGAACTGGACGCCGGCGGCAGGAAGCCCGACGACGGCTTGGCGGCAGGCGCGGTGGCTTGTGCGGCGGCCTGGCCGGCGGACAGGGCGCACAGCAGGACAGCTGCGATCTTGAGTTGGTGCATACTGACTTTACGCATAATCTGGGAAGCACTCATGTTCAGGTGAATGAAAAAATCGATTGTGCTGCTTAGCGGCCGTAGCCAGGGTTCAGCCTCGTGTAGCCGGGAATACTCTTGTAGAACGATTCGAGCGGACTGCCGAAACCAAGCTTCGACAGGCCGTTCAGCTCGAGCTGGAAGAAGATCGGCGTCGAGGTATTGCGCAAGGTGGTCACGAAGCGCTGCGCGCCCATCCGGAACACCCAGCAGTCCGCACGATACTCGAGCCCGAGCAGGCTCTCGAGGATCTTGTGATCTTTGACAGAATAGCTTACCCGGCCCACGCCGTACCAGCGCATCGACAGCGGCCATTGCGACGACAGGTCGACGTTCTTGAACGTGTCGCGCAGGTAGCGGTACTCCGCGTTGATCACTTTCTTGTCGCCCGGGCGCCACTGCACGCCGTAGTTCGAGCTGAAGGTCTGCTTCCCACTCGCGTCGTATTGTACTGCGCTGTCGAAGCTCCAGTCCTCGGCGATGCGGCCGGAGGCCGCCGCCAGCAGGTCTGAGCGCCGGTCGTTGCGGGTCTGGCTCGGATCCAGCAGCACGCGCTGGTCGCGGAAGTAGAAGCGCTGGCCGATCGCCAGGCGCAGCCGCTCGGCGCCGTTTTCTTCGATGAAGCGCGACGTCACCGCCGCCGTCACCTGGTTGGCGTCGGCCACCCGGTCGGCGCCGATGAAGCGGTTTTCGCTGAAGATCTGGGCGAAGTTGAAGCCTGCTTCCGCCGTATCGAACAGCGGCAACATGCTCTGGTCCTTGTACGGCGTGTACACGTAGAACAGGCGCGGCTCCAGCGTTTGCGTGACGTTCTTGCCGAGCAGCGTGGCATCGCGTTCGTAAATCAGGCCGCTGTCGAGCGAAAAGGTCGGCAGGGTGCGCGTCAGCGAACGCGAGGCGCCGCCGACGGTGTCGATCTCGTATTTGCTGCTGTGGACCATCAGCTTCGGCGTGACGAAGTAGCCCGGTCGGAT
Organism: Massilia polaris; assembly: GCF_012927275.1. Classification (GTDB taxonomy): domain Bacteria; phylum Pseudomonadota; class Gammaproteobacteria; order Burkholderiales; family Burkholderiaceae_D; genus Telluria_A; species Telluria_A polaris. The sequence continues at coordinate 109,660 of NZ_JABBGG010000005.1, read as the reverse complement.
GAAAGGATAGCTGACCTGCGGGATCGCGACGGCGCGGTTACCGGTCTGGAAATCAGGATGCGAGAAGCGCACCAGTTCCGCGTCGAGGGCCCAGTCGAAGCCGCTGACGTCGTAGCGGCCGGCGTGGAAGTTAACCTGCGGCAGGCGGTCGTACGGGCGGATCACGGTGAGGCTTGGATCGGTGGCCGCGGCGGGGTCCTGCAGGATCTGGTAGCTCTGCGCGCGCGCCGTCAGGCTCCAGTACTGGCTGACGTAGTCGGTGCGGATCTCGCGCAGCAGCTGGCGCTCGGCGCTGGTCGAAATCGACTTCGAGAAATCGCTCGGATATTCATCGTCGGACGCGGCGCGGATGTTCCAGCCGAACGACAGGCCTTTGGCCAGCGCCTGCGCGTGGTTCGAATTGACCAGCCAGCGGTTGGTATCGGTTTCTTTGTCGTCGAGCAGGAATTCGAGGTGCGTCTCGCCGGCGTACGTGCCGGCGCCGGTCTCGCCGATATAGCGTCCGGTCGCACCCATCTGCAGGCCGCGGTCCAGCATCAGGCGCGGGTACAGGGTCAGGTCGCGGTTCGGCGCGATGTTGAAGTAGTAAGGCACCATCACTTCGGCCGCGCCCTTGGAGCCGAAGCCCACGCTTGGCGGCAGCCAGCCGGAGCGGCGCGCGCCCGACAGCGAGAACGACAGCGCCGGCGTGCCGAGGATAGGCACGTCCTTGAAGTACACCACGGTGCCGCTGGCGACGCCGACATCGCGGCCCGCATCGAGGCGCAGCGTGTTGGCTTTCAAATACCAGTCGGGATTCAGGCCTTCGCAGGTGCTGTAGGTGGCGTTGGTGACGACCGCTTCGTCTTCGCTGATGAAGTCGAGCCGCGCCGCGCCGCCCTGGGCGTTATTCATCTGCAGCTTGTAGGTCGGATTGAGCACGTAGCCCTTGCCCGAGCTGAGGTTCAGCTGCAGCGAATCGCCGGTGTAGCGGTCGCCGAAGCGCTGCATGAACACGTTGCCGCGCGCCGACACTTCATCTTCGACCTGCAGGTAGCAGGCGGTGTCGGCGGTCAGGCGCATCTGGCCGCGTGTCAGTTCGACATTGCGGTTCAGGTTGACTTCGCGGTCGGGACGGCCGGTGATCTGTTCGGCCTGCACCGTGATGGGCGCACTGGGGTCTTCAGCGTTCGATTGCGGAGCGGCGGTCTGGGCGTGCGCGGGCACCGCGGTGGCGGTGACGATCGCGGTCAGGGCGTATACCCAACGTTGCGAGGGTGCGGGAGCTGAAATCCAGCTCATGAAAAGATGCGATCAAACACCATGACAGGCGCTTTTTTGAGTTTAATCCCTTATTATATGGGATTGTGTCACTCAACCGGATTCCACAGGCTGCTTCATGTCTTTATTGTCATCAAATTTCCCCGCACTCAAGTCCGACGCCCGCCTGGAGCAGCTTTCCGCATGGCTGGGAACGCTTAACCTGGTGCAGGTCGAGACCAAGCGCCCTGCCTCGTCCGACGCCAGCTTCCGCCGTTATTTCCGCCTCGATGTTGTGCCCGAACTACGTGAGAAACTTGGCAACACCCTGATTGCCATGGACGCACCGCCGGAGCGCGAAAACGTGCCGGCGTTTATCCATGTGCAAGGCCTGCTGCTCGAAGCCGGCGTCACGGTGCCGGCGATCGTCGCGCAGGACGTGCCGAACGGCTTCCTGCTGCTGTCGGACCTCGGCACCACCACTTACCTGCAGCGCCTCGATATCGACAACGCGCCGTTCATGTATTCGGACGCGGTCGATGCGCTGGTCCAGTTCCAGCTGCACAGCAAGCCGGACGTGCTGGCCGACTACGACCGCGCCTTCATCGAGCGCGAGCTGAACCTGTTCCCTGAATGGTTCGTCGGCAAGCACCTCGGCATCGACATGACACAAGAGCAAAGCGCCCAGCTGAACGGCGTGTTCGAAGCGATCATCGGCAACGTGCTGGCGCAGCCGCAGGTATTCATGCACCGCGATTTCCATTCGCGTAACCTGATGTTCCTCGACCAGGGCAACCCGGGCGTGCTGGACTTCCAGGATGCCGTGTTCGGCCCCGTCACCTACGACCTCGGCTCGCTGCTGCGCGACGCCTACGTCCAGTGGGACGAGGAAGTGGTGCTCGACTGGGTGGTGCGCTACTGGCAGCGCGCCAAGCAGGTCGGCCTGCCGGTCAATCCCGACATCGACGCGTTCTACCGCGACTTCGAGTTCATGGCCCTGCAGCGCCACCTGAAAATCCTCGGCATCTTCTGCCGCCTCAATTACCGCGATGGCAAAGCGATCTACATGGGCGATTTGCCAACCGTGACCGACTACGTGCGCAAGACAGCCAACCGCTACACTGTGCTCAAACCGCTGGTGCGCCTGCTCGACACGTTCGAGGACAAGGCGCCCCAGGTCGGCTATACCTTCTGACAGCAAGGCATCAATGAAAGCCATGATTTTTGCCGCTGGCCGCGGCGAGCGTATGCGTCCGCTGACGGACACCTGCCCCAAGCCGCTGCTCAAAGTGCGCGGCCGCCCCCTGATCACCTGGCACGTGCTGAACCTGGTGCGCGCCGGGATCACCGAGATCGTCATCAACCACGCCCACCTCGGCCACATGATCGAGGAAGAACTGGGCGACGGCAGCAAGTACGGCGCGCGCATCGTCTACTCGCGCGAGGAAACCGCGCTGGAAACGGCAGGCGGCATCGCCAACGCGCTGCACCTGCTGGGCGACCAGCCTTTCGTGGCGGTGTCGGGCGATATCTACTGCCCTTACTTCGACTTCGAACAGGTCAAGGACGTATTGGCCGAAAAGGACGCGCTGGGCAATCCTTACCCGCCTGATCAACGCGACGCTTGCTGGCTGTACCTGACGCCGAACCCGTGGCACAACCCGCAAGGCGACTTCGCGCTCACCATGTACTCGGTGGCGAACGAAGGCACGCCGAAGTGGAACTTCGCGAACATCGGCGTCTACCGTCCCGAGATGTTCGCGCACATCAAGCCGGGCGAACGCGCGCGCCTCGGCAACCTGATGCGCGATTACGCCGACCGCGGCCTGGCCGGCGGTGAAGTCTATATGGGCGAATGGGTCAACGTCGGCACCATCGCGCAGCTGGAGGAACTCAACGCCCCGCTGGCAAAGAAGGTAATCGCGTGAAACACCATGCGGCGCGGCGGGCGCTGGTCTGCGGGCAGATGCCTGCAGGCGCGGTCGCAATCCTCGCCACCGCGCCCGAAGTGCCGCGCAATGCCGACAGCGATTACCCCTATCGCCACGACAGCTACTTCTACTACCTGACCGGCTTTACCGAACCTGAAGCCGTGGCGGTACTGGTGGCCGCGCAGGGCAGCACGCCTTCGCGCTCGATCCTGTTCTGCCGCCAGAAAAACGCCGAGCGCGAAATCTGGGACGGCTTCCGCTATGGCCCCGAGGCCGCGCGCGCAGCCTTCGGTTTCGATGAAGCGTATGCCATCGACGACATCGACAGCGAGCTGCCCAGGCTGCTCGCCAATGCCGCCGCGCTGTACTGCCCGCTGGCGCACAGCGCCGCTTTCGACGCGCGCATCAAGGGATGGATGGACAAGGTGCGCGGCCTGTCGCGCAGCGGCGTGACCGCGCCCGCCAGCGTGCATGACCTGCTGGTGCTGCTCGATGAAATGCGCGTATTCAAGGACGAACATGAGCAGGCGCTGATGCAGCGCGCCGCCGACATCTCGGCCCGCGCGCACGAACGCGCGATGCGCGCCACGCGACCCGGCATGTTCGAATACGAGATCGAAGCGGAACTGCTGCACGAATTCCGCCGCAGCGGCGCCCAGTCGCCAGCTTACGCGTCGATCGTGGCGTCGGGCGCGCATGCCTGCGTGCTCCACTACAACGCCAACAACGCGCAAACGCGCGACGGCGACCTGGTCCTGATCGACGCCGGCTGCGAATTCGATAGCTACGCATCCGACATCACCCGGACCTGGCCGGTGAACGGGCGCTTCAGCGCACCGCAGAAACAACTGTACGAACTGGTGCTCGCCGCGCAGTCGGCGGCGCTGGCCGCCATCGTGCCGGGCCAGCGCTACAGCGCCATCCATGACGCCGCGCTGAAGGTGCTGGCGCAGGGCATGCTCGACTTCGGCCTGCTCGACAAGGCGAAGTTCGGCGGCGTCGACGATGTGGTCGCGGAACGCGCGTTCGCGCAGTTCTACATGCACGGCACCGGCCACTGGCTCGGGCTCGACGTGCACGATGCCGGCGCCTACCGCGACGTGACGCTGGACGAGCGCCCATCGCGCATCCTGCAGCCGGGCATGGCGCTGACGGTGGAACCGGGCCTCTACGTGCGGCCCGCGCCGGGCGTGCCCGAACAGTTCTGGAACATCGGCATCCGCATCGAGGACGACGTGGTGGTCACTGCTTCCGGCCGCAAAATCCTCAGCGGCGCCGCGCCGAAGCTGGTCGCCGATATCGAGAAGGCGATGCAACACGGATGATGGAAGCCGCAGACAACAAACTCGACGTCGCGATCTGCGGCGCCGGCCCGGTCGGCATGGCGCTCGCCGCCCTGCTGGTCAAGCGCGGCATGGCGCCGCATACGATCGCGCTGCTCGACGCCAGGCCGCTCGCGCTGGCGCTGTCCGACCCGCGCTCGATCGCGCTGTCTTACGGCAGCCGCCAGCTGCTCGAAGCGATCGGCGCATGGCCGGTCGATTCGACACCAATCCATGAAATCCACGTATCGCGGAGCGGCCACTTAGGCCGCAGCATGATCGAGCGCGGCGACCATAAAGTGCCTGCGCTGGGCTATGTGGCGCGCTACGGCGACGTGGCCGGCGTGCTGGCATCCGTCTGCGACGGCCTCGGCATCGAGATCACGCGCCCGGCCCGCGTCGCCGGCGCCGTGGAAGATGGCGACGGCGTGGTGCTACGCCTCGAAGACGGCCGCGAGGTCGGCGCATCGCTGGCGGTGCAGGCCGAAGGCGGCGTGTTCGGCGCACAGGAAGCGCGGACGCGCCAGCGCGACTATGGCCAGACCGCCGTGATCGCGCGCGTCAGCACCAATGCGCCAATCTCGCACCGCGCCTACGAACGGTTCACCGACGAAGGTCCGCTGGCCCTGCTGCCGCAGGATGGGGCCGATGGCCAGCAGTACGCGCTGGTATGGTGCGTGCGCCCTGAACGCGCGGAAGCCCTGCTGGCGCTCGACGATAAGGAATTCTTGTCCGAGCTGGGCCAGGCTTTCGGCACCCGCCTCGGCCGCTTTGTCGGCGCAACCCGGCGCGTCTCCTACCCGCTTGGCCTGAACGCCGACGCCGCCGCCACCGCGCGCACGGTCGCCATCGGCAATGCGGCGCAAACGCTGCACCCGGTAGCAGGCCAGGGCCTGAACCTGGGCCTGCGCGACGCTGCCGTGCTTGCGCGCATGCTGGCGCGCGAAGCGACGCCTGGCGTGCTGGCGCGCTTTGCCGCAGAGCGCAAGCGCGACCGCGGACTGGTGGTCGGGCTGACCGACGCGATGGCGCGCGTGTTCGCCAGCGGCGGCCGCTCGCAGGCGCTGCTCGGTCTTGCGCTGGGCGTGCTCGACACGGTGGGCCCGGCCCGTACACTGCTGGCGGAAACCATGATGTTTGGACATCGCGCCCCTTAAACCGGCGCGCACGGGTCAACAGCCCATCAAACAGGAGGCTCGATGATTTCTCCGCATTTGCTGAATATTGGTGTGCATGTTGGCGCCGGGACGATCGCCATGGCCATTGGGTTCTGGCTCCTCGCGGCAGCCAAAGGAACCCCCTCCCACCGCAAACGCGGACGCCTGTTCGCCTGGTTCACGCTGGCCGTCTGCGCCTCCGCGGTCGTCGGCAACGCGGTCTTCCGCTTCATGCCCCTGTTCGCGGTGTTGACCGTACTGGTGCTGTACCAGTTATTGAGCGGATGGCGCGCCGTCTATACCAAAGCTGCCGGTCCCAACCAGGTCGACGCCATGCTGGGTGCGGGCGCGGCCTGGTGGGCGATCAGCCTGGTGCCGCTGGTACTCACGAATTCCACCCGCGAAAGCGCACCGGTTGTCGTCTACGCAACCCTCGCCGCACTGTTCGCCCTGATCGCCTATGACGCGCTGCGCTGGCTATTCCCGCGCGCATGGCATGCAACGCTCTGGCGCTACGAACACATCTACAAACTGGTGGCCTCATTGTTTTCGATGCTGTCGGCTGCGGCGGGCAACCTGTTCCCGCAGGGGCAGCCTTGGTCGCAGCTGCTCCCGTCGGCGCTGGGCATCGCGGCCATCGCATGGTTTTTCTGGCGCGAGTCGCGCCGTACGATCGTCGGGCAGATGCAGGTGGCGGTTGCCGAGGCGTAGAATGGCAAGAATTTCGCAGTGGTGGCAGAATGTAGCGACGCCCCCGACCGCGCGCTATCATGCCTACCGCCCTGCCCGCATCGTTGATGTCGGCCCTCATTGAAGAGTCGCTCGACGCAGTCGTCATCGTTGATGAGCACTGCCGGATCCGCTACGCCAACCAGTCACTCCAGGCGCTATGTGGCCGCAGCGAACCCGACCTGCTGGGAAAATCGCTCGATGCCCTGCTGCCGGACGCGATGGCCGCCTACCATACCGATTACCTGCGCATGCTCGAGCAGGGCGGAAAGCCGGCGGCGGTGCTCGGCAAGGTGCGCGAATTTTCGATCCACCATAAAAGCGGCAAGGCGATCCCCATCGAAATGAAAGCGCTCGACCTCGGCGAGCACGACGGGCTGCGCTACTTCGGCGCCTTCCTCGAGGACTTGCGGACGCGCCGGCGCATAGAGAATAAGAACGCGGCATTGCTGGCGCGGCTTGAACAGGAAGCCATGACCGATTCGCTGACCAAAATCGCGAACCGGCGCGCGTTCGACGCGGAAGCGATGCAGATGATGGCGCGGGCGCAGCGCAGCGGCATGCCGGTCGCCGTGGGCATCGCCGACATCGACCACTTCAAGAACATCAACGACGACCATGGCCATCCGGTCGGCGATACCGTGCTGCGCGCGGTGGCCAGGCGGATCATCGATGCTGCGCGCGCGACCGATTTTGTCGCGCGCATCGGCGGGGAGGAATTCGGTTTGCTGTTCCCGGAGACGCAGGCCGAGACGGCGATCGGGATCGCGCAGCGGATCCGCGAAGCGATTGCCGCCAGCCCGATCCGGGCCGACGACAACTGCGAAGTGTGCGCGACAGTCAGCATCGGCGTGGCCACGATGATGCCGGGGAGCGCGCTGGAAGAAGCGCTGGCGAATGCCGATTGCGCGTTGTACGTCGCCAAGAACGGCGGGCGCAACCGGGTCGAGGCGGCATAGCCGGAACGGCGGATGCCTGTTTACCCGACGGCCTTGACCATCGACTCCAGCACCTTCTTCGCATCGCCGAACACCATCATCGTATTCGGCTGGTAGAACAGGTCGTTATCCAGGCCTGCGTAGCCGGAAGCCATCGAGCGCTTGTTGACGATGATGCTCTTGGCCTTGTACGCCTCGAGGATCGGCATGCCGGCGATCGGCGACTTCGGATCCTTCGCCGCCGGGTTTACCACGTCGTTCGCGCCGAGCACCAGCACCACGTCGGTCTGGCCGAATTCGCCGTTGATGTCCTCCATCTCGAACACCTGGTCGTACGGCACCTCGGCTTCGGCCAGCAGCACGTTCATGTGTCCGGGCATGCGTCCTGCCACCGGATGGATCGCGTACTTCACCGACACCCCCTGATGGGTCAGCTTTTCGACCAGCTCCTTGAGCGCGTGCTGCGCGCGCGCCACCGCCAGGCCATAGCCCGGAACGATGATGACGGATTCCGCATTGCTCATGATGAAGGCAGCATCGTCGGCCGAACCGGATTTGACCGGGCGCTGCTCCTGCGCGGCGCCGCCCGTGACAGCAGCCTCGCCGCCGAAGCCGCCGAGGATCACGTTGAAGAACGAACGGTTCATCGCCTTGCACATGATGTACGACAGGATCGCACCGCTTGAGCCGACCAGCGAACCGGCGATGATCAGCATCGAGTTATTCAGCGAGAAGCCGATGCCCGCAGCCGCCCAGCCCGAATAGCTGTTCAACATCGACACGACCACCGGCATGTCCGCGCCGCCGATCGGGATGATGATCAGCACGCCCAGGATGAACGACAGGATCGCCATGATGACAAACGGCGTCCAGGCCGGCTCGGCGCCTTCGGAGAAGCAGAACACCAGTCCCAGCACGACGATCGCGATGGCGATCGCCAGGTTGAACATGTGCTGGCCGGGGAAGCTGACCGGCGCGCCCTGGAACAGGCGGAACTTGTATTTGCCCGACAGCTTGCCGAATGCGATCACCGATCCGGAGAAGGTGACGGCGCCCACAAACGTACCGATGAACAGCTCGAGGCGGTTACCGAACGGCAGCGCGACGCCGCGCTCGGTGATCTGGAATACCCACGGCTCCGACACCACGGCGACCGCGATGCAGACAGCGGCAAGGCCGATCAGCGAGTGCATCGCCGCGACCAGTTCCGGCATCTTGGTCATTTCGACCTTCTTGGCCGCGAACGCGCCGATGCCGCCGCCAACCACAAGGCCGAGGATGACCAGGCCGTAGCCCATCGTGCCCGTGGCCATTTCGGCCTTGAGCTTGAGGATCAGCGCCACGGTGGTGACGGTGGCGATGGCCATGCCGGTCATGCCGAAGGCGTTGCCGGCACGCGCGGTGGATGGCGAGGACAGGCCCTTGAGCGCCTGGATGAAGCAGACCGACGCGACCAGGTACAGCAGCGTTACCAGGTTCAAGCTGATGAAGTTCATGCCCGCTCTCCCGCTTTAGCTTTCGGCTCTTTTTTCTTGAACATCTCGAGCATGCGCTGGGTGACGAGGAAGCCGCCGAACACGTTGACGGCTGCCAGCGCCACCGCGATCGTGCCGGCCACCTGGCCAAGCAGGCCCTCGGTGAGCGCGGCCGCCAGCATGGCGCCGACGATGATGATCGCGGAGATCGCGTTGGTGACTGCCATCAGCGGCGTATGCAGCGCCGGGGTGACGGTCCAGACCACGTGGTAGCCGACGTAGATGGCCAGCACGAAGATGATCAGGTTGATGATGGTATGGCTGATTTCCATGTGATTCTCCCGTCCTTGTTATTTACGCAGCACGTCGCCGCCGGCGCACAACAGCGTCGCTTTCAGGATCTCATCCTCGCGGTCGATCACGAGATTGTCGTCCTTGTCGATGACCAGCTTGAGGAAGTCGAGCACGTTGCGCGCGTACAGCGCGGAAGCGTCGGCCGCCACCAGCGTCGCCAGGTCAGGCTCGCCGACGATTGACACGCCGTGCCTGACGACGGTCTTGTTCAGCTCCGACAGCGGACAGTTGCCGCCCTGCGAGACGGCCAGGTCGACGATCACCGAGCCTGGCTTCATCGCCTTCACGGTTTCTTCCGAGATCAGCACTGGCGCCGGGCGGCCCGGGATCAGCGCGGTAGTGATGATGATGTCGGCCAGCTTGGCGCGCTCGTGTACCAGTTCGGCCTGGCGGCGCATCCAGTCGGCCGGCATGGCGCGCGCGTAGCCGCCGGCGCCCTGGGCGATTTCCTTCTCTTCATCGGTCAGGTAAGGCACGTCGATGAACTTGGCGCCCAGCGACTCGACCTGTTCCTTGACCGGCGGGCGCACGTCGGACGCCTCGATCACGGCGCCGAGGCGCTTGGCGGTGGCGATGGCCTGCAGGCCGGCCACGCCCACGCCCATGATCAGCACGCGCGCCGCTTTCACGGTGCCCGCGGCCGTCATCAGCATCGGCATGAAGCGCTGGTAAGTGTTGGCGGCGACCATCATGGCCTTGTAGCCGGCGATGTTGGCCTGCGAGGACAGCACGTCCATCGATTGCGCGCGTGTGATGCGCGGCACGGCTTCGAGGGCGAACGCGCTCAGGCCGGAGGCGGCCATCGCAGCGGTGTTCTCGGCATCGAAAGGATTGAGCATACCGATCAAGACTGCACCCTGCTTCATCAGCGCGCGCTCGTCGGCGCCAGGTGCGCGCACCTTCAGCACGACGTCGCAGCCGAAGGCGTCGGCGGCGCTGCCGATGGTTGCGCCGGCCGCCGCATAGGCCTCGTCAATGACCGAAGCCGCCACGCCTGCACCCGACTGCACAACCACCTGGTGCTTCGCCGCCAGCTTCTTCACTGTCTCGGGGGTAGCCGCGACACGGGTTTCGCCAGCCCGCGTTTCAGCGGGTATGCCTATCCTCATAAATGCCTCCGTGAAATGAATTGATTGATAAGATAGTACACGTAAATTGTGAATACAAAATGCCGCAACCTTAATCAAAGGGCAATCCGGGATTTTCGGGCCGCTCGTGAGCAACCGATGCGGGGCCAAGGTAGAATGTCGGCTTCAATTTTGAGGGGCGCACATGCCACACACCTGGAGACCGTCAGTTACCGTCGCCGCGATCATCGAGCGCGACGGCCGTTTTTTGCTGATTGAAGAAGAGACCAGTGAAGGCGTGCGTGTCAACCAGCCCGCCGGCCACCTCGACCCGCTCGAGACACTGGAACAGGCGGTGATCCGCGAAGTGATGGAAGAGACGGCGCACGAGTTCATCCCGCACGCACTGGTCGGCATGTACATGTCGCGCTACACTTCGAAGCGGCGCGGCACCGACGTCACCTACCTGCGCTTCACCTTCTGCGGCGCAGCGGGCAAGGAATACGACCAGCCGCTCGACCATGGCATCCTGCGCACGATGTGGATGACGCGCGACGAGATCGCCGCCTGCCAGGAACGCCACCGCAGCCCGATCGTGCTCACCTGCGTCGACGATTACCTGGCCGGCAAACGCGCCGCGCTGGACCTGCTGCACACCCACTCCTCGGTATTCGAGGACGGGCTCTCACTAAAAACGGATGCCACCTGAAATGAGCAAGAAAAAAGTCGTGATCGGCATGTCGGGAGGAGTCGATTCCTCGGTCGCGGCGTGGATGCTGAAGGAGCAGGGCTATGAAGTCATCGGCCTGTTCATGAAGAACTGGGAAGACGACGACGACTCCGAATTCTGCTCGTCGCGCCAGGACTGGATCGACGCGGCCAGCGTGGCCGACGTGGTCGGCGTCGACATCGAAGCCGTCAACTTCGCCGCCGAATACAAGGACCGCGTGTTCGCCGAGTTCCTGCGCGAATACCAGGCCGGCCGCACGCCGAATCCGGACGTGCTGTGCAACGCCGAGATCAAGTTCAAGGCCTTCCTGGACCACGCGATGCACCTGGGCGCCGACCTGATCGCGACCGGCCACTATGCCCGCGTGCGTGAAAACGCCGGCCGCTTCGAGCTGCTCAAGGCCGTCGACGCGACCAAGGACCAGAGCTACTTCCTGCACCGCCTGAACCAGGCGCAGTTGTCGAAGACGCTGTTCCCGCTCGGCGAAATCCCGAAGACCGAAGTGCGCAAGATCGCCGAGCGCCTGGCGCTGCCGAATGCGGCCAAGAAGGACTCGACCGGCATCTGCTTTATCGGCGAGCGCCCGTTCCGCGACTTTTTGAACCGCTACCTGTCGTACAAGCCGGGCCAGATGAAGACCGACGACGGCACCGTGGTGGGCGAGCACGTGGGGCTGTCGTTCTACACGCTGGGCCAGCGCAAGGGCATCGGCGTGGGCGGCATGAAGAAGTACAAGAACGATGACGGCACCAGCGAGCCGTGGTTCGTCGCGCGCAAGGACGTCGAAACCAACACGCTGTGGATCGTGCAGGGGCATGACCACCCGTGGCTGCTGTCGGCGTCGCTGCAAGCTGGCCAGGCCAGCTGGATCGCGGGCGAGCCGCCGGTGGCGCGTGCGCTGTCGGCCAAGACGCGCTATCGCCAGGCCGATGTGGCGTGCCATGTGGCGCCGCAGGGGATGGACCGGTTTGCGCTGGATTTCACCGATCCGCAATGGGCGGTGACGCCGGGGCAGTCGGCCGTGCTGTATGACGGCGATGTGTGCCTGGGCGGCGGGATTATCGACAGCTCGCGCATTTGACCGGCGGGGCGGGCATATGCATGTTTACATCATGCAAAAGTGTCAATATACTCGGCGGACGCCTGACCGGGCGGCCACCAAGGATATCTGCCATGAATGCCGTTCCCGCCAATCGTACGCGCGCCATCCTCACCGTCTTTGCACTGATGCTCGAGCTGGCCCACCTCGCGTGGGAACACTTCAACGGCGGGGTCGTGGCTCATCACCTGCTCAACCGCGCTGACATGCCGGCCATCTCGAACTGGTGGGGTGTGCTTGTTATTCCCGCACTCACCTGGTCCCTTACCGGCCTGATCCAGCGCCGAATTTCAAAACGCGGCGGCAATACGCTCGGCAGCGCGCGCCTTGGCCCCGCCGTCCTGGCCGGGTTGTTTGGCGCACTCGCCTATGGGGCAGTGCTTGCCATCGCGTTCACGCTGAATCACGCGGCGCTGACTTACATATTCCTGGCGCTCTTTGCGATATCGGTAATCGTGCCGGCCTATCGCGCTGAGTATGTGCTGGGCTTCGTACTCGCGATGACCTTTACCTTTGGCGCTGTGCTGCCGGCCATCATGGCGCTGGTCATTGCGTCATTTTCGCGCCTGGTGCACTCGCTGTCGGGTTTTGTGTGGCGGCTCATCCGCCATGGCCGATCCCCACGACCGCTGCCGCGCAATTATTAACTCGCCGGGACGCTGTTCTTCTTCACCACCGCAATCACGGTATTCCTGATCGTCTTCAGTACCGCGTCGGCCTTGAACGGCTTCACGATGAAGCCGTGCACGCCGCGCGCCAGCGCGGACTGGATGGTCGCCGCATCCAGCGTACCCGACACCAGGAAAATCAGCGTCTTCGGCATCGTCTCCCTGACCTGCTCGACGATGTTGTGCCCATCCTCCATCTGCTCCAGCGCGATGCAGAAGATGTGCGGATGGTGCTTCTGCAGCAGCGCGTAGCCCTGCGCGCTCGTGTGCGTGTGTCCGACGACGTTGTAGCTGCCGTCGGTCAGCACGGTGTTGAGCAAGCCGCGCGAAATGGCGTTCGAATCCACAAGTACTGCCTTCAACATCGCTTCTTTTCCTTGCTCTTAAAATGTTTGGTACGCCAGCATCTTCCAGCTTACACCCAGGCGCACGTCGGTCTTGAGCTGCACCAGCTGGCGTGACAGGTACAGTATCTCGCGCTCGGCGCGCAGGCGTTCGCCGATCGGTGTCTTGAGTATCCCCGCCCCTGCCATCACCGCATCGAGGTTGCCGTAGGCGTTGAGCAGCTTGGCCGCCGTCTTCATGCCGACCTTCGATACGCCCGGCACGCCGTCCGTAACGTCGCCCATCAGCGCCAGCAAATCCACCAGCAGCTCGGGCGCGACGCCGAACTTGTTGCGCACCCAGGCGTCGTCATGCCACTCGCCCTTGAAGTGATCCCACACCAGCGCGCCTTGCGCGATCAGGCCGTGCAGGTCCTTGTCGGTGGTGGCGATGATCGCGTCGCCGCGCCCTTCCTGCAGCCAGCGCAGCACGCCAGTGCCGATCACGTCGTCGGCCTCGACCTCGGGCAGCATCAGCACATGCAGGCCAGCCTGCGCCAGCTTGTCGTGGAAGCCCGGCAGCGCTTCGCGCAGGCACGACGGCATCGGTGCGCGGTTCTCGCGGTAGCGCGGGTACAGCGCATGGCGCCACGTGGCGCCGCCGAAGTCGAACGCGGCCAGCACGTGCGTCGGCTCATGCGCGGCGATCAGGTTGCGGAACGACGACAGCGCGTGGCGCAGGGCGATATCGGCCTTCTCGCGCGAGTCCGGCTCGGGACTGGCTTCGTAGACGCGGCGGACGATATTGAGTCCGTCGATCGCAAGCAGCTTGCCCATCTCTTTTATTTCCCGATCGTGAACGGGCCGCCGCGCTCCAGTGCGCGCTGGTATGCAGGCCGCGCATGGATGCGCTGCAGGTACGCATTCAGCCTTGGATATTTTTCATCGAGCCCGCCGCGCGACGCCGCCGCTTCGATCACGAAGCTGAGCTGGATGTCCGCCGCCGTGAATTCTTCTCCCGCAAACCAGGTGCTCTTGCCCAGCTCGGCCTCGAGGAAGGCCAGGTGCGAGAGAATCTGCGGCATGATGAAACCGCGCGTGACCTTTTGCGCGATCGAGCGCGCCACCGGCTTGGCGAAGAACGGCATTGGCGCGGTTTCGATGCGGTCGAAGACAAACTTCATCAGCAGCGGCGGCATCGCCGAGCCTTCCGCGTAATGCAGGAAGTAGGTGTAGCGCCGCTTGTCCGGCGTGCCGGGCGCGGGCACCAGCTGCGTGCCGCCCTGGCGCTCGATGAAGTATTCGATGATCGCGCCAGATTCGGCCACTACCGTATCGCCGTCCGCCACCACCGGTGACTTGCCAAGCGGGTGGATGGCGCGCAGCTCGGGCGGCGCCAGCATGGTCGTGGGGTCGCGCTGGTACTTCTTGATCTCGTAAGGGAGGCCAAGTTCTTCCAGCAGCCACAGGATGCGCTGCGAGCGCGAGTTGTTCAGGTGGTGGACGATGATCATGTTGTGCTTCCCCATGTTCGCAAATACGTGCATTGTAACGGCAGCAAGAGCAAGATTGCGCGACAATCGATGCTTCGGTAGTATGCCTCCATCTAATCAGTGGAGTTATCGATGTCGCGCCGAATCGCCTTGCAGTTATCCGTCCTTTCCCTGCTTCTCACTGCACTGCATGCCCCGGCATCGGCCCAGACCTCGGCGATGGCGCCCGACATCCCCGCCGCGCGCTTCGAGCTGCCGGTGCCCGGCGCCGACTATGTCAAGCAGGTGGCGATGATCCCGATGCGCGACGGCGTCAAACTGTACACCGTGATCGTGATCCCCACGGATGCCAGAGGTGCGCCGATGATGCTTACCCGCACACCCTATAACGCGGCCAAGCGCGCCGAGCGCAATGTCAGCCCGCACATGCTGTCGATGCTGCCGGAAGGCGACGACAACTTCATCGCAGGCGGCTACATCCGCGTGTTCCAGGACGTGCGCGGCAAGCACGGATCGGAAGGCGAATATGTGATGAACCGCCCGCTGCGCGGCACACTGAACACAACGCAGGTCGACCACGCGACCGACGCCTGGGACACCATCGACTGGCTGGTCAAGAACGTGGCGCAGTCGAACGGCAAGGTCGGCATGGTCGGCTCGTCGTACGAAGGCTTTACCGTGCTGATGGCGCTGGCCGACCCGCACCCGGCTTTGAGGGCTGCGGTGCCGATGAGCGCGATGGTCGACGGCTGGCGCGGCGACGACTGGTTCCACAACGGCGCATTCCGCCTGCCGATGCTGAACTACTTCGCCACCCAGACGACCGCGCGCGGCAACGCCCCGTCGCTCTCGACCGGCGTGTATGACGATTACGAGTTCGCGCTGCGCGCCGGATCGACGTCCGATTACGCCAGGCGTTTCGGCATCGACCAGCTGAATTTCACGAAGAAGATTTTTGAACATCCGGCCTACGACAGTTTCTGGCAGGAGCAGGCGGTCGACCGGGTCCTCGCTACGCGCCCGCTGAAGGTGCCGACCATGCACGTCGTCGGACGCTGGGACCAGGAGGATATCTACGGCCCGTACGCGGCCTATGCCGCCACCGAGCGCATGGACAAGAACAACGACATGAACCACCTGGTTGTCGGTCCGTGGCGCCACAGCGGCGTCAATTACCAGGGTTCGACGCTCGGCCCGCTGAAATTCAACGGCGACACCGCGGCGCAGTTCCGCCGCGATGTGATGCAGCCCTTCTTCGACCAGCACCTGCGCGACGGCGCGCCGAAGGCGAATACCGCGCCCGTCCTGTCCTACCGCACCGGCGCCGACCAGTGGCAGAAACTGGACAAGTGGCCGCTGTCAAGCAAGATGCAGCCGGTGTACCTGAAGGCCGGCTTCGCGCTGGGCCAGGGCAAGCCGGCCGGCGGCGCGCAGTTCGACGAGTACGTTTCCGATCCTGCCAAGCCGGTACCGTTCATATCGCGCCCGGTGCGCATGCACGATGCGGCTGTGTGGAAGCCGTGGCTGGTCAGCGACCAGCGTTCGTTCTCGGACCGCCCCGACGTGCTGACCTACGTGTCCGAGCCGCTCACAGCGCCGATGAAGATCGCCGGCGCGCCGATGGTGAACCTGTTCGCGTCGACCTCCGGCACCGACGCCGACTGGGTCGTCAAGCTGATCGACGTGTATCCGGACGAAGTGTCGGCCCAGCCGGAGATGGGCGGCTACCAGCTTGGCATCTCGATGGACATCTTCCGCGGCCGCTATCGCCAGGGCTTCGACAAGCCGCTCGCGGTCACGCCGAACAAGGTGGAGCGCTACCGCTTCGAGCTGCCGAACGCCGACCACGTTTTCCTGCCCGGCCACCGCGTGATGGTGCAGATCCAGTCGAGCTGGTTCCCGCTGTACGAGCGCAATCCGCAGACCTTCGTGCCGAATATTTTCTTCGCCCAGCCAGGCGACTACCGCAAGGCGACCCAGCGCATCTACCATGCGCCGGGTATGGAAAGCGCCATCGAACTGCCTGTCTACTAAACTTATAGTTGACAGCGCCGCACATCGCGCCTACGATCTACTAAACATATAGTAGAAGGAGGTGCGATGGACATTACCTTTACCGACCGCGAAGCCGGCGTCATGCAGGTCCTGTGGGACTGCGGGCCGTCGGTAGTCGCCGAAGTGCGCGCGAAGCTGGATGACGAACTGGCTTACACCACCGTACTGACGGTGTTGCGTACGCTCGAAACCAAGGGCTACGTCGGCCACACCGAGGAGGGCCGCGGCCACCGCTATTTCGCCGCGATCGAACAGCAGGCGGCGCGCAAGAGCGCCCTCGCCCACCTCACCAGCAAATTGTTCAAGGGCTCGGCCGAGCTGCTGTTTGCCCACCTGGTCTCGGACCGCAAGCTTGGCGCGGACGAAATCGCCCGCATGCGCAAGCTGCTGGCCGACAGCGCGAAGGACAAATCATGATCGCCTGGATCGCGTACACCGTGATGGTGACCTTGCTGCTGGCCGGCGCAGCCCTCGCCGCCGAAGCGTCCGCGCGCCTGCGCCGGGCCGCGACGCGCTGGATCTGGGCGGCGGCGATAGTCGCCGCCGCGCTGCTGCCGCTGGTGATATCGACGGTGTCGATCCAGGTGCCTGCAAGTCTCGCGCCAAACGCCGTAACCGCGCCGGTCGCCCTGCGCGAGGTAACCTCACCAGCATTGTCGCCATCGACCTGGATCGCTACGCCAACGGCGGCGGTCGATAGCAGCGTTCAAACCGGCCCGCTTCTCGAACGCGTATCGCTCGCCGCGTCGCTTGCGATCGTGATCGCGCTCGCAGCCAGCGCCGTCGCCCTGCAGCTGCGCAAGCGCCGCTGGGCGCAGCGGGTAATGGCCGGCGTCGACGTGCTGGTCGCGCCGGACGCAGGCCCCGCCGTGGTGGGCCTGGTGCGCCCGCGAATCGTTGTCCCGGCGTGGCTGCTGCAAGCGTCGCCGCTTCAGCAGTCGCTGGTCATCGCGCATGAAAGATCGCACGTCGATGCGCGCGATCCGCACCTGCTCGCGTTCGCGATCGCCGTGCTGGCACTGATGCCGTGGAACCTGCCGCTGTGGTGGATGCTGCGCCGCCTGCGCCATGCCATCGAAGTCGATTGCGACGCGCGCGTGCTGCGTGGCGGGCATGATGTTCGCGCCTACGGCGAGGCGCTGGTTGACGTCGGCCAGCGCCAGTCTGGCTATCTTGGGGCAGCGGCGGCGATGGCCGAATCGCGCTCCTTGCTGGAACAGCGCATCCGCCTGATGCTGCGGGCGCCCGGCCCCAAAGGCCGCGCAGCCGGCTTCGTCCTGGGCGGTTTGGCCCTGTCGATGGCCGCGATTGCCGCGCAAGTCGCGCCGCCGCCAAGCGTTGCAATGCAAGCGCCGCGCCAGCAGATCGACCTGCCAGCATCGCGCCTGCTCGACTACGAAGGCACCTACCAGGTCGACGAATTCGTGCTGATGGAAGTCACGCGCGACGGCCGGCGCCTGTGGACGCGGATGAGCGGACAACCGCGCATCGAACAATACGCGGAGCGCCAGGATGCGTTCTTCTCGCGCGACGTCGATGTCCAGTTAGCGTTCCAGCGCGACGCGCGCGGCAAGGTGGACGGACTCCGGCTGCACTGGATGGGCGGGGACTTCGTCGCTCCAAGGCTCGACCGTGACGGTATCGCCGCCGCATCGATGAAGATCAACCAGAACATCGTGCGCACCAGGCCCAGGCCGGGCGGTGAGGCACTTCTGCGGCGCAATGTCGACCAGGCCGTGGCAGGCAAGGTCCGGCTCGACGACCTGACGCCACAGTTCGCCAGGCAGGTGCTCCGGGTCGCCCCACGGATCACGAACGAGCTGGCACCGTATGGCCGGCTCAAGTCTGTCACGTTCCTGATGGTCGACCAGAATGGATGGGATGTGTACCGTGTGCGGCACGAGCACGGCCAGCGCGACTGGCACATGCTGATCAATTCAGACGGAAAAGTTGCCGGAGCCTTCACGCGCGAAGTTCATTAACGCAGAAGGTTCGGCAGCGAACGGAGCGGCCGATGCGCCCTGCCTATGCTGTGAACGATGGGCACGATCCGCATCGGAATTTCTGGCTGGCGCTATGAGCCGTGGCGCGGGGTCTTCTATCCGGAAGATCTGGTGCAGCACCGCGAGCTCGAATTCGCCTCGCGCGCGCTGCCGACCATCGAGATCAATGGTTCCTTCTATTCATTGCAGCGCCCGGAAAGCGACGCCTCCGGGTACGCGGAGTCGCCCGCAATTTTTGGCGATACGAATCCTGAACACTATGCGTACTTAGAAAAATCCATGACAACGTATCGAGGTGTGGCTTGGGTCGCGCATTGGAAGAAAGTATGGCCTGCACCAGGAAAGTGCGAAAATGAACTTGCTCTGACATGCTCCGACAGGTAGTCACTAAGTCGGCGTCATGGTAGATCCTGGCGGTGCGCTCCGAACCTAACCCGCCGTGAATAGGTCGCGTTTAGAGCGACCGTGAAGCCGCTGTCTGATAGACTGGGTGTGTCATGTGAAATCTGGGCAACTACACATCACCGATCAGCATTCCGTTCTCGGCCAAATTTCAAATGCGCGGCAATGATCTCTGGGATCTATCAGTATGACTTTTCCCCATGCAGAGAACTCGGCATTAACAACAAGGCTGGCCCGAAACCGTTCTTGTTCGCATTCCCTTACACCAAGAGCGATGTGATCAACCAGAATGAGCCACCAAGATGCATACCGCGATCGATACGGAGAAACCTTGCGCGCCTTTTCAGCGACGCACAGCATGAGGTTGGTCTCGACTTCGCTCAACACCCATCCGCCGGAGTCGCGATCGAGACTTGATCCGAGCAAAAAAAAACTTCCCTGATCCTTCCCAGCTCTTCGCAATTTTAGTTGAAGTGTATCGTTAATGCGGATAGTGATGGGCTGACGATTCTGCGCGTTCATGAACATAAATAGTTCGCGGCGAATGATGGGCTCAGCAATTTTCCACGCTATTTGCGGACGCTTGTAGATTAAGGTTACATACCAGCTCTCTCCATCGATCGACTTGCCGATAGCGGGAAAGTATTTTTCCGTGCGCTGCCAGAGGGGTATCGCCACCTGCTCCAATCCTTCCGTTCGCGAATCCTTGAGGTGGTAGTTTTGGTTAAGACGGCGTACTTCCACTCCAATCATTCCCCCGATGCTGAAGTCCGGAGGAACATTCCCATCGGGCTCAAAAACGATAGTTCCAAGTTCGAGAGACTGTAGATACTTTTCAACAATTCGTTCAGACTGATCCATAAAGCCCCATTCTTGGGTCAGTCTCGCCCAACTGCTCGACTGCCCCATCGGTGATTCATTTCACCAATTCAACTTGCGAAAGGATTTGTCGCTTAGTGAGGGGGGCGTCCTTCGGTGGCAACTGGGCCAACAGGCACGTACCGATGCAGCGGCCCAACGCCTCTTCCATTTACTACATCGTAACAAGTGAAGCCGGACGAAAGAAGCGAAAAGCAGAAGTCGCGTTTGCGAAAAAAATCCGGTGCCTCCTCTGCAAGAATGTATATGTCCCAGCCATATGTCACCAAAGAATTTTTCCGTTACTCATACTAACAAGTAAGATGTTTGGTATCCAAAGTGCGGGATGTGATGTTCTACATTCATCCTCTCTCTGCCCCTTTGCAACGTTGAAATTAATCGAGGCTTTATGCTCTTTACCGACTACGTTCGTACTGACGATAAACCAAAAGCTAACCGCGAGGGTGATTTCGCGTTCCTTGACCGCTCAGTGCGGCCTGAGATTCAGCGCGTAAGGGAGCAACTGGATCGTTTGTTCGAGGGTTATCCGGGGAGCGAGAAACACGAGCTTATCGCCCGAATACGATCGAGAAATAACGTCAATTTCAGATCGGCGACATTCGAGCTTCTAATTTATGCTTTCCTCACTCGTTTGGGCTATACGCTACGTCCGCATCCCCAGCTCGCAAACGGCTCTACCAAGCTACCAGATTTTCATGTAATCGCGCCTGACGGGACCGAGTTCTACCTGGAAGCTGTACTGGCATCATCAAACGACGGCTCTAATTATCCGGCAGATGCGATGATTGCGACCGCGTTGGATCACTTATATCAATCCAATCATAATCATTTTTACGTCGAAGTCAGCACGGAAGGGTCACCTACTACGCAACCAAGTGGGAAAAAACTGCTCGCAAAAGTGCTGGGTTGGCTCGATTCTCTTGATCCGGACCACATAGCCAGTTCGGTTGAGGAAAATGGCTTCGACAGCTTGCCAACGCTTATCTGGGAACATGAACAATTGAAAGTCATGCTCCGTCCGATACCAATCGGGTTTGAGCAAAGAGGTACGGCAACGACTTTGATAGGCTTTCTCGATGGTTGGGCCGGGATCGTGGACGATTGGACTCCTATTAGAGACCAGATCAAATTTAAGGGCGGCAGATACTGCGACCTTGGAATGCCTCTATTGGTTGCCGTAAACTTTGGTTCATTTAATCTCGAGAGAATTGACGAGATGCAGGCGCTATTTGGACAAGAAGAATTCGTATTCAATAGCGAGGACTTGGGCGCGGAGCCAAAACTGCGACGCGCGCCAAACGGCGCTTGGCGCGGACACAAAGGCCCACAAGGTCGCCGAGCGAGCGGCGCATGGATCTTCAATGATCTGCAATCGCATAATATTGCGTCCAGACGCCATACAATCTACTTCAATCCATGGGCTTTTCACCCGCTCCCTGACTGTTTGAACCAAATGCCACACGCGAGGTTGTATGGAGAAGAAGTACGGTGGGAGAAAGGCGTGAGTCTGAAGGACGTTCTCGAACTTTAAGAGGATTGGCCCTGATAGGCACGAGGACTTTCTTGCCGCACTCATGGCCGGAAATTTGTGGCTCGGATAGGAGCCCAAGGCCTATGCCACCGCCGAAAACGCCGCACTGGTCAAGCTTGACGGGATGTCGGAGAATTGTTTGATCGATTACCGAGCACCCAACTTTTAGCTCTTATCCTTGCCCACGCCATAGCGATATTTGCGAAGCGCCATCCCTTCGCCAGCACGCTCTGTCTCAAGCTTGATCATGCGCTGCAAGCTCTCGGTGAGCCACCGAGAGAAAGCTTGGACGTGACTGTCCTCATCGTGCGTCCAGCCGGAAATCTCGTGCTGCTTGCGCTCGAAGGCCTCGACCATGCCATATTCGCCGCTCACAACGCCAGTTGTCTCAATTGCGGCCGCGACCTCATTCCAGATGGGGGAGCGTTCCGGCACGGTCCTGATGATTGCTTTGCAGACCTCCAGAATCGATGGATCCCCTTCGTAGGCGCGCAGGACTCCGATCACGAACTTGATGTCGTCCTCGGTACCCGCCACGACGTATTTGAGCAGCAGCTGCTCCAACGGCTCACCGATCAATGGGAAGGCGGACTTAACGAGTCGCGCCCCACGATAGCTAAAAAAGGATTGATTTTCCTTGTCAAAGGTACCTCGGAGAGCCAAAAGTAGTGCGTCCGGCTCACGGGCAAGCACTTTATTTAATTTGTTCAGCTGGTACGGAATTGCTTCGAATCTATAACTGCTGCCACCAGTGGGTACTCGCTTTTGATTATCCAGTACCCGAGCATGCGTAAGCCGGCCAATCAGAAAGTCTAGAACGGCATGGAGATCATGCTGCGCCATCTCGTAGAGTACGTCCTCAGCCTGGTAGTCCAACTCTGGAAGTGTGGCGAGCGATGCAAGCAGCTCGGCGCGTTCATGTGGCTCCATTGCGCTCACTAAGACTCGAAGGTCCCTATTGAACCAAATTGCTCTGACCCAGCGGGAGTCATTATGCTTCTTTAATTCGCGCAGTGATTGCATGAAAAGGGACTTGGCATCCTCCGCACCTTTGGCATATAGGCTGGCTGCCACTGCCATCACTTCGATGAGAGCGTCCCGGTCACTAAGGGCCGAGGCACGGGCAGTAACCTCCAGCAGAATATCTAGCCGCGGTGGGGCCATTTGATAGAGGGATTTTGCGATGGGTATTAAATGTCGACCATTCTCCAACCAATTCTCCACAATCGCTTCTATCTCGACCGATCTGACACTGCCCCATAGGCCGCGCAATAACGGGATGAGGAAAGGCGCCATAAGCACTTCGTGGACGGCAACGAGTTCGAGCGCAAGGCGAGGTCTCTCTCTGCCGATGGACTCGAGGAATTGGTAATACACCGGGAACGACGCTAAGTCGTTCGACCGGGTTTTGGAAAAGTCCAAAATACGATCGCGCCATTTCTCATAGCTAGCGTCGTCGATTTCGTGGAGGTATTGGCGCGCGGCCTCGAGCCGCTTGGTATCACCATACTCCCAGGCTTCGTCGGAACGGCTCAAATCTTCCCAGTTCCCAAAGATACCTTCGAAGCCGATGAGTTGCTTGTAGATCTGGTATTCAGCGTGCGCATCCACTACATCCCGCACGTCTAATGCTTTCCGCTTAATCGTCTCCGAGGCGCCGCGGTAATAGTCCCAGTAGGCGTCGTGTTCAATTAATTGCACTAACGGCAGCGCGCTAGTCATCACCAGCTCTCGCATGAAATCGAGTACTGTGACCGTATCCCTCTCAAACATGGCCGAAGTTCCTGCGTCGCTACTGGGAACCTCGCGCCTGGTCGCCGAATCTAAGGTTCTCAGGACGTGCTTCTGGTGGTCGACGGATGCTACAAGTCCGTACATTCGCTTCGCCAGCTTGATGGCGTCGGCACGCATGTCAGCGACACCACCGTCGCTTGTTACTGAGCCACGTCGGATCGTAACGCTCTGGAACGTCCAGTTCGTTCCTTCAATAGTCGGTGAAAGTATTGTGCCAAGGATCCTGAGGACGATATCCGCATTGGTTCGCAAAGCGTCGTCCGTCAACTGGGTGAGATGGGTCACCAGTCGCGCCTGCGACTCGGCGCCGCGGGGGGGCGGTCCGTAAAAGACGTGTAAATCTATGCTCGCAAGAGTTTCAAGGGAACGCTCCGCCTTTGCCCGCACTTCTTTGTCATCGTCGCGCGACATCTGCAGCAGGAAATCAACCAGCAACTCTGTGTGCACATACCGCACCTTGTCAGCGACTTCGATACTTTCACGTATCAGGATTTCCGGAGACCGGTAGCGAAGCTTCGCGCCAGTGATCGGAGCACCACCCTCAGTCAAGGTCCTAGTCTGTACCGATTTTACGAAAGATTCCAGCGTCGGGAGCGTCGCCATATGGAACCGCGGGACCAGAACCTCAAGCGTCTTCAGCGCTTCCGACAACTCGTCGTATTCGCAGCTCTCCTGGAGCACTTCTGAGATACGGCCGAATTCTTCGCTTAGACGCTCCTCGACTGCTGGAGACTTAACGTCCACCAGCTTGGAAAGTGCCGAGAGGCGTAGTTCGAACTTGCTCATAAAGCGACCTTCAGTAAGACGCTAATTACGACCTCGGTACCCGCGGCCTGCTGGGCTAGCGCTCGGCTCGTCGGGATGAGGTGGGTTCCGGTATCGTTGAGTCTGCCAGAAAGTACTAGGGTACGCGCCTCGTGTTCAGCAATAGCGCGGTCGAACCCTGCATTCTCAAGAGTGGAAAACAGTTCGTCCTTCGAAGGCGTGTTGAGGGCCTCGATTAGACCCAGCACGATGATATCCATTTCCTTGAAGGACGGACTACGAAGTTGGTGGAGAGGTACGGCTACTTCCTCGACGACCGGCGGCCGGATTGCGATGACGGCAGTTGCTAGCTCGATGTCATTGAGAAGTGTTTCCACTTCCCGGTAGACCTTGAAGCCTTCCTTCTTAAACGCCTCGGCAAGCTTGTTATCTCCGACCAGAGCACAGCGGTGACCCTTCCTATTCTTAATTTCAATCCCGGCTTCCAAGATCCATGAATCAGGGATGTCCTTGCGCCGCTGTTCGCGCTCCTCTGCCGGGCTGAACGGCAGATCAACATTGAAGTACCTGGTCCACGCGTTGGCCGCGTGCTCCATCGAAATCTCGATCACTTCAATTTTATTGGTCGCCACGAAGCGGTTGAAGGTGGTCTGTGAGTTGCGTGCTACCTCGTCGACATCCCACAAGTCCAAATGGGGTTCCGGCAGCCCCTCCACAAGCATGCCCTGCATGCCGCGTTGGAGTTTGTCGAACAGCAACTTCATCTTTTCAACATACTCTACATGCTTTGCTAGCTGGGCTGTCCGCTCCTCTTCAAGGGCAATGTGCGGGATGTACAACTTCAGCGAGCCCATCTGGCACTGCCGCAGCAGGCGCTGGAAGTCGGGGTGTTGGAAGGGAAATCTGCGCAGCATGCTGGTATCGATAACCAGGTGAAAGACATCCATAGGAGGGCGCAAGAACGCGTAGGCGGCTGGAAATTTTGGGTCGGAAGATTATAGCAGGCGGACCTGTGTGCCCTGCGAGTGTCCCTAGTCGGGGCTTGCGTGAAAGACAAGCGCTTCTAAAGCTCAGGATCGACGACCTGAATCTCAGTTCGGCAAGCAGATGCAGCGTGGGTTGCCGAGCATGGTCAAGGAACACGACTCTACGACCGGGCTAAGGCGGTGAATTCGTCGCGGTGGACCGAAACGGATTCAATGTGTACCGCGTGGAGCACAAGCACGGCCAACACGACTGGCACATGCTGATCAATTCAGACGGAAAAGTTGCCGGAGCCTTCACGCGCGAAGTTCATTAACGCAGAAGGTTCGGCAGCGAACGGAGCGGCCGATGCGTCCTGCCTATGCTGTGAACGATGGGCACGATCCGCATCGGAATTTCTGGCTGGCGCTATGAGCCGTGGCGCGGGGTCTTCTATCCGGATGATCTGGTGCAGCACCGCGAGCTCGAATTCGCCTCGCGCGCCCTGCCGACCATCGAGATCAACGGTTCCTTCTATTCATTGCAGCGCCCGGAAAGCTACGCCGCCTGGTACGAAGCGACGCCGCCCGGTTTCATGTTCAGCGTGAAGGGCAACCGCTTCATTACCCATATCCTGCGCCTGAAGGAAGTCGACCGGCCGGTCGCTAACGTGCTGGCGTCCGGTGCGTTCAACCTGCGCGAAAAGCTCGGGCCCTTCTTGTGGCAGTTCCCGCCCAATTTCAAGTTCGATCCAGAACGGATGGAGCACTTCCTCAGCCTGCTGCCGCACGATAGCGAGACCGGACTGGCGCTGGCGCGCGGTTACGAGCCGCGCATGGAAGGCAAGGTCGCGCTCGACGTCGACAAGAAGCGCAAGCTGCGCCATGCGGTCGAGATCCGCCACGAGAGCTTTGTCGACGAGGCCTTCATCGCGCTGCTGCGCAAGTACAAGGTGGCCGTGGTGGTGGCGGACAGCACCGGCAAATGGCCGTATATCGAAGACATGACTGCCGACTTCATGTACCTGCGCCTGCACGGCGACAAGGAACTGTACGCCAGCGGCTACACCGAAGAAGCGCTCGACCGCTGGGCCGAACGCATGCAGGCGTGGTCGACCGGTTCGCAGCCTGCCGACGCCCGCCTGGTCTCGTCGAAAGCGCCGCCGGCGCGCAAAAGCCGCGACATCTTCTGCTACTTCGACAATGACATCAAGGTGCGCGCGCCGTTCGACGCGCGCAGGCTGATCGAGAGGCTTGGACTGGCTTAGGACTTGTGGATTTTGATGACGCGTTTTGCGTCTGCGGGCGCGGGCGCCGGATCGGCGCACGCCTTGCAGCTGTCGCAGCCGCTGCCGCAGCCCGGGTCCGGGTTGAGCAGGCGGCCCAGCGTTGAATCGCTGCCGCCGACGCGGTAGGAGAGCTTCTTGCGCCATGCAGCCGGCATGTACTTGCGGGCCGTGTAAAACGCGGCAGCCGCAACGATCAGTCCGACGATGACGTATTCAAGCACCTCAGCCTCCCAGCGCCAGCGCAGTGCGGTAGGTGATGAACGAGGCCACGTAGGCCAATGCGAACATGTAGCCGGCCATCAGCAGCGGATAGCGCATGCTGTTGGTCTCGCGCTTGACCACCATCAGCGTCGACAGGCACTGCGGCGCGAACACGTACCACGCCAGCAGCGACAAGGCGGTCGCCAGGCTCCACGACTGCGCGATCAGCGGCGTAAGCGTGGTGGCCAGGTCGTCGCCGGTCTGCGACAGCGCATACACGGTGCCGAGCGCGCCGACGGCGACTTCGCGCGCCGCCATGCCGGGCACCAGCGCGATACAGATCTGCCAGCCGAAGCCGATCGGTTCGAATACCACGGCCAGCGCGCGGCCAAGCATGCCCGCCACGCTGTAATAGATAGGCGGCTGGGTCGCGCCTTCCGGTGCGCCCGGGAAGGTCGACAGGAACCAGATCAGGATCATCAGGGTCAGGATCAGGGTGCCGACGCGGGTGAGGAAGATCTTGGCGCGTTCCCACAAACTGATTGCGAGGTTCTGCAGGTGCGGCCAGTGGTAGCTTGGCAGTTCCAGCATCAGCGGGTTATGGCGGCTGCCGCCCCAGATGCGCTTGAAGATCCATGCAACCACCATGGCGCCGACGATGCCCGCGAAGTACAGCGCGAACAGCACCAGGCCTTGCAGGTTCATGAAGCCGCCGACTTCGCGGTTCGGGATGAACGCGGCGATCACCAGGGCGTACACCGGCAGGCGCGCCGAGCATGTCATCAATGGCGCGATCATGATCGTGACCAGCCGATCGCGCGGGTTCTGGATTGTGCGCGCGGCCATGATGCCGGGGATCGCGCAGGCAAAGCTGGACAGCAGCGGGATGAAGGCGCGGCCCGACAGGCCTACCCCGCCCATCACGCGGTCGAGCAGGAAGGCGGCGCGCGGCAGGTAGCCGCAGTCTTCCAGCACCAGGATGAAGAAGAACAGGATCAGGATCTGCGGCAGGAACACCAGCACGCTGCCGACGCCGCCGAAGATCCCTTCGACCAGCAGGCTGCGCAAAGGGCCGTCGGACATATTCGCCGTCGCCATCTGGCCGAGCGCCTCGACGCCGCCGGTGATCATCTCCATCGGCGCCGCGGCCCAGCTGAACACGGCCTGGAACACCAGGAACATGATCGCGGCCAGCAGCACCGGTCCGACAACCGGATGCAGCACCACGTTGTCGATTTTTTCGGTCAGGTTGCCGGTGTCGTTGGCATAGCTGGCGGATGCAGCGAGGATGCGGCGCACTTCGCGCTGGGTGTCTTCGACCGATACTTCATCGATGGCCGACAGCGGCCGCGCAGCGACGTGCGCTTGTTGCGGCATGCGGTCGAGCGCGTGCAGCAGCGCCTGTTCGCCGCCGGCGTGGACGGCGACGGTTTCAACGACCGGAATCCCGAGTTCTTTTTCCAGCCTGGCGGTATCGATGGCGATGCCGCGTTTTTTGGCCATGTCGACCATGTTCAGCGCCAGCATCATCGGCATGCCGAGGCGCTGGATCTCGAGGACCAGGCGCAGGTTCAGGCGCAGGTTGGTGGCGTTGACGACGCAGACGATGGCGTCCGGGGCCTGTTCGCCCGCGCGCAGGCCGGCGATGACGTCGCGCGTGATCGCTTCATCGGGGGTGGTGGCGGACAGGCTGTACGCGCCCGGCAGGTCGAGCACGCGGAACGGACGACCGGCCGGCGACGTGAAGCTGCCTTCCTTGCGCTCGATCGTCACGCCGGCGTAGTTGGCGACCTTCTGGCGCGCGCCGGTCAGGCGGTTGAACAGCGCGGTCTTGCCGCAGTTCGGATTGCCCAGCAGGGCGATCAGCGGCGTGCGGGCGGCTGCCTGCACAGTTGCATCAACTGCTCCCATTGCTTACTCCGGCTGGATCGAAACCAGCGCGGCTTCGAAGCGGCGCAGCGCGAACGTCGACTGGCCCACCTTGACCGCCAGCGGATCGCCGCCGGGCAGGCCGCGCTTGAGCATGCGGATGCGCTCGCCCGGCACGAAGCCCAGTTCCATCAGGCGGCGCGACATGTCCACACCGGCCTCGCCTTCGCGCCGCTCAGCCGGCGCCAGGTGGATGACGGTGGCACTCTGCCCCGCCGCGAGGGCGTCGAGTGTGATCAAGGTAGGTGCAAGAGTCATGTGTCGCTTCTTTCAGGTTGGGGGCGCCCGGCGAGGGGCATACCGGCGAGGGCGCCCGGCGAGGGGCATACCGGCGAGGGCGCCCGGCGAGGGGCGAACGGCCTTGTCGCACCCCTACATCATAAACCTAAATGCGAATTATTACCATTTGCAGGACTGTCGAGCACCAAAAAACGTTCAGTCAGCAGGGTTTACCCAACAAAATCGCTTGCATCGCTTTCAAAACGGGGGCAGAATACGAACCGTAATGCGAATGATTCGCATTAGAGAAAACGACAATATTGTCGGCTTCTTCACACAGGACAGGGTAATTTCATGATCGTCTGCGTCTGCAACAACATCTCCGACCGCGAAATCCGCCAGGCGGTCGACCTTGGCCTGTCGTCCATGGCCGAGCTGCGCGAAAACCTCGGCGTCGCCACCTGCTGCGGCAAGTGCGAAAGCTATGCCGAAGAAGTCCTCGACGCGCACGTCGAAAGCACCACCCGCATCACCGAACTGTCGTTCCGCGCCACCCAGGCCGCGTGACAGCGCCATGAGCGCAACGGCCTGGCCGAGCGGCCCCGGCTTCAGCGCCATCGCCGCGCTGGTTGGGCGAATCCGCACCAGGTTCGGGCCGGTCGCGGTTGTCATCGCCGCCCATGCGCTGCTGTTCTATGTGATCTCGACCGGCCTGCTGGCCCGTGTCGCCGAAGTGGCCCTGCCCCAGATGGTGGACGTCATCTTCGTTGCGCCGGAGCCTGAACCGCCGGCCCCTGCCCCTCCCGCCCCGCCGCCGAGCGCGCCTGCCGAGTCGCCGCGTGTCGCGGTCGCCAGCGTACCGGCGCCACCGCAGCCTGGCGGGCCGAAAACAATTTCCAGCGGCGTCGAATATATCCAGGCGCCGCAGCCGGTCTACCCCTCGCAGTCGCGCCGCATGGGCGAGCAGGGCAAGGTCGTGCTGCGCGTGCTCGTCAATGAGAAAGGCCAGCCCGACCAGGTGCTGGTGCAACATTCTTCCGGATCGTCGCGCCTCGACGAGGCCGGCCGCCAGGCTGCCCTGCGCGCGCTGTTCAAACCGCATGTCGAAGATGGCCGCCCGGTGGCCGTGTTTGTGATCGTCCCGCTCAATTTCCAGCTCGGCTGAGCACGCGCCTTTTGCCGCGCCCGTATCAGTTTGCTATGATGGTGGCATCCCTACCACTTTCGAAAGCATCCCATGAAGGGCGATCCGAACATCATCCGTCTGCTCAACGCGCAGCTCACCAATGAGCTGACTGCCGTCAACCAGTATTTCCTGCACGCGCGCATGTACCGCCACTGGGGCTTCGAAAAGCTCGGCAAGAAGGAATACGACGAGTCGATCGGCGAAATGAAGCATGCGGACAAGCTGATCGACCGCATCCTGATGCTCGACGGCCTGCCGAACCTGCAGGCGCTGCACAAGCTGCTGATCGGCGAGTCGACCCAGGAAATGCTCGAAGCCGACCTGCAGCTCGAGAAAGCCGCCCAGGTCACGGTCAAGGAAGGCATCGCGGAAAGCGAAAAGGCGGCCGATTACGTATCGCGCGATCTGTTCCTGCAGATCCTCGAGGACACCGAAGAACATATCGAGTGGCTCGAAACGCAGCTGGACCTGATCACCAAGATCGGCATCCAGAACTACCTGCAAAGCCAGATGGCGGAGTAATCAGGCGGCGCGCCAGCGCGCCTCCCACTTGTCGTAGAAGTCCATGTCGCGCGGTACCGCACCCGGTATCGCGCACACCGCGCCGGCGAACTCGTTGGCGCGCGCAAGGGTTTGCGCCAGCGGCCAGCCGAGCGCGCGGCCCAGCAGGAAAATCGCCGAGAAGGCGTCGCCCGCACCGACCGTGTCGATCACGTAGGGCGGCGCCGGCGTGTCGCGGTTGGCGATCATCGTTCCGCCCGCGCCGAAATACACCGAGCCGCGATGGCCCAGCGTGACCAGCAATGCCTCCAGCCTGAATTTTTTGACCAGCGCCGCACACGCGACGTGCACGGCTTCGGCCGTCATCGCGTCGGCCGGCTCGTCGATGCCAAGGAACTCGCGGAACAGCGTTTGCAGTTCTTCTTCATTGACCTTGACGATGTCGGCCGCGGACAGCGAGCGGTCGAGGCAGTCGTTGTCGCACTGGCCAGTGCGCAGGTTCAGGTCGAGGAAACGGGTGGCGGTGGAGGCGCCGAGCAGCGCGAACAGCGCCTCGCGCGAACGCTCGCCGCGCTGGGCCAGCGTGCCGAAACAGACCGTCAGCGGATCGACTTCGCGCACGGCGGCAAGCGCCGCATCGGTGTCGATGAAGTCGTAGGCCTGGCGGGGCAGGATGATGAAACGATGGGTATCGCCGCTGCGTTCGACGATGACGCGGCCGGTTTCTTCCATCGGATCGAGCTGCAGGCCGCGTGCGGACATGGCGAAGCGTTCGAACTCGGCGCGCACCAGGTTGCCGTTGCGGTCGGCGCCGACGCGCGTGACCATCAGTTGCGGCGCCATGAAGGCGGCCAGGTGGCGCGCCACATTGAACGGCGCGCCGCCGACCTGCTGGTCGCCGCCGAAATCGTCGACCAGCGCTTCGCCGAATACGACCGTGGTCATTACTGCTGCGGGACCGTGTCGCGGAACGACTGGCGCTCGGACAGCTTGTCGTACAGGCGCGCCAGGTTCGGGTAGTCGCCGCGCCAGTCGATCTCGGGGAAGCGGAACGCCAGCCAGCCGAGCGCGCAGCCGACCGCCACGTCGGCCAGCGTGTACTGGTTCCCCGTGCAGAACGGCGACTCGCCCAGGTCTGTCGACATCACGGCCAGGCCGGCGCCGACCTTGGCCATCTGGCGCGTTGTCCAGGCTTCGCTCTGCTGCTCGGCGGGGCGCAGGGTTTTCTCGAGGCGCACCAGCACGGCCGCATCGAGCACGCCGTCGGCCAGCGCTTCCCACACCTTGACGTCGGCGCGGTCGCGGCCATTCGGCGGCAGCAGCTTGCACACCGGGGTCAGGGTGTCGAGGTATTCGGCGATCACGCGCGAGTCGTACATCGGGCTGCCGTCTTCCATCATCAGGCACGGCACCTTGCCCAGCGGGTTGGACTCGTTGATTCTGGTATCCGGGCTCCAGACGTTTTCGAGCTCGTAGGCGTAGTCGAGCTTTTTCTCGGCCAGGACCACGCGCACCTTGCGCACGTAAGGGCTGGCAAGCGAACCGATCAGTTTCATAGGCTTTTTGAGTAGATTAATTATCAACAGTATAGCACCGCAGCTTGTACCGGCTGGTGGCCTGCGAGTGGTAAAATCCATCTTCTGTCGTATCGCACCTCATTTTCAATCAACGCCCTCTCCCATGACCTCTACCGCACCTTACTCCACGCTGTCGGCCCTGTCGCCGCTGGACGGCCGCTACGCCGCCAAGACCGATCAACTGCGTCCAATCCTGTCCGAAGCGGGCTTCATGCACCATCGCGTCAAGGTTGAAATCGCGTGGCTGCAGGCGCTGTCGCAGGCGGGCTTCGACGAGATCAAGCCGTTTTCAGGCGCCGCCATCGCGCACCTCGACAAGATGGCCGCCGACTTCAGCGAAGCCGACGCGGCCCGCATCAAGGAAATCGAAGCGGTCACCAACCACGACGTGAAAGCGGTCGAGTACTGGCTGAAGGAACAGGTCAAGGACATGCGCGTAGGCGATGTGGCGGAACTGGTCGCGGCGACGGAGTTCATCCACTTCGCCTGCACCTCGGAAGACATCAACAACACCTCGCACGGCATGATGCTCAAGGCCGCGCGCGACACCGTCATGCTGCCGACGCTGAACAAGCTGGTCGCCAAACTGACCCAGATCGCGCACGACAACGCGGATGTGCCGATGCTGTCGCGCACCCACGGCCAGACCGCCAGCCCGACCACCCTCGGCAAGGAGATCGCCAACGTCGTCGCGCGCCTGCAGCGCGCCGCCAAGCGCATCGCCGATGTCGAGATGCTGGCCAAGATGAACGGCGCGGTCGGCAACTACAACGCGCACCTGTCGGCGTATCCTGGCTTCGACTGGGCGGCGTTCTCGAAGGACGTCATCGAGCAGCGCCTCGGGCTGACCTTCAACCCGTACACGATCCAGATCGAGCCGCACGACTACATGGCCGAACTGTTCGACGCGTTCGCGCGCACCAACACCATCCTGCTCGATCTGAACCGCGACATCTGGACCTACATCTCGCTGGGCTACTTCAAGCAGTCGACCAAGGCCGGCGAGATCGGTTCGTCGACGATGCCGCACAAGGTCAACCCGATCGACTTCGAAAACTCGGAAGGCAACCTGGGACTGGCCAACGCGCTGCTGCGCCACATGGCCGAGAAGCTGCCGGTATCGCGCATGCAGCGCGACCTGACCGATTCGACGGTGCTGCGCAATATCGGCGTGGGCTTCGGCTACACGTTGCTGGCATATGACAGCTGCCTGCGCGGCCTGAACAAGCTGGAAGTGAACCACGCGCGCCTCGAGCAGGATTTGGACGCGAACTGGGAAGTGCTGGCCGAGCCAGTGCAGACGGTGATGCGCCGCTATGGGATCGAGAACCCGTACGAGCAGCTGAAGGAACTCACGCGCGGCAAGGGCATTTCGAAAGACGCGCTGCGCGAGTTCATTTTGACGCTGGCGATGCCGCAGGAAGCCAAGGACCTGCTGCTGGCCATGACGCCGGCGAATTACATCGGTATCGCGGCAAAGCTGGCGCGCGAGATCTGAGAAAAAAACGGCGGATGACGCGAAGCGCGTTATCCGCCGAATTCGTCTAAATTCCCCACACCAGCCTGACCGCCACCGACCTCGGAATCTCCGAA
This sequence comes from Massilia polaris, assembly GCF_012927275.1. Lineage (GTDB taxonomy): Bacteria > Pseudomonadota > Gammaproteobacteria > Burkholderiales > Burkholderiaceae_D > Telluria_A > Telluria_A polaris. The sequence continues at coordinate 76,249 of NZ_JABBGG010000005.1, read as the reverse complement.
CGCGTCGCGATCGGCCCATATTCCGCGTGATCGCCATTGATGTTCTGCGCCGTCACCGACACCTCGAACTCCGGATTCACCTGCCACCCAAAGCGCGCGTCGACTGCCGTGTAGCCTGGTACCGCCGGATTCTCCAGCGCCGCCACCTTGCGCACCGCCACTTCCAGCTCCTTGCCGCGCGCGAGGATGTGGGTCGAGCGCAGTTGCACGGTGTGAGACGGGTCCTTGCCCGCCGTTCCCGGTCCTGCCAGGTCATTGCTGCCCGGCTTGAGCTGCATGCTTTGGTGTAGCGCCGTCAGCCCCGCACTCAGGCGCCATGCCGGCGTGGCCTGGTAGCTGCCCCACATCTCGATGCCGTTCGCCTTGCCTTCCATCAGGCTGTCGAACGTGATGTACGTGTAGCCCGGGTCGATTTCCTGGGTGCGCAGGTGGTCGTAATCATTGTGGAAAAGCGTGGCCGAATACGAGAGGCCCGGCAGCGGCTGTCCGCGGTAGCCCAGTTCGAACACCTTCGCCACCTCGGAACGCACGCGCAGTCCGCCGCGCAGCAGGTAAGGCGGACGGCCCGGGATATACGCGTCGGCATCGAGCCGCGACGGCGCGCGCACCGTGCGCGACGCAGCCGCCCAGAACGAGTGCGCCGGCGCGGCCTGCCATGACAGGCGCATCGTCGGCAGGAACTCGTTGCCGGTGTAGTCGTTGCGCTCGATCCGCGCGCCGATGGTCAGGCGCAGGTCGTCGCGCAGGCCGATCTCGTCCCGCGCGAACAGGCTGGCCCAGTCCTGCTCGACCTCAGGAGGCAGGAAGGCGATCGTGCCGCTGTTGGTGACGTTGTCCCACGAATGGCGGTAGTTCGCGCCCCAGGCGATGCGGTGCTGCCCCATCGGGCGCAGCGAGTGCTGGAACTGGACGTCGGCGATATTGAGCAGCTCGGCGAACGTCGGCGGCACCGTGCGCTTGGTATGGTCGAGATAGGCCTGGAGACTGAGGCTGCCGCCATCGGCGAGCCGGTGCATCCAGCTGCCGGTGAGGTTGACGCCCGAGGTGGCGACCGTTCCAAGCTTGAGCGAAGTGCCGGTGACCGAAATCAGGCCCGGCTCGGGCTGCTGGGCGGCGCCCTGGTAGGCGTTGCCGTTGACGGTGAAGCGGTCGGCGTCGAGGTTCCAGTCGGCGCGGAACCCGACCTGCGACTGGTGGCGCGCATCGTTGACCCGCGCGCCGCTGGCCATCTCGGTATGGCTGCGTTCAAGGTGCTTGCCGTAGACCCGCCAGCCGCCGTGCGCGGTGGCGCCGCCCTGGCGGAAGGCGACTTCCGCGCCGCGGGTGCCCGCTTCCAGCGTGGTCAGGCTGCCCGCCGTGCTGGCGGCGGTGCGCGTGATGATGTTGATGACGCCGTTGACGGCGTTCACGCCCCACAGCGTGCCGCCCGGGCCGCTGACGACTTCGATGCGTTCGACATCGTCGAGCATCAGGTCCTGAGCGTCCCAGAATACGCCCGAAAAGAATGGGGAATAGACCGAACGGCCGTCGATCAGCACCAGCAGCTTGTTGGGCGCGCTGTTATTGCTGCCGTTCAGGCCGCGCGCGGTGATGGCATAGCCGGCCATGTTGGATTGTGCGACGTGCAGGTTGGGCGCCAGCCGCAGCGCTTCCGGCACGCTGTGGGCGCCGGAGCGGCGGAGGTCGTCGGCAGTAATGACGAACACCGAGGCGGCGGCGCTGCCGAGCGGCTCCGGCTTTTTCGATACCGAGGTGATCTGGATGCTGGCCAATTCTTCGATCGACAGGTCCGCCATGTCGCGGACGTCGGCGTACTCGGCGTGGACCGGCGCGGCCAGCAGCAGCGACGCCAGCGGCGCGAGAAAGGCGCGGCGGGACGTGCGAATCAAAGCGACGGCGTGCGGATGGTGGACAAACTCCATAATCTCCCCCTGGTTCCCCGGCGATCGTGATTGGTAGTGAAAGTTGCCTTAAGCCATTATTCACCATAATGGAAGGCAACACATTTATTTTACAGTCCGCGCCTGGCCGTTCCGTACGAATGAGTGCCGCCGTGATAGCGTAATGCCATCAAAATGAGGCGTTTAAACGTCAAATCTTTTTATCTGCTATATTTGTTCTAATGAGTACGACCAACCCAACCCGGCCTATGCAGCAACGCTACACCTACACCGCCATGCTATTTCACTGGCTCATCGCCCTGCTGGTCGTGGCCGCCTTCACGCTGGGCCTGGTGATGACCGACATCCCCGGCCTGACGCCGACCAAGCTGCGCTATTTTTCCTGGCACAAGTGGCTCGGCGTCACTGTGCTGCTGCTGGCCGTGCTGCGCGTGCTGTGGCGCCTGTTCCATCCAAGCCCCGCCTACCCCGCCAGCATGGCGCGCTGGCAGCAAAGCGCCGCGAACGGCCTGCATTTCCTTCTGTACGTGCTGATTTTCGCGGTGCCGCTGTCGGGCTACTTCTACAGCCTGGCGTCCGGCGTGCCGGTCGTCTACCTCGGCCTGTTCGAGCTGCCGGTGCTGTTCAAAGCCAGTACCGAACTCAAGCCGGTCCTCAAGGCGGTGCACTTCTGGCTCAACATGCTGCTGGCTGGTTCGGTCGGCATCCACGTGGCGGGCGCGCTGAAGCACCAGCTTGTCGACCGCGACGGCGTCCTGCGCCGCATGCTGCCCTGAATTTTCAAACTAGGAGAACCTGATGACCCTGACCCGTGGCCCATTACTGGCCTCGCTTCTGGCGGTGGCGCTGGCGGCCAGCGCCGCGCCCTTGAAAACCGACACCGCGAAAAGCGCGATTACCGCCACCTTCAAGCAGATGAACGTGCCGGTCGAAGCGAAGTTCCGCAAGTTTTCCGCGCAGCTCGATTACGACCCTGCCAAGCCGGAAGCGGCCCGCGCCAGCGTCGACATCGACACCGCCAGCCTCGACCTGGGCGACCCGGACATGAACAATGAAGTGGCCAAGAAGGATTGGTTCAATTCAGCCCAGTTCCCGAAGGCGAGCTTCGTCTCGTCCTCGATCAAGCCGGCCGGACCGGGCAAGCTGACCGTGACCGGCAAGCTGACCATCAAGGGCAAATCGGCCAACGTCAGCTTCCCGCTGACCGTGCGGCTTGACGCCGGCAAACAATTGTTCGAGGGTGCGCTGCCGATCGGGCGGCTTGCCTACAATATTGGCGACGGCGAGTGGAAGGACACGAGCATGGTTGCCGACGAGGTTGTGATCCGGTTCCGCGTCTTAGCGGGCCAGTAATTTTTTCTCCATCAAAAGGAATAGCATATGAAATTCAAGCACTTGGTCGTTGCACTCGCTACCGCTGGCGCCGCCAGCATCGCCTTCGCCGCCGACACCTACACCATCGATCCGGGCCACACCTACCCAAGCTTCGAGGCTGACCACATGGGCATCTCCGTGCTGCGCGGCAAGTTCAACGCGACCAAGGGCAGCATCGTGCTCGACCGCGCAGCCAAGACTGGCTCGATGGAAATCATCATCGACGCGTCCAGCATCGACTTCGGCCATGACAAGCTGAACGCGCACGCGAAAAACGCCGACATGTTCGACGTCGAGAAGTTCCCTGAAGCGCGCTACATCGGCAAGTCGATCAAGTTCAACGGCGACACCCCGGTATCGGTCGAGGGCGAACTGACCCTGCACGGCGTCACCAAACCGGTGACCCTTGCCATCAACAAGTTCAAGTGCATCACCGACGGCATGACCAAGCGCGAGAAGTGCGGCGCCGACGCATCGGCCGCGTTCAAGCGCACCGACTTCGGCATCAACTACGCCACCCCGAGTTTCGCGCCGGAAGTGAAGCTGCAGATCGAAGTGGAAGCGCTGAAGAATAACTAAGCCGCCTGACAAAACCTTCACCTGCAGTCAGAGCAACATGAGCCGTATGGCTGTAGCCCGCGGCATGCGTAGCGGCTGAAAAGCCGCGCGCCTGCCCTTGCTTCCCTTCCCTTGCAAGAATGGGATCGCCTCGTTCAGGAACAAGCCCGAGTGCTGATAAATCGCGCCATGCCCGGCATCCGGGTAGAGGCTGAGTTTTGCATTCGGTAAAGTCGCAAACATTACCTAGGAATTGATCGTTGGGACGACTATATCGTTGCTGCCATTGACGATCAGCACCGGGTGGGTGACGGACCTGAGCCTGTTCAGCGCCTGTGGGCTTGCCCCCAATTCAGGATCGCGTTCAACTGCCCCTGGATCGCGCCGGCGCCGACTTCCTTGTCGCGATTAAGGGTGCGATGATGAATCCGGTCCAGGGACCGCTGCCCGAGGGCACGGCTGGCGGCGGACGCAGTGTAGAACAGGTACAGCTTTCGTTCGTCCAGGCCCATTGCCGCAGATGCCGTCAATGGTGTGCGGATGTCGGCAATGCCTTGCCCGCCCTTTGGTCCGGTGCCGGCCAGGATTAATCGATTGACCAAGCCTGAGCGATGTTGGCCGGACTAGTCCGGCCAACATCTAGGGGGCAGTTGAAGGTGCGGCTCGGCGCCGATGACTAGCGCAGCGACCTGAACGCGGCGCGCAGCTCCTCGCTGAACAGCTGCGGCTGCTCCCACGAAGCGAAGTGGCCGCCCTTGTCGACTTCGTTAAAGTAGGTCAGCTTCGGATACGCGCGTTCGGCCCAGCTGCGCGGCGCACGGTAGATCTCGCCAGGGAAGACGGTGATGGCGACGGGCACCTTGATCTGCGCCGTCTTCTGCTCGGCCGCATTGAAGTTGTTGTTGTTGTTCTCCCAGTACAGCTGGGCCGACGACACGGCGCTATTGGTGAACCAGTACAGCGAAATATCGTCGAGCATCTCGTCCTTGGTCAGCGCCTTCTCGGCATTGCCGCCGCTGTAGGTCCACTCGGTGAACTTGTCGTAGAAAAAGGCCGCCAGGCCGACGGGCGAATCGGTCAGGCCGTAGCCCAGCGTTTGCGGACGAGTCACCATCAGCGCCGCATAGCCGGCGCCCTTGGTGTAAAGCTTGTTGAGCGATTCGAACGCCGCCTTTTCGACGGCGGTCAGGCCGGCCGGTGCCGGGGCGCCGTGCGCCAGCGCCGTTGCGACCTCTGCCGGCACAGTCGCCGGCATGTTCACGTGGATACCCAACAGGCCTGCCGGGGCCTGTCGGCCCATTGCGTCGGCGACCACCGAGCCCCAGTCGCCGCCTTGCGACACATAGGTCGTGTAGCCCAGGCGCTTCATTAGCACGTCCCAGGCGCTGCCGATGCGTTCCGCGCCCCAGCCGGGGCCGGTCGGTTTGCCCGAAAAGCCGTAGCCCGGCATCGAAGGGATCACCAGGTCGAACGCATCCTCGGCCTTGCCGCCATACACAGTCGGATCGGTGAGCGGACCGACCACTTTGAGCAGTTCCATCACCGAACCGGGCCAGCCGTGGGTGATCACCAGCGGCAAGGCGTTCGGATGACGCGAGCGCACGTGCACGAACTGAATATCGATCCCGTCGATTTTGGTGGTGAACTGCGGCAAGGCATTCAGCTTGGCCTCGACCTTGCGCCAGTCGTACCCAGTGCCCCAGTACCGTACCAGCGACTGGATGCGCTCCAGTTGCACGCCCTGCGACTGGTCGTTCACGGTCTCGCGCGCGGGCCATCGCGTCGCTTGCACGCGCTGGCGCAGTTCGCTAATGGCGGCGTCAGAAACGTGGATGCGGAAAGGGCGGATCGCGGTGTCTTCGGGCGCCGCCGAAGCCGTCGCCGGGAGGGCGCACGCGGCGCCAACAAGGGCTGCTGCGGCAAGCAGGGTGCGCATTGCGGGTACTGTCGATTTGGTGAACATATATTTCTTTCGTAGGATATAAAAAGTAAGTGGGCTCGTTCTGGGGTGCGGATGCGCTTATACGATCTCGGGCGGATTGAGGTAAGCCGCCTGTTGACCCGACAGGCTCGCCTTGATGGCGACGGTGACGGCATCGGCCAGAATTTCTTCGGCGCCCGCTTCCACCCCGTCCAGCACCTGAGCGACCACAGCGTCCGGGTGGGTCTTTTTCATGTCGAATCCGTGGGTCATGTCGGTGTCCATGAAGCCGACGTGGACGCCCTGCACGAGGGTATTCTGGCCGCGCAGTTCAATCCGGAGCGAGTTGGTGAAGCTCCACGCGGCGGCCTTGGAGGCGGCGTAGGCGGAAAGGAAAGGACGGGCAACCCATACAGCGTCAGACAGCACATTGACGATCGCGCCGCCGCCATTGGCTCCCAGCACGGGCGCGAATGCCTGGCTCACGTGCAAAGTGCCGTAGTAGTTCGTTTCGAATATCTCGCGGGCGACGTCGGCCAGTTCCGGGGCAAGCATGCTCGGCATCACTCGCGCGATGCCGGCATTATTGACCAGCAGGGTAGTGTCGGCGCATTGCGCGGCGGCGGCAGCGACCGATGCCGGATCGGTCACGTCGAGGCGGACCGCAATCACGCCGGGAATGTCGACGCCGTCGGGATTGCGAACCCCTGCATACACTTTGCTGGCCCCGCGCGCCAGCAGTTCGCGGGCGAATGCGAGGCCCAGACCCCGGTTGGCGCCGGTAACGAATGCGACGGAATGTTTGATCTTCATGATGATGAGCTCCTGGTTGCATGAGCGGGTTTCGCTCGTTTTAGATTGCGATTGCAATCAATGATTTAATAGTAGTGATCGAAATTATTAAAGTCAAGAAAAATCTCGTCGCGCTTCCGATTCGCACTTGCCAACGCCAGATGGTTCGCTGGCGGCTTGATTGTGAATGCAACTAAAGTGTCGTAGAATCTGGGATGCAGCCATCACGGCAATTTGGCAAAAGGATCGGCATCATGAAAATCACCAAAGAAAAAGCGGACGAAAATCGTGCCGCGCTGATTGAGGCAGCGAGCCGCTTGTTTCGCGAAAAAGGCATCGATGGCGTAGGGGTGGCGGAAATCAGCAAGGCGGCCGGCCTGACGCATGGCGCGCTGTACGCGCACTTCAAGTCGAAAGAGGAGCTATCGGCCGCGGCGTTGGCCTGGGGCATGGAACAGGCCAATGCCAAGTTGTATTCAGGCACGGTCGACGGCGAGCCCGACCTCGACCGCTTCCTGTCGTACTACCTGTCGCCGCAGCAGCGCGACGACTATGCCGGGCACTGCGCGATGGCCGCATCGGCCAGCGAGATCGGCCGCCAGGATGCGGCCACCAGCGCCGCCTTTACCGAGGGATACATGGTCCTGGTGCGCGCCTTCGAGCGCAAGGTTGCTGCAAACAATCCCGGCGCCGATGCATTGCAGATCGCCATGGGGATCGTTGCCGCAATGATTGGCGGGTTAGCGGTGTCGCGCGCCGCGCTCAGCGCCAGGCCGGCGGTGTCGGCCCAGGTCCTCGAGGGGGTCCGCCAGCTCATCGACAACGCCCTCGGCAGCCCCGCCCGCTCCGCCCAGCCCTAACATGCAAGGAACGGCCGGCCATCGACGATAATCACCTTGACTTTAATAATTGCGCTCACTATTATTAATTCGTCGCATTTGATCCCCGATGATTGCGGCATCCCTCGAACTGGCTGACCACGGAGAATCTCATGCAAGAACTATTGAAACGCGTCCTCGACGCACATGGCGGGCTGGACCACTGGAACGCGTTCAAGACGGTATCGGCGACAGTGGTCACCGGCGGCGACTTTTGGACCACCAAGGGACTCGAGATGGACTCGTTCGCGCGGCGCGCCAGCGCGGCCATCGACCGCGAATGGTCGACGGTCACCCCGTTTGGCAATCCCGACTGGACGATGACGTTCACGCCTGAAAGAGTCGTGATCGAAGACGGCACAAAGGCCGTGATCGCCGAACGCAACGATCCGGCCAGCGCGTTTGCCGGCCATGGCCTGGAGACGCCGTGGGACCCGCTGCACCGTGCTTACTTCAACGGCTATGCGCTATGGACCTATTTCACAACCCCGTTCCTGCTGGCCATGCCGGGGGTGACGGTGCGCGAAGTTGAACCGTGGGACGAGCAGGGCGAACCCTGGCGCGTGCTGCGGGCCAGCTTTCCGGCGTCGATCGCGACCCACTGCCGCGAGCAAGACTTCTATTTCGGCCCTGACGTCCTGCTGCGCCGCCACGACTACCAGGTCGAGATTTCGGGCGGATTCAAGGCAGCCCAATATCTTTACGATATCAAGGAGTTCGACGGCATCAAGTTCCCGACGCGCCGCCGTGCCCACCCGCGCCTGGACGATCGCCAGCCCGTACGCGACAAGGTGCTGGTGTCGATCGACCTTAGCGATTTCCAGCTCGTCTGACCGGATTAGGCGAGAGGCCGCTCCGCACTTAGGTAACACAGCCAAAAGAAAACGCTATGTCACCGTTAAGTGTGGGAATCCATACTGAAGCCGGTCACTAGTAAATCGATTGTCCCTGCCGCGCATACTCAGCATGGGTTCCCGCCTGCGCGGGAACAACGCGGTGTGGTGGAAGCGCATTCCACACTTAACGGTGACATAGCTAAAGAAGAACCCCGCTTCCTCTGCAGGAAGCGGGGTTTTTTATTACCTCGCGATGTTACTGCCAGCAACCATTAACGTCCGTCGCCGTCCGCATCGCCTGGAATGGCGCGTTCAACGCGGTGCCATGCTGCACGGGTTGCCGACTTGGCCTGGTCCCACGACAGGCGCGAATTGCCCTTGACGCGGTCCCAGTCGCTCGACATGTCTTGCTCATAGGCGTCGAAGTCGCCCGAAAACTTGCTGCGGCTGTTATAGCCCAGTTCGTATGCCGGACCGTAGTCGTCATAGGTGTAACCCGGGGTGTAGTACGGCGCGGTCTGGTAAGCGCTGCGCCAGTAAGCCGACTCTTCGGCCGGGTTGACCATGCGGCCAGCTGCCTTGCCTGCCATGCCGCCGGCAACTGCGCCGACCACGGCGCCGGCTGCCGCGCCAATCGGGCCGCCGACTGCACCAGCCGCTGCGCCCATTGCCGCGCCGCTACCTGCGCCTACGCCCTTGGCGAAATGGTGCTCATGCAGCTCGTCGCCGGCTTCAGGATTGACCACTTCGGCTGCGCCCTTGCCTGCCAGGCCGCCGGCGATGCCGCCGATGGCCGCACCGGCTGCGATGCCGATCGGGCCAGCCGCGGCGCCAATGCCGGCGCCGGTCAGCGCACCAGCGCCAGCGCCCAGGCCGGTACCGATGATGTGCTCGCCCTTGTGTTCAGTCCAGCTGCGCTCGATGTGCGCCGCATCGTCGTCCGAACGCGGGCTCACGCCCATCAGGATGCCGCCTTCGTTGATGCCCTGTTCGTAGTGCTTGACGCGCTCTTCCGGGATGCCTGCGCCGATCAGCGCGCCAACCAGTCCGCCGGCGATGCCGCCGGCGCCAGCGCCAGCCAGTGCCGCCGCGATCGGGCCGGCTACCACCAGGCCGATGCCTGGCAGGACCAGGGTGGTGCCTACTGCTGCCACGCCAGCCAGGACCGCGCCGATGGTGCCGCCGATGCCTGCGCCGACGCCGGCGCCTTCAGCTGCCTTGCTGCCCAGTTCAGTTTCGGTGTCGGCGAAGTGACGCTTGCGGGCGTCGTCCGACATCATCAGCGTGACGTCGTCCTTCGAGTAGCCGCGGTCGGCGAGGGAGGTGTAAGCCCGCTCGGCACTGTCGCGGTCGCGGAACAGACCGGTTACCATGCGCGAATTTTTCTGGTTGTTCGTGTCGTAATTGCTCATATCAATCTCCTAGGATATTCAATCTGCGGGACTTAAAAAAACCTGGAATACGTTGCCAGTTCTCTAACAATATGCCTCGACAAAGTTGCGCTCTGTTCGCTGACGCACCGATCTTTCGACTTTCCAAATGGCATGAAATTCGCCCGCTGCGATATCGTCGTTACGTTCGTTGCCGCACCGACCAATGGTTATCGAAAGACTATTCTTTTTGCATGGTCAGCACATTTAGGGATGGCCAAAGGGGGGTACGTTTCTAAACTAATAGGAGGAATCAACATGTTATTCATCATCTGGATCATTGTCGGCGGTATCTTGGGTTGGCTGGCGAGCATGGTCATGAAAACGGACGCTGAACAGGGCATGATCCTGAACATCGTCGTCGGTATCATCGGCGCGTTCCTGGGCGGCTGGTTGCTTTCTCCATTGTTCGGCACCGGCACCATCAACGCGGACGACTTCAGCATCACGTCGCTGCTGGTCTCGTTCCTGGGCGCTGTCATCCTGCTCGCTATCGTCAACCTGCTGCGTCGCGGCAAGGTACGTTAATCGGGGCACGCTCTACTAACCAACGCCTCACCGCGTTGGTTTTTTTTCGTCTGGATTATTGAATGAACCGAAAAATGGTCACTACCGCGTTGCTCAGCAGTCTCGCCACCCTGGCAGTCGTGTTTGTAGTATTCAACCTGTTGCCAAGCGAAAAGACGATCGAGAAGCAGTTGCTGCAGAAATACGATACGGCCGACCCGCAATTCCGCCGCTCGATGGGCGTCCTGCTGGGTCCGCCAATTATCGAGGGCAACAAAGTCGACGTGCTGCTCAACGGCGACAAGATTTTCCCGGCGATGCTGGAAGCGATCCGCGGCGCCCAGCACACCATCACGCTTGAAACCTACATCTACTGGTCCGAAACGATCGGCAAGGAATTCAGCGACGCGCTCAGCGAGCGCGCGCGCGCCGGCGTCAAGGTGCACGTCATGCTCGACTTCTTGGGCAGCATCAAGATGGACGTCGCGGTGATCGACGCCATGAAAGCGGCCGGCGTCAACGTCCAGCGCTACCACAAGCCGGTGTGGTGGAAGTTCACCCGCCTGAACAACCGCACCCACCGCAAGCTGCTGATCGTCGACGGCAACACCGGGTTTACCGGCGGCGTCGGCATCGCCGACCGGTGGCGCGGCGACGCCGAGGATGACAAGCACTGGCGCGACACCCATTTCCGCGTACAGGGCCCGGTAGTCGGCCAGATGCAGGCGGTATTCAACGACAACTGGACCAAGGCCACCGGGCAGGTGCTCGACGGCCAGCATTATTTCCCCGAACTGCAAGCGGCCGGGACCCACGACGCCCAGATGTTCAGCAGTTCGCCGACCGGCGGCAGCGGCAGCACCCACCTGATGTACCTGATCGCGATTAACGCCGCGCGCCACACGATCCACCTGTCGGCCTCCTACTTCGTGCCGGACGAGCTGGCGATCAAGGCGCTGGTGGCGGCCCAGCAGCGCGGCGTCGACGTGCGCATCATCACGCCCGGCCCGGACATCGATTCGGACATCGTGCGCGCCGCCTCGCGCGAACGCTGGGGCGACCTGCTCAAGGCCGGCATCAAGATGGCCGAATACCAGCCGACCATGTACCACGTGAAGGCGCTGATCGTCGACGCGATGATGGTGTCGGTCGGCTCGACCAACTTCGACAACCGCTCGTTCAGCATCAACGACGAAGCCAACCTGAACATCATGGACCGCGACTTCGCCAGGCAGCAGGTCGATATCTTCGACGCCGACTGGGCCAAATCGAAGCCGATCACCCTGCAGGCATGGGAAAACCGGCCGTGGACCGAGAAGCTGCACGGCGAAATCGCCTCGCTGATCGGTTCGCAGCTGTAACGACGAACGTCGCGTTACTCTCTGGAAAAACTGTACAAAACCCCATATGTACAGTGCAAAATATGGTTGACTAATATTAAGTCGATACGGATACTCGAGGGCGCTCCAGTAGCGCCCTGTCCAGTTCCGATTACCATAAGAGACGAAACGCGAATGAAAAAAATCCTTCTCCCGCTCGCCCTGCTGTCGACCGTCGCCCAAGCCGACGAAGGCATGTGGATGCCGCAGCAGCTGCCACAAGTAGCCAAGCAACTCAAAGCAGCCGGCCTCAAGCTCGATCCTGCTGCCCTGACCAAGCTGACCGAATTTCCGATGGGCGCGATCGTCAGCCTGGGCGGCTGCTCGGCCTCGTTCGTGTCGCCGCAAGGCCTGGTTGCCACCAACCACCACTGCGTCTACAACAGCGTAGCTGTCAACTCGACCCCTGAGCGCGACCTGCTGGCCAACGGCTTCCTGGCCAAGACGTTCGCGGAAGAACTGCCTGCATCGCCAGGCAGCCGCATCTTCGTGACCAAGGAAGTGACCAACGTCAGCGACAAGATCATCGCCGCCGACGTCGCCAAGCTGGCAGGCAAGGCGCGCGTGGACGCGATGGAAAAGAACATGAAGTCGATGGTAGCCGAGTGCGAAAAAGACGCCGGCCACCGCTGCAACGTGGCCAGCTACTACGGCGGCCTCGAGTTCTACCTGATCAAGCAACTGGAGATCCGCGACGTGCGCCTGGTGCACGCGCCGCCATCGGGCGTCGGCAAATTCGGCGGCGACACCGACAACTGGATGTGGCCGCGCCACACCGGCGACTACGGTTTCTACCGCGGCTACGTGAGCAAGGACGGCAAGGCTGCCGACTTCTCGAAGGACAACATTCCTTACGTACCGAAGCACCACCTGAAGATTGCAAAAGAAGGCGTCAAGGAAGGCGACTTCATCATGGTGCTGGGCTACCCAGGCCGCACCAACCGTCACCGCCTGCCGTCGGAAGTGGCGTTCACCTTCGACTGGAACTACCCGGCGTTCGTGCAGGCATCGCAAGAGACCCTGCAGATCATCGACCGCGAGACCAAGAACGATCCTGACGCCAAGCTCAAGTACGCTGGCCAGGTCGCGGGCGTGAACAACTACTACAAGAACCGCAAGGGCATGCTGACCAGCTACGAGAACAGCGATTTCCTGGCGCGCAAGACCCGGGAACACGCGGACCTCAAGGCCTGGATCGATTCCAATGCAGCGCGCAAGAAGGAGTTCGGCGCCGACATCGTCGAAGTGGAAAAGCTGATCGCCCAGCGCGACGCCGACACCAAGCGCGATTTCTTCCTGACCTCGTCGTCGCCACGCCTGCTGCGCACCGCGCGCGAGCTGTATCGCCTGTCGAACGAAAGCACCAAGCCTAACGTCGAGCGCAAGGCCGGCTACCAGGAACGCGACCTGCCGCGCATCCAGGCGGGCGTAGCCGCACTTGACCGCACCTATGCCGAGCCAGTCGACAAGGCGCTGGTACTGAACAGCCTGGTCAAGTACGCTGCACAGCCGAAAGCACAGCGCAGCGCCAACTTCGACGCCGCTGTCGGTATCACCGACGGCATGACCGAAGCGCAGCTGAAGGCCGTGCTGGACAAGATGTACGCAGGTTCGCAGCTGGCCGACAAGGCAGCGCGCACCGCATGGCTGGGCAAGAAGCCGGAAGACTTCAAGGCCAGCAACGACAGCTTCATCAAGGCGGCCGTCGCGATGTACGAGCAGGGCATGAAGAGCGAAGCGGAAGACGAAGAACTGGCCGGCAAGATCCAGCAAGCCTACGCCAACTACATGAAAGCGAAGATCGCCTACATGACCAGCAAGGGCCAGGCGGTCTATCCTGACGCCAACAGCACCCTGCGCGCGACCTTCGGCAAAGTTGCCGGCCGCGCACACGGCGCCGACGGCACCGGCGCATGGACCGCGTTCACCACCGTCAAAGGCGTGGTAGCGAAGGCAACCGGCGAAGGCGAGTTCAACGCACCGGCAGCCCAGCTGGCGGCGATCAAGGCCAAGGACTTCGGCAAGTATGTCGATCCTAAGCTGAAGACCGTGCCTGTGAACTACCTGGCAACGCTCGACATCACCGGCGGCAACTCGGGTTCGGCAGCGCTGAACGCCAAGGGCGAGTTCATCGGCCTGGCATTCGACGGCACGCTCGACTCGATCATCTCGGACTGGGACTTCAACAAAGAAAACACCCGCGACATCCAGGTCGACGTCCGTTACATGCTGTGGAACATGAAGCATGTCGACAAAGCCGACAACCTGCTGAAAGAAATGAACGTCCAGTAAGCGGACGAAGGCATCGCAAGATGCCATGTGAAAGCCACCCCGCCGCAAGGCCGGGTGGCTTTTTTATGTTCTTGGGGGACGTTGGCATGCGGCGGGTTTCGCCGTGCGCTTGCTGATCATCGTCATCCTCGCGCAAGCGGGGATGACATTGTTTCTTTGGGGCTTAGATCTTGCCGTTCAGCTTAGAGTTCCGGATACCGTACGCAAAGTAGGTCGCCACCGCCACCGTCATCCAGATCGCAAACGTCGTGAACGTGGTCTTCGACAAGTCCTTAATGATGTACAGGCAGGCGAAAATCGACATGCCCGGAATCAGGTAAGGCCCGAACGGCACGCGGAAGCCCTTGCCCGTATTCTCGCCGCCGCGCCTGCGCATCACCGGCACCGCGATCGACACCACGATGAACGCCGTCAGCGTGCCCATGCTGACCATATCCCACAGGAAGGTCGAATCGACCAGTCCTGCGACCAGGCTGACAACGATGCAGACGATGATCGTGTTGCTGACCGGCGCCGCGGTGCGCAAGCTCAATTTCTGGAAAGTCTTCGGAATCAGCCCGTCGCGGCTGATCGCATACAGGATGCGGGTCTGGCCATAAATCGTCACCAGCGTCACGCTGAACACCGAAATCACCGCGCCGGCCGACAGCACCAGCGCCGGCCATGATTGGCCGGTCACGTTCTGCAGGATGACGGCCAGGCCGGCTTCCTGGTGCGCGAACATGTGCGCCGGTTGCGCGCCAACCGCGGCCAAAGCCACCAGCAGGTAAAACACCGTGACGATACCCAGTGCCAGCAGGATGCCCATCGGTACGACGCGGCTAGGATCCTTGACCTCTTCGCCTGCGGTAGCAACGGTATCGAGTCCAATAAACGAGAAAAACACCGTGCCAGCGGCAGCCGTCACGCCCGCCATGCCCGCAAAGCCCTTGCTGTTATCGGTATTAAAGAACGGCGTGAAATTGTTGCTGTCGAAGCCAGAGAACGCGATCACGACGAAGAACACGAGGATCGCCAGCTTGATCAGCACCATGACCGCATTGGTGGTGGCCGACTCGCGGGTGCCGCGAACGAGCATGATGCCGCACATGATCACCAGCAGGATCGGCGGCAGGTTGATGTGGCCATAGTTGAACTCGACGCCGTTCGGCCCCGACACGATCATCGGCGTTCGCAGCATCTCGGGTATCTGCCAGCCGAACGCATTGTCGAGGAAGTTGTTCAGGTAGGACGACCAGCCGATCGCTGTGGCGCTGGCTGCCAGGCCATATTCGAGCAGCAGGCAGGCCGCCATGATGAAGGCGGCGAATTCGCCCACCGACGCGTACGCGAACGAATACGACGAGCCGGAGGCCGGAATCTTGAAGGCCAGCTCGGCGTAGCACAGCGCGGTCAGGCCGGCGGTGATGGCGGCGATCAGGAAGGACAGGATCACCGACGGCCCGGCCTTTGGGACTGCCTCGACCATCGTGAAGAAAATCCCGGTGCCGATGGTGGCGCCGACGCCAATCATAGTCAACGGGAACAAGCCCATCGTCTGAGCCAGGCCGCCGGCGCCGTCCGCCGTTCGGTCTACCAGCTTGGTTCGCAACAGCTTCTGGCCCAATGATTGATTCACGTCAGTCCCTTTTTCGCGCTCTAAAAAATTCTAGCGATTATAGGGGCATATCCAATTTACCAATACACATCTTTCATCGGAGTCAAACTTAAAGATTCATTTCATCTACATGTTTTGATAGAATATAGCCGTCGACGCTAAAACGTCCCGCATCCCCCGCTCTTTTTGGAGAAAGAACCATGATTTCAGCCGCTTCCCGCCCCTACATCGACGCCAGCGTACCGGTCCTGCGCGAGCATGGCCTGGCCGTGACCACCACTTTCTACCGCAACATGTTCGCCGAACTGCCGGAGCTGACCAACCTGTTCAATATGGGTAACCAGGCCAGCGGCGTGCAGCAGCAGTCGCTCGCATCGGCCGTGTTCGCCTACGCCGCCAACATCGGCAACCCCGTCGCGCTCGGTCCGGTGGTCAACCGCATCGTCCACAAGCACGTCTCGGTCGGTATCCGCGCCGAGCACTACCCGATCGTCGGCCGCCACCTGCTGGGCGCCATCGCTGAAACGCTCGGCGACGCGGCCACCCCGCCGCTGCTCGCCGCGTGGGAAGAGGCATACAACTCGCTCGCCAGCCTGTTCATCCAGGCCGAGAAGGATCTGTACGCCAGCGCGAAGGTCGAACCGGGACAGACGCGCCCGATGCGCGTGACCAGGGTGACCCGCGAAAGCGACGACGTGGTCTCGGTGCGCATGGCGCCGGCGGACGATGGCGCGGTGCCTGAGTTCAAAGCCGGCCAGTACGTCAGCGTCAAGGTCGACCTGGGCGCCGGCGTCAGCCAGACCCGCCAGTACAGCCTGTCCGACGCGGCCGATGGCGCTACCCTGCGCATTTCGGTCAAGCGCGAGGCCGGCGCCGATGCGGCGACCGCAGGCCAGGTATCGAACTGGATCCATGCGAACGTCAAGGAAGGCAGCGTGCTGCAGGTATCGCACCCGTTCGGCGATTTCGCGCCCGATACCGAATCGAACGAGCCGGTGGTGCTGTTGTCGGCAGGCGTCGGCATCACGCCGATGATCGCCGCGCTGAACCGCATCGCCAGCATCAACCCGCAGCGTTACGTGATCTTCGGCTTCGCCGCGCGCGATGCGGCTCACCATCCGCACAAGCTTGACCTGGCGATGGCAAAGGCCGCGATGCCGAACCTGCAGGTAGTGACGTTCTATGAAACCGTCGAAGAAAGCGCGCAAGCGAAGGCGGGACGCATGCAGGCGAGCCAGCTGCCGCCGTGGCCGCGCAGCGAGACCGATGTCTTCATGTGCGGACCGCTGCCGTTCATGAAGGAGCAGTGGCTTGGGCTGGTGGGTGCGGGCGTGCCCGTGACGCGCCTGCACCGCGAGGTGTTCGGGCCTGATCTGCTCGACCACCTGCTGTAAGTCGAATGGCGGCCGCGATGGCCGCCATTTCTCTTAGTTCAGCACGTTGATATGCTTGCCGCTGACATTGCGCTGGTTCGGGTTGCCGTGCACGGTGATTCGCCCGGAGCCGTTACCATTGGCGACCAGCGACTGCTTGACCAGCGCCGAGATGTCGCCCGAACCGTTGGTGGACAGGTCGGCGCGCTGTGCGGTCACGCGCGAGACATGAACATCACCGGAACCATGCACGCTGGCGTTCAGCGTCTGCACCGCGCCGCTGGCTTCGATGTCGCCCGATCCGCGCACATGCGCGATGAGCTGGTCGCCATGGACCTGGCCCAGCATGATGCGGCCGGAACCAGTCAGGTTGGCATGGGCGCTCGTGCTGCTGCTTGGTTGAGGATTCAACCTTAACAAAAGCGTCCGTGGGGAAGAACTGCAGTGCGATGAACTGCATAAATGGCGGAACAGGCCGCAGAATAGCCCGTCGTTTCCGGGCTCGGCGCCCCCCTAAGCGGGAACCCAATAATCCACTAATACATATGTGACGCATGGATTCCCGCTAAGGGGGGCGCCGAGCCCGGGAACGACGTCAGTTGACGCGTACGACCATCAAACCGGCACGTAATCCGGCCCTGACGTCGGGGTTGGGGAACACGACCAGCTCCTCCGGGTGCTTCACCGTGTAGACAGTGTCGCCGTCAGTGGCGATCACGTCGCCCTGGCGCAGCGCCGTGAAGTTCTGCGTATTGCGGTCGAACGTCATGCGGAAGCCGTCGGTCAGCTTGATCACTTCCTGCGCCACCTTGAACACATGCGGCTCGGTCCGTGCGGGCCTGGCCGCAGCGCCGCGCAGCAGCCCTTCCAGCGCCGCCTGCACATCGGCGAACTGCGACAAGTCATTCTGCCCCAGCACACCGACCCGCCCCAGTTCCACGGTGCTTGCCGCCGCGCCGTGATGCTCCGCCGAGTAGTAGCTGTAGGTGCCGGCCGAACTCGGGTTCATGATGATCGCGCCGATTGCCGCCTGTCCCAGCCATGCCACCAGCGCCGCCTTGCCCTCGTCGGCGATCAGGTCGGGCACGATGGCGAAGGTCGGGTACACCGAGGGACGGATCGCCGTGTGCAGGTCCAGGTGCCAGCGCACCAGGCCAGCGCCAGCGAAGAAGTCTTCGGTAGCTGCGACCATCGTATCGGCGCGCGCGGCTTCCGCCGCATCCGCCAGCGCTCCTCGCACCGGACGGAACATGCGGTTCAGGTCAGCGTCGATAAAACGCTTGCCCGCCGCGATGGCGTCGACGTTACCGACGCAGACCATCAAATCCACCGCCAGTTCGGACGGCGCGTGCGACAAGGCGTCGAGCACATGGGCGACCACTTCGATCGGCCCGGTCTCGTCGCCATGCACGCCGACCGACAGCACCACGCTGGCGCGCGGCGTTGCGGCCGACTTGATGGTCATGATGCCGCGCGCCGGCAGCGCAACCGCGAACCCGGCATCAAGGAAACGCTGCGCGACACCGCCGAGGTCAGCTTCGGCGAGTGCGCGAACGGCGTCAGGAAGCGACATGCTGCTTACGCTGCCTTGGCCGACGGGCTGGTTGCCTCCGACAGCGACCAGACATCGAGCATTGCCTGCTCGAGGTCCGCCGGCTGTGCGTAGCCGTTCAGCGCCAGCTGGCTGGCTACCGCTTCGACCGCGTCATGCGCCGAGGTGCCGCCGCTGGCACGCGCCAGCACCTGTGCCAGCAAGCGCTGCTGGGTGCGGCGCAGGGCCTGCATTGCGTAGTTGCGCAGCTGTTCTTGCGACTTGCTCTGCGGGGTCAGCTTCAGGCCGCGTTCCAGCGTGTCGATGCCGGCGCGTGCACGCAGGGCCATGCCGACTTGCAGGAACTGCGCCAGCGTCATGCCTGCCGGACGCTGCACCGACACCGCGGCGAACAGGAAGCTCGATACGGACTCGATCGCATCGACCGCCTTCCATGCCTGCGCAAACGATGCAGGCAAGGCTGGGTAGCTGTCCGCCTCGGCATTCGCAGGAGTCAGGCTCTTGACCGTGTCCGGCTGCGCGAACAGTTGCGTCAGTTCGGCCATGCCGCCTTCATGCGCGCCGCCGTTCACCGACAGCACGCCTTCCAGCAGCGCCTTGAACAGCACACGGGTACGTGCATCGACCTTGATCGACACGGCGCGCGGCACTTTCAGCGCATCGGCGTCGAGTGCGTTGAACACTGGCGCCAGCTGGAGTGCAGACCACGCCTGGCCCCATGCCTTCACCACTTCGGTGTCGTCGATGCCATATTCGGCGGCGAGGTCGCGGATCATCAGCGGGCCGCAGCGGTTGACCGCTTCGTTGGCCAGCACGGTTGCCAGGATCGTGTTTGCCAGCGGGTGCGCCAGCGGATCGCGGGTCGCCACCAGCTGCGCCGGGAAGTACGGCTTGAGCACCGTCGCAGCCCATGGCAGTTCGGTCAGCGGCAGTACCGACAGCGTGCGCTTGAAGCGGTTCTTGACGTTGGCGATGACCACGGCCAGTTCAGGCGCGGTCAGGCCATGGCCGCCGGCCTTGCGGCGCTGCAGTTCAGCGTCGGTCGGCAGCTGCTCGAGGTCGCGCGACAGCGCGCCTTCGCGTTCCAGGCTGGTGATCAGCGATGCGTAACCGTCGACCACGTTGGCATCGGACTGCGCCTGGCCTTCGCGCGTCAGCAGGTGCGTCTGCAGCGTGTTGTCGCGCAGGACCAGGCGTTCGATTTCGCCGGTCATCTCGTTCAGGATGCGGTTGCGGTCCGCTTCCGGCAGCTCGCCCGCATTGACTTCGGTGTCGAGCCAGATCTTGACGTTGACTTCGTGGTCCGAGCAATCCACGCCGGCCGAGTTGTCGATCGCATCGGTGAAGATGCGGCCGCCAGCCAGTGCGAACTCGATACGGCCGGCCTGGGTCGCGCCCAGGTTGCCGCCTTCGGCCACGACCTTGCAGCGCAGCTGGTTGCCGTCGACGCGGATATTGTCGTTGGCGCGATCCTTGACCTGTGCGTCGGTTTCGGCCGACGACTTGATGTAGGTTCCGATACCGCCGTTGTAGAACAGGTCCACCGGCGCCAGCAGGATTCGGTGCATCAGTTCTTCAGGCGCCAGCGAGGTCTCGGCGATGTCGAGCGCCGCGCGCACTTGCGGCGACAGTTCGATCGTACGGGCGCTGCGCGGGAACACGCCGCCGCCTTCCGAGATCAGGCCTTTGTCGTAGTCTTCCCACGACGAGCGTGGCAGCGCGAACATGCGTGCGCGCTCGGCGAACGAAGCCGCAACGCCTGGCGTCGGGTCGAGGAAGATGTGGCGGTGGTCGAACGCTGCGAGCAGCTTGATCTGGCGCGACAGCAGTACGCCGTTGCCGAACACGTCGCCCGACATGTCGCCCACGCCGACCATGGTGATCGGGGTGGTTTCCATGTCATGGTCCATCTCGTAGAAGTGGCGCTTGACCGCTTCGAACGCGCCCTTGGCGGTAATGCCCATCTTCTTGTGGTCGTAGCCGTTCGAGCCGCCCGACGCAAATGCGTCGCCCAGCCAGAACCCGCGCTTGACCGCGATGCTGTTGGCGATGTCGGAGAAGGTTGCGGTGCCCTTGTCGGCTGCGACCACCAGGTACGGATCGTCCTGGTCGTAGCGCACGGTATCGCTTGGTGGAACGATGGCGCCGCGCACGCGGTTGTCGGTCACTTCCAGCAGGCTGGAAATGAACAGGCGGTAGACTGCTTCGCCTTCAGCGGCGATGGTCTCGCGCACTGCATCCTTCGGCATCTGCTTGCAGACGAAGCCGCCTTTCGAGCCGGCCGGCACGATGACCGCGTTCTTCACCATCTGTGCCTTGACCAGGCCAAGCACTTCGGTGCGGTAGTCTTCCATGCGGTCCGACCAGCGCAGGCCGCCGCGGGCGACCGGGCCGCCGCGCAGGTGCACGCCTTCGAAGCGGCGCGAGAACACGAAGATCTCGCGGTACGGGCGCGGCTCCGGCGCCAGCGCCAGGCTGCTGGTGTCGAACTTGAAGATGATCTTGTCGCCCTTCTGTTCGTTCTGGAAGTAGCTGGTGCGTACGGTGTGCAGCACGAGGTCGGCCAGCGCGGCCAGGATTTCTTCGGTATCGGCGTGGTTCACGGTCGCCAGGCGCGATTTGATCGACTTGACTTTCTCGGTGCCCGCTGCGCGTTCCGCTTCGGTCAGCGCCGGATTGAAGCGCTGCAGGAAGCCGTCGACCAGTTCCTTGACCATGTCCGGCTGGCGGCGCAGGGTGTCGGCCATGTAGCGGACGGTGAACTTGCTGCCGGTCTGGCGCCAGTAGCTGATGTAGGCGCGGACCAGCTGGACTTCGCGGGTGGACAGGCCGCCCTCGATGACCAGGCCGTTCATGCGGCCGTCTTCCGCTTCGTCGTTGAACAGCGCGGTGAACAGCTCTTCGGCGACAGGCACGATGTTCGGGCGCGCCAGCTTGGCTGCGCTTTCCGCGTCAACCGACAGGCTGGTGACGAAGCGGCGCGCGCCGTCGATCGATGCGATCGCGTAGGTCTGTTCGCGGTCGATGGCCACGCCGGCGTTCTGCAGTGCAGGCAGGATGCGCGACAGCGACGGCACGTTTTCGATCGAGTACAGGCGCACGGTGGCGGAGTCCGCATCTTCGGCGTCGATGCGCACTTCGATGCCTTCGCTGCCGTTGACCAGGATCGCCTCGAGGTCGCGGAAGGCGACGTCCGGTGCGGTGGCGGTGACGTAGTTGACCGGCAGGGTTGAGCACATCTTGCGCAGGGTGGTGCGCGTCGCAACGTCGGCGACGCTGTCGGTCAGCGCGGCGAACTTGTCGTGCCAGCCCTCCAGGATCGACATCAGCGGCTGCTGGATGTCGCTTTCGAGGTCGAGCGGATTGCGCGCGGCATGGGCGATCAGGTAGACGCGAGCCAGCGGGCCGTCGGCCACCAGGGTCTGCGAACGCACGTCGGTCGCGCCCGAGCTTTCCTTCAGGGCGTTCGCGAGGCTCTGCACGATGGCCGCGCTGTAGCGCTCGCGCGGCAGGTAGACCAGCACGTTCAGGTGGCGCGCGTAGACGTCGCGGCGCGCGAAGATCCTGGCGCGCGGCTGCTTGTACAGCGAAACGACCGAGCTGCACACCTGCGCCAGCCATTCAGGATCGGCTTCCAGCGCTTCGGTGCGCGGCAGCGATTCGAGGATCTCGAGGAATTTCTCGGCGCGGAAGCCTTCCTGGCGAACGCCAGCCAGCGACAGCACCTTGGCTACGCGGCCGCGTGCGAACGGCAGGCGCGCCAGCGGGGTCGAGGTGGCGGCGCGGGTGAACAGGCCGACGAAGCAGTGCTCGCCGAGGATGCTGCCCTGTGCGTCGGTATGGCGCACGCCGATGAAGTCGAGCGGCTGGTCGCGGTGCAGCGTGCCCCCGACGTCGGCCTTGACGATCGACAGCGCGTCGGCGCGGTTCGACAGGGTTTCGAAGTCGCCGGGGATGTTCGCCAGGCAGGTGCCGTAGACCGGGTGCGAGGTATCCTGCAGCACGCCCATGCGGCTCGGGATGTCGCGCTCAAGTTCGCGCACGCCAGGCTTGGCGACGTAGTAAGCGTAGCCGAACGGCTCGAAGCCTTCGTTCTTTGTCCATTCGAGGAATGCGGCCACTTCCTGGCCGGCCGGGCCTTGCTGGGCGGCTTGCGCGGCGACGGCGGTGAGGCGGTCGGCCATCGCAACGGCGTCGCGGCGTACCACGGCGGCGTCGCGCGCCACCATCTGCAGGCGCTCGACGAGCGCGTTCAATTCATCCGCGGCGAGGTCTTCAGCCAGCAGGCAAAGCACATACGATTCGAGCGGTGCGCCGGCTTCGCCGACTGCGACCGCCTGGCCGCTGGCATCGCGGCGCACCGCGAGGACTGCATTCATCACGCCGGTCGCAACGACCTTCTGCTTGCGCAGCGCCATGACGATCGAATCGACGAGGTAAGGCATGTCGTCATTCAGGACAAGCAAGGCGCTGGCCATGCCGCCGCGGCCATCCGCGTAGCGCAGCTGCGCGATCTGGCAGCCGTGCGAGCTGCGGCGCGCGGCCTGGAAAAAGCCGTCCCACAGCACTGGCGCAAGGCTGTCGGGCGACGTGCCTGCGAGGTCTTCGTCGTCCAGCGACGCCAGCCAGGCGCCGATCAGGGCCTCGACCTGGCTGCTGTCTGCGGCCGGCTTGCTTGCGCTGACCAGTGCCAGCGTTTGCGTGCGCACGTTTTGTGGCATGTTCTTCATATTGCTTCTCCAATGCTTGTTGTGTAGTGCCTCGCGCCGGCACCTGCTTGTGGCCGTGCTGGCGCGATCGATAGAAAGACGGGGTTGGCCCGTCAAAAAACTAGTTCCTCAAAGCAACCCGGTATTTTACGCCAGGTCGTACAGGCCGGGCAGCCCCAGAATGCGTTCCAGGTCCTCGAGCGCAGCCATGCATTCGATGGCCAGCTGCGGGTCGGCCAGGTCTTTCGGCTCGACCTGGTCGCGGTAGTGTTTCTCCACCCACGCCACCAGGGTCGCATACAGCGCTTCGGTCATCACCACGCCCTGGTGCATCGCGGCCGCCTCGGCGCCGGTCAGCGCCACGCGCAGGCGCAGGCACGCCGGCCCGCCGCCATTGCGCATGCTCTGGCGCAGGTCGAAGTCGATCAGTTCATTGACCGGGCCCGCGCCCGCGACCAGCCCTTGCAGGTAGCGCGACACCGCTTCGTTCTCCGCGCATTCGTGCGGCACCACCAGGGCCATCGAACCGTCGGGTTTCGACAACAGCTGGCTGTTGAACAGGTAGCTGGAGACGGCGTCGGCGACCGACACCTGCCCGGTATCGACGCGGACAGCGTTCAATTCTGCGCCTACCCCCGCCATCGCGGTGCGCAGCGGGGACAGCACGGTCGCTTCATCAGCGAAAGCCTGCTCGTGATAGAACAGCACATTGCCGTTACCTACCGCGATCACGTCGTTGTGGAATACGCCCTGGTCGATCACGTCCGGGTTCTGCGATGCGAACACGGTGCGCTCGCCATGCAGGCCGTGCAGGCGCGCGATGGCCTGCGATGCCTCCAGCGTCTGGCGGGCCGGGTACTTTTTCGGACTTGGCGCCGAGGGGTCGAACTCGACGCGCCCGTACACGAACAGTTCGACGCCGCGGTCGCCATGGCTGGCGCCAAAGCGGGTATGGTTGGCCGCGCCCTCATCGCCGAATGCCGGGGTCAATGGCAGCGCGTCGTGGACCGCAAAGTGCGCGGCGTCCGCGAAGATCGCGCGCAGCGTGCGCGCGGCCTGTTGGTGCTCCATCGCGCGATGCAGCTTGTTGTTCAGGTTCGCGGCGGTGAAGTGCACGCGGCCGTCAAGCGTGTCGGCCGACGGGCTGACGGTGGCCGCGTTGGCGGTCCACATCGGCGACGCCGAATACGCGCAGGCGAGGATCACCGGCGACTCGCGGTAGGCGCGGGCCAGCACCTCGGCGTCGGTACCGGTGAAGCCGATCGAGCGCAGCAGGCGGAAGTTCGGACGCGCCTGCGGCGGCATCACCGCCTGGGCGAAGCCGCGCCCAGCCAGTGCGCGCATCTTGGCCAGGCCCTGCAATGCAGCCTCTTTCGGGTTCGACGCGCTCTTGACGTTGCTGAACGAGGCGACATTGCCGAACGAAAGTCCGGCGTAGTTGTGGGACGGCCCGACGAGGCCATCGAAGTTATATTCGCGTGCTGGTTGCATAAATGGTCCTAGAGGGCCAGGCCAGGCGACAGCTTGGCCGGCAGCGCCAGTTCATCGGTCTCGATCGACGCGACCGGATAGGCGCAGTAGTCGGCGGCGTAATAGGCGCTAGGACGATGGTTGCCGGACTTGCCGACGCCGCCGAACGGTGCGCTGCTTGCCGCGCCAGTGGTCGGGCGGTTCCAGTTGACGATGCCGGCGCGTGCCTTCACCGAGAACCGCTTCCACAGCGCTTCGTCGTTCGACAGCAGCGCCGCGGCCAGGCCGAATTCGGTCGCGTTGGCGACCTTGATCGCGCTGTCGAAGTCCTTGACGCGGACGATCTGCAGCAAGGGTCCGAACCATTCTTCGTCGGCAATGCCCTTGGCGTTGGTCACGTCGACGATGCCGGCGGTGACGAAGCCTGCGTTCGGATCGAGCTGCTTCATCCGCAGCAGCACGGCGCCGCCCTTGGCGGCCATGTCGGCCTGCGCCTGCACCAGGCGCCCAGCGACGGCGCTTGAGACGACGGGTCCCATGAACGGCTGCGGATCGGCGTCCGGCGCGCCGAGGGTCAGCTTTGCGGCCACTTCCACCAGGCGCTTGATGAACGCCTCGCCTGCGGGCGAGTCCTGCACGACCAGGCGGCGCGCGCAGGTGCAGCGCTGGCCGGCCGAGATAAATGCCGACATCACGGCGTGGTGGACGGCCGCGTCGACGTCCTTCACATCCCACACCACCAGCGGATTGTTACCGCCCATTTCCAGCGCCAGCATCTTGCCCGGCTGGCCGCCGAACTGCTTGTGCAGCGCGACGCCGGTCTGGCAACTGCCGGTGAACAGCACGCCATCGACATCGGCCTGGCCCAGCGCGACGCCGGTATTGCGGCCGCCGTTGACCAGGTTGATCACGCCCTTCGGCAGGCCGGCCTTTTCCCACAGCTGCACGGTCTTGACGGCGGTGCGCGGCGCGTACTCGCTCGGTTTGAACACCACCGTGTTACCGGCGATGAGCGCAGGGACGATATGCCCGTTCGGCAGGTGGCCAGGGAAGTTATAAGGGCCAAACACGCCGAACACGCCATGCGGGCGGTGGCGCAGCACGGCATTGCCGTCGGCGACCTTGGCCGCGGTTGCGCCGGTGCGCGCGCCGTAGGCCTGTACCGAGATATCGACCTTGTTGGCCATGG
The DNA here is from genome assembly GCF_012927275.1 of Massilia polaris. Taxonomy (GTDB): domain Bacteria; phylum Pseudomonadota; class Gammaproteobacteria; order Burkholderiales; family Burkholderiaceae_D; genus Telluria_A; species Telluria_A polaris. Next base: position 50,491 of record NZ_JABBGG010000005.1, on the reverse strand, counting down.
TCGTCACTTCGGTGCGCGCTTCCCACATCGGCTTGCCGACTTCTTCGGCGATCGTCTTCGCCAGGTCCTCGGCGTTTTCCTTCAGCAGGTCGCGGAAGCGGTTGCAGACGGCGATGCGCTCGTCCAGCGAGGCCATCGCCCAGCTGTCGAAGGCGCCGCGTGCGGCCTCTACTCCGCGCGCCACGTCGCTCGGTGTCGATTCCTTGCTGGTCCAGGTCTGGCGGCCGCTGGCCGGGTCGATGGTCGCGAGATCCGCGCCGCTGCCGGCTTCCCACTCGCCGTTGATGTAGTTGCTCAGGTTAGACATGTACGTTCTTCCTTACATTGAGTGACAGCGTGCGAACCTGGTCGCCGCCTTGGCAGTGCAGCAGCGCCAGCTCGTCGGCTGTCAGGGCGATCTTGCCCTGCACCGGCGCGGCGCTTGCCACGATCATCCGGAAATCATGCAGCGTGGTGTTCGACACCAGGGTCGGCTCGCCCGCCTGGTGAGGCATCGCTGCGTCGGCCACGACCACGATGCTGTCGCGCATCGCACGCAGTTCTGACACGCGCGCCTGCAGCACCGGCCCGGCGTCGAAGATGTCGACGTAGCCCTCGTAGTGCATCCCTTCCTGCTCGAGCAGCCTGCGCGCAGGAGCGGTCGATGTATGCACCTTGCCGATCACTTCGCGCGCATCGTCCGGCAGGTAGTCGACGTACAGCGGCTGGCGCGGCATCAGCTCGGCGATGAAGGACTTCTTTCCCAGCGCGGTCAGGTTGTCGACGTGGTTGAAGTCCATCTTGAAGAAGTGGCGGCCGAGGCCTTCGTAGAATGGCGAGCGGCCGTCGTCTTCCTGGTAGCCGCGCATCTCGGCGATCAGCTTCTCGGTGAACAGGTGCGGGAACTGCGCGATGAACAGGAAGCGGCTCTTCGACAGCCACTTGCCGTTGTTACCGATGCGGTAATCCGGATGCAGGAACAGCGAGCACAATTCGGTGGAACCGGTCAGGTCGTTCGACAGGTACATCGTCTCCATGCGCGTGAACACATCGAGCTCGCGGCTCGAATGCACCAGCGTGCCAATGCGGTAGTTATAGAACGGCTCGTCCAGCCCGACCGCGCCCTTGATCGCGCAAACGCCGGCCATGCGGCCGTTGCTGGTGTCCTCCATGACGAACATGTAGTCGCGCTTTTCGGGCGCGATGGTCTCGGCGAACGACTGCACGGCCACGCTGACGCGGTCGCCCAGCATCTTGCGGTCCGGCTTCAGGGTCGTCATGCCGCTGCCGACCTGGGCCGCCATGTCGAGCAAGGCTTCGAGGTCGCTGGCGGTGATTGCGCGTACTACTAGCATAGGTTTATCGCTCACTTAGATTCTGACGCAAATGACGTTGTCGCCCTGCGCGACCATCAGCGCCGCCAGTGCGGACGCCGGCAACTGCACGGTGTCGAGCGCCTCGGCCGACGGACAGGCGACGGTAATGGCGCGGAAGTTCTGCTCGCTGCTGGCGGCCACCACGTAATCGACCATCGCATCGCTGGCGGCGCCGGGTTCTGCTTCGGCGGCGCGGCGCACCATCGAACCGCTGAAAGTGCGCAGCGAGTTCTTGTGGGCCTGCAGGATCGGGCCGCCGTCGAAGATATCGATGTAGTCGTCGGCCTCGAAGCCCTCTTCGGTCAGCAGGCTGAAGGCCAGCTCGCCGTCAGGGTGGATCTGGCCCATCGCCGCCTGCGCGGCGCCCGGCAGCAGCGGCACGTACACCGGGTAATGCGGCATCAGTTCGACGATCAGGGTGCGGTTGCGCGCGCCCCCGATGACGCGCTCGGCGTCGAGGAAATCCATCTTGAAGAATTTGCGGCCCAGCGCATCCCAGAACGGCGACTGGCCGCGGCTATCGGTGATGCCGGCCAGCGGCACGAAGAAACGGTCGCCGAAGCGGTGCGGCGCGAGCACGGCAAACAGCAGGCGTGCGCGCGACAGCAGCGCCGCTTCCATGCCCGCCTGTTCGCGGTTGTTGATGTAGTAGCCGGACAGCTGCGAGTAAGCGGTCAGCTCGGAGCACAGGGTCAGCGCGTGCACACTGTGGCTGATGTTCAGGTCGCGCGACACCTGCTGGATCACGTCGTTACGGAACGAGAAGTAGGTGCCGTTCGAGCCTGCGGACGCATGGATCGCGGCGGTGCCGACGATGTCGCAAGTGGCCGTTTCCTCGAGCACGAACATGTACGACTCCTCGCTCGGGATGTCGACATGGGCCGCGAAGGACGCGATCGAACGCTCGACCGACGCGGCGATTTCGCCGTGCGTCTTCGGCAGGGTATGCACGCCGGGCATGGTCACCGCGGCCAGCTTTTCGAGGCTGGCGATATCCGTAAGTTCGACCGGACGGACAACAAACATGTGAACTCCTAAAGTGCGTGCGGATGCCGGCGCGCTTTGGCTGCGCGCCGGCGGGGGTATTACTTGGCCGGTGCCGGATTGAGCATCGCGTCGATCGCTTCGCGCATGATGCGGTCGGCGGTGGCGATCTGCTCGTCCGAGACGATCAGCGCAGGCGCCAGGCGCACCACGTCGGGGCCGGCGATCAGCAGCATCAGGCCGATCGCTTCGCAGGACCTGGTGAAGTCCTTGGCACGGCCCTTGAAGCCTTCGGCCAGCGGCAAGCCAATCAGCAGGCCGCTGCCGCGCACCTTGCCGAACACCTGCGGGTAGTCGGCGGACAGCTTGTCGAGGTTGGCGAAGATTTTGGCCGACGCTTCTTTCACGCGCGCCAGGAAGGCAGGATGGTTGATGGTCTCGATGACGTTCAGCGCGACGGTCGCCGCCAGCGGGTTGCCGCCGTAGGTGGTGCCGTGCGAGCCGACGCCGAAGTGGTGCGCGATCTCGTTGGTGGTCAGCATGGCGCCGATCGGATAGCCGTTGCCCAGTGCCTTGGCGCTGGTCAGGATGTCCGGGGTCACGCCCATGCCCATGTAGGCATACAGCTCGCCGGTGCGGCCGACGCCCGACTGCACTTCGTCGAAGATCAGCAGCGCGCCGGTGTTGTCGCAGAACTCGCGCAGCGCCTTCAGGTAGTCAGGATTGCCCGGGATGACGCCGCCCTCGCCCTGGATAGGCTCGACGATCACCGCGCACACGTCGTCGCCGATGGCAGCGCGGGCCGCTTCGATATCGTTGTACGGGATGTGCTCAAGCTGCTGCGGCAGCGGCTCGAAGCCCTCGGTGTACTTTGGCTGGCCGCCGACGGACACGGTGAACAGGGTACGGCCGTGGAACGACGACAGGCAGGACACGATGCGCGATTTGTGCGCGCCGAACTTGGTGTGCGCGTACTTGCGCGCCAGCTTCAGCGCGCCCTCGTTCGCCTCGGCGCCCGAGTTGCAGAAGAACGCGCGGTCGGCGAAGGTCGCCTCGGTCAGTGCCAGCGCGAGGCGCAGCACCTGCTCGTTGGTGTAGCCGTTGCCCAGGTGCCAGACCTTGTGCATTTGCTGGGTCAGCGCATCGATGATGGCCGGATTGCAATGGCCGAGGCTGGTGACGGCGATACCGGAAGTGAAATCGAGGTAATGCTTGCCGGCCTGGTCCCACAGATCGAGTCCGGAAGCGCGCACGGGCACCATGGCTGCGGGTGCGTACGTCGGAACCAGGACCTCGTCGAAAGTTTCCCGGGTAACAGCCCGGGTAGTAAGACCGGCATCATTTGCTTTCATGGCATTCCTCGTTGAAGTTAAGGGTCGCGCCCGGCCCAACAGCGAGGCGCGTTTGGGCCATTATAGGAAACGCAGCGACAAAACTCTTTTCAACAAGCGACAGCCATTTTCACTTTTGCTCACACAAAATTGCCCCGAAAATCGGGGTCCGTCCCCGGGGACAGACCCCGGGGACGGCCCCCAAAGCCTTTTGAAACATTTCTGCTTCGAAGTATTTCGAACAGTCAGGGCGGACCGGGGAACGCTGACCCCGAATTTATGGGAAGTTGACAGACTTTAGTGACCTGGGGTCCGTCCCCGGGGACGGACCCCGATTTAGTTGGTGCCGCTGAGCTTGCGCTGGCGTTCTTCGCGGGGGGTGTTGCCGAACAGGGCGCCGAACGCGGTCGAGAAGTGCGAGCCGCTGGAGAAGCCACACATCAGCCCAACTTGCACGATCGAATTGTTGGTGCTCTGCAGCAGCTGGCGCGCGCGCTGCAGCCTTAGCTCCAGGTAGTAGCGCGATGGCAGGCTGCCGAGGTATTGCTTGAACAGACGCTCGAGCTGGCGCCGCGATATGCCCACCAGGTTGGCAATGTCGTCCGTCGACAGCGGCTCTTCGATGTTGGCTTCCATCAGCGATACCGCTTCGGTCAGCTTCGGCTGCAAGGTGCCGAAGCGCGCTTGCAGCGCGACCCGTTGCCGCTCGTCCTTGCCGCGCACCCGCTCAATGCATAGCTGTTCCTTGATCTGGGCCTGGATGCCCGCCCCGAATATCGCCTCGACCAGCGTCAGCGCGAAGTCGATGCTGGCCGCGCCGCCGCAGCAGGTCAGGTGCGCGCCGTCGATTTCGAACAGGTTCGGCGTGAATATCGTGTGCTCGTCGACCGAGTCGGCGTCGGGATACAGCGACCACGGCAGCGCGGTGCGCACCCCCGCCAGCACGCCTGCGTCGGCCAGCCAGAGGACACCGGCACCGACCCCGCCCCAGAACGCGGCCGAGCGGCAGCGCTCAATCACGACGCGGATGTTGCCAGGCTTGAGCGCGGCCTGCGCTTCGTCAGCAACCAGCAGCACCAGCTGCCAGTGGCGTTGCACATCGGTGGTGAATTTGTCGGGACTGCGGACATCGACGTGCAGCCGGTCCGGCCCGAGCAGCTTGGCGGCGAGCCGCAGCGGCTGGTACAGGCCTGCCCAGCTGAGCGAGTCGGGCTCGCCGGCATGGATCAGCAGGACGCGCAGCGGCTTCTCCTGCGCAAGGCGGGAGAGGTCAGCGGACGGCATCGGACTGCGGCAGGCGTGTCATTTACTCAGTGGAAGGAGCGCTCACAGCGGCTCAGGATTGCGTGGCTCATATCATACCGGAGATCAATAGCCGCGGTCTGGTCCGGCCCTCGTTTTCCTCCCGCCACGCGGGGCGCAACTGCGATCGGGCGCGGCCAGCTATAATTGCTTCCCATGGGTGAACGATATCTAAAGAGTGTGCGGCTGCTGGCGGAATGCCTGCAAGGCTTCGAGCGTTTCTCCGGCGAATCGGTCCGCGCTTGCGGTTTGACCCATGCCCAGTTCGATATCATCGCCACACTCGGCAACACGGCGGGCATGACGTACAAGGAGCTGGGCGAGCGCACCCTGATTACCAAGGGCACCCTGACCGGCGTGATCGATCGGCTGGAGCAGAAGGGCCTGGTTGCACGCGAGCAGAGCAGCGAAGACAAGCGTTCGTTCTTCGTGCGCCTGACGCCGACAGGCGAGGATACGTTCCGCCAGGCCTTCCCGGTGGTTGTGGCGCACGGCAAGAAGCTGTTCGAGACGTATTCGGACGCCGATTTTGAAGCGCTGGATGCGTCCTTGCTCAGGCTGAGGCAGCTCATTGCCGGCGCCGGCGCTGCCGCTTCCCCTAATTCATGAATAGAGAATAAAAAATGCTAAAAACTACCCTGCTCGACGGCGTCCAGCCTGCAAAATTCGATACGCAAATCACCGGCAACCTGCTGCTTGAGTCGGTGTCGCCCGATGAAGTGCGCGCGGAAAAGATGGTGATCGGCGTGCGCAACGACGATGGCGAGATCTACCGCCTGATCGGCGCGACCAAGATGAACAGCTACGTCAACGCGGTCGAAGAGCTGGACGACATGGAACTGGTCGATGAGCTGGCCGACCTGGAAGAGACCCGCGAAGGCTGCGACGCCATCTTTGGCGAGGCCTGAGCGGCAAGCTGGTCGCAAAAAAATGCCGCAAGGCATTTTTTTCGGTGGAAGGCTTGTTTACTGGGGTAAAATTTCCACATGGACAGACTTGAAGCCTTCAAAAGCCTTGCCGCCGAGGCCAGCCGCGGCGAACTGACGTTTCCGACCAATCTCGATGCCACGCTGAAGCTCCAGCGCGCGCTGGACGATCCGGACTGCGATACCGAGACCGCGGCGCGCCTGGTCCAGGCCGAACCCCTGCTTGCCGCGCGCGCCGTGGCGATCGCCAACTCGGTCGCCTATAACCGTTCCGGCAACGAAATCACCAACGTGCGCGCCGCCATCCAGCGCGTCGGGTTCCGTACGCTCAATGCGCTGGTCGCGGCAGTCATCGTGCGCCAGCTCGACAGCAAAATCACCGATCCGCACCTGCGCGCCATGGCCGACCAGCTGTGGCGCCACTCCACCCACGTTGCCGCGCTGGCGCAAGTCATCGCGCGCCGCGTCACCCATACCGACCCCGACACCGCGCTGTTCGCGGGCATCGTGCATGAAGTTGGCAGTTTCTACGTGCTGTCGCGCGCCGAGGAGTTCCCCGGCCTGCTCGATGGCGAACCGGGCGAGTGGATCGAGTTCGGCGAAACCGCCGTCGGCCGCGGCGTGCTGGGCAAGCTCGGCGTGCCGTCGACCGTGACGGACGCGATCGAAGCGATGTGGCACGGCCTGCGCGCGCTGCCGCCGGAATCCCTGGGCGATACCCTGCTGCTGGCCAATGACCTGGCACAGGTGCCCTCCCCGCTGCACGTGCGCCCCGGCGCCACCTCCCAGCAATCCGCCGCGACCATCGACTTCGTCATCGGCGAGGGCAGCCTGCAAAGCATCCTGGACGAATCCGCCGAGGAAGTGCGCAGCCTGGCATCCGCCCTGCTGTAACACCGTCCGGGCAAAAAAACGCCCGCTACGAGAGCGGGCCAAGTCCAAAACTAGGGATGTCCTGAAAGAGACAGTGCCACTTTAACGCCATGGCGAATGCCACTCTGTGCGTGAACGCACACAATTTGCACTTAAGTGTCAGGATAAGTTGCGCGAATCGCGCTGGGAAGCTTGCGCGCCGGAAGGAAACGGGCGTTTCCCTCCGTTAATGGCGCGCAAAGTGCCGGCCCGCGAGGACCGACCAATTGTTACACGACGGCGCCGTCCGTCTCGTCTTTCTGGACCACCGGCTTGATCAAGTCTTCACGCTTGACGCCCAGCCACATGGCGATTGCCGCCGCCACGAACACCGACGAGTAGATACCGAAGCAGATACCGATGGTCAGCGCGATCGCGAAGTAGTGCAGGGTCGAGCCGCCGAACAGCAGCATCGACAGCACCATCATCTGGGTACAACCGTGGGTGATGATGGTACGCGAGATGGTGCTGGTGATCGCGTTGTCGATCACTTCGGTCACGGTGGCCTTGCGCTGCTTGCGGAAGTTTTCGCGGATCCGGTCGAAAATAACCACCGATTCGTTGACCGAGTAGCCCAGCACCGCCAGCACCGCGGCCAGCACGGTCAGCGAGAATTCCCACTGGAAGAACGCGAAGAAGCCGAGGATGATGACCACGTCGTGCAGGTTGGCGATAATCGCCGACACTGCGTACTTCCATTCGAAGCGGATGGCCAGGTAGATCATCACGCCGATGATCACCATGATCAGTGCGTTCAGGCCGTTCTGCGCCAGTTCCTCGCCAACCTGCGGGCCGACGAATTCGACCTTCTGCAGTTTCACCGATTCCGCGCCGGCGGCAGTGAAACAGCCCGACTTGGCCACTGCTTCGCCCTTGGCGCTGACGGTGTTGACTTGCCGGGTGCTACCGCCTTCGACCTTGCATAGCGCGTTGAACACCAGCTGCGAACCGGTCGCGCCGCTGACGGTCTTGACGATCGGCAGACGCAGCATGACGGTCTGGGCATTGCCGAAGCTGGTCACTTCAGGGTGCTCGTAGCCGAGCTTGATCAGCTCGCCGCGAATCTGTTCCTGGTTGGCCGCGTGCGGGTATTGCAGTTCCATCACGGTGCCGCCCTTGAACTCCACCGAGAGGTGCAGGCCCTTGGTCGCGATGAAGAAGACGGCGGCCACGAAAGTCAGTGCTGAAATCACGTTGAAAATCAACGCGTTCCGCATGAAGGGAATATCTTTCTTGATTCGGAAAAATTCCATCTTGAATCCTGTACGTGAGTTCTAGTTATTCTTTGACCGACAGGCCAGGAGCCCAGACGGTGCCGATCGATACGGTCGACAGCTTCTTCTTGCGGCCATACCAGAGGTTCACCACGCCGCGCGAAACGAACACGGCCGAGAACATCGAGGTCAGGATGCCGAGCACGTGCACGACAGCGAAGCCGCGCACCGGACCGGAGCCGAATGCCCACAGTGCGATACCGACGATCAGGGTGGTGACGTTCGAGTCGAGAATGGTTGCCCATGCGCGGTCGAAGCCGGCCGAGATCGATGCCTGCGCCGTGTTGCCCGATCGCAGTTCTTCGCGGATGCGCTCGTTGATCAGCACGTTGGCGTCAATCGCCATACCCAGCGCCAGCGCGATTGCCGCGATACCCGGCAGGGTCAGCGTGACCTGCATCAGCGACAGCAGGGCCAGCAGGAACAGCAGGTTGGACGCCAGCGCCAGAACACTGAAGACGCCGAACAGGTGGTAGTAGATGATCATGAAGATGGCGATCGCGACGAAGCCGTACACGGTCGAGTACAGGCCCTTGGCGATGTTCTCGGCGCCCAGCTGCGGGCCGATCACGCGTTCTTCGATGAATTCCATTGGGGCCGACAGCGCGCCCGAGCGCAGCAGCAGCGCCAGTTCGGTCGACTTCTCGGCGCTGCCCATGTTGGTGATCTGGAACGAGCTGCCCAGTTCGCTCTGGATGGTCGGCGCCGACAGGATCGTGTACTTGCCCTTTTCCTTCAGCAGGATCGCCATCTTGTTGCCGACGTTGTCGCGGGTGGCGAGGCGGATCTTGCGGCCGCCGTCGCCGTTCAGGTCGAGGCTGACGGCTGGCTGCTGGTTCTGGTCGAAGCTGGCAACGGCGCTGGAGATGTAGTCGCCGGTCAGGATCACGTCTTTCGACACGACCAGCGGGCCGCCCTGCTCCGGCCCGAACAGTTCCGAGTTCAGCGGAATGGTCGCAGCCGATTCGGTGCCTGGCACCACCGACTTGTCGACCATGCGCAGTTCCAGCGTGGCGGTGCGGCCAATGATGTCTTTCGCGTGGGCGACGTCCTGCACGCCTGGCAGCTGGATCACGATGCGGTCCGGGCCCTGCTGCTGGATGATCGGTTCCGACACGCCCAGTTCGTTGATACGCTTGGACAAGGTCGAGATGTTCTGCTTGACGCCGTCTTCGACGGTGCGCTTGAGCGCGTCCGGCTTGAGGGTGACGACCAGTTTCAGGTCCTCGCCTTCGCCGGAGTCGGCAAACGCCAGGTCGGCCATCTGGCCGGCCAGCGCGTCGCGGGCGGCGCTGCGGGTGGCAGCGTCGCGGAATTTGATTTCGATACGGCTGCCGACGCGCTCGATGCCCGTGTGGCGGATATTCTTGTCGCGCAGGGTGCTGCGCGCGCTTGCCTGGATGCCCTTGACCTTGGTCTCCAGCGTCGCCGCTGCATCGACCTGGAGCAGGAAGTGCACGCCGCCGCGCAAGTCGAGGCCGAGGTTCATCGGCAGCGCGCGGACCGCCTGCATCCACTTCGGCACATTCTTCACCAGGTTGACGGTGACGATGTAGTCCGGATCGACAGGGTCGCGGTTGAGCGCGCGTTCAAGGGCCAGCTTGGCCTTGAACTGGTCGTCGGTGCTGCGGAACAGCGCGCGCACGGAGCTGCTGCTGCCGGTCCCGTCCTGGCTGATGCCGTCGGTCGCGATCCCGCTCGATTTCAGCGCCGACTCGACCTGGGCCGCGGTGTCGCTGGTGATCTTCATGGTTGCCTTGCCGGTGGTGACCTGCAGGGCTGGCGATTCGACGAAGTAGTTAGGCGCCGTGTACAACGCGCCCAGCAACAGCGCGACGGCGATCAGGACGTATTTCCAGACGGGATAGCGATTCATAGTTTTCCAGCGTTCGATGTTGAGCAGCAGGGCGGCTTATGGCCGCCCGTCAGGCTTACAGGGACTTGATGGTGCCTTTTGGCAGCAGCGTGGTGACCGAGTGCTTCTGCACGACGATCTCGGTGGTCGCAGCAATTTCAACGGTCACGTAGGTGTCGTTGACCTTGATAACCTTGCCCAGGATGCCGCCGGCGGTGATCACTTCGTCGCCCTTGGCCAGTGCGTCCATCATGGCCTTCGCCTCTTTGGCGCGCTTCTGCTGCGGACGGATCATGAGGAAGTACATGACCACGAACATCAGGATCAATGGCAGGAAGGTCGACAGGCTGCCCATCAGGCCAGGATCTGCTGCTGGGGCGGCTTGTGCGTAAGCGTTGGAAATAAACACGGTGACTCCGTTTGTTAGTTAGTCAGTGAAAAAAAGTAGCGCTGTATTCTAGCACCGGCTGGGATGATGCAAGTCATTCAAGCCATGTTGTGGCCGTAATTCTCATTGCAAGTATTTACAAATAAAGTAAAACGTCGGCGTTAAATTCCCCGCGCCCGCTCCGCATTGAACTGCAAACGGAACGCGTGGAAGCGGTCCTCATCAATCGCGTCGCGCATATCCTGCATCAGCTGCAGGTAGTAATGCAGGTTGTGGATCGTATTCAAGCGCGCGCCCAAAATCTCCTTCGAGCGGTGCAGGTGGTGCAGGTAAGCGCGCGTGAAGTTCTGGCAGCAGTAGCAGCCGCAGGTCTCGTCCAAGGGCGTGTCGTCTTCCTTGTAGCGCGCGTTCTTGATCTTGATGTCGCCGAAACGCGTGAACAGCCAGCCGTTGCGGGCATTCCGGGTCGGCATCACGCAGTCGAACATGTCGACGCCATTCGCCACGCCTTCGACCAGGTCTTCCGGGGTACCGACGCCCATCAGGTAGTGCGGCTTATTCTCAGGCAGTTTCGGGCCGATATGCGCCATGATGCGCATCATGTCTTCCTTCGGCTCGCCGACCGACAGGCCGCCGATCGCCAGGCCCGGGAAGTTGATGTTCTCGAGGCCTTCGAGCGACTCATCGCGCAGCTTCTCGTACATGCCGCCCTGGACGATGCCGAACAGCGCGTTCGGGTTCTCGCCCGCCTTGAACTCATTCATCGAACGCTGGGCCCAGCGCAGCGACATGCGCATCGACTTGGCCGCTTCTTCGGACGTGGCCGGGCGGCCGTCGATTTCGTACGGCGTGCATTCGTCGAACTGCATCACGATGTCGGAATTGAGCGACTTCTGGATCTGCATCGAGATTTCCGGCGACAGGAACAGTTTGCTGCCGTCGATCGGCGAGGCGAACTTGACGCCTTCTTCGGTAATCTTGCGCATCGCGCCCAGGGAAAACACCTGGAAGCCGCCGGAGTCGGTCAGGATCGGGCCGTTCCAGCCCATGAAGCCATGCAGGCCGCCGAACTTGTCGAGCACCTGCGTGCCCGGGCGCAGCCACAGGTGGAAGGTGTTCCCGAGGATGATCTGCGACTTGATTTCCTTCAGTTCGAGCGGCGACATCGCCTTGACCGAGCCATAGGTCCCGACCGGCATGAAGATCGGCGTTTCGATGGTGCCGTGATTGACCTTCAGGCGGCCGCGGCGCGCGTGCGACAGGCCGCTGGTGTCCTTTTTCAGGAGTGTAAATTCGAGCATCGTGTCCTACTTGTTCAGTGTGGTGAGCAGCATGGCGTCGCCATAGCTGAAAAAACGGTATTCATTGGCGATCGCGTGGGCATAGGCCGCGCGGATCTCGTCGTACCCTGCGAAGGCCGACACCAGCATCAGCAGCGTCGATTTCGGCAGGTGGAAGTTGGTCACCAGCCGCGTCACTGTCTTGAACGTGTAGCCCGGCGTGATGAATAGGCTGGTGTCGGCGCTGCCGGCCGAAAGTATCCCCGACTGCGACGCCGATTCGAGCGCGCGCAGGCTGGTGGTGCCGACTGCGACCACGTCGCGGCCAGCGGCTTTCGCGGCGCGAACCGCATCCACGGTCGCCTGCGGCACGGTGTACCACTCGGTGTGCATCTTGTGCTCGGCCAGCGCCTCGACCCGCACCGGCTGGAAGGTGCCGGCGCCGACGTGCAGCGTGACGAAGGCGAAGTTGACGCCCTTGTCCTTCAGTTTGGCCAGCAGCGCTTCGTCGAAGTGCAGGCCGGCGGTCGGCGCCGCCACTGCGCCCGGCTCTTTCGAGTACACCGTCTGGTAGCGGGTCTCATCGAATTCGTCGGCGTCGTGTTCGATGTACGGCGGCAGCGGCAGGCGGCCGTGCGCTTCGATCAGGTCGAACACATCGCCTTCGAACGTCAAGGTGAAGAACTCGCCCGCGCGTTCGCCGGCGGTCACCTCGAAGGCGTCGGCCAGGCGCATCTTCGTGCCCGGCTTGGGCGACTTCGATGCGCGCACCTGCGCCAGCACGGTGCGGTTGTCCAGCACGCGCTCGACCAGCACCTCGACATTACCGCCGGTCTCCTTGACGCCGAAAAAGCGCGCCTTGAGCACGCGCGTGTCGTTCATCACCAGCAGGTCGCCCGGCTGGAGCAGGCCGACGATGTCGGCGAAGCCGCGGTCGATGAGCTGCGCGCCGTCGAGATGCAGCAGGCGCGAGGCGCTGCGGTCCGGCAGCGGCAGCTGTGCGATACGCTCGGGCGGCAGGTTAAAATCGAAATCGGAAAGCGAGTACATTCTGCAAATTCTGGAAAAATGGATAACGAGGGCCTTACAATAGCGCTTACGCACAAAGGGCAACCCTCTATTTTACCGCGATATGCCCTCAACTAAACCGAAAACGGCGCCAAAAACCAACGAAAGCAAGCTCGCGCGGCTCGGCCTGCGCAGCGACATGGACCTGGTGCTGCACCTGCCGATGCGCTACGAGGACGAAACCCAGGTGGTTTCGATCCGCGAAGCCTGCCTGCGCGGCGGCCACGTGTCGCAGGTCGAAGGCGTCGTGACCAAAAATGAAACCAGCTTCCGGCCGCGGCGCCAGATGCTGGTGACGATCGCCGACGAAACCGGCGACGTCCTGCTGCGCTTCATGAACTTCTACGGCAGCCAGACCAAACAGCTGGCCGAAGGAACGCGCGTGCGCGCCCGCGGTGAGCTCAAGCACGGCTTCTTCGGCGCCGAGATGGTGCACCCTGCGTACAAGGTCATCAACGAAGGCGCCCCGCTGCCAACGGCGCTAACGCCAGTCTACCCCTCCGGCGAAGGACTGTCGCAAGCGATTTTGCGGCGTGCGATTTCGGACGCGATGAAACGCGTCGACTGGCGCGACACCTTGCCGCCAGCCCTGCTCAAGCGCATGCAGCTGTCGAATTTCGAGCCTGCGGTCAAGCTGCTGCACTACCCGCCGCAGGAAGTCGACCCGAACGCGCTGGTCGACCGTTCGCATCCGGCCTGGGTGCGGATGAAGTTCGACGAACTGCTGGCGCAGCAGCTGTCGCTCAAGCGCGCGCAGGTCGCACGCCGCAGCAAAGGAGCACCGGTGCTGGATGCGGTCGGCACGCTGTCCGACGCCTTCATGCGCGCCCTGCCGTTCAAGCTGACCGGCGCGCAGCAGCGCGTGCTGAAGGAGATCCGCGCCGACCTGACACAGGCGTTCCCGATGCAGCGCCTGCTGCAGGGCGACGTCGGCAGCGGCAAGACGATTGTCGCGGCGCTGGCGGCCGCGCAGGCCATCGACAGCGGCTACCAGGCCGCGCTGATGGCGCCGACCGAGATTCTCGCTGACCAGCACTTCCGAAAAATCGCCGCGTGGCTGGAACCCTTGGGCGTGAAGGTTGCGTGGCTGACCGGCAGCCTGAAGAAAAAGGACAAGCTGGCCGCGACCGCGCTGGTCGAATCGGGCGAAGCCCACCTGATCATCGGCACGCACGCGCTGATCCAGGACACCGTGCAGTTTGCGAAGCTCGGACTGGTGATCGTCGACGAACAGCACCGCTTCGGGGTCGGCCAGCGCCTCACCTTGCGCAACAAAGGCGCACAGGGACGCACGCCGCACCAGCTGATGATGTCGGCCACGCCGATCCCACGCACGCTGGCGATGACTTACTACGCCGACCTCGAGGTATCGATCATCGACGAGCTGCCGCCCGGGCGCAGCCCGATCGTCACGCGCGCGATTGACCAGAACCGTCGCGACGAAGTCATCGAGCGCGTGCACGCGGCGGCGCAGGAAGGCCGCCAGGCCTACTGGGTCTGCCCGCTGATCGAGGAATCGGAAGCGCTGCAGCTGCAAACCGCGACCGACACCCACCTGATGCTGGCCGAAGCGCTGCCGGATTTGCAGGTGGGGCTGGTGCACGGGCGGCTCAAGCCGGCCGAGAAGCAGCAGGTCATGGACGCATTCGCGGCGGGCGAGGTTCATGTGCTGGTCGCGACCACCGTCATCGAGGTCGGAGTGGACGTACCGAATGCATCGCTGATGGTGATCGAGCACGCCGAGCGATTCGGCCTGTCGCAGCTGCACCAGTTGCGCGGGCGGGTCGGGCGGGGTTCCGCGGCCAGTGTGTGCCTGCTGCTGTATCAGAGCCCGCTGGGCAGCGTGGCGAAGCAGCGCCTGATGACGATGCGCGAAACCACCGACGGCTTCGAGATCGCGCGGCGCGACCTGGAGATACGCGGACCGGGCGAATTCCTCGGTGCGCGCCAGTCAGGACAGGCGATGCTGCGGTTTGCGGATCTGGAGACCGACCAGTGGCTGGTCGAGCGAGCGCGCGACGTCGCGCACTCGCTGCTGCATGAAGCCGATGACGACACCGTCGAAGCGCACCTCGCGCGATGGCTGGGCGGACGCGAGGAATTCTTGAAGGTTTAGATGTCCGCGCCGTCAGCCCAGCGCGCGGCGTCGGCCGCATAACGCAGGCCAATCTGTTCGCGGATCGTGTCGAGCACGCCCATCAGCGCCAGCGTTTCGTCGAGCGGCATGCGCGGGCTTTCCAGCAGCCCTTCCTTGAGACAGCGCCCAGCTTCCACCGCTTCGTAGGCATAGCCGTTACCAGCGTACGGCGTCGGCACCGTACGCGAAGTCCCGTCCACCAGCGACACGCTGATCGACGGCGCGCGATGGAACATGGTATTCATCCGAACATGCCCAAGGTCGCCCGACACCGTCAGCTCCGCCGGCGTGCGCGCCTGGATCGAGCAGCTGCACACCGACATGCCGCCGCCTTCATGCTTCAGCACGAAACCAGTCTGCACGTCGACGCCGGTGGCGCCGATTTCGGCCTGCGCCTGCACCGATGCCACCGGGCCGAGCAGGTACGCGGCAATCGACAGCGGATAAATGCCAAGGTCCAGCAGCGCGCCGCCACCCAGTTCCGGATTAAGCAGGCGATGGTCGTTATCGACTGCCGCAGTGAATCCGAAGTCCGCGCTGACCTGCCGCGGCTTGCCGATCTCGCCCGACGCGATAATGCGCCGCACTTCGTCGACCGCCGGCAGGTAGCGCGTCCACATCGCTTCCATCAAAAACAGCTTCTTGGAACGGGCCAGCGCCACCACTTGCTCGGCTTCGCGCTTGTTCATGGTGAACGGCTTCTCGCACAGTACGGCCTTGCCGCCTTTGAGCGCCATGATCGCGTTCTCGGCGTGCATGGGGTGCGGCGTTCCGATGTAGACGATATCGACGTCCATCGCGTTGGCGACTTCCTCGTACGAGCCGAAGCAGGCGCGGTCCGGAAGTGCGAAATCGGCGCCGAAGGCCAGCGCGCTGTCCATCCGGCGCGATCCGACCGCTGCCAGCACCGCTCCGGGCGTGTCCTTCAGCGCTGTCGCAAAAGCGCGCGCAATTTTCCCGGTACCGATAATTCCCCAGCGAACCTCGTCAGCCATATTTTTTCCTTATTCAACCTTCGTCAGTTCGACGCCGTCAACAACCATTTTCCAGTCGCGTCCATCGCGGTACGGCGGTTTGCTGACGACAAAGGTCGACCGCACCACGCTCACGCCCGCATCGAAATTATCGCCGTTAAAGCCCTTCAGCTCGATATTCAGGTCGACCGATTTGCCTTCCTTGTTCCGCTCCCAGGGAGAGCGGAAGCGCATTTTCCAGTATCGGCGCGAACATTGACACTGTCAAACATGTCAGGAGGCGGTGCTGGTTCGCTTTGGCCGGAACACGCTCGCGTCGGCATAAAAATCGCCATCCTGCCCTTCATACCAGCCGGGGATGCCGAGCACCGGCAGCGGCGTAAAGGATGCTGTCGTGAGGTCATCCGCTGCCAGTTCCGCCGCCACGGCCTCGTCGATCCAGGCGCGCTGCGCATTCCAATCCAGCGCGAAGTAAGCGTCGGGAGCCACGATAACGCGCGTGTGCGCGGTGATGGCTTTGCGCGGCGCGACCAGCTTTTCCATCAGCGCGTGGCCGAACAGCCAGGGTTGGACATCCACTCCGAACTGAGCGCGCCGTCCGAACAGCGCTTCGGTCCAGCGATGTCCGCGCAGCGCGTCGACCAGTTCACGCGCGGCGGCGCTATCGCGCACTACCAGCAGCGCTGCGTTCTCATCGAAGATGGTCGCCGCATCGCGGGCCGGGCCACGCGATTTGCCCACGCCGGCCAGCGCGATCTGCGCCGCCTGCAAGGCATTGAGCCGCTGTTTGATACGCGGGAAGGTGAGCCACACCAGCCCATTGAAGAAGTCATGCAGGTTGTCGCGCGTCGGCACGCATCCGGTGGCGCCGATGAATTGTTCGTAGGCCAGCCCTTCCGGCAGGTCCGACTGGGGCACGAAGCGCACCGGCAGTCCGGCTGCGTTGCGCAGGTCGAGGCCAGCAGCGCCAGCATTCAGCGCATCGCCGACGCTGCCCGCATCGTTATCGATGCGGGCGAAGGCCGGACGCACCGAGTCATACCAGCGGCGCGTCCAGTCGATCTGCTCCAGCATGTGGATTAGATCATCTTCCAGTTGATCGACTCGCCGCCGTTGAGCGGGACCAGCTGCGAATCGGCCAGCGGCACCGTTTCAGGCAGGGTCCAGGTTTCACGCTTGAGCGTGACAGTCTCGGTATTGCGCGGCAGTTCGTAGAAGTCCGGGCCGTAGAAGCTGGAGAAGGCTTCAAGCTTGTCGAGCGCGCCGGCGCGTTCGAATGCCTCGGCGTACAGCTCCATCGCGTGCAGCGCGGTGTAGCAGCCGGCGCAGCCGCAGCTGGTTTCCTTGGCGCCGATGGCGTGCGGCGCCGAGTCGGTACCGAGGAAGAAGCGTTCGTCGCCGCTGGTCGCAGCCGTTACCAGCGCCAGGCGGTGTTCTTCGCGCTTGAGCACCGGCAGGCAGTAGTAATGCGGGCGAATGCCGCCCTTGAAGATCTCGTTGCGGTTGTAGAGCAGGTGGTGCGCGGTGATGGTTGCCGCGATCGGGCCTTCGGCTTCGGCCACGTACTGGGCCGCGTCCTTGGTGGTGATGTGCTCGAACACGATCTTCAATTCCGGGAAGTTCTTACGCAGCGGGCGCATGACGCGCTCGATGAAGACAGCTTCGCGGTCGAACAGGTCGATGTCCTGGTCCGTCACTTCGCCGTGCACGAGGAACGGCATGTCGAGTTCCTGCATGACTTCCAGCGTCTTGTGGCAGCGCGCCAGGTCGGTGACACCGGCGTCGGAATTGGTGGTGGCGCCTGCCGGGTACAGCTTGACCGCGTGGACGAAGCCGCTGTCTTTGGCGCGGCGGATCTCGTCCGGATCGGTGTTGTCAGTCAGGTAAAGCGTCATCAGCGGCTCGAAGCTCATGCCGGCGGGAAGCGCGGCCAGGATGCGCTCGCGGTAGGCCTGGGCCATCGCGGTGGTGGTGACTGGCGGGCGCAGGTTCGGCATCACGATGGCGCGGGCGAACTGGCGCGCTGTATGCGGCAGCACGCTGGCCATTGCCGCGCCGTCGCGCAGGTGCAGGTGCCAGTCGTCGGGACGGGCGATCGTCAGGCTTTGGGGCGTTTCGAGGATGGACATGGCGGCTTTCGGAAAACGAATCCCGCCATTTTACCTGCTCGCTTTTGATCGGGTGCCGCTTGTCCCGCTCCCGGCGGACGAACTTTCCTGTTTGCCATTAATTCGGCGGACATGGGACCTCTTTGGCGACGCGCCCCTGCGACCTGTACGCCTCGGCCATGATGGTGTGATTGTCCAGCGCGGCATGGCACTTCGACCCACCGGAACCGGTTACCCTGCTCATGCGCCGGCCATCGGGCAGTATGTATTCTTTGATGGTGATGCCACGTGGCTTGTAAGCAGCTTCGATGCCCTTGGCAAGGGCAGACTGGTATGTCGGCGGGCCATTGATGCCGGCGCGCTGCGTCTTGGCGAGCTCACGCTCGACCTTAACGAGATCCCGTTTGGCCTGGTGCGTCAGGTCGACCGCAGGCGCTGGCTCGCCGACTATCAGCACATCAGGGACGTCGGCGGCTATTTCGAGGTCGTTGGCACGCGCGGTGTGCTGTTCGGCATGGACCGCCTCGCGTGTTGGCGTGCGGATCCGTTCACGCGTCGTTGGCCGGGGCGATCGGGTCAGCGCCGGAGGACGCACTGCTTCGGCGATTGGAGGAAGGATTAGAAGGACAGGATCGGACCAGACGGCGTCTTTCTCCGGCCGCGGCTTTACAGCCGTGAACGCGAATATCGCAAGCAGGTGAGCAGCCGCTACAAAGGCGAGAGCGGTCTTATGGCGAAATCCGGCGCCATTTAGTTGAAGCTCACTCAAAATTCAAAGACATTATTAACCCGGGATGGCATGCCGTCGTTCAAGCAGCCGAGTGTATTTAAGCGGTGTAAAAGCGTCAACACAAAAGTCTTGTCGATGGGCATTTACCCGTTGAGCATGAGGGAGCAGAGGACGCTTGTCCGGACCGTTTGACATCCCGTACGTTAAAGCGTACGTTTGATGTTTTGAAGGTAACTGATCATGGAAACCATTTCTGCGAGCAAAGCGCGCGCCAACCTGTACGAGCTTATCGATGAAACGGCCGCAAGCCATGCGCCGGTAACAATTACGGGCAAACGCAATGATGCCGTCCTCGTGTCCGCCCAAGACTGGGCGGCGATACAGGAAACCTTGTTTTTGCTCTCTGTCCCAGGAATGCGGGAATCCATTCGGGAGGGTATGGCAACACCCATTGATGACTGCACGACCGAACTCAAGTGGTGAGCTGGCGGGTAGTATTCACCAAACAGGCCGCGAAAGATGCAACGAAGCTCGCACGGGCAGGTTTAAAACCGAAAGCGCAAGAACTTCTCGAAATTCTGGCCGTCGATCCCTTCCAGTCCCCACCGCCGTGTGAAAAGCTGGTCGGCGATCTCGCCGGCGCATATTCGCGCCGGATCAATATCCAGCATCGACTGGTATACCGGGTCCTTGCGAACGACATGACCGTACAAGTACTGCGAATGTGGACGCATTACGAGTAAAAGACCGCATCAATGAATAATCTTGGCCAGGAATTCCCGCGCCCGTTCCGCACGCGGGAGGGTAAAGAATTCCTCAGTCGGGCTATCCTCGACGATGCGGCCGTGGTCCATAAAGATGATCCGGCCCGCCACCTTGCGCGCGAAGCCCATCTCGTGGGTGACCACCATCATGGTCATGCCTTCCTGCGCCAGGCCGACCATCACGTCGAGTACCTCGTTGATCATTTCCGGGTCCAGCGCCGATGTCGGCTCGTCGAACAGCATCGCGATCGGGTCCATCGCCAGCGCGCGCGCGATCGCCACGCGCTGCTGCTGGCCGCCCGACAGCTGGCTCGGGAACTTGTCCTGCTGCGCCAGCAGGCCGACCCGGTCGAGATACCGGAGACCCTTTTCGGTCGCTTCGTCGCGCGTGCGGCCCAGCACCTTGACCTGCGCCAGCGTCAGGTTATCGCGTACCGACAGGTGCGGGAACAGCTCGAAGTTCTGGAACACCATGCCGATCCGGGCGCGCAGTTTGGACAGCTTGGTCCTGGGATCGCCGACCTGGACGCCATCGACCACCACTTCGCCCTGCTGGAACGGTTCGAGCCCGTTGACGGTCTTGATCAGGGTCGATTTGCCGGAGCCGGACGGCCCGCAGATGACGACGACGTCGCCTTTGGCGACGTGGGTGGTGCAGTCGGACAGCACCTGGAACTTGCCGTACCACTTGCTGACATTCTTTAGCTCGATCATGTTTTTGTTCATTTACCCAGGTCGTTAACGCCCCACCACAGCGCCTGATAGGCGAGCTTGACAGTACCCGCTGCCCCTAGGATACTGCCGGAACTTGCAAAATCATCAAATGCATCTGGCAAGTTCACTCACAAAATGACGCTATTTTGCCCGAGAACGCGCCGGGACAGGCAGTCCTTTCTTTTCCATATACGGTTCGACACCCTTACAGAAAGCGCAGCAGCACATGAATAATCGAAACCGCCTGACTATCTATATCCTCATCGGCCTAATCGCCGGTGTCGTCGTCGGCTTCCTGGCCAACGTCGGCATGCCAAATCCCGGGCAGTTCGCTGATTACATGTCGCTGATCTCGACCTTGTTCCTGCGCATGATTAAGATGATCATCGCGCCGCTGGTGTTCTCCACGCTGGTCGTCGGTATCGCCAAGATGGGGGACGCCAAGGAAGTCGGCCGCATCGGCGTCAAGGCGCTGGGCTGGTTCGTCATCGCCTCCGTCATCTCGCTGTCGCTCGGCCTGATCCTGGTGAACCTGTTCCGTCCAGGCGACGCGCTGACCGCAATGGTTCCAGCCGCCGACGCAGCTTCGGGTATCGCCACCACCGGCCTGACGCTGAAGGAATTCGTCACCCACCTGGTGCCTTCGTCGATCGTCGACGGCATGGCCAAGAACGAGATCCTGCAGATCGTCGTGTTCTCGCTGTTCTTCGGTACGGCAGCCGCCGCAGTCGGCCCGCGCGCCAATCCGATGATCGATGCGATCGACGGCGTCGCCCACGTCATGCTGAAAGTGACCGGCTACGTCATGAACCTGGCGCCGATCGCCGTGTTTGCAGCTGTCTCGGGCACTATCGCCAGCAAGGGCCTCGGCGTGCTATCGACCTTTGGCATCTTCATGGCCGAGTTCTACTTCGGCATCGTACTGCTGTGGATCGTGCTGACCATCGCCGGCTTCATGTTCCTGGGCCCGCGCGTGTTCGCCCTGCTGCGCGAACTGCGCGAGCCGACCCTGCTGGCTTTCTCGACCGCGTCGTCGGAAGCGGCATTCCCGAAAACCCTGGAAGGCCTCGAGCGTTTCGGCGTACGCAACCGCATCGCGGCGTTCGTGCTGCCGGTCGGTTACTCGTTCAACCTTGATGGCTCGATGATGTACTGCACCTTCGCCGTCGTGTTCATCGCGCAGGCCTACGGCATCGAGATGGACCTGTCGACCCAGATCGTGATGATGCTGGTGCTGATGCTGACCTCGAAGGGCATGGCCGGCGTGCCGCGCGCTTCGCTGGTGGTGATCGCCGCGACCCTGACCCAGTTCAACATCCCTGAAGCCGGCCTGCTGCTCCTGCTGGGCATCGACCACTTCCTCGACATGGCGCGTTCGGCCACCAACGTCATCGGCAACGGTATCGCTACCGCCGTCGTGGCCAAGTGGGAGAACGAACTGACCGATCCGATCAAGAAGGACCTGGCGACCGTGCCGCTGCCGTAAATACGGCGCTTCGGTCGGAACGCCACGGGGCGGGTATGCGGATAACGCATCCCGCCCCGTGTCTTTTGGTGAACGTTTTTATAAACTTTCCGTATTGAATCGTGTATGCTCTTTTGCCATTATCCCCTCCCAGGAGCACCAGATATGCAGAAGCTGTCCGCCTTGAGTCTTCTCTTCGCCGCCACCGGCCTCGCGCAGGCCGCCACCCAGACGATCGACTGCGGCCGCCTCCTGGACGTCAAGGGGGGAAAGTGGCTCGAGCGTGTCAGCGTGGTGGTCGAAAATGGCTCGGTCAAATCGGTCGGGCCGATGACCCAGGGCGCTGACCATATCGACCTGTCCAAACACGCCTGCATGCCCGGCTTTATCGACATGCACGTGCACCTGACCGGCGAGACGCAGAAGCAGGTCGACGCCCTGCGCGAGAGCATCAGCTTCGATCCGGCCGACCTGGCGTACCGCTCCGTGGTGTTCGCGGATCGCACCTTGAAGGCAGGCTTCACCACGGTGCGCGACCTCGGCGCCGCAGATGGCCTGAACGTATCGCTCAAGCGCGCCATCGCAAGCGGTACGATTCCAGGGCCACGCATGTTCACGGCCGGCAAATCGATCGCCACAACCGGCGGCCACGCCGACCCGACCAATAACTACTCGCGCCGCTTCAGCATGGCGCTCGGCACACCCGGGCCTGAAGACGGTGTCGTGAACAGCCCGGAAGAAGGCCGCCAGGCGGTGCGCGCGCGTTACAAGGAAGGCGCGGACCTGATCAAGGTCACCGCGACCGGCGGCGTATTGAGCCAGGCCCGCAGCGGAGAGAATTCGCAGTACACCGAGGACGAGCTGCGCGCCATCATCAGCACGGCGCGCGACTACGGCTTCCGCGTTGCGGCCCACGCTCACGGCGCCGAAGGCATGAAGCGCGCGGTGCGCGCCGGTATCGACTCGATCGAACACGGCACGATGATGGACGACGAGACCATCGCCCTGATCAAGAAGCACGGCACCTGGTACGTCCCGACCATCTCGGCCGGCCGCTACGTCGCCGACAAGGCAAAAGAAGCGGATTACTATTCGCCGCTGGTGCGCCCGAAAGCTGCTGCCATCGGCCCGCAGATCCAGGCCACCTTCGGCCGCGCCTACAAGGCCGGCGTGAAGATCGCCTTCGGAACCGATGCCGGCGTTTTCCCGCACGGCGAGAACGCCAGGGAATTCGCCTACATGGTCGAAGCAGGCATGCCGCCGCTGGAGGCGATCCGCTCCGCCACGCTGGGTGCGGCCGCCCTTCTCGACCAGGAAAAACGCCTCGGTTCGATCGAGCCTGGCTATGCTGCCGACATCATCGCAGTCAGCGGCGACCCGCTGCGCGACGTGACAATCCTGCAGCAAGTCCAGTTCGTGATGAAAGAAGGCGTCGTCTACAAGAAGCCATAATTTTTAAAGGAGATCGTATGTTGTTTCAAAAATCCGCGCAGTCGATGATTGCGCTGCTGGGCTTTATGGTTGCTGTCGCATCGGTGCATGCCGCCGATCCGAAACTGGCGAATGTCACCATCCTCGCAACCGGCGGCACCATCGCCGGCACCGGCGCTACCAGCACCACCACCGTGGGCTACACCGCGGCGACCGTCGGCGTGCAGACGCTGATCCAGGCCGTTCCTGAGATGACCAAGGTCGCCAACGTCAGCGGCGAGCAGGTATTCCAGATCGCCAGCGAGAACATGAGCAACGAGCACTGGCTGACGCTTGCCAAGCGCGTCAACACGCTGCTGGCTCAGAAGGACGTCCACGGCATCGTCATCACGCACGGCACCGACACGCTGGAAGAAACCGCGTACTTCCTGAACCTGGTCGTCAAGAGCAAGAAGCCGGTGGTGCTGGTGGGCTCGATGCGTCCATCGACCGCCATCTCGGCCGATGGCCCTGTCAACTTGTACAACGCGGTGGTGCTGGCTGCCAGCCCTGACGCGGTTGGCCGCGGCGTGCTGGTGTCGATGAACGACCAGATCCACGCAGGCCGCGATGTGTCGAAGTCGAATACCACGATGGTCGATACCTTCCGTACGCCGGAAATGGGCATGCTCGGTTATTTCCAGGGCGGGAAGCCGCTCTTCTATCGCCAGGTGGTGCGCAAACATACGACCGAGACCGAGTTCGATGTCAGCTCACTCACTGCGCTGCCGCAGGTTGATGTGGCTTACTCGTACGCAAACGTTGGTCCGACCGCGATCGATGCTTTGGTCGGCGCTGGCGCGAAGGGGCTGATCCACGCGGGTGTCGGTAACGGCAGCCTGCCTGCGAAGGTGCGTCCGGCGCTGTCGGCCGCGCGTGCGAAGGGCGTTCTGGTTGTGCGTTCGAGCCGCGTTGGCCAGGGCATCCTGGCGCGCAATGGCGAAGCGAACGACGATGAGCTGGACTTCGTTGTGGCGGATACGCTGAACCCGCAAAAGGCGCGCATCCTGCTGATGCTGGCGCTGACCAAGACGAATAACACCAAGGAAATCCAGCGGATGTTCTACACCTATTAAATCCGCGTTCGCGGAAAGTCGTTTCCGCCAGTGGCGGAAACGACGGCTTAACGTTTAACTCAGTTCTTCGACCGGGGACTTCAGCTCCTCATCCTGCCTCGCCTGCTGCCGCTCCCACATCTGCGCATACAAGCCATTCGCCGCCAACAGCTGCTGATGCGTCCCCCGCTCCACAATCCGCCCGTGATCGAGCACCAGGATCTGCTGCGCGTCCGCCACAGTCGACAGCCTGTGCGCGATCACCAGGGTCGTGCGGCTCTTCGCGATTTCCTTCAGCTCGGCCTGGATCGCCTGCTCGGCCTTTGAATCGAGCGCCGACGTGGCTTCGTCGAAAATCAGGATCGCCGGATTCTTCAGCAAGGTGCGCGCGATCGCCACGCGCTGCTTCTCGCCGCCCGACAGCTTCAACCCGCGCTCGCCAACGGTCGTCGCGTACCCGTCCGGCAGGCTGTCGATAAAGTCGTGGATCGACGCGGCCCGCGCAGCCGCGATGATCTCGTCCTTGGTCGCGCCGGGTTTGCCATACGCGATGTTGTACTCGATGCTGTCGTTGAACAGCACCGTATCCTGCGGCACGATGCCGATCGCGTGGCGCAGCGATTCCTGCGTCACCTCGCGCAGGTCCTGGCCGTCGATCGTGATGCTGCCGCTGTTGACGTCATAGAAGCGGAACAGCAGCCGCGACAGGGTCGACTTGCCCGATCCGCTGTGCCCCACCACCGCAGTCGTGGTCCCGGCGGGGATCGTGAAGTCGACGTCGAACAGGATCTGGCGTTTCGGCTCGTAGCTGAACTCGACGTTGGAAAACGTGACGCGCGCGCCTTGCGTCTGGAGCGCCCTGGCGTCCCTGGAGTCGGCCACTTCGCGGTTCTGCTCCAGCAGGCCAAACAGGCGCTCCATGTCGGCCAGGCTTTGCTTGATCTCGCGGTAGATCACGCCGAGGAAGTTGAGCGGAATGTACAGCTGGATCATGAAGGTGTTGACCAGCACAAGGTCGCCCAGCGTCATGGTGCCGGCGATGACGCCTTCGGTCGCGCGCCACAGGATCAGCGTGACGGCGGTGGCGATGATCAGCGACTGGCCGGTGTTCAGGACCGACAGCGACGATTGCGACTTCACCGCCGCGTTCTCGAAACCCTTGAGCCCTTCGTCGTAGCGTTTGGCTTCGTAGTCCTCGTTGCCGAAATATTTGACCGTCTCGTAATTGATCAGCGAGTCGATGGCCTTGGTGTTGGCTTTCGAATCGAGGTCGTTCATCGTGCGCCGGAAGTGGGTGCGCCAGTCGGTGACGATGACGGTGAACGCGATGTAGCTGACCAGCGCCAGCACCGTGATCACGCTGAACCAGATGTCGTAGTTCAGGACCAGGTAGCCCAGCACCAGCGAAATCTCGACCAGCGTCGGCAGGATATTAAACAGCGTGAACGAGATCAGCGAGCTGACGCCGCGCGTGCCGCGCTCGATGTCGCGCGTCATGCCGCCGGTCTGGCGGTTCAGGTGGAAGCGCAGCGACAGTGCGTGCAGGTGGCGGAACACGCGCAGCGCGATCGTGCGGACCGCGCGCTGGGTCACGCGCGCGAACAGGAATTCGCGCAGTTCGGTGAACACCGTGGTCGATAGCCGCAGCGCGCCATAGGCGACCAGGATACCGAGCGGCAGCACCAGCAGCGCCTTCGGATCGGACGGGCTGATGGTCAGGTGGTCGATCAGCTGCTTGAGGATCAGCGGCACGCCGACGTTGGCGACCTTGGCGCCGATCAGGCAGGCCAGCGCCGCGGTCACGCGCCATTTGTACACCCACAGGTACGGCAGCAGGGTCTTGAGCGTGGCCCATTCGCTGCGTTTGGTGGCGTTCGGATCGACTGGGGGAACAGGTGCGGTGGTACTGGTGGAATGATGGCGCATGGCAGAGCTCTGTAATTTATGGTTCAATCGGGTTCGATTGTAGCCTTTCATGAGATTTCAAGATGACCAAGCCCGAGAACGTCGCACCCTGCCCTGTCAACACGTCGCTTCCAGCAGGAAAGATGCCTCAACTGCGCGTAATGCCAGCCCCTTCCGATGCCAACGTCTACGGCGACGTGTTCGGCGGCTGGATCATGGCCCAGGTAGACATCGCCGGTTCGCTGCCGGCCACCCGGCGCGCCAACGGCCGTGTCGCGACCATTGCCGTGAATTCCTTCGTCTTCAAAAACCCGGTGTTCGTGGGCGACCTGCTGTCGTTTTACGCCGATATCGTCAAAGTCGGGAACACGTCGATCACCGTGTATGTCGAAGTTTACGCCGAGCGGAACCGGCTGCAGGCCGACACGGTCAAGGTGACCGAGGCGACGCTGACGTATGTCGCCACCGGCGACGACCGCAAGCCGCGCCAGCTGCCGCCGCTCGAATCGCTCATCGACAACTGACCCGGGGTAGTAATGGACGAGCAGCGCCGCATCTTCCTGGCGGGCGCGGGCCAGATGGCCGTGCTGGCCGCCTGCGCGCCGCTCGCGCGTGCCGCGGCACAAGCG
The DNA here is from genome assembly GCF_012927275.1 of Massilia polaris. Taxonomy (GTDB): domain Bacteria; phylum Pseudomonadota; class Gammaproteobacteria; order Burkholderiales; family Burkholderiaceae_D; genus Telluria_A; species Telluria_A polaris. The sequence goes on along the minus strand of NZ_JABBGG010000005.1, from coordinate 23,865 downwards.
GCGCCGGGAAACGCTTATCCGTTCAGCCTGGGCGTCGCTTCCGGCTCGCCGCTGCCCAACTCGGTCATCCTGTGGACCCGCATCCTGGCCGATCCGCTCAATGCCGCGGCCACGCCGCCGGTCGCCTTCGTCGTGCGCTGGGAAGTCGCGCACGACGAAGCCTTTACCCGCATCGCAGCGCAGGGCAGCGCCAGCGCCGTCCCCGAGCTGGCGCACAGCGTGCACGTCGACGCGACGGGGCTGGAAGCGGGCCGCTGGTACTGGTACCGCTTCATGCTGGGCGATGCAGTCAGTCCGGTCGGACGCACCCGTACCGCGCCGGCCGCGGATTCGCTGCCGACAATGCTGAAGATGGCTGTCGCATCTTGCCAGCACTGGGAGTTCGGCAGCTTTGCCGCGCACCGCCATATCGCCAACGCGGCGCCCGACCTGGTCGCCTTCCTGGGCGACTACATCTACGAGTGGGGCCCCTACCAGCTTAACCATCCGGAGCGCGCAAGGCGCGTCGACGAAAGCTACTCGCTGGCCGACTACCGCGCGCGCTATGCACAGTACAAGAGCGACCCTGACCTGCAGGCTTCGCACCGCGCGGCGCCGTGGATCGTGACGTGGGACGACCACGAAGTCGCGAACGACTACGCGGGCGACCGCGACGAGCGGCTCAGCCCGACGTTTGCGCAGCGGCGCGCGGCCGCTTACCAGGCGTTCTACGAGCATATGCCGCTGCGGGTGGCGCCGGCACGCCGCAACGGCTTCGGCAACCTGCGCATCTACGACCGTTTCGACTGGGGCAGGCTGGCGCGGCTGCACGTGCTGGACGACCGCCAGTACCGCGCGACGCACGCCTGCCAGCAGCCCGGCAAGGGTGGTTCTTCATCGGTGCTGCGTTCGCGCTGCCACGCGCTGCGCGATTCATCGCGCACGATGCTCGGCGCGGAGCAGGAAGCCTGGCTGGAAACCGGCCTGGAAAGGTCGGAGGCACGCTGGAACTTCCTCGTCCAGCAAACGCCGATGGCGCAGTCGTCCCAGGTTCCGGTCAGCCGGCCCGACGATGGCCGTTTCTGGAACGATGGCTGGGACGGATATCCCGCGGCGCGCCAGCGCCTGTTCGATACACTTGAAAGCACGCGCGCCTCGAATCCGATCACGCTGGCGGGCGATGTACACACCTTCTATGCGACCGACCTGAAGACCGATTTCGACCGCCCGCTATCCAAACAAAATCCGGTCATCGCGACCGAGTTTTGCGGTACTTCGGTTACCTCGGGCTCCCGCCCGCAGGCGCGCACGCTGCAGTTTGTCGACATGAACCCGCACGTCAAATACGGCCGCAGCGACAAGCGCGGGTTCATCCTGATGGAGGTAACTCCCGCCGCTACCAAGGCGATGTTCGTCGGGCTGGACGATGTGAAGCTGGCCGGCTCGGGGGCTACCACGATCGCCCAGTTCCGGGTCGAACATGGCCGGCCGGGCGCGATCCGGGCCTGATCCTACGGAACAATCGTCGTAAACAAGTACACCGCGAATATCACCAGGTGTACGGTCCCTTGCATGACGGTCGTTCGGCCGGTGCCGAGCGACAGCGTGGCGACGATGATCGACAACACCAGCAGCACGGTCGACTTGACGTCGATCCCGAGCGACAGCGTCCAGCCAGTCGCCAACGACACGATCGCCACGGCGGGAATCGTCAGGCCGATGCTGGCCAGCGCCGATCCCAAAGCCAGGTTAAGACTGGTCTGCAGGCGGTTGGCGCGCGCGGCCTGGTAGGCCGCGATCCCTTCAGGCAGAAGCACAACCGCCGCGATGATGATGCCGACCAGGGCCTTGGGCGCACCGATCGCGATGACCGCCGCCTCCAGCGTCGGCGACAGCGATTTCGCGAGCAGGACCACGCCCCCCAGGCAGGCCAGCAGCAAGCCCGCGCTGATCCACGCCATCTTCGCGGGCGGTGGCGGTGCGTGCACATCCTCGTCGCCGGAAGCCGCTTCAGGCAGGAAGTAATCGCGGTGGCGCACGGTCTGCACAAGCACAAACGTCCCATAGAGCACGAGCGAAACCACGGCAATGAAAGCCAGCTGGCTGGTGCTGTACGAGGGGCCGGGCGTGGTGGTCGTGTAATTCGGGAGTACCATCGTCAGCACCGAAATCGCCGCGAGCGTGGCCAGTGCAGCGGATACGCCATACAGCCCAAAAGTCTGCTCGCCATGCCGTCCCGCGCCCGCAAGAATGCACAAGCCGACCATGCCGTTCAGGATGATCATGACGGCGGCGAATACCGTGTCGCGCGCAAGGCCTGTCGTCGACTCGCCGCCGGCAATCATGAGCGACACGATCAGCGCGACCTCGATCGCGGTCACCGCAAGGGCCAGTACCAGCGTGCCGTACGGTTCGCCGACTTTGTGGGCGACGATCTCCGCGTGAAAAACAGCAGCGAGTACGCCGCCAAACAGGCCGGCGACGAGAAGCACCGTGTAGTACACGCCAAGGAGGTCTCCGGCGCCGGCAACTGATCCGGCCAGCAGAAGCCAGGAAAAAATCGGGGCGGCGATCGACCAGCGCGGCAGGGACTTGGAGATTTTCATAGCAGACCAGTGATGAGGGGCCGACCCAGTTTAGCGCAAAGCCGCCCGCAGCTGAACCTGGCCATGACAAGGACGGGTGGCATGATGTACATTGACTACATTTTCCACACCCGCATTCCACTTCCAATGATCAGAGCAACGCTTCACACCGCGCTACTGCTGCTGGCGCTCCCTTCGCTCAGCTTCGCCCAGAACAGCAGCCGCACGGTGGAGCGCATCGAGCAGAAAGGCAACCGGCTGGAGGTCGTCACCAGCGACGGCGTTTACCTGATCACGCCCTACTCCGACCGCATCATGGAAACCGTGTTCGTCCCGAACGGCGAAGCGCACGATCCGCGCTCGCATGCGGTGGTCATGGCGCCAAAGGCGGCGGGGACACTCCGCACCTTGGACGGCGCGGTCGAATTCGCCACCGGCGGCATCAGTGCGACTGTCACGCGCGCGCCTTTCGGCATCAGCTATTCGTACAAGGGCAAGCCGCTGGTCGCCGAGAAGAACGGCTATGCGCGCCAGGGCAAGCTTGAATCGATCGACTTCGCGCTGACGCCGGACGAGGCCCTGTACGGCGGCGGTGCCCGCGCGCTCGGGATGAACCGGCGCGGCCACCGCCTTCCCTTGTATAACAAGGCGCACTACGGGTACGGCCAGAAGTCGGAGCAGATGAGCTATGCGATGCCGCTGGTGCTGTCGTCGAAAATGTACATGGTCCACTTCGACAATCCGACCACCGGCTTCCTCGACCTCGATGCGAAGAAGGCGAATGTGCTGTCGTACCAGCCGTCGAGCGGCCGCAAGGCCTACCAGGTGATCGCCGGCGACAGCTGGGAGCAGCTGGCCTGGGAGTACACCGGCCTGACAGGCCGCCAGCCGCTGCCGCCGCGCTGGGCCTTCGGTAACTTCGCCAGCCGCTTCGGCTATCACACCGAAGCGGAGGCCCGCGCCACCGTCGACAAGTTCATCGCCGAGAAGGTGCCGCTCGATGCGATCGTGTTCGACCTGTACTGGTTCGGTCCCGACATGCGCGGCTCGATGGGGAACTTCAGCTTCAGCAAGGCGCAGTTCCCGAATCCGCGCGGGATGATGGCCGATTTTTCGGCAAAGGGCGTCAAGACCATCCTGATCACCGAGCCGTTTGTGCTGACCGCGTCGACGCGCTGGCAGGAGGCGGTCGACCGCAAGGTGCTCGCGACCGACGACAAGGGCGCGCCGTTCCGCTACGACTTCTACTTCGGGAACACGGGACTGATCGACATCACCAGCCCTCTGGCACGCAGCTGGTTCTGGGACATCTACAAGGAACTGGCCCCGATGGGTGTGGCCGGCTGGTGGGGCGACCTGGGCGAACCTGAGGTCCATCCGGACGCTACGCGCCATGTTGGCGGCAGCGCAGCGCAGGTACACAACGTCTACGGCCATGAGTGGGCGCGGCTGGTGCATGAGGGCTATCGCAAGGACTTCCCTGGCCAGCGGCCGTTCATCCTGATGCGTTCCGGTTATTCGGGCTCGCAGCGCTTCGGGCTTATCCCGTGGTCCGGTGACGTCAGCCGCAGCTGGGACGGGCTCAAGCCGCAGCCTGAGATTTCGCTCCAGATGGGGATGCAGGGCGCGGCTTACATGCATTCCGACCTGGGCGGCTTCGCCGGCGCCAACCTGGACGACGAGTTGTACACGCGCTGGCTCCAGTACGGCGTGTTCCAGCCGATCTTCCGCCCGCATGCGCAGGAAGACGTGGCCTCGGAGCCGGTGTTCCGTTCACCGGCTGCGCTGGCACTGGCGCGCGAAGCGATCCGCCTGCGCTATCGACTGCTGCCGTATAACTACACGGCGGCGTTCGATAACAACCAGGCTGGCCTGCCGCTGATGCGGCCACTGATGTACGAGGAGCCGGGCAACCCGCGATTGCGCGAGCTGTCGTCGACCTACCTGTGGGGCAACGACATCCTTGTCAGCCCGGTGCTGGAAGCGAAGAAGACGGCGCAGGAAGTCTATTTCCCGGCGACCGCCGCATGGATCGATTTCCACACAGGCCAACGCCATGAAGGTGGCAGCACAGCCACGGTGGCGCTGGCTGCGGACCGCATCCCCGTCTTCGTGCGCGCAGGCGCGTTCATCCCGATGGCGCCCGGCATGCAGACCACGCGCGACTATTCGGGAAAGAATATCGAGCTCCACTACTACCACGACCGCTCGGTGGCGGCAGGCAGCGGCAAGATGTATGAGGACGATGGCGAAACGCCGGAGGCTTTCGAGAAGGGCAAGTATGAACTGCTGCAGTTCGCCAGCCGCCTGAGCGGCAAGCAGCTTGAGATAACGATAGCCAGCGAGGCCGGTGCGAACCGCCGCCGCCTGGCGCGCACGCTGTCGATGGTCATTCATAACATCGGCGCGAAGCCGGCGCAGGTCGAGGTGGATGGCCGCGCTGTGCCGTTCGACTACCAGGGCGCCAGCGGCACGCTGGTATTCCAGGCCACCGCCAGCGACGCGGCGCGGCGCCGCATCTCTGTCAGGCTGTAATCGGTTTTATGCCGCCGCTGGTTTATCGCGCAGTTCGCGGCGCAGGATCTTGCCGACGTTCGTCTTCGGCAGCTCGGTGCGGAACTCGATGTACTTCGGCTTCTTGTAGCCGGTGAGCTGTTCCTTGCAGTAGTCCTTCAGCTGCTCCGCGGTCAGCGATGGGTCCTTGCGGACCACGAACAGCTTCACCGCCTCGCCGGACGCATTGTCCGGCACGCCGATGCAGGCCACTTCCAGCACGCCCGGGTGGCCCGCCACGACTTCTTCCACCTCGTTCGGATACACGTTGAAGCCGGAGACCAGGATCATGTCCTTCTTGCGGTCGACGATCCGGGTGTAGCCGCGTTCGTCCATGATGCCGACGTCGCCGGTCTTGAAGAAGCCGTCCGCAGTCATCGACCTGGCCGTTTCGTCGTCGCGCTTCCAGTAGCCGGCCATCACCTGCGGGCCGCGGACTGCGATTTCGCCTGCGGTGCCTAGCGGTACCGGATTACCGTCGTCGTCGAGGATCGCAACTTCGGTCGATGGATACGGCAGCCCGATGGTGCCGGTGAATTCCTTGATGTCGCAGCGGTTGGCGGTAACCACCGGCGACGTCTCCGACAGGCCGTAGCCCTCGACGATCGCGGTGCCTGTCACTGCCAGCCACTTCTCGGCCACCGGCCGCTGTACGGCCATGCCGCCGCCATTGCAGACTTTGTAGCTGGAGAAGTCCAGCTTCGCGAATTCCGCGTTGTTCAGCAGCGCGTTGTAGAGCGTGTTCACGGCCGGGAAAATGTTGATCTTGTATTTGCCCAGTTCCTTGACGAAGCCCGGGATGTCGCGCGGGTTCGGGATCAGCACGTTCATGCCGCCGAGGCGCATGCCCATCAGCGCGCAGACCGTCAGCGAGTAGATGTGATACAGCGGCAGCGCGCATACGAACTGCGGCTCGGTGCCCTTCGGCAGGGTATCGAGCGTCGGCTGCAGCCACGCTTCGTTCTGCAGAACGTTGGCGATCACGTTGCGATGCAGGAGCACGGCGCCCTTCGACACGCCGGTGGTGCCGCCGGTGTACTGGAGGAAGGCGATGTCGTCGTGGCCCAGCGTGGCAGCCTTGAACGGCAGGCGCGAGCCTTCCGCCAGCACCTTGTTGAAGCCTACCGCCGTCGGCAGCGCGAAGGCCGGCACCATCTTCTTGACCTTGCGGACCACGAAGTTGACGATGGTGCCTTTCAGGCCGCCGAGCAGGCCGCCCATCGACGCGACGACGACGTGTTTGACGCTGGTCTTGTCCAGCACCTGTTCGACCGTGTGGGCGAAATTCTCGAGTACGACGATGGCTTCGGCGCCCGAGTCGATCAGCTGGTGCTGCAGTTCGCGCGCGGTGTACAGCGGGTTGACGTTGACGACGGTATAGCCGGCGCGCAGCGCGGCGGCCAGCGCCACCGGATACTGCAGCACGTTCGGCATCATGATGGCGACACGGGCGCCCTGCTTCAGGCCGCGCGACTGCAGCCACGCGCCCATCTGCTGCGACATCTGGTCAAGTTCGCGGAAGGTGATGGCCTTGTCCATGCAGACGTAGGCCCTGCGGTCCGCGTATTTGCGGAACGACTCTTCCAGCAGGTGCGACAGCGACCGGTACTGCGTGATGTCGATTTCCGCCGGCACGCCCGGTTGATACTGCCTGAGCCAAAACTTGTCCATCTTTGATGCCTCTGTCATTTGTTCGTTTTATAAATGAAAAGACCGCCCGCATGCGGGCGGCCTTGTGGTCCACCCGTGTTACGCGGCCTGTTTCTCGATCTTCTTCTGCTCGTCCCTCAGGACGCGGCGCAGGATCTTGCCGACGTTCGTCTTCGGCAGCTCGTCGCGGAACTCGATGTACTTCGGTTTCTTGTAGCCGGTGAGCTGCTGCTTGCAGTAGTCCATCAGCTGGGCCACGGTCAGGTTCGGGTCCTTGCGGACCACGAACACCTTGACCGCTTCGCCCGAATGTTCGTCCTCGACGCCGATGACCGCGCATTCGAGCACGCCCGGATGCATCGCGATCACGCCTTCCAGCTCGTTCGGATAGACGTTGAAGCCCGACACCAGGATCATGTCCTTCTTGCGGTCGACGATCTTGACATAGCCGTTCGCATCCATCACGCCGACGTCGCCCGACTTGAAGTAGCCGTCGGCAGTCATGACCTTGGCGGTTTCGTCGGGACGGTTCCAGTAGCCGGCCATCACCTGCGGGCCGCGGATCGCGATCTCGCCCGGTTCGCCCAGCGGGACAGGAACGCCGTCGTCGTCGACGATGGCGATGTCGGTCGACGGCATCGGCAGGCCGATGTTGCCGGTGAATTCAAGCATGTCGGCGCGGTTGCAGGTAGCGACCGGCGAGGTTTCGGACAAGCCGTAGCCTTCGATGATCGAGGTGCCGGTGGCTTTCTTCCACTTGTCGTTGACCGCCTGCTGCACTGCCATGCCGCCGCCGTTCGACAGCTTCAGCCCGCTGAAGTCGATCTTCTCGAACTCCGGGTGGTTCAGCAGCGCGTTGTACAGCGTGTTCACCGCCGGCAGCATGTTGAACTTGTACTTCTGCAGTTCCTTGATGAAGCCGCCGATGTCGCGCGGATTCGGGATCAGGATGTTCAGCGCGCCGACGCGGGTGCCCCACATCGCGCAGGCCGTCAGCGCGAAGATATGGTACAGCGGCAGTGCGCACACGATGGTGAGCTGTTCGACGACAGGGGCCTGGTCCAGCGCCGGCTTGGCCCAGACTTCGGTCTGCAGGATGTTGGCGATGATGTTGCGGTGCGTGAGCGTGGCGCCTTTCGACACGCCGGTGGTGCCGCCGGTGTACTGCAGGAAGGCGACATCCGCGCTGGCGATATCGGCCGGCGTGAACGTCATGCGCTCGCCCTGCGACAGCGCGTCCTTGAAGCGCACCGCATTCGGCAGCGCGTATTCAGGCACCATCTTCTTGACGTTGCGGACCACGAAGTTGACCAGCATGCCCTTGGCGCCGCCCAGCATTTCGCCCATGCTGGCCACGACGATGTGCTTGACCGGCGTTTTGGTGAGTACCTGCTGCAGCGTGTTGGCGAAGTTTTCCAGGACGATGATCGCCTCGCTGCCGGAGTCGGCCAGCTGGTGTTCGAGTTCGCGCGGCGTGTACAGCGGGTTGACGTTGACGACGGTATAGCCGGCGCGCAGGATCGCGGTGATCGCGATCGGGTACTGCAGCACGTTCGGCATCATCACGGCGACGCGGGCGCCCTTTTTCAGGCCGCGGCTTTGCAGCCAGGCCGCCAACTTCTTCGAATAGGTGTCCAGTTCCGAATAAGTCAGGAACTTGTCCATGCAGACGTAGGCGTTGCGGTCACCGAACTTCTGGAACGACTCTTCGAACATCTGGACCAGCGAACGATACTGGTCCGGATCAATCTCGGCGGGGACGCCAGGGGGGTATGAGTTCAACCAAAATTTGTCCATGTCTGCCTCGTCTCGTCTCTATCGTTATGGGATCTGGCGCACCTGCCAGTCGCGGATGTTATCTGGCCTGATCGTGCAGGCGCATGACTACTCCCATTGTTGATGCTATCGGGCGACGCGGCCTTACGCAAGCGCTTTTGCTGCTATTTGAGCAATGCCTCTACCCGCGATGGTTTGCTGCGGCGCAGCAGAGCACCACAGGGCGGGCCTCAGGCGCGCGCGACGAGCGCCTTTAGCCGGCGGTGGCGTTCTGCTTTTTCGAGCGCGGCGAGTTTGCGGGCCGCGTCGTAAAAACCGGCGAAGGTCTTTTCGCGCGCCAGCAGTGCGCGGAAGGCCGGCACGAAATCGGTATAGGTGGCGACCGAGGCCAGGTGGGCGTTCGACAGCGGCTCGGCGAAGAAGCGGTCGTAGCCCGCGAAGCCGCCCCATGATTCCTTCAGCAGCAGGTAGTCGTCCTTCAGCTGGACGAACAGGCGCGCCTTGGTCTCCCGCCTGGACGCTGCAGGCGCCTTCGACGCGTAGTTCACCTCCAGCGCGTGACGGTATTCGAGCAGCAGTTTGAGGAAGTCCTTTTTGCGCGCGGCGAATTTGGCGTAGTTCTGGCGCATGACGTCGTTGCCGAATCCAGCCAGCCAGCGTTCGACGCCGGCTTCTTCGACCGCGCTGGCGAACGATTCGTTGAACTGCGAGTCGCCAGGCACGTAGATCACCTGGTGCGACAGCTCGTGGAAGATCAGGCGCGCCAGTTCGGCGTCAGGATATTGGATAAAAGTGGAAATCAGCGGGTCGTTGAACCAGCCCAGCGTGGAATAGGCCGGAACGCCGCCGACCTGCACGTCGTGGCCGCCGGCGCGCAGCTCCTGCGCATAGGCCTGCGCGTCTTCCTTGCTGTAGTAGCCGCGATAGTTGACGCACCCGGCCACGGGGAAACACCACTGCAGGGGCCTGAGCGACAGTTCCGGCGTGGCGACGATGTTCCACAGGACGTAGGGCCGGGACAGCTTTGCATAGTTCTTGTAGCTGCCGTTGTCGGGCAGGCCAAGCTCCTTGACCGCGAAGCTGCGGATCTGGCGCGCCGTCGCGAGCCGCACGCGAAGCTTCGAGTCGGTGCCGTTATCGGCCAGCCAATCTTCGATCGGCCGTGCGTCGGTCAGCAGCGACACCTGCCCGCGCGCGGCCTGCGCGTAGTAGTTCAGGCTGGAGCAGCTGGCCAGCAAGCCCGCCGCCGCGCCCGCAAGCGCGATCTGCCTGAGGGTCCTGGTCTTCATCTAGGCGGTTCCTGTTTCCTATGCAGCGTGTTTTTCGACCTCGACCAGCGTGTCGTAGAAGGTCGGCGCGCGGCCCATGTCGGTCAGGCGCTGGCTGGTCACTTCATTGGCGTTCTTGCCGTCGGTGGCGAGCTTCTTCCACCACACCGACAGGCCGACCACCAGTCCCTGGCGCGCCTTGTCGGTGACGCGGGCGCGCGCGACGAACGTGCCGCGGTCGTTGAAGATGCGCGCCATGTCGCCATCAAGGATGCCGCGCGCGGCCGCGTCAAGCGGGTGGATGTCGAGGTGCGGCTCGCCTTCGGCCGAACGCAGGCTCTTGACGTTCACAAAGCTGGAGTTGAGGAAGTTGCGCGCCGGCGGGGAGATCATCGCCAGCGGGTACTTCGCGCCCAGCTGCGGGTTCGACGCGATCGATTCGTAGGGCGGAATATACGCAGGCAGCGGGTCGAGGCCGTCGGCCAGCATCGCGCTCGAGTAAAACTCGCATTTGCCGGACGGGGTCATGAAGCCGCCTTCGGCAAACGGCGCGGCCGGCACGTTCAGCTTCTGCCATCCGGTGCGCTTGAGCGACTCCCAGTCGAAATGCATGGCGCGCGGGTGGCTCTTGTCGTAGGCCTGCGCGGCCAGTTCGTCGTCGGTCTCGCGGAAGATCGGGTCGTCGAAACCCATGCGCGCGGCCAGCAGGCGGAATACCTCGGTGTTGGCCCTGGCTTCGCCCATCGGCGCGATGGCCGCGTTATTTGCCATCATGTACAGGTGGCCGTAGGAGGTGTGCGTGTCGACGTGTTCGAGCTGGGTGGTGGCGGGCAGCAGGATGTCGGCGTAATCGGCGGTGTCGGTCTGGAAGTGCTCCATCACGACGGTGAACAGGTCGTCGCGCGCGAAGCCGCGCATCACCTTGCCCGAGTCCGGGGCGATGGCCACCGGATTGGCGTTGTAGACGATGACCGCTTCGACCTTCGGGCCGAATTCGGGCGAGCTGTCCTTCAGCAGGTCGTCGCCGATGGTGGTCATGTTGATCGTGCGCGCCGGGCGTCCGTTCAGCAGGTCCGGCCGCTGCAGCGCCGGTTTGTTGGTCGGGAAGGTGCCGGACGACGACAGCTGGATGCCGCCGGCCGGGTGGCGCCATGCGCCGACCAGCGCCGGCAGGCAGGCGATCGCGCGTACCGCCATGCCGCCGCCGCGCACGCGCTGCACGCCGTAGTTGACGCGGATCGCGGCAGCGTCTCCTCGCGCCGCAGCTTGTCCATACTCGCGCGCCAGGTTGACCACTTCATCGACCGTGATGCCGCAGGTTTCGGCGGTGCGTTCCGGCGTCCATTCGGCCGCGCGCCCCTTGAGCTGCTCGAAGCCGAGGGTGTGCTGCGCGATGTAGTCGTGGTCGAGCAGGTTCTCGCGGATCAGCACGTGCATCACGCCCAGCGCCAGCGCGGAGTCGGTGCCCGGCAACAGCGCGATGTGCTGGTGGCACTTGTCGGCGGTGAGCGAGCGGTATGGATCGATGGCGATCAGCTTCGCGCCGCGGCGCTTGGCTTCCTGGGCGCGGGTCCAGAAGTGCAGGTTCGAGGCGATCGGGTTGCCGCCCCAGATGATGATCAGTTTCGCATCCTGGAACTGCTCCATGTCGGTGCCGATCGATCCGCCGATGGTGTACTTGTAGCCGGTCGAACCCGCGCTGGCGCAGATGGTGCGGTCGAGCAGCGACGCGCCCAGCTGGTGGAAGAAGCGCAGCGACATCGACTCGCCCTGCACCATTCCCATCGTGCCGCAATAGCTGTACGGCAGGATCGCTTGCGGATCGCGCGCGGCGATGTCCTTCAGGCGCGCGGCGATGGTGTCGAGCGCTTCGTCCCAGCTGATGCGTTCGAACTTGCCTTCGCCTTTTTTCCCGACTCGCTTCATTGGGTGCAGCAGGCGCTCTACGTGGTAGGTTCGCTCGGCGTAACGCGCCACCTTGGTGCACAGGACGCCCGCCGTGGTCGGGTGGTCCGGGTCGCCCTTGACTTCGGTTGCGACGCCGTCCTCGACGGTGATCAGCAGCGCGCAGGTGTCGGGGCAGTCGTGAGGGCAAGTTGCCCGGACCTGGGTGGTCGTCATGTGGATTTCCAGAAAAAAAACGTGCTTGAAACCCTTACTGTAAACGATTCCGGGCTGGTCGTTATGATGACGTCCCAGACTGGCTTACCTAGGATGAGAAGGCTACAATGGCTCATTAGCATTCCAGCATCACGGAGAAGATTATGAAACTGGTTGAACCGATCATCGCTTTTCAGAGCGCGCTGCAAGAAATACGCCGGGACCTGCATGCGCATCCGGAACTTTGCTATGAAGAAGAACGTACCGCCGAAATCGTCGCCGCACGGCTGACCGAATGGGGCATTCCGGTCGTGCGTGGCCTGGGCGTGACCGGCGTTGTCGGGATCATCAAGAATGGCACCTCGGATCGGGCCATCGGCCTGCGCGCCGATATGGACGCTTTGCCAATGCAGGAAGTAAACAGCTTTGCGCACGCGTCGCGCCATGCGGGCAAAATGCACGCCTGCGGCCATGACGGCCACACTGCCATGCTGCTGGGCGCCGCGCATTACCTGGCAACGCATGGCAGTTTCGACGGCACCGTGTATGTGATTTTCCAGCCTGCCGAGGAAGGTGGCGGCGGCGCGCGCCGCATGATGGACGATGGCTTGTTCAAGCAATTCCCGATGGAAGCTGTTTATGGCATGCACAACTGGCCAGGCCTGGAAGCGGGCAGTTTTGGCGTCGTCGCCGGGCCGATGATGGCGTCCAGTAACGAGTTCCGCGTCGTGGTCAAAGGCAAGGGAGCCCATGCGGCCCAGCCGCACCGCGGCGTCGACCCGGTGATGGTGGCGGTGCAAATCGCCCAGTCATGGCAGACCATCATTTCGCGCGAGAAAAATCCGCTGGATACCGCGGTGCTGTCGATTACCCAGATCCACGCTGGCAGCGCCACCAATGTCATCCCGGATGAAGCGGTGCTGATCGGCACCGTGCGGACGTTCACGACTGAAGTGCTGGACCTGATCGAGCGCCGCATGGAAGAGATCGCCAATGGTGTCGCGGCTGGCTTTAACGCGAAAGTCGATTTCGGGTTCAAGCGCAACTATCCGCCGCTGGTCAACCATGAAAAGGAAACCGCTTTCGCCGTCGAGGCGATGAAGGCGGTGGCCGGCGCGGACCGGGTCAACACGAATGTCGAGCCGACTATGGGCGCCGAGGACTTCGCCTTCATGCTGCAGGAAAAGCCGGGATGCTATGTGTTCATCGGCAACGGCGAAGGCGACCATCGCATGGGCGGGCACGGCCTCGGCCCGTGCCAGCTGCATAATGCGAGCTATGACTTCAACGACAACTTGCTGCCCATCGGCGCCAGCTACTGGGTGCGGCTGGCAGAGATGAGCTTGCCTCTGCGTTAAGGCAACTGGTCCGGGCCGGCGCCCAGCCGCTGGCCCGGATTGCGCTGTTCCACCGCGAGCAGCGCGGCCGACTGGTCGGCGCGCGGGAACTCCCCTGCGATCGACTGGTAGTGCTCTGTGACAAGCGCGGTGACGGGAAGCACGAGGCCCGCATCGGCAGCGGCCGCCAGCACATTCTGCAAATCCTTGAGCTGGCTTTTCACCTGTCCACCCGGAAGGAAATTACGGTCCAGCATGCGCTGGCCGTGCACTTCGAGGATCCGGCTCTCGGCAAAGCCGCCGCGCATCGCGGCGCGAACGGCGGCCGGATCGGCGCCGGCGGCCTGCGCCAACAGCAGCGCTTCCGCGATGACATTCAGCGTTCCCCCGACAATCAGCTGGTTGCACAGCTTGGCGACCTGGCCGCTGCCGGCGGGCCCGACCAGCATCGGGTGTCCCATCGCCTGCAGTACCGCTTCCGCCATCGAAAAATCCTGCACGCTGCCGCCGGCCATGATCGCCAGGGTGCCAGCCTCGGCGCCCACCACGCCGCCGGACACCGGCGCGTCGAGGAAATGGAAACCAAGCGCCTCGAGCTTGCCATTGAAGGCAAGGGCCTCATCGTGCCGCGTGGAACTCATGTCGATCCATAACGCGCCAGGCTTCATTGCCGGAAGCGCTGCATCGATGACCTGGCCAACCACCGCGCCGGATTCGAGCATCGAGATGAGGATATCGGCGTGCCGCACGGCTTCCTGCAGGTCGGGCTCGGCCTGCGCCCCTTTTCCGGCCAGCGCCGCCGCTTTCGCAAAACTGCGGTTCCAGGCGCGCACCCGGTAACCGTTCGCGAGCAAACGCGCGGCCATAGGCGCACCCATCAAACCGATTCCCAGGAATGTGATATTTGGCGTACTCAAGGCGTCCCCTTTGGAAATTTAATGCAACTAGTTCAACGATTACGAGGCTTGCAACAAGGATTTCGGATCGTCGGTAAAATAATCGCTCCTGTGCTGCATGCGTCAGCGCACCTATCGAGTGGAAGTAAATATGTTAAGTGCAAAATCCCTGGTTCACATCTCCCTGGCGACATTGGTCGCCGCAATTGTTTCATCCCCGGCCACCGCTTCCGACACAATGTTCGATTCCGCATCCCTGGAATTCGGCACCACGTCCAAGGCGCGGATGGTGCGCCTGGGCGCCCAGTCGCAATGGGACAAGCGGTGGTTCGTGTCGAACGGCACCCATCTTTCCGGTTACTGGGACCTGTCGCTGGCTCAATGGCGCGGGACCGCATATCGCAACGTGCCAGGTGAGAATCAAAACATCACCAACCTTGGCTTCACGCCGGTGTTCCGCTTCCAGGCCGATAACAAACTGGGCTGGTATGCCGAAGGCGGTATCGGCCTGAACCTGCTGTCTAAGCGTTACGACAACGATGGCAGCGAGCTGTCGACCCACTTCCAGTTCGGCGACCACGTCGGCGCCGGCTATGTCTTCGCGAACCGCTGGGACCTTGGCCTGAAAGTACAGCACTTCTCGAACGGCGGCTACAAGAAGCCCAACGACGGCGTTAATTTCCTCGTCCTGAAGGCCGCCCGGGCGTTTTAAGCACTGGCCCCACTGACAGCGTAGCGACTGATTTCGATCAATTGTTACGCTGCGCAGTCCTGATGCATCCACCTTCCCCACTGGCAACATTTCCTCGCCGCATTAACGCAGGAGATGTCGATGACACGAGCGAGCCGCAAAACCAGTTCCTGGTGAAACTCCTGAACACTACCTGCCGACGCTGACCGTTGGCTACGACAAGTGCGGATACGCGTGCTCGGACCATGCGTCGTGGCACGCGCAGGGGTATGCGACATCGATGCCGTTCGAAGCGGAGATCAGGAAGGACAATCCGCAGATCCAAAAGACGCTACCCGGCCCTTCGCCGGCGCTGAATGCAGACACAGCGCCGCCATGCGGCGCCACCAGCTTTTGCACCAGCGCCAGGCCCAGGCCGAGGCCGCTGCTGTTGCGGTCGCTCGTCCTGTCGCCTTGCGTGAACAGGCCAAACAAGTCCGCCATCCGTTCAGGTGGAATGCCGATACCGGTATCGGCGATCGTGATCGTCACGGCATCGGGCGTACACGACATGCCGATGTCGATCCGCCCGCCGGAAGGCGTATAGCGCACGGCATTACCGATAATATTCCCGATCACTTCTATCGGTTCGTCATGCCGGCACAATCTCCTCCGAGTTCAACAACAAGGAGCGGGACATGGACAAGCTGGAATTTCAGACCTCGAAAGAAGCGACCTGGCGCAATCACCTGGCACGACATGCCTCGAGCGGCAAGAGCATCGCCGCCTTCTGTCGGGATGATGCGATCTCGCAGGCCAACTTTCACGTCTGGCGCACGAAACTCGCAAACGGCGCCAATGAGCACGCCGCCCGGCCGGCACCGCAGGCGACATGCATCGATCTTGGCGCCGTCAACAGCGCCGTCGGTAGCAGAGCCACGGAGCATGCGCCGGCACCAGCGCCACTGGCCATTCCCAGCCTCGACATCCGCATAGATCTCGGCGGCGGTGTCGTACTGACGATCGCGAGGCGCTGATGTTCTTCCCCGAAGGCCAGGTGCGCGTATTCCTGTACGGCCGGCCGGTGAGCATGCGCCTGTCGTTTGATGGCCTGTACGCGCTGGCCAGGCACGTCATGCACCAGGATCCGCTGTCGGGCAATCTGTTCGCGTTCATCAACCGGCGCGCCACCCAGATCAGAGTCCTGTATTTCGACTTATGATAATGATATGCAATTCGACCAAGAATCCGCCGCTAAACTTGTCCACCCGACGGTGGCATTGAGCGCTGTGGATATGGCCAAACTGCTCGATGTGAAGGATCGCGAAATCGTCCACCTGCGCCGCCAGGTGGCCTGGTTTCAGCGCCAGATTTTCGGCCAGAAGAGCGAGCGCCGCTTGCCCGAACCGGAAGGCATCCAGGGGCACGCTGGGCGAACTGTTCGAGATCGTACCCGACGATCTGCCACCTGCCAAGAAGAGCAGGATCGCCGCGCACGAGCGCGAACACAAGAACGAGAATCAGATCGACAGCGGCGACGAATCGGCCCTGTTCTATGACGACTCGAAAGTGCCGGTGGAGGTCATCGCCGTCCCCAATCCGGACGCGGCCGGACTCGACCCTGCCGACTTCGAGGTGATCGGCTTGAAGGTCAGCCACTGCCTCGCGCAACGCCCCGGCAGCTATGTGATCCTGAAATATGTTCGTCCGGTCATCAAACTGCGCGCCACCCAGGCGCTGTCCTGCCCTCCGGCGCGCCAGCACGTCAAACTGCAGGATTCCGGCATCAACGTCAGCCGGCCCTGGGTAACGAAGCTGATGCCGGCGGCGGTATCGCTGATCGAACCGATCTTCGAAGCTCAGCTGGACTCGGTCCGGCTGTCCCGCGTCATCGCAATGGACGAAACGCCGATCAAGGCCGGACGCGCCGGCCCCGGCAAGATGAAGGCGGCGTATTTCTGGCCGGTGGTGGGCGAACAGGATGAAATCTGCTTCCTGTATTACCCCAGTCGGGCGGCAAAGCACATCGAGGATGCGCTCGGCCTGACGCGTCCGAACGGCGCGGTATTGCAGAGCGACGGCTACAGCGCCTATGCGCACTACGCGAAGAAGACGGGGATCACCCACGCGCAGTGCTGGGCACATTCGCGCCGAACAATCTACGACGCTCGCGACATCGAGCCTGCCCACGCGGATCAGGCACTCGATGCGTGACTACTTCGTCGACGTACTGCAGCGCGTCGGCAAGCACCCGGCGTCACTGGTGCATCAGCTCACGCCGCGCATCTGGAAGCAGATGTTCGCCGCCAACCCGTTGCGGTCCGATTTGCATGACCTTGGTGGACGGCGTACGGACGCCGGCGGCTGATCGCTTACATATGCCGAGCGCCTGTTCGACTTCCCTGCGATTGGACCGCTTGACGCAGCCGACGCAGCCGACGCAATCGTCAAGCCTGCACAAGATGAAGGCGTCGACTTCGATGAAGACGCAGTAACACTTATCGTCACATACACCAAAGGCTACCCATACTTCCTGCAAGAATGGGGCAAGCACGCATGGGACGTTGCTTCCGCCAGTCCGATCACACGCTTAGATGTCGAGACCGCTTCGACGGAAGCCGTTGCCGCGCTCGATTAAAGCTTTTTCCGGGTGCGTTTCGACCGGCTGACACCAGCGGAGAAAAAAATCTTCGCGCGATGGCGGAACTTGGCAGTGGACCACACCGTTCTGGGGACATTGCCGCGAAGCTGGGACGCGAAAGCTCATCACTCGGCCCGGTACGAAGCAGCCTCATAGCCAAAGGGATGATATGGAGTCAGACGCATGGTGATACCGCTTTCACGGAGCCGCTGTTTGATGAATTTATGAACGTATTATGCCCGGCGAAGCCTGGACGCAAGCTGACGCTTGACCATCATGGAAAAAACGTGAAAAGAGAAAACAAATCCTCACGCGAATGAATTCCATGATTGACTCAGAGAATGCTTCGACAGCCCCAGCGCATCGGCGATCTGCTGGTGCGACAGTTTGGCAGCTGGGTTCGGCCCGTAGTTTTTGTGTGATTATGGTTTTTACATCAATTGTGCGGCGCGCAACTCTTTGTCGTTGTGCCACGACCTGCGTTGCGGAAAATGCGAAGCCTGTCTTAATTAATAGTGTTGCTCCAGTTTTGTGGCTACCCGACACCCCAGGTAACGAAATGCTTTGCATAAAGCAACCGATCTCTGAGAAGATGATATTTTGGCGCTCTCTGGTGACCGTCGTTGTCATGTGGACAGGGCTTACGGACACACTATGACGCTGCTGGAACTATTTGCTACGCCGACCGAGCCTTCGATGCTAACTTACGCCGTGTACGATCCGGCGCTGGTCGCGCTGTCGGTTCTGGTGGCGATCTTCTCCTCGTGGATGGGCCTGCAGATAGCCGGCCAGGCCAGCGCAAACCGGGCCCAACGCTCTATCGTCCTGCTGACCGGCAGCCTGGCGCTCGGCAGTGGGGTCTGGGCCATGCATTTCATCGGCATGCTCGCCTTCGACCTGTGTACCCGCGTTGACTACGATCCGGCCATCACAATCCTCTCGCTGCTGCCCAGTATCGGCGCCTCGTTTGTCGCGCTTTCGCTGATCGGCCGCAAGCGCCTCGGCGGCTGGGCGCTGCTGACCGGCGGCGTGCTGGTTGGGGCCGGCATCGGCGCCATGCATTACACCGGTATGGCCAGCATGCGCATGAACCTGTTGCTGCGCTACGATCCGTTCATGTTCGGCCTTTCGATCGCGGTCGCAGTTGCGCTCGCCACGCTGGCGCTCTGGGTGCGCTTCGGACTGCGCAGTTTCAGCGCGATGCTGAACGAATCGCGCCTGCTACTGCTCAGCGCGACGGTGATGGGCCTGGCGATCGCGGGCATGCACTACACCGGCATGGCGGCGGCGCGTTTCGTCGGCCAGGTGCCGCCCGGCTCGACCGGGTCGTCCAACAGCACCTTCCTGGCGCTCGCCATTGCCCTGATTACGGTCGCGCTGACGATCTTCGTGTTGGCAGCGAATGGCCTGCTGCGCTACCGTCAGCTGTTTCGCGAACTGAGCCAAAGCGAAGCGTGGATGCGGGCGCTCCTGACGACCACCGTCGATGGCGTCATCACCGTCAACCAGGAAGGCATCATCCAGGAGTTCAACAGCGCGGCCGAGCGGATCTTCGGCTGGAACCGCAGCGAGATCATGGGCCGCAATATCAGCCTGCTGATCGTCGAACCGGAACGCTCGCTCCAGGATGGGCTGCTCCATTTCCTGCGCACCCGGGATCACGCGGCCGTTGGCGAAGTCGATGAGGTCATCGGCCTGCGTAGGGACGGCCGCCAGGTACCGATCCGACGCGCGCTTGGCCATGCGCGTACGGCCGGGCACGACTTGTTCGTCTGCTTTATCACCGACATCAGCGAGCGGCGAGCGATGGAGCAGGCGCTGCGCGGCAGCGAGCAACAGTTCCGCTCGCTGATCGGCAACATCCCCGGCATTTCTTACCGCAGCCTGGTGGAGGGCGACCAGCCGATGCTGTTCATCAGCGACGCAGTCGAACGCGTGACCGGCTATCCCGCCGCCGACTTCATCGGCGCGCCGCCGCGCCGCAGCTTCGGCGCGCTGCTGCACGCGGCCGACCGCGCGCCGGTCGCGGCTGCCATCGCCCTGGCGCTGGGCGAGCAGCGGCCCTATCTGGTCGAATACCGCCTGCTGCATGCGGACGGCAGCATTCGCTGGCTGTGGGAGAACGGCACAGGGGTGCTCAACGATGTCGGCCGGATCCAGTGGCTGGACGGCGTCATCCTCGACATCAGCGCTCGCCGCGCGATGGAAGAAGCGCTGCGCCTGGCCATGGAAAAAGCAGAACAGGCAGCAGCCTCACGCGCCCGTTTCGTCGCCAACATGAGCCATGAAATCCGCACCCCGATGAACTCCATCCTCGGTTTTACCGACGTGCTGCTTGATGGCGAACTGGCGCCCGACCAGCGGCGCCATCTCGATACGGTGCGCAGCGCCGGCCGCTCGCTGCTGCGCCTGCTGAACGAAATCCTCGATACCGCCAAGCTCGAGAAAGGCGCGGTCGAACTCGAACTGCGCGACTTTGATCTGCTCGGCTTGATCGATGAACTGTCGTCGACGCTGGGCGCGAACGCGCGCGGAAAGGGACTGCATGTCGAAATCGACTATGATCCGGAGTTGCCGACCTGCCTGTACGGCGACGAACTGCGGATCCGCCAGGTGCTCACCAATTTGCTCGACAACGCGATCAAGTTTACCGCCGCCGGCAGTGTCACCCTGGTCGCCGAAACCCTGGGCGACGAACTGCATTTCCTGGTGCGCGATACCGGCATCGGCATCGCATCCGACCGGCTGGCGGCGATCTTCGAGCCCTTCACCCAGGCCGACCCGTCGATGACGCGGCGCTATGGCGGCACCGGCCTTGGCACCACCATCTGCAAACAGCTGGTCGACCTGATGGGCGGACGCATCTGGGCCGAGAGTACGCCCGGCGAGGGCACCGCATTCCATGTGCTGTTGCCGCTCACGCCGGCCCGCTTCGCGCCGCAAAAGCCGCGCGCGCGCACCGCCATGGTGCTGCCGCCGCTGCGTGTCCTGATGGCCGACGACGTACCGCAAAACCTCGAACTGCTCGAGCTGCTGCTGACCCGCCGCGGCCATACCACGACCAGCGCCGTGGACGGCGCCGCCGCACTCGAGCTGGCGGCCAGCCAGGACTTCGACGTGATCTTGATGGACGTGCAGATGCCGCAGCTCGATGGGCTGGAGGCCACCCGCCGGATTCGCGCGGCGGCCCTGCTGGCTGGCCGGCCGCGGGTGCCGGTGGTCGCGATGACGGCCAGCGTGCTCGAGGCGCACCGCCTGGCCAGCGCCGAAGCGGGCATGGACGGCTTCGCGTCCAAGCCGGTCGACTGGTCCGCGCTCTCGCATGAAATCGCGCGCGTGCTTGGCCTCGGCGACGGCCTGGATCGCGACCCGGCGCCGGACTCGGCGCGCCAGGTGCTCAACCTTCACGCCGGGCTGCGCCGCTGGGCCGGGCGCGAGGAAGCTTACCTCCAGGCGCTGGCGCACTTCGAGCGCCAGTACGGCACGCTGGCGGAACAGCTGGCAGACCACGCGGCAGCGCACGACCGGCCCGGCGCCCAGATGCTGGCCCACAAGGCGCGCGGAGTCGCCGCCAACCTTGGCCTGGAACGCATGGCCGAGACGCTGGCGCAGTTCGAGCACGCCGGATGCGGCGCCGGCAGGCCAGCCGCCGCATCCGGCGAGCTTGCCGTGCGCGCCCTGCAGGAAGGCGTTGCTGCGGCACTGGCCGCGGCGCTGGCGGCGATCCGCGCCGCCCCGCAACTACAGCCGGCGGCGCCTGTCGCGCGCGGCGCCTTCGACCGCGCGCGCGCCCTGCGCTCCGGCAGCGCGCTGCTCGAGTCGCTGCGCCGCGGCGCGCTCGACGATGCGGCGCTGGCCGACATGTGCGCCGCGCTCGCCGCCCATGCTGCCGGCGGTCGGCTGGCGGCGATTCATGCCGCGCTTGCCGATTTCGATTTCCTGCTGGCGCAGCAGCGGGTCGAAGCGGTGCTCGCCATGGTCACCTCCAATCCGCTAGCGGAGCCAAGCGCATGAGCGCATTCCCGTATCAGCCGCTGATCCTGGTGGTGGACGACGAAGCGAGCAACCTGCAATTGCTGCGTCAAGCCTTGCATGACCAGTACCGGCTGTCGTTCGCCAAGGACGGCCGGCGTGCGCTCGAACTAGCGCAGCAGGAGCGCCCCGACCTGATCCTGCTCGACGTGATGATGCCAGGGATGAGCGGCTACGAAGTCTGCGCCGCCCTCAAGGCGCAAGCGGCGACGGCTGCCATCCCGGTGATCTTCGTGACCGCGCTGACCGAGATCGACGACGAGGTCGAGGGCTTCGCGGTGGGCGCGGTCGACTACATCACCAAGCCGCTTAGCCCGCCCCTCGTGCGCGCGCGGGTGCACACCCACCTGTCGCTGGTGCGGATGGAGGAACTGCGCGACTCGCGGCTCGAGATTGTCCAGCGGCTTGGCCTGGCGGCCGAATACAAAGATAACGAAACCGGACTGCACGTGATCCGGATGAGCCATTTCTCCAGGCTGCTTGGGGTGGCATCCGGTATGAATCCGCTTGAAGCGGACGACCTGCTGCACGCGGCGCCGATGCACGACGTCGGCAAGATCGGGATCCCGGACCGGATCCTGCAAAAAGCGGGACCGCTCGATGCCGACGAATGGCGCGTCATGCGTACCCATGCCGCGATCGGCGCGGAGATTATCGGCGAGCACCGGACCGGCATGCTGGCGCTGGCGCGCAGCGTCGCGCTGACGCATCACGAAAAATGGGACGGCAGCGGCTATCCGAACGGATTGGCGGGGGACGCGATACCGCTCGAAGGGCGAATCGTCGCGATCGCCGACGTGTTCGATGCGCTGACCTCGGTGCGTCCGTACAAGGCGGCATGGACAATCGAGGCGGCAATCGAATATCTGCAACTGCAAAAAGGCCGCCATTTCGATGGCCGACTGGTCGATTTATTCTTGCAGCACATGCCGGCGATCCGCGCCATCCGGGACCGCTGGGCCGAGGCTGTTTGAGCGGAGCGATTATCTGCGAAACCTTTGATCGTCGGAGATAATCCGAATTTCCGTCTCATAACGGTTTATCAAATGCTCAAAGTGTGCAACGAGCAGTCGCTGGCAACCTAAGCCTGCGACTGAAGGCATGCCACCCGAGCCCAAGGAGAGATACTTGACGGCGCCTGGCTATTTCCCGGTCAGATCCAGTTGACCCGCTCAGCAACCGTCAGCTCAACCGCGCCATCAATGCGGTTGCTTCCCGCCGATTCATTATTACCCGGGCAAATGCCAACCCACGACGCCAGGGTGCATGCGGCGCCTCACTCAAATAAATCTGCCCGCTCTTTCTCACGTCCGCTACAATCTTTCCCATCTGCAATATTAGGTAATAGATCAAGTGAACGTCTACAAACTCCGAATCGAGCACGGACGCGTGATAACGGCTAAGAATGACCGTAACCGCTATTTGCGCGATTACGTGGCCTTCCTGGTGGCTTCCAGTCCACTCAAACCCGCGACGACCTATAACGTTGCGTTCACGGGTCGCGTTAATAACGTGGTCGTGAGTCGAAATTGGAAGTTTACCACGCGGTAAAAGGTGCGTTAGCGTTAAAACAAAAAAGGCACTCCGGGAACGGAGTGCCTTTTTCGTTTCAGAAGTACAGTAAGGCGATTAGTTAATCTTAGTGCCGCCCATCGTATACAGGCTTGTCGAACCGAACGTACATGCGTATCCGTACTTGGTCAGGCCCGTGACGAATC
This sequence comes from Massilia polaris, assembly GCF_012927275.1. Classification (GTDB taxonomy): domain Bacteria; phylum Pseudomonadota; class Gammaproteobacteria; order Burkholderiales; family Burkholderiaceae_D; genus Telluria_A; species Telluria_A polaris. The sequence continues at coordinate 660 of NZ_JABBGG010000005.1, read as the reverse complement.
AAGCGCTCGACCTCCAAAACTCCGACCCCTTTGCAGATCAGATCGAGCGAACTCCCCTTAACCAGCGCATCGTTGCCTGTCCAGCAGTACGTCTTCGTTCCCGATGTCCACTGGCCGCTCGACCAGGATGGGCAACTGTAGGCGGGCGGCGTCGGCGCCGGCGGTGAGCATATTGGATAGTTAGTCCCACCGTTTGCACAACCACAGCCGCGCGTGTTCGTACTGGTCGTCGTACCGCTTGGGCAGTTGTAAGTGGTGGTCGTGACTTAATACCTGTGTAGCCGGTTCCGCATGAAGCCGAGGTCGTGCTCGACGATGGCGTGCAAATCGGCGAGGTTGGAGGGGTCGGCGGCGCAGTGCCTGAACACGAAACGTCAACCCAGCTCCCATACGATGTGGATGGACTTCCGCTCGGCCCGCTTGGACAAGTGGCATATACCAGACGCGATCGCACACCGCTACCACGACTAATGCGGCCAGTCGCGAATTTCCGGACGAAAAAAAACCCGCCGGCACACGCCAACGGGTTTTTTTCTTATAACTAGCCTGACGATAACCTACTTTCACACTGGTTGCAGCACTATCATCGGCGCAAAGTCGTTTCACGGTCCTGTTCGGGATGGGAAGGGGTGGGACCGACTTGCTATGGTCATCAGGCAT
>NZ_JABBGG010000004.1 GCF_012927275.1 Massilia polaris | reverse complement strand
AGTTCTTCCATCTAAACAAATTCAGCAGCGTGGACGAGCTACAAGCCGGCATCAAGAAGTACATTCGCTATTACAATTACGACCGCATCAAGATGAAACTAAAAGGGCTGAGTCCTGTGCAATACAGCACCCAGCCCTTGGCCGCTCATTAAACTAACCGTCCAACTTTACGGGGTCAGTTCATGGTTGCGAGGCATTTTTTTTGCCGGCGTTACTGTTTCCCGCCAGCTTTGTCCGACGATTTACTTCCTGAACCACTGGCTTTTGCCCCGGATTGTTGATTCCCGGCTCCGGCACTGCTCTTGCTACCTTGGGTGCCGGCCTGCCCCTTGGAGCCGCCGCCGGTCCCGGCGTAACCACCTGCTGGTTTGCTGTCGCTGTGGTTGTGATTTTTACCGCTGCTCACTTTCGAACTCATAACAGTCTCCTATTCGATGTGCGAACCTTATCGTAGGGGTCACGGCGGCCGCCTGAAATAGGAGCTGGTCTGAACGGGCGGTAGGACAACGCGCTGTCGTTCGGTGGATGCGTCGTGCGCCGATGCAAAAATGCCCCGCGTTGCGAGGCATCTTCATCATTACATGCGCCTGCGAAATTACTCGCCCAGGTACGCCGCCTGTACGCGCGGATCGTGCAGCATGTCATCCGCATTGCCGGTCATGATGACCGCCCCCGAATCCATCACATAGCCACGGTCCGCCGCCTGCAACGCCAGCTTCGCGTTCTGCTCGACCAGCAAGATCGTAATCCCCTGCTTCGACACATCGCGGATCACCTCAAAGATCTTCTCGACCATGATCGGCGACAGGCCCATCGACGGCTCGTCCAGCAGCAGCAAGGTCGGGTGGCACATCAGCGCGCGCGCCATCGCCAGCATCTGCTGCTCGCCGCCGGACAAGGTGCCGGCCAGCTGCGAGGCACGCTCCTTCAGGCGCGGGAATACCGTGAACCACTTCTCGATATCGGCCTCGATGCCTGCCTTGTCGTTGCGCGTGTAGGCGCCCATCTGCAGGTTTTCGTAAATCGACATGCGGGTGAACACGCCGCGGCCTTCCGGCACCATCGCCAGCTTCTGCTCGACCAGCTGGAACGAATGCTTGCCCTTGAGCGGCTGGCCCATGTAGCTGATCACGCCTTCCACACTGCAATCAGGCAAGGTGCCGGTGATCGCTTTCAGCGTGGTGGTCTTGCCGGCGCCGTTGGCGCCGATCAGCGTGACCAGTTCGCCCTTGTTGACTTCGAGGTCGATGCCCTTGACTGCCTTGATGCCGCCGTATGCAACTTTCAGGCCCTGAATCTTGAGAATGTTTTCGCTCATATTAATGGCCCGTTCCGAGGTAGGCTTCAATCACAGCCGGGTTCTTCTGGATGTCGGCTGGTAAGCCTTCCGCGATAGGCTTGCCGTATTCCAGCACCGTGATGCGGTCGCACAGGCCCATCATCAGCTTGACGTCGTGCTCGATCAGCAGCACGGTCTTGCCTTCGTTCTTGATTTTCACCAGCAGCTCGCGCAGCGCCAGTTTTTCGGTCGCGTTCATGCCGGCCGCAGGCTCGTCCAGCGCCAGCAGCTTCGGCTCGGTCGCCAGCGCACGGGCGATCTCGAGGCGGCGCTGGTCGCCGTAGGACAGGAACTTCGAGGTGCGCTTGGCGAACTCGCCGATGCCGACGAAGTCCAGCAACTCCTGCGCGCGGCGGCGGATCGCCGCTTCTTCCAGGCGCGCCGCCTTGTGGCGGAAGATGGCGCCGAACACGCCCTGATGGGTGCGCACGTGGCAGCCGACCATCACGTTTTCCAGCGCCGTCATCTCGCCGAACAGGCGGATGTTCTGGAAGGTGCGCGCGATGCCGGCCTTGGCCACTTCGTGCGGGGCCGACGGCGAATACGGCTTGCCGTCCAGCTCGAACGTGCCCGTGTCCGGCTGGTACAGGCCGGTAATGACGTTGAAGAAAGTCGTCTTGCCGGCGCCGTTAGGCCCGATCAGGCCATAAATCTGGCCCTGCCTGATCTGGATGCCGACGTCCGTCAGCGCTTGCAATCCGCCGAAGCGCTTGTTGACGCCGGCGATGTTCAATAGGATTTGTTCGCTCATTTTTCGTCCTCCCGGTCAGGCCGGAAACGCGTCTGGCTTGTTGGTCTCGGCGGCTTGCGGCCGGTCTTCGTGCTTCGGCGACGGCCACAGGCCGGCCGGACGCAGCAGCATCACCATCACCATGGCCAGGCCGTACAGCAGCAGGCGCAGCACTTCGGCTTCGATCAGGACCTTGCCGAACACGGCGTTCTGGAACGGCTCGACGGTATGGCGCAGCACTTCCGGCAAGGCCGCCAGCAAGATGCCGCCGACGATCACGCCAGGGATGTGGCCGATACCGCCCAGCACCACCATCGCGAGTACCGCGATCGACTCCATCAGCGAGAACGATTCCGGCGACACGAAGCCCTGGAACGACGCGAACATCGCGCCGGCGACGCCGCCAAACGAGGCGCCCATCGTGAACGCGAGCAGCTTGACGTTGCGGGTGTTGATGCCCATCGCCTTGGCGGCGATTTCATCTTCGCGGATCGCCACCCACGCCCGGCCCAGGCGCGAATGCTGCAGGCGCGAGGTCATGAAGATGGTGGCGATGCACAGGAACAGGAAAAGGAAGTAGTAGGCATTCACCGACGGCATCGCGAAGTCGCCGATGAACACGGTTGCCTTCGAACCGGCCTCACCCGCCAGCGACACGCCGAAGATGCGGATCGGGTCGATCATGTTGATGCCCTGCGGACCGTTGGTGAAGTTGATCGGGTCGTTCAGGTTGTTCATGAAGATACGGATGATCTCGCCGAAGCCCAGGGTCACGATGGCCAGGTAGTCGCCGCGCAGCTTCAGGGTCGGGGCGCCGAGCAGCGCGCCGAACAGGCCCGCGACCGCGGCCGCCAGCGGCACGATGAACCAGACCGACAGGTGCACGCCGGATTCAACAATTTCCGGGCCCATCACTGCGACCAGCCATTCCCCGAGCACGGGGTACTGGTAGACGATCGATTCGAGCAAGGCGGCGAACTGCGGCGACGCCAGCAGGCCGGTGAGGTAGGCGCCGACCGCGAAGAACGCGATGTAACCAAGGTCGAGCAGGCCGGCAAAGCCGACCACGATGTTCAGGCCGAGCGCCAGCATGATGTACAGCAGCGCGATATCGACAATGCGGACCCAGGAGTTACCGAAATTCTGGGCAACGAACGGGAAGATCAGCAGCAGCGCCAGCACGATGGCCATGCTGGTGTAGGCCTTGCGCGGATTGTGTTCGACGTCGAAAGAGAGAAGTTTCATGATGATTTCCTTGTCTGGTTCGATCAGGCGCGGTCAGCGACGCGTTCACCCATGATGCCGGAAGGCCGGATCGTGAGCACGATAATCAGCACCACGAAGGCGAAGATGTCCTGGTAGTGGCTGCCAAGGAAGCCGCCGGTCAGGTCGCCGATGTAGCCTGCGCCCATCGCTTCGATCAGGCCCAGCAGGATACCGCCGATCATCGCGCCGTAGATATTCCCGATACCGCCCAGCACCGCGGCCGAGAAGGCCTTCAGGCCAGGCAGGAAGCCCATCGCGAACTGGATCGACGAGTAGTTGGCGCCCCACATCACGCCGGCCACCGCCGCCAGCGCCGCGCCGATGGCGAAGGTGGCGACGATGACCTTGTTCGAATCCACGCCCATCAGCCCGGCAACGCGCGGGTTCTCGGCGGTGGCGCGCATGGCGCGGCCCATCTTGGTTTTTTCAACCAGCAGCACCAGCCCGCCCATCGACAGGGCAGCCAGCGCGAGCAGCAAGACCTGGGTCTGGGAAATAACGGCGCCGCCGATGGCGATTGGTTCGGTCGACAGCAGTTGCGGGAAAGGCAGTGGGTTGCGGCCCCAGATCATCATCGCGAAGGTGGTGAGGAGGGTCGAGACGCCGATGGCGGTAATCAGGGGAGCGAGGCGGGGGGCGTTGCGGAGGCGGCGGTAGGCGACGCGCTCGATGATGATATTAACCAGCATACAGACCGGAATCGCACCTGCAATGGCAATCGCCAGTTGCACCGCGCCGGGCAGGCCGGGCATGAAGACATCGAGGAGTTTAAGGATCGACAGGCCGACCATGGCGCCGATCATGAGTACGTCGCCGTGGGCGAAGTTAATCAGGTTCAGAACACCGTACACCATCGTGTAGCCCAGTGCCACCAGGGCGTACATACTGCCCAGCACCAGACCATTGATAATCTGTTGGATAAAGGTATCCATGGTTTACTTGCCTCTTTTATTATAGAGCTAATAAAAACGGCACCCCGGAGAAAGTCCGTAGTGCCGCTCATGGCCTGACGCGCTTCACAAACGCCGCATCCCGACCGGGATTACACGTGTCTCATGTTTCCGCTGCAACTGCACCCTATCCTATGCGCGAACGATGCCGGCGCACCGGATAGCAATAATTCCGAGCGCCATCATCATAGCGAGGTTTCGTAAAAACTAACACCGGAAAATCAAGGGCCCGCAAAATATTCTCTTGCCAACTGTAAATATCTCCGATCAATCGGCGTTGACCTTGATGCCGTCCAGGCCTTTCGGCAATGGGAAGGTGACATGCTCCTCGACACCGTCGAGCGCGCGGACGCTGCGCGCGCCCAGCTGCTTCAGGCGGTCGATGACGGCCTGCACCAGCACCTCGGGGGCCGACGCGCCCGCGGTGACGCCGATCCGCACTTTGCCTTCGAGCCATTGCGGGTCGATCTGGGCCGCGTTGTCGACCATGTAGGCCGGCGTACCCATCTTGTCGGCCACTTCGCGCAGGCGGTTCGAGTTCGAGCTGTTAGGGCTGCCGACGACGACGACAATATCCACCTGAGGCGCCATGAACTTGACGGCTTCCTGGCGGTTGGTGGTGGCGTAGCAGATGTCGCCCTTCTTCGGCTCGATAATGTTCGGGAAGCGCTGCTTGAGCGCCGCGATGATGTCGGCGGTATCGTCGACCGACAAGGTGGTCTGCGATACGTAGGCCAGCTGGTCAGGGTTGCCGACCCGCAGCGTCGCTACGTCTGCTACCGTTTCGACCAGATGCATGCCCGCTTCGGTCTGGCCCATCGTGCCCTCGACTTCCGGGTGGCCGTCATGGCCGATCATCACGATTTCGCAGCCCTGCTTGCGCATTTTGGCCACTTCGACGTGGACCTTGGTCACCAGCGGGCAGGTAGCGTCGAAGATCTTCAGGCCGCGGCTCTCGGCTTCGGCGCGCACGGCCTTCGAGACGCCGTGGGCGGAGAACACCAGCGTATTGCCGGCCGGGACGTCATCGAGCTCCTCGATGAAGATCGCGCCCTTGTTGCGCAAGTCGTCCACGACGTAGGCGTTGTGGACGATTTCGTGGCGCACGTAGATCGGCGCGCCGAACTGAAGCAGCGCGCGCTCGACGATTTCGATGGCGCGGTCCACGCCGGCGCAGAAACCGCGCGGCTGGGCCAGGAGAATTTCGTTTTCCATGGATGGTCCTGTTACAAAACCGAGATCAGGTTAACTTCGAACTTGAGCGTCTGGCCCGCGAGCGGATGATTAAAGTCGAAAATACAGCTTTCTGCGCCCAGTTCACGCAGAACGCCGGCGAAACGGCCGCCACCAGGTGCGGCGAAGTCAACCAGGTCGCCGACCTTGTAATCGGCGTCCGGCGCCGAGTTTTCGTCCAGCGTCGCGCGCGAGACCGCCTGCACCAGGTCAGGGCTGCGTTCGCCGAAGCCCTGCTCCGGGCCCAGCTCGAAGGTCTGGTGCGTACCTTCAGGCAGGCCGAGCAGGCAGGCTTCAAGCGACGGCGCCAACTGGCCCTGGCCGAGCATCAGGGTGGCCGGGTTCCCGCCGAAAGTAGTAATCAGATCAGTACCGTCCATCGACGCGAGCCGATAATGCAGCGTGAGGTAAGAGGACTCGTTGACAACTGGTGCGGATGGGCTGGACATAATGGTAGCAAAAATCGGTAATCCCATATTGTAAGCCACTGCGCCCGCGCCCGCCTCATCAACCGCCACTTCAGACAGGAGCAAGGATGGGCATCAAGGATTGGCCGGAACACCTGCGGCCGCGCGAACGCCTGATCAGGGACGGCGCCCCTGCCCTGTCCGACCAGGAACTGCTGGCCGTGTTCCTGCGCGTCGGCATCAAAGGCAAGAGCGCCGTGGACCTTGGCTGCGACCTGATCACCCGCTTCGGATCGCTGGGCGGCATGTTCAATGCCAGTTTGCGCGAATTCGCGACGGTCCCCGGGCTGGGCGCGGCGAAATACGCGCAGTTACAGGCTGTGCTGGAGCTGGCGCAACGCGCGATCGGCGAGCAGCTGCGTGCTGGCGACCTGCTCGGTTCCCCGACTGCCGTGCGCAGCTACCTGACCTTGCAGCTGGGGCGGCAGCATCACGAATCCTTCGTCGTGCTGTTCCTGGACGTGAAGAACAGGCTGATCCAGAAAGAAGAGATGTTCACTGGCACGCTGACGCACACCAGCGTGTACCCGCGCGAGGTCGTCAAGAAGGCGCTGGCACACAATGCCGCCAGTGTCATGCTCGTCCACAACCATCCTTCCGGCGTGGCGGAACCGAGCGAGTCCGACCTGATGCTGACGCGGGCGCTGGTGCAGGCGCTGGCCCTGGTCGATGTACGGGTGCTCGACCATTTTGTTGTCGCCGGGCCACAGGTCCATTCCTTCGCCGAACATGGCCAGATGTAAGGCCGGGTTAGCCGATACACCCTTGCTAATCAAGGCAAATGGCACGAATTCACAATTGTTAAATTACCGACAGGATGGGTGACACTATTGTTTTTCACAAGTCATTGATTCAGTGATGGTTTTCACGCTATACTCTCTTTTTTCCAATTTTGGATATTTTCAAGGAGTGCGCTATGGCACGTGTTTGCCAAGTTACTGGAAAGGGCGTGATGGTTGGTAACAACGTATCGCACGCTAACAACAAAACCAAACGCCGTTTTCTGCCTAACCTGCAGAACCGCCGTATTTTCGTAGAGTCGGAAAACCGCTGGGTCTCCCTGCGTTTGTCTAACGCCGGTCTGCGCGTCATCGACAAAGTGGGCATCGACGCAGTTCTGGTCGACATGCGCGCTCGTGGCGAAAAAGTCTAAATTAGGGAGCAATCATGGCAAAAACTGGCCGCGACAAAATCAAGCTGGAATCGACTGCAGGCACGGGTCACTTCTACACCACCGACAAGAACAAGCGCACGATGCCTGCAAAAATGGAGATCATGAAGTTCGATCCTAAAGCACGCAAGCACGTGATGTACAAGGAAACCAAGATCAAGTAATACTGATCTGGTACCTGGTTCGCAGAAAGCCGCAAACGCAAGTTTGCGGCTTTTTTGTTTTGCGGCTTGGAACGACCGCCTGCCGCAGGCTGGATAAGGGCGCAGCCCGCAATCCGCCATGACCAGCCGGCGCCGTCATAGACGTGCGAGAACGCCGCGTTCCGCCCAAACGCAAAAACGGCTCCGAGGAGCCGTTTTTCACATAACGTGCAAGCGTCGTATTAAGCGTAGCTACGCAGCCTCAGCGAGAAGTCCTGCAGCGACTTGATGCCCGACGCTTCCGCCCGCGCACACCAATCTTGCAGCTGATGCAGCAGCTGGTCGCGCGTGAAGTGCGAACGTTCCCAGATCGCGCCAAGCTCGACACGCATGTTGTGCATCGTTTCCAGCGCCTTGCTGTGCTGGAACAGCTCACTCAGCTGCTGCTTGTGCGGCGCTTCCAGCTTGCCCGGTTCACGCTGCATCAGCTTGATGCTCGACTTCAGCATGCGCGGCTCGGTCTTGTGCTTCAGGTGCTCAATCTCTTCGCGCCATGCATGTTTGACCGAGTTGGCATACTTGGCCATCACGTCGTAGCGGTTGGCAATCACCGACTGGAGCGTATCGAAGTCGGCCACCAGCTTGCCGTGCTCGAACGCCGGCTTCGGCGCAACCTTCTTTACCTTTGCCAGGCCAACGATCTCCAGCGCACGGATATAACCCCAGCCGATGTCGAACTCGTACCACTTCGACGACAGCTTGGCCGAGGTCGCATACGTGTGGTGGTTGTTGTGCAGTTCCTCGCCGCCGATCAGGATACCGAACGGAATGATGTTGGTCGCCGCATCGGCGCAATCGTAGTTGCGGTAGCCCCAGTAGTGCCCAATGCCGTTGATGATGCCGGCCGCCGTGATCGGGATCCACATCATCTGGATCGCCCAGATCGTCAGGCCGATCACGCCGAACAGCGCAACGTTGATCACCAGCTGCAGTATCACGCCCATCCAGCTGTACTTGGTGTAGACGTTGCGCTCCATCCAGTCGTCCGGCGTGCCGTGGCCATACTTCTGCATGGTCTCGAGGTTTTTCGATTCCGCGCGATACAGTTCAGCGCCTTCGAAGAATACTTTCTTGATGCCGCGGGTTACCGGGCTGTGCGGGTCTTCTTCGGTGTCGCACTTGGCGTGGTGCTTGCGGTGGATCGCCGCCCACTCCTTGGTGACCTGGCCGGTCGTCAGCCACAGCCAGAAGCGGAAGAAGTGACTCGGAATGGCGTGCAGTTCCAGCGCGCGGTGCGCCTGGTGACGGTGAAGGTAGATGGTGACGGCGGCGATCGTGATGTGGGTGACGATCAGGGTGTAGATTACAACTTGCCAACCGGTGAGGCCAACAATCCCGGTCGAGAGAAAATCAAGCACTGCATTTACGATGTTGCTGAACAAATTCATTCCTGCTCCAAAATGGTGGCTTTCCCACCACGCAGCATTTATTTCACAACGTGCAGGGAACCTCCATTTTACGCTGATCTACTGATGCACGGAACGATTGTCACCAATCATTTCAGGTACGTTGTCAGGTCTGGTCAGGAACACTCGCGTTTTTCGGGAAGCTGACGCCTTCCGCTTGCAAGAGCGACCATATCTTCAGATTTGCTTCCGACAACACGCTGCCGCGCGTATCCGGGTCGGCAATCCACATCCCTACTTCAAGCTCGAGTCCGTTAGCGGCGAAACGGTTGAGCATGGCGGCCGGCGCCGGGGCCGCCATCACTCGCGGCAGCGACGCAACGGCCGCTTCCAGCTTCGGCAGCAGGCTATCGAGATTGGTGTCGAAACCAACCGTCATCAAGGTGACCACGCGCGTCTTCTTGTCCGAGAGTGAAGAATTGACCACCGCGCCGGACACCAGCATTTCGTTCGGCACCATCGAGTCGGTTCCGTCCAAACTACGCAACACAGTGTAGCGCGTGTTGATGCGCGCGACCTTGCCGTTGTATTTGTCGACGGTGATCGTGTCGCCAATTGCCAAACTACGTTCCAGCAAGATGACGAATCCGGACACGTAATTGCTGGCGATCTTTTGCAGGCCGAGGCCGAGGCCGACACCCAGGGCGCCGCCGAATACCGACAGCACGGTCAGGTCGATGCCCACCATCGACAGGCTGACCAGCACCGCAACCAGGATCAGCAAGGCGCGGCTCATGCGCGCCATCGCCACGCGCAGCGACGTGTGCAGGCCTTCGACGCGCATCAGCCGCTCTTCGAGCGCGGTGCCTGCCCACAGTGCGAGCATCAGGAAAATGACCACCGAGACCGTAGCCTGAAGGATCGTGGCCAGCGACACCTTGTTGCGCCCCAGCGGCAGTTCGGTACCGTCCAGGAACTTGAATACGTCTGGCCACAGCCCGGTCAGGTATAGCGCGACGGCAAGCCACACCAGCAGCGCGAAGATTTTCTCGAACGTGAGGATGGTGGCGCCGATCGGCCCATGGCGGGCAAACACGCGGCGCAACAGGTAGAAGGCGAGGCGGATCACCGCCAGCGAACCGAACACCGGCAGCGCCACGCGCAGCAGGTGGACATTGTGAAGGAACGGCGCCAGCGCCAGCTTCGCCACAAAGATCAGCGCGACAACCAGCAAAGGCGCAAGCACATGCCCGAAACTGGCCACACCCGCATGCACGACGCCGTTGCGCCCCTCCTCCGCGCTGCCCTTGCCGTAGTTGTTACGGATCTGGCGCGCGAGGAACCAGCCCAGGCCCACGCACGCCGCGATCGTCACAGCCTGCCACAGCAGATGCGGGTCGCGGATATCGGTGAGCAGGTCGTTAAGCAGGTTCGACAGTGGCATCGGCTGCGCGCTTATTCTTCTTCCGCGTCAGCTTCTTCAGTAGCGGCAGGCGCTACCGGCTTGACCATTTTCTTGCGCTCGAGGACCGCTGCGAAGAAACCGTCGGTCTGGTGCTTGTGCGGCAGCAGTTTCAAGTAGTCGCCCATTTCCAGGTCGATCTTTTGCTCGGCCAGCACTTTGCTCATCGGAACCAGCTCGAAGTCGTCGTGCGCGGCCAGGAACTGCTCGACCACCTGGTTGTTTTCCTCATCCAGCAGCGAGCAGGTCGCGTAGACAAGGCGGCCGCCGCCCTTCAGCAGGCGCGCGGCGCCGTCGAGGATGGCGATTTGTTTGTCATGCATTTCGGTCACGGCTTCCGGTTTCTGGCGCCACTTGACGTCAGGGTTACGGCGCAGGGTGCCCAGGCCGGAGCACGGCGCGTCGACCAGCACGCGGTCAACCTTGCCGGCCAGGCGCTTGATCTTGACATCGCGTTCGTGCGCGATCTGGACCGGATGCACGTTCGACAGGCCGCTGCGTGCGAGGCGCGGCTTCAGCTTGGCGAGGCGCTTTTCGGAAACGTCGAATGCATACAGGCGGCCGGTGTTGCGCATCAGCGCGCCCAGCGCCAGCGTCTTGCCGCCGGCACCGGCACAGAAGTCGACCACCATCTCGCCGCGCTTGGCGCCGACGATCTGCGCCAGCACCTGGCTGCCCTCGTCCTGCACTTCAATCGCGCCGGACTTAAACAACGGCAGGTTTTGCAGCGATGGCTTCTTGTGCACGCGCAGGCCGAGCGGCGCGAACGGCATTGGCTCGGCGGTGATCGGCGCCAGCGCCAGTTCGTTCATCACATCGTCGCGCGTTGCCTTGATCGAGTTGACGCGCAGGTCGAGCGGCGCCGGCTGGTTCAGGGCTTCGGCCAGGGTGACGGTTTCTTCTTCGCCATATTGTGCGACGAATTTTTCGTACAGCCAATCGGGCAGGTTCGCGCGCTTTTGCGCCGGCATCAGCGTGCGGTCGATTTCCTTGATCCGCGCGAGGAACTCGGTTTCTTCATCAGACAGTCCGCCCAGCGAATCGGCGCCGACCGCTTCGGCCAGGCCGAGGATCGCGAGGCGGCGCATGCCATTGCCGGAACCGGCGAAATCGGTAAAGAAGGATTTGTTACGCAACACTGCGTACACGCCTTCTGCGATGGCGCCGCGCTCGCGGCCGCCCAGGCGTGGGTGATCCTTGAAGTAGCGCGACAAGGTGGTGTCGGCAGGCGCCGAAAAACGCAGAATCTCGCGCAGTACTTCTTCCGTATTGGCCAGGATCGCTGGTGGCAGTCTCATGTAATTCCTTCGCTTAAATATTTACTGTGTCGGCAATGCGGACGTCGCCGCCGACGATGCTGAGCCGGTCCTCGACAAACAGCCGGATGGCATATGGGTACAGCTTGTGTTCTTCCACCAGCACGCGCGCCGACAGCGTGTCTTCGGTGTCGCCCGGCAGGACCGGGACTTTGGCCTGCGCCACGACCGGGCCGTGGTCAAGCTGCGCGGTCACGAAATGCACCGTCGCGCCATGCTCGGCAACACCGCTATCGATCGCCGCCTGGTGCGTATGCAAGCCAGGGAACAGCGGCAGCAGCGACGGATGGATATTCAGCATCCGGCCTTCGTAATGCTCGACGAACGGCGCGGTCAGGATGCGCATGAAGCCCGCAAGCACGACCAGGTCAGGAGAAAAACTGTCGATCGCTTCCTGCAACGCCGCATCGAACTCTGCGCGGGTGGCGTAATCCTTGTTCGGCACTACGGCGGTGGGAATGCCGTGCGCCTGGGCGAACTCGAGACCCTTGGCGTCGGCTTTGTTGCTGATGACAGCCGCGATGCGCGCAGGCCACTGTTCTGAGCGCGCAGCATGCACGACCGCTTCCATGTTGCTGCCGCGACCGGAAATAAGGATGACAATGTTTTTCATAGCGCGCATTGTACCCCGGCGGACAGGCCGAACCAAGGAAACGGGCTAAAAATGATGCGGCGCAGCAAACAACATGCCGCGCTGGTGAACGGCCCTTGCGGGCTTATTCGAAGGAGTAGAATACCCGGAACGGGACTTTCTTCTCGGCCCAGAAGTCGGCCGCATCGCGGAATACGTCGAGCAGGGTCTCGCGCGCTTCCTTGTCGAACTTCTGCGTGTTCGGCAACTGCTCGATCACGACGAGGAAGCCCGGTTGCGGGCCGGCCTTATGGATGGTGTCGGTCAGCGAGACGCGCAGTGCTTCGAAGTTCTTGCTTGCCGGCTTAGGAAAATGGAAGTTCTCGCCAATGCGCGCGCACACCTGCTGTTTCGTCAGCATGTCGGCGCAGTGAGCGTACAGAAAGTGCTGCCCCAGGCGAGCGGCTTCCTCCTGCAGCTCCGTTACCCGGAACGCACGAATGGACTGCACTAGGTTAGGCGGCACTGATATTAACAAACTCATTTTTCCCTCAAATCGACCTGATGAACGGGGTGTTTTTTCTTTTTCGATGCAAATGCGCTACGCGTTTGCTGGTGCAAACACTTGTCTCCTAGGTTGGTTTCCACGCGCCAATATATCCCTGAATCATATAAGGGTAACGTTTTGTGGTAGTTGAATCAACCCGAATGTGATTAACCGCACCAGATTTGTGAAAATATAGAAAGATTTCCATGCAAAAGCGCCAACTGAGCAGTATCTGCGGCGTCCGGATGAGTTAGCGGTCTGTTACATCTTGTTGCCATGTGGATTAATTCTTCGCCCCGCCCCGTATTACTATTAGTTCTGGAGCAGTACACAATGCAGTCCCACACCGAATTCAGACGAGGTTCCAGATGAACTTGCACACCAAAATGATGATGACCGTACTCGGCGTATGCGCGTTGCCGCTGGCGCAGGCCCAGGTTGCGGAGTTTGAAGATTATGGCAACGTCGTTCGCGTCAAGCCGCGCGTCGAGCAGATCCGCGAGCCGCGCCAGGAATGCCGCACCGAATATGTGCAGGTCCCGGTAGCGCAGCAGCAGCAACGCGGTTCGGGCGGCGCCATCCTCGGCGCGATTGCCGGCGGCTTGCTGGGCAACCAGGTGGGTGGCGGCTCTGGCCGTGCGGCGGCGACCGCTGTCGGCGTCGTTGCCGGCACGATGGTCGGCGACAAGGTACAGAACGATGGCCGTCCGGTGCCGCAAGCCGAGTATCAGGAACAGGCAGTTCGCCAGTGCCGCACGGTTGAAGCGATCGAGTCGCGCACGAATGGCTATGAGGTTACCTACGACTATCGCGGCCGCAGCTATACGACGGTGATGCCGCGCGATCCGGGCAACCGTGTGCGCCTGCGCGTATCGGTCGAGCCCGAGATGAATCAGTAAAAATCCCCCCGCTTTGGTAGCGGTGGAAAAGCGTGGCTGCCGCCGGGGCCGCCCCGCTCTTCCACACCCTACGATTCTAGAGCGCCCCCCTCTCCCCACGCTATAATGCCCCGATCTCCCCAGGCCGCATTATGCTCATCAAACGCAAATCCATCGAACAAGTCGAATCCTCGCGCAAGCCCGCCCGCAAACCAAAGTTTGCCCCAGTCACCCTCTCCGAACAGGACGGCGTCCGCTACCTGCACTTCGGCACCGAATGGGTGCAAGGCGCGATGCGCATCCGCAAGCCGGACTGGCCGGAACTCGAATACGCCCAGCAGATGATGGCCTGGATGCTATTCATCGAACAGCCGCGCAAGATCGTCCAGCTCGGCCTCGGCTCCGCCACCCTCACCAAGTTCTGCTACCGCCAGTTTCCTGAAGCGACAGTCACCGCCGTCGAACTGAACGAATCGGTTGTCACGATCTGCGAGTCGATGTTCAAGCTCCCGGCGAACGATGAACGCCTCGACGTGGTCCAAATGGATGCGTTCGATTTCGTCCACGACGAGGCCAACCATGGCGCCTACGACGTCATCCAGTGCGACCTTTACGACGCCACCGCGCGCGGGCCGGTGCTGGACACGCCCGAGTTCTATCAGGCGTGCAAGGAATGCCTGGCTGACGGCGGCATCATGACAGTCAACCTGTTCGGCGACCATCCGAGCTTCGCCAGGAACATCAAGGCAATGAAGTTCGCCTTCGACGAGGTAATATGCCTGCCAGAAGTGCATGATGGTAATGTGGTCGCGATTTGCTTCAAGCAGCGCCCTGTCCTCGACATCGAGGCCTTGAAGGCGCGCGCGGCGCAGATCGTCGCAACGACCAAGCTGCCGGCTAAATCGTGGGTCAAAGGGATCCAGGCCGCAGAATAACCAGCAGCGCCAGCACGGAGAGACGGCTTGAACGCAGACGTGAAACCAATGACGGCAACAGCAGCGCCGGGCGGCCCGAGGCCGCACCGCTCGCTCGACCTCCAGACGATCTTCTCGTGGCTGCTTACCGACGGCATCGTCGAAAAAGCCAATGTCAAAGCCAGCTTCACGCAGGCCCAGGGCATCCTGAAAAATGCGGTTGGCTCGATGCACCCGCTGTCGGCCATCGCCCAGTGCAAGCTGATCTCAGCCCAGCCGCCCAACCGCCTGCTCACGCTCGACCTGCTGAGCGAATACACTGCCAGTAAAGTCGGCCTGCCCTTCGTGCGCATCGACCCTTTGAGAATCGACTTTACCCGGGTGGCCGATGTGATGTCCGCCAGCTACGCTGCGCGCTTCAACATCCTGCCGCTGGAGCTGACCGCCACCACGCTGACCGTCGCCACCGCCGACCCGTTCGTCACCGAATGGGAAGCGGAGATCTCCAAGATCTCGCGCCGCAAGATCCAGCTGGCACTGGCCAACCCGCTCGACATCTCACAGTACATCTCGCAGTTCTTCAGCCTGGCCAAGTCGATCAAGGACGCCAACAAGACGACCGGCCAGGACCTCGCGCTGCGCAACAACTTCGAGCAACTGGTCGAACTCGGCAAGTCGAACAAGCAAGTCGATGCCAACGACCAGCACATCGTCAACATCGTCGACTGGCTGTGGCAATACGCGTTCGAGCAGCGCGCCTCCGACATCCACCTCGAACCGAAACGCGAACTCGCCGTGATCCGCTTCCGCATCGACGGCGTGCTGCACCAGGTCTACCAGGTGCCGGCGGTCGTGATGATCGCAATGACCGCGCGCATCAAGCTGCTTGGCCGCATGGACGTGATCGAAAAGCGCCGCCCGCAGGACGGGCGTATCAAGACGCGCACCAGTGGTGGCCAGGAAGTCGAGCTGCGCCTGTCGACAATGCCGACCGCGTTCGGCGAGAAGCTGGTGATGCGTATTTTCGATCCGGAGGTGGTGGTCAAGACCCTGCCGGAACTCGGCTTCCCGCTGGACGACGCGCGCCGCTGGGACGACCTGACCACCAGGCCGCACGGCATCATCCTCGTCACCGGGCCGACCGGCTCGGGCAAGACGACCACGCTGTACACCACGCTCAAGGCGCTTGCCACGTCGGAAGTCAATGTCTGCACGGTGGAAGACCCGATCGAGATGGTGGAAGCTTCGTTCAACCAGATGCAGGTACAACCGGGCATCGACCTGTCGTTTGCCGACGGCGTGAAAGCGCTGATGCGGCAGGACCCGGACATCATCATGGTCGGCGAGATCCGCGACCTTGGCACGGCGGAAATGGCGATCCAGGCCGCGCTGACCGGACACCTGGTATTGTCGACGCTGCACACCAACGACGCGCCATCGGCCGTGATGCGCCTGCTGGAACTCGGCGTGCCCTACTACCTGCTCGAGGCGACGCTGATCGGCATCATGGCCCAGCGACTGGTGCGTACCCTGTGCCCCCACTGCAAGGCGCCAGATGGCCATATCAGCGACGACGTATGGGAAAGCATCGGCGGCGCCTGGAAGATTCCAAAGCCGCAAACCGTGTACCGGCCAATCGGCTGCCCGGAGTGCCGGCAAACCGGTTACCGCGGGCGCACCGGCATCTACGAATTACTGACGATCACCGAAGACTTCACCAAGCTGATCGGCGAAGACACCGACCTGCTCGGCCTGCGCAAGCAGAGTGTCGCCGACGGCATGAAACCGCTGCGCATCGCCGGCGCGCACAAGATTATCGAAGGGGTGACGACGGCCGACGAAGTATTGAAGGTGACTGCAGCGCTGACCTGATTTGCATTGTTATGCAACAAGACCCTAGCGCAAACAAAAAAGCCGCGCTATAATCTTGCCTCTTTCGGGTCGTTAGCTCAGCTGGTAGAGCAGCGGACTTTTAATCCGTTGGTCGCAGGTTCGAATCCCGCACGGCCTACCACGAATAACCAAGAAGCCCACGAATTCACGTTCGTGGGCTTTTTGCGTTCTGGTCACTCTCTGGTCGCTTCGAAAAAGGTCCGGTCTGTGCCGGTCCGCATGGCTTGTCGCACAAAAAAAGGGGCACTTCGCCGAGTTTATCAATCGTGCCGAAGGGTCTCCGGTAATCTATCGTACTTTGCGCCCGTTTTTCCCCACCATTGACCTTCGTCAGCGGCGTGGCATCGCCAGTGATTTTAGCTACGCCCCTTTACTCTTCTCCTGCAAAGCACGGAATTTCTGCTCATTGTCCTTGTCCATAATGTTGCGTTCCTGGCGCATTGCGGGCGCGCGGGCCGCATTGACAGCCACGTCACCGAGGCCCCAGCGTATCGACAATGATCCTGCTGCCCGAAGAATACTGAACTTGCGCCAGTTCGCCGCGCAATAGGCCTGACCGACCGCCACCACGACCGGAAATGGACCGGACAGGACCGCACCAGCACGGCCCAAACGGCACGCCACGCGATGAGGCATGCCCAGCCTCATCCATTCGACCGTGAACGCCGCCTACGAGGCCTGAGCCACGGATTTGAACTCCGTGGCTCGGCACCATGGCGCGTTCCAGACGAAATGACAGGTCTCGCGCACCGGCACGACGAAGGGGCGCACTGTGTTATTGACCATGTCATGGCCAAGCTGCGAGAAGCCATCGACGCAAGTCACACACAAGGCCAAGCGTGCACAACTCCATGTTTCCGGGAAATTAATCAATGCTGTATTGACAACCACCAACCATCACGAGGCAAGCGGCCATCATCTGTCAGCCTGCCGTATAATTACCAGACTATGAGTACCGTCCTATCACCGATTGAGTCAGAGTTCGCCACGGTCGCTGAGGCCGAAGAGCACGATCGCTGGTTTCGAGCGAAAGTTCAAGCGTCGCTTGACGACCAGCGCCCGTCGACGCCGCATGACCAGGTAATGGCCACGTTGCGGGATATTATCGAAGCAAAGCGCCGCGCCCATGCTTCCGATCCTGTGGCGCGCTGAAGCGCAAGCAGATCTCGCGGCAACCCTCGAATATATTGCGGAGCGCAACCCGCAATCCGCCCTCGACCTATACGAAGATATCGAGCGTGTGGTGTCACAACTACCACACCATCCGTATCTGTACCGCCTTGGGCGGGTATCCGGCACGCGTGAACTCGTTGCTCACCCCAATTACATTGTCGTGTATCGCGTCAGCGCTATCGCGATCGAAATAGTCTCCATACTGCATTCGCGGCAGCAGTATCCGTGATCTTCAAGGCGAACCACCTTCGGATGAACCCTCGGTTTGCTCTTCGGATGAACCCTCGGTTTGCTTCCTGCACTGCGATGTTCTGGTCGCTCTCTGGTCGGGGCCAGATCCAATAGGATCAAGCTGGATCCATCACGGCCAAGGATCGTCCAAATCTACGGGAACGGCGACATTCACCGATGAATCTGGCGGTTCAAGGAAGTCCCAGACGCGACGGCAACAATGTCAACATGGAAGGCTCTACAATAGCGGCTGCTTCGGGCACTTTTAATCCCTTGGTCGCAGGTTCGAATCCCGCACGGCCTACCACGAATTAGTATCAAGCCCACGAATTTGCGTTCGTGGGCTTTTTGCTGTCTGGTCGATCTCTGGTCGCTTCGGAAAAGGTCCGGTTGCGGCCGGTTCGCATCGACGTCGAGAAATTCTTCTCATTAGCCAACGCAAGTCTTCACGCCACTTGATTACATCACGTAACAAGTAAATTCCATTCATCCCTATTTATCAATGCTCGACTGCCCAATAAGATGGCTACATCAACGCATCCGCGCTGTTCCAATATTGATAAGGGAGTTTGAAATGAAAAAAACCATCATCGCCGGCCTGCTGGCCGCCGCCGCCAACTTCGCTAACGCCGGCACCGTGCTGGTCGTGCTGTCGGATCAGGACCAACTGAACCTGAAAGACGGCAAGATCATGCAAACCGGCTTTTTCATCAACGAATTGATGCAGCCGGTCCAGACCTTTATCCAGGCTGGCCACACGGTGGTGTTCACCACCCCAAGCGGCAAGGCGCCAACCGCGGACCAGAAATCGAATGACGTGAACTACTTCGGCGGCGACGAGAAGGCTCGTCAGGAAAGCCTGGCCCTGCTGGCCTCCCTGAAGCTGACCTCGAAGTCCGGCTCGCCTGCGATCAGCTTCGCGCAAGTCAAGAAAATTGGCTACGACAAATTCGATGGCGTGTTCGTACCGGGCGGCCATGTCCCTATGCAAGACCTGCTGAAGGATAAGCAACTGGGCCAACTGCTGACGAACTTCCACGAGAACGGCAAAGTCACCGGCTTTACCTGCCATGGCACCATCGCCATGGTGTCGGCGATCCCGGATGCGCGTGGCTTCGTGACCGCGCTGGAATCGGGCAAGCAGCCGGCCGCGCCTGCCAACTGGATCTACAAAGGCTACAAAGTGACCGCCTTTACCAATGAGGAAGAAGAGCAGTCCAAGGGCTTCCTGAACGGCGGCCACATGAAACTGTTCCCACAAGACGGCCTGGTGGCAGCCGGCGCCAGCTTCGTCGAAGGCAAGCCATGGAGCGAAAACGTGGTCGAAGACCGCGAAGTGATCTCGGGCCAGAATCCACAGTCGGCCAAGGCTGTCGCTGTGGCTATGCTGAAAAGGCTGAAGTAATCGAAGGAGGCGCCACATGATGCCGACTAGCAAGTTGATTGCACTCGCCACCGCGGCGACGTTCGCCGGCGTGGCCGGCGCCCAAACGGCAAGCAAGGGACAGCCAGGTTTACCGGCGTTCCAGTTTGGCGCCGTCCTGGCTGAAAACATCGAGTGGCAGGCGTTCCCGGCGTTTCCGCCGGAAGCGCGGCTGGCGGTGCTGGTCGGCGATCCAGGCAAGGCCGGGGCCTATGTGGTGCGGGTCAAGCTGCCGGCCGGGGTCAAGCTGATGCCGCATAGCCATCCGGAAGACCGCATTTACACCGTGATCTCCGGCGTGTTCTACATCGGCCTGGGCACCACCTTCGATCCCGACAAGCTGCAAGCCTATGCACCGGGATCAATAATAGTGCTGCCGGCCAACACACCGCACTTTCACTGGGCCAAATCGGGCGACTACATGACCCAGGTCAGCGGCGTCGGCCCGTTGGGCATCAGGTACATCCGTGCCGAGGATGATCCGCGCAATCACTAAGCAGTGCGTGGACAGCAAGCGGGCCGCTCCGGGCAACCGGGCGGGCCGCTTCATTTTTACCAGGCGGATTGCTGTCCCCAACGCAGCGCCAGATAGTTCGGGCCCGCGCCCGCCAGCAGCGGGATGCTGGTCAGGAAAAATACCGATCGCATTCCAGTCGCGCCACCCGGCACGCCGCCAGGAAGCGGCCCAGCACGCGGCCGGCGTGCTGCGAAGACTGCGTATATCTGGCGTTGCCGCAGCGCGGCCAGATTCTGTTGTCGTGCTCGCGCCCATGCAAAATCCCACCCGCAGCCAGATAGGACTGCGGGCGGGAGCAAAACGACGTGCTACTTGCTATTTGTGACTTACCACTTGCCGATGTGCGCGCCGCCGTCGACACGCAGCACTTCACCGGTCACTTGCTTGGCTTCGGTCAGGAAAATCACGGCGTCGGCGATTTCTTCGACGCTGGAAATCGTGCCCATCGGGTGCAGCGACTTCAGGAAGTCCTGTGGAACGCCTTTCAGCAGCGGGGTGTCGACCGAGCCAGGCGCCACTACGTTGACACGGATACCGGCTTCGGCGTATTCAATGGCCAGGCTGCGCGAGATAGCCTCGATGCCGCCCTTGGTAAGCATCGGCACCGATGCGGACAGGGCCTTGTTCGGGCTTTGGGCCAGGGTGCTGCTGACGCTAACGATGCTGCCGCCGCGCTGTTGCGCCAGCATCTGCTTGACCACCAGCTGGCTGATGTACAGATAGCCTTCCAGGTTGGTATGGGCCAGCGCCTTGAAGTCGTCCGCGCTGTAGTCGATGAACGGCTTGGCGATGAAAATGCCGGCGTTGTTGATCAAGGCATCGATGCCGCCGAATTTCTGCACGGCGGTCTCGACTACCTTGGCGGCAGTGGCCGCGTCACCGATGTCGCCGTCAACCAGTGCCAGGCGATCGGATGCAGACAGGGACTCGGATTTGCTGACATTGCGCGAGGTTGCTACCACGTTGTAGCCGCGAGCCAGGAAAGCCTGGACGACACCTGCGCCGATGCCTTGCGAGGCGCCAGTAACGATGATGGTTTTTTGCTGCTGGGTCATAATGAACTCCGTTAAGTTTGTTGGTGAAGTCCGATCGTTTGCTGATCGGGTGAAGCCACTGTACGCCTGACGGTGCGGGGGATAAATACCAGTAAACGATATTCAATAGTTACACCATGTAATTTATAGGGCTGTTTTTTAGACGATTCTGTCGGAATGACAGCTGATTTCGCGGTTGTTTTTGATACGCACAACCTCGAATTGTCTTTTGCAACGCACTTTTAATCCGTTGGTCGCAGGTTTCTCAACTACCTCATCATCCCTATCTGTACCGACCTGAACGCGTAGCAGGCACGCGCGAACTCGTCGCCAACCCTAATTACATCTTCGCGTACCGCGTCACTGTAACTGCGATTGAAATCGTATCCATACTGCATTCGCGTCTGCGATATCCTTAATCTGCAGAGGTTTCAGCCAGGCACCGTGCGAGGGCCAGACCACGATTTGTCCTTTGGGGGTCTAACCCCGATTGAGCCGCAACCGAATCCAAAAAAAATTGACATCCCACAACTTGCCGCCGAGCCGACTCCGTATGCTTCTCTTTTTGATCTGAAGGAGAGCTACCATGCAAGTCGCGAGCAAACCAGCAGACCGCACCGCCTTTGAAAACATGATCGACTCGATCGAAGCACAGGCAGCGAACAGAGGTGCACATCTCACCATAGATTCCTCAGCCCGCCTCACCTACACTCGGGAAATCAAACGAATGGCGGATAAACTTCGCGATCAGGCGACGCGCAACCGGATAACCTGGGCGCAAGCGGCGCAGCAGGCACAAGAGACCCGCAATCTGGTCATGGATGTTGTCAGAGGGCGCAGCACGCCCGTCGGCCGAGCAATGGCACAACGGTTGAAGACAAACGGTACAACGCTCAACGAAATCATTGCAAAGAAAACTACGCGAGCTCACGGTAAAGCGGCCTCATTTCCTATGCTTTCCGTTTCACAGAAAAACGCAATCTACGCTTCCGTTGTATCCTCCGCAGCCAAATCAAACGTGGCCGTCACGAATGCCATGTCGCGGATCTCGTTCGTCGGAAGATGTGTGCTCGGTCTCTCGCTCGCGCTTTCTGTGTACGACATTGTCACCTCTGAAGACAAGGTGGCGGCGACGCGAAGGGAAATAATGACAACCGGGGCCGGTATCGCAGGCGGAATAGCAGGCGGCGCCATGGCAGGCCTAGCATGCGGGCCGGGTGCCCCAGTCTGCGTTACAGTTGGCGCATTCGCCGGCGGGGCCCTGGCTGCCTTCGGAATCACGTCATTCTGGTAAAGCCGATGAAATTAATATCGCCCTCGGAATTCTCACTAAAGGTGGCCCGGCCATTTACGGATCGGACTATGCCTCAAAGTGAGATCCTCATTCATGGCGAACCGATGGGGAAGTTGATTGCTGGTGCAATTCTTGAGGCCACGGTCAGATGGGGCGAGTGCTATCTGGCGTTTGTTACGGACGACATTCCGAACGAAGAGACGTTGCGAATCTACCTCCTTGACTCGCGCCTGAATCTGATCGACTCGGCGACGCTCGGCGCGATGTACTCGACTGGTTCATTCGATCACCTCGAACTGGCGCCGCCCAGCATGCTCCATTTCGCGTTCTTTGGCGACACCACTTGGACGCTCGAGCTACTTAACAGGGACGAGCTTGCGCTTCCGTTTATCGCAGACCCGAAAGGTGTAAGCCGCCCGTTTGCATTTCATCGACGCTTCAGGATTTATGGTCGACCGAAATCCGAAACGAGGTCGTAAATATCACCGCTTCTTTTGCCAGTACGCGAATTCCGTCTCATAGCAATTGGTCTCCAGCTCCGTGACCTTTTCCAGCATGACCTTTTGCGCATCCTGCACCGCCTGGTTGTAAATCGACGGTCCAATTTCACGCAGGCAGAAATCAAGCAGCATCTGCGCTTTCAGGTTGCCGATTTCTTCGTCGAAGTTGTCGGAGCAGTAGCGCTGCAGCGACGTGAGCAAGCGTTCTTCAGTGTCTTTACTTAGCTTGATGGCCATGGATATTCCGGAAGCCTGTGAGCCCGCAGAATACCATCGCGGCCGTCTTCAAAAGTAGACGACGCCTTCAAAACAAGCTTTTCTGGCGGCTGGTCAGCGTCGAGAAATCATCCTCGACAAATGGCAGGATGGCGTCAGCCACGGGCTGCAACTGGCGCGTCAGGTAGTGGTCGTAATCGATCGCAGAGCGCCGCACCTCCAGCGGTTCCGGGCCCGCCAGCGTAATCACGTACCGGATCCAGCCGCCGTTCTGGTACTGCAGCGGCCGCCCCTGTTCCCGGTTGTATTCGTCAGCGATACGCGCCGCGCGCACATGCGGCGGCACGTTGCGCTGGTAGTCCCCGAGCGGCCGCCGCAAGCGCTTGCGATACACCAGCATCTCGTCCAGTTCGCCGCTCGCCGTGCGGTTCGCATAGTCGCGCACATAGTCCTGATAAGGCTCGCCTTTGAATATCTTGAAATACAGCGCCTGCTGGAACTGCTGCGCAAGCGGCGTCCAGTCGCTGCGGACGGTTTCCAGTCCCTTGTAAATCATCTCCTCGCTGCCGTCGGCGCGAAGGATCAGCCCCGCATAACGCTTCTTGCTGCCTTCGTCCGATCCGCGGATGGTCGGCATCAGGAATCGCCGGTAATGCGTTTCGTATTGCAGTTCGAGCGCGCTTTCAAGACCGAATGCTTCGTTCAGGTGTTCGACCAGCCATTGGTTCACATGACGCACAAGCTCGCGGCCAATAACGCCAGCTTGCTCATCGGAATGCGCGTGCTTGAGCGAGACGAAGGTCGAATCGGTGTCGCCGTAAATGACCTGGTAGCCTTTATCTTCGATCAGCTTGCGGGTCAGGTGCATGATCTCCTGCCCGCGCAAGGTGATCGACGACGCAAGGCGCGGGTCGAAGAAGCGGCAGCCACTCGATCCGAGCACGCCATAAAATGCGTTCATGATGATTTTCAGCGCCTGCGACAGCGGCTTGTTCTTGTCGCGCTTGGCCTGGTCGCGTCCATCCCAGATCCGTTTTACGATCGCGGGCAGGCAGTGTTTGGTGCGCGAAAAGCGCGCGCCGAGAAAGCCCTCTACCGAGTCCTCTTCATCGGCGCGCATCCCCTCCACCAGTCCGGCCGGGTCAATCAGGAAGGTGCGGATAATCGAGGGATACAGGCTTTTATAATCGAGTACGAGCACCGAGTCGTACAGCCCGGATTTCGAATCCATGACATAACCGCCCGGGCTATTTTCACCGGCGATGTCCCCGAGGTTGGGCGCGACGTAACCCTGCCTGTGCATCATCGGCATGTAAAGGTGCTCGAACGCCGCCACCGAGCCGCCGCTGCGGTCTACAGCCAGTCCGGTCACGCTGGCCCGTTCAAGCAGGAAGATCAGAAGCTCGGTTTTCTCGAAAATGCGCGTAACGAGTTCGCAGTCCTTCAGGTTGTACTTCGCCAGCGCTGGTTTGTCCTCGGCAAATCGACGGTCGATTTCCGCCATTCGCTGATAAGGATTGTCGATGGACTTGCCTTCGCCCAGCAGCGTTTGCGACACGTGCTCAAGGCTGAATGACGAAAAACTCCAGGTGGCGGATTTTAGCGCTTCGATACCGTCGACAATCAGGCGCCCGGCCGCCGCGGCGAAGAAATGCTGCTGCTTGCCGTGCTCGCGCCATTCCATTTCGCTGCCGTCGCGCCCCAATCGCAGCGGCACCTTGTTCCGTTCGGCGTGGCGGTGAAGAACGCGAAGGTCGAACTGCACGAGGTTCCAACCGATGATGACATCCGGATCGTGTAATTCAAACCAGCGGTTAAGCTTCTCCAGCATCGCGGCATGGCTGTCGCAGTATTCAAGGTCGAAGTCGAGTTCTTCGTCGCCGCCATTCGGTGGGCCGAGCATGTAGACCTGGCGCTGGCCGCAGCCCTCAAGCGCGATCGAATAGAGCTCACCATGCATGGTGGTTTCGATATCCAGCGACGCGAGGGTCAGCTTCGGCCGGTATCCCGGGGCGGGTTTGAGCGTGTGCTCGCTGAAGCAGACGGGCGCGGTGATAAAGCGCTCCATCAGGTAGCGTTCCGGCGGCCTTACATCGGATTCGTAGACGTCGATGCCATATTCGCGCAGGCGCTTTGCCAGCTTTAACAACTGGCGGTACTGCGCGCAGTACAAGCCCACCACGGGACGGTGATGAAAGTCGCTGAGGGAAAGCGGCCGCAATTCATACGATTTCTCGTCGCGCAAGACCAGTTCGGCCTGTTCGCGCTGTTCAGCCGGAATGAACGCCACCGACGGATGCGGCGCAAGCCGGACCCGGCGCGGTCCGTTGTCGGTCGCGAGCCAAAAATCGACCTCGGTGCCAGCCGCGGTATCGCGCCAGTGCCGGGTCAAGAGAAATCCCTGCTGTAATTGGTCCAACGTCCTGCCTTAATCGATTAGGTGGCAACGTTATAGCGCCATGCCTCATACTGCGCACAATGTTACCTTCGTAAGCTGGAAAAGAACAATGACGACGACCGACCTTCCCTTCCGCGCAAGCACCGCACAAGCGTGCGACTGGCTGGAGCAGCAGACCGCTTCGGCCTGGACCCTGGCCCGCCTGATCGAAAATGGCCTCACTCCATACGTCTGGCTCGATTATGACGCCGCATATCCGGAACTGTTCGGTGACGCCAATGGCGGGTACGCAGCGCCGATTTTCTTCGAAGGCGACACCCAGCGGCTTGCAGCCGGTAGCGAAGATGTACTGATCACGATGACCAAGGACGCCTACAAAATCGTCGCCACGCTTCCGCCGCCCGGATTCAGGCGGTCGCTCGACGAAGTGCGATTCCTGAAAAAGGATATTGAGCGCCTCGCCAGTCAGATCAAGCGCGACGCCGAGCCGAAGCCAGTAAAGGCAGCGACGGCGCAGGAGTCGCGCAGCGGCATCAACGCCGAACAGGTGCTCACCGCTTTCGGCAAGCTGGTGAGGATCGATCTTGCGCAGGCGCTGGCCGGAGGCGGCGGAATATTCGGCGATGAAGGCGCGCGGGTGAAGGGCAGCGCCAAAAAATCGAAAAAGAACGCCATCTGGAATCCGGTCACGCTGGCGCTTGGCCTGAACGATGTCTATCGCGTTCCGCTATCCCATCTGGGAAAAGCGTTCAAGGCGCACGATTTTCTCGACGAGTGGGATGCGGAATGGACGCATACGCTCGCGCTGTTGGGAAAATAATCAGTCGGGCGCGTCCAGCAGGAAAATCGCCCAGGCTTTCGCCGGCGTTTTTTCGGTTGGTTTTTCTACCTGCACTTGCGCGCAGTCTTCCGCCGCCAGGCTGCGCCAGTTCGGAATGCCGGCATTCGAAAATGCCGCCGTCGCTTTCGATCCGAGGCTGAGATCCAGCGCCAGCCGCGCATTGCGTGGTTCTGTCTTCGAATAATTCACCCCGCGCAGCTCGAAACCATACGCGGCCAGCCACGACTCCCACGAGCCCGATTCCACACCGGCCACGATACGTCCCAGGATGTCCTCGAGCGACAGGCCTTTCTTGACTACCGGGCGCAGAACGGCGAGCGACGGCGCGTAGCGCGGGTCGGCGCCGTCCTTGCCGGCGCCGCGTTCGGAGATCGCTTTCAACTCCTTGGAGAACGCCGCATCGCGTTCGGTGTAGTCGCGCATGCGCGAGAAAAACCCGGTGTCGAGGAATGGATTCTCTGGCCGTCCCGCTGGCGCATCGGCGGTTTTTTTGGCGGGGGCTTTTTTATTGTTGGTCATGGAGTGAGGCCTGAAGGTGAAGGCCGTAGTTTAGCACCTCGCCCAAGCCGGGACGCCGCGTTCACCAGAGCGGTCACAGGCGACTCGATGAGCTTTTTTGAATTATGATAAAACAGTCCACACTTTTACCGTTCCAGGGAGAGCAAGCATGTCAGGCTACAGCATCAACATCGAAGAAAAGACGCTCGCGAGCGATAACTTCCGCGAGGTCCTGTATACCACCAAGCGCAGCCAGCTGGTCATCATGACCCTGCAAGCGGGCGAGGAAATCGGCATGGAGCACCACACTGGCCATGACCAGTTCATCCGCGTGGAAGAGGGAGAAGGCGTTGCCATTCTCGACGGCGAACGGCACCAACTGACGGATGGGGTCGCGGTCGTTATCCCGGCAGGCACCGAGCACAATGTCATCAATACGTCGACAACCGCAGCGCTGCGCCTGTACACCCTCTACACGCCGCCTGAGCATCCGGACGGCATCGTCCACAAGACCAAGGCGGAAGCCGACGAGTACGAGAAACACCATCACGAGGAATGATGTTGCGGGACCGGGTCCGACAATCAAAAGGATAACGTGAAGATCATCCAGAAGCTTTTCTCGTTCGGCTACATGCTGGTCGTTGCGCTGTTCTTTCTCTGCGCCGTCGCCCTGATCGCGCTGGCGGCCAGCGAGATGTGGGAGGCCTTGCAGCCGGCCTCGGACATGCCGGTGCAGGCGCGCTTCAACCTGATCCTTGAATGCATCGGCCTGCTGACCATCGCGGTGGCCGCAATGGAACTTGGACAGACGGTGCTGGAGGAGGAAGTCCAGCGTTCGGCCAACATCAGTGCGCCGACGCGCGTGCGCCGTTTCCTGTCGCGCTTCCTGATCGTGGTCGTGGTGTCGCTGTCGATCGAATGCCTGATCGCCGTGTTCCAGTTCGTCCACGGCAAGCCCGAACTGCTGCCGCACGCCGCCTCGATTGGCGTGGCGGCGGCCGTGATCCTGGCGGCATGGGGCGCCTTCGTCCGCATGAACGTCGATGCGGAGCAACTAGAGCCGCAGGCGATGCAGGCGGCCCAAGCCGAGGACAAGACTGTCGAAACCTAGCCGTCAGGGCTTATAGCTGCCTTGCCGCGAACGTGTCGCAGTCCGCGACCTGGCCGCTCTCGATGCCTTTCTTGAACCAGCGCGCGCGCTGCTCCGAGGTGCCGTGCGTAAACGAATCCGGCACCACCTGCCCTTGCGAGCGGCGCTGCATGGCGTCATCGCCGATCGCGCTGGCCGCGTGCAATGCGGCTTCGACGTCACCCTGTTCCAGGATGCCGCGCGAACGGTTGGCGTGATGGGCCCACAAGCCGGCGTAGCAATCGGCTTGCAGTTCCATGCGCACCGACAGCTGGTTTGCCTGCGCTTGCGACATGCGCTGCTGCGCGGCGCGCACCTTGTCCGCGGTGCCGGTCAGGGTTTGCACATGGTGGCCGACCTCATGCGCAATCACATACGCCTGCGCAAACTCGCTCGATACCTGGAAACGTTCCTGCATCAGTTCGTAGAAGCTGAGGTCGATGTAGACCTGCTGGTCACCTGGGCAATAGAACGGCCCGCTGGCGCTCTGGCCGGTGCCGCACGCCGTCGGCGTCGCACCCGAGAACAGGATCAGCTTGGGCTTGACGTAGGTTCCGCCCTGCGCGCGAAACAGCTCGGTCCACGTATCTTCGGTATCGGCCAGCACGGTCGATACCATCATCGCCTTGCGGTCCGATGCGGGCGGCGCTGTAGCCGGCCCTTGCTGCACCGGCGCGACCTGGCCCGAACCTCCGCTCAGCATGTCCAGCATCGTCAGCGGATTGACGCCGAATACTGCCGAGCCAATCAGCGCCAGCACGATGGTGCCGATACCGATCGACTTGCCGCCGAATCCGAACCGTCCCCCGCCGCCGCTGCCGCGCCGGTCTTCGACGTTGTCACTCTGGCGGTTGCCTTCCCATTTCATCATGTTCTCCGACGTTGTTTTGCAAATTCGATAAGAGACTTTACGCCGAACGGGAAAAAGTTGGCGCATCGCAGGCGGCCTTGGCGCAACGACCGGGATGCTCTTTCAGGGCCGGCATCATCTGCTTTGATCAGTCGACCGCAATCTCATTCGACGGCGTACAAATTCCGACCTATAGTGCTATTAGACGGGAGCGTCTGAAAACCTTCCGCCTGGCGAGCACCCTCATTTTTACAACATTTATCGAACCTGCGCCTGACGGCTGCCATGTTCAGACATTCCGCTCGCCGAGTGCCTCAGCGACGACAGCCCGACCGGCAACGGTTCCGGAGGTACGTCATGAAATCTCTACTATTCGCCACAGCCCTCGCTGTCCTGGCCCTGCCAGCCGCAGCGCAGACACCGTCTGACCTTGGACGGGTCACCATCACGGGTGAGGCTCCCAAAACAATTGAACTACCGGCCAAATACAGCAGGGTCTGGGCCGGAGAATTTGACAGCTTACAAGGCACGTACGACCTGTCGAACGGCGATTCGATGGCCATGATGAAAAGAATTAACCGCAAGTTCATCCAGATCGGCGACGGCTCGCGGACTGAAGTCGTTGCGGTGGGGGACTACGATTTTGTGTCGCTGGACCAGAGGTATCGCGTGGTCCTGTCGGAACCGGTGAACGGTGAGGTTACCGGCTATTTGTTGATGGACACCCGGCCCGCCGGCTCGCGTGACGTGGCGCAAAGCGGCATCGAGGTGCGGAGCTTCCGTTTCGCCATGAACTGAACCGACCCGGGACCGACCACGGTCCCGGGTTTTTTTTCGCCCCCGTTCGATTGATTTTGTTGGAGAACAACGTTGCCATTTAAAATGGCAACATGAATACAGACCTGCTCGTCTCCACGCTGACCCATGTTGTCCTGCTGCCGCCCGTGTGCCTGCTGCTTGGCGCCGCGGCCGGCTTGCTGATCGGCCGTCGCAGGCGGCGCGCCGGGCGCGTGCTTACCGGCGTTTCCCTTGCCTTGCTGCTGGTGCTGTTCACCAATGCCGGCGCGCGCCTGCTGATGCATCCGCTGGAACGCATGACGCAGCCACTCGACCCGGCCAGGATTGAAGGCGCCGGCGCCATCGTCGTGCTGGCCGCCGGCCGGCTCGAGCATGCCCCCGAATACGGCGGCAAGGATATCCCCGACCTGACTGCGTTGGCCCGGCTGCGCTATGGCGCGCACCTGCAGCACCGGACCGGCCTGCCCCTGCTGGTCACCGGCGGCCAGGGCTCGGCGGACGGAACACATGAACCGAAAGCGCGCACCATGGCGCGCGCACTGCGCGAAGACTTCCGCACGCCGGTTGAGTGGGTCGAGGACGCCTCGTCGACGACCGCGGAAAATGCCGCCTTCTCGGCGCGCATGCTCAACGCCAGGGGGGTGCGGCGCATCCTGCTGGTCACCAATGCGATGCACATGGCGCGCGCCGAACGCGTGTTTGCACGCAGCGGCCTGCAAGTCATTCCGGCGCCAACGATGTTTTACGGCGCAGGACCATTGATGGCGCTCGATTTCGTCCCGAGCGCATCGGCCTTACAGAAATCCTATTACGCAAGCTACGAGCTGGCCGGCCTCGCATGGTACCGCCTGCGCGAAGCGATCGGCAGCAACTAAGAAGACCCAATGCCCAAGAACTCCCGGCGCCGTTCGCCATCCATCAAGAAAATCGCCCTCTTCGTTTTGCTGATCGTCGTGTTCGCCGCGGCCGCCATTGCATGGACGCTGGAAAGCATGGCGCTGCCGCCGCGCCAGTTTGGCCCTTATATTGAAACCCGCCTCGCCGGAAACGGTTGGGCGCGGATCGGCGCCTGGTTTGCGCTTACCTTCAACGAACTGGAACGGGGAGCACCGCTGGCGGCCCTTCCAGCGCTGCGCGCCGGCGCGCAGCCTGCGCCGGCCACGCCTGCGCCTTCCGGACTCGTGGTCGCGGTAGACAACGCGGACGCCGCGGTCAAGGCAATCGAAAAGGCGCAGCCGGGAGACGTGATCACGTTTGCGCCGGGCACCTATCATTTCAACGGCCGTCCCTATCTGGCGACCAGCAGCGCCAGCGGCGTCACCGTGCGTGCCGGCCTGCCGGGCAGCGTGACGCTGGAGTTCGGTCTTCCCGGAGGTTTCCTGGTCGCCTCGCCCAACTGGACCTTCGAGAACCTGCACATCCGCGGCGCCTGCAAGACGCATGACGGCTGCGACCACGCATTCCATGTGATCGGCCGCGGCGCCGGCTTCGTCGCCCGCAATAACACGGTGACCGATTTCAATACGCCTTTCAAGATTGGCGGCAACGGCAACGCCTATCCGGATAACGGCGTCATCGAGAACAATACAATCAGCAATACCCGCCCGCGCGACACCGCGGCAGCCGTCGGCGCGGTCGACCTGGCCGCCGCCAGCAACTGGACGATCCGCGCCAACCTCGTCAGCGACTTTGCCAAGGCGAAAGGCGATCGGGCCAGCTTCGGCGTGCAGGCGCGCGGCGGCGGCAAGGGCAACCGGATCGAACGCAACGTCGTCATCTGCGAGAACAGGCTGCGCAGCGTGCCGGGACAGCGCACCGGCCTGTCGTTTGGCGGCGCCGGCAGCATCGCCGCGCATTGCCGCGGCAAGCGCTGCGTGCCGGAACAGGATGGCGGCGTGATCGATTCGAACCTCGTCGCTTCGTGCTCGGACGAGGGGATCTACCTGAACCGCGCTGCGGCGACGACCGTCACCCACAACACCCTGCTGGATACCGCAGGCATGAAGGCGCGATGGCCGGAAAGCGGCGCTGAGATTCACGGCAACATCGTCGACGGAAGGATCGTGGCGCGCGATGGCGCCGCGTTGCGCGAGGACGACAATCTCGACACTGGCGTGACGCGGCTGTTCACCGGCGCGCATCCGGTGCGCGACCTGTTCTCGGCATCGGCGGGTCTCGACCTGCGCTGGCGCGGCGATGCACCGCGGCGCGATGCGACGCCGCTGGCCGGCGCCGACTTGTGCGGCACCGTTCGCCCGACCGAACCGGCCTATGGCGCCTTCGAGGACTTCGCGGCCTGCCTTACAAATTAGCGAAAATCTTCTACACATGCCCCGGTATAATCTTTCGGATTTACAAGACCCCTTTTTTGCTGACCGAAAGCGTGTGATGACCAAGCCGATGAAATATGCAGCCCTGTGTTCCCTGTCCGTCCTGTTAGCCGCCTGCGGGGCAGACCGCAGTCCGGATTCGCAGCCGGCGACCGTAGCGTCGCGGATGTCCGCTACCGTGGCCGCCCAGGCGCAGCCGGCAAGCGCCTACTACGACGTTGTCCAGCATATTTACGTCGGCTATTTCGGACGCCCGGGCGATTCGGGTGGCGTGGACTACTTCGCCCAGCTGCTGAGCAACCTGGGTGCGCCGACCAACATCGCCGACCTCAGCGTGGCGTTCGACAGCAACAGCCAGGTGGCTTTAGTGATCGATGGCTTCGGTACGAGTGCCGAATCGCAAGCGCTGTACTCCGGCGACAATAACGTGTTTATCGACGCGGTCTACCGCAACCTGTTCGGCCGCCCGGCGGATGCGGCAGGCAAGACATATTGGGTGGACTTGTTGGATCGTAAAATCATGACCCGCGCCTCCGCCGCGATCAAGATCATGGCTGGCGCCCAGCTCACCGACCGCGACGAAATCGCCAAACGGGCGCTGGTCGCGGGCGCCTTCACCACCGCGCTCAATACACCGCAACGCCAGCTTGCTTACAGCGGCCTGGACGCGAACGTGGTCGTGCGTAACCTGCTGGGGACGGTCACCCTGTCCACCGACCCCGCCGCATTCGCAGCGAACATCGATTTCACGCTGAACACGCTGGTCTCCCAGCTTGGTGCGCAAGGCATGTACGCGGGCAAGCTGACTGCCACCGGCCGCCTGTTCAACTCGCTCGTGCTGGAAAATGGCCAATACTGGGGCTTCTACGGCACCGCCACGTCCGGGGCGCTGTCGCCGACCGGCTTCGTGCAGGGGAGCGGCAGCTCGTCGGCAGGTAGCTTCAATGCGAACGACCTCAAGGACTTCGGGCCGAACCCGGCCGTGCTGGGCAGCCTGACTGCAAACTATTCGTCGCTGGTAAGCCTGGCCGGCACGATTGCGATCGGTGGCAGCACCCTGCCGTTTTCGGGCGCCGGCATTGCGGAAGCAAGCTACCGCTACAACGCGCCCGCCAAGCTGTCCGACCTGGTCGGCAGCCAGCGCATGGCCGGCACGCTTGGCCATCACATCATGCTGGTTAACGCCGACGGCACCTTCAGCGCGACCACCTTGCGCTGCAGCTATTCGGGCAAGTTCACCCCACGTCCAACCGGCAAGAACGTCTTCGACGTCAGCTGGGCGTTCGGCGCAGGCACCTGCCCGCTCCAGGGACAATCGGCCACCGGCGTGGCGTTCAGCTACGCGGCGAATGCCGGCGCAACACGCAGCCTGATCGTGGCGGCGACCAATGCGGCGCGCACCACGGGCACGATGGCGGCGACGCCGCAGGACGGACTGGTCATCACCGACACGGTGGTCGGCGGCGGCGCCATGGCAGTCCCGGGCAAGTCCCTGACCGTCAACTACACGGGTTGGCTGTACAGCGAAACTGCCCCCAACAAGCGCGGCGCGCAGTTCGACAGCTCGGCCACGCGCGGCCCGTTCGCATTCCCGCTTGGCGTCGGCTCTGTCATCGAAGGCTGGGACCGCGGCGTGCTGGGCATGAAAGCTGGCGGCAAGCGCACGCTGGTGGTCCCCGCGGAGCTGGCGTACGGCTCGCGCGCCTCGGCGTCGATCCCGGCCAACTCGGTGCTGATCTTCGACGTCGAACTGCTGACCGTTAAGTAGAGCGCGGCCGGTCCGGGGCGACCCGGCCGGCAATCAGCTCGAACAGTTCGATCGGCATCGGGAACACCACCGTCGAGGTCCTGTCCGTCGCCAGGGTGGTCAGGGTTTGCATGTAGCGCAACTGCATCGCCCCCGGCTGTTGGGCCAGCACCTGGGCTGCCTGCATCAGTTTTTCCGAAGCCTGCAGCTCCCCTTCCGCATGAATCACCTTGGCGCGCCGCTCGCGCTCGGCTTCGGCCTGGCGCGCGATCGCGCGGATCATCGACTCGTCCAGGTCGACATGCTTGATCTCGACGTTGGCCACCTTGATTCCCCATGCATCGGTCTGCGCGTCCAGCACTTGCTGGATATCGATGTTGAGCCGCTCGCGCTCGGCCAGCATGTCGTCCAGCTCATGCTTGCCCAGGACCGAGCGCAGCGTGGTCTGCGCCAGCTGGCTGGTCGCCTCAAGGAAGTTGGCCACCTGGATGATCGCGCGTGCCGGATCGATCACCCGGAAATACAGCACCGCGTTGACCTTCACCGACACGTTGTCGCGCGAGATCACGTCCTGCGTCGGCACGTCGAGGACGATGGTGCGCAGGTCCACCCGCACCATCTGCTGGACGACCGGAATCAGCAGGATCAGGCCCGGCCCCTTGACCCGCCAGAACCTGCCCAGCTGGAACACCACGCCACGCTCGTACTCGCGCAGGATGCGCACCGACATGCCGAACAGCGTGGCCACGATCAGCACCAGCAGCCCGGCCCCAAAACCGATTTCGAAAATCATGCTTGTTCTCCTTGTTATGGATGTTCTGCAGGAACCACCTCGAGCAACGGCCCGCTGCGGCCGACCACGCGCACCGTCTGCGCGCGCCTGAGCGGCGTGGCGCTCGTCACGCGCCAGGTTTCGCCGCGTACATTGGCCCAGCCCTCGCCGCCGGCCGTGTCGTCCAGCACTTCGGCAATGCTGCCGATGATATCGGACGGACCGCCGAACACGGCGCGGCGCCGCGTCTTCAGCGCGATGCTGGCGGTCGCACCGATCAGCACGGCGCTGACGATCGCGACGGCGGCGACAAGTCCGACCGGAACGCCGTAATCCGGCAACTCGGTATCGATCAGCATCAGCGCGCCAGCGACGAAGGCCGCCACGCCGCCTAATCCAAGAATGCCGAAACTCGGCAGGAAGGCTTCGCCGATCATGAATCCGATGCCCAGCAGGATGAACGCCAGGCCGGCGTAATTAACCGGCAGCAGCTGCAGTCCGTACAGCCCCAGCAGCAGGCAGAGCGCGCCGATCACTCCGGGCGCCACCGCGCCGGGGCTCATGAATTCGAACATCAGGCCGTAGATGCCGAGCGTCATCAGGATCAGCGCGATGCTGGGATTGGTCAGCGCCGACAGCGCTCGCGTGCGCCAGTCTGGCTGGATGGAGTTGATCGGCGCGCCTGCCGTATCGAGGGTAAGCTCGCGCCCCAGCACCTGCACCTTGCGGCCGTGCAGCGCCTTGACCAGCGCCTGCACATCGGGCGCCACCAGGTCGATCACCTGCAGCTTGAGGGCCTCGCCGGCCGGCAGGCTGAGCGATTCGCGCACCGAGCGTTCTCCCCAGTCGGCATTGCGGCCGCGCATTTGGGCGAGGCCGCGGATGTAGGCGGCGGCGTCGTTCATTTGCTTGCGCGCCATGGCGCCGGCGGTGCTGTCGTCCTTGCCCGCGCCATCCTTGCCGATGGGCGGCCTGGCGCCGCGGTCGGGGCCGATGCCCACCTGCACGGGCGTGGCCGCACCGATGTTGGTGCCGGGCGCCATCGCCGCGATATGGCTGGCGTAAAGGATATAAGTGCCGGCGCTGGCAGCCCGTGCGCCGCCGGGCGCGACATAGCTGGCGACCGGCAGCGGCGCGGTCAGGATGGCCTTGATGACGTCGCGCATGGCGGTGTCGAGTCCGCCGGGCGTATCGATCTGGAGGATGACGAGCTGGCTGCCGTCGCGCGCGGCGCGCGCGATGCCGCGCACCACATAATCGGCGTTGGCAGGGCCAATCGCGCCGTCGATCGTGAGCACGGCGACAGGCGCGACCGCACTTGCGGACGGCGCGCACAAGAAGATGAGCAGGCAAGCGGCCAGCGCGTGCAGCCAGCTCGCGACCGGCACGCCGGAACGTCGGAACATACCTCCTCCCGGACCAGACTTTGTCCTTTTGTCGGGTTAGAAGCCGGGCCGGGGATTAGGTTCCCGCCACCAAGCCGTTCGGTCTCGCGACCGTACGCGGCCCGTTCAGACCAGCAGCGCCGTGCTCATCGACTTGACCTCATCGGCCGACTCTTTCAGGATACTTTCCAGCGTGTCGCCGTCAAGCACGAAATCGAGCACCGAGTCCTCATGGGCCGGCATGTCCAGCACCGGCGCTGCCAACGGCGAAGGTACCGGCGAGAACTGGTTGGCCAGGATCAAGGTGTCGAGCAAGGTGCATGGCGGCATGCTAAGCCATGCGTCGCGCAGCGCTTCGATGGCGCCGCGCACCGGCTCGGGCACCGACAGCTTGGCCAGCACCTCGCGGCTGACCACGTCTTCGCACAGCTCCGACCATTTTTCCGGGTCCTCGTCGAGCAGGCCGGGGAATTCGTCGGCGCGCGACAACAGGTAGAACCCGCCGACCTCATGCATGATCGCGGCGAACACGGCGGTATCGGGATTGACGAAGGTGACGCGCTTGGCGATCACCTGGGACAGCGCGGCGACGTGCGCCGTGTGTTCCCACAACCGTTCGGCCTTGGCGCGGATCGCCGGGTCCACGATGCGGGTGCCGAACTGGCGCACCACCAGGCTTGCGACCAAGGTCTGCAGGCTGCGGTAACCGACCCGCATGACAGCGGCGCGCGCGTTGGTGATCGGGGCGTCGCCGTTGCGGTTGAAGGCGGCCGAGTTGGCCAGCGCCACCGTGCGCGCGGCAAGTTGCGGCTCGGCCAGCACAAGCTTGATGGCATCCTCGATATGGCAATTGGGATCGTCGAGGGCGAGCTGCAGGCGCAGGGCGGCATTCACGCTGGTGGGAAAGGTCATATCCCCGCGGGCGGCCTGTGCGGCGATGTATCCAAAGGCTTCTAGTCTGTTCACGGCAAAAATTATACCCCGCCGCACCGGCTGTGGTACCAAAGGTTTCATGTTGCGGCGCCATTCAACCACACCATCAGAAAGGGGAGCCGCAGCTCCCCTTTCCTGTGCGGCCGGAAACCGGCCGCGATTACTTCACTTTCAGCGAGTTCTTCACGTTGGTCACGCCCTTGACGCCTTTCGCCAGCCGCACCGCCTTGTCGGCTTCCGCCTTGGATGCCACGAAGCCGCTCAGGTTGACCACGCCGTTCTCGGTATCGACGTCGATCGCCAGCGCCTTCAGCTCAGGTTCCGCGAACAGGTCGGCCTTGATCTTGGTCGTGATGACGGCGTCGGCCACGTTTTCCTTGGTCTCCGCAGCGACGTTTTTGGTCTTGGCGGCAATGGTGTCGCCGGCGCGTTCGGTCTTCGCAGCGGCGTTCTCAGCCATACGCTCGGTCTTGTCGCCGGCGCGTTCAGCGGCGTTGTCGGTGCGCTGGGCTGCGCTATCGGCGGTTATCGCGGTACGCTCGGTGGCACGCTCGGTGCGGTCGGCGATGGTTTTGCCTTCGTGCTGGATCAGGCAACCCGTGGTCGGCTGGCCGGCGATCTGCGCGCACTTGTCGACGGCGGCTGCCTTGGCAGGGTCGCGCGTTTCGGTGCTGGTGACAGGGCTGGCCGGATTGGTGCTGGCAACCGCCATGTTGCGGTCAGCCTTGGCATCGTCCAGTGCCGCGGTGTGGACGGTGTGCGCGGTGCTCAGGCAGCTGTCTTTCTCGCCGCCGGTCATGGCTGCGCACTTGGCCTTGGCCAGCGCGTGGTCGGCATTGGCCAGCGCGGTGCGCGCCTTGGTGCGGTCCTTCTGGGTGTTCTTGTATTGGGCGACGGCATCGGCTTCAGCACGGGCGCGCGCAACCTTGGCTTCCTCGACGCAAACCTGGCGGGCGGCGCCGCCCATGCCAGTGCAGTTTGCCGACGCGGCCTTGTAGTCGGCGGCGGCCTTCTGGCTCATGTTCTTGTAGCTGGCCGGATCGCTCGGGTTGCCGGCTGCATGGACGGAAAAACTGGCGCTGAGGGCAGTCGCCAGCAGGGTTGCGCTAAGTGCTTTCATGGTGTTGTCCCTTCATGTGTATTGTTGGTACACGATTTAACGCCCGTTCGCCCAACCGATCTGTGCGAGAACGTACATAAAGAGTTATTGATATCTCAACATTCGCTGCCCGGCCAGCGCGAAAATATTTCCTTCGGCATCGACCGCGCCATCGCGGCGGGCGACGTCCAGCCACGCCAGGGTATCGTGTTTTGGCTCAAGGAACCGGCGGCGCACGCGCTGGATCTGCGCGACCATCGCGTCGAAGCGCTCCGGGTGGTAACGCGCCAGCCAGGCGATCTCGGTCATGTCGGCAAACGCTTCCTCGGTACGGATGCGGCGCGCGAACCAGTTGCGCACCGGACCGAACCAGCCGACGACGGGCAGCAGCTTTTCGTTGTGCGGATAACCGTTGAGGCGGCGGTAGCAATGGCCTACTTCGTGCATCGCCGCGCCTTGCAGGAACAGCTCGAGCAAGGCCGGATCGATCATCGCCTCGAGTCGGCGCGCGGTCGGGTTGTCGCGCACCGACACCACCAGGGTGCAGCGGCCGTTCTCATTCCATATACCGATTGGCGTGTGGCCGGACAGGCCATTGCCGTGCGCGACCTCCATCACGATGTCGAGCCCATGCGCTTTGCCGAACGCTACCGCGTAGCGCGCGGCGGCGATCCATTGCTGCTCGCTGGCCTCGGCGGCCGGCACGGGAAGGCTGGCGCACAGCAGCGCCAGCGCCGCGCAG
This sequence comes from Massilia polaris, assembly GCF_012927275.1. Lineage (GTDB taxonomy): Bacteria > Pseudomonadota > Gammaproteobacteria > Burkholderiales > Burkholderiaceae_D > Telluria_A > Telluria_A polaris. Next base: position 340,579 of record NZ_JABBGG010000004.1, on the reverse strand, counting down.
GCCGGGCGCCACAGCTTACTCATCCTCGAGCAGGCCGCGGCTCCAGGTCGCGCGCACGTCTTCGAACGGGTTGTCGGTGGACCCGAACACGCTCGCGTCCCTGGCGAGCTTGACCCACGCCCAGGTGTCGTGGGCAGTACGCACCTCAGGGTGATGGCCGCGCACAGATTCCAGCCAGCCATACACGCTCGCGTACTGATCAGGATTCCTGTGCCTGGTCCAGGCCAGCGCGACGAGGTCGGCGTAGCCTTCTTCGCGCCGGTTTTCGCGTAGCGCTTTCGATTCTTCGCGCAGGGATTTGTCGTCGGCAAATTCTTCGCCGACTTCGGTGAAGCCGGCAGGTAATGTGTGCCAGACGCCCTGCGCGTAGCGCCAGCAGTGGCCCAGCTCGTGTGCCGCCATCGTTTCGATCAGCAGGCGGTGCCTGGCTTCCGGCACATCTTTCAGGACGGCTTCCGCTTCCGGGTTGCCGCGCATCGACAGCACCAGCTTGCAGCGTCCATCGACGAAGCCCATGGCGAACGGCACCGTGCCAGGACGCGCCTTTGGCTGGACGACAACATCAATGGGAAGCTTGATTTTCTTGGAATACGCCAGGACCGGCGACGCCGCCTTGAGCCAGCGGATTTCCTGCTCGGTCAGGTCGGCCGAGGCAACGCCAGGGGAGGAAAACAGGTACAGCGAGGCGATGAGGATTCTCTTTAACATGGCGGGCTCCTTACAGGTCCATAAATGCCTATCGCCAATTCTAAGGCCCGCCTTACCCCCCAATTCAACTATATTTCTGTGCAGATATAGAACTGCAATCTTGTCGAAAATGCGTGTCGATACACGTTCGGCGGATGCGGGCGGTGCCCTGATCCGCCTTACGGAATCGCTTAGTAACTAGCGATCTTCATAACGGACGGCGCGGTGCGAGCCGCCGGGCGTCGTGATGCGACTGTCGCCGGTCGGCCAGCATCCAGCTTGAAGATGCTCACCACCTGCTCCAGCGCATGCGCCTCATCCTGCAGCGACGCCGCCGCAGCCGTCGCCTGCTCCACCAGCGCCGCATTGCGCTGCGTCGCTTCGTCCATGTGCCCGATCGCCTGGTTCACCTGCTCGATGCCCGCGGTCTGCTCCTGGCTGGCCATGCTGATCTCGTTCATGATGTCGGTGACGCGCTTGACACTGGTAACGATCTCTTCCATCGTCGTCCCCGCCTCGTCCACCAGCCGCGCACCCACTTCGACGCGCTCGACCGAGCTGCCGATCAGGCTCTTGATTTCGTGCGCCGCCGCGGCCGAACGCTGGGCAAGGTTGCGTACTTCAGTAGCAACCACGGCAAAACCGCGGCCCTGCTCGCCAGCCCGCGCGGCTTCCACCGCGGCATTCAGCGCCAGGATGTTGGTCTGGAATGCGATGCCGTCGATGACGCCGATGATGTCGACAATCTTCTTCGACGATTCGTTAATCGAAGCCATCGTGTCGACCACTTGCGACACCACCGCGCCGCCCTTCACCGCCACTTCCGAGGCCGACACGGCCAGCAGGTTGGCCTGGCGCGCATTGTCGGCATTCTGGCGAACCGTGCCGGTCAGTTCTTCCATCGACGACGCGGTTTCTTCGAGGGTGCCCGCCTGGGCTTCGGTGCGCCCCGACAAGTCGATATTACCGGCGGCGATTTCCGTCGACGCAGTTGCGATGGCGTTGGTGCCGGTGCGCACCTGGGCGACGATATCGACCAGGCTGTCGCGCATGCCCTTCATGGCGAACAGCAGGCTCGACTTGTCGCCGTGCACGGTGTCGATGCTGACGGACAGGTCGCCGGCGGCGATGCTGCCTGCGATCGCTGCTGCATAGCCAGGCTCGCCGCCAAGCTGGCGCAGAAGGCTGCGGCTGATGAACCACGCAGCGGCCGAACCGAGCGCAATGCCGACGGCGCACAAAGCGAGCATCCATACCTGGAACGAGTGCGCCAGTTCGGTCGCATAGGCCGCCTCGCCCTTGTTCATTTTCTCTTCGAGGTCGATCAGGCGGTTGATGCTTGCGAGCCATTCGACGAAGGCCGGAGCCGCCTGGGACGCGAGCAGCGCGGTCGCTTCTGGGATGTTGTCCGCGAGGCGCAGTTCGATCACGCGCGCGACCAGCGGCTGCGTCTTGCGTTCGCTTTCCTTGATACCGGCCAGCGCGGCCTTCTCTTCATCCGAGATGTCGGTGCGGCCCTGGAACATCGCGTCGAGCGGTCCGGCCGAGTCGGTGTAGTTCTGTTCGAGCTTTTTGATCAGCTCGATGTGCGGCCTGGTGGCGACTGCATCGGCGGCCAGCGCCACGTCGCGAAGGGCGATAGCGCGGTCATGGACACTGCCGCGGAAATTGATCGCATAACGCTGCTTGACGTTGTTCACGTCATTGATGCGGTTGAGGCTGTTGTCGATGTTGTTGACGCGCATGGAAGCAAGCGCCCCGAGGAGCAGCATCAGCACGAATACGCCGCCGAAGCCCAGGGCAAGGCGGGCGCGGATTGTCAAACCGGAGTTAGTCATTGTCGTGGACAGTCGAGAAAAGTACCGGAAAGGCGTCCGGACGCTGCTGCCCGAACATCATTCCAACTGGCAACAGCGCAACTCTAGCACAATCACGTGTCCTATGTGCAACGCCTATTGAATAATAGCAATTGATTTTCACCGTCTATTGATAAGGAAATACTATCAGTGCGCGTTGTTCAGGACAAAAACAAGGGACGGCTAACGCCGCCCCCTGTTATCGGCCTTCTTGTTCACCTGCCAGCGCCTTCGCCGTTGAGAAGGTCGGACGGATATCGTTCGGCACCTTCTTCATCTTGTCCATGGCCTTCTGGACATCAGGACGAATCACCACGTACTTCGTCATCATCGCCATAGCCAGTGCGTAGTCACCAGTCGCTTCGATCATCAGGAACTCGCGATCGAGGTCGGTCACGGCCTGGCGAATCTTCTTGAAATCGACTGAGAACGTGCCGTCGCCGTGCGAGATGAAGCCGCCTTTATCGAGCAGGTAGTTAAGCTGGATCGCCATGCCGCGAGCGTGCGAGTCGGTCAGGCCGAAGTGCAGCGTGCGGAACGCCGACGCGAGGAAGGTGTTGTGCAGCTTGCGCTCGGCGGCCTCGCCCTGCCCCAGCGAGTCCTTCAGCAGGCCCTTGTCCATCATGTACATCAGCGCCCACAGGCCAGTGACGTCGGCCTTGGCTTCCTCGATGATCGAATAGGTTTCCTTCAGGTCCTGGCGCGGTGTCGAGTCCTTGCCATCGACCCTGGTCGCATGCGGACCCAGGCCGTGCATGATTTCGTACGCGAGGATGTGGGTGAAGAAGGAGTCGAAATCGAGATCCTTCTGCGCTTCCGGACGCAGCACCAGCTTGGCGATCGGCGTCAGGGTCGACTTGAACTTCGCTTCCTGCACGTTCTTGAGCATGACGCGCTTGGAGCCGCGCTTGCTGATGATGCGCTCGTCGTTCGGCAGGTTGTAGGCCGCGGTCTGCACGCCCATGTTGCCGTCGCCGGCGCCGTACACCCGGTTCACCACCACCATCGGCGCCATCGCGCCGACCTTCGGGTTGCGGTACTCCTTGCCGATCGGAAGATTGTCTTCGAGCTCCTGCATGTACTTGCCGAAGAAGTCGAGCTTGCGCGTCTCCTAGTCGTCGCGGATGTTCACGTAGGCTTCGAACGCGGCCTTGTAGCCAAACAGTTCGTCGTTATAGGTCTCGTATGGGCCGATGGTGATGTCGACCGGCGAATCGAGATCCATCCATGCGAAGTCCGACTCAAGGTAATCGTTGGACAGGAAGGCGTCCGCACGAAGCGCCAGGCATTTATTTAGCGAGGCGTTATCGGTCAGCGCCGCCGCATCGCGCAGCAGCCTGGCCAGCTTCTCGAGCTCGGAACGGTATTCGTCCGAATACTTCACCACCTTGAATTTGCCGTCGGAGCCAGTGCGGATCGTCGTGAAGAACCACTGCGCATCTCGACACGCTGCAGCTGCGGTCGGCGAGGAGCGAATTGTAATCTTCAATGTGCGCCATCGCACGGATCAGTTGTTGACGTTCAGGCATGCTAGACGCCTCTAGGGGACTTTTTTAAGAATTAATAATAGGCTCGGGCGACCGTGCCGCAGGGAGGCAGTATGAGCAAGTCCGCACGACACGAATGGCGCGATCAGCAAGCGTCGCTGAATGAGCGGCTGAAGGGTTTCCTGCAAAATCCAGGAAGCGACCAGATGGAAGCGATGGTCGAAGAAATGCGCGCGTACGCAGATGCCGCGCGCTCGGGCAGTATCGATATTCCGACGCGTTCGACGATCTACAATTAAGAACACTACAACAGCGTTCGCGCTGTGAGGCGACCCGTGAGGGCGCAGGAATAAAAACGGGGGCGGACAAATTGTCCGCCCCCGTTTTGTTTACACCGTTACCTTACGCACCTCGTTCCAGCGAAAGCGGGAACGACACGACATTAGCGCTTGCGCGGTGGCGGCAGATCGGTACACACGCCTTCGTACGCTTCGGCCGCCATGCCAATCGACTCACCCAGCGTCGGATGCGGGTGGATCGTCTTGCCGATATCGACGCCATCGGCGCCCATCTCGATCGCCAGCGCGATCTCGCCGATCATGTCGCCCGCGTGCGTGCCGACGATACCGCCGCCGACAATCCGATGCGTCTCCGCATCGAACAGCAGCTTGGTGAAGCCTTCGTCACGGCCGTTCGCAACCGCGCGGCCGCTGGCGTTCCATGGGAAGTGGCCCTTCTCCAGCTTGATGCCCTTGGCCTTGGCTTCGTCTTCGGTGATACCAACCCACGCGACTTCCGGATCGGTGTACGCCACCGACGGAATCACCTTCGCGTCGAAGAAGGCCTTCTCGCCATGCGCCGCTTCCGCAGCCACGTGCGCTTCGTGCACCGCTTTGTGAGCCAGCATAGGCTGGCCTACCAGGTCGCCGATGGCGAAGATGTGCGGCACGTTGGTGCGCATCTGGCCGTCGACCGGGATGAAGCCGCGGTCGGTGACGGTGACGCCAGCCTTGTCGGCAGCGACCTTGCCGCCGTTCGGGCTGCGGCCGACTGCGACGAGAACCATGTCGTAGATCTTCGGTTCAGGTGCGGTGGCGCCGGCTTCCGCAGCTTCGAACGTGACCTTGATGCCTTCAGGGAGCGCTTCCACGCCCACCGTCTTGGTCTTGGTCATGACGTTATCGAAGCGCTTCTCGTTGAACTTCTGCCAGACCTTGACCATGTCGCGGTCCGCGCCCTGCATCAGGCCGTCCATCATTTCGACGACGTCGATGCGCGCGCCAAGCGTCGAGTACACGGTCGCCATTTCGAGGCCGATGATGCCGCCGCCGATGACCAGCATGTTCTTCGGTACCTGGCGCAGTTCGAGCGCGCCGGTCGAATCGACGATGCGCGGATCTTTTGGCACGAACGGCAGGTCCACCACCGCGGAACCGGCTGCGATGATCGCCTTCTGGAACGCGACGACTTTCTTGCTGCCGTCGGCCGCGGCCACTTCGATGTGATTCGGGCCGACGAACTGGCCGACACCGGTAACCACGTTGACCTTGCGCGTCTTGGCCATGAAATTCAGTCCGCCGGTCATCTTCTTCACCACGCCATCCTTGTAGGCGCGCAGTTCGTCGATGTTGATCTCAGGCGCGGCGAACGATACGCCGTGCTTGGCCATGCCCTTGGTCTCGTCGATGACGGCCGCAACGTGCAGCAGCGCCTTGGACGGGATACAGCCCACGTTCAGGCACACGCCGCCGAGCGTTTCGTAACGCTCGATCAGGACCGTGTTCATGCCCAGGTCGGCCGAACGGAATGCCGCCGAATAGCCGCCAGGGCCTGCGCCCAGCACCATCATCTCGCATTCGATGTCGACCTTGCCGGTGTAGCTGCCGGCCGGGATCGCGGCGGCCGCAGGTGACGGAGCGGCGGCGGCTGGTGCAGGAGCGGCTTGTGCAGGCGCAGGTGCAGCGGCAGGTGCGGCAGCAGCCGGTGCGCCCGCCGCCTCTTCCAGCGTCAGCATCAGCGAACCTTCGCCGATCTTGTCGCCGACCTTGACCTTGACTTCCTTGATCACGCCAGCGTGCGTCGAAGGGATCTCCATGCTGGCCTTGTCGGATTCGACCGTCACGAGCGACTGGTCCACCTTGATGGTGTCGCCAGCCTTGACCATGACCTCGATAACTTCGACTTCCTTGAAGTCGCCGATATTTGGAACTTTAACGTCGATAGTGCTCATTCGCCCGATCTCCTTAAAGCAGTGACTTGCGCAGGTCGGCCATGACTTCGGCCAGGTATGCAGTGAAGCGTGCGGCCATCGCGCCGTCGATCACGCGGTGGTCGTACGACAGCGACAGCGGCAGCATCAGGCGCGGCTGGAATGCCTTGCCGTCCCACACCGGCTTCATGGCCGACTTGGACAGGCCAAGGATCGCCACTTCCGGTGCGTTGATGATCGGCGTGAACGCCGTACCGCCGATTCCGCCCAGCGACGAGATCGTGAAGGTCGCGCCCTGCATGTTTGCCGGGCTCAGTTTTCCGTCACGTGCATTCGCGGACAGCTCGCCCATTTCGGTCGCGATCTGCGAGATCGATTTCTTGTCGGCGTCCTTGATGACCGGGACCATCAGGCCGTTCGGGGTATCGGCTGCGAAGCCGATGTTGTAGTACTGCTTGAGGATCAGGTTGGCGCCGGTGCCGTCGATCGATGCGTTGAACGCCGGGTACTTCTTCAACGCGGCGACGCTGGCCTTGATCACGAACGCCAGCATGGTCAGCTTGACGGTCGACTTGGCCTTCGCCAGCGCAGCGTTCGAATCGACGCGGAACTGTTCGAGGTCGGTGACGTCGGACTCGTCGAACTGCGTCACGTGCGGGATCATCACCCAGTTGCGATGCAGGTTCGGTCCGCTGATCTTCTTGATGCGCGACAGCGGCAGCAGTTCGGTCGGGCCGAACTTCGAGAAGTCGAGCGATGGCCATGGCAGCAGGTCGAGGCCAACGCCTGTGCCACCGCCGGCGGCAGCTTTGCCGTCGCCTGGCGCGCCGCTGGACAGCACGCCCTTGACGAAGTTCTGCACGTCTTGCTGGGTGATGCGGCCCTTAGGACCGCTTCCCGGGACGCGAGTCAGGTCGACGCCGAGTTCGCGCGCGAACTTGCGGATCGATGGCGAAGCGTGCGCCTTGCCGTTCGATACTGGGGCAGGTGCAGCCGCGGTTGCCGTTGCCGGTGCAGGAGCCGCAGCAGGTGCTGGCGCTGCGGCCGGAGCTGGTGCAGCAGCAGCAGCAGGCGCCGGCGCGGCCGGAGCCGCAGCAGGTGCCGCCGGCGCTTCAGCGGCTGCGCCGCCTTCGGCAGCCTCCAGCGTCAGCAGCAGTGAGCCTTCGGCCACCTTGTCGCCTACCTTGATCTTGATTTCCTTGACCACGCCAGCATGGCTGGACGGGATCTCCATGCTTGCCTTGTCGGATTCGACCGTGGCCAGCGACTGGTCGACCTTAATGGTGTCGCCCGGCTTGACCATCAGCTCGATCACTTCGACTTCCTTGAAGTCGCCGATATCCGGGACTTTAACTTCCACTACGCTCATATCGTTGCTCCGTTCTTATTTGATTTAGCCACGTCGTCCCCGCGAAGGCGGGGACCCATGCTGAGCTGGCTATTCGTAGTCAGCATGGGTTCCCGTTTTCACGGGAACGACGGCGCTGATTTACTGAGTCACCGGATTTGGCTTGTTCGGATCGATGCCGTACTTCGCTACCGCGTCAGCGACAACCGACGCGGCGATCGTACCCTCTTCCGCCAGCGACTTCAGCGCCGCAACGGTGATGTAGTAGCGGTTCACTTCGAAGAACTCGCGCAGCTTGACGCGGCTGTCCGAGCGGCCGAAACCGTCGGTACCCAGCACGCGGTAAGTGCGGCCCTTCGGCATGAACGCGCGGATCTGCTCCGCGAACAGGCGCATGTAGTCGGTCGTCGCAACGATCGGGCCGCTGGTCTTTTCCATCAGCGAGGTCACGTACGGTACGCGCGGCGCAGCGGTCGGATTGACCAGGTTCCAGCGTTCGGCGTCCTGGCCATCGCGCGCCACCAGGGTCAGCGACGGAGCGGACCAGATGTCGGCAGCGATGCCCCAGTCCTTCAGCAGCAGTTCGGCGGCGAAGATCGATTCGCGCAGGATGGTGCCCGAGCCGATCAGCTGCACGCGCTGCTTGGCGTTTGCGTCGCCGCCCGAGAGGAGGTACATGCCCTTCAGGATTCCCTCTTCGCTGCCTGGCTTGAGGCCAGGGTGCGTGTAGTTCTCGTTCATCAGCGTGATGTAGTAGAACACATCCTGCTGTTCCGCCACCATGCGGCGCAGGCCGTCCTGCACGATCACCGCGACTTCGTGCGAGAAGGTCGGGTCGTACGGCATGCAGTTAGGAATGGTCGCCGCCATGATGTGGCTGTGGCCATCTTCGTGCTGCAGGCCTTCGCCGTTCAGCGTGGTGCGTCCGGCGGTGCCGCCCATCAGGAAGCCGCGTGCCCGCATGTCGCCTGCCGCCCAGGCCAGGTCGCCGATGCGCTGCATGCCGAACATCGAGTAGAACGTGTAGAACGGGATCATTACGCGGTTGTTGGTCGAGTACGACGTCGCCGCTGCGATCCACGAACTCATGCCGCCCGCTTCGTTGATGCCTTCCTGGAGGATCTGGCCGGCCTTGTCTTCGCGGTAGTACATGACCTGGTCCTTGTCGACCGGCTCGTACAACTGGCCCTGCTGGTTGAAGATGCCGATCTGGCGGAACAGGCCTTCCATACCGAAGGTGCGCGATTCGTCGACCAGGATCGGCACGATGCGCTGGCCCAGGTTCTCGTCGCGCAGCAAGGTCGAGATGATGCGCACGAACGCCTGCGTGGTCGAGATTTCGCGGCCTTCGGCGGTGGCGTCGAGGACGTTCTTGAATGCCGACAGTTCCGGCACCGGCAGGACTTCTTCGGCCTTCTCGCGGCGCTGCGGCAGGTAGCCGCCGAGCGCCTTGCGGCGTGCATGCAGGTACTGCATTTCCGGCGAATCTTCGGCCGGCTTGAAGAACGGGATGTCCTTCAGCTGGTCGTCCGGGATCGGGATGGCGAAGCGGTCGCGCATTTCGCGGATCGCTTCGTCGTCCAGCTTCTTGGTCTGGTGCGCGGTGTTGCGCGCTTCGCCCGACTTGCCCATGCCGAAGCCCTTGACGGTCTTCACCAGCAGCACGGTCGGGGTGCCTTTGTTGTCCTGCGCGTTCTTGAACGCGGCGTAGATCTTGTGCGGGTCGTGGCCGCCGCGGGTCAGGCGCCAGATGTCGTCGTCGGTCATGTTGGCGACCATCTTCAGCAAATCAGGGTGCTTGCCGAAGAAGTTCTTGCGCACGTAGGCGCCGTCCTTGGCCTTGTAGTTCTGGTATTCGCCGTCGACGGTTTCCATCATCACGCGCTGCAGGATGCCGTCCTTGTCCTGGGCCAGCAGGGCGTCCCAGCCCGGGCCCCAGATGACCTTGACGACGTTCCAGCCGGCGCCGCGGAAGTCCGCTTCGAGTTCCTGGATGATCTTGCCGTTGCCGCGCACAGGGCCGTCGAGGCGCTGCAGGTTGCAGTTGACGACCATGACCAGGTTGTCGAGGCGTTCGCGCGAGGCCATGCCGATCGCGCCCATCGATTCCGGCTCGTCCATCTCGCCGTCGCCGCAGAAGACCCAGACCTTGCGGTTTTCGGTGTCGGCGATGCCGCGTGCGTGCAGGTACTTCAGGAAGCGCGCCTGGTAGATCGCCATCAGCGGGCCAAGGCCCATCGACACGGTCGGGAACTGCCAGAACTTCGGCATCAGTTTAGGGTGCGGGTACGACGACAGGCCCTTGCCGTCGACTTCGCGGCGGAAGTTCAGCAGCTGGTCTTCGGTGATGCGGCCTTCGAGGAAGGCGCGCGCGTAGATGCCTGGCGAGGAGTGGCCCTGGATGTACAGCAGGTCGCCGCCATGGCCTTCGCTCGGGGCGCGCCAGAAGTGGTTGAAACCGATGCCCAGCATGTTCGCCAGCGAGGCGAACGACGAAATGTGGCCGCCCAGGTCGCCATCGGCGCGGTTGGCCTTGACCACCATCGCCATCGCGTTCCAGCGCATCCACGAGCGCAGGCGCTCTTCGAATTCGAGGTTGCCTGGGCAGTGTTCTTCGAGATGGGTGGGGATGGTGTTGACGTATGCGGTATTGCTGGAAAATGGAATGACGGCGCCGCGGCGGCGGGCCAGGTCGACCAGGCGCTCCATCAGGTAGTGTGCGCGTTCAGGGCCTTCGTTTTCGATGACCGCTTCGAGCGCGTCGAGCCATTCCCTGGTTTCGAGCGTGTCCGGATCGTTGGCGGCTTGTGCCGTCAACTGGTCGAGTTGAGCTGACATTGGTGCGTCTCCTTTGTTAGTGCCCTACCCGATCCGCGGGACCGCAGTTGGACGTTTTTGCTAAGTGTCTGAAAATACCATTAATTAGTGTGGGAATTCTAACAGCACTCTTAAAGATTTTCAAATTGCGGAAGATCGTTTCATATTGTGGAATATACGTACCGGCATCAGGGCAGCGATAGCTCCCACGCCTTATAATCGCTATTTTCCCTGCCCTATTGACAATCATGCCTGCTCAACTGATCGACGGAATCGCCCTCTCCCAACAACTGCGCTCGGAAATCGCCCAGCGCGCCGCGGCGCTTACGGCCAAGGGCAAGCAGCCCGGCCTGGCCGTCATCCTGGTAGGCGAAGATCCGGCCAGCCAGGTATATGTACGCAACAAGGTCAAGGCCTGCGGCGACGTCGGCTTCCACTCGGTGCTCGAAAAGTACGACGCCGACCTGAGCGAAGCGGCCCTGCTCGACCGCATCGCGTCGCTGAACGCCGATCCGTCGATTCACGGTATCCTTGTGCAGATGCCGCTGCCGAAGCACATCAACCCGCACAAGGTGATCGAAGCGATTTCGACCACCAAGGACGTCGACGGCTACTCGGTGCTGTCCGCCGGAGAGCTGATGACCGGCCTGACCGGCTTCCGTCCATGCACCCCGTACGGTTGCATGAAACTGATCGAAAGCACCGGCATCGACCTGCGCGGCAAACATGCGGTGGTCATCGGCCGCAGCAACACGGTCGGCAAGCCAATGGGCCTGCTGCTCTTGCAAGCCAACGCCACCGTGACCATATGCCATAGCGCGACGCCGGACCTGGCCTACCATACGCGCCAGGCAGACGTCGTGGTCGCCGCGGTCGGACGCCGCAACACGCTGACCGCCGACATGGTCAAGCCGGGCGCGGTCGTCATCGACGTCGGCATGAACCGCGACGACAACGGCAAGCTGTGTGGCGACGTCGACACCGCCAACGTGCGCGAAGTGGCCTCCTTCATCACCCCGGTGCCGGGCGGCGTCGGACCGATGACGATTACGATGCTGCTGATGAATACGGTGGAAGCGGCCGAACGAACCTAAGAACGCGGCAAGGCCGCGAACAACGAACTGGAAAATGACATGACGACTACGAATGCAAATCCCCTCCTCGACTTTTCCGGCCTGCCGCGCTTCGATCAATTCAAGCCCGAACACGTAGGACCTGCGGTCGATGAACTGATCGCCAAGGCCAGCGCGGTCGTCGCCAGCCTCGAAGCGCCGAGCGATAACGTCACGTGGGAAAACTTCGTCGTGCCGCTGGAGGAATCGACCGAACGCCTGGGCCGCGCCTGGGGCATCGTCAACCACCTGAACAACGTGGCCGATACGCCTGAACTGCGCGCCACCTACAACGAGAACCTGCCGAAAGTGACCGAGTTCTGGACCGCGCTGGCGCAGAACGAAGCGCTGTTCGCCAAGTACAAGGCGATCGCTGCCAGCCCAGAGTTTTCGACGCTGTCGGCGGCGCGCCAGAAACTGGTCGGTAACGCGGTGCGCGACTTCCGCCTCGGCGGCGCCGAACTGCCGGCCGACCGCAAGGAACGCTTCGCCGACATCCAGGAACAGCAGGCCGCCGTGTCGACCCGCTTCTCCGAGAACGTGCTGGACGCGACCAACGACTACAAGCTGCTGGTCGACAGCGAAGGCGACCTGGCCGGCGTGCCGGACGACGTCAAGCAGGCCGCGCGCGCTGCCGCCGAAGCCGAGGGCAAAACTGGCTTCCTGTTCACGCTGCACTTCCCATCCTACTTCCCGCTGCTGCAGTTCGCCGACAAGCGCGACCTGCGCGAAACGATCTACCGCGCCAGCGCCACCAAGGCGTCGGAGCAAGGCAGCTTATTCAGCGAGATGGAAAAATGGGACAACAGCGAGAACATTTCGACCCTGCTGAAGCTGCGCAATGAAGAGGCGCGCCTGCTCGACTACCGCAACTTCGCCGAAGTGTCGCTGGTGCCGAAGATGGCGCAAAGCCCTGAGCACGTGATCGAATTCCTCGAAGACCTGGCCAAACGCGCGCGCCCGTATGCCGAGAAGGACCTGGCCGAACTGCGCGCCTTCGCGAAGGACGAACTGGGCATCGACAAGCTCGAGGCCTGGGACGTCTCCTACGCATCCGAAAAGCTGCGCGAGCAGCGCTACGCGTTCTCGGCGCAGGAAGTGAAGGAGTACTTCCCCGAGCCGAAGGTTATCGACGGCCTGTTCCGCCTTGTGCAAAGCCTGTTCTCGGTCGAGATCAAGCCTGACACCGCGCCTGTGTGGCACCCGGACGTGCGCTTCTACCGCATCGAACGCGACGGCCAACTGGTCGGCCAGTTCTACTTCGACCTGTACGCCCGCGCCGGCAAGGGCGGTGGCGCCTGGATGGACGACGCGCGCGGCCGCAAGCTCGATACCGGCGGCGTGGTGCAGACCCCGATCGCCTACCTGACCTGCAACTTCACGCCGCCGGCGACAGTCGATGGCCAGCTGCAGCCATCGGTGTTCACGCACGATGAAGTGACCACGCTGTTCCACGAATTCGGCCATGGCCTGCATCACATGCTGACCGAAGTCGAAGAACTGGGCGTGTCGGGCATTTCGGGCGTCGAGTGGGACGCGGTCGAACTGCCGTCGCAGTTCCTTGAGAACTTCTGCTGGGAGTGGGACGTACTGCAGCACCTGACGGCGCACGTGAAGACGGGCGAACCGCTGCCGCGCGCGCTGTACGACAAGATGCTGGCCGCGAAAAATTTCCAGTCCGGGATGCAGACCCTGCGCCAGGTCGAGTTCTCGCTGGTCGACATGCACCTGCACTACGACTACGATCCGGCCAGCGCGCGCAGCGTGCAGGAACTGATCAACGAAGTACGCGAGAAGTTCTCGGTGATGATGCCGCCGTCGTTCAACCGCTTCCAGCACTCGTTCGGCCACATCTTCTCAGGCGGGTACGCCGCCGGTTACTATAGCTACAAGTGGGCTGAAGTCTTGTCCGCGGACGCCTATGCCGCCTTTGAAGAAGCGGTGGAAGCGGGTGGCGGCACACTGTCGGAAGAAACCGGCAAGCGCTTCCAGCAAGAGATCCTGGCGGTCGGCGGCTCGCGCCCCGCGCTGGAATCGTTCAAGGCCTTCCGCGGCCGCGAACCGAACATCGACGCCCTGTTGCGGCATAGCGGCATGAAGGCCTGAACGGGCCTCACGCCGCGGGAGAGACTTTGACATCCTCCCCTTCGTAAACGGAAGGGGATTCCCACTGCTGGCGTCTGATGCCCCAGACGGAAGCCGGACTGAAAGTAGCCCAGCTTCTTATTCAATCCGCAGGATATCTCTCGACCTCGCCTAAGGCGACTGCGGATCGGAAAAAAAACGGTGCAGGTGACTCATGCCCCAGCGCGTAATCGCATACTGAAGCACTTATGGAGTTTGACCATGCCCCAACAACCAAGTTCAAAACATTTTTTCACCTGGACGGCTGCGGGCGCTACGCGCCCGGCTCCTTTCACGCCCTGCCCTGAAGGACAGGGTTTCTCGGAGCAATTCTGATGAAAGTGGCAAAGATGATTCCTGCGGCGGTTGGCGTTGCGCTGCTCCTGCTTGGCGCGGCGGCCAGCGCGCAGGTCTACAAATGGGTCGATGCGAAGGGTGTGACGCATTACAGCGACACGCCGCCCGCCTCCAAACAGGCCGAGGTCAAGGCATACGCCGGCGCCGATGCGGTGCTGGTGCCGCTGCCCTACGAGCTGGCGCGGGTCGCGCGTAGTGCGCCGGTGACCTTGTACACAACGCCTAAATGCCAGGGCTGCGACGCCGGCCGCGCGCTGCTCAAGGCGCGCGGCATTCCGTTTTCCGAGAAGACGGTGACCACGGCGTCCGACCAGGACAAGCTGAAAGAAGCAGGCAGCGACGGCCAGTTGCCGCTGCTGCTGGTCGGGCGCAACAAGCTGCTCGGATTCCAGTCCGATGCGTGGGACAGCGCGCTCACCAATGCTGCGTACCCGGCCAGGAGCATGCTGCCATCGCGCTACCGTCATCCTGACGCCGTCGCGGCGGCGCCGGTGGCGAAGGGACCATCGCCCGAGATCCTTGAGCGCGAAGCGGCGCGTGTAGCTGAAGCCGAAGCTGCGGCTGCCGCCGCGCGCGAAACGGCAGCGCGCGAAAAGAAAAAATCCAACACGGCGCCAGCCTTCCAATTCTGATCTCATGACACGCATCGACTTCCACACCAATATTCCGGACAAGCTCACCTACGCCTGCCGGCTTGCGCGCAAGGCCTACGCGGCGCGCGGCAAGCTGGTGCTGCTGGCGGAGGATGCCGCGCAGGCTGCGGCGCTGAACGAAGCCTTGTGGAACCTCTCGGAGACCGACTTCCTGCCGCATGCAATGGCGGGCGACGCGCTTGCGCCGCAGTCGCCGATCATCGTCACCGACAACGAAGAAGCCGAGCTGCCGCATGCCGACATGCTGGTCAACCTGACGCGCCGGGTGCCGTCGACGGTGGACCGGTTCCAGCGCGTGTTCGAGATTATCTCGACCGATGAAGAAGACGCCGCGGCGGGGCGCAAGCGCTACGTCGCGTACAAACAGCAATCCTACCCACTGACCCATTTCGTCGCAGGACAGACATGAGCAACCAGGTTTTCGACGCGAGCATCCCGGTACTGACTGAGGTTTTCGAGGAAAAAGCGGAGGCGGAGGCGCCGGTACAGGACACGCTGCACGCGGAACTGAAGCAGCGCGCCATCGAGGACTGGAGCGAGCCTGAGTGGACCCTGCTTGAGCGGCGGCTGACGGAGCGGATTTTGCAGCAGCTGCAGGGGCGGGTGGACTTCGTGCTGGAGCAGCGGCTGAAGGACAGCATGGAAGACGTGCTGCGGCACGCGGTGGCCGGGCTGACGGCGGAGATCCAGCAGGGGCTGCAGGACACGATTGAGAAAATCGTGGTGCGGGCGGTGGCGCAGGAGCTGGCGCATCTGCAGGCCCTGAAGAAGTAAAACGTCGAGTCGTCTGCATATAGGGTGTAGGGGTGGAAAAGCGCGGAGCGCACATTCCGCCAAGTCGCTGCATGGCGGAATGTGCCTTGCGTCGCGCCCCTTTCATCTGCTTACAAATCCAGCACAATCGCAGTGCACCACGCCCTCCGGCGGTGCGTTACCCCATCAAGGCCAAGAAAATTTAAGTTTAGCCTTTGCTAAGCTTTTAATTTGTTGTACCTTTTGCCTACGCAAAATTTATAAAGGCGTCACGAACGCCTGGTTTTCTACCTATTGGAGGAAGTATATGCAGTTCACCACGAAACTCATTCCACTGGCCATCGCGATCGCCTTTGCCGGCTCTGCCAGCGCACAGGAAGTCGTCCGTATCGGCCACGTTGGCCCGATCTCCGGCGCCAGCGCGCACCTGGGCAAGGACAACGAAAACGGCGCCAAGATGGCAATCGAGGAACTGAACGCCAAGGGCTTCACGCTCGGCGGCAAGAAAGTGAAACTCGAACTGCTGCTGGAAGACGACGGCGCCGATCCAAAGCAAGGCACCGCGGTCGCCCAGAAACTGGTCGACGCCAAAGTGCACGGCGTGATCGGCCACCTGAACTCGGGTACCACCGTTCCTGCATCGAAGATCTACCACGACGCCGGCATCCCACAGATTTCGCCATCGGCAACCACCCCGCAATACACCAAGCAGGGCTTCAAGTCGGCATTCCGCGTGGTCGCGAACGACAACAAACTGGGCGGCACGCTGGGCTCCTACGCGGTCGACACCCTGAAAGCCAAGAACATCGCCGTGATCGACGACCGCTCGGCCTACGGCCAGGGCGTGGCTGACGAATTCGTCAAAGGCGCGAAGAAGAAATTCCCAGGCGTGAAGATCGTCGGCAAAGAATTCACCAACCCGAACGCAACCGACTTCACCGCCATCCTGACGTCGATCAAGGCCAAGAAGCCCGACCTGATTTTCTTCGGCGGCATGGACGCAGTTGGCGGCCCGATGCTCAAGCAAATGAAGGCGCTGGGCATCCAGGCGAAATTCATGGGCGGCGACGGCATCTGCACCGAAGCGCTGTCACGCCTGGCTGGCGACGGCCTGGGTGAAAGCAATGTCACCTGCGCTGAAGCAGGCGGCGTCAAGGGCCCGCAGGAGAAGGCCATGAGCGACTTCCAGGCGCGCTACAAGAAGAAGTACAACATCGACGTCCAGCTGTACGCGCCATATGTGTACGACGCTGTGATGGTGATGGCGACCGCGATGAAGAACGCCAACTCGGCCGATCCTGCCAAGTACCTGCCTGAACTGAAGAAGATCAAGTACCAGGGCGTGACCGGCAACATCCAGTTCGACCCGAAGGGCGACCTCCAGAACGGCGCGCTGACCCTGTTCACCTACAAGGGCGGCAAGAAGACCAAGATGGACGTCATCTACTAATCGCATCAGCCTCGTCGGGGAGGATTTTTCCCGGAGAGGAAGCGATGGACGTAAAAAACGCGCCGATGGCGCGTTTTTCATTGGATGCGGAAGATTACTTCTGCGCCAGGACCCACTTGATCAGGGTCTTCGCTTCAGCGTCGCTCACCTGTGGATTGGCTGGCATCGGGACCGCGCCCCAGGCGCCGGAGCCGCCCTTCAGCACTTTGCCAGTCAGTTTCGCTTCAGCGTCTTTCTGGCCGGCGTACTTGGCAGCCACATCCTTGAACGCAGGGCCGACCAGCTTGTTTGCAACCGCGTGGCACGCCATGCAGTTCTTGGCCTTGGCCAGGTCTGCATTCGCCATGGCGCTCGAAGAAGCAAGCGCCGACATCGCCACAACTACCAACAGGGACCGTTTCATTTATTTCTCCAAGATAACAAAAACTTCAGGCTGCATTTTACCGCGTAAACCACGCGCTCACATGCGCCCTCTTGTATTCCATAACGCGCCAGCCCTCTCCCCGGTTGACCAGATGTTGCACCCAGGACACACCAAAAATCACCACGGCCTCAGCGAAACTTTGTAAGATGCAGCTAAGAAAAGGAGTCTCCTCATGCCACTCATCATTCTCATTGTTTTACTGGTCGGACTGCGCTACTTCGAAGTCTGGCGATTCGCCGAGATTTCGTGGTGGTGGATTGTTGGACTGATGGTGGTTGCGTTCATCTGGTTCGAGTTCATCGAAAAGATACTCGGCCTGGACAAGAAAAAGCAGCACGACGTCGACGAACAGCGCCGCAAAGACCGCGTCAAGCAAAGCTTCGACAAGACCCGCAAGTAACGTTTCGCTAAATCGGGGTCCGTCCCCAGGGACAGACCCCGAATTGCTTAAGCGACGAGCTTGTCAGCCGGTGACGGCGCCCTTGCTGGCGGTCGATGTCAGCGCGGCAAACTTTGCCAGCACGCCGCGGGTGTAGCGCGGCGCAGGCTGCTTCCATTCGGCGCGGCGGCGGGCGATTTCTTGGTCGGGGACGTTGAGCTGGATCAGCAGCTTGTGGGCGTCGATTGTCACCGAGTCCCCTTCCTGTACCAGCGCAATCGTGCCGCCGTCGAACGCTTCCGGCGAGACGTGCCCAACCACCATTCCCCAGGTTCCGCCCGAGAAGCGACCGTCCGTGATCAATCCGACCGAGTCGCCCATGCCCTTGCCGATCAGCGCCGAAGTCGGCGCGAGCATTTCGGGCATGCCCGGCCCGCCCTTTGGCCCCAGATAGCGCATTACCAGCACGTCGCCGGGCTTGATCTGGTCCGCCAGAATCGCTTCCATCGCCGCATATTCGTCGTTGAACACGCGCGCGGGCCCGGTAATCGCCGGGTTCTTCAGGCCCGTGATCTTGGCGACGCAGCCTTCCGGCGACAGGTTGCCCTTCAGTATGGCCAGGTGTCCCTGCGCATACAAAGCCTTGTCGAGCGGGCGGATGACGTCCTGGTTCGGATTGAGCGCCGGCACACTGGCCAGTTCTTCCGCCAAAGTACGGCCGGTGATGGTTATGCAATTCCCGTTCAGCAGGCCGCCGTCGAGCAGCAGCTTGAGCACTTGCGGGATGCCGCCGGCCTTGTGCAGGTCCGTCGCGACATACTGCCCCGACGGCTTCAGGTTGCAGATGACCGGCACCTTGCGGCGCATACGCTCGAAGTCGTCGATGGTCCATTCGACTTCGGCCGCGTGCGCGATCGCCAGGTAGTGCAGCACGGCATTGGTCGAGCCGCCCGTGGCCATGATCAGCGCGACCGCGTTTTCGATCGATTCGCGCGTGATGATGTCGCGCGGTTTGAGGTCGCGCTTGACGGCTTCGACCAGAACGCGGGCCGACTCGGCCGCCGAACCGACCTTCTCGTCGTCCGGATTGGCCATGGTCGACGAGTACATCAGCGACATGCCGAGCGCTTCGAATGAGGACGACATCGTGTTTGCCGTGTACATGCCGCCGCACGAGCCCGACGACGGGCAGGCGTTGCGTTCGATGCCATCGAAGTCTTCCTTCGACATGCGCCCCGCGGTATATTCGCCGACCGCTTCGAACGACGATACGATCGTCAGGTCCTTGCCCTTCCAGTTGCCCGGCTTGATGGTGCCGCCGTAGACGTAGATCGCCGGAACGTTGGTGCGCGCCATCGCGATCATCCCGCCCGGCATGTTCTTGTCGCAGCCGCCGATTGCCATGATGCCATCCATCCACTGCCCATTGACTGCGGTTTCGATGCAGTCAGCGATCACTTCGCGGGAGATGAGCGAATATTTCATGCCTTCGGTGCCCATCGACATGCCGTCCGAGATCGTCGGCGTGCCGAACACTTGCGGATTGGCGCCCGCTTCGCGCACCGCGCTGATGGCGATGTCGGCAAGTTTTTGGAGGCCTGAGTTGCATGGCGTGATGGTTGAGTGTCCGTTGGCGATGCCGATCATCGGCTTGTCGAAGTCGGCTTCCTGGTAGCCCAGCGCGTAATACATGGAACGGTTCGGGCTGCGCGCGACGCCTTCGGTGACGTTGCGGGACCGGCGGTTGTAGCGAGGCGTGTCAGCCATGGTGGGCTCCTGTTCTCTGATCTTGCCAGAATGCCCCCAGCACCCTCGCAAGTCAAATACCAAATGCTCGGTCTGTGATACGCTTCGAATATCACAGCGCGCAATACATAACGAGAATCATATCGATGAACCTGGAACTTCGACAACTCCGCTACTTCGTCGCCGTCGCCGAGGAACTGCACTTCGGCAAGGCGGCCGACCGGCTTCATATGACCCAGCCTCCCCTGTCGCAGGCGATCCACGCGCTGGAGGATATGCTCGGCACCCCGCTGTTCGTGCGCAACCGCCGCGCGGTAACGCTCGCGCCCGCTGGCGGGGCATTGCTGCCCGAGGCGCGCCGCATGCTCGCACAGGCGGCGGAAATTCCCCGACTGGTGTCACGCGCGGCCAGCGGCGAGTCGGGCCGCCTGTCGCTTGCTTTCGTATCGTCGGCCGACTACAGCGTACTGCCGCCATTCCTGCGCAACTACCGCGCCGCCTTTCCGCAGGTGCAGATCGTGCTGCAGGAGGCCACCTCCGACGTGCAGGTTGACGATTTGCTGCGTGAACGTATCGACGCCGGCCTGATCATTCCCCCGCTGCCCGAAAAAGCATTGCCCATCCTCGACTACCTGAAAGTGCTCGACGAACCGCTGATCCTCGCCGCGCCGGTCGGCCTCGATGCGCTCGGCATTCCCGGCCCAGTCTGGCTGAAAGACTTGCCGCGTCTGCCGCTGATCATCTTCCCGCGTCCGATCGCGCCAGCGTTGCACGACGCCATCCTCGCCGTTTTCCGCGCGGCAGGCATCACGCCGGAGGTCGGGCAGGAGGCGATCCAGATGCAGACCATCGTCAGCCTCGTATCGGCGGGCATGGGCTTGGCACTTGTGCCACAATCCGTCAGCAACCTGATGCGCCCCGGCGTAGAATACCGGGCGTTGCACGACCCGACGCCATTGGTGGAAACAGGCCTGGCCTGGCGCCGCGATAACACGTCGCCCGTGCTGCAAGGATTCCTCGACCTATTAAGAAAGAATATACTGACATGCTGACCCATCCGATGCCGGATCCCGTAGCCCTTCAACTCGGCCCGGTGGCCATCCACTGGTACGGCCTGATGTACGTGGTGGCGTTCGGCCTGTTCCTGCTGCTCGGCCGCGTGCGCATCAAGCAGCCGCACATCGCCGCGCAGGGCTGGAAGAACGAAGACCTCGACGACATGCTGTTCTACGGCATGCTCGGTGTGGTGATCGGCGGCCGGCTTGGCGAGGTGTTGTTCTACCGCCCTGATTATTTCTTCGCTAACCCGATCGAAATTCTCAAGGTGTGGCACGGCGGCATGTCCTTCCACGGCGGCTTCATTGGCGTGATGATCGCCATGTCGCTGTGGGCGCGCAAGTCTAGGCGCAACGTGCTCGATGTGTATGACTTCATCGCGCCGCTGGTGCCGCTTGGCTATGCTGCGGGTCGCATCGGCAACTTCATCAATGCGGAACTGCCCGGCCGCCTCGCTGACCCGAGCCTGCCGTGGGCCATGCTATGGCCTGGCGTCGACGGTCCGCGCCATCCGTCGCCGCTGTACCAGGCCCTGATCGATGGTGTGCTGGTGTTCATCTTCCTGTGGATCTATGCGCGCAAGGCACGTCCGCGCCTGGCGGTCGGCGCGATGTTCACCTTGCTGTATGGCTGTGCACGCTTCTTTACCGAATACTTCCGCGTCCCGGATTGGCAGGTCACCGTTGCCGGCGTTCCGATCACGTCGGGCCAGATGTTGTCGCTGCCGATGATCGTCGCCGCGATCGCGATATTGGTGTGGGCGTATTCGCGCGAAGGCGGGCGGCCGGTTCGCGCCTGACCTGCCATGGCCAAATTCACCGTCCGCCTGGCTGAAGAAAGGGACCTGCCCGAATTGCCGGCGCTGATTTCCGCGTCGGTGGGAACGCTGCAAAAATCCTTCCTGACCGACGCGCAGATCGAGGCCAGCCGCGCGATCATGAGCCTCGACACCCAGTTGGTGCGCGACGGCACCTATTTCGTCGTCGAATGCGACGGGCGGATCGTGGGATGTGGCGGATGGAGCAAGCGCGCCACGCTCTACGGTGGCGACAACAGCGTGCACGCGCGCGACCCCGCCCTGCTCGATCCAGCGCGCGACCCGGCGCGAGTGCGGGCGATGTACACGCACCCCGACTTCGCACGCCAAGGCGTGGCGAAGATCATTCTCGCCATGTGTGAGACAGCTGCAGCCGCCGAAGGTTTCGCGCGGGTCGGGTTAATGGCAACGATGAGCGGCGTGCCGCTGTACGAAGCAAACGGCTACCAGGCAGTGGCGCCCAATCCCGTAGACGTCAACGGCGTGGAAATCCCGCTGATCAAAATGGCAAAGTCCCTGGGCTGACGAACGCGCAGGTGCGGGACTTTCGGATCGTCCGCCAATTTGCATCGCGTCTACGCAAACGCCTTCCAGAACATATACACGGCAAGCGCATATAAAATCACGGCAAATATCCGCTTCAATTTCGCGACCGGCATTTTGTGCGCGGTCCGCGCACCCAGCGGCGCCATTGTCATACTGGCCGCCGCAATCACCACCAGCGCCGGCAAATAAATATACCCGAGCGAATATTCAGGCAACCGTGTCTCGCCCAATCCAAAATAAACATTCGACAGCGTGCCGGCCAACGCAATCGGAAATCCGAGCGCCGCACTGGTAGCCACCGCATTATGGATCTTCACGTTACACCAGCTCATAAACGGCACCGAGATAAAACCCCCGCCCGCGCCAACCAGTCCCGCGACGATGCCGATAACGCCGCCCGCCGCAAACATGCCAGGCGCCTTCGGTAAATCGCGCGAGGCTTGCGGTTTCTTATCCACCAGCATCTGGGTCGCGGAGAAAGCGACAAACAGCGCGAACACCAGCGCCAGCGCGGATGCATCGAGCTGCTTGCCGATCCACGGCCCGATCCACGATCCGATCAGAATCCCGGGCGCAAGCATGCGAACCACGGGCCACAGCACCGCACCATGCTTGTGATGCGCGCGCACCGATGACAGCGATGTGAACATGATGGTCGCCAGCGACGTGGCAATCGCCATGTGCACGACCAGCTCCGGCGGAAAGCCTCGCGCCGTAAAGATCATCGTAATAAACGGCACCAGCACCATGCCGCCGCCAATTCCAAGCAGGCCCGCTGCAAAGCCGCCCGCGGTCCCCATGATGAGCAGTATGCCGACTAAACTCCAATCCATCAGCTGCCCGCCCGCAGGCGCTTGAGCACCGTTTTCCATTGCGGCACGGTCACCGGCGTAATCGACAGCCGGCTCCCCTTCTGCAGCAAAACCATATCCTCCAGCGCCGGCATGCTGCGCATTTCCGACAGCGGCAGATAGCTGCCCTCTTCCACCGCCTTGACGTCGACCGAAATCCAGCGCGGCTGTTCAAGCGTCGCTTTCGGATCGAAATAATGGCTTTTCTTGTCGAACTGCGAGGCGTCCGGATACGGTCCGCTGACCACTTCCGCAATCCCGGCCACACCCGGCACCGCGCAGCTGGAGTGATAGAACAGCACGCCGTCGCCGGCCTTCATCTGGTCGCGCATGAAATTACGCGCCTGGTAATTGCGCACGCCGAACCACGCCACCGTTTTCTGCGGCGCCGCCAGTACGTCAGCGAAACTGACTTCGTCCGGCTCCGATTTCATCAACCAATACGCCATCTCCACACTCCATCAATTCTTAATCGCGCGCCCATAAAAAAAAACGGTTGCGCACCGAATGCTTGCAACCGCTTCTGGAATAAGAGCCCCGCCTGTGCCGTTTTTGCCGGCATCCCGAACCTGATGGTTCAAGGTGGTCACAGTTAGTTCAATTTCGGGTTCGTCGGACTAGCGACGCTCACGCCCATCGAACAAAATTCCGCAACCGATGCACATAAATGGTTCAAGGAATATATGGCAATCGCGAACACCGCAGGGTGGAACGGAGTTTACTCCGATGCGTCGCCGTGTCAAACGAATTTGGGCTCTTAAAACAGATTTTCCTGCGGCGTGAGGGCGCTGTCTAACACTGTGTGCATCGCGCTCAGTTTCTGCTTGACTTCCAGGATCGACATGTCCGAAAGCGGGCCTCCTTGCGGCGATTTCACCGACAGGAATTCGGCGGCGACACTGATCGCGGCCATGACGGCGATGCGGTCGTTGCCTTTCACCTTGCCCGAGTCGCGCAGCGAGGTCATCTTGGCGTCGAGGTAGGCCACCGCTTCCCTCAGCGTGGCCTGCTCGCCTTCCTTGCATACCAGGCGGTACGGGGTGCCCATGATGGTGACGTCGAGATGGATCATTGCGCGGCCTCCTGGGTGGTTGCGTCGTCGGCGGCATCAGCCGCAGGCAGCTGGGCCAGCAGGGCCTCGACCCGGCGCTGGGCTTCGGACAGGCGCTCCATGAAGGCTTCGTTTTCACGGCCGAGCAGCGTGTTGGACTGGCGCAAGGCGGCATTCTCGCGGCGGAGCGACATCGTCATCTCGGCAAGCCGGTCGATTTTGTCGGAAAGTTCTTGGAATTCGGAAATCATCCCATAACTATAGGGGTGTCGGGGAATTTCCGTCAACCGATTCAGTACGTTAGCGCCGTTTATTCATCCAATCTGTACGGCAACAGGCGATGCAGCGGTGCCGCATTTGCGCAAACTCAAGTCTTTCAGTTAAATAAATACCTTAGCGCCTTGAAAACCACCATGACCGTCCCTATAATTAGCACTCGTTAGTAGAGAGTGCTAACAACTCTTTCTGGCCGTTGCAGTCACTGGAACGGCACATTTACGACAGGAAGCAGCCCAGCGCAGCTTCTGCCGATAGCAAGTCAAACCATTGATAACTAAGGAGTTATGCATGAACCTTCGCCCTTTGCACGATCGCGTCATCGTCAAGCGTCTCGACCAGGAAACCAAAACTGCGTCCGGCCTGATCATCCCTGATGCAGCCGCAGAAAAGCCGGACCAAGGCGAGATCCTCGCCGTCGGCAATGGCAAAGTGCAGGAAAACGGCAATGTGCGTCCGCTGGAAGTCAAAGTCGGCGACCGCGTCCTGTTCGGCAAATACTCGGGCCAGACCGTCAAAGTTGACGGCGAAGAACTGCTCGTGATGCGCGAAGAAGACATCATGGCCGTGCTGGTCAAGTAATCAGCCCGCACCGTTTGACCCACCAACGAATTTAACGGAGAAACAAACATGGCAGCTAAAGATGTAGTGTTCGGCGACGCAGCGCGCGCCAAAATGGTTGAAGGCGTCAACATCCTCGCCAACGCGGTGAAAGTCACCCTGGGCCCGAAAGGCCGCAACGTTGTGCTCGAGCGTTCGTTCGGCTCCCCTACCGTCACCAAGGACGGCGTGTCGGTTGCGAAAGAAATCGAACTCAAAGACAAGCTCATGAACATGGGCGCGCAGATGGTCAAGGAAGTTGCTTCGCGCACCAGCGACAACGCCGGCGACGGCACCACCACTGCAACCGTCCTGGCGCAGGCGATCGTTCGCGAAGGCATGAAGTTCGTTGCTGCCGGCATGAACCCGATGGACCTGAAGCGCGGCATCGACAAGGCAGTCGCTGCCACCGTCGAAGAGCTGGCCAAGATTTCCAAGCCATGCACCACCACCAAGGAAATCGCGCAAGTTGGCGCAATTTCGGCTAACTCCGACTATTCGATCGGCGAGCGCATCGCTGAAGCCATGGAAAAAGTCGGCAAGGAAGGCGTTATCACCGTTGAAGACGGCAAGTCGCTGAACGACGAGCTGGACATCGTTGAAGGTATGCAGTTCGACCGCGGCTACCTGTCGCCATACTTCATCAACAACCCGGACAAGCAAGTCGCTATCCAGGATAGCCCGTTCATCCTGCTGTGCGACAAGAAGATCTCGAACATCCGCGACCTGCTGCCAATCCTGGAACAAGTTGCCAAGGCTGGCCGTCCACTGCTGATCATCGCGGAAGACATCGAAGGCGAAGCGCTGGCAACCCTGGTTGTCAACAACATCCGTGGCATCCTGAAGACCGTTGCCGTCAAGGCTCCGGGCTTCGGCGACCGCCGCAAGGCAATGCTGGAAGACATCGCTATCCTGACCGGCGGCCAGGTGATCGCTGAAGAAGTCGGCCTGACCCTGGAAAAGGTCACGCTGGCAGAACTCGGCCAGGCTAAGCGCGTTGAAGTCGGCAAGGAAAACACCATCATCATCGACGGCGCTGGCGAAGCATCCTCGATCGAAGCACGCGTCAAGCAGGTTCGCGTCCAGATCGAAGAAGCAACCTCGGACTACGACCGTGAAAAGCTGCAGGAACGCGTTGCCAAGCTGGCAGGCGGCGTTGCAGTGATCAAGGTTGGCGCTGCCACCGAAGTCGAAATGAAGGAAAAGAAAGCACGCGTCGAAGATGCACTGCACGCAACCCGCGCAGCTGTTGAAGAAGGCATCGTTCCTGGCGGCGGCGTAGCACTGCTGCGCGCCCGCGCGAACCTGACCGTCAAGGGCGACAACCCTGACCAGGACGCAGGCATCAAGATCGTCCTGCGCGCAATGGAAGAGCCACTGCGCATGATCGTCCAGAACGCCGGCGAAGAAGCATCGGTAGTCGTTGCAGCTGTACTGGCTGGCAAAGGCAACTACGGCTACAACGCAGCCAACGGCACCTACGGCGACATGGTCGAGATGGGCGTGCTGGATCCAGCCAAAGTTACCCGTTCGGCACTGCAGAACGCAGCGTCGATCGCCGGCCTGATGCTGACCACCGATGCAATGGTCTGCGAAATGGCTGACGACAAGCAAGCGATGGGCGGCATGGGCGGTATGGGCGGCATGGGCGGCATGGGTGGCATGGACGGCATGATGTAATTAGCCGGACTTGGGCGCTTGCTTCAGGTGCCCTGCTCCCAGCAGAAAAAAAGCCTGCAAGGTTATGCCTTGCAGGCTTTTTTGTATTAGTTGGCCTAAAAACGTCGCTCCCGCGGAGGCGGGAATCCATGCTGAGTCCGCGCTCGCATACGTCCAAACCCCAAAAAATATGTTGACCGTCGATAAACGCGATGCTACTGTACTAACCGTAATAGTACAGTATAGGACACCCCACCATGACCCGCCGCGCCGCCCTGATGCTTCAAATCGCCACTGGCGACCCACGCCCGATCAACCGCCAGATCGTCGATGGCGTACGGCGCATGATCGCCAGCGGTGAACTCGAGGTCGGCGCCGCGCTGCCCAGCGTGCGCGGCCTGGCGCAGCAACTCACCGTCAACCCGAACACCGTCGCCAAGGCCTACAGCGAACTGACGGCCGAAGGCTGGCTCGACTCGCGCGCCGGCCTCGGTGTGTTTGTCGCCATCCCGCGCCAGCGCCTGTCCGATGAAGAACGCAACCGCCGTCTCGACGACGCCGTGCAGCGCTTCGTCGGCGACGTGGTCGGCCTGGGATATCCCGCCGGCGCGATCGTGGACAGGGTGGCGGGCGAACTCGAGCAGTGCTTTCCCAAAAAAACCGCCTGAGGAATGACGATGAGCGATTTCGTAATCGAGGCCGGTCAGCTATGCCTCCAGTACCAGCGCAAGATGGCGCTCGACAACCTGACGCTGAATATCCCGCGCGGCGGCACCCACGCCATCGTCGGGGCCAATGGCGCGGGCAAGTCGACGCTGTTCCGCGTGCTGCTCGGTTTCGAGACCCCCGATTCGGGCGCCGCGCGCATCCTCGGCCACGACAGCACGCAGCTGCCGCACGCGCTGCGCGGCCGCATCGGCTTCGTCAACGAAGAGCACACCCTGCCCGGCTGGATGCGCGTCGATGAAGTGACCGCGATGCAGCGCCGCCAGTACCCGCAATGGAACCAGCAGCGCCACGGCGAGGTGCTACGCCACTTCAACGTGCTGCCCGAGCAGAAGATCGCCCAGCTCTCGCGCGGCGAGCGCGCCGGCGTCAACCTGGCGCTGGCGCTCGCGCAAAGCCCGGACCTGCTGATACTCGACGAACCGACCCTCGGCCTCGACGTCGTCGCCAAGCGCGCCTTCCTCGAAGCGCTGATGTTCACCAGCGTGGGAGACGGCTCGACCATCATCTACTGCTCGCACCAGATGGAAGAGATCGAGCGCGTCGCCGACAACCTGATCATCCTCGAGCGCGGAACGCTGCGCCACATGTCGGCGCCGTTCGAATTCTGCGAACAGGTGCAGCTGTGGGTCGCCGAATTCCCGTTCCGCGATCCCGACACCAGCCACCTCCCCGGCGTGCTGCAAATCCAGCGGCTCGAGGGCCTGACCCACTTCGTCGTGTTCGACCAGGACGAAGACTTCGGTGCGCGCCTGCGCCTGCTGGGCGCGCGCAGCGTGCACAGCATGCCGGTCAGCCTGGACCGCGCCGTCAACAGCTTCCTGTCGCGCGGCCATGTGTCGAACGCGCCGGTCCAACTCGCAGCCTGAAGGAAGAATCATGAAAGACCTCTTCTTGAGCGAATGCCGGCGATTCAGGAACGCCGCGCTGATCTTCGCCGGCGTTCACCTGCTGCTGCAGCTGTTCGTCCACCGCATGACCGACCTGCTGCAAAGCCGCTGGGAGCTGCACATGCTGGCGCTCGCGGCCTACATGCTGGCCGGGCTGGCGTTCGCGCTGTACCAGTTCGGCAGCTACCGCCAGCCGGGGCGCTGGATATGGCTGCTGCACCGCCCGCTGGCGCCGCGCGCGATCTTCGGCGCCATCGGCCTGGCGGCATTCGCGCTGATCGTGTTTGCCGTCGGGCTTCCGGCGCTGCTGGCGGTCCTCGGCAACGACGTGCTGAGCGCCCGGACGGTCGACGCGCGCCACTACGTACTGGTACTGCACCTGGTGATCCTGACGCTGAGCGCATGGCTCGCCGGCAGCTACGTCATCCTCAACCGCAGCCGCAGCGCGATCGTCATCCTGCTGGTGCCCTTCCTGCTGATGGCCCACCTCGCATCCGGATTCGTCATGCTGCTGGCGGGCGCACTGTGCGTCGCGCTGCTTGCCTTCACCGCATCGGGCGCCTTCAAGCCTGACCGCATGGCGCCACCTGCCAATCCCGCGATGGCGGCGGCGACCGCCGTGCCGCTGATGTTCGGCTTCTATTTCGTGCTGCTGTGGGGCGGCTCGGTGATGTACCAAAACGTCCAGATCGGTCTCGGCACGCATCCGCTCAATATGCCGACGCCACCGGCCGGCGGCTTTACCGAGTCGACCCGCGCCGAAGGCCGCGACCTGCTGCTGGCCGGGCTCGCGCACTCGACCGACCCGCGTGCGCCGCAATGGCGCCGCCAGGTTCCGCTGCTCGACGTCGCCAACTTCGAGCCATCCGGATCGAAGTTCCCGGTGCGCCACCAGGCCAGCAATCTCGACACGCTGCAATGGGAGGACGCCGGACGCCACGTCGAATGGACCTTCAGCCACGACACCATGCGCTTCCATGGCCGCGACACGTTCACCTCGCAGGTGAGCGGCACGCTGGGACTGCACGGCATCGGCGACATGCAGCCGTTTCCTGCCGTGCCAATCCTGCCGGAGGAGGGATACATCCTCACGCCGCAGGACCTGTACGCATTCGACAGCGACAGCGGCGCCGTGCGCCCGCTCATCGCCCTGCGCGCGCCGGAGACGCTGGCGCGCACACCGAAGCTCGTTGGCGAGCGCCTCTACGTAATTACCAATCACCGCCTGATCGCCTACCAGCGTCCGGACGACGACGATAAAGGGATGCTGAAGGAGGCGTACAGCGCTCCCCTGCCCGGCCCATTCAGCGACCTCGATCGCATCGACATCGCCGGCCTGCTCGATGGCTCGCTGGTCTCGTTCAGCTTCGGCCGCGCGATGATCCAGGGCGCCGGAGAATCGGCCCAGACGATTATGCTGGTCGACGCGGCGGGACGCGCAAGCGTTGTGGCGAAACGCCAGCTGGCACACGACTTCGCCCCGGTGTTCGAACATCACGCATGGCTGATCTCGCCGGTACTGCATGCGGTGCACGCGCTGCCCGACGCACTCCTTGACGAGGGCCATATCCTCGACCGAGGCGACAGCGACGCCGCGATCGAGCTGCGGTATCCACGTCCTCCTTCCATATGGATTGCGGCGGCAGCGTTGTCGCTGCTGTCCGCCGGCGGCGCCTGGTTCTGGCTGCGCCGGTCAAGGGTGACGCCATTTGGCAAGGCCGCATGGATCGCCAGCTGCATCCTGCTCGGTCCCCCATCCCTGCTTTGCCTGATGGTGCTGCATGCGCGGCCGCCTCAGCCAAAAGCGAACGAAGCACCGCAGGCTGCGGCCGCCGCAGCCTGATCCAGCCAGACAGCCAACCATAACAAAAAGGAGTCACCATGTTTTCCCGTCAGATTGAACGGGCAGGACCCGTTCGCGCCATCGTTATAGCCTGCCTTGCCGCGGCATCGTTCGCTCATGCCGCACCAGTGGCGGAAACGCGCTCGCTCAAGGAAGCGATCGCCCGCAACGCCGCGCTGCCCGCAGCCCCCTTCATCGGAGACGACGACTTCAGCCGCCGCTCGCGGCTGCGCGACGTCAAGCTGTCGCCCGATGGCGCCTTCGTCAGCTTCGTCGAGATCGACGGCCAGTCGCTGCACCTGAACCTGATGAATACGCGGACATTGGAGAAGAAGCGGCTGCTGACGTCGACCGGCCGCCAGGAAGTGCACTGGGCGAGCGACAGCAAGGCGCTGTTCATCGACAGCGGCGACGGCCTGTCCGTGCTGCCGGTCGACGGTGGTTCAGGAAGCAAGATCGCATCCTTCGACCGCAAGCTCGCGCAGCAGTTCGTGGCAGTGGACACGGCACGTCCACGCGCAGCACTGGTCGAGGAATTCGACCGCGCCGCGAAGATCTACCGCCTCTCGCGCCTCAATGCCGACGGAACCCGCGAACTGCTGTACGAAGGACGCCAGCTTGAGGAGTTCCTGCTGGACGGCGCCGGCCAGCTTGCCTTCACCCGCACGCTCGACGACCAGTACAACCAGGTCGTCTCGCGCAAGGCAGGCGATACGTGGATCGAGGCGACCCGCTGCAAGCGCCTGCGCGCCTGCAACCTGGTGTCGGGCGACCAGCACCGCCTGACGATGGTCGTGAACCACGCCGACGACCGCAAGGCGTTCATTGAAATCGACCTCGCGAAGCAGGCGCAGCGCGTTCTGCACACCGATCCAGCCGCGCTCAGCGACCTGCGCACCGTCGTTGTTTCGCCAGCCTCGCAACAGCCGCTGTTTGCCATCTATGACATGCCCCAGCGCCGCCTTCACGGGCTGACGCCTGCGGCAAAAGCAGCGGCTGCCGACATCACGCGCCGCTTCCCGGACACGACGATCAGCATCGGCGCGGCCGAAGCCGCTGCGCAGTGGCTGTTGTCCGAACGCGGCGCCCGCCTGCAGCAGGAGCGCTTCTGGCTGTACGACCGCAAGGCCCGCAGCTTCACCGAAATACTCGCGCAGGAACGCCAGCTCGGCAACCCGCTGCCCGAACAGCAGCTGGCCGCCAAGATCCCCGTGCACTACCGCGCCTCCGACGGCGCCATCGTCCACGGCTACCTGAGCCTCCCGCCGGGCAAAGCTGCCGCCAGCCTGCCGATGCTGACGATGGTCCACGGCGGACCGTGGTCCAGTTTCGACAATAACTACACAAGCCTGGTGCAATTGGTGGTCAACCGCGGCGTCGCGGTATTCCAGCCAAACTTCCGCGCCTCGACCGGCTACGGCGACAAGTACATGCTGGCCCCGAAGGCGGACTTCGGCAACGGCCGCGCGCAGGCGGACATCATCGAAGGCGTGCGCTGGCTGCTCGCCAACGGCGTGGGCGACAAGAAGCGCCTTGCGATCATGGGCGATTCGTTCGGCGGCTATTCGACACTGCTGGCACTGACGAACGAGCCGGACCTGTTCCAGTTCGGGATGGCGACCGTCCCTCCGCCGGACTTCGCGCGCACCCTCAAGCTGGCCAGCGATGCAGGAGACGTCATGGGCGCAGGCGGCGTGCCGTTCTCGGTGACGCTTGCCGAGATGGGCATCCACCTCGACGACCCAGCCGCGATGAAGCGCATTGCCGATGCGGCACCGGCCGCGCATCCTGAAAAAATCACCAAGCCGCTGTTGTTGATCGCGGGCGGCAAAGACGACAAGGTTGACATTGCGGCGGTGACGGACTACGTCGCGCGGCTGCAGGGACTGGGAAAACCGGTCAGCCTGCTGGTCGACCCGGACGAAGGCCACAATCCGCGCAAGCCAATCGTTCGCCAGGCGTACAGCTACCTGCTCCAGCAGATGCTGCACAAGCACCTTGGCGGCCCGCCTGTCGCGGCGCCCACGCCTGAGCTGGCGAAGTACCTTGAGCAAGCGATGAAAGCCAATGGCTCGCTGAAGTAAAACCGTCCGCAGCGAGCATGATTGCCCCCGCCATGCCTTTGGTTTAGTATGGCCGCACTATAAAAAGAGGTGCCAACATGCTCAAGCAGGAATCGTCCAATCAACGCATCAGCGGCGTAGCGCTGGCCGCGGTCATCGCGCTTGCCTCGGTGCTGGGCGGCTGCCGTGAGAAGCCGGCGCCTGCCCCTGCTGCGCCGGCACCGGCGGCTGCCGCTACCGATGCTGCCGCCAGCCGCACCCGCGAACAGGCGATGAGCGCGCTGATGGCGCTGCCGGAACTGCAGGCCTGGTCAATCCAGCTTGAAAAAGCGTCGGGCGGCAAAGTGCGCGGCGCACTGATCGAATACGACAGCGCGCCGCGCGTCATCAACGGCAAGAGCTACTGGCAGTTCAGCTTTGTTGAAAATGGCAGCGACGCGGCGCACCCGTGGGACAGCTTCCTGGTCGCGCAGCAGGGCAGCGAGATACTGGTCGAGGACTTCGGCACCGATACCCCGCTCACTCTCGAGAAGTGGCGCAAGGAGAAGCGCCCGATGGCACGCACGTCGGGCGAGATGATCGGCGAATAAGCGTCAGCTATCGAGGTGCGAGATCATCATGCGCCGGTGATCCGCCTCGCCGAGTTCCTTGCCGCTGCCGTCGAGCGAAATCCCGACCGATACGATATCGATCAGCAGCAGTTGCAGCATCCGCGAAATCATCGACAGGAAGGTCGTACTGTCCTCCGTATGATCGACAGCCAGGCACACACTGGCGCGCTTTGCCAGCGGCGAACCGCTGCTGGTAATCGCAATGACATCCGCACCGGCCGCCCGTGCCGCAGCCACCGCCTCCAGCAGCTCCGGCAAACGCCCGGAATTCGAAATCGCGATCACCACATCCCCCGCCTTGAGCAGGCCCGCTGCCAGCGTGAACAGGTGCGAGTCTCCGTACGCCGACGTCGGAATGCGGAAGCGGAAGAACTTGTGCTGGCCATCGAGCGCCACGACACGCGAATTCCCCATCGCGTAAAACTCGACCCGGTTCGCCTTGCTCACCAGTTCGATGGCACGGTCGATCGAACGCACGTCCAGCTGGTCGCGGAACTTCAGGATCGCCGACACCGTGTTGTCGATCACCTTCGCCGACAAATCGTGGGTGCTGTCTCCGGTACGTACCTGGCTATGCCGGACCGGAATCGCGCCGGTCAGGCTGCTGGCGAACTTCAGCTTGAAGTCGGCCAGGCCGAGGAAACCGAGCGAGCGGCAGAAACGGATCACGGTCGGCTGGCTGACGTCGGCAGAGCGCGCGATCTCCGCGATCGGCTCGTTCAGCACAAGGCGCGGCTGCTCCAGCACCAGCTTCGCCACGCGCTGCTCGGCGGGCGTGAGCTCGTGCTGCAGGTGCGCGATGCGCTCCATCAGCGTGTTGGCGCCGCTGCGCCCGCGCAGGTGCTCCGACAAAATCGTCGCGACGCCGCGCAGGGCCGGGTGCGGCGTGGTGATCACGTAGGTCGGGATACTCGACAGGTAGTCCGAAAAACGCCCCTTCGCTTCGAAGCGCGCACGGAACGACGACTGCGCGAACCACTCGCCCATCCGGGGCACGATGCCGCCGCCGATGAAGATGCCGCCGAACGCGCCGAGCGTAACGGCAAGGTTGGCGGCCGCGCCTCCCAGCATGCCGCTGAAGCAGTCGAGCACTTCGAGGCAAAGCGGATCGCGCTCGTCGAGCGCGCCGGTGATGATATCAGGCGATGAACGCGGCGCGGTCTTGACGCCGTTACGCTGCGCCAGCGCGCGATAGATGATCTCCATGCCCGGGCCGGAAATCAGGCGCTCATTGGACACGTGCGACCACTCCTTCCACGCGTACTGCAGGATCGCGAACTCGCGCTCGTCGGCGGGCGCGAAGTTCATGTGCCCTCCTTCGCTTCCCAGGGTGACGAAGCCGTCCACCGTTGGGATGACGGCGGACACGCCAAGGCCGGTACCAGGTCCGAGCACTCCGACGACGGCGTTGGCGCCGGCCGTGCCCTGGCCGACCTGCATCAGGTCGTTGGGCTTCAGCCCTGGAAGGGCCATTGCCAGCGCGGTGAAGTCGTTGACGATCAGGAGGGTGTGGAGGCCGAGTTCACGGCGCACCGCGTCGGTGGAAAACTCCCAGGCGCGGTTGGTCATGCGGACCTTGTCGCCGTTGATCGGGTTGGCGACAGCCAGTGCGGCGTGGTGGAGCGTGATGTGTTCGTGGTCGGCGAGGTAGAACCGCAGCAGCGGGACGATGCCTTCGAAGTCGTCGCAGCGCAGCACGCGCACGGAGCCGAAGGCGCCAGGGGCGGTTTCGAGCGCGAGGCGGGCGTGGGTCGCGCCGATGTCGGCCAGCAGGCGCGGGCCGTCGGCGAAGGCGGTACGCGAAAGTTTGGAGGTAGCGGCGAGGCTGGTCATTGTATGGATTATTCGACCGTACCAAACCATCCGCCAAATGCAGGCAGCGTCACCTTCGTCCCATTGACGCTACCGTGCAGCCCGTGCCCCGTCATCGCGACCGCGCCCGCAACGGCCGGCAAGTCCACCTCGATTGGCTTAGCGCCCAAATTAAACACCGCCACCACACCCGGATGCCCCGCCAGATCGCGGCGCAGCGCCAGCACAGGTTCCGGCGCGTCGAAGAACACAATCTCGCCGCGCGTCAGCTGCGGCGTATTGCGACGCCATGCGATCAGGCGGCGCGCGAAATTGAGCGGCGACTCCGGATCACTCTCCTGCACCGACGCCGCCACCGCGATATGCGGCTCGGCCACCGGCAGCCACGGCTTGCCAGTCGTGAACCCGGCATTCGGCTTCTCGCTGGTCCATGGAATCGGTGTGCGGCAGCCATCGCGGCCCTTGAACTCCGGCCAGAAAGTAATGCCATACGGGTCCTGCAGCAGCTCGAACGGCACGTCCGCTTCGGTCAGCGCCAGTTCGTCGCCCTGGTACAGACACGGCGTGCCCTTGAGCGACAGCTGCATCGCCAGCACCAGCTTGGCCAGCGCAGGCGTCGGGTTGTCGCCGCCCCAGCGCGTCATCACGCGGATCGCGTCGTGGTTGCCGACCGACCAGGAGGCCCAGCCGCCCTTGACGCGCGCTTCGAATTCTTCGACTTGCGTGCGGATGTGGGCAGCCGAGAACTGTGGCGTGAGCAGGTTGAAGCTGTACGCCATGTGCAGCTTGTCGCCGTCGGCGGTGTATTCGGCCATGACGCCGAGCGCATCGTCCGCGCCTACTTCGCCGATCGCCACCGCGCCGAATTCATTGAGCAGCGTGCGGATCTTCTGCAGGAAGGCGAGGTTCTCGGGCTGCGTCTTGTCGTAGATGTGCGACTGCATGCCGTA
Organism: Massilia polaris; assembly: GCF_012927275.1. Classification (GTDB taxonomy): domain Bacteria; phylum Pseudomonadota; class Gammaproteobacteria; order Burkholderiales; family Burkholderiaceae_D; genus Telluria_A; species Telluria_A polaris. The sequence continues at coordinate 305,426 of NZ_JABBGG010000004.1, read as the reverse complement.
CGGGTTGACGTCGGTGACGGTGGCCGTATCGCGCTTGGTCGCAGCCGGATTGCTGCGCAGCTTAGTATCGTGGAAGTGGAAGTTACATGCATCCATGCGCACGCCGTCGACGCCGCGCGCGAGCCAGAAGCGCAGCGCGTCGAGGTGGGCCTGCTGTACATCCGGGCTATGGAAGTTCATGTCCGGCTGGCTTGCCAGGAAGTTGTGCAGGTAGTACTGCTTGCGGCGGCTGTCCCACTGCCACGACGAGCCACCGAATACGGACAGCCAGTTATTTGGCGGATTACCGTCCGGGAGCGGGTCGGCCCATACATACCAGTCGGCCTTCGGATTGTCCCGGCTCTTGCGGCTCTCGACAAACCACGGATGAACGTCAGCGGTGTGCGACATCACCTGGTCGATCATGATCTTCAGGCCCAGGCCGTGCGCCTTCGCGATCAGCGCGTCGAAGTCCGACAGCGTGCCGAACATCGGGTCGACGTCGCAGTAGTCCGAGATGTCGTAGCCGAAGTCCTTCATCGGCGACTTGAAGTACGGCGACAGCCAGACAATGTCGACGCCCAGGCTCGCGATATAGTCGAGCTTTGAAGTGATGCCCGGCAGGTCGCCAATGCCGTCGCCGTTAGAGTCGAGGAAACTACGTGGATAAACCTGGTAAATGATTGCTTCGCGATACCAAGTCGCTTTTTCGTCGGAATGCTGGGCGAGGTCTTTGTTCATGGCTGGGTCCGGTGGAATGCAAGACGGGAATTTGTACACAATATACATGACTTGGCGCGCTTTTACAATTTGCCGGAGATAGAAAGTATTACGCACATACTCTATAAAATCAACGACTTAACTCGAACGCAGCGGACTAAAATTTAACGGATCAGTAGTCAAACTACAGCTATGTTTGGAGCTCAACAATTTTATGTTGCCAGCATTTCCGCTTCGGCTTAGCATCGCGTCTGGTTAAAACATTCGGAGCGAAAATGTCGCAGGTAGAAATTCAAGGCGGGACGGGGAAAATGCCCCGGCAAATCCCGTTCATCATCGCAACCGAAGGGTGCGAACGGTTCAGCTTTTACGGGATGCGCAACATCCTCACCCCATTCCTGATCAGCACCCTGCTGCTGTTCCTCCCGGAGCCGGACCGCGCGGGCGAAGCCAAGCACGTGTTCCACACCTTCGTCATCGGCGTGTATTTCTTCCCGCTGCTGGGCGGCTGGCTGGCCGACCGCTTCTTCGGTAAATACGACACCATCTTCTGGCTAAGCCTTGTCTACTGCGCTGGCCACGCCTGCCTGGCGATCTGGGACGATAACCTGAACGGCTTCTACTTCGGCCTGTTCCTGATCGCGCTTGGTTCGGGCGGCATCAAGCCGCTGATCTCCTCGTTCGTCGGCGACCAGTTCGACCAGACCAACAAGGGCAAGGCCAAGGTCGTATTCGACATCTTCTACTGGATGATCAATTTCGGCTCGTTCTTCGCATCGCTGCTGATGCCGATCTTCCTGAAGGACTTCGGCCCATCGATCGCCTTCGGCATCCCGGGCATCCTGATGTTCATCGCCACCATGGTGTTCTGGTCCGGCCGCAAAAAGTACATCAACGTACCGCCGGCGCCAGAAGACCCAAACTCGTTCACACGTGTGGCACGTACAGCGCTGCTGGCAGCGAAGCCTGGCCAGTCCCGCCCTGGCCTGATGGTCGCCGGCATCGGCGCGGTAGGCGCCCTCGCCTCGCTCGCCATGAGCCTCCAGTGGGGCTTTGTCATCGCCGCCTGTACCGCGGTCGTGCTGCTGCTGGCTGGCGGCGGCATCGGCACCTCGATGCAGCTCGAACGCGCGCGCGGCGCCCACCCTGACGAAGCGGTCGACGGCGTGCGCGCCGTGCTGCGCATCCTGATCGTGTTCGGCCTGTCGACACCGTTCTGGTCGCTGTTCGACCAAAAGGCTTCGACCTGGATCGTCCAGGCACAGGCGATGGTGCCGACGGTCGCCGCATTCGGCACCGAGTTCACCATCCTGCCAGCGCAGATGCAGGCGCTGAACCCGCTGCTGGTGATGATCCTCATCCCGTTCAATAACCTGGTACTGTACCCGCTGATCCGCAAGGCCGGCATCGAGCCAACTGCGCTGCGCCGCATGACGGTCGGTATCGTGTTCTCGGCGCTGTCGTGGATTGTGATTGGCATGATCCAGGTATCGATGGACGGCGGCGAGCCGATGTCGATGGCATGGCAGATCCTGCCGTATGCGCTGCTCACGTTCGGCGAGGTGCTGGTCTCGGCAACCGGGCTTGAATTCGCCTACAGCCAGGCGCCTGCGTCGATGAAGGGCGTGATCATGGCGTTCTGGTTCCTGGCCACCACCGTCGGCTCACTGTGGGTCCTGATCGTCAACCAGGCAGTCAAGAACGAGGCCGTGCTCGCGCATATCGCCAATAGCGGGGTCGGCGTGATGGCGTTCCAGATGTTCTTCTTTGCCGCGTTTGCATTTGCAGCAGCCGTCGCATTCGGCATGTACGCAGTGCGCTACCGCATGGTCGACAACTACCGCGTCGACACCAAGGCCGCCCTGGCCTGATCCAGCTGCCCCTCCCGTCCTGGGAGGGGCATTAAATCTACGTAGTAAAGCTACAAATATTGCGCTACCATTGTGAGAGCAAGGACGCATCACGTCCAGACAGTCTGTAAGTTAATAACAACCTACTCCGAGACAGCCATGCGCCACCTCTCCAGCCAAGCCCTTTTCCGCCTGTCCCTCGCCGGCGCCGCAGCCTGTGTCGCAAGTGCCGCGCATGCCGCCGCGCCGATCGAAGCGTGCGACGCCGCGTCGTTCCTGACTGTCGTCCATGCCGCGCCTGCGCAGTACGACGCCCGCGCCGTCTGGCTGAACGCGGGGCTGATTAAATGGCCTGGCGCCGATGCGGCAGGAACGTTCAAGCTGTATCACTCGCCCACGGCAGCAATCAGCGCGGTCAAAGGCGCGAAGGTAAGCGGCGCTGCGGGCGCGCTGAAGCTGGCCGAATTCAAGGACACCGTTCCGGCCGGCGTGAGCAAGCGGTTCAAATATGTAGGGCAAGGGCCGGTGCTGGCCGTGGCTCAAAAGGACATGGCGGAGCTGCACCGCCAGCAGCTGGTGCTGGTCCAGGAAGCCGCGGACGGCACCGTTATCGCCGCCACGCGCATCCAGTCCGCCGGGGCACTCGACGAACTGTATGCGCCGGCGGCGCAGGTCCACGACCTTGGCGCCACCGCCGGCAAGCGCCGCACATCGTTCAAACTGTGGGCGCCGACCGCGCGCGACGTTTCGGTTTGCACCTTCGACAGCGGCAGCGCGCGCGCCAGCGGCATCGAGCAGATGAAACGCGATGCGAAAACCGGCGTGTGGACAGCCTCGAAGCCAGCCGATATGAGCGGCAAATACTACAAGTACGCGGTGGACGTGGTCGTCGACGGCATGGGCGTTGTGCGCAACCTCGTCACCGACCCCTACTCGGTCAGCCTGACGACCGACTCGAAACGCAGCTACATCGCCAACCTGGCAGCGCCATCGCTCAAGCCGAAAGGCTGGGACAGCCACAAGATTCAGGCGACGGTGCAGGCGCAGACCGACATGACGATCTACGAACTGCATGTGCGCGACTTCTCGATCAACGACGACACGGTCAGCGCCGCGAACCGCGGCAAGTACGCCGCGTTCGGCGAGGCCGGATCGAACGGAATGAAGCACCTGACCGCGCTCGCCCGCGCGGGCATGACCGACGTGCACCTGCTGCCGGTCTATGACATCGGCAGCGTGCCCGAACAAGGATGCGCGCAGCCAAAGCCGACGGGCGCGCCTGACAGCGATACGCAGCAGGAACTGGTCCAGAAGACGGCGGAAACAGACTGCTTCAACTGGGGCTACGATCCTTACCACTACAGCGCGCCCGAAGGCAGCTTCGCGAGCGACCCGGCCGACGGCGCCAGGCGCATCATCGAGTTCCGCGACATGGTCATGAACCTGCACCGCACCGGGCTGCGCGTAGGCATGGACGTCGTCTACAACCACACCTTCGCTTCCGGCCAGAAGGAAAAGTCGGTGCTCGACCGGATCGTGCCCGGCTACTACCACCGCCTGAACGCCACCGGCGGCGTCGAACAGTCCACCTGCTGCGACAACACGGCCACCGAGAACCTCATGATGGGCAAGCTGATGGTCGATTCGGCCGAGCTGTGGACACGCGAATACAAGATCGACTCGTTCCGCTTCGACCTGATGGGCCACCAGCCGCGCTCCGTGATGGAGCAGCTGCAGAAGCGCGTCGACAGAGCTGCGGGCCGCCACGTACAACTGATCGGCGAAGGCTGGAACTTCGGCGAAGTAGCGGACGGTGCGCGCTTCGTGCAGGCGTCGCAGCTTTCGCTGAACGGCAGCGGCATCGGCACCTTCAGCGACCGCGCGCGCGACCACGTCCGCGGCGGATCGGCGGGCGACTCCGGCGACAAGATGCTCAAGCTGCAGGGCTACATCAACGGCCTGGTGTACGACCCGAACGCGGCGACGGAAAAGCGCCCGGTAACGGACCTGATGCACAGTGCGGACATGGTCCGCGCCGGCCTGGCCGGATCGGTGCGCAGCTATCCGTTGACGACATACAAAGGCGAGAAGAAGGCGCTGCAGGACATCGACTACGGCGGCCAGCCGGCCGGCTATGCCAGCCAGCCGGGTGAAGCGGTCAACTACGTCGAGAATCACGACAACCACACGCTGTACGACATCAACGCCTTCAAGCTTCCGGTCGCGACCACTTCCTACGACCGCGCACGGGTGCAGATGCTTGGCGCCGCCATCAACGCCTTCAGCCAGGGCGTGGCGTACTACCACGCCGGCATCGACACGCTGCGCTCGAAATCGCTCGACCGGAACAGTTTCAACTCCGGCGACTGGTTCAACCGCATCGACTGGAGCTACCAGGACAACTACTTCGGCACCGGCATGCCGCGTGCCGAAGACAACGGCAAGGACTACGCGCTGCTCAAGCCACTGCTCGCCAACGCCGCGCTCAAGCCATCGCCGGCGGACATCGCGCATGCACGCGACGTCTTCCGCGACCTGCTCGCGATCCGCGCCAGCAGCACGCTGTTCCGCCTGCGCAGCGCGGACGACATCAAGCAGCGCCTGCGCTTTTTCAACACGGGACCGCAGCAGGAGCCAACCGTCATCGCCGCGCACATCGATGGCGAAGGCTATGCGGGTGCGAACTTCAAGGGCGTGAGCTACTTCCTCAACGTCGACAAGGTGGCGCACACGGTGACGGTTGGCGAAGCCAGGGGTAAAACGCTGCGCATCCATCCGGCGCACAAGTCCGACAAGCGCGTGGCGGAAGCCACGTATGACAGCGCCAGCGGCACCTTCAGCATCCCGCCGCGCACCGCTGTCGTCTTCGTTGAATAATCCGCATCAACGCAAGCAAAGCAATCAGCGGCACGACCCAGGCATTGGGCGCGCCCATGGTCCACAAGGTCGCGCCGCTGACAGCACTCCACAGAAGGGGAACTGGCCATAATATCCAGTGGACGCGCTGGCAAAGCGCCAGCAACGCCAGCGTGAAGGCGACGGTCGGATCGGGCGCGATTCCGAACATTTCCGCTTGCTGCCACGGCCGCCCGCTCAGCAGCGTCAGCAGCGGGTAGCCAAGCAACGCCAGCGACAGCACGCCAGGCCCGAACCGGTCGTGGCTTGCGTGCAGTCTCCCCGCGAAAATCAACAGCATTCCCTGGACCGCAAAAGCGGCAGCAAAGTACGGCGCTGCCGAATTGATCGCGGTGTAACGCTCGGCGTGAAATGCCCATGCCACCCACAGCCAGCAGATCCCCAATACAATCGCCGCGACGCGGCCAGCACCGGTGCGCCGAACGCACAGCACCAGCGCCAGGCCTGCGGCGAAGGCAAGCAGGTGCAGCGGCCAGACCTCCAGGTTGTAGAGCTGAATGAGCCGATAGTAAGTCCGCGCCGAAAACATCAGCAGGTCGGACAACCTGTAGGTAGACCATTCGCTCACAGTAAACGCGCGACATGTGCGCTGATGCGGTTGCGGAATTCCGCGTCGGGCATGGGCCCCGATCCCGCCGCCATATTCTCGCGCACGTGGGCCACCTGCGAGGTCGCTGGAATCGCGCACGTGATATCCGGATGCGACACGATAAATTTAAGCAGCACCTGCGCCCAGCTGGTGCACTTGATCTCCGCCGCCCAAGCCGGCAACGGATGGCGCCGCAGGGCCGCGGTCAGCTCTCCTTGCCGGAATGGCCGGTTCGCGATCACCGCAATGCCGCGTGATCGCGCCAGCGGAAGGATGCGCCGCTCCACCTCGCGGTCGACGGCGTTGTACGTCACCTGGACAAAATCGATCGGCTGGCTGGCCATGATCTTGAGGATGTCGGCGTGGCGCCGCCCTTCCGAAGTGGTGATGCCGACATAGCGCAACTGGCCGGCCCTCTTCATCGCGAACAGCATCGGCAGGTGCTGCTCCCACGCGAGCAGGTTATGCACCTGCAGCAGGTCGAACCTGGGAACGCGCCATTTGCGGCGCGACCCGGCGACCTGCGCCGGACCGTCCGAACTGGTCCAGACCTTATCGGCCGAGAACAGCCCAGCCGGCCGGCCAAGCTGCTGCAGCCCGGCGCCGATGACATCCTGCGCCGAGCCATACATCGGTGACGAATCGATCATCCTTCCGCCGGCCGCGAAGAACTGGCGCATGACAGCGGCGCACTCGGCGCGGGCGGCAGGGTCGCTGCCGACATTGAAGGTGATCCAGCTGCCGAGGCCGACCACTGGGATAAGCTCTCCCGAGGACGGAATGCGGCGGCTCAGCAGCGCTGGCGCGGCGGCTCGAAGCGGCACTGCCGCGCCGGCGCCAAGCGCCAGTATCGACTGCAGGATGCGGCGGCGGTTCGCGGACAGCTTGGCTAGCATTTATGCGACTCCAGGATCAGGGTTCGGGACGGACTGTCCCATGGCACCACAAACCGGGCGAACTTTCAAGGACAGCGCGGGCCGCCCGTGCGTATGTCATGATGGATGTACCTCAACTCAGCCCGGGCACCGTCGATGAAAACAGCAATCTGCTTGCTTGCATGCGTCCTGTCCGGATGTTCTGCCCTGCGACCGGCGCCGGAAGCGATCCCGGATGCCGAAGTGCATGCACTCATGCGGCGCAACAGCGTGGAAGGCCTGGCACTGGCTGTAATCGAACGTGGCAAAGTGGTGAAGGTAAGCGCTTACGGCAGGCGCAACGTGGCGAATGCACTTCCGCTCGCCCCCGATACCATCATGTACGGCGCCTCGCTGACAAAAACTGCGTTCGCGTACATGCTGTTGCAGCTGGCCGACGAAGGGAAGCTCGACCTCGACGCCCCCTTGAGCGCGTTGCTCCCGCAAGCGCTTCCATCGTACGACGCTCACCCATACGATTTCACCGATCTGGCGAATGACCAGCGCTGGCGACGGCTGACGCCACGCATCCTGTTGACGCACGCCTCGGGCTTCGCCAACTTCCGCTGGCTGGAACCGGACAAGAAGCTGCGCTCCATTTCGATCCGGGCAGCCGATATGCCTACTCCGGCGAGGGCTTCTATTTGCTCCAGCTGGTCGTCGAGAAAGGACTGGGCCTCGACACAGGGCAGGAAATGCAGCGGCGTGTTTTCGACCGCTTTGGAATGCGCAATACGAGCATGAGCTGGCGCGAGGACTTCGGCGCCAATCTGGCCGACGGCTATACGGCCGAAGGCAAGGTCGAACCCCACGACCAGCGCAGCAGCCCCAGGGCGGCCGGGTCGATGGATACAACCATCGATGACCAGTCACGTATGTGGGCCGGCATCATGCGCGGCGATGGGCTAAGCGCAGCCGCGCGCGCGGCATTGATCAAGCCACAGCTGCCGATCGGGTCCACCAGCCAGTTCCCCACACTCACAGCCGCACAGGCCAGCTGGCCGCAATCGCTTGCGGCGGGCCTGGGGCTGGTCACATTCCGTGACCGCAGTGGTCCAGCGTGGTTCAAGGGTGGACATAATGACTCGACCGGGAACATGGTGCTATGCCTGGAGTCAGGTCAGCGCTGCATCGTGCTGTTGGCAAATGACGTCCGCGCCGAGCGCATCTTTCCGGAGCTCGCCAGGCGCGTGCTGGGCGAGACCGATATGCCGTGGAGATGGGAATACAGCTGGGCTCAATAACGCTCGGTTCCTTTCACCCAGCGGTCCAGGCCGAACTCCCAAGATTCCTAAACGTCGGTATGCGAAATCAGCAGGCGCTTGTTCTCCGTTTCGCCTTCCGACTCGCCGCCCTGCGCGCCGAGCGAGATGCCGACCGAGATAATATCGATCAGCAGCAGCTGGAGGATCCGCGAAATCATCGACAGGAAGGTGGTGCTGTCCTCGCTGTGGTCGACAGACAGGCAAATCGACGCCTTCTTCGCCAGCGGCGATTTGCTGCTGGTGATCGCGATGACATCCGCTCCCGTGGCGCGCGCAGCATCGACGGCCGCCAGCAACTCAGGCAGCTTGCCCGACGTGGAGATCGCGATCACGACGTCGCCCGGCTTGAGCAGCTCCGCCGCCAATGTGAACAGGTGCGAGTCGCCATACGACGCGGTCGGAATCCGGAAGCGGAAAAACTTGTGCTGGCCATCCAGCGCCACCACGCGCGCATTCCCCATCGCGTAGAACTCCACCTTGTTCGCCTTGCGCAGCAGATGGATGGCGCGGTCGATCGACACCACGTCGAGCTGGTCGCGGAACTTCAAAATCGCCGACACCGTATTGTCGATCACCTTCGCCGACAGGTCGTGCGTGCTGTCCGAACGCCGCACCTGGCTGTGGCGCACCGGGATCGTCCCGGTCAGGCTGCTGGCGAACTTCAGCTTGAAGTCGGCCAGGCCAAGGAAACCGAGCGAACGGCAGAAGCGGATGACGGTCGGCTGGCTGACGTCGGCCAGGCGCGCGATTTCCGCGATCGGCTCGTTCAGCACTTTGCGCGGATGCTCCAGCACCAGCGTCGCGACGCGCTGCTCGGCTGGCGACAGTTCGTGCTGCAGGTGCTGCACGCGCTCCATCAGCGTGTTGGCGCCACTGCGTCCGCGCAGGTGTTCGGACAAGATCGTCGCCACGCCATAGAACGCCGGATTCGGCGTCATGATCACGTAGGTCGGGATCTGCGCGAGGTAATCGGTGAAGCGTCCTTTGGCCTCGAAGCGCGCGCGGAATGAGGACTTCGCGAACCACTCGGCCATGCGCGGCACGATGCCGCCGCCGATGAAGATGCCGCCGAATGAACCCAGCGTCACCGCCAGGTTGGCGGCGGCGCCGCCCAGCATGCCGCTGAAGCACTCGAGCACCTCGATGCACAACGCGTCGTTCTGTTCCAGCGCGCCGCTGATGATTTCAGGCGATGAGCGCGGTTTGACGTCCATGCCGTTGCGATCGGCCAGCGCGCGATAGATGATCTCCATGCCGGGGCCGGAAATCAGGCGTTCGTTCGAGACGTGCGACCACTCGGTCCACGCGAACTGCAGGATCGCGAACTCGCGCTCGTCGGCCGGTGCGAAGTTGACGTGGCCGCCCTCGCTGCCCAGCGTGACGAAGCCGTCGAGTGTCGGGATGACGCCCGATACGCCAAGGCCGGTGCCAGGTCCGAGCACGCCGATGACGGCGTTATCGACAGGCGTTCCGCCACCTACCTGCATCACGTCGCCGCCGGCCAGGCCGGGCAGCGACATCGCCAGCGCGGTGAAGTCGTTCACGATCAGCAGCGTGTTCAGGCCCAGTTCGCGGCGCACTTCGTCGGTCGAAAACCGCCAGTCGCGGTTGGTCATGCGGATCAGGTCACCGCTGATCGGATTCGCCAGCGCGAAAGCGGCGTGATTGATGCGGGTGCCGGCGTGGTCCGCCAGATACGAATGCAGCAGCGGCACGATGCCGGTGAAATCGTCGCATTTCAAGACGCGCACCGCGCGCAGCACGCCGGGTGCGGTTTCGAGCGCGAAGCGCGCGTGGGTTGCGCCAATATCGGCCAGCAGGCGCGGGCCATCCGCATACGCTGTGCGGCTGTACTTCTGTTCGTTGTCGAGGTTTTTGGTCATCACTATCAGTAAAAACTGGATGGCGACAAGGATACCCTATTGTATGAAATGCACCAAAACTTGAATTGCGATAAGCAATTCAGCATCGGGGTCCGTCCCCGGGGACAATAAGCAATTCAGCATCGGGGTCCGTCCCCGGGGACGGACCCCGAAACTTCTGGATCGAAACCTCGTTGCCGCTCGTTTAGTCTTGGCCGATCAGTACGACGCCTTTGGATGCCGCGAACTGGACCTTGCCGCCGGCCACCACAGCGCGCTTGCCGGAGTAGTAGTCGCGCACGGTATCGCCGTCGCTGAAGACACCCGCCACCGTAATCGGCGCCGCTTTGCCGCCCGCAACGTCCAGCGCAACGACAACCTTGTCGCGCAGGTCGCCACGCTCCAGCGTGCGCGAGAACGTGTACGGCGCGTCCGCGAGCTTCTTGTGGACGCCTGCGCCGACCGCCGGATGCGCCTGGCGGAATTTGCCGAGCAGCGCCCAGTGGCGCTGCAAATCCGCGACGCGGTAGCCGTCGCGCTTCGCATTGGCCGCGAGGTCTTTCCAGTTCATGAAGGTGCGCAGGTTGGCGTCGCCTTCCGCGCCTTCATGCTTCAGCACGCGCGCGGTCTCGTCGCCGTAGTAGACCTGCGCCGCGCCGGGCGCCAGCAGCAGCATGTTGGCGGTCTCGTATGGCTTGGTGCGCAGCGCGTCGAAGGGCTGGCCGTCGTCATGGGAACTCATGTAGTTCAATACCGAGTAGCCCTTGAGCGGTCCGTTGATTTGGTCCGAGTATGCCGAGAACACCTTTTCGTAGCCCCGCTTCGCGTCGTCCTTGAAGCTGAAGTTGATCAGGTTGTCGAAGCCGTTCGAGAAGAAGTCGACGTAGTTCGCGCCGCCCATGTCGAACTTGCGCCCGTGTCCGATCGCGTAGTTGTATACCTCGGCCGTCATGAAGAACTTGTCGTCGCCTGGCTTCTTCTTCGGGTTGGCGCGCTTCCAGTCTTCATACGCTTCGCTCGCGACCTTCTTCAGTTCGAGCCAGATCTGAGGCTCCGTGTGCTTCGCCGTGTCGCCGCGGAAGCCGTCGAAGCCGTACTTGCGCACCCAGTCGGCGTGCCACTTCATCAGGTAGTAGCGCGGCGCGCGCGGGTAGCCGGTACGGGCGAAGAACTCGTCCAGTTCCTTCACTTCACGTTCGTAGCGCCCTTCCTTCTTCCACTTCGCAACCAGCTGCGGCGGCAGCGCGACCGGGTTGATGCTGTCGGTTCGGATGTCGGGCAGGTTCTTCACAAGCGTGCATCGGATCGTCGTGATCGCATCCTTGTACGTGCAGGTCGGCCCGCTGCGCACCCATTCGTCCGGCCATGCCGGATCGGTCTCCGTCACCGGCCCGGTGTGATTCATGACCACGTCGAGCAGCACGCGGATGCCATGTGCGTGGGCGGTGTCGACCAGCTTGCGGACGTCCGCTTCCGTGCCAAGGTTGGCGTCGACTTGGGTGAAGTCCCTGGCCCAGTAGCCGTGGAAGCCGTAGGATTTTCCAGTACCTTCATCGGTACCGGCGTGAATCTGTTCGACCGGCGGCGTGATCCAGATGGCATTCACGCCCAGCCTGGTGAAATAGCCTTCCTCGATCTTTTTCGTCACGCCCGCCAGGTCGCCGCCCATGTAGCCGCGCATCGGTGCGGCGTCCGCCTTGCGGCCGTACGCCAGGTCGTTGGCCTTGTTCGCGTTGTTGAAGCGGTCCGTCAACAGGAAGTATACCGTCGCGTTCTCCCATAGGAAGGGCTTGCCCGAAGGTGCGGCCGCGGCGGGCTGCGCCAGCGTGCCGACGGCCAGTGCCAGGGAAACGGCGAGTGCGGTAGTTTTCATTGATATCGTTCCGGTTGTTGTGGTTGGAGTTCAGGTGATGACTGTCGGCCCGTCACGGCCGGTATGTACACGCAGTCCGGCTACGCTGTCGGCGATTGCGGCCAGTTCCGCCAGCGCTTCCTGCGCAGGTATCGCATGATTCGAGGAATCCACTTCGTACCGCTCCAGGTACAGGCGCACGGTAGCGCCTTCGGTGCCGGTACCCGACAGGCGGAACACGATGCGCGATCCGTCGGTCATCACGATGCGCACACCCTGGTGCGACGCGACCGACCGGTCGACCGGGTCGGCGTAGATAAAGTCATCGGCAAAATCGACTGTGTAGCTGCCGATCGGTTTGCCGGCGAGGCTGGCAAGCTTTGCGCGCAGGTGCGTCATCATCGATGTGGCGGCGAGCGCGTCGACCGCTTCGTAGTCGTGGCGCGAATAGTAGTTGCGGCCGAAGCGCGCCCAGTGATCGCGGACGATCGTCTCGACCGGCTTGCCGCTCGCCGCGATCAGGTTGAGCCAGAACAGCACGGCCCAGACGCCGTCCTTTTCGCGGATGTGGTCCGAACCGGTGCCGTAGCTTTCTTCGCCGCACAGGGTAACCATGCCTGCGTCGAGCAGGTTGCCGAAGTACTTCCAGCCGGTCGGCGTTTCGTAGCATGGCACCCCAAGCGCCAGCGCCACCCGGTCGGCCGCCGTCGACGTCGGCATCGAGCGCGCGATGCCGACGATGCCGACGCGGTAGCCCGGCGCCACGCGCGCGTTCGCCGCGATGATGGCAAGGCTGTCCGACGGCGTCACCGCGATGCCGCGGCCGACGATCATGTTGCGGTCCGCGTCGCCATCGGAGGCGGCGCCGAAATCAGGCGCGTTCGTCGCCGCCATCAGCGCGATCAGTTCCGCTGCGTTGACGGGGTTCGGGTCGGGATGGTGGCCGCCGAAGTCTTCCAGCGGGATGCCGTTGATAACGGTGCCGGCAGGCGCGCCGAGCATGCCTTCAATAATGGTGCGCGCGTACGGTCCGGAGACCGCGCCCATGCCGTCGAAGCACATGCGGAACCCGCTCGCGAACAGTGTTCTGATGGCGTCGAAATCGAACAGCTCCTGCATCAGCTGCGCATAGTCGGCAACCGGGTCGATCACTTCGACTTCCATCTGCTCGATGCGCACGATGCCAGGCCGGTCCAGGTCGACCTCGCCCTCGTCGCTGATGTCATACGCTTCGACAGCGAGGGTATTGCTGTAAATGGCTTCGGTGATGCGCTCCGGCGCGGGGCCGCCATTGCTGGTGTTGTACTTGATGCCGAAGTCGCCGTGCGGGCCGCCGGGATTGTGGCTGGCCGAGAGCACGATGCCGCCGAACGCGCCGTGCTTGCGCACCACGCAGCTAAGCGCCGGAGTCGAGAGGATGCCGCCCTGCCCGACCAGCACTTTGCCGATGCCGTGCGCGGCCGCCATGCGCAGGATGACCTGAATGGCCTGGCGATTGAAGTAGCGGCCGTCGCCGCCGACGACGAGGGTCTGGCCGGTGCAGTCGACAAGGGTATTGAAGATGGCCTGCACGAAGTTTTCGAGGTATCCGGGCTGCTGGAACTCGGCCACCTTCTTGCGCAGGCCCGAGGTGCCGGGCCGTTGCCCGGCAAAGGGTGCTGTCGTGATTGTATGGATGGTCATTTTTTTCGTCCTGTCGGTGCGGTCTTATGGTCGATAGACGATACGACAGGACGAAAAATGGGGGCGCATGGATTGAGGCGTTTTACTTTGCCGCAGGCGCCTTGTCGGTGACGAACAACGTCAGGATGCCGGCCAGTACCATGCAGGCGCCGCCCAGCATCAGCGTCTTGACGGTGTGCCCGCCCAGGAACTGCGTGGTCACCCATCCGAGCAGCAGGCCGCTGACGATTTGCGGGATCACGACGAAGAAGTTGAACAACCCCATGAAGTAGCCCATGCGCTTGGCCGGCAGCGCGCCAGCCAGGATCGCGTACGGCATAGTCAGGATGCTGGCCCATGCGATGCCGACGCCGATCATCGGATAGATCAGCGTGTACTTATCGGTGATCATGAAGATGCTGGCGAGGCTCAGGCCGCCGATGACGAGGCAGGTAGTGTGCACGACCTTGCGGCTGGTGGCGCGCGCGAAGATCGGCAGGATGAAGGCCGCCAGTGCCGATACGCCGTTGTACACGCCGAACATGATGCCGACCCAGTTGCCCGCGTCCTGGTAGCCGGCCGACTGTGCATTGGTGGTGCCCCAGACGTTGTCGGCGACCGCGGTGCCGGTGTAGATCCACATCGCGAACAGCGCGATCCAGGTGAAGAACTGGACCAGCGCCAGCTGCACCATCGTCTTCGGCATCTTCGCGAAGCCGCCGAGGATTTCGGTGATGGCGTTGGAGAGGCCGCCGGACGCCTTGCGCTCGGCGCGGAACAGCGCCAGGTCTTCAGGCGGCGCTTCCTTGGCCGTGAATACGGTCCACATCACCGACAGCAGGTAGATCAGCGCGCCGATATAGAACGAGTAGCGCACCGTGTCCGGGATCATGCCGTCGACCGGCACGTTACTGACCGCGAAGTAGTCGGAGAAAATGGTCGGCAGCAGCGAGGCCACGACCGCGCCGCAGCCGATGAAGAAGGTCTGCATCGCAAAGCCGGCCGTCTGCTGGCTGGTATCGAGCTTGTCGCCCACAAAAGCGCGGAACGGTTCCATCGACACGTTGATCGCGGCGTCCATCATCCACAAGACAGCAACCGCCATCCACAGGCTGGTCGAGTTAGGCATCAGGAACAGCGCGATCGACGCGAAGATCGCGCCGAGGAAGAAGAACGGGCGGCGGCGGCCCCAGTACGGGTGCCAGGTATTGTCGCTCAGGTAGCCGATCACCGGCTGCACCAGCAGGCCGGTCACCGGCGCGGCGAGCCAGAACAGCGGCAGGTCGTCAGGCGAGGCGCCAAGCGTCGAGAATATGCGGCTGGTGTTCGCGTTCTGCAGCGCGAAGCCGAACTGGATGCCGAAGAAGCCGAAGCTCATGTTCCACAGCTGCCAGAAGCTCAGGCGCGGCTTGAGCGTTGATAGTTCCATCTTCATTTTGTTGTCCCCAAAAAGACCTGCCCAGTACCGGGCCTTTGATTCAATCGCCTTGATCGGCTTGCCGCTGTCGCTGTCGCCGCCACCATACCCGCCGCTGCATGATATCCGATCATGCATTGGAAACTCAGGGCTTGTATCGGTCCTGCGGGAAATGTGGACGGGCGGAAGGGCGATAATTTGTAGCAAAATAACATGGCGATTTCTAAGTGTCAATCCAATCTGCTTCCAGTAGAATGACCAGAGAATGACAATAAAAATATTCGTTTTGTAGTCAAATAACAAAATGTAGATGGGGACAACCATGCTTGATATGCAAAAACGCCTGAGCAATTCCTTTTTCGCGATCATTGGCCTGCCGTCAACGGCGATGGGCTTCGCCTTGTGCATCCAGATCTCCGCCCTGAGCTGGCTGCTGAGCACCAAATACAAGCTTGAGATCCATGAAATCGGCATCGTCTGGGCTGCGGGTCCGCTGGCCGGCATCCTCGGCCAGGTGATCATCGGCTTCATCAGCGACAAGACGTGGTTCTGGGGCGGGCGGCGCCGGCCCTTCATCATGATCGGCGGCGCGCTCGCCGCGCTGATGGTGTTCCTGCTGCCGCGCATCGACATGGTCGGCGAGGTGCTCGGCATCGGCAACCTGCTGGTGGTCGCCGTCATCATCGCGCTGACCCTCGACCTGTCGATTAACATCGGTTTCAACCCTACCCGCTCGCTGATCGCGGACGTCACCCCTGACGGCGAAGCGCGCACGCGCGGTTTTACGTGGATGCAGACCATCTCCGGCTTCTGGGGCGTGATGGCCTACCTGATCGGCGCCTTCATCGACAACTACGCGCTGATCTCGGTGGGCGTGGTGATCGTGTTCGCGTTCTCGATCGTGCCGATGTTTTTTGTCGAGGAGCCGCGCGTGCTGGCGGCGCCAGGCGAAACCGTCGCGGCGACCGGCACCGAATGGGGCCAGCTGTGGCGCATCTACTTCGCCCATGGCTTCTCGTGGATCGGCGTGCAGGCGATGTTCGTCTATATCATCGCCTTCATCCAGCAGCACATCGTACCTGCCGGCCTGACGGCGGCTGAAGCGTCGGCGCAGTCGGGCAAGGTCATCGCGATCTCGTTCGCGGTGATGAACGTGGTTGGCTTCGTGCTGCCGGCACTGGTGCTTGCGCCGCTGGCGGCAAAACTCGGCCGCGTGCGTACGCAGGCGGCCTGCATCGCGATCATGGCGCTGGCCTATTTCGGCATCGCGTTCGTCGCGCGCTCGCCGTCGATGCTGTACCTGATGATGGCCCTGGCCGGCATCGGCTGGGCCGCAGTGGTCAGCCTGCCGTTTGCGATCATGAGCGAAAAGGTCGACAAGAGCCGCATGGGCTACTTCATGGGACTGTTCAACCTGTCGGTGGTGATCCCCCAGCTGATGTCGACCGGGATCGGCTTCGTGCTGAACCGCTCGGCCGACAAGGGCGTCCTGTTTGTGATCTGCGGCGCGTGCCTGGCGGTGTCGGGCGTGCTGTGGATGTTCGTGCGTGAATCGCAGCAGGCTGGCGCCGCGTCGCCGGCGCTGGCCGCGTCCCATTAAACCTTGTGAAGGCACTGACTATGCAATCGTTGACCAAGCCACTCCTGGCGCTGATCGCCGGCGCCCTGCTGTCCGTTTCGGCCATGGCCGCGGATAACGCTCCGGCCGCACGCGCTTCCACCGCCCTCCCCGGCGTCAAGCTGCTTGCGCCGGAACTCGACATGCCGGGCCTTGAGCGCAAGCGCCAGGTCCGCCTCTACCTCCCGCCCGGTTACGCGACGTCCGGCAAGCGTTATCCGGTGCTGTACATGCACGACGCGCAGAACCTGTTCGATAACGCCACCTCGTACGCGGGCGAGTGGAAGGTCGACGAAACGATGGACGCGTTGTCGAAGTCAGGCCAGCTGGAACTGATCGTGGTCGGCATCGACAACGGCCAAGCCAGGCGCATGACGGAACTGAGTGCGTGGAGCAGCCCGCGTTTCGGCAATGCCGAAGGCGAGCAGTACATGGACTTTATCGTCAAGGTGGTCAAGCCGCTGATCGACAAGGATTACCGCACCCTGCCCGACCGCGCCAACACTGCGGTCATGGGCAGCTCGATGGGCGGCCTGATCTCGCACTACGCGATCAACCAGTACCCGGACGTATTCAGCAAGGCGGGCGTGTTCTCGCCGGCCTACTGGACCGCGATGCCGGTGTACGACTTCGTCGCGGCCAAACAGGTGCCGAAGGACGCGCGCGTGTATATGCTGATGGGGGGCGAGGAAGGCGAATCGATGGTGCCGGATGCGCAGCGCATGGCTGCGCTGCTGGCGAAGACCGGGCATCCGGCGAACAACCTCACGTTCAAGGTTGTGCCGGGCGCCAAACATAACGAGGGATTCTGGAGCGGCGAGTTCCGCGAAGCGGTGCTGTGGATGTTTGCGCCGAAAAGCGCTTCGATGGCAAGCGCAAAGCCCTGACCCGCCACCGACTTGCTTTCGTTCGACCCTGGTCAGCGCGCCAGTTCGACCAGCGCCGCCGTGTACATCTCGAGGCAGCAATAATCAGATTCGCGGTGTCTTGATCCATGGGCACGCCTCACGTGATGTTGAGCGACGCGTCCGAGCAACGAGGCGCAGGCGACCCTCGGGGGCGCCTGCGCTTGCTGCAGCGATGTCGGTTTAGAGCGCGGCTACAACCGCGCGTCGACCGTTGCCCACGGCGAGCAGGTCGAAGCGATCAAGGTTCATGACCTTGTTCCACGCCGCCACGAAGTCGCGCACGAACTTCTCCTCCCAATCGTCGCTCGCATAGACTTCGGCCAGCGCGCGCAGTTGAGAATGCGCGCCGAAGACAAGATCAGCGGCGGTCGCGGTCCACTTCGGCTTGCCCGTAGCGCGATCGCTGCCCTCGTACACATTCTTCTCCGTGACGGATGGTCTCCACGCCGTGCCGATGTCGAGCAGGTTCACGAAGAAGTCGTTGGTCAACGTGCCCGGCCGGTCGGTGAACACGCCGTGCTTCGATTGCCCGTGGTTCGCATCGAGCACGCGCATGCCGCCCACGAGCACCGTCATCTGGGGCGCGGTCAGCTTCAGGAGGTTGCAGTTCCGTCCGCTCTGAATCTGGCGGTGAATCGTTCTGGCGTTTCATGGATGGGGGAGCCTCACGACCAAGTAGTTGATTTTTCCATTCGTACAACGTCGGCCTGCTAACCGCCAGCTTTTGAGCAATTGCTTGGGCACTTATCTGCCTGGTGCAAAGCTCCACGACTGCCGCCTGCTTGAACTCCGGGGAGTGTTGTACGCCTGCCGCCTTGCCAACAAGGTGATTTCGCACTTCAGGGTGAAGTTCTGCAATCCACGCTCTGAGCGTATCACGGCATGGGTATCCAAGTGCCTTAATGGCCCCAGCAATGCAGCGATCGCGGCTTAGGTAATGCTCGACTGCTGCATGCTTCTGTTCGTCAGAATACTTCTGCAATGAGCGTGCACGGCCTACCTGCAAATCGCGACCATGTTCGTATTCCCGATGCCATGCCTTGAGTGCGTTCTTGGTTGGGTAACCCAACTGCCGAATGGTCGCATTGATGCGTTTCCCGAGTTTTATATAAAGATGGACTGCTCGAATGCGGTCTTCGTATGAGTACATGAACTACCTCCAAGTAGTCCAAGTTTTTGTCCGCACCCCCACCTTGCTGATTGAATTCTGACCCAGGGCGGGGTGCCGCATTTGAATCAGCGGGCGCGGATAAGTGTACCAAAGACCAATCGGGAATCGCGCAGGACGCAGACCTGTGCCGGGATCAGGCCTGCGTGAGTAATTTGCAGCGAAAATGCAAACGCACCGCCTGCCTGGAAGGGCAAGCGGTGCGCCGGTTGTTGCGTGGACCTGCTGGGCTCCCGCGGGGCCGTGGATGGCCTCCGCGGAAAATGCCGGGCCTGTTACCCGGCGTCCGGGCCCTTGCGGTGCGGCTTCTTGAACTTAGGACCGCCCGGCTTCGGGCCGCCTTCCTTGCGCGGGCCGGACGGCTTCTTCACCGCAGGCTTTTCGCCGTCGCGCGTGATGTTCAGCTGCTGGCCCGCTACCCACACCTTCTTCAGGTGCTCGATCAGGTCCGGCGACAGATCCGCAGGCAGGTCGAGCGTGCTGTAGTCGTCGTAGATTTCGATACGGCCGATGTTGCGCGACTCGATACCCGCTTCGTTCGCGATCGCGCCCACGATATTGCCCGGCTTGACGCCATGCGAATGCCCGACTTCGATACGGAAGCTGCCCATGCCCTCTTCCTGCGGACGAGCCACACGTTCGCGGTCACGCTTGAACGGCGCTGCAGCCGCCGGCGAGTCGAAGCGCGGTGCGCGTGGCGACGATTGCTCGTCCTTCCATGCCGGCGGCGCCTTCGCCTCGCGGTCCTGCTTTTCCAGCAGCAGCGGGATATCGCCGCGCGCCAGCTTGGCCAGCGCGGCCGCGATCTCGATCGCAGGCACGTTCTGCTCGCTCTCGTATTCTTCGATCAGCGAACGGAATACATCGAGGCCGCCCGACGCCAGCGTTTCCGCGATCTGGTCCTTGAACTTCGCGATACGCACGTCGTTGACTGCCTTGATGGTCGGCAGCGTCATCAGGGTCACCGGCTGGCGCGTGGCGCGCTCGATCGACTTCAGCAGCCCGCGCTCGCGCGGCGTGATGAACAGGATCGCATCGCCGCTGCGGCCGGCGCGGCCGGTACGGCCGATGCGGTGGGTGTAGCTTTCAGGGTCCGTCGGCACATCGTAGTTGATCACGTGGCTGATGCGCTCAACGTCAAGGCCGCGCGCAGCAACATCGGTCGCCACCAGGATGTCGATCTTGCCCTGCTTAAGCTGCTCGATGGTGCGTTCGCGCTGCGTCTGCTGCATGTCGCCGTTGATGGCAGTGGCCGCGAAGCCGCGCGCCTGCAGCTTGGTCGCCAGTTCTTCGGTACCCAGCTTGGTGCGCGCAAAGACGATCATGCCGTCGAACGGCTCGGCTTCGAGGATGCGGGTCAGCGCCTCAAGCTTCTGCATGCCGCTCACCAGCCAGTAGCGCTGGGTGATGTTTTCGGCGGTGCCGGTCTTGGCAGCGACGGTCACTTCCTGCGGGTCGCGCAGGTAGGTCTTGGCGATGCGCTTGATCGGCGCCGGCATCGTCGCCGAGAACAGCGCGGTCTGGCGCGTCGCCGGCGTCTTCTGCAGGATCTGCTCGACGTCGTCGATAAAGCCCATGCGCAGCATCTCGTCGGCTTCGTCCAGCACCAGCGTCTTCAGCTTGGACAGGTCGAGCGAACCTTTTTCAAGGTGGTCGATGACGCGGCCCGGGGTGCCGACGACAACGTGCACGCCGCGGCGCAAGGCCGACAGCTGCGGGCCGTAGCTCTGGCCGCCGTAGATCGGCAGGACGTGGAAGTCCTTGATGTGGGTGGCGTACTTCTGGAACGCCTCGGCGACCTGGATCGCCAGTTCGCGGGTCGGCGCCAGCACCAGGGCTTGCGGCGACTGCTGCTTGATGTCGATGTTCGACAGGATCGGCAGCGCGAATGCAGCGGTTTTACCGGTACCGGTCTGGGCCTGTCCGAGCACGTCGCGATTGGCCAGCAGCAGCGGGATGGTGGCGGCCTGGATCGGCGATGGCGTTTCGTAGCCAACCTCTTTCATCACCTTGAGGACGGCGGCTGAAAGGTTCAGGTCGGAAAACAACGGAAGGGGGGTGTCGGACATTGGAGGTACTCGCTAAATGGTGCTAAACCTCCAGTTTACTCTGTTGTAGGGTTTGGCGGGGCGCAAACTGGACGTAACGGTGCCTATCGGCAATCTATTCGCACCGATGGTCCGGTTAATGCAACACTGCGCAGGCGGATAAGCCCAGGGGGCGAATCCGCCGGTTTTCACATCTTCGCTGCGGCGCAGAACTTCTTCACATACTCCGCATGGTCCGGCATCACATCCACGCACTGCGCGATCACGCTGCGCACGCTTTCGAGGTACTCGTGGATATCGGCCTCGGACTGCACGTCGACCAGCGGACTGAAAGCGTCGACCGGCATGTTCTGCCCTTCGAGCACCTGGATCCAGCCGACCTCCGAGAACAACTCGTTATCGACGCGCACAACACGGCCACGGGCACGGTACATCGCCATCTTCTGGCGCAGCGTTTCCGGGATGGCCATGTTCGCGCATGCGGTCCAGTACTCCGAATCGGTGCGCTGGTTGAGGTGATAGTGCAGGATGATGAAGTCGCGCACACGCTCGTATTCGAAGCGCGACTGGCGGTTGTACTCGGTTACGTCGACCGGGTTGAAACTGCGGTCCGGGAAGAACTCGATCAGGCGCGCGATCGCCGTCTGGATCAGGTGGATGCTGGTCGATTCGATCGGTTCGAGGAAGCCGCCGGCCAGGCCCACCGCGACCACGTTCTTGTTCCAGGCCTGCTTGCGCATGCCGGTCGTGAACTTGATCAGGCGCGGCTCGGCCAGCGCCTTGCCGTCCAGGTTCGACAACAGCGTCGATGCGGCTTCATCTTCGCTGATGAAGCGGCTGCAGAATACGTGGCCGTTGCCGATGCGGTGCTGCAGCGGAATGCGCCACTGCCAGCCCGCCTTGTGCGCGGTCGCGCGGGTGTACGGGGTCAAAGACGGCACCGACTCGCATGGCACGGCCAGCGCGCGGTCGGCCGGCAGCCAGTGGCTCCAGTCCTCGAAGCCGGTTGTCAAAGTCTGCTCGATCAGCAGCCCGCGGAAGCCCGAGCAGTCGATGAACAGGTCGCCCTCGACGCGCACGCCGCTTTCAAGCTCGATGGCGTCGACGAAGCCGTCCGGCTCGCGCTGCGTGGCGCGCGTGATCTTGCCTTCGATGCGCTGCACGCCGCGCCCTTCCGACAGCTTGCGCAGGTAACGCGCGTACAGGCTGGCGTCGAAGTGGTAGGCGTAGGCGATGTCGTTGAGCGGCGAATTGGCCACGTCGCGACGCGGCGGCATGAACTTGTTGGCCTTGGCCGCCATGCGCGTGATCGAATACTGCTCCAGCGGCGCGGCCTTGCCGAGGCGGCGCATCTTCTGCCAGTACTGGTCGAATGCCACCGTGGCCAGGTCCTGGCCGAGGCGGCCGAAGCCGTGCATGTAGCGGTCGCCCTGCTTGCCCCAGTTGACGAATTCGACGCCGAGCTTGAAGGTGCCCTGGGTCTCGCGCATGAACTCCTGCTCGTTGATGCCGACCACCTGGTTGAAGCGCTGGATCATCGGGATCGTCGCTTCACCCACGCCCACGATGCCGATCTCGTCGGATTCGACGAGGCGGATGTTATAGCGGCCGTTCAGCACGGTCGACAGCGCCGCCGCGGTCATCCAGCCGGCGGTCCCGCCGCCGACGATGACGATGTCCTTGATTGGTTCGTTCTGCATTCCTGCCCCTAGACGGATAAAAAACAACCCCTGCGGCGCGAGCCGGCAGGGGTTGCATTGTAGACCTTAAAACCGGTCGCTTAGAACTTGTAGCCCATGCCCAGCGAGTAGGTACGGCCCGTGTCCACCTTGTTGGTGACCGAGTTGCGGTCCACGGTGAACTCCTGGAATGGCTCCTTGCCCCAGTTGATCGCCTGTGCGTAGATGCTCAGGCCCTTCAGGTAGCCGGTCTGGAACTCGTACGACGCCTGCAGGTCGACGATGGTCTCACCCTTGATGAAGGTCAGCTGCTGGTTGTCCTGGAAGTCCGATACCACGCCCAGGAAGTCCGAACGCTTGCGCGCTGCGGCAGCGATCTGGAAGCCAGCCTTCTCGTAGTACACGCGCAGGTTGGTGACCTTCTTCGACAGGCCTGGCAGCGGAATGTCCATTGCCGGGAAGCTGACGTTGGCGAAGCCGAACGACGGCAGCGTGACCTTCGACGTGGTGTCCGAATGGTTGACCAGCGCGCCGAAACCGTCCAGGTAAGGCGTGAACAGCTCGAACGGCACGTTGAGCGCTACTTCGAAGCCGTGGATGCTGCCGCCTTCGCCGTTGACCGGCTGGGTCAGCAGGCCCTCGGTCGAGCCGGCGTAAGGGCCGGTCTGCGGCAGCGGGGTGCTCGGCGTGATGACGCCGGCAAAGTCGAACGCACGGGGCGCGCGCAGGATGTAGGTGTCGAGTTTCTTGTAGAAGCCGGCCACGCTGACATAGCCCTTCTTGCCGAAATACTTCTCATACGACAGGTCGAAGGCCTTGGCGCGGAACGGCTTGAGCTGCGGGTTGCCGCCCGAACCGGTCAGCAGCGGGAACGGACCGCTGGTGTTGATCGAGACGCTGCTGCTGGCGCGCAGGTCATCCAGGTTGGCGCGCGACAGCACCTTGGCCACGCCCACGCGCAGCAGCTGGTCATTGTTCAGGTCGAACGTCAGGTTGGCGCTTGGCAGCACGTCGTTATAGCTGGAGCTTTCCGACACGGCCTTGGCCGGGCAAGTCGCCGCGGTGTTGCCGGTGCATCGGGCCAGGTCGACGGCGTAACCGCCGCCGGTCTGGTTGGTGTGGACGATCTGGGCGCCTACATTACCACGGTAGGACAAGCCGGCCAGCGTACCGTCCAGGTCAGCCTTGACGTACGCGGTGTTGACCTTTTCCTTGACGTCCCAGAACTTGTTCAGGATGTCGGCGTCGACTTTCGGCGCCAGTTCATAGATCGTGCCCAGCGAACCGAGCGGATTCCATGCCACGACCGGCAGGCCGGTGGTACCGGCGATAACGGTGTCGGTGCCCGGCACGGCAGCGGTGCCGTACGGATTGCCGCCCTTGATGACCAGGCGGCCCTCTTCGCCGGTGCGCGCCTTGTCGCGGACCGTGTAGTTGTAGCCGAACTGCAGGGCTTCAACCGGACCAAACTCAATCGAACGCTTGCCCGTCAGGCGAATCGCCTTGATGGTGTCTTCAACGTGCGGCAGCGCCAAGTAACCGGCTTGCGGCGATGCGACGCCACCGGACCAGCCGTTGACGTCGGTCAGCTTGGCGACGTTGCGGTCTGCATAGTTCAGGCCGGTCTTGTAGACGACGTCGGTAAAGTTACCGCCGTTAAAACCGGTCCACGAAATCGTGTCGAGGGCGGTCGCGTCGCCAGGCAAGCCTGCGGTGGTCTCGTAACGCGAGCTCTGCTTCTTCGCTTTCGAATAGCTCAGGTCGGCGTTGGTGGTCCAGTCGCCGGCCTTCCATTCGGTGTTCCAGCCCACCGACTTCAGGTCGTCTTCGGACGACTCGATGTGGTTACGCACCACGCCCTTGAAGTTGGTCAGCGTGCCGGAGGCAGCGACGCCGTTGACCACGGTGACGTTCTGCAGCACGCCGGCAGGATCGTACGCGCCATTGGCGTTGCCGCCGATCGCGCCTTCCAGGCCGGTCTTCTTGTAGCCGTCGTCGCCGGCCGAGTAGAACAGGTCGATACTCGAACGGAAATTGCGGTTCGGACGGAATTGCAGCGTGGCGAAAGCGCCGTCGCGGTTATGGGTGTTGACTTCGGTATCAGCGGTGAAGCCGCCCGGCAGTGCGACTTGCTGGCCGTTGTACGGTAGGGTCGGCGCCCAGCCGCCCCACGAGTTGAACTTGGCTTGTGCGCCGCCTTCTTCTTCGTACTTGGTCAGGCCGAAGGCCACGCCAATGGTACGGTTGGCGAACTGGTCGATGTACGAGAAGGTCAGGCGCTTGCCATCGCCTTCAGGCAGGTCGCCTTCGACGTCGACGCCGAGGCGGCTCTTCTTGGCGCTGATAGCGATCACGCGCTTGCCGAAGTCGAGCGGCTGCGCCGTGCGCAGGTCGATGGTCGCGGCCAGGCCCTGGCCGATGACGGACGCGTCCGGGGTCTTGTAGATCAGTACCGAACCCATCAGTTCTGAAGGGAACAGATCGAATTCAGGGCTGCGCGAATTGCTGGTCGACGCCATTTCGCGTCCGTTCAGCAATGTGCCGTTGAAGTCAGGCGACAGGCCGCGCACGGAGACGCCGGCCGCTTTGCCCGACGCGCGGCTGCGCTGGGTGGTCACGCCTGGCAGGCGGGAGATCGATTCAGCCACGCTCGAGTCAGGCAGTTTGCCGATGTCTTCGGCGGAAATCGCCTCGACGATCGAGCTGTTGTTCTTTTTGATCGAAATCGCGGCCTCGATACCCTGGCGGATGCCGGTAACGACCACAACCGACGGCGCTTCAACAGCGGTCTCGACGACTGGAGCGGCCGGAACTGCCGGAACTGCCTCTTGTGCAAACGCCGACGTGGCCATTGCCGAAACGAAAATGGCGCAACCAGCTGCCACTGGGCTCAGCCTGAATGCTACCTGGCCAGCCTTGTTTGTTAATTTATTCATTTGTCCCCTCGTTCATCAGTACTACACAATTCCCGTTTCTTGGCAGCTTATTTACGGGATCCATAACATGCTCATAATAATTTTGTACTAAAACTAGATGCACTGTCAACGACAGTTGTATCGCACTACCAAAATGCCACATTTTTCCGAGGAGTCCCGTAGTTGTAGGGTGAACGCGTTGTATTTCTGATACAGAGATCAAGTCCGCGTGATGTAGTACGACTACATTTATGCATTTTTGCACTACCTCATCGCCGCAACGCACCATTCCAGTGCGAAAATTTTCTCGGGCGGCGATGTTTACACGGGAGATTTGGACCCCATCACGCCCTGCTCGGCAGTCCATCGCACCAGATGTACTAAAACTAGCGGACTTCACGGCCTGCCGTCCAGCCTTTTAGCCCGGTTCATTGATGGGATTTTCATTCTGTAGTATGCTTAAATGACAAAAAATGGTGTAGTCGAACTACGCCAACGTATAAATGAAGCGGCCAAACACCACAAGATGTGTAGCCGTTACCGATACGCCATGGAGACAACATGACCCATCTACCCCTAACCTCCCTCATCGTGATGGCGGCCGCCGCGCTTGGCGCCAGCAGCGCCGCGCAAGCAGCACAGGTCGAAGTCCTGCATTACTGGACCTCGGGCGGCGAGGCGCGCTCGATTGCCGAACTGAAGAAGACACTGGCTGCGCGCGGCGTCAACTGGAAGGACTTCGCGGTTGCCGGCGGCGCCGGTGAAAACGCCGCCACCGCGCTGAAAGCCCGCGTGATGTCGGGCGGCGCGCCGACCGCTGCCCAGGTCAAGGGTCCGGCGATCCAGGAATGGGGACAGGAAGGTGTGCTGGCAAACATCGACGCGGTCGCAAGGAGCGAAAAGTGGGACGCCCTGCTCCCGCCCGCCGTCGCATCCATCATGAAATACAAGGGCAGCTATGTCGCGGCCCCGGTGAACGTTCACCGCGTCAATTGGCTGTGGGTCAATCCTGCGGTGCTGAAGAAAGCCGGCGCCACCGCGCCCGCCACCCTCGACGAATTCTTCGCCGCCGCCGACAAGATCAAGGCCGCAGGCATGATCGCGGTCGCGCATGGCGGCCAGCCCTGGCAAGACGCCACGCTGTTCGAATCGGTCGCGCTTGGCGTCGGCGGCGCCGGCTTCTATAAGCAGGCGCTGGTGCAGCTCGACCCGGCGGCGCTGACCGGCCCGGTGATGATCAAGACCTTCGACACGCTGGCGCGCATCAAGACCTACATCGACCGCGACAGCGCCGGACGCGACTGGAACCTCGCCACTGCGATGATCATCAACGGCAAAGCCGGCATGCAATTCATGGGCGACTGGGCCAAGGGCGAATTCACCGCCGCCGGCAAGCAGGCCGGCGCCGACTTCCTGTGCCTGCCGGCGCCGGGCACAGCTGCGGCCTACACCTTCAACATCGACTCGATGCTGATGTTCCAGAAGCCCGGCGCGGACGACCAGAAATCCCAGCAAGTGCTGGCCAGCGCCATCATGAGCCCGCAGTTCCAGGAAGTATTCAGCCTGAACAAGGGATCGATCCCGGTGAGGGCAGGCGTGCCGAAGACCCGTTTCGACAGCTGCGCCCAGCGATCGATGGCCGACATGGACGCCAGCAGCAAGGCAGGCAGTTTCGTTCCGAGCCTGGCGCACAACATGGCGGTTGGTTCCGCGGCACAAGGCGCGATCATGGACGTGATCGCGCGCTTCATGAATTCGACCATGAGCTCGAAGGATGCCGTGGCCGCGCTCGCCAAAGCCGCGCGCACCAAATAAGCATTTTCCCGCGCCGCGTGGTGCAACTTCAACTTCGGGGTCCGCGTGACGCGGTCCGTCCCCGGGGTCTGTCCCCGGGGACGGACCCCGAATTTGGAGAAATTGATTGCGATTATCTGCATTCGCCGACCGCTGGCTGCCAAGAATCGTGCTTGCGCCGACCGTCATCGCGTCGCTGGTATTTGTATACGGCTTCATCGCGCTGACCGGCTACCTGTCGCTGACCGCCTCGCGCATGATGCCGAACTACGAGTACGCGGGCTTCGGCAAATACATCGAGCTGTTCGACCTTGACCGCTGGTGGGTCGCCGCCGCCAACCTCGGTGTGTTCGGCCTGTTGTTCATCGCCGCATGCCTGGCGATCGGGCTGCTGCTGGCCATCTTCCTCGACCAGAAAATCCGCCTCGAAGGCGCGCTGCGCGCCGTCTACCTGTATCCGATGGCCTTGTCGTTCATCGTGACCGGCGCCGCCTGGAAGTGGATCCTCAACCCGGGCCTGGGCCTTGAGAAAATGGTGCGCGGCTGGGGCTTCGAAAACTTCACCTTCGACTGGCTGATCGATCCGGACATGGCAATCTACACCGTCGTCATCGCGGGCGTGTGGCAGTCGTCCGGCTTTGTGATGGCGCTGTTCCTGGCAGGCTTGCGCGGCGTCGACGACAGCATCATCAAGGCGGCGCAGGTCGATGGCGCGAGCCTGCCTGCCATCTACCGCCGGATCGTCATCCCCTCGCTGCGCCCTGTGTTCTTCAGCGCCTTGCTGATCCTCGCCCATATCGCCATCAAAAGCTTCGACCTCGTCATGGCGCTGACCGCGGGCGGCCCCGGCACCTCGACCACCGTGCCGGCCGTATTCATGTACCAGTACGCGTTTTCGCGCGGCCAGCTCGCGCTCGGCGCGGCGTCGGCCATGATGATGCTGGCCACCGTCCTCGCCGTGCTGGTGCCGATGATGTACCTCGAAACGAAGGGGACCCGCCATGGCCGCTAGACTGTCGCCTGGCCGCGCCGCGGTCTACCTGCTTCTCGCCGTGTGCGCGCTGTACTACCTGCTGCCGTTGTACGTCATGCTGGCCACGTCGTTCAAGACGCTCGACCAGATCCGCGCCGGCGACCTGCTCGACCTTCCGCTTTCCCCGACCACGGCCGCATGGGCAAAGGCCTGGAGCAGCGCCTGCACCGGCGCCGAATGCAGCGGGCTGGCGCCCTACTTCTGGAACTCGATATCGATGGCGGTTCCGGCAGTGCTCATCTCCACTGCCATCGGTTCCGTCAATGGCTACGTGCTGGCGCACTGGCGCTTCCGCGGTTCCGAAGTGCTGTTCACCGCGCTGATGGTCGGCTGCTTCATCCCCTTCCAGGTGGTCATCCTGCCGATGGCGCGCCTGCTCGGCATGGCGGAACTGGCCAACACCACCCCTGGCCTGGTGTTCGTCCACATCATCTACGGCCTCGCCTTCACCACCCTCTTCTTCCGCAATTACTATGTCACAGTGCCGGAAGAACTGGTCAAGGCAGCGCGCATCGACGGCGCCGGGTTCTTCACGATCTACCGGCGGATCATCCTGCCGTTGTCGCTGCCGATCTTCATGGTCTGCTTCATCTGGCAGTTCACCCAGATCTGGAACGACTTCCTGTTCGGCGTGGTGTTCGGCGGCTCGGATGCGCAACCGGTCACGGTCGCATTGAACAACCTGGTCAACACATCGACCGGCGTCAAGGAATACAACGTCGACATGGCCGCCGCGATTATCGCCGCGCTGCCGACGCTCGCCCTGTACCTGGTGGCGGGCAAATACTTCGTGCGCGGGCTGACCGCGGGCGCGGTCAAGGGTTAAGGAGATAAGAGAGTGGCGAGTTTATCGATTCAAAACGTGCGCAAGGTCTACCCCAATGGCGCCGACATCCTGAAAGGCATCGACATCGAAGTCGCCGATGGCGAGTTCCTGATCCTGGTCGGCGGCTCCGGCTGCGGCAAGTCGACCTTGCTTAACATGATCGCCGGCCTCGAGCCGGTCACCGACGGCGTGATCCGCATCGGCGAGCGCGTGGTCAACGACGTGGCGCCGAAGGACCGCGACATCGCGATGGTGTTCCAGTCGTATGCGCTGTATCCAACCATGACGGTGCGCGAGAACATTTCGTTTGGCCTGGGCCTGCGCAAAGTGCCGAAGGCCGAGCAGGCGCAAACGGTGGCGCGCGTGGCCGAGACGCTGCAGATCACCCACCTGCTGGACCGCAAGCCGGCGATGCTGTCGGGCGGCCAGCGCCAGCGCGTCGCGATGGGCCGCGCGATCGCGCGCAACCCTGCCCTGTTCCTGTTCGACGAGCCGCTGTCGAACCTCGACGCCAAGCTGCGCGTGGAGATGCGCGCCGAAATCAAGCTGCTGCACCAGCGCCTCGGCACCACCACCGTGTACGTCACGCACGACCAGGTCGAAGCCATGACGCTTGGGGACAAGATTGCCGTGATGAAGGACGGCGTGGTGCAGCAGTTCGGCAGCCCGCAGGAGATCTACGACGATCCCGCTAACCTGTTCGTCGCCGGCTTCATCGGATCGCCATCGATGAACTTCCTGCGCGGCCGGATCGGCGACGGCGCCTTCGCCATCGAGCACGGCGGCGCGACGACGATGCTGCCGCTGCCGTCCCACCTGGCGGGAGTGGCCGGCGGGCGCGAGGTGGTGCTCGGCATACGCCCCGAGCACATTACCGACGCAGGCGGCGCACGTGCCGGAACCCACCTGCCGGGCGAAGTCCAGGTAACGATCGAGATGATCGAGCCGACCGGGCCCGATACGCTGGCCTTTGCGCACGTCAACGGCGCACGCATTACCTGCCGCACCCACCCCCGCGCCGGCGCCATGCCCGGCAAGCCGATTGTGCTGGCCTTCGACCTGTCGAAGGCGGTACTCTTCGACCCAACCACTGAACGACGAATCAACTAATCGACGGAGAACGCGATGAAGTGCATTACCCTTTCCCTGCTGGCTGCAAGCGCATTCATGGTACCCGGCCTCGCCGCTGCGAAGGACTACCGCATCGATCACATGGAGCCGCCGTTCTGGTGGGCCGGCATGCAGGAGAAGAAGGTGCAGCTGATGGTGCACGGTAAGCAGATCGCGAACCTCGAACCGGCAATCAGCTACCCTGGCGTGCGCATCGCATCGGTCACCCGCGTCGCCAACAAGAACTACCTGTTCGTCGACCTGGTCATCGACCCGGCCACGGCGCCCGGCAAATTCGACATCACGTTCAAGGACGGCGCCGACACCGTCAGGTACGGCTACCAGCTGCTGGCGCGCGAAAAAGGATCGGCCGCGCGCGCAGGCTTCAACAGCACCGACGCGATCTACCAGATCATGCCTGACCGCTTCGCCAACGGCGACCCGTCCAACGACAGCTTGACACCGATGGCCGACAAGCTCAATCGCGCCAATGGCGGCGGGCGCCACGGCGGCGACCTGAAGGGAGTCCTGAACAGCCTCGATTACATCGCCGGCATGGGCTTCACGCAGATCTGGCCGACCCCGCTCGTCGAGAACGACATGCCGGCCTACTCGTACCACGGCTACGCGGCCACCGATCATTACAAGGTCGACGCGCGCTACGGCACCAACGAGGATTACCGCAAGCTGACGCAGGAGGCGCGCAAAAAAGGCATCGGCATGATCCAGGACGTCGTGCTGTCGCATATCGGCCTTGGCCACTGGTGGATGAAGGATATGCCGACGCCCGACTGGACCAACCATGGCGGCAAATTCGTCCCGACCATGCATCATCGCGTCGCTGTCCAGGATCCGTACGCATCGAAAGAGGACGGCGCCAATTTCACCACCGGCTGGTTCTCCGACGGGATGCCCGACATGAACCAGACCAATCCGCTGGTCGCCAATTACCTCATCCAGAACAATATCTGGTGGATCGAATACGCCGGCCTGTCGGGCCTTCGCATCGACACCTACGGCTACTCCGACAGCGCCTTCCTGACCGAATATACGCGCCGCCTGATGGCCGAGTACCCGCAGCTGAACATGGTCGGCGAGGAATGGCACAAGTCGCCGGCGGTGGTGTCGCGCTGGCAGAAGGGCAAGGTCAACTTCGACGGCTACACCAGCTCCCTGCCAAGCCTGATGGACTTCCCGATGGCCGAAGCGATGCGCAGCGCGCTGGCCAGCAAGGACACCGGCTTCACCGACGTATATGAAACGCTGTCGCAGGATTACCTGTATCCGGACGCCGGCAGCCTGGTCCTGTTCGAAGGCAACCACGACATCTCGCGCCTGTTCAGCGTAGTCGGCGAAGACCTCGGCCTGTACAAGATCAATCTCGCGTTCGTGATGACGATGCCGCGCATCCCGCAGTTCTATTACGGGTCCGAGGTGCTGATGACCAGCGCCACCGGCGCGCGCAACGACGCCAGCTACCGCGAAGATTTCCCGGGCGGCTGGGCCGGCGACAAGGTCAATGCCTTTACCGGCGAAGGCCTGACTTCGCCGCAGCGCGAGGCGCAGGCATTCGTCAAAAAGCTGGTCAACTGGCGCAAGTCGCAGCCGGTCATCCATCACGGGAAGACCATGCACTTCGGCGCGGAGCACGGCACCTACGTCTACTTCCGCTATGACGGCCAGAAGAAGGTCATGGTGGCGCTGAACAAGGGCGCGAAGGACGCCGTGCTGCCGACCGCGCGCTTCAATGAGATGCTCAAGGGCGTGAAGTCTGGCGTCGACGTCATCACCGGCAAGAGCTATGCGCTCGACACCGCCCTCACGCTGCCGGCCAAAACCGCCGTCATCCTCGAGATCTGAGGACATCGCCATGACCAATGCATCGCGCTGGATTCTTGCCGCCCTCCTCGCCTGCGGCTGCGCCATGGCCGCCGAGGGGCCGGTGGGCAAAGACCTGTTCATCCGCGGCGCCTTCAATGGCTGGGGCACCGACAACGCCATGCTCTACAAGGGCAAGGGCGTGTATGAAGCCGATATCCTGATCAGCCCCGGCAACCACGCTTTCAAGGTCGGCAGCAAGGACTGGAGCGCGGAATGGGTGATCGATCCGAACGCCAGCGTCAAGGTGGCGACCGATACCGACTACCGGATGGACACCAGCGCCGGCCCCGAGGACTACCTGTTCGTCAAAACCACGGCGCCGTACAAATTCAGCGTCGACGCCTCCGACCCGAAGGCGCCCATGCTGCGCGTGACGCGCCTGCCGAATCCGCCGGTCGCCGCGATCGACCCGCACAAGGGCCACCAGCAGCAAGCCGTAGTGGCATACCCGACTTTCGACGGCAAGCAGGAAACCGTGCGCTTCTCGGTCCAGGACGCCGCAGCGCGATTGCGCACCTACGCCCAGTCGACCACGATGCAGCTGCGCGATCCCGGGCCGCAGTACGCGGTCTATAGCGAGTCCGAAGGGCTGCCGGTTGCCCGCACCGGCAACCTCGCTTTCGACGCGCTGTTCGCGCTGGCCGCGGCCGAGATGAAGCAGGATTCGGTCAGCGAGATCAAGGACGGCAACTACAACGGCGGCGCGGCGATTCCGTGCGAGTGCTTCGAAACCGGCGAGAAATGGCATTACGTGTGGACCCGCGACCTGTCGTATGCAGCCGACCTTGGGCTTGCGATGCTGGACCCGGCGCGCACCCGCAATTCGCTGGACTTCAAGCTGTCATCCTTGCGCACCGGCGTCATCAAGGCGCCGCAGGTCGCCGGCAGCGCAGACGGCCTGCAGGTCATCCAGGACACCGGCAGCGGCGGCAGCTGGCCGGTCAGCACCGACCGCATTACCTGGGCCTTCGGCGCCGAGGAGGCGCTCAAGTCGCTGCCGGCGGCCGAACGCAAGCCGTTCGCGGCGCGCGCGCTCAAGGCCCTGTCCAATACAATCGAGAACGACCGCATCGCCGCCTTCGACAAGGCTGCCGGCTTGTACACCGGCGAACAGTCCTTCCTCGACTGGCGCGACCAGAGCTATGCGGCCTGGATCGTCAACGACCTGTCGTCGATGGCAAGCTCGAAATCGCTGTCCACCAATGTCGGCCACTACAAGGCATTGACCCTCGCCGCGTCACTGGCCTCGGAACACGGCGATGATGCGCGCGCGCGAAAGTACAACGGCTGGGCGCGCGACCTGAAAAAGGCGATCAACACGCGCCTGTGGCTTCCGGGCGCCGGCATGTACAGCAGCCTGACGGCGGGCCACTTCGACGGCGCGCCAATGCACAAATTCGACTGGCTCGGACAATCGCTGGCGATCGTCACTGGCATCGCCGACGACACCAAGGCGCGCAGCATACTGGCCCGCTATCCGCACGGCCCGATGGGCGCGCCGGTCATCTATCCGCAGCAGCAGGGAATGCCGGTGTATCACAACCGCGCGATGTGGCCGTTCGTGACGGCATATGGATTGAAGGCCGCCGCAATGGCAGGCAATGCGAGTGTGGCCGACGCGGCGTACGACACGCTGATGCGCGGCGCCGCGGTCAACCTGTCGAACATGGAGAACCTTGAATGGCTTTCCGGCCAGCCGCTGCTGCTTGACGAAGCCAATCCTTCCCTGATCGGGCCGGTGATCAACTCACGGCGCCAGCTGTGGTCTGTCGGCGCCTACCTCGGGATGGTGGTGGAAAACGTGTTCGGCGTGTCGCTTGATGGTGATGGCATGCGCGTGCGCCCGTTTATCACCGCAAAACTGCGGCGCGAGACATTCGGCAAGGCCGACGCGATTTCATTGCAGCGCCTGCGCCTGCGCGGCAAGCAGGTCGATATACGCGTCGAGCTGCCGCCTGCTTCGCCAGCGGACGGCTATTACGAGGTCGCTACGGTGATGCTGAACGGCGCCCCAGTATCGCAGCAGATCCGCTGGGCCCAGCTCAAGGCAGGGAATACGATTACCGTCACGCTTGGCGCGTTGCGCGCCGGCGAGCAGGCGATCCGCCGCGTCAGTGCGGACCCGTATGCGGAATCGCCGGAGGTCTTCGGTCCGCGTGAACCGGCCGTCGCGCATATCACGCGCGGCCAGGACGCCACGGTGGCGCTCGGCATCGGCGCTGGCGGCAACGCCGCCGGCACCGTATACAACATCTACCGCGACGGCAAGCTGGTGGCGGCGAACCTGGCGGCGGGAACATGGCGCGACGTGAATGCCGCCCCGGGCAGCTGCTACGCAGTGGAGGCCCAGTTTGAAAAATCGGGCAACCGCAGCCATCACAGCCCGCCGCGCTGCGTCGACGCCGGACTGCACATTCCTGTTGCGGATGCCAGGGTGAAGTCGAACGTGGGCGTGCAGGGGCCGAACGCGCGCTTCGCCGCTCCGCACGTCAAGGGATGGGGCATGCCAGGCGACCGCTTCACCGTCGACGCGGTGAAGGTCAACAGCGCCGGGCATTACCGCGTGCAGGTCCAGTATCACAACGCGGCCAACCAGATCAACCTGGGAATCAGCGGCGGCGTGAAGTGGCTGGCGGTGAAGGATGCGGCGGGACGCACGGTGGCGCAGGGCGTGGTCCAGCTGCCGCACGCGCGCGTCGAGAAGGAAAACACGCCGCTGGTGTACTCGACGCCGCTCGAAGCGCACCTGCCAGCGGGAACGTACCGGCTCGAGCTCAGCGACTTCTACAACATGAGCTACCTGGATAGCAACAGCACCTTCAGTGCGGCGGGTGGCACGGAAGGGCCGTCGAACAGCTTCGATATATACGGGGTGCGAATGATGAAGGCGAACTAGGTGGGTCGTTCGGCCGTAAAGATCAAGGAATAGAGATTGGTACCGGTATCTTCCGGGGTCAGGTGCACGACCTTTTCCAGGCGCAGCCCGAGTTTTTCCAGCAACCCGATCGAGGCCGCGTTGCCGGGCGAGGTGATCGCCAGCAGGCGCTCCAGTCCGATATCGCTGCGCGCGTGCTCCAGCACCGCCCGCGCGGCCTCGCCGGCATAGCCTTTGCCGCCGTGCTCTGGAAGAAAGGCGTAGCCGATGTCGACATGGTCGAGGGTGTCGCGCTTGATCAGGCCGCTCATGCCGACCGGCTCGCCGCTGTCCTTGCGCTCGACCAGGTAGATCGAATGGCCAAGCTTCGCCTGCATCGCCATCGGGCCTTCGGCGATCGCCTGGGCTGCCGCTTCGACGGTGCGGATGCCGCGGTCGCCGATAAATTCAATAAAGCCGGGGGTGTTTACCAGCGCGAGATAGAACACGGCGTCGTCCTGGTCCAGCGTGCGCAGGCGCAGTCGTTCTGTTTCGAGGATCTTCATAGGCGGCAGGGAGTAGTGGGTCCAACCGCAGAGTCTAGCACCGACGCGCGCCGGCGTTACCGCCCCAACCTGAAATCGATTTCGCCTGGACGTCCCGGCAGCGCCAGCGACGCGCGCGCACGCGGCGCCTCGCTGACCACCCGGCCGCGCCGGACCACCATGCGGCGCGCGGCGCGCAGGCGGATCGCCTCCACCGTGCTGCCGGCGTCGAGCAGCACCAGGTCGGCGTTGCAGCCCGGCGCCAGGCCGTAACCCTCCAGCCCGAGGATGCGCGCCGGGGTCGCGGTGACGGCAAGGAAGCACTGGTGCATCGCCTCCCTGCCGGTCATCTGGGCCACGTGCAGTCCCATGTGCGCCACTTCCAGCATGTCGCCGGAACCGAGGCCGTACCACGGGTCCATCACGCAGTCGTGGCCGAACGCGACGTCGACGCCGGCGGCCAGCAGTTCCGGCACGCGCGTCATGCCGCGCCGTTTCGGATACGTATCGTGGCGCCCTTGCAGCGTGATGTTGATCAGCGGGTTGGCGATCGCCGCCACGCCCGACTCCGCGATCAGCGGCAGCAGCTTGCTGACATAGTAGTTGTCCATCGAATGCATCGAGGTCAGGTGCGACCCGGCCACCCTGCCGTGCAGGCCGAGGCGGTGGGTCTCGGCCGCCAGCGTCTCGATGTGGCGCGACAGCGGGTCGTCCGACTCGTCGCAGTGCATGTCCACGCGCAGGCCCTTGTCCGCCGCGAACTCGCACAGCAGGCGCACCGACTCGGCGCCGGCCGCCATGGTGCGCTCGAAATGGGGGATGCCGCCCACGACGTCCACGCCCATCGCGATGGCGCGCTTCAAATTGGCGAACGCGGTCGGGCTGCGCAGCAGGCCGTCCTGCGGGAACGCGACCAGCTGCATGTCGATATACGGCGCCACGCGGCGCTTCACGTCGAGCAGCGCTTCGACGGCCAGCAGGCGGTCGTCGCAGACGTCGACGTGGGTGCGGATCGCCAGCAGGCCGCGCGCCACCGCCCAGTCGCAGTACTGCATCGCGCGCTCGGCCAGCGCGTCCTGCGTCAGTTGCGGCTTCAGTTCGCCCCACAACGCAATCCCCTCGAGCAGGGTGCCGCTCGCATTTACCCGCGGCAGCCCGTGACTGAGCGTGGCGTCCATGTGGAAGTGGGCGTCCACAAACGGCGGCGTGACCAGGTCCCCTTCGGCGTCGACTTCGCGCGCGCCGGTGCAGGCCAGGCGCGGCCCGATAGCGGCGATGCGCTCGCCCTGGATGGCGATATCGACCGGGGTACCGCCGTCGGGCAGGGTGGCGTTGCGAATGACGAGATCCATCTGGCTTTCCTTGCTGGCTGGGACAAACGATTGTAGCGATTTCCCACCATACATGTCTTCGCATTTGATTAATCTCAATCATTGATGCTGCAACGCAAGATATAGACGTACAGCAATCTGATAAAAGAGCTTTTCAACCCGCCAGTTCATAGATACACTAGCCAATATTGCAGCGCGTCATAAACGAACCAGAGGAAACCACATGAGTACACTTCCAGAACAGTTTTCGGCAGCAAGCAAGTCCCAGATCCAGGCCCAGTTCGATTTTCTCGAGTCGTTCGGCGCCCGCGCTTTCGAGGGCGCGGCGCGCCTGATCGCCCTGAATATCGACACCGGCCGCGCCGCGGTCGACAGCTCGGCGGCGGCGCTCAGGCAACTGGCCGAAGTACGCGACCCGCGCGACCTGCTCGCGCTGGCAAAAGCCCCGCAGGACTTCAGCAAGATGGTCGCCTGGGGCAGCGAGTGGCTCAGCATCGTGGCCGATGTGCAGGCCGGCTTGTTCAAGGCCGCAGCGCCGCAGCCCACACCAGCACCAGTATTCGCGCCCGTCCCTGCCCCGCCGGCGCCTGCGTTTGAAAGCAGCGACGAACCCGCTGGCACGGTCCAGCCCGGCACGGAGCCTGTCGTCGCCGTCGAGCCGGAAGCAGCGCCGGAGCCGGTAGTCGAAGCCAGGCCGATCGCCAGGGCGGCTGACAAGGCGGCTGGCAAGCCGCTCGAGGCCAGGCCAGCCGCGGCGCCGCTGGAAGGCGACGGCGCGCACATCCTGCCGCACGTGAAGCCGGTCGAAGCGAGCCCGCCGCCAACCGTGTTCGACCAGGACCTGCTGACGCCGAAACGCGGCAAGAAACGCTAGTCCGGCCAGGCCGGGCGCCCGCTGCGCCCGCTTGCCAAACGGTGTACATTGACGGGCTTCGGCCCGTTCTTTGTTTTACGGGCCAGTCTCCAGGGATTGTGCATGACTTTATCAAGGCTGATCGGCGGTTTCGTACGCCGGAATTGGCGCGCCTATGCTTCGTCGGCAGCGATGCTGTTCGGCGTGGCCTTGTTGACCGTCCTGATACCGCACAAGATCGGCGCGATGATCGACGGCCTCGCCGCACAGCGGCTGTCCGGCAGCGACCTGCTGACCGGACTCGCGCAGCTGCTGGCCATGGGCCTGGCCATCTACGCGCTGCGCGTGGCATGGCGCCTGCGCCTGTTTTCCACCGCCTACCAGCTCGGCGTCGAGCTGCGCACCCGCCTGTTCGCGCGGCTTTCGGCGCAGGGCCCGGCGTTCTACCAGAAGCAGCGCACCGGCAACCTGATGGCGCTCGGGACCAACGACATCGACGCCATCGAGATGGCCGCCGGCGAAGCGCTGCTGGCGGGATTCGACGGCACCCTGACCCTGGTCATGGTGCTCGCCATCATGACGCTCGGGGTCGACTGGCGCCTCGCCGCCATCGCCCTGCTGCCCTTCCCGCTGATGGCGCTTGCGTTCTGGCGCATCTCCAGCCACATGCAGGTCGCCGCATCCGACTCGCTCAAGCGCTTCGCGGCCCTTAACGACCACGTGCAGGAATCGCTGTCGGGCGTGCGCACCGTGCGCGCGCTCGGCCTGGAAGAGCGCAACGCGAAGCAGTTCAGCGAGCTGGCGGCGCGCGCCGCCGAGGCCAGCCTGACCGCGCAAAAATGGGAAGCCGCGTATGAACCGGCGGTCGGCCTGACCCTCACCGCCGCCAGCGTACTGACGCTCGGCCTGGGCGGCTACCTGGTATGGCACGACATGCTGACCATCGGCGCGCTGACCGCCTTCACGATGTACCTGGGCCAGCTGATCTGGCCCATGTTCGCCGCCGGCTGGGTGCTGTCGCTGATCGAGCGCGGACGCGCCGGCCTGGCGCGCCTGCAGCCGCTGCTCGACGCGCCGCTTACCGTCGACGACCACGGCACCCTGACCCGGCTGGAATCCGGCGCCTTGGCGCTCACGGATGTCAGCTTCGCCTACGACGGCCAAACCGTGCCCGCCCTGTCCGGCATCGCGCTGTCGCTGCAACCGGGCCAGACGCTCGGGCTGGTCGGCCCTACCGGTTCCGGCAAGTCGACCTTGCTGCGCGTACTGCTGCGCCAGACGACGCCGCAGCACGGCGCCGCCACCTGGGGCGGGCATGAACTGTCGGAATACACGCTGGCCACCTTGCGCGCGGCGATCAGCTGGGTGCCGCAGGAGTCGTTCCTGTTTTCCGCCACCGTGGCCGAGAACATCGCGCTGGCGCGGCCGGGCGCCGCGCGCGCCGAGATCGAACACGCGGCCAGCATGGCCGACATCCATGACGACATCCTGCGTTTCCCGCAGGGCTACGACACGCCGGTGGGCGAACGCGGCATTACACTGTCCGGCGGCCAGCGCCAGCGCGTGGCGATCGCCCGTTCGCTGCTGGCCGACAGCACCCTGCTGCTGCTCGACGACGCGCTGTCGGCGGTCGACACCGGCACCGAAACGCGCATCCTCGAACACCTCGCCGAACTGCGGCGCGAACGGCCCGAGCGCAGCGTGGTCATCGCCAGCCACCGGCTGTCCGGCGTGGTGAACGCCGACCATATCGTGGTGCTGCGCGACGGCCGCGTGTCCGAAGCCGGCACCCACGACCGCCTGCTTGCGCAAAACGGCTGGTACGCGAGCCAGTGGCGCTACCAGCAACTGGAGGCCAGCCTCGATGCAACCTGACCCGAAACAAACAAGCATGCGCGCGAACGCGGCCGAAGCGACCGCGCTGCTGCGCCTGGCCGCGCGCCCGGACCGGCGCCACCTTGGATGGGCCACGTTCTGGCTGGTGATTGCCGCCGCGCTGGAAGTGAGCGGGCCGATCCTCGGCAAGGCGCTGATCGACGAGCACCTGCTGCCGCGCGACCTCGACCTGACGCGCATGGCCCTGCTGCTGGGAGGTTTTTTGATCACCGGCTGGATCGCCACCGGCCTGCGCTACCTGCAGCTGGTGCGGCTGTCCGGCATGGCGATGCGTTCGGTGCAGCGCCTGCGCGAGCGGGTGTTCGCGCATGTGCTGCGGCTGCCGATGGCGTTCTTCGACCGCGCCATCACCGGGCAGCTGATCAGCCGCGTCACCAACGATACCGAAGCGGTCAAGTCGCTGTACATCCAGGTGCTGTTCGTCATGCTCGACAGTAGCATCGTCCTGGCCGGCACCATCATCGCGATGGCGTGGCTGGACTGGCGCCTGATGCTGATCGTGCTGGCCCTGCTGCCCGCGGTGCTGGGCATCGTCTGGCTGTACCAGCGCCTGTCCGCGCCCGCAGTGACGCGCGCCCGCGCGCTGCGCAGCGACATCAATGGCCAGATGGCCGAGACCATCGGCGGCATGAGCGTGCTGCAGGCGAACAACGCCGAGGAACGCTTCGCCAAACGCTTCGCCGCCACCAACCACGCCCACTACAAGGCGCGCCTGGCCGAACTGCGCGCCAACGCCTTCCTGCTGCGCCCCGCGCTCGACCTGCTCAACGTGGTGCTGCTGGCGGTGGTGATCTTCAGCTTCGGCCAGCGCGAGATGAACGCGGTCGAAGTCGGCATTTTGTATGCGTTCATCAGCTACATCGCGCGCGTGGTCGAGCCGCTGATCCAGATCACCATGCAGTTCAGCGGCCTGCAGCAGGCGGTGGTGGCGAGCGCGCGCGTCAAGGCGCTGCTGGACGAACCGGGCGCGCCCGAACATGCGCTCGGCCGCAGCAGCACGCCGGCGCAGGCGCAGGCGGCGGGCGGACCGGCGGTAAAAATCTCGCACCTGAGCTTCGGCTATGCGCCCGGCAATCCGGTGCTGCACGAGCTGTCGCTGGAGATCGGACACGGCGCCTTCATCGGCATCGTCGGCCATACCGGCAGCGGCAAATCGACGCTGCTGTCGCTGATGCTGCGCTACTATCCGAGCCCGCACGGCAGCATCGAGATCAACGGCCAGGCGCTCGACAGCATCGATAACGAGCGCTTCCGCGCCGAAGTGGGACTGGTGCCGCAGGACCCGTTCTTGCTGGCGGCGTCGGCGCGCGAGAACATCGACATGGGACGCGGCCTCACGCAGGAGGAGATCGAGACGGCGGCGCGCGCGGCGCACGCGCACGACTTCATCGCCGCGCTGGAACAAGGCTACGACACGTCGCTGGGCGAAGCCGGCGGACGCCTGTCGACCGGCCAGAAACAGCTGATCGCAATCGCGCGCGCGCTGGCCGGCAAGCCGCGCATCCTGCTGCTGGACGAAGCGACCTCGCACATCGACAGCCAGACCGAGCAGGTCGTCCAGGTCGCGCTGAATGAGCTGCGCGGACAGGTGACCATCATCGCGATCGCGCACCGCCTGTCGACCATCCGCGACGCCGACCGGATCGTGGTGCTGAACCATGGCCGGATCGCCGAAAGCGGCGCCCACGACGCGCTGATGCGCATCGACGGCGGCTTGTACCAGCGCCTGTACCTGCTGCAGCAGCTGGAAGCCTAGCGCACGCCCCTGTCGACGTTTTGGCCACCGACGGCAGGCGCGCGCTGAGCTTGAGCTTGGGTCCGCAAATCCGTTGCTTGCTCACAACGGAAAGCGCGCGCCATTTCAGGGCGGGCAGGGGCGTCGCCCTGCCTTCTGACGCCGCGCACAACGGAAACCGAAAAAATATGGCATGCCGGCGAATTTCCTGCCGTTCAACACGCATATAATTGCCCCAAAAACCTATAACGAGGGACATGATGCCCACAGGCTCGATGGCAACGATTCGCCATATCCGCACGGCCACGGGGCGGATGGCGGCGCTTTGCCTGGTGTCGTCGGTCGCGTTCGGCCAGCAGCCGGACCTCGACCGGCGCCTCGCCGAGATCCGCGAAGTGGGCCGGTTCGTGCCCGAAAAAGCGATCGGCCAGCTGCGCCAGGTCGAAGCAGACGCCCGCGCGGCCGCGCCTGCCACCCGTGGAGAATTCCTCAACCTGCTGTCCCTGACGGAGCGCGCCACCGGCCGCCACGCCGAGGCGATCACGGTCGCCGACGAGCTGCTCGCGCTCGGCAAGGAGCACCACGACAAAGTACTGGTCGCCAAGGGCCTGCTGGCGAAGGGCTATGTCGCCTCGCGCCAGAACCAGCTCGACCTGTCGCACCAGCTGATCTGGGAAGCCGAACGGCTCGCCAGCGGCACCGGCGACATGGCGCTGCGGGTGGAACTGGCCATCACTTCGGGCACCGCGTTCAGCGAAGAAGGCAACCTGCCGGCCGCGCTGGCCAAGGTGCAGGAAGCGGTCGCGCTGGCGCGCAACCACGGCCGCCCGATCCAGATGGTCATGGCGCTCAACGCGCTGGCGAACCAGTACAGCCGGCTGAGGGAATTCGACAAGGGTTTCGAGGCGCTGGCCGAGGCATCCGACATCGCGGTCAAGACCAATTCGCCGGGCCGCATGGCCACCCTGAAGAACACCGAATACGGCCTGGCCATCGAGACCGGCCAGGCCGACCGCGCCCTGAACGCACTGCTCGCGGCGCTCGCCCTGGAACGCAAGATCGGCGCCGAGACGATGATTGTCGGCTCGCTGGTCGACCTGTCCGACAGCTACCTGAAGCGGCACGACTACGAACGCGCCGCCAGCTACGCGCAGCAGGCCATCACGGCGGCAAAGCGCGTTCACCGGGCCGGCAGCGAGGCCACCGCGCGGGTCAACCTGGGCCAGGCCCACCTGGGCCGCGGCCGCATCGCCGAGGGCAAGCGCGAGTTCGAGAGCGGGCTCGCCCATTACGAAGCGTCGGGCGACCAGCCGGAACTGCAGGCGGTGCTGGCCGAATATGGCGAAGCGCTGGAGC
The DNA here is from genome assembly GCF_012927275.1 of Massilia polaris. GTDB lineage: Bacteria > Pseudomonadota > Gammaproteobacteria > Burkholderiales > Burkholderiaceae_D > Telluria_A > Telluria_A polaris. The sequence continues at coordinate 262,850 of NZ_JABBGG010000004.1, read as the reverse complement.
GCGCCGGCGACATGGCCGGCGCGGTGGCCGCCTATCACCGCGAACGCGCCATCTCGGACGAACTGTTCAAGCAAAGCCGCCAGAAATCCATGCTCGAACTGCAGGAAAAGTACGAGGCCGAGAAAAAGCAGCGCCAGATCGAGCTCCTGAGCCGCGAGAACCAGCTCAAGTCGACCGAACTCGATAATCGCAAACTGCAGCAGCGCGTCTGGTGGCTGCTGGCGCTGGTGTTCGCGATGGCGTCGGTGATCGTCGGCATCCTGTACCGCAAGGTGCGCACCGCGAACGCGCGGCTGCATGAAAAGAACCTGGAACTGAAACATCAAAGTTCGCGCGATCCGCTGACCGGCTTGTACAACCGGCGCCACTTCCAGGAGTTCATCCGCGGCCACATCCAGGCCGAGAAGCGCAGCGCCGGCACCTCGGGCGAGGAAATCGTCGGCGCCATGTTCCTGATCGACGTCGACCACTTCAAGCACGTCAACGACCGCCACGGCCACGCCGCCGGCGATGCGGTGCTGACGATGATCTCGGAGAACCTGCACATCATCCTGCGCGAGACGGACATGATCGTGCGCTGGGGCGGCGAAGAGTTCCTGGCCTTCCTGCCGGCGATTCCCCGCAACGGCATCGACGAAGTCGCGGCCCGCCTGCTGGCCGGCATCGCCGAGCAGGACATTATCTACCTGGGAGCGCGCATTCCGGTGCGGGTGTCGGTCGGCTACGCACCCTTCCCGCTCAAGCCGGGCCGCGCCGAACTGTCGTGGGAGCGCGCCGTCAACCTGGTCGACATGGCGCTGTACCTGGCCAAGGCCCAGGGCCGCAACCGCGCGTACGGCGTGCGCGGCTTCGCGAACTTCGAGCTGACCACGATGGAAGATATCGAGCAGAACCTCGAGCGCGCATGGCGCGCGGGCTTCGTCGACATGGCGGTGGTGCTGGGCGAAACGCCGCCCGCGCGCGCGGCTCAGTGGCCGGAAGCGGCAGCGCTTGTCGAGGAGCGCGCGCTGACGCAGGGAGCGTGCCAGGGCCTTGTTGCGGACGGGTGCATAATGAAGCTGTTTCCACCCATCGCGGAAAGGAAGGCCAATGAAAACCTGCATGTTAATCGCTGCCGTGGCGATGTTTGCCTGTAGCGCCACGGCCCACAGCGCGCCGGCCAGGCTCACCCCGGCGGATGAAGCCGCCGCCTTCAAGGCGGCCGGTTTCACGCTGAACGGAAAGCAGTGGCGCAATTGCGACGATCCGACGCCGACCTATTCGCCGGGCGATGTCGCCGAGGTGCGCGACCTGAACGGCGACGGACGGCTTGAGGCGGTCATCACCGAGGGCGGCACCTACTGTTACGGGCACGCCGGCACGGCGTACACGGTGGTGTCGAAACAGGCGAACGGCAGCTGGAAGAAGGTCACCGGCGGCACCGGCATCGCCACCTTCCTGCCATCCAAGGGCAAGGATGGCTGGCCGGACATCGAGGTCGGCGGACCCGGTTTCTGCTTCCCGGTCATACGCTGGAACGGCAGGGAGTACACGCTGAACCGGCATGAGTACGAGGGAAAGTCCTGTCGTCCGAACCGGTGATGCGCGAGCGCCATAAATACCGGGCAGGTTCAACGTGGTTTTCGGGCAATCACGCAGGCGCTGAGTGGCCGTAGATACATTGTAGATTCAAAAGAGATTGCCACTTCAATTTTGTGAATCTACAATGTATCAACATCAGGAGGATATATGGAACTGTCGGTGCAGAAATGGGGTAACAGCGCAGCGGTCCGCCTGCCTACTGAGCTACTGGCTATGCTCAAAGTCACTTTGGGCGACAAGCTGAGTGTCAATGTGCTGCCTGAGGGCGTTTTGTTGAAGGCAGCCCGTCCGTCGTATTCGCTGTCTGATCTGGTTGCCCAGTGTGACCTTTCGGCTCCCGAGCCTGCCGATATGGCCGCATGGAGCAGCGTGAAGCCAGTAGGGCGTGAAGTGTGGTAAGCCGAGTGAAGTTTGGACGCGGCGACATCGTGATGGTTAATCTCGATCCAACCGAAGGCCACGAACAAAAGGGCATGCGACCCGCCTTGGTGCTGTCCGTGAGTGCGTTCAACGCGCTGGGCATAGTGTTAGTTGCACCAATAACTCAAGGCGGTAACTTTGCTCGCCATGCAGGATTCGCGGCATCTCTCACCGGGGCGGGAACGAAGATGCAAGGCGCGGTTTTGGTCAATCAGATTCGCATGCTTGACCTCGAAGCGCGAAAAGCAAAACGGGTTGAGACAGCGCCCGAATTTGTGGTTGAAGATGCACTCGCACGCCTTCGTGCAATTACCGATTAGAAGGTCCAACCCCGCTAGTCCGGACAGGTCTGCCGTCGCCCCTAAGCGAACGTCGACATCCGGAAAAAGTCGGCCAGCTACTTTGCTTTGCCCTTTCGCATCGGGTCAGGAAGACGGGATGCTGCCGCGACTGCGACGCCGATCCCAATACCGAGACTGAGCCCCAATGTAGCGCTGTTCAGCGCGACGCCGAGCGCAGTCCCTACGCCGCATCCGACTCCAATACCACGCAGGATTGCCATGTTCATTTTTTGCTCCTTCTCAGCCCCTTGAATCCAGCAGGGGGGTAAGCCGCTCTTAATCCGGGTCGGCCGCGTCCTGGATTTTCTCGCCGGCCTGTTCGACCTTCTTGCCCGCATTTTTGGTCGCTTCCTCCAGTCCGCGGCTGGCGTCGCTGGTCGCGTCTTCGATCTGGTCGCCGGTGCTGCGGGCGGCGTCGGCCATCTTCTCGCCCGCCTCTTCAGCCTTGTCGAGCTTTTCCTGCAGCTTGCGCGCGACCTTGTCGCCCGCGTTGTCGATGGCCTCGCCGGCCTGCTGCGCCGGTCCCTTTTCTTCGTCGCGCGGAGTGCAGCCGGCGGCGGCGGCAAGGATGGCCAGTGCCAGCATGACGCCGGTAATTGGTGTCGTGTTCATGATGAAGTCCCTCGATGATATTGCTGAACAGCATACACCTGTGCAGCCGGGAACGGCGCAAATCAGCGCAGTTGTACCGAGCGCAGGTAGTCGGTGCGTTCGCGCTCGATGGTGGCCAGCGTACCGGCGCTGACGGAATTGCGGCCGCTAGCGGCGCGGGTGGCGTCGATCCATTTCTGCAGCCCGGCGTCGACTTCGGCGTTCAGCTTTTGCGCGTCCTGCGTGGCAGGTCCCACGGCGCCCTGCTCCGCATAGCAGGCGCGCCACGAATTGATCTTCTTCTGCACCCTGCGTACGCTCTCGTTCGACGTGGACTTTTGCGGGAATTCGGGGGCGACGCAGTCGAAGCCGGACGCCAGCGCCGGCGCGTCGGCCAGCGCCAGCACGGCCGCTAGCAGGGTCGGAAAAACGTCATCAGGAAACCTCCGTCGGGAAGTCTAAATAGTAGACTAAATTACAATCCTCCACTACTATTTTTGCGACTTTCCGACGACGATAGTTTACCAGCAGCTTCCCAGCAGCCACCTGCCGTTACGCGCCAGGCACTCCGCCTTTTCCTTTTCCAGCTTTCCGGCGTCGCTGTTCTGCCACGCGATCCTGGCCGCGGTGATCTTTTCCTTCAGGCTGCGGGTGGCGCTGTCCTCGCCCCATTTGCGCACGAACCCCTGCAGGCGCTGCTGCGCCTTGATGAAGCTGGCGCTGTCGATTGCTTGATCCACCGCGATCTCGGTGCCGCGCCATGCCTTGGCGCGCTGCTGCCTGCGCTCGCACACGGCCGAAGCTTTGTCGAGTCCCTGCTGGAGGCGCTGGAGCTGCTCCGGCGACGCGCGCGTCGAACGCAGCTCGATCAGCTCCGCCTGCGCCTCGTTGAGCTGGCACTCGGCGCCGAGTGCGAGGGCGCGCTCGATGCGCGCCTCGATCCTCCTCGGCTTGTCCCACACCCACAGGCCGATCACTACGGCCAGCAGCAGCAACCACCAGCGCAGCCTGACCGGGCCGCGCTGGTGCTTCGACGCTACGGTCGCGGGCGCCGGCCTGGATCCCCATGCCATCGCAGCGGGCGCCGCGGCGACAGCGACCGGTTCCGGTTTCGGTTTCGGTTCGGGCATAGGTGGCGCGGCGGCGGGCTGCGGCGACGGCGGCATGTAGGGCGCAGGCGCCGGCCGCGCATGCGCGGGATTACTGACGCCCGCGTGCTGCCCGGTGCCGCAGTAAGGGCAAAAGTCCACCCTGCGCGGCAACGGCCGCGCACAGGCAGCGTGGATACATCGGTACACTTGCTCTTGCACGTAAGGCGCCTTTAGTCCGGATCGGGAACGTCGTCGTCTGGGTCCGGGATCGCTTGCGCATGGCCGAACAGCGGCGCCAGCTCCGGCAGCGCGCCGGCGGCCTGCCATTTGTCGGCCTTCGGATTCCATGCCATGTTCCACGCCTTGGTCGCCTCGCGCACTTCGCCGCGCGCGATGCGCTGCACGATCTCGTCGAGCCCGAACGGTCCGGCCTGGGCGCCATTCAGGAACAGCTTGAAGCGTGCGCCCGCAGTCGAGGCCTGGGCCGGTGCGGCGGCCGGCCGCGCGATCGCGGCGGCGGCGGCTTCCTCGCTGGCCAGGTACTCGGCGCAGATGATGCGCTTGTCGACCGGGCGCTCAACCTCCCACGAATACGCATCGCCAGAGGAGCCTGGCACCAGGGATGTCCACGTGCCGATCGCGGCAAACGCCGCATCGATGTGGCGCGGCCCGACTGCCGGGTCGAGTGCACGCGCGCGCTTGAACCATTCCTCGTACAGGCGGCGCGCGGTAATCGTCGGCAGCGATGGCGACGGCAGCTGAGCGCCGGTCTCGTCGACTTCCAGGCGCGGCTCATACACGCGCTGCTGGTAGTGGCGCATCAGCGCCGCCAGCATTGTCATCTGGTGCGGTCCCATGCCGGCCAGCTTGCGCCTGACGCCTTCGATCACCTGCTCGCGGTAGTACGCGGGCAGGCCGTTCGAGCGGATCGCGAACTCGTTGCCGATCTGTAGCCATTCGCCCGAACCCGGCTCCACCTCGAACAGGTACTGGCCGCGCGGCTGGAACGACGCTTCGCGATCCCCAAGATCGGCCTTGCGCCGGATGACGCCCAGCGCGTTCGCCTGCAGGAACCACTCGTAGTCGTCGGCCAGGCGGTTCAGTTCATCCATCGACGGAGAAATCGGATGGCGGAAGCGGGTCGAGTCGAAATGCAGGTGGGTCGGGATCTTCGGGTTCTCGATCTGGTACGAGGTGCGCCAGGTCGGCAAGCCGCGCAGCACCGTCATCGGATAGCCCGACAGTTCGATGTAGCACACCGCCTTGCCGGTGATGCCGGTGTTGACGATCGAGACCAGCTCGCCGTGGAAGAAACCGGTCGGCACGGCGGCGCGGATCTCCGCTTCCATCCGGCGCCATGCATTGACGTCGCCGACGCCGATGAAGCACTTGAACTGGTCGGCGCGCGGCGTGAACTCGGCCGAGAAGCGCGCGCTAATCCACGGCATCGCGCTCTTGATCCATTCCGCGAAAATGCGGTGGCGCTCCGGCGGTGTCATCGCGGCCAGCCGATCGAGCAGCGGGTCTTGCGGCGCTTCCTCGCCGATCTGTTCGCGCGAGAGCTGGGTCTGGGCGCGACGGAACAGCTTGAGCAGCAGGCTGGAACGCAGCTTGTCGTCGTCCAGCTGCGGGAACAGCCGCGCCGAGCCGCCGAATTCGAGCAGCACTTCCTCACTCCACGCACTGACGTCGCCGGTCAGCCTGACCGGTTGCGGATCGAGGTCGCCAGCCAGCTTGATGCAGGTGGCATGCTCGTGCCTGGCATCCGCGCGCAGCTGGTCGATGCGGCGGTCGACCGCGCCGAGCATCCCCTGCACCGCGCGCCGGCCTTGCTGGAATTCGCCGGCGATGCCGGTCCATACAGGCTGCCCTTGTTCGTCGGTCGACTGTGTTTCGCCCAGCCAGGCGGACATCGCGCGCATGACGTCAATCGACTGGCCCGCCGCCACCGCCAGCAGGTGGAAGCGCAGGTAGTCCGAAATGTCGCGCTTCAGGTGGCCCATCACTTCGCGCGCCTGCGCCTCCTTGCCGATCAGGCGCGTGGACGCCTGCGCCAGGTTGCCGAGCGATTCCTCGACCTGGCGCGTGCGCAGCGCGTCGCGCACATCGCGGTAGCGTTTGCCGTTGCGTTCCGCGTTGCCGAGGTCGCGCTGCAGCAGGCGCGCCTTGACCTGTTCGAGCAGCGACAGCACGAACTCCAGCCCGCCTTGCTTGCGGTCGTCCAGCAGTGCATACAGCTGGCTGCGCGCGCGGTCCTTCAGGCGCGCCGTCAGTTCGATGGTGTGGCGCTTGATGCGGTCCTCGCTGGTCTCGGCAGTGGCGCCGGCCTCCCGGATCGCGTCGCGTTCGAGGTCCGGCAGCAGCCCGGCGACCTTCTCGCGCCACTGCCTGACGTCGTAAGACGCCATGATGCGGTCCATCTCGACCTGCACCTTGCTCTCGACACGTTCGAGCAGCGAGCGCTGGTCCTTGTCCATCAACAGCTGGTCGGTCAGCGCGTATTCCTGGAACGGCGTGACGTCGGACGTTCCCTTCTTAAAGTCGGGGAACTCGCTGAACGGGCGCTCGCTCATCTGCATTTGGTCGCGCATGAAGATGTCGCGTTCCTGGTCGCCCGCACGGCGCGGGGCTACCCCGTCGCGCCCCGCCAGGCCGAAGAACGCCTTGACCATCAACGCCGCCAGTTCATAGGCGCGGATGTCGTCGCGCAGGCTTTGCTGGGTGTCGAGCACCGCCTGGCCGAACGCCGAATATACTTTTGAATACGACAGGCGCATGGCGCCGAAGCGCTGCTCCGGCACGCGCGGGTTGTACGGGCCCAGCTTGTGCTGCTGCTGGTTGACCGCCACCGAGCGTTTGCGGTTGGCGAAATCGGCCGACGCGAAGTCTTCGAACAAGGTGTCCGCCACCATCTGGTAGATGTCCTTGATGTCGGCGGTGGCCTTGTTGGCCAGGTTGGCGGTATCGACGAAGTAGACGTCGTCGAACGGCGCGCCTTTGCCGGCCAGCGAATCCGGGTCGGCCCAGCGCACCTGCGCATTCATGTCGCGCATCGCGGTTTCCAGCTCCATCAAGGTGGCGTAAGCGTTCGCCTCGGTGCGCTCCTTGTTGGCCTTGGCGAAGCCGGACGGCATGAACATCACCAGGTCGACCTGGCTGTCCGATACTTCCTGGCGCGCGATCGCCTTCGATATCCAGCCCAGGTCGAGCGCCGTGCCCGCGCCGGTGCCGCCGGCGCAGGAACCGATGACGACAATGCGGAACTTGGAGGTGTCGACCTGCAGGCCAAGGCGCTGGTAGTTTTCCTTGCGCTCGTTACCCGCGTTACTGCTCAAGAAGTTGAGCGCGCCCTTGATGCGGCCGCGCAGCTTCGGATATTTGTCGAACAGGTAGAGCCGCGCCACCGCGCGGATCTGCCCTGCTCCCTTGGATGGGTCGATGCCGAGCGAGCGCAGTTTCTTGGGCCGCAGCGGCATCCAGCTTTCGATCAGCGGGAAGCGCGCCAGGCTGTCGTCGGACTCGTGGTATTGCGGCAGGTCGATCGGTTCGACCAGCCGTTCTTCGTCCGACAGCTTGACCAGTTCGTACCACGGGTCGGTGCGCTGCGACTTGCCCTCGTCGATGACTGCGCTGTTATCGAGGTCGAAGTGGAGGAAGCGGGCGACCGGGAACTGGCCGATCGACTCGACCCGGGTCGGGTCCTGCTTGTTCCACACTGCCGACAGGATGCGGCGGCGAATGCGCAGCATCACCTCCATCCCGGTGCCGCCCGCGCCGATGAACAGCGTCGGCCGAAGGTCGACCTTCAGTTCCGCCTTCTTCCCTGTGCCTGGATAATCTGCCATGTTCGGTTCTTTCAGTGAAGTAGGGGTCAGCGGCGGCCGACGAAGAATGCGGCCGCCAGCGCAACCAGGCCGACCGCGACCAGCGGTGCGGTCACGGCGAAGGTGAGGAACTTGCTGGCGTTGATGATCGCCAGGACCGCGGCCGCGCTCATGAACGCCAGCCCGACGAACATCAGCCAGCCGGCGCTGCCTGCCGACGACGGCGCCACCCGCCGCACCACCAGGTGGTGGACGTAGGCGTTACGCGCAAAGAAGTACACCAGCAGCAGCACCGCGAACACGGCCGCGCCGATCGCCAGGTCGCGCGTCGAGGTGTCGGTGACGGGCGCGCCTTCCACCGTCGAGGGCACTACTTCGACCTGGCCGGTTGCCGCAGGCAATTCGGTTTTCGGCTGGGCCTCGGCCTCGCCCGGCAATTTGAAGCCCGGGTCTTCGGTCGGCGTGGCGGGAGTCTGGTGGTTCTGCATGCGTGGTTTCCTCGTGGGTCAGCGGCCCAGCCGCACCTGCGCACCATCGCGCAGGTCGATCAGCTGGTGGCCGAAAAGTGTCGTCTTCAGGCTGGCGACCCTGGCGCCGGCCTTGTCGTAGATCGGCTGGGTGGTGCCGGCGCGCGCCATCATCGTGCGCTGCTCGTCCTCCACCGTCAGCCAGGCCTCGCGCGGGCGCCCGAGCGCATACGCGGCGCCTGCCGCGGCGGCCAGCGCGCCAAGCGCCGCGGCCATCACGGCCAGCAGCGGCCCGACGCCGTAATGCACCCGCACCTCGATCGGCAGCACCGCGCGCGAACCGTCGATGCTTGACGGCGGAATAAAGATGTCCGGCAGCGGGTCGCCGGGAAACAGCGCGGCCATGCGTTCACGGAAAGCGCGCGACAGTTCGAGGCGCTGTCCGGTCAGCGTCAGTTCGATCCGGCCCGGCAACACGTAAGCCGATCCGGCCGAGCCAAGCGCCGCGAGCGACCATTTGCCGGGCAGCTGCGCCACCGGCAGCTGCATGACCGACGCCAGCGGTTCGCTTTTTCCGGGCGCGAGGCCTTTTACCTCGGCGTTCGCAAGGCGTATCGGCCGGTCCTCGCCGCCCAGCACCGAGCGCGCGGCCAGCGTGGCGCTGGCGATCGTGTATGGGTACATCGTGTTTTCGAGGTTCCAGCCGATCTTCGCGAGCGGTGACTTCGCGTCGGGCGACACGTCGGCGCGCAGCATGCCGTTCGCCGCCATCGAGAACGACACGCCGCGCGCCTCTTCGACCTTGCGCGGCACCAGCCGAACGGTGGCGCGGTCCAGCGGTTTCAGGCGCGCCGGCGGCTCGGTGATGACGCTGGCGATGCGGCCCGACGCCAGCAGCGCATCTAGTTCGTTCGCGCCCTGCGCGCCAACGGCGAACACATACACCATCAGCCCGTTGGCGCGGTACTGTGCGCCCTGCACCGGCATTTTCAGGGGCCACGCCAGTGCCTTGGCGATGCCGCCGCCCTGGTGTATCAGCTGGTAGAACTCGCGGTTGCGCAGCGCGGTCGCCTGGTCGTTGTCCGGGCTGTTGCGGTTGTTCGTCACCAGCCATACCAGCCCCGGCTTGCCGCCCAGCCCAGTGTGGATGGCCGCCTGGACCGCCTCGCCCAGGTCGGTGTCGGCCAGCGCAGTGCTGCCCGGCTTGCGCGCCGGCTGCAGGCCGTCGATGGCGCCGCGCACTTGCGAGCGTGCGCCGCCGGCTGGCACTCGTGCCGACAGCAGCGCCTTCGGCGACGGCGCGCCGGGACGTCCCTGGTTGAAGGAGGCCAGCACCATCAGGTCGCCCGGCTGGGTGACGGCGGCCGCCAGCTCGACGACCAGCGGCTTGAACTGCGACGCCGGGTCGGCGTAGAACGGCTCCATCCAGCCCGAGTTCTGGACCAGGAACACGTGCGACACGGCGTGCGCGGGCAGGCCGGCGCCAGCCAGCGCGGCGGCCGCGGCGACGTGGCGAATACCGCGCCTCACGACAGTTCTTCCAGTCGCCACCCGCGCATCCGGTTCCAGTCGGGATGGTGCAGCCACAGGCAGCCGTCGTACACGAACGGCACGCATGCGAGCGGCCGCGCGAGGCGCACGATTTCGTCGAGGATGACGTTGCGCTTGCCGATCCATTCGACCGTGGTGCGCGCGATCGTGCGGCCCGACAGCGCATCTTCCGCCCTGCCGGTGTATTTGTGGAAGCGCAGGATCAGGCCGCTTGGCTGGCTGCGGTTGTTGTTGAAACCGCGCAGCAGCGGCAGCACCAGCGTGTCGTCGTCGTGCGGGTCTTCGACGTGCTCCGGGTCCCACGGGTCCCCGACCACCGCGTGCCCGCGGCGGAACAGCAGGCTGGCAAAGCCGAGGCGCGCGCCGTTGACCGGCTCCGATTGCGGCGTCGCGGTGCCCAGTTCGAGGAAGGAATAGCCATCGGCGCCGTGCCCGATCAGCCACAGGCGGCCATCGCGGCTCTGGGTCGGCCCGCCGAATTCAGCTCGCGGCGTCCAGCCGGCCGGCCACGGCAGCCACTGCGGCGCCGTTCCTGCGCGCCATGACAGCTGTCCCTGCGCGTGCAGCCAGGTCAGGCGATCGTCGTAGCCGATCGGGCGGCTCCAGCCACTGGCGGGGACGCCGCCGCAATCGAACACGGTGGCTTCGGCGCCGTCGGCTGTCCACAGGCGCGCGCCGCCGTCGCTGTTAAACAGGCAGGCCACGTGGCGCCGGATCATGCCCGGGCTGCTGGCCAGAGGCGCGTCGAGCACGCACTCGGTGCGGTAGGTTTCGCTGACCGGGTTGATCCATAACCGGTGCAGTCCGGTATCGCTTGGCAGCAGCGCGACTTCGCCGCGCATCGGGTTCAGCGCGGGAATCCACGCGTACTCCGCCGCGGTGAAGGCCAGCGAGGCCGCGCCTGGTTCGGCCGCCATCACATGCCACAGCTGCGCCATCGGATCCCAGTATTGCAGCACGCCGCGCGCGCACGCCAGCGCCAGCAGGCGCGGCACCGGAAAGCCGTAGGCACCGGCGGCGAACACGCATTCGGCATTGGGCGGGACCGGCATCGCCAGTTCGACGCGGCCGATGGCGGGTGCGGCGGGACGTTCTTCGAGGCTGTCGCCAAGCGCCAGCATGGTGACCGGCAGGCCATGCGGCACATGGCGCGGCAGGAACTGGTCGCTCCACGGGCCCCACCAGTCAGGCTGGTTTTTGTACTGGCCGGCCAGCTTGTCGAGCGCGCGCCCGCAGTTCGGGCAGAACGCGAAGCCTTCGGGGAAGATCGGCGAGCAGTCGCACGACAGCGGGAGCGAGGCGCCGAGCAGCTGGGCGCAGTCGGGCACGCGGCCGCGCTCCTGCGCGTGCCAGTCGATCCGGCTCAAGCCTTCGCTCGACACCAGTTCAAACCGTCCGCTCTTGTCGTCCTCCAGCCAGACGCTGGCTGGCGTTTCCCATCGGTATGCCATCTCGCTCGCCTGATATATGTATGAATATACGCAACGATGCCCACCACAATGGGGACGCTGTTGCTTGATAAATCATAGCGCAACTGGAAACTGCGGGCGGTTTGATTGCCCGGTACTGCCAAGCGAGCCCGGCGGGTGCGAAATACGCTACCGCCGGCCTGCAAAAATGCGTCGCGGCAGGCGAAATGGACAGCCGCAACCGTATAATGGCAGGTTGTTTCCCTCCGCAGAATTGATCATGAACACCCCCGTCCCTGCCGCCGCCGATATTGGCGCGATTCCCGCACACGCCGTCGACGCCGCCGCCGCCCACCTGCGCGACATCCTGTCGATCGCGGTCGAGCACCGGCCGGCGCACGGTGCGCTGGTCGTGTTCGACACCCGCTGCGACCTGGCGCGGGCTTTGACCGAAGGCTACCGCCGCACCCTGCCGGAAGCGCTGTTCATCGATTTCGACACCGTCGGGCCCGATGAAGTTCTGGCCGCGTTCAGGCGCATGGCGCCGTCCGGCCTGGTGGTGCTGGTGCAGTCCACCAATTTCCGCCTTGAAGCTTTCCGCATCCGGGTCGAGCTGTTCAAGCTTGGCCTGAAAGTGATCGAGCACGTGCACCTGTCGCGCATGCCGGGTGCGCAGGGCGAGCACTACATCGAGTCGCTCGCCTACGACCCGGCTTACTACCGCGGCACCGGGCGCGCGCTCAAGGCGCTGATCGACCATGCCGGTTCGGGCACGGTGTACAGCGGCAGCGCGAATCCGCTGGTGTTCGGTTCGCGCTTCGAACCGGCCAAGCTGAACGTCGGCGACTACAGCGAGATGAACAACGTGGGCGGCCAGTTCCCGATCGGCGAAGTGTTCACCGAGGCGCAGGACCTGGAAGCGGTCAATGGCGAGGTGCGGGTGCACGTGTTTGGCGATACCGCGTACATGGTCAACCGCCCCGAGGTGCCGGTGACGCTGGTGATCGAACGCGGACGGGTGGTCGGCACGCGCGACGCCACGCCGGAGTTCGAGCATGTGCTGGAAATGATCCGCGCCGACGAGGGCGAGGTATGGGTGCGCGAGCTTGGCTTCGGCATGAACCGCGCGTTCACGGCCGAGCGCAGGGTCAACGACATCGGTACTTACGAGCGCATGTGCGGCATCCACCTGTCGCTGGGCGCCAAGCACGGCGTGTATCCGAAGCCGGGCTTCAAGCGCAAGGATGCGCGCTACCACATCGATATTTTCGCGGTTACCGAAGCGGTGTACCTGGATGACCGGCAGGTGTACAAGGACGGGCAGTGGGCGGTGTGATTGCCGCAGCTCAGGAACTACTTCCGCAGGCGGGACAACGACTTCGCCGCGGGTACCGATGATCGCAGGGTCGAACTGGTGAAGCGGAAGGTGCCGGAATCGGCGATGATTGCAACGTTCAGCACGCCATTACCGCTGAGGCCAGCGATCTTCCAGGCGGATAGTCAGGATCGCATTATCGACATGGGACGGCAACCAATGTTATCGAGAGAGCAACACCATATATTCCATCGCGACGGGTACCTGATGGTGCCCGGCTTCAAGAGCACCGACGAGATCGCGCAGCTGCGCGAACGCGCCGGGCAAATCGTCGACGCGTTCGATCCGGGCCAGAACCGGTCCACCTTCACGACCCAAAACCAGGCCACGGCCAGCGACGCTTACTTCCTCGGCTCGGACAACGCAGTCCGCTGCTTTTTCGAGGAAGAGGCGTTCGACGGCGCCGGCCAGTTGCGCCAGCCCAAAGCGCTGTCGATCAACAAGATCGGCCATGCGATGCACGACCTCGACCCGGTGTTCGACGCTTTCTCGCGCGGCCCTGCGCTGGACGCGGTCGCGCGCGGGCTTGGCCTGGCCGAGCCGCTGATCTGGCAGTCCATGTATATTTTCAAGCAGCCCGGCATCGGCGGCGAGGTGCGCTGGCACCAGGACGCCGCCTTCTTCGACACCGATCCGGTCAGCGTCACGACCTTCTGGTTTGCGCTGGAGGACGCCACCATCGACAATGGCTGCCTGTGGGTCGAGCCGGGCGGCCATCGCGGCCCGATGCGCGAACGCTTCCTGCGCAATGGCGACGCGATCCGGATGGAGAAGCTCGACACGACACCGTGGCCGGACGACAGCGTGGCGGTGCCGCTGGAAGCCAAAGCGGGCAGCCTGGTGGTGTTCCACGGCCTGCTGCCCCACTACAGCGCGCCGAACCGCTCGCCGGCATCGCGCCACGCGTACACGCTGCACGTGACCGATGGGCGGACTGCCTACTCGCCGCAAAACTGGATACAGCGCGGCAGCGGCTTCCCTGCGCGCGGCTTCCTGCCCTGAAAGGACCACTTTTGAATACGCCATACGAACTCACGCAGCAGGAACACGACGCGGTAACGTGTCTTGAAGGCCCGCTGCGCTACAAGCATTTCATTGGCCGTGTCGCCGACACGCAGGTATTGTTCACGCTGCGCACCGACGACGGCTGGGTATCTGCCGTCGACGCCAATGGCGCCGCCGGGCTGCCGCTCTGGCCGCATCCCGCTTACGCGCTCGAAGCTGCGACAGGCGAGTGGGAAGGCAGCGAGCTGGCCGAGATCGATGTCTATCAATTCGCCGACGACTGGCTTCCGGCCATGGCGGCCGGCGGCATGAATGCGATCGTCTTCCCGACACCGGCGGCGCACGGCGTGCTGGTGGCCGCGACGGAGCTGCAGGAAGACCTGCGCGAGGAACTGGCGCGCTACGATTGATTAACGGCCGTCGGGTAGTTCCGCTGGCACGCGCGCCTGCACATCTTCGTCGTGGCTGGGGGCCAGTCCCCGGTCCGGCGCCCGCGTCGGCACGCGGATCGTCACGGTGGTCCCTTTGCCCGGCGCCGAATCGATCTCGACGGTCCCGCCCAGCACACCCGTCACAATGTGATAAACGATATTCATTCCAAGCCCGGTGCCGCCCTGCCCCATCTTGGTGGTGAAGAACGGGGCGAACACCTGGTGCATCACCCGCGCCGGCATGCCGATGCCATTGTCGGCGAACAGGATCAGCACCTGCTCGTCGCCGACCGGATGCACGCGCACCGTGATGCGTCCCGCGCCCTTCCCCTCGAAGGCGTGCAGCATGGCGTTGTTGATCAGGTTCGACAGCACCTGGCCCACGCTGCCCGGATACGAATCCATGACCAGCGTGTCGCAGGCGTCGATCTCCATCTCGCAGTTGGCGCGCTTGAACTGCGCCGCGTACGTGGCCATCGTGTCGCGCACCACGTCGCACAGGTCGAAGCGGCGGCGCTGGGCTCTGGTCTGGTCCACCGCCACCTGCTTGAACGAAGTAATCAGGTCGCCAGCGCGGCGCAGCGAGCTGACCATGATCCCGCATGCCAGTTTGGTATCGGCCAGGTGCGATTCCAGCGCCGAGCGCTTGACCACGCCGTCCGCGCAGCGGGCCTCGAAATCGGCGGCCATGTCGGCCAGCGCGGTCGCGGTCAGCAGGCTGTTGCCGATCGGGGTATTCAGTTCGTGCGCGATGCCGGCGACCAGCGCGCCGAGCGACGCCATTTTTTCCGACGTGATCAGGTTGGTCTCGACCTGCTTCAGGATCGCTTCGGTGCGTTTGCGGTCGCTGATGTCCTGGATCGCCCAGACGCCGCCGCCGGCAAGGTCGGTGCGGTTCAGCGCTTTGCCGTTGATAAGGCACCAGATCGTTTCGCCGTCCTTGCGCACCAGCTCCGCTTCCAGCTCCGAACGCGGGCTGTTGGCGCGTCCGGCGAACGGATTCGGACCGCCGTGCACCAGGATGCTGGTTCGTTTTCCGGTCAGCTCGCCCGGATCGTATCCCATGATTTCTTCCATGCCGCGGTTGCAGCGCACGATGACGCCGCCCGAGAACAGCGCGATGCCGACGCTGGCGCTGTCCTGGAAGGCGCGCTGCTCTTTCAGCGATGCGCTCAGGCGCAGCGCCAGGCTGCGGCTGCGGCCGGACGCGATCAGCAGCGCCGCCATCAGCGCGCTGATGATGCTGCCGGCGGCGCCCACCAAAATCACGTTGGCGACATCGCGGCTGTAGCGGGCGCCGCTGACGGCGCCGACACTCATGGTCCACTGGCGCGGCGCGACGTCGATGGCGCGCTCCAGCGCCAGGCCCGGCACCAGGCCGCGGCCGTTGCCGTTGTCGTACATCGGATCTCGCCTTGCTCCGGCCCCGCCGATACCTGCGTCATGCACCCGCACCGCCATGTGCGGGGCCAGCGCGGGGTCGATCACTTCGCGCATCAGGTTGTTCATCCTGAAGACGATGGCGAGCATGCCAACAAACGCAGCGCGCCGCTGTTCCACCGTATCGATCGGCATGTGGGGCTTGTACACAGGGGTGCGCGCGACGAAGCCGGCGCCTCCTTGCGCAATCTGGATCGGCTCGGCCACGACAAGCGCGCCAGTGTCGCGGCCATGCCGCAGCGCCGCCAGCTGGCCCGGCAAGGCGGCCAGGTCGAGGCCGAAGGCGATCTCGTTGCCCGCCATCGGTTCGTTGTAGTCGATGATGTAATGGTCGTCGCGGCCGGGCGCCGGCGTCACCTTGAATGCCGGGTAACCGCCAGCCAGCAAGGAGGTGTCGCGCCGGACGGTGCCGACGAAGCCGTCGAGCTGGCCGGTGGGCAGGTAGCGGACGAACTGGATCGCCTGGAAGCCCGGGTAGCGCTCGGCAAGGTTGAGTTCACCAATAAACTGGGCAAACTGCTTGCGGTCGACCTGGTCATTGACCGCGAACATGCCCTTCATACTCATCAGCATGTCGAAATAGGTCTGCAGCCGCACCCGCGTGTCGCTGGCGACCTTGTCGGCGTCGCGCTGGAAATTGCCGCGGATGCGGGCATCCTGCGCATTACTGACCAGGATGCAAGTCCATACCGTGAGGCAAATACCAACCGCAAAGGCGAGGTAGCCATAGGTGCGTGTCAGCCGCTTCTCCATCGGTATTTACCTTTCCAGATTCCGGTCCAAGCATCATACCGCCGGGCTGTTCCCATGTTTCAGCTTTTTTACAATTCCCCAAAACAATCCCTGGAGGTAACGTTTAGAATGCCCTTTCCATTTTTCTATAATAACAACGGGTAAATATGAGACGTTTGCCGATCAGCGTTGCGGCGCTGTGTTTTGCCATGTCCGCGCTTGCGGCCGAACCGTTCGACGACAAATTCCGCCAGCTTGAAGAAGTGCTGCCGACGCCGAACACGATCCGTAACGCCTCGGGCGCGCCTGGCCACGCCTACTGGCAGCAGCGCGCCGACTACACGATCCGCGCCCGCCTCGACGAAGCGAACCGCTCGATCTCGGCCACCGAGACCGTCACCTATTACAACAACTCGCCGGACAGCCTGCCGTACCTGTGGATCCAGCTGGACCAGAACATCTTCCAGCCCGGATCCGACGCCCGCACCACCTCCACCGTCGCGTCGCGCGAAGCGTGGGCCAAGGCGCGCGGCGAAGAGGAAGGCATGAAGTTCGAAGGCATGCGCAGCATCCTCGAAAGCCGCACCTTCGACGGCGGCTTCAAGATCGGTGCGGTGAAAACTTCGAGCGGCCAGCCTTTGACGTACACGATCAACAAGACCATGATGCGGATCGACCTGCCGCAGCCGATGAAGCCAGGCTCGCGCTTCACCTTCAACATCGACTTCAGCTACAACATCAACGAAGCGAAGGTGATGGGCGGACGTACCGGCTACGAGAAATTCGACGAAGACAAGAACGACCTGTTCGAGATTGCGCACTGGTTCCCGCGCATGGCGGCCTACTACGACGTCTACGGCTGGCAGCACAAGCAGTTCCTCGGCGCCGGCGAGTTCACGCTGGAATTCGGCGACTACGACGTCCAGCTGACCGTGCCGAGCGACCACATCGTCGCCTCCACCGGCGAGCTGCAGAACCCGGGCGCGGTGTTGACCGCTATCCAGCGCGAGCGCCTCGAGCGCGCGCGCAAGTCGAACAAGCCGGTCGTCATCGTCACCCAGAGGGAAGCCGAGGCGGCCGAGAAGCGCCGCGCCACCGATACCAAGACCTGGCACTTCAAGGCGAAGAACGTGCGCGATTTCGCGTTTGCCACCAGCCGCAAGTTCATCTGGGACGCGCAGGGCTACAAGAAGGGCGGCACCGACACGATGGCGATGTCGTACTACCCGAAGGAAGGCAACCCGCTGTGGGAGAAGTATTCGACCCAGGCGATCATCCACACCATCGAGCAGTACAACAAGTATTCGCTGGACTACCCTTACCCTGCCGCGATCTCGGTCAACGGCCCGGTCGGCGGCATGGAATACCCGATGATTTCGTTTAACGGGCCGCGTCCGACCAAGGACAAGAAGACCGGCGAGCTGACCTATTCGAAGCGCACCAAGTACGGCCTGATCGGCGTGATCATCCACGAAGTCGGCCACAACTACTACCCGATGATCATCAACTCGGACGAGCGCCAGTGGACCTGGATGGACGAGGGCCTGAACACCTTCGTGCAGTACATGGCGCAGCAGGCGTGGGAAGAGAACTACCCGCAGTCGCGCGGCGAGCCGCGCGCCATCGTCGACTACATGCGCAGCCGGAACCAGGTGCCGATCATGACCAACTCGGAGTCGCTGCTCCAGTTCGGGAACAACGCGTATTCGAAGCCGGCCGCCGCGCTGAACGTGCTGCGTGAAACGGTGCTGGGCCGCGACCTGTTCGACTTCGCGTTCCGCGAATATGCGCAGCGCTGGAAGTTCAAGCGCCCTACCCCGGCCGACTTCTTCCGCACCATGGAAGACGCGTCCGGCACGGACCTCGACTGGTTCTGGCGCGGCTGGTTCTACACCACCGAGCCGGTCGACGTCAGCGTCGACGGCATCACCGAGTACGGCATCAGCAGCAAGAATCCGGAAACCGAAAAGGCATTGCAGCGCAGCCGCCGCGCCGAAGAGCCAATGTCGGTCACCGACCAGCGCAACAAGGGCATGCCGCGCCGCGTCGATGCGCAGCCGGAGCTGAAGGACTTCTACAACGAGCACGACGACTTCACGGTCACCAACAAGGACCGCAACAAGTACAACGAGACGATGGAGTCGCTGGAAGACTGGGAAAAGGCGCTGCTCGCGCAGGGCAAGCACCTGTACCTGGTCGACTTCACCAACGTCGGCGGGCTGGTCACGCCGCTGGTGCTGGAGGTTGAACTCAAGGGCGGCAAGAAGTACATCGAGCGCGTGCCGGCCGAAGTGTGGCGCATGTCGTCGAAGAAGATCACCAAGCTGATCGTCACCGACGAGCCGATGGTCGGCCTGACCCAGGACCCGTACTGGGAGACCGCCGATATCGACGTGTCCAACAACGCGTGGCCGCGCAAGGTCACCCCGTCGCGCCTCGAACTGTTCAAGACCAAGCGCGGCGAGGGCGACATGATGAAGGACTTCAATACGCCGTTGAAGACCAAGACGGAGCAGGACAAGGCCGGCGCGCCAGAGAAGGCCGAGGAGTAAGTCATCGCCTTGCATCGCCTGAAGTTCGCCGTGGCCGCCGCGCTGGTTTGCGTCAGCGCGGCGGCGCACGCGCACCGCTACCACGCCGGCATCACCGACCTGTCGTTCAATGCCCGCACCGGCAGCACCGAGATCGTGCACACCTACATGCTGCATGACGTCGAAGCGCTGCTGTCCAACCTGTACCAGCGCCAGTTCGACCTGCAGGACCCGGAAGACGAGGCGATCCTGCGCAAGTACATCGAGCAGCAGTTCTACCTGCTGGCGCCTGATAAATCGCGCCTGCCGCTGCGCTGGATCGGCGTCACTGTCGATCCGCAAAGCGTGACGATCTACCAGGAGCTCGAAGGCACGCCGCCGGAAAAAATCGCGGCCATCCATGACGAAGTGCTGATCGACTTCCTGCCCGACCAGGTCAATACCATCAACATGGCGCCCGGCGGAACGGTCCGGTCGCTGACCTTCCAGCGCGCCAGCGTACGCCAGAGTCCATGATTCATCCGCTGCGACTGCGGCTGGCGCCGATTGCCGTCGGCGCCCTGTGCTGCCACCTGCCGGCCCTGGCCGACGACCCGATGCTGCCGTCCGTGCTGATCCACAGCATGCGCGACGGCGACCTTGGACTGGCCGATTCGGCCAGCGCCGGCAGCGTCTCGCGCCAGCAGCTCGAAGCGCGCACCGTGTACCGCCCCGGCGAACTGCTCGAGGCTGCGCCCGGCGTGCTGGTGACCCAGCATAGCGGCGAAGGCAAAGCCAACCAGTTCTTCCTGCGCGGCTTCAACCTCGACCACGGCACCGACCTGCGCACCGCCATCGACGACATGCCCGTCAACCAGCGCAGCCATGCGCACGGCCAGGGCTGGAGCGACCTGAATTTCCTGATTCCCGAACTGGCTGCGCGGCTGGATTACAAAAAAGGCCCGTACTCGGCCCGCGAAGGCGACTTCGCGTCGGCCGGCAGCGCCTCGATTACTTACGCCAACCGGCTTGCGCGCGGCATCGCCAGCGTCGCGGCCGGCCATGACGGCTACCGCCGCGCGATGACCGCGGCGTCGCCCGAAGCGTTTGGCGGCAACCTGCTGTACGCGCTGGAACTGCTGCACAAGGACGGCCCGTTCACGCGCCCGGAAGACTACCGCAAGGCCAACGCCGTGCTGCGCTACAGCCGCGGCTACGCCAACAACGGCTTCAGCATCGCGGCGATGGCTTACCGCGGCCGCTGGAATGCGAGCGACCAGGTGCCGCAGCGCGCCGTCGATGCGGGGACGATCGGCCGCTTCGACACCATCGACCCGAGCGACGCCGGCGAGGCGCAGCGCTACAGCGTGTCCGGCACCTGGCGCCGCACCGCCAGCGATTCGGCGTCCAAGGTCAATGCCTTCGTGATCCGCAACCGCACCGACCTGTACTCGAATTTCACCTATTTCCTGAACGACCCGGTCAACGGCGACCAGTTCGCCCAGCCGGACCGCCGCGTCACCAGCGGCCTGAATGCGACCCACAGCTGGCACTTGCACGGCGACGCCCGCGCGACCGACATCACGGCCGGCATCCAGCTCCAGAACGACAATATCTTCAATGGCCTGTACAACACGCGCGAACGCAAGCGCCTGTCGGTCACCCGCGAAGACCACATTGTCGAAAGCAGCGCCGCGATGTTCATCGAAGCGGGCACGCGCTGGAACGCGATGCTGCGCACCGTCGCCGGCGTGCGCACCGACCACTACCGCTTCGACGTCAGCAGCGACCGCAGCGATAATTCCGGCACCGCGCGCGCCCGCCTTGCCAGCCCGTCGCTCAGCGTGGCGCTGACGCCGGCCGCAAACACCGAGCTGTACTTCAACATGGGCGCCGGCTTCCACAGCAACGATGCGCGCGGCACGACCGCCGCGGTTGACCGTTCGCCCGGCCTGGTAAAGTCGCGCGGCATCGAAGCAGGATTGCGCACCGAGCCCGTGAAAGGCCTGCAAACCAGCCTCGCCGTGTACCGGCTTGCGTTCGATTCGGAGCTGGCTTACCTGGGCGACGCCGGCGCCACCGAAGCCGGACTGCCAAGCGTGCGGCACGGCGTCGAACTGTCGAACTATTACAAGCCGGTGAAATGGCTGTCGCTCGACCTGGACCTGGCGTACGCGCACGCGCGTTCGCGCGGCGCCGCTGCGGGCGAAGACTTTATCTCTGGTGCGGTCGAAGGCGTCGGGCAGCTGGGCGTGACGGTGGACCGGCGCGGCGCCTGGTCGGGTTCGGCCAACCTGCGCTACGCCGGACCGCGTCCGCTCCTTGAGGACAACAGCGTGCGCAGCGGCGGCAGCAGCACGCTGAATGCACGCATCGGCTACCGGATCAACAGCCGTGTGCGGCTTGAGCTGGAAGGCTTCAACCTGCTCGACCGGCGCGATGCGGCGATCTCGTATTTCTATGCCTCGCGCCTGAATGGTGAAAGCGAAGCACGCGACGACGTGCACTTCCATCCGCTCGAACCGCGCAATTTCCGCGTCGCCGCCATCGTTCAGTGGTAGGCCTCCCCCTGCCGGCCGGCGTGAAAAATGGTACGCTTGCAGGATGACTTACGTTGAACCACCCTATTCAGATCCTGCGCGGCTTGCGGCCGCGCTGAAAGACGACGGCTACGCCGTACTGCGCCCGGCCGACGTGTGCGCCCTGGCCGGCTGCAGCGAAGCCGAGCTGGCCGCGCTGGCCGCAAGCTGGGACAATCTCGAACTCGATAACTACCTGAAGGACGCCGGCCGCTACCGGCGCCGGCGCCACTCCTGCTTCATCCAGGACGGCGCCCTGGCGCAGGCGCCGCACCGCGCGCACTGGCAGCCGGTGGAGTACAACGCGCTCCACGGCGGCATGCACCGCCTGTTCGCGCCGGTTGAAGCGGGCACCGTGGCGCAAGCCGGCTGGCAGCGCCTGCTGCGCAGCCTGGGCGACGTGTGCTCGAAAGTGGCGGGCGCGCGCCGCTGGTATGTCGAAGCGCATCAGTTCCGCATCGATACGCTGGAAGGCATCGGCCGCCCGACGCCGGAAGGCGCGCACCGCGACGGGGTCGACTTTGTCGCCGTGCTGCTGGTCGGCCGCAGCCATATCAAGGGCGGCGAGACGCGCGTGTTCGACGCCGATGGCCCGAATGGCCAGCGCTTCACGATGCTGGAGCCGTGGACCCTGCTGCTGCTCGACGACGCGCGCGTGATCCACGAATCGACGCCGATCCAGCCGGACGGCGCCAACGGCCATCGCGACACCCTCGTATTGACGTGGCGCGCCGGCGGATTCCAGGGCGCGCAGGTGCCGTAAAAAATGTGACTTCTCGCACACTGAAAATTTATGCTTACCGTGCTCGAAGTTCGATATAGTCTTTGGTCAGGCGGCGTGAGCCGCGGCGGCGAGGAGCAGTCCGTTGGAACTAACGAACGACATACATAACCAGCCTTTCGAGATCCTGGTCGTCGAGGACAGCCCGACCCAGGCCGAGCGCCTGCGCCGGCTGATCCAGGCGCGGTCCTACTGCGTGCGCGTCGCGGCCAATGGCAGGCTGGCACTGGACGAGATCAGGGAACGCAAGCCGCACCTGGTCCTGTCGGACATCATCATGCCCGAGATGAACGGCTATGACCTGTGCCGCGCCATCAAGTCCGACCCGGCGCTGGAAGATGTCCCGGTCATCCTCGTGACGGCCCTGAACGACGCCAAGGACATCATCCGCGGCATCGAGTGCGGCGCCGACAACTTCGTGCGCAAGCCGTACGCGGAAGACTACCTGCTAAGCCGCATCAGCCAGATGCTGGCCAACCAGGTCCTGCGCCGCGACATGAATGCCGAAGTGGGCGTCGCGCTGTACCTGGGCGAGCAGAAGCACTTCATCAACGCGGGCCGCCAGCAGATCCTCGACCTCTTGATCTCGACCTACGAGCAGGCGGTGCACGTCAACGGCGAACTGCAGGCGCGCGAACGCCAGGTGATCGAGCTGAATATGCGGCTGGCGCACCACGCCACCGCGCTGGAAAACACCAACCGCGAGATCGCGCACAAGAACCTTGAGCTGGCCGAGGCGAGCCGCATGAAGTCGGCCTTCATCGCGAACATGTCGCACGAGTTGCGCACCCCGCTCAACGCGATCATCGGCTTTACCGGCGCGCTGCTGATGAAGCTTGCCGGGCCGCTGACCACCGACCAGGACAAGCAGCTCAACACGATTCGCACCAGCGCGCGCCACCTGCTCTCGCTGATCAACGATATCCTCGACGTGGCCAAGATCGAATCGGGCAAGGTCACGCTGGCGGCCGAGCGCGTGCACTGCCAGAACCTGCTGAACGAAACCGCCGACACCCTGCGCCCGCTGGCCGCGCAAAAAGGACTGTCGCTGGCGCTCGACCTGCCGGAGACGCCGGTCATCATCACGTCGGACCGGCGCGCGCTGACGCAGATCGTCATCAACCTGGTCAACAACGCCATCAAGTTCACCGAACAGGGCTCGATCAAGGTCGCGCTGTCGCAGCGGATCGCCGACGGCGCATCGCTGACCGAGATTTCGGTGGAAGACAGCGGCAGCGGCATCCGCACCGAAGACCAGGCCAGGCTGTTCCAGGCGTTCTCGCAGCTAGACTCGACCTCGACCCGCAATGTGGAAGGCGCCGGCCTGGGGCTGTACCTGTGCCAGAACCTGGCCAACCTGCTGGGCGGTACGCTGACGCTGAGCAGCGAATTCGGCCGCGGCAGCACCTTCACGCTGAGCCTTCCCACCCGCGAATTCAAGCCAGCCGCCTGAGCCGGCCGGCTTGATGCAAGCCGGATCGCCATTAGATATTTCCCACAAGCATCAAAAATTGAGCTAATGTGCGAGGGTTTAATTTGACGATACGGGGCCAGACGCCCGTTCCATGATGCTCAAATATCAAGCCCCATTGCGACGCCTCGCCCTGCCGGGCATCATTGCCGCCCTTTTCCTCGCGCCTCCGGTGGCGCTGGCCAGTGACCAGAGCGCCCTCGCCGAACTGAAATCGATTCGCGCGCTGGTTGACCATGCCGACACCGAGGCGGTGCGCCGTATCGAGATGGTGCGCCTGGCGCTGCCGCCCGATGCGTCGCCGCTGCTCAAGCGCGAACTGGCCAGCACCGAAGAACGCGTGCGCGGCTGCCTGTCGCCGGGCGCCTTGCAGGCGATCGCCGGGCTGGCGGTGGCGGCAGCGCCGGGCGGCGCGAGCGTTGGCAAGCCGGCCCTCGGCAAGCCCGCGCTTGGCGCCACGCCGGCACGCGCGCCGGGGCTCGACCGCGCCCAGCCTGCGGGCTCGCGCAGCACGGCCGAAACCATCCCGCGGGCACAGCGCCTGCGCCTGCTGGCCACGACCCTGGCGGCGGTGGCGGCGGCCGCGGCGGCCGCTGCGGTCTTCATGATGTACCGCCGCGCGCAGGACAAGAGCGAACGGCTGGCTCAGCTCAATCGCGAACTGGAAGATCAGGCACGCCGCGATCCGCTGACCCGCCTGCAGAACCGCCGCGCCTTCCTCGACAAGATGACCGAGCGCTCGGAGTCGCCGGCGCAGCGCAGGGCAAGCACCGACTGCATCACCCTGATCAATATCGACAATTTCAGGCTGGTCAACGATCGTCTCGGCCATGACGTCGGCGACGCGGTGCTGGCCGAAGTCGGGCGCCGCCTGAACAAGGTCGTGCGCGACACCGACATGCTGGTGCGCTGGGGCGGCGAAGAGTTCCTCGTGTTCTCGCCGAACGCCCATCCGAACCAGATGCGCATGATGCTTGAAAGGGTGATGGGCGCGGTCGGCTCGACGCCGGTGCAGGTCGACGTCAAATCGATCCCGGTGACGATCAGCGCCGGCCTGGCGTGCGTGCCGTTCTCCGGCATCCCGGAGGCCGAATTCGACTGGCAGAAAGTGGTGAGCCTGGCCGACAAGGCGCTGCATCACGCCAAGCAGCAGGGCCGCAACCGCGCGGTGGCCGTGGCCGGCGTCAATGCGGACGAGACGGACGCGCTGGCAGCGATCGAATCCGGCTTCAGCGATGCAGTCGAGCAGGGCATCGTCGAGGTGATGCAAGTCCCGGGGCCAGTAGGGGCACAGGTCAGGCAGCTGCATCCCGCATGAGCGGCGCGCGCTCACCAGCGCAGAGGGAATCCCCCGCCTCGTTCCCGCGCAGCGCGAACGACATGCTAATTTCCACACTTAACGGTGACATAGCCAAAAAAACGCCCGCAGGCCATGATGGCGGGCGGGCGATAATCCAATACAGAGATTGGAGGAGACAGGTTCAATATAGTCTCGCCTATGGTGCATCGCAATACAGTAAAAATACGGTATTGGCGCTACTCACCATCATCTTCGGCATCCATTGATTTAACTAAATAAAATTTGCATAAAACTTAATTTATGCAAATTTTATATCTTCTTACACCATCGGCGGATCGGTCTCGCGCCCAAACGAGCGGTGCGTCGCGAGCGCTTCCTTGAACGCGGCAAGCGCCTGCTTCAGGTCCTCGCCGTGCGCACCCAGCAGGCCCGGATCATCCGAGCCGTCCGCCAGCGCCGGCGGAACGCTGGCCTTTGCAAGCAGCCCAGCGCCAGCGCCAAGAACCAGGATCGGCTTGCAGTGCCGGTACTGCTCGCGCACGAAGTCGAGCGCATGCGCGTCGCGGCTGAGCGCAGTGACGGCGTCCTGCCCGTCCGGCACGACAACCGCGTCGTACAGCACCGACGCACCGGCTTCGAGCGAGATCTCGACGTCGAGCGTTCCACCATCGGCCGCCTTGACCTTGCCCAGCGTGCTTGCCACCACGCGCGGCACCGCGCCATCGGCCAGCAGCGAGTCGTAGATCGTGCGCACCATCGCGGCGTCGACGCCATGCGCGACCAGGATCGCCACGCGGCGCGTCTTGATGCCGGTTTCACCCGGACGGCTCAGCAGCGACAAGGCCGGCGACGGCTCGTACGCGGGAGCAGGACCGGCGATCGCGAGCGGCAGCGGCGCCGGCACGTCCATGCCAAGGCCGGCCGCGACAGCGCCCGCCAGCGTCGCGTCCACGTTCGCCAGCAAGGCCAGCACGCGCAGGCGCACCGCCGGCACCTGCACCCGCGTCAGCTCGAAGCGGAAGGCGGCGGCGATGTGGGCCTGCTCGACCGGCGTCTGGCTCTCGAAGAACAGCGTCGCCTGCGAGTAGTGGTCGGCGAACAGTTCCGGCTTGCCGCGTACCTTGTCTTCCGAAATACGCTCAGGGAAGCTGGTGAAGCCCTTGGCCATGCCGGCCTGGAACGGGCAGCCGCCCGCCAGCGAGTTCGGCTCGTAGGCGACACGGCCGCGCTGGACGGCCTGGCGGTGCATGCCGTCGCGCTGGTTGTTGTGCACTTGCGCGACCGGCGCGTTGATCGGGATCTCGTGGAAATTCGCTCCGCCGAGGCGCGTCAGCTGGGTGTCGAGGTAGGAGTGGATACGCCCTTGCAGCAGCGGGTCGTTGCTGAAGTCGATACCCGGCACGATATGCGCCGTGCAGAACGCGACCTGTTCGGTCTCGGCGAAGAAGTTGTCGGGATTCCGGTCGAGGACCATCTTGCCCAGCGGGAGCAGCGGCACGAGCTCTTCCGGCACGATCTTGGTCGGGTCCAGCACATCGAAGGGGAAGCCTTCCGCCTGTTCTTCGGTGAACACCTGCACGCCCAGTTCCCATTCAGGGAAGGCGCCGGCCTCGATCGCTTCCCACAGGTCGCGGCGATGGAAGTCGGCGTCGGCGCCGGTGATCTTGGCCGATTCGTCCCACACCAGCGAATGGGTACCCTGCATCGGCGTCCAGTGGAATTTGCAGAAGCGCGATTCGCCTGCGGCATTAACCAGCCGGAAGGTGTGCACGCCGAAGCCCTGCATCGTGCGGTAGCTGCGCGGAATCGCACGGTCCGACATCTGCCACATCAGCATGTGGGCGGACTCCGGCATCAGCGAGACGAAGTCCCAGAAGGTGTCATGCGCGCTGGAAGCCTGCGGCATCTGGTGATGCGGCTCAGGCTTGACGGCGTGCACGAGATCAGGGAACTTCATCGCGTCCTGGATGAAGAACACAGGGATGTTGTTGCCGACCAGGTCCCAGTTGCCCTCTTCCGTATAGAACTTGACGGCAAAGCCGCGCACGTCGCGCACGGTATCGGCGGAACCCCGCTCGCCGGCCACGGTCGAAAATCGTACGAACACGGGCGTGCGCTTTCCGGCTGCGGAGAACGGATTGGCGCGGGTCAGGTCGCTGAAGTCTTCGTAGGCTTCGAAGTAGCCGTGCGCGGCCGATCCGCGTGCGTGGACGACGCGTTCAGGAATGCGTTCGTGGTCGAAATGGGTAAGCTTTTCACGAAGGATGAAATCCTCCATGGCGGTCGGTCCGCGCAGGCCGACCTTCAGCGAATTCTGGTTATCGGCAACCGGGACGCCCTGGTTGGTGGTCAGCATCTGGCCGCCGCTGTCGACACGCACCCGGTCGAGCGGGCCATTGGCCGGATTGCTGCCATTGGGCGGAACGCCGCTGCCCACTTTTGCCGAGACGGCGTTTTCGGTGCTGGTGCTGGCGGTTGCCGCCAAGGTTTCCGGCTCCGCCGTGGCGCCAGGCTGCGGGGTGCGCGCCGCGTCGCCGTGTTCGCCCGGCTTGTTCGGATTGAACGGCATCGCGGCGGCCAGGTTCATGCCGGCGACCTTGTTTCCGCGCAGCTGCTCGGCGACGTCGTTCTTCATGCCCAGGCTGGAAGGCGGCTGCGCAGCGGACGGACCTGAAACGGTACTGAGGATCGAACCGGCGCCGGCGGTGGACTGCCCGTTCTTTTTACGTGTAGCCATTTGATACCCCTGACAATTGGAGATGGGAATCGGGACGTACAAAAGCACCCGGCCGCTTTAGCGGGCGGCCGGAGCGTTCAGGTACTGCGCCTGGGTCAGTGGCGACGGCCACCGAGGATCTTCGACAGCAGGTAGCCTGCAGCCAATGCACCCAGTACCGCGGTACCTGGGCTGTTGCGGACGTATTCGCGGCTGGTTGCCGTGAAGTTGTTGTACGCGTCGGTGACCTGGTGCTTCCGTTCATCCATCTTGCCGGAAGCGCCGGAGAACATTTCCGACATCTTGTCGACACCGGCGTGTGCGCTGCTGACCAGGCGGTCAACGGCAGGCTGTGCGGAATCGGCTGCCTTGTCGATCACTTTGTGCATGTCGTCGGCGTTCTTCGGTATGCCGCCCATCGATGGGGAAGCGCTGGAGCCCATGCTGCCTGCGCTGCCGCTGCCCATGCTGCCGCCGCTCGACGGGGATTGTTTGTTCAAGGTACCGCTTGCCGAGGTATCGTTCCTCGACGAACCCATGTTGCCCGAGCTACTGGCGCCCAGGTTGCCCGAGCCCGGAACGTTTGGCGAACCGCTGCTTGCCTGGTTGCCGCCGGCGCCTTTGTCTGCGGAATCCTTACCCATGTTGCTACCCGATCCCTCGTTCGACTTTTGATTATCCATGATCCATTCCCTTTAAATAGTTATACCAATGCGGCGTGAAGCTATCGCCCCTTCAATATTCCTTCCCGGATGAGCGAATACCAAAAATATAACGTCGAGGGGATGCTCACTGTGCGCTGACTAACAGAGCTCGGACATGAAGGAAATGCTGTTGCGACGGGGTCTACGCTGAAATGTGGAGCAGAGGAATGGGATGGTTTCGGGCGGAAATCTCAGCGAAGCGCGCTGTGCCGCCCGGAAATGCGAAATTTTTCCATAAAGTGTCGTACAAAGAAAAAAGGGTTACCAGCGAAGCTTTTTTCTTACTACCTAATCCTGGTGCGCTTGCCGGAATCGAACTAATCGAATAGAGGCTTTACCTATAGGAAGAATCGTTTGACGTTGGTAAACATACCAACAAAAATACCATCAAATCCGCGCGATGGGCTGAGCGAACCAATTGTGGCTTTCCTGCTACTGCCTGGTCAGATGTGAAGTGAGCGCCGCTCCAGTGACCTGCGCGGCAAGCCTCCTCAAATGATCGCTGTCCTTTTTCATGGTCGCGGCGACTGATACGTCCACATGGCCACTCCCGCGCGGTGCAGGCCACGCTAAGCCCACCAGGGCGTTATGCGCGCCAGCAGGGTGTCGCCATTGCGAAATTTTGCACCGGAACCCATGTCGCGTTGGATGGGCGCCTCAACACAGTGCCCGCTCGTGGCCAGACTCGCCATGTCAAGATAAGGCGCGCTCACTGTTTTCCTGAGCTGACGTTTTGGGTTGATGTCGAACGCATCGGCCAAGGCTGTCACGCGCCATCCCTTTGGCACTGGCCCGCGCACCGCCCCCTTCAAAACTGTCAGGAAACAATGCGGCCATCGCATCATCCACTCCTTCAGGCACCCGCCTTCCTGCTTGGCGCGCACTGGATCGAAGTCCACGAACCATGACTTGAACAGGGTTTGAGCGATGGCTTCCAGGGTGGTGTTGGTTTCGCGTAGGAGGGCGATGCGGTTATCAAGGGCAGACAGGAAGACCCCAATATCGCGTTGAACACTTGGCGGCGGGATGTTCACGTCGATGCTGTCCAAGGTGGACTGATTTATTAGTGGCTGCCCTGAGGTACGCGTCGGGCGCGCTTCGCGGACAACGGCGCGGCTTGGGGTCGTGTCGCCGCCCATGAACAGCGAAATGCCGAGCACGGTCGTTGCCGACGCCGGCAATCTCGGACGAGCAGCCATTTTCCAGAAGGTAATGCAGATTGCGGGCCAGAATTCCTTGTCCGGGACGGCGACGCCCGGCGCCAGCCGGAACCACACTGTTGTTTTTCGGAGTGAATTTTCCAACTTCCGCTCCTTATGTGCGCTATTGCACCGAGCGCGTCCATTCGAACGGCAATAGTGGGAACCAAGGACGTCGAACGATGGCTACTCACGAAGGAAACACAACATGAATGCATTCAAGCGCTACACGAAAATCCTACTCTGCTCGACCGGTCTCCTGACCGCCGCGCTGGTGGCCGGCTGCGGCGGCGGCGACCAGGGACGCGATCCCATCCTCGGTTTGCCTGCCGCCGACCTGGTCAGCGTTGCGGTAACGCCCGCCACGGCAACAGTGCCCACCGGCGCTACCCAACAATTCATCGCCACCGCGGTCTATTCGGACGGATCGGCGCGCGACGTGACCACCGGCGCCGCATGGACTTCGGCGACCCCAGCGGTCGCCACGGTCAACGCCACCACCGGCATGGCCGCCAGCGTCAGCGCAGGCACTTCGGTAGTGTCCGCCGCGTTTAACGGAAAGGCGGGCTCGGCCACGCTGACCGCCATGCCATCGGTACTGGTGTCGATCGCCCTTGTGCCGGCCAACCCGTCGGTCAGCGCAGGCATCTCGCAGCAGTTCGCTGTCATGGGAACCTTCGATAACAACACTACGCGCGACATCACTGCCGTGTCGACCTTCACCTCGGCCTCACCGGCCGTCGCCAGCATCAACGCGACCACCGGCCTGGCACTGGGCAAAGTCGCCGGCACTTCGGTGATCACCGCCACCTCCGGCGCCCTCAGCGGCAGCACAACACTGACCGTGACCCCGGCGTCGCTGATGTCGCTGGCGATTACGCCACAGTCGGTTACCCTGCAAGCCGGCGTCAACCGCCAGCTGGCGGCGATCGCGACGTATTCCGATGGCAGCACCAGCGATGTGAGCGCGTCAGCCAACTTCGTGTCGGCTAACACCGCCGCAGTCGCTTCCACCCCAGCTGGCCTGATCACCGGCGTGGCTGTGGGCTCGTCGGTGATCAGCGCAAGCTTCGGCGGCAAGACGGCGACGGCAAATGCAACGACCGAGGCTGTCACGCTGTCGAGCATTTCCATCACGCCAGCTTCGGCGACCATCGCCGTTGGTGCGAACCAGAACTTCGTTGCTGTCGGCACCTACTCGGACAACTCCACTGCGGTGATTACGAACAACGCCACCTGGACCTCGTCGGCAACCGGCATCGCCACCGTACTTAATACTGGTGCGGCAACCGGCATCGCCGCCGGCACGACGAACATCACCGCCACTTTCGGCGGCACGTCTGCCACTGCGGCGCTGACCGTAGCAGCAATCGTCCCGCCGCCAGCCTCGGCCGGTGTCAACCTGCGCAGTGCAGCGAACTTTGCAGTCCTCGCCGGAACGTCGATCACCAACAATGCCGGTGGCACGACGCTGGTGACCGGCGACGTCGGTTCGCCTTCGCAAACCACCGACCCGGTGATCGCGGCAGGCTTCACCAACTACAAGTCGGGCGCGATTCTCGACGGTGCACTGGCTGACCTGCAAACTGCGATCACCGATGCGAACGGCCGTACCTGCGACGTCACCTTCGCCGGCGGAATCGACCTCGGCGGCCTGGTGCTGCCTCCAGGTGTTTATTGTTACGCGGGCGCCATCAACATCACCGGCACACTGCAACTGAGCGGCGCGGGCGTGTATATCTTCCGCACTGCCCTGACGCTGGACACAACCGCGAACTCAATCGTTGCACTGACCAACGGCGCAACGGCGGACAACGTGACGTGGGTGCCAGTCGGCCCGACTACGCTTGGCGCCAACAGTGTCTTCAAAGGTTCGATCCTTGGCCAGGCCGCCGCCATTACGGTGGGCGACAACACCACGCTGCTCAACGGCCGTGTGCTGACCGCTGCCGCAGTTACCCTGAGCAACAACCAAATCACTAAATAAACGACCAAGAAAATGAAACCCACAAAATCACTCGCAACCCTGACCGTGCTGGCGGGCGCCATGATGGCCGCCCAGGCCGTCCACGCGGAAGACTTCATCCACCCCGACTGGGCCAACAGCGCCTGGTACATTGGCGCGGCCATCGGCCAGTCGCGCGCCAGCATCGACGACCAGCGCCTGGTCCGCAGCCTTACCGCGAATGGCGCGACAATGAGCTCGTTCACCACCGATGAACGCGAGGCCGGTTACAAGCTGTTCGTCGGCAAGCAGCTGAACCAATACTTCGCGGTCGAAGGCGGGTATTTCGACCTGGGTAAATTCGATTTCAATGCCACCACATCGGGTAACGGCGTACTTCGCGGCGAAGCCGGTTTCCGCGGCGTGAACCTCGATCTGGTCGGACAACTCCCACTGACCCAGCGCGTTTCGCTGCTGGCCCGCGTCGGCATGAACTATGCAGAAGCCAAAACCCACTTCTCAGGCAATCGCCTCGCAGCCGTGACCAACCCGAACGCCAGCGAACGCAAGCTGAACGCCAAGGTCGGCCTTGGTCTCGAATACAAATTAAGCGAAGCCCTGGCCGTCAGGGGTGAAGTTGAGCGATACCGCGTGAACGACGCGGTATCCAATCGCGGCGAGGTCGACCTACTGTCGCTAAGCCTGGTCTACAAACTCGGCCGCCCGGCAGCCGCACCGGTAGTCGCGCCGGCAGCCGAGCCGATGCCGGCACCGGTTGTCGAAACGCCGCCGCCAACGCCGCAGCCAGAGCCGGTCGCCGTCTCGGAAAAAGTCACCTTCGCCGCCGAAACGCTGTTCGATTTTGACAAATCAGTCGTCAAGCAAGACGGCAAGGCAGCGCTGGATGATTTGCTGGCCAGGCTGCAGGGCATGAATACCGAAGTCATGATCGCGATCGGCCACACCGACTCGGTCGGATCCGACGCCTACAACGAGAAGCTGTCGCTACGCCGCGCAGCTGCCGTGAAGGCCTACCTGGTATCGAAAGGACTCGATCCGGCCCGCGTCTACACCGAAGGCAAGGGCGAGACCCAGCCGCTGGCGGACAACGCTACGGCCGAAGGCCGCGCGAAGAATCGCCGGGTGACCGTCGAAGTGGTTGGCACGCGCACCGTCACCAAATAAACCGACGTTGAAGTGCGAAGCGGCCCGGTGCAAGCCGGGCGGCTTTTTTTCGTCCCGACATCGCGCCACATGTAAGCGTCAGCCCAGTCTTCCGATTACCCACAATTCGCTTGGTACTTTTGCCAGTTCTGTTAACTTTTTTCACATGAGGAATTTGATCGCAATCAGATGACGACGCGGGGATCGCCAGACGATTCCCGGCCTCGTCATGCGGTGGCGCCGGAAGGCGAGCAGACTTGGATGGATCAAGAAAATTCCGCCTGTCATTTCCGAGACGAACGACTCAAGAGGCGCTTCCGCCTGCTGCTTGAGCAGTTCTGGAAGCACATGGGCCAAAGCATTCCATTTGCCTGCCAGGACTGGGCCAGTACGAAAGCGGCCTATCGCTTTTTTTCCAACGACCACGTCAGTGAGCAGGACATATTGGGTGGCCATTTTCAGGCGACAAGCGAGCGCTTCGCCCATGCGGAAGGGCCGATACTTATCCTTCAAGACACAACCACGTTTTCCTATCAGCGCGATCAGCCAGAGCGCATTGGATTCATTGGGAAGAGCGGGGTCCGCAAAATCGATGGGCGCAGCAAACAGCTGACCCAGTGCGGCATTCTGATGCATTCGAGTTTGGCCGTGACGACAGAGGGTGTTCCGCTTGGTCTGGCGGCGATAAAGTTCTGGACGCGCAGTAAGTTCAAGGGCTGCAACGCACTCAAGAAGACGATCAACCCCACGCGCGTGCCGATCGAAGAAAAGGAAAGCTATCGCTGGCTGGAGAATTTGAGGCAGTCAACCGAGCTGTTCGACGATCCTCAGCGTTGCGTGCATATTGGCGACCGGGAGAGCGACATCTATGAGTTGTTCTGTACAGCGCAAGACGTTGGCACACACTTCCTTGTCCGCACGTGCGTCGACCGCTTAGCCGGCGATGGCGGCCATACCATCGCCCAGGAGATGAAGGAAGTGAAATTGAAAGGACTGCATCGAGTCCGGACTTCCGATCCCAAAGGGAACGTCGTCGATGCGGTTCTGGAAATCCGCTATCGCCGCATCAAGGTGCTACCGCCAATTGGAAAGCAGAGCCGTTATCCAGCTCTCTCCTTGACCGTGATCCATGCGCGCGAACATGATACGCCAGCGAATCGGAAGCCCATCGAGTGGAAATTAATCACCGACTTGCCGGTCGCATCCCGACGCGAGGCAATTGAAAAACTCGATTGGTATGCCATGCGCTGGAAAATCGAGACGTTCCACAAAATCCTGAAATCTGGATGTAATGCCGAGGAGTCTCGGCTACGTACGGCCGAACGACTCGCCAACCTAATCGCTGTTTTTTGCATAATCAGCTGGCGCATTTTTTGGCTGACCATGCTCAACCGGACCTGCCCCGATGCAGAGCCCGAGATGGCACTGACGCCTTCGGAAATTGGTCTCCTCAACTGCTTGGTAAAAGACAGCAAAAGATCCCGCGAGCAGCCGCCGCTTTCGCGCTATCTAGAAAAAATTGCACAACTCGGCGGGTACCTCGCACGCTCCAACGATTCACCACCAGGAAACACCGTCATGTGGCGCGGCATGCGCCGGCTCGCGGAGCTGGCCCACCGAGACTTCGGTCATGGTCAGCTTATCTTGCAGGTCATCGTCGGCTTCGGCGTTCCAGGCGTTCATCAGTTCGAGCTGTGCATCGCCGAATTGGCCCGAGGCGGTGCTGAAGGCGGGCGCATCGATCAGCAACTTTACGTTGGCGGCCAGCGCGCGCTGCGGCTGGTAGTGGGTCATCAGCAGGGCTTGCGCGGTCAGGCTCGGGGGCAACTGCTGGGTCATACGGGGAGAAAACGCGCTCATAGAGTCTTTCTGGGAGTTTGCTATGGGGGCAGTGAAGGAAGGGTGCGGCGGATTGGCGGCGGTTGCCGCCCAAGGTGCCGGTATTTCGGCGAACTTAGTTGTTGATGGTGCGCGCCGCGATGAAGGCATCGACCTCGTAGGTGTGCCAGCCGGTCACGCAGGGACCGAGTTTCAAAGG
This sequence comes from Massilia polaris, assembly GCF_012927275.1. Lineage (GTDB taxonomy): Bacteria > Pseudomonadota > Gammaproteobacteria > Burkholderiales > Burkholderiaceae_D > Telluria_A > Telluria_A polaris. The sequence continues at coordinate 228,185 of NZ_JABBGG010000004.1, read as the reverse complement.
CTTGGGGAATTTGCCGTCGCGCACCCAGCGCCAGATGGTGGCCGGGCTGACCGGCAGGATGCCGGCTTTCTTGGGGGTGGTCGCAAGTTCTGCGATGCGGATGATACGGGTGGACATCTAATACTCCGTTGTAATAGAACAACGAGGAGTATTTCAGTCCTAACTTTTAAAAACACTGGCGAGTCGTGTCACGACTTGCCATGACTAATGAATCGGCTCACCGTTCGGTCGTCAACGTCCAGATCGTCCGCCACCGCACCCACCGCCTCCTCGAAGCTCAAGCCGCTCTTGCGCAGGCCGCTCACCTTGCCGCGAATGACCATTCGGTTGATGTCCCAGTCTGGGCGAAAATGATCGCCGTGCTCGCCGAATCTTTCCAACGCGCGCAGCGCGAATTCCAGTACCTCATCAGCGTGCACATAGCTACGCTCCTCTACGGGCGCCTCAGGGTTCGCACAGGCACGCCTTTCTGGACTGCTCAACGCCTTGCGGCAGACGGCAGCAAAATCCGCGACCTCTCGGCGAACCTCTGGCGTCGGTAGTCGACCAATTTGTCTCTCTGGCAGCATTTTGATTTCTGAAATTCAGTTTTGTTAAGCCCGAAGCTGCACAACGTCAGCGCCAACGCGCAGCCCATCCAGATAGTCCGCCCAACGCTGCATCATCACCCGGCGTGCAGGCAGGTGGGCGGTACGGTTATAGGCCCGGCCGTTCGCATCCCTTACCGCATGCGCCAATTGGTGCTCGATCAGGTCGACGCGCTCCCCGAGTACCTCGTCCATGATCGTGCGTGCCATCGCGCGAAAACCATGGCCGGTCATAACCTCCTTGGTGTACCCCATCCCGCGAAGGGCTGCGTTGATGGTATTTTCGGACATGCACGCTTGGCTGGTGCGTAAGCTGGGAAAGACGAACCTGCCGTCGCCGGTCACGTTGTGCAGATCACGCAAAATCTCGACCGCCGGCGCCGCCAAGGGCACCAAGTGCTCGAGCTTCATTTTCATCTTCGCGGCTGGGATACGCCATTCAGCAGCGTTGAGGTCAATCTCTGCCCATTCCGCGGCGCGAAGCTCACCCGGGCGCACAAACAGCATCGGGGCGAGCTTCAGGGCCGCTACGGCCGCTGGATGACCGTGGTAATCGAATATTGAGCGCATAAGCGCCCCTACCTGCTTGGGGTCGGTAATAGCAGCGTAGTTGGACTTGACCGGCGTCGACAACGCACCTCGCAAATCGGCGGTGATGTCGCGCTTCACTAAATCAAGAGCCACCGCGAACCTGAACACCTGACCGCATACCTGCTTCACCCTGTGGGCAGAGTCGACCGCGCCGCGACTTTCCATCTTCTGGACGGCGAACAGAATGTCGCGGGGCTTCACCGAGTCAATTGGCAACTTTCCTATAAACGGAAAAACGTCATGCTCCAGCCAAGCCGTCACTGTGTCCGTGCGTTTTTCCTCGCGCTTGGCCTGCCCTCGATCGGTTCCAGCAGCGCGCAGTTCTCGCGCCTGCTCGCGCTTCTTACGCGCTTGCGCCAGCGAGACTTCAGGATAGACGCCGAGCGCCAACGTTTTCTGCTTACCGGCGAAGCGGTAGCTTAGGCGCCATTACTTGCCTGCCTTGTTGACCTGGAGGAACATACCGTGGCCATCGGTGTGCTTGTCGCCGGCCGATGCTCCGCTGTGTTTGAGCTGCCGAATGAAGGTATCTGTAAGTGCCATTGTTGTGCCGGTGTTGGTATCTGATTTTTGGTATTTTTGAAATACCAACATAACTACCAAGAAAATTGGTATGTCATGCTACCGGCTGCGATGCGCTGAGAAAACAAAAAACCCGCGCTCCCTAGTAGAGAGGCGGGTTTTGAGAGTACCTGAGATTGCTTGATACTAAGTTCTGGTGCCGCTTGCCGGAATCGAACTGGCGACCTTTTCATTACGAATGAACTGCTCTACCAACTGAGCTAAAGCGGCGAAGACCGATATTCTAGCAAAGTTTCGCTGACTCTTGCTACCCCGAATCAGCGAAACTTGCCTTTTTCTGAACAAATACCCCGGTTTACGCCGCGTGGTAGCTGGTCACACGCTCGACTTCGCTCTTCGAACCGAGGAAAACCGGCACCCGCTGGTGCAGCTTGTGCGGCGGAATATCGAGGATGCGCTGGCGCCCGTCGGTTGCCGCGCCGCCCGCCTGCTCGACGATCATCGCCATCGGGTTCGCTTCGTACATCAGGCGCAGCTTGCCCGGCATCGAGGTGTCGCGCATGTCGGCCGGATACATGAAGATGCCGCCGCGGTTCAGGATGCGGTGCACATCGGCCACCATCGAGGCGATCCAGCGCATGTTGAAGTCCTTCTCGCGCGGGCCGGTCGAGCCTGCCAGCATCTCGCTGACGTAACGCTGCACCGGCGGATGCCAGTGGCGCTGGTTCGACATGTTGATCGCGAATTCCTTGGTGGTTTCCGGAATCGTCATGTTGCGGCTGGTAAGCACCCACGAACCCATCTCGCGGTCCAGCGTGAAGCAGTTGACGCCGTTGCCGGTGGTCAGCACCAGCATCGTCTGCGGGCCGTACACGGCGTAGCCGGCGGCAACCTGCGCGCTGCCTGGCTGCATGAAGTGCTCTTCGGTTGGCGTGCCCATGCCGTCCGGCGCCTTGAGCACCGAGAAGATGGTGCCGATCGACACGTTGACGTCGATGTTCGACGAGCCGTCGAGCGGATCGAACAGCAGCATGTATTCGCCCATCGGATAGCGGTTCGGGATCGGATGGATCGATTCCATTTCTTCCGATGCCATTGCGGCGAGGTGGCCGCCCCACTCGTTCGCTTCGAGCAGGATTTCGTTCGAGATCACGTCGAGCTTCTTTTGAACCTCACCCTGGATGTTCTCGGTGTCGGCGCTGCCGAGGATGTCGCCCAGCGCACCCTTGCTGACCGAATGGCTGATGGTCTTGCATGCGCGCGCGACGACTTCGATCAGCAAGCGCAGCTCGGCGGGAATGGAATTGTTGTGACGCTGTTCTTCAACCAGGTATTGCGTGAGACTGACGCGTTTCATGGACTTCCTTAGTTTGATTAAATGCTTGTGCTATTCGTCGTTCCCGCGTGAAAGCAGACTCGGCATGGGTTCCCGCCAAGGGGGGCGCCGAGCCCTGGAACGAGGTTAATTGGTGAGTGCCTTGCTGACGACTTCGTTGACGTCATTCGAGAGTTTCCCCGCGCCGGCGACCTTCTCCAGCGCATTCTTCATCTGCGCCTGCAGCGCCGGGGCGTAGCGGCGCCAGCGGTCCATCGAGCGCGCGAGGCGGCTGGCCACCTGCGGGTTGAGCGCGTCGAGCGCCTTCACCTGCTCGGCCCAGAACGCGTAGCCGCTGCCATCGGGCGCGTGGAACTGCGCCGGGTTGCCGTTGCAGAAGTTGAAGATCAGGCTGCGTGCGCGGTTCGGGTTCTTCAGCGTGAATGCCGGGTGCTTCATCAGCGCGCGCACCGCCGCCACGTCGGCGCCCGGCGCCGCGGCCTGGATCGCGAACCACTTGTCGACCACCAGCGCCTCGTTGTCGAACTCGGCGTAAAAGCGTTCCAGCGCATCGGCAGCACCCGGCGCCGCAGATTGGATCAGCGATACCAGCGCGGCGACGCGGTCCGTCATGTTGCCGGCACGGTCGAACTGGCCCTGGGCCAGCATGTTGATGGCATCGTCCGGCGCGGCCGACAGGTAAGCCAGCGCCAGGTTTTTCAGGCCGCGCTTGCCGGCCGAGATGGCATCGGGGCTGTAGTCGCCAGGTGTCTGGTTGGCTTCGTACTGCGCATGGAATTCCTTACGCAAGGTGGAACCAATGGCCTTGCGCATGCTCTGGCGCGCCAGGTGGATCGCCTGCGGGTTCACCATATCCATCTGTTCGGCCACCATGCTTTCGGACGGCAGCAGCAAGGCGTTTTCGCGGAAGGCCGGGTCGAGCGACTCGTCAACCAGGATCTTGCGCATCGCGTCGATGAAGGTGTCGTCCAGCGCCAACTGGCCGCCCGAGCCGGCCGCGGCGGTCATCGCCAGCAGGCGTTCCATCGCCAGGCGCTGGCCGGCTTCCCAGCGGTTGACGGGGTCGCTGTCGTGGCTGAACAAGTGCAGCAATTGCTCGTCGGTGTACGGATAGTCGAGTACGATCGGCGCGGAAAAGTCGCGCAGGATCGACGGAATCGGCGCTTGCTTCACGCCCGTGAACTGGAAGGTTTGCGATGGCTCGGTCAGTTCCAGCACGGCGGTGGCGCCGGCCTTCTTGCCGTCGACGGTCAGTTCAATGTCCTTGCCGTCCGCGCCCAGCAGGCCGACGGCCACCGGGATGTGGAACGGCAGCTTGTCCGGCTGGCCGGGCGTGGCCGGGCAGCTTTGCGACAAGGTCAGCGCGAACGCACCGGCGTTGGCGTCATAGCGGCTCGATGCGGTCACGACCGGCGTGCCGGCCTGGCTGTACCAGCGCTCGAACTGCGCCAGGTCGCGTCCGTTGGCGTCGGCCATTGCAGCGCGGAAGTCGTCGCACTCGACAGCCTGCTCGTCGTGGCGTTCGAAATACAGGTCCATGCCCTTGCGGAACCCGTCGCGGCCCAGCAGGGTCTGGTACATGCGCACGACTTCCGCGCCCTTTTCGTACACGGTGACTGTGTAGAAATTGTTGATCTCCACGAAGGAGTCGGGACGCACCGGGTGCGCCATCGGGCCGGCGTCTTCCGGGAACTGTGCCTGGCGCAAGGTGCGCACCTGCTCGATGCGGGTGACGGCACGGCCGCTGTCGGTGCCGATCATGTCGGCCGAGAACTCCTGGTCGCGGAACACGGTCAGGCCTTCCTTCAGCGACAACTGGAACCAGTCGCGGCAGGTAACCCGGTTGCCAGTCCAGTTGTGGAAGTACTCGTGGCCCACCACGGCTTCGATGCCGGCATAGTCGACGTCGGTGGCGACGCGCGGGTTGGCCAGGACGAACTTCGTGTTGAAGATGTTCAGGCCCTTGTTTTCCATCGCGCCCATGTTGAAGTCGCTGACGGCGACGATCATGAAGCGGTCGAGGTCGAGCTCGAGGCCGAAACGCTCCTCGTCCCAGCGGATGCTGTTCTTCAGGGACTGCATCGCGTAGTCGGTCTTGTCGAGGTTGCCGTCTTCGACCCAGACCTGCAGCAAGGCGTCGCGGCCATCCTTCAGCCTGAAGTTTTCTTCCTGGCACACCAGCTTCGCGGCGACCAGCGCGAACAGGTAGGACGGCTTCTTGAACGGGTCTTCCCATTTGGCGAAATGGCGGCCATCGTCCAGGTCGCCCTCCTCGACCAGGTTGCCGTTCGACAGCAGGACTGGATATCTATTCTTGTCCGCGCGCAGCATCACGGTGAACTTCGCCATCACGTCGGGACGGTCGGGGAAGTAAGTGATCGAGCGAAAACCTTCGGCCTCGCACTGGGTGAAGAAATTGCCGTTGGAAACGTAGAGACCACTCAGGGTGGTGTTCTTGACCGGCGACGTCAGCGTCTCGATCTCCAGCGTCACCCGGTCCGGCGCGGCAGGGATGCGCAGTATGCCGCCTGAGATATCGTAATCGCCCTCGTAGAGGGTCCGTCCATTCATGCGCAGCGACACCAGCTGGAGGTTGACGCCATGCAGCTCGATGCCCTCGCCCACGCTTTCCGGGTTACTGACCATCACGAGGCGGCTGGCGACGATGGTGCGGTCCGGGTCCAGGTCGAAGCCGAGCTCGACGGTTTCGACCTGGTAAGTTGGCGGCGTGTAGTCTTTCCGGTAGATAGTCTGGGGGGTATCTGTGCGCATGGGAAATCGGACTTTGGCAGGTGGGCAGGCGGCTATTCTACCAACTCCTGCCAGATGCACAGGTCACAATATTCGTTGTAACGCCATGTGCTCATGGGTAACATTCTGTAAATTATCTGCCAGAATGCCAACTACGACATAAAGTTACTTTGGGTGGACTACGCCCACCAAACGGAGAAATAACATGAAACGCCTGATGATTGCCGCGACCGCTGCGCTGACCCTGCTGCTGGGCGGATGCGCCACGACCATTCGCAGCGATGTGACCACCTTCCACCAGTGGCCGGAGCAGCTGGCCGATAAGACCTACGTGTTCGAGGCGCCGCCGGCGCAGGACGACACGCTGGAATGGCGCAGCTACCAGAACATGGTGCGCGGCGAGCTGGCGCGGCTGGGGTTCCAGGACGCCGGCGCGGCGGGGACGCCGACGCTGCAGGTGGCGATGCGCTTCATGACGGTTGATGTGCCGGTCCGGGTGATCGAGCCGGTGTACTCGCACTTCGACCATTACTGGATGCCGCGTTCGGCGTTCATGCGGCCGTACCGCCGCGGATATGGTTACTGGCGCGGCTGGCACAGCCCGTTCTACGACCCGTTCTGGTATGGCACGCCGATGTACCAGGAAAGCATCGTTCATCATTACAAGCGCGATCTGCAGCTTGGGATCAAGTCGGTCAAGGATGGCAAGCGGCTGTTTGATGTGACGGTGAATAACCTGAGCCGGACGATGTCGACGCCGCAGGTCATGCCGGCGCTGGTGCACAGTGCGTTCGCCGAATTCCCCGGCGTGAGCGGGGTGGCGCGGACCGTGGAATTGAAGCGCGAGGCGAAGTAAGAATCGCGCTGGCGGGCACATGGCGGATAAGGGCGCCGCCCGGTGTAGCAGGGGTTTCGAATCGCATGCGATTCGCCTGCGAAACGGTCTCCGCTTGCAAGCGGAGACTCCTTGGCGAAGCATCCGCCGAATTGATCAAGGCAGCAAAATCGACGATCCCGTCGTCTTGCGCGCCTCGAGATCGAGATGCGCCTGCGCCGCATCGGCCAGGCTGTAACGCTGGTTGATCTCGATCTTCACCTTCCCGCTTTCGACCATCCCGAACAAATCGGCCGACATCTCCTCGATGTCCTTGCGCGTTGCCGCGTACGCGAACAAACTAGGCCGTGTGACAAACAGCGAACCGCGCGACGCCAGCTCATTCAGCCCGAACGGATCCACAGGGCCGGAGGCATTGCCGAAGCTGACCATCAAGCCGCGCGGGCGCAGGCAGTCGAGCGAGCCGATGAAGGTGTCCTTGCCGATCGAGTCATACACCACCGACACCTTCTCGCCATTGGTGACCTCGGCCACGCGCTTGACGAAATCCTCGGTGTTGTAGTTGATGACGTGCGTGCAGCCGTGCGCCCGCGCCAGTTCGGCCTTGGCATCCGAGCCCACCGTGCCGATCATGTTCACGCCCATTGCGCGCGCCCACTGGCAGGCGATCAGGCCGACACCGCCGGCTGCGGCATGGAACAGGATGGTGTCGCCCCGTTTGAGTTGCGTGGTGCGGTTGAACAGGTACTGCACCGTCAACCCCTGCAGCATCATGGCCGCCGCGGTCTCGAACGAAATCGCATCGGGCAAGCGCACCAGCAGCGATGCAGGCATGTTGCGCACTACCGCATACGCGCCGTTCGGGCCGCCCGCGTAGGCCACCCGGTCGCCTGGCCTGACCTCGGTCACGCCCTCGCCCACCGCCTCGACCACGCCGGCGCCCTCCTTGCCAAGGCCTGCCGGCAGCGGCTGCGGATACAGCCCGGTGCGGAAGTACACGTCGATGAAATTCAAGCCGATCGCATGGTGGCGCACGCGCGCTTCGCCAGGACCTGGCTCACCCACCTCCACGTCGACATACTCCATCACTTCCGGGCCGCCGTTGCGGTTGATGCGAATCGCCTTTGCCATGCTCAGTTCTCCTTGTGGTGTTATTTGCGTGCCGCGAGCTTCAGCTGCGACAGGACCAGGTGCGCGGTCGACAGGTTGGTGGCGCAGGCGACGTTGTGCACGTCGCAGGCGCGCACCAGCGCGTTGATGTCCGGCTCGTGCGGCTGCGGCGTCATCGGGTCGCGCAGGAAGATCACCGCGTCGATCTGGCCGTCGACCAGCTGGGCGCCGATCTGCAGGTCGCCGCCGAACGGGCCGGAATGCTTGCGCTCGATGGTCAGGCCCAGCTCATTGGCCAGGCGGCCGCCGGTGGTGCCGGTGGCGACCAGTTGGCAGCCGCGCAGGAAGTCGATGTACTGGGCCGCCAGCGTGATCATGTCGTCTTTTTTCATGTCGTGCGCGATCAGCGCGATACGTGGTTTCATGCCTGCTTTTTCCCGTTGTTGATTGATAGGACCCGCTATTTTTTTCTGGACAGCATATAGATTCCACCCAACACCAGCCCGGTGCCGGCCAGCTGGACCGAGGTGATTGGCTCGGCCAGCACCAGTGCGCCGAGGAACAAGGTCGACACGGGGCCGACCATGCCGGCCTGGGACGCGGTGGCCGCGCCGATGCGCTGGACCGCGTACATCGTCATGAACACTGGGAAGATAGTACAGAATATCGCGTTCACCAGCGACAACCAGTACACCTCGGCCGGCTGGATCAGCATCGCGGCCGGCCGCAGCGCGAAGAACTGCGCGATGCAGGCCACGCTCGACACGCACATCGCGTACGACACCAGCCGCAGCGTGCCGATGCGCCGCACCAGTTCGCCGCAGAACAGCAAGTAAAGCGCGTAAGAGATGGCCGAACCGACCACCAGCAGCGAGCCGAGCATGGCATTGCCGGCGCCGCCGTGCAGGTCATGCACGAACACCAGGATGATGCCGCAGTAGGAGGTGGCCAGCGCGATCCACTCCACCTTGCTGATGTGGCGCTTCAGGAAGACCGAGGTAATCAGCAGCACGAAGGTCGGCGTCAGGAACAGGATCAGCCGTTCGAGGCCGACGGAGATGTACTGCAAGCCGAGGAAATCGAGGAAGCTGGACAAGTAGTAGCCGATCAGGCCGAGGCCCAGGATGCGCCAGCGGTCGATGACGGGCAGCGGCGCTTCCGTGCGCATTTTCCACACCGCCACGGCGAGGAAGAACGGAAACGAAAACAGCATGCGGAAGGCGATGAGGGTGACGGCGTCGATGTGGTAGCGGTACAGCAGCTTGGCGACGATGGCCTTGGTCGAGAACAGCACGGCGCCGCCGATGGCGATGGCCAGCCCGGCGACGAGGGCCGGGCGTGGGATCGATGTTTGCGCCGTGGCCATTGCGTTTTTGCTCATGCCCCAATTGTAAAAGCAAACGCCCAAGCCCGCTGGCGGCCAAACATTCTCCCGCTGCAATTCGGGGTCCGTCCCCGGGGACAGACCCTAATTGCCAAAATCGGAGACATATCCGATTTCGATATGCACCAGGATCGGGGTCCGCGTGACCCGGTCCGTCCCCGGGGTCTGTCCCCGGGGTCCGTCCCCGGGGACGGACCCCGATTTTGGGAAGTGTCGCTATGGTAAAATGTCGGCCACTCTGCATACCGTCTCTAAGGAATATCCGACATGGCTGGACACAGCAAATGGGCCAACATCAAGCATAAGAAAGCCGCTACCGATGCGAAGCGCGGCAAGATCTGGACGCGCCTGATCAAGGAGATCACCGTCGCGGCCCGCATGGGTGGTGCCGATATCGCCGCCAACCCGCGCCTGCGCCTGGCCGTGGATAAGGCTGCCGATGCGAATATGCCGAAGGAGAATGTAACCCGCGCAATCCAGCGTGGTTCGGGCGGCCTCGAAGGCGCCAACTACGAGGAGGTCCGCTACGAGGGCTACGGCATCGGCGGCGCGGCGATCATCGTCGATTGCATGACCGATAACCGCGTGCGTACCGTGGCTGAAGTGCGTAACGCCTTCAACAAAAACGGCGGCAACATGGGCAACGAGGGCTCGGTGGCCTTCATGTTCAAACATTGCGGCCAGTTCCTGTTCGCTCCCGGCGTGAACGAGGACAAGCTGATGGAAGCGGCCCTCGAAGCAGGCGCCGAAGACGTGGTGGCCGACGATGAAGGCGGCTTCGAAGTGCTGTGCGGCCCGCACGACTTCGCAGGCGTGAAGGATGCGCTCGAGGCGGCCGGCTTCAAGGCCGAAGTCGCCGAGATCATCATGAAGCCGGCCACCGAAACCGAATTTACCGGCGACGACGCAGCGAAGATGCAAAAGCTGCTGGACGCGCTCGAAAACCTGGACGACGTCCAGGATGTCTACACCAACGCCGTCATCGAAGAGTAAGCACCTATGAAAATCCTGGTAGTCGGCTCTGGCGGCCGCGAACACGCCCTGGCCTGGAAACTGGCCCAATCAGAACGCATCCAGATGGTCTACGTCGCCCCTGGTAACGGCGGCACCGCGCGCGATGTCCGGCTGATCAATGTCGAGATCACCGATCCGGCCCAGCTGGCCGATTTCGTCGAGTCCGAAAACATCGCCCTGACCGTGGTCGGCCCGGAAGCGCCGCTCGCGGCGGGTATCGTCAACCTGTTCCGCGCGCGCGGCCTGAAGGTCTTCGGCCCGACCAAAGAAGCGGCGCAGCTGGAAAGCTCGAAGGACTTCGCCAAGGCGTTCATGCAGCGCCACGGCATCCCGACCGCCACCTACCAGACCTTCTCGGACGCCGCCCCGGCGCACGCTTACATCGATGCGAACGGCGCGCCGATCGTGATCAAAGCCGACGGCCTGGCCGCCGGCAAAGGCGTGGTGGTGGCGATGTCGCTGGAAGAAGCGCATGCCGCGGTCGATACCATGCTGCTCGATAACCGCCTCGGCGACGCCGGCGCGCGCGTCGTGATCGAAGAGTTTTTGGCCGGCGAGGAAGCCAGCTTCATCGTCATGTGCGATGGTAAAAACATCCTGCCGCTGGCGACCAGCCAGGACCACAAGCGCCTCAAGGACAACGACGAAGGCCCGAACACCGGCGGCATGGGCGCGTACTCGCCCGCCGCGATCGTCACGCCTGCGATGCACGCGCGCGTGATGCGCGAGATTATCGACCCAACCATCAACGGCATGGCCAAGGACGGCATTCCGTTCACCGGCTTCCTGTATGCGGGCCTGATGATCGACGCGGCCGGCAATCCCAAGACGCTGGAATTCAACTGCCGCATGGGCGACCCGGAGACGCAGCCGATCATGGCGCGCCTGAAGAGCGACCTGGTGACGGTGATGGAGCACGCGGTCAACGGCACGCTCGACACAGTGGAGCTGGACTGGGATCGCCGCACGGCGGTCGGCGTGGTGATGGCGGCCGGCGGTTATCCGGACGATCCGAAGAAGGGTGATGTGATCGACGGGATCCCGGCCGAGACGGCGGAGTGTGTCACCTTCCACGCCGGGACGAAGCTGGTCGATGGCCAGCTGCTGACCAACGGCGGACGCGTGCTGTGCGTGGTGGGACTGGGCGACAGCGTGCGGATGGCGCAGAAGCAGGCGTATGAAACGGTCGACAAGGTCCACTTCAACGACGCGCAGTTCCGCCGCGATATCGGCTGGCGCGGCTTGAAGCACTAGGGTTTGCGTAGGGCGGATAAGCGTGGAGCGCGCATCCGCCCTCCAACGGCCCTTCCCTCCCACATACCATAGAACACCCGGACAGTGTACAATCTGTCCTCACTTTTTTATTCCCCGATCAAGATCCCGATGTCTTCCCCCTCCCCTGCGGCTGTCAAAGCCTGGCTTATCGACCTTCAGTCGCGCATCGTGAATGCGCTTGAAGACGTCGACGGCAAGCAGTTCCTGCGCGATGAGTGGACTCGCCCGGAAGGCGGCGGCGGCGTGTCGCGCCTGGTCGAGGAAGGCAATGTCTTTGAACGCGGCGGCGTCAATTTCTCGCACGTGACCGGCGCCAACCTGCCGCCGTCGGCAATGGCCAGCCGCCCGGAACTGGCGGGCCGCGCGTGGGAAGCGATGGGCGCGTCGCTGGTGCTCCATCCGCGCAATCCGTATGCGCCGACGGTGCACATGAACGTGCGCTTTTTCACCACCACCGCCGAAGGCCAGGAGCCGGTGTGGTGGTTCGGCGGCGGCATGGACCTGACTCCGTACTACGGCTTCAAGGAAGACGCGCGCTACTTCCACCAGACCTGCCTTGACGCGCTTGCGCCTTTCGGCGAAGACCTCTACCCGCGCTTCAAGGCCTGGTGCGACGATTACTTCTACCTGAAGCACCGCAAGGAGCCGCGCGGCGTCGGCGGTATCTTCTTCGACGACTTCAATTCGGCCGGCGCCGAACAAAGCTTCGCGATGACGCAAAGCGTCGGCGACAGCTTCATCAACGCCTACCTGCCGATCCTGAATCGCCGCAAGGACATGGAATACGGCGAGCGCGAACGCGACTTCCAGGCTTACCGGCGCGGCCGCTATGTCGAATTCAACCTGGTGTTCGACCGCGGCACCCACTTCGGCCTGCAGTCGGGCGGACGGACCGAGGCGATCCTGATGTCGATGCCTCCGATCGTGAAATGGCGCTACGACTGGAAGCCGGAAGCCGGCACTGTCGAAGCGAAGCTGTACACCGACTTCCTCGTTCACCGCGACTGGCTGGCTACGTGACATTCTGCGTCGCACTGCTGGGAGGCAGTTTCGACCCCGTCCATCATGGTCACGTGGCGCTGGCCACTTTGTTTGCCAACCTGCTGAACCCTGACCAGCTACGCGTTGTCCCGGCGGGTAGCCCGTGGCAGAAGAGCGGCTTGAAGACCAGCGCCGAAGACCGCATGGCGATGCTGGGACTGGCCTTCGGCGAAGCCGGGCTGCCGGTGGCGTTCGACCTGCAGGAGGTCGAGCGCACCGCGCCGACCTATACCATCGACACGCTGCGCAATGTGCGCGCCGAACTCGGACCCGATGCCTCGATCGTGTTCCTGATGGGCGCGGACCAGTTGCAGCAACTGGACAGCTGGCGCGATTGGCGCCAGCTGTTCGACTACGCCCACATCGGCGTGGGCGCGCGGCCCGGTTTCGACCTGGCCAATGCCGCCCTGCCCGCCGCGGTGGCCGAGGAACTTGAAAAGCGCCGGAGCGGCATCGAGCAGCTCCGCTCTGCGCCGTCAGGCAAGGTGTACCTGGCGGAAGCGCTGGCGGTCGATATATCCGCCACTCAGATACGAACCGCATTACAACGGGGCGAGATGCCAAACTCGCTTATCTCCCCGGTAGTGCTAGACTATATTCAACAACATAAATTATACAAAAGATAATGGATATCAAAAAACTGCAAGCGATCGTCGTGGACGCTCTTGAAGACATCAAGGGCCAGGACATCACAGTGTTCGACACCACCCACCTTACCAGCCTGTTCGACCGCATCGCCGTCGTCTCGGGTACCTCCAACCGCCAGACCAAGGCGCTCGCCGCATCGGTACGCGACAAGGTCAAGGAAGCCGGCGGCGACATCATCGGCGTCGAGGGTGAAGATACCGGCGAATGGGTGCTGGTCGATTTGGGCGACATGATCGTCCACATCATGCAAGCGCCGATCCGCCAATACTATCGCCTCGAAGAGATCTGGGGCGACAAGCCAGTCAAGCTGGGCGCCGCCAAGCGCAAGTCGACCACCGAAGCGGCCGAAGCTGTGCCGAAGACTCGCTCGAAGCACCTCGCATCGACCCAGGAAGCCCCTGAAGTCAAGCCGGTCCGCGAACGCAAGGCGCCTGCCAAGAAGGCAGTTGCAACCGCAGACAAGCCGAAGAGGGCCGCAGCCAAGAAGGCCGCCGCTCCAGCCGGCAAGGTCGTGAAGGTCGCACCGAGCAAGACCGAAGCGGCTGCCGTCAAGGCGCTGAAGGCATTGCCGAAGAAGGCAGCAGCGCCAAAAGCGCCAGCTGACGCAGCTCCGGTCAAGAAGGTCATCAAGCGCGCCGTCAAGAAAGCAGCAGAGTAAGCGCCGATGCAGCTGATTATCGCTGCGGTTGGCCACAAGATGCCGGCGTGGATTGAGACCGGCTTTTCCGAGTACACGAAGCGCATGCCTCCCGAGCTGCGCATCGTGCTCAAGGAAGTCAAGCCGGTCGACCGCTCCGGCAGCAAGACAGCGGCCACCGCCATGGCGCTCGAACGCGAGCGCATCGAAGCGGTCCTTCCCAAAAACGTGCGCATCATCGCCCTCGACGAGCGCGGCAAGGACCTGACCAGCGTCGGCTTGTCGCAGCAGCTCGAAACCTGGCAGCAGGACGGGCGCGACACCGCCTTCCTGATCGGCGGGGCCGACGGCCTCGATCCGGCCCTCAAAGCACGTGCCGAAATGCTAATACGAATTTCCAGCATGACACTCCCGCACGGGATTGTGCGTGTTATGCTTGCCGAGCAATTGTATAGGGCGTGGTCGATCACGCAGAATCACCCCTATCATCGCGTTTGAGTAACTGCTGGAAGATTCGATGAGACCGCACGAGAGAAAAATATATCTAGCTTCTAAAAGCCCGCGCAGACGGGAACTGCTCCGGCAAATCGGCGTGGAGTTCGAACTGCTCATGCTACGTAATGACACGGTTCGCGGACCTGATGTGACCGAAGAAGTTTACGACGATGAATCGCCAGCCGATTACGTCGCGCGCGTCGCCAACGAAAAAGCCGCATTCGCGTGGAACATGGTGCACCAGCGGCGCATGAAGGTTCGCCCCGTGCTTGCTGCCGACACCACCGTGACCGTCGATGGTGAAATCCTCGGCAAGCCTGCATCGCACGATGAGGCGATCGCCATGCTTGAAAAACTGTCCGGCCGCACCCACCAGGTTCTGACGTCGGTGGCGGTGCATTACACCGACCTCGCCGAGCAGTTCACGCAGGTGTCCGACGTCCGCTTCGCCAAGCTCAGTCTCGCTTCGATCAAGGCCTATTGCGCCACCAGCGAGCCGTATGACAAGGCCGGCGGCTACGGTATCCAGGGCCTCGCGGCGCTGTTTGTCGAGCATATCGAAGGCAGCCACTCGGGCATCATGGGCCTGCCGCTTTACGAGACGGCGAACCTGCTGCGCAAAGCGGGCATTCCGCTGGCTTAAACAATTGGTGTTCGGCGGATGCGCGCTTGCGCGCATCCGCCATGCACATCACTCCCCTGCGGCCAACACCCCGGCCCTCCCCGCGCCCGTGTATCATCATGCTTTCCCCAGCTGCCGCTTGCGCCCCATGAACGAAGACATCCTGATTAACATCACCCCGCAAGAGACGCGCGTCGCGCTGATCCTGCAAGGAGCCGTACAGGAACTGCATATCGAGCGCACGCTCACGCGCGGCCTGGCTGGCAATGTCTACTCAGGCAAAGTGGTGCGCGTCCTGCCCGGCATGCAGTCGGCCTTCATCGACATCGGCCTCGAACGCGCGGCCTTCCTGCACGTCGCCGACATCTGGGAAGCGCGCAGCCACGAAGGCGCCAACGTCGCTCCTACCCCGATTGAAAAGATCCTGTTCGACGGCCAGGTGCTGACCGTGCAGGTCATCAAAGACCCGATCGGCACCAAGGGCGCGCGCCTGTCCACACAGGTCTCGATCGCCGGCCGCATGCTGGTGTACCTGCCGCAGGACTGCCACATCGGCATCTCGCAAAAGATCGAAAAGGAATCCGACCGCGAGCTGCTGCGCACGCGCCTGCAAAGCCTTCTGCCGCCAGAAGAAAAAGGCGGCTACATCGTGCGCACGATGGCGGAAGAGGCGCCCGACGCCGACCTCGCCGCCGACGTCGACTACCTGCGCAAGACCTGGGCGGCCATCGTGCATGGCGCACGCACGCGCCCTGCTACCAGCCTGCTGTACCAGGACCTGAACCTCGCCCAGCGCGTGATGCGCGACTTCGTGCACGACGAGACGGCCTCGATCCAGGTCGACTCGCGCGAGAACCACGTCAAGCTGGTCGAATTCGCCCAGGCATACACGCCAAGCGTGCTGTCGCGCCTCCAGCACTACACCGGCGAGCGGCCGCTGTTCGACCTGTATGGCGTCGAGGAAGAGATCCTGCGCGCGCTGGGCCGCCGCGTGGACCTGAAGTCCGGCGGCTACCTGATCGTCGACCAGACCGAGGCGATGACCACCATCGACGTGAACACCGGCGGCTTCGTCGGCGGCCGCAATTTCGCGGACACGATCTTCAAGACCAACCTCGAAGCGGCGCACGCGATCGCGCGCCAGCTTCGCCTGCGTAACCTGGGCGGCATCATCATCCTGGACTTCATCGACATGGAGAACAACGAGCACCGTAACGCGGTGCTGGCGGAGCTGAAGAAGGCGCTGGCGCGCGACCGCACCAAGGTGTCGGTATCGGGCTTCTCGGCGCTTGGCCTGGTGGAGATGACGAGGAAGCGCACGCGCGAGTCGTTGGCGCATATCCTGTGCGAGCCGTGCCCCGCATGTTCGGGCAAGGGCCAGGTGAAAACCAGCCGTACGATCTGCTACGAGATCCTGCGCGAGCTGCTGCGCGAAGCGAAGCAATTCAACCCGCGCGAATTCCGCATCCTCGCGTCGCAGGAAGTGGTCGACCTGTTCCTCGAAGAAGAGTCGCAGCACCTGGCGATGCTGGGCGACTTCATCGGAAAGCGCATTTCGCTGCAGGTCGAGACCAGCTATCACCAGGAACAGTACGACGTCATCCTGATGTAGACCCAACCTCGGGCTGCGTCACAGGCAGCCGTACCGTGAAGGTGGTGCCAACACCGACCTTTGAATCGACCTCGATCCGCCCGCCATGCTTGTTGACGATGCTGTACGACAGCGACAGGCCCAGCCCGGTGCCGCTGCCGACCGGCTTGGTGGTGAAAAATGGTTCGAAGATGCGGTTCAGGTTTTCCGCCGGGATGCCGCAGCCGTTATCGCTGATCGCCACCCATACCCAGCCGTTCCCCGCGCCCGTGCGAATCGTGATCAGCCCATTGACGGTGATCGCATGCGCGGCGTTGACGAGCAGGTTCATGAAGACCTGGTTCAGCTGCGACGCCATGCACGTTACCTCGGGCAGCTGGCCGTAGTGCTTCTCGACGGTCGCCTTGTACTTGATCTCGTTTGCGACGATATTGAGCGTGCTGTCGATGCCGTGGTGAAGGTCGGCCGGCTGCCAGTCGCTCTCGCCGACATGCGAAAAATCCTTAAGCGCCTGGACGATATCCTTCACGCGCTTGAGCCCGTCCATCGATTCGCGGATCAGGTCGGCGGTGTCTTCCTTCAGGTAGTCCAGTTCGGAGTTCTTGCGGATCTCGGCCAGCCGCCGCGCAACGGATGAACCGGGCGCAGCGCCGGAGACGGCCTCATCGTATCCTTCGATCACGCAGAACAGCGTCGCGAGATAATTTTTCAGCGTGCCCATGTTCGAGTTGACGAAGCCAACCGGATTGTTGATCTCGTGCGCGATCCCCGCGGCAAGCTGGCCGATCGAGGCCATCTTCTCAGACTGGAGCAATTGATCATGGGCGTCACGCAGGCGCGCGATCAGGCGCACCTGTTCCTCGCCCTGCGCCTGCAGCGCAAGTTCCATCTGGATGTGTTCCGAGATATTGGTCATGGAACCAATCACTTCCAGCGGCACGCCGTTCTCGTCGCGGATCAGCCGAAGCTTGTCATGCATCCACAAATAGTCACCGTTTGCGGCGCGGAACCGGTACTCGTAAGTGCGCTCTCCCTCGACGAACAGCTGGGCGAGGCTGGAAAAAATTTCGGAAGCATCTTCAGGATGCAAATGGTCGAACCAGAAGTTCGGGTCATCGGTCATCTCCTCCGGGCGATATCCAAGCACGTTGACCACGTTGTTGCTGACGAAGGTCATCTTGAAATCGCCGCTGGCTACCGAGCTGTAGATGATTGCCGGAGTGTTGTCGAGCAGGTATTGAAGGCGAACGAGTGGCGCCGCCGCCTGGGGCGGCGCTGACGGACCTTCGGAAAAGGAATCGAATTCTTCGAATTGAATGGACATGCTGGAGTTCGGCGCAAAGGGTGCCCGAGTCCATTATGGCGGGGATTCCGGTCCGACGCTGCATTGTTGCCACTGTTCAACGCAATGTGTCACATTCGCGACGGCGGAGCGGAAGCGCCGAGACCGTTACGCTGCAGCCGCGCGCCCTGCTTTTGAACCGGACTGGGCAAGATCGATCCCCAGCGCGGCTTTGCGCAGGCGGCAATTACGCAGCAAGTGGCCGAAGGACGCGCGCGTGTCGTACATCAGTTGATAATGATAATAGTTGATATGTTCGAGCACGGCGCCAGCGAGCAAGCCAACCGACCACCCAATATCAGCCTCCGACACGGAATTCCGATCGGCCAGAAGCAGGACAAGCAGCATAGTCCCGATTGCGATCACGTTCGACCATTTAAAGCTGCGGAACACCATATCAAAGTACGCCGGTAGTGGTGTTTGATCTTCGAGCGAACGCAGTTTGAGATGCCAGTACAGTGTGCCTTGCACCAGAATATAGGCCAGCATCGCCAGCGCGGCGATGCGCAAACTCCAGGCGATGTCACCGCCCGTGTTCAACCATCCCCAGACGATTACGGCCGGTAGCACAATAGCTGAGAAGGCCTCGCGGCTCCGCAGATACTTCATCCTGGTAGATAATGTTTTCATGGGAAAGGCGTCCTGTCCATTTGGCGTAAAGATTGCCACTATACCATCACCCTCCCGGCCCGAAGATGGTCGCTGAGGAGGCATGTAGAATGCGCACATCGCGGCTTGATGCCGCCATCAAAAATCCTTCCTGGACACACATGCACGTAATCAAAATCCTTTTGGTCGTGGTCACGGCCGCCCTTGGCTTTAACGCTGAGGCGAGGCGTCCTTCTGACGCCCCGGGTCAATTCGATTACTACGCCGTGGCGCTCAGTTGGTCGCCGTCGTACTGCGCCACCCGCAACGATCCAGACCAGTGCGCGATTGGCCGCCGCCTGGGCTTCGTCCTGCATGGCCTGTGGCCCCAGCACGAGCGTGGCTACCCGGAAAACTGTTCGACGGAGAAACTGCCGCGCCACGTGAAGGACAAGTACAGCTCGCTGTTCCCGTCGGAACGGCTGGCGGAGCATGAGTGGAAGAAGCACGGCAGCTGTTCGGGCCTCGATCCGGCCGGCTACTTTGTCTTGTCGGGAAAGCTGAAGAGCCAGGTTGCGATTCCGCCCGCCTTCCAGCAGCCTTCGTCACCGGTGCGTGTCAGCTACGGCGAATTCGTCCAGGCGTTCAAGCGCGCGAACCCGAAACTGCAACAGTATTCGGTACTGCCGTTCTGTGCCGCCGGCGGACGCTTCCTGCGCGAAGTCCACGTGTGCTACAACAAGCGCGGCGAATCGCGTAGTTGCAGCGAGGGACAAATCAAGCGTTCGTACAGCAGCTGCCGCCAAGAAAGCTTCGTGCTTCAAAACGTGCGCTGACCAATTCGGGGTAAGCTCTCCGTACGAAAACACGGGAGGGCAACATGAACATCCTGATGGTGCTGACGTCGCACGACAAGCTCGGCGATACTGGAAAGAAAACCGGTTTCTGGCTGGAAGAATTCGCCGCGCCGTATTACGTTTTCAAGGATGCGGGCGCGAAGATCACGCTCGCTTCGCCCAAGGGCGGCCAGCCGCCGCTCGATCCGAAAAGCGACGAACCGGACGCGCAGACCGAGGCAACCAAACGCTTCAAGTCCGACCCGGATGCACAAAAGGTGCTGGCGAACACGGTCCAGCTGAAGGACATCTCCGACGAGGATTACGACGCGGTGTTCTATCCGGGTGGCCACGGCCCCTTGTGGGACCTCGCCACCGATGAACACTCAATCCAGCTTATCGAGAATATGTACGCGCAGGGAAAGGTAGTCGCAGCCGTGTGCCACGCGCTCGCCGCGCTGCTGAACGCGACCGCCCCCGACGAAGGGCCGCTGGTACGCCACCGGCGCGTCACGGGTTTTACCAACAGCGAAGAGGAAGCGGTGCAGCTGACCACCATCGTGCCCTTCCTTTTGGAAGACGCGCTGCTCGAGAACGAAGCGCGCTACAGCAAGGGGCCGGACTGGAAACCGTATGTGGTCACCGAGGGAAGCCTTGTGACGGGGCAGAACCCGGCTTCGTCCGCGCCCGCCGCCGAGGAAGTCCTGCGATTGCTGGGGGCGCGGCGCTAACGATTAACGCGCTAACGGAAAGAACAACTGCTGCCCTGCAGGCCGGAACGAGGCGATCTTCTGCTGCCCTTCCGGCGATGTGATCCAGTCGATCAGCAGCTTTGCGCCCTTGTTGTTCACGCCCGGATGGCGCACCGGGTTCACCGCAATGATCCCGTACGGGTTGTACATTTTACTGTCGCCCTCGACCAGCACGGCCAGGCCGGTCTTTGCCTTGTAGGCGCCGTAGGTTGCGCGGTCGGTCAGGGTATAGGCCTGCAGTTCGGCGGCCATCGTCAGCACTTCGCCCATGCCGAGGCCAGCGGAGATGTAGGCGCCTGGTGCTGGCTGGGCGCCGGCCAGCTTCCAGTATGATTTTTCCATCACGTCGGTGCCCGAGTTGTCGCCGCGCGAGATGAACTTCGCGCCGCTCGATGCGATCTTTTTGAACGACGCGATGACGTCCTTGTTGCCCCTCACGCCGGCCGGATCGGCCACCGGCCCGGCCACGATAAAGTCGTTGTACATGACGTCGCGGCGATCGACGCCGTGGCCATCGGCCACGAACTTGTCTTCGGCCGCGCGTGCGTGGACCAGGGTCACGTCGACGTCGCCGTTCTTTGCCAGTTCGAGCGCCTTGCCCGTGCCTACCGAGATGACGTGGACCTTGGTGTTGGTCTTCGCTTCGAATGCCGGTAGCAGATGGGCCAGCAGGCCGGAGCTTTCGGTGCTGGTGGTGGTGGAGAGGCGGATGACTTGCTGGGCTTGAGCCGTTGACGCAATCGCGAGCACTGCAAATGTGATCAGGGTTCGAAAGTTCATATTAGTTATCTCCAGATCCGTCATTCCCGCGGAAGCGGGAATGACGTTGTTAGGTTACGAGAGCGATTGCCGGGCCATCGCGGTCAGCGTCGCGCCGTTCAAGCTTCCCATCACGCAGCTTCAGGCGCCCGACTCCAGGCAGCCCAATCAAATCACGGTCATGGCAGGCCATCACCACGCACGTGCCCTCCCTGACCAACTGCGGTATCAACGCCAGCACTTGTTCGCGCGCGGCGCCGTCCAGGTTTGCCGTCGGTTCGTCCAGCAGCAGCAATTTCGGTTCAAGCACTTTGGCCCGCGCCAGCGCGATGCGCTGCTTCTCGCCGCCCGACAGGCGCGATGGGTCGCTGTCGCGCAGGTGCGCCACGCCGGCCCATTCCATCGCTTCGTCCACCTGCTGCGCCACCTTCGCCTTCGGCATGCCGCGCACAGTCAGTCCATAGCCAATATTCGCAGCGACGCTGGTTGAAAACATCACAGGGTGCTGGTGAACGTAAACCACCGCGGCGCGCATCGCTGCCGGATACGGTGACAGCGTCGTGGCCTGGCCTGCGAACGTCACGCCCTCCGCCTCAGCGCCCTCGAGTCCCGCCAGTATCCGCAGGAGTGTGCTCTTGCCCGCACCGTTCACGCCGGTCAGCACGTAGGCGTGGCCAGCCTTGAGCGAGAACCGTTCGATGTCGAACTGCGGGCGGTCGCCAAAGGATTTGCGCAGGCGCGCGATGCGGATCAGGGCGCTCATGCCCTGCCCCTCGCCGCATGGGCATCGCCCTGCAGCAGCATCAGTGCGCCGTTCATCAGCAGCGCGATCGCGACCAGCACGATGCCAAGCGCGATCCCTTGCGCGAACTCGCCCTTGCTGGTTTCGAGCGCGATGGCGGTGGTGATCGTGCGCGTTTCGCCAGCGATGTTCCCGCCTACCATGAGCGCGCAGCCGACCTCCGAGATCACGCGCCCGAAGCCGCTGATCACGGCCGCCATCACGCCGAAGCGGACTTCATGCAGCACCGTCGTCATCACGCGCCACGGCGAGGCGCCATGCGCGATCGCAGTCTCGGCGAAACGCGGGTCGGCCGCCTGCACCGCGGCCAGCGTGAAGGCGACCAGCACCGGCATCGCGATGATGAACTGTCCGAAGATGATGCCGGGCTGGGTGAACAGCCAGTGCAGCGCGCCCCACGGCCCGTGGCGCGACAGCAGCAGGTACAGCAGCAGTCCAATCAGCACCGTCGGCAGCGACAGGGCCGCCTGCGCAAGCCAGATCGCGATGCGCCGGCCGGGAAAACGATAGCTGGCGATCGCATACCCGAGCAGCACCGCAACGGGCGTCGCCAGCAGCAGCCCGATGACGCTGGTCTTGAGGGACACCCAGATGATCTGCCACAGCGTCGCATCGCCCGACACGAGCAGTCCGAAGGCGGCAGCGGTTGCGTCGGCGAGGGACATCAGGCGATGCGGGGCGCTACTTCGAGCAGCTGCGGCTCGAAATCGATCTTGTCATGCCCCGTCAATAAGAGGAAGTGCTTGCCGGTGCAGCGCGCCAGCAAGGTCATGCCGACCTTACCGGCCACCATGTGGCCCATCTGCGTGGTGCCGGAGCGCGAGAGCAGGAAGGGTATCCCCATCTGCGCGCCCTTGATCACCATTTCGGAAGTCAGGCGGCCGGTCGTGTAGAACACCTTGTCGCCGCCGTCCATCTGCTCGAGCCACATCTTGCCGGCGATGGCGTCCACCGCGTTGTGGCGGCCGACGTCTTCGACGAAGTACAGCAGCTCGCCGTCCTTCGAGAACAGCGCGCAGCCGTGCACCGAGCCAGCCTGTTTGTAGATCGACTGCTGCGTGCGGATCGTTTCGACGATCCGGTAGATGGTCGACTGGCGCAGGCGCGCATCCGGCGGCAGAGAGATCTGTTCGATGTCGTCCATCAGGCCGCCGAACACCGAGCCCTGGCCGCAGCCGGTCGTCACCACTTTTTTGGACGTGCGTTCTTCGACGTTGGCGATGCCGTGGCGTGTGACGACCGCCACCGCGTCGACCGACCAGTCGACCTGCACCGAGACGATGTCCTCGATGGATTTGACGAGGCGCTGGTTGCGCAGGTAGCCGAGGGTCAGCGCTTCCGGCGCGCCGCCCAGGGTCATCAGGGTCACCAGTTCGCGCTTGTCGACATACACGGTCAGCGGCCGCTCGGCCGGAATCGCGATCACCGAACGGCGGCCGCGCTCATCCACAACCTCGACGTCATGCGTGAGGCTGGCAGCGGCTTCCGACAGCTGCGGCCTGTACCGGAATGGCGAATTTGTCATGCTGGCGATTGTGCCATGTCTTCCAGTATCTGTCCTCCACCGTACGAACCTTGCTCTTCGACCGTGCCGCCCAAGGCGACACGGATGGCGCAATATTTGAACTCGGGGATCTTGCCGTACGGATCCAAGGCGGCATTGGTCAGCTTGTTGATCGCCGCCTCGTAGTAGCAGAACGGGACGAAGATCGCACCGCGCGGCGAGCTGTCGTCGGCGCGCGCGTATAAGGTGACCGTGCCGCGGCGCGATTCGATGGTGATCACGTCGCCCGGCTTGCCGCCCATCGCGGACAGGTCGAGCGGATGGACCAGCGCCACAGGATCCGGCTCGATCGCGTCGAGCACCGTGGCGCGGCGGGTCATGCTGCCGGTATGCCAGTGTTCGAGCTGGCGGCCGGTGATCAGCACCATCGGGTACTCGGCGTCAGGACGCTCGTTGGCCGGGATGATATCGGCCGGCACGAAGCGCGCGCGGCCAGACTCGCGCGGGAAGGTTTCGGTGAACACCACTGACTGGCCAGGGTCGCCCTCCACCGCGCACGGATAGGTGACCGCGTGTTCGCGCTCCAGGCGCTCCCACGTGATGCCGCCGATGCTAGGCATCGTGTGGCGCATCTCGTCGAATACTTCCGACACGTGGCCGTACTGCCAGTCGAGGCCAAGCTTGTGCGCCATCTGCTGGATGATCCACAGGTCCTGCTTCGCGTCGCCCGGCGGATTGATCGCCTGGCGGCCGATCTGCACGAGGCGGTCGGTGTTGGTGAAGCTGCCGGTTTTTTCCGGGAAGGCGGAAGCTGGCAGGATCACGTCGGCGAGGTAGCAGGTCTCGGTCAGGAAGATGTCCTGCACGACCAGGTGGTCAAGCGCGGCGAGCGATTCGCGCGCATGGTTGGCGTCGGGGTCGGACATCGCCGGGTTCTCGCCCATGATGTACATGCCGCGTACTTCCCTGCGCAGGATCGCGTCCATGATCTCGACCACGGTCAGGCCCGGCTTGTCGTCCAGCTTCATGCCCCATGCCTTTTCGAACTTGGCATGCGCGGCAGGATTATCGACGCGCTGATAGTCTGGGAACATCATCGGGATCAGGCCCGCGTCGGATGCGCCCTGCACGTTGTTCTGGCCGCGCAGCGGATGCAGGCCGGTGCCTGGACGGCCGATCTGGCCGGTCATCAGCGCCAGCGCGATCAGGCAGCGCGCGTTGTCGGTGCCGTGGATGTGCTGCGAAATGCCCATGCCCCACAGGATCATCGATGCCTTCGAGGTCGCGTACAGGCGCGCCACGTAGCGGATGGTGTCGGCGTCGATGCCGCAGATCGGCGCCATCAGCTCCGGGCTGTACCCGGCGACGTTCTGTTCCAGCTCGGCGTAGCCGATCGTGCGGCTGGAGATGAAGTCGGCGTCGACCAGGCCTTCGCTGACGATCACATGCATCATCGCGTTGAGCAGCGCGACGTCGGTGTCAGGCTTGAACTGCAGGTAGCGGTGGGCGCTGCGCGCAAGGTCGGATTTGCGCGGGTCGCACACGACCAGCTTGGTGCCGTGCTTGATCGCGTTCTTGATCCAGGTTGCCGCCACCGGGTGGTTCACGGTCGGGTTGGCGCCGATCACGATAACCACATCGGCGAGCGTCACGTCCATGACCGGGTTCGATACCGCGCCCGATCCAATCCCTTCCAGCAGCGCCGCGACCGACGATGCGTGGCACAGGCGCGTGCAGTGGTCGACGTTGTTGCTGCCGAAACCGGTGCGCACAAGCTTCTGGAACAGGTAGGCTTCTTCGTTGCTGCCCTTGGCCGAGCCAAAGCCGGCCAGCGAGCGCTTGCCGAAGGTATCGCGGATCCGCGCCAGCTTGCCGCCGGCGACTTCCAGCGCTTCTTCCCAGGTGGCCTCGCGGAACACGTCCATCACGCGGTCCGGGTCCATCTTGAAGTCGCCGGTCTTCGGCATGCCTTCGCGGCGAATCAGCGGCTTGGTCAGTCGGTGCGGGTGGTGCGCGTAGTCGAAACCGTAGCGCCCCTTGACGCACAGGCGGCCGTGGTTGGCCGGGCCGTCGCGTCCTTCGACGTACAAAATCTTGTTGTCCTTGACGTTGTACGTCAGCTGGCAGCCGACGCCGCAATACGGGCAGACCGAATCGACCTTCTTGTCCGGGACCGACAGCGCGGCCTCGCGCGCCGGCATCAGGGCTCCGGTCGGGCAGGCCTGTACGCATTCGCCGCAGGCGACGCAGGTGGAATTGCCCATCGGGTCATCCATGTCGAACACGATCTTGCTCGACTCGCCGCGGAAGGCAAAGCCGATCACGTCGTTGACCTGCTCGTCGCGGCAGGCGCGTACGCAGCGGGTGCACTGGATGCAGGCGTCGAGGTTGACGGTGATCGCGGCGTGCGAGGCGTCGCGCGCCACCTGGGCGCGCGCGGCGAAGCGCGGACGGCCCAGCGCCATCTTGCCGGCCCAGAAATCGAGCTCGTTATGGCGCGTGTATTCCCTCTCCGGCATGTCGGACATCAGCAGTTCGAGCACCATCTTCTGGGCCGCGACTGCGCGCTTGCTGTCGGTGCTGACCTTCATGCCCGGCGTCGGGAAGCGGCAGCACGACGGCGCGAGCACGCGCTCGCCGTCGATTTCGACCATGCAGGAACGGCAGTTGCCGACTTCTTCCATGCCCGGCTTGTAGCACAGGCGCGGAATCTCGATGCCTTCGCGGTCGGCCACTGCAATCAGCGTCTCGTTGGCAAAGGCCTCGACCTCGCGGCCGTTGATTTCGAACTTGAGGGCGGTCACGTTCATTTGGTCAGCTCATGTGGGAAGTATTGGACGACACAGTCGAACGGATTCGGCGCGGCCTGGCCGAGGCCACAGATCGACGCGTCACGCATCACGCGGGACAGTTCATCGAGCAGGGTGACGTTCCAGACCGGCTGCTCCATCAGGTCGAGTGCCTTGGCGGTGCCGACGCGGCACGGCGTGCACTGGCCGCAGGACTCGTGCTTGAAGAACTTCATGGTGTTCACAGCTGCCTTGGTGGCGGTGTCGCGGTCCGACAGGATGACCACGGCAGCCGAGCCAATGAAGCAGCCGTACTGCTGCAGCGTGTCGAAGTCGAGCGGGATGTTGTTCATCGACGCGGGCAAGATGCCGCCCGATGCGCCGCCCGGCAGGTAGCCGTAGAACTGCTGGCCGTCCAGCATGCCGCCGCAGTATTCGTCGATCAGCTCCTGGATAGTGATGCCGGCCGGCGCCAGCTTGACGCCCGGTTCCTTGACCCGCCCCGACACCGAGAACGAACGCAGGCCCTTGCGGCCGTTGCGGCCATGGCTGCCGAACCAGTCGGCGCCCTTTTCCAGGATGTCGCGCACCCAGTGCAGGGTTTCAAAGTTGTGTTCCAGCGTAGGCATGCCGAACAGGCCGACCTGCGCCACGTACGGCGGACGCAGGCGCGGCATGCCGCGCTTGCCTTCGATCGATTCGATCATCGCGGATTCTTCGCCGCAGATGTAGGCGCCGGCGCCACGGCGCAGCACCAGCTTCGGCATTCCCGGCACAGGCGGATCTGCGCGCAGCTTTTCCAGTTCGGCTTCGAGCATCGCGCGGCAGCCGTGGTATTCGTCGCGCAGGTAAATGAAGATGGTCTCGACGTCGACCGCCCAGCCGGCGATCAGCGCGCCTTCGATAAAGCGGTGCGGATCGCGCTCGAGGTAGAAGCGGTCCTTGAAGGTGCCCGGTTCGCCTTCGTCGATGTTCACGGCCATCAGGCGCGGTGCGGGCTCGCTGCGCACAATGCGCCATTTGCGGCCGGCGGGGAAGCCTGCGCCGCCAAGGCCGCGCAGGCCCGAGCTTTCCATCGTGGCGATGACGGATTCGATGTCATGCACGCCTGCGACGCAGTCGCGCAGCAGCGCGTAGCCGCCGCTGGCGCGATACGCCGCGTAGTCGACAAATCCGGTTGGTACGTGTTTCGTTTCGCCTGCGGTGACCTTGGCGGCGATTTCTTCAGCGGTCGCAAATGGCACCGGATGCTGGCCAACCAGCGCCGCGGGCGCCTGCTCGCAGCGGCCGATGCACGGGCTCGGTACGATGCGCACATCGCGGCCAAGGATGCTTGGCAACTTGTTGATCAAATCGCGCGCGCCGGCCATCTCGCACGAGAGGCCGTCGCAGACGCGCACCGTCAGGGCGGCGGGAGCATCTTCGCCTTCCTTGACGACGTCAAAGTGGTGGTAAAAGGTAGCCACCTCATACACCTCGGTCTGGGCCAGGCGCATTTCCTGCGCAAGCGCGGCCAGGTGCGGCGCCGACAGGCAGCCGTAGCGGTCCTGGATTTTATGCAGGTGCTCGATCAGCAGGTCGGCCTGGCGCGATTCGTCGCCAAGCAGCGCCTGCACTTCGGCCAGCGCCTGCGGTTCGACGCGGCGCCCTTTCGGGGCCTGGCGCTTGCGCTCACGGCTGGCGCCCTGCACTGCGATCGGGATGATGGGGTGGTTCATGATTTAATCCTGGGTAGTTCAACAAGCGCGGGAACGGCTCGTGGCCGCCCCCGCGCGATTTCGATTACTCAATTACTTGAAAAGCACCGACGCCTTCTGCAGCGTGATCCATATGCCGAGCATCAGCGGGATGCCGACTGCTGCCCAGGCGAACGTCGTAACGACAGGGTTGCTGCCGACTCCAACGCTACCGCCGCTGTCGACACGCGGGCCGGTGGCCGCGGTGACTTCGCGTTCCTGGGCCAGCCTCTTTTCGGCTTTCAGTTCGTCGTCGGTCATGAAGTGCTTGTTGTCCAGCGGACGGATCATCGCGTTAAGCAGCACGCCCAGCGCGACCAGGCCGGCCAGGACATACATCGTCACGTCGTAGGCTTGCGCCTTCGGCACGCCGTTGGCGATCTGGTACTCGCGGATGTAGTTGATCAGGATCGGACCAAGTACACCAGCCGCAGCCCAGGCGGTGAGCAGGCGGCCGTGGATTGCACCCACCATCTGCGTGCCAAACAGGTCAGCCAGGTAAGCCGGTACGGTCGCAAAGCCGCCGCCGTACATCGACAGGATAATGCAGATGAAGCCCACAAACAGTGCCAGCTGGCCGGTGTGCGCCATCGACGGAATCGATACGTACAGTATAAACCCGAGTATCAGGAAGATGAAGTAGGTTGCCTTGCGGCCGATGTAGTCGGAGCAGGACGCCCATGCGAAGCGGCCGCCGATGTTAAACAGCGACAGCAGGCCGGTGAAGCCGGCGGCAATCGCGGCGATCTGGCCCTTTTGCGTGGCGTCGAGGTCATTGAAGCCGAGGTCGACGCCGATCAGGCGGCCGCCGAAGACTTCCTGCAGCAGTGGCGACGCCATGCCCAGGATGCCGATACCGGCCGAGACGTTCAGGAACAGCACGCCCCAGATCAGCCAGAACTGCGGAATGCCCCATACGCGGCTGGCGTGCACGTGGCGCGCGGTGATCATCGTGTTGGCGGTAGGGGCCGGCGGAGTCCAGCCTTCAGGCTTCCAGCCGGTGGCAGGCACGCGGTAGGTCAGTGCGCCGGCCACCATGAACACGAAGTAGATCGCAGCCAGGGCCAGGAAGGTCTCCCAGACGCCTACCGAGGTCGGGGTCGCGAAGTAGGTCATCAGCATATTCGCCAGCGGTGCGCCGATCATCGCGCCGCCGCCGAAGCCCATGATGGCCATGCCGGTCGCCATGCCGCGGCGGTCCGGGAACCATTTGATCAGGGTCGATACGGGCGAAATGTAGCCGAGGCCGAGGCCGATACCGCCGATGACGCCGGAACCGAGCCACATCAGCCAGATCTGGTGGGTGTAGATGCCGAAGGCCGAAATCACCAGGCCGCCGCACCAGCACACTGCCGAGACCAGGCCGGCCTTGCGCGGGCCTGCGTGCTCGAGCCAGCCGCCGAACAGCCAGGCGGCCAAACCGAGGAAGACGAAGAACAAGGTGTACATCCAGCCCAGCATCGAGATCTTCCAGTCACAGGTGCTGGACATGATCTGCGCCATGAAACCCATATCCGCGGAACACGCCAGGGACTCGGTGATGCCGATCGCTTTCGACAGCGGCAGCCAGAATACGGAAAAACCGTAGGCCATGCCAATGCACAGGTGAATTGCCAGCGCTGCGGGCGGAACCAGCCAGCGGTTAAAGCCCGGACCCGCAATCGTGTGTTTCTTATCTAGAAAATCCAGAAAAGCCATTGTCTCGCTCCACTATTTTATTTGACCTCGAATATGCTCAAAAAAGCATATATCCTGTACAACTTTTATTGTTTGCGGAGCGTATCATGATGCAAATGGTTAAAAAATAGGCTATTTAAAGCATATGCTTAAAGTGAACATTCGTCCGCATTGGGAAATCAGCTTCGGTGCGCAGCCCGCCATGGATACGGCGGCGCTGCTCGGCTTATTGCTGGGCATCCAGGAAACCGGCTCGATCGCGCAGGCGGCCAAGGCCGCGAACCTGTCCTACCGCTACGCATGGGGCTTGCTGCGCGAAGCCGAAACGCTGTTCGGCGAAAGCCTGCTGGCGACGGGGCGCGGACGCGGCACCCAGCTCACGCCGCTGGCGCAAAAGCTGGTATGGGCGGACCGCCGCATCTCGGCGCGCCTGTCGCCGACGCTCGACAGCCTGGCATCGGAACTCGAAAGCGAGCTAGGGAAAATCACCGCCGAAAAGCTGCGCATGATTCGCATGGATGCGAGCCACGGCTTCGCGGTGGCGGCGCTGATGGTCCACCTGAACAAGGTTGAGCTGCCGGTTGAACTCCGCTACCGCAACAGCACCGACGCGGTCGCGGCCCTGTCGCGGCGCGAGTGCGACCTGGCCGGATTCCATGTGCCGACCGGCGAATTCGAGCAGGAGATGCTGGACGTGTACATGCGCTGGCTCGATCCGGAGCAGCACTGCCTGATCCACGTGGCGGTACGCGACCAGGGCCTGTTTGTCGCGCCGCGGAATCCGCTTGGGATCAACGGCATCGCGGATTTGGCGCGCGCCGATGTGCGATTCGTCAACCGCCAGAACGGGTCCGGCACGCGCACCTTGCTGTCGCTGATGCTCAACGCGGCCGGGGTCTCGTGCAAGAGCATCACGGGATTTCACAATGCCGAGTTCACGCATTCGGCGGTGGCGGCGTATATCGCCAGCGGCATGGCCGATGTCGGCGTCGGCGTGCGCACCGCGGCGCAGCGGTTCAATCTCGGCTTCATTCCGCTGGTGCGCGAGCGCTACTTCTTCGCGCTGTCCAAGGCGGCGCTGCAGGAGCCGCTGATGCAGCAGTTGATCGCGGTTTTACAGCTGCCGGAGTACCACAAGGCGGTGGACAAGCTGACCGGCTATGACGCCGCGGACACTGGCAGGATCTTCTCGCTCGACGAGGCGTTCGGGCCGCGCCGCGACGCTTAGCGGCGGCGCTTTTTCCAGTCGTAGTCGGGTCCGGTGACATCGACGCCGGGGTGGCCGACCGAGTCCGGGTGTTCGGACGACATGGTGATGAAACAGACGCCCTCGCCCGCGCGCTGGCGCTTGCGCAGGCCTTCCATGAAGGTCATGGCCGGGATCATTTCGGAGGTATCGAAAGCCTGCGAGTGAGGCGTGTCAGCGCCGTCTTCGAGAATCGTCCAGTACACCATGTACATCGTCCTGCTCCGTTGGTTGGGAGGGATTTATCGTACAACAGACAGGCGCCAACGTGGCGCACGCCGGTTCAGCCAACCATCTTCCGCAACTCGATCCACACCATATCCGGCGTGAGCTCGCGCATGCACGCGTGATGCCCCAACGGGCATTCGCGCTGCCGGCACGGCGCGCATTCAAGCCGCAGCGACATCGACTTTGCCATGTCCGAAAACGGCGGCGCGTGATCCGGGTCCGTCGGCCCGTAGATCGCCAGCACCGGACGGTTCAGCGCCGACGCAACGTGCAGCAGTCCCGAGTCGTTCGACACCACCGCGTCCGCACTGGCAATCAGCGCAATCGCTTCATCGAGCCTGGTGGCACCGGCCAGGTTGAGCACCCGCACCGACGCGGCCAGCGCCAGCGCGACAATCTCGTCGCACACTTCCCGGTCTTTCGGCGACCCGAGCAACGCGACCTGCGTGCCCTGGTTCTCCAGCACGATCGCGCGCGCCAGCGCGGCGAAATGCGCGGCGGGCCAGCGCTTGGCAGATCCGAATTCCGCGCCGGGCGCGAACACCACCAGCGGCTTATCCAGCGCAATTCCGTGCGCTCCGCGGGTGAGGCGTTTCTGTTCATCGCTCACCGCCAGCGCGGGACGCGGCAGGCTGGCGCGCAGCGGGTCGCGCGGCGCATCGGCCAGCGCTGCGTAGAACGGCACCATCGCGCGCGGCGGCTGGTCGTCGTGGTGCAGCTGGTTGAGCAGGCCGTAGCGCATCTCGCCCTTGTAACCGACGCGGTGCGGAATGCCGGCCAGCCACGGGATCAGCGCGTACTTGAGCGTATTGGGCAGCACGTAGGCGTCGGCATAACCGCGCGCGCGCAGTACCTGGGCATAGTTCCAGCGCTCGCGCAGCTGCAGCGCGCCGTGGCGGAACGGCGTCACCAGCACGTTGTCGACCTCCTTCATCGCGCGCCAGACCGGCGCGACGGATGGCGGCGCCAGCACGTCGATCGCCCGCGATGGATTCTTTTTGCTGAGCAGCTGGAGCAGCGGCTGCGCCATCACGGCGTCGCCGATCCAGTTGGGGGAAATGATGAGGGTGCGGTCCTGGCTCATTGCTCGGTCTTGGTAAACTGGAGGCGGTACAGGTTGGCGTACATGCCGTTCGCGGCCAGCAGCTCGTCGTGGCGGCCTGCTTCGATCACGCGGCCCTGCTCCATGACGACGATGCGGTCGGCGCGTTCGATTGTCGACAGGCGGTGCGCGATGACCAGCGTGGTGCGGCCGGCCATCAGCGTGTCGAGCGCGGCCTGCACGGCGCGTTCGGATTCGTTGTCGAGCGCCGATGTCGCTTCGTCGAGGATCAGGATCGGCGCGTCCTTGTAGATGGCGCGCGCGATGGCGACGCGCTGGCGCTGTCCGCCCGACAGGCGCATGCCATTCTCGCCGATCTGGCTGTCGACGCCTTCCGGCAGCGCCGCCACGACGTCCGACAGGTGCGCGGCCTTGATCGCGGCAGCCAGGCGTTCATGGTCCACCGTCTCGGCGCCGTAGGCGATGTTGGCGCCGAGCGTATCGTCGAACAGCACCACGTTCTGGCTGACCATCGCAAGCTGCTCGCGCAGGCTGGCCAGCGTGATCTCGTCATACGGCACGCCGTCGAGCGTGAGGCGTCCCTGGTTCGGCGCGTAGAAGCGCGTGACCAGGTTGACGAAGGTGGATTTGCCGCCGCCCGACACGCCGACCAGCGCCACCGTCTGGCCCGGCAGGATCTCGAGGTTGACCTTATCCAGCGCCAGCGGGTTTTGCTCAGAATAACGGAACGACACGTCCTCCAGCTTCAGGTGTCCTTTCGCGCGGCCCAGCACCATCGTGCCGGTATCGGTTTCGACCGGCGAATCGATCATGCCGAAGACAGTGTCCGCTGCTGCCAATCCGCGCTGCATGGGGCCATTGACTTCCACCAGCGCCTTGAGCGGCTGCAGCAGCATCAGCATCAGTGTGATGAAATTGGTGAATTCGCCGACCGTCATGTCCGAGCGGATCGCCATCACGATGACGATCGACACGGCGAGCGCTGTGGCGACCTGCGTGATCGGCACGGTGGCGGCAGCGGCCACGGTGGCGCGCTGGGTGAAGCCGCGCAGCGCCGTGCTGCGCTCTTCAAACCGGCGCCGCTCGTAACGCTCGCCCGAGAACACGCGGATGACCTGGTGGCCGCGCGCGGCCTCCTCGACCACCTGCGTCATTTCGGCGGTCACGCGCTGGTTCTCGCGGTTCAAACGGCGCAGGCGCTTGGTGGTAGTGCGGACGATCAGCGCGGTGAGCGGGATAACCACCAGCGCGATCAGCGTCAGCTTCCAGTTCAGGTACAGCAGGCCGACCAGAAGGCCGATCAGCACGAGGGAATCGCGCACGAAGGCGAGGAACACGGAGTTGATCATGTCCACCACCTGGCGCACGTCGCCGATGACGGTGTTGATTACCTTGCCGGTGGATTCTTCGTGAAAGCGCGCGACCGGAAGGCGCAGCAGCTTGTCGAACACCATGCGGCGCAAGTCGTTCAGCACGCGGCTCATGATCCAGTTGTTCAGGTAAGCGGTCGAGAAGGTGAACACGCCGCGCATGATGAAAATCGTCAGCAGGACCAGCGGCACCAGCCACAGGCTGAAGCCGGTCTTGTTGGGACCGAAGCCCTTGTCGAGCAAAAGTTCAAGCGCCTTGCCCAGCATCGGCTGGGTTGCGGCGGTGCCGGCCATCGCCAGCAGCGACAGGAAGGCGCGCGCGCGGTAAGGCTTTACGAGGTTAAACAGGCGCGAGGCCACTGTCCGGTCTTTCATTCGTCTCTCTGCCCGCGTTAAGCGGGTGTGGTCAATAGGTCAAACAAGGTCTGGGCGCTGTTTTCTTCCTGCAGGACAGCGCCGGCCGCAATCGCGCGCTGCGCATAGCCGGTGTAAGCGGCAATCTGCTGCTGCACCGCGCGCAGCACGCTGTCGGGCGAAGTGTCGCCGACGATGCTGCCGGCGTCGAAGCGCTCCACCATTCGCGCGATCCACGAGCCGGGTGTCGAAATCACCGGGCTGCCGTGCGAGAAAGCGTCAAGCGTCACGCCGCTGATGCGGTCGGCGAAAGCGGCGGCGTCATACAGCTGCAGGCACACCGCACCGCGGAACAGGTCCGCGTACTGTTCGGGCGACAGCGTCTCGCCATGGATACGCAGGTGCGGGTAGCCGATCTCGCCCAGGCGTTTCAGGTCGGCGCGAATGGCCGCGTCGTATTTTCCCGCCTGCTCCGGCGAAGTTTGCAGCACCACCGGAATCCGCAGGCCGTCCTTGTGCATGCGCTCGACCAGGTCGACCACCTGCGAGAACCCCTTGTCGCTGCGTGCAGCGCCGGCATACAGGACGTGCCGGAACGGCTGCGCCTGCGCCGCCGCCGGCACCTGCGGCTTGGAGATCGGATACGGCACCACGCGCGCGTTGGCGAACCCGGCGTCCTGGAACACCTTGGTCACGGACGGCGTCGGGCCGTAGATTTCGAAGTTCGGCTGCTTGCGCGCGATCGCCTTCAGGCGCGCCATCTTGCTCTCGCTGGCCTTGAACCAATGAACGTAGAGGAAGACCTTCTTGGGAGGGACGACCGTGCCGCGCGCGGCCCAGTCCAGCATCAAGAGGTCGGAATTACGCGCGGTCGATATAAACAGTTTGCCTGGCGCCTTCAGCAGCGACTTGTACAGGAAATAACTCTGCACGCGGCGGATGCGGCGGAAGAATGTCTTTTTGACTTCGACGTTGGCGCCGCTGAACGTCACCTCGACCTTGCGGCTGGCCCACAAGCGCAGGGTGCGCGAGTCGTCGCCCATCCTGCACAGCGCGGTGATGAAGCTGTAGCAGTGTCCGGCGGCGGTGGTCAGGGTCGGCTCAACTACATTGATCGTATTTGGCATGTCGAAGTATCTCTTTTTATCGTCAATACTGTCAAACCGGGCCCGGCTGCTGGCCTGCGTCTTTGGCGTTCAGGTAGAAGCCCATCAGCAGGAACACCATCAGCGCGTAGAACAAGGCGCCCTTGAGCGACCAGAAAATGACTTCGGTGAGGCCGTAGCCGAAGTAGCTGGTCACCAGCAGGATGCCGGCCAGCGCGGTCGCGAACTCCTGCCTGCTGGCGTTCTTGACGCTGATGGCGCGGGTGAAGAACGCGAACGGCGCGAGGATCATGCCAAACCACGCGGCAAATCCCACCACGCCGCCGGTCACCAGCGCCTGTAGCGCCTCATTATGAAAGTGCGGCATCGTCAGCACGACGGGATCGAGCTCGCCTTCCTGGACGAGGGGCTCGAGGACTTTGCGATAGCCTGTCTCGCCGCGTCCCAGCACTGCCGCGTCCCCGATCAGGATGCCGGCGGCCTTCCAAAGCTCGAGGCGCACGCCGACGTTGGTAAGCGCGCTGCCGCCCGAGAAGTAGGTCGTGATGTCGACGACGCCCTGGCGCACGCGCTCGCGCACGCCGGTCTCGGGGACGAAATAGGTGGCGGCCATGAATGCGAAGGTAAACGCGACGATGGCGCGCACACGGCGGTTGGCCAGCACGTGGCTGTGCTGGATGAACAGCAGGCCGCACAAGACCAGCCCAAGCCAGCCGCCGCGCGTGCCGGTCATGGTCGATGCGGCCAGGCCGGCCAGTGCGCCGATGGCGGGCCAGAACACTTTGCGCACAGCGCGCACGTCAATCATCGACGCCAGTGCGATCAGGCCGAGCGACAAGGCGATGTCGCCGAAGGTAATCGCGTTAAGCAGGCCGCCGGGGCGGTCTTCGCCGAGGAACAGGCGCTGGTAGCCGACCAGCAGCATGCCCACGAAGGCCCCGCCGATCACGCCCCACCACAAGGCCTTGCGGTCAGGCTTTGTGGCCATGACGAGCATCATCGCCGACACCGCGAACAGCATCCGGGCCGGCTTTTCAAGGTCGCCGAGTTCCTGGCCGCGCAGCGCGAAGCAGGCGAGCGTGTAGAAGAAGTTAAATGCGAAAAAGATCACGACCCAGCGGATGGCCGGCCAATGGCGGCGCAGCGCGGCGAATCCGGGCTTCAGGAAGAACAGTGCGGCGACCAGGAAAATGAAGCTGGAAAGACCGATGCCGAAGGGCGTAATCAGGCTAATGAATGGAAATAAAAAGATCAGGAAGCCAATAACTGCCTGTTTTGGGTCCGTTCGTTTGATCGAGTTATTGTTCATTAATTCTTAGGTGGGATATTCTGCTACCTTCGGCAATTGAAAGCACCATGACAGACATGCAGCAAGCACCAACAATTTCCGTCGTTATTACGACTTACAACCGGCCGGACGCCTTGCAGGCGGTCGTGGAGGCCTGTTTTGGCCAGGATGATAAAAATTTCGAAATCATTATCGCTGATGACGGCTCTACTGCCAACACGAAGGACTGTATCGACAGCCTGAAATTGCGCTCGCCGGTCCCCTTGCACCACGTATGGCAGCCCGACGAAGGCTTCCGGGCGGCGATGGCGCGCAACCGCGGCACTTTGGCCGCCGCTGGCGAGTATATCGTTTTCATCGACGGCGACTGCATCCCGCAGCGCGACTTCATCTCGCAGCACCGCAAGCTGGCGCGGCGCGGCTACCTGGTGTCGGGCAGCCGCGTGCTGCTCAGCCCCGCCTTCACCGCGCGCGTGCTGGCCGAGGGGATCGACCTGCAGCAGGCCGACGCCGGCGACAAGCTGGCCTACAGATTCCGGGGGCATATCAACAAGGTCGCGCAGCTGCTGCTGCGCTGGCCGGATATCTGGCGTCATCGCCGCCGGTTCTCGTGGCGCCGCATCAAGAGCTGCAACCTGGCGGTGTGGAAGTCGGACCTGGAGCTGGTGAACGGCTTCGACGAAAGCTTCACCGGCTGGGGGCACGAGGATTCGGACCTGGTGGTCAGGCTGTTCAACGCGGGCGTGATGCGCAAGGACGGCGCGTTTGCAACGGAAGTGTTCCACCTGTGGCACCGCGAGGCGACGCGGGATCAGGAGTCGAGTAACAAGAAGCTGGTGGTGATGCGCGCGAAGGATGGGACGGTGCGCGCGGCCAGGGGCTTGGCGGAGCACGGGTAGTGAATCCCGTCGTTCCCGCGCAGGCGGGAACCTATACGCCTCTAGTCCCTGCCGATCAGCATGGATTCCCGCCTGCGCGGGAACGACGGGGTGTATGTCAACCGGCAATCTCCGGATACAGATCCGTCCACATCGGGTTATGTTGTTGAATTAATGCAATCTTCCACGCGCGATTCCATTTCTTGATCTGCTTTTCACGTGTGATCGCTTCGACGATATCGTCGTGCGTTTCGAACCAAACGAGGGTTTTCACGGCGTACTTCTTAGTGAATCCGCCTGCCAGGCCTTCGCGATGCTGCCATACGCGTCTGATCAGGTCGGATGTTACACCTATATAGAGGGTTCCATAGCGCATGCTCGATAGCATGTAGACGTAGCTTTGTTTTTCCATGTCGCCCCCGCACGTGAGCTTTAATGGTTATGCGGGCGAGGCAGAGGAAGATGGAGACAGATCAAACGTACATCGTCATTCCCGCGTACGCGGGAATCCATGCAGAGTGTGCGGTCACGCTGTCTATGGGTTCCCGCGTTCGCGGGAACGACGGGAGTGGTTAATACTCGATCGCGACTTCCTTCGCTCCGAGCACCTGCTCGAGCGCCAGGGTCAAGGCATCGGACGGCGCCACCAGCCAGTCATCCCCCAGCTGGATCGTGCACTCGACACCTTCCGGCTTCAGGCGCAGCGCCACCGGCAGGCCTTCCTGCGCGCGGTGCGGCTTCAATACTTCGGCGATCTTCGCCGTCGGCACCGCAGCCGGCAGGAACAGCCCCACCTGGCGGCCGTAGTGAATCCGCGACGCGGTCAGGTCATACACCTTCTCGGCTGTGATCCGCAGCCCGCCGTTGAAGCGGTCTTCCGAGACCTTGCCGACCACCAGCAGGAAATCGTCTTCCTTGAAGATGTTCTTGTTAGCTTCGAACACTTCGCTGTACACCGTCACTTCGACCACCGCCGTCTTGTCGTCCAGCGTGACAATCAAAATCTTGCCGCGCTGGGTCATCTGCGGCCGCACGCCGGTAATCACGCCGCACAGCATGCGCGGCTCGCGCGACGGATCAAGGTCGGCCAGCTTGGTGCGCGCAAAGCGCCGCACTTCGCCTGCATACGTGTCGAACATGTGCCCAGACAGGTAGAAACCGAGCGCGATCTTTTCTTCGGATAGCTTCTGCTTGTCCGTCCATAGCACCGCCTTGACATACTCGGGCGGCGCCACGAGGTCGCTGTCGTCGCCGCCGAACAGGCTGACCTGGTTGACCGAGGCCTGCGCCTGGTCCGCCACTTCGACCGCGAACGCGACCGACGCCAGCAGAATCGCGCGGTCGACACCGAAGCAGTCCATCGCGCCGGCGCGGATCAGCGATTCGATCGTGCGGCGGTTGATCTGCTTGCGGTCGACCCGCTTACAGAAGTCGAACAGGTCCTTGAACGGGCCTCCACTGGTACGCGCGGCGATGATCGCTTCAATCGCCGACTGCCCCGACCCTTTGACCGCGCCCAGCCCGTAACGGATGTTGGTGACGCGCTTGCCGGTGCTTGACGGCGGCGGGCCTTCCGGCGTGAAGCGGTAGTCGGAGTGGTTGATATCCGGCGGCAGCAAGGTCAGGTGGCAGACGTCGAGACTGTCTTCCACCAGGATCTTGATCTTGTCGGTATCGTCCATCGCGAGCGACAAGTTGGCCGCCATGAACGCCGCGGTGTGGTGCGCCTTCAGGTAGGCCGTGTGGTACGACAGCAGCGCGTACGCGGCGGCGTGCGACTTGTTGAAGCCGTAGCCCGCGAATTTTTCCATCAGGTCGAAGATCTCGTCGGCCTTTTCGGTCGACAGGCCATCCTTGGCGGCGCCGGCGCGGAAAATCTCGCGGTGCTCGGCCATCTCTTCGGCCTTCTTCTTACCCATCGCGCGGCGCAGCATGTCGGCGCCGCCCAGCGAGTAGCCGCCGACGATCTGCGCCATCTGCATAACCTGTTCCTGATAAACCATGATGCCGTAGGTTTCGGACAGGATCGACTCGGTGCGCGGGTCCGGGTAGTCGAATTTTTCGCCGTGCTTACGCTTGCAGAAGTCCGGGATCAGGTCCATCGGGCCCGGACGGTACAGCGCAACCAGCGCGATAATGTCTTCGAAGCGGTCGGGACGCGCGTCCTTCAGCATGCCCTGCATGCCGCGCGACTCCAGCTGGAAGATCGCTACCGTCTTCGCCTTGGTCAGCAGGTCGTAGGAAGCCTTGTCGTTCAGCGGCAGCGTCTCGAGCGCGAAGTCGGCATTTGCCGCCGGGTCGAGCTGCTTGATGTAGCGGACCGCGCGATCGAGGATCGTCAGCGTGGTCAGGCCCAAAAAATCGAACTTGACCAGGCCGACGGCTTCGACGTCGTCCTTGTCGTACTGCGACACCACGCCGGAGTCGCCGCCCTGCGTGTACAGCGGGCAAAAATCGGTCAGCTTGCCAGGTGCGATCAATACGCCACCGGCGTGCATGCCGATGTTACGGGCGATGCCTTCGACCTGCTGCGCGAGGTCGAGCAGCTGCTTGACCTCTTCCTCGTTCTCGAGGCGCTCCTTGAGCATCGGTTCTTCTTCGATCGCGTCCGCAATCGTGACCGGCTTGCCCGGCTTGAACGGAATCAGCTTTGAGACGCCGTCGCAGAAGTTGTAGCCGAAATCGAGCACGCGGCCGACGTCGCGGATCGCGCCTTTTGCGGCCATGGTACCGAAGGTGGCGATCTGCGAGACCGCCTCCTTGCCGTACAGGTCCTTGACGTGCTGGATGACGCGGTCGCGCCCTTCCTGGCAGAAGTCAATGTCGAAGTCGGGCATCGATACGCGTTCAGGATTCAGGAAGCGCTCGAACAGCAGGTTGTATTTCAGCGGATCGAGGTCGGTAATAAGCAGCGAATACGCGACCAGCGAGCCCGCACCCGAGCCTCGGCCCGGGCCGACCGGCACGCCGTTTTCCTTGGCCCACTTGATGAACTCCGCAACGATCAGGAAGTAGCCCGGGAACTTCATGTTGCAGATCGTATCGGTCTCGAACTTCAGGCGCGCTTCGTAGCGCGGGCGCTCGGCTTCGCGCTTGACCGGGTCCGGGTACAGGTGCAGCAGGCGCTGCTCGAGGCCGGCCTTCGATTCGGCGACCAGGAATTCGTCGATCGTCATGCCCGGCGGGGTCGGGAAGTTCGGCAGCTGCGGCTTGCCGAGCGTGAGCACGACGTTGCAGCGCTTGGCGATTTCGACCGAGTTTTGCAGCGCCGCCGGCATGTCGGCGAACAGTTCGGCCATCTCGGCCTGCGACTTGAAGCACATCTCTTCGTTGAAGCGCTTGACCCGCTTGGCGTTGGCCAGCATCTCTCCTTCGGCGATACAGGTGCGCGCTTCGTGCGCGATGAATTCGTCGCGCGACAGGAAGTGGATCGGGTGCGTGGCAACCACTGGCAGGCCAAGCTTGGCCGCGAGCGCGACGGCCTGGCGGACCTGGGCTTCCTGGTTGGCCTGGCCGGCGCGCTGTACTTCGATGTAGAAGTGGCCCGGGAATACCGAAGTCCAGCGCTGGGCGCAGCGTTCGGCCAGCGCGAGGTTGCCGTTTTCGATCGCGGTGCCGACGTCGCCGAAGTGGGCGCCGGACAGCACGATCAGGCCATTGCTCTGGTCTTCGCCCGGCGTCAGGGTCGATTCGCTGGTGGCCAGCGCTTCAAGCCACTCGGGACGGATTTCGGCGCGGCCCTTGTGCTGGTTGGTGAGCCAGGCGCGCGACAGCAGGTCGCACAGCTGCAGGTAGCCCATGCGGTTCTTCGCCAGCAGCAGCAGGCGGCTCGGTTTGTCGCGGTTGTCGTCGTTCGAGATCCAGGCGTCCACGCCGATCAGCGGCTTGATGCCCTTGCCGCGCGCGGCCTTGTAGAACTTGACCATGCCGAACAGGTTGGACAGGTCGGTGATCGCCAGCGCGGGCTGCTTGTCCTTGGCGGCCGAGGCGACGACGTCGTCGATGCGCACCAGGCCGTCGACGATCGAGTATTCCGAGTGCACGCGCAGGTGGACGAACGCCGGGGCGACTGGCTTGGCGGGCGCCAGGGGCGCTTCATTTCCGACTTCGAGGACATCCATGCTCATGATCCGGTTTCCTGCTGTGCAAAGGACGGTATTTTACAGTGCCGCGAACACTGGCAGCTGATTCAAGGGTCCGACCAGGGATCAATTGTTGCAACAGGCAAGGAGACGAAATCCTTGACATTTTGAGCTACAAGGCGCGGTCCAGCTCCAGCTCATCAAGGTCGTATAGCGGAGAACGCTGCATAAAGGCAACGAGCGTCTCGCTGTTTTGGGACAAACAATCGAAGGCGTCGCGCGAGAGGACGACAGCAACCGATTTGCCGTGATGAGTAATGTCCTGGGGGCCGTCAACTGCGGCTGCATGGATAAGCTCAGGAAATCTTGCTTTTGCGTCCTGTATTCGCCAGCGCTTCATGACATCTCCCCCGACCTGCCTCGCTAAATTATAGCGTGGGCGATTCTCGGGTAAATATAATCACAGCATCCGCGCGTGCCAGCAAAAATTTGCGGCAAATTAGGCCCCCGCTTTCGCGAGGGCGACGGTTTTGAAGTCAACAAGCTTATTCCGGACAGCAGTGCGCGCAGGCGGGATCCATGATTCGGCGAATTCGTCACCGCAACGCCCAAACGGCGGATGACGCCCTCCGGGCTCTTCCGCCCTACTCCGTGTTTTCGCGTTGGACCCCGTCAGGCCGCTGATGCCAGCGGCACCGTTTTCGCCTTACCATATCCCCGCCGCATGCGCAGGAACGGCTCTTCGATCACGATGTAGGTCAACGCAGACAGCGCCCAGGTTGCGCCATACGCGATCGGCAGCATGTACAACAAGTCGTGCCATGTGACTTTTCCCGCGTATCCGGCCATGCGCGCCCCAACCGCGAACACATGCAGTACAGCCATGTGCAAAAGGTAGAACGAGAAGCTGATCTTGCCGCCGTGATTCATCACGCGCTCGAGCCAGGCCGGCAGCGCCTTGTCGAACGATACCCATGCGAGGATCACGGCCACCCAAGCGGTGCTTTCGAGCGTCGACCAGATGATCCAGAACGCGGAATGCGGATGCTGGCCGAAACTCGCCGTCTTCGCCTGGAGCGCGCTGTTGGCGAGGGCCAGCAATAAAGCCACCGGGACAAGCCAGGGAGCCGCGCGGTGCAATGCCGCTTTCTTCTGCTGGTAGAGCATCGCGCCGATCATGCCGATCAGGAACTGGTCGAACCGCCCGACGAAGGTGCTGAAGTACATGTGGGTACTGTTCTCGTTGACGGTGAACGCCGCTACCTTGAAGAAGAACAGGAGCAGGATCAGGCTCAACAAATAGCGCACGCCGCGCTCCATCGCGAACCGGGCGAGGAACGGGAAAATCGCGTAAAACAGGAACTCAAGCGAAATCGTCCAGGCCGCGCCGGTAATCACGCTGAGCGACGTCGGCGCCAGGCCGAGGTTGGTGGTCAGGACGTAGAAAATATCCTGCGGCTGGAACTTGTCGCGCCCTATCGAGGTCGCCACCAGGAACACGGTCAGGAACAGGGGAAAGATGCGCAGGAAGCGGTTGCGCATGAAGTCACCATAGTTGATGACGGTCTGATGCAGTGCGATCTGCATGAACAGGAAGCCGGACAAGGTAAAGAACAGCCCCACCCCGGTGTGGCCCTCGGTGATCAATCCGAACCAGGGAGAGGTGACTCCGGGACCGCCGAGGCCGCGCCATTCGAGATAGAAATGAAACAGGAACACCATCGTGGCGGCCAGCCACCTGAGCTGGTCAATGCGCGGATTGTAGGGGATGTTCAGCGATTTCATCGATAACGGCGCCTAAATTGCCGGTTGGATAACTTGGGCTGGTATTGTAAGGCCACACTGTGGATAAGGCCATTGCTTTATAATGTGGCCTCGTCTCTATGCACTGAACCGATATGCAAGCCGCTACCCCTTACGTTAACA
This sequence comes from Massilia polaris, assembly GCF_012927275.1. Classification (GTDB taxonomy): domain Bacteria; phylum Pseudomonadota; class Gammaproteobacteria; order Burkholderiales; family Burkholderiaceae_D; genus Telluria_A; species Telluria_A polaris. The sequence continues at coordinate 185,420 of NZ_JABBGG010000004.1, read as the reverse complement.
TCGCCGCGTACAAATTTGTCACCTTTGACAACACTGAAGAGATGCGCCCGCAGTACCAGGCCATCTGCGCCGAGCTAAGCCTGAAAGGCACGATCCTGCTGACGCCGGAAGGCATCAACATGTTCCTTTCCGGTACCCGCGCCAACATCGACACCTACCTCGCCTGGTTGCGCAGCGACCCGCGCTTCGCCGATATCGAAGTAAAGGAAAGCCTGTCGGAAGAACAGTCCCACAAGCGCATGCTGGTGAAGATCAAGAGCGAGATCATCACGATGCGCATGCCGCTGATCAAGCCGGAACTCGGCCGCGCGCCGGCCGTGGACGCGGCGACGCTCAAGCGCTGGCTCGACCAGGGCCACGATGACACGGGCCGGCCAGTCGTGATGGTCGATACGCGCAATGCGTTTGAAGTGGATGTCGGGACGTTTACCAACACGATCGACTACCGTATCGACAAGTTCACCGAATTTCCGGCGGTGATCGCTGCCGCCAAGGATGAGCTGAACGACAAGACCGTCGTCACCTTCTGCACCGGCGGAATCCGCTGCGAGAAGGCGGCCATCCATATGCAGGACATCGGTTACGAGAACGTGTACCAGTTGGAAGGCGGCATCCTGAAGTATTTCGAGGACGTTGGCGGCGACCACTACACGGGCGACTGCTTCGTGTTCGATTACCGCACCGCGCTGAATCCGCAACTGGAACCGTCGACGACGGTTCAATGTTTTGCTTGCCGTGCGATCGTTACGCCGCGCCAGCAACTGGCGCCTGAATATGTGTACGAGGTGTCGTGCCCGCACTGCTACGGGACGAAGCAGGAAGATGCACCGCAAGCCCAGCCGCACGCTGTTTAGAAGATTCCCGGCAACCCTTCCTGCGTGCCGATGCCGATTAGCTGAAGGTCACCGTACACAGGTGGCGGCGGTGGCGGAACGGTGCCAGACGTACCGTCCAGGGACGCAATCAGCGCATCGATTGCGGCAGGGGCGATCGCGGCATTGAAGCTGGCGACATCTTTGACCTGCGCGATATAGGCCGCTACCGTGGCATTCGCGCTGGCAGTCGTATAAGCCTGCGCTTCCTGCGGCGTATCGATGGCTGCCGTAATGGCCTGCGCCACGTCGACTTTGGCGCCGTAGGCGTACTTGTCGCTTCCCTGCGCGCCGTCGGCGATCGCAGTGACCGCGGCGTCAATGGTAAGGGTGCCCGCGTTCATCAGCTGCGCCCAATACGCCACTCCAGCAGGCTCCGCTGCCCGTCCGAACAGGTTCTCGTACGCATTGGCGACCTTCAGTTCGTTGGTCGCCTGCGCGTATTCGTCACGATATTCCTGGGACATGGCAAAAGCACCTCCCATCGCCGACAGGCTTGGATTGGCAGGATTGCCGTCGAGCCGCGCAGTCCAGTAGTCGTGCCCGCCCGCATCGGCCGCGCGTGAGAAGTAGGCGACGTAGAGTTCCTGCACTTGCTGGTCGACGCGGGCCGGCATCGACCAGGCCGTCTGCGCGACGATGTCGGAGGTGACGAGATTCAGTGCGAATGGGGTGGTGGTCGCGTTCAGCGACAGCGCGTCGTGCACATACGCGAGGTACTCTTTGGCGGTGGCGTGACCGGCGTTGGTCCCGAACCCAAGGGTTTCGGCCGTGGTGTCGAGCGATGCGGTGAATGCGGTCGCGGCGCGGACTTTCATGTCCAGCACCGAGGCATCTGCCGCGGCGGCGCTGCCGATAATGCCGGTCATGACGGAGCCGAGATTAGTTCCATAATCCAGCCTGCCCGACCACTCCGCAAGCTGGGCGCTGTCCGGCGCATGGCCGAACAGGTTCTGGTACAGGATGGTTACGATTTGCGGATTGGTCTTGCCGCCAAAGGTCGCAGAATACTCCGCGCGTTGCGCGAACGTGGCGGCAATTGTCGGGATGGCGTTGGGATCGGTGGCAAGAATATTGCCCCAGTAAGACTGGCCACCGGCATCTGCCGGATGGCCATAAAAGGCGATGTAAAGTTGTTGAATCTGCTCGATGTTGGTGGCCATGTCATTCCCCAGTTAATAATTTAACGCTAACTTTAACTGGAATATAAGCGCACACTATTCGAAGTATTTGGCCACCTGATATACGTCACCATCTGTTAGCGTACCCGAGGCCGCCTTTAGACGCAGTAAGCCGAGCAGGTAGCCATAGCGCGCTTGCGCGAGGTCGCGTTCACTTGCCACCAACTGCTGTTGGGCGTTGAGCATGTCCAGGTTGATGCGTACGCCGCCCTTGATACTTTGCTCCGTCGCAGTTACCAGCAGCTTGCCCGAGCCGACCGCCTTCACTAAAGCATCGACGCGCGCCACGCTGCTGAGCACGACGCTATGCGCCTTGCGCAGTTCTACCAGCACGAGGCTGGTGCGGCGATCGAGGTCTGCCTTGGCGCGTTCGCGCGTGGCAACTGCCTGGCGCGACACGGCGCTGATCTGGCCGCCGGAATAAATCGGCACGTTGAGCTGGATACCCACAGTGCGGTTGACCGTTTCCTGGTTCAGCTGCGTCAGTGTCTCGGAGTCATTCTTGCTGTAGCTGGCGACCAGGTCGAGCCGCGGCGCATGGCCTGCGCGTGACTTGTTCACTTCCTGGTGCGCCACTTCTACCGCGAGGCGCGCGGCTTTCAGGTCGGGATTGTTGGCGAGCGAAGTCGCGCGCCATTCGTCGAACGATGCGGGACTCAGCGGGTCGATCTTGAACGACGCCGACAAGCTGTCCAGCTCACCCGCAGGCATGCCGATCACGCCCTCGAGCGTGGTGCGGGCTGCCGTCAATGCATCCTCGGCTTCGAGCACCTGGGCTTCGGCCAAGTCGAGCCGGGCCTGGGTCTCCAGCATATCGGTCCGGGTACCCTCGCCCTTGTCGAACAGGCGGTTGTTGACTTTCATTTGCTCGCTGAACGCATCGCGCTCTGCTTTCACCAGCTTCAGCTGGTCACGCGCATACAAGGCGTCGACATAAGCACTGACAACTCGTACCGCCACCGCGTCCTTGTTGGTTTCAAAGCGTTCCGCGCTCTCGCCTGCCTGGGCGATGCCCTGGCGGTAGCGCGCGTATGCCTCGAAATTAATCAGTGGCTGGCGCAGCTGCGCCACCGCACTACGGCTGGTGTAGCGTGGATGGGTAACATTTTCCTTGCCCAAGGTTTCCTGCGTCACGTCGGCGCGGACCCGGTTTGCGCTATAGCTGCCTGAAATATTTGGCAGCAGGGCGGCACGGCCGATGATGCGATTTTCCTTGCCTGACTCATTCTCGAAAAAGTTCATGCGGTAGGAAGGGTCATTCGCCAGCGCCGCCTGGTAAGCCTGTTGCAGGCTGATCGCACTGGCGCTGCCGGCAGACATCGCCAGCAACACGGCCAGTGCCCATGCGGTCCGGCCAAGCCGGCCGGTGCTTCCATTTGATTTTACCTGGGCCACGATCAATCCTCGCTCATCGAAGTCTTTGCACGGTCGATAATCGGCTTGATCAAGTAGTTCATCATCGTGCGTTCACCGGTCTTCACGAACAGGTCCACCGGCATGCCTGGCTGGATATCGAGCTTGTTTTTGGCGATCAGCTTGGCGCCGGCATCGGTTACCTTGACGCGGACCATGTAGTAAGGCTCGCCGGTGCGATCGTCAACCGAACGGTCGGCCGACACCTGGGTCACTTCGCCGGGGATATGCGGCGTGGTGTTGGTGTTGAATGCCGAGAACATCAGCTCGACCGGCAGGCCGGTGTGTACTTTGTCGACCAGGTTGACAGCCAGGCGGCCTTCGGCCACCAGCGAGTTGCCGCTCGGCACAATGTCCATCATGCGGAAGCCAGGCGAGACCACGCCGCCCTGGGTGAACACGGCCAGGCCTACCACCACGCCGTCCACCGGCGCCTTGACATCGACATTGGCCAGTTCAAAGTCCTGCGCCGTTTTACGGCTGCCAAGGGCTTCGGCTTCCTTCTGCACTTCGGCCAGCTGGGTGCGCACTTCCTTCTGGTAATCCTGCATGCGCTGTGAGCGGCGCAGGGTCAGTTCGATGACCTGGCGCTGGGCACGCCCGATATTGCCGATGTCTTCAGAAATCGAGCCGCCAATCTGGGCATAGGTACGTTCCAGGTCCAGCAGGCGATTGCGCGCTACATAGCCTTCCTTGGCCAGGTCGCGCATGCCGTCAAGCTGTTCCTTCAGTAGCGACAGCTGGACCTTCTTGCTGTCGCGTGATTCCTGCATGCCGCGCATCTGCAGCTTGAGGCCGGCGATGTTCTCGTCCAGCGCGCCCAGCTCGCTTTGCAGCGAGGACTGGCGGGACATGAACAGCTGGTTCTGCAGGCTCTTCAGTTCAGAGATGCGCGGATCCGCCGCGTCATTCTGCAGGTCGGCCGGGAAGGTGACCTTCCTGGCGCCGTCGCGTTCCGCCAGCAGTCGCGCTTCGGTGGCGCGCGCGGTCAGGTACTGGCCGCTGGTAATGTCGGCAGCCGACTTGGCGACGACCGGATTCATGCGCACCAGGGTCTGCCCGGCCTTGACCACGTCGCCGTCCTTGACCAGGATTTCCTGGATGGTGCCGCCGGTCAGGTGCTGAACGGTCTTGCGGTTGCCTTCGGCGGTCACCGTCCCCGACAGCGGCACACCCTTGTCCAGCGGCGCCAGCAGTGCCCACAGCAGGAAGCCGCCCATGCCCACCAGGCTGACAATCCAGCCCAGCTTGCTGTACGCGCCTGCGTCGGTTTTCACCGTCAACGGGGTCACGTCATGGGTAATGACTTCCGTTATCTGGTTCTTGTCGTGAAGTGCTTTCATCATTTTTCCTGTTCCGTCGTCGCTGCCGCGCCATGGCCCGGCTCGGCAGGCGAGTTTTGCTGCGCCAGCTGCTGCGCGCTCAACTGGGCTTGTGCTTGTTCCTGGGCTTGAGCTTGTGCCTGGGCGGCCTGCTGGTTGGCCTGGATCTGTTTCTGGTTGGCTTCCTGCAGGGCCGCCAGCACCTGTTGGGTCGGGCCAAAGGCTTGGGCGTTACCGTCGCGCAGCAAGAGAAGCTTGTTGGTGACACCGATAATGCTGGTGCGATGCGTGATCAGCACAATGGTCTTGCCACGGCTCTTCAGATCGCCTACCGCCTGTACCAGTGCGTTCTCGCCAACATCATCCAGGTTTGAATTTGGTTCATCCAGAACGATCACCGACGGATCACCATACATTGCGCGGGCGAGGCCAAGGCGCTGCTTCTGGCCGCCGGAAAGACCGGCGCCGCTGTCCCCGAGGATGGTGTCATACCCTTCCGGGAACTGCAAAATCAGCTCATGAACCCCGGCGCGCTTTGCAGCCAGGACGACCTTTTCCGGATCAATTTCGCCGAAGCGGGCGATATTTTCACTAATCGTCCCGCCAAACAGTTCGATGTCCTGCGGCAGGTAACCAATGTTTGGTCCCAGCTCGCCTTTATTCCAGTGATAGATGTCGGCGCCGTCGAGGCGGACCTTACCCATGAAGGCAGGCCAGACACCGACCAGCAGGCGCGCCAGGGTCGACTTGCCAGAACCACTTGGGCCGATGACACCCAGGACGTCGCCTGGCGCAATCGCGAAAGTAAGATTTTTTACAACCGGAACTTTCGACCCAGGCGGCGCGGCCGTGACTCCTTCGACGCTCAACGCACCCATCGGCTTCGGCAGTGGCATGCCTGCCTCGCGCGCCGGATTAGCTTCCAACAAGGTGCTCAGGCGCTCATAGGCGCTTCGCGTCGTACTGAAACTCTTCCAGACACCGATCACCAGCTGCACTGGCGCAAGCGCGCGGCCGACCAGGATGGATGCGGCAATCATCATGCCGGGTGAGATTTTTCCTTCGATTGCCAGGAGCGCACCATAACCGAGCACCAGCGACTGCAAGGATACCTGGACGAACTTGGTCAGGGCGCCGACAATGCCGGCTTTTTCGCTCGCTTCGGCCTGCAGATGCAGGAAGCGGCCGTGCGCTTTGAACCAGCGGCCGAGCAGGTTCGGCAGCATGCCCATCGACTCGATGACTTCCGCATTGCGCAAATTATTGGTGGCCAGATTGGTTGCCGTGATGGCCATGGTATTTGCTTCAGCCAGTGGCTTGCGCGAGACCCGCTCGTTGATATAGGCCAGCGCAACCAGGATGACTGTACCGCCCAGTGCGAAGAAGCCAAGCGACGGCTCGAAGAAAAAGATCACGATCAGGTAGATCGGGAACCACGGCGCGTCGAAGAACGCGAACAGCGCATTTCCGGTCAGGAATTGGCGCAGGTTGGTGAGGTCTTGCAAGGCCTGGCCGGCGTTGCCGCCCGCCTTCTTGAGGTTTTGCTCGAAGGCGGCGGTGTACACGCGCTTGTTCAGCTGCATGTCGAACTTGGCGCCGACGCGGATCAGGACGAATGAACGGATCAGCTCAAGCGCGCCCATCAGCATGAAGGCGCCCAGCATCAGCACCGTCAGCATCAGCAGCGTGACCTCATTGCGGCTTGCCAGCACGCGGTCATAAACCTGCAGCATGTACAGCGAAGGCACCAGCATCAGCAGGTTAGTGATCGCACTGAACACGCCGATGGTGATGAAGGTGCCCTTGAAAGTCGCCAGCACCTGCTCGATCTCGTTCTTAGGCTTAAGAAATTTATTTATCATTTATGAGGTTACCGCTAAAGGTTCAGGGTGAAAGCATGCCAGCGCGGCGAGCGCCGGGCTTTCAGGAGTCCAGGTTACCGTTGCCACAGAAAAATTGATTCAGAAGACATTATCGCGGAAAAGCTGGTGGAAATGTGATGCACATCACAAATTTGTTGCGTGCCAGCGTCGCGACGTGGTTTTTTGCAGAAGTTTGCGAAGGCGGGCGTGGCATAGAAACGACGGACGGCAGCATCCGCCATGAAAGCGGATTGCCGCAGGACCGCCAGGGTTAGCGGTCTGCGGCATTCAAAAAACCGGCCCGGCTTAGATAATCCCGCCAGCGTCGCCGTGTCGCGCGGGACCAGCAGCTGCAGGCCCGTCCTGGTGAGCCACTCAGCCTGGCGGGCCGGTGTCATGCGGCCACATCCGATGCATAGCCAGCCGTCCAGTCCATTAGGTCTCCTTCGTCCGCTCAAAATAGAATTGCTAAACAATCATTCTTTCATTGTAGCGTTTTTTAGACGCGCCCAAGCTGGACATCGAGTAGGGGACGGGGTTACCCCCGTCGCCCTCTCACACCACCGTACTTGCGGTTCCGGATACGGCGGTTCATTGAACAATCTGGAAGCGCTGCCGGGTTTCCAGCAGCGAGACCAACCCTAATACGTCGAAGAAGCTCGTTGGATAGGCGGCGTTCATGTGACTCGCCCCGGCGTTCCACCAAGGTCCTCGCCCATTGACTGCCGACTTCCACGCGCGTTGATCGTCGAGGCCTCTTGCTTGTAGCCTCTTCCTCCGGGTAGCAGGACGCTTCCATTGCCGCCATAGCAGGCAGCGCAGCTTGCGTCGAATCCACCCGTCCAAATCCTGCAACACACCTTTACCCGATCCGGTCCAGGTCGTACTGGGCGTTATGGATGAACCTCATGGCATCCGCGCCTGACCGCATCAGGATCAGCTGGATCGTCTTCCCTGCCCTGCTGGATTTGCCCAGGAAGTAGCGCGGATAATTTTCGCTGGTGGAGCTTTCCCGGAACGCGTAGCCGAAGCGGCCCGTCAGTTCCTCGATGACGGCGGGATCGGTGGCGATTACGTCGATATCGCCGTAGTCCGTGTGCAGCGTCGGACTGACTAGGTGACGCACCATGCCTCCGAACAGGTGGATGCGCGGGTCGCCCATCAGGTAGGCGGCCAGCGCCTCGTTGTCCTGCATGATCTCGTACCCGGCGCAGTCGATGGTGGACAGGTAGCTCCCGCTCAGGCACAGCGCCTTCGGCACAAACACGATGCCGTTGTGGCCGAAAGACAGCGACTTCCTGTCCACGGAGAAGATGCTGTTCAGGTTCTCCCTCAACACCAATCGCCCGCCGATTTACCGCGCAGGGCAGCGTACTGCGGCTTGATGCGCACGAGGTCGGCGCTCGGGATCGCCGGAAGCACCAGGGAGTAATCGATATCGAGTCCCGCCCAGTCCGCTCGATGCTGGTCTATCTCGTCCAGGACATCCGCATCCAGCGAGATCGAGAAGTGATCGACCACGCCGCGCAGCTTGGCGATGTGCTGCACTTCCCGCGTGATCAGGCGCACCCGGAAACCGTGGGCCTTGATGACGGCGATCATCTCTAGTAATTGGTCGCCGTATTCCTCGTAGCGATAGAGCGGATCGGCCCCGCCGCTGATGGTGACGAACGTCTTTCGGCATTGCGTGATGAAGCTCGATACTGCCTCGGCGCTCTGCCCTCCGTGGGGCAGGAGCGGCGAGTCGCGCCAATTGTAATATTGACAATTCTTGACGCAACCGAATCCTTTGGTGCGCCAGTTGAGAATGATGGTCTAGTTCGGATTGTCGGTGCTCATCTCGTTCTCCTGAATGGTTGTTGTCGCTGATGTTTTGCTCTCCCTGACGGGCCGCCTTCGAGGCTTCGGTCCTGCCCTGGCCGGTGGCGTCCGCTTGGCGCTGCGTGCGGCTTTTTGGTCGGCATCGGTGCGCATCGTGTGTCCGATGACCAAAGAAAATCAACCGTGGCTGACGAGGCCGACGGGGGACTGTGGGAGTGGGCGATTGCGGATCTATGGAGGCCAAGCGCGTAGCCTCCTGCCGTGACGGCTTGTCTAGCGGCGCTACCTCAGCGAGAGCATCAGGTCCAGGCTGCGCGGCAAGACCGCCTTCCTGAGGGTCGTAGGGCCGAACACGGGTGCCTCTCGGTCGGCCTTGGGATGGGCGGGTGCTGTCCTTATCGGGCGTTATCCAGCCGAGCGCGGGAGGGCGTATAGCCTTCTTCATGATGGGATTCCTTCTTGACGGTCCAGAAATGGTAAAAGCCCAAGACCGTATGAGGGCCTTGGGCTTCTGTTGGTTGCTACCGTCAGAATGATATATGCGCGAGTTTGCGGATGATGTCGCGGCAGTCAACCGAAGTTACAGGGGTTTCAATGGCTTTCAACTCAAACGATCTGCAACGCCTTGAGAATGGGCAACTGTCTCTCAGCGAAGGTCTGGGCTTGGGCCGTGAGTTCGGTCTGATTCTCCTCAGAAGTCTCCAGCGTCTTGCCTTCCTTGACCAGTTTCTGGCCTTGGGCGGCAAGAATCTGCCACACGGATTGCGCCCATTCGGCGGGCTGTTCTTTGCCTTGGCCGATGCTGATGAGGAAGAGTTGTTGGAAGCGGTTGACGGCAAAACCACCTCCAGTTACTGGGCTAGCCAGGTAACCGATATCGTTGCTGCCGCGCGCCTTCTGGCAGAGGTGGGCGTTGAGCTTGTCGGTCTGCGTCTTGGCCTTATTGATCACCTGATCGTCCTGCACCAACGCCAGGTGGCCGGCACTGGTGAGCACCATGGCGGCCTGGATGATTTGGGCGACGGCAATGCCTTTGTCCTTCAGTGACTGCTCGATCTGACCCAGCGTCTTGGCCTTGTGGTCGGCCAGCAGGTCGAGGATGGGGGCGTAGACGGCCTCGCTCATGTCGGCCTCGCCAAGGGCGCCGGTGACCTTTAGCGACACGGCAGCGCGGTGGGTGGTGAGGATGACCTTCTGCGCACGCAGCGCTTCCGCCTGCTCCAGCGCATTCAGCTTGCGCGCGCCCTTGACCCAGTAGTCGCGCCGGAACTGCTGGTTGACCATGAAGTCGCGAGTGGTCTCGCGGAACATCGGATCAGGGACTTCCTTCAGGAAGGCCTGCTGTTCTGCGGTTAGATTGACCGCCTCGATGTGGTCGAGGTAGTGGGCGGAGCAGGCGAACTGCACCTTGGCGCCGTCTAGCCATTCGGCCATGGTGGCAAAGTGCATCGGGTGCCAGTCGCGGTTGAAGTATTCGTGGGCGAGGTAATGGCGGTTGTGTTCCTTCATCTTCTTCAGGCGATCCCCGACCAGCGGGTTGGCACGGCTGAAGAGGGGATTGGTCGCCAGCAGCTTCTCGGCGAAGTCGAGGGCACCGTCGATGCGGCTGACGATGCCACGGCCTTCCGAGCCGAGTACCTCGGCATGCTCGGTCATGAGGTGGCGCATGGGGGCAAAGGCAGCCCAGCCCGGCAAGGTGTTGTAGCTGATGTAGAGCACACCGCCGACTTTGAGCTTCTTGCGGATGAAGTCGACGATGACTTGGCGATTCTCGTCGGAAATCCAGCTCCATATTCCGTGCAGGCCGATGTAGTCGAAGTCCGGAAGATCGGCCCGGTTGGCGAAGTCGGCGAAGGCTTCGTCGTAGAGCTTGGCGCCAGTACCGGAAGCGGCGGCCAATTCCTGGGCGAAGCCCGCCTGACTGGGATTGAAGTCAGTGCCGTGCCACTGGGTGACCGAGGCGGCGGCGTGGACGTTGGCACTCAATCCTTGGCCAAAACCTAGCTCGCACGCAGTACCGACCTCTGGGAAAACCAAGCCCTGGTTCAGAAATGCGAGCTTGACACGCTGTGGATTCAATTCGGTGTAATAGCCATAGGTATAGCCAATATCGGCCACATAGCCGGCAGTCCAGTCACTCATTGCTTTTCCTTGTTATTTGGGGTCTTTTCTGAGCACACCATTTTGCGATGCACTAAGAAAAAACCCCACCCCTTTTGTGAGGGATGGGGTTGAGAGGCTCTCACCTAAAGCACCTACCCGGGGGCGGATGCTTGTCGTTTAAGGGAATTAAACGATGGTGATGACTTCGGCTACCAGGGTCGAGGTGCTCAGGTCAACCAGACCAACCAGTTCGATCACCAGGTCAGAACCATCCTTGAAGGTTGCTTCAGCGCTATTGTCCAGGGTGACGTAGGTGTTACCGTTGAACTGGAACCAGTTCACTTCCTGACCTGCAGTTGCACCACCGGTTGCAGTAGCAGCGTCCAGGTAGTTAGCAAACGATGCGTTACCACCCAGGGTGATCTTCGCGCCCAGGGTTGCTTCGTCAGCAACGGCGAAGGCAGATACGAAGTCAATCTTGTCGCCAGCAGCGATGCCGGTAACCGATGGGTAGTAACCAGCAGCCGTCGAGACAACGTCGAAGTCCAGGGTATCAACACCGGAACCCAGGGTGATCTTGTTCAGGCCAGCGATTGCAACATCGAAGTTCACGCTGTTAGTGCCTGCACCGGTATCCACGGTGTTAGCGCCGCTACCCAGGTTGATGGTGTCGTTGCCAGCACCTGCGGTGATGGTGTTCGCGCCGTTACCTACGGTGATAACGTCGTTACCAGCACCGGCATCAATCACGTTAGCATTAGCGTTGCTGATGGTGATGTTATCAACGCCTGCACCGCCGGTGTAGGTCACAGCCTTGGTAGCCAGGCTAGCATCGATGGTGTTAATACCAGCGCCACCTTTGATGGTGGCAGCAGCAGCCAGTGCACCGGTGGTCCAGTTCACAGCACCCTTGGTAACGCCGGTAGCGTCGAAGGAGGTGACGGTGGTGTCGGTGTTGGTCAGCGCCAGGCCTGCATCACCTGCAACAGTGATGGTCTTCACGGAACCGGCGGTCAGCGCAGCGGTGTGCTGGATGCCCGAAGCGGTGGTAGCCGCGTCGTCGGTCTTGAAGTTGATGGTTTCGATGTCAGCAGCGATAACGGTGTTGACGTTGATACCAGCAGTGCCGGAGATGCTTACGTTCAGCACGTCAGCAGTAGCAGCGGTCGCACCGGTTACAGCGGCGGTGGTTGCTGCACCGTTGGTTGCTTCAAAGGCGATGGTGTCGCCGCTTACCAGGCCGGAAACAGTCACTGCTGCACCAACAGCACCGGTGAACAGCACGGTGTCAATGGCGTTCCAGGACGAGTTGTCCAGGCTAGCCACTTTGATTTCACCAGCGACGCCGACAGCGCCAACTGCCAGGACTTCGAAACCGGTTACCTTGCCGGAGAAGTTTGCAACAGCGGTGCCTGCGGTAGCGGTGATCGCGTTCGCAGCGGTCAGCACCAGGGTGTCGCGGCCATCGCCACCAGCCACAGAACCGTCAACGCCCAGAGCGGCACCGCTCAGGGTCACAACGTCGTCGCCAGCGCCCAGGGTGGATGCCTTGGTCGAAGCGCCCAGGCCGATTTCGTCGTCGCCTGCACCGCCAACGAAGGTCACACCAGTGCCCAGTTCTGCGGTGATGGTCACGCCAGTGGAGTTGGTGCTGGTGATAACAGCAGCTGCATCCAGAGTGTGAGCGGATACCACCAGAGCCTTGTCGCCGCTGATGTTGACAGCCTTGGCGCCGGAAGCAGCCAGGTTTGCCAGCGTGTTCGTAGCGGTGCTGGAAGCGATGTTCAGCGTGGTGTGGTCTGCGTCCAGGGTCACTGCGCCGGAAGTGGTCACGCCATTCAGGTTCAGAGCCAGGGTCGTAGCAGTCGCGGTGGTCAGTGCACCAGCGGTTTCGGTCACGGTGGTGCCCTTACCAGCCAGGGTCAGGGTAGCCAGGGCACCCGAGTTGATGGTGGTTGCACCGAAGTTTTCCAGGCTGACGGTGGTGATCTTGCCAGCAGCGGAAGCCGAGGCTGCGTTCACGTCGGTGATGGCAATAGCACCAGCAGTGATACCGTTGTTACCAGCGGTACCGTTGGTCGTGGTCACACCAGTGATCGTTGCAGTACCGGTAACCGCCAGGTTGGTTACGTTGGCGTTGGTGGTGCTGGTGAAGGTAATCTGATCAACAGCGCCAACTACACCAGTGCTCCAGCCAGTCAGAGTACCGGTGAAGGTACCTTTGGCAGGGTTAGGACCGGTTGCGCCGTTGGCCAGGCTCGCAAAAGCTGCAGCGATCTCAGCACCAGTCATACCGCCAACGTCGGTAACCGTCAGGGTCAGGCCGCCAACCACGATCGTGGCGTTCTGAGCTGCCACGCCGCCGAAGTCAACAACAGCAGTCTCTGCAGCAGCTGCAACAGCAGCAACGGTTGCGGATTGCTTAACGGTGACGGAGGTAGTGTCAGCAGTACCGGTAACGGTTACGTCGCCTTGGGAAACTACAGTACCGGCAGCGCCGGAGTTGGTAGCGGAAGTGGAAACATTAACGGTGGTACCACCCTTAATGTTGATTGCACCACCAATGTTGTTGCCTGCGGCGGTGATGACTTTGGAAACGTCCACAGCGCCGGTAGCTGCAACAGATTGACCAACGTTGATGATGCCGGTGGTTGCTGCTGCGGAGTTGACGGTAACGCCAGAAGCGGAGTCAACGGTCAGGGTGCCAGCGGCTTGTGCCGAGGAAACCACGGAGAAGGACTTAACGCCGGTGTAGGCCGAGGCATTTGCAGTGAAATTACCTGCAACGGAGGCGTTCACATTGATGTTCTCGACGTTCTTGATGGTCGCGCCGCCTGGCAGGGTAGCAGCGTCGGTCAGAATCGTCAGGGTGTCGTTACCAGCACCGCCGTCGATGTTATCGAATGCGCTTAAGGTGTTCAGGGTGCCACCGTTGATGGTGTCGTTGCCCGAAGTGCCCAGAACGGTATCCAGACCAGTAGTCAGGTTGAACGTGGTGCCCGGGTTAGCCAATTCAACGATCGACGCGATGGTTGCGTTCAGGGCAGCAGGAGCGATAGCTGCTGCCAGGGATGCGTCATTGGTTACGCCAGCGATAAACAGGTTACCAGCTGCCAGGGCGGCTTCGCCGCTGTAAGCCAGGACTTCTGCGCCGGTGTCGAGTGCGTTGGTGAAGGCGGTAGCCGCGGTCACCTTGTTGTTGAATGCGACCAGGTCGGAACCTTGTGCGCCACCGGCGATCACGGTAACTGCGGTAGCGATGGTGAAGTTACCGGCGCGGATGCCGTTCGACCAGTAGATCAGGCCTGGCAGGTCAGGGGCGTGGCCGAACAAGTTCTGGTAAATCTTACCAACGACGTGTTCGGTGTCCAGGCCAGCGTATTCGGCTTTGTATTCAGCGCTCGCGGCGAAACCGCCGGAGATCGCTGCGAGGGTTGCGTTAACTGCAGCAGTAACTTTAACTGGGTCGGTGCCGGCAGCGGCGGCGGCGCGCTCAACTACGCCTTCCCAGTAGTCGAGGCCCAGAAAGTCTGCTGGACGGTTGAAGTAAGCAACGTACAGCTTCTGAATCTGGGTGTGATAAGTCGATGCCATTTAATGCTCCTATGTCGATCTTTCGATCATGAGTAAATTCAATTTGCAGTGACACATGTGTGGGCTGCAATCCAACGTACCGAATAATGGCAGAAGGCCTTGCCCACCTTGTGTGACGATCATCACAAAAATGAACAATTCCTTCAAACATTACTTGGATTTTTTCCCATAAAAATATGGCGGATCATTATCAGAGAATATTACCGCGAAAGCAATACCTTGCCCTAAGACAATCCCGATTTCCCTGCACGCCCCGGGCGGAAGGTGGGATTTCGCTCTTTTACTGGGTCCCCTGGCGCTCCTGTCGATCGCACGCCATTCATGTTTTTTCAAATAAGCGACAAAGTGACACTTACAAATTGAAACAATAAATGTTGAACGTATTAACTGCTGCGTATCGGTTTTGCGACAGCGTAAGGTTGACCCGGCCAAAAAAAACTTGCCGGCAGGCCGTAATTCCGTTCTGTTAAGGCCGTCATTCCCGCGAAGGCGGGAATCCATAGCACGTCAGTTCGTAGACGCTGTGGGTTCCCGCCTTCGCGGGAACGACGATTTATTAGCTTAACTTAACGGCATTAGCCGGCAGGCCGGCGTTGCGCACGTCCGAGAAAGCGTCCGGGGCAGTCGCCTGATCGGACTAATACCGCATCTTGCGCACGGCTTCCTGGTCGGAAGCCCGGCTGTGGTCGCTGGAAGTGGAAGGGGATGGCATGGCGTTCGCCAGAGGTGGTGAAGCCCGGATCTCGCGACCGGCCTTTCACCAACAGGTGCGCCCTGCCAGGCACACATAATAGAACGCTTCGTTGCCGTGGGCGGTTGAAGCGCGGGGGCCTGCTATTTTTGCCAGTAGGTGACACCGTTCACGGTGCGTGTGGTGTCAAGGCGGCTATCGAAGACATACGCCGCCTCGCCGCCGTTTTCGCTGCTCAACTGGCCCGTGACGTTCATGTAGCCAGGGCGCGAGTACGAACTGTCGCCGAAAAGACCGCCAGTGGCGCTGACCGCGCCGCCTGCTTGCAGCCTGACCACGCTGGCGCCATCCTGCAGGTCCATTGCCGTAGTGAACAGGCGGGTCCCGAAATCGACGTTCAGCGAGCCGTTGGTCAGCTTCGACGGCGTGACCACGCCCCCCCCTGCTCCATCGGTGCTATATATATAGGCTTCGCTTTCGGCCAACTGGAAACCGATGCTGCCGTTGACCGGCGCCGCGTAGTCCTTGCCGCGGGTCTGGAACAACACGAAGTTGCCATTAACAGCGACTAAGTCAGACTTGCTCTTTTCGGCCTCAAAGTTAATTTGTGCCGGGCGCCCGATCACCGGCTGCCAGCGGCCCCACACGACGGTGCGGGGCAGCAGTTCCGGCGGCTGCACTACGGGCGGCGTTACCGGCGGTGGCGTGGTTTCAACCGGAGGCGGCGCCGGCGCGACCGGCTGCGGCGGTGCAACCACTGGAGGCTGGCCCACGGCCGCACTCAAGCTCTGGCTTTTCTTGGCATCCAGGTTCGGTTCGGCCGATACGATAGCCGACGAGCTGTTGACGCCCGAATTCTTGCCGATCGGCTCATCACCGCGCGGCGGCGCGACGTCGTCCGGTCCCAAGGCGCCGCCCTGCAGCAACTGCGGCGCTGCCTGGCCGCGCTGCACCTGCAGCAACTGGCCGCGCTGGGAAGCCGACAGCTCGCGGCTGGCAGTGCCCTCGCAAGGGCCCGCGCCCTCCGGACGGCAGGCGCCCATGAAGCCGCTGACCACGATGCCGCCGGAGATCACGGCCACGCGCGAGGTATTGTTGTCGGTGAAAACGGTAAAGTCGGTGCCGCGTACGCCGATGGCGGCGACAGGGGTATTGAAACGGAAATTCTGGCGCGCCAGCTTGACGGCCTCGCCGGAACGGCTGCGCGCCACCCCGCTCAGCAGTTCGAGCTTGATGCGGGTGTTGGCCGGATTTTTCGCGTCGACGTGGTAGGTTGCGATACGCGCCCTGGTGTTAGGGCGCAGGATGAACAGGCCGTTGTCGATCGTCTTGACGTAAATGAAACCGTCTGGGCCGGTACTTAGCAGCTCGCCTTCCTGCACGCGCGCGCCTTCGGCAGCCGGGCGGTCCACCACCTGGGCACTGCCTGCCGCGAAGATGATCTTGCCCGCTTCGGCAGCATGTGCAGCCTGCGCAGCAAGTGCGAAGCTGGCGGTTACGAGTAGTTGACGCAGCATAGTTTTCCCCTTTTCCACCATTATCCGACGTGGAACGACGTTTTCCGTGATGACGATCACATTCTAGATCAAGTTCCCTATGGCAATCAGTTGCTTACATTTTGTAGCAACTGTGTTTCAGCCTTCCCTAACGCGATATACTGGATGTTTATTCAGAACAAGTGTTGATGCACTTTCCAGCCGGCGTGCTTGAAACTTCCCCTTCCCATTCTGTGCCGCGTTGGCCGTTGCGCCTGCCCGCCGGGCTTGTGCGCGCGCTGATCGCCGCCGCCGCCATCCTGCTGACGGTCTGGGCGCAATGGGGCGCACCGCGCGATGTGTCGTATTTCGGCAACGAATGGCTGCGCGACGTATTTATCAAGCTGCAAGTGAGCGATGCGCCCGAAGCACGTATCCTGGTGGTGGACATCGACGAAAGCAGCACCAGCGAGCTGGGTCCGTGGCCGTGGCCGCGCGAGCGCATCGCCGGCCTGGTTGAAACCCTTATCGGTACCTACGGTGCGCGCGGCGTTGCACTCGACATCGTCTTTTCCGAACATTCCGACCGTGCCGGCGACGCCAGGCTGGCTGCGCTGGCCGAACATGGCCCGGTGGTAATGGCCCAGGCCTTCGACTACCAGCCCAAGCGCCCGCAACTGCTGCGCGAAGGCGTGCTGGCGGGCGCCGTGCGCGGCTACGCCGGCAGCGGTGTCGAGGCGACCGGCTATATCGCGAACCACGCCGGGCTGGCGCAGGCGCCCCGGGTCGGCAACATCGGCTTCATTCCCGACGCCGACGGCACCCTGCGCCGCGTACCGATGGTGACTACATATAATAAGCAGCAGTATCCGGCACTGGCACTGGCCCTGGTCAACTGCTGCACCGGCAAGCCGCCGCTCGCGCTGCCCGACACCGGTTTAATGCGGGTTAACTACAAGCGCGACTGGCGTGCCTACACGGTGGTGACCGCCGCCGAAATCCTGCAGGAGACGATCGACCCGTCCAGCGTCAGCGGGCGGCTGGTGATCATCGGTTCGTCCTCGATGGGACAGGGCGACCGGGTGTCGACGCCGCTAGCCGCCAACCGTCCCGGCCTCGGGGTGCAGGCCACCATGCTATCCACCCTGCTCGACATGCAGGAAGGTTCGGCGCCCGCTCCGTGGCCGGGCGCACTGCTGGCCTGCCTCTTTGCCGTCGGCGCCGCCCTGCTCGCCACCTTCGCTTTCCCGCGCCTGTCGGCCGTGGCCAGCGTCGGCATGCTGGGCGCCATGTCCGCCGCGTGGCTGGTACTGGCGTACTTCGCCAGCCGTCACGACCCGCACTTTTCCACCACGGCGCCGCTGGCGACCAACCTTTTCCTGCTCGCCTTTGCCGTACCCTACCAGTGGCAGCAGTCGCAGCGCCGCTCGCGCCACCTGCTTGACACCCTGCGCCAGTACGTTGCGCCTGAAGTGGTCGAACAGCTGCTTCGCAGCGACGTTGAAGACCCGCTGCGCCCGCGCCAGCTCGACGTGACGACCCTCGTCGCCGACATGGAAGGCTATACCAGCCAGGTCGAATCGCTGCCGGTGGAGGACGCGGCCAGCTTGACGCGCGACTTCCTCGACTGCCTGACCGAACCGGTCATCGCGCACCAAGGCACCCTCGACAAATACACTGGCGACGGCCTGGTGGCCTTCTGGGGAGCCCCGCTGCCGATCGAGCAGCATGCCGATCTGGCGCTGGATGCAGCGCGCGCGATCACGCTGCGGGTCGAGCGAATGAGCCAGCAACGGATGAAGGCTGGCTTCCCGCCGCTGCGCGTACGTATCGGCATCGAAAGCGGGCCGGCCATGGCGGGCGACTTCGGCACCTCGTTCCGCAGCATTTATACTGCCGTCGGCGACAGCGTGAACACCGCATCACGCCTCGAACAGGCTGCGCGCGATTTCGTTCACAACGTGATCGTCGGCGCCGGCACCGTGAAGCGTTCGACCCGCCACCGCTTCATCCTGCTGGGCGACCGCCTACTGCGCGGCAAGGAAAAGCCGACCACCCTGTATACCTTCGACCCTGGTACGGAAGGGGCAAGCGACGTCCCGACGGCGCAACAGCCCGAAACGCAAGGAATGGCCGCATGACGATGAAACAGTTGGTCGGCGCGGCTATGCTGGCGCTGAGCGTGGCGGTCCACGCTCAGCAGCCGCACGAACCTGAAGCAGCGCAGCCCGACTTGTACGCGGACGCCCTGCAGTCGCTCGCCGAAGGCCGCAAGAACGACGCCTCGGCCGCCCTGATGCGGGTGATCGAAAACGAACCGCTGCACGCGGGGGCCTACCTCGAAGTGGCCCTGATCCAGTGCAGCCTGGGGCACGCCGACGAGGCCGCGCGCCTGTTCGCCATCATCGAGACGCGTTTCGACCCGCCCCAGGGCATCCTGGACCTGATCGCCGACGCGCGCGAGACCGGCTGCGAGCGCTGGCATGCGATCAGCGCTTCGTCGTTCGTGCTCGGCCGCGGCGTCGACCAGAACGTGAACCAGGGCGCCAGCAAGCCGAGCTACATCATCGACCGCGACGGCGGCCAGATCGAACTGCCCCTGCTGCCCGACTTCCTGCCCAGGCACGACCAGTACACCATGCTGGCCGCCGAGTACATGCGCGAAGTGACGCCGAATGGCACCATCGGCTTCGTCCAGTACCAGGGTCGGCGCAACGACACGCTTCGCCAGTACGACAGCGCCTCGCTCTACATGGGCGTAGAAAGTCCGTACCGCTTTGGCAAATGGACGCTGCGCACCACGGCTATGCTGGGGTTGACCGGCCTTGGCGGCCATTTCTATCAGCGCCAGCTGCAGCTGCAGGCGCGCATTGGTCCACCGCTGCCCTTGCCGAACAGCCTGCAGTTCAACCTGATGGGCGGGATCACGCGCACCGAATACCTGAACCTGACCAACTTCGATTCGAATACCTTCGAATTGCGCGGGCAATTATCGTACCGCCAGGACGGCCTGTACGCCAGCGCCAGCATCGGCTTCCTGGACGACCGCGCCAGCGCCGCACGCCCGGGCGGCAGCCGCGACGGCGTCGCTCTCAACCTGCTGGCGCGACGCAAGCTGCTGGGCGAACTGACCGGCGAAATGGGCTACACGCGCCAAGGCTGGCGCAGCGAACTTCCGTATGCGCCAGGCCTGATCGATCAGGTGCGCAAGCAGGCAACCCACGTTGTGCGCGGAACCCTCGTCTACCCGATCAAAAAAAACCAATCGCTGCAGCTTGAGGCGCGGGCGGTATACAACAATGAAGATATTTCCCTGTTTAAGTACAATAACCGGCTTCTTCAGCTCAGCTGGCATGTACAGGGCCCTTGAACGTATACAATCTGGCTTCACGGAATTTTGTTGGTAAGGATGGGCATGGGCGGGGAAATAATATTGTTCGTGGGTGCTGCAGCGACCCTGTCCGCCGGCTGCCTGGTTCCCAACCGCTGGCTGCCCAAGTTGCCAAACGACAAACTCCTGCATTTCGCGGCATTTGCCGCACTTAGCGCGCTGGCGTTGCGGATTGCCGAGGGTGCGCTGGAAAGCGCGGCCTGGCTGCTGGGTATGTTGGTCGGCGGCTGGGTAATTGAATGCCTGCAGTCGCTGGTGCCTGACCGCGCATTTTGCTGGCGCGACATTGGCGCTAATGCGGCGGGTATTGCATTTGCCGCCGGCTGTGCCCAAATAGCCCCGATGTTTGCCTGAACATGCGGCACCTGAACCACCCGGAAAGATAAGTATGGCGTCCAATAAGGAAGCAAATATCCGTGAAGATGAATCGGCCGCGGCGGCACCGTCAGCCGCAGCCGCGCCTGCTCCCGATGAGCAGCGCCAGATCCAGATCCACCTGCGCAAGATACCGTTGCTGGCGGAGTTGAACGACGAAGAAATCATCCGGGTCAAGGCGGAGCTGCGGATTCGCCAGCACGCCAAGCGTGAAGTGGTGCTGCAAAAAGGCGGCAGCGGCGACGGCCTGCTGTTCCTGCTGTCCGGCCAGCTCCAGGTGGTTGACATCACGGAAGACGGGCGCGCGATCGGGCTGCGCATGCTGGCGCCGGGTGACTTCTTCGGCGAGATCGCGCTGATTAACAACTCGACCCGTTCGGCGTCAGTGGTAGCGATGACGGAAGTGCTAGTCGCCTTCCTGCCGGCCCCGACCGCGATGCATCTGTTTGCGCACTCGCCCTCCGTGGCCAGCCAGATGCTCAAGTATCTGGCGCAGAAAATCCAGCGCGATTCGGAGTTCCGCGCGCTGCTGTCGATTAATAACACCGCCAAGCGGATCTACACCTATCTTGTGCTCATGCAGCGCAAGCCGAGCGACCAGCCGGGCGCGCCGCCGGTGGTCGAAAACCTGCCGACCCACCAGGATATCGCCAACATGATCAACACCAGCCGCGAAACCGTCACGCGCGCACTGCTGACGCTGGTGCAGCAAGGGATCGTGCAGAAGGACTCGCACCGCCTGATCATCATCAAGCCGGAAGCGCTGCAGAAGCTGGTGCAGGGGTCGTAGCTATCAATGGGGAGGTGTTTGGCGCGTCAGGTAAGTTCGACCGTTTGAACCTGGATTCCTACATTGAGCTCTTTCCTGATCGCTGAGAAAATGGCGGCGAGATTATCCATGCTCGGGTTGCCCTGCTCCGACAACATCCTGTGCAGGCTTTTACTGGGTTTGGTCGTCTGCCGTGCCAGTGCCTCGAAACCCACGGTTGCATTAACAAGGTCGCGCAGGATCAAGCGCGCCGTTTCCGGTTCACCATTCAGAAACAGGCTAGCTGCCTCATCCAGCAGCGCCTTTGCAAAGGGCGGGTCGCGCTTGACTCGTTCAACAACGGTCTGCTTGAAATTGCGTGTTAGTCCCATCTTGGTTACCTCCTGTAGGGCGTTGTATTTTCCCTACCTTAGCCGCTTCAGGTCCGCATAAAAGTTTTCGTGCGATCCGAGGCTCAGCAACACTATCGCGCCAGGTGCGAATTTGTCAGATTGCAAGCGATAAGCCAGCAGCACCTCTTGCTTATTCAACTTGAATCTATGAACAAACACGCCAACCAAATCGCCCTTCTTCTCTTCACCAATTGCTGGGTTAGCCGCGATGTCTTTCACCGCCCTATCCACTACGTCCTTATCCTTGGCGTGCAGCTTTTTTGCGGTCTTCATAAACGTCGGGGTAACGAGAATTTCCAGCACCGTCACACACCAAACGTATAGGTAGTCAACTGTCCGGCTTTTGCTTCCTGTACCGCCAACAGTGTGTCTTTAATGAATTGAAGCGGCAGGCCAGGGTTGTCATCGACCGCCTTCCCAAGACGAGCCCAGTACTCAATTTGCTTTGGAACCGACCGATGCTCAGCGGCAGCATGGGTCTTTGCCATTTCAACCAGATCATCAGATAATTTCAACGCAGTCGACATTTCGTCACCTCTTCAAAGTGGGTTTAGTGCGCCACTATTTGTAAACTTTTTACAACCTTTTACAACCATAATTATAGATCAATGCACCATGTGAAACACCTGCAGAAACTTGTCTTCTGACACTAATGCCGTTCAGTTAAGGCCGTCATTCCCGCGAAGGCCTCGGCGGCCCCGCAGGAATCCATAGCACGTCAGTTCGTAGACGCTATGGGTTCCCGCCTTCGCGGGAACGACGATTTATTAGCTTAACTTAACGGCATTAGTCTTCTGACACTTTTTTTCAGTATCCTCGATCCTGAGCTTCATTTTCTACATGGTGCCATTAAGTTACCAATTGAAGCATCTGTGACGGCACCGGAACCGACCGGACTTACAACTGTAACAATTGTCGAGCTAATCTGTAGAGTATAATTTTGCGCTCACAGACCATCCGACCGCTATGACGACAATCTCCCCTCTTGCATGCAGGTTGCCGCTGCGGGCCCGCCCATGATTTCCAGCCATACCTTCCGCGGCCTGTGGGCCTATCGCGGCTTCGTGCTCGGCAGCGTGAAGCGGGAATTCCAGTCGAAATACAGCAACGCGATCCTCGGCGCAGCCTGGTCGCTACTGAGCCCGCTGGCGATGATCCTGGTCTACACGGTCATCTTCGCCGAAGTCATGCGCAACAAGCTGCCCGGCAGCGACAATACCTTCGCCTACAGCATCTACCTGTGCGCCGGCATCCTGACCTGGGGCCTGTTCGCCGAGATCGTCGCGCGCGCCCAGGGCATGTTCATCGACCAGGCCAACCTGATCAAGAAAATCAGCTTTCCGCGCATTAGCCTGCCGCTGATCGTCGTGCTCAACGCCCTGCTCAACTTCGGCATCATCTTCGGGCTGTTTACGATCTTCCTGGTCGTTACCGGTAATTTCCCCGGCATTGCCTACTTCGCCATCCTCCCGGTACTGGCGCTGCAGGTGATGTTCGCCATCGGGCTGGGCATGATCATCGGCGTACTCAATGTATTCTTCCGCGACGTCGGCCAGTTCTTCACGATCTTCATCCAGTTCTGGTTCTGGTTCACGCCGATCGTCTATCCGGCCTCAATCCTGCCTGACACCGTGCGCGGCATGCTGGCGTGGAATCCGATGGCCCAGATCATCGGCGCCTACCAGACCATCCTCGTCAAGGGCCTGATGCCCGACTGGGGCAGCCTGGTTCCCGCGCTGGTGCTGGCCGTGCTGATGTGCGTGTTTGCGATGCGCCTGTTCCGCAAGCGCTCCGGCGAAATGGTGGATGAACTCTGATGGGCGCGATTTTTGTTGTCAATCTCGGCAAGGCCTACAAACAATATCCGACGCGCTGGTCGCGCCTGAGCGAGTGGATGCTGCCGTTCAAGGGCGTGCGCCACAAGCTGAAATGGGTGCTCCAGGACGTTAACTTCAAGGTGATGCCGGGAGAAGCGGTCGGCCTGATCGGCATTAACGGCGCGGGTAAAAGCACGCTGCTCAAGCTGATTACCGGCACCAGCCAGCCAACCACCGGTTCGGTCCACATGACCGGCCGAGTGGCGGCCCTGCTCGAACTGGGCATGGGCTTCCATCCCGATTTCACAGGCCGCCAGAATGCCTACATGGCAGGCCAGCTGCTTGGCATGACCGTCGAGGAAATCACCGGCCTGATGCCGCAGATCGAAGAATTCGCCGACATTGGCGACTACATGGACCAGCCGGTGCGCGTGTATTCGAGCGGCATGCAGATGCGCGTCGCGTTCAGCGTCGCCACGGCGCGCCGTCCGGATATCCTGATCGTCGACGAGGCGCTGTCGGTCGGCGACGCCTACTTCCAGCACAAGAGCTTCGACCGCATTCGCCAGTTCCGCAAGCAGGGCACCACGCTGCTGCTGGTCTCGCACGACAAGCAGGCCATCCAGTCGGTGTGCGACCGCGCCATCCTGCTCGATGGCGGCCGCCTGGCGCGCGAGGGAAATCCGGAAGAAATCATGGACTACTACAACGCCATGATCGCCGAGCGCGAGAACGACACCGTCCGCCAGGCCGAACTTGAAAATGGCAAGCTGCAGACCATTTCAGGCACCGGCGAGGCCACCGTCACCGATATCGCGCTGATCGGCCAGGACGGCGAACGGGTCGAGGTGGTCGATGTCGGCGCGCCCGTGACCCTGCAGGTGACGGTGAAGGCGAACGCCGCCATCCCGCGCATGGTGCTGGGCTATATGATCAAGGATCGCCTTGGCCAGCCGATGTACGGCACCAACACCCACCTGAAAGAGCTGCCGCTGGACGACGTCGCGGCCGGCGACAAGGTGGTCTACCGCTTCAACTTCGAGATGAACCTCGGCCCCGGCACCTACTCGGTGGCGACCGCCATCGTCAGCACCGAAACACACCTCGTCAACAATTACGAGTGGCGCGACCTGGCGCTGGTGTTCACCGTGATGAACATGCGGCGCGCGCACTTCGAGGGCTCCGCCTGGCTCGACCCATCGATTGAGATCCAACGCAAATGACATTTATCTCCTACGCCCAGAACTTCGAAGACGTGCTGCTGTGGCGCGCGCTAGGGCACATCAAGAACGGCTTCTACATCGACGTGGGCGCCAACGACCCGGTCGACCACTCGGTCACCAAGGCGTTCTACGACGCCGGCTGGAACGGCATCAACATCGAACCGCTGCCGGCGTTCCACCTGGAGTTCACCAGACAGCGCCCGCGCGACACCAACCTGGCGGTGGCCGCCGGCGCCAGCGACGGCAGCCTGACCCTGTTCGACGTACCTTCCGTGAACGGCTGGGCTTCGCCCGACCGCGCGGTAGCCGACGCGCACCGCGCCGACGGCTTCGACGTGGCCGAGCTGACCGTGCCGGTGCGTACGCTGGCCGGGATCTGCGCCAACTACGTCAAAGGCGACATCCATTTCCTGAAGGTCGATGTCGAAGGCTTCGAAGGCGAAGTATTGCGCGGCATGGACTTCGAGCGCTGGCGCCCATGGGTGCTGGTGATCGAGGCGACGATGCCGAACAGCCGTACCACCAACCATGAGACGTGGGAAGCGCTGGTGACCAACCGGCGCTACCGGTATGCGCACTTCGATGGCCTGAACCGCTACTACGTGGCCGAAGAACACGCCGAACTGCTTGACGTGCTGTCGATCCAGCCGAACGTGTTTGACGAATTCATCACCCATCACCTGGACAAGGCATGGCGCGCCACCGAGCGCGCCGAGGCGGCCATCGTGCTGGCCGAAGACCGGGTTGCGCGCGCCGACGCCAACCGCTGGGAAGCCGAAAAGCGCGGCGACCGCGAATTCCAGCGGGCGCAGGATGCGCTCGTCCACAGCGCGGCGCTGCAGCAGCACGTCGAACACATCGCCGCAGAACACGCGCGCGCCGAGGCCTGGGGACGCGATCTCGAACAACGCCTGCTCGCCACGCTCGACAGCACCTCGTGGAAAGTCACGCGACCGCTGCGCATGCTCGGCACGCTGGTGAAGCGCGTACGCGCCGTGCCGCTGCGCGAACGCGCGGTGAACCTCGCGCGCCGCATCATCACCCGCCTGACGCGCAACGAGCGCTTGCGCCGCCTGTTCATCCCGCTGCTGCTGCGTTTCCCGGCCCAGGCCACCAAGGTATCGCGCACGCTGAACGCCATCAAACAGGGCCAGGCACATGCGCCGGCCTTGCCGGTATCGGCCCAGAAGGTGTTGGCCGACCTGCAGCGTGCCCGCCGCAATCCAGAAGTGAACTAACACATGCGTATTGTTTTCGACCTCCAATGCTGCCAGGCCGGCATCGCGCCGGGCTCCCTCGCGCGCGTCCAGGACCTGGTGCGCCACTGCGCGCCGCACGACGCGTGGATCGCGCTTTCCAGCCTCCACCCGACCACCATCGAATCGCTGCGCCTCGCCTTCGCGGGCCTGCTGCCACCGGAGCGCATCCGCGTGTACGAACTGCCGCCTGCGCAAACCGGCGGCGCCGAACTGATTCGCGAGAACTTCTTCGCAGCGCTTGGCGCCGACGTGGTGTACACGCCGCGCGATGAAGACCAGGCCAACGAACTGCAGCGCCTGATCGATGCCGCCGCCAGCCAGCCGAAGGTGACGCCAAAAGGCCAGAAACTGGCGTACATCTCGCCGCTGCCGCCTGCCAAATCCGGCATCGCCGATTACAGCGCCGAACTGATTGTGGAGCTGGCCCGCTTCTACGACATCACGCTCGTGGCCGACCAGCCGGTGGTCGACGACGCCCGCCTGAACGGCAAGTTCCCGGTGCGCGACGTCGCATGGTTCGAGCAGAACGCGGACGGCTTCGAGCGCGTGCTCTACCACTTCGGTAACTCGCACGCGCACCAGCACATGTTCGAGCTGATCCGGCGCCACCCGGGCATCGTGGTGCTGCATGACTTCTTCTTCTCCGGGATCCTCGACAACCTGGACCGCGAAGGCTACCTGCCGCAGGCTTACACCAAGGGGCTGTACGAGTCGCACGGTTACACCGGCCTGCTGGAACACCGCACGATCGGGCGCCATCCGTCGATCTGGAAGCATCCGCTCAACAAAGGCGTGCTCGATAACGCGGCGGGCGTGATCGTCCACTCGGACTTCTCGCGCCAGCTCGCGGTCCAGTGGTACGGCCAGGGCGCGGCCGACGGCTGGCGCACCATCCCCCTGCTGCGCGGGAAGCCGGAAGGCGTCCACGCCGACGATGCCCGCTCCGCTGCGCGTGCGCGCCTTGGCATCGGCGTCGACGACTTCATCGTCAGCACCTTCGGCATGCTGGGCCGCACCAAGCTGAATGAAGAACTGCTGGACGCTTTCCTCAGTTCCCCGCTGGTGACGGACCCGCGCTGCCGCCTGCTGTTCGTCGGCGAGAACGACGCCGGCCCGTATGGCGAAGCCCTGCTCAAGAAGATGGGCGAGAGTATCGTGTCGGACCGCCTTCGCATCACCGGCTTTGTCGGCGCGACCGAATATGCCGACTACCTGGCCGCCTCCGATATCGCCGTGCAGCTGCGCGGCGCGAGCCGTGGCGAAACCTCGGCCGCGGTGCTGGACTGCCTGCTGTATGGCGCGCCGACCATCGTCAACGCACACGGCTCGACCGCGTCGATCAGCGATGCGCTGCTGCTCAAGATCCCCGACGAATTCACCCGCGAGGAACTGGCCGGCGCGCTGGCGCTACTGCATAAGGACCCGACCCTGCGCAAGACCTATTCGACCCGCGCGCTGGCGCACATGCGCGAGCAGCACGCGCCGGCGAAGGTCGGTGCGCAGTTTGCCGACGCCATCGAACACTTCGCCGCGCACAGCCGCCACAGCCACTACCGCAAACTGGTGGATGCGCTGGCCAATATGAAAGGTCATGAGCCGACCGAGGCCGGCCTGACCCAGATGGCCAGGGCGATCGCGTTCAACCAGCCGCCCACCGCGCCGCGCCAGCTGATGGTGGACGTGTCGGCGGTGGTCCAGACCGACATCAAGACCGGCATCCAGCGCGTCGTGCGCAGCGTGCTCCTGTCGCTGATCGCCGACCCGCCGCCCGGTTACCGCATCGAGCCTGTGTATTCGAGCGGCGGCAACCGCAGCTACCAGTACGCGCGCCAGTTCACGCTGAACATGGTCGGCGAGACCGGTGAAGGTGCGCTGACGCTGGAAGATTCCCCGGTCGAAGTGCGTCCGGGCGACGTCTTCCTTGGGCTAGACCTGTTCACCACCGGCACCTCGCAAAACGCGCCGCTGCTGCAGTCGATGCGCGACCACGGCGTGCAGGTCTACTTCGTCGTGTACGACCTGCTGCCGGTGCTGCGCCCGGATGTGTTCCCGTACGGGACCGAGCAGTACTTCGGCGAGTTCCTGCGCACCGTGACCAGGGTGGCCGACGGCCTGCTGTGCATTTCGCGCGCGGTCGCCGATGAACTGATCGAATGGATCGAACGCCAGCCCGCCAAACGTCCTGGCCCGCTCAATATCGGCTACTTCCACCTTGGCGCGGACATCGACGCCAGCGCCCCGAGCTTCGGCCTGCCGGACGACGCCGAACAGGTGCTCGAAGCGGTGCGCGAACGGCCAAGCTTCATCATGGTCGGCACCGTGGAGCCGCGCAAGGGACACGCGCAGGCGCTGGCGGCATTCGAGCTGCTGTGGAGACAGGGATCGCAGATCAACCTCGTCATCGTCGGCAAGCAGGGCTGGATGGTCGAAAAGCTGGTCGAGCGGATGGCGAAAAGCCCCGAGAAGGACCGCCGCCTGTTCTGGCTCCAGGGCGCGTCCGACGAGATGCTGCTCAAGCTGTACGCCAGTTCGGCCGCGCTGCTGGCGCCGTCCGAAGGCGAAGGCTTCGGGCTGCCGCTGATCGAGGCGGCGCAGCACGACATCCCTATCATCGCGCGCAACCTGCCCGTGTTCCGCGAGGTGGCCGGCGAACATGCCTACTACTTCGACGGGCTGGCGCCGCACGACCTGTCCGATATCATCGCCAAATGGCTGGTGCTTAACGCGGAAGGCAAGGCGCCGCAATCGACCGGCATGCCGTGGCTGACCTGGAACGACAGCGCGCGCCAGGTGCTGAATGCGGTCGAAAAGCAGCAGTGGTACAAGGTGGTGCCGGGCGCGTAGCCGTCGTCGTTCCCGCGCAAGCCTCGGCGGCCCAGTGGGAACGACGATTTATTGGCTTAACTTAACGGCATTAACGACTGGCGGGGATATTTGCGTGAAAAACGTGACCGTTGCCCCGCACTACGCTACCATGCTGCTTGTCAATCTTTTAAGCTGATTGCATTTTCATGTACCCGAACGATTCCATCGCTGTCGTCATTCCGTCCTATCGCGTCACACGCCACGTACTGGGCGTGATCGGCGCCATCGGGCCGGAGGTCACGCACATTTATGTGGTCGATGACTGCTGCCCCGACAAGTCGGGCGCTTTTGTTCGCGAGCACTGCACCGACCCGCGCGTGGTGGTGCTGGAACATGAAAAGAACCTGGGTGTCGGCGGCGCGGTGATGACCGGCTACCAGGCCGCCATCACGGCCGGCGCTGCCGTGATCGTCAAGGTCGACGGCGATGGGCAGATGGATCCGCGACTGATCCCGAACTTCATCGTGCCGATCCTCGCCGGCGAGGCCGACTACTCCAAGGGCAACCGCTTCTACGACCTAGAACAGCTGCGCGCCATGCCGCCGCTGCGCCTGTTCGGCAACGCGGTGCTGTCCTTGATGAGCAAGGTGTCGTCGGGCTACTGGGACATCTTCGACCCGACCAACGGCTTCACGGCGATCCACGCGGACGCCGCGCGCCACCTGCCGTTCGAGAAGATCAGCCGCCGCTACTTCTTCGAGACGGACATGCTGTTCCGCCTGAATACGCTGCACGCGGTGGTGGTCGATGTGCCGATGGACGCGTTGTATGGCGACGAGGTCAGCAACCTGAAGATCTCGCGCATCGTTACCGAATTCGTGGCCAAGCACTTCCGCAATTTCTTCAAGCGGGTGTTCTACAACTACTACCTGCGCAACATGTCGCTGGCTTCAATCGAGCTGCCGCTGGGCGGCGCGATGCTGACCTTCGGCACCGTATATGGCCTCAACGCCTGGCTGCATTCGGCGAGCATGGGCACGACCACGCCGGCAGGCACCGTCATGGCCGCCGCGCTGCCGGTGCTGATGGGCGTGCAGCTGATCCTCGCCTTCCTTGCCTACGACATCGCCTCGGTACCGCGCCGCCCGATCCACAAGACCATCTGGTCGCGCACCAAGCATGCTTGAACTGTTGTCGCGCCAGCGCCAGTTCCTGCTGTATCTCGCAGGCGGCGTGGCGAGTGCGCTGATCGACGTCGGCCTGATGCAGTTCCTGATCTACAGCGGCATCGACTACGTCACCGCTACCTCGGCCGGATTCCTCGCCGGCCTGGTATTCAATTACGCCTATCACGCCACCGTCACCTTCACCGCGCCGCCGTCGGGCCGCAGCATGGGCCGCTACCTTGCCGTGGTCGCGATGAACTACCTGTTCACGCTGGCCTGCGTGGCGCTGTCGGTGCACCTGATCGGCCTCGCGGTGGTCGGCAAGCTGCTGTCGCTGCCGCTGGTGGCGGTGAACGGCTTCATCCTCGGCAAGCACTGGATCTTCAAGTAGCGCAGCGTCGCCGCTGCGCTAACGATCAGCGCGTGCCAATCTCGATGCTGGTGAATCCGATCCCGAGCAAGCGGTCGTCGGGGCCGTAGCCCACCGAGCGCGGGGAAACAGGCTTGGGTATCTCGATCGTCACCTCCTGCTCCGTCCCGTCGGTCTCGAACTGGAAGAAACGGTCCTGCGCAGTGCCGGTCAGGTGGAAGGGCCGGCGTTCGCTGCCAGCCACCATCACGAACTCCTGGTCCGGAGCGGCCGCGAAGCTGTTCGCCTTCAGCAGGATATTGAGCTTGCGCGGCAGCGGTTTGGCGAAGCGCAGCCGTACCACCGTGCCGTCCGACCACACACCCCAGCCTTCGGGGTTGGATAGTCCTTCAGTAGCGGTCAGCACGCCGCCTGCCAGCGGCTTGGTGAATTCAATCCTGGCGAGCGCGGCATGTTCGGCCTCAACCTTCACAAGCGTAAATTGCGCCGTCTTCACTACTGGCGCGACATCTTCCGGCAGCGGATGGTCGCCGACGATCAGCACCCAATCCTGGCGCGGCGGCAGGTCCTCGCGCGCGAACGGCGCGCCGGGGCGCAGTTCGTGGGTCGATGTTTCCGAATTATCGATGTGGAACAGCGCGCGCGTCAGTCCGGCGCCGCCCTCACCTGCCACTGTCAGCTTGCTGGTCTGCTGGCGGTCCAGGTATTTGCTGGCCAGGATGCCCGCATTGTCGTAGTCGTTCGGCGCGAGCGAGCGGGCCTGAATCTCGCGCACGCTGCGGTCGGTGTTGTATGCGGTAACGGGGAGTACGGCGAACACGAACAGCAGGATGCCTGCCCGGCGCTGCAGGGTCCATACGGCCAGCGCCAGCAACGCCAAACCAACGGTCAGGTCAAGCACCAAGGGGTATTGTGTCAGTACAGACAGCTCCGGCGTGTCGACAAGGCCGATCGAGTACTGGGCCGGGATCACGCGGGCCGCGTACAGGACGGCGGCAGCAAGCGGCAGCGCGACCAGCGCGCGCAGGGCCAGCGATTGGCGGGCTGCGGGCAGCGCCAGCGGCGCCGCCGCGATCACCAGCAGCAGTGGAAACGCGAAATCGTAGTAACGCTGGTGCAGGCGGACGCCTTCGAGCGGTCCGGCCGACGCGATAGTCGCGGTGAACATCACCGTCATGGCGCCTGCTGCGCCCAGCATCAGCAGCGCAAACACTTGCAGCGCGCGCTGCTGCGGGGTTGACTGCGCGCGCACGCGGCGATCGACGGCATGCAGCAGCAGCGTCGCCAGCGGCAGCGACATCAGCAGCGCCAGCGCCAGCATGTGCCCTTTGAGGCTGGCAAGTGCCGCGGGCAGAAGGCGCACCAAGGCGTCGATGCTCGAGGACGTGTTGGTGGCGTGGGTGCCATAAAAATTACCGAGGAAGTTCAGGCCCGCGCGGCCAGCGACCGCGTATCCAACGCCCAGCCTCACTATGACCATCGCCACCACCGCCGCTGCCATCATCATCAGCGCGCGGCGCAACCATCCGTCGTTGCGGTATTGCGCAAGGCAAACGTACAGGATGAACGCCAGGTGCGCCGCCAGCAGGAACAGCGCGTGCACCTTGATCGCGCTCATCAGCCCGAGCAGCGCACCGGTCGCCAGCCCATAGACCAGCGGCGGCGCCGAAGTGCGCGCGAGGGCGGCCCATGCGAAAACGAAGAATGCGAAGAAATACATCGTCTCGGGCATGAAGTAGGCCGTAAACGAACTGACCGGCGCGAGTATGGCGGCCAGCGCCAGCACCGCGGCACTGGCGCGGCTGCAGACCTGGCGCGCGATCAGGTAGATGAACGGCGCGGCGCCGACCAGCAGAGCGGCGTTGAGGATGCGCGCGCAGTCGAGGAATCCGGGACCGCAGGAGTTGGTCAGCCGGTACACGCCGAGGAACAGGTAGGACGGCAGGATCGATTTGTCGAAAGGAAGCAGGCGCGCCGAGCTGCTGTAGAGCCATTCGTCGGCGAACACCATCGGATACAGGCCCGAATTGCGCCAGATGAAATAGAAGAAGACGGCGGCAAGCGCCACAGCGAACGCATAGCGGTCAGCCAGTTGGGTCAGCCTTGCCTGCGGCCAGCGTAATGTCATTTGGAATCCTCAATAGAGCGTAATGCCGCTTAGTTAAGCCCGTCATTCCCGCGCAGGCGGGAATCCATAGCAGGCCAGCTCGGCGGCACCATGGGTTCCCGCGGGGCCGCCGAGGCGTGCGCGGGAACGACGTTCTAAAGCTTAACTTAGCGGCATCATCAATCGAGCGTGGATTTTATACTATTGAGCAACTTTCAGGCGTCGTGTCACAGTGCAATTACAGTACACTTGCGTGTCTGAAATTTTGCCAATTTTTCAATGAAAAAATTCATCCTGCGCGACCGCCGCGCAGAAATGGCGTTTATCCTCGCGCTTGTCGTCCTGTTCGCCTACATCGCCTCGCGCCATATCGGCGCGTATCCATCGGTGTTCGCCGACGAGCAGATCTACAGCCGCTTTGCGCGCCTGCTGCCCCTGCGCGACGTGACAATTCCCTCGTACCTGTACCTGTCGGTGTTCGGGCTGACGAATGCGTGCGGCGACGCGTTCCTCGATTGCGCGCGCTATCTCAACCTGCTGTTCTTCGTCGGCTCGGCGCCCTTCATCTACCTGGCCACGCGCGAATTCGCCGCCAGGCGCGTCGCGATGCTGGCGGCGCTGATCTGCGTCGCGGCGCCAACCGGCACCTATGCGGCTTACTTCATGCCGGAGTCGATGTACTTCTTTGGATTCGCGGTGCTGACGTGGATCGCTCTCGCGCGCAGCCGCCTGCACTGGGCGCTGTACGCAGCTGCCACCGGCGCGGTGCTGGGCATGATGACGCTGGTGAAGGTGCACGCCCTGTTCCTGATTCCCGCGCTGGCGCTGTTCATCGCTTACATCGTGTGGACGCGCCGGCCCAATCCGGCCGGACTGCTTGAGAGTGTCGCGGCGGCGCTGCTGAACATCGCTGCCGTATTCGCCGTCAAGTTCGTGCTGGGGTATCTGTTCGCCGGCGCGGCGGGCCTTCAGCTGCTTGGCAGCTTCTACGGCAACCAGGCCAGCAACGGCGCGAACACCGGCACGACCTTGCTGACGATGCTTCCGGCCGCGTGGTTCAGCCTCCAGGGACACCTGATGATGCTTGCGCTGTTGTTTGCGGTTCCGCTGGCGGCCCTGCTGCACCATGGCATGAGCCGGACGGCGCGCGCGAGCGCCGCACCGCAGGTAAGCGCGCTGATGGCCTATACGGTGCTGATGATGGGCGCCGCACTGGCGCTGACGGTGCTCTACACGGCGTCGACCGCCGGCTACGGACCGCTGGACGGCAAGCGCCTGCACGTTCGCTACTACACCTTTGCCCTGATCCTTCCGGTGATGATCGCCGCCGCACACGCCGGCGGTGCGCGGCGACGGACACGCGCCGTGCTGCCGTGGGCGATCGCGGCGCTGCTGGCGTGCGCCATCGCTTACGCGTGCGTCGCGCTGCCGCCGGCCTACGTGTTCGTGCTGGCCGATAGCCCGGAGATCATCGCGCTTGGAATGGGCCAGCCGGCATCGATGGCCGCACTGGTGATCGGCGCCGCAGTGCTCGTGCTGGCCCTGTGGGCATGGAACAGTGCGCTGGGCGGCATCGCCTTCCTGCTGCTCTTCATGCCGCTGTACCTCGTCAATGGTGAACCCATCATCGCTGCGCAGATGGCGCGGGCGCGGGTGGCCAGCGTGTACGACGACGCCGGGCGCTTCGCCCACGGCCACCTCGGCGCGGCGCAGCGCAACCAGTTGCGCATCGTCGGAGACAACCATGGCGAACTGCTGCGCGCGCGCTTCCATGTCGATGCGCCAGGCGCCATGTCGATGGTGCTGCCGGCCGAACGCCGCGCCGAAATCTACGCGATGCCGGCGCTGAAGCACTGGCTGCTGGTCATCGGCGACTACCGCATGCCTTCAACGATGACGCCGTCATTCAGGGAAACGCAGTACGCGCTGTACGCCCCGAACAACCGGGCGCTTGGCGCGGCCACGTTCTCGGGTTCGCTCGACAACGGTGTGCTGGCCGGCGCCGAGGGGCTGGCGGGCGCGGAGGATTGGGGGCGCTGGTCGAATACCGGGCAGGTGCGGCTGCACTTCAGGGAGACGCTGCCGAAGCGGGTGAACCTGTTCCTGACCATGCGGGCGTTCGGGCCGAACGAGGGCAAGGACTTCGTGGTGAGGGTCGGTGCGGCGGAGGCGCGGGTGAAACTGGGCCCGCATCCCCACGAGGTGTTCCTGCAGTTCGAGACCGATGGCAAGCAGAAGGACGTGACGATCGACGTGCCGCAACCGGTGTCGCCGAAAGAACTGGGATGGTCCGGCGATATCCGCGAACTGGGACTGGGAATTTCGCGGGTGGAGATTGGCGCGCCGCTTCGCTGAAGCAAAGGCGTCGTTCCGATAGCGGAACGACGCGGCGCGCCTGGCTTACGCCTTGGGGATTCCGCCCAGCAGCGCGGCGAGCTTTTGCTTGCCCGGCTTGATCGACGACGACGACGACAGCGTAGCCGACGTGGCCGGCGCTGGCGCGGCGGCCGGCTCGTATGGCTTCAGGAACCACGGATCGACCCTGTCGCGGCGTGGCGCCGGGCCGCCCGGACGGCTGGCTGGACGCTCGGACGAACGGCTTGCGCCTTCCGGCTCGCGGCGGGCGCGGCGTTCCGGCGCGGCGTCGCGCGCTGGACGCGCGGCACGCGGTGCGAAGCCTTCCAGCGTGCCGCGCGTGACGGTCTGCTTGATCAGCTTTTCGATATCGGCCAGCAGGCGCTCGTCCTTGTCCGAGTACACCGACAGCGCGTCGCCCGAAGCGCCGGCGCGGCCGGTACGGCCGATCCGGTGCACATAGTCTTCCGCGTTGTACGGCAGGTCGAAGTTGATCACGCAAGGCAGGTCGGTGATGTCGAGGCCGCGCGCGGCGACGTCGGTCGCGACCAGCACTTCGATTTCGCCCTTCTTGAACGAATCCAGTGCGGCCATGCGTTCCTGCTGCGTCTTGTCGCCGTGGATGGCGACGGCGTTGATGCCGGCCTGCTCCAGGTGGCGCGCCAGGCGCGAGGCGCCGATCTTGGTATTCGAGAACACGATGACCTGCTTCAGGTTGCGCTGGCGGATCAGGTGTTCGATCACGTCGCGCTTGGCGTCCTCATCGACCTTGTAGACCACCTGGGTGACCTTGTCGGCGGTCGCATTGCTGCGCGCGACTTCGATCGTGACCGGGTTGGTCAGGAAGCTGTTGGCCAGCTTCTTGATCTCGGTGGAGAAGGTGGCCGAGAACATCAGGTTCTGGCGCTGCTTCGGCAGCATGTTGATGATGCGCTGCAGGTCGGGCAGGAAGCCCATGTCGAGCATGCGGTCGGCTTCGTCCATGACCAGGATCTGGACCTGGCCGAGGCTGACGTTCTTCTGTTCGACGTGGTCCAGCAGGCGGCCCGGCGTGGCGATGACGATCTCGACGCCGTTACGCAGGATGACGGTCTGCGGCTTCATGTCCATGCCGCCGAAAACGACGGTCGAACGCAGCGGGGTGTGGCGGGCGTAGGCGGCGACGTTCTCGGCCACCTGCACCGCCAGTTCGCGGGTCGGGGTCAGGATCAGCGCGCGCACCGGGTGGCGCGCCGGCGACATGCTCGGGCTGGCGTGCGCCAGCAGCAGCTGGATGATCGGCAGCGAGAAGCCTGCGGTCTTGCCGGTGCCGGTCTGGGCGGCGCCCATGACGTCGCGGCCTTGCAGCACGATAGGAATCGCTTCCGCCTGGATCGGGGTCGGGTGGACATAACCCTGGTCGGACAGTGCGCGCAGGATCTCCGGCGACAGGCCGAAATCGGCGAAACGCACGGTCGGCGCGCTATCGGGTTCTACGGTAATCGGTGTTTCAGACATAGTTCTCTTGTGCGATTGATGAATGTGCTCTGCGCCCGGCAGCGCGGCGGGCACCGCCCCGGATGAAGGCCAACTTGGGGAACTCCAGAATGGACGGGAACCTGGCCGGCCGTTAAAGGCAGGCCTTTGGCCGGCTTGCGTAGTGCCATTATCGCGCCAGCTGGATAGGCGCACGGGCATAGATACAATTGCAGCGCCCTAAACGATACCCTATTTCCTGACAACTGTATATCGAATCCTGAATTCTGAAAGATTCCTTACTTCCGTGACAACCCGGCTGACGCTGCGCCTGGCCTAGCGCTGCCAGCCGCGCGCGCGCGCCGCCTCTTCCGCCTTCGCATCCAGCGTCTGGCCCGAAATCCGTGTATCGATCGCGTCCAGCACGACTGGCGGCATCTCGCTGCCGGCCTGGCGGTAGGCGCCGGCCGCACCGCTTGCGGCCTGCGCCATGAGCGGCACTTTCCACTCGGCGCCGTTACGGCAGGCCAGCCCGGCCGCGGCGCCCATCATGAAAGTACGGCAGTAGCCGCCATCCCTGGCTTCGAAACTGACGCCGATTTTCACCGGCGCGTCCTGCGCGGCAGCGCCGGCGAGCTGGGTCGACAGCGCGACGGCGAGGCCGCCCTGCGCCAGCAGCGTGCCGCCGGGGGTGGCGGCAAGCTGCGGCTGATCCTGCAAGCCGATGACGCCGGCGCCGCCGGCCAGCACGCCGACCATCAGCGCGGCCGCGATACCGCCCCACTCCGCCCACGACCAGCGGCGCTTTTCCTGGGGCGCCTCGGCGCGCGCGGCGCGCGCGGTGTTCAGCTGGATCACCTTGCCGGAGCGCGTGGCGGCGGTCAGGCGCGGCGGCACCGGCTCGTCGGCAATCGGGCCGAACGCGGCGAAGACGTTCGAGCGCAGCGCCGTGTGCTGCCTGACCTTGGCGGCCAGGGTCGGGTCGCTGCGGATGGCGCGCTCGACCGCGGTGCGGGTCGCAGGGTCGAGTTCGCCGTCGGCATAGGCCATCAGGGTTTCGTCGGAAAACTTCATGATGCGCTCCTCGCTTGATCGGATAACAAACCCTGCAGGGCTTCGCGTGCCCGCGCCAGCCGGCTGGTCAGGGTCCCCATCGGTACTTCCAGCACTTCCGCCGCCTCCTTGTAAGGCAGGCCGTCCACCAGCACCAGGCCGATCACGATCCGGTGGTCCTCCGACAGCAGGCTGATGGCTTTCTGGATCGCCATGCGCTGCTGGTGGGCTTCCGCGTAATCGTCGCCGACATGCTCGCCCGCTTCCTCCGGCGCGAACACGGCGTCGCGGCGGATGCGCGAGCGGACTTCGTCAATCCAGGCATTCTTCATGATCCGGAAGATCCAGCTGTCCAGCCGCGTGCCCGCTTCCCACTGCGCACTTCGGTTCAGCGCCCGCTCCACCGCGATCTGCACCAGGTCGTCCGCATCCTCGCGATTGAACGTGATGGTGCGGGCGAAACGGCGCAGGCGCGGCAGCAAGGCGGCAATCTGGGTAGGAAGCGATGTGGCGGTAAAAGTCATGGATAGCAGGTAAACGATCCGGCTAGGGATTTTATTCCCTGTCCCGAACGTTTACTCGTCAGGATTTCCGATTTCTCTATATTATCATCCGGCCATGAAGCTCAATTATCCCTTCCGTGCGGCATCGGCGGCGTTAGCACTTACTCTTGCGCTGGGCAGCGCCAGCGCCCAGGCGCAGTTGCGCGTGCCGTCGCTGAACCTGCCCCTGCCCGAGCGCCTCGGCCCGCTCGACACCGGCCAGCTGCGCAGCCGCGGCGAACGACTGCTGGGGTCGGCCGACCTCGTCAACCTGGGTGAGCTGCGGCTCGGCCAGGTGGGCCGCCTGCTGCGCCTGCATCGCGATGTGCTCGAAGCCGATCCGCGCGGCGAACCGATCGTGCGGCGCGAGATCCTGGCGTGGGCGCCGAGCCCTGCGGGACTGGCCGCCGCGCGCAAGGCCGGCATGGAGGTGGCGCGCGAACAGGCGCTGGACGAGCTCGGCGCCGTGGTGGTGCTGCGCGTGCCGGACAGCGCCGACATCGCGGCCGAGCTGGAAAAACTGCGCGCCCTCGATCCGGAAGGCTCCTACGATTTCAACCATATCTATACAGGCAGCTCGGCGCGGCCGCTGGACGCGGGTGCGACGGCCGGCGCGACCGGGGTCCGTCCCCGGGGACAGACCCCGATCGCGGCGAGGCCAGGCGGGAACCCGGCAAGCGCCGTCAAAATCGGCCTGGTCGACAGCGGCGTGGACGGTGGCCACCCGGTGTTTCGCGGCGCGGGCATCCGGCGCTGGGGCTGCGACGGGGCCGCGCGCCCGGCTCCGCACGGCACGGCTGTCGCCGCGCTGATGGTCGGGGAAGCCGCGCCGTTTCGCGGCGTGGCGCCGTCCGCACTGCTGTATGCCGCCGATATTTATTGCGACAGCGCCACCGGCGGCTCGGCCGACAAGATCGCCGGCGCGCTCGCGTGGCTCGCCGCCGAACAGGTTGGCGTGATCAACATGAGCATCGTCGGGCCTCCCAACATCCTGTTGGAGCGGGTGGTGGCGGCGATGGTTCGGCGCGGCCATGTGCTGGTCGCCGCGGTGGGCAATGATGGGCCGGCCGCGCCTCCGCTGTATCCGGCAAGCTACCGCGGCGTGATCGGCGTGACCGGGGTCGACAAGCGCGGACGCACCCTGCCGGAAGCGGCGCGCGGGCCGCAGGTAATGTTTGCGGCGCCCGGCAACCAGATGGTCAGCGCCTCGACCGGCCGCCCGCCGTATCGCACGATGCGCGGCACCTCGTTCGCCGCGCCGATTGTCGCGGCCATGCTGGCGCCGTCGGTGCCGGCGCCGTCCGCCGCCGCGGCCAGGTCCGCGATCGATGCGCTGGCAAAGCAGGCGGCCGGCGGCGCGCCGAATTCGGTGAGCAACGAGATCGGTTACGGCGTGGTTGGAATGGCTTTCCGCAACGATCCCTCCGCGTTCCGATAAATTTCTAAAAAAAATTTCAGATCGATGGAATAAACCGCTGAGCTCATACGTTTTCCTTTCAACAGCTGCAGATTGTCTGCGGCACTTCCAAGGAGAACCAACATGAAACCAGTCACCATCGTCACGCAAGCTGTCCTCGTCCTGTCCATCAGCATGGCTTTTTCGGCGCACGCACAACTGCTGGGGCGCGGCGGAGCGATCGGCGGTTCCGTGGGCGGCATGATCGGCGGCGCGGGCAGCATCGGCGGCCAGATGGGCGGCATGGGCTCGATGGGCAACAGCGGCTCGCTGATCGGCAGCGCGCGCTCTTCGACGCAGGCAATCGATGCCAGCGACGTCCGCAAATCCGCCGAGGCAAGCGGCAATGGCTCGGGCAGCCTCGTCGGCAACGCATCGAAGGAGGCAGCCGCTGAAGGCAAGGCCAGCGGCAGCGGCTCGGGCGGCCTGTTCGGCTGGTTCCGCGGCGGCAAGGACACCGCAAGCCAGGCGGCGCCGGCGATGGCGGACACCGCGCGCGGCGCGCAGGGCTCGGCCAGCGGCTCGGGCAGCGGCAATGCATCGGTCGGCCTCGACGGGAACGCCAGCATGGTGGGCGATGCCGCGCAAGGCGTGCGCGGCGTCGCCCAGCCAGTCGGCACGGGCGTGCGTGAACAGGCGCAAAACACCCGCGACTACGCCAGCGCCAGCGCGGCGACGGCACGCAGCAGCGCGCGCGGCAGCAAGCAGGCAGCGGTCAATGCGGCGAAATCGGTTGAGGTGCAGCCATCGGTCAGCGCGAGCGGCTCGGCTAACGGCAATGGCTCGGCCGGCGCAAGCGGATCGAACTGAGGAAGGTTTTGCGCTGGCGAGGGTCCGGGATGCCGGGCCCTCGCCAGCGCAAGCAAGGAATCAGGAAGTAATCAATCCATGCTCGTCGAGCATGTCATGC
The DNA here is from genome assembly GCF_012927275.1 of Massilia polaris. GTDB lineage: Bacteria > Pseudomonadota > Gammaproteobacteria > Burkholderiales > Burkholderiaceae_D > Telluria_A > Telluria_A polaris. Next base: position 145,641 of record NZ_JABBGG010000004.1, on the reverse strand, counting down.
AGCAGTTCGAGCCGGATCAGCGGGTTGTCGAGCGTCAGCAGCATCTGTTTTTGCGCCGCCGGCAAGGGCAGCAAATCGCACCAGCGGTTCGCTACCCATCCGCAATCATCAAGCTGGAATGGCGGCAACAGCGGCCAGCGTTCTTCCGGGATATCCCCAAGCGACTCCAGCACGCGGTCGAGCGCGTCGGCCGCGCCCTGCAGTTCGGATGGGATGGGGACCGCATGGTCGTTCTCGATCAGCTCGACTTCGGCCGTCCACAAACCATTCGGCCGACGCGCGCTGGACACGATGTGAAAGCGCGATGCGCCCCGGCACAGGACCTTCAGCAAGCCGGGCGACGCTTCCAGTGTTTCCTGCACTGTAGCAAGCGTGCCGGACTGTTCGAATTGCTCGTCGCCGTCAGGCGTACGCACTTCCGAGCCCTGCGTGAGCAGGACGACGCCGAACGGACTGCCGCTGTCGATGCACTTGCGCATCATATCCAGGTAGCGCACCTCGAACACCTGCAGGGGCAACACGCCGTCAGGAAACAGGACTGTGCCTAACGGAAACAGGGGAATGGAAAGAGTAGCCATTTCCAATGATGACAGAATCGTGAGCAAGCGACGCGCACGATTCCCTCACGCGTCAAGGATCGATGACCGCGGCGCAGGCATCGGTCGGCAAGGCGGCGGCATGGCCGACGACCGGCACCATCTTGATCACGGCCGAGCCGATGCGGCACGGCGCTGCCAGCACGCCGCAACCGCCGAGCACGGCAGGAAGCAGGAGCACTGCTGCAATTTTTACAATTGAACTGTTTTTCATGACGACCTTTGTAGCAATGCGGAAAAGCTCGATTGTATGAGGGCGTCGTCAGTGCCGACAAGCAATTCGACGTAACAATTCGTTTATCTGCAACAGACGCGCGGACGCACTCATCGGTGGAGCCTCGCTTGCGGAATTAACGGCAGGCGGGATCGGAACTTCCCAGGATGTCGCACGCGCGAAGGTTGCATTCGCCCGGTGCGTGCGGTCGGGCGCGGCATGCCGCCACTGCGGCGTTCAGACGCTCGGTGATCGATTCTTCGCGCACGCGGGGCCCGTTTTGAATCGGGCCACGCTGCGCGAACACAGTCGCTTTTGGGGGTGTGGACTTTTTCTTTTTCGCGACCGGAGTCGCTTTGGCGGGCGCAGCTTTGGCCGCAGGCTTTACCTTGGTGGGCGATGCTTTGGCGATGCGTGCGACGGCAGGCTGGGAATCTGCCTTGGGTTCCTTTTGACTCTCCGCAACTGGTTGCGTGGCCTTCGCGACTCCCTCTACCGCGGTATCCGGCTGCTTGTCTGTGCGGACCGGGCCGGTTGGCGACGCCTCCTTCAGGAAGACCATGTCGGTCGGCTTTTTCACCGGCAGCGGCGCTGCCACCGGGACGACCGGCGCACCGATGGCACTGCGCGAATTCGCTGCCAGCAGTTGCATGGTTTTATCGGACTTGCGTTCCTGGCTTACGAAGCTGCCTGCCAGCGCCAAGGCGGCGATGGCGCCAAGCCCAAACACCCACAGCAGCGGCAGGTACAGCCGGCGCGGCAACAGCGATTCCCGGACGGGTGGGTCGAACATGGAGAAATCTGGTTCTGGCGCGGCGGCCGGGCCTGCGTCCAGGCCGGCAAGCTCCGGTGCGGGGGCCAGGCTTGCGTCGAGGTCGGCAAGCTCGCGTACGGTGTTTTCGGCCTCAAGCCGGTTCGGGTCGCTCTCCAAGGTCACCTCCTCAGTTGCCAATTAATTACTGTTATATTCGATTTAATTGTAGAGGAAATCGGAAGAACACGAGAACGCGACTGGCTGCGCGCGGCTGGCGATCGGTGATACGATTCCGCTGAGCCCGGCCGGGCGGTTTTCCCGGCACGATTGAACCGAAGAATAATGAAACTAGCGCTGAACCTGATAGGCGGAATTGCCGTCGTGCTCGCCATCCTAGGCGTATTTCTTCCGCTGCTGCCGACCACGCCGTTCCTCTTGCTGGCGTCGGCATGCTTCGCGCGCGGATCGACCAGGCTGCATCACTGGCTGCTCACCAACAGGATGTTCGGCGAATACATCCGCGACTATGAACAGGGCCGCGGCATTCCGCTACGCGGCAAGGTGACGGCGCTGGCGATGCTGTGGGCATCGATCGGGTATTCCGCCTTCACCGTGGGCAGCACTGGGCTGATCGCCCTGCTGGTCAGCATTGCCGTCGGCGTCACGATTTACCTGTGCGCGTTTGTGCCAACGATGCGCACCGCCTGACGTCCCCCTCATTTCCCCCAATTTTCCAGTGTGGGCGCGAAAGTGCGTCAATAGCGGGCGCCGGCAAAGCGCGCAAGCTACCTTTCTCAATACTTACCACATTGACAAACATTACATCTTCCGCGATAGTGCGTTTGTTTCCACCAGTCACTAATTTCCCTCACCATGAGTTACGAATTCAACCCCGAGAATCCCGTCTTCGAGTTCCCCAACCCCTACAAGGTTGAGAACGTGTTCCGCATTGGCGCCGGCGCGCTGATGGTGCTGGCGAGCTGCATCGTCATGCTCGACGTGCGCGCGCGCCTCGCGCAGGGCCTGGGCGGCAAGGAATTGGTGGTGGCGGCGATCGCCGTCGGCTTGCTGGTGTTCGGCATTGTGCAGCTGGCGCAGGCATTCACGCAGCTGCGCTTCTTCTTCGGCCGCGACCGGCCTCAAGACCTCGCATTGCGGGTGGCCCCCGATAGCGACGGCAACAGCAGGAAGGCGGATGAGCTCAAGGAACTCCTGCGCCAGAACGCGATGAGTTTCGAGGAGCCCAAAGGTCCGCTCAACGGCCTGCTGTATTCGATGCTGCCTCACCTGATCTTCGCGCCGATCGTGCTTCAGCATACCGCGCAGGCGCAGTTTTACCGCTTCCTGTCGCTGGCCGTCACCCTTGCGAGCCTGCTGGCGTGCTGGTTCTTCTTCGGCCAGGGGGCTGCGAGCGGCTGGATCGGCATCGGCTACGCGCTGTTCGCCGCGCCGCAAGTGCTCAAGCCGCTTGCCCGCCACAACAGCGCGGCGGCCGGGCCGATGGACACATCGACGGCCATCGGCCTGCGCAGCCTGGTTGTGCTGATCGTCCTCGCCTTGCTGGGACCTGCCCTGCTGGGCCTGGGTGCATCGCTGCTGCCGAACCTGCACGACTTTTCCATCAACGGCGCGCTGGCGCTCGGCCTGCTGTGCGCCCTGCTCGGTTGCGCCGCGTTCGGCATCGCCTTGAACAACCAGCTCGAACCGGCGCCGCAGGCGATCGGCTCGGCGCGGGTCAGCGAAACCCTGACCATCAATGCCCACCCGAACAAGCTCATCGAAGAGATCGACCGCGTGCTGATGGAACGCTGGTACAACCGGATCCCGAACCGCCGCTACACGCGCCGTTCGCCGGCCGTCAACGGCGAGCAAGGCCAGTTCACGGCCGACCTGTTCGAGGAAACCCAGCCGCGCCCGCAGCCGAACCGCACTGCCGAAGGCATCGCGCATGCAATGGCTACACCGCAATTCCGCTGGCTGGTGCTCCTGACAGGCTTCGCGGCACTGTGCATGGTGGCCGGCGCCGTCGCCACCCTGCTGTTCAGCAAGGGCCTGCTGGCGGGGAAAGCGAGCACCACGTTTGCAGCGATCGCGCTGTTCCAGATGGCAGTGGGTGCGTTCTGCTTCCGCGCGGCGCACGTGCTGTGGGGCCGCTTCGATTTCGTTTCCGAACTGATGTGGGTCGACCTGTCGGGCAGCTACGAATCGGCGCGCGTCAATGTCGGCAACCAGCTGAGCGGACAAGTACAGACGCAGAAGAGCGTGATCAACGTCGAATCGATGACGATGCGCGTGTGGGTATCCGAAATCGACACGGTTATTTTCGGCAAGGACGCCCGACGCCAGCTGATCCGCATGCGCGGCATGCAGGGCGTCGCCAACGAACTGGCGGCCCACCTGAAAGCATTTGGCGAGACCCGCTCGATGGTGGTGGCGCCGACTTCCGCGGCCGACCTCGAGCGCGCGCGCCAGGTCGGTGCGACCGGCCATGCAGTCGCTGCGGGCGCGTCCGGTGCGGCACTGGCGATGGATGTAGCCGCGTCCGATTTGGCGCTTGCAACCGAACCTGTCGCCGTCGCCGAAGCGCCGGCCCGCCCGCGCTTCTGCACTGGCTGCGGCGTGACGCTGGTGGCGCAGATGCGTTTCTGCGGTGATTGCGGAACGGCTGCGGGAGTGTGATGCGACGCCAGGCGCTGCGCTGCGCCTGGTTCAGGGATTTATAGCGGGACCGGCAAGCGGTCGATGGCGCGCTTTAACGCGTCAAAGCATTCCGGGTCGAGCGCGGTGCCGACGGTTTGCGCCATCATCTCGAGCGCTTTCGGAATCGGGATCGCACCACGGTAGGGACGCTCGGCGGTGATGGCGTCGAAGATGTCCGCTGTGGTGATGATCCGCGTTTCGATGTTGATCTCGTCCGCTTTCAGGCCGCGCGGGTAGCCGGTACCGTCGAGGCGCTCGTGATGCGCGCCAGCCACGCGCGCAAGCTCTGAAAACGCACTAATCCGTGAAAGGATGCGCTCCGAAAATTCGGCGTGCAGTTTGACCGCATCCCACTCCGCCCTGTCGAGCGATCCGGCTTTGTCGAGCACGCTATTGCTGACGCCCAGCTTGCCGACATCATGCAGCAAGGCCCCGCGCCGCAGCCAGCGGCGCCGTTGCTCGGACAAGCCGAGCGCTTCAGCGATCATGTCGGTGTACAAGGCGACGCGCGCGCTGTGACCGCTTGTGTATGGGCTCTTGGAATCGACCACCTGGCCGAAGGCGGCGGCGATATCGTCCAGATAATCTTCGTCGAGGGGCACTTCGTGACCTGCCGGCACGAGCGCCACGACGGCGTCGTCGACCTCGGCCGACGCGAGCGTCGTCCAGAACTGCGCGTCCTGCGCGACTGCCTCGAACGATTCGACCAGCATCGGGTCAAACCAGGTGCCGGCGCGCGCACGCACCTCGGCCAGCGCGGCGTCGCGCCCGTCCGCAGTGTGGAACACGTCGATCACCTGCGCCAGCAGCGCGATGCGCGCGTAGACCGGAATCTCGTCGCCGACCAGCGCGGCGGGCTTGCCCTTGCCGTTGTAATGTTCATCCAGGGAGTAGATGCCGCTCGAAACCGCCTCGGGGAAACGCAGCAAGCGTGCAATTTCCGCTCCCCGCTGGCAGCGCGTGGCGATGAGTTCGTGCGCGATCTCGCTGCCATTGCGCAAGATGCCCAGCACGCTGCGGAAGCGCTCGGCCAGGCCCGCCTTCAATCCGGTGTGGCTGAAGACGAAGGCCAGCACTTGCGGCAGGCTGTCGCCGACCGTCTTGAAGTCGCGCTTGAACTGCAGATCGTCAGTAAGGTACAACTCGCAGATGCGCGCCGCATTGCTGCTGCAGCCCAGATCCTTGAGCAACAGCGTGTAATACAGCTCCCACAACTGCTGCTCCGGGAGCCCGGCCTGCTTTCCGATGTGCATTCCGATCCAGCAGCATCGCACGCAATGTCCCGCCGGCTGCCCCTCGGTAATGTCAAGCGCGTAACTCATCGCTCCGATGATTTCGGAGAGCTGGATGGCGTCCCCAACCGGCTGGACGGCAGAAACCATAAGGGCTTGGGACATAGAAATGAATTTTGCAGGCAGGCAAGGAATTTTATTATATGCCTCTTGCATGACTGCCGGCAGGCGATCAAGAAAGTGTCGTTTATTTGCTGGCAGCCAGTTTTACCGCGTCAATACTCATGCCGGATGTCTTGCACATGCCTTCGCATGCCAGGTCGAAGCGCCAGCTATGCCGCGGGCAAACAACGTGCAGGTCGTCATCGATGCTCGCGTAAGCCAGGTCGCCGCCCTGGTGCGGGCAATAGCGGTTGATCTCGTACTTCTGCCCCTGGTGCTCGATGACGATCCGCTCTTTCGACAGACTGAGGTTGCGGATCACCGATTCGGCCAGGTTCGATTCGTCGGCAAACAGGAAAATGTTGACGATCGTGTTGTACACGTCGGGCAGGCGCTCGATGTTTGCGCGAAGGCTCAGGGCGATGTCCTGCCAGCGATCCTCTCCGCACATCAGTGAAAAATACTTGGTGCTGGCGGTCAGGACAAGGCACGGCGCTTCCGGCTCGCGGGAATACAGCAGGGATTTGCCGACAAGGTCCACGACCAGGGTTTCCGACTCGCCTGCGCCCCAACGGAAGGCGATCGAAGGCGTTTCGGGAGGCAAGGCGATGCCGGCAACCAGTGCCAGACGGCGCTGCAGGACCTCGGCAAAGTACGCGGGCGAGAAGTTATCGTCGATGCCCTCCCATACATCCTTGTGCGACTCGTTATATTGCTCAATCTCCGCAGGGGTCGGACCGGCGACCGGCAAGCGGCTGGCATCCTCCCTGATCCGCTCGCCGGGCCGCGCATAAAGGATATTTCGGATGCCATTCTGTACCAGGTATTTGTCCAGCTCATCCTGGTGAACGAAAATCGTGCCGGCGCCGACATTCAGCGCCGGATCGAGGAAGGGGAAAAATGCCGGGCCGGCTGCGGGCAGAAAGAAACGCGGCTCAAGGATTTTCACGCCACTCAGCACATTGCGAAGTTTGCTCAGCACCTTTTTCCTCGCCACCAGGCGGCGCTGTTCGTCGGGAAGCAGGAAACAGGCGGGATGCCAGTTCGCACCGGAAAACTGTACCGAGTAATAATCAACCCGCGGTAAATCCTTCTTTAACGCCGGTAATCTATCGAAAATCTTACAGTCGTTCTGGTTAAAGAATGTGAAGCCGGGAGTGTTCACGAAAATCGCCGCGTCGTGATTGATACCGCTGTCATCGATGAAAATCCGCAACTGGATATTCTCACCGGCCTTCTCGTCTTCGGCCAATTCAACAGCGTGCAGTGTCATGCGGTGAAGCGCATCGAGCAAGAACTTATCTTTGTATGCCGGGATGAAGATGGTGCAATCCGGATGCCCTGAAAACGTGGCGAGCGTCGAGCTATCGAAATGGTCCTGGTGTTCGTGACTCAGGAAAATACTGAGTTTCTTCCCGGTGCAGCGCTTCCTGACGACGTCGCGCAAATGGCCGTTGGGCGGCCACTGGTGCCAGCTGCCGAAGAACGCGCCGGTATCGTTAAGCCATGGATCGATCAGCAAAGCCTCGTGATCGGTCTCGATCAGGAAGCAGTTATGCCCCCAAAACGTGAAGTCGGCGTTCATCGATGGGTACCAGGGGAAGTTTAAGAATGGCGAACCGCTTTCCACCGCGCGCCGTCATAAAAGCGGAACAGATTGTCTTTGGTGTTTTCCACCCAGTTGGTTTCGAATTGGCGGGGGTGTGTCAGGAAGCAAATCCGCTGGTACTTGCCGAGCGCCTCAAATGGGCAGCTGGGGTGGTAATACTGGGGATGCGGCTTGTCTGCGACGTAGAAGTCGAAGTGCTGAAGAAACGCCTGGTCGTAGGTCTCGCATTTAATCCCGCAACTGTCCCGCAGCTGCGGGTCGTTGAGCACTTCCGTGTTATTCAACTTGAGCCGGCGGTTGGCGAAATCGCCGTGGCTGGCGACGGTGGTCATCTTCCTGTCGAGCCGTTGCTCGATGGCGCAGAAATTCGCTATGAAGGTTTGGCGGATTTCGGACATCCTTGAGCGAATTGCGGCGGCATTCCTGATCCGGTTTTGTTTGGCAAATGTCGCGAGTTCTTCGTAGTGGTAGCTGGCCTCGCTGCCGTAGTCCTCAATCTCGCGCATCAGGCCGAAATCGAGCGTGGAGAGGCGGAAGTAGAAACTCGACTTGATATGATACTTCTGCTCAAGCTCGAATAGTTTCCGCGCCGTGCGCAGGTCCGTATCAATGTCATGACGGTGGACAACCACTTTTCGTCCATCGACCGCATTGCCGTTGCCCGTGGATTCGAAAAACTCCCGCACCGATGTTTGGGCAAATCCCATGTCGTGCGCCGCGCGGATAAAACGCTCGTACTTCGGCAAGCGCGAAGGCATGAAATAGTCGCTGTAGAGCCGGCTAACCAGTTTAGACATTGGGTGATGCTCCGCGCGCAGGGTCCCCTGTCATTATCGCGAGCCTCATTATGGTTGGGTTGACAAGTATCAACTTCCTCCCGTCGCTTGTCGCTGCCTTGGGACGCGAGTAGCTTCATGCATCCGTGAAGTTCGACTATGGAACAACCCGGCACTACTTTTAGTGACCAGGCAGCGCTTTGCGTGCGTAGAAGTTAGAGACATCCTCAATTTCCTCAACCGTCATCGCACGGGCCACATTGCGCATTTGCTGCTGGCCGTCGTTTCTGCGCTTGCCGGACTTGAAAGCTCCTAATTCCTGCACCAGGTACTGCTTCGGCATGCCTTCCAGCCATGGTGCGCCGAGCTTTTGATCGACACCACCGTGACACGAGATGCACGGCGCGATGTTACGCATTGGGTCACCCACACGCACCAGCGCGGGCAGCGTTTCGTCGTAACTGGTCGGCGCTGTACGGGCTTTCGGCAAACTCGCATAGTAAGCCGCCAAATCCACGATGTTTTGTTCAGTCAGATTGCGCGCAAGTGCCGCCATCAGCGCATTCTCACGCTTGCCGCTTTGGTAGTCCATCAATTGCTTAATCACCACTTCCGGATATTGTCCGGCCAAGTTAGGCGCATCCGATCGGCTCATGCCAAGCGCGCCATGGCACATCGTACAGTTCAGGGCCAGCGTGGCGCCACGGCCAATCGACGCCGGCCTGGCTTGCTTACTCATGGCCGGCAGCAGAACCACGTTAGTCGAGACCATCGGCTTGGCGCGGTCCTCGGCAGCGGGGTTTCCCCATTTGCTAGGCAGTCCGGCTGCGCGGCAAATGCTGTCCCAAATTCCTTGGGCACGGAAATCGGCTTGCGCCGTGGGCAGCAACAGGAAGCCGACGGCTGCGGCCCCCATGGTCAGCGCGATCAGGCTGATGATGCTAGTCCTGGCGATGCCACGGACTCCGGACAATGGTTTCTTGGTGTGCATTTATCGTGCTCCGATCGGTATGACCGGCACCGACGCCTCAGGTATCAGTGCCAGCTGAACGATGGGGTAACCGTAGTTGACCAGGGTGAGTGCAATCATCATCGCCACCCACAGGCCCAGACCATTGAGCACCGCAGGCGGCTTGGAATTCGGGTGCACTGCCTGGCTAAATGTGAACGCTGGCACAGGGGCAGACTGGCGCCGGGCGCTGGTCAAGATATAGATGAACATTGCGGCCGATATCACCAGGATTAGCCCGCCGAAGGTGGACATCGTCACCGTGATGGCTTGCGGGGCCAGCAGCGGATGCGTGTAGTCGTAGTAGGCCATGCGCCGTGGCGCGCCCAGCAATCCAACCAGGTGCCACGGCATGGTAAGGATCATCATGCCGCTAAACCATGTCCATAACTGTGTCTTGATCAGGCGCGGCGACAGCGTCGCGCATGAGAGCAGCTGCGGCCACAGTTCATATGCGATCATGAAATACATGATGACAATGGCGCCGCCAAAAATCAGGTGGAAGTGCCCGGTCACCCACTGCGTATTGTGGATCGATTCGTTTAGCTGATAGCTCATGTTGATGATGCCCCCGGCACCGCCAAACCCGAGCATGATGAATGCCAGCGTGACCGCCAGCATCCACGGGTTGTTCCACGGTAGGGCCTTGACCCAGCCTAGCGCGCCCTTTCCTCCGCGCAGCCGCGCCACGATTTCGGCCGACGCCACGATGGTAAATACGGTCAGCAGGGTCGGAATGGACACCATGGCTGTCATCGCGGCGTGCACAAACTTGAAGCCGGCACCGACCTGTGGATCCGCAAACAGGTGGTGAATGCCAATGGGCATGGAGAACACGAGGAACAAGGCAAATGCGACCCGACCCATCGTATCGCTGTAGAGCCGTCCACCAATGGCCCGTGGGAATAGAGTGTAAAACGCAATGTATGCAGGCATCAGCCAGAAATACACGATAGCGTGCAGTGTCCAGGAAAACAGTACCCGAGCGAGACCGACGTTGATGGTATCGGTCAAGCCGGTAGTTGCTGGCAGTATCAATAGCAGGATCTCCGATGCTGCACCGACCGACGTCCAAGCCCACAGGTATGCCCCAGTGACGTTGCCATACATGGCCAAGGGAATCGTCGTTTCAGGATTGGCCTTGGTCCAGGCGCGCAAGTTGATTGCCATTAGCGCTACCCAGATCCATGAGCCGACGACCACGAGCACGATGCCAAGATAGTAGAACGTGCTGCCAATCATCGGCGGATAGAAGGTGTAAAGCACGGACGACTTGCCTACCGCGGTTGTCAGCGCCGCCATCAAGGTGCCGGCGATCACCAGCCAGAACCCTCCCCATGCCCAGCGCACGCCAATCAACGGTCGCTTGAGCGCCAGCTCGGTGATCGCATATCCAAAGCCCATGGCCACCAATGTCGGCATCACGTAGCCCATAACGGTGCCGTGGCCCGTGACTGAACGGTAGTAGTGCTCGGGGTTGTTCACCCAGGGAGAAAGCGGACTGCGCACGAACATCTGCCATTCGCCGAGAAGGATCGCAGCGAAGAAGGCGATAAACGCAACCCAGAAATGCCATAACACTAATTTTCTAGCCCGGTACACAGCTCAGCCTTTCTCCAGCTTTAGCTTTTACATAAAAGTCTTGCGGCGAAATAACCTGAACCTTGGCCCACATGGCCTCATGGCCGGTGCCACAGTATTCGTGGCATGGCATGAGCTGCTCACCGACCTTGGGGAACGTCGTGGTGAAGGTGGAAATGAAGCCGGGGATGAGCATCGTGTTCGCATTGGTGCGGCCGACGATAAAGCCATGGATGGCATCGGTGCTGGTGCCACGGAATGTTACCGGCACGCCGGCTGGAACGACGATGCACTGGGGAACGAATGAGTATTGCTGACCGATCAGGCGCACGATGACACGTCCATCTTTTTCAAGTGAGGTGCCCAAGTTGTTTTCGACAAATTCGCCCTGGATGTGCAGCGTCTTAATGTCGATCGTCTCCACGCGCGAAGGCGGCATGGCCGCCCAATGCAGGCCGGTAAAGATCATCATCGCCAGCAAGGCCGCGATGATGGTGAGAACGATGATTGCCCAGCGACGCTCGGCCACAATGGCCACCCGTTCCGATGCGTGGCGCCCGCTGTCGGAGTCCGGCTCGGTCATTGCACGGCCCCCCTTGGAAGGTAGACTACCCAGTAAAAGAGAAAGAACATCGCGACCACAATAAAGGTGGCAATACCGGCCACAGCAAAAGTGCCGGAAGGTCCGCGACTAACAATCTCGTCGACCTTCTTGTCGAAGTCATCGTCTTGAGGCGTAGGCGTCATCATGTCCTCTATTCGGGTAACAGTTTTCGCAGATCACTTACTTGGGGGGCGGTGACCGGGGTGCCGTTGTTCCCCCACGCGACCCGAATGTAAGTGACGACGGCGGCCACTTCGTCATCGTTAAGAATGTGGGAAAACGGTGGCATGCCGTGCGGCCGTGGGTTCTTCTGAGTGCCTGGCGGATAGCCACCGTTGAGGACCATGCGGATCGGATTGACCGGCGTGTCCATTGTGATCGACTGATTCCCCGCCAATATTGGGAAGGATGGAGGCTGGCCCTTGCCAGCGTCGCCGTGGCACATTGCGCACTGCGCTGTATAGACAGTGCGGCCAAGTTCCATGACCTCGGGCGCTATCAATCTGGCCTGACTGGTCGGTGGCGGCGCACTGTCTTTTTGTGGCAATGCCTTCAAGTACACGGCCATCGCTCTGATGTCTTCGTCGGTCATGTACTGCAGGCTGTTGTACACGACCTCAGCCATAGGTCCATAGACCGTACCGCGTTTTGATACGCCCACTTGGAGCAAGTCCGAAATTTCTTCAATGCTCCAATGTCCGAGGCCAGCTTCGCGGTTCGATGTCAGCGACGGCGCATACCAATTCTGGTTCGGGATCATTCCGCCTTCGAAGGCCGTCGATTCACTCGATCCGCCCAACGCGTTGACCGCCGTGTGACACATGGCGCAATGCCCCAAGCCACGCACCAAGTAGGCGCCACGGTTCCATTCGGCGCTCCTGCCGGCTACCGGCTCGAACTCGCCCTCCTTGAAGTACAGGGTGCGCCAACCGATGAGGAGCTCGCGGTTGTTGAAGGGGAAGCGTAGCGCGTGTTCGCGGTTCTTTTGCCTGACCGGCGTCACCGACATCAGGTAGGCGTATATGGCATCCGAATCGGCGCGTGTCACCTGCGTGTACGAGGCGAACGGCATAGCGGGATACAACAGCTTGCCATCGCGGGAAACGCCCGTGTGCATCATTCGGTAAAACTCGTCTGCGGTCCATAGGCCGATGCCCGTGTCATCGTCAGGGGTAATGTTCGGCACATACAGGTTGCCAAAGGGCGTCGCCATGGCGCGGCCGCCAGCGAAGACCGGGCCGTTCGGTACAGTATGGCAAGCTACGCAGTCCCCGGCACGCGCCAGGTACTCGCCCTTGTTGATGACCTGGGTCGAGGCGTTAGCTTCGTGCGCCGCCCCGTTCTTCGGCAAAAAGCCCGGCCGTAGGAAATAAAGCGTTGCAACGGCTGCCAGAGCCAGCGCGATCAGGATGAGTAGTACGCGGACTTTTCTGGACATGCTGCTCACCGTTGGCTACCACAGGCCAATGGCATGCGGACCAAATTGGACGGCTCAGGGGAAGCATCAGCAGGTGGCACCTGCTGCGCGAGCCAGCCCGCTACCGCAGTGATGTCGGGTTCTGAAAGCCGCTTGGCGATGCGCTCCATGCAGTCCGGGTGCGCGGCGGTGCGCTCGCCCACACGCCAGCGGGTTAGCTGGCCTGCGATATAGGCAGATCGCAAGCCGGCCAACCCCGGAATCCCGGGCTCCATACCGGTCAGGTTCTTGCCGTGGCAACTGATGCACGCCGGCACACCTTTGGAGGCGTCGCCGACCGTTGCCAGGACCATTCCACGTTGGCTGGCGGCAGGATCGGACACCGATTTTTCACGGGGCTGGAATTGCGGGCGCAGGCTTGCGAAGTGCTGCGCAATTTCCTTGAGGTAGGGATCAGGAAGATAAGCCACGAGATAATTCATCGGCGGATAGCTGCGCGTACCATCGCGAAAAGCTGCGAGCTGGTTGTACAGGTAGCCAGCCGGCTTACCGGCAATGCGCGGAAAGTAGCCGTTGGCGGTGCCCTGACCTTGCTGGCCGTGGCAAGTAACACAGCCTTGAACGCGCGCCTCAATCGAGTCGAGTCGCTCGAATTTAGGCACGGCGTCGAGCGACCTTTGATTTGCGGCTATTGCGGGCGCAACGCACACAAGCAGTATCGAACTGAACAGCGAAACATGATTTGAAGACATTCGACTCCCATTCATGACGCGACAAGACTTTCCGCGAGCGCGAGGCATGACACGGAGCGCAGAACAGTAAATACGGCGTTAGCGAAATGATTATATCGAAGTTGAACGGAGTATATGGTTCGATTGGAAGATTGAGGAAACGAGCAACGAGTCTTAGAACACCTGACAACACATCTTGCTTGTTTTGAGAGCAACAACCTCGTACACCGCGTCGCGAGCCTAACCTAAGCACAGTCGAAGCAGGATCAGGCGCGGAGCCCGTGTCTGATTCCGGCGACTCCAAAATATTTCGCGCTTAAATCGCAAAAAATACGATTTATTGGAAAATCGCTCGTTTCGGCCAGACAGCGTGTTTGGAACTTGGCACCATTGCCGCACTTTTTACTTCCCAAAGGTGAGCAATGAATCAGCAAATAGAGGCGACTGGCGTCCTGATGGACCCACGAATACCGCGCACAACTAAATTCGTCCCGCTAGCACAGGAACTCCGCACTCACGTGGATACGGAATGAGCCGCTTACCATCTAGGCCGTCGGCCGCAGACGATGCGGGTCTGGGCATCCCTTGAAAAGAGCCCGCTTCGACCGGTCCGCATCAACCGGCGGCCATGGCCCGTTGATGGAATACGACGCTTACTTCATAGCGACTGAGCGGCCAACGATTCAGAGCAACAAAAAAGCCCGCACTCGGCGGGCCCGATGTTCAGCCGTGAATGGCTAAGCCAGGGCGGGCTCTTGGTCTTCGACCTTAGAAGTCCACTTATGGTGAGCCTCGGAAATAATAATCCGGGAATGGCTGATTCGATCAATGGTGTTCAGCATTTCAACGGTCGCACCCACACCTTCTTTGCCATCGTGCGATTGCTTGTAGATCATACGTACGACGAGATCCGAAGTCTTCGGAACCTTCCCCGTTTTCTCCCATTTAGCAACAGCCTGCTCGGTACATCCCAGCAACTTCCCCAGCGACTTTTGCGAAAGGAGAAGTCCACTGCGGATGTAGCGAAACTCCGCGCCGGTTAACTTGCCCGGCTTGTTCGATAGCGCCATGCAAATAGCCTTCGTTAGGCCATCAAGATCATGAAAGGAGACTGCCTTCCCATATGGCGTGTCCTTCTCGACGTAGCCGTTCTTGAGCCATACATTGCGCAAGCCTCCGTCGGTATAGTGATACATCCTTTTCTCCTAAATATACATTGCCGTCACAAGGACCAGATCCGGCTCGTCATCGCTAATGGCAACTACGACGCCGATATTGTGTCCAGTGCAATAATGCTCCATCCGACACTCCAAAGTACCCAACATCGTGTTGGGCTCGGGCGTACGCTTAATTCTCCCTTCGCGCAACGTCGAAATCACGCAAGCAACGGAGATGTGACGCTTTCGCATCTGCTGCCTGACGTGGTTGGTGAAAAAAACGTTTTGTGAATCGAGCGACTCGGCCCGTATGTATGCCTCAAGTTGCTGCTTCGAGAGCTGCGTGCGCTTTCTTGCTTGTTTAGTTGTCACTTGAGACTGCCTATACAAAATATAGGTGCAATTGGCGCGTCGCACAAGAGCTAAATCAAATTGTGCGCAGCTTTAACGATAAATTTGTAACCAAAAAACCAACAATGAAATATTGCGCTAGTTTCCCCACCGATAACAGATCCGTTGGGCATTGTGTGAGAACACCAAATGGTTTTGGTCGCCTGGCTTGGGGGCTTGAGGCATTGGGCGCCTACTTAGCAGTAAGTGCTGAGCGGAAAATCCTACACCGTCCCTACACGCACTTTTCAGACTTCCGTGATGACCGGCCAGTATAAGGCCAAGTCATTGATTTTATTGGTGGGCCTCCCGTGAGTCGAACACGGCACCAACGGATTATGAGTCCGCTGCTCTAACCAAGCATGAGCTAGAGGCCCTTTGAGGGGGTTCCGTTACCTCACTTGTGAGGGCCTATACTGGGTTTCTAATGCTCAGTATGGGCTCCCGTTTTCACGGGAGCGACGGTGGCTAAAAATTCGAAGGGGCGAGGATAGAATCTCTGCCTCGCCCCGTCAAGGTTTAATTGCCTTCGAGGAAGCTCTTCAGCTTGTCGGAGCGCGATGGGTGGCGCAGTTTGCGCAGCGCTTTCGCTTCGATCTGGCGAATCCGCTCACGCGTCACGTCGAACTGCTTGCCCACTTCTTCCAAGGTGTGGTCGGTCGACATCTCGATACCGAAACGCATGCGCAGCACCTTCGCTTCGCGCGGGGTCAGCGAATCCAGCACGTCCTTCACCACGCCACGCATCGAAGCGTGCAGTGCGGCATCCGATGGCGCCAGCGTGTTGTTGTCTTCGATGAAGTCCCCCAGGTGGGAGTCGTCATCGTCGCCAATCGGCGTTTCCATCGAGATCGGCTCTTTCGCGATCTTCATGATCTTCCGGATTTTGTCTTCCGGCATTTCCATCTTGATCGCCAGCGTCGCTGGATCTGGCTCGGCGCCGGTCTCTTGCAGGATCTGGCGCGAGATGCGGTTCATCTTGTTGATCGTCTCGATCATGTGCACCGGGATACGGATCGTGCGCGCCTGGTCGGCGATCGAACGCGTGATCGCCTGGCGGATCCACCATGTCGCATAGGTCGAGAACTTGTAGCCGCGGCGGTATTCGAACTTGTCCACTGCCTTCATCAGGCCGATGTTGCCTTCCTGGATCAGGTCGAGGAACTGCAGGCCGCGGTTGGTGTACTTCTTGGCGATGGAAATCACGAGACGCAGGTTGGCCTCGGTCATTTCACGCTTGGCCTTGCGCGCCTTCATTTCACCCGCCGCCATCTGACGGTTGATGTTGCGCAGGTCCGGCAGCGGCAGGACGACGCGCGCTTGCAGGTCGATCAGGCGCTGCTGCAGTTCCTTGATGGTCGGGATGTTGCGTCCGAGGATACCGGAGTACGCGTGGCCCGCGTTGACTTCGCCATCGACCCAGTCGAGGTTGGTTTCGTTGCCTGGGAAGACCTTGATGAAGTGGGCGCGCGGCATGCCGCACTTGTTGACCGCAACGTCGAGGATCTGCTTTTCAATGTGGCGTACTTCGTCGACCTGGCCGCGCAGCGTGTCGCACAGCTTTTCGACGACCTTGGCGGTGAAGCGGATGCCCAGCAGTTCGTTGGAGATCGCTTCCTGCGCCTTGACGTAGGCCTTCGAGTTGTAGCCGTCCTTTTCGAACGCCTTGCGCATCTTGTCGAACTGCACCGAGATGACTTCGAATTTCTCCAGCGCTTCGGCTTTCAGCGCTTCGAGCTGTTCCGCGGAATAGCCGGCCGCGCCCGAAGCGGTGGTTTCTTCTTCCTCGGCTTCTTCTTCGCCCTCGGCATCGTCGTCGTCTTCGTCGTCATCCGACGATGCCGCCGGCGCGCCAGCGGGCGTGGTCGCCTCGCCGTCTGCGTTGACCATGCCGTCGACGATTTCGTCGATCTTGGATTCGTCGTTCTGGATGCGGATCGCGGCGGAAATAATTTCGGCGATGGTGACCGGGCAGGCGGAAATTGCCTGGATCATGTCCTTCAGGCCATCTTCGATACGCTTGGCGATTTCGATTTCGCCTTCGCGGGTGAGCAGCTCGACCGAGCCCATTTCACGCATGTACATGCGGACCGGGTCGGTGGTGCGGCCGAAGTCGGAGTCGACGGTGGACAGCGCGGCTTCGGCGGCAGCCTCGGCTTCATCATCGCTGGTGACGGTGGCGACGTTATCGGACAGCAGCAGCGTTTCGGCATCGGGCGCGTGTTCATAGACCGCGATGCCCATGTCGTTGAAGGTGCCGATGATGCCTTCGATCGCTTCCGGATCGACGATGTTCTCAGGCAGGTGGTCGTTGATCTCCGCGTACGTCAGGAAGCCGCGTTCCTTGCCGAACTTGATCAGGGTCTTGAGTTTGTTGCGGCGGCGCTCGAGTTCTTCCTCGGATGCCTCGGTGTCGGACGAGAATGCGTCCTTCAGCAGCGCTTTTTCCTTGGCTTTACGGTCTTTGGCCTTGGCCTTGTCGACCGCTTTCAGTTCGGCGCGTTCTACCGCATTGAGCGCGGCGACTTCGTCGTTCTCAGGCTGGAATTCCTTCGGCTTGCGCCCGCGCCGCCCCGGTACCTTAACGGTTGGCAGCACATAGCCGGACGTATCGATGGCTGCCAGGGTGGCGGCATCGGTCGTCTGGCTGACAACGGGCGGCGCACTCGGCGCACGCACTTCCGCTTTGTCTGCTTTATCCGCTTTGGCGGACGCTCTCGTCGGCTTTGCAGCCACTTTGGATTCGGGTTTCTTGATTGGCACAGGCGCTTTCGATGTCACAACGACTAGCTTTACGATGGTTTAAGTAAAATTTGTTGCTGGCCCTACGTTCCGGACCCACCTTTGGGGCCAGTCCGGCATTGCTGCACTCATTACACCTTTACATCACCTTGCAGGCAGATCCGCGCATCGCCGCACGCCGTATGCCGCAGCCGGCAACGGCCTGGCGGCAGAAGCCGGCTGCGACAAAACGGCGGGCGGGGGCAAGGCCGTAGTGGTTGATGGCATTTTTACCGTGACGCGCATCGCGCTGTCTCAACCAAAGCTGGCCCTGGCCGCCGGCGCCACCATCCGCGCCGATCAAGAGCCTAACTTAGAGGAAGAAGTTCACTTCCTGTTAAAAAATAAGATTTCTAAGAAAGCAACACTTAGCGTTTTATTATAGCACGCACCCCGGCTTTTTCTAGTGCCTAACGGCCAACATCCAGGGCCGGTTGACGCAGCTAGCGCGCGCTCAGTTCGGCTTGCGTTTCACGCAACAGTTGGTCTTGCATCGCGGTGATTTCCCGGTAGCGAATTCCCACCTGATCTGAGGTCAATCCGGATGAAAACAATTGATTGAGCTCGTGTTTTAATGCGTCCATCTTGATCTGCCTCACAGCTCCTGCAAGCCATAATCTAACGCTATCGAAATCGGACTCGGGTTCGGAGGCAATCTCGGCGATCAGGCTGTCGTAATCCGCGCCTTCGTTCTTTAGTTGCTGAGACAATGCAGCGAAGCTGCCGTTCGGTCCCAGTGCCTGCGCGGCGGCAACTAGTTGCAACAGGCGCTCGGCGGATTCCGGCCCGAAATGGTTGAATGCCTGGAGAGCCGACTCGTCCAGCTCGAGCGCGAGCGGCGGGTGGGCGACCAGATGGCGAATGATTTGCGCTTCCAGCCCGACCGGTTGCGGCCTTCCATGCCGCGGCGGCGCCTTGCGCGCGACGGCGACCGGCTTGGCCAGCTCGAACAAGCCTTCGATTTCAGCCGGCGTCGATTCCGTCAGGCCGGCAAGGCCGCGCACGATTTGCAGGCGCAGTGCCGACGGCGCCATCGACTGCAGCAAAGGCTTGGCATCGAATTGGACCCGCGCCCGCCCTTCAGGTTCCGACAAGTCATGTTCGGCCGACACTTCGCGCAGCAAGAATTGCGACAACGGCATGGCTTCATGGATTTCTTGCTCGAACGCATCAGCGCCGCGCTCGCGCACGAAGCTGTCCGGGTCGTGCTCTTGCGGCAGGAACAGGAACTTGATGATCTTGTCGTCGGTCACTTGCGGCAGACAGGCTTCCAGCGCGCGGCGCGCAGCCTTGCGACCGGCCTTGTCGCCGTCGAAACTGAAGATGACCGTGTCGATCTGGCGCAGCAGTTTTTGCACGTGGGTACTGGTGCATGCGGTGCCCAGGGTGGCGACCGCTTGCGGGAAACCAAGTTGCGCGAGCGCGACGACGTCCATGTAGCCTTCCGTCACCAGGACGTAACCGGCGTCGCGGATCGCCTGGCGCGCTTCGAACAGGCCGTACAGTTCCAGGCCTTTCTGGAACAAGGGTGTTTCCGGGGAGTTCAGGTATTTGGGTTCGCCCGAGTCGAGGACGCGGCCGCCGAAGCCGATCACCTGGCCTTTGACGTTGCGGATCGGGAACATGATGCGTTCGCGGAAACGGTCGTACCGCTTATGCTTGTTGCCTTCTTCGTCGACCTTGTCGATGACGAGGCCGGATTCGACCAGCGCCAGCGCATCGTATTCAGGGAACACCGAGCGGAGGTTGTCCCAGCCGCTCGGCGCGTAGCCCATGCCGAAACGGGCGCAGATTTCGCCGGTCAGGCCACGTTTTTTCAGGTACTCGATGGCGTTTGGCGCAGTGCGCAGCTGGCCGCGGTAAAAATCGCAGGCGCGCGTCATCGCGTCGGACAGTGCCAGCGCCTGGGCCTGGTTCTGGGCGCGCTGCGCTGGTGGGATCTTGTCGTCCGCATCGGGCACGACCATGCCGACGTTCTGGGCCAGGTCCTTAACCGCGTCGACGAAGCCCATTCCCGAGTACTCGATCAGGAAGCCGATCGAGGTGCCATGGGCGCCGCAGCCGAAGCAATGGTAGAACTGCTTGGTTGGACTGACGGTAAAGCTGGGGGACTTTTCGTTATGGAAGGGGCACAGGCCCTGGTAATTCGCGCCGCCCTTCTTCAGCTGCACGTAGCGGCCGACGACGTCGACGATGTCGACACGGTTGAGCAGGTCGGTAATGAACGATTGTGGAATCACGTTTGATGAACAGTCTTTGTCTTAGGTCAGACTATACCGGCGCGCAAGTAACAGTGTTGAGCTGAAACAATACGCGACATGGATTTCCTTGGGTGATCTTTTTGGCGCCAATCTCAAAATCAGGGTCAACGTGACCCGGTCTGTCCCCGGGGTCTGTCCCCGGGGTCTGTCCCCGGGGACAGACCCCGATTTTTTTGGAGCCAGCAATGCTCCTCCAATGGTGGCCTGACCGCGATTTTGGGAATTATCCGCCGCTCAGGGCTTTTTTGACGAGACCGGATACCACCGTCATGTCGGCGCGGCCAGCCAGTTTCGGCTTGACGATCGCCATGACCTTGCCCATGTCTTGTGGACCGGCAGCGCCCGAGGCGGTGACAGCGGCGGCTACTTCAGCCGCAACTTCTTCGTCCGACAGGCCGGCAGGCATGTAGGCCGACAGGATGGCTAGCTCGGCTTTTTCGATGTCGGCCAGGTCCTGGCGGTTGCCCGCTTCGAACTGGCTGATCGAGTCCTTGCGCTGCTTGATCATCTTTTCGACGATCGCCAGCGTCTGGGCGTCGTCGAGTTCGATGCGCTCGTCGACTTCCTTGCGCTTGATTTCAGCGATCATGAGGCGAACGGTCTGCAGGCGGCCCGCGTCTTTCGCGCGCATTGCCGTTTTCATGTCTTCGGTGATTTGTTCTTTTAAGCTCATGTCATCCTCGCGTCGAATCGGCCGTTTCGGCCGGGCCACGTTGGCCAGGTATAAATAGCAAAACCCGCTGCGGTAAACCGGAGCGGGTCTGCGACTCATCAAGACAATTCATCCGGCGCGGCACGAGGCCAGCCACCGGATAAGCCTTGATTGGAAATCTTAGTACAGCTTCTTTGGCAGTTGCTGACTGCGAATGCGCTTGTAGTGGCGCTTTACGGCAGCTGCCAGCTTGCGCTTGCGCTCAGCCGTTGGCTTTTCGTAGAACTCGCGTGCACGCAGTTCGGTCAGCAGACCAGTTTTTTCGATAGTGCGCTTGAAGCGGCGCATGGCTACTTCGAACGGCTCGTTTTCTTTAAGGCGAATAGTGGTCATGTAAAAATCAAACCGTTAGATTTAGAAGGGAAGAACGAGATTCTAGCAGCATTTCACATTGATGGGAAGCTTTTCGCTTTCCTGTTTCGCAAGCGCCACACCAAATACCTCATTCGCCGACGGCCTGTCCTGCTGCGACACCGGAGGCCCAGGCCCATTGGAAATTATACCCGCCCAGCCAGCCGGTGACATCCACCGCCTCGCCGATGAAGTACAGGCCGGGCACCTTGTTGGCCATCATCGATTGTTGCGACAGCTCGCGCGTGTCGACCCCGCCCAGCGTGACTTCGGCCTTGCGGTAGCCTTCCGAACCGGTGGGAACGATCGCCCAGCGGTTGATCGCGTCACCCAGCTTGCGCAGTTTCGCGTCCGGCATGTCGGCCAGGCGTGCGTCCGGTTCGAAGCCGTTGGCAACCAGCAAGCCTTCCGCCAGCCGCACCGGCAGCCATTGCGACAGCACGTTGCCGAGCTGCTTCTTGATCGTGCCTTTGCCTTCGATCAGCACCTGGGCCACATCCATGTCCGGCAGCAGGTTGAGGACGATCGGCGTTCCCGGCTGCCAGTAGCTGGAAATCTGCAGGATGGCCGGGCCGGACAGCCCGCGGTGGGTGAACAGCAGGTCTTCGCGGAAGTGGCCGCGCCTGGCGCCCTTCCCCTTGCCCGAACCGGTCTCGACTTCGACTTCCAGCGCGATGCCCGACAAGGGCGCGAACGCCTCCCAGCTGGGGCCGTCGAAGGTCAGCGGCACCAGGCCCGGACGCGGTTCGATGATATTCAGGCCGAACTGGGTCGCGATGCGGTAGCCGAAGTCGGTGGCGCCGATTTTCGGGATCGACAGGCCGCCGCTGGCGATGACCAGGCTGTCGGCCAGGATGTCGCCGGTGTCGGTCGCCAGCAGGAAGCCTTCCGGCGTGTTCTCGACCGAGCCGACTGTGCATGGCATGCGCCAGGTGACGCCGCCATCGGCGCACTCTTCCTTGAGCATCTGGATGACCTGCTCGGCAGAGTCGTCGCAGAACAGCTGGCCACGGTGCTTCTCGTGGTGACCGATGCGGTGTTTCTTGACCAGCGCGAGGAAGTCCTGTGGCGTGTAGCGCGACAGCGCGCTTTTGCAGAAGTGCGGGTTCTCGGACAGGAAATTGGCCGGGCCCGCATTAATATTGGTGAAATTGCATCGGCCGCCGCCGGAGATGCGGATCTTTTCAGCCAGCTTGGCCGCGTGATCGATCAGGACTACGCGCTTGCCACGCTGGGCGGCAACTGCCGCGCACATCATGCCGGCCGCGCCCGCGCCGATCACTGCTACATCGAATTGTTTTGCCATCTGGTGCGTTTTCCGCGAGTTACAAAAGCAGTGATTGTAAACCGGGCGGCGCTCAGGCCTTCAATGCTTTCGCTACCTTCAGGCATTGTTCGACCTGCTCGAGGATCGTTTCCGGCACCGGGACCTCGCCACGCAGCGCCTGGGCGATCCATTCGGCGGTGCTGGCCGCGTCGCGGGCAGACGGCATCTCCGCCAGTTCGTCGGTGGGATCGCCGCGCTGCACCAGCAGCACGCCCTCGCCGTTGTGGAACCACTCGATCTGCTGGCCGCGGTTGGCGTTCGCCACCGTTTCGCCTTCAGTCCCGCGCATCAGGAAGGCGTCGCCGCGCCCTGCCGGGGCTGCAGTGGTGAAATATTCGCTCAGCATTTCGAGGTACTCGGGATGGGTGTAGGACACCAGCCGCAGCGCCGGGCCGTCGAACGGCTGGAGTATCTTGACCAGCGTATGGGTGGAATTGCGCACGCCGAGGATGCGGCGCAGCGCCAGCAGCCGCGCCATCTTCGGCGCCAGCGTTTCGATCGGCATGAAGCAGGGTTCGCGGCGCGCGGCCGCCGCGGCGAGGTCGGCCGGCGAGCTGGCGGGGGCAAGGCCCATCGCCGCCAGGATTTCCGCGCTCGTCACGCGGCCGGGATCGGTGCTGACGCCGTGCACCAGCACCGGCACGCCTTCGCGCGCGAGCAACAGCGCCAGCAAGGGCGTCAGGTTGGCCAGCTTGCGCGCACCGTTGTAGCTTGGAATCAGGACCGGCGCGTACTCACAGGCGGGCACCGGCAGCAGCTGGAACGAGGCCTCGGCCGCGTCCAGGAAGCCGGCGATCTCGTTGACCGACTCACCCTTGATGCGCAGCGCCAGCACGATACCGCCCATCTCCAGGTCGGACACCCTGCCGTCCAGCATCGCCCCGTACAGCGCCCACGCATCGTCGCGCGACAGGCTGCGCGCACCTTTCTTGCCGCGTCCGATTTCCTTGATGAAATGTGCGGCTGGGAATGGTTCGAGATTTGTCGTCATTGATGAAGCTTACACCGGGAGGTTTTTAACAGGTCGGGGATTTTGGCCTGCTGCAATGCAGCACAAAGAAAATCGTACTACACTTGCAGGTTACTACTGGAACAACCCAACAAAGCTGACACCGATGATCACGCCCGATATTGAAAATAGTAACGTCAGCTCGTTCGCGCTGATGCCCTCGCCCGAACAGCTGCACGCCGTGCTGCCGCTCTCCGATGCCGCCTTCCAGACCGTCATGCGCGGCCGCGAAGCGCTGCGCAACATTCTCGACCGCAAAGACAAGCGCATGTTTGTCGTGGTCGGACCGTGCTCGATCCACGACCCGATCGCCGGCCTCGACTATGCGCGCCGCCTGAAGAAACTGCAGGAAGAAGTGGCCGACACCATGTTGCTGGTAATGCGCGTGTACTTCGAAAAGCCGCGCACGACCACCGGCTGGAAGGGCTATATCAACGATCCGGACATGGACGACTCGTTCCGCGTCGACGTCGGCATGAGCAACGCGCGTAAATTCCTGCTCGACGTGTGCGAACTCGGCCTGCCGACCGCGACCGAAGCGCTCGACCCGATTTCGCCGCAATACCTGGGCGACCTGATCGCCTGGACGGCGATCGGCGCGCGCACCACGGAATCGCAGACGCACCGCGAGATGTCGTCCGGCCTGTCGACCCCGGTGGGCTTCAAGAACGGCACCGATGGCGACATCAGCATTGCCATCAACGCGATCTTGTCGTCGGCGCACCCGCACTCCTTCCTCGGCATCAGCAGCCAGGGCACGGTCTCGATCGTGCGTACCAGCGGCAATGCTTACGGCCACGTGGTGCTGCGCGGCGGCGACGGACGCCCGAACTACGATTCGGTGTCGGTGGCGATCGCCGAGCAGGCGCTGGCCAAGGCCAAGCTGCCGGCCAACCTGGTGGTCGACTGCTCGCATGCGAACAGCTACAAGAAGCCGGAACTGCAGCCGCTGGTGATGTCGGATGTGATCCAGCAGATCAAGCACGGCAACAAGTCGATCGTCGGCGTGATGATCGAATCGAATATCGTCGGCGGCAACCAGAAGATTCCGAGCAATTTGTCGGAACTGAAGTATGGATGCTCGGTGACGGATGGGTGTATTGATTGGGAAACGACTGAGGCGATGCTGAAGGCGGCGCATCAGGAACTCCTCCAGCGGCCTTAAACCGTCGGTCCTGCGAAAGCGCGACCCCATGCTGAGTTTTATAGCGGGCTAAGCAGGGATTCCCGCGTGCGCGGGAACGACGGCATGGCGTCCGTTACAATATCGCCCTCACCTCTTTTCTTACTCCCATGATCGTTCTCGGCGTCGAATCCTCCTGCGATGAAACCGGCCTTGCGTTGTACGACACGCAACGCGGCCTGCTGTCGCACGCACTCCACTCGCAGGTTGCGATGCATGAGGAGTACGGCGGCGTCGTGCCCGAACTGGCGTCCCGCGACCACATCCGCCGCGCCATCCCGCTGCTCGAACAGACCCTGTCCAGCGCCGGCATCGACGCCTCCAGCATCGACGCCATCGCCTACACCCAGGGCCCGGGCCTGGCCGGCGCGCTGCTGGTCGGTTCCTCCGTCGCGTGCAGCCTCGGCCTTGCGCTCGACAAGCCGGTGCTGGGCGTCCACCACCTCGAAGGCCACCTGCTGTCGCCGCTGCTGGCCAGCGATCCGCCGCAGTTCCCGTTCATCGCGCTGCTGGTGTCGGGCGGCCACACCCAGCTGATGCGGGTCGATGGCGTCGGCCGCTACACGCTGCTCGGCGAAACCCTCGACGACGCGGCCGGCGAGGCCTTCGACAAATCGGCCAAGCTGCTCGGCCTCGGCTATCCCGGCGGCCCCGCCATCTCGCGCCTCGCCGAGTTCGGCAACCCGGACGCCTACAAGCTGCCGCGCCCGATGCTGCATTCGAAGGATTTTAACTTCAGCTTCTCGGGCCTGAAGACCGCGGTGCTGACAGTCGTGAAGAACCACGAAGAAAAAGTGATCGCGAACATTTGCGACCAGGACAAGGCCGACATCGCGCGCGGCTTCGTCGATGCCATCGTCGACGTGCTGACCGCGAAGTGCGTGAGCGCGATGCGCCATTCCGGCCTGAATCGGCTGGTGATCGCCGGCGGGGTCGGCGCCAACTCGCAGCTGCGCGCGTCGCTCAATGCGGCGGCCGAGAAAAAGAAGTTCCGCGTTTACTACCCTGAGCTGGAATTCTGCACCGACAACGGCGCGATGATCGCCTTCGCCGGCGCGATGCGCCTGCAGATCAACCCGGACGCGGCCCAGCGCGACTACTCGTTCAACGTGCGCCCGCGCTGGCCGCTGGACGAAATCGAGGCTGCATAGAAACAAAAGATTGTCGTACTCATAAGGTGTCACGCATTTCGTTAAAAAATGGCAAACTCCCCCGGTCGTATTTTTCCGGAGGTGCCGTATGCGTGTTGTTAGTTGGAATATTCACTGGGGCTGCGGCAAGGACAGCCGGATCCGCATCCATGCGATCATCGATGTCCTGCGCAAGTTAAATCCCGATATCATCTGCCTGCAAGAAGTAGCGGCGAATCATCCTGAACTGGAAGGCAATGCAAGCGCCAACCAGTTCCGCCAGCTTGCGGGCGCATTCGGCGGTTACCAGCCTGTACTGGAACCAACCAGCGAAATCTACCAGAACAACATGCCGCGCCAGTTCGGCAACCTGCTGCTGTCGAAGTACCGCATCACGCAAGTCCACCGCCACTCGCTGCCGTGGCCGCCTGACCCGGCCAACCCCGGCATGCCGCGCGGCCTGATCGAAGCCGTGGTGGAAGCGCCCGGCGGCAAGCTGCGCATGCTGACCACCCACCTCGAATATTATTCGCAGATCCAGCGCATGGCGCAGGTAAAACACATCAAGGAC
Source organism: Massilia polaris (assembly GCF_012927275.1). Lineage (GTDB taxonomy): Bacteria > Pseudomonadota > Gammaproteobacteria > Burkholderiales > Burkholderiaceae_D > Telluria_A > Telluria_A polaris. Next base: position 119,384 of record NZ_JABBGG010000004.1, on the reverse strand, counting down.
CTGCATTGGGAAGCGTGCGAGCGCGCCCGCCTGTACCAGCCCACCCCCGGCCTCGACGCGCCCTTCCAGCTGGGATTCCGCCCGGGCAGCGCGATCTATTGCGGCGACTTCAACTTCACGCCGGATTCGCCCGAGCACGCCGCGATGCTGGCGACCGACGACAGCATCGCGCTGCCCCTGGTCGATGCGTGGAGCCAGACGCATCCGGACAGTGCGCGCGCGCCGACCGCCGGCCTGCATGGCTTCAAGTGGCCCGAGCGGCCGGCATGCTACGACTACTTCTTCGTGACCGAGGACCTGGTCCCGCGCCTGAACGACGTGACGGTGCAGTCCGAAACCGCGGCGTCGGACCACCAGCCGATCGTCATCGACATCACTTGACTAGGCGGCCGCTTTTGCGGGCACGGCCTGCCGGTGGTACAGGAATTCCAGCACCTGCTTGCGGTACTCCATGTAGAGCGGGTCGTGCGCCAGCGCCACCCGGTCGCGCGGACGCGGCAAGCGCACCTCGGCGATCTCGCCGATCGTCGCCGCGGGCCCATTTGTCATCATGACGATGCGGTCCGACAGCAGCACCGCCTCGTCCACGTCGTGCGTCACCATCACCACCGTCGAACCGGTCTGGGCCACGATGCGCAGCAGTTCGTCCTGCAGGTGGGCGCGGGTCAGCGCGTCCAGGGCGCCGAACGGTTCGTCCATCAGCAATACCTTCGGCTCCATCGACAACGCCCGCGCGATGCCGACGCGCTGCTTCATGCCGCCCGAGATTTCGTACGGCCGTTTTCCGGCGGCAGCGGTCAGGCCGACCATCGCCAGCGCGTTGGCGGTGCGTTCGCGTAACTGGTCGCGGTCTTCGCGCGCGCCGAACACCCGTTCGACCGCGAGGTAGACGTTGTCGAAGCAGCTCAGCCACGGTAGCAGCGAATGGTTCTGGAACACCACGCCGCGTTCCGGCGACGGACCGTCGATCTCGCGGCCGGCGCAGATCAGCGCGCCGGCGGTGGCCCTGGTCAATCCGGCCAGCAAATTGAGCAAAGTCGATTTGCCGCAGCCCGAGTGGCCGATCAACGTGACGAACTCGCCCTGCGCCACGGTCAGGTTAATGTTGCGCAGCGCATGGAAGCGACCCTTGCGCGTATCGAAGACCATTTCCGCGCCCAGCACTTCGATGAATTTTTTGGCGACCATCTCAGCTCCCCGTTTCTTCATAGGTGAACGACCTTGCGATCGCGACCAGGATTTGTTCCAGCACCAGCCCGACCACGCCGATGACGACGATCGCGATAATGATGTGCGGTACGTTCAGGTTGTTCCATTCGTCCCACACCCAGAAGCCGATGCCGACGCCGCCAGTCAGCATTTCAGCGGCGACGATGACCAGCCATGCGGTGCCGATCGCCAGGCGCACGCCGGTCAGCATGTAAGGCAGCACCGATGGCAGCAGGATTTTGGTGAAGATCTTCCACTCCGACAGGTTGAGCACCCGCGCCACGTTCATGTAGTCCTGCGGCACGCGCTGCACGCCGACGGCGGTGTTGACGATCATCGGCCAGATCGAGCAGATGAAGATCGACCAGATCGCGGCCGGATCGGCGGACTTGAATACCAGCAGGCCGATTGGCAGCCACGCCAGCGGCGACACCGGCTTGAGCAGGCTGATGATGGGATTGAACATGCCGCCCATGAACCTGAAGCGGCCGATCATGAAGCCAAGCGGAATGCCGACCGCCGCGGCCAGGCCGAAGCCCAGTGCGACACGCTTCAGCGAGGCAAGGATGTTCCAGCCGATCCCCTGGTCGTTCGGACCATTCCGGTAGAACGGGTCTGAGAATAACTTGACCGCTTCATCCAGCGTGGCGGCAGGTGTCGGAAAGGCCGTATTGTTGGAGGCGAGTATCTGCCACATCATCACCAGCATGGCCAGGCCGACCGCAGGCGGCACAAGCGCCGACAGCACGCCAGCCGACCGCGACTTGCCGCCGGCGATCTTGTAGCCCTGGCGGACCAGGCGCTCGCTGCGCAAAGGTTTGACGGGGGCCGCGGCGGGTACGGGTCGCATAACCGGTTCCAGGACTGCACTCATGGTTCTCTCCTTGCGTCAGGCTTTGATCTTGAAAGAGCTGGCATAGGCTGCCGGATTCTTGCCGTCCCAGACGGTGCCGTCGATCATCTTGACGGTGCGCAACGGCGATTTCGGCACGCTCACCTTGGCCATCGACGCGGCTTCCTTGTAGATGCCGACCTGGTTGACGCTGCTGGCGACGGCCAGGTAATCCGGCTCGGCCTTGAGCAGGCCCCAGCGCTTGTGCTGGGTCATGAACCACATTCCGTCCGACAGGTAGGGGAAGTTCACGCTGCCGTCGTTGAAGAACTTCATGTGGTTCGGGTCGTCCCAGGTTTTGCCGAGGCCGTTCTGGTAGCGCCCGAGGATGCGCTGGTTGATCACGTCGACCGAGGTGTTGACGTACGACTTGTCGGCGATGGTCGACGCCATCTTTGTCTTGTTCGACAGCGAGGCGTCGATCCATCTGCTGGCGTCGAGGATCGCGGCAACCAGCGCGCGCGCCGTGTTGGGATGCTTCTTGACCCACTCCAGCGTGGTGCCGAGCGTCTTTTCCGGGTGGTCTTTCCAGATGTCCTGGGTGGTCGCGGCGGTGATGCCGACGCCATCGACAATGGCGCGGTGGTTCCATGGCTCGCCCACGCAGAAGCCATCCATGTTCCCGACCCGCATGTTGGCGACCATTTGCGGCGGCGGCACCGTGATGGCGCGCGCATCCTTCATCGGATTGATGCCGTAGGTGGCCAGCCAGTAATACAGCCACATCGCGTGGGTGCCGGTCGGGAAGGTTTGCGCGAACGTGTATTCGCGCTTGTCTGTCTGCATCAGCTTGGCGAGCGCCGGGCCGTCAACGCCGCCCTTGTCTGCGACTTTCTTCGACAAGGTGATGGCCTGGCCGTTGTGGTTCAGGTTCATCAGCACTGCCATGTCCTTTTTGGCGCCGCCTGCGCCCGTCTGTACGCCGTAGATCAGGCCGTACAACACGTGGGCCGCGTCCAGCTCGCCGTTGACGAGCTTGTCGCGCACGCTGGCCCAGGACGACTCCTTGCTCGGAATGATCTTGATGCCGTACTTCTTGTCGAAGCCAAAAACCGACGCCATCACGATGGAAGCGCAATCGGTCAGCGGGATGAAGCCGACCTTGACCTCGTCCAGTTCGGGCTTGTCGGAGCCGGCAGCCCAGGCGCCGCCGGTGGCGAGGCCGGTCAAGGAAGCGGCGGCGCCCGCCTTGATGATGCCGCGGCGGATCAGGTTGGTTTTGCTATCGGTCGTCATCATTCCCTCGTTGGCAGTGGCGTGGTTGTTACCACTACCTGAGCAAGGGGCGTGCCAGCGGCAAGCACCGGGAGATGAGGAGGGAAAGGGGAGAATCTGCTCATTTTTGTGGCACCGCTTTTGTGCGGTGCACCAAAAGAGGTGGCCAAAGTGCGCGGGGCCTAACCGGACCGCCATCTTCAACGTCGGGCGGAATAGGCCTGCGGTCTTTTCCGCCCTGCGATCACGATTGCGCTGCGATCGTCCGCAAGGCCTGCTCGAAAACTTCCGGAGGCTGCCCGCCTGAGATCAGGTGGCGTTCATTGATGATGACTGCGGGCACCGAGTTGATACCGGCACGCTGGTAGTAGCGCTCGCGCTCGCGCACTTCAGCACTGTAGGTGTCGGAAGCAAGTACGCTCGCCGCTTCCGCACTGTCGAGGCCCACCTCCCCCGCCACCCGCACCAGCACGCCGTGGTCGCCCGGATTTTCACCCTTGGTGAAGTAAGCCTCGAACAGCGCCATCTTCAGCGCGTGCCCGCGCCCCTGCGTATCAGCCCAATGCAGCAAGCGATGTGCGTCGAAGGTGTTATAGATGCGGCTGCGCGCTTCCATGTTGAAGTCGAAGCCCAGCTCGGCCGCTCGGGAACGGATCATCTCGCGGGTCTTGGCGCCCTGCTCTTCGGTCGCGCCATATTTTTCAGCGAGGTGCTCGCCGATGTCCTGCCCGCCCGGCGCCATCGCCGGGTTCAGCTCGAAGGGCTGGAAATGAATCTCGGCGCCGACCGCATCTTTCGCGCGGTCCAGCGCCTGTTCGAGTGACTTGAGCCCGATCACGCACCATGGGCACGAGATGTCGGACACGAAATCGATTCTGATCTGCTTGCTCACACTGCACCGCCTTTCGTGGAATTACTTCCATTCTGGCATAAGGGCAATCGACCGTGCGCGCATTACCTCGTTATTACTTCTTCTTTGCCGAGGCCTTCGCAGCGCCAGACTTGCTGCCGATGCGGCTTTCCTTGCCAGCCAGCAGATTCGAAATGTTCTTGCTGTGACGATACAGCAGCAACGCGCTCATGACGGCCACGGCGAACAGGATTTCATCGGCGCCAAACAGCAAGCCGTAGTAGAAGGGCGCGAACACCGCGGCGATCAGCGCCGCCAGCGACGAGTAGCGGAAGGCATATGCCACGATCAGCCAGGTCGCCAGCGTCGCCAGGCCCAGCCAAACGTTGATCCCCACCAGCACACCCAGCGCGGTTGCGACACCTTTACCGCCGACGAAGCGGAAGAACACCGGCCACAGGTGACCGATGAAGACGGCCAGCGCCACCAGTGCGATGCCGGTGTCGTCGATGCCGAAGCGGTCAGCCAGGCGCAGCGCCAGCCAGACTGCGAACCAGCCCTTGGCCGCGTCGCCGATGAGGGTCGCGATGGCCGCTTTCTTGTTGCCGCTCCTGAGCACGTTGGTGGCGCCCGGGTTTCCCGAGCCATAGGTGCGCGGGTCGGACAGGCCGAGGACGCGGCTCACCACGACGGCAAACGAAATGGAGCCGATCAGGTAGGCGGCGATAACAAACAAAACTGTATTCATGGTGTCTCTCGTTTTATAGTCCCGGCTTCAAGGCCGGGCGTGATTATATACAGTCGTTCTTACAAGGCACACTGGACCGGTTTTGCTCCCAGCAGCGCAACCACCACCCGGGGATCGATGCCGACCAGATAGCCGCGCCTGCCGCCATTGATATAGATCTTTTCCAGCGCCAGGATGCTCTCCTCGACATACACCGGCAGCGCCTTCCTGGTGCCGAACGGCGAGGTGCCGCCGACCATGTAGCCGGTATGGCGCTGCGCGACCTCGGGCTTGCACGGTTCGACCGACTTGCAATGAATCGCGCGCGCCAGGTTCTTGGTCGAGACCTTGCAGTCGCCGTGCATCAGCACGATCAGCGGGCGCGCCGTTTCGTCCTGCATCACCAGCGTCTTGACCACGTCATGTTCGGGCACGCCGAGTTCGCGCGACGACACCGCGGTGCCGCCATGCTCCTCATATTCATACGGGTGCTCGGTGAACGCAACCTGCTGCTTGCGCAGGAACTGGGTCGCCTGTGTTTCTGAAATATGCTCTTTGCGGGCCATGCGTGTTACGCTAAAGGTTCATTGAGGAGTCTTATTATGCAGCAAGAGATTCGCTTTGCCACCTTCAATGTTTTCAATCTCGCCCCGCCTGGTGCGCGTTTGTATGACAACCTGCTGCCCTCGACGCCCGAGGAGTACGAGGCCAAAATCGCCTGGACCGCGCGCCAGATCGACCTGCTGGATGCCGACGTCATCGGCTTCCAGGAGATCTTCTCGCAAGGCGCGCTGCGCGAGGCGCTGGCGCGTACCCGCAAGTACCGCGATGCGCACCACATCGGCTTCGATCCCGATCCGGCCGCGCCGCGCCTGACCCCGAGCGTCGCGATGGTATCGCGCCTGCCGCTGGCCGGCCCCGCCACCCCGCACCTGCTGTTCCCGCCCGGGGTCGCCCTGCCCGCCGGCAGCCGCGACGCCGACCGCTTCACGCGTGCGGTCATCCACGTCCCGGTCGCCGTGTCGCCGGACTGCATCGTGGATGTCGTCGTGGTCCATCTCAAGTCGCGCCGGCCGGACTACCGCAACGGCGACACCGGCGAGGACGCCCAGGTGTATGCCATGGCCTGCCTGCGCTCGCTGGTGCGGCGCGGCACCGAGGCGGTCGGCCTGCGCGTCATGCTGAGTAACCTGGCGAAAGCCAACAAGCGCCCGCGCATCGTGCTCGGCGACTTCAACGATGTGACCGATTCGGTCACCACCGGGATTGTGCAGGGCATCGGCGGCCCGCTGGGCGACCGCATGTTCGACGCCTACGACCTGCAGCGCAGCCAGGACCGCATGCGCCATGTCGGTTTCAGCTGCATGCATGAAGGCCACTACAGCACCATCGACCACATCCTGCTGTCGGAAGACTTCAACGGCGCGCTGCCCAATGCGATCGGCGAAGTGCTCGAAGTGAACTACCTGAACGACCACCTGGTGCTGGCCTTGCCCGAAGCCTCCGACCATGGCCAGGTGCTGGCGCGGATTCGCCTGTTCGACGAGACCCACGGGCTTATCGATGCTGGCGTGTGAGGTCCGGATCGGTTGAGGCCGCGCCGGCGTAGTAGCCCTGGTAGTCGTCGCATCCATGCTCGCGCAAAAAGCGCAGCTGTTCCGCGCTCTCGACTCCTTCGGCGATCACGCGCAGCTTCAGCCCGCGCGCCACCGCGATGATGGCCGGGATGATGCCGCCATCGTGCGGGTCGCGCAGGATCTCGCCGACCAGGGTCCCGTCGATCTTCAGTTTCGACAGCGGCACCCGGCGCAGGAATGACAGGTTGGAGCAGCCGGTGCCGAAATCGTCGATGGTCAGCTGCACGCCGCGCTGGCCCAGCGCGATGACGGCGTCCATCGTGGCGTCGTCGGCGCTCATGATGACGTCTTCGGTGATCTCGAGGTCGAGGTAGCGCGCGTCGAGCCCGGTGCGCGCCAGCGACTCGTCGACACAGGCCACCAGGTTGTCGTGGAAGAACTGGGCGCTCGACAGGTTGACCGCGACGAATACCGGGCGGCCCGCGTCGCGCCAGCGCCTGGCCTGTTCGCAGGCCTTTTGCAGCACCCATTCGCCGATCGGCACGATCAGCCCGCTGCCTTCGGCGACCGGCAGGAACTCGCCGGGGCCGAGCAGCCCGCGGTCGGGGTGGCGCCAGCGCAGCAGCGCTTCCGCGCCGACCACCAGTCCCGTTTGGACGCTGACTTCGGGCTGGTATTCAATGACGAACTCATTGTTGGCGAGCGCCTGGCGCAGGTTGTTCTCCATCTGCACGCGCTGCACCACGTGGGCGTTCATTTCCGGGCTGAAGAAACGGAACGCGTTGCGTCCGTCCTGCTTGGCGTGGTACATGGCCACGTCGGCGTGCTGCATCAGCGTGTCGATGTCGCCGCCATCGCCCGGATAGATGCTGATGCCGATCGATACGCTGACGTTCAGCTCGTGCCCGGCCACGGTAAGCGGCTGGACAATCGAATGCATCACGGTCTGGGCCACGTGGGCGGCCTGGTCGACGCCGCCGATGTCGGCCAGGATGACCACGAACTCGTCGCCGCCGTGGCGGCTGACCGTGTCGACGCCGCGCACGCAGCGCATCAGCCGCGCCGCCATCTCCTTGAGCACGTGGTCGCCGGCCTGGTGGCCGAAGCCGTCGTTGATGGCCTTGAAGCGGTTGAGGTCAATGAACATGACCGCCACCCTGGTGTGCTGGCGCCGCGCCGCGGCCAGCGCCTGCCGCAGCCGGTCCAGCAGCAGCACCCGGTTGGGCAGGTCGGTCAGGAAGTCATGCTCGGCAAGGTGGCGGTTCTGCTCCTCCACCCGCTTGCGGTCGGTAATGTCGGACAGGATCGCCATATAGTCCGCCAGCGCGTCATCGCCGCTGCGGATCGCCGTCAGCGCCACCCAGCAGGGGAATTCCTGGCCATCGCTGCGGCGGCTCCAGATTTCACCTTCCCAATGGCCGTGCTTCGACACATACTCCCATATTTCTTCGTAGAACTCCTCGTCGTGCACCCCGGAACGCAGGCTTGGCGCCTCGCGCCCCACCACGGCCCCGGGTTCGTAGCCCAACAGGTCGGAAAACGCCTGGTTGACGGAAATGACCTTGTAAGTGCGGTCCAGCACCACGATGGCGTCGCGGCAGTTCTCGAACACTTGCGCGGCCATCGCCAGGTTGCGCTCGGAAGCCTTGCGCCGGGTGATATCCCGGATCGTGGCGTAGGCCATCTGCGCATGGTCGAGCAGCAGCGGCGTCAGCTGCACTTCGCCCCAGAATCCGCTGCCGTCGGGAAGCTTGCAGTGCCACTCGTAATGGCCGGCAACGCCGGCCAGCGCCGGTGGTGCGACGTCGGGCAAGCTGCGTCCGACCAGCTGTTCCTTCACCCTGCAATGGAACAGCTGCAGCGCTGCCGGATTGGCATCCACGACGACATTGTTTTCCAGCAGTACCATCGCTTCGCCAGTGAGCGCGAACCGCTGAAACGATGCCTTCAGGCTGACAGTCACGGTGCATCCTTTATTGAGCGGTGAGCGCGCTCGACGCGCAGGTCGAAGGCCATTTTGGGCCACGGTAATCGCCATCCGCTTGCGCACACGCAAAGGGTCCGCCCTTGCACTTTCCAGTTCCCATTAAAGCGGCGGGCGCCAGCGTTTCGTCCCGCCTTTTTGCATTTCAGCGGACCGAAACCGCTTCCTGTCGCATTTCGTTGGCGCGACGGGGCCGGCTTTCCTAGAGTGTCAACATGCGCGTGGAGCTCCATCCTGGTTTCCATGACGGAGCACATGCGCGACCCGCTGCCGTTCAACCGAACATACAAGAAGAACGAACATGAAACTCGAAAACCTGCCTCCGGCCGCCCCCTCGATTAAAACTGTCAGCCGGAAGCGCTGGCGCGCACCTGCGATCGCCATTGCCGCGCTCGCCATTGGCGGCGCCGGCTGGTATGCGATGCAGCCGCCCAAGCCGGCCGCCGCGCCGCCTGCGGCCAAGGCCGAGGGAAACGGCGAGCCGAAAGTGGACGTCTACGAGCTGTCGCCGCGCGACGTGGCCAGCATCGCCCAGGGCGAGCTGCGCATCAACCTGCCGCTGTCAGGCTCGCTGACGCCGCTGGCGCAGGCGACCGTCAAGTCCAAGGTGTCGGGCGTGGTGACCGGCGCCACCATCGAGGAAGGAACCAGCGTGGCCAAGGGCCAGGTGCTGGCGCGGCTCGACCAGGCCGACCAGCGCGCCCGCGTCGCGCAGCAGCAGGCGATGCTGGACGAAGCCAGCGCACGCCTCGACCTCGCGGCCAAGAACAGCACCAACAGCCAGGCGCTGCTCAAGCAGAGCTTCATCTCGCAGAACTCCTACGATTCGACCTCCAACGCGGTGGCGCTGGCGCGCGCCAGCGTCAAGGCGGCCCAGGCCCAGCTTGACCTCGCCCGCAACGCGCTCAACGACACCGTGATCGTCGCCCCGATGTCCGGCGTGATCAGCAAGCGCCATGTGCAGCCGGGCGAGAAGCTTTCGCCCGACATGCCGGTGTTCTCGATCGTCGACCTGCGCCAGCTGACCCTGGAAGCGCAGGTGCCCGCGTCCGACATCCCGCGCGTCAAGGTTGGCCAGGACGTCGCCTTCAAGGTCGACGGCTACGAAGGCCGCAGCTTCATCGGCAAGGTCGCGCGCATCAACCCGACCACCGAGGCAGGGTCGCGCTCGATGATGGTGTATATCAGCGTGGCCAACGCGGACGCCGCCCTGCGCGGCGGCATGTTCGCCAAGGGCAGCCTGACCACCACCAAGTCGGCGCCTTCGCCGCTGCTGCCGCTGGCGGCGCTGCGCAAGGAGAACAACCGCGACGTCGTCTACGTCGTTGAAAGCGGCACGGTCGTGTCGAAGCCTGTCACGCTGGGCCTGCGCAATGAAGACGACGGCATGGCCGAAGTCACAGGAGGCCTGTCAGCCGGCGCCCGCGTGCTGGTGGCGAAGCTCGATGGCGTCAAGCCGGGCAGCAAAGTGAAGGTCGACGCCCCCGCCGCCAAGGCCGCGCTGGTCGCCGCTGCCGGCGCGAAGGGCTAAGCCATGTGGATCACTAAAACCAGTATCAGGAATCCTGTCTTCGCCACCATGGTGATGGTGGCGCTGGTCGTGCTCGGCCTGTTCTCGTACCGCAGCCTCGGCGTCGAAGCGATGCCGAACGTGGCGCTGCCGTTCGCGTGGGTCGAAGTGGCCTATCCGGGCGCGTCGCCCGAGCAGGTCGAGAACGACATCACGCGCCAGCTCGAAGACACCATCAACACCGTCAGCGGCGTCAAGACCATCCGCAGCAATTCATGGGAAGGCCGCGCCGGCGTCTCGATCGAGTTCAACCTGTCCACCAACATGGACAAGGCGATGATCGACATGCGCGACAAGATCGGCCGCGTGCGCCCCGCCTTCCCGAAGGAGGCCAAGGAGCCGTTCATCGTGCGTGCCGAAGGCGACAACGAGCAGGCGGTCGTCGAGCTCAGCCTGATGTCGGACACCCGCAGCGTGCGCGACCTGTCGACCCTGACCGAGCAGGTCATCACCAAGCGCCTGCAGGGCGTGGCCGGCGTCGGCCAGGTACGCGTCAACGGCCGGACCAACCGCCAGGTGCTGGTCAACCTCAAGCCGGATGCGCTGGCGGCGCAGAACGTCGGCGTCGACGAGGTGCTGCGCGCGATCCAGGCCACCAACACCAACCTGCCGGCCGGTAACATCAGCTACGGCGCGGCCGAGCGGCTGGTGCGGGTCGAAGGCAAGATCAAGGATGCGCGCGGCTTCAACAAGATCATCGTGGCGCGCCGCGCCAGCGGCCCGGTCTACCTCGAACAGGTGGCCGGGGTGGTCGACGGCGAGCAGGAAGAGATGTCGATCTCGCGCATCAACGGCGTACGCGCCATCACGCTCGAAGTGACCAAGATCCAGGATGCCAACGTGGTCGAAGTCGGCACCGGCATCAAGCTCGCGGTCGAGAAGATGCAGAAGACCCTGCCGGCCGATATCAAGCTGGGCATCCTCGAAGACCAGTCGCAGCGGGTCCAGAGCCAGCTCGATAACGTCAAGCGCACCATCATGGAAGGCGCGATCCTGACGATGCTGATCGTGTTCCTGTTCCTGCACTCGTGGCGCAGCACCGTCATCACCGGCCTGACCCTGCCGATCTCGGTGATGGCCAGTTTCATCGCGATGAAATACTTCGGCTTCACGCTCAACTTCCTGACGCTGATGGCGCTGTCGCTGTGCATCGGGCTGCTGATCGACGACGCCATCGTGGTGCGCGAAAACATCGTGCGCCACCACGACATGGGCAAAAACCATGTCGACGCCGCCAACGACGGCACCAACGAGATCGGCCTGGCCGTGATGGCCACGACGTTCGCGATTGTCGCCGTATTCGTGCCGGTCGCCTTCATGGACGGCATCATCGGCCGCTTCTTCCTCCAGTTCGGCATTACCGTCGCGGTGGCGGTGCTGGTGTCGCTGTTCGTCTCGTTCACGCTCGACCCGATGCTGTCGTCGGTCTGGCGCGACCCGGTCAAGAACCGCTTCAGGTATGTGCCGTGGCTTGGCCACCTGATGGAGAAAGTCGAACAAGGCATCACCCGCGTGCACGTCTGGTACGGCCGCGTGCTGGAGCTGGCGCTGCGCTGGCGCAAAGCGACGCTGGCCCTGGCGCTGGCCCTGTTCATCGGCAGCCTGGCCCTGATGCCGATGGTCGGCGGCGAGATGTTCCCGGAAACCGACAACGGCTACATCCAGCTGCGCTTCAAGACCCCGGTCGGCTCCAGCCTCGACTACACCAACGCCAAGGTCCAGCAGGTCGAAACCGCACTGGGCGAGTTCAAGGAAATCGACAAGGTGATCACCACCGTCGGCACCTGGGACGGCCGCAACACCGCCCAGGTCAACCTGAAACTGACCGACGTGAAGAAAACCGAACGGCGCTCGCAGAAGGAACTCGAGCAGCTGATCCGCGCCCGCCTGCAGCCGATTGCCGGCATCACGATGTCGGTCGGCCAGAAGCCGATCTTCATCGCGATCCTGGGCCAGGACGAAGCCAAGCTCGATGCGGCGGCCCAGCGCCTGATGGACAAGATGCGCAAGATTAAAGGCGTGGTCGATATCGAATACAGCCAGGAAGGCGCGAACCCGGCCACCATCATCAAGATCAACAACGAGCTGGCCAGCGACCTTGGCCTGTCGACCCAGCAGATCGGTGCGGCGCTGCGTCCGTTCGTCGCGGGCGACCAGATCAGCCGCTGGCTCGCGCCGGACGGCCAGAACTACGACGTCAACGTGCAGCTGCCGAAATCGGGCCGCCAGAAGGTCTCCGACCTGGCCGACCTGTCGCTCGCATCGAGCAAGAAGGACGCGGACGGCAACCCGATCATGGTGCCGCTGCGCCAGGTGGTGGAGTTCGTTCCTTCGACCAGCCCGCAGGTTCTCAAGCGCCAGGCGCTGGAGCGCCGGGTGGCGGTGTACGCCGCGATTGAAGGCCGCCCTAACGGCGACGTCAACAGCGAAGTGAAGAAGGCGATGGACGGCATCGAGCTGCCGGAAGGGGTGCGCTTCGACGTCGGCGGCGAAGCCGAGCAGATGGCCGAGACGCTGGGCGGCGCAGCCAAGGCGCTTGGCATCGCGATCATCTTCATCTACCTGGTGCTGGCCTCGCAGTTCGGCAGCTTCCTGCAGCCGATCGCGATCATGTCGTCGCTGCCGCTGTCGATGATCGGCGTGCTGATTGCGCTGCTGGTCACGGGCAGCACGCTGAACATCTTCTCGGTGATCGGTATCGTGATGCTGATGGGGCTGGTGACGAAGAACGCGATTTTGCTGGTCGACTTCACCAACCACGGCCAGCGCAACGGCAAGAGCCAGCATGACGCGATCCTCGACGCAGGCCAGGTGCGGCTGCGCCCGATCCTGATGACCACGCTGGCGATGATTTTCGGGATGCTGCCGATGGCGATCGGCATGGGCGACGGCGGCGAATCGCAAGCGCCGATGGGGCGTGCGGTGATTGGCGGGGTGATTACGTCGACGCTGTTGACCCTGGTGGTGGTGCCGGTGGCGTACACCTACCTGGATAACCTCGGCAAGAAAGCGGCGCGCTGGTTCAAGGGTGCGCCGGATCGCGCGGCGGAAGAAACCGCTCTCGCTGAAGCTGCATGATCCGCAACGCCGTTGCCGCCATTGGCGGGAACGGCGTAAATCTGTTAAGCCTGGCCCTGCTCTTCCTGCGTTTCCTCGGGCGCGTCGCCTTCCTCGGCGACCTCAGGCTCCCCCCTGAGCTTTGCTTCTGCTTTTTTCCGGGCCTTTTCTTCGGCCTTTTTCTTCTTCTCTAACTCTCGCTGCCGTTTCTCATACGAGAAATTGGTCTTAGCCATGCGTCACCTCTCAGGTTAATGGGATAGAAAACCTGCCCCCCGTTACCATTATGACGCAGTTATGCGAAAGGCATTTGAATTAACCACGTGGATGATGCTGTGCGTGAAGGTGTTTCAGGCGTTCCCGTGCGACATGGGTATAGATTTGCGTTGTGGAAATATCCGAGTGGCCAAGCAGCAGCTGCACCACGCGCAGGTCGGCGCCGTGATTGAGCAGGTGGGTGGCGAAGGCGTGGCGCAAGGTGTGCGGCGACAGCGGCGCCGTGATGCCGGCCCGGGCCGCATGTTTCTTGATCAGTATCCAGAACATCTGGCGCGTCATCGGCCCGCCGCGCGCGGTCACGAACAGCGCGTCGTCGACCTGGCCGTCGAGGATCACGCCGCGCGCCTCGCTGACATAGCGCTCGACCCAGCGGCGCGCTTCCTGCCCGAACGGCACCAGCCGCGTCTTGCTGCCCTTGCCGGTGACACGCAGCACGCCGTCGTTCAGGCTCAGTTCGACCATCCTGAGCGCCACCAGTTCCGACACCCGCAGCCCGCTGGCGTACATCAGCTCCAGCATGGTGCGCTCGCGCAGTCCGAGCGGCGTGTTGACATCGGGCGCGGCCAGCAAGGCTTCCACTTGCGCTTCGCTGAGCGTGTGGACGAAGCGGCTCGGCTGCTTCGCCGAGGCCATGTGCAGGCAGGGATCGCTGCTCACCTGCTTGTTGCGCAGCGCCAGCTGGTAAAAACGTTTGAGCACGGACAAGCGCCGGTTGGCAGAACTGGGCTTCGACTCGGCGTGGCGGTCGGCGAAGTAGGCGGCGAGGTCGTGCGGCTCGACTGTGTACAGCGAGTCGTTGCCCGGACGCTTCACTTCAAGCCAGCGCGCGAACAGGCGCATGTCGCGCCGGTAAGCATCGAGCGAATTCTTCGCCAGCCCCTGTTCCAGCCAGAGGTTGTCGCAGAACTCGTCGATCAGGGCCAGATTGCTTGCTGTTGCCATGGAGAATCAGTAACGCCTTCGTGGCGGAGCAGCCAGCGCTTGACGCTCAGGTGGAAGCCGTTTTCGTCGTCGTGGTTGGAGAAGCCGCCCAGGCCGCCAGCCGCGGTGACGCGGTGGCAAGGGATAATCAGCGGGAACCAGTTGGCGCCGCAGGCCTGGCCGACTGCGCGCGGGGCCGAACCGATGTGCTTGGCAATGTACCCGTAGGTGCGCACCGTGCCGCGCGGAATCTGAGAGATGGCGCCCCATACCTTTTGCTGGAACACGCTGCCGGCCGCGATCAGGGGCAGGCTGAACTGGTAATCGGGATCGGCCAGGTAGCGCTGCACCTGCGCGGTGGCCTGGTCGGCCAGCGCGTCGGTCGCGTCCTTCTCGTGGAAGTGCGGCGGCAAGTAGACCAGTTCGCGGATCACGCCCGCGTCGGTGCGGATGCCGATCGCGCCAAACGGAGCGGCAACGATGGCGCTGAAGATTTCACTGCCTTGCTGTGGTTTCATGCCCGCAGTTTACCGCAGCGCCAGGGCACAGGCGAAAAAAAACGCACCCCGCAGGGTGCGTTTCAAATTTGGTCACGTTTCCGGCTGTCGGTCATGCCAACGGCATTCTGTAAAACGCGCGTCTCCTCGATATATCTCCGGTATGAACTACCGTGCTTTTATCTACTACTCCCCAAACCGAATCCTTGTGTGCCGTGCAATCCACTGACGGGCAACGTCGGAGGCAATCATAGCCTATCTGGATTTTCAGGTTGTGGCTTTTTGTACACTTTCGGAAACTTTATTTTAGACGTAAACGAAGCTATTTCGCCGCCTTTGTGATGGCCTCGATCAGCTCTTTACCGATCCGGTTTTCCATTTGCTTATGCACCGGCAACAGCGCCTTGCGCCACGCGGCTTGTTCCTGCGGGGTCAGGCTATAGACGACCGTCGTTCCCGCGCGCCGGATCGCTTCCATCGCCAGGTCGTTATCGCGCTGCGAGATCTGCTTTTCATAGACGGTCGCTTCGCGCATCGCCAGCTCCAGCGAGCGCCGCACGTCGGCCGGCAGCCCCTCCCAGAACTTCTTGTTCACGATGACCGCATAGCCAAGGTAGCCGTGGTTCGACAGCGTCACGTGCTTCTGCACCTCGTGCATCTTCTGGGTGAACATGTTGGACGGCGGGTTCTCGGTGCCGTCCGCCACGCCGATTTTCAAAGCCTGATACACCTCGGAGAACGCCAGCACCTGCGGGTAGGCGCCCAGCGCGCGCATCTGCGCATCGAGCACCTTGGACGACTGGATGCGCATCTTCAGGCCGCGGAAATCGGCCGGCACGCGCAGCGGCTTATTGGCCGACATGACCTTGAAGCCATTGTCCCAGTAAGCCAGCCCGGTGATCCCTTTCGGTTCGAGCTTCTTGAGCAGCGACTTGCCGATCGGCCCCTCGGTCACCCGGTACAGCGCCGCCTTGGACGGGAAGAGGTACGGCAGGTCGAACGCTTCGAACTCCTTGACGCCGAGCGGGCCGAATTTGGCCAGCGACGGCGCCAGCATCTGCACCGCGCCAAGCTGCAGCGCCTCGAGTTCTTCCTTGTCCTTGTACAGCTGGCTTTCCGGGTACACCTCGACCTTCACGCGGCCCTTGCTGTATTTTGCCGCCAGCGCCTGGAAGCGTTCGGCGGCCTGCCCTTTCGGCGTATCGGGCGCGACGACGTGGCTGAACTTGATGACGATAGGCGCCTGGGCCCAGGCGCCAAAGCTGGCCACCGTGGCCAGCACCGCCAGAATGGCTTTAAGCTGCATCTTGTCTCCTCGAGGATGTGAAATCCGCTATTTTTAACCTGGGTCTGCCGCCCTTCCCCCATTCTGCACTGCTATTATGAAAAACCACAATAGCCCGCAACCTGACGCCCCCATACATCCGGCATGAATACACCGCATACCCGTCCCCGCCCGATCCAGCTCGCCGGTCCGCTGCGCTGGATACTACCGGTCACGCTGGTGCTGCTGTTCCTCGCCGTCCTGCTGTGGCTTCCGTTGCAGGCGCGCCAGATGGAGAGCAACGAGCGGCAGGAGCAGCTGATTGCCGACACGCTGTGGGTCGAACAGGCGGTCCGTTTCGAACTTGACCGGAATGCCGAGAGCGCGGAAAACCTGGCCGTGGAAATCGCGGCCGGCAGCATCGAGCCGGCGGCGGTCCAGGCGCGCATCGACCAGATGCGCAAAGTGGCGCGCGAACTGACACGGATCGTCTGGCTGGACGACGCCGGCCAGGTGCGCGCATCGTCTGGCACGCCAAGCGCCACCACCGAAGACTCGCGCGAGGCGGCCCTGCTGGCGCGCCAGACCGGCAACGGCCGTTACAGCCGGCCCGCAAGTATCGGCGGGCGCGGCGCCCAGATGGATTACCACTTGCCCCTGATGCGCGACGGCTTCAACGCCGGCAGCCTGGTGGTCAGCTACGACCTCGACGCGCTGCTCGACGAGACGGTGCCGTGGTGGTTCGCCCAGGACAACGCGGTCGCGCTGCTCGACGCCGACGACAAGGTGGTGGCGCGGCGCGAGTCGGCCGGTCCTGGCCGCGGCGTGTACACCCACAACCGCCCGCTCGACCTGAACGGCGCCGAACTGCTGCTGGCCACGAACAGCGTCAAGGCGGCCCCGCGCCTGCTGCCCAACCTTCTGGTCGGCTCGGTGGTCGTGCTGGCGCTTGGCCTGCTGGCCAGCCTTGCGGCGCTGTGGCGCGACGTGACGCGCAGGATGGCCGCCGAAGGCGCGCTGCGCCAGCAGATGGCGTTCCGCACCGCGATGGAGAACTCGATGATCACAGGCCTGCGCGCGCGCGACCTGGAAGGCCGCATCACCTACGTGAATCCGGCGTTCTGCCGCATGGTTGGCCTGCCCGAAGAGGAGCTGATCGGGCGTGCACCGCCGATGCAGTACTGGGCGCCTGAAGCGATGGGCGAGTACCAGCAGCGCCTTGCAGAAGTAATGTCGGGGCACGTGACGCCGCAGTTCGAAACGGTGTTCCAGCGTTCTGACGGGCAGCGCATTCCAGTGCTGATTTTCGAAGCGCCGCTGATCGGCACCGACGGCCAGCACACCGGCTGGATGGGATCGATCCTCGACATCTCGGAGCGCAAGCACGCCGAAGAACTGAATCGCCAGCAGCAGGAAAAGCTGCAGGCCAGCTCGCGCCTGGCAACCATGGGCGAGATCTCGTCGATGCTGGCGCACGAGCTTAACCAGCCGCTGGCGGCGATTTCCAGCTACACCTCGGGCGCGCTGAACATGCTCTCCGGCGAAGGCGGCAAGCCGGTCGACGCCGACACGCTGCGCCCCGCGCTGGAACAGGCCGGCCTGCAGGCGCAGCGCGCCGGGCAGATCATCCGCAGCGTGCACCAATTCGTCAAGAAGCGCGATCCGGACCGGCAGCTGATCGAGATACCCTCCGTGATCGACGGCGTGCGCGGCCTGATGGAACTGCAGGCGCGCCGGTTCTACGTGGCGATCCAGGTGCAGGCAGAGGCATCGCTGCCGCCGGTGCGCGCGGACCGCATGATGCTCGAGCAGGTGCTGCTGAACCTCACCCGCAACGGCGTCGAGGCGATGCAGGACATCGCGCCTGAACTGCGCATCCTGCGCATCGAAGCTCATGCTGCAAACGGGCGGGTCGAAGTATCGGTGATCGACAATGGCCACGGCATCGACGACGACGTCGATGCGTGCCTGTTCTCGCCGTTCTTCTCGACCAAGGCCGAAGGCATGGGCATGGGACTGTCAATCTGCCGCAGCGCGATCGAATTCCATGGCGGGACGCTGAACCACCGCCCCAACCCGGGCGGCGGCACGGTATTTACGTTCTCGTTGCCGGCCGAGCCGGGCGTGGCCTAAGATGCTGCCAGTGGCACACTAAACTATACGGAGACCTCCATGCTGCACATCGTCGACGACGAAGACGTGATCCGCGACTCGCTCGCCTGGCTTGCCCGCTCGCGCGGCATCGAGGCATGCGGCTATGCGACGGCGCAGGCCTTTCTCGACAACGCGGGCGCGCGCTTTGCGCCGGAAGGCGACTGCGTGCTGCTCGATGTGCGCATGCCCGACATGAACGGCGTGGCGGTGTTCGACCAGCTTGGGGCGCGCGGACTGACGGCGCGCATGCCGGTGATTTTCCTGACCGGGCACGGCGACGTGCCGATGGCGGTCGACAGCCTGAAGCGCGGCGCCTTCGATTTCGTCGAGAAACCGTTCAACGACAACCAGCTGATGGACCGCGTGCAGGAGGCGCTGGGAGCGTCGCGCAACGCGGGCGCGGCGGCGCAGGTACAGGCGCGGCTGGCGGCGCTGTCGGCACGCGAACGCGAAGTGCTGGAAAAAATTCTCGCTGGAAAAATGAACAAAGTCGTCGCTGACGAGCTCGGCATCAGCATGCGCACTGTCGAAGTGCACCGGGCAAATATCTTCGAGAAGATGCAGGTCAAGACAGCGGTAGAGCTGGCGGGCTTGCTCAAGTAGTACCGACAAACCCTGTCTTTCCCACCTCACACTATGTCACTAGATACGCTGCGCCTGATCTCGGAATACATGATGCCGGACGTCGTGCCGGCGCCATCGGATATTGGATTTATGTTTGGCACCCGGCATGGCGTCGACGAATTCTGTTCGACCGCCTATTCGCTGTGGCAAGCGCGAATGTTCGGCAAACTGCTGATCTCCGGCGGAACAACGCCTGGCGAACAAAGGTCGGAGGCGGAAGTCATCGCTGAACGGCTGATAGCGATGGGCATGCCCGCCTCCAGCCTGATACTCGAGACAGTTGCGACCAATACTGGCGAAAACGTGATCCTCGGGCGCAAGAGAATCGCCGAGGTCATGGACCTGGCGTCGATAAAGACAGTCCTGGTCATCGGCAAGGTGTGCTCGACCCGGCGTTACTTAATGACGATGAAACGGCACTGGCCCGAGGTGAAGGTATACGCTTCCCCGGTCAACTACTTTGGGATGCCAACGGCGCGCTGGAACGAGCATGACGACTTTCGCGCCCGCGTCGTCGGTGAATTCTCCAAAATTCCAGACTATGTACAACGCGGCTTCCTGACTGAAGTAGAGGGTTACCCGGCCTACCCGGATGTCTGCTTGAAAACAACCGGACTCTGAAGGTGCTGACCCCGCCATGAACGAGCTGCGCGGCTTCGAAGCCGCCTCGATCGATTCGGGGCATCAGTCGGTGAAGAGCGCCGATGACGCGCCTGCGTTCACCTGCTTTTTCCTGTAGGAATAGTCCAGCGCTATCACATCAAGAGAATGATTCAACTGGTCGAGGCAAATGCGAACGATTATCATCTTCCTTAACAACGGTTGAGGAAGGTTCATCATGGTCACAGCAGCGAAAACGTTAAGCCAGGTCGTCACGCACATGAGCATTGCTTTTGGCGTCACCTGGGCAATGACCGGCTCGGCGGCGCTCGGTGGCGTTGCGGCGCTGCTCGAACCGCTAGTCAACGTCGCCCTGCTCCCGCTGCACGAGCGCGCCTGGAAGCGCCTGCGCGGCAGCATCGCCAGGCTCAAAAGCAATGCCATGCTCGCCCGGCTCGCGGAAAAGCTGAGCCAGACCGCCCTGCACACCGGCGTCGCATTCGGCGTGATGTATGCCGCATCCGGCTCGCTCGCACTGGGCGGCCTGGCCGCACTGCTCGAGCCCGTCATCAACGTCCTTGTGCTGCCCTACCACGACCATGCATGGGAGCGGGTGCGCGCACGCAAAGGCGGCCCATCCAACCTGCTGCAGCCAGCGTGAGAACGCCCCGAATCGTGCGCTGCCGGTTTGCTGATACCATCGTTGAAGCGGACTCGGGACCATGTGTCCGCGATACATGACAACCAGAAATGGCTATTCAGATGAGTGAAAAAACTATTGCGGACAAGATGTATTTAAAGAACGCCAAGTCGCTGGCGATCCTTAACGGCGCCGCCCATCCAAGGGTCGTCGAGCAGCTGCCGCAGTCCCTCGTTGTGGAAGGCGACGCCCCGGCCGACGTCGTGCTGCTGTTCGCACTTAACCGTGAGCAGCTGGAGAAATTCCTGCCCGATGCGCTCGCCCGCCTCGGCGAAAAAGGTTCGCTGTGGATTGCCTATCTGAAGCAGACGGCGTCGAAAGCCACCGACATCAACCGCGACAGCATTAACGCGTACGCCGGCGAAAACGGCGTCACCGGTGTCGCGATGATTTCGATGGACAGCGACTGGTCCGCCCTGCGCCTGAAGCGCATCTGACCTCAGGCGTGGCGCGCCAGCGCCCACGCCACATGTTCGCGCACCATTTCCGACGGATGATCCGCGCGTGCCCGCAAGGCGGCCACGATGGCGGCGTCGCCGCGCGCGGCGGCGGCGGCGTTGCCCAGCCCGACCGCGAGGTTGCGCAGCCAGCGCTCATGGCCGATGCGCCGGATCGGGCTGCCTTCGAGGCGGCGCTTGAATTCCTCTTCGGTCCAGGCGAACAGCTCGACCATGCTGGCACTGCCGAGGCCGTTGCGCTCATCGAAGTCCGGCACGGAGGCGCGTTGGGCGAACTTGTTCCACGGGCACACCGTCTGGCAGTCGTCGCAGCCGTAGACGCGGTTGCCGATCAGCGGCCTGAGCTCTTCCGGAATGCTGCTCTTGAGTTCGATGGTCAGGTAGGAAATGCAGCGCCGCGCATCGAGCCGGCCGGGCGCGAGGATGGCGCCGGTCGGGCACACGTCGATGCAGGCCTGGCACTGGCCGCAATGGGCGCTGGCGGGCGCATCGACCGGCAGCGGCAGGTCGACCAGTATCTCGCCGAGGAAGTACATCGACCCGGCCTCGCGGTTCAGCATCAGGGTGTGCTTGCCGCGCCAGCCGAGGCCGGCCTTTTCGGCCAGCGGCAGTTCCATCACCGGCGCCGAGTCGGCAAACACGCGGTAGCCGTAGTCGCCGATCGCCGCGGTGACCCGGTCGGCCAGCTGCTGCAGGCGGCTGCGGATTACCTTGTGATAGTCGCGTCCCCGTGCATACATCGAGATGACGGCAGTGTGCGGGTCGCGCAGGCGCGCGGTTTCGGCTTCGCGCCAGTTATCAGGGGTCGCTTGCGGCAGGTAATCCATGCGCGCGCAGATCGCCCGCACCGTGCCGGGCACCAGCTCAGCCGGCCGTGCGCGCTTCATGCCATGGCTTGCCATATAATCCATCTCGCCATGGCGGCCCTCGTCGAGCCAGGCCTGCAAGCCCGCTTCCGCGTGCGACAGGTCGACGTCGGCGATACGTACATCGGCAAATCCAAGTTCCGCGCCCCACTCTTTGATGGCGCGCGCAAGTTGCTGCAGGTCGGGTTCTGAGTGTTGCATGCTCGGCAGGATTAAAATAGCGCCTGCCGGAATCAGGCAGGACTTAACCTCACATTCTATTCGATGCAGCATTTGACGACCCATCTCCCCGACGAATCAGCCACTGCCGCGCTGGGCGCCGCGCTCGCGCGCGCCATCGAGCCCGGCCTGGTGATCCACCTGCATGGCGACCTCGGCGCCGGCAAGACCGCACTGACGCGCGCCCTGCTGCATGCGGCCGGCCACGTCGGCCCGGTGCGCAGCCCGACCTACACGCTGTCGGAACCGTACCGCATCATGCTGGGCGACGCCACCGTCAACGTGATCCATTTCGACCTGTACCGCATGTCGAGTCCGGAAGAATTCCTCGACGCCGGATTTCGCGAAGAGTTCAATGGTCAAAACATCTGTATCGTCGAGTGGCCGGAGAAGGCCGAGCCGGTGTTGCCGCCGCCCGACCTGAATGTATCACTTAGTGTTTCTGGGCAAGGTCGTGATGTAGAATTGCAAGCGTTGTCCCCCTTGGGCCTGCTATGCCTCGACCGCCTCGAACTCCCCCGCTCCCCGTGACCGCCAAACCGATCAACCGACGTACGATCCTCAAGGCCGGCGGCACCCTGCTGCTGTCGGTGCTGTCGCCGCTTCCCGCCGCGGCCGCGCAGATCCTGGCGGTGCGGGTATGGCCCGCCGCCGACTACACCCGCGTCACGCTGGAAAACGACAGCAACCTGAAGGCGACCCACTTCATCGTCCCCGATCCGGAGCGCCTGGTGGTCGACATCGAGGGGCTGGACCTGAACCCGACCCTGAAAAGCCTGGTCGCGAAAATCGAATCGGAAGACCCATACATACGGCAGGTGCGCGTTGGCCAGAACCGGCCCAACGTGGTGCGGCTGGTGTTCGACCTCAAGGAACAGGTCAAGCCGCAGGTATTCACGCTGGAGCCGGTAGGCGCCTACAAGCACCGCCTGATCTTCGACCTGTACCCGGTGGCGCCGGTCGACCCGATCGCGCAGATGATCGAAAAAGGCGAATGGATGCGCGACGACCTCGCGCCCGCCGGCAGGCCTGAACTGGCGGGCCCCGCGCCCGATCCACTGGCGAAACAGAAATCCGAAATGCCCGCGATGGCGGTGGTGACGCCGGAAGTCGTCGCGCCCGTCAAACCGGTACAGCCCAAAGTGGAGAAGCCGCAGGTGGTGCGCATGGTCACCGTCGCACTCGACCCGGGACATGGCGGCGAAGACCCGGGCGCCATCGGCGCGGCCGGCACGCGCGAGAAAGACATCGTGCTGGCGATCGCCAAGCGGCTCAAATTCAAAATCGAAGAACAGCCGAACATGCGCGTGATGCTGACGCGCGACGGCGACTACTTCGTCCCGCTCGGCACCCGCGTGGAAAAGGCGCGCAAGGTGCAGGCCGACCTGTTCGTCTCGATCCACGCGGACGCGTTCATGAAGCCGAGCGCGCGCGGCTCGTCGGTGTTCGTGCTGTCTGAAAAAGGCGCGACGTCGAGCGCCGCGCGCTGGCTGGCCAACAAGGAAAACCTGGCCGACTCGATCGGCGGCATCAACATGAAGACCCACGACCGCCAGCTGGCGAGCGTGCTGCTGGACCTGTCGACGACGGCGCAGATCAATGACAGCATGAAGCTTGCCAAGGCGGTGCTGAGCGAAATCGGCGGCTTCGCGCGCCTCCATAAGGCCTCGGTCGAACAGGCCGGTTTTGCGGTGCTGAAGGCGCCGGACATTCCATCGATCCTGATCGAAACCGCATTCATCTCGAATCCTGAAGAAGAAGCCAAGCTGCGCGACAACGGCTACCAGGACCAGATCGCGTCGGCGATCATGAAGGGCATCAAGAACTACTTCGCGAAAAATCCGCCGATGGCAAAGAGCCGGATCACCTAAAGGGAGCGCACGCATGACGGCAATTTCGATGATCGAATATGGCGCACTGCCGGCAGTGCGGATCGAAGGCCCCGGCGGCGCGGCGGCGATCGTCACGCTGTACGGCGCGCACCTTGTGTCATGGATAACGGCGGATGGGCAGGAGCGCATCTTCTGCAGCGCGAAGTCGTCGCTGGACGGCAGCCGCCCGATCCGCGGCGGCGTGCCGGTGATCTTCCCCCAGTTTGCGGCGCGCGGCAACGGCATGCGGCACGGCTTTGCGCGCGTCAGCACGTGGCGGCTTGGCGACAGCGGCGACGGCTTTGCGGAATTCAGGCTTGCTGAAGCGGACCTCGCGCCGGCCCACGCCGCGGAGTGGCCGTACGCGTTCGCGCTGACCTTGCGGGTGGAAGTGTTAGCGGATGAACTGCGGTTCTCGCTCGAGGTCCGTAACAGCGGCGCCGAAGCATTCCCCTTCGCGAGCGCGCTGCACACCTACTTTATGGTCGACCGGCTGGCGAATGTCGGCATCGATGGCGTGCAGGACGGCGAAATGCTGGTCTCCGACAAATACGACCATATCCACTTTGGCATTGCCAACGCGGTCGTGCTGAGGTCGGGGATGGGTGCGCTGCGGCTGGAGCAGCAGGGATTTCGGGATGCCGTGGTATGGAACCCGGGCGCTGCCGACTCGGCGGCGCTGGCGGATATGGAAGGCGACGAATACCAGCACTTCGTGTGCATCGAGCCTGCGTTGATCGAGCCTGTGGGCCTGGAAGCCAGCGGTGCCTGGACCGGCCGCCATCAAATCAAAGTAATCGCCGGCTAACGTCATTCCCGCGCAGGCCTCGGCGGCCCCGCGTGAACGACGTGCTTAGTTCGATTCCTTGATCACCCGCCCCGAATTCGCCTGCACCGGACGTGCATTGAACGGGTACAGGCGGCTGAAGACGGCCATCTGCTGCGGCGACGCCTGCATCGGCTGCTTCATCACCAGCCACAGCACGCCTTCGGTGCACGGCGGCGTGGTCATCGATCCCATATACGTGTAGTAGTCGCCCCGCTCCGGCAGCACCTCGGCCACATCGAGCACCACCGACGGCTGCACGGTGTCGTGCTTTTCCAGCGGAAGGTTATTCCACACGGTCTGGATCATGCTGTGCGCCGCGCCGCGTTCGAGCAGCACCGCCAGCACCGCCAGCTTGCCCTCGACATCGCGGTGCACCAGGTGCACCACCATCTCGAAGCTCTTGCCGTTGATGCGCTCTTCCGACGGACGGTGGAAGTGGAACTGCACCAGTTCGTACGAGCGGTTCTGCACGGTCAGGTAATTACCGCCGGCGACGTTCACCTGGATCGTGTGGCCGTTGTCGATCACGCTGAACGAGGAAGGCTTGTAATCGAAGGCGAGCTTTTCCAGCTCGACCTTCATGCCGTCGCGGATGTCGATCGGCGACTGGCGGCCGCCGGTGCCGCACTGGCTCCATTTGGAATTGATCTTGCTCCAGTTGGCCGGGCCGAACTCGCCGTCGTACGCCCAATGGGTGCTGTTGGCAGGAGGCGGCGGTTTGACGGCCACGACGTCCTTCTTCTTTTTCGTTTCGGTGACCTTGCGCGCCTTGGCGGCTGCGGCGGCGCGCTGCTGCTGGTTGGCGCGCATCTCGGCGATGCGGGCGGCAATGCGGGCCTGCAGGTCGAGCTCGGCCTGCTCTTCGATGACGCGCTGCTCGGCGGCGCTCAGCGGACGCGCGGCGGGCTTGGCAGGCGCCGGGGCGACGGCCTTCGAAGCCGCCGGCGCGGGCGCAGGTGCAGCCGCCGCCGGCTTGGTCGCCGCAGGCGTTGCTGCGGCCGACGCTCCGGCAGGACTGGCTGGGGGATCCTTCGCGCCGGCTGTCGCAATGACGAAGCAGCAGGCGGAGAGGATGATCAGGTTACGCATGAGAATCCAGAAAGTAGGCTTACATTCTGGTTTATCGGCGCATACCGCAGGAAACTTGAGTCCGAGGGGCAACAACCACGCGATTAAAATCGCGCGGTGTCGTTTCGATACCTCAACGGCTCATCATTTTGCGGCCGAACTTGTACAGGCCGCCGAGGGCGAGCGGGACAATGGCAGCACCGACGCCGACCAGCACGATGGCGGTCAGGTTGTCGCGGATGACAGGGATGTTACCGAACAGATAACCGGCGGTGACCAGGCTGACCACCCACAGCGTGGCGCCGGTGAAGTTGTAGAACTGGAAGCGCGTGTGCGTCATGTCCGACACTCCGGCGACGAAAGGCGCGAAGGTACGCACCACCGGCACGAAGCGCGCCAGGATGATCGTCTTGCCGCCGTGCTTTTCGAAGAAGTCGTGCGTCTTGTGCAGCGCATCCTTGTTGATCCACCGGTAATCGTGGGTGAACACGCGCTGGCCCACCTTCTCGCCTATCCAGTAGTTCAGCGTGTTGCCCGTGACGGCGGCGGTGATCAGCAACGCCATCAGCAGCCAGTAGTTCATCTCGCCGGTGGCGCAGAACGCGCCGGCAATGAACAACAGGGTATCGCCAGGAAAGAAGAACAGGACAACCAGCCCGGTTTCGCAAAAGACGATGGCGAACAGGACGGCGTAAACATAAATTCCGTACTCGGCGAGCAGCATGCCGAGGGTTTTATCGACATGGAGGATCATGTCGAGAAACTGCATCAGGTCCATAAATTTCCTAAAAGGTAGCGCCGCATCATACCATCACTCGGCTTCCCGTAATCCGGCCAAATGCCAACAACTGCGGGAGAATCTTGAGCTGGCTCAGAAGTTTCCTAGTCGTCCATATTCCAGATTACAATCGGCACGCGCTGGCCTCAAGGGGCGGCGAAAAAAATAACATCCGACAGGAGACAAGGGATGCACGTGATTGACCCGAACAACAAGGCACGGCTGCTGGCCGGCGCCGCGGCCGTGGCCTTTTTGACACTGCCGGCGGCCCACGCCGCCAAGCCGCTGGCCGAAAAGCCGACCGTTGGCGACCTGGTCAAGGCATCGAAGCCATCGGACTGGCGCCAGCTCGAACCGGACAACACGGTCTACATGGACCTGCCGGGCGGCCGCGTCGTGATCGAACTGGCGCCCGATTTCGCGCCCAACCACGTCGCCAACATCAAGGCGCTGGCGCGCGACAATTACTTCGACGGCCTGGCCGTGATCCGCTCGCAGGACAACTGGGTGGCGCAGTGGGGCGACCCGGACGAGAAGAACCCGCGTCCGTTCAAGACCGCCAAGGCGACCCTGAAGGCCGAATTCACGGCGCCGATGAAGAACGTCAAACACTTCACGCGCCTGCCGGACGTCGACGGCTATGCGCCGCAGGTCGGTCACTCGAACGGCTTCCCTTCGGCGCGCGATCCGAAGACCGGGCAGGCCTGGCTGGCGCACTGCTACGGCATGGTCGGGGTCGGGCGCGACACCGATGCCGACAGCGGCGGCGGCTCGTCGCTATACGCCGTCACCGGGCACGCGCCGCGCCACCTCGACCGGAATATCACGGTGGTCGGCCGCGTGGTGTCGGGCATGCCGCTGCTGGCCTCGCTCCCGCGCGGCGCCGGCGCGATGGGGTTTTACGACAAGCCGGAACTGAACGTGCCGATCGGCGCGTTCAAGGTCGCCGCCGACGTGCCGGAGGCGGAGCGCAGCAAGTTTGAAGTGATGCGTACTGAAACCGCTACTTATAAGGCAGTGGTAGAAGCCCAGCGCAACCGCGGCGGCCCGTGGACCAAGGTCGCAGCCGGCCACGTCGAGCTGTGCAACGTGCCGATCCCGGTGCGCGAGGTGAAGTAAATCGCGTGGGGGTCCGCGTGGGGGTCAGGTCTGGCATTCGGACACGGGCTGGGCTGTAGCGCGTGCGCTACAGCCCAGCCCGTGTCCGAATGCCAGACCTGACCCCCACGCGCAGACCCCCACGCGCAAGCTATAATCTTCCCGATGAACGCCCCGATTCCCGCACACCGCCCCATCCAGGCCCTCCCCGACCAGTTGATCTCCCAAATCGCCGCCGGCGAGGTGGTTGAGCGACCGTCCGCGGTGGTCAAGGAGCTGCTCGAGAACGCACTCGACGCCGGCTCGACCCAGATCACCGTGCGCCTGGAGGAAGGCGGCGTCAAACGCATCGCCATCACCGACAACGGCCGCGGCATACCGCCCGAGCAGCTGCCGCTCGCGCTGGCGCGCCACGCCACGTCCAAGATCTCGTCGCTGCACGACCTCGAAAACGTCAACACGCTGGGCTTCCGCGGCGAGGCGCTGGCGTCGATCGCCGCCGTCGCCGCCGTCAGCGTCACGTCGCGCACGGCCGACGCCGCGCATGCGTGGGAGATCGTCGGCTCGCACCTCGGCGCCGTCGCCCCATCGTCCGGCGCGCTCGGCACCACCATCGACGTGCAGGACCTGTACTTCAACACGCCCGCACGGCGCAAGTTCCTGAAGTCGGAGCAGACCGAGTACGGCCACTGCGCCGAAGTCGTGCGCCGCATCGCGCTGGCACGGCCCGACGTGTCGTTCACCCTGTCGCACAACGGCCGCACGATCGACCAGTGGAACGTGTGCGAGATGGCCAGGCGCAGCGCCCATATCCTCGGCAACGACTTCGCCGCAGCGCGCTTGCCGATCGACGAATCCGCCGGCCCCTTGCGCATTCACGGCTACGCGGGCCTGCCGACCGCCTCGAAAGCGCGCGCCGACGGCCAGTTCTTCTATGTGAACGGCCGCTACGTGCGCGACAAGCTGCTGGTGCACGCGGTACGCGCGGCCTACCAGGACGTGCTGCACGGCGACCGCTTCCCGTCGTACGTGCTGGCGCTCGACCTCGACCCGGCTCTGGTCGATGTCAACGTCCACCCGTCCAAGATCGAAGTGCGCTTCCGCGACAGCCGCGCGGTGCACCAGTTCGTGTTCCATGCGGTGCAGCGCGCACTGGCGCAAACTTCCGCCACCTCGTTCGGCAGCGTCCCTGCCCCGCTGACTGCCGGCGATATCGGCGGCGGCACGTCGACATGGCGGCGCGAGCACGAACAGACCTCGTTCGGCGCGCAGATGTCGACCTTCTCGCCGTCGCCCTACCCCGCCGGCAGCCGCTGGGATACGCCAGGCGTCGCCCAAACCGCCGACAGCTACGGCGCCCTGTTCGCATCGTCCGCGCCGCAAACCATCACCCAGATGCCGCAACCGGTGGTGTCGGCGCAGGCGATGTCGAACGACGAATACCCGCTCGGCTTCGCACTGGCCCAGCTGCACGGCATCTACATCCTGGCGCAGAACACCAAAGGCCTCGTGCTGATCGATATGCACGCTGCCCACGAACGCATCCTGTACGAACAACTCAAGACCGCGCTCGACGCACAGGTTGACGGCCAGGAGATGCAGGTGCAGGCGCTGCTGATTCCGGTCACCTTCTTCGCCGATGCGGTCGAAGTGGGAACCGCGCAGGAGAACCAGGACACGCTGCGCAAGCTTGGCTTCGACATCGGCGCGCTGTCGCCAACCACGCTGGCCGTGCGCTCGGTGCCTGTGCTGCTGAAGAATGCCGACGCCCAGACGCTGGCGCGCGACGTGCTGCGCGACGTCCGCGAATTTGGCGGCTCGCGCGTGCTGATCGAACGCCGCAATGAACTGCTCGGCACCCTCGCCTGCCACACGGCGGTGCGCGCCAACCGCATCCTTACCGTGCCCGAGATGAACGCGCTGCTGCGCCAGATGGAAAGCACCGAACGCGCCGACCAGTGCAACCACGGCCGTCCGACCTGGGTACAGCTCGAAATCTCCGCGCTCGACAAGCTTTTCCTGCGCGGCCAATGATGTCGGACCATAGCGCGGCACCGCGCCCCCTCGCCGAGTACGGCCACGCCCCGATCCTGCTGCTGATCATCGGCTTCATGATGCTGCAGCCGCTGTCGACGGACCTGTACCTCGCCTCGCTGCCAAACCTGGCCACCGTCTTCGGCGTGCCTGCCTCCACGGTGCAGCTGACGCTGTCGGTATTCGTCATCGGCTTCGGCGGCGCGCAGCTGATCATCGGCCCGCTGTCGGACCGCTACGGGCGCCGTCCGGTGCTGATGTGGGGTCTCGCGCTCTACGTCGCGGCCAGCCTGCTGTGCGCTTCTGCGCAGACCATCCAGGTGCTGGTGGCAGCGCGCTTCATGCAGGCGCTCGGCTGCTGCTCCGCCATCATCATCGCCCGCGCGATCGTGCGCGACGCCTATGCTCCCGCCGACAGCGCAAGGGTCATCGCGCGCGCCAGCAGCTGGCTGTCGCTGGCGCCGCTGACCGGCCCTATCCTCGGCTCCTACCTGCAAGTGGCGTTCGGCTGGCGCGCGGCATTCGTCGCACTGTCGATCCTGTCGGCCATCGTGCTCGGCGCCGTCATCATGCGGCTGCCAGAAACGAACGTGCACAAGAATCCGCGCGCGACCGAACTGCGCGGCCTGATGGCGAACTACCGCCACGTGCTCGGCTCGCGCGCATTCTGGGCGCACGTGCTGCCTGGCGCGCTGTCGTATGGCTCGATCTTCGCCTTCATCTCCGGCTCGTCGCTGGTGCTGATCCGCGTACTGGGCGTGCCGACCCAGTTGTTCGGCTACTGCTTCGCGTTCGGCGTGTCCGGCTACCTGTGCGGCACCATCGTGTGCCGCCGCCTGCTGCCGCGCTTCGGCCCATCGGCCACGCTGCGCATCGGCAGCACGATGTCGCTGGCGGCCGGCGCGCTGTTCCTCGGCGCAGTCGCGCTCGGGTTCGCGCACTGGTCGGTGGTGGTCGTTGCGATGTTCCTGACGATGGGCGCGCACGGACTTAACTTCCCTGTGTCGCAATCGGGCTCCGTGACACCATTCCCGCAGCAGGCCGGCACCGCAGCTGGCCTGATGGGAGCGATCGTCATGCTGGCCGCGTTCGGCGTCGGCACCATCGTCGGTGCGACCTTCGACGGCACCCTGTTCCCGCTGGCCGCAACCGCGTGCGCACTCGGCGTCTGCATCTTCGCGTCGGTGCGGCTGGTCGAGCACAAGGAGGCGCCATGAAGCCGCTGGCAGTCGCCATCATGGGCCCCACCGCATCCGGCAAGACGGCGGCGGCGCTGGCGATCGCGCGTGAGATACCAGCCGAGATCATCTCGGTCGATTCCGCACTGGTCTATCGCGGGATGGATGTCGGCACCGCCAAGCCAACGGCCGACGAACTGGCGAGCGTGCCGCACCACCTGATCGACATCATCGACCCGACCGAGGCCTATTCGGTCGCCCAGTTCCGCGACGATACGATCCGGCTGGTGGCCGACATCAGCGCGCGCGGCAAGCTTCCGCTGCTGGTTGGCGGCACGATGATGTACTTTAAAGGCCTCACCGACGGCCTCGACGACCTTCCGACTGCCGATGCCGAGGTCCGCGCGAGGATCGAGCTGGAAGCGGCCCGCATCGGCTGGCCCGCGATGCACGACAAGCTGCGCGCGCTCGACCCGCCGACCGCGGACCGGCTCGCGCCCAACGACGCCCAGCGCATCAACCGCGCGCTGGAGATCATTGAACTGAGCGGCAGGCCGATGTCCGAGCTGCTGGCCAAACGCGAAAAGACGGAGCTGCCGTTCGACCTGCTGTCGTTTGCGCTGGAGCCGTCCGACCGCGCGGTCCTGCACGCGCGTATCGCCACCCGTTTCGACCAGATGCTGGGCCAGCGCGATGACGAGGGCCTGGTGGCCGAAGTGGCGCACCTGCGCGCGCGCGGCGACCTGGATCCCACGCTGCCCTCGATGCGTTGCGTCGGCTACCGCCAGGCCTGGGATTATCTCGACGGCCGCATCAGCCGCCCAGAACTGCGCGAAACCGGCATTATCGCGACTCGGCAGCTCGCCAAGCGCCAGCTGACCTGGTTGCGTTCGATGCCGGCTCGTGTCGTCATCGATTGCCTCAGCCCGAACGTCGCCACCGACATCCTGCACGCGGTCCTGGCAACCCGTCCGCGGGCCTGATTTCGTTTTCTCCCGGCGGACACGCTCGCGTCCGCCTCCCATCCAGATGTCGAAAAACTTTACAGTGGCGCTGCTCCGCCACGGGTCTATATTGTCAACTGCCTGAATATCAACACTATTTTCTTTTTGGCACGCTTATTGCTTATTGATAAATTTTATTTAATTTAGGAAAATAGTTCCAATGAAATCTCTTTCAATGGCCCTCGCGGCATCCCTGATCGCCACCTGCGGCTTCGCTTCCGCCACTGTCGTTACCGCAGCCGATTCGTTCGGCACGAATGGCACGATCATCAATCAAGCTGGCGGCCAGGGATGGAACGGCGCATGGCAATCCGGTCTCACTGGCGCCAACGCGCCGGTCGTGAACAATGGCAAGCTTGAGTTCCGCAAAGACGCCAACGTCGCGGCGACCCGCAAACTGAATAAAGCAATGTCTTCGGATGTTATTGTCGACTTCACTTTCCAGTACACCGGCACCCTCGGCACCAACGTGTTCCTCGGCTTGTGGTTCGGTTCGTCCATCGGCGGCCCGAACATGGGCTTGAAGTCGAATTGCGACAACGCCAGCGGCGCCTGCACCAACGATATGTTCGCCCGCACGGCCGGCTCCAGCGGCCCGTTCGTCACCGACAGCGACCTCGTCGCCGGCCAGAGCTATCGCATGTACGGCCACCTGTATAAGTCGCAGGAAGGCAGCAGCTATGACCGCTTCGCCGTCTGGCTCAACCCGACCGCCTACGAAATGAACTCGCTCACCACGCCTGACCTGCTGTCCAAAGGCGCGTCCGGCCTGTACTCGTTCGACTCGATCGGTTTCCGTACCGCCAACCTCAAAGGCCAGGTCCTCACCGTCGATAACCTGAGCATCAATGCAATACCGGAACCGGGTTCGCTGGCCCTGCTCGGCCTCGCGATGCTGGGCATGGGCGCCGCACGCCGCCGCAAGAGCAAGTAATAATCTGCTAGAATAACGACCTGGCCAACGGACCGGACGGAACACTCGTCAGGAACGCAGCAGTCAGGTCGCAATGCAGATTTTTGGCATAACCTTGACAGGCCGGACGAAAGTCTGGATAATGCTCGGCTGTCGGGTGATATAGCTCAGTTGGTTAGAGCACAGCATTCATAATGCTGGGGTCGGTGGTTCAAGTCCACCTATCACCACCAAGAACACGCAATCAAGGCCTGTCTCGCAAGAGTCAGGCCTTTTTTGTTTGGCGATTCTTTCGTTAGCTATTAACGATCGCCAGCGCCAGATTCGCCGCTCACGGCACTCAGGCCTGCCAGTTGGCAGGCCGAGCGTTTCCGCGCGTCGGCACAAGCCCTCACGCCCCCTGCCCTCTCGTGTCCGCCGTCAGCACCCGGTGGGCATCCTCGCTGGCGTTCGAGGCAGGCTGGCGCGGTGTCATCCCCGCCCGCAGCGCCTGCTGGGCCGATGCCGCCTGGACGGCCGCCTGGAAAGCGGTCTGGCGCCGGACGGACTGCGCTTGCGTCTCCCGCAGCCCGCCGCCGCGAAGCTGGTTTGGCGAGCCAGCTGGCGCCGAGCGCGACATCGGCGATTGCGCCGAGCCGGTTGAGACGGTGCCGGGCCGGTTCAAGCCGGTGGCGACAACGGTCACACGCATGGCGTCGCCCAGCGTATCGTCGAAGACCGCGCCGAATTTGATGATGGCCTCGTCGCTGGTCTGCGCGCAGATCACGTTCATCACCAGCTTGGTTTCGCGCAGTTTCAGCGTTTCCTCCGATGCCGCGATGTTGACCAGCAGTCCTCGCGCGGCATGCAGGTTTGAGCCATCGAGCAGCGGACAGGAGATTGCCTCTTCGGCCGCCCTGACGGCGCGGTCGTCGCCGGAGTGTTGGGCCGAGCCCATCATCGCCGTGCCGGTCTGGCGCATCACCGTGCGGACGTCCTCGAAGTCGACGTTGATCATACCGGGCACGGCGATGATCTCCGCGATGCCGGAAACCGCCTTGCTCAACACCTCGTCGGCAGCGGCGAACGCTTGCTTTTGCGTGATATCGTCGCCCAGCACTTCCTCGAGGCGGCTATTGAGGACGATGACGAGCGAGTCGACGCTTTTCGCCAGCATCGCGATGCCCTCTTCGGCCACGCGCATGCGCCGCGCGCCTTCGAATTCGAAGGGCTTCGACACTACGCCGACCGTCAGGATGCCCATCTCGCGCGCCACTTCGGCGACCACGGGAGCGGCGCCGGTGCCGGTGCCGCCGCCCATGCCCGCGGTAAGGAACACCATGTGCGCGCCCTTGAGCGCGTCGGCAATGACGCTGCGTTCGCGAATCGCGCTTTCGCGGCCCACAACCGGGTCGCTGCCGGCGCCCAGGCCGCTCTCACCGAGCTGGATTCGCTTGTCGGTACGGGTATTCGACAGCGCCTGCGCGTCCGTATTAGCGCAGATAAATTCGATGTCGGCCAGTCCGGAGGTCGCCATATGGTTGACGGCGTTGCCGCCGGCACCACCGACGCCGATTACTTTGATTACCGTCTCGGGTTGGGTATTTTTCAGGTCGAACAAGGGAGACTCCTTTTGATGGAATTGTGCTCGTCCAGGCGAGCCGTCCCGCAAGTTGCCTCAACGCCTACAAATAGGGCGGAGCGATAGCGAGGGACGCAACGGGTCCGCGGACGCCGCCAAGCTGTCCTGGCTAGTGCCGAGTCCATTAGACTACTTGCTGAGGCGCGCACGCGAAAGGTGATAAACGTTTCATTCGAAAGCATTTGTAATACTGCGTGCAATCGCAGCGCAAGGCTGGCCTCGCCGACGAAGTTTTTACGATGCAACCTGCCAGTTCTTGACGCGAGGCAACAGAGAAAAGGCGATTCGGCCCCTTCCTCAGCAGAAAATCTTGAGCACTGGCGTAAGGCTTGATTCGCCCTTCCCGGCAGTGTCGGAAACGACTTCCCGCGCAAGTTCAGGCGGCCCCGTGTCAATCCATGCTGAGCCAGTCTTTTCGCGTTACAGCCCAAGCTCATCCAGAATGGCATCCTACAGCACCTGCATCTCCCGACTGGACAATTTGCGCGGGTGCGGCTGCGGCACCGCGAAGCTCGCCTGGATGACAGTCGGGCGCGGCGACAGCACGATGATGCGGTCGGCCAAGTACAGCGCTTACTCGACATTGTGGGTAATCAACAACACGGTGTGGCGCTCTAAGAACCTACCGGGATGTCTACAACAGCGCAGCGTTTTTGCAAAAGCGAATGATCATAATTCAAGAGTATGCCGACTATCTAGATAAGGTGGAATTCCACAACTTCAAATAACAGATTCTGCCAGCGTCACAAAAATTTCCACGGGCGCAACACGAGCGCTATTTTTCCGGAAGAGGTCCTAATGCTTTTTTGAGACTGAAGTCACAACTCGACCCATCATTCCGATGTACCCAAAACCCGGTTGATGACCAGCTGAAGTCAGTATTATGTTCTTTTGTGAAATATTTTATTCCGCATCCGATTTTTGACGGCCGATCACGGTCTAAAATCGAATCATATCTGCTCAAAAGCGCACAAAGGTCCTCGTGATCTTTGGAATCCGTTACCTCATCACCAGGCGAGTAGCGACTGAGCATGTCACTGAAGTGTTTAGCGACCTCACCAAAGGTTCTCCAGAAACGGCCATTATTTAACTCTATTGCTCTTGTCATAATTTTATAGTTCTGCATGCACAAACAAAATTCAATCGATACCAAGTATCTCATTGACTTCTAATTGACATACCTTCGGCAGCCCAAGGGAACTAGTTCGCAAACGCCGAATTTTGGCGAGAAGTTCCTCCGGCTCCTTCGCCTCACCCCAGTTGATCACGGACGTGAGCTTAATGGCCGTAAATCTAGAAAGTCCGAGTGCCATCAAACCTAAAGTAACTGAATTTGAAGATCCGAATTCCAAGTAGACGTGATAGGGTGAAACGGAAGAAGCCTTTTGCTTGTCACCTAAATTCTCTAAAGCAAGCTTCAATAGATCTTCATATGCACCAAAATATTTTACCAAGCTATAGCGAATTTCTTTCTCGATTGCCTGGAGTAAATCCCTGATAACTTGTGAAACTGAGACGTCACGATCCCGCGATTGAACAAAGTCCACTCTGAACTTTATAATTTCGCCGATCGGTTTACCCCAGACCCAGTCATGAGCCAGATTACAAATCCACCTATTTTGCAATTCCGTCATATTTATATTAAATGCATCATGAATCATAGAAATCGCTTTTGTCATACGCAACTTTCCACCGGATTCGTGAGGATTTATTAATATCAATTCATCCATTCTAGGCACAGCTTGGATTTTTTCGTATAAAATCTGCAAAAGATCAGGCCGCAAAGATCGATGCGAGTCCAAGATAACACCCGGTATTGTAATGGGCAGAGCTTTTAGACTCTTGATGTTTTCTTCAAGAACCTTAATATTTTCTGGGGTTGAATAAAGCTCAATAATCTTTGCATGAGAATCACTGTTTTCGCGTAACTCATGATACAACCTACTATATGCCGCATCCGCTAAATCTTTATCTATATCTTCCGTCGCCGCATTTGTTATCGCTTGAATGATCGTGCCACCGTCGGTCATAACGCTACTCATAGCGCTTGTAATTTCCTGTAAATTTTCGCCCGCAAAAGATTTAACATCCCACTCCTGCGGTCGAATACACCAAATGTTGCCATGAAATTCTTTCAGCAAGCGACCGGCACGCCCTGCGAGATTTCTAAAGTCTGGGCGCATCATTGGGTCTTGACCAAGATGCGGGTCGTGAATAACAATATGCTTTGCTGGTAGATTTACCCCTTGGAGCAAGGTGCTTGTACAGCAAAGGTATCTTATCTGACCGTTTTTAAAGAATCTCTCGACGCCTGTTCGAACAATGGACGGCATATTTCCGTAATGAAATCCAACACCTTTCAATAACGATTCTATCAAAACATAATCTGGGTGAATTTCTGATCTCAAAAATTTCACAAAATCTAGTATTTCGTCAGATGCTTCAAAATTATTTAAATTCGCAGCAAGACACACGGCGGATTTTTCGGCATCCGAAGCACTACTCGCGAAGATAATTACAGATTCCCCATCTCTACAGATCGACGCCGCAAATTTCGCTTTTTGTTGGGAAACCGAATCGCGAAACCTAAATTCAAGTTCTGCCCTACCCACACGAACATTCGTGTCTTGGACTGAAATCGAAATTTCTACTTGCTTCGGCTTTCCCGATACCGGCGAGACTAATATAATATTCTGAGAAACTGGAGATATTTCTTCGGTAAACGAATTGCCGCTATTTGCCCTTGCAAAAACGTGAAGAAAATATTCAGGATTTTTAATTAGGGGGCTAGCGAAGAACACGTCAGCTTGTGGTGATTGAGCAAGTGCCAAATCGATAGAGTTTTGCAGTAAAATCCCCCGTTTCCCTTTTTGCAACTCATGCGCCTCATCAACAATCAAAAGCGAAATTGGCGTTTTCGCTTTTGATGCAGATAACAGACTCAGCAGTCTCTCCTGTGTAAGCACAAATACAACACCGTTGAATTTCTCGATATTCACAACAGGAAAAGGCGCAGTTCGCACAATTACATCAAGCATGTTCTCGCTACGCAACGTGGCACGAATACGTCCAGTGACCTCAGCAACCAAGGC
Organism: Massilia polaris; assembly: GCF_012927275.1. Lineage (GTDB taxonomy): Bacteria > Pseudomonadota > Gammaproteobacteria > Burkholderiales > Burkholderiaceae_D > Telluria_A > Telluria_A polaris. Next base: position 82,235 of record NZ_JABBGG010000004.1, on the reverse strand, counting down.
ACGCGTCGGCACCACATATATAATGCATTGTCCGGCCGCAGATCGGAGTCGCCGCGTTAAATCGAGATTCAAGACAAACGATTTCCCTGCTGAGGTCGGCGCAGAGACACTTAGCGACTTATTAGTTTTTAGATCTTCGTAAAGCTTATATTGAAAATCTGTAAGTGTTACGTTTACACTGATACTGTTCTCTATTTCACGGACCAATCGCTCCATGGCTAAAGGAATCGGAATAATCGAATCGCTTGATGCGTGGAATTTTTCACGAAGCAGCTGTCGCCCTGGAAAATTTCCAATTCTCGACAAGATCATATCGGCGCTCATAACTATCGCAGGATCATTTTCCCCATGAAGCTCGATAATCCGACTACATATCTCATACGATAAAGATTGTAGCTTTGGCGCGCTAGATAATGATGCGATAGAAGCAGAACTGATTAGAGTTGAGAGTTCAGACTTTGAAAGTCTGCAAGAATCATACTGATCGGTACGCAAGTAGATAGTTGCGCTTGCCCGTAAAAGCTTCTCATAAGCGGCTGCAAACCCATGTGACAAATTTTCCATTTTAACTTAGAGCCGCGTTGAAAGAATTTCGGAAATCAGTAACTGAGGGGAAGGGCAGAAAGAAGAATTCAAAGCGGAGATGTTTCTTTTCGAATTTCTCAAATTTGCTGTCCAAGCTTGAGACAATCTTCTCAGCGTCCAACATCAAGCACGAGATGAAGTCCTCATGTAGCTTTTCTTTGCTGAGGTCGCCGTATTTTTTCCAGTCGTATCCCACGAGACAAGCATGGTTAAGTCTGGCGTTTGGACCGGGCTCCCCACGTTGGATCAATTCAGAAATTTCTTCTTGAATTTTCTCATTTGCGTATTTAAAATACTTCGTCACCATAATTAATTCGTGCTTGTACATTTCGTTATCATGAAAACTATTTACACTTTTTATGACAGCAGAAATTGCAGAATTTACATCTTTGTATAATTTTGATTCTCCGAAATAGAAGTCTACTATTTTTTCGCTTTCGCTCCATCCAGCATGTATGCCGTCGGACCCTTTCACTTCATCTTTATGATTGGTTTTCAATTCCATCTTTGCGACCATTTGCGGCGCTTTCAAGACTGATTCAATTAAAAAAAACAGTAACGCTTCACCAGCCTCGCCTGTTTCATCTGGATCGTCTTCGGTAACGATTGGCCGCCTAAATAGTTTTCGGGCTTCCTTCGTTAAGCGCGTTGACTGAACGGTGGTGAGGGGAGAGGTTCTACTTTTCGCGGACAAACAATAATCTATTATGTAGTCATAAAGTACTTCCGCAAGTGCCTCAACCATTGGAACGCCATTACCATTGAACTTCAAATGATGATAACGGACCTTGCCGTTCAAGTTTTTGGCGACAAAGTCTTTTTCCACAACGTCTACACACTCACGGTAATGTTTTTCATTGACCGTAAGAAAATCATCCAGATTCATAAGCTGCCTTCAGTTAGTCGTCCGCCAAGTTTTTCTAAAATTTTCTTCATAACGATCGATGCCCATGCGCAATAGTTTTTCACATATTACGTGGGAAATATATAGTTTTGTGAATTTTGTATGCCTAAGGCACTCATATGCTGCGCGCATAGGAGTTCATTGCTCCTAGCGAATTTGCTGCCCGACGGGGGCTAGTCAGAGATTCCGAGCATTGACTTGTGCTGCACACTCGAGAGCGTTGGCGAGGTCCTGAGCAGCGGTAATGCGAAATTGCGCATACGGCTTTCCTGGATCGTCCTAATCGCTATTTCGATCACGATTTGCTGCGCTTTGAAAGCGCATGGTCGAGTCATCGCGAAAGGACGATCTTGTCGGGCGAGCGCACTGCCGGCCGTTAGACCTGTTCGCCGTGCATAACAACACGCAATAAAGGCCGCCTCGGGCCTTTATTGTTTCTAGGCCGGAAACCGTTACAGTCCCAGCTCAGCCAGGATCGCATCCTTGAGCACCTGCAACTCCGGGCTGGACAATTTGCGCGGGTGCGGCTGCGGCACCGCGAAGCTGGCCTGGATAACGGTCGGGCGCGGCGACAGCACGATGATGCGGTCGGCCAGGTACAGCGCTTCCTCGACATCGTGGGTAATCAGCAGCACGGTGTGGCGCTCTTCCTGCAGGATGCGCAGCAGCTCGGTGCGCATGCGCAGGTTCATCAGCGCGTCGAGCGCCGAGAACGGCTCATCCATGTACAGGATCTCGGGCTTGACCACCAGCGCGCGGGCGATCTCGACGCGCTTGAGCATGCCGCCGGACAGTTCGCGCGGATAGCTGTTCTCAAACCCTTTCAACCCCACCATCGCGGCGTAGTGATCGGCCAGCGCCGCCTTGTCGCCGTGGCCGTCGCCGTTCAGGCCGAACATCAGGTTTTCCTGCACGGTCAGCCACGGGAACACCGATCCATGCTGCGAGATGACGATGCCTTTCGCGTTCGGCCGCAGCAGCGGCACGCCGTCGATCAGCACCTCACCCTGGTCGGCCCGCTCGAAGCCCGACACAATCTTCATCAAGGTCGACTTGCCGCAGCCGGACGGCCCGACGATGGCGACGAACTCGCCGTCCGCCACGCTTAACGAGACGCCGCCGACCACCGGCAGCGACTGCTTGCCGGATACGAAACTTTTCTTGACGCCGTTGACGGCGATCTTATCGGCCATAACGCCACCTTACCGAGTTGAGTCCTTCGAGCAGCCGCATGGCGCCGTCCAGCAGAAGGCCGATCAGGCCGATGATGATCATGCCGGCGATCACCAGGTCGTAGCGGTTGCCGGCATTGCGCGAGTCGATGATCAGGTAACCGAGGCCGGAGCGCGGCGCGATCATTTCGGCGGCCACCACCACCAGCCAGGCGACGCCGAGCGTGATGCGCATGCCCGTCACCACCTCCGGCAGCACCGCCGGCATGACGACACGGCGAAACAGCATGGCGCGCGAGACGCCGAAGTTCTCGGCCGCATCGAGGTAGCGCCGCTCGATCGTGTGCACGCCGGCGGCGGTCTGCACGATCAGCGGAAATACCGAGGCGATGAAGATCAGGAAAATCGGCGACACGTTGCCGACGCCGAACCACAGGATCGACAGCGGGATCCACGCGATCGGCGAGATCGGCCGCAGGATCTGGAAAATCGGGTTGAATGTGCGGAACACGCCGTCGATACGCCCCATCCACAGACCCATCGGCACGGCCACCATCACCGCCACCAGGAAGCCGCAGCCAACCCGGAACAGCGAGTTGCCGATGTGCGTCCACAGCGTGCCGTCGTCAACCAGTTCCATGGTGCCGGCGAGCACTTGCAGCGGCGTCGGGAAAATCACGCTTTCGCTTTGCACCACGATGATCCACCACGCGGCGAGCACGGTGGCGATCAGCGCGACCGGGGGTAATATCTGTTTCAGTTTTTCCACTAGCGGCCTATCCGGGTGACTGCTCTATTAAAAAATGGCGCAGCGTGGCAAGCCGCCACTTCAGCCGATCCCAGCCGCGATCGGGCAAGGCCAACACCGACACCGTCATCTGCCCGCTGGAATGCGCGGTGCAGGCGAACTGGTTCTCGGACACCTGGTCGAACGGCAGCCGGAAATCCTGGCCGGGCATGATCAGCACCGGGCCGAACTGCTGCGGCACCGTGTCGCTGTTGCGCAGCAATAGTACGTCCTGCACACCCAGCGTCAGCTTCACCACCGACGGCAGGATCTCGACCTTGTCGCCGGCCATGCGGCGCTCCCAGGTACCCTTCGGAATCTCGAACAGCCGGTCGCGCGTGGCGGCATGCGGCGGCGCCAGCGCGGCCCACGCCAGCGCCAGCGCCAGGCACGCGGCCAATGACCATGCGGCTGGATGGCGCCGCAAGCTGCGCATCATCGCCATCTAGTTACGCAACAGCAGTTGGACGTCATGCGCGATCTCGGCGGCCGGGCGGCCGAACGGCATCATCGCGCGCAGCATGCCGCGCGTGTCGACGAAATACAGGTAGGACGAGTGGGACATCATATAGTCGGTTTTGCTCCCTCCCATCATCCGTTTGGCAGCCACGATACCGTAGGCCTTGAGTACCGCATCGACCTGGCCGGCGCTGCCAGTGACGCCGACGAATCCAGGGTCGAACTGGGCCAGGTAATCATGCAGGCGGGCGACGCTGTCGCGCTCCGTATCGACCGTGATGAACACCACCTGCAAGTTGGCCGCGTCGGCGCCAAGCAGCTTGCGCGCCTGCGCCAGCGCGTACAGCGAGACCGGGCAGACCTCGGTGCAGTGGGTGTAGCCAAACTCCAGCACGACCACCTTGCCGCGGTATTTGGCAAGGTCGAACGCGCTGCCGTCGCTGCCCTGCAGGCCGATCACCGGTGCCACGCGGGGCGGTTCGAACAGGCCGGACTTGAGGCCGGCAATCGGCGCGGCGCCGGCGGCGGCGCACAGCAGGCAGGCAGCGAGGACAAGGATGGATTTGAACATGGTCAGGACTCAGAGCGGAATGGCGACAGGTTTCAGGTTTTTCACGAAGCTCTCGTCGACGTAGCGCTCAAAGGCGATCGGGCGCTTCAGCGTACGCGCTTCGAGCGACAGCTTCATCAGGTCGTCGAACTCGGCGCGCAGCATGCGCAGGTCGCCGTAGGTGACGCGGTCTTCCGGATTGTCCATCACGAAACGCAAAATCTTCGGATTCTGGTTGAAGAAACTGCGCCCGGCGGCGATCTGCACCGCCTTCTCGCGGTTGGCGGCGCCGGCGTCGAGCCATCTGCCGGCCGCCTGCACGTGGTTCACCAGGTCCTGCACCAGCGGCCGGTGGTCGCGGATCAGGTCCTCGCGCACGGTCAGCACGCAGCAGATGTAGTTGCGCCACTGGTCGCGCGTCATCGCCAGCGGCCGCGCGTAGCCGGCGCGCTGGGCCGCGGCGCCGAACGGCTCGCCGGTGCAGTACGCGTCGATGGTGCGGGTGTACAGCGCCGCCGGCATGTCGGGCGGCGGCATTTCGATGATCTCGACGTCCTTCGCCGTCATCCCCGCGCTCGCCAGCATTTTGCGCAGGAACAGGTAGTCGACCGCGAAGCGGCTCGGGATCGCGATCAGCTTGCCGCGCAGGTCGCTGAATTTGCGGTAGGCCGAATTTGTATGCACCATGATCACCGCGCCGGAGCGATGGCCGAGCGAGACGACCTTGAGCGGAATACGGTGGTCGACCAGGTCCATGACCAGCGGCGCCAGCATGTACGCGGCCTGGATCCGGCCGGTCATCAGCGATTCCTTGATCTCCGCCCAGCCGCTGTATTTTGAATACTCGAAGCCGACCGGCTGGCCGCCGCCCTGCCTGAGCGAAGCGGCCTTCGCCATACAGGTGACCGGCAAGGTCAGGTTGCAGGTCACCGGCAGGCCGCCGACCACCAGTGGCGCCGGCGCGCGCCCATGCGCCAGCGACGGCAAGGCCAGCGGCAGCGCGGCAGCCAGCGCGGCGCGCATGGCCTGGCGCCGGCGCGGCAGGTGGTCGGTGTCGGATTGTTCGGAAATCATGGATGCGATGTTGGCCTGCCGGAGATTCAATGGCAGGAGTATATCAGCGGACTCGACGGCGTAGTCCCTTTCGCCTACCTGGTACAGGCGTGCCGCATCACGACGCAGCGCCTGCCAGCGCGGCAAGGTGCGACACCAGGTAGAGCAGCACGCCGATCATCCCGCCCACGATGGTGCCGTTGATGCGGATGAATTGCAGGTCCTTGCCGATATTGAGCTCGACCTGCTCCGACATCTCGCGGGTGTCCCAGTTCTTGACGGTGTCGGCGATATGGCGCGTGAGGAATTCGGCGAACTCCGGGCCGGCCCCGCGCGCCGCGTTTTCGAGGTGGTCGTTGAGCGACTGGCGCAGGCGCGGATCGTCCTGCAGCACCTTGCCGACCCAGGCGGCGGCGCCCACCACGCGGCGATGCAGCACCGAGTCTTCGCTGTGCAGGTCCTTGCGGATCCATTCGCGCAGGTCGTCCCACAGCGCGCCGATATACGCGTTCATGCTCTCGTCGTCGAGCAGGTGGCGCTTGATTTCCTCGCCCTTCGCGACAAACTCGGGATCGGCCTGCAGGCGTTCGATGAATTCGGCGGTGAAGCGGTTGAAGTTGACGCGCACCGGGTGCTGCGGGTCGTTGTGGATGTCGTTGATGATGCGGTTGGCGGTGGCCACCGCGACCTCGGCGCCTTTGCGGCCCAACCACTCCGACGGCAGCACTTTTTCGGTGAACGGATACGCATCCTTGAGCCAGTTGACGATGCCGTCGGCAATGTAGCCCTGGGTCTCCTCGCTGCTCATCACCGTGGCGAGCTGGCCGATGCCGGCGTCGAGCAGCGCCTGGTGGCGGCCGTCACGCGTCAGCGCTTCCAGCACCACGCCGGCGGTGCGCGACAGGTCGACCGTGCCGATCGCCGAGCGGATCGCGCGGCTGATAAAGCTGCGCACCGGCGCGTCGTCGATGAAGTCGAGCAGGCCGGACGCCAGCTTGACCAGGTAGCTGCCCAGCTGCTCCGTATGCTCGGGCAGCGCCAGCCAGGTCGCTACTTTCGCAGCAGGATCGTGGCGCCGCACCAGCCCGACGATCGACTCGGTATCGAGGAATTTCTCGCGCACGAACAGCGCGAGGTTGTCGGCGATCTTCTCCTTGTTCTTCGGGATGATCGCGGTGTGGCGCGAGACCACCGGGATCGGCACGCGCCGGAACAGCGCGACCACCGCGAACCAGTCGGCCAGCGCGCCAACCATCGCCGCCTCGGAAAACGCGGCCAGCAGCTCGGCCCACCACACGCGCGGCAGGAACAGCGTGACGACGAACAGCGCCACGGCGCCGGCCAGGAAGGCCAGCGCCAGCTGCTTCGCCCTGCGCAGTTCGATTTCCTTGGTCATTCGGGCTGGCCGACGTCGGCGTCATCCTCCAGCGCATAGACGCCGCGCTCGAAGGCGTCGAGGACCTGGGTGGCATCCTCCAGGTGGGCGGCCGGCACCAGGATGCGCACGCCGCCCAGCGCGGGCGCCATCAGGAGGTCGGCCTGCACATGGTTGGCATCCGCCACCACGGCGGGAATGCCGGAGGCGACCAGGCAGCCCTGCAACACATAGGCGTCGGTCGGCACCAGGCATTTGGCGACGACGAACAGGTCGCGCCCGGGGATCGCCCCGGCGTCGAGCAACTGTTCTGCACCGTATGCGCCCAGCGGGCCCGCACGCAACAATCCGTCCATATAGCCCCCGCGGTTTGGTTGAGTAATACATAGTATTTATCACAACTGCCCGCTGGCCGCCACGCGCTTGGATGCGCTGGTTAGCCGATCGCGCCGCGTTCCCGCAAACCGGCGATCGCTTCCTGCGGCCATCCCCAGTCTGCCAGGATGTCGGCCCCATGCTGGCCGGGGGCCGCCGGCGGCACGTCCAGTTCAGGCGCGGTGCGGCTGAAACGTGGCGCCGGTGCTGGCTGCGTCACGCCATCGACTTCAACAAAGGTGCGCCGCGCGCGGTTGTGCGGATGCCGCGGCGCCTCGTCCATGTCGAGCACCGGCGCGAAACACACGTCGGTTCCCTCCATCAGCTCGCACCACGCGTCTCGCGTGCGCGTCCCGAACATGGCGGCGAATTTTTTCTTCAGCGACGGCCATTCCGAGCGCTTCATCTGCGTGTTGAATGCGCGGTCGGTCACGCCGGTAAGACGCAGCAGCAACGCGTAGAACTGCGGCTCGATCGATCCGATGGAGATGAACTTCCCATCGGCGCAGCCATAGGTATCGTAGAACGGCGCGCCGCCATCGAGCAGGTTGGCTTCGCGCTTCAGCCCCCACGAACCATGCGCGCGGAAGCCGTACATCATCGCGCCGAGCAGCGCCGCGCCGTCGGTCATCGCGGCGTCGACCACCTGCCCTTTTCCGGACTTGCGCGATTCAAGCACCGCGCAGACAACACCGAAGGCCAGCATCATCGCGCCGCCGCCGAAGTCGCCTACCAGGTTCAGGGGCGGCGACGGAGGTTCGCCTTCGCGGCCCATCGCACGCAGCATGCCGGTCAGGGCGATGTAGTTCAGGTCATGGCCGGCGGCCTGCGACAGCGGGCCGTCCTGGCCCCAGCCGGTGACACGCCCATACACCAGTTTCGGGTTGCGCGCGTGGCACACCTCAGGTCCGGCGCCGAGTCGCTCCATCACCCCGGGGCGGAATCCTTCCAGCAGCACGTCGGCCTTGTCGATCAGCCCAAGCAGCACCTCGATGCCTTCCGGATTTTTCAGGTCGAGTGCGAGCGAACGCCGTCCGCGCGCCATCACGTCGTACTTCGTGCCCAGCATGGGGAACGGGTTGGCGGCGGCCGGCGCGGCCTTGCGGTCGATGCGTATCACTTCGGCGCCCATGTCGGCCAACATCATGGCGGCAAAGGGGCACGGCCCCAGTCCCACCATTTCGACGACCCTTACCCCAGCCAGCGGTCCAGCCATGCGGTGTGCTCCCTACAGTGAACGTGCGATGATTTCTTTCATGATCTCATTGGCGCCGCCGTAGATGCGCTGGACGCGCGCGTCCACGTACATCTGCGCGATCGGATACTCGAGCATGTAGCCGTAGCCGCCGAACAGCTGGACGCACTGGTCGATGACCTTGCATTGCAGGTCGGAGATCCAGTACTTCGCCATCGACGCCTGTACCGTGTCCATGCGGCCCGTGATCATGTCGTCGATGCAGCGGTCGATGAAGATGCGCGCGATGGTCGCCTCGGTCTTGATCTCGGCCAGCACGAAGCGGGTGTTCTGCATGTCGAACAGCGCCTGGCCGAAGGCCTTGCGCTCTTTGGTGTGTTCGAGCGTCAGCTTCAGCGCGCGTTCGATGGCGGCCACGCCGGCCACGCCAAGGATGGTGCGCTCGTACGGCAGCTCCGTCATCAGCTGGGCAAAGCCCTTGCCTTCGACGCCGCCCAGCACGTTCCCGAGCGGCACATGGGCATCGTCGAAGAACAACTCGCAGGTGTCCTGGCCCTTCTGCCCTACTTTTTCGAGGATGCGGCCGACGCGGAAGCCCGGATTGTTTTTCGTCTCGAGCAGCAGCAGCGACACGCCCTTGGAGCCCGCTGCCGGATCGGTCTTGACCACGACCAGGATCAGGTCGGCCAGGTAGCCATTCGAGATGAAGGTCTTCGATCCATTGACCTTGTAGCCGCTGTCGCCCGCGATGGCTGTCGTACGGATGCCTTTCAGGTCAGAGCCGGCGCCCGGTTCGGACATTGCGATGGCCGCGACCATCTCGCCGCTGGCCAGCTTCGGCAGGTACCTGAGCTTCTGTTCTTCAGTGCCCTGGTTGAGGATGTAGTGCGCGACGATCGCATGCACGTGGATGCCAAAGGCCATGTCGCCCGCGTAGCCGAGTTCCTCGAACACCACCGACTGGTGCGCGAAGCTGCCGCCCGAGCCGCCGTACTGTTCCGGGATGTCGGCCAGCAGGATGCCCATCTCGCCGCCCTTGTGCCAGACGGCGCGATCGACGTGCTGCTGCTTGCGCCAATGCTCCTGGTTCGGCACGATCTCGGTCTCGACGAAACGGCGTACGGCATCGCGGAAGCCTTCCAGCTCCGCGTTCATCCATGGCGAGGTGTATTCCATGGTGCTCACGCCGCGCGGTACATGGTGACGACGCAGGCGCCGCCGAGGCCCAGGTTGTGCTGGAGCGCGACGCGCGCACCGTCAACCTGGCGCGCGCCCGCGCTGCCGCGCAGCTGGTGGGTCAGTTCGTAGCACTGCGCCAGGCCGGTTGCGCCGAGCGGATGGCCTTTCGACAGCAGGCCGCCCGACGGATTGGTGACGACCTTGCCGCCGTAGGTGTTGTCGCCTTCAGTGATGAACTTGTCGGCGCCGCCTTCAGGACAGAGGCCCAGCGCCTCGTAGGTAATCAGCTCGTTGTGGGCGAAGCAGTCGTGCAGTTCGACGACGTCGAGGTCGGCGGGACCGATGCCGGCTTGCGCGTACACCTTCTGCGCGGCCTCGCGGCTCATGTCGTAGCCGACCACGCGCATCATGTCGTGCGAGTCGAAGGTGCTTGGGCGGTCGGTGGTCATGGCCTGGCCAGCGATGTAGACGTCGGTTTTCAGGCCGCGCTTTTTCGCGAAGTCTTCCGACACCAGCACGGCTGCGGCGGCGCCGCAGGTAGGCGGGCATGCCATCAGGCGCGTCATCACTCCCGGCCAGATGGCGGGCGACTCCAGCACTTCTTCCGGCGTCACGATTTTCTTAAACAGCGCCAGCGGATTGTTGGCGGCGTGTCGGCTGGCCTTGGCGCGGATCTTCGCAAACGCATCGAACGGGGTGCCGTACTTTTTCATGTGCGACAGGCCGGCGCCGCCGAAGTAGCGCAGCGCCAGCGGGATGTCCGGCATGCCGACCAGTTCATCGGTGACCGCATCGAACGGATCGAACGGGCTTGGGCGGTCGTTGAACACCGAGCCCAATGCGCCGGGGCTCATCTGCTCAAAGCCGAGCACCAGCACGCAGTCGGCCGCGCCGCTGGCGATCGCCTGGCGCGCCAGGAACAGCGCGGTCGATCCAGTCGAGCAGTTGTTGTTCACGTTGACGACCGGGATGCCGGTCATGCCGACCTTGTACAGGGCCTTCTGGCCGCTGGTCGAGTCGCCGTAGACGTAGCCGGCGTAAGCCTGCTCGATGTCGTCGTAGGCCAGGCCGGCGTCTTCAAGCGCCTGGCGGGCGGCGAGCGCGCCCATCTCGTCGTAGGGGGCGCTGGCGCCCGGCTTGGCGAACGGGATCATGCCCACACCGGTTACATAAACGTTGCGGCTCATCGAAGTCTCCTGAATAGTGGATTAGGTCGCGCGACCTATCGCGACGATTATAGGTCAGTCGTACTATTTTTCCAAGCAGCATGAGATAATCCGGCCCATGCCCGCCTCGCTCGCCACCGCACTCAAGCACAAGCCGTCGAACACGACAGGCAAGGGGCTGGGGCGCGCGCACGAAATCCTGCAGGCTGCGCGCATCGTGCTGGCCGCCGAGGGCTATGCCGGGATGTCGATGCGGCGCGTCGCCGGCGAAGTCGGCATCAGCCTGTCGAATGTACAGCACTATTACCAGAGCAAGGATGCGCTGCTCGAAGCGGTGCTGCTGTACACGATGGACGTGTTCCAGGCCAAGATCGACGAGATTTCGGCGGCGATGCAGAGCGAATCGCGCATCGACCGTTTTTTGTCGACGGTCGACATGTTCCTCGACGAGATCACCGACCCGGTGACGCACGCCATCTTCTTCGAAATCTGGGCGCTGGCCTCGCGCAACGAATTTGCGTCGCGGCTGATGGACAAGATGATGGCGCGCGAACGCAAGACCATCTTCCACCTGATCCGCGGACTGGCGCCCGGCATTGGCGACGACGAGACCATGCAGCGCGCGATCCTGATCGTCGCGCAGGTCGAGGGGCTGATGCTGTTCCGCCTCGACCGCCAGGCGCGCGCCGACGAATTCCACCTCGTGCGGGCCTCGGTGCGCAAGTCGCTGGCCGCGCTGGCGACCGTTCCGTAGCAAAAAAATATCGGTCAGCCCGGCGGCGCTTATACTTGGCCTTCAAGCAACGCGCACAAGGGAATGACTGCATGCACCACAACATCAGCCTGATCACCACCATCGCGGCCGCGCTCGGCTTCGGACTCATCTTCGGCATGATCGCCGTGCGCTTCAAATTGCCCGCCCTGGTGGGCTACCTGGCGGCCGGCATTGCGATCGGGCCGGCCACACCCGGCATCGTTGCCGACGTGGCGCTGGCGGGCCAACTGGCTGAAATTGGCGTGATGCTGCTGATGTTCGGGGTCGGGCTGCACTTCTCGCTGAAGGACCTGCTGGAGGTAAAAAAGATCGCGCTGCCGGGGGCGATCCTGCAGATCGCCGCGGCGACCGGGATGGGCATGGGGCTGGCGTACCTGTGGGGCTGGAGCATCGGCGCCGGGCTCGTGTTCGGGCTGGCGTTGTCGGTGGCCAGCACAGTCGTGTTGTTGAGGGCGCTCGAAGACAAAGGGATACTCGACTCCATCAACGGGCGCATCGCGGTCGGCTGGCTGGTGGTCGAGGACCTCGTCACCGTGCTGATGCTGGTGCTGCTGCCGGCGATCGCCGGCTCGCTCGGCGGGACTGCGGCGCCAGGCGGCGACGACAATTTCTGGAAAGCGCTCGCCCTCACGCTGGGCCAGGTGGCCGCGTTCATCGCGTTCATGATGCTGATCGGGCGCAAGCTGTTTCCGTGGTTCCTGTGGCGCGTTGCCGCCACCGGCTCGCGCGAACTGTTCACGCTGGCGGTGGTTGCCACCGCGGTCGGGATTGCTTACGGGTCGTCGGAACTGTTCGGCGTCTCGTTTGCGCTGGGCGCGTTCTTCGCCGGCATGGTGCTGCGCGAATCCGAGTTGAGCCACCGGGCCGCGCACGAATCGCTGCCGCTGCGCGACGCGTTCGCCGTGCTGTTCTTCGTGTCGGTGGGCATGCTGTTCGATCCGATGGTGCTGGTCGAAAGTCCGGGCCGGGTCGCGCTGGTCGTGGCCGTCATCATGTTCGGCAAATCGGTGGCCGCGTTCCTGCTGGTGCTCGCGCTGCGCTATCCGCTCAATACGGCGCTGACGGTATCCGCCAGCCTCGCGCAGATCGGCGAATTCTCGTTCATCCTGGCGGCGTTGGGCCTGTCGCTCGGGCTGCTGCCGGTGGAAGGACAGAGCCTGATCCTGGCCGGCGCCATCATCTCGATCGCGCTCAATCCGCTGCTGTTCAAGGCGATTGCGCCGATGCAAAGCTGGCTGCGCAGCAAGTCGCACCTTGCACGGAAACTGGAACGCTCGACCGATCCGCTGGCCGAGCTGCCGATGACGGTCGAGCAGCACAAGCTGAGCGGGCAGGTGGTGCTGGTCGGCTACGGCCGGGTCGGCCGCAAGATTGCCGAGCAGCTCGATGCGCATGGCGTGCACTATGTGGTGGCCGAGCAGAACCGAGAGCTGGTCGACCAGCTGCGCAAACGGAATATTCCGGCGGTGGCGGGGAACGCGGGTGAGCCTGCGGTGCTGATCCAGGCGCACATCGCGCGTGCCGGCACGCTGGTCATTGCAACGCCTGATACTTTCCACGTGCGGGCGATGTGCGAGACGGCGCGCGCGCTCAATCCTGACATCAGCATCGTAATCCGGACGCATAACGAAGAAGAAGCGCAGCTGCTGCGCGAAGAAACCCTGGGCAAGGTGTTCCTGGGCGAGAACGAGCTTGCGGCAAGCATGGCGCGCCATGTGCTTGAAGGCTTGAGGACGGCGTCAGTCGAGCACTGATCGCTACCGGATTTGGCGGAAAGCATCGTGCAATAAAATCGGGGTCCGTCCCCGGGGACAGACCCCGATTTTGAAGCAAGCAACTTAGTTGATGCGGTTTAAGCGGCGCTGCCTTCGGTGCAGAGCTTCAGGCCGGCGGTGCGCGGGGCGTGGATGTGCGCCATCAGCAGCTCGCGGCGCTCTTCCAGCAGGGCGAACACGACATCCTTCGACAGCACGTATTGTTCCAGCAGCGTGTCTTTCAGCGATTCAATCACCGCCTTGTAGTCACGGATCGCACCCAGCGTGTAGCTGTAGAGCTCGTCCGATTTTTCTTCAACCTGGCGGATCGTCGGGTTGTCGCTGCCTTCCTGCTTCAACTGCGAGTAGTCGATCTTCGAACGCGAGTACATCGACAGGCGGTTGACCATCAGGTTCAGCATCCTGGTGGCCTTTTCGATGTCGTTCTGGCTGCCGACCGAGATGCCGCGGGCGCCGTAGAACAGTTCTTCAGCGGCCACGCCGCCGTACAGCTGGATCACGTCGCGCTCCAGTTCTTCCAGCGTGCGCAGCGAAACGTCATCGCCCGACTGCAGCACATAGCCGAGCGCGCCCAGTTTCGATACCGACTCGGTGCTGATCTTGAGCAGGTGCGATTTTTCCTTTACTTCGGCCAGCGTCATGCCGGCGCGCAGGTACGGGTCGATCTGCATGAAGAAGTGGCCCAGTTCGTGCAGCGCCACGCGTTCGCGCTGCTTGTCTTTTTCCGCGGTGGTGGCGCGGTCGGTCAGCCCAAGCGTCGAGCGCTCGAAGGCGCGGAACATCAGGTCGGTGTCGATGATCGCCTTTTCCTGGATCGAGATCATGCTGGCGCGCTCGACCACGGTTTCCAGCAGCGCAGGGCTGAGGTTGGCGGTCATTTCGGCAACCTGGTCCAGGTCGAGGTTGCTCCAGTCGACCAGGCCGTCCTTCTTGCGTTTCAGGAAGCTGCGCAGCAGCTCGATGCGCTCACCCTTGTTCGGCAGGCGGAAGTTGATCTTGACCGAGAAGCGGCGCAGCATCGCTTCGTCCATGTCGGACGAGGCGTCGTCGAAGTTCGAGGCCACGACCCAGATCACGCCGGCACCCTTGTCGCTCTTGACGCCGTCGAGCAGGCCGAGCAGCGTGTTGGCGGTGTCGTCCTCCCATTTCTTTTCACCACGGCCGCGTGGCGTGAACAGCGTTTGCGCTTCATCAAGGAAGATGATGCAGCTGCCCTGCTTGCAGGCCTTGCGGTAGAGCGCATTGAGCGCCTTGGAGCCGCCGCCGACATAGCCCGATTCCAGCGCCGAACCGGATGCCTGGATCAGCGGCACGTTCAGGCGCTTGGCCAGGTAGCCGACCAGCTTGGTCTTGCCGGTGCCCGCAGGCCCGGTCAGCATCACGTTGAACGGCTTGTCGATGTTGTGCGACTTGTATTCCGCGCGGTTGCGGATCATGTCTTCCAGGTGCAGCACTTCCTGCTTGATGTCGTCCATGCCGATCAGGTCGTCCATGCTGCCCTTGAGCTTGTCCGGGGTCAGCACATTGGCGCTCATGCCCATGCCGGGGATGCCGAACTTCAGCACGTAGATCAGCAGCAGGATGATGGCGATGTCGAGCGCGTGGCGCTTCAGGAAGGCCAGCGCTTCCTCGGTCGCGGCATTCTGGCCTTCGTCCAGCAGCACGGCCTTGTGCGACGCGAGGTAGTCATCCCTGGCGATCGCGTATGGAATCGCGTTTTTGAGCAGCACTTCGCGCTCCAGGCTCAGGTGCGAGGTGCTGGGCACCTTGACCACGTGCAGTTGCGGCGCGTCCTTGAACTTGTAGATGTAGCGCGGCGCTTCCGACAGCGGCTTGGCCACCATCAGGTACTCGAGATTACCTTTCTGCGCAGCCAGGCCCGTGATTTCGGAAATGTTCTGCGAGTACACGACCGGGCTGGTGTCTTGTGGCACGTCGTTCTTGTAGATGGCAAGGCCAATGACCGTGGCGAGCAGGAGTCCGGCGCCGATGCGCACGTAGAAATTCTTAAAGACGATCTGGAGTTTGGCGAGGTTAGGCATGATTTACTTTGTGAATAGTGGACGCAGGTACCGCAACATCGTAAAAAGTTCTGTTCACCGCACGCATTCAGGGCGCGGTCGCGACAGCAACGCTCGATATGGGTTCATCAACGTCGCTATACATGTCACGTTTTGCCGGGAAAGTCTGGCCCGGACGTGATTATTTGCCATCAATTTAATTCTTGAAGGCAAGAGGGATATGGAGACTATACCTTCATTAAAAAGGCGCACGCAAACAGTTTTCACAAAAAAATTTTGCGTCGCAACATCTGTAGTCAAGGCAGCAATCGAATGCGTTATGAAGCTGGCAAACTTCGTTGGCGAAGCGTTAAAAATGGCGAAATGCGTAACAGTTCGTTTCAACGATTGATGAGTTTGCAATGTCGATACATCATCGTCCGAACTGTTAATGGACGATCTGCCATGACCTACTTCTTTTCGTTTTTCCAACGCCTGTTTGGCGCCTCAATTTCCGCGACGGAAGACCATCTGGGCGGGCCGATTGACCTGTCGGACGCTGCCTATTGCCTTGGATTATTGACGCAGGAAACAGAATAAACCAAAACGAATTTTTCCGCACCGCACAGCGATAAATTCCGCTCGCAATGCCTCACGACATATCATCCGCCGCAATCGAATCAGCGTAGAAAAACCCGGAACGCCATGGTTTAATACGATGAACAAAAAGCACACGATGGATCGATTTTTCGCTGCACTGCACCAGTGTATCGGCGCGCCAGGCCGGGATCAATAAGGAGAGGGGATTATCGTGAAACAATTCGTCCTTTGCATCGTACTGGCCGCCGGCCTGGCCGGCACGGCCCAGGCCACCCTTGTTGAATTTGAGCGCGCCACAGTGCACGCCGCGCCAATTGCCGGCTTGACCTCGCGCGCCGACCTGATGGTGGCGCGCGGCGCAGTCGCCCAGCCTGGCGACCTGGCGGAAATGCCGGAGCCGGAAGTGTTTGCCATGATGCTGGTCGGCCTGGTGCTGATCGGCTGGCGAGCCAGCCGGCACAGCGGCGAAAAATTCGAATAGCAGCCAACAAGATCCCGCAGCCGCGGGAGTTTTATCAATCTTTGGCGAGGCCTTCGGCGCGCAGCGCCTGCCGGACCGCCGGACGGGCCGCGACGCGGGCCTGGAATGCCTGCAGGGCCGGCCACGGCGCCAGGTCGATGCCGGTGAAGCCGCACCAGTTCAGCACCGTGAACAGGTAGGCATCGGCCACGGTGAAGCGCTCGCCCATCAGGTAGTCGCGCCCTTCCAGCGAACGCGCCACATGGCCGAAACGCGCGGCCAGGCCGGAGATGGCGTGGTCGCGCGCTTCCGCACTGGCGCCGCGGTTGAACAGCGGCCCGAAGCCCTTGTGCATTTCGGTCGCGATGTAGTTCAGCCATTCCATCAGGCGGTAGCGTTCGAACGATCCCGCCAGCGGCACCAGCTGCTTTTCGGGAACCAGGTCGGCCAGGAACTGCACGATGGCCGGGCCTTCGGTCAGCACGGCGCCATCCTTCAGCATCAGCGCGGGCACCGAACCCTTCGGGTTGACCTGGCGGAAGTCGGCGCCGCCGGCAACTTGCCTGGCGCGCAGGTCGACCTGCTCGGTGGTGAAATCGAGGCCCGCTTCGCGCAGCACGATGTGTGGCGAGAGCGAGCAGGCGCCGGGGCTGAAGTACAGTTTCATGATGGTCCTTTGCAGAGGAGGTTGGGCGGGCAAAATGCCGAGAATACAACAAAAGGAGTTGTGGTATTTACGCCCCCTCAAGTTGCCGCACCGGTCGATGGTAAGATCGAATTATTCACCTGGAGAAATTGATGAGCGCTGCCTACCAGCACCTTGCCCTGGCCGAGATCCGGCCGGGAATGATCCTTTCGGACGAGCTGCTGGACGACCAGGGCCATGTGCTGCTGCCGCGCGGCGCCGTGCTGACCGCAGCCACCATCGCCCTGATGCCGCGCCATGGCATCGCGGCGGTCGCCGTGCTGGCGACGGGCGCGGTGGTCCAGGCTCCGGTAGCGGATCCGGCCGCCGTGCAGCAGCGCCTTGCGCACCTGTTCCGCAAGAACGACATCGACAACCAGAACGACTGGGCGACCGGCATCCTGCGCCGCTATGTCGAGGATTACCGCATGCAGCGGGGAATCGCGGAATGACGGCACTGGTCATCGATGACGTCGTCAGGAACCTGCTCGACCTTCCCTCATTGCCCGCCGTCGTCATGGAGCTGCTGAGCAGCATCGACGCCGAGGATGTCGACATTTCGGTGCTGGCGAAAAAAGTTTCGCACGACCAGGCGCTGATGGCGAAGACGCTGCGCCTGGCCAACTCGCCGGTGTACGGCCTGCAGGTCAAGGTCACCACGCTCAACCAGGCGATCACCTTCCTCGGTTTCCAGGCCACCCGCAACCTGATCATCGCGGCCGCCGTGACCGGCTGCTTCGCCGAGGGCAAATGCGCGGGCTTCGACTACAAGGCGTTCTGGCGCCATTCGATCGCGACCGCGGCCTGCGCCCGCGTGCTGGCGCGGCGCATGAAGTTCAACCAGGATTACGCCTTCACCGCCGGTCTGCTGCACGATATCGGACGGCTGGTGCTGGTCACCAGCTTCCCGGAGCTGTACGCGCAGGCGACCGCATTGCGCAAAGAAACCGATTGCGAATTGCTCGAGGCCGAGCAGCAAGTATTGGGGGTCGATCATGTGGCGGCGGGGATTGCCCTGGCCGAACACTGGAACTTTTCCGACACCATGCGGCTGGCCATTGCCCACCACCATGATCCCGAGGCGCCCGGCGCGGGCTTCCTGGCCACGATCGTTCACGTGGCGAACGCAATCGTCCATGCGCTGGATATCGCGCGCGATGAGGATGAGCTCGTACCCGCAGTCTCATCGGTCGCATGGACCGCGCTGGGGCTGAACGAAGAGTCCTACCTGCATGTATTCCGCGAGACGGAACTGCAGTTTGAAGAGATTTCTTCCGTCCTGATGGGCTAAGGTCTTCGCGGGACCTGCCGGCGCTGCGCTTGTATCAGGCGGTGGCGGGGCCCGTCGCACAGTGCGGCGGGCCGTTGCCATCTTGCACCGAAGGCTTGACTGCTGTTGCGGTAACGCCAGCGGTGTCAGTGCGCATAATTACCAGGTGTCTGCTGCTGTGCTGCTTCTGCTGCCGCTTTGTCTTCTGGCTTTGGACGTCCCTGGGCGTCGGACAGGCGATACTTGGTCCTGCGGTCGCCCATCAGGTCGCGCAGGTCGCGGATGCTCATGCCGGTGACTTCGTGCATACGGATCAGCAGCGAGGCGCCGACCGGCAGGCGGTGGTGGCGAATCTTGCTGATGACCGGAGGCGCGACTTCCAGCATGCGCGACAAGGCCGCATCGTTCTTCAGCTGCATCTTACCCAGCAGAATATCGAGCAGGTGGTTGGGGTTGTAACTTTCTTGTGATGCCAAAGCATGGTGTGCCATGATTTACCTCGTGAGAGTGGTTGAAATGATTCAGTTACGAACTTTGCTAAAGACCATGATTTGCCCAAAGAAGTTCCCGAAAACGCCCTTCACCTTGATTAACAGAACAAGTCGATCATCAGTCCAAGCACGTGACCGGTTCGTAGGCTCCCTGCGCTACGCGCCTTCCACCGACCACTTGTATTTCACACAAATTATCAGACTCATACGCCGACAGTACATCCGACCAGCGCACAAGCGTCATTGTTTGAAATCAAGCTAACGCACGGAAAGCTTGTCACATAATTATTTCAACACATGAATCAGATTTGTGTCGCACGCAAGAAATAAACTACTTTGCTTCCCAACGTTACGATACTGCCGGAACTCATTGATTTTCAAAATGAAATAATTCGCACACAATCAAATGCTTGTTAATCTTTTGATTCGGAAAGGCATAACTGAAGCTGATAAGAAATAAATATTGCACGATGGAAAATACGCGGAATAGCGCACGCGGGTTGATTGTCGTTTTGGCCGCGAAAAAGGATTTGCGGTAAACTGGCCCCCGCGCATTGTCAAAACAGCTATTTACGCAGAGAACACCATCCGCCAGGCACCGTTGAAAACCAAGACCCCCATCCAGCCCGAATACTTCGTTCCCGAGCCGCTCGACAACACCCGGCTGGCCCACCTGTGTGGACCGCTCGACGAAAACCTGCGCCAGATCTCGGCGGCCCTCGACGTCACCATCTTCCGGCGCGGTGAAAAATTCATCGTCAGCGGCACCAATGCCTCGCGCGCTGTGGATATCCTCGAACGGTTCTACGCGGTCGCCAACAAGGTGGTGCCGATCGAGGAAGTGCAGCTGGCCCTGGTCGAGCAGCGCAGCGGCCTGCGCGCTTCGGCGCCCGAATCCGAGCCGACCGAGGAACTGCCCGAGATCGAGATCAACAGCCCGGTGCTGAAAACGCGCCGCACCGACCTGCGCGGGCGCACCCCGCACCAGATCCAGTACCTGCGCGCGATCCTCGAACATGACATCAGCTTCGGCGTCGGCCCGGCCGGCACCGGCAAGACCTATCTCGCGGTGGCCTGCGCGGTCGATGCGCTCGAACGCGATGCCGTCAAGCGCATCGTGCTGACCCGCCCCGCGGTCGAAGCGGGCGAGCGCCTCGGCTTCCTGCCGGGCGACCTGGCCCAGAAGGTCGACCCTTACCTGCGCCCGCTTTACGATGCGCTGTACGACCTGCTCGGCTTCGACCGCACCCAGAAGATGTTCGAGAAACAGGTGATCGAAATCGCGCCGCTGGCCTACATGCGCGGCCGCACCCTGAACCACGCCTTCGTGATCCTCGACGAAGCGCAGAACACGACGGTCGAACAGATGAAGATGTTCCTGACCCGGATCGGCTTCGGCAGCAAGGCCGTGGTCACCGGCGACGTCACCCAGGTCGACCTGCACAAGACCCAGCGCAGCGGCCTGGTCGACGCGGCCCATGTCCTGAGGGACGTGCGCGGCATCGCCTTCACCCACTTCTCCAGCGCCGACGTGGTGCGCCATCCGCTGGTGGCGCGCATCGTCGACGCGTATGAATCGGCCGCGTCGATCGACGACCTGGCCGCCCTCCCGAAACGTCCTGCAGCCGCTAAAAATGTCCGAAAAAAATAAACTCGACCTCGAGGTCCAGTACCCCGACGAACGCCTCGAAAAAACCATCACGCCCGAGATGGTGGAACGCTGGGTGCAGGGCGCGCTGTTCGCGCCGGCCGAGCTGACGGTGCGTTTCGTCGCCGAAGAAGAAGGCCGCACCCTGAACCGCGACTACCGCGAAAAGGACTACGCCACCAACGTGCTGACCTTCGCCTACAACGAAGGCGAGATCATCGCCGACGACCAGCCGACCCGCGCCGACATCATCCTGTGCACCGACGTGCTCGAACGCGAAGCGGCCGAACAGGAGAAAACAGTCGAGGAGCATGCGGCCCACCTGGTGGTGCACGGCGTGCTGCACGCACAGGGCTACGGCCACGAACACGACGAGGAAGCCGACGAGATGGAGCAGCTTGAGCGCGACATCATGGAGGTGCTGGGCTACCCCGACCCTTACCCCGAGTAAGCCGCCGGCGCCCGCTCCGCGGCACGCCAAGGCGTGCTTAAAAAACGGGCAGCCGGGCTTTTGGTGTATCCTACGCCCCATCGTAACAACGGCTTCATGCCAACTATGCCAGAGCACCCTAGTGACGTCCGAACGGACGCCAAACCCCACCGGTCACTGTTTGAACGCCTGACCGCACTGATTTCCCCTGAGCCCGAGAACCGCGTCGAGCTGCTCGAAGTGCTGCACGACGCCCACGGACGCAACCTGATCGACGCCGACGCGCTGTCGATGATCGAAGGCGTGTTCCAGGTCTCCGACCTGTCCGCCCGCGACATCATGGTGCCGCGCTCGCAGATGGACGTCATCGATATCTCCAAGCCTATCGAAGACTGGATGCCCAACGTGCTGGAAACGGCGCACTCGCGCTTTCCTGCCGTCGAGGGCGACCGCGACCGCGTGGTCGGCATCCTGCTGGCCAAGGACCTGCTGCGCTACTACGCCGAAGAATCGTTCGACGTGCGCGACATGCTGCGCCCGGCCGTGTTCATCCCCGAGTCCAAGCGCCTCAACGTGCTGCTGCGCGACTTCCGCGCCAACCACAATCACATGGCGATCGTGGTCGACGAATACAGCGGCGTGGCCGGCCTGATCACCATCGAGGACGTGCTCGAACAGATCGTCGGCGACATCGAGGACGAATACGACTTCGACGAAGAAGAAGACAACATCCTCTCGATCAAGGAAGGCCAGCTTGGCCCGCGCTGGCGGGTCAAGGCGCTGACCGAGATCCAACAGTTCAACGAAGAGCTGGGAACCTCGCTGCCCGAGGACGACGCCGACACCATCGGCGGCCTGGTGGCAAGCCACCTCGGACGCATGCCGCACAAGGGCGACGTGGTCGACATCGACCACCTGCGCTTCGAAGTGCTGCGCGCCGATGCGCGCCAGGTCCATGTGGTCCTGGTTGAAAAACTGCCTTCGGCCGAAGACGACCGCGACTGATGCTGCGTCGCCGCGCCACCCCGCCAGACCATGCCTCCCGCAAGCCGCGCACCACTGCGCTGCCGATGCTGGTGGCCGCGCTGGCGGGCTTTGCCAGCCTGTTCTCGTTCCAGCCGTTCGCATGGTGGCCAATCCAGGCCGTCACGCTGGCGTGGCTGTTCTACCAGGTCGGCATGGACACCTCGGCCAGGCGCAGCTTGCTGGTCGGCTGGGGCTTCGGCTTCGGCTGGTCGGTCGCCGGCATGCACTGGCTGTATGTCGCCATCACCGTCCACGGCGGCATGCCGGCGCCGCTGGCCGCCATCGCCATCGCCCTGCTGGCCGTCTACCTGGGCGTGTTCTCCGGCCTGGCCACCGGCGCCGCCACCTGGCTGCGCCGGCGCTGGTCGCTGCCGGTGCCGGCCTTCCTGCTGCTGGTACTGCCAGCCGCCTGGGGCCTCTCGGAATGGGTGCGCGGCTGGATGTTTACCGGCTTCCCCTGGGCCTCGTCCGGCTACGCCCATAACATCAGTCCCCTGGCCGGCTACGCGCCGCTGATCGGCGTGTTCGGCATCGGCGCGCTGGTCGCGCTGTGCGCATCCTGCCTCGTCATGCTGACCCAGCGCGCACGCATGCAGGCGCTCGGGATGCTGGCCGCCGTCATGGCCGCCGGCTACGGCCTGACCTTCATCGACTGGACCCGTCCGGCCGGCGCCCCGATCACCGTGCGCCTGCTGCAGGGCGACGTGCCGCAGAACGAAAAATTCGACATCGCGCATATCGACCGCGCGCTCAAACTGTACGCCGGCATGATCAAGGCCGCTCCGGCCGACCTGATCGCCACGCCCGAAACGGCGATCGTGCTGTTCCCGCAGCAGCTGCCGCCCGGGTACCTGGACGGCCTGGCAGGCTTCGCGCGCGACACCGGCAGCCACCTGATGTACGGCATACCGCTGGCCGACAGCCCGACCCAGTACGCCAACAGCGTGGCCGGCGTTGCGCCGGACGGGCGCGGCTTCCGCTACGACAAGCAGCACCTGGTGCCGTTCGGCGAATTCGTGCCGTCGGGCTTCCGCTGGTTCGTCGACCTGATCTCGATCCCGCTGGGCGATTTCACGCGCGGGGCCAAAGTACAGGCGCCGTTCGCGGTGAAGGACCAGTTGGTGCTGCCGAACGTCTGCTACGAAGACGCGTTCGGCGAAGAGATCGCGCTGCAGCTGCGTTCATCGAAGACGCCGGCCACGATGCTGCTGAACGTGTCGAACCTGGCGTGGTACGGCAGGTCTGTCGCGATCCCGCAGCACCTGCAGATTTCGCAAATGCGCTCGCTCGAAACCGGGCGGCCGATGCTGCGCTCGACGAACAACGGGGCCACCGCCGTCATTGACGCCAAAGGCAGGGTCACCGCCAAACTGCCGTCGCACACGCGCGGCAGCCTGTCCGCCACCGTGCAGGGCATGCAGGGCTCGACGCCGTACATCCGCTTCGGTAACGCGCTGTTCCTGCTGCTGTCGGCATTGGCGCTTGGCGCGGCCTGGCTGATGGGCCGAAAATACCGCCAAACCCTTTCCCAACCCGCGCAAAAGTGACATAGTCGCCACAACGGCCCCAGTCCCCGCGCAAAACCCGCTAAAATTGGCCTTTTGGCAAACCCAACAATCGTTCACGCTGCGGCGTGACGGCCACACACGATGCTCACATTTCAACAAATTATCCTGACCCTGCAGTCCTACTGGGACAAGCAGGGCTGCGCCCTGCTCCAGCCATACGACATGGAAGTCGGCGCCGGCACCTTCCACACCGGTACTTTCCTGCGCGCGATCGGTCCGGAGCCTTGGCGCGCCGCCTATGTGCAGCCGTCGCGCCGCCCGAAGGACGGCCGCTACGGCGAGAACCCGAACCGCCTGCAGCACTATTACCAGTACCAGGTCGTGCTCAAGCCGGCCCCGGAAAACATCCTCGACCTGTACCTCGGATCGCTCGAAGCGCTGGGCCTGGACCTGAAGCAGAACGACGTGCGCTTCGTCGAAGACGACTGGGAAAGCCCGACCCTGGGCGCCTGGGGCCTGGGCTGGGAAGTCTGGCTGAACGGGATGGAAGTCACCCAGTTCACCTACTTCCAGCAGGTCGGCGGCCTTGACTGCAAGCCGGTGCTTGGTGAGATCACCTACGGCATCGAGCGCCTCGCGATGTACCTGCAGGGCGTCGAGAACGTGTACGACCTGGTGTGGACCGAGTGGGAAGAGAACGGCACTAAAAAGACGCTGTCGTACGGCGACGTCTACCACCAGAATGAAGTCGAACAGTCGACCTACAACTTCGAGCACGCGAACACCGAACTGCTGTTCGCGCAGTTCGCCAACCACGAATCCGAAGCCAAACGCCTGGTCGAACTGCAGCTGACGCTGCCGGCCTACGAGCAGATCATGAAGGCGTCGCACAGCTTCAATATGCTGGACGCGCGCGGCGCCATCTCGGTGACCGAACGCGCCGCCTATATCGGCCGCGTGCGCACCCTGTCGCGCCTCGTGGCGCAAGCCTATTACGACTCGCGCGAAAAGCTCGGCTTCCCGATGGCCCTGACGTCGCTTGACGCCGCCGCCTGAACGACAAGAAAAGAACCATGAACCAGACATTACTAGTCGAACTGCTGACCGAAGAACTGCCGCCAAAGGCGCTCGTCAAACTGGGCGACGCCTTTGCCGCCGCCATCGTGAACGGCCTCAAGTCGCGCGACTTCCTCGACGAGGGCAGCGACGCCACCACCTACGCCACGCCGCGCCGGCTGGCGGTATCGATCACCAAGGTGCGCGGCACTTCACCCGACAAGTCGATCCGCGACAAGGTGCTGCCGGTCAGCGTCGCGCTCGACGCCGACGGCAATCCGACCGCGCCGCTGGCCAAGAAGCTGGCCGCGATGGGCTTTGCCGACGTCACCGTCGACCGCCTCGAACGCGCCGCCGACGGCAAGGCCGAGAGCTTCTTCTACACCCACACCGCGCAGGGAAGCGCGCTGGCCACCGGCCTGCAGGCCGCGCTGACCGACGCTTTGGCTAAGCTGCCGATTCCTAAGCTGATGAGCTACCAGCGTCCCGGCGGCGATACCGTGCAGTTCGTGCGCCCGGCGCACAAGCTGGTCGCGCTGCATGGCGAACAGGTGCTCCCGCTGGCGGCGCTTGGCTTGAACGCATCGAACATCACGCTCGGCCACCGCTTCCTCACCGATGGCAGCGACATCGCCATCGCGCACGCGGAGCACTACGAAGCGACGCTGGAGTCCGAAGGCCGCGTCATCGCCAGCCCTGCCGCGCGCAAGGACCGCATTCGTGCTTCGCTGCTCGAAAAAGCCGGCGCCGACAAAGTGCTGATGCCTGAATCGCTGCTCGACGAAGTGGTCGCGCTGGTCGAATGGCCGGTAGTGTACGAATGCCGTTTCGAAGAAGAGTTTTTGGCCGTGCCGCAGGAATGCCTGATCCTGACGATGCAGACCAACCAGAAATACTTCGCGCTGACCGACACCGCCGGCAAGCTGCGTTCGCGCTTCCTGATCGTGTCGAACATCGCGACCGATTCGCCGCAGCACATCATCGGCGGCAACGAGCGCGTGGTGCGCCCGCGCCTGGCCGACGCCAAGTTCTTCTTCGAGCAGGACAAGAAGAAGACGCTGGAGGCGCGCCTGCCGCTGCTGGCCAACGTCGTCTACCACAACAAGCTGGGGACGCAGTCCGAGCGCACCATGCGCCTGGCCGCGCTGGCCGGCGCCATCGCCAAACGCCTCGGCTACGACATGCTGCTGGCCGAACGCGGCGCGCTGCTGGCGAAGGCCGACCTGCTGACCGACATGGTGGGCGAATTCCCTGA
Organism: Massilia polaris; assembly: GCF_012927275.1. Taxonomy (GTDB): domain Bacteria; phylum Pseudomonadota; class Gammaproteobacteria; order Burkholderiales; family Burkholderiaceae_D; genus Telluria_A; species Telluria_A polaris. The sequence goes on along the minus strand of NZ_JABBGG010000004.1, from coordinate 56,456 downwards.
GCTGCAAGGCATCATGGGCAGCTACTACGCGCGCCACGACGGCGAGCATGAGGAAGTCGCACTGGCCGCGTCCGAACACTACCAGCCGCGCTTTGCCGGCGACACCCTGCCGTCGACCCCGACCGGCACCGCCGTCGCGCTGGCCGACAAGCTGGAAACCCTGGTCGGCATCTGGAGCATCGGCCTGCAGCCCACCGGCGACAAGGATCCGTTCGCGCTGCGCCGCCACGCGCTCGGCGTGCTGCGCATGATGATCGAGAAGCGCCTGGCGGTCGGCATCAGCGAACTGCTGGCGTTTGCCGCGGCGCAGTTCGAAACCCGCGCCGCCTTCAAGGACCCGTCGGCGGAAGTCAGCGCCTTCGTCATCGACCGCCTGCGCGGCATGCTGCGCGAGCGCGGCTTCACGCCGAACGAAGTGGAAGCGGTGCTGGCGCAAAATCCGGACCGCCTCGACGACATCGTCCAGCGCCTTGAGGCGGTGCAGGCGTTTGCCGCGCTGCCGGAAAGCGCTTCGCTGGCCGCTGCCAACAAGCGCATCACCAACATCCTGAAGAAGACCGACGCCGCCATCGGCGCCGTGTCGGAAGACCTGCTGAAGGAAGCGGCGGAGCGCAATCTGTTCGAAGCGATCAAGCGAGTCCGTCCGGACGTCGACGCGGCGTTTGCCGCCGGCGACTTCAGCGGCACCCTCAAGACGCTGGCGCGCCTGCGCGACGACGTCGACGCGTTCTTCCTCGACGTGATGGTGATGGACGAAGACGCGGCGCTGCGCAACAACCGCCTGGCCCTGCTGTCTTCGCTGCACGGCATGATGAACCGCGTGGCCGACATTTCGAAGCTGGCATCGTGATTGGAGCCGCAGTCATGAAGATGATCATCCTCGACCGCGACGGCGTCATCAACCATGACTCGCCCGAATTCATCAAGTCGCCGGCCGAGTGGATTCCGATCCCCGGCTCGCTCGAAGCGATCGCCCGCCTGAACCAGGCCGGCTATCGCGTCGTGATCGCGTCGAACCAGTCGGGCATTGCGCGCGAACTGTTCGACATGTCGATCCTCAATGCCATCCACCACAAGCTGCACACCAGCGCCCAGCAGGTCGGCGCCGACATCGATGCGATCTTCTTCTGCCCGCACGCGGCGATCGACAACTGCGACTGCCGCAAGCCGAAGGCCGGCATGTTCGAGGAGATCTCGAAGCGCTTCAAGGTCGGCCTGAAAGGCGTGCCGACCGTCGGCGACTCGCTGCGCGACCTGCAGGCCGGCTTCGTCAGCGGCTGCGTGCCCTACCTGGTCCTGACCGGCAAGGGCCAGAAGACGCTGGAGACGGGCGGACTGCCTCCTGGCACCCAGGCCTTCCCCGACCTGGCCAGCATGGTCGACGCGCTGCTCAAGGACGCCAACGCGCCTGCCGCCAGCGCTGCATAACATCACAATCATCCCGGAGACATCTTGCGTAACTTCACCCTGTTCCTGCGTTCCCTGTTGTTCACCGTCGTGCTGGTGCTGGCCACCGTGATATGGGTGTGGGTTTGCATGCTGGCCGCGCCCCTGCCATACAACAAACGCTTCTGGGTGACCTCGCGCTGGAACGTCTTCGTCATCTGGTGCGCCAAGGTCATTTGCGGCATCCACTACCAGTTCAAGGGCTACGACAACCTGCCGGACGCGCCGGCCATCGTGCTGTCGAAGCACCAGTCGGCATGGGAGACGATCTTCCTGCTCCCGAGCCTGACGCGCCCCCTCGTCTACGTCTTCAAAAAAGAGATCTTGTATATCCCGTTCTTCGGCTGGGGCATGGCGCTGCTGCGCATGATCCCGATCGACCGCAGCCAGGGGAAATACGCATTCAAGCATGTTGTAGCCCAGGGCAAACGCAGGCTGGTGGATGGCCAATGGATTATCATGTTCCCCGAGGGGACACGGATACCGGTCGGCCAGAAGGGCAAGTACAAAAGCGGAGGCACTCGCCTTGCCATCGAAACCAATACGGTCGTCGTGCCGATCGCGCATAATTCTGGCGAGTGCTGGCCGAAGAACTCATTCCTGAAACGGCCCGGTATCATCACCGTATCGATCGGAAAACCAATATCCCCGGATGGCCACACGGCCGACAGCATGATGGAAGAGGTGGAAAATTGGATAGAATCAGAAATGCGCGTCATTTCACCCCACGTCTACAACGCTGGCTAAGCGAAATGGGCGCCCTGATCCGCGCATCCACACCGCAGCAGAACATGACGTCACCAAAGATCAACGGGCACCAACTCGAATTATTTGCGCAGGACTTTTTCGCGGCGCTCGAACCGGCCGCGAAAAGCCCTTCTCCTGCTCCGCAACCACTGTTCAAGGCGCCGCCGGTTCCGCCGCGGCCCGCCATTCCAACGCCGCCACGCTCGCCAGACGCACCGCCGCTGCGCCGCATCCAGCTGGGTGCGCACTCGCTCGAATTCGAACTGCGCCGCTCGACGCGCCGCTCGATCGGCTTCATGATCGACGATAACGGCCTGCGCGTCACCGCGCCGCGCCGCATCACGCTGGCCGAAATCGACACCGCCATCCGCGCCAAGCAGCGCTGGATCCTGAACAAGCTGCACGAACGGGGCGAACGCCGCGCCACCCGCGAAGAACGTCCGCCGGTGCGCTGGATCGACGGCGCCCTGCTGCCATTCCTGGGCGCCGACATCACCCTGCGCATCGAGGACGCGGCGCGCAGCCATTGCGTGTTCGATGGCGAGGCGCGCACACTCCGCCTGGGCGTGGTGCCCGGCCTGTCGGAATGGCAGCTGCAGGAGCGCGTGAAAATCTGGTACCAGGGCGAGGCCAAACGGCTGTTCGCCGAGCGCCTCGACGTGTATGCCGAAAAGCTGGGCGTGCGCTACGCCTCGATGGCATTGTCGTCAGCCGGCACCCGCTGGGGTTCGTGCACGGTGGGCGGGGACATCCGCCTGAACTGGCGCCTGGTGCACTTCTCGCTGCCGCTGATCGATTACGTGGTGGCGCACGAACTGGCGCACCTGCTGGAAATGAACCACAGCCCGCGCTTCTGGGCGCAGGTGGGTTCGGTGTATCCGGATTACGACGGCGCTCGCGCGGCCTTGCGCCAGCGCTCGCAGGAATTGCCCGTATTGTTCGATTAAGCCGGAACGCCTGTCAGGTCGTTCCCCGCCTGCGCGGCGATCTTGAGCGTCTCGGTGTAGCGCTCCATCCCGGACCGCTCGGCGTCGCCGAGGCAGCGGTAAGGAATCGGCAAGGTGCCGCGCTTGAGCACCATCAGGTAGCCGCGCCGGTAGCGCCGGATGCGGATCACGTCATCCCACGCGATCAGGGTCACGCCGCGCGAGCAGCTGCGCACGATGCCGTGGTCGTCGACGGTGAATTCATAGACCAGCTTGCCGCGCCCCGCGGCCGCGAAATGCAGCGCCGCCGACCCGGTGGTCTTGAGCAGCATCAGGTAGGTGCGCAAGGCCCCAAGGCGGCGGCGGCGAATCAGGTAGCCGCCATGCTCCCACATGAAGCCCGAGTACTCCGACAGGGAATACTGCACCGTGAACACCATCGGTGCTCCGGCCGGATCGTCATGCATGACCGGTATGCGCGCCTCAGGACGGCGAGCCGGCGCAACCGCAACATGGATGGCGCTGCGCGGCCCGGACGTTGCAAGCGGCTCGGCGCCGGCCACTTTCGATTGCTTATACCCTGACATGAACTTCCCCTGCTCTTTTTATGGGGGATATGGTAACAAAATGTTAGTGAATTAATGGCCTCAACAGTTCAAGCGTGCGCAGGGTCGCCCCCTTGTGCGCCCCTGCGAAGGCCGCGGCGCGTTGTCCCATCGTGGCGCGCGCGCCACGGTCCGCCAGCAAGCGGGCTCCCTGTTCCAGCATCGCGCCCGCATCCGCCACCCGCAAGGCGCCGCCGGCGGCGATTGCCTCCTCGGTCGCCTGCGCAAAATTGAAGGTGTGCTGGCCGACGATGACGGGGCGCGCCAGCGCGCATGCCTCGATCAGGTTCTGCCCGCCCAGCGGCAGCAGGCTGCCGCCGATGAAGGCGCAATCGCAGGCCTCGTAATAAGCGAACATCTCTCCCATCGAGTCGCCCAGCAGCACGTCGGCGTCCACCTGCGCGTCGCCAAGCTGCGAACGGCGCTGCAGCGACAAACCCTTTGCCGCGACCAGTCCGGCAACTTCGTCGAAGCGCTGGGGATGGCGCGGCACGATCGCCAGCAGCATGCCGTCGGGACGCGACGCCATGCCTTGCCACGCGTCGAGGATCAGGGCTTCCTCGCCCTCGCGCGTGCTCGCGCACAGCAGCACGGGACGGCATTTGACGCGCCCGCGCAGCCAGGCGCCGGTGTCGAGCGCCGCCTGCGGCACCACCACGTCGAATTTGATGCTGCCGGTGACATCCACCTTCGGCGAGCCGAGCGCCCGCACGCGGCCAGCGTCGGCCTCGGTCTGCGCCGCCACCAGGGTGATGCCGCGCGCCGCCTGCATCATCAGCGCGCCGAAGCGCTGGCCGCGCCGCAGCGAACGTTCCGACAAGCGGGCGTTGACCAGCGCGACCGGCACGTCGAGCCGCTGGCAGGCCGCGATCATGTTGGGCCACACCTCGGTCTCCATCAGGATGCAGATGCGCGGCGTGAAAAAACGCAGGAAGCGCCGCGCCAGCCATTCGATATCGTAGGGAAGATAGCTTTGCACCAGCCGCGCGCCATGCTTTGCGTACAGCGCCTTGCCGGCCGCGCGGCCGGTTGGCGTCATGTGGGTCAGGACGATGCGGCTGTCGGGATAGGCCTGCATCAGCGCGTCGATCAGCGGTTCGGCCGCACGCGTTTCGCCGACCGATACCGCGTGCACCCAGAGCGTATGCCAGCCGGCGCCGCGCCTTCCATAGAATCCGAGGCGCTCGCCGAGGTGCTGGCGGTAGCCGGGCTCGCGCAGGCTGCGCCACCACAGCCGCCCGAGCACGAACGGCAGCGCCAGCAGCCACAGCGCCGAATACGCGCCGCGCGTCAAGGCTGGCCCTTCAGCCGCCCCACTGCGGCCAGTACCTCGGGCACCGATGGCGGCGCACCTTTGTCGCCCAGGTTGACAATGCGCGGCGACCAGTTGCCCTCGGTCTTCCACTTCGGCGAGTCGCAGTACAGTTCGATGGTCGGGCGCACGAAGGCGGCGGCGATATGCGTCAGGCCGGTATCGACGCCGATCGCCAGGCCCGCGTTGCGCGCCAGTGCGATCGCCTCGTCCATCGACAGCTTCGGCAGCACCACCGCATTCGGTGCGCCACCGGCAATCGCCTCGGCCTCGCGTTTTTCATTGGGCGAGCCCCATGCCAGCAGCACCGGCATTGGCGCCAGCGCGTTGGCGGTGTCGATCCAGTTCGCGGCAGGCCACTTCTTGGCGTCGCGCGCTGTGCCATGGAAGAACACGGCGTAATCCTCGGCAGGCATCCATTGCGGGCGCTTGGCCGTGCTGGGGCCCGGCAGCCCGAAGTCGGGTTCCACGTCGACCGGATAGCCGAGCGCCGCGCCGGCGACCAGGCGTCCGCGCGCTACCGCGTGGGTGCGCGGGTCGAGCGGGATGCTTTTGCTGTGGAAGATGCGCGAAATGCCTTCGTAGCCCGATCCTTCGCTGCCGTTGGCGAGGCCGACCTTCTGGCCGCCACGGTTGACCCGCGCAGCGCCCATGATGATGCCGGTCTTGAGCAGGCCCTGGGTGTCGAAGACGTAGTCGTAGCGCTGCTCGCGCAGGGTGGCGAAGAACGCCTTGAGCTCGGCGCGCGTGGCCTTGTCGCCAAGGCTCTTGCGCCAGCGCCGCAGCGCGAACGGGATAATCTTGCGCACGTGCGGGTTCAGGCGCACCAGGCTGACATAGCCCTCCTCCACCACCCAGTCGATGTTCGCGTCAGGGTGATGGCGCAGGATGTCGGCCACCATCGGCAAGTTATGCAGGACGTCGCCCAGCGACGAGACCCGCACCAGCAGTATGTTCAACGCCACGCTGCGCTCAGAACGGCAGTTGGGCGTCGGGCTTGGCGGCCACGATCACGCGGCGGAACTCGGCCTGGATGCGGCGCAGCGCTTGCGGCGACTCCGCCTCGAAGCGCATGACCACCACCGGCGTCGTGTTGGACGAACGCGCCAGGCCGAAGCCGTCGGCGTATTCGACGCGCAGGCCGTCGATCGTGATGATGCGCTCGGCGCCGTCAAAGGTCGCGCCGGTGCGCAGCTTTTCGATCAGCGCGACGTTCTCGCCTTCCTGCAGGTGCAGGTGCAGTTCCGGCGTGCTGTCCGACTGCGGCAGCGCGTTCATCAGCGCCGACGGATCGGCCACGCGGGTCAGCAGCTCGAGCAGGCGCGCGCCCGAATACAGGCCGTCGTCGAAGCCGTACCAGCGGTCCTTGAAGAAGATATGGCCGCTCATCTCGCCGCCCAGCGGCGCGCCGGTTTCGCGCAGCTTGGCCTTGACCAGCGAATGGCCGGTCTTCCACATCAGCGGACGGCCGCCATGCTGTTCGATCCACGGCGCCAGGTGGCGCGTGCATTTGACGTCGTACAGGATCTCGGCGCCGGGATTGCGCGACAGGACGTCGGCCGCGAACAGCATCATCTGGCGGTCCGGATAAATGATCTGGCCGTCCTTGGTGACCACGCCGAGGCGGTCGCCGTCGCCGTCGAAGGCCAGGCCGATCTCGGCGTCGGTCTCCCGCAGCACGCGGATCAGGTCCTGCAGGTTTTCAGGGTGGGCCGGATCGGGATGGTGGTTCGGGAAGGTGCCGTCCACTTCGCAGAACATCTCGATCACGTCGCAGCCCATGCCGCGATACAGGTCGCCGGCAAAGGCGCCGGCAACGCCGTTGCCGCAGTCGACCGCGATCTTCATCGGCCGCGAAATTTTCACGTCCTCCAGGATGCGTTCGATGTAGGCGGTGCGGATATCGTGGGTGCTGTAGCTGCCCGCCGCAGCGGCCGCCGGGCCGTCGCCGGCGGCGATGCTGTCGTACAGCGCCTGGATGGTGTCGCCGTGGATCGCTTCGCCGGCCAGCACCATCTTGAAGCCGTTGTAGTCGGGCGGGTTGTGGCTGCCGGTGACCATGATGCCGGAGGCCGCATTCAACACATTGGTGCCGAAGTAGACCATCGGCGTGGCGACCATGCCCAGGTCGATCACGTCGACGCCGGCATGCTGCAGGCCTGCCGCGAGGGCCGCCGACAGCTCCGGGCCCGACAGGCGGCCATCGCGGCCGATAACGACCTTGCGCTCGCCCTTGGCCAGCGCCGCCTTGCCGAAGGCGACACCGATCTTGTGCGCGATGCCGGCGTCGAGGGTGCTGCCGATCACGCCGCGGATGTCGTAGGCCTTGAAGATCGTCTTGGACAGAGAAACCATGTTTGTTTTTACCTTTGAATTGAACGCGGCGCGCGGACCCTGCGCTACCCGGCGCAATCGCGGGTGCTGGCTACAAGGGAAAGCGTCGGAAGCGAAGGGAATTGGATTGAATAGAACACAGCATATTGTAGCGGCAAGCGGGGCGCTTGGGAAATGCGCCCGCGGATCGTGCCGCTACTTCGGGATTGCTTAAACGCGCAGCTTGTCGAGCGACTTCCCGCCTTCAACCCATTCCTTGACCCATTTCGGCTGGCGGCCGCGGCCGGTCCACTGCTGGGCCGAATTATCCGGGTGGCGATAACGTACCGCGACGCTGCCGGTTTTACCACCGCGCGCGCCCGTGCCGATCAGGTCTTTCAAAGGCACGCCGACACTTTGCGCGATAGCCATGATTTGTTCGCGCGCCTTGGCTACTTCCTGGTGCTCGCGCTTTTTCATTTCCAGCTTGATTTTATCCTGCAGGTTGCGCAAATCACCAACCGACATATTTGACAGATCCATCATGGTTCCTTAGTTGTGGTTTGAACGAATAAGTGAAATATCACCAATTGTCGCAATATACTACAATTCGGGACGAATGCTAGTCCTTCTTGTTCATTATGAGCCACCGTGGCGACTTGAATCGAACGATACGCGCATACAGCCAAATGTAACTGATTACGAACAATAAACAGAAACAAATAAGAATACCGGTATTTCGCCAGAAAACGGTCGCAGGTATTACCGCCATCAGCGAAAAAGTCCACAGGTAGGGCGACGTCAGCGAGTTACGCCTCATCAGGGCGCGCGCCTCTTTCCGCCCCACCGCCCATTGCACGATGCGCCTGAAAATCAGGCTGTGCAGGTGTATTCCGTCAGGCATCGCAGGCGACTTTCCGCGCACAAACATGCGGCGATAGACGGAGAATAAGGTTTCAAAGGCCGGGTAAATCAGCAGCAAAGCGGCATACCAGGTCGACACCTGGGGGTTGCGCATCACCAGCAGCAAGGCCAGCTCGCCCAGCATGAATCCGATGAAATACGCGCCGCCGTCGCCGAGGAAAATCAGCCCCACCGGATAATTCCAGATCAGGAAGCCCGCAGTCGCGCCGGCGACCATCAGCGCAGCCACCAGCACAAACACATCGCCCACCTGGAACGCCACATAGGCGAGCGAAATCAGCATGCAAATGGTGACCACGCTGGCCAGCCCGTTGAAGCCGTCGATGATATTGACCGCATTCGCAATCCCGGCCACCGCAAGCAGCGTGAAGGGCAAGGCGAGCCAGATATAGTCGAACGCCAGCGAGCCGAATGGCAAGTCGATGCGCGCGAGCTTTGCATCGAGCAGGAAGTAGCCGAGCATCGCCGCCACCATCGTCAATAGCAGCCGGCGCGAGGCGCTGACATTACCGGTATAGTCTTCGACAATCCCGGCGACAAAGGCGACCGACGAACATAACAGCAGGCTCAGCAGCCATTCCGACATTTCCGGCACCCGCCAGATAGAAATGGCGGCGCTGGTCAGCACCGCGAGAAAGATAGGCAGGCCGCCGATTCGCGCTACCGCATGCGAATGGACCTTTTGAACACCGAGGAAATCGGTGTCGAGTGCACGCCCGTGCAGCTTCACCTGCTTAATCACCAGCAGGGTCAGGAGCGCCGAGGCGACGAAACTCACGAGGAATGAAAACATTATCGATTTTATTATTCTATAGGATCTGGCTCCAGGCAAGCTCGCGCCCTGCCCGGTTAGTAAATAGCGACTGCCCGCGAAAACCCCGTAATTGTACCGGATCGGCAAGCACCGCCTTGACGGTTTGGCAAACTCTTTTATTGAACAACAAGCAATTTCTTTTCAATAAAGCACCGAGATTGTGCGTGCTGCATGAGATATATCCGAGGATATTTACATTTCGAAATAATGAACTTCCCCGGGCTCACTTATTTCAGGCATAAGGCAAGCGCATCGCGCCAGTGCGGCAAGCTGCACAGCGCCTGTAAACGCGCGCAATCAAGCACCGAGTTTTCGGGACGGCGCGCTGGCAAGGGATAGTCGGCGCTGGTGATCGGCACGACATGACATGCCAATTGCCGCTGCTCGATAATCGCTTCGGTAAATCCGCACCAGGTCGTTTGGCCGCCGCTTCCCAGGTGATACAGCCCGCCATGCTGTTTCCACCAGCTGTCGCCGCCCTCTTGTGCGCGCGCAAGCAACACAGCGGTCGCATCGGCCACTGTACGGCTCCAGGTGGGCGCCCCGTGCTGGTCGCAGACGATGCGCAGCGCGTCGCGTTGTTGCGCCAGGCGCAGCATGGTCAACAAAAAATTCTTTCCGTGCATCCCGTACACCCAGCTGGTGCGCAGGATCAGGTGGTCGATGCCGGCGGCGGCCACCGCCTGCTCGCCCTCCAGCTTGGTCTGTCCATACACATTGATGGGATTGGGCACATCGGTTTCGACGTAGGCGCCCGCCTTGCGGCCGTCGAACACATAATCGGTCGAGTAGTGCACCATCGCCGCGCCCAGCTTGCGCGCCTCCAGCGCCATGACTTCCGGCGCCTCGGCATTGATCCGCCGCGCCAGTGCCGGCTCGGACTCAGCCTTGTCGACTGCCGTATACGCGGCCGCATTCACGATCAGGCCCGGTCTGACCGAGCGGATCACGTCGCGCACCTGGTCGAGGTCGGACAGGTCGATGCGCGCGCGGCCGACCGCCGTGACCTGGCCCAGCCCCTGCAAGCTGCGTTCCAGCTCATATCCGACCTGCCCGCCGGCGCCGGTCAACAATATCTTCATGGGAACACTTCGGCGTCGGCCAGCAGCTTGCCATGGCTGTCCTTACCCGACAGCATCGGTTCGCCGGCCATCGGCCAGTCGATCGCCAGCGCCGGGTCGTTCCACAGGATCGACCGCTCATGCTCCGGCGACCAGTAATCGGTGGTCTTGTACAGGCATTCGGCGGACTCGCTGGTGACCACGAAGCCGTGGGCGAAACCGGGCGGCACCCATAACTGGCGGCGGTTGTCGGCCGACAGCTCGACGCCGATCCAGCGGCCGAAGAATGGCGATGAAGCGCGGATGTCCACCACCACATCGAAAATCGCCCCGGATGTCACCCGTACCAGCTTGCCCTGCGGATGGCGGACCTGGTAATGCAGGCCGCGCAAAACGTTCTTTGCCGAGCGCGAGTGGTTATCCTGGACAAAATTAACCGACAGGCCTGTCATTTGCGAGAACTGGCGCGCGTTGTAGCTCTCATAGAAAAAGCCGCGATCGTCGCCGAACAAGGTCGGCTCGAATACCAGGACTTCGGGAATCGAGGTAGGTGTTACTTTCATCTGAAGACCTTATCGTTGAGCACGCGCAGCAGGTATTGGCCGTAGCCGTTCTTCTTCAACGGATCGGCCAGCCGTTCCAGCGCCTGCGCATCGATATAACCCTTGCGGTAGGCGATCTCTTCGGGCACCGCGATCTTCAGCCCCTGCCGTTTTTCTATCGTGGCGATAAATTGCGACGCCTCCAGCAGCGATTCATGGGTGCCGGTATCGAGCCATGCCAGGCCGCGCCCCATGACTTCGACGGACAGCTGGTCCGCGTCGAGGTAAGCTTGATTCACATCGGTGATTTCCAGCTCGCCGCGCGCCGATGGCCTGATACAAGTGGCGATATCGCACACCTGGTTGTCGTAAAAATACAGCCCGGTGACCGCGTAATTCGACTTCGGCTGCTGCGGCTTTTCTTCGATGGAAACGGCGCACTGCGCGTCATCGAATTCGACCACGCCATAACGCTCCGGATCGAGCACGTGATAGGCGAACACGGTGGCGCCGTCACGGCGCTCATGGGCGATATTCAGCTTCTGGTCGAGTCCGTGGCCATAGTAGATATTGTCGCCAAGGATAAGCGCCGACGGGTCGCCGCCGATGAAATCGCGCCCGATGATAAACGCCTGGGCCAGCCCTTCCGGCGCCGGCTGGACCGCATAACTGATGCTGATTCCCCATTGCGAACCATCGCCCAGCAACGCGTGGAAACGCGGCGTGTCCTGCGGCGTCGAGATAATCAAGATGTCGCGTATCCCGGCCAGCATCAGCGTGGTCAGCGGGTAGTAGATCATCGGCTTGTCGTAGACCGGCAGCAGTTGCTTCGATACGCTCAATGTCACCGGATACAGGCGTGTGCCGGAGCCGCCGGCCAGGATAATCCCTTTGCGTGACATCAATTGCCCTCCCGGTTTGCGTAGTTTTGTTCGACCCACGAAAGGTAAGCGCCCGACTGCACGTCAGCCACCCAATCCTGGTGATCCAGATACCATTGCACGGTTTTGCGTATGCCGGTCTCGAATGTCTCAATCGGTTTCCACCCGAGTTCGCGTTCGATTTTGCTGGCATCGACAGCATAGCGGCGGTCGTGGCCCGGCCGGTCCGGCACAAAGGTGATCTGTTTGGCATAACTGCCGCCTGCCTTCGGAGCAACCTGGTCGAGGATATCGCACAGCGCGCGCACCACATCGATATTCTTCATTTCATTCCAGCCGCCGACGTTATACACCTGGCCCGGACGGCCCGCTTCCAGCGCGCGCCGGACCGCGGCACAGTGGTCGCTTACATACAGCCAGTCGCGGATCTGGCCGCCGTCGCCGTAAATCGGCAGTGGCTTGCCGGCGAGTGCATTCGCCATCACCAGCGGAATCAGTTTTTCCGGGAACTGCCAGGGACCGTAATTGTTCGAACAATTGGTGGTGACCGTCGGCAGGCCGTACGTATGGAAATAGGCACGGACCAGATGGTCGGACGCTGCTTTCGACGCTGAATAAGGGCTGTTTGGCGCATAAGCCGTCGTTTCGGTAAATGGCGCATCGTTATCGCCAAGCGTTCCATATACCTCGTCGGTGGAAATATGCACGAAGCGAAAGCCGCTCTCTTCCTCGCCCGTCAGGCCGTTCCAGTAGGCGCGCGCGGCTTCAAGCAAAGCGAAGGTGCCGTTGACATTCGTGGCGATGAATTCGGCCGGGCCGTGGATGGAGCGGTCGACATGGCTTTCCGCGGCAAAATGCACGATCGCGCGCGGCCGGTGCTGTTCCAGCAGCGCCAGCAGCGCGCCGCCATCGCAGATATCGCCGCGCACGAAGCGGTGGCGCTGGTCGCCGCGCAGCGACGCGAGGTTGTCGAGGTTGCCCGCATAGGTCAGCTTGTCGACATTGACGATGCCTTCGTCCGACTGCGCGAGCCAGTCGAGGACGAAATTCGACCCGATGAAACCGGCGCCGCCGGTAACGAATATCATGAAGTGTCCCGCCTGGGTTATTGATCCGAAGGCATAATTCTATGCGAAACTTGCGCTCTTCTTAGTAATTTCATTATGTCCGCCAGCGCGGACCGGCCAATGGGCAAACAGGAATGAACACTTACGCCATCGGCGATTTGCAGGGATGCGCCCACGAGGCGCAGCTGCTGCTTGATCAGATCCACGCAGATGCGCAGGGCGACGCCAGCATCCTCTTCGTCGGCGACCTGATCAACCGCGGCCCGGACTCGCTGGGCGCGCTGCGCCGCGTGCGCGCGCTGCAGGAGGCCAGCGGCGGCCGAGTCGAAGCCCTGCTCGGCAACCATGACCTGCACCTGCTGGCGGTGGCCGCGGGCGCGCAGGCCGTGTCGCCATCGGACACGCTCGACGCCATCCTGGCCGCCCCGGACCGCGACGAGCTGATGGCCTGGCTGCGCCAGCGCCCGCTGGCGATGATGTCCGGCCGCTGCCTGCTGGTGCACGCCGGCGTGCTGCCGCAATGGACCGCCGAAAACGTGATGGCGCTGGCCGCGGAGGTGCAAACCGTCCTGCGCGGCGACGGCTGGATCGATTTCCTCGGGCAGATGTACGGCAACGAGCCGGATCGCTGGGACGAATCGCTGACCGGCATCGCGCGGCTGCGCTGCATCGTCAACGCGCTGACCCGCATGCGCCTGTGCACGCCAGACGGCGCGATGGACTTCAAGCAGAAGGAAAGCGCCGGCGCGCCGGCCGGATCGGGACTGCTGCCGTGGTTCGACCTGGCCGGCCGCAAGACCAGCGACGTGACGGTGGTGTTCGGTCACTGGTCGGCGCTCGGCCTGCTGATGCGCGACGACGTGATTGGACTGGACAGCGGCTGCGTCTGGGGCGGCAAGCTGACCGCGGTGTGCCTGGACGACCGCCGCCTGCTGCAGGTCAGCTGCCCTGAATACAAGCCGCACAGCGGCAAGAAGAAGAAGTAATCAGGCGAGCGCGCCGCTGATCGCGTCGTGCGCCTGTTCCGCCAGCTCGCGCCGGTGCGCGCCGGCCGCGTCGATTGGCGGCAGGCGAACCAGCTCGGCGCGGATCGCGCCTGACGCCAGGATCGCCATCACGCTCCGGGCGAAGGTCATGTCGCCGACGAAGTCGACCGCCGGGTGCAGCGCGCCGGTCGCGTCGAGATACCTGAGCGCATACGGCTGCACCTGCACCTTCGCATCCACCGCCGCCTCGAACAGGTTGGCGTGGAACGGCAGCACGGTGCCCTGCGGCGCCGTGGTCCCTTCGGGGAAGAACGCCACGCGCGCGCCCATCCGCAGTGCGGCGACGATCCCCTTGAACACGTGGCGCAGGTCGCGCCGGCTGCCGCGCGCGATGAACACCGTGCCGGCCTGTTCGGCCAGCCAGCCGAGCACCGGCCATTCCCGGATCTCCTGCTTGGCGACGAAGCGGCATGGATGGACCGAATTGATGACGAAGATGTCGAGCCAGGACACGTGGTTGGCGACGATCAGCGCGTGATGCAGTGCCGGCGCGCCCGAAGGCGCGGCGACGGTGACGTTGCAGATCGCCAGCAGGCGGCGCGACCAGTTCTGGATGCGCGCGTAGCGGCGGCCAGCTCCGACCCAGGGGAAGACGATGGCGCAGGTCGCCAGCCCTTCCAGCAGGTGCAGCAGGATGCAGGCGAGACGGCAGGTAAGACGAAGATTCAAACAGCACCGATACAGAGAGCGCCGTCGTTCCCGCGCAAGCGGGAATGACGGCTAGGTGAGCCGGCGTTCGTAAGCGATGTGGCCCGCGACGATCGTGGTGCGCACCTGTCCGGTCAGCTCGTAGCCGACGAACGGGGTGTGCTTGCCCTGGCTGGCCAGCGCTGACGCTTCGACCTTCCAGCGCGCACCTGGGTCGAACACCACGACATCAGCGACCACGCCCGGCGCCAGGCTGCCGGCGTTCAAGCCGGCCACGCGCGCCGCATCGGTAGTGATACGCGCAATCGCACGCGACAGGGCAGACGGCGAACCAGCTTCCGCATGCTGGCCGGCGGCATATTCGTCGGCCCACTTCAGCGCCAGCGACAGCAGCAGTTCAAGGCCGGTAGCGCCAGGCGACGCTTCCGCGAACGGCAGCAGCTTTTCATCGTCGTCCACCGGCGTATGGTCGGAGCACATCGCATCGACGGTGCCATCGAACAGGCCGGCGCGAATCGCATCGCGGTCGCGCTGGCTGCGGAACGGCGGCGCCACGCGCGCCTTCGAATCGAAGAAGCCGATATCGGCATCGGTCATATGCACATGGTGTGCGCCGACGTCGCAGGTGACCGGCAGGCCTTCCTTTTTGGCGGCGCGCACCAGCTCCAGCCCTGCGGCCGACGACATGCGGCACAGGTGGACGCGCGCGCCGGTCGAACGCACCAGCTCGAAAATGGTGTGCAGCGCGATCGTCTCCGACATCACCGGCACGCCCGACAGGCCGAGGCGCGACGCCAGCGGCCCGCTATGGGCGATGCCGCCGCGGCCGATGTGCGCGTCCTGCGGGCGCAGCCAGACGGTGTACTCGAAGGTTTTCGCGTACTGCATCGCGCGCAGCATCACGGTGGTGTCCTCGATCGGATGCTCGGCCTGCGCGAAGCCGATGCAGCCGGCTTCGGTCAGTTCGGCCATCTCGGTCAGCGCCTTGCCTTCCAGGCCCATCGTCAGCGCGCCCAGCGGGTACACGTGCGCCTGGTTCAGGTTACGCGCGCGGTACTTGAGCATCTCGACCAGGCCCGGCTCGTCCAGCACCGGGTCGGTGTCGGGCGGGCACACCAGGCTGGTCACGCCGCCCTGCACTGCCGCCTGCATTTCGGATTCCAGCGTCGCCTTGTATTCGTAGCCCGGCTCGCGCAGGCGCGCGGACAGGTCGACCAGGCCGGGAGCGACCACCAGGCCGGTTGCGTCGATGACCCGGTCGGCTGCGAAGCCTGCCGGTGCCGTGCCGGTCGCGGCGACAACAAAGCCGTCGATGAACAAATCGCTTACCGCGTCGATGCCGTTGGCCGGGTCGATCAACCGGCCATTCTTGATATGTAGTTTCATCCGTGTGTGCCTGCCAAAATACTCATTACCGCCATCCGTACCGCGATCCCGAAAGTCACCTGCGGCAGGATCACTGCCTGCGGACCGTCCGCCACCGCCGAATCGATCTCGACCCCGCGGTTCATCGGACCCGGGTGCATCACGATCGCGTCCGGCCTGGCCAGCGCCAGCCGCTCCGGCGTCAGGCCGTAGCTCTTGAAGTACTCCTGCGCCGACGGCAGCAGCGCGCCGGCCATGCGCTCGTTCTGAAGACGCAGCATGATGATGACGTCGACGTCCTTCAGGCCTTCCTCCATGCTGGTGAAGACGCGCACGCCCATCTGGTCAAGCCCGCCCGGCAGCAGCGTGTACGGGCCGATCGCACGCACTTCCGGCACGCCCAGCGTGGTCAGTGCGTGGATATCGGAACGCGCCACCCGGCTGTGCAGGATGTCGCCGACGATCGCTACGCGCAGGTTGGTGAAGTCCTTCTTGTAGTGGCGGATCGTGTACATGTCGAGCAGGCCCTGGGTCGGGTGCGC
Source organism: Massilia polaris (assembly GCF_012927275.1). Taxonomy (GTDB): domain Bacteria; phylum Pseudomonadota; class Gammaproteobacteria; order Burkholderiales; family Burkholderiaceae_D; genus Telluria_A; species Telluria_A polaris. The sequence goes on along the minus strand of NZ_JABBGG010000004.1, from coordinate 40,217 downwards.
ATGGCGCCCGTCGCCGGCGTTGACCACGTGGACGTGGCCCTGCCTGGTGTCGTTCAGGTGCTTGGCGATCAGGTACGGCGCGCCCGACTGCGAGTGGCGCACCACGAACATGTCGGCGCTCATCGCGGCCAGGTTGTCGATCGTGTCGAGCAGCGACTCGCCCTTGCTGGCCGAGGATGCCTGGATGTTCAGGTTGATCACGTCGGCCGACAGGCGCTTCGAGGCGATCTCGAAGGTGGTGCGGGTGCGCGTCGAGTTTTCGAAGAACAGGTTGAACACGCTCTTGCCGCGCATGAGCGGGACCTTCTTCACTTCGCGGTCCGAGATGCCGACAAAGCTCGATGCGGTGTCGAGGATGTGGTTGACGATGGACTTGGGCAGTCCTTCGATCGTCAGCAGGTGCTGGAGTTCGCCGTTCTTGTTCAGTTGCGGGTTAAGCATTGTCGTCTTCAATGGTCAGGGTAAGTTTGCCGTCTTGGCCGCGCGCCAGCGCCAGCGACTGCTGCGCGGCTAGCGTCACGCGGCTGGCGACGAAGTCCGCCGCCACCGGCAGTTCGCGTCCGCCGCGGTCGGCCAGCGCCGCCAGCGCGATGCGCGCCGGGCGGCCGTAGTCGAACAGCACGTTGATCGCGGCGCGCGTGGTGCGGCCGGTGTACAGCACGTCGTCGACCAGCAGGATGGTCGCGCTGTCGACGGAGAAGCCGATCTGGGTCGGCTTGACGTCCGGGTGCAGGCCCATCCTGGCGTAGTCGTCACGGTAGAACGAGACGTCGATGAAGCCGAGGCGCTCGCGCAGGCCAAGGTCGTCGGCCAGCCGTTCGGCCAGCCATGCGCCGCCCGAGTGGATGCCGACGATGGCCAGGCTGGGCAGGCCGGGCAATGCGGCGCGCACCTGTTGCAGCAGCGCGCGGTACAGCGCTTCCGCGTCGAACTGTTCAGTTGTTGTGGTTGGCATGATCGTCAAAGTATTGTTGCAAAATGATGGAGGCGGCTTTCGCGTCGATGATCTCGCCGCGCCTGGACGCGATCACGGCCGACGAGTAGCGCTCGTCGACCAGCTCGACCGGCAGGTTGAAGCGGCCATGCAATTGGTTGGCGAAGCGGCGGCAACGCAGGGTCATCTCGTGCTCGGCGCCGTCGGGATGGCGCGGCTCGCCGACGACCAGGCGGGCCGGGCGCCACTCGGAAATCAAAGCGCCGATCTGCTGGAAGCGGGCGGCGTTGTCGATGGCCTTGACGACGGCGAGCGGCTGCGCCTGCCCCGTCAGGGTATTGCCCATCGCCATCCCAATCCGCTTGATGCCGAAGTCGAATCCAAAAACGAGCTCAACCATTACGCATGGCCGGCCTCGGAGGCGAGCATCATTGGGTCGATGCCCAGCAGCCTGATGGCGGCGGTGTAGCGCTGCTCGATCGGCAGGTCGAACATGACCTTGGCGTCGGCGCCGACGGTGAGCCAGCCGTTGCGGCTGATCTCGTCCTCCAGCTGTCCAGGGCTCCAGCCGGCGTAGCCGATCGACACCAGCAGGCGTTGCGGGCCGTCGCCGGCGGCAACAGCTTCCAGGACGTCGATGGACGTGGTGAAAGCGACGTCTTCGGTAACGGCCAGCGACGACGAATAGCGCGCCCCCGGCGTATGCAGCACGAAGCCGCGGTCGTCCTGGACCGGGCCGCCGAACATGATCGGCTCGCTGGCCATCTGCGACTGCACGCTGTCGGCCACCTTCAGGTCGATGCGTTCGAACAGCACATCCATCGTCATCTCGGTCGGCTTGTTGATGACCACGCCCAGCACGCCTTTGTCGTTGTGTTCGCAAACGTACACCACCGCGCCGCCAAAGATGGGATCCTGCATCGAGGGCATGGCAATCAGAAAATGATTTGCAAGGTCGAGCGTCGATAGCGCCATGGCGGTCAGTTCCTCGTCGCCGGACGGATGCTGCGCAAGCCCGGGGATGGGCAGAGATTTGCCGACTTTGCTCTTCTTCATACGCATCACTCTCTCCAGGCTCGATCTCTGGTGTTTATTGCAACAAACGAACTACAACCATGCTCTTTTCGATAGTTTACACTGATTTGCGTTCGTCACCGTTGGAAGCGTCCAGCGTCGCGCCCCGAAAACAGCAATACTTTGACCCTGCACACGAATAAATGACCTTCAACAAATCCCTGGTCTGGTTCCGCCGCGATTTGCGCGCCTACGATCATGCCTCGCTGCATCACGCTCTGACCTCGTCCGCGCAGGTGTATTGCGTTTTTGTCTATGACACGACGATGCTCGAGCAGCTTGCGCGTGACGACCGGCGCGTCAGTTTCATCCATGCAAGCATTGCCGCGCTCGATGCCGGGTTGCGCGAAATGGGCGGCGCGCTGATCGTGCGCCATGCCGACGCCGTCGAGGCGATCCCGGCGCTGGCAGCCGGGCTGGGCGTAGACGCCGTGTTCACCAACAACGATTACGAACCCGGTGCGATCGCACGCGACCTGGAAGTTGCCGCGCGGCTTGAAGCCGACGGACGCGCTTTCCATAGCTACAAAGACCAGGTGATCTTCGAAAAGGACGAGGTGCTGACGCTGGCCGGCAAGCCGTTCCCGGTATTCACGCCATACAAGAACGCGTGGCTCAAGCGCCTGGCCGCGCATCCGGACAGCCTGGCGCCGTTCGCGGTCGAGCCGTACGCGAGCCAGTTCGCGGCGCCGCCGGATTCATCGCCCCTGCCCTCCCTCGCGCAGCTTGGCTTCGACCCGGTGGATACCCATGTCGCCACCGGCATGGATGGCGCGGCCGCCATATTCGACGGCTTCCTCGAACGTATCGAACATTATGCGGCGGCGCGTGACTATCCTGCCGTCGCCGGCACCTCGGGCCTGTCGGTGCACCTGCGCTTTGGCACCATCTCGATCCGCCACCTGGTGCGCACGGTGCAGGCGATGCTGGGCTACGGCGGTGGCGGCGCGGGCGCCCCGGCCTGGCTGTCGGAGCTGGTCTGGCGCGAGTTCTACGCGATGATCCTGTTCCGGCATCCGCATGTGGGTGAGCGCTCGTTCAAGCCCGCCTACGACGCCATCGAATGGGAGTCGGGTCCCGCGGCCGACGCACTGTTTGCCGCCTGGTGCGACGGCCGCACCGGCTACCCGCTGGTCGATGCGGCCATGGCGCAGATCAACCAGACCGGCTTCATGCACAACCGGCTGCGCATGGTGACCGCCAGCTTCCTGGTCAAGGACCTCGGCATCGACTGGCGCTGGGGCGAACGCTATTTCGCGCGCAAGCTGATCGACTACGAGATGGCGTCCAACACCGGCGGCTGGCAGTGGGCGGCGTCCACCGGTTGCGACGCCCAGCCCTACTTCCGCATTTTCAATCCGGTCACCCAGTCCGAGCGCTTCGACCCGGACGGCGATTTCATACGCCGCTATGTGCCGCAGCTCGCCTCGATGAGCCGCAGGGAGATCCATGCGCCGTGGCTGCATGAGCGCAAGGGTGCGGCGCGCGGCTATCCCGCGCCGGTCGTGGCGCACGACGAAGCGCGCAAGAAGACCCTGGCGCGCTTCGACGTGGTGAAGGCGGCAGTTACCCGGCCTTGAGTTCGCGCTTGAGCAGGCCGTTGATGGCAGCCAGCAGCGCGTCTTCCTGGAACGGCTTGCCGAAGTAGGCATTCACGCCGAGGTCCAGCGCGTAGTTGCGATGCTTGTCGGCGGTGCGCGAAGTGATCACGATGATCGGGACCGACTGCGTCGCCACGTTGCCGCGCACGTTGCGGGTCAGGTCGAAGCCATCCATGCGCGGCATCTCGATATCGACCAGCATCAGGTCGGGACGGATTTCCTGCAGGTGTTCCAGCGCATCGACGCCATCCTTGGCCAGCATGACCTGGAAGCCTTCGCGCTCCAGCAGGCGCTGGGTTACCTTGCGCACCGTCAGCGAATCGTCGACCACCATGATGACCGGCTTGCGCGACACGGCCTCCGGCACTGCCGCATGCGCAGGTCGCCCGGCCAGCAGCGCGTGGTGCGCGCCGTGGTGCGCCAGCGCGACCGGATTCAGGATCAGCACGATGTCGCCCGATCCCAGCACGGTGGCGCCTGCGATGCCCGCCATGCGGGCCAGCTGCTTCCCGATGTTCTTGATGACGACCTCGCGGTTGCCCTGCACTTCGTCGACGTGCACCGCGACCCGCTCCGAGCCGCTCTTGAGCACCAGCACCGGGTATGAGCGCTGCGACGCCGGCTGGGCCGAAGCGTCGCCGAGCAAGGCCGGCAGGTAGTGCAGCGCGACGCGCTGTCCCTGGTACTCGATGCTGCCTGCCGCATGGGCTTCCGCCAGTGCTGCTTCCTTCACCTGCAGCACCTGCTCGACCAGCACCGACGGCAGCGCATAGCTCTTGCCGGCGCTGGATGTCAGCACCACCTGCGTTACCGCCAGCGTCAGCGGCAGGTGGATGGTGAAGCGCGCACCCTTGCCTGGCTCCGACACGATCGCAATGCGTCCGCCCAGCGCCTGGCTCTCGGCGCGCACCACATCCATGCCGACGCCGCGCCCGGCCAGCTCGGTCAGCGAATCCGCCGTGGTAAAGCCGGGTTCGAAAATCAGGTCGGCGGCTTCTTCGTCGCTCACTTCGATGCCGGCGCCGAGCAGGCCGCTTTCGCGCGCCTTGGCGCGGATGCGGGCCAGGTCGAGGCCGGCGCCGTCGTCGCTGAACTGGATGACCACCTCATTGCCCTGCTGGCTGGCCTGAACCAGCAGTTCGCCGGTTTCGGCCTTGCCGCCGGCGGCGCGCCGGTCGCGCGATTCGATCCCGTGCACGATGGCGTTGCGCAGCAGGTGTTCGAACGGCGCGGCCATCTGTTCCAGCACGCTGCGGTCGATTTCCACCGCACCGCCGCGGATGTCGAGGTTGACCCGCTTGTCGACTTCCTTGGCCGCCTGGCGCGCCACGCGGAACAGGCGTTCCGACAGGCTCGCAAACGGCACCATGCGCACTCGCATCAGGTCGCGCTGGAGGTCGCGCGTCAGGCGCGATTGAACCGCCAGGTCGGCGGTTGCCGCATCGACGCTGCGCGTCAGGCTGTCGTGGAACGAGGCCACGTCGCTGACGCTTTCGGCCATCATTCTGGTCAGTTCCTGCAGGCGGGTGAAGCGGTCGAATTCGAGCGGGTCGAATTCGCGTTCGCCGGCAATCGACATGCGCGATGCGATCTGCGATTCGGCCTGCATTTCCACTTCGCGCAGCTGCTGGCGCAAGCGCGTCAGGTTGTCCGCGAAATCGGACAGCGACGTCTTCAGCGTGCCGACCTGGTTCTCCAGCTTGGAACGGGTGATCGACACTTCGCCGGCCTGGTTAACCAGGCGGTCGAGGATGTCGGCGCGCACCCGCACCAGCGGCGTACGCGCCTGCGCGGCAAGCGATTCGTCAGTCGGCGGAACCAGCGGCGCCGCAACCGAATCGACGCCCGCGGCGGCCGGCGCGGCCGGCTGCTGCAGCTGTTCGAACAGCACCATCGCCTGGTCGAAGTTGACCAGCAATTCGTCGAATGCCGCCGGCGTACTGGTCGCCGCGTGCACCATGTTCTCGATCTGCGTTTCGATATCGTGCGTGTGCTGGCCAAGGCGCATCGCACCGGCCATGCGCGCACTGCCCTTCACCGTGTGCAGGGCGCGCAATACGCCTTGCACCGCGGCGCTGTCCTGCGGGTTCTGCTGCCACTGGCGCAGTCCCTGGCCGATTTGCGGCAGCAGGTCGCTCGCCTCTTCGAGGAAGACCGGAAGCAGCTCCTGGTCGATCTCGTCGGCAAACGACGCGTCGCCCGATACCTGCTCCAGGCGCGGCTCGGACTCTGAAATCAGTTCGAGCGCCAGCTCTTCGTCCGCGATTTCGTCGTTGCTGCCCAGCGCCGGCGGCGGCGCGGCCTGCGCCAGTTCCGGCGCATCGAGGGCGTCGTCGAAGGCGGCGTCGTACATGTCCTCGGCTTCGATCGCCGATTCCGGCGCGGCGGTGTCGGCGTCGCGCGGGGTCGAGTCGGCGCGCATCGGCGGCGGGTCGAGCAGCTCTTCCAGCGTCGTGGCAAACAGCGCGTCGAGGCGCTCCGAGAGTTCGCCGTCTGCTGGCGCATCTGAGGGCGCGTCAAGTTGCTCGCGCATCGCGTCCAGGCGCGAAACCAGCTCTGGCTGCGCCTGCGACAGCGCGCCTTGCGCAAAGCGCTGCAGCATATGGCCGGCGCAATCGAGGGTTTCATCAAGCAGCGCGCGCTGCCCGGCGTTGAGCGCGGGCGCCGGTGGCGCCAGCGCCTGAAGCACCATTTCGAGCGCATGCGCCAGTTCGCACAGTGCGGCGAAACCGACGGTGGCCGAGGTGCCGGCCAGCGTGTGCGAAGCCTTCAGCGCTTCGGCCGTTACCGCGCGGTCCGGCTCATGGCGCCACTGGCTGAAATCGCGCGTCAGCACCCGCATCAATTCGTCGGTCTCGGCCAGGTAGATGTTATACAGCGGCAGAGCAATCGCCAGGTCGCCGATGCGCCGTGTATTCTCTTCGGGCGGGGCGGCAACCGGCCTCACATTGCCCGGGAAATCGATGACGTTGCCGGTGGATAGCGCGCGCACGTCCTGCACCGGGGCTGGAACAGGCGGCTCTTCGACCGGCGCCTGCGGTGCTGCGAATTGTCCGCCATCCTGCACGCGGGCTGCCGCCTCGGTCAGCTCGTCGCCATCCCGGCGCGACGAACCGGTTTGCACCAGCTCGTCCACCCACGCCGTCATTTCAACCGTCGCGTTGTCAAGCAGCGCCAGCAAGTCAGGGCTCGCTTCGCGCGCCTCCGACAGCCAGACATTCATCACGCGCTCGATGCCTGCGGCGGCGTCGGCGAAACTGTCGAGACCGACCATCCGGCCGCTGCCCTTCAAGGTGTGGAACGAACGCCGCAACAGCGTCAGGGTTTCCTGGTCGGCCGGTGCGCTGCGAACCGCCGGCAAAGTGGCGGCGACAAACGCCAGCACTTCGTGCGCTTCGCCGATGAAGATCTCGAGCAGCTCGGCCTCGATGGAGGCCTCGCCCTGTTCCTCTGCAGTTGGGGGAGCGGCGGGCGCCGGCTCTTCGACGACTGGCAGGCCAGCCGCCGGCGCGGCTTCCTCCTGGTCGAACGGCGTCGCCGCGGCGGCGGCTTTTTCGAACGGAACCTCGCGGAACATGCCGTCCTGCTCGTCGAATTCGAAACGCTCTTTCGCGGTGTCGACGTTCTGGCCGAGCACGTCGGTGAAGAAGCCAAGCGCGCCAACGTTCTGCGCGATATTCTGCAGCGACGCCGCTTCCGTGGCCGGGTCGCCATCGCCCGAAGCCAGCGCGCGCACGGCGTTGCGTACGTGCGAGGCGGCGCGCATCGCGTGGTCCTGGTCGAGGATCGCCAGCGCGCCATGCAGCTGGTGCAGTACCGGATCGGCCTGGGCCAGCGTCGGACGCCTCGAAGCATCCGCGTAATAATCGTCGAGCACCTTCTCGAGCTGGCGCAGCCCGGCCTTCATTTCGTGGGCGAGCACGGCCACCGTCTGGCCCTGCTGGATCTGGCGCGCCAGGTTGCCCTGCCACTCTGGCGCCGCGGGCGGCGTTTCGCCGGCGGCAAGCGCCAGCAAGCGCGCGCCGACCACTTCGGCCTGCGCATCGAAATCGCCGGGCAGCTGGCGGACCTGGTCGAGGCCATGTTCGACGAACAGCAGCGCCGCCGCCATCTCGAGGGTGAACTGGTCGCTGCGTCCGGCGGCAACCGAATCCGTGGCTACCCGTCCAAGCTCGCGCAGCAGCTGCGCCAGCGCGGTGGCGCCGAGGCGCGCGCTGGCGTCTTCCAGCACCGCGAGCGCGTTGCCGAATGCGCTTTCCGCCGCCGGGTCGATGCCATTGGCGACGCGGTCCCACGTGGCCTGGGCCTGGGCCAGCGCTTCGCGCGCTTCCTTCAGCGCTTGCGCATCGATGCGGCCGTAGCGGCGCGCGTCGTAGTCGGGCGGCACCATGCCGTCGAGGCGGTAGGCGCGGCGCAGCGCTGTGGCGCCGTCGAACGGCTCGGGCGCGGCGGCGATCAGGAACAGCGCGTCGCGCAGCATCGCTTCGGGCAGGCTGCCCTGCCCTTGCGACAGGCGCCGGATCTGCAGGTTGATCAGGCCGAACAGCTGCTTGACGTACAAATCGCCGGCCAGCTGGCCGCTGGCGGCCAGCGCGGCGACGCTGTGCATCGCCAGCCAGAAGGCGCGTGCGTGCACGTCCTGCTGGCCGTCGGCGATGTCTCCGATGGCGTCGCGCATCGCCGCGGCGTGGATGCGGCGCGCCTCGTCATCGGTACTTTTCAGGAACGGCAGCAGCGCCTTTTCGAAACGCGCGCGGCAGGCCGCGTAATCCGGCGCTGCAGCTGGTGCGGCGGCCGCCAGGTCGACCTGCGCCGACAGGTCGGCATGGAACAGGTCGGCCGGATGGATGCGCGCGGCGCCGAGCAGTTGCTGGACGTCGCGGTAATAAGGGAACAGGCGCGCCGGCTGCGGCGCGGCGCCCGACAGCAGCTCTTCAAGGTATTCGATGACTGCCTGGTACAGGTCGGCGACCACTTTGGCGCTGGCAGGATCGCACGCCAGCGCGCCGTCGCGGAAGCGCTGCAGCGCCTCTTCGGCGCAGGCGGTCAGCGTGCCGACGCCGTCGACGTCGACCATCTGCAGGGCGCCGTGGGCCTGGTGCAGGTGGGCGCGCGCGTGCTGCAGCGAGGTGCCCTGGGCGTCGGCGCCGCGCGATGCCGCGTCCAGCAGCGCGTCGCGCGAACGCACCAGCGCGTCGCGGATCTCGCTCATGACCCAGGACAGCGGTCCGGTATCGAAATGCGGCGCGTGCGAAAAATCAGTCATGGTCATGCTTGCCTTGGACTTTCAGTGTGCGGGTCAGGCTGCGATGCGGAATCGCGATACCGAGTTCTTGAGCTCCTGCGCCAGCAAGCTGAGCTGGCGAATCGACTGGGCCGTCTGCTGGGTGCCGTCCTGGGTATGTTCGGTTACCGACAGGATGTGCTGCATGTTGTGGGCAACGCCGTTCGCCGACGTGGCCTGCAGCTCGGTGGCGAACGAGATCCCCTGGATCAGCTCCGCAAGGCGGTTCGACACGCCCGAAATGTCCGACAGCGCGGCGCCCGCCGCATCCGACAGCCTGGCTCCCTCGACCACGCCCTGGGTCGACTTCTCCATTGCCGCCACCGCGTCGTGGGTGTCGGTCTGAATGGTGCGCACCAGCGCGCCGATCTGCTTGGCCGCCTCGGCCGAGCGTTCCGCCAGCCGCTGCACCTCTTCCGCCACCACCGAGAAGCCGCGTCCCGCTTCGCCGGCCGATGCGGCCTGGATCGCCGCGTTCAGCGCCAGCACGTTGGTCTGTTCGGTAATGTCCGAAATCAGCTCGGTGATCTCGCCAATCTCCTGCGACGATTCGCCCAGGCGCTTGATGCGCTTCGAGGTTTCCTGGATCTGCTCGCGAATCTCGTGCATGCCCTTGATGGCGTTCTCCACCGCGGTCGAACCCTGCTGGGCCGCGGCCACCGACTGGCGCGCCACGTCGGCCGATTCGTTCGCCGAGCGCGACACGTCGTTGATCTCGCCGGCCATTTTCAGGACCGTGTTCGACGCATCCTGGATCTCGCGCGACTGCTGCTCGGTGGCGCTCAGCAGTTCGGTGGAAATCTGCTGAGCGTTGCCCGACGCCGTCGTCACCTGTTCGGCGGTGGCGGTCACGCGCTCGACCAGCCCGCGCAGTTCTTCCACCGTGTAGTTGACCGAGTCGGCGATCGCGCCGGTGATGTCTTCCGACACCGTCGCATGGACGGTCAGGTCGCCGTCGGCCACTTCCTGCAGTTCGTTCATCAGGCGCAGAATCGCGGCCTGGTTCTGTTCATTGGTCGCTTTCGCTTCCTCTTCCTTGGCCTGCGCCGTCAGGCGCATCGCTTCAGCTTCCTCGCGGCGGCGGTCGGCGCCGCGGGTGCGGTTGCGCGAATCCTGCAGCATCACGCGGCTGATTGCGGCCGCGGTGGCCAGCGTGAACAGCGCCGACAGCATCAACAGGACCAGCCAGGCGTTGGCCGAGTCCTGGTCGCTACGGAAGCTCGATTGCAGGTTGGTGAGCAGCTTACGGACTTCTTCGTTCTCGTAGAAGATCGACTGTTCGGCCGCCTTCGCCGCAGCGAACTTCGGCAGGTCTTCCAGCACCGAAGCCACCAGGCCCTGGTAGGTGTCGAACTTCGCTTTGATCCGCATGACGTTTTCACGCATCTCCGGGTCGCGCACCGGCGCCAGCTGCAACGGCGCGCTGCCGTTCAGGAAGCCGTCGACGATCAGGCGGAAGGTGGTGGTGTCGCGTCCCAGCTGGAACGCGGTATCCGAGCGGATGCCGCCCGAGGTCAGGAATTCGCCCGAGCTGCGCGCCATGCGCTGGGTCAGCATCATCATGCGGCCGATCGCGGCCAGTTCGCGCGCGCTGCCGCCGCCTTGTACTTTCTGGTTCAGAAGGGCGTCGGACATCGACAGCAGTTCAGGCGACAGCACATCGAGCTGCTTGAAGGTTATTTCAAAACTGGTCAGCTCCGGCTTCATTTTCAGGATGGTGCCGGCCGCGTTGTCCGAGCTTACCCATTTGGTGCGCACCGCTGCGAGCGACTTGTTCTTGCTGCCCGGCGCCGCGGGAATGGTGCTGCCGGCGAACGAACCGCCGCGCGACAGCAGGTTGAGGTCGCGTGTGAGCAGGGCCCGGCTTTCCTCGAGCTGCTTGAAGGCGTCGACGTTACCCTGCACCGCGTTCGGTGCGGCCTTGCCGATCCGCTGCGAGTGCATCAGCGCGTCGGACGCGATCTGGGTCTGGGCCGACGCCACCTCGTTGCTGGCGGCGTTACGCCACAGCGCGAGGATGGTCACCAGGATGCCGGCGCCGAACACCATCAGCAGGATACGCAGCTGGCGCGACAGCGACAGGTGGCCGATGAACGGCAGCGGCTGGTCTTGCGTATCGTCGTCGGCAATGGCGCCGCGCTTGCGGCGGATCGCGCCACCGATACTGAGCGGGCTGGCGTCGTCCGGCGCGCCAGGCTGCGCGTCCCGTTGCGCCACCGGCGCTGCCGGCTCGATGCCGAATTCGGTGTCAGGCCCCGCTACTGCGGCGGCGCCATCCTGCTTCTCTTCAGGGCCAAGCCCCTTCCACGCAAATCCCATTTACTGCCCCCATCCCTAGTGTGCGGCCGCTATCGATGCGGCCTTGTCAGTTTTTGTAAAGGTCTTGATTTCAGGCTGCTGCGGCTACGTGCAGGAAGCGCGGGTCCTGCACCAGTTCGGCCAGGTCCAGCAGCATCCATTCATTGTTATCGGTGTCGAGCAGGCGGTCGCCCGCCACTTGCATTTCGGAGGCCTGGCGCAGGCCGTACACGCGGTTGACCAGGATCGCGCAGTTGAAGCCAAGGCCGTGCGCGAAGGTCAGCACGCGGCTGTCGGGCGCCACGGCGGTGGTGCCGGCGTCGAGGAAGCGCGCGTAATCGATGATGCCCACCAGGTTGCCGCGGATGTTGGACAGGCCGAGGTACCAGGGCTGGGTCAGCGGCACCGTGCAGATCGGCGCCAGCGGCACGATCTCGCCGGTCTGGGTCAGGTCGACCAGGAAGCGTTCAGTCCCGATCATCACGCCCAGCTGGTGCAGGCGGGTGGCGCCGCTGGTGCGCGCGGCCTGCATGCGTTCGAGCAGCTGCTGCTGGTACTGGCGCAATCGCGCGCGCCGTCCGGCCGCGTCGGGCCGGGCTTCGCCGCGGCGCGCGTCGCCCGGTACCGGAAACCCCTCGCCGCTCATACGATCAGGCGCCGAGGCTGGCGATACGCGCCAGCAGCAGCTCGGGATCGACCGGCTTGACCAGGTAATCCTTGGCGCCCTGGCGCATGCCCCAGATGCGGTCGGTTTCCTGGTCCTTGCTGCTGCAGATGATGACCGGCACATCGGCCAGCTCCGGGTCGCGCGAAATGGCGCGGGTGACCTGGAAGCCGTTCGCGCCGGGCATGACCACGTCCATCAGGATCAGCTCCGGTTTGTCGGCCTTGATCTTCGCCAGCGCCTCCTCGCCGTTTTCGGCGGTGGTCACGGTAAAGCCGTTGCGGACCAGGATATCGGTCAGGTAGTAGCGTTCGGTGGGTGAGTCATCGACGATGAGGATTTTTTGAATGGCCAAAGGGCGCTCCGGATTTGGTGTTGGGTCAAGCCTGCGACAAGGCGCCAGCCGTGTGCTCGCGCACCGCCGACAGCAGGCTGTCTTTGCTAAATGGTTTGGTGAGGTAGGCGCTCGATCCGACCATGGCGCCACGGGCGCGGTCGAACAGGCCGTCTTTCGAGGACAGCATCACAACGGGGGTAGCGTGGAAGCGCGCGCTTTTCTTGATCAGCGCGCAGGCCTGGTAGCCGTCGAGGCGCGGCATCAGGATGTCGCAAAACACCAGGGCCGGGTGATGGTCGTTGATCTTGGCGAGGGCGTCGAAGCCGTCTTCGGCCAATACCACCTGGTACCCAGCCTGGGTAAGGAAAATCTCGGCCGATCGGCGAATCGTACTGCTATCGTCGATTACCATGATTTTCAGGGCTGTCGGTTGCGGCGATGTCGTCATATAAAGTTCACTCGGCGGAGTCGCAACGATAGCATAGGGTTTGCCCCTTGTGCGACTATCTGTTGCGTAGAATAAACTTTTCGGAAGGCAAGGGCGCAAGCGCAGCCCTGCGCTCAGATTTCGGTCATTTCGAAGTCGTCCTTGCGGGCGCCGCATTCAGGACAGGTCCAGTTCATCGGCACGTCGGCCCAGCGGGTCCCGGGAGCGATGCCCTCTTCGGGTGCGCCGGCCGCTTCGTCGTAGACCCAGCCGCAGATCAGGCACATCCAGGCCTGGAAAGCGCCGCTTGATTCTTTGCTACTCACGTTGTTGATCCTTCTATCTAGTAAAATGCCGAATCAGGTATCTTAATCTACTGGCCGTGCAAAACCAATCGTCTCCACTCATACTTTGCTTCGGCGTGTCCGATCCATCCGGCGCCACCGGCATCCAGTCCGACCTCGCGTGCTTTTCCGCGCACGGCTGCCATGGCCTTTCCGTCACCACCGCCCTCTTGATCGCCGACACCGCGCACGTCGACGACATGCATGAAATCGACGCCGACTGGGTGATCGACCAGGCCCGTGTCCTGCTCGAAGACATGCCGATCGGCGCCTTCAAGGTCGGCGCGCTGGCCAGCGTCGAACAGGTCGCCGCGGTCGCCGAAATCGTCTCCGACTACCCGGACATCCCGATGGTGCTCGATCCGTTCCTGTCCAGCCTTCCCGATTCGGGCCTGCTCGACGACGACATGCTGACCGCGGTGCGCCAGATTCTGGTGCCGCAGGCGGCGCTGCTGCTGGTGTCGCAGGTCGAACTGGCGCGCATGGCCGAAACCTGGCGCGACGGGCCCGGCACACTGGCTGAGGACGTTGCCGAACTGACCGGCACCGGCTGCGGCTATGTGCTGGTCACCGGCACCGGATCGGCCGGCGGCAGGCTGTCCGACACCCTGTACGGCGAAGACGGCGAGATCGCCCGCTACAGCACGCCGACCCTGCCCGGCCCGTTCATCGGCGCCGGCTCGACCATTTCCGGCACCCTGGCCGCCATGCTGGCGTCCGGCGCCGATCCGCTGCAAGCCACACCGGCCGCCCTCGCGTTCACCGCCGGCGCTCTGGCGCACGCGCAGCGCTTCGGCATGGGCAAGCTGGTACCCAACAAATTCTTCAACGCCGCGCAAGCGGCGGCCATGAACCCAACCTCAACACCGATCGAGTAAGCCATGACTGAGCACACCTCCAGGAACGACACGCTGTTTGCACGCGCACAAAAAACCACGCCGGGCGGCGTCAACTCGCCGGTGCGCGCCTTCCGCTCGGTCGGCGGCACCCCGCGCTTCATCACCCGCGCCGAAGGCCCGTACTTCTGGGACGCCGACGGCAAGCGCTACATCGACTACATCGGCTCGTGGGGCCCTGCCATCGTCGGCCACGCCCATCCGGAAGTGGTGAAAGCGGTGCAGGAAGCAGCCGCGCGCGGCCTGTCGTTCGGCGCGCCGACCGAAGGCGAAGTCGACATGGCCGAAGAAATCTGCCGCCTGGTGCCGTCGATCGAGCAGGTACGCCTGGTCTCGTCGGGCACCGAAGCGACCATGAGCGCACTGCGCCTGGCGCGCGGCGCCACCGGCCGCGACAAGATCATCAAGTTCGAAGGCTGCTACCACGGCCACGCCGACTCGCTGCTGGTCAAGGCCGGCAGCGGCCTGCTCACCTTCGGCAACCCGACCTCGGCGGGCGTGCCGGAAGACTTCGTCAAGCACACGCTGGTCCTCGACTACAACAACGTCGCGCAGATCGAAGACGCGTTCGACTCGATGGGCGACACCATCGCCTGCGTGATCGTCGAACCGGTCGCCGGCAACATGAACCTGGTGAAGGCGACGCCGGAATTCCTGCAAGCGCTGCGCACCCTGTGCACGCGCCACGGCGCGGTCCTGATCTTCGACGAAGTCATGTGCGGCTTCCGCGTGGGCCTGGGCGGCGCGCAGGAGCTGTACGACATCCAGCCCGACCTGACCGCGCTGGGCAAGGTCATTGGCGGCGGGCTGCCGGTGGCGGCCTTCGGCGGCCGTGCGGAGCTGATGCAGAACATGGCGCCGATCGGCGCGGTGTACCAGGCCGGCACGCTGTCGGGCAACCCGGTAGCCGTTGCCGCGGGCATGGCCACGCTCAAGCTGATCCAGCAGCCGGGCTTCTACAGCCGCCTGTCCGAGCAGACCGCCAAGCTGGCCGCGGGGCTGGCGGAAGCGGCGAAAGAAGCCGGCGTCACCTTCTGCGCGGACTCGGTCGGCGGCATGTTCGGCATCTACTTCAGTGCCGAAGTCCCGACCAGCTACGCCGAGATGATGGCTGGCGATAAGAGCAAATTCAACGCTTTCTTCCATGCGATGCTCGACGAAGGCGTGTACTTCGCGCCGGCGGCATTCGAGGCCGGCTTCGTCTCGGCGATGCATGACGACAGCGTCATCGAAGAAACGATCGGCGCCGCCCGCCGCGTATTCGCCAAGCTCGCCTAAAAAACTTGGGGCAAAGCACCCCATTTTTGTTGCAAACTAAATCGGGGTCCGTCCCCGGGGACAGACCCCGGGGACGGACCCCGATTTTCTTGGTGCCAATTTTTTGGCACTTCTGATGCCTGGAATTATTTCAGCCAGCCGCGGTGGCGGAAGTACAGGAAGGGGGCGATCGCGGAGGTCAGCATCAGGCCCAGCGCCCATGGGTAGCCCCAGGCCCAGTCGAGCTCGGGAAACCAGCGCTTGAAGTTCATGCCATAGATGCTGGCGATCAGGGTCGGCGGCAGGAAGGCGACCGAGGCGACCGAGAAGATCTTGATGATCTTGTTCTGGTTAATGTTGATGAAGCCGACCGTGGCGTCCATCAGGAAGTTGATCTTGTCGAACAGAAATGAGGTGTGGCCGTCCAGCGATTCGATGTCGCGCAAAATCTGGCGCGCTTCTTCGAACTGGTCGGCGTTCAGCAGGCGCCCGCGCATCAGGAAGCTGACCGCGCGCCGCGTGTCCATCATGTTGCGGCGGATCCGGCCGTTCAAGTCTTCCTCGCGTGCGATCGCGTTCAGCGCGTCGGCCGCGTCCTGGTCGGTGAAGTTCTTTTGCAGTACCCGCCGGCTGACTTCTTCGAGGTCCTGGTAGATGCCTTCGAGCGCGTCCGCCGAGTACTCGGCGTCGGTGGCGTACAGGTCGAGCAGCACGTCCATGTAGTCGGCGATCGAGCCGGGACGCGAACGGGCGCGCATGCGCACCAGCCGGAACACCGGCAGGTCGTCGGTGTGCACCGAGAACAGCATCTTGCGCGCCAGAATGAACGCCACCGTGACCACGCGCGACGGGCCGTCGTCTTCTTCGAGCAGGAAGTCGGTGCGCAGGTGCAGGTCGCCGTTTTCCGCTTCGTAGTAGCGGGCCGACGCTTCGATGTCCTTGACTTCGTCTTCGCCAGGCAAAATCACGCCGTAGATCGCCTTGACCCACGCGCGCTCGTCGTCGGTCGGGTCGGTCAGGTCGACCCAGACGGGCGCGACGTTTTCGAGATCCTCGCGGGTCTCGATGGGTACCTGGTTGAGGCGGCCATTCTGTAGGACAAATACGTTGATCATGCGCTTTTCTCGGCCGCGTTTCGGAACAGCGCAAGTGTACCCGTTAGCCCCTGCCCCTACCACCCCGAAACGAAAATTTTGACGCGGGGAAGCTGCTTTTTTGCCAATAAACGCTTAAGGCAGGTCCGCCGAGTTCATCCGGATCAGGATCGTGCTGGTGCGCCGCCCGAGATAGCGGGTGTCGCGGTGCCGGTCGTAGTAGCGCGGGTTGGGCAGCATGACCGCCAGTCTGGCCGCCTGCGCGGTGCCCAGGCCCGCCGCGCTGGTCTTGAAGTAGTAGCGCGCCGCCGCTTCGGCGCCGAACACGCCGCGTCCAAATTCCACAACGTTCAGGTAGATTTCGAGGATGCGCTCCTTGCTCATCACCGTCTCCAGCATGAAGGCGATCACCATCTCCTGCGCCTTGCGCACATAGCTGCGCGAGCCGGACAGGAACAGGTTCTTGGCCAGCTGCTGCGTGATGGTCGATCCGCCGCCGACCACCTTGTGGCGGCGCGTGTTCTTCTCGTAGGCCTTTTGCAGCGCGGCCCAGTCGACGCCGTCATGTTCGTTGAAGTTGGCGTCTTCCGACGCGATCACCGCGCGTTTCAGGTTATTCGAGATGCGTTCGTACGGCACCCACTGGTGGCGTAGCCTGGCCTTCGAGTTGGTCTCCTGCAGCGATGACATCTGGGTGCGCATCATGCTGGTCGACGATGGATTGAACACGGTCCACCAGCAGATCATCAGGAAGAAGTACAGCTGGATGAGCAGGACGATGATGAGCGGGCCGAAAATCAGCCATTTGATCCAGGGCCGGCCCGCTTTGGCGCGCGCCTTGCCCCCTCTAGCTTTGGCCATACGTTGTTTTAGTTATAGTGATGTACGCAATTGTTCAAGGACTGCCGGCGTCTCGGGGCGCACCCCGCGCCACACCGTGAACGCTTCCGCAGCCTGCTCCACCAGCATGCCGAGGCCATCGCGCACCTGGGCGCCGTGGCGGCTGGCAAACTGCATGAAAACAGTAGGCTGCTTTCCGTACATCATATCCAAAGCAAGTGTTTCTTGGCAAAAAGTTTCTGCCGGGATCGGTGGCAGGTCGCCGGCCAGGCTGGCCGAGGTGGCGTTGATGACGATGTCGAAGGGCTCGGCGATGTCGCCGAAGCCGCAGGCGCGCAGCAGCGGCGAGCCGAATTCCGCGACCAGCGCATCGGCGGTGGCGCGCGTGCGGTTGGCGATCACCAGTTCGGCGGGGCCCTGCTCGAGCAGCGGCAGGATGACGCCGCGCGCCGCGCCGCCCGCGCCAAGCAGCAGCACGCGCTTGCCGGCAACGGGCACGCCGGCGTTGCGGGTGATGTCGTTGACCAGTCCAGCGCCGTCGGTGTTGTCGCCGACGATCCCGCCATCGACGAAGCTCAGGGTGTTTACAGCGCCGGCGGCGCGCGCGCGTTCGGTCAGGCTGGTGGCGCTGGCCGCGGCGTCGAGCTTGAACGGCACGGTCACGTTGGCGCCCTTGTAGCCCTGCGCGATCAGCGCGCGGACGGTGTCGGCAAAGCCGTCGAGCGGCGCGAGGCAGCATTCATAGGTGAGGACTTGCCCGGCCTGCGCTGCGAAAGCGGCGTGGATGTCGGGCGACTTGCTGTGCGCGATGGGGTTGCCGATGACGCAGTAGCGGTCGCTCACTGCGCGCCTCCGCGCAGGTCGGCTTCCATGCGCTCTTCGCGCGTGAACTTGAAGCGCGTGATGATCACCCACAGGTCGTCCTTGTCGGACGAGAGCATGTTGGGCGGGAAGCGTCCGAACGGCGCGGCGCGGCGCACGATGGCCAGCGCCGCCTTGTCGAGTTCCGGGTTGCCCGAGCTTTTCTCGATGCGCGCGCCGCCGTCCTTCTGGTAGATGGTCCCGTCCTGGAAGATCGGGATGTAGACCACCAGTTCGCCATACAGCTTGCGGCCCTGCGCCTGCGGGAAGTTAAGCGTGCCGATTTCCTCGACCCTGCGCTGCATGGTCTTGTAGTACATCGCGTAGCCGACTTCGCGGGTCGAAGGCGTGATGAAGGTTTTGCGCGGGCGCTTGTTTTCGTCTTCGATGCGCTGGGTGATTTCAGCGGCCGTGCGGGCGATCGCCTTGCTGCTTTCTAACAGGTCGGCGCCGGTGCGGTTCGGATCCGGCTTGTCGCGCTCCGTGACCGGGGCGACGTTGAAACTTGAATCGCGCGCGCGGGTCAGCAGGTTTTTCTGCGCCTGTTCCAGTTCGGCGATGCGGCGCTGGGTGGCCTTGACGCTTTCGCCCGTTTCCATGCGGCGCAGGTCTGGCAGCGGCGACTTGGCGCGGCCTTCCGAGGCATTGCCGCCGCCATCGAGGTTGGCCTGTGCGAGCGCCTGCGCCTTGATGGGCGCTTTATTGTGCTTGGCGTTGACGAGGATGACTTCGAGGCCGGGATCGGTCGGCTCCAGCCGGAACGCGTCCGGCGCAACGAAGCGTACTGCGAGCAGGGCTGCATGGACCGCGACCGAAATCGCAAGCGCGATAGTCAGTGTGCTATGTTGTCGAAAATACTTCACGCGGTGCTTCGCTTGAAACTGAGAAAGCGCAATTCTAACCCGTGTGTGGTGGCGGGACACAACTGATTTCCACCGCCGTCGCTATGTGGCTTCCGGCTCCGGGTCGGTCGTGACGACGGCGACGACGCCTTCCGCCTCAACCACTTCTTCGACTGCGGCTTCGCCCGCATCCGGCCCTTCATCCTCCTCGAAATCGAGGTCGACTTCGGCCGGCGCGACCGCAGCCACTTCCAGCAGCCTCGCCTCAATCGACAGGTCGATTTCATCCCAGCGCAGGATATCGATCTTGACCTGCGCGCCGCGCGCCACCTGCGGCATGCCCGGCAGACGAATAATCAGCGGAATATCGACCAGCCGCAGCACTTCTTCCTTCAGCACCACCGCGTCCACCTGCCTGGCTTCCTCCTGCCCCAGCCAGCGCAGGCACCAGTAGCGTTCCATGTTCTGCTGATGGTCGTTGTACGCCGCGTACGCTGCATCGAAGGCCGACACAATCGCAAACAAATTCGCATCGCGCGGCTTGAACGGCGCCACCAGCGGCGCCGTCACGCCGTGCTCGGCGCACGCGAGGATCTGCCACTGGTTGACCAGGTCGGTATAACGGCGCAGCGGCGAGGTGCTCCACGCGTACTGGTCGACACCCAGCCCCTGGTGAGGCGCCGCGTGCGTCACCATCCGCACCTGCATCTTGGCGGCCCAGCCAGGACCGGTGCCGCCGCCCTGCGAGCGGTAGATGCCGGGTACGCCGCTGTCGTGCAGCAGCTTGCCCCAGGTGCTGTTCGCGAAGATCATCAGCTCGGCGACGATCTTGTCGAGCGGTGCGCCGCGCTTGCGCCGCACCACCGAGACCACATCGTCGTCGACGTAGAAGTTGAAATCGACACGGTTGTTCTGCTCCGGCTTCAGGCCGAAGCCTTCGCGCTTCTTCATGCGGCCTTGTTCGAGCTGCAGCGCCCATTTCCACAGTAGCGCCAGCTCGTCCTTGTGCGGGTACTCGCCTTCGCCGCTGGCCAGCGTCTCTTCGTTGACCAGGTCATCGAGGTCGTTGTGGCGCAGGTTGCTCTTGATCGGCACCAGCTCGGCGCGCGTGACGGTCGACAGCACCGTCCAGTCGGCGGGGTTCAGCGTCGCGTACAGCGACACCGCCGGGCAGTTCTTGCCCTCGGCGAGCGTGAAGGCGTTGACGATATCGTCCGGCAGCATGGTGATCTTATCGCCGGGCATATACACGGTCGACATGCGCGAACGCGCCATCTTGTCGATCGCGTCGTCCGGCTTGACCCCCAGGCCCGGGGCGGCGATGTGGATGCCCACCACCACCGAGCCGTCGTCCAGCGTGCGTACCGAGAAGGCGTCGTCGATCTCGGTCGTGGTGACGTCGTCGATCGAAAACGCGGCCACGTCGGCGACCGGCAGGCCGCCCGGCGCGGACGGCGCCGGCACGGCCGGGAAGCCGGCGCCGCGCGGGAAGTTCTCGAACAGGAAGCGCGCCATGTGCAGGTCCTTCGGCGACGGGATGCCGCCGACCTGCAGCATCAGCCGCTGCGGTGTCGTGTGCAGTTCGTCGGCCGCCGCTTCCAGCGCCTTGAACTCGATGGTGTTCTTGTCCGGCTTGAACAGCAACTGGTTGACCATCGGCTGCATCGCCTGCGGCAGCTTGCCGGCCTTGAGTTCGTCGACATAGGCGGCCTGGATGACCAGCTGCTGTTTTTTCTTTTCGATGCCGGCCTGCGCCGCGCGCAGCGCTTGCTCCGGGGCGGCCTTGTAGCGCCCACGGCCTTTCTTGTAAAAGTAGATCGGCGAGCCGTGCAGCGCGAGGATCAGTCCTGCCGCCTCGACCGGCAGCGGCGCGTGTCCGAAGTATTCGGCGCCCAGCTCGGCGAAGCCGAATTCTTCCTGGCCCGCGACTTCCCACAAAAATTCGAGGTCGGCGTCCTGCGCCACGACCCTGGCCTGTTCCATCAGTTCTGCGGGGTCGGGCTTTTCGAACTGGAGCAGCACGTCCTTGGCCTTGACCTTGGTGCGCTTGCCGCTGGCCAGTTCAACCTGGTAGGCCTCTCCCGCATGGGACAGCACGGTGCCGGCCTTGAAATCGCCGGACTCTTCGAAGAATAAATTCATGATGCCTTTTATTTGTAGTGTTTTGTGGGCGCCAGACTGGTTACCGGGGGAAGGAACACCTCGGTCACCAGCAGCGTTCCATTGCGGCGGCGGTACAGGCAGCGGCGCGCATAGTAAACAGGGTCGTCCATCCCTCCCAGCACCGCGCGCGCGCGTTTGAGCAGGGGATGGCCGGCGCGTATCCGCGCAAATTCAAGTTCGCCGCGAGTGACCAGCGGGTCGTAAAACAGGGTACTGCCAAGCGAGCGTTCGCCCAGCGCCGAAAACAGCGGCCAGTCGGACGCGGTGCTCGCCGCCGGCACCACCGTGTGCGCGAACACCACCGGCACGCCGTCGCAGCGCAGCAGCACTTCGCGTTCCCACACCCGGCCCGGCCGCTGCATGCCGATCGCGCGCGCTTCATCGGCCAGGCACAGGCCCGAACTCTGGTGCAGGCGCTGCACGCGGAACGCTTCGCTGTGTGCGACCAGCCGCGCGGTCAGCGAGCCTTGCGTGACCAGCCAGTCGCGCACGGCGGCGGGTGCGGCGACACCGTTAATGTGCCGGTGCCATGTGGCCCGGCGCAGCGAACCGCTCCTCACCGGCCGGCTTCCGCCAGGCAGAATTCCAGCACTTCGTCCACATACTGCGGAAACTCCGAAATCGCGTGGTCGCTTCCTTCAATGACATGCTGCTGCGCGCCGTCGTAGCGCGCCACCATGTCGCGGTAATCCAGCACTTCGTCGCCGGTCGTCGCGAGCAGGAAGTAGCGTCCTGGCTGCGTCAGGCGCTCGATTTTCAGCTCGCGCAGCTCGTCGATGTACTCGCGCTTGAACTCGAACGGCTTGTCGGAGTGGTATTCGGTGGTCACGCCGACGTGCTTCTCGAGGTTCTTGAGCGGGTCGACGGCAGGGTTCAGCAGCGCGGCGCGGCAGCCCAGGCGCTCGGCCAGCCAGGTCGCGTAAAAACCGCCAAGCGAGGAACCGATGACCGCCAGCTGTTCCGCCGGATAGCGTTCGACCAGCGTGAGCACCAGCGCCATCGCCTCTTTTGGCGACGCCGGCAGCTGCGGGCAAATCAGTTCATTGGCGCGTCCGAGGGCCTTCATCCGTTCGCCGACGACGCGCGCCTTGAACGAGCGCGGCGACGAGCGGAACCCGTGCAAGTACAAAATCATGCCAGCGCTTCCAGCAGCTTCTGGTGGATGCCGCCGAAGCCGCCGTTACTCATCACGAGGATGTGGTCGCCCGGCTGGGCCGCGTCGACAATGGCCTTGAGCAGGAAGTCGAGCTGGTCGAAGCTGTGCGCGATGCCGCCCAGCGGTTTCAGCGCGTCGGCCAGGCTCCAGCCCAGCGCCTGCTGGCTGCCGAAGCCGAACACCAGGTCGGCGTCCTTCAGGCTGCCCGGCAGCGCATCCTTCATCGCGCCCAGCTTCATCGTGTTCGAGCGCGGCTCGAGCACCGCCAGGATGCGTCCCGACGCGCCCAGCTTCTGGCGCAGGCCGGCGACGGTGGTCGCGATCGCGGTCGGGTGGTGGGCGAAGTCGTCGTACACGGTGACGTTGTCAACCACGCCACGTACTTCCATGCGGCGCTTGACGCTCTCGAAGCGCGCCAGCGATTCGGCCGCCTGCGCGGGCGGCACGCCGACGTTGCGGGCGGCTGCGATCGCGGCCAGCGCATTGGAGCGGTTGTGTTTACCAGTCAGGCCCCAATGCACGGTGCCGACCACGTCGCCGTTAAACAGGACGTCGAAACCGTCCGACGGGTGCTCGACCATCGTCCAGTTGACGCCTTCGGATCCGCCGAACGATTCCTTGTCGCTCCAGCAGCCGCGCTTCATCACGCGCGCGATTGACGCTTCATCGCCGTTGACGACCAGGCGGCCAACACCCGGCACGGTGCGCACCAGGTGGTGGAACTGGGTCTCGATGGCGCCGATATCGGGGAAGATGTCGGCGTGGTCGTATTCGAGGTTGTTGAGTACCGCGGTTTTTGCGTGGTAGTGGACGAACTTGCTGCGCTTGTCGAAGAAGGCGGTGTCGTACTCGTCCGCTTCGATGACGAAGAAGTCGGACGGCGTGGCGCCTTGCAGGCGTGCCGAGATGCCGAAGTTCATCGGTACGCCGCCGATCAGGAAGCCCGGGGAATAGCCCGCGTCTTCCAGGATCCAGGCCAGCATCGCCGAGGTAGTCGTCTTGCCGTGCGTGCCGGCAACGGCCAGCACCCATTTGTCGCGCAGGATATGTTCCCCAATCCACTGCGGGCCAGATACATACGGCAGGCTTTTGTTCAATATCTCTTCGATCAGCGGGTTGCCGCGCGAAACCACGTTGCCGATCACGTACAGGTCGGGGTTCAGTTGAGTCTGTTCCGGGCCAAAGCCGGTGATCAGTTCGATGCCCTGCGCTTCGAGCTGGGTGCTCATCGGTGGATAGACGTTGGCGTCGCAGCCGGTGACCTTATGGCCCGCCTCTTTTGCCAAAACTGCAAGCCCCCCCATGAAGGTGCCGCAAATACCGAGGATGTGAATATGCATGTTATGTAGTGGTGGCAAAAGTCGGAATACGCGATTTTACCTGACAAGGTGGCATTTTCCGTTCAAGAGTATGATCTCGTCATGATGCCTAACCAGAACGACGATCTCCAGCAGTTGCGCTCGCAAATTGCTGCCGTCGCTGCGCGCATGATCGCGCAGGACGGCGCCGACTACGGCACGGCCAAGCGCAAAGCCGCCACCCAGGTGCTGGGCGACGAGCGGCCTGCGGCCAACCTGATGCCCGACAACCTCGAGGTCGAGGAAGAAGTCCGTCAATACATTGCCCTGTTCCAGTCCGCCACCCAGCCTGTCCGCCTGCTCGAATTGCGCAAGGCCGCGCTGCAGGTGATGGAGGCGCTGTCCGCGTTCTCGCCCTACCTGACCGGCCCCGTGCTGAACGGTACTGCCGGGGAGCACGACGATATTCATTTACAATTGTTCGTTGAGAGCGCGAAAGACGTCGAAATCTTCTTGCTGAACCGCGACGTCAATATAGAACTCTCTGAAACCCCGCACTTCAAGGGCGCGCGCCACGATCCGGTCGAGACCATCAGTTTCATGTGGAAGCGCGAAGGCGTGCACGCGGAAGTGTATGACCTGAACGACCTGCGCGGCGCGCGCAAGCCGCGTCCCGACGGTCGCTTGCCGCGCGCCGATGCCGCCGCGGTGCGCGCCCTGATTGAAGCCTCATCCGATTTGAATGAACAATAAATGATCAATAAGAAGAACCTGCTCGTGTACGGCATTATCGCCGCCACCTTTGCCGCCATGGGCGCCTATGTCGGCGTACAAAAAAAGCAACCCAGCCCTGTCACGACCAGCATCGCGCCGACCGATGGCCGCCCGCATACGCCAGTCAGTGCGCTGTTTGCCGAGTCGATGGACGACGCCAAAGGCCAGCGCCAGGCACTCGCGCAGTGGAAGGGCAAGGCCCTGGTGGTGAACTTCTGGGCGCCGTGGTGCGCCCCCTGCGTCGAAGAAATGCCGGAACTGGACCAGCTGGCCAAGGACAGCGTGAAGAACAATATCAACATCATTGGCATCGGCATCGATTCGGCCGCGAACATTGCTCAATTTGCCGAGAAATTCAAAATTTCCTACCCGCTGTATGTATCCGGCTTGCGCGGCACCGAACTGGCGCGTGAATTCGGTAACGCCAGCGGTGGCTTGCCGTACACTGTATTGATCGGGCCTGACGGACAGGTCCGCAAGACCTATCTTGGCCGCCTGAAGTTCGAAGAACTGAAGGCCGACCTGGCCGCACTTGGCTCTTAAACGCACGACCGTACGATTTCAGAAGGGCAATTTTATCGCTTGCCAATGACCATCGTTGGCGGCAAAATGCCTGACTTTCGCAGAAAACGACCTTTATACATGGCAAAAAAGCTACTCCTGCTCAACGGTCCCAACCTGAACCTGCTGGGATCCCGGGAGCCTGAGGTGTACGGCGCCGCAACACTGGCCGACATCGAAAGCGCAGCGACAGCCCAGGCGGGCGCGGCGGGAGCGACGCTTTCCTGCTATCAAAGTAATCACGAAGGTGCGCTGATCGACCGTATTCACGCCGCAAAAACGGACGGCGTCGACATGATCGTCATCAATCCGGGCGGCCTGACGCATACCAGCGTCGCCCTGCGCGACGCCTTGGCGGGCGTGGCGATCCCCTTTCTCGAGGTGCATATTTCGAATATCTACCAACGCGAAGAGTTTCGTCATCACTCATTTTTGTCGGCCATAGCGCAGGGAACGATCTGTGGGCTGGGCACGGATGTATATCGCCTTGCCATCGACTTTGCGCTTAAAAAGCGTTAATCTTCGCCATCTTCACGCATTTGCGAGGGCGGCCCGACCAGGGCGCACCGCATACTCTTAATTACACAATAATTCCAAGGGGTTTCACATGGATTTACGAAAACTCAAGACACTGATCGACCTCGTAGCCGAGTCGGACATCGCCGAACTCGAAGTGACCGAGGGCGAGAGCAAAGTTCGCATCGTCAAGTCGTCCGCAAACCCACAGAACCAGATGGTCATGATGCAGCCGCACCAGATGCATCAGCAGTACTCGGCCCCGATGCACGCCGGCGCGCCGGTTGAAGCCGCCGCAGCGCCGGTCGCCGCCGTCGAAACCGGCCATGTCGTGACGTCGCCGATGGTCGGCACCTTCTACCGTTCGTCCGCACCAGGCGCAGCCGCGTTTGTCGAAGTCGGCTCGACCATCAAGGAAGGCGAAACCCTTTGCATCATCGAAGCGATGAAGCTCCTGAACGAAATCGATTCGGACTTCTCGGGCACCGTGACCAAGATCCTGGTCGAAAACGGCCAGCCAGTCGAATTCGGTCAACCATTGTTTGTGATCGGCTAAGGAAGCAGCGCGTGCGGCACCCGGTGCCGCAGCCATTCCTGACGTTCCCATGTTGTTCCCGGCTCAGGCCGGCACTCACAGAAACACCGAACCTATGTTTGAAAAAATCCTAATCGCCAACCGCGGCGAAATCGCGCTACGCATCCAGCGCGCCTGCCGCGAGATGGGCATCAAGACGGTTGTCGTCCACTCCGAAGCGGACAAAGACGCCAAATACGTGAAGCTGGCGGACGAATCGGTCTGCATCGGTCCTGCGCAATCGAGCCTGAGCTACCTGAACATGCCGGCGATTATCAGCGCGGCCGAAGTGACCGACGCCGAAGCGATCCACCCGGGTTATGGCTTCTTGTCCGAGAACGCCGACTTCGCCGAGCGCGTCGAAAAATCCGGCTTCGTCTTCATCGGCCCGCGTTCCGACTCGATCCGCCTGATGGGCGACAAGGTCTCGGCCAAGCAGGCGATGATCCGCACCGGCGTGCCATGCGTGCCAGGTTCGGAAGGCGCCCTGACGGACGACCCGAAGGAAATCATCCAGACCGCGCGCAAGGTCGGCTACCCGGTCATCATCAAGGCGGCCGGCGGCGGCGGCGGACGCGGCATGCGCGTCGTGCACACCGAAGCGGCCCTGCTGAACGCTGTCGCGATGACCAAGACCGAAGCCGGCACCGCCTTCGGCAATCCAGAAGTCTATATGGAGAAGTACCTGGAGAATCCTCGTCACATCGAGATCCAGATCCTCGCCGACGAACACAAGAACGCCGTCTGGCTGGGCGAACGCGACTGCTCGATGCAGCGCCGCCACCAGAAGGTGATCGAAGAGGCACCAGCGCCGGGCATCCCGCGCAAACTGATCGAAAAGATCGGCGACCGCTGCGCTGAAGCCTGCCGCAAGATCGGCTACCGCGGCGCCGGCACGTTCGAGTTCTTGTACGAGAACGGCGAGTTCTACTTCATCGAAATGAACACCCGCGTCCAGGTGGAGCATCCGGTCACCGAGATGATCACCGGGATCGACATCGTCCAGGAACAGATCCGCATCGCGGCCGGCGAGAAGCTGCGCTTCAAGCAGCGCGACATCATGTTGTCGGGCCACGCGATCGAGTGCCGCATCAACGCGGAAGACCCGTTCAAGTTCACGCCGTCCCCTGGCCGCATCAATGCCTGGCATCCGCCGGGCGGCCCTGGCATCCGCGTCGACTCGCACTCGTACGCCGGCTACTACGTTCCGCCGCACTACGACTCGATGATCGGCAAGGTCATCGCCTACGGCGCCACGCGCGACCAGGCGATCCGCCGCATGCAGATCGCGCTGTCCGAAATGGTGGTTGAGGGCATCCTCACGAATATCCCGCTGCACCGCGAACTGATGGTCGATGCGCGCTTCATCGAAGGCGGCACCAACATCCACTACCTCGAACAGAAGCTGGCCAACAAGCCGGACCTGCCGAAAGCAGGCAGCATCGCGACCAAATCGGAAGTCAAGGCAGAAGCATGAGCTGGACCGAAGTCGTCATCGAGATCGCACGCGAACACGCAGAGGCGTTGTCCGACGCCCTGATGGAAGCGGGCGCGCTGTCGGTTTCGGTGGAAGACGCCGACGAAGGCACCGACCAGGAAAAGCCGCTGTTTGGCGAACCTGGCATGGAGCCGACGGAAGCGGCTTGGGAACACAGCCGCGTGGTTGCGCTGACCGACGTCGACGCCGACCAGGCAGCGATCGTCGCGGAAGCGGCAGCCGCCATCAAGCTCGATAAAGCCCCTCCGTTCACCACCCGCGCGGTGGCGGACGAGGACTGGGTGCGCCTGACGCAGTCGCAGTTCGCGCCTATCCACATCGGCAAGAACATCTGGGTTGTCCCGAGCTGGCACGAGGCGCCGGATCCGGACGGCCTGATCCTCGAACTGGACCCGGGCCTGGCGTTCGGCACCGGCAGCCATCCGACTACGCGCCTGTGCATGGAATGGCTGGAAGCGCACCCTGCTCCCGGCAAGACCGTGCTCGATTACGGCTGCGGTTCCGGCATCCTCGCGATGGTGGCCAAGAAGATGGGCGCGGGCGATGTGGCCGGCGTCGACATCGATCCGCAAGCGATCGAGTCGGCCAGGGACAACGCAGTGCGCAACAACTGCGAGATCACCTGGTACCTGCCGGACCAGCTGGCGACCGCAAAGCCTGAACATGCAACCGGCCGTTTCGACACGGTGGTGGCCAATATCCTGTCGAGCCCATTGAAGCTGATGGCGCCGATGCTGGCTGGACGCGTCGCGCCTGGCGGAGCGCTGATCTTGTCGGGCGTGCTCGCGCGCCAGGCCGAGGAAGTGGCTGCAGCCTACGCGCCGTTCATCAAGCTGGGCGTCTGGGCCGAACAGGATGGCTGGGTCGCCCTGCACGGCCGGATGGGAAGCGACATCGTACCGCCGGCACGTTCAACTGGCGAGTAAGGGCATGGCGCTCGCCACCCGCTGCCCCCATTGCCACACGACCTTCCGGGTCGCTGCGGACCAGCTCAAGCTGCGTGGGGGTATCGTGCGTTGCGGCGCATGCAAAGAAGTATTCGACGGTAATGCCATGCTGGTCAACCTGGACGCGCCTGCGCCAGAACCAGCACCGGCCGCCGTCGAACCTCCATTACCTCCCCCTGTAGAAGTCCCCGTCGAAGCTGAAGCTGAAGCTGAAGCTGAGGCGCCGCCGGAAGCAGACATCCCCGCCGCCGAAGAACCGTCCGCACCAGAGCCAGTACCGGCGGAGAGCGTCGAACAGTTCTACACGCTGGATTTCGATACGGCGATCGAATCGGCCGCGCTTGTGCCGCAGCCCGAAGCCGAACCCGTTACGGAATCCGAACCGGAGCCGGAGCCGGATTCGGAGGTTGGGCCTGAACCTGAGCCTCATCCTGAAGCAGAGGTGCGCCTGCGCCCGCCGCACCTGGCCGCGGAAGACGAGCAACCCGAATTAGTCGCAGACGAAGAAATCGTCGCAACGGCCCTGCCCGACGAAACCGAAGGCCCTGACCCGGCAGTACTGCTGATGCGTGAATCCGCGCCGGGAGAACCGCAGGAAGCTGTCGAACCGCCGGCGCTTCCCCGCCCTGCTCCGCGCAAGGCCGGCCGCAAAACGCCTCGGCCGCCAGCACCTCGTCCCGCACCAATGGCGGAACCGGTCGAACCAGAACACGAAGAACCCGAATTCGTGCGCCTCGGCCGACTGCAGGAGCAGTCCAGCCGCTCGCACCGCATCCTGATGGGCTTCGGCTCCGCAGTCCTCGTAGTCGCGCTGCTGATCCAGGCGATGACCACCTTCCGCAATTCGCTCGCGGCCCAGTTCCCGCAACTGAAGCCGGCGCTGGTCGCCACCTGCGCCATATTCGGCTGCCGTGTCGAACTGCCTGCGCAGATCGACGAACTGGCGATCGAAACGGGCGAACTGGAGACGATCTCCGGCGACACCTTCCTGCTCACTACATCGCTGCACAACCAGGGCCGCCTGGCCCAGGCCTGGCCGAATATCGAACTCGCCCTGACCGACGCCGACAACAAGACCGTGCTGCGGCGCGTCTTCGCACCCGCCGAATACCTGCCGAAGGACGTCGCGCCGGCCAAGGGCTTCGGGGCGCGCAGCGAGCAGCCGGTCCGGCTCTATTTTGAACTCAGCCAGGTCAAAGCATCTGGCTATCGCATTGCCGTTTTCTACCCATAAGGCTTCATCCATGACCAAGACCTCGCTGATCTGCGGCTCGCTCGCGTTCGACAAAATCATGCAATATCACGGCCGTTTCGGCGAAACGCTGCTGGCCGACCAACTGCACAAGGTCAACGTATCGTTCCTGGTCCCGACCCTGCGCACCGAATTCGGCGGCTGCTCGGCCAACGTCGCATACAACCTGAAGATGCTGGGCGGCGACCCGCTGATCATGGCCACCATCGGCCAGGACGGCGGCGAATACCTCGACCGCCTCGGCAAGCTTGGCATCGAAACGCGCGCGATCCGCACCATCGGGCACGCCTACACGGCCCAGTGCTTCGTCACCGCGGACCTCGACAACAACCAGATCAACGCCTTCCACCCGGGTGCGATGCAGTTCTCGCACGAGAACAACGTCGCCGACGTCGGTGCGGTGCGCGTCGCCATCATCGCGCCGGACGGCCGTGACGGCATGCTCAAGCACGCCGCCGACTGCGCGAGCCTGAATGTGCCCTTCATGTTCGACCCGGGCCAGCAGTTGCCGATGTTCAGCGGCGAAGAACTGATCAAGTTCATCGACGAAGCCAGCTATGTCGCGGCGAATGACTACGAATTCGAAATGCTGATGGACCGTACCGGCCTGGCCTTGCCGCAGATCGCGGAGCGCCTGGAAGCGCTGATCGTGACGCGCGGTGAGAAGGGTTCGGAGATCTACGCCAAGGGCGAGCGTTTCGAGATTCCATGCGTGCCCGCGGCGGCGGTGGTCGACCCGACCGGCTGCGGCGACGCGTTCCGCGCCGGCCTGCTGCACGGGATTACCAACGACTGGGACTGGCCGACCACTGGCCGCCTGGCCAGCCTGCTGGGCGCGATCAAGATTGCGCATCAGGGTGGGCAGAACCACTCGTTCACGGCGCAGGAAATCGCTCAGAAGTTCGAGGCGGCGTTCGGGTACAAGCACCCGTAACCGGCCCGAACCCGTAGGGCGGACCAGGGCGCAGGACTCGGCGCCCCCCCCCTACGGAATCAATAAAAGTAACAGCATTTCAACGGCATCCACCGTCAACGTCTCAGACCTGACCTCAATCAGCTTGCGTTTGTTTGCCTGCCCATGCGTGATGGTCACCGCGCTGCGCGGCACCGACAGCGCCTCGGCCAGATACCGCACCAGCGCCTCATTCGCCTTGCCCTCGATCGGCTGCGCCTGCAGCTTGAGCTTGAGCTTGAGCTTGAGCGCGTCGTCCAGCACGCCGATTACTTCGGTCTTCTTCGCATTCGGCTGGATCTGTACCGCCAGCCGCACTCCGCCAGGGAGCGCGGAGCACCACGCACGGCTCACCGGAAGCCGAATACCATGCCCAGCACAACCTGGGCGATCTGCAGCAGTATGAGGGCCACCAGCAGCGACAGGTCAAGCCCGCCTACCAGCGGCACCACGCGGCGCAGTGGACGCAGCAGCGGGTCGTTCAAGGCGCGCACGAACGGCGCCAGGGGGGCATGCGGGTTCACCCAGCTGAAGATCGCCTCGATGATCAGGAGTGCGATGAAGCCATAAATGATCCATGTGAAGAAGCGGTACAGCGCGAGCAGGAACATCGCTTCGCCCGAAGCGCCGGTGAGCAGCACCACCGAAGTCGCCAGCAGAATCACCAGGAAGGCGCCGATCAGGCTCGCCCAGTCATAGCCGCCTACACCCGGCACGATGCGGCGCAAGGGGCGCACAAGCCAGTCGGACAGGGTAAAGGTGAATTGCGCCACCGAGGCGGGTGGACGCACGCGGATCGCCTGCATCCAGAAGCGCAGCAACAGGATGCCGCCCAGAATGGTGGCGACCGCATCGACGATCAACTTAAGAATTACAAGCACAAGGACTCCTTGATTGTTTGCAGACCGCGCAGGCGCGTGGCGGTGTGAACCTGTTCGCGGAGCACAAAAAAAAACCGCTGTGTGAAACGTGTCACACAGCGGTATTTTGCCTTATCCAGGCACAGCTGGCTATTACGGACGGCTGCTGGTCGGGAACGGCCATGCTGCTGCTGGAGCCAGGACAGTTTTCGCTGCTGGTGCCGGAGCTGCTGGCGCCGGTGCTGCTGCCTTTTCAGGAGCTGCTGCTGGCTTTGCCGCTGGAGCTGCTGGCTTGGCTGCTGGAGCCGCTGGCTTAACTGCAGGAGCTGCTGCTTTCGCTGCCGGCTTAGCTGCTGGCTTGGCTGCTGGCTTGGCTGCTGCTTTTGCTGCTGGCTTAGCTGCTGCTTTTGCTGCTGGCTTAGCTGCTGCTTTCTTAGCTGCTGGCTTTGCTGCCGCCTTCTTCGCTGCTGGCTTAGCCGCTGGCTTAGCTGCTGGCTTAGCTGCTGCTTTCTTGGCTGCTGGCTTTGCTGCTGCTTTCTTGGCTGCTGGCTTTGCTGCTGCTTTCTTGGCTGCTGGCTTAGCTGCTGCTTTCTTCGCTGCTGGCTTGGCTGCTGCTTTCTTCGCTGCTGGCTTAGCTGCTGCTTTTTTCGCTGCTGGCTTGGCTGCTGCTTTCTTCGCTGCTGGCTTAGCTGCTGCTTTTTTCGCTGCTGGCTTAGCTGCTGCTTTCTTAGCTGCTGGCTTGACTGCTGCTTTCGAAGCGGTCTTCTTTGCTGCTGGCTTAGCTACTGCTTTCTTAGCTGCTGGCTTTGCTACTGCTTTCTTAGCTGCTGGCTTTGCTGCTGCTTTCTTAGCTACTGGCTTAGCTGCTGCTTTTTTCGCTGCTGGCTTAGCTGCTGCTTTCTTAGCGACTGGCTTAGCTGCTGCTTTAGCTGCGGTCTTCTTAACTGCTGGCTTAGCTGCTGCTTTCTTAGCGACTGGCTTAGCTGCTGCTTTTTTCGCTGCTGGCTTAGCTGCAGCTTTTTTCGCTACTGGCTTAGCTGCTGCTTTCTTTGCTGCTGGCTTAGCTGCTGGCTTAGCTGCTGCTTTCTTTGCAACTGGCTTAGCTGCGGGCTTGGCTACTGCCTTCTTGGCGGCTGGTTTCGCTGCAGTTTTCGCTGCTGGCTTGGCGGCGGCTTTTGCGGCCGGCTTCTTTACTGCGGATTTCTTAGCGGCTGTTGCCATTTGAGTTCTCCTTCATCTTCGATGGGATAGATTCAACTTACAAGATTTAAACCCGTCCGACCGATAGTCAGGCCAGGCGAATTATTCATCGGCACAAACTGGTTCTGTGTTTGCGCTAATGAATTCGGCACCAGCTGAACTGCTGCAGCTCCTCACGATTGCAGCACTTCAGCCATAGTCGTTTCCGTCCACTCTTGCCGGGACGGTAAAAAATCTAAACTTCAGATACGACAAATTCTTTGTTCCGGAACGCTGCCCGCATCACGCACTTGCAGATGCGCGAAACGAAAAAGCCGCCATGCCCGAAAAAATCGGGCAGTGCGGCTTAGTTTTCGCGGCATGTTTTAAGTGCATATCTGTTGGAGTCAGCGTCCCATTTTTGATCGGTTTGTTTGCCATCGCGCGTGGTTCAAAAACACACATTCACGTTTTGACAAATTCAATCACGTAAAGTACACGAAAACCTTGTCAGTGCGCAACTGGCGCACCGAAGTTTCGTGCGGGTTCTTAAAATGCGATGCGCGACATCGGCTCGCGCGGATTAAAGAATCGCTTTATTCGCGCGTCAAAGCGCGTCCGCATGCGCGCATCGCGATGACCGCATGCGCATTTTTCGCCGCGCATTTCACGCGCACTGGCGTCACCGTTTTCACGCACGCGAACACCCCCCGCGGGTTCACTTCGGGCGCATCCGAAGCCACGCGCGAGGGGCTATTCCCGACCGCTGCGAACCACCGCACGACAGCACAAGGTGCACCTGAGTCCGAGGCCCAATGCCCGAGTTGAACCGGCAAATTCATGATCGCGAATCAGCGTTGGCGCGACCTTCGTTTCGCGCGCGCGAAATCGCAATGCATTGATTAGTCACGAAAAAATTTTGAGAGGCGGGCGCGGACGCGCTTTCGAATGATCGCCGAGAGCGAAGATGCAGCGACGATTTGATGAGTGCTTTGTAGTGCGGCCAGGCCCGAAAGTAAACCAGCGCTGGGCAGTAAACCTGCTCGCATTTTCCGGCGCGGGATGATCTGACCTGGCATCATCAGCGACACCGCTGATCATCGCCGTTCCGGTATCGCCGACGTCATCGCAACCAACGAACCTGCCGAAAAAATTCGACCTCGTTTGCCGTCGGCGTCAGCTTTTTGCGCGACACGTTTGCGCTTTTGCGCACGGCATATGCGCGGGTGACGTGAGCGATCGTCATTGCTCAAACCGTTGGGATTTTTCCACAACTTGACGACGCAATGTGCGCGCATGAATTCGCGCGCGCACATGCGACGTCATCGCGGCCGTTAAATTTTCAAGGTCTTGAGCTGTTCTTCGGCATCGGTCCGCATGGTTTTTGCAAGCCCGGTTTTAAACGACAGCGCCTTTTCAAAAGCCGCAGCCGCCTTCGGCTTGTCGCCGACTGCTTGCAGCGATTTTGCCATCCGGTAGTGGACGTGCGGCAGCGGAGTCTTGATAACGACCTGATCCAAAATCGCGAGCGCCTCGCGATGCTTGCCCTGCTCCTGATGCACGCGCGCGACCACGAAGGCGATCAACGGACTATCCGGGTAGCGCTTTTGCGCTTCGCCGAGGACCCGCGTCGCGTCGCCATACTTCTTGCCGTTCAAATGGGTAGCGCCGATCGCCATCAGCTGCTCCTCATGGCGCTGCTGGATGGCATCGTCAAGCCCCGGCTTGAGTGCGAGCGCTCCCGCCTCGGCGCTGGCGACGTTATCTTCCTTCAGGTCGAGACTAACGGTCATCAGCTTTCCGGCTTCGGCATTCAGGGTCGCGGTTTCGCGCGCAAGCGTTTCCGCTTTTCCGGTTCCGCCGCCGACGATGAACGGGGCCATCATGTAATAGTCGAGCAGCGCGAAGCGCGCTTCATAATCGCGCGGGTTAATGTCGACGGCTTTTTTGAATGCGTCGCGAATAGTGCCGGCATATCCGATGGCCGAGGTAATCCCGCCGGCCACCGCTTTACTGCCCAGCGCTTTTCCGAGCGCAAGGTGGCAGCCGCCATTGTCCGGATGTCTGGCGATGCACTTCTCGGCCTGCGCCGCCGCCTCTTCATAGCGGCCGTCGCGCATTCCAAGAATCGCCCTGGTGCGCGCGATCATCGCATTCGCGTCAGCCGGGTCTTTCGCCAGCTTTGCAGTGGTGGCTCTTTCGACTTCAGCAAACTTCCGGCCCTTCAGCAACGCGTGGTATTCATCGGCAGCCACAGCCTGGCCCGCGATCAGCATTCCAAGCGCGATTGCGCCGAGGCCTAAGGTCGATTTCTTTTTCATCAGATTTGCTCCGAGAAACCCCGCCGTTGACGGCGGGGAGTGAAAGGAGTCGGGCGCGTAGCGCTCGCAGCCATCCAGGTTAAAAAATCTCTTGAACTTTGTTGTTGGGGCATCGTCAAATTCCATAAGTGTTTCAGTATGCGATTACGCGCCGGGGCATGATTCGCTGGTACCGTTTCCCCAATCCGCAGTCGCCGTCGGCGAGGTCGAAAGATATCCTGCGGATTGAATAAGAAGCTGGCTCGTTTCAGCCCGGCTTCCGTCTGGGGCATCAGACGCCAGTAGTGGGAATCCCCTTCCTTTAGGGAGGGGGAGGATGTCAAGTTTATCCGAGTCCTGTAAATGGTCGATGTCGCCGGCGCGTACAGACGCCGTCGCCCGCAGTGTCCGATATCTTTGCAAAAAATGCAATATATGCACGTCGCGCGAATTTCGCACACGTAAAAAAGCCCGCACTCGGCGGGCTTTCGGCTGAGGGTGCGAGCACCCTCTTATATAGAGCAGGTTTATTCCCAGTTCAGCGCGCCGCCGGTCTGGTATTCAGTGACGCGGGTCTCGAAGAAGTTACGCTCTTTCTTCAGGTCGATCATCTCGCTCATCCATGGGAATGGATTTTCTTCCTGGGCGAACAGCGTCTCGAGGCCGATCTGGGTTGCGCGGCGGTTCGCGATGAAGCGCAGGTAACCCTTGAACATCGTCGCGTTCAGGCCGAGCACGCCGCGCGGCATGGTGTCTTCGGCGTACGCGTATTCCAGGTCGACCGCTTTCAGGAACAGCTGCTTGATCTCTTCGCGGAACGCCGGCGTCCACAGCTGCGGATTTTCCATCTTGATCGTGTTGATCAGGTCGATGCCGAAATTGCAATGCATCGATTCGTCGCGCAAGATGTACTGGTACTGCTCCGCCGCGCCCATCATCTTGTTCTGGCGGCCCAGCGCCAGGATCTGGGTGAAGCCGACGTAGAAGAACAGGCCTTCCATCAGGCAAGCGAACACGATCAGCGACTTCAGCAGCTTCTGGTCGTTTTCGGTGGTGCCGGTGGTGAAGGCAGGGTCGGTCAGCGTGTTGATGAATGGAATCAGGAATTCATCCTTGTCGCGGATCGACTTGACTTCGTTGTAAGCGTTGAAGATCTCGGCTTCGTCCAGGCCCAGCGACTCCACGATGTACTGGTAGGCGTGGGTGTGGATCGCCTCTTCGAACGCCTGGCGCAGCAGGTACTGGCGGCATTCCGGCGCCGTGATGTGGCGGTAGGTGCCCAGCACGATGTTGTTGGCGGCGAGCGAGTCGGCGGTCACGAAGAAGCCGAGGTTGCGCTTCACCAGGCGGCGCTCGTCGTCGGTCAGGCCGTTCGGGTTTTTCCACAGCTCGATGTCGCGCTGCATGTTGACTTCCTGCGGCATCCAGTGGTTCGCGCAGCCGGCCAGGTACTTGTCCCATGCCCATTTGTACTTGAACGGCACCAGCTGGTTAACGTCGGTCTTGCCGTTGATGATGCGCTTGTCGTCCGCGCTGACGCGCTTGGCGACCAGGGCAGCATCGGCCTCTGGCTCGGCGGCGCCCATCGGCACCGGACGGGCTGCTGGCGTTGTTTCTTCATCCCATGACAACATAGTCGTATTCCTCTGTTGGGCTGCCGCGATGCGACGGCCTCAATACATTGTTATCCTAAAAACCGTCTATGGGTTACCGCGGGGCCGCCTAGGCTTTCGCGGGAACGACGGGGTTACTTTAACTCTTATTACTGGCAGGCTTCGCATTCCTCGAAACCGTCGTCGCCCGGACGCAGGTAGCACGCGGCGCCGTCTTCGACCTCGGCCGCTGGCGCTGCCGCCAGCGCTGGAGCCGCCCCCGCCATCGCGCTGGCCGACATCCCGCCGTCGACATTCACCGCGTTCAGCGCGCCGGTACGGGAAGTCGACTTCTCCATGTGCGTCGCCGCGATGGTGCGCAGGTAGTAGGTGGTCTTCAGGCCGCGCAGCCAGGCCAGCTTGTAGGTCTCGTCCAGCTTCTTGCCCGATGCGCCAGCCATGTAGATGTTCAGCGACTGGGCCTGGTCGATCCACTTCTGGCGGCGCGATGCTGCTTCCACCAGCCAGCTTGGCGATACTTCGAACGCGGTGGCGTAGATGTCGCGCAGGTCTTGAGGAATGCGGTCGATCTTGGCCAGCGAGCCGTCGAAGTATTTCAGGTCGGAGATCATCACTTCATCCCACAGGTCGCGCGCCTTCAGGTCGCGCACCAGGTAGGCGTTGATCTCGGTGAACTCGCCCGACAGGTTCGACTTCACATACAGGTTCTGGAAGGTCGGCTCGATACATGCCGATACGCCGATGATGTTCGAGATCGTCGCGGTCGGGGCGATCGCCACGCAGTTCGAGTTACGCATGCCGAACTGCTTGATACGCTCGCGCACCACGGTCCAGTCCATCGATTCGGACGAATCGACTTCCAGGTAGCCGCCGCGCTCTTCGGCCAGCAGCTTGACCGAGTCCTGCGGCAGGATGCCGCGGTCCCACAGCGAACCTTCGTACGACGCGTAGCGGCCGCGCTCTTCGGCCAGCTCGGTCGATGCCAGGTAGGCGTAGTAGCAGACAGCTTCCATCGACTTGTCGGCGAATTCCACCGCTTCCATCGACGAATACGGTATGCGCATCATGTGCAGGCAGTCCTGGAAGCCCATGATGCCCATGCCGACCGGACGGTGGCGCATGTTGGCGTTGCGCGCCTTTTCGACGGCGTAGTAGTTAATATCGATGACGTTGTCGAGCATGCGCATCGCGGTGCGCACGGTCTTCTCGAGCTTGATCTTGTCCAGCTTGCCATCCTTCATGTGGGCAGGCAGGTTGACCGAACCGAGGTTGCAGACGGCGATTTCGTCCGGGCCGGTGTTCAGGGTGATCTCGGTGCACAGGTTCGAGCTGTGGACCACGCCGACATGCTGCTGCGGCGAACGGATGTTGCATGGGTCCTTGAACGTGATCCATGGGTGGCCGGTTTCGAACAGCATCGACAGCATCTTGCGCCACAGGTCGAGCGCTTCGATCTTCTTGAAGACGCGCATGTCGCCGGCGGCAGCCTTGGCTTCGTAGCCGAGGTAGGCTTGTTCGAAGGCCTTGCCGACCTTGTCGTGCAGGTCAGGCGTCTCGGATGGCGAGAACAGGGTCCAGTAACCTTTTTCCATCACGCGCTTCATGAACAGGTCGGGAATCCAGTTCGCGGTGTTCATGTCGTGGGTGCGGCGGCGGTCGTCGCCGGTGTTCTTGCGCAGGTCGAGGAATTCCTCGATGTCCATGTGCCAGGTTTCCAGGTAGGCGCAGACCGCGCCCTTGCGCTTGCCGCCCTGGTTGACCGCGACGGCGGTGTCGTTGACCACTTTCAGGAACGGCACGACGCCTTGCGATTTGCCGTTGGTGCCCTTGATGTGGGCGCCGAGCGCACGCACCGGGGTCCAGTCGTTACCAAGGCCGCCGGCGAACTTGGCCAGCAGCGCGTTTTCCTTGATCGCGTCGTAGATGCCTTCGAGGTCGTCCGACACCGTGGTCAGGTAGCACGACGACAGCTGCGAACGCAGGGTGCCCGAGTTGAACAGGGTCGGGGTCGAGCTCATGAAGTCGAACGACGACAGCAGGTTGTAGAACTCGATGGCGCGCGCTTCGCGGTTTTCTTCGCGCAGCGACAGGCCCATGGCGACGCGCATGTAGAACGCCTGCGGCATCTCGATGCGGACATCGCGCACGTGCAGGAAGTAGCGGTCGTACAGGGTCTGCAGGCCGATGTAGCCGAACTGGAGGTCGCGGTCGGCGACCAGCGCCTTGGCCAGCTTGGCCAGGTCGTACTTGGCCAGTTCAGGGTCGAGCAGTTCGTTTTCGATGCCCTTGGCGATGTACTGCGGGAAGTACTCGACATAGGCGGCGGCGGCTTTGGCCTGCGCGACTTCCTTGCCGAAGACTTCCTTGCGGATCGTGTGCAGCAGGATGCGTGCGGTCACCTGCGAGTACGCAGGGTCTTTTTCCATCAGCGCGCGCGCTGCCAGGATAGCCGACTTGTGCAGTTCTTCGACCGGCACGCCGTCGTACAGGTTCTTGACCGTTTCGGCCAGGATGGCGTCGGCGTCGACGTGCTTTTCCAGGCCGACGCAGGCGGCGTTAATCAGGTCGCGGACCTGGTTCATGTCCAGCACGCGGCGCTCGCCGTTTTCCAGCACGTGGATCTGCGGGGCCGCCACCTCAAGCGAACCGACCTGCGACAGCTTCAAGGCCTTGCGTTCTTCCATCTGCTTGGCGCGATACAGCACGTAGGCGCGCGCGACATCGTGCTCGCCCGAGCGCATCAGCGACAGTTCCACCTGGTCCTGCACGTCTTCGATATGGAAGGTGCCGCCGGAAGGCTGGCGGCGCACCAGTGCCGAGACGACGTTGTCGGTCAGCTGCTCGACCAGCTCGCGGATACGCGCGGAAGCTGCGCCCTGCCCGCCGTTCACGGCGAGGAAGGCTTTGGTCATGGCGACCTGGATTTTCGATGGCTCGAACGCGACCACGGCGCCATTACGGCGGATGATGCGGTAGTCGCCGTTGGCGACGATGGCTGCGCCGGACTGCGTTGCCGTGCCCGTCGCTCCTGGTGTGACGTGGTTGGTGATGGAAATGTCTTGGGAAGTTTGCATAGAGTCTCTCCAGGAACGACGTGCAGTTTTGCCGCCGCCGATTGTTATGGGTAAAACCGTTGGTACCGGTTCGCGAACAAATCAAAAAAGCAAAAAAAATACCCCTTCCGAGCGTGCCGCCGGGTAGGGGAAACACAGTCAAAAAAGGTTTTTATAACGCAAGATCAAGGCCTTATGAGCGCTTTGGAACAATCGGGTTGAGGATCTCGGGTACCACTACATCTAGTGCATTGCTATCGAATGACACTAATTGTAGTGCCGTACCCATCCCGTTGCAATAGCTTAAGGGCCATGAAAATCTAATTTATTTGGCATTTTTTTCGCCCTGCGACCTTGACATTTCACAGCCCCCGTCCGCGTTGCCCTACGGCGTGAGTGAGCACTAACATCGAGCGCGCTTATTGGAAAGATTTGGTGCTTTTATGGTCGGTTTCGCGAGGCTTTAAAGGTCTTGCGCAGCGATGGTTTTTGCGTGCAAAAAGCACCGCGCTCGGCCTAATGCCGTTCAGTTAAGACTGAACGGCATTTTTATTTTGCTGTTGTAAACGCCGGGCATCGCTGTTACCCTTCGTCGCGATGCTCGACGATACCCTTCACTTCCTGGCCAACCATCTCGAGTCTCCGGACTGGAAGAGGCTGGGCGAGCATTTGCCATACGAGTGGATCGAGCAAGCGATCCTGAGTACGGATGCAGCCAGTATTCGGCATCGGCGCTTGCCGGCTGAGCAGGTAGTGTGGCTGATGGTG
>NZ_JABBGG010000030.1 GCF_012927275.1 Massilia polaris | reverse complement strand
TCAGGAGGCTAACCAGCCTTTCGCGCAAATGCTTCATCGAGGCTGGTAGTTTTCCGTACGACCTGGTGACGGCAGCCCAGTGCAACTCAAACTGGATCAGGTGGAATGCACGGATGAAACTGACTTCCGTTGGTTCGCACTTGACGACCAAGGCGGCTTTGGCAATTTCGAGGCGGATCAGGTTGTAAGCGATCAGGGTCCCCCATATTTCCTGATACACCCCCTCGACGGTTTTTGAGCGCAAGGTAAGTGCCGTCCCCAGCATTGTCTGCTTG
This sequence comes from Massilia polaris, assembly GCF_012927275.1. Lineage (GTDB taxonomy): Bacteria > Pseudomonadota > Gammaproteobacteria > Burkholderiales > Burkholderiaceae_D > Telluria_A > Telluria_A polaris. The sequence goes on along the minus strand of NZ_JABBGG010000030.1, from coordinate 918 downwards.
AGTTCCCGGTAACTCGTCTCGATTCCCCAGCGCCGGTCATAGCATGCGGCGATATCGGCCGGCTTGTAGCGACGCCGGTCGCGCAGGGACGTCAGTAAGACGCGTTCTCGCGCCTGTGAATCGACCACAGTAATGGCGCGCGCTTCCCAAAATTCAGGCAGCTCCGGACATTTCTTCCTGGCCTGCGGCGACACGCGCATGCGCACGATAGCGTCGTTCTCGTCGCCCTCGATCAGTTCCCACTTGGTGTTCGATTTGGCCGGGATAATGAAGTGACGCTCCGTGCCGACGCTTGTCAGGGCGCACAGGATTTCCGCTGACAGGAAGCCGCGGTCGAAGACCGTCAGGGATTCGTCCGGGATGTCCTGGATAAGCTGCTTCGCATACAGCATTTCATTGGTTGCGTAAGGTCCGAACGCAGCACTATGAACCAGGTGAGTAGGCAAGCAAGTGAGCGTTACGCCACGCACTTGCGGATAGCTGGCGACTGTGTCGCTGGCGTATTTTTGCGCACCAAAATGCTCGCGGTTCCCAGCCGTATCATGTGTGCGCAAAGTAGTGCCATCCATGGCAAACAGCTGCAGCCCTTTGAACAGATATGCCCGGCGATCTTGTGCGCTCCAATGTCGAGCCGAGCGTTCGAACAGCCATTTCAACGGCTCCGGGCCAAGCCGCTGACGTGCCTGCGCTGCCGCGCTTTTGCTGACGAATGGGGTCTGCGAATCCGGCACTGCCAGGCCTAGATCATCAAGCACTTCGCCGATCGATTTGTGGCGATACAGCGCCAACGCCACCATCAGCCACACTACCTGCTCAGCCGGCAAGCGCCGATGCCGAATACTGGCTGCATCCGTACTCAGGATCGCTTGCTCGATCCACTCGTATGGCAAATGCTCGCCCAGCCTCTTCCAGTCCGGA
>NZ_JABBGG010000003.1 GCF_012927275.1 Massilia polaris | reverse complement strand
CTGGCATCGCGCGCAGCACCTTCTACTATCAACAGAAGGCCGCCCAGGCATGCGACAAACATGCAGGCTTGAAGAAGCAGATTGGCGAGATCTACGCACACCACAAGGGGCGGTATGGCTATCGTCGAATCACTGCGGCGATTCGGCAATTGGGGAAAAAGATCAACCACAAGACCGTTCAAGGCCTGATGGGCAAGCTCGGCCTCAAGTCGCTGGTGCGGCCAAAGAAGTATCGCTCGTACAAGGGGGAAGTCGGCCATGCAGCTCCTCACATTCTGAAGCGAAAGTTCGACGCCATCGGCGCCAATCAAAAATGGGTGACCGACGTGACGGAGTTCAACGTGTCCGGCGCGAAGCTTTATCTGTCTCCGGTAATGGATTTGTACAACGGGGAAATCATTGCGTTCGAGATGGCAAAGCGTCCGGAGTTCGCTTTGGTAGGCATCATGTTGAAGAAGGCGTTAAAGAAGCTTAAACCCGGGGAGACGCCCATTCTGCATTCGGATCAAGGGTGGCATTACCGAATGCCAGCCTACCAGCGCGCGTTGCGCGAAAAGAGCGTCGTGCAGAGCATGTCGCGCAAAGGAAACTGTCTCGACAACGCCGCCATGGAAAGCTTCTTCGCCGTGCTCAAATCGGAGTTCTTCCATCTAAACAAATTCAGCAGCGTGGACGAGCTACAAGCCGGCATCAAGAAGTACATTCGCTATTACAATTACGACCGCATCAAGATGAAACTAAAAGGGCTGAGTCCTGTGCAATACAGAACCCAGCCCTTGGCCGCTCATTAAACTAACCGTCCAACTTTACGGGGTCAGTTCAGTAATGCGCGGGGCGTTTCTACATAATCGAGGCTTAGCCTTCGTCCTTCCAGCGGCGCAGGCGCATCGCTGCGAAGATCATCAGGCCGCCGGCAATCGCGCCGATCCAGACGCTCGGTCCGGCCAGTGTCATCCACGACTGTGCGAACAGGTTACCGAAGTCCATCATGCGGCCAGCGGTCAGCAGCTCAGGTTTTACCTGTTCGAAACCGAACCATGCGCCAGGCAGCAGGCCAAGCAGGCCGCGGGCGACGACGTTCTGGATGAACCAGTCCGCATTCATCCCCGTACCAAGCAGCTTCTCAGCCCACTTGACGATGATGATCGCGATGACCGGGGTGCCGACCGCCCACAGAAAAACCTTCGATTTCGCCCACGCCGACACCATCAGCAGCCAGCCGACCGTCGGCAGCGCCCACAGTGCATACACCGGCAGCATCCCGACGATCTGCAGCGGCCCAAGGTAGACCTGCGGCGACGTCAGCACCGCGCCGAACAGGTTGACGCCGTTGAAGCCCAGCGCGGCGCAGGTAATCAGGAGGATCAGCACCGATGCGAAGCTGGCCACGCCAATCGTGATCAGCGGCGCGACGATCAGGGCGGTCGCCACTTTCGACAGCACGGTCTGCTGGTCCGACACTGGCAGCGATTTCCAGAACAGGATGCTGCGGTCGCGGCGTTCTTCGAACATCGCGCTCAGGCAGTAGAAGAAGACGATTACGCTCAGCATGATGTACAACGGTCCCGCTGCCGCCATGTAACCGCTCGACATCGCGTTGACGAACATCTGCTGGTCCTGCGCGGACAGCGTATGGAAGGCCATCGTCATGTCGGCGTGACGCCCATTGATCGTTATCGAGTCGCCGCCGAACTTGCCCGAGCCGATGGCGTACATGACGGCGCCCCCGATGAACACCACGATCGCGCTGGCCACCACGATCGGCGCCCAGAAGATCGCGCCCTTATGTTCCCAGAACTCGCGCTGGACCAGCCATTTCATCGTTTTCATGCGTAGCTTCCTTTCATGGTCGCTACGAACAGGTCGGCGACGCTTGGGTTACGGGTTTCACCGAGGGCGGCGAGCTGGTGACGCGGTACGCCGTCGAACAGCATCACCGACTTGCCGAACACAGTGCGCTGGTCGATTGGCTGCAGCGCGTTCGCTGCGTTGACCTTGTCGCCCGGGACCATCACTTCGGTATAGCGCTCGCCGACTTCGTCCATCGACGCCGCAAGAACGATCTTGCCTTCGCGGATGAACATCAGGTCTGTCAGGATATGTTCGACTTCTTCGACCTGGTGCGTCGTGATGACGATGGTCTTGTGCTCATCGAAGTAATCCTCCAGCAGGTTCTGGTAGAACTGCTTGCGGTACATGATGTCGAGGCCAAGGGTCGGCTCGTCCAGCACCAGCAGCTTGGCGTCGATTGCCATCACCAGCGCGAGGTGCAGCTGGACGATCATCCCCTTGGACATCGACTTGACCTTCATGTCGGGCGTCAGCTTGGTGCTGGCGATGTAGCGTTCGGCCTTCTCGCGGTTGAAGCGCGGGTGCACGCCTTCGACAAAGTCGATCGCTTCACGGACACGCAGCCACCGCGGCAGGATCGCCACGTCGGCGATGAAGCACACATCCTGCATCAGTTCATCGCGCTGGGTGCGCGGGTCGAGGCCGAGTACCGACAGCTGGCCTTCGAACGGAATCAGGCCGAGGGCCGCTTTCAAGGTCGTGGTTTTGCCGGAGCCGTTCGGGCCGATCAGGCCGACGATGCGGCCGGCCGGGATGTCGAAGCTGATGTCGTCAACCGCCACCCGCTTGCCGTAACGCTTGGTCATGCCGCGTGCGGACATTACGGCGTTCATGCCGCACCTCCGGGAGCTGTGGGACGGAGCAGCTGGTCGAGGCTGAGGCCAAGGCGGCGGATGCGCTCGACCATGGCTGGCCATTCTTCGCTCAGGAAGCGTTCACGTTCGCTGGCCAGCAGTTTTTCACTTGCTCCTTCGGTTACATACATGCCAATTCCCCTTCTTTTTTCTACTAAGTTATCGTCCACCAGTTCCTGGTATGCCTTTGAAACGGTGATTGGGTTGAGCTGGTATTCCGCGGCAATCTGCCGCACCGAGGGCAGGGCGTCGCCAGCCTTGAGTACGCCGTCAAGCATCATGCTGACGACCCGCTCCTTGAGCTGGCGGTAAATGGGTGTGTTGTCATTCCAGCCGATTGTCATTGTCGACCCTCCTTGGGTTTGCAGCTTGGTGAGGCATGATTCCTCCAGTGCTGTGGTGTTGTGTTAAAGTGGTGTTGTAGTGAACTATAACACCAGAAAAAACGTTGTCAACTTAATTTTGAACAGCGACGAGAAAAATGTAGGTCGGATAAGCAAAGCGCATCCGACCTACCAGACTTTGTCAGTCCAGCGGCCGGCCGTCCAGTCCATGGCGCGTAATGGCGCCTTCACTATCGATGGAGATCCAGCCGCCGCGCGGTGGTTCGGCGTCGACTTCCCAGTCGGGAAGCACGAAGCGGCGGCGGTCGCCATGCTGGTGCAGGGCGGGGCGGTGGGTGTGGCCGTGGATGACGATGTCGCTGCCGGTGCGTTCAAACAGCTCGCTCACCGCAGCGGGCGTGACATCCATGATCTCGTAGGACTTGGCGCCCTGCGCTTCGCGGCTGCCTTCGCGCAGGCCGGCGATGATGGCCTTGCGCTGCGCCAGCGGCATCGCAAGGAACTGCTGCTGCCAGGCCGGGTGCCGTACCTGGGCGCGGAATTCCATATACCTGGTGTCGGCCGTGCATTCCGCGTCGCCGTGCACCAGCGTGATGCGCTGGCCGCCGATCTCGGTCACGTGCGGCTCGGGCAGCAGGGTGAGCCCGGAGGCTTCGGCAAACGCCTGGCCAACCAGGAAGTCGCGGTTACCCGCTATCCAATACACGGCTACGCCAGCGTCGCTGACCGCGCGCAGGCCTTTGATGATCGATTGGTGGAAGGGGGCGCCGAGGTCGTCGTCGCCGGCCCAGTACTCGAACAGGTCGCCGAGCAGGTACAGGGCTTGCGAGCCCATCGCACGCTCGGCCAAAAAGCGGTGGAACGCTTCGGCGTTGTGAGGGTGCGAGGGCTGCAGGTGCAGGTCCGAGATGAGCAGCGCAAGCGTGCGGGGCAATGTCATCGCGACGATACCTGATTCAAATGCCCGTAAGTCATTTAGATGACTTCGACGCTTTCGATGATGACTGGCTCGACCGGCACGTCCGAGAACATGCCGCTGCGGCTGGTCTTGACCTTCTTGATCTGGTCAACCACGTCGGTCCCTTCGGTGACTTTGCCGAACACGGCGTAACCCCAGCCGTCCTGGCCTGGATAGTCGAGGAAGCTGTTGTTGGTGACGTTGATGAAGAACTGCGCCGATGCCGAGTGCGGGTCGGAGGTGCGTGCCATCGCCAGCGTGTAGTTTTCGTTTTTAAGGCCGTTCTTGGCTTCGTTCTCGACGGTCTGGTCGGCCGGCTTCTGCTTCATGCCTGGCTCGAAACCGCCGCCCTGGATCATGAAGTTGCCGATCACGCGGTGGAAGATCGTGTTGTTGTAGTGGCCCTTGTTGGCGTAGTCGAGGAAGTTGGCAACCGATTTCGGTGCTTTTTCCGCGTCGAGTTCGACGGTGATGTTGCCCATGTTGGTCTTGATCAGTACGGCCATGATATTTTTCCTGTGAGTTGAATTTATTATTCGATGATGCGCTGAGGCGCTATTTTACTGCTTGATGATCTTTGCCGACTTGACGACGATCGGCGTCACCGGCACGTCGTCGAATCCGATGGCGCGGTCGACCAGCACGCCCTTCATCTTCTGGACGACTTCCTGGCCCTTTATCACCTTGCCGAACACTGTGTAGCCGTGCCCATCCTGGGCCGGGTAGTCCAGGGACGGATTATCGATCACATTAATGAAGAACTGGGAGGTCGCTGAATTCGGATTTTCCGAGCGTGCCATCGCGACCGAGTATTGGAGGTTCTTCAGTCCGTTTTTCGATTCGCTCGTGATCGCCTTTCCGGTGCGCTTGGGCTGCATCTTGGCGTCGAACCCGCCGCCCTGGACCATGAATCCGTCGATAACCCGGTGGAACACGGTTCCATTGTAAAACCCGCTCTTGACGTAGCCGAGGAAATTGGCAACTGTCTTGGGCGCTTTTTCCTGATCCAGCTCAAGCACGATTTCGCCCATGCTGGTCTTCAGCGAGACCTGTGGCGCCGCGCTCGCCAGGACTGCGCCGCTCAGGGCCATGCCGGCGAAAAAAGTCACGAATTTTGCAAGCACTGCAGAGAGGGACACCTGATATTTTTTCATGATATTTTCCTTCAGTGGAGGTTGTGGTTGCAGTGGCGGGTGTCGGCTGTCAAGGCTTTCACGGAAAATAAACCTGCCCCGGTTGCGGCCAGTCGGTATTTTATCAATGCTATACTTTGCGCAGAACGTCCCATTCTATCAAGAAGAACAATACAGAGGGTACTGACGATCTCGATGCAAGCCACGTTTTTACCGGCGCACGCCCAAGCGGTGTCTGCGCCCGGTTTCGTTATTGCCCGAAGGTCGAAAACTCTCGCCAAACAGCACGATAAAAGCAAAGTCCGATGAGCCAATTAAAGATCTATAACACGCTGGCGCGTGACAAGCAGGTTTTCATCCCGATCGAGGCCGGCAAGGCCAACATGTACGTATGCGGCATGACGGTCTATGACTACTGCCACGTCGGCCATGCGCGGATGATGATGGCGTTCGACGTGATTTATCGCTGGCTCAAGGCGTCCGGGTACGCGGTCAAGTACGTCCGTAACATCACGGACATCGACGACAAGATCATCAAGCGCGCGGTGGAAAACGGCGAAACGATTTCGCAGCTGACCTCGCGCTTTGAAAAATTCATGGACGAAGACACGGCCGCGCTGGGCATCCTGCCGCCGGACGTGGTCCCGCACGCCACCGAATATGTCCCGCAGATGCTGGGCATTATCGAACTGCTCGAACAAAAAGGCCTGGCTTACCAGGGCGAAGACGGCGACGTGAATTACGCCGTCCGTAATTTCCCTGGCTACGGCAAGCTGTCCGGTAAATCGCTCGACGACCTGCGCGCCGGCGAACGCGTCGACGTCAACACCGGCAAGCGCGATCCGCTCGATTTCGTCTTGTGGAAGTCGTCGAAGGAATCCGAACCGGACGAAGTCAAGTGGCCATCCAAATGGGGGAGCGGCCGTCCCGGCTGGCATATCGAATGCTCGGCGATGTCGTGCGCGACGCTCGGCCAGCATTTCGACATCCATGGCGGCGGCGCGGACCTGCAATTCCCGCACCACGAAAACGAGATCGCCCAGTCGGAAGGCGCGTTCGGCCAGCCGATGACCAATTACTGGATCCATAACGGCTTTGTCCGCGTCGATAACGAGAAGATGTCCAAGTCGCTTGGTAACTTCTTCACGATCCGCGATGTGCTGAAAAAGTACGATGCCGAAGTGGTGCGTTTCTTTATCCTGCGCGCGCATTACCGCAGCCCGCTTAACTATTCCGACGCCCACCTGGACGACGCGCGCATGGCGCTGACGCGCCTGTACACCGCGCTGTCCGATGTCGATATCGGTTCGGGCGAATGCAGCGTCGACTGGGACGAGGCGCATGCCGTCCGCTTCCGCGAAGCGATGGACGATGACTTCAATACGCCGCTCGCGGTGGCGGCGTTGTTCGACCTGGCGTCGGAAGTTAACAAGACCAAATCGCTGGCGCACGCACGCCAGTTCAAGGCGCTTGCCGGCGTCATCGGCCTGCTTGGCCGTACCGCGCAGCAGTTCCTGCAGGCTTGCGTTGCGGAAGAGGATGGCCTGGGCGAAACCGCGATTGCCGGATTGATCGAGCAGCGCGCCGCCGCCAAGAAAACCCGCAACTTCGCCGAATCCGACAAGATCCGCACTGAGCTGCTGGCGGCCGGCATCGTCCTGGAAGACAAACCGGACGGTACGACCAACTGGCGCCGCGCATGATGGCGCTATACAAGGACACGGCGGGCTCGACCTCGCTGATTCTCGAGGTGCCGCCGTACTGGGAGGAAGCGAAAGCCGAACTCATGAAGCGCGACCGCATCATGAAGAAGCTGATTCCCCAGTTCGGCGACCTGCACCTGGTCGGCCATGGCGATCCGTTCACCACGCTGGCCCGATCTGTTGTCGGCCAGCAGGTGACAGCCCGTGCCGCCGATACTGCATGGAACAAGCTGATGATCGTCTGCCCGAAGATTACCCCCGCGCAAGTCATCAAGGCCGGCGCCGAGCAGCTGTCGGCCTGTGGCTTGTCCAAGCGTAAGACCGAATACATCCTCGACCTGGCCGACCATTTCAAGGCCAAGCGCGTCCATGCCAACCAGTGGGACCAGATGGAAGACGAGGCTGTCATCGCCGAACTGGTCCAGATCCGCGGCATCGGGCGCTGGACCGCGGAGATGTTCCTGATATTTAATCTGCTGCGGCCGAACGTCATGCCGCTCGATGACCCGGGCCTGATCCAGGGCATCAGCCAGAACTATTTCTCGGGTGAACCGGTTTCGCGTAGCGACGCGCGTGAGGTTTCGGCCAATTGGGAACCATGGCGGACAGTTGCTACGTGGTATTTATGGCGTAGTCTGGACCCGGTTCCGGTAGAATAGCGAAATAATCGGCCGCCCGAGCTGTACGGCGTCGGCCTTGAAATAACTCGGAGTAATAATGACTAAAACAACTTTCCTCAATTTTGAACAGCCAATCGCAGAGCTGGATTCCAAGATTGAAGAGCTGCGCTTCGTCCAGGACGACTCGGCCGTCGACATCTCTGAAGAAATCGACCGCCTCGCCAAGAAGAGCCAGCAACTGACCAAAGACATCTACGCCAAGCTCACGCCGTGGCAAGTCTCGCAGATCGCCCGTCACCCGCAACGTCCGTACACGATGGACTATGTGAACGAGATCTTCACCGACTTCCACGAACTGCACGGCGACCGCTCCTATGCGGACGACCTGTCGATCGTCGGCGGCCTGGCGCGCTTCAACGGCCAGGCCTGCATGGTCATCGGCCACCAGAAGGGCCGCGACACCAAAGAACGCGCGCTGCGCAACTTCGGCATGCCGAAGCCTGAAGGCTACCGCAAGGCGATGCGCCTGATGAAGGTCGCCGAGAAGTTCGGCTTGCCGATCTTCACCTTCGTCGACACTCCGGGCGCGTTCCCAGGCATCGACGCGGAAGAGCGCGGGCAGTCGGAAGCGATCGGCCACAACCTGTACGTCATGGCTGAGCTGAAAGTGCCGCTGATCGCGACCATCATCGGCGAAGGCGGCTCCGGCGGCGCGCTGGCGATTGCCGTTGGCGATCAGGTACTGATGCTGCAATACGCGACCTACTCGGTGATCTCGCCGGAAGGCTGCGCTTCGATCCTATGGAAAACTTCGGAACGCGCATCCGACGCAGCCGACGCGCTGGGCCTGACCGCCCATCGCCTGAAGGCCATGGGCCTGATCGACAAGATCGTCAGCGAGCCGCTGGGTGGCGCGCACCGCGATCCGAAACAGATGGGCGTGCTGCTCAAGCGCGCGCTGGCCGATTCGCTGCGCCAGTTCCATGGCATGAAAACCAAGGACCTGATCGAAGCCCGCCATCAGAAGCTGATGAGCTACGGCAAATTCAAAGAAACGACGCCGGCAGAAGAGTGAGCCGGCAACAAACCGGATCGATCGCGACCCGGGCTCTCCCGGCAACGTTCGCGCGGGCGCTCGATGCGCTGCGCGCGGATGTGGTGCCCGCCTCCATCGCAATCGCCTACAGCGGCGGCCTCGATTCGTCGGCGCTGCTGCATCTGGCGCATGCGTACGCGCGCGACCACGGCATCGCCCTGCATGCATTCCACGTCCACCACGGCATCAGCGAGAACGCCGATGCGTGGCTGGCGCATTGCCAACAGACCTGCGCAACGCTGGGCGTAAAGTTCACCGCCCGCCGTGTCATGCTCGCAAAGACCAAATCCGGCGTTGAGGCTGCGGCGCGCAAGCTGCGCTATGCCGCACTTGGCGAAATGGCGCGCGAACACGGCGTACGCCTGATGCTGACCGCCCACCACCTCGACGACCAGGCCGAGACCGTGCTGTTGCAACTGCTGCGCGGCTCCGGGACCGCAGGGCTGTCAGGCATGGACACGGCCAATGCAGCGCCCGAACTGCTCGGCAACCCCGACCTGGTGATGGCGCGACCCTTGCTGCCTGTCTCGCGCACCGAGCTCGAAGCCTATGTCGCCGGGCACGCCATCGGCTACGTCGAAGACGAATCAAACACCCATCCACGCTACGCACGTAACGCCTTGCGGCACCAGGTCATGCCGGCGCTTGCGCAGGCCTTCCCGGGCTTCCAGGAACGCTTTGCGCGCAGCGCCGCCCACGCGCAGTCCGCCCAGCGCCTGCTGAACGAACTGGCCGTGCAAGACCTGGCGCAGTGCCTCGACGGCGACTCGGTCGACGTGGCAAAGCTGCGCACGATGAGCCAGGACCGCGCGTACAACATGCTGCGCCACTGGTTCCACACGCGCGCGCTCCGCATGCCTTCGACGGCATGGCTGTCCGAAATGGTCACGCAACTGGTCGAGGCCCGCCACGACGCGCAACTGCTGGTAACGCACCCCGACTGCCATGTCCGCCGCCACCGCGACCGCCTGCATATAACGCCGAAACTGCCGGACCTGGCAGGCATGCGCGACCCTGACGACGAGGGCATCTTCTACAAGGATGGGCAGCTGTTCCGTTGGAGCGGCGAAGCGCACATTGAGTTCCCCGACTACGGCGGATCGCTGCATTTCGACGAGGCGGAGGACGGCATTGACCCGGCATGGCTACGCGAGCAGCAATTGATGATCGATTTCCGTAAGGGTGGCGAACGCCTCAAGCCAGCCCACAACCGGCCAACGCGCGGACTCAAGTACCACTACCAGGCATGCAACGTGCCTGCGTGGGAGCGCGGACGCCTGCCGATCGTCTCGGTTGGCCGCGAACTGCTGTTCGCAGCAGGCATCGGCATGGATTGCCATCACCTCCAGCAAGGTCCGGGCCGGATCAAACTGCGCTGGCAGTCGTTCGAATAAGTGCGGTTTTGAAATATGTATATTCCAGTTTGTTATAGGAATATGCGCCTTATGGCTTGAGATTTTGCAGCGCAACATGTAGAGTAAAGAACTTCATTTCTACACTTTTTGCGCGGATTTCTTCACACTTATGGCATTAATCGTCCACAAATACGGCGGTACGTCGATGGGCTCGACGGATCGCATCAAGAACGTTGCAGCCCGCGTCGCCAAATGGCATGACGCTGGCTACCAAATCGTCGTTGTACCATCAGCAATGTCAGGCGAAACCAACCGCCTGATCGGCCTCGCCAAGCAGATCATGGACCAGCCCGATCCGCGCGAACTGGACATGATTGCCTCGACTGGTGAGCAGGTCTCCGTCGGCCTGCTGGCGATGGCGCTGCTGGCCATCGGCAAACAGGCTGTTTCCTATGCTGGCTGGCAGGTTGCCATCAAAACCGATTCATCGTTCACCAAGGCGCGCATCCAGTCGATCGACGACGCCAAAGTGCGCGCCGACCTTGATGCAGGCAAGATCGTCATCATCACCGGGTTCCAGGGCGTGGATGACGAAGACAACATCGCGACCCTCGGCCGCGGCGGCTCGGACACCTCGGCTGTGGCGATCGCCGCTGCAATGAAGGCCGACGAATGCCTGATTTACACCGACGTTGACGGCGTGTACACGACCGATCCGCGCGTCGTGGAAGAAGCGCGCCGCCTGAAGACGATCACGTTCGAAGAAATGCTGGAACTGGCGTCGCTGGGCTCGAAGGTCCTGCAAAGCCGCTCCGTCGAATTCGCAGGCAACTACCGCGTACCGACGCGCGTGCTGTCGTCGCTGACCGATCCCCTGATGCCGCTTGAAGAAGAAGCCCGCTCGGGCACCCTGATCTCGTTTGAGGAAGATACAAAAATGGAACAAGCAGTCATTTCGGGCATCGCATTCAACCGCGACGAAGCCAAGATCACCATCCTCGGCGTGCCGGACAAGCCAGGGGTGGCGTATCACATCCTCGGACCGGTGGCTGATGCGAACATCGAAGTCGACATGATCATCCAGAACCAGTCGGTGGAAGGAAAGACCGACTTCACCTTCACCGTCTCGCGCGGCGAGTACCAGAAGGCGATGGGCGTGCTGGAAGGCGTGAAGACCGAAATCGGTGCGGCCAGCGTTGCCGGCGACGCCAAGGTGTCGAAGGTATCGGTAGTCGGCGTGGGCATGCGCAGCCATGTTGGCGTGGCCTCGCAGATGTTCCGCACGCTGTCGGAAGAGGGCATCAACATCCTGATGATTTCTACGTCTGAAATCAAGATTTCGGTGCTGATCGACGAGAAATACATGGAATTGGCCGTGCGCGCGCTGCACAAGGCCTTCGAATTGGAAAACGAATAAGTTTTTTTTAAAAAAACTTTGCTGGTTCACTTGACCAAACCGGCTGGTGAACTGTAACATTCCGGTCTCCTGATCTGGCATACTGGATTAGGAAAGGAGACGTGGCCGAGTGGCCGAAGGCACATCCCTGCTAAGGATGCATACGGCTTATACCTGTATCGTGAGTTCGAATCTCACCGTCTCCGCCAGTATTGTTAAAAAAGCTCCCTCACGGGAGCTTTTTTTTTGCTCTCCATAGACAGCTCGCTTGATTTTTGTCCGAGCGCGTCCTGTGACTTCCAGTACTATCCACGGTTAAAAGGTAGATAGGAAGGTAGATAGGTCAAAAGGTAGATAGCGAGGCCGCAAGGCAACGCATGGTCAGGCTCGCCAACAAATTGTCGGCACTGAAGGTAACGAACGTCAACAAACGCGGTTGGTACAGTGACGGCAACGGCTTGTGGCTGCAGGTGAGTGCTTCAGGCTCTAAAAGTTGGGTCCTCCGCTTTAATTTTGCCGGCACCCGGCATCACATGGGCCTCGGCGCACTTCGCGACCTGCCGCTGGCGCAGGCGCGTGTTCTTGCACAGGATCTCGGCCGCAGGCTGCGGGACGGCCATAATCCCCTCGCCGATCGACGCCACCTGGACGCGGTGCGCCGTGCCGACAAGGCGCGGCAGATGACGTTCGATGACTGTGCAAAGGCCTTCATCAAGGCGCACCGCGCATCCTGGCGCAATCCCAAACATGCCAAGCAATGGGAGTCCACACTGGAGACCTATGCTTCGCCAGTGTTCGGTTCCTTGTCCGTGGCCGATGTGGATACAGCGATGGTGGTCAAAGTACTTGAGCCAATCTGGGCAGACAAGACCGAGACCGCGGTGCGCCTGCGCGGGCGGATCGAATCGATCATGGACTGGGCCACTGTCAGCAAATTTCGAAGTGGCGAAAATCCGGCGCGCTGGCGCGGTCACCTTGACTACCTTCTGGCGAATCCCTCGAAGGTCGCTCCGGTGGTGAATCATCCCGCCCTTGCATGGGCGGAAGCACCAATCTTCATAAAGGAATTACGGGAACGTGACGGCTTCGCTGCGCGTGCTCTGGAATTTGCCATCTACACCGCGGCGCGATCGGGTGAGGTGCGCGGCGCCCGGTGGGCTGAGATCGACTGGGACGCGGCCATATGGACGGTGCCAGCCGAGCGCATGAAAAGCCGGCGGGAGCATCGTGTGCCGCTTGCGCCTGCTTGCATCACATTACTCCGGTCATTGGATGCCAATGCGGAGTTTGTCTTTCCCGGCCGGCAGGGCAAGATGTTGTCGGATATGTCCATTACGTCTTGGCAAAGCGAATTCGAGGCAAGCAGAACTGCCCTACGCCCTGTTTTTTGAATGGCACGTAATGTGGCCTTGCCCAGAATGTCTGCGTATTTCGTCCAGATCTTGCTCGTTATCCAGGTAGTAGGGCGAATTATTGGCGGAAATACCTACAACCGGGATGTCCCATTGTGGTCGCATCATATGAAGCGTCGTAATCGTGCCGTAATCAACCCGAAACTCCGGGTTGGTCATCATCTTCGAGACCAAGCCTGCCGCACGCGCTTCGGCACAACACGCTTGCGCGAGCTCTACATCAACATCGAACTTATAGTCATAGCGAAAAATATTGGGAAAGATGGGGTCCACCGACTTCCCGGAAAGAGTCGGGATGCCTAAAAAGTGATGTCCAACCTGGGTCACCCAGTGCGGCGAATGCACTAACAGGACGTCCGGCTTCAGCGCGTCGAGGGTCGCCCGGGCACGCTCGTATGCCCGCCGTAGCGGCTCCCAGCCGCCCTGCGACCGCGGCTTGTTCTGCGGGGGATTCTCTGCATAAACCAAATGGGGCGGGTGCGGGGCGAGATACCCAGCCAGTATCTTTCCTGTTTTCATGGCACCTCCTGTTGTATATCCATGAAGGCGGTCGACCGATCAATGCCTTGTTGGCTAGCATAATTTTGCCCACGGCGCGTGACTGGATTGCGGTCCCAGGGATGTGCCGGGCAAGGCTGCCTCAGTGTATCTTCGGGACATGCCGCGCCTCCCAGCCGGCACGCCACTGCGGAAAGTCCTCGATAGGCATTGGTTCGCCGATGAAATACCCCTGCGCCACATCGCAGCCTTCGTCAGCAAGCCGCTCCCATAGCGCCTCGCTCTCCACCCCTTCCGCAACAATATGCCGGCTGAGGGTATGGCCTAGTTCGATGGTGGAGCGCACGATAGCTGCGGAGTCCGGACTGTCAAGCATGGGCATGACGAAGGACTGGTCGATCTTGATGCCATCGACTGGGAACTTCTGCAGGTAGCTCAAACTGGAATAGCCGGTGCCAAAGTCGTCGATGAGCAACTCGACGCCGAGTGCCTTCAGGCCCGAAAGAGCCACCAAGGTCGCTCCCGGATCGTCGATCAGGGCACTTTCCGTCAGTTCGAACTGGACCCGTGCCGGATCGATGCGCCATGCGGACAGCAGGTTGTCGATCTGCCGCACGATCGTTGGATTGCGGAAATCGTAGGCGGAAATGTTAATGGCCAAGGTCTGGGGCGTGTCGTCCACCGGCCAGGCACGCAGCTGACTGAAGGCTGCGTTCAGCACCCAGTTGGTGACGTGCGTGATCATGCCGCTTTGCTCTGCAAGTTGGATGAAGTGCGAGGGGAGAACCATGCCAAGCCTGGGATGTGCCCAGCGTACGAGCGCTTCCGCGCCAGTAACTTTACCGGAACGCATGTCGACCTTCGGCTGGCAATACAGTCGCAACTCGTTGCGCTCAACGGCCCGCCGCAAGTCACCTAGCAGCGAGAGGCGTCCGGCATAGTCGGCAGCGCGCGCGTTGGCAAAGACTTTGACACGGTCGGTCACTGGTGTCCCGTGGTAGAGGGCGGCATTGGCATGCCGGAACAAGGTTTCCGGCGCCATCGCGGCGGCCACGTCGCAGGCGACGCTGGCATGTACCGGCGCATCGAGGGCCACACCGCACACTTCGATCGGGTCATCCAGCGCCTGCAATACCGTATGCGCGAAGGCCGTGGCATCTTCCATGCTGGCGCCATGCAGGATCATGCTAAAGCACGCTTCACCGATGCGGGCTAGCGGACGCTCGGGGCTGGCCCAGCCGCTCAGCCGGCGAGCAATCTCCTTCATCAATTGATCTGCTGCCTGGTAGCCGAGCACATGGCTGATTTCCTCGAACCGGCTGATTTTCAGGTGAACCAAGGACAACGGGACGTTTTCGGCGCGCGCTTGTTTGAGGAAAGCCGTTATGGCCTGCAGCTGTAGGGTCCGATTCGGCAGTCCGGATTCTGTATCGAAGAACGCGAGCTTCTCGATCGTTGCCTGCGCCGCACGATGCAGCTCCCGGATCCGCAGGCTAGTAATGCCGAAGGCTAGATCGTCGGCCATGTCGGCGAGCAGGCGCACCTCTTCCTCATGGAAAGCGTCCGGCTCGGCGGCCGCCATGAACAGTGCCCCAAGCACGTGGCCATCGGCGACCAGTGGAAAGGCGGTAACCGAAGCATATCCTTCGTCGAGGGCCTGCTGGCGGAAGATGGCAAGCTGCGGCTCGGCATACAGCGGGCTGTTCAGGATGTCGCGGCCGACACAGGGCGCACGCGTCCGGATGGCCGTCCCCACCGCCGTCCTGCCGGCAGGAATATCGGCGTAGGTGAAACCGAAGGCGTTAAGCCAGGACACGTCGACCGGCTGCGCCTTGCCGTTGTTCATCCCGACCTGGACTACCCAGCGCATGGATTTTTGTTCGTCCTCACTGGCGTACGCCACGCCGGCACGCCGGTACCCGCCGGTTTCGACAATCACAGTGCACATATCCTGCAACAGTTGCGCTTCATTGGTCGCCCGTAGCAAGGTGCGGGTGCCGGCGCTCAACGTTCTGAAAGCGCGAGTGCTCCGCTCCAGTGCATTCGATATCGAACCGTTTGCTACAGTCGGAGCAGCATTTCCATTTCCTATTGCATGGTTAAACATCGGCGCGCTCCTGAAACCGTCATTTGAGTATAGCAAATGCGGGACGAACGCACAGGTTCGGGTGGCCGACGTCCAGACCGCAGTATTCCGTCGGCTGACGTGCGCTGCACGGGCCTGCTCAGTGGCCATGACGATCGGTACGGTACTTACGCTCGCGCGCACTGAGGAGGGAATTGCAGGAGTCAGGGGCATCGGCTTTGAAGAGGGCGGGCACGTCTTATCGGACACAATGATGAGGTAATGCCCACGATCGTAAAGCAGGTCAAGGGCTTGGACCGGATCTCTGATCTATCGGTTACAGAAATGCTTCAATGATGGCCAGTCGTACGAAGATGGCAAGCAGGTTTCGAAGCCGCTTGCCATGCCGTTCTTAACGCTAGGAGCTAGGCGGTGATTGCCTTCAGCACCACGCCAATGTTGCCGCGAACTGCTTTCGAGTACGGGCAAATCTGGTCAGCTTCGTGCGCGATTGCGTAAGCCACTTCCTGGTCAAGCCCGGGTGCCACGAGATTGATTCGCGCTTGCAGGAAGTAGGCATTACCCGTCACGCCCAGGTCGACTTCGATATCGATAGCCGTATTCGCAGGCAGAACCACATTCTTTTCCTTTGCCACCAGGCCGACTGCGGCGCTGTAGCAGGCGGACCAGGCGCCGGCGAACAATTGTTCGGCGGTCGGGTGGGGGGGATGTCGGCAAACACGTGCTCGCGTGCGCCTCCGGTGCCGCTCAGGTTGATGTTCAGCTTGCCTTCCGGGCTGCGGGAAAGGCCGCCTGCGTCGTTCGCAGTGCTGTGGGTTTTGCCGGTGACCAGGACTTTGTCGATTTTGCTCATGATGTATTCCTATAAAAATGGGTGGGTTTTTATTTAGCTTGCGATTTGATCGTGTGCGACTGATTTAGTCTTGAGGCATCCGAGAGGTGGTGTCAAGCGCTTTTTTTCGGGATTTTCGGAAAACTGCGGCGGGGGAGTGCGTGGGTGGGAGAGGCCAACGGACATGAAAAAAGCTCCCACCGGATACCCTGTGGGAGCTTTGTTGCGGCCTAGAAACCGCGCATTTTCTTGCTGGTCGTGGCGCGCCGCGCCATACGGGACTGGATCTTACGCTACACAAATCCAGCCGGCGCCATGATGACCATCTTTCGCATCCAACACCTCCTGTTATCGGCACTCCAGTGCCGGTCTTATCCGCTGTCAAGCGCAGTCTACGCGCCCCGCAGTGGACCTATTGAGATATGCGTCAATGTAAAGCAGTCGCGATTAAATCGCGTTCGATGTATAATGGAGGCCTTGCAAGCCAGTCTTGTCATAAAGAGGCCTCACCATGAAACGTCCCGACCCGCACGACCCCGACACGCCGAAACTGTCGAATTTCCTGTGCTTCGCCGTCTATTCGGCCAACCTGGCCTTCGGCAAGGCCTACCGCCCGATCCTCGAATCGCTGGGCCTGACCTATACCCAATACATCGCGCTTATTGCTTTGTGGGAAGATGACAGCCAGACCGTCGGCAGCCTGGGCGAAAAACTGTTTCTCGAGTCAAACACGCTGACGCCGATCCTGAAAAAGCTGGAAGGGATGGGCTACCTGGAGCGGCGCCGCGCGGAAGCCGACGAGCGCCAAGTGCTGGTCAGCCTGACCGACGCCGGGCGGCTGCTGCGCGAAAAGGGGCTGGGCGTGAACCTGTTCGCTGTCTGCGGCCTGGCGGCGGATGAGATTCCGAAGCTGCAGCAATCGGTGGTGGCGCTGCGTGACAGCCTGGTCAGGTCGACCCAGCAGGGCTAGTGTCAATTTCCGGCATTAAGGCTCCACTCATTTTCGGCGTAATGGCGCCACGTTGGCCAATGATTTCAGGAGCTCAAACTTGGGTTGCAAGAATGATCGATTTCGACGGTTTTTGCAACTTCGTTTTCGACACGAATGCCGTTTTTCGGTGAAATTGCTACCCAGGGGGACCGACGTTTGGTCTCGAGCCGAAGCGGCGCCGGGATGCTGCGAACGGCAAGGAAGCCACTTTTAGTGGATGGCCCGCAGTCGAGTACAATCGACAACAGTCGGCCCATTCGCAGTCATAAAAACAATAAAAATATAACGCTTAATATGTCCGGCTATCAAACCATAGCGGACAAATCGCGATATAGTAACATTAAGTCTGCAATTGAAATTGCAAGATTATTCCTTAGCCAATGAAGTTTGCAACAACGATTAACTAACCTCTATTGTTGCTGTCAAAATTTCGTCAATCGGCGCAGGTCGATGCAATAAAAATCCTTGTGCATAATCAACGCCAATCACGCGTAATCGCTCAAGGACTTCCTGATTTTCGACAAATTCAGCAACAGTCTTAACGCCTACAACCTTGGCGACGTCCGTGAAGCAACGAACGGACGCCTCGTCCAGCGGATCGCTTACCAAATCGCGGATGAATTGCCCGTCTATTTTCAAGAAATCGACTGGCAAGGATTTCAAGTATCCGAAAGAAGATGCGCCCGCGCCAAAGTCATCAAGCGCTACTTTGATACCTACTGCATGTACCTGTTCGATAAACAATGCTGCATCAGCAAGGTTAGTCACGGCTGCCGTTTCTGTTATTTCGATGCACAGCTTCTGACAAAGCTTGGAACCAGCCTCATTCAATAGTTCAATTGCCCATCGATGAAATGCGCGGTCACCAACGGATTGACCGGACAAATTGATGCTGATGTTTTCAATCGCATCCAAAGATGGCAGCGCTTTCATCCAATCGACGGCACGTTTGAATACCCACCGGTCAATGCGTGACGCCAGATGAAATCGTTCCGCAGCAGGCAAGAATGCACCAGGAGGAATCAGAGTGCCGTCACTATCAATCATACGCAGCAGCACTTCGGCATGCACGCCTTGTGGTGCATCGTTTAGTGGTGTAATCCGTTGGGCAAACAGCACGAACAAGTCTTCATCCAATGCTTTGCCGATACGGTTAGTCCATTGCATTTCACCGTGCCGTGTCCGCATCGCCAAATCTGAGTCAAACCATGCATGCACGCGATTACGTCCCGCTTCTTTTGCCGCATAACAGGATGTATCGGCAGCTTGCATGATGGATTCCGTCGTTGCCCACCGGCTGTCTACTGGCACCAAACCAATACTCGTACCGATCCGGAACCGCTTGCCATCATGCATGAAGCGGAAATCAAACATCCGTTCGCAAATCTGTTGCGCCACCCGTTGTGCTGGTGCGGCAGTGCAATGTTCCAGAATGATGGCGAACTCATCGCCGCCTAACCGCGCCAAGGTATCGCGATCACGCACAGAATATGACAGCAACTTGGACACTTGTTGCAAAAGCTGATCCCCGATCACATGCCCGCAAGAATCATTCACCAGTTTGAACTGGTCGAGATCGATGTAGAGCAAAAAATGTTCGCTGCGGTCTTCATGCGCTTTTTGTAAAGTTCTGCTTAGCCGCGTTTCAAACTCTGCACGATTGGTCAGTCCCGTGAGTGCATCATGGGTAGCACGATAACTCATTTCATTTGAAAGGCGACGCTGTTCGGTGACATCATGGAACACCAGCACTTCACCTAGTAACACGCCTTTTGCATTGCGAATTGGTGCGGCGGAATATTCGATGCCGAATTCATCACCATTGCGTGAAATCAGTATGGTGTGGTTGGCCAAACCAACAATCTTGTCCTGCTCCAGGCAGGCTAAAACCGGGTTCTCGGTCGGTTTGCGTGTTTCTTCATTGACGATACGAAAAACTTGGCTTAACGGCCTACCCAGTCCTTCCAAGGCAAGCCATCCCGTCATGCGTTCTGCCACTGGGTTGAGCCAGGTTACATTACCTTCGGCATCGGTAGTGATGACGGCATCCCCAATGGAGCGCAAGGTGACTTGAAGCAGCTCGTGTTGCTCAGCCAATTCTGAAGTCAAGCGTCGCGCCTCGGTGACATCCCAATTGGCACCAACCATGCGCAGAGGGCGTCCTGCATCATCTCGGGTGACGCGTCCTGTGCCGTGTAGGTGGTGAATGCTGCCGTCGTCCAAAACGATACGAAATTCTGTGTCGAACGGCTTCACGCCGGATATACCATCCTGCAATGCCTGTTCAGCCTGTTTGAGGTCTTCTGGATGAACGTGTTGCGACCATAGGTCGTACGGCGCGACCTCGTCGCGTGGAGTAACACCGTACAAGTGATACATCCATGGATCCCAAACTAAAGTGTTGGCGGCGATATCCCAATCCCAAATACCGATATGTCCAGAGTCTGTCGCCAGAGACACGCGCTCCCTTGCTTTTTGCAATGCCTGCTGCTCAGTAATACGTTCCGTTATATCTTCATGGGTACCAAACATCCATTCCGGTTTGCCGTCGGCATCCCAGGACATGACGCGACCGCGACTACGTACCCAGACCCAATGCCCATCACGGTGACGCATGCGCACTTGGCATTCATAACGCACGTTTTGATCTGCAAAATGTAAATCAAGCAACGCGCCAGAACGCTTCAAGTCTTCAGGGTGCGTGTTATCAATCCATGTTTGAATCGATAAAGGAGCAAGATTGGCTAAGGATTCCCCAATGATCTCAGCCCAGCGCTCGTTGAAAACAACTTGCCCTGTCTGGACATTCCATTCCCACGTACCCGAGTTGGTGCTGTCAACAATTTGCGCCAAGCGTTGATGCTTCTGTTCCAACTTTCGCTCGATGATACGGCGTTGCGTGACATCTTCAATGATCGCGAGGCTATGATAGGGCTTACCTTCTGCATCGTATTCGAGAATGCCGGACAAAAGCACGTCAACTATTGCGCCATCTTTGGCGACCATTTGATACTCAATTTTTTCGCAGCGGCCTGTTTTGAAAAATGTGGGTAACACCACATTTTTCGCATACTCACGCGATTCTTTTGTCAAGTATTCTGAAGAAAAATGGCCCAGAACTTCGTCGCGGGTATACCCGAGTCTAGACAGCCATGTATTGCTGACAGCCTTCATTCTCCCTTGCGCATCGATCGAGTGCAACATGGCAGGTGTGGCTTCATACAATTGGCGCAAGTGATCTTCGCTGACTTGTAAATTTTGCGTGGCTTGTTGAAGCAGACGCACAGCACGTCGACCTTCCAGCGATGCGGCTGCAGCAAGCGCCAAGCAGCGCAAAATCTCGCGTTGCTTGTCATCCAGTTGCCGGGGTTGCCGGTCAATGACGCATAGCGTGCCGACACGATTGCCATCGCTCAAGACAATCGGTGCGCCGGCATAAAAACGAATATCTGGGTTGCCGGCGACGAGGGGATTGTCGGCGAAACGACTATCTTGCGTCGCGTCTGGTACTTCAAACAGGTCATTGCCCAGAATGGCGTGCGCGCAGAATGCGACATCGCGTGGTGTTTCGGACACGCCGGGTAAACCTATGTTGGCTTTAAACCATTGTCGTTCGGTATCGACCAAACTGATCAATGAGATTGGAACTCCGCAGGTCATCGATGCGATGCGTACCAATACATCAAATTCGGCTTCGGGGGACGTGTCAAGAATGTCGAGCGCTTGCAGTGCTGCAAGACGTTCTTTCTCGTTATGCGGGAATGGAGCTGAGTTCATTTTTCACCAGTTACATAGTCAGTGAGATGTCACCTAACTGGCAATTGGACTATCAATCGTCAGATCGCAAGGCAATGAAATAGCCAATCGAGACGATATTTTTTCGAAGTGCTCGCAGCAATGAGACTAGCAGATAATCTTGCCTGAGTAAGGGTTTTGATTAAAAATGGCATAAAAAGCAACGTCTGCAGTGTAAAAAGAAGCGGCCAGCCAATTTTAAAGTGATGGGAGGCAGGTAAGGGGACAGCGGTCGTTCCAAGAGTTGTCGGAAGCGCCCCAGATTGTCTGAAGTCGGGCTTTGGGAGCCAACCCGGAAGCCGACTAAGGTAAAGAGGGGTAACTCACGCCGGCTTGGTCCGGAACGAATCTCTCCCCTCATATTTATTAACGATATAAACGATTTATATCGTTAGTCAACAATCATAGCGGCGCCGCCTTGCGCCCCTTTTCGGTTGGCGGTTTGGACGCTTCTGACGCAGGTGACAGGGCACGATAGCTATCCCCATCGAGCACAAGTTTGTAAGCGCCATGGCGTAAGCGATCCAACGTTGCACCGTCACGGATAATGGCTGATTAATCCAGATGGATGGACCCGGCTAAGATGAAAGTGCTACTACTCGGTTTGCTGTCGCTCTCAAGCTATTGCTTTGCGCAAACGGCAACAGTGCCTGCCACCGGCGTCCCAGGATCCATCGTGGCGGGCCCGCTCGAGGTCGATGTGGATGACGAAAGGTTGGGGAAAGTCATTTACGGTTACGGCCGGCTGGGTACCGACCTGACCCTGCTGGTGAGCGGGCTGACTGGCGTGGACGCACCGAAAGGCGCCAAGCGCGATGAGGAAGTTGCGTGGGCCGCAAGCATGACCGAGCAATTTATTGCCGAAAAGAGGGTGTCCGCTGGACAGGATGCGCGCTTCAAGGGCCTGCTCGCAGGGATGCAAAAGCTCGAACGCGCGAGCCGGGACCTCCAGGGCGCATCAAATGCCGAGCTCGACAGCATGCTCGAGGAGCTGGTGAGCGTCCGCACGCAGATGAGGCAACTGGCCGTGGAGTTCGGATCGGCGCCCTGATCACGCATCGCCTACCCCGGGCCGCATGGCGGAAACGCTCGCCGCACGTTTTTCCGCCATGCTCGGTTGTTACAGCTCGTACTTCGCCCGCACCAAGTGCCCGATCCCCATCCGGTCCAGCGTGAACGGGCACAGGAGCGTGACCCTGACCGTCCCCGGCAGCCTGCTGATCTCGATCGAGCCGGTGATCGTAGCCCGGTTCAGCACCTCGTCATACGCCAGGCCGGTGGCCTTGGCTGCGCGCTGCAAGCCATTCTCGGTGGCCGCGTTCAGTTTGGCGCCGCTGCCAATGAAGGTCAGCGGTCCACTCGCCTCGATTTCCTTCTGGCCCCAGCACGCGCCCAGTTCTTCCATGCGGCGCCGCTGTCCGGCATTCATCGGTCGCGCCATTGGCGGCAGGTCGTCCAGTTCTGCAGCAGCACCGGGCCGTCCTGAGTGAGCCACTTGATGACTTCCACTGTCAGCTCGGTCTCGCCTGAGACGTCGGTGGCGTGCCCGGCGATCTCGCCATTGCCCTGCTGCGCGTGCATGTCGCCCATGTAGACGCCGGCGCCCGGCACTTTGACCGGGCAGATCAGGATGCAGCCGTCACGCACCGAGTAGGTGTCCATGTGGCCGTCGGTCTTGGCGGCGTGCAGTTCGTCGTGCGTCATGCCGTAGCGGTGCGACGCGCCGACCGGGTACTGGCCGAAATCGGCGCAGTTGTGCGAATCGGGCAGGTCGCGCGAGGGGGGATGTTGCCGAGGAAGGGACGCATGTGCGCGGCCACGCCCGGCATGTCGGCGCGCGCCAGCGACAGGATCCAGTGCTGGGCCGCGAATTCGGGCAGCGCCGACATGGCCGAGGCCTTGCCCGCCAGCCGGTCGGCCACTTGCTGGTTGACGGTCAGGCTGACCTGGTTCTCCGCATCGAGCACGATCACGTAGCCGTGGGCGAAGCGGAAGGCGCTCACTTCGGCTCCGCAGTTGTTGCAGCGGATCGCAGCCTGGAAGGCGGACGTGATCATCGGTCCCCAGCAGCCCAGGGCGTGCCGGTAATGAGCCTGGCGCCGTCGGCCAGCGGTCCGAGCATCGGCTGGCTGGGGCCGATCAGGCCGTTGGTGTAGCTGTCGACCCGCAGCAGGCCCACGCTGGCGCGCGCTGCGACGGCCTTGCTCATTTGGATGCTCCCGAACGCAGGCGGGCGATCAGGCTGTCGAGCGACCAGGCGCCGCCGCCCTTGGCGATCAGCGGCAGCAGCAGGCCGGCCCAGGACAGGTGCGCCGGCCATGCCGACGGGTACACCAGCAGCTGGATCACGGCCGTCATGCCCAGCAGCGCCAGGGCGGCAGGGCGGGTGAACAGGCCGAGCACCAGCAGCAGCGGCAGCAGGTGCTCGGCGCCGGTGGCCAGCTGGGCCGCCAGCTCGGGCGAAATCACTGGCAGCGCGTATTCGGAGCGGAACAGTTCATACGTTAGCGGCCGTATGGTGAAGCCCTGCACCTTGGTGCGGCCGGCCATCCAGAAAATGGTGGCAATGCCAAAACGGGCCACCAGCAGCAGCAGCGCATCGGGCAAAACACGTGAAAACGTCGCGGTCGGAATCGCCTTGCTATTAGGCGGAAAAGCAAGAGAGGCCAAAGGCGAATTAGTGGTTTTCATAAAAATGTGCCAATCAAAGTAGAAAGAGTGTTAAATGTGGGGCGTCAATGCGAACCGATTACATCGCATTCGATATATAATTTGAGTATGTGAGGCATTGCCCTCTGATCAACTGGACGATGATGAACCCGACCGACCCCGTAGATCCAAAGAGCCCGAAGCTCGCCGATTTCCTGTGCTTTGCGATCTATTCCGCCAACCTGGCCTTCGGCCGGGCCTACCGTCCCATCCTTGAGGAATTGGGCCTGACCTACACCCAGTACATCGCGATCATCGCTTTGTGGGAGGAAGACATGCAGACGGTCAGCAGCCTGGGCGAGAAACTGTTCCTCGAGTCCAACACCCTGACGCCGATCCTCAAGAAACTGGAGTCGCTCGGCTACCTGAACCGGAAGCGCAGTACCACGGACGAGCGCCAGGTGCTGGTCAGCCTGACGGACGCCGGCCGGGCGCTGCGCGAGAAGGGGCTCGATGTGAACCTCATCAAGGCTTCCGGACTCACTGCCGAGGACATCCCCAAAATTCAGACAGCCGTCGTCACCCTGCGCGACAGCCTCGTCCGGCACACGCAGGACAAGTAGCCGCTGCTGGCCGAGCGGGGCCATCATCAGGTGCGCCATGCCCCGGCGCGCACCAGCTCGATGATCGCGTCGGCAAAGGCTTTAGGCGCTTCCTGCGGCAAGTTGTGGCCAGCGCCGGCCACCTTGCGGTGGATGCGCTTGCCGCTGAACTTGGCGGCCGAGGCCGTGCCGTCGGTGGCGGCCACCACGCCGTCCTCCTCGCCATCGAGGGTAATGGTCGGCACGCTGATCGGCGGTACCGCGGCCAGCTTCTTTTCGAGCGCTTCATAGGCCGGGTAGCCGGGCGCCAGGCCCAGGCGGTGGCGATAGGAGTGGATCACCACTTCCACGTAATCCGGATTGTCAAACGACTTGGCCGAGCGGGCGAACATCGGGCCGTCGAAACGCCATGATGGCGAGTTGCCTTCCCACATCAGGCGCGCGATATCGTCGCGGTTCTTGGTCAGGCCGGCGCGGCCGCGCTCGGTCGTGAAGTAAAACTGGTACCAGAAGCCCCGTTCGACCGGCGGCGCCAGCGGCAAGGCGGCCTTGGCGATGTCCTGCACCAGGTAGCTGTTGACCGACACCAGGCCGACCACGCGCGAGGGCTTGATCAAGGCCGCCACGCAGGCGGCGCGTCCGCCCCAGTCGTAGCCACCCAGCACCGCTTCGGGAATGTGCAGCGCATCCATCAGGTCGATCACGTCCTGACCAATGGCGGCCTGCTGGCCCGAGCGCGGGGTGGCGGCGTCCAGGAAGCGGGTGCTGCCGTGGCCGCGCAGGTGCGGAATGATCACCCAGTAGCCCTGAGCCGCCAGAATGGGCGCCACATCGGCGAAGCTGTGGATATCGTAAGGGAAGCCGTGCAGCAGGATGACCGGACGGCCTTCCTCGGGGCGGCCGGCTTCGTAGTAGCCGATGTCGAGCAGGTCGGTTTCCACCTGCTTGATCGGGCCCAGCGGCTGCGGGTTGCTCAGCACGCGCACCGGCGGCTTCAGGTACTTGCCGCTCTTGGCTGGCGCGGCGCCGGCGAGCGGCGCGGCGCCCAGCGCCAGGCCGGCAACGCCGGCGGCGGAAAACAGGAAGCGGCGGCGGGTGGGCAGGGTTTCGTTCATGGTGTTCTTCTCCTCGGGTTAAGTAGGGGTGACGCGGCGGTCAGGCTGCGTCGACCCCGGTGATCATTTCGTTACTAAGCCAGTTGGCGAGCAGCTCGCCGGCCCGGGCTACGCCCGCCTCGTCGCCGAGGCGCTCGACCAGCAGGTCGCACAGCGTGGCAAAGCTGCCGTTGTGCCGCAGGTGCAGCAGCGCTTCGAGTTCCAGCGCATCGACCTGGTTGAGCGAGGAGGTAAAGCCCCGTCTCCATATGATGTACCCGCCCGGCTGCGCCAGCATCTCGCCTTCGGGAGAGACGCTGTCGTTCCACAGCGCCGACCAGATCTGTTCGGCGTTGGTGGTGGCGGCGCGCGTGCGCAGCGACGGGGCCACGAGCAGGCGCGCGCTTTCCCAGTCGATGTCGGCCAGCTTGGCCGGCGCCAGCGGCGCGGCGTCCTGCGCGACAAAGACGTCCGACAGCGTGTATTCGATCCAGGCCAGTTCGTGCAGGTCCGGGTTCTTCGGATATTGCGCGACCAGCGTGCGCTCGAACTGCCCGGGGTAGAGGTCCAGCGTCCACGCCTGCGGCGGATAGCTGTCGATATGGGTGATGGCCAGGTTGTGGAAGGCGTCGCCGCCGATCCAGCGGCGCAGGTGCGGATAGGCTTCTTCCAGCACGCCGACCAGCTGGGCGCGGTAATTGTTCTGGTAGACTGCCAGGCCGGGGGCGCCGTCGACAGCCAGGCGGCTGGCCGCATCGACCGAGGCGGTGCTCAGGAAGGCGCGGAAATCGCGCTGCATGTCGGCGAGCCTCATGCCGCCTCCTTGCTGCGTGCGGCCAGGCCGGCGGCGCCGATGGCGCGCGCGGTGTCCAGTTCGGCCATCAGGTCTTCGAGCGGCGGAATGTCGGCGTCGCGCTCGATCATCGTTGCGACCGGGCCCAGCAGGGAAACGGCGTGCGCGTACAGCGACCAGACGTCCGCGCAGACGGGGCTGTCGTGGGTGTCGATCAACAGCTCGGCGCCCCTGGTATGGCCGGCCAGGTGGATCTGGCGTACTTTTGAAGCCGGAATCCCGGCCAGGAAGGCGTAGGGGTCGAAGCCATGGTTGGTTGCGCTGACGAAGACGTTGTTCACGTCCAGCAGCAGGCCGCAGCCGGTGCGGCGCGACATCTCGGCCAAAAACTCCCATTCGGTCATCACGGCGCCGTCAAAGGCGAGATAACTGGACGGGTTCTCGAACAGCATGGCGCGGCCCAGCGTGTCCTGGGCCATCGAAATATGGGCGCACACGATATCGAGCGCTTCGATGGTATAGGGGACTGGCAGCAGGTCGTGCGAATTAAAGTTGTCGATGCGCGACCAGCTCAGGTGGTCGGAGACAAACAGCGGGTCGATCTCGTCGACCAGCGCCTTCAGGCGTTTCAGGTAATCGGGATTGAGGCCGTCGGCCGAGCCGATCGACATCGACACCCCGTGCAGGGCCACCGGATGGCGTTCGCGCACCTGGCGCAGAATATGCCGCGGCTGGCCGCCGGCGACCATGAAATTTTCGGAAATGACCTCGACAAAATCGACCGGCACGTTGGTCTCGAGGAAATTGGCGTAATGCTCGCGGCGCAGGCCGAGGCCATAGCCGTGGAAAGAGGGTGGTAGTGACTTCGCAGACATGATGCACCTTTTTAGGAAAAATGCGCGGGCGTAGCCCCCCGCTTGCACGGGGGGCCAGAGGACTAGGAAGCCAGCTCGGTGAGCGAGCCGCCCATTGCCTTGCATTCGGTCGGGGTCTTGGCGAGGACGCCCTGGCCCTTGCATTCGTTCAGGCCCTTGCAGTCGTGCTTCGCGGTAGCGCAGAGGCCTTTTCCTTTGCAGCTGTTGGCGCCGTAGCAGCGGGTTGGCTTTTCAGGCGCGTCGGCGGCGAAGGCCGTGGTCGATGCGCCCATGGATGCCAGGGCGATCAGTGCCGCTGCGCCAGCCAGGCCAACGCGGGTTTTCGAGATGAGGTTCATAGGTTACTCCAAAAAGGTACTGCGGGTTATGGCATGGCGGCCGATAGCGGCCCCATGCCGAAAAAATAACGCTCCCTGCCTGCGGCGGATGCGAACCGGCCGCATGTGTTACAGCTTACGAGCGCACTGTGTCTTGCTTATATCTGCCATGGGCGGGTTTTGTATCGCCACATGTACTGCCGGGACAGACAAACTCGGATACAAACAAGCCGGTTTGCCGGGCCGCGACGCTTGCGCGGTGCTTACTTGACTGCTTGCGCGGCCTTCTTGATGACGTCTTCCACTTCTTCCGGCTTGGCCAGGTTCAGTGCATGGCTGGCCTTGATCTCGGTCACCTTGGAACCGGCGCGCTTGTACATCCAGCGCTGCAGTTCGGGGTTGATGATGCGGTCTTCGGTGGCGACGATCGCGTAGGTCGGCTTGGTGCGCCATGCGGCTTCCCAGCTTGGCGTGGCCAGCGACGCTGGCGACACGCGCGGCTGCGACACCGACAGGAAGTTGGTGCGGTTCGGCGGAATGTCGGCGGCGTACACTTCCTGGAACTTGAGCGGCTTGATCGACTGGCGGCCATCGCGGCCGATTTCCAGTTCATTGTGCAGTGCTGGCTTGGAGGCCATCAGCTGCGCCACGCTTTCGCCAACGGCTGGCTGGATGGCCGCCACGTACACCAGCGCCTTCACTTTGTCGCTGGTGCCGGCGATCGAGATCACGGCGCCGCCGATGTCGTGGCCAACCAGGACCACGGGACCGTCTTGCGCTTCGATGGCGGCGCGGGTGGCCGCCACGTTCTCGTCGAGCGAGTCATGCGACTGCTGGACGATGGTGACTTTGTAGCCGTCGATCCACAGGCGGTCATGCACATTGCGCCAGGTCGACGAGGCGTCGACATAGGAGCCGCCAACCAGCAGCACGTTCTTGGCGCCGACGGTAACAGCGTAGGGAATCGCCGACGCGATGGCCGGGGCGGCGATGGCGGCGGCGAGGGCTGCAATTTTGATCATTTTCATGTTGTATTCGCTTGAGTAATGGGCTGGACGGAAAGGAGCGGATGCGCAGCGATTACGCTTTTTCTTTCAGCGAACCGAAGCCCTTAGGCGTCTTGATTTTTTCGCAGGTGCCCTTGTCGACCAGGGTCCAGGCGTTGCCTTGGTAGTCGACCGTCGCGCTGCCGGCGCACGAGGTGCCCGCGCCGGCGGCGCAGTCGTTGGCGCCAGCCTTCGACACGCCGTAGCATTTTTCGGTCTGCTTCGGGGCGTCGGCTGCCTGGGCGCCGGTCACGAGGACGGACAGGGACAGGGCGAGGGTTGCGGCTACTGCGGCGTATTTGGAGCTCATGTTCGTTTCCTTGAAGAGTAATGCAGATTATGTCGGATCCGATTGAATCGGATATGATTAATAATACGCAGTGAAATACGGTTTGTCAAGCTGTTCCGATGCAATCGCATGCGATTTTTGCGCCCGTTTTGTAGCGCTGTGTATCGGCACCGGCGACAGATACATGCGCATACAATCCGGTGCCGTTTATTGGGCCAGCAGGCGCTGGATCTGCGCTTTGGTCTCGGCATATTTGCCTTCGCCGAAGTGGGTGTAGACGATGCGGCCCTTCTTGTCGATCAGGTACACAGCAGGCCAGTACATATTGTGGAAGGCGCCCCAGGTGTCGTAGCGGTTGTCCTGCGCAACTGGGTAATTAATCCCAGCCAGGCCATCGCGGGTTGTTGAGATGAGGTTCATAGGTAATTCTTCAAACAGGTACTGCAGGTTATGGTATGGCGGCCGATAGCTGCCTGGGCGCCGGTCACGAGGGCGGACAGGGACAGGGCGAGGGTTGCCGCTACTGCGGCGTATTTGGAGTTCATGTTCGTTTTCTTGGCGAGTTAATCAGATTGCCTCGAACACGATTGAATCGGATGTGATGTAGAATACGCAGTGAAATACAGTTTGTCAAGCTATGCAAATGCAATCGCGAATCCTGACTTCGGTTGGCCGGGCAGCTGGCATTCAGGCGGCCTGGCTTTGCACTTCTTTAACGACCAGCCCCTGCAACGAGGTCAGGCGACCACATTGCTTGCCCAGCAGGACATCCAGGTCGGCGAGACCGACCTGGTGGTGGTGCTGCCCGTCGTTCAGGGCCGGCTTACTGGCGGCCCAAATCCAGCGCCACGTCGACGATCAGGTCTTCCTTTCCGCCCACCAAGCGGCGGCGGCCGAGTTCCACCAGGATGTCCACGGTCTTGATGCCGTATTTCGAAGAGGCAGCTTCCGCACGGCGCAAGAAACCGGAATAGACGCCGGCATAGCCGAGTGCCAATGTTTCGATGTCAACCCGCACCAGCCGGTCCTGCAGCGGACGGACAATGTCATCCGCGGCATCCAGCGACGTGCCGACTTAGCGCAATCGGAAAAAATCCCGGATATCGGTGATCATCGCCTGCGGTTCTTCCCAGGCCCCGAAGTGTCCGCCGCTAGGATGGTGCCGCAACTGCTGGAGGTTGTAGTAGCGCTGGGCCCAGCGTCGCGGCGCGCTGCAAACCTCCTCTGGCAAGACTGAAACCCCGACCGGCGCCTCGACGACGGGCGAGCGGTTGTGCACTGGCGTCCAAGGATGGTGCGCGGCCTCGTAATAGTACCGCGCCGATGTTCCGTAGCTCTGGGTGACCCAGTAGATCATGATTGTGGTCAACAGATCGTCCTTGGAGAAACGGGTCTCGACGTTGCCGCCGCAGTCGCTCCAGCTGCGCTGTTTTTCGATGATCCACGATGCTAACCCTGCCGGCGAATCGTTGAGCCCTACGGCAATCGTCTGTGGTTTGGTGCTTTGAAGGGAGGAATAGGCCGCTTCACCATTGAAGAAGGCCTGCAGGCGTGCGGCCATCGCCGCTTCGTCCGGATCGTAGTCCTCGGGCGCGGGCAGGCCTCCGCTGAACAGGTCCAGCGGCAGCGTCATCGGGAAGTGCACACCGATCATACGCTCGGGAAAGCGGTGTCCCAGATCAGCTGCGATCAGTGCGCCCCAGTCGGCGCCGTGCGCCGCAAAGCGCGGGTAACCCAGCCGCTCCATCAGCTTGACCCACAGCTCTGAGGTACGCCAGAAATTGATCCCTGATTTGTGCAGCGGCGTCGAAAATCCGTAACCAGGCAGGGATGGCACCACCACGTCGAATGCATCGGCAGCATCGCCGCCGTACGCGCCGGGATCGCTCAGGGGCGCGATGACCTTACGGTACTCCCAGAACGTCCAGGGCCAGCCGTGCGTCAGAATCAGCGGTTTAGGATTGGGCCCCTTGCCGCGCACATGTATGAAGTGGATTGGGATGTCGTCGATTTCAGTGCGGAACTGTGGATACGTATTGATCGCACGCTCATGTTTGCGCCAGTCGTAGCCGTCGGTCCAATACGCAACCAGTTCCCGCAGGTAGGCCGTGTTGGTGCCGTACTGCCAGCTTTCGTTGGCGAAGTCGTCGACCCAGCGCGTGAGCTTGAGCCGCGTCTGCAGGTCGTTGAGTACTTCATTTGAAACGTGGAGGTGGAAAGGTTCCATATTGCATTTCTCCCGGGATCGCTGGGAAACTGTACACCGGGTCCGAGCAAGCGATCCGACTTGATTTGGACCGTGTAAAGGCAGTGCATATCTGCCAAACAAGGCCGTAATCTGCGCGAACGACAGTCGGTCCGCGCAGCCTCAAGCAACCCGTCAGCCGCGCAGCGACTTGAACCCGGCACGCAGCTCGGCCGAGAAAAGGGTCGGTTGTTCCCAGGCGGCAAAGTGGCCGCCCCGGTCCATTTTGTTGAAATGAATCAGTTTGGGATACGCCTTCACCGCCCAGCTGCGGGGGCATTGGAATAGTTCTTCAGGAAACGCGCTGACGGCGACCGGGACGACGACATTCTTCGGCCTCCAAAAGGTCAGTTTGTTCTCCCAGTACAGGCGCCCTGAAGAAATCCCGGTGTTGGTCAACCATGTAAGCGTAATATTGTCCAGAATATCGTCCCGGGTCAGGTCGCCGTAAGATTTTCCGGCGAACAGCTCTGCGATGTGGCCGTAGCTGAGCGCATCATGGTCGAGCAGATATCCGGCGAGGCCGACGGGGGAGTCGGAAAGCCCGTACATCGTTTGCGGGCGCAAACCGAGCTGATAGGCATAGCCGATACCCTTGGCATATACCACCTTGATCCGTTCGTATGCCGCCAGTTCGTCGCCTGCCAGGCCGGCCGGCGCCGGCGCGCCCGACGCGGCAGCAATGTCGATATCAGCGGGAACGGCGCCAGGGAAATTGGTGTGAATTCCCAGCAGACCTGGAGGCGCCTGCGCGCCCATCATCTCGGTGACGAGCGCACCCCAATCGCCGCCCTGGGCCACGTATTTCTTGTAGCCAAGGCGTGTCATCAGCACGGCCCACGCGCGCGCCATGCGGGTGGGTTCCCATCCCGTCGTTTTCGGCTTGCCAGAAAACCCGTAGCCCGGCATCGAAGGGATGATCAGATCGAA
The DNA here is from genome assembly GCF_012927275.1 of Massilia polaris. Classification (GTDB taxonomy): domain Bacteria; phylum Pseudomonadota; class Gammaproteobacteria; order Burkholderiales; family Burkholderiaceae_D; genus Telluria_A; species Telluria_A polaris. The sequence continues at coordinate 355,632 of NZ_JABBGG010000003.1, read as the reverse complement.
TGCGTCCGATGCGCTTGCCCCGTGCGCAGTGGGATTGGTCAACGGACCGATAATTTTCATCTGTTCAATGATTGAACCGGGCCATCCGTGGGTGACGATGAGAGGCAACGCGTTTGCGTGTTTCGAACGCACGTGAACGAAGTGGATGTCGAGCCCATCGATATTGGTGATGAAATTGGGTAGGGCGTTCAGGCGCGCCTCGACTTTACGCCAGTCGTATTCATTGGCCCAATATTTCGCAAGCGCCTGCGTGGTCGCGAGCTGAACCCCTTGCGAAGCGTCCGACACCGTTTCCTTTTCCGGCCACCGGGTCGCTTTGATGCGACGGCGCATATCGGCCAGGTCCGATTCCGGGAATTTGACGTGGAATGGACGAATTAAGACGCCATCGGTTCCCGCCCGCTCGCGGGGTTGACTCATGGCGTATGCTGTTTCGGGCAGGTTAAGAAGACCTGCGGCACTGGCAGCGGTCACCGCTGCAGCGCTGCAGAAGCGACGGCGCAGGACATCTGGCGTCTCTTGCATGGCAAACTCCTTGGCAACGACTGGTTGCGTTAGGGTGTGACTGCAAACGTTCACAACCCAGGACAAGGATGCCGGACGTTACGGTTGTCTTGTATTGCGCCTTGGTCGAACGGTTCGGCCCTGTGGTATTGACACGCCCAGGCAAAGTGCGGGCGGCGCATGCCGTCGTCAATCAGCAGACAGTGCGCCTATACGGTCGGCGCATCGGACTAAACCTTGGTTCATTGGAGGGGAGGGAGGGTGAACCTGAAGGCGGCGCCATGTGGCAGTGCAGGATCCATCCATAATTTGCCGCCGTGGGCATCGATAATGGACCGGCAGATAGATAGACCAATGCCCAGTCCGCCCGCCTTGGTGGTGTAGAGCGATTCAAAAGCGCGCTCGCGGTTCTCCGTTGCAATGCCGGGCCCGGTGTCGCTGACGGTCACGAGCAAGTCGTGCGATGACACCGCCTCAGTGACGATCGTCAAGGTGCGCAATGCGGCATTGGCACTGGCCATTGCCTCGATCGCATTGACGATGAGATTGAGCATGACCTGTTGAAGCTGAACGCGATCGCCTCGAACCGACTGCACTGCCTCGGCGAGCTGCATTCGCACCGTCACCTGATGTTTCGACATCTCGCCCCTGACAAGGGAGATCACTTCCTTGATGGCGTCATTGAGGGCGACCTGCTCCATATGGGCCGGCACTTTTCGGACCTGGTCGCGGATCCGTCCGATAATTTCGCCAGCCCTGTAGGTATCGCCTACCACGCACTCGAGCGCTTCGATGGCGTCGCCGATATCCGGTGGATCGGAGGACAGGAATCGCAGTGCAGCGTGCGAGTTGTTGCGCGACGCACCAATTGCCTGATTGACTTCATGGGCGATCGAGGCGGCAAGCTGCCCCATCGTTGCCAGGCGGTTTGCGTGAGCCAGGTCCATCTGCAAAGCGCGCAGCGCCTCCACGGCCTGCTTACGCTCGGTAAGATCGAGCACGAAAGCGACGCCTTGGTCGCCGCCGGTTTCGAAGCTTGCCACGCCAATCAGAACAGGCACGCGGCTGCCGTCCTTCCTGAAGAATTCCTTCTCGAACGGCTGCAGGCTGCCGGCCATTTTCAGCTGCGGCACCAGGTACTGTTTGTCGCGTTCGCGCCACTCCGGCGGCGTCATATCGGTCCAGCGGACGCGTTGCGAGACCAAATCCTCACGGTCGTAGCCGACGATACGCAAAAATGCATCGTTCGCCTCGAGAATCCGTCCTGCGGTGTCGCTTATCACGATCCCGATGATGTTGGCATCGACCAGCCGCCTTATTCTTGCTTCGCGCACGGCGAGGTCGCGGTACAGCCGCGCGTTTTCCATCGAGCTTGCCGCCGCGGATGCGAGCAGCTTGAGGACCGCCATGCGCGCCGGCGTGAAGGCGTGAGGCATCAGGCTGTTTTCAAGGTACAGCAGGCCCAGCATGGTGCCCTGCTTGAGTATAGGCATACAGAGCACCGAGCGCGAACGACGAGCGAAAATGTAGTCGTCAGCCGCGTACGGGCTTAGACCCGATGCATCTCCCAGCACCAGATTTTCCCTGGTGCGTACAACATAGTGGAAAACCGACTCGGGAAGATCGGCGGCAGTCACGCTCGTTTGCCGCAGATCCACGTCCACCGCGTCGGCGCGGATCGTGACCTCCGCTTCGATCCGGTACTCATCGCCTCGCGGTACGATCAGCAGGCCGCGCTGCGCGCCGGCGTGCTCGATGGCGATGCGCATCAAGGTATCGATCAGCTTCTCCAGGACAATCTCACCCGACACAGCTTCGGAAACTTTGATCACGGTTGCCAGATCGAGGTGCTCGATCTGCACCTGCACCGTCGTAGCCGGTTCCGCTCGGCGATGGTCTGACCGGATGTGCGGATAATATTGATCGAGTTGCTCGACCTTGCCCTGGGCGCCCCAACGATGATAGCAATACCTCGCCTCCCGCAGGTAGGCGTGTGCGATGGTCTCGAAACCACGTGCGGCGTAGAACTGGGCCGCCAGTTCCGACGCCAATGCTTCGATGTGAACGAAGCCATTGTCGCGGGCGGAGCGGATCGCCTTCTCGTACCATTCAGTGGCCTCGTCCGGCCTGTTTTCAATCCGGGCCACTTCGGCCCGGACCAGCGCGTACCGGTCCTGAAAATTTTCGGGGCAGTTCTCGGCCCAGTGTTTCAACCTCTTGAGCTTGTCTTTAACGATACTGGTGAACTGCTGCCGCTCTTGCAGCGGCGCCTCCGGATAAAGCGCCGTGACGGTCAAGGCATAGTAGAAATGGTGGGAAGCCTCAATCGGGGTCGCCATCGCTGCTGCGAGCATTGGCTCGGCTTGGCGTGCGAAAATCAACGCTTCGCTGTGCCTGCCAAACACGACGGCCAGCATTTGTTTCATGATCGGATGGAACGCCAGCCCGCAGCCAAACGCAGCTCTCTCAAGTATGGCAAGCGAGCAGCACTCGTCAAAGCCGGCAGCGTCGAACATGAGCGGAGCGCTGGTTCGTCCCTGCAGGCATGCTAAAAATTGCAGCTCGAGTTCGATGGTTTCCCGCACTGCGTCGTTGTGGCTTTGACGGGCAAACTTGGAATTGTCGGCAGCAAGCATGCTGACCGCGCCGATTTCATCGCCCCGTTCAATCGCTTGCCAGACGGACAGAAACGCAAGATGGCCTGCGTAGACCAGGTCACCGACTTCGAGACAGGCGCGAAATCCCTGTTCCAGGATCGGAATGCCAGTTGCAAACGGACGGCGCCAGAAATTGACATGATCGCCATGCAAATGCAGCAGGGTTCCGCGCAGGCGCACATTTTTGAACTTTTCGTTAAGACGCAGTGCCATTTCGGAAAATTCGAATGCTTGCGCCATTTCACCGTAGACTCCAACCAGCATCAGGGCATGCACTGCGTAGGCGTAGCTCGACTGGTCGGTGTGCCCGAACTGCAAGGAATAGTTCACGGCCCGCATGACCACCAGCGGAAACAGCTTCGGCCTGCCGTTGTAGGCACTGGGAACGGCATCGACGAGCAGGTCGATGATGGCCCGTACCTCCGGGGAATCGGCAGTCGGGGCGTCGAGCAGTTCGCCAATCTGGCGTCCACGCAGGTTCTCGCGTACGGCACGAAATTCTGCGTCCGCCGCTGTCTGGATCGCCTCGTCCGACTCCGGGAAGCCGACCCCGAAAAGCCGTAACGCCTCAAGCGCGAACTCGAAGCTTTGGTTGTAGCTGTTGCCAACCTGGTACACCTTCATCCGCAGGCTGTAGATGCGGGCGCGGTCGAGATCGGAGCAGGCATTATCGAGCATCAGCTTAAATAACTGGTCTGCCGCCGCAAAATTTCCGACCAGATATTCACTCTCGGCCAGGAGAAGGTGAAGCTCGAGCGTTGCTGCGTTGGCCTGCGCCCAGCTGTCTGTGGCAGTGAGCGCTGCAGCTTGTGCGAGGTAATCCCGCGCAGCGCCATAGGCGATCCCTGCCTTCGCCCGCAGCCCGGCGGATATATTCAGTTCACGCAGTGTGTTTTTCTCGTTCACATCCGAGATCAGGTCAACGGCGTAGTTAAGTTGGTTCACCACGGCGAAGATCCACTCGGCCGTGGGCTCCGCTACGCCCGCTGCAAGCAGATGGCGGCCGATTCGCAGGTGGGCATCGGCGCGCAGCGCTGGCGGAATTAGCGCATACGCGGCCTCCTGTACACGGTCATGCGAAAATTGGTAGGCAGCACCAAGCCGGACGATAAGGCCGGCCTTTGCCGCGTCCTCAAAGGCTGTGTGAATCTGTTCCTCGGGGCACTTGCGCACAATGGCGAGCGTCGCAAACTGTGCGATGTTGCCGAGGCAGGCGAGCTGTTTCAAACTCTGCTGTGCGGCCACGGGCAAACGTTTAACTTTTCCCACCATCAAGTGCACGATGTTATCGGCGTATCCCTTGGCGGCGATGCGCGGGGCGTCCCACGTCCACGCCGCAGTTCCAGCATCAAAGTGCAGCAGCGACTCGATCGTCAGCTCGGACAAGAATTCGATCGTGAAATACGGGTTTCCGCCCGTCTTTTCGTTTATTAGGCACATGAGCGGATACGCGCTTTGCTCGTCGCAATGCAGGGCGCCTGCGATCAGCCGACCCAGATCGCCGGGAGCAAGCGTTGCAAGCTTTATTTCCCTTACCGGTGTGCCGGTTCGGCGCATCGCGTCGAACGCCGCTACCAATGGGTGAGAAGACCCGACCTCGTTGTCACGGTAGGCACCGATCAGCAACAGGTGGCCTATCTCACGCTGACCGATCAGCTCTTCGACCAGTGCAAGGGTCGCTTCGTCAATGCTTTGCAGGTCATCGAGAAAAAGGATCAGCGGGTGTTCCGGCCGCGCGAAAACCTGGAGGAAGTTTCGGAACACCATTTGAAAACGGTTGCCAGAGTCCTGCGGCGGCAAGTCGGGAACAGGACACTGTTTGCCGATGACGAGTTCAAGTTCGGGAATGAGACTGGTGATGAGCTGTCCGTTCGGATTCAGGGCGCCCTGAATGGCATCGCGCCAGTGAGCCAATTCCGGTTCACTGGCGCGCAGGATCATGTGTACCAGGTCCCCCAAGGCCTGGGCCAGTGCGGCATATGGGATATCTTGCTTGAATGGATCGCATTTTCCTGCAGCAAAAATTCCCTGCGACGTGTGCAGCGTCTTTTGCAGCTTGTTGACGACAGACGATTTGCCTATGCCTGAATATCCGGAGACGAGCATCAGTTCAGAGCTGCCTCCACTGGCCACGCGTTCGAATGCAGCAAACAGCGCCAGGACACTGTCCTCGCGCCCGTACAAGGTATCGGGAATCCGCAAGAGATCGGGGATGTCGTGCGAGGACAACACAAATGGACCAAAGTCAGCCGTCAGCTGGTACAGGGCTAGGCAGTGCCGCAGGTCCGCGTGCAGGCCCGCAGCGGTTTGATATCGATCCTCCGGCGTCTTGGAGAGTAATTTCATGATGATTGCTGACACCGCAGCGGGCACGCCTTCAGTCCGTTCGGCGGGGGGCACTGCCTGTCGCGCGATATGGCTGTGCACCAGTTCCATGGGATCTTCCGCGGCAAATGGCAGTACGCCCGTGATCATTTGGTACAAAGTCACGCCCAGTGCATATAGATCGCTGCGCGCATCGATAGCGCAATCCATCCGTCCGGTCTGCTCGGGCGCCATATACGCCAGCGTGCCGGTGATCGTCTCGGGAGTCACTTTTAGCGCACGCCTGTTCGGAACATGTGCGGCGATGCCGAACCCCGTCAGCCATATTTTCGCCGCAACGGGGTCGACGACGATGTTGGCCGGCTTGAGGTCCTTGTGAATGAGTCCCTTGCCGTGAAGCAGGCCCAAAGCGCCTGCCAACTCAATGGCAAGACGCAGAAACGGGCCGGTCGCCATGCGATGATCCATGAATTGGTCGAGTGGCGCACCAGTGCTGTACTGAACAAGCAGAATAGTGCGTCCGCCTTCATGCAACAGCTCCAGCGGTTGCAGCGCCCACGCCTCATCGAGCGAGCTCTTGAGCTCGTATTCGTGTGCCAGGCGGGTGATGGCTGCCCGCGATTCATGGCCGGAGCCGGCGCTTCCGGCTATATAGGCGTATTGATCGCCCTTGGCGTCGTCATGGCGCAGTTTGCAAAATCTTCGGTCGGCGCCTTCCCACAATACCTCGAGGCAAGCGTCATCGAATCGAAATCCCGGCGCGTTCATCGGGGGGCTCGTTTCGCCAGGTTGCAAGCAAGCGCGTGGCGGAGGCAGTCGATCAAGACCGCTTCGTTGAGCGGCTTGTTTAGATAGGAAATGACACCTAGGTCGAGCATGCGTTGCCGGACCGTCTCTTCGGGATACGCCGTGATCAGAATCGTCGGTATGGTACGCCCCGTCTTACGCACGGCTACATACAGCTCCACACCGGTCATGCCCGGCATGTGAATATCGGCAATCAGGCAGGCATTATCGGACAATTGCGACGCACCAAGAAATTCGGCCGCGGACCGGAACAGCGACACCGAGTAGCCGTGCGACTTCAGCAACCGTCGCATGGAGTCGCCAAAGGAAGGGTCGTCATCGACGACATAGATATGGAATTGCTCAGGCAACATATCCTCCGGTACGTCACTTGCGGCCTTTACAGTCCACCCGGTAGCATTGGTGAGCACTACCGCATCGTGAATGATACTACCCTCGCCAAAAGCGACCCCTAAACCTTGGTTTAGGTTCAGCCCGCCTGGCGACGCGTTGAAGGAAATACGCCTGCTGCTGCAACTACGCGCGCTCGGGCTTTTTCTGTAAGAGCTTGAGCTGGTCCGCGAATTGGCACAGTTCTGGGAGCGATTGTGCCCCGATCTTGTGCATCATGTTACTTCGATGCACTTTGACAGTGGTTTCGGTAATGCCAAGGGCTCCTGCTATCTGCTTGTTCAGGCGGCCCTGTACGACTTGTATGAGGATCGCGCGTTCTCGAGGAGTCAATTCAACGAATCGTGCACTAAGCGCAGTGAGGCAATGTCCCTGCACCCTGCGCTCGCGGTCGCGATCAATCCCCACGTTGACCGCGTCCAGGAGATCTTGATCCCGAAACGGCTTGGTGAGAAATTCAATGGCGCCAGCCTTCATTGCCTGCACCGTCATTGGGATATCACCGTATCCGGTGATAAACACGATCGGGGGCGATGTGCCGGCAGCAGCAAGATCGCGCTGAAACTCCAGACCGCTTCGCCCGGGCATCCTGACATCCAGGATGAGACAGGTAGGAACATCAGGCAATTCGGATTCGGTAAATTCAGCGACTGAAGCAAATGAGAGCGAATACAGACCGGCTGAGCGCAAGAGCCTTTCGAGCGAATCGCGAAACGCCATGTCATCGTCGATCACGACAACGCAAGTATCGGACATGGCATCCAATTTCGTTTGCGATCGAGGTTCCATTGGAACTAGGTCCATGACGTTGAGGGTTATAACATAGTATTTCCTTGGACGTGGACGGTCAACTAATCATTTCCGGTAACCAGCCGGGGTGATGTGTCCTGGCGGCTTCCGCTTTCTTTGCAACTGGACGCGTCCGATGACTCGGCCCACGCGTCGCCAGCCGCCGTGCTACAGGCGTCAACTTGACGCGCTGATAGGTGGTGACGCTCGGGTCCACGTCGATGTTGCCGCGTGTTGCCTTGGAATAGGGGCAGATCGCGTCTGCCGCATGGGCGATCTCCAGCGCCAACGCTTTGTCCAGTCCCGGGACGATCAGGTTGATGCGGCTCTGGAGGTGGTAATCCCCCCGCCAAGTCCAGGATCCACCTCGATCTCCAGCGCCGTATTGCCTGGAAGTCATACCTTTTCCTGCGCCACGACGCCGACACTGCGGCCATATAGCAGGCCGACCACGCGCCGGCGAACAGCTGCTCGGCCACCGCGTGCGGTGCAACGGCTTCAAACGCATAGCCTCCGCCAGTTCCATTGGCTGGCGCGGAGAGATTGATCTCGACATTGCCCTCGTGATTGCCGGCGATGACTCGGCCGTCTGGCGAGGACGTGCGGGTCTTGCCGGTCAACAGAACCTTGTCGATCTTTTTCATGGTTCACTCTTGGTGCAGGTGACAAAAGGATAGGCTTGCTTCGCCTTTAATATCCCGATCAAGAAGACGGGAAGGAATCTGTCGTACTGCTTCAAATCCGAGTACAACGCGCTTACCGAGGAAAAGAATCAAGTACATACGAGATCGTTGCATGCGGAAGAGAATGCTTTTCTTCAGCTATCCAAATATGGAAGCCATGGAATTTTCGGGGGTGTGCTGTTCACGACCGCCCGTCCATGCGAACTTTGTTCGAAAAAGGCGTATCAACTTGGCATCTCAAGAATTTACTACGTAGACCCGTATCCGGGTATCGCCGTTCGGCACGTATTGATGGGAGGCGAAAATCCTCCTAAATTGTTGCTTTTCTACGGTGCTATTGGTCGCGCATTTCATAAACTCTACAACCCAATCCTAGCTTACAAGGATGAGCTGGCGACGCTGGTCCCGCCGATAGAAGCTGACGTGTTATCGTAGGGTACCTCGAAAAACCCTCGCCAATCTGGCATGATATCGCTGCCTCGAATCTGACGTAGATTTTTCATGATCAAGACCAGTCTGTTTGCCGACCAGGAACGTGAAGCGAAGCTGAACAAGCTTGGCGACGCGCTGCGGGTAATGGCGGAGCACGTCGATTTTGCTGCCTTGGCGGCAGAAGTCGACCGCGCCGCACCGCGACCCGGCCGCGAACGCGGCGGCCGCCCGCCGTTTCCCACCGAGTTAATGGTGCGCGTGCTGCTGATTCAGCAGTTGTTCAACCTGAGCGACGCGCAGATGGAATTCCAGCTGCTTGAGTCTGACCAAGAGCCAGCATTCTTGGATGCGACGGCAAATCGCTTTTTGGCTGAAGCGCGTTCTTACTATGCTGCCGCGGCCTCGCTCAGGATTTCGTAGTCGACCATGGATACGAAGTTCTCTTGATGACGTGGCTGGGCGATGCCGCCAACGACGCCATTGCCTGCATCCTCCGCCATAGAGGGTTTACCGCCTATGCGGCCGGTCCAGGCATCGAAGTCATCAAGATGGGAGCGACCACTGACGAGATTGCCGAAGCAATTCTCGATGCGGCTTTGGATGAACTGCCGGAACTTGACGTCTTGCTGGAAGACGCAAAGAACCTACAGCGCGAAAAATGGGACTGGGCGCTGCCGGACAGTTTGCTGCGCAAAGGGTACGCAAGCCTCTACTTAAAGATCGAAGAGGGACTGGGATGGCTGAAGTCGTATGCCCGAATTGCCTAATTTGTTTCCGGCGGGTTGGGCGGTTGCAACGCCACCCAAACATAGACTTCCCGTTTGTAGAGGTTCGACGACCGAAATTTTACAACTATGAAGGTCCGCCTTTTCAGTATTCCAACTGCCGCCCCAACACTCGCCCAATAAACTCACCACCGCGGCTGGCCGCAATCAGCGCCTGCACATCCGCTTTAACGACCGCCACATCCACGCCCGCGGCGCCGGCCGCCGCTATCACGGCCGCGTACGCATCCAGCACGTCGATGCCTGTAATGTCGTAACCCCACCCATTCGCGATACCTCGCAGCGCCGTCATGCCGGCCGCGAGCGCGAACTCCGGTCGTTCCTCGGCAAAGTCCCTGGCGGCGCGTATCAGTGTCCGCGGGTCTGATGGGCTCCGCTTCGCGAGCTCGATGGCCAGCTCAAAAAAGCCCGCATCCTTGGCAGCAGCGAACCACTTGCCTTCATTCCCTGGCTGGCTTGCAACTAGGTCACGCAAAATGGTCTCCCGTGGCATGTGCGGATATTTCTTCACGATTGCCTTGAATGTCGCCAGGTTGGTCGTCGCATACGTCGCTTCGACGGCGTATCGCGCATACGCCTCATCTGCAAACCCCGAGTCCAACAGAACAGCTTCGCAGAACGCCGCAATGGCCGTCAGAGGCGCGTTCAACCCTTTTGAGCCCTCCGCGTAGCGGATGGCCTCCGTGGGCTTGCCGGCGGCAGCCAATGCCTTCGCACCCCATATCCGGAAGTGCCAGGATTTGTTCTTGTACTCGGACTTCGCTATCAATGCGAGCAGCTCGTCGTGACGCCCGGCCGCGAACAGCGCGCTTAGGCAGGCGGTGGTCCCCTTGAAATATCCATATTCGCTGCTGCTTGCGCAGTGCTCCCACATTGTCGTCAACGTCGGCGACAGATAATCAGCCCAATGTGCCGCGATTTCTGGCGTCGCGCACATGTCGCCCCAAAGCTCTCCAAGGTGCTCAAGGTACGGGATGTCGTCCTCCTGAAGGGCGTCCCACAGACGGTCCAGCCATTTCTCTCGCACCGCACGGCTGACCTCGGCCTTTGCAATGATTGGGACGAGGGTCTCGATGGCGCGGTTGACCGCAGAGCCAATGCCGCCCGAAGAGCTGTCGACTCGCTCAATCGCCGGCGCTAGCTTCTCTAGGAACAGCACGGCCCCCTCGGCGGCCAGGACCGGCTCCTTCTTCGCGACAGCTTTGATTTCAGTGAGCGCTTCTTTGATGCGTTGGATTGGCGTGTCCGATTTCCAGCCGAAGGCGTTGCGGCGGAAGCGGGGGGCGAACTGCCATTTGTATGTGCTCATGAGTCGATGGTGGATGCTGAGTGATTGGCATTGAGATGTGCCACTGGTGAGGTCGCTAAGCGCCCACTGAAGGCGGCTTTCTTATGCATAATTTTAGCTCTCCCATTACTTGGAACCAGGCGAGTAAGCATCGTATAACGCGAACTTTACGCGCTATATAGTTCCTACAGCCATCTCCGCGAATGGTTTCACGCCGCCTTCAAGACGCCCCGGCATCCGGGAAACTTCGAGCATCCCCAAAACGCATTGCCGGCTGCGCCGCCTTTTTTTGAGCTCCGCAGAACCATGGGCACCCCGCACTTTGGACAGAGGGGAGTCATTATCGCTGCTGGGGCCTTACCCTGATTTGGCTTCACCGCCGGCGTCAGCCCCGAGGTCTCCTCCTTTCGGGTCTCAGCCACCATCCTAAGCATCTCTGCCGTGTGCACCAGCTTGATGGCGCGCCCCTCGGCGAAGCTGAGGGCATCACTGGTGAAGTCTCCGGACGCAACGACGAATCCGCCAACGGCGCCTTCGGCCGCCATTACTCCGTAGAGCTCCCGGACAGTAGCGACGCGAACTTTCAGTGACTTCCATTGCTTGCATTGAACTAGATATTTGTCTGACCCCATCCGCAGCTCGACGTCAACACCGCCATCTGGCCCCGCACCACCTCGCTCGATAACCTTGAAACCGTTTCGCCGGAATACTTCCGCTGTTAGGTCCTCGAACTCACGCCAAGACATCTTCTCCAGCGCCCCCCGGTGGGGCGCTGCGGCAACCGTGTTGTGAAGTTCGGAATGCTTACGCCGTTTGAATACCGAAATCATGGCTCCCAAAGCGAATGCAAGGGGCACCACGTACTGCAGGACACTTCCAGCAGTTCGCAGCAGAACGCCGGTCAATGCGGCTCCAATGTTGGCGGTCCCAGTCTGCACTGGTGTTGGCGGCATGGCGGCAACGTGATGGAACCCGAAGTACGCGGCGCTAGCTAGAATTAGTGAAACCTGCCACGGCAGCTTGGCAGCAATATGGGCGATGTCTTCGAACAAGGACTGCTTTTTCTTGGCCATGGATTTTTATCGGAAGGCGTTACGTTTAGACGGGTGATTGTAACGGTTGAACAGTGCGACGCGATACCAGTGGTTTTAAATTGCCAGTATCTTCCGTAAGACGCACGGGTTTTTTGGAAAGATTAACCGCGCTTCGCAAGGGGGGCATATATCGTATAAACGATTTAACTTATTCCCCGCTCGGTGGCGCCATCGACCTTCCTTCGAGCGGTGAGAAGTTCCACGATGTCCTTGACCACCTTCTCCATGCTTTTATTGCCGAGGGATGTGGCCGGATAATCTGATTGGTCAGGTCCCTTTTGGCTGTTGTAGAGGTCAATGATAGCTGCTTTGGTCCACCGCTTCTTGCTGCTGAGCGGAGAGAATGCCATGTGCTCTGGCGACAGAGTGAACCCTTCTCCAGTCGCGTCGATAACGTGGCGTGGTGCCATGTCCGAAAACGTAAAGGCCGTAAGACGTTTTTCGCAAGCCGGCAAAGTCGACCGTCTGCAGCACAACGTGGCCAAGCCGACCACGGCGGCCGGCACCAGCGGCGGGCGCACGGTGGCATTCACGCGGCGCACCTCGCCATGGCAGTTGGCGTAGGGGTGCAGCGGGGCGCGCAGCGGCCGGGGGATGGAGGGGCGCTGGCCGGTCACCAGCCACAGCAGGTTGCCGGCCGGGTCCATCAGTTCGACGCCGCTGCCGCCGCCAGGGATGTCGGCGCTGTCCAGGCGGCGTGCACCGGCGTCGGCCTGCAGGCGTTCCAGTTCGGCTTTTGAAGCGACGGTGAACGCGGCGCCGATATAACGCGCGCGGCGGCCGCGCCGGGCCACGTAAATCGCCGGGGCGCTGCCATGTCCGCGCATGGTCAGCTGCTCGCCGCCGCCGGCTACCTGCAGCATGCCGAAGTCGTCCAGGAAGGCTTTCGTGGCAGGCAGGTCGGGCTTCTCGAACATCAGGAAGGCCAGGGACTGCGCCTTGATTAGCGCCGTCGGCCGCTGCAGCTTCTGGATGCCGGGCGGCAGCGCGCTTTCCGGATAGGACGGCGGCGTGCGCAGCCCGGCCGGGGAAGTGTCATTCATTGGGGTCTCCAGTCTCATTTGGCGGCACAGTAAAGGCCGTCCGTTTTGTCTATGATGCTGACATTATCGTCAGCATGACTGGTGTGTCAACAAGAATCTGCGTACAATGGACCGCAAGGACGATTATGAATACTGAAGATAAAGAGAATCACCGCACCCGCGTAGCGGCCAGCCGGCGCGAGAAGACCCGCGCCAGATTGCTGGAAAGCGCGCTGCTGGTGTTTGCGCAGAAGGGCCCGCACGCGGTCATCGAGGACGTCATCGCCCACGCGGGTATGGCGCGCGGGTCGTTCTATAACTACTTCCGCACCAATGAAGAACTGTTGGCGGCAGTGGCCGGGGAAATCAATGAGGAGCTGCTGCGCGCGATCGATCCGGTGGTGCTGCGCTGCGACGATCCAGCCGAGCGGATTGCCTGCGGCACCCGGCTGATGCTGCACGCGGCGCGGCGCTTCCCGCTGTACGGCAGCTTCATGGCGCGCCTGCCTTTCCCGGCCGCGAATAACAGCCTGCTGGGGACGCACTTCCTGGCGCGCGACGTGGCCGCGGGCATGGCGGCGGGCCGCTTTGGCGACATCGGCCAGCGCGTCGGCAGCGACATGCTGGCGGGACTGGTGCTGAGCGCAGCGTATTCGGTGGCGCGCGAGCCGCTCGAACCGGACTATCCGGACGCCAGCGCGCGCGCCATGCTGCGTGCGCTGGGCCTGGGAGAGGCGGAAGCGGCGCGCCTGGCGGCGCTGCCGCTGCCGGCCTTCGAACTACCGCCGGACTCGCTGCTGCGGCGCACCCAGTTGTTCAACGGTTGACACACATGCAATCTGGTATCATCGCGGCGTTTCCCACAGACCGGACCGACTATGCCCGCCAAGTCCCTTGACCATCGTCCCCGCGTGGCCGCCGAGCGGCGCGAGCGCATGCGCCAGCGCCTGATCGAAAGCGCCATGATCGTATTTGCCGAAAAGGGCGTTGGCGCCAGCGTGATTCCCGACGTGGTGGCGGCGGCCGAGGTGTCGCAGGGCTCCTTCTATAACTACTTCCGCAGCAATGAAGAGTTGCTGGCGGCGGTCGCCAATGAACTGAGCGGCGAGATGGTGCGGCTGATCGAGCCGGTGGTGGGCGACATCGCCGACCCGGCGCTGCGCGTGGCTACCGCCATCCGCTGCTACCTGAACCTGGCGCGCGGCCACCGCCTGCTGGCGCGCTTCCTGGCCGCCGCCGGGCTGCGCATGACTGTGCAGTACCAGGCCACCTTCCGCTACCTGCCGGCCGACCTGGAAGAGGGGCAGAAGCAGGGCGTGTTTGCCGACGTACCGCTCGAGATTGCGCTGGACCTGATCGGCGGGGCCGGCATCGCCGCCCTGGACCGCATGGCGCGCGTGCGCACCCGCAAGGCTTATCCAGACGCGGTTACCGCCGCGATGCTGCGCATGCTCGGCATGGGCGTGGCCGAGGCCGAGCGCCTGACCGCGGGGCCGCTGCCCAAGCTGACGCCGGCTGCCGACTCGCTGCTGGCGCGCGCCCAGGCCCGCGCCGACGCGCAGGCGCCCGCCGCCGCCTGATTCACCCCGCCTTCCTTCCTACTTTCCCACCCTGATCTACCTGGCCGGCGCCCCTGCGGGGCGCCGGCCGTGTTGCGTTTTTTCGTCAAAAAGTACCCAATGTCAGTTTGAATTAACCGTCATAATGACACCAACGTCGTTTTGGTGTATATTCTGTTTCACCTGACATTGGAGGACATCTGAAGTGAACCTGAAATTTAAAAAGGCCGCCCTTGCCATCGCGGTAGCAAGCCTGCTCGCCGGCTGTTCCAAGACACCGCCTGCCCAGCATGAGGAGGTGCGCCCGGTGCGCACCGTCGTCGCCGGCCTGAGCGATGGCACCGTGGGCGCCACTTATTCGGGCGAGATCCGCGCCCGCTATGAAAGCCAGCTCGGCTTCCGCACCGGCGGCAAGATCGTGGCGCGCCTGGTCGAGGTGGGCAGCCATGTCCAGCGCGGCCAGCCGCTGCTGCAGCTCGATACCGCGCAGGAAAGCCTGCAGCTGGCCGCAGCCAGCGCCGAGCTGGACGGCACCCGCAGCCGCGTGGCGCAGGCAAAGGTCGACCTGCAACGCGCCGAGACCCTGCTGGCGCGCCAGTTCGCCTCGCAGGTGGAAGTCGACCACCAGCGCCTGGCGCTGCAGCAGGCCGAGGCGCAGCTGCGCGCGGCCTCGGCACGCCAGCAGCTGAACGTCAACCAGCGCGGCTACACCACCCTGGTGGCCGACCGCACCGGCGTGGTCAGCGCCCTGCACGCGGAAGCGGGCCAGGTGGTCGCAGCCGGCCAGCAGGTAGTCACCGTGGCCGCCGATGGCGAACGCGAAGTGGTCATCAGCATCCCCGAATCGCGCGTCGACGAGCTGCGCCAGGCGCGCCAGCTGGACGTGTCGGTGTGGGCCCATCCGGGCAAACGCTGGAGCGGCTCGCTGCGCGAGCTGGCGCCGGACACCGACAGCGTCACCCGCACTTATTCGGCGCGCGTCGCCATCGCCCAGCCGGACATGACCCTGCTGCGCCTCGGCATGACCGCGTCGGTGCTGGCGCCCGATGTCGATGGCAAGCGCGCCATCCGCCTGCCGCTGACGGCGATCGTCGACGGCGGCGGCAAGCGCAGCGTGTGGGTGGTCGATACCAAGTCGCAGCGCGTGGCCGCGCGTGAAGTCAAGCTGGGCAGCGCCCAAAACGACAGCGTGTTGGTGACGGCCGGCCTGTCCGGCGGCGAGACCGTGGTAACCGCCGGCGTGCACATGCTGCAGCCGAACCAGCAAGTGCGGCTGGGTGGAGGCGCGAAATGAAAAACGTCAACCTGTCCGAATGGGCGCTCAAGCACCAGCAGATGATTGCCTTCCTGCTGTTGCTGCTGACGGTGACCGGCATCCTGGCCTACCGCAGCCTGGGCCAGAAGGAAGACCCCGACTTCACCATCAAGACCATGGTGGTGCAGGCGAACTGGCCGGGCAGTGCAGCCCAGCAGATGGCCGACCAGGTGACCGACCCGATGGAGCGCGTGCTCCAGGGCGTGGCCGAGATCGACTACATGTCGACCTACGTCAAGCCGGGCGAGACCCAGATCAAGATCAACCTGCGCGACGCGGTGCCGCCGTCCAAAATACCGGACGTCTGGTACCAGGTCCGCAAGAAGCTGGCCGATATCAAGCACACGCTGCCGCAGGGCGTGCAGGGGCCGTTCTTCAACGATGAATTCGGTGACACCTACGGCAATATGTACGCCCTGACCGGTGACGGCTTCAACTACGCCGACCTGCGCAAGATGGCCGACGACGCGCGCAATGAATTCCTGCGCGTGGGCGACGTCAACAAGGTGCAGCTGGTCGGCAAGCAGGAGGAAAAAATCTATGTCGAAATGTCGACCGCCAAGCTGGCCTCGCTGGGCGTCGACCCGGCGCTGATCGCCACCACGCTGGCCCAGGCCAACGCGGTGCATGCTGCCGGCAGCGTACAGACCGGCGCCGAGCAGGTGCGCCTGACCGTCAGCGGCGAATTCGATTCGGTGGAAGGGATCCGTTCGATCGGCATCCGCGCCGGACAGCGCACCTTCCGCCTTGGCGACATTGCCGAAGTGCGGCGTGGCTTCGTCGAGCCGGCCGTGATGCGCATGCGCTTCAACGGCCAGCCGGCGCTGGGCCTCGCGGTCAGCATGCGCAAGGGCGGTGACGTGATCCGCCTCGGCCAGCAGCTCGATGCGACGGTTGCGCGCATCCAGGCCAGCCTGCCGGTCGGCGTGCAGATCCACTCGGTCAGCGACCAGCCGCGCGTGGTCGAGGAATCGGTACATGAATTCAAGAAGAGCCTGGCCGAAGCGGTGCTGATCGTGCTGGCGGTGAGCTTCTTCTCGCTCGGCATGCGCACCGGCCTGGTGGTGGCGCTGTGCATTCCGCTGGTGCTCGGCATGACTTTCCTCGCCATGTACCTGCTGGGGATCGACTTGCAGCGCATTTCGCTGGGCGCGCTGATCATCGCGCTGGGCCTGCTGGTGGACGACGCCATCATCGCCGTGGAAATGATGGCGCTCAAGCTGGAGCAGGGCTGGGACAAGACCCGCGCGGCCACCTATGCCTACACGGCCACCGCTTTCCCGATGCTGACGGGTACGCTGATCACCGCGGCCGGCTTCCTGCCGGTGGGCTTCGCCAAGTCGGGCACCGGCGAGTATGTGTATTCGCTGTTCCAGGTGGTCGGCATCGCGCTGATCCTGTCGTGGGTGGTGGCGGTGCTGTTCACCCCGTGGATCGGCTTCAAGCTGCTCAAGGAAGAACCGCACGCCCACCACGACGAGAACGCCGTGTACCAGCGCGGCTTCTACGTCAAGTTCCGCAACGTCGTCGACTTCTGCCTGCGCCGCCGCGGCTGGGTGATTGGCATCACGCTGGTGGCTTTCTGCGGTTCGCTGGCGCTGTTCAAGACTGTGCCGCAGCAGTTCTTCCCGTCCTCCGACCGTCCCGAGCTGATGGTGGACCTGTGGATGCCCGAGGCATCGACCTTCGAGGCCAGCGAGCGCGAGGTGCGCGAACTGGAGCGCGAGCTGAAGGGCGACCCGGACATCGAAGCGGTCACCAGCTTCGTCGGCGAAGGCGCACCGCGCTTCTACCTGCCGCTCGACGCGCAGACCCCGAACCTGAACCTGGGCGAGATGATGGTGATGACCAAGGGCGGCGAGGCGCGCGAGCGGGTGGTTGTCAAGCTGCGCAAGCTGCTCGACCAGCGTTTCGCCAATGTGCGCGGACGGGTCAATCGGCTGGAAAACGGTCCGCCGGTCGGCTATCCGGTGCAGTTCCGCGTGTACGGCAACGATCCTGTCAAGGTGCGCGAAATCGCCGCCAAGGTGAACGCAATCGTGCGCAGCAACCCGCATGTGCGTGCGGTCAACCAGGACTGGGGCGAGCGCGTCAAGCGGGTGCGCGTCGACGTCGACCAGGATAAGGCACGCGCCCTCGGCGTGAGCTCGGTCCAGATCAAGGCGGCGCTGGAAGCGTCGCTGTCGGGCACGCCGATCACCCACTACCGCGAAGATGACCAGGCAATTGCCGTCACCGCGCGCCTGGTGGCCTCCGAACGCACCGACCTGAACAACCTGAAGGACGCCAAGATCTACCTGCGCGAAGGCAAATTCGTGCCGGTGTCGCAGGTGGCGCGCCTGACCCTGGACAGCGAGGAAAGTGTGCTGTGGCGCCGCAACCGCATCCCGACGCTGACGGTACGCGCCGACATCGCCAACGCCCAGGCGCCGGACGTCACCAACGCCGTGTGGGCCAAGCTGGAACCGCTAAACAAGTCGCTGCCGCTCGGCTACGGCATCGAGATCGGCGGCGCGCTGGAATCGAGCGCCAAGGCGCAGGCCTCGGTGTTTGCCGTGATGCCGGTCACCGCCGTGGTCGTGCTGCTGCTGCTGATGATCCAGCTGCAGGACATGAAAAAGATGGGGCTGGTGCTGCTGACGGCGCCGCTGGGCCTGATCGGCGTGGCCATCGTGATGGCGGCGTTCCAGATTCCATTCGGCTTCGTGGCGATGCTCGGCGTGATCGCGCTGGCCGGGATGATCATCCGGAACTCGGTGATCCTGGTGGTACAGATCGACGAAGACGTGGCCAATGGCGCGCCGCTGTGGGATGCCATCGTGGAATCGGCGGTTCGCCGGCTGCGCCCGATCGTGCTGACCGCGCTGGCCGCGATCCTCGCGATGGTGCCGCTGACCGGCTCGGTGTTCTGGGGCCCGATGGCCTGGGCCATCATGGGCGGCCTGGCCGTGGCGACCGTACTGACCCTGATCTTCCTTCCCGCCCTGTACGCGGCCTGCTACGGCGCCACGCGCCCGCAAGCCGCCTGAGGAGAATATAAATGAACAAGCAAATGAAACTGAACGTGAAACTGAAAACGCTGCCGGCGCTGCTGGTCCTGCTGCTGGCGCTGCACGGCGGCCCGGCGTGGGCCATGGATGTGTCGGACGCCTACCGCCAGGCGCTGGCCTACGATCCGTCCAGCCTGGCGGCCGACCAGGCCCTCGAGGCCGGGCGCGAGAAAGCGGTGCAGGGCGACGCCCTGCTGCGCCCCCGCGTCAACCTGCAGGCCAGCGTGACCCGCCTGCGCCACCACAGCGGCGAGACGGCGTCGCAGCTGCTGTCGGAATCGAGCAGCGGCACCGCACGCGAGGCCACCGTGCAGATGGTACAGCCGCTGTACGACCGCGGCGCCACGGCCGGCCGGCGCCAGCTGCGCGAGCAGACCACGCTGGCGCAGACCGAGTTCGCCGCCGCGCGCCAGCAGCTGGCGCTGCGCGTGGCGGAAGCCTACTTCGGCGTGCTGGTGGCCGAGGAAACCCTGCGCGTGGTGCAGGCCGAGCTGGCCGCCGTGGGTAGCCAGCACGAGCGCGCCAAGGCCCGCTTCAGCGTCGGCCAGGACCGCATCACCGATGTACAAGAGGCGCAGGCGCGGCTGGATGGGGTCAGGACGCGCGAAGTGTCGGCCCAGTCGATGCTCGAACTGCGGCGCGCCCAGTTCCGCGAAACCACCGGCGCTGCGCCGGACGGCCTGGCGCCGCTGTCGCCGAGCTTTGCGCCGCAGCTGCCGCAGCCGGCCGCGCTGGCCGACTGGCAGGCGCGCGGCGAAAGCCGCAGCACGCTGGTGCTGACAAGGCAGTCGGAGCGGGCGATCGCCAATGCCGAGCTGTCGAAGAACCGCCTGGCAAGCCGCCCGACGATCGATGTGGTGGCCAGTTACGGCGCCAAGCAGCAGAGCGGCGGACTGTCGCCGCTGGTGGCGCCGGACGGCGAGCGCACCGGCGCGATCGGACTGGTGCTGAACGTGCCGCTGTACGCCGGCGGCGCGCTCGACTCGCGCCAGCGCGAGGCGGTGGCCCGCCTCGGCCAGGCCGACAATCAACTGGCGGCGGCGCGGCGCGATGTGCGCCTGAAGGTGCAGGAAGGCTACCTGGCCGTCACCACGGGGGTATCGCGCATCGCCGCCCAGCAGCAGGCGCTGACCTCGGCGAGCAGCGCGCTCGATGCCACCACGCGCGGGCGCGATGTCGGCAGCCGCACGGCGCTGGACGTGCTGGACGCCCAGCAGCGCCTGTACGGGGCCGAGCTGGAGCTGGTGCAGGGCCGCGCCGACTATCTGCTGGGCCGCCTGCGGCTGGCGCTGGCGGCGGGCGAGCTGGACGAAGACAGCCTGCGCAGCCTGCGGCCGTGGCTTGCGCTGTGAGGGATGGCATGATGCGACCCCTCCTGCAAACTCCGGCGGCGCGCCTGGCGCGCACCTTGCTGGCGGCCGGCCTTGCCGTTCTGCTGGGCGCCTGCTCGACGGCGCGCCCCTGGCTGAACCAGCCGATCACCGGCACTTCGCCGGCGCCGGCGGCGCTGGTGCCTGCCGGCGCGGACGGCCGTCCGCACTCGATCATCGGCGCCGTCACGCTGTCCGGCGGCGGGGCGCGCGCCGCCGCCTTCGGCCTGGGCGTGCTGAAGGAACTGAAAGCCACCGGCTTCGCGTGGGAAGGGCGCCAGACCACCCTGATGGACGAGATGGGCCTGGTCAGCGGCGTATCCGGCGGCAGCGTGCTGGCAACCTATTACGTGGCCTTCGGCGACGAAACCTTCACCCGCTTCGAGCCGGATTTCCTGATGCAGGACTTCCAGGCCGGCCTGATCGCCCATGCGCTGTCGCCGCGCTCCCTGTACCGCATCAGCTCGCCGTGGTACGGGCGCAGCAACCTGCTGGCGGAAAAACTGGACAAGCTGTACCGCGGCAAGACCTTCGCCGACCTGCAGTCGCGGCGGATTGGCCCGCGCCTGCTGGTCACGGCCAGCGACCTGACCACCGGCGCCCCGTTCGAATTCACGCCGGAACAGTTCGCGCTGATCTGCTCGGACCTGAACAGCGTGCCGCTGTCGTTTGCCGTGGCCGCATCCTCGTCGGTGCCGTTGCTGCTCAGCCCTGTCACCGTGCGCAACTATGCGGGCAGCTGCCCGCAGTCGCGTCAGGCCGCGGCGGCCGCGCGCGGCGCCGACAACCTGCAGGCGCGCCTGCTGCATGCGAGCGTGCAGAGCTACCTGGACGCCGCCGAGCGACCTTACCTGCACCTGGCCGACGGCGGCCTGATCGACAACCTCGGCGTGCGCGGCCTGCTGGTGCGCACCGTAGCGGGCGGCTCGCTCGACGCCAGCTTCCAGCACCTGCCGGCCGGCGCGGTGCGCAAGATCGTGCTCATCAGCGTCAATTCCGAGCGCGACATCGGCAGCCGCATCGACCGCAGCGCCCGCGTGCCCGATACGGGCCAGGTGCTCGATGCGCTGGTGTTCGGCGCCGGTTCGCGCGCCACCGGCGAAACCCTCGAGGCCATGAGCGACAGCGCCCAGCGCTGGCGCGAGGAACTCGAAGCGGTGCGCGGCACCGCCGGCAGCCCGTTCGCGGCGGACGCCGACATCCATATCATCAGCGTCAGCCTGCGCGACGTCCACGATCCGAAGGCGCGCTCGGCGCTGCTGCAGGTGCCGACCGCGCTGACCATCCTGCCGGTCCAGGTGGACAAGCTGCAGGAAGCGGGCCGCGCCGCGTTGCGCTCCTCGGCCGAGTTCCAGCGCCTGCGCGCCAGCCTGGCTGACGCGGACGCGGGCGCACCGGAGCAGGGCATCATCCATTCAACCAAATAACAAGAGAGCAGCATGCGACAGAATCTTCCCGTCACCGCCGTCGAGTACCCGCTGGCAGATGGCAGGTACATCGTGTCCAAAACGGACCTGAAAGGCCGGATCACCTATGTGAATCCGTATTTCATCAGAATTGCTCCGAGAAACCCTGTCCTTCAGGGCAGGGAGTGAAAGGAGCCGGGCGCGTAGCGCCCGCAGCCGTCCAAGTGAAAAAATGTTTTGAACTTTGTTGTTGGGACATGGTCAAACTCCATAAGTGGTTCAGTATGCGATTGCGCGCTGGGGCATGAGTCACCTGTACCGTTTTTTCCGATCCTCAGTCGCCTTTGGCGAGGTCGAGAGATATCCTGCGGATTGAATAAGAAGCTGGGCTACTTTCAGTCCGGCTTCCGTCTGGGGCATCAGACGCCAGCAGTGGGAATCCCCTTCCGTTTACGAAGTGCCTTCCGCCAGGGACAGTTGGTGCGTAGCGGGCTGGCGGGACTGGCATCCCGCTTGCTGGGCTCGTCGCTGCGCTTGCGGGTGGCGGGCGCCCTGGTGGCAATCGCAATGCTGTTCGCAGCGATCGGCGTGGCCGGCCTGACGCTGCTCGGCGGGCCCCTTGGGGCGCTGTTTGCCGGCGCCGGCGCGCTCGGCGTGGTCGTCATCGCCTTGTTGGAATTCACCGTGCGGCACTCGGTCGGCATACCGATGCAAAGGGCGATCCAGGCGGCGCGCGCCATCGCGGGCGGCGACCTGAGCTGCCAGATCGGCACGACCCGCAGCGATGATGTCGGGCAATTGCTGCGCGCCATGCGGCAGATGAACCTGAACCTGGTGGCGATGATCGGCGACGTGCGCGGCAATGTGGATACGATGTCGGCCGCGACACGCGACATTGCTGCCGACAACACGGATCTGTCGGCGCGCACGGAACGGCCAGCGACCGGGGTGGAGGAAACCGCCTCCAGCATGGAGCAGTTGGCGCGGGCGGTGCGCCAGAACGCCGGCAACGCCAAGGTGACGAGCGGGCTGGTGTTGCAGGCCACGGTGGTGGCGACGCGCGGTGGCGAGGCCGTGGCGCGGGTGGGCGAGACGATGGGCGCGATCAGCAAGGCCGGCAAGCGCATCGAGGACATCATCGGCCTGATCGACGGCATCGCCTTCGACGCTCGACAGCGCCAGGGAACTCATCGGCGGGCAGACGCTCGCTATGCGAAACGACCAGGGTAACGTGGACGACGACAAATTGCTTGCCGCGACACTGGCGTCCAAGGGCCTTTCCCTCGACGCCGTATTCATCAACGCTGGTGTCGCCAAGTTCGCCCCGTTTGCCGACGTCGTTGAAACGATGTGGGACGACACTTTCGATGTGAATGTCAAAGGACCTTATTTCCTGATCCAGGCGCTGACACCGATCCTGAACAAGGGAGCTTCAGTTGTGCTGAACGGGTCGATCAATGCCCGGATCGGCATGCCAACCTCCTCGGTGTACGCGGCAAGTAAGGCGGCCCTCATTTCGTTGTCAAAAACGCTGTCCTCTGAGTTGCTCGCCAGCGGCGTGCGCGTGAACGTGGTCAGCCCTGGTCCGGTCGCCACGCCCTTGTACGGACGCCTTGGAATGCCTTCCCAGCAACTGGATGAAATGGCTGCGGCTATTCAGGAGCAAATTCCGCTTAAGCGTTTTGGTACGTCGGAAGAAGTGGCGAGCGCCGTCTTATACCTCGCTTCTGCCGACGCCGCGTTTATCGTCGGTACCGAGTTAATCGTCGACGGCGGTATGAGTCAGCTCTAATCGCTACCATAGGGAGTGGCGGGGCACAGAAAACTTGCGGCCCTTCCAAGCTCTCACACGCTCTCCGAGCGTGGGAAGTTAGGGAAACAAAATGCGCTGGACATTGTCGCGCTGCTCGTCAGCCGATTTACTCGCGCATTGGTGATGCCTGAACGATAATGAATTTCAGCGACGCAGTTCCTGCTTGCAGCCAAACCTGATCGCCTCGCTCACTCTCCGTCACTTTACAGGGACCCCGTGATGAGTACATTGAACTTTCTAAAGCGCTGCAGCCGCATGGCCGCGTGCCTGATGTTTTTGCTTGCAACAGTCGTCACTGGAAGCGCCTCGGCGCAGGCGATTGCAAGCAAGTTCGCTGAAGCCAACGGTGTACGCTTGCACTATCTGGTCGCAGGAAAGGGCGAGCCGATGGTCCTGCTGCATGGATACGCCCAGACGTCGCACATGTGGCGTCCGCTGATCAAGGAGTTGGCAAAAACGCATCTGGTAATTGCTCCGGATATGCGCGGCGCGGGATCGTCGGCTGCCCCGGCGGACGGCTACGGCAAGGCCGCACTGGCAAAGGACATACATGCGCTTGCCACGTCCCTGAAGCTCGGTCCAGTCAAACTGGTAGGACACGATATTGGTCTCATGGTGGCCTACGCCTACGCGGCGCAGTATCCCGCCGAAGTCAAACGCATCGTGCTGATGGACGCTTTCTTGCCCGGCGTCGGAAACTGGAAGGACGTCTGGCTGCTGCGCGACCTGTGGCACTTCCATTTTTACGGCACCACGCCGCTGGCGCTTGTGTCGGGCCGAGAACGTCTCTACTTCGAACACTTCTGGAACGATTTCGCAGCCAACAAGACCAAGTCCCTGTCCGAGGCCGACCGCCGTTTTTATGCAAAGGAATACGCCAAGCCCGGGCATATGAAAGCCGGCATGGAGTATTTCCGCAACTTCGAGCAGGATGCCAAGGAATTTGCCGTATTCGCCAAAACGCCGCTGCCGATGCCGATGCTGGTGTTGGCGGGGGAGAAGGCCTCCGGTGAATCCTTGGTAAACCAGGGCAAGCTGGTCGCCACCAATGTCGAGGGCATGGTCGTTAAGGATGCCGGTCACTGGCTGATGGAAGAAGCGCCCACCGTTGTCATCCCCAAGCTGGTCGACTTCCTGAACCGCTAACTTTACCCACCAATCAGGAGCACACCATAAATTAACCACCATCGCTGTCGTCGATCAATCGGGGTAAGGGCAGTGCGGAGCTGGGCCCGACGAACTGGCGCGGCTTCCGCAAATACAACGGAGTCATTGTCAGAACGGCAATTCGCGTTGTCAAAATTGCCGTCCGGTAAGCATAATCTGAACAGATGTGCGAAGATACGCTTATAACGCTTGCCGCCCGGTATGGCTGCGAATGGATTTATTCCAGGTCGCCTCCCCAACAAACGGACCATGCCCGCGCGCGTTCACAACTTGCTGCCCCAATCCTGTCTAAAAATCGCATCCTGGCGCGCAACTCATAACTGTCCTCGTTGAAGCCCGGCGCCGCCTGCGCCGCCTCCCGCGTCGACGCGTTTTGCTGGGTGTCCAGATGAACCATTCCATAGTTGCCAAGGTGCGTCCCCATGCGCCCGCCATCGTTGTCCTGCTGGTCTGCATGCTCCTCACGATCATGGTCAGCCTGGTCGAGCAGCGCCATGCGAAGGACCGCGCCGCGCTGCACGCCTCGGCCGCCGCGACCCAGTTCCAGCGCACGCTGCAGCAGGGCATCGACTCCTACATGGCGCTGAACCGCAGCCTGGCGGCGCACTTCAGCGCACTGGACGCCGCCCCAGGCGAAGACGGCGTCGCGGCATTTGAAGCCTACATGCGGTCGGCCGACGGACTGCGCCAGAATCCTGGCATGAGCTACATCGGCTACATCCGGCCCAACAAGCGCTCCGCTTCAACCACTGGCGCGCAGGGCAACCGCGCCAGTCGCGGTCCGGATCGGGAGTACACCTACCCCTACCTTTTCGTCTTCCCCGACAATACGCGCGGGCGCAGCCTCGCGGGACTGGACTATGCCACGCTCCCGGAGCGCTGGAGCGCGATCCAGCAGGCGCGCGACAGCGGGCGCAGCGTTGCAACGGCAAGGCACCTGCCGATCGCCGGGATTTCCCACATCCCGGTGATTGCCCTGTTCACGCCGATCTATGACCAGAAGCTCCCCGCTTCGACGGTGGCCGAGCGCCGCATCGCCGTGCGCGGATATATCTATTCGATCTACTACATCGGCGAAATGGTCGAGCAGGTGATGGGCAAGGATTTCCACGACCTGTTCGATCTTGAAATCTATGACGGCGAGGTCCGCGCAGAAACTATCTTGTACGACGGCGACCAACGGGCGCATGCCCTGCTGAAGGTTACCGACCTGCCGCTGGCGCACCGGGCCAACGTCGATATTGCCGGCCGCACCTGGCAGCTGCTGTTCTATTCCACGCCTGTGTATGTGGAACGCTACGATAGCTGGAACGGCGCGGCGATACTGGTGGTCGGCTTCGCCTTGTCTGCGGCGCTTGCGGCGATGATGCTGAACTGGACGCGCCGTTCCCAGGTGCGCTGGACCGAGCGCACAGCGCAGCTGGAGTTCGACACCGTGTTCGAGGGCCATCCGGCGGCCGTATGTTCCATCGACCTGGAGGGGCGGATCCTGAATACCAACGCCCAGGCATTGAAGGAATTCAAAGCCAACAAGGCGGACCTGATCGGCACAGCATTCGACCGTTTCATCGTGCGCGACAAGCAGGAGGCCGCCCGCAAACTGTTCGACGAGACCAGTCGCGGAAACGCCGTTTCCTACAATTCGGCCGTGATCGACGGCGCCGGTGCCCAAGTGGAGATCAGCGTGATCATGATCCCGGTGAAGGCCGGCAGCGCGGTGGTCAGCGTGCTGGTGATCGCCCAGAACATCACTGCGCAAAAGCAGCGTGAATGGCGTATGCAGGAGTCGCGCAAGATGCTGCAGCTGGTGATCGACAACATTCCGCAACGCGTGTTCTGGAAGGACACCAGCTTCGCTTTCCTCGGCTGCAACAAGGCCGCCGCGGCGGATGCCGGCGTCGCCCAACCGGACGACATCATCGGGCGTAACGACTTCGAGCTGGCCTGGAGCGAGAGCGCGCCGCAGTACCGCCAGGACGATATCGAAACCTTGCGCAGCGGGATCGCGAAGGTCAACTACGAGGAGCCCCAGTATCGCGAAGATGGCAGCTCAAGCTGGCTGCGGACCAGCAAGATTCCGCTTACCGATATGGACGGCAACACCATTGCCTTGCTTGGACTATACGAGGACATCACGGAACGAAAGAAGATGGAGAACAAGCTGCGTGAACTCGCGCACTACGACACCCTGACCGGCCTGGCCAACCGGACATTCTTCCTGAGCCACCTGGAGCGCGCGGTGTCCAACCGGCGCCGCCATGCACCGCTGGCGCTGATGTACCTCGACGTCGATCATTTCAAGGCCATCAATGATTCGTACGGACATGATGCCGGCGACGCGCTGTTGCGCGCGTTCGCGGAAAGGGTCACCGACACCGTCCGCGAACTGGACATCTTCGCGCGCCTGGGCGGCGACGAGTTTGCGCTGATCCTGGAAGACTTGCCGAATCGCGCGGAGGCCGAACGCATCGGCTCGAAGCTGGTCGACGCAGTGCGGCGACCATTCCGGATCGGCGAGCGCTGCGTTGCCGTGAGCACCAGTATCGGCATCGCATTTTTCGAACCCGGCATGGGCCCCGACGAGCTGATCCGCCGTGCCGACCAGGCGATGTACAGCGCCAAGCGCGCGGGCCGCGACCGCTTCCAGATTGCTTCCCTTCCGGCAATGGCGGACATCGCCAGGTAGCCGGCCTCCAGGTTTGCTATCATTCTGTCAAAGAACCTGGCAATCACGTGGAGAGAACATGAGCATCGAAAGCAACAACAACGAAGATAAAGACACCCAGCTGCGCGCGGATGCGCTCGAGTACCACCGCAGCCCGACGCGCGGCAAGATCGAGGTCGTCGCCACCAAGCCGCTGTCCAATCAACGCGACCTGTCGCTCGCTTATTCGCCGGGCGTTGCGTATGCCTGCGAAGAAATCGCCGCCGACCCGAACATGGCCGCTGAGTACACCTCGCGCGCCAACCTGGTCGCGGTGATCACCAACGGCACCGCGGTGCTTGGCCTGGGCAACATCGGGCCGCTGGCATCCAAGCCGGTCATGGAGGGCAAGGGCTGCCTGTTCAAGAAATTCGCCGGGATCGACGTGTTCGACCTCGAACTGGACGAGATGGATCCGGACAAGCTGGTCGACGCCATCGCGATGCTCGAGCCGACCGTGGGCGGCATCAACCTTGAAGACATCAAGGCGCCGGAATGCTTCTATATCGAGAAAAAGCTGCGTGAGCGGATGAATATCCCCGTGTTCCACGATGACCAGCACGGCACCGCGATCATCTCGACCGCGGCGCTGCTGAATGCGCTCAAGGTGGTCGGCAAGAACATCGGCGAGGTGAAGCTGGCGGTATCGGGCGCCGGCGCGGCGGCGATCGCCTGCCTCGACATGATGGTGCTGCTGGGCGTGAAGCGCGAAAACATCTTCGTGACCGATTCGAAGGGCGTTATTTTCGTGGGCCGCGAGGCCAACATGGAAGCCAACAAGGCGCGCTATGCGCAGGCGACCGAAGCGCGCCAGCTTGCCGACATCGTCGACGGCGCCGACGTGTTCCTGGGCTGCTCGACGGCGGGCGTGCTGACCGGCGAGATGGTCAAGGCCATGGCCTCGCAGCCGGTGATCCTGGCGCTGGCCAATCCCGAACCGGAAATCCGGCCGGAAGCCGCGCGTGCGGCGAGGCCCGATTGCATCATTGCGACCGGCCGGTCGGACTACCCGAACCAGGTCAACAACGTGCTGTGCTTCCCCTACATCTTCCGCGGCGCCCTCGACTGCGGCGCGACGCGCATCACCGACGAGATGAAGCTCGCCTGCGTGACCGCGATCGCCGAGCTTGCCGAAGCGGAGGCCAGCGATATGGTGGCCTCGGCCTACGAGGGCCAGGACCTGTCGTTCGGTCCCGACTACATCATCCCGAAACCGTTCGACCCGCGCCTGCTGGCGGCCATCGCGCCGAAAGTGGCGGAAGCCGCCGCCGCGTCCGGTGTTGCGGCCCGCCCGATCGAGGACATGGCGGCCTACCGCGACAAGCTGGCGGAGATGATCTACCACACCGGTTTCTTCATGAAACCGGTGTTCACCAAGGCCAAGGCCCAAGCGCGCCGGGTCGCGTACGCGGAGGCGGACGATCGGCGCGTCCTGCGCGCCGTGCAGACGGTGGTCGACGAAGGGCTGGCCAAACCGGTGCTGATCGGGCAGGGCGCCAGCGTCGAACGCGCGATCAGCGAAGCGGGACTGAGGCTGCGGCGCGATGTCGACTACACGCTGGTGGAGGCCGACGGCGACACCACGCTGCAGGGCGCGCGCCTGCTGAAGTCCGGCGCGGTCGATGCGCTTATCTGCGGCATGAAGGGCGGCTACGACAGCCACCTCGAGCACGTGAAGAACGAGATCGGCACCGCGCCCGGCGTCAACGTGCTGGCTGCGATGAATGCGCTGGTGCTCGACAAGCTGACGCTGTTCATCACCGATACGTATGTCAACGACCAGCCCACCGCTGCGGAACTGGCGCAAATCACGCAGCTGGCCGCCGCCACGCTGCGCCAGTTCGGCCTTGAGCCGAAGGTGGCGCTGCTGTCGCATTCCTCGCAAGGCTCGTCCGAACGCCCGTCGGCGCGCCGCATGCGCGAAGCGCGCGAACTGCTGGCGCAGGTGGCGCCCGAGTTGTCGGTGGTCGGCGAAGTCCATGGCGATGCCGCGCTTTCGCAGGAAATCCGCGACATCTACAAGATCGACAGCGGCTTCGCCGGCAGCGCCAACCTGCTGGTGATGCCGTCGCTCGATGCCGCGCACATCCTGTTCAACGTCCTCAAGGTCGCGGCAGGCAAGGGCGTCACCGTCGGACCAATCCTGCTTGGCGCCGCCAAGCCGGTGCACATCCTCAGTCCGAGCGCGACTGTGCGGCGCATCGTCAACATGACGGCAGTGGCAGTCGCTGGCATGAACTGACCGGCTCGTGCTGGTCCGGCCGTATGCGCCGGCCGATTCGTTTCACCTGCGCGCCGCCGCGCGCAGGCATTCCCTTTGTTCGGACCCCCGTTCCCGGAGAACTGATATCGTCACGCCACGCATTCGTCACACTGCTCAATTGATTCCGCTGCTGGCCGGCGCCGTCGTGGCAGCCGCCCCGGCCATGGCCCAGCAAACCCGGAACGCGCAGCAAATCGCGACGACGCAGCCGGCGCCGAAGCAGGCGCCCGAACAGGGCGCTCCACTGGCCACAGTCACGGTCACCGCAGCCAGGCAGTCCAACCGCATCGACCGCCAAGTGTACGACGTGAAGGCCGACCCGGCCACGTCAAACGACACGGTGGCCGATACCCTGAACAAGGTGCCCTCGCTCGCGGTCGACCCGGACGGCAACGTGACGCTGCGCGGCAAGAGCAATGTGCAGATCCTGGTGGACGGCAAGCCGTCGGCCATGATGCAGGGCGAGAACCGGGCCGCAGCGCTGAACGCCTTGCCGGCGGGCGACCTCGAATCGGTCGAAGTCATCAACAATCCCGGCGCCCAGTTTGGCAACGAGGGGGGCGGCGGTCCGATCATCAACCTGGTCATGCGGCGCGAACGTACTCCGGGCGGTTTTGCCACCGTCAACGTCAACCTCGGTACGTCCGGGCGCTATAACAGCATGGCCTTCGGCAGCTACACGACCGGGCGCATGAGCCTCCATGGCAGCATCAACCGACGCCACGACAGCCGCGGCTCGACTGGCGAGACGGCGCGCGAGCGCATCGACCCGGTCACTGGCGCAGTGGCGCGCAGCACCCAGTCATCGCAAGGCGAGTCCCGCAACGATGCCACTGGATTCAATGGCTCGCTCAGCTATAACCTGGGCGAGCGCGACGTGGTGGCAGTGACCGCCAGCTACAGCGAATTCGGCAGCGATGGCGACTCGCTCGAACGCTACCGCAGCGCCGGCGCAGGCGGCATGATCGACAGCGAATACGCGCGCGCGAGTTCGCGTGAAGGCGTCAGCAAGAACTACAGCCTTGGTGGACGGCTCGACCACAAGGGCAGCCTGCCGGGCGAGGTCTTCAAGGTCGACCTGCGCGTGTCCAGTACCGATGCCGACAACGATGCCCGCTTCGCCAGCCGGTACGCCGTGCGTCCATCCGGTGCGCTCGACAGCCTGACGCGCCAGGACAACGCGACCGATACCCCCCTGGCCGACTTCACCGGCGACTACGAGCGGCCGCTCGGCCCCGGCCTGCTCAAGCTCGGCTACAAGCTGGCGCGCACCGGCAACAGCTTCGATACCATGTTCTTCAACACCGATCCCGGCACGCTGGCCGAGACGATAAACCGGACGCGCACCAACCGCTTCGAACTGGACGACACCACGCTCGCGCTGTACGGTTCCTACCAGTACCGCATCGACAGCCAGTGGAGCGTGCTGGGCGGGCTGCGTGCCGAGTACAACGAACTGGACATAAATCAGGTGACGAGCGGCATCCACGCCACCAACAGCTCCACCGACCTGATCCCGAGCGCCTTCGTCACCTACGGCCTGTCGGACGACACCACGCTGCGGCTGAGCTATGCACACCGCATCCGCCGTCCCAACGCGGGCGAACTGAATCCCTTCGTGCTCTACCGCGACGAGTTGAACGTTTCGTCGGGCAACCCGAACCTGAAGCCGAGCGGGACCGACTCGCTCGAACTCGGCATGGAAACCAAGCTGGGCAAGGTGGATACCAACCTGCGCGTGTATGCGCGCCGCGATGCCGACCTGATCTCGGAACGGCGCTTCCTCCTCGAGGACGACGTGCTGCTGACGACGCGCGACAACGCCGGCGACAGCCGCTCTGCCGGCATCGAGTTCACCTTCAGCGGCAAGGCGACCCAGAAACTGAGCATCAACGCGAGCGGGAATGTCGGCTACAGCGACCAGTCGGTGCTGGGCAGCGACAACCGTGGCGACGGCCGCCGCAGCGCGGCCTCGGTGACGGGGCGCGCCCGTTTCGGCTACCAGATCGATTCAAAGAACAATCTCAGCCTGTCCCTGAATGCAACCGGCAAGCAGCTGTTCGGTGAGGGCTACCGCAAGCCGACCCGCACCGCCGACCTGAACTACCGCCGCAACCTGACCCAGGCGCTGAGCTTCGTCCTGAACGTCAACGACCTGTTCGATTCGCAGAAGATCGAGACGGTCACCGAAACGGCCAGCCTGCGTGAGCAGAGCCTGCGGCGCTTTAACGGTCGGATGGTGTTTGCGGGCTTGTCATATCGCTTCGGGTCGTTCGGAGGAGCCGGCGCGCGTGGGCCTGGTGGGCCTGGCGGCGCTGGACGCGCCGGACCGGGGCCGGGCGGTCCTCCGGGCGGCGGCTAATCCGCCAATATCACGAGCAAAGCTCCAGCAAGGGAGCTTATGTTTTCCGCGATATAATGCTGCATCCGAGTGGCGCTTGCGCGCCCGCACCCGCATTCCCGCCACACCTCCGCCCAGTTGAACAGCGCCGCCATCATCGCTCCCTTTGGCTTTCGCCGCGATTTGCCGCGCTGGCGCCAGCTCGTCCCGTCTGCGTGGGTGGCCGGACTGGTCACGGGCGCGCCAATCACCGCGGCACCCGCTGGCGAGTGGCGACTGTTCGAAATCGGTTTCGGCGCTGCGGAGGCGTTCGCGCGCGGTCACATTCCCGGCGCCGGCTACATCGATACGGCGCAGCTCGAACGTGCTCCGCTCTGGAACAAGGTGCCCGACGCCGAACTGAAACAGCTTTTGTTAGGCCATGGCATCCGCCACGACGTTACCGTGGTTCTGTACAGCCGCAATTCCCTGGCGGCCGCCCGCGCCGCACACCTGCTGCGGTACGCCGGCGTCGTCGACGTGCGCCTGCTCGACGGCGGCTTCGCCGCATGGACCGGGGCAGGGTTGGCAGTTGCGCAGGGGCTTCCGCAGACCTACGACGCAGCGGCCGATTTCGGCGCGGCCTTTCCGGGGCGCCCTTTCCGGGGCTCCCCGAATACATGATGGACATGTTCCAGGCACGCAGCTTGATCGACCAGCCCGACGGCACACTGGCAAGCATCCGCACCTGGAACGAATGTAGTGGCAAGATTTCCGGATACCGCTACATCGACGCCAGGGGCGATATCCCCGGCGCCCGATGGGGGCGCGCAGGCGCAGGCGCTGGCGATGACGTCAACTGCATGGCCGAGTTCAACCGCCGCGATGGACGCATGAAACCCATGGCGGAAATCTGCCGGATGTGGTCCGCCGCCGGCATTCACGCCGACCGCCGCACGGCGTTTTATTGCGGCACCGGCTGGCGCGCGTCCCTGGCGTTCTTCTATGCGTGGCTGATGAACTGGGAGCGCATTGCCGTCTATGATGGCGGCTGGTGCGAATGGAGCCGCGATGCCGCAAATCCCGTGGTGTGCCGGACAGCGATTCCAGTCGACGGCATTGGCACCTCGAGGAGCAGTGGCCCGGGGGAGTGGGGCGGGGCGCCGTCAGGGAACAGGGCTCAGGCGGATCGCCTGGCCGCCGCCCGGAGCGAGCTTCAGCTGCAGCACATCGTTCGCATCCACCGTGCGCTGTTCGGCCACCAGGTCGAAGCGGCGCGCGGTGCGGTAGTCGGCCTGGTCGCCGTCGCGGTAGATCTCGGCGACGTAGCGTTGGCCCGGCGCGAGGAAGCCGAGCGGCAGCGACAGCGTGCGGGCCGCGCCATCGGTCACCGAACCCACGTACCAGTCGGCCGAGCGGCGGTCCTTGCGCGCGATGGTCGCGTATTCGCCGACCGCGCCGTGGATCACGCGCGTGTCGGCCCAGTCGGTCGGCACGTCCTTGATGAACTTGAACGCTGCCGGGTACTTTTCGTAGTTCTCGATCAGGTCCGCGGCCATCACGATCGGCGAGTAGATCAGCACGAAGTTCGCCAGCTGCTTCGCTTGCGTCGAGTGGATCGGCTTGCCGTCCACGCCTTCCAGGCTCAGGATGCCGGGCGTGTAGTCCATCGGTCCGCTCAGCATGCGGGTAAAGACCAGGTTCGCCTCATGGTCGACGCTGTTGATCGGATTGCCCCACGCGTTGTACTCCATGCCGCGCGCGCCTTCACGCGACAGCCAGTTGGGATAGGTGCGGCGCAGGCCGGTGTCCTTGACCGGTTCGTGCGTATCGATGGCGATGCGGTAGCGGGCCGCCTCGCGCACCGCTGTCAGGAAGTGGCGCGATGCTTCCTGCGAGTCGGTGAACGCGAAGTGGGTGCTGTTGCCCGGGCCGGCAAACAGCGCCGCGCCGGCGTCGGTCACATAACCCGACTTGATGCTGTCGATGCCATGGCGCGCATACAGCTTGTAGCCCGCGTCCATCTGCTTTTCGTAGTGGGCGACGTTACCGCCGGTCTCGTGGTGGCCGATCAGCCGAACGCCCTTGCTGATCGCATACGCGCTCAGCGCCGGCAGGTCGAAGTCGGGATAGGATTTGGTGAAGCTGAAGTCCGCTCCGCCGCCGGCCCAGTTGCTGTCCCAGCCGATGTTCCAGCCCTCGACGAGTACGCCCCGGAAGCCGTTGGCAGCCGCGAAGTCGATCCAGCGGCGCGTGTTCGCCGTGGTGGCGCCGTGCTTCGCGCCGCTGCCCCAGCTGCTCTTATTCAGGTGCATCTCCCACCACACACCGACGAATTTCGACGGCTTGACCCATGAAACATCGCCAAGCTTGTTGGGCTCATTCAGGTTCAGGATCAGGTCCGACATGTAGAGGCCAGCGGCGTCGCCGGCGATCTGCATGGTGCGCCACGGCGTCGAGAAGGGCGCGCGGCGTTCGACCGCCGGCCCGGTCGCCGATGGCGTCAGGTGGGCGCGGAATTTCTGGCCTTCGACCCGGCGCATCCACATCGACGCGTAATCGACCAGCGCCGCTTCGTGGAAGGCGATGTGGGTGCCGTCCTCCGTTTTCACCGTCATCGGCGTGTTGGCTGTGCCGACTTCGCGTACCGGGGTTTTCAGCACCGGGTGTTCGAGTGCTGCTACTTCGCCAGCAACCTGCCACCAGGCGGTGCCGGGTTTGGCGACCACGAACTCGGTCAGCTCGTCGCTGATCTTCACGTCCTTCAGCTGTTCCTGTTTCGGGAACTCGTAGCGGAAGCCGACGCCGTCGTCGTAGACGCGGAATACCACCGCGATGCGGCGGTTCCTGAAATCCTTCTGGACCAGGTCCAGCCGCAGTTCCTGGTAATGATTGCGGACGAACTGGCGCTCGCCCCACGGCTGTTCCCATGTGTCGTCATGCGAAGCCAGGGTCTTTTTTTCGAGCGAGAAGCCGCCGTCGAACTTGGGCGCGTTGGTCAGGATGAAGCCGAGGCGCGACCAGGTGATGACGTCTTCGCCGCGCCGCTTGATTGCGTAGGCCAGCTTGCCGCCGGTTTCGATCCTGACGTCGACATTCAGGATATTGTTAGGCGAGGCGGCGCTTGCGACAAGCTCGTCGGCCCATACAGGTGGCGCCAAGCAAGAGGCGGCAAGGATGGCCGAAATCAGGCCGGCTTTGATGTGCATGGGTCGATTCTCTTCGTCGTTAAATGAGGTCATCTTAAACACGCCGCCCCCGTATCCGCGAGGGCGGCGCTTGCTGCGCCACTTGTCAGTCGTCGTTGCCGCTGCCATTGCCGTTTTCGACGAAAACCACGGTGGTCCGCGGCGGAATGCGGAAGGTGCCGGTGGCCGCGTCGAAGCTGGCAGTCCTTGCCAGTGTGTCGCTGCCGGACTTGCGATGCACCTTGTGCACCGCCAGCTTGCGGCCCCTCATGTCGGCGATGGAGAGTTCTTTCGCCACCTTGTCGACATTGAAGAAGGTCGTGACGCTCTTGTACTTTGCGCCAGGGTAGCGCTGGCCGTCAATGCTCATCGCGACCAGCCCCGCGACCTGCTGCGGCCCGGTGTTGTGGAAGCGGACGCGATCGATGACGTCCCGCGCCGTACGCAGGCGGAACAGCGAGGTGTCCTTGCGGATTTCAAGCAGCTCGATGAAGTAGTCGCGCGCGCCGAGGATCGCGGCGCGGTTCGGCTTGACCAGCGGGTTCGCCAGGATCGGCGACATGAGCTCCCAGTTGCCGCTGTTCGGGCCAGCCATCGGCAGTCCGACGCCGAAGTTATTGTCCTGGTAGCTGTAGTCGAGGCGGTTGAACCAGTCGCCGGCGTTGTAGCTGTCGCGGTCCATCGACTTCGAGCGCAGGATCTCCTGGCCCGCATGGAAGAATGGCACGCCCTGCGACAGCATGTTGATCGCCGCGCCCAGGTTCTGTACGCGCACGCGGTCGGCCAGGCTGGTCGACTGCGGCAGCTTGTAGGCGTTCAGGTCGAACAGGGTCTGGTTGTCGTGCGCTTCGACGTAGTTGATGGTCTCGGCGGGACTGGCAGCGAAGCCCGCTTCCTGGCCGAAGTAGTCGATCTGCGAATTCTTGCGCAGCGCGCCGAAACGGTCCGTGAAGCTGTACTCGCGCAGGGTCCCCGACAGGCCGACCTTGACCAAATCGCCCAGGCGCAACAGGTCGTCTTTCGATTGCGTGCTCATCGCGTTCGGATCGTAGTACACGCCGTTGATGAAGCCCTGCTGGCTGACCAGGGCGGTGCCGCCGTCGCAGCACCCGCCGCCGCGCACCGCATCGCGCAGGCGGTCGTTGAACGAGCCGATGCCGGTGCCGGCCATGTTCGACTGACGCGCCTGCACGAAGCGCGCGTCGTTGGCCGCGGCGCCGAAGTTCCATGCCTCGCCGTACAGGTAGATCTCGCGACCGGCCGCCTTGTTGACCGCAGCTTGCAGGCGCTTGATGAGCGCCAGCGGGTGCATGCCCATGATGTCGAAGCGGATGCTGTCGACCTTGTACTGGCTGGTCCAGGTGACGGCCGAATCGATCATCAGCTTGGCCATCATCGCGTTCTCGGAGGCGGTATCGGCGCAGCAGCTGTCGTTGGTGATGTCACCCTTGGCATTGAGGCGGTAGTAGTAGGCCGGCACGATGCGGTCGAGCACCGAGGTCGGTCCCTGCTGCGAGCCGCTGGTGTGGTTGTAGACCACGTCCATGGTCACGCGCAGGCCTTCGTCGTGCAGCGACCTGACCATCGCGCGGAACTCGCGCACCCTTACAGCGCCGTTGACGGCGTTGGTTGCGTAGCTGCCGTCCGGGGCGGTGTAGTGGACCGGGTCGTAACCCCAGTTGAAGCAGTCGCTGTTTTCGCTTGCCGCCACGGCGGCCTGCTGGGCGTCCGAATTCGGGCCCGCGGCCGGCACCGCCGGGGTGCTGCAGCCGGTCTCGTTGACGCTGGCCATGTCGAAGCTTGGCAGCAGGTGGATGTGGGTCAGGCCCGCGCGCTGCAGCATGCGCAGATGCTGCATCCCGTTGGAGCCGGTGTCGGTGAAGGCCATGAACTTGCCGCGGTGCGCGGCCGGCACCGACGTATCGCTGGCGCTGAAGTCGCGTACCTGAAGCTCGTACAGCGCGATGTCGGCCGGGCTGTCGAGGCGCGGAATGCGCTGGCTGTCCCAGCCGGCCGGCTTGAGCGCGGGGCTGTCCAGGTTGGCGACGAAGCTGCGCTGGCCGTTGGCGTCCAGGCTGAGCGAGTACGGGTCGGTCACCATGTTGCTGACCACCTGGTTGCCGGCCCAGCGCGACAGCACGTTGACGGTGTAGGTGTAGTAGGCGCGGTTGGTCCAGCGCGCGTCGGGCGCGGTGTAGTGCCACACGCCGCTGGCCGCGTCTTTCGACATCGGCACGCTGGTTGGGGTCGCGCTTGCGGCGTCCGCATGCACGTTCAGCGAGACCGATTTGGCGGTCGGCGCCCAGACGCGGAAGGTAGGTACGCCTGCCGCGGTGAAGGTGACGCCGAGCTTCGCGTCAGCCGCGGCGCTGGCGAACACCGCGTCGAGCATTCCGCTTGCCTGCAGCGAGGTGACCTGCACCAGCTTGCCCGCGGCGCTGTACTGCGCGATGGCGAACTGGCTGCTCGCCTTCGCAGCAAGGCCGGCGGCGTCAGCGGCCGACAGCTTCAGTGCGGTGAGGCCGGCTAGGTGCGGGTACTTTGCTTTCAGTTCGGGCGACAGTTCGCCGCCGATGGCCAGGTCCATGCTGCCATCGGCGCCAGTGACGCCTTCCGGCGCCGAACCAAGTCCGCCATTGGCAGCATAGAACAGCTTGTAGCTGCCGGTAGCATGCGTGCCCGGCCAGGCGAGGGTGCCGGCCGACAGCCAGTGCGCCGACGCGTTGGCCAGGTTGCCGTAGCTGATCGGCGGAGGCGAGGCGTGGATCGTGCAGTCGCCTTCGAGCATCCAGATTTCCTGGCCGGCGGTCGCGATGTCCGAACGCAGGTCGACGCCCTGGTCGTTGCCGCAGTTCTTGTTGCCGAAGCCATCGGTGACCAGGAACCAGATCGAGGTCTTGCTGGTGTCGAGCGGGATGTCGACGTAGCCGCCGAAGGCGTCGCTGCCGGTCATCATGAAGCGGTCGGTGATCCAGGCCGAACTCGGGTTGGCCGGGCCCCACCACGAGTACACGCCCCAGTCGCGCTCGTCTCCCTGTGCTCGGTGGAAGTGCATCCGGATGGTGCCGGGCGCCTGGGCGGCAACGGCGCCGCGTGTGGCCGATTGCGTGAATGATTGGGATGGCTGGGCGACGGGTTCCGCGGTATTGCCGCCGCAGGCGGCCAGCAGGACACCAGCGGCGCCGGCAGTCAGAATCTGTGTCAGCCGCGAAGTAATACTACCAAGAGACTTCATGTGTGACTCCTTTGGAGTGAGGTGCGGCTGGCGGCGCCTTGTCCTTGATTCGTCGTTCTTGCGACGCCGGGAAGGCCGGGAACGGTGATGCTGGATGTAATATTACTACAGCATGTTGTAGAAATTTACTTGCATTGGCGTAAAAAATGGATCGGCGCTGCGGATCGGCTGCATTTTTTAACGTTTCGCCTATAAGCGTCTATATCCAGACATTTTCATGTTCTCCGCCACAACGCGAAAAATAGCGGATGGCGCGGCGCTCGTTCGCCGATTGTCCGCGGTGAAAATCTTTCATAGGGGAGGGCATTTCTACGTAGAAAATTCTATTTACCTTATTAATATTTTTTCGATATTAATACGATAGCTAAATCGAATTTGTGGCGTCATATTCCGGTCATGCATAGCCGCATCATGGACGGCAAGCAACGGGGGCAGCACCTCCGACTCCGGCCAGGCGGCGTATGCGGGCAGCTGGAAGGCGTGGCTGAACGGCTATGGCGCGACCCATGCCGGCACGCTGTACCGATCGACGGTGCAGACCTCGTTCGTCATCGACGAGGTCACGCTGACCACGCAATAAGTCAGGCTTCGGCCAGTTGCTCGTAGAGGAACGACTTCAGCGCCTTGGCAGTGGAGTCGTCGATGTGCCCGGCGAATTCGACGCCGTAGCGCATCTGCTGCGACAGCTGGCCCCTGACGCTGCGGATCACGCCGGGCACCGAAATGAGCTGGGCCGTGTCGGTGATCCGGGCCTGGAAGGTCACCGTCAACGCGGTCCCGGCTGCGCCAAGCAGGAGCCCGGTCTCGATCGCGCAGCCGGAATCCGACAGGTTGGTGATCAGCGCAGGCAGGACAGAACCATTGTCCAGCGTCACGGATACCGACAGGCGCGCCGTCACGCGCAGCGCCTGGCGGAACACCTTGGTCACCACTTTTTGCGGGTAGCGCAGGAACAGGTGGCCGTTCGGCACCGCCGCGTAGCGCATCAGCGTGGTCTTGAACATGCACAAGGTGCGGCCGAACAGGATCTGGACCGTCATCGGCATGCCTTCGAAGTTCTTCCACTTGTGCTCGTCGCCAAGGCCGAGCACCGGCGCCGACACGATCAGCGACGACATCGCGATACGGCCGTAGAAGTCGGCATTGACGGTGCGGTTGTCGTCTTCCGCAGGCAGCTTGAAGGTCAGCACGACGGTCTCGGCGTTCTGCTTGAAGTATTTGAGCGGGTCGCTGGTGTGCGAGGCGATCTTGGCGCTCAGTTCCTCGGAGTCCATGTCGATCGCCGGCCTGCCGCGATCGGCTGCCGTGCCGATCCGCACTGGGGTGGACATGATCAGGCGCTGCTGGACAAACTCGTCAGGCACGACAAAGCCTGCCGGCGCCAGCAGGTCTCCGGTGGCCAGGAATACCGGCCACGGCAGGGCGCCGCCGACCGGGATGTCGCTGGCAAATAGGTAGACGAGCTGTGTAGCTGCCATTGATGAGTGCTTGTTGTACGCGTTGCTTGGATGCTACAGAAGATTTAACGATTTAGCAACAGTTCCACCCATGCTTCCGAGATGGGGGTTGCGCTTGCCACCCTCGTATGTACGCACAAAAGACGCGCCTGCGTGAATTTTTGCGTGTATGCATCTCATTTCCGTTCCAGTACGGAAGTAGAATGTAGATCGGCATTTATTGCCGCCATAACAAAACGAGTTTAGGGAGTCCTATGTTTACATTGCGCGCAGCGGCCATCGCTGCATTCCTCGCGTCCACCGCGTCCATGGCAGCCGCGGCCGATGCGCCCGCTGACGACAAGAAAAAATGGGACGTCAACAACCCACCGGGCGCGGCCGGCAAGGTCAGCATCGATACCCGCAGCGGCACCTGGATGAGCGTCGACGTCAGCCCTGACGGCAAGAACATCGTGTTCGACCTGCTCGGCGACCTGTACATCCTGCCGATCGGCGGCGGCGAGGCGAAGCCGCTGACCCATTCGATGGCCTGGGAAATGCAGGCGCGCTTCTCGCCCGACGGCAAGCAGCTGGCATACATGTCGGACGCTGCGGGCGGCGACAACATCTGGGTGATGAACGTCGACGGCACCGGCGCGCGCGAAGTCAGCAAGGAAAAATTCCGCCTGCTGAACAATCCTGTATGGCACCCGAACGGCCAGTACATCGCCGCGCGCAAGCACTATTCGGGCACCCGCTCGCTGGGTTCGGGCGAGATCTGGATGTACCACGTGCAGGGCGGCGGCGGTGTCCAGCTCAACGAAAAACCGAACTGGCAGAAAGACCTGGGGGAACCGGCGTTCTCGCCGGACGGCCAGTACATCTATTACTCGCAGGACACCACGCCAGGCGCCGTATTCCAGTACAACAAAAACTCGAACGACGAGATCTACAAGATCTTCCGCCGCGACCTGAAGGGTGAGAAGACCAAAGCCTTCGTCGACGGTCCGGGCGGCGCGGTGCGTCCGACGCCTTCGCCTGACGGCAAGTACCTCGCCTTCGTGCGCCGCGTGCGCAACCAGTCGACCCTGTTCCTGAAAGACCTGGCCACTGGCAAGGAAACGCCGGTATGGGGCGAGCTCGAACGCGACATGCAGGAAGCCTGGGCGATCCACGGCGTGTATCCATCCTTCAGCTGGATGCCGGGCAGCAAAGAGATCGTGGTCTGGGCCAAGGGCAAGATCTGGCGTGTCGATCCGTTCGCCAGGTCGGCCAGGGACATCGCCTTCCACGTCAAGGACACGCGCGACATCCGCGAAGCGGTGCGTTTCAGCCACGCGGTCGCGCCGGAATCGTTCGACGTGCGCCAGCTGCGCTGGACCAACGTCGCGCCGCAAGGCAACAAGGTCGTCTACTCCGCGCTGGGCCACCTGTACGTGCGCGATTTGCCGAACGGCGAGCCGAAACGCCTGACGAAGCAGTCCGACCACCTGGAATACTTCCCCAAGTTTTCGCGTGACGGCAAGCGCGTCGTGTTCGCCACCTGGGACGACGACAAGCTCGGCTCGATCCGTACGATCGACCTGAACAGCGGCAAGGAAACCACGCTGACCACGGCGCCGGGCAAATACCTCGAGCCGTCGTTCTCGCCGGACGGCAAGGAAGTCGTCTACGTCAAGGGCGAGGGCCGCCACCTGATGACGCCATGGCACGGCCTGGAGCCGGGCGTGTACAAGGTCGAGACTGGCGGCAAGGGCAAGCCTGTGCTGATCACGGACGAGGGCCGCGCGCCGCAGTTCGCCAGCGACAGCAACCACGTGTACGTCACCCGCGTCGCCCGCTCGAACGAAGTCGATTCGATGACCTCGCTGGTACGCATCCGCCTCGACAAGTACGAAGAGAACGTGGTCGCCAAGGGCGAATTCGTGACCAACTTCGCGGTGTCGCCGGACGGCGCATGGCTGGCTTACGGCGAGCGTTTCCACACCTGGGTAACGCCGCTGCCGCTGGCCGGCAAGGCCGTCACCATCGGCGAGAAGACCGAGCAGCTGCCGATGCGCCAGCTCGACGTCGACGCCGGCGAATACCTGCACTGGAATGGCGACAGCAGCGCGCTGCACTTCTCGCTGGGCGACCAGCTGTACACGCGCGACCTGAAGCTGGCGTTCGCGCCGAACGACCCGGATGCCAAGAAAGAGAAGCTGCGCGCCGACGCCGTGATGAAACAGCCAGGCGTGAAGATCGGTTTCGCGGCCAAGGCATCGGTACCGCGCGGCACGGTGGTGATCGACGGCGCCCGCATCGTCACGATGAAGGGCGACGAAGTGATCGACAACGGCCGCATCGTCATCAAGGACAACCGCATTGCCGCCATCGGCAAGGCGTCCGACGTCGCCGCGCCGGCGGGCGCCACCCGCATCGACGCGGCCGGCAAGACGGTCATCCCCGGCCTGGTCGACGCGCACTGGCACGGCGCCATGGGCGAAGACGGCATCGTGCCGCAGCAGAGCTGGGTCGACTATGCCGGCCTCGCATTCGGCGTGACCACGGTGCACGATCCATCCAACGACACCGGCACCATCTTCACGCACAGCGAGATGCAGCGTACCGGCCAGCTGGTCGGCCCGCGCATCTACTCGACCGGCACCATCCTGTACGGCGCCAAGGGTAACTTCGCCGCGCCTGTCAACAGCCTGGACGACGCGATGACCCACGTGCGCCGCCTGAAGGCCGGCGGCGCCATCAGCGTCAAGAGCTACAACCAGCCACGCCGCGAACAGCGCCAGCAGATCCTCGAAGCTGCGCGCCAGACCGGCATGATGGTGGTGCCTGAAGGCGGCTCGCTGTTCCAGCACAACATGACGATGGTGGTCGACGGCCACACCGGCATCGAGCATTCGATTCCGGTCGAGAACGCGTACGACGACGTCAGGCAGCTGTGGTCGCAGACCAAGGTTGGCTACACGCCGACGCTGGTGGTGTCCTACGGCGGCCTCGACGGCGAGCACTACTGGTATGCCCGCACTGATGTGTGGAAGCATCCTATTCTGTCGCGCTACGTGCCGAAGTCGGTGCTCGAACCGCGCAGCGTGCGCCGCGAAACGGCGCCGGAAGAGGACTTCAACGTGTTCCGCGTGGCCCGTACCGCGACCGAGTTGCAGCGTGTCGGCGTGCCGGTCAACATCGGCGCCCACGGCCAGCGTGAAGGCCTTGGCGCGCACTGGGAAATGTGGTCGCTGGTTGGCGGCGGCATGACCTCGCTCGAAGCGATCCGCGCGGCGACCCTGAACGGCGCCCGGTACCTGGGCCTGGACAAGGACGTCGGCTCGCTCGAAGTGGGCAAGCTGGCCGACCTGTCGATCATCGACGGCGACGTGGTCGCCGACATCCGCAAGTCGGACCGCATTACCCACGTGATGATCAACGGCCGCCTGTATGAGTCGGCGACGATGAACGAAGTCGGCGCCACGCCGAAGAAGCGCAAGCCGTTCTTCTTCGAAGGGGCCGACGGCGCGAATACGCCGGTGCAGTCGAACACGCACAGCCACGGCGCCGACCAGCACTAACAGCGTCCCGTAGCATGCAACGGCCCGGATCGAGATTCTCGCCCGGGCCGTTTTCATTTTGTCCCCACTGCCGCGCGGTTCCCGCTTTCGCGGGAATGACGGCACAGTCCAGGGGACGCCAGACAGGCGCGCGGGCCGCCCGTGCGCCGAGCATGGCATCGCTATCGCCGATGGTCCGTTAGGTGACGCACGAACAAATGTAAATACTGGCACTTTTACGCTACTTTCCTTGTCAAATGCTATTTGAATAATGTTAGTATCGATTCCCCGGACATCGCGACGCAGTCGACGTGGGCGCCCTTACCTGACGAGCACAGACCATGGAAAATGCACAGCGTCCGAGCTTTAATTTCCTGTCGCATGGCGGGGAAATGGGGGCGCAGATGCGCGCCAGGGACTGGAACGATTCCCTCCTCGGCCCGACTGAAGCGTGGCCTCCATTGCTCAAAAGCATCGTTCGGGTGATGCTCTCCTCCAGCCACCCGATGTTCCTGTGGTGGGGACCCGACCTCGTCCAGTTCTACAACGACGCCTATTCGCGCACGATGGGGCCGGAGCGCCATCCGGGTGCCTTGGGCCAGCCCGGGCGCGAGTGCTGGGAAGAGATCTGGCCGATCATCGGCCCGCAGATCGAATTCGTCATGGACGGCAAAGGCGCGACCTGGAACGAAGACCAGCTGGTGCCCGTCACCCGCAACGGCAAGCGCGAGGAGGTCTGGTGGACCTACGGCTACAGCCCGGTCGAGGACAACGATGGCGTCCATGGCGTGCTGGTGGTCTGTAACGACGTCACCGCCCAGCACAACGCCAAGGCCGAGCTGGAACAGGTCAACCAT
This sequence comes from Massilia polaris, assembly GCF_012927275.1. Taxonomy (GTDB): domain Bacteria; phylum Pseudomonadota; class Gammaproteobacteria; order Burkholderiales; family Burkholderiaceae_D; genus Telluria_A; species Telluria_A polaris. Next base: position 311,628 of record NZ_JABBGG010000003.1, on the reverse strand, counting down.
GCGCTGACCGAGCAGATCGCCCAGCGCGAGCAGGCGCAGCACCTTGAAGCGCGGCAGGCGGCGCAACTGATCGAGGCCGAACAGGCGCTGGACCGGCAGCATGCGTCGGAAGGCGAACGCCTGCGCGCCTTGTTCCAGCAGGCGCCCGGATTCATGTGCATCCTGCGCGGGCCGGACCTGGTGTACGAATTCGCCAATGCCGCCTATGCGCGCTTTATCGGCGACCGCGAACTGATCGGAAAAACCGTGCGCGAGGCCTTGCCCGAAGTCGCGGGACAGGGCTTCTACGAACTGCTCGATGGCGTGTACCAGTCGGGCAAGCCGTTTGCCGCGAGCGATGTGACGCTGTTGCTGCACAAAACCGCCGGGGCCCCGATGACCCCGGTGTACTGCGATTTCGTGTACCAGCCGATCTTCACCGGCGCCGAAGTCAGCGGCATTTTCGTCGAAGGCTTCGACGTCACCGAGCGCGTCCTCGCCAAGCAGGCCCTCGAATGCAGCGAGCTGCGCCTGCGCGAGGGCATGAAAGTGGCGCGGATGGTGGTGTGGGACTGGATCCTGGCCACCAATGAGGTCATCTTTTCGGAAAATGCGCCGGAACTGTTCGGCGCCAACTGGACCAATATGCACCAGGTCTGGGGCGCGGTCGTGCCCGAGGACATGAAGCGCCTGGACCAGGCGCGCCGGGGCGCACTGGCGCGAAGTGGCACCTACGGCGACATCATCCGGCTGGTGCGCCCGGACAGCGGCGAGCTGGTCTGGCTGCAAGTGTACGGCACCGTGGTGGCCGATGCGGGCGGGGTGCCGCGCTGGATCCGCGGCGTGTCGATCGACGTCACCGCGCGCAAGCGCGCCGAGGAATCGCTGCGCGAGGCCAGCCGCCACAAGGACGAATTCCTGGCGATGCTGTCGCACGAGCTGCGCAACCCGCTGGCGCCGATCCGTGCGGCCGCCCATCTGCTCGGCATGGCGCCCGACAATGTCGCGCGGGTCAGGCAGTCGAGCGTCATCATCGAGCGCCAGGTCAACCACATGAACAGCCTGATCAACGACCTGCTGGATGTGTCGCGCGTCAATACCGGCCTGGTGGTGCTGGAAAAGGACATCCTCGACCTGCACCAGGTCGTGCTGGAATCGCTCGAGCAGACCCTGCCGTTGATCCAGGAGCGCGGCCACCGCATCACGGTGCAGGCGCCGGAGGAGGGTGAGGTGGTGGTGTGGGGCGACCGCAAACGGCTGGTCCAGGTGCTGACCAACCTGCTGCACAATGCGTCCAAGTACACGCCGCCCGGCGGGTGCATTGCGCTCGACGTGGTCGTGCACGCGGGCGCGCTGGAGATCCACGTGCGCGACAACGGCATCGGCATCGGCGCCGACCTGCTGCCGCATGTCTTCGAATTGTTCACCCAGCACAAGCGTTCGCCGGACCGCTCGCAAGGCGGGCTGGGGCTGGGGCTGGCGCTGGTGCGCAGCCTGGTCACGCTGCACGACGGCCACGTGACTGTCGTCAGCGACGGCAAGGATGCCGGCAGCACCTTCTCGGTTTATTTGCCGCGCCACCTGGCCGCCCGGCCGGGCCACGACGGCGAGCCCGGCAGCCAGCCTGGCCGCACTGCCTTGCGCGTGCTGGTGGTGGACGATAACGAGGAGGCCGCCAATGCGATGGCGCTGCTGCTGCGCCAGGCCGGTTACCTGGTCATGATCGAGCACGACGCGGTGCGCGCGCTGGAGGAGGCGGCCCACTTCGCGCCGCACGCCTGCCTGCTCGACATCGGGCTGCCCGGCATGGACGGCAACGAGCTGGCGCGGCGCCTGCGCGCCGAATCGGGACAGGCGACCTTGGTGGCGCTGACCGGCTATTCGAGCAGGTACGACCGCGACAGCGCGATGGCCGCCGGATTCGACCATTACTTCGTCAAGCCGGCCGACACGGTCAGCCTGTTCGAACTGCTGGCGTCGCTGCATTCGGCAGCGCGCATGGTGGCGTGATGACCGCCGCTGCAGCGGCCACAGCCATGCCGGCGGGCGCGCCATGCATGGCCGGGGGCGCGAAGCGATCAGCGCGAACCGGCGCCGGATCCGCCTTGGTTGCCGCCGCCTGCCTTGCCGCCGGAATCGCTGGTGCCGCTCTGGCGGTTGCCGCCACCGTGGCTGAGCTTGCCAGCCTCGCGCGCCTCCTGCGAGGTGAATTCGTGGGCGTTGCCGGAAGCGTGGGCGGCGCGGCCGCCCTGGGAGGCGATGGCACGCTGCTTGTCAGGATCCATCGAAGCGAAGCCGCGCTTGCTGGTGTCGCTCTGTTTGTTGCCGCGGCCGCCGTCCTGGATGCCACCCGACTGCTGGTTGGGACCCTTGTTGCCGCCTTGATTAATCTTTGCCATCTTGCTCTCCCGTTTCGTTTAACTTTTTCTCGCTGCCGGCCCCGTTAGTTCAACTGTGGCGCAGGGTTTCACGTAGCAGAGATTATGGTAAGTGATTGAAATTGGGTTTAAAGTAGGAGTAATGGAGGCGTACGTGTAGGACGCTGCAACGGCTGCGGCCGTCTTTTTGCATCATGCCGGGCGGTCATGCGATACGGCTGGGTTCGAACGCAGCTGCGCCGCACTCCGGTAAGAATGGCGAGGTCAGCATGAAACTGGCGCAGTTCATCCGCTCCGGCATCGAGCCCATCCTCGATGAATGGGAGCGCCATGCCAGGCAGCTGGCGTCGGCGCGCGAGCTCGACGCCGTCGCCCTGCGCGACCACGCGCGCGGCATGCTGGAGGTGATCGCCCTCTACGTCGAACGTGAGCAAGGCGGCGCCGACCCGGGCGAGGCCGTCGAAAGCCACGCGTCGCACCACGGCGCGGTGCGGCTGGCGCAGGGATTTTCGGTCAACGATGCGGTCGCCGAGTTCCGCGCGCTGCGCGCCGCCGTGCTGACGCTGTGGACCGAGCGCGAGGACTGCAGCGACGCCGCCGAAGACATCACCCGCTTCAACGAGGCGATCGACCAGGCCGTCGCCGATTCGCTGGCGCGCTACTCGGCGCTGCGCGACTACCAGTCGCGGCTGTTCGACGCGCTGCTGTCGAGTTCACCCGACCTGGCCTTCATCATCGACCCGGCCGGGCGCATCATCTACGCCAACCGGGCGTTTGCCACGCATATGCGGGTCGAGGCCGACCAGCTGCCGGGTTCCGACTTCTTCGCGCTGGCCACGACCTTCGCCCCCGAGATCGAGATGCACGTGGCGCATGTGCTGCGCGCCCAGGCCACCCATCGCGGCGAACTGACCTTCACGCTCGCGCCCGGCCGCTACAAGACCTATGAATACCTGCTGGTGCCGGTGCTCGATCCGCACGGCCGCAGCGAGGCGGTGGCGGGAACCGCGCGCGACATCACCGAACGCAAGGAGGTCGAAGACCGGATCCGGCGCAGCGCCAATTACGACTACCTGACCGGCCTGCCGAACCGCAGCCTGTTCCGTGAGCGGATCGAACACGAGGTCAAGCACTCGGCCCGCACCGGGCTGCCGCTGGCGCTGCTGTACCTCGACCTGGATGGCTTCAAGGACGTCAACGACCGGCTCGGACATGAAGCCGGCGACCAGTTGCTGCAGGAAGTCGCGCACCGCATCAGCGCGTGCGTGCGCGATACCGACACCGTGGCGCGGCTCGGCGGCGACGAATTCACGGTGGTGCTGACCGAAGTGACGCAGCCGGCCAAGGTCGACGCGCTGTGCGCGAAAATGCTGGCGGAGATCGAAAAGCCATTCGTGCTGCAGGCGGGGGAAGCGCGCATTTCGGCCAGCATCGGCATCACGCTGTATCCGGGCGACGCCGCCAGTCCCGACGAACTGCTGCGCCGCGCCGACGCGGCCATGTACGCGGCCAAGAACGCGGGCCGCAATCGCTATCACTTCTTTGCCGGCGCCTAGCTCACGCGCGGCTGCGCGAACTGGGTGCTGAGGAAGCCGGCGATCTTGTCCTGGGTGGCCGCCAGGTAGGGGATGTTGAAGTGGTCGGAATCGGGGATGATTTCGTCCAGGTGCAGCTTGCCCAGCTTGGACACCAGCAGGTCGGTGTGCGAATGCGGCACCACGTCGTCGCTGGCCGCGCGCACCACGTAGGTGGGCGCCTTCAGTTCGGCGGCATACTTGATCGACTCGAAGCGGTGGCGCAGCACGAAGCTGACCGGCATCGCGCGGAAGCGGCGCTGGGCGATCGCCAGGATCGAATCGTAAGGCGTGATCAGTACCACCGACTGCACCGGGCGCTGCAGCGCGACCTGCACCGCCACGCCGGAACCGAGGCTGCGGCCGACCACGGCGATGCGGGCCTGGTCGACACGGCTGCGCGCGGCAAGCCAGTCGTACAGCATGCAGCCGTCTTCGACCATATGGTTTTCCGCCGGGTCGCCCTGCGAGTCGCCGTAGCCGCGGTAATTCACGGCCAGCACCGTCATGCCGGGGAACAGCTTGCCGGCGTCGCGCGCCACCCATGACACTTCCTCGGAGCGGCCGCCGAAATACACCACCGCCGGACGCGGCCCGACCACGGCCGGCGTCATCAGCCAGCCGGACAGCTTGGTGCCGTCGCTGGTGCGCAAGCTCACCAGGCGCGTGCGGTGGCCGCTGCTGCGCGGGCTCGGCACTTCGCGCTTGATGGTCGGATTGAACACCAGCCGGCGCTGGCTGGCGGCGATCGCGGCGGTCAAACCGACCCACAGCACGCTGGCGATGCCGGCGATGCTGGCGACTTTTCTGGAATTGTTCATATGCACCAGTCTATCCGCCTTCGCGGTTGAGCACCATGGCGCGCGCAGCCGTGCGCGCATCCTTGAGCCAGGCCAGCTGTTTAGTCGCCTGCATACAACAGTTCGCGCGCCGTCGGATGCCTGTGGTAACCTTTTCCTCCACCGCTATCGGCACGGCGCACATGAAAAAACTGGTGACCTCGGCAGACCAGCTGGCCGGCTTGTTTGTCGGCCTGCTGGGGATGGTCGTCGTCATCGGCTGGGTGTTCCAGAGCGCGACGATTGCGACCCTGGTTCCGGGTTCGGCCAAAATGGGCATCGTTTCGCCGGTGCTGTTCATGGCCGCGGGATTTTGCTGCTATTTCGCGCAGCACCGGCACCGTGCCGGTTCGCCCTTCGATGCGGCGTGGCGCGCGCTGGCCGCGCTGGTGCTGGCGGTGCCCGCGCTGGTGCTGGCCCAGCACATCGTCGGCATCGAGCCCGGCATCGATTTCGTGCGCGTGCCGACCGCGCCCACGCCCGACACGCCGCACCCGGGCCGGATGGCGCCCAACACCTGCATCGCCTTCCTCCTGGCCGGCGCCGGGCTGCAGCTGGCGCGCGCGGTGCGGCCCGCCCGCATGCGGATGGCGGCCCTGTCGGCCTGCGCGCTCGCGGTCACCCTGATCGGCGTCAGCGCCTTGCTCGGCTACATACTCAAGCTCGAGGGCTTGTACCGGATCGCCGCCGCCAACGTCATGCAGGCGCCGACGGCGATCGCCATGATCATGCTGGGCGTCGGCCTGTGGTCGGTGCGTGCGGCGCAACTGGCGGCCCGGTGCGGGCCGGCCAGCAGCGAATCGCGCATCACCTGGCGCGCGTTCGGCATCGTGACCGTGGTCGCGCTCAGCGCCGGCGCCGCCGGCTTTGCCGCGATGCGCGACAGTTATGAGGATTCGCTGTCGTCCAACATGATGGTCGCCGCCAGCACCAGCGCCGAGGCGATCGCCAATACGCTCGACGTGCGGCGCCGCATGATGGAAGAGGTCACCCGGCGCAGCGGGCTCGATGCGGCGCTGGCCGCTCCGGGCAGCCCTGAGAGCGCCGCGCGCGTACAGCAGCTGGCGCAGGCGATGCTGGGCGAGGACGTCGCGGGCGTCGAGGTGTTCGGGGCGGGCGGCGAGCGGCTCGCCGCGGCTGGCGCGCTGGTCCGGGCGCACGGCAATGTGCGCCACCCGCTTGCCGTGGAAGGGCGCGCCGCGAGCTTGATGTGGGACGGCGGTTACGTGCTCAGGACCGAGCACGAGCTGCGCGACGGGACTGCCTTGCTGGGCTGGGTGGCCGGCGAACGCCGCCTGGTGCTGCTCGACAAAGTGCTGGCGTCGATCCGCGCCTCCGGTGCATCCGATATCCTGCTGTGCCACCGGGACGGCGACGAGGCCTTGTGCGCCCCCACCCGGTTCTACAAAAAGCCTTTCAGCGTGCCGATGTTCAGGCCCGAAGACAGCATGACCCTGCCGATCAGCCATGCGCTGGCGGGCCGCAGCGGCGTTGCCAATGCCCGCGACCTGCGCGGGATCCAGGTGCTCGCCTCCTATACGCCGGTGCGCGGCGCCGGGCTTGGGGTGGTGGTCAAGAACGACATCGATACGCTGTACGCGCCGCTGCGCGAACGCACCAACATGCTGGTACTGGCGCTGGCGGTGCTGGTGGCGCTGGGCGCCTCGGCCCTGATATTCCAGGTGCGCCCGCTGCTGGCCCAGCGGGTGCGTGAACAGCGCCGCACCCGGGTCATCCTGGAAAACTCGAACGATGCGTTCGTCGGTATCGGCATCGACGGCCGTATCACCGACTGGAACACCGAGGCCGAACGCACGTTCGGCTGGAGCCAGGCCGAAGCCGTCGGCCAGGACATGGCCGAGCTGATCATCCCGCCCGCGCAGCGCGCGGCCCATAACGACGGCTTCGCGCGCTTCGCGCAGACCGGCACCGGCAAGATCATCAATATCCGGATCGAGGTGATGGCGCTGTGCCGCAACGGCCGCGAGATCCCGGTCGAACTGTCGGTGGCCGGCTTCCACAACGGCGCCGGCTACGTCGCCAACGCCTTCATGCGCGATATCAGCGAGCGGCGCCGGCTGGGCGCGGAAATCGCCGCGCGCGCGACCGAACTTGAGCACGAGCGCGACCGCGCGCAGGCGGCCAGCCGCGCCAAGGGCGAATTCGTGGCCAACATGAGCCACGAACTGCGCACGCCGATGAACGCGGTGCTGGGGATGGCCCACCTGCTGTCGCTGACCGACCTGAAGGACGAACAGAGGCGCTACCTCGAGATGATCCGCGATTCGGGCCGTTCGCTGCTCGGCATCATGAACGACATCCTCGACTTTTCGAAGGTGGAAGCCGGGCGCATGGAACTCGAACAGGGCCGCTTCCTGCTGTCCGACGTGCTCGGCGCGGTGGCCACCATCATGAGCGTCAACGCGGGCGACAAGGACATCGAGCTGGCGATCGGCATCGATCCCGACGTGCCGCACCTGCTGTTCGGCGACGCCATGCGGCTGCAGCAGGTGCTGGTCAACCTGGCCGGCAATGCGATCAAGTTCACGTCGCACGGCGAAGTCAGCTTGCTGGTCGAACTGCTGGCGCGCGACAACGGCCAGGCCACCTTGCAGTTCCGGATGCGCGACACCGGCATCGGCATCGACCCGGCCCACCAGGCGTCGCTGTTCTCGCCGTTCACGCAGGGCGATTCGTCGACCACGCGGCGCTTCGGCGGCACCGGGCTGGGACTGGCCATCTCGCGCCAACTGGTCGGCCTGATGCAGGGCACGATCACGTTCAACAGCGAACCGGGGCGCGGCAGCGAGTTCCGGGTGGCGCTGCCGCTGCGCGTCGAGGCCGAGCGCGACGACAGCCGGCGCCTGGACGGCGTGCTGGCGGGCCTGCGCCTGCTGGTGGTGGACGACCATCCGACCAGCCGCGACTACCTGGCCCGCACCATCCGGGGCTGGGGCTGGGAGGCCGAGTGCGCCGCTTCCGGCGCACAGGCGATCGCCCTGGTACGCCAGGGCGGCGCCGCGTTCGACGCGGTGCTGGTCGACTGGCAGATGCCCGGCATGGACGGCGTGCGCACGATGGAATCGATCCGCAACATCGCCGGGCGCGGGCGCCTGCCGGTCGTCCTGATGGCCAATGCCTACAGCCGCGGCAAGCTCGATGAAGCAGCGCCGGCCGCGCGCGCCGACGCCATCCTCAGCAAGCCGGTCACCGGCAGCAGCCTGTACGACACGCTGAACGAGATTCTGGTGGAACGGGTGCGCGGCGCCAGCCGCCAGCGGATTGCGCAGCCGGCCCACGCATTGGCGCGGCTGGACGGCGCGCGGCTGCTGATGGCCGAGGACAATGAATTGAACCAGGCGGTCGCGCGCGGCATCCTGGAACAGGCCGGCGCGCAGCTCGAGATCGTGTGCGACGGCGCCCAGGCGGTGGCGCGGCTGGCGGAGGCGCCGGCGGCGTTCGACATGGTGCTGATGGATATCCAGATGCCGGTCATGGACGGCTACGAGGCCACGCGCCGCATCCGCGCGCAGCTCGGGCCCGGCTTGCCGATACTGGCGATCACCGCCGGGGTGACCGAGCCCGAACGCGCCAGCTACCTTGCCGCCGGCATGGACGACCTGATTGCCAAGCCGGTCGACCCCGACCAGATGGTGGCGGTGATCGCGCGCTACCTGAACCGGCGCCAGCGCTTCGGCCCGGCGACGGCGCGCGCCATTGCGCCCGCGGCGGCCCCGGAAAACTTGCCGGTGCTGGGGATCGAGCCGCTGGTGGCGCTGGCGCGCGGCGACCGCGAGCGCCTCGGCGGCGTGGCCCACCTGCTGCAGCGGGTGATCGATGACGCGGGCCGGGAGTTTGCCCAGGCGCGCGCCAGCTGGCGCGACGGCGACGATGAATCCGCGGCGCGGATGCTGCACGCGCTGCGCGGCGGCGTCGGAAGCATCGGCGCCAAACGGTTCGCGCAGGCGTCGCAGGCGCTGGAACGGGAGATCAGGGCTGCGCATCCGCGCGAGCAGCTGGAGCGCAAGTTCGGTGAAACCGGCGCCGAACTCGACGCCGCGCTGGCGGCGGCGCGGGCCTGGCTGTCCAGTTATCGCGGGGGCGGACCCGCCGCCGCCTAGATGCGTTCGGCGAGGGGCGGGCGGAACACCAGCACCGGCGCCTGCGCATAGGCCAGCACCTTCTGGGTCTCGCTGCCGGCCAGCAGGCGTCCCAGTCCGCGGCGGCCGTGCGAGGCCATGAAGATCACATCGCAATGATGCTGCGCCGCCGCCGCGATGATTTCCTCATGCGGGTGGAACGACAGCGCCACCAGCGTGGTGCACGGCACGCCGGCTGCCGCGGCTGCGGCGGCGATCCGGTCGACCCGTTCGCGCGCCTGCGCCTGCAGTTCGCGGCTGTCGAGGCCAGGATCGATCACCAGCGCGCCGTCGACCACCGGCACCACCGGATACGGCTCGGCCACCGACAGCGCGACGATGGCGGCGCCGCAGCAGCGCGCGTAGTCGATCGCCGCCGCCACCGCCTGCTGCGAGATGTCGGAGCCGTCGGTCGGCACCAGGATTGTCTTGAACATGGCCGCCCCCTAATGCGACATCAGTACCGGCACCGTCATCGTCCTGAGCACGGTCTCGGTGGCGCCGCCGAGCAGCATCTCGCGGAAGCGCGCATGGCCGTAGCCGCCCATGACGATCAGGTCGCAGTTGCGGTCGGCCGCCATCGACAGCATCGCGTTGCCGGCGTCGATGCCCGACTGCTGCAGCGACACCTCGATATTGACGCCGTGGCGCGCCAGGTACAGCGCGATGTCGGCGCCCGGCTGTTCGCCATGGGCGTCGAACGGGCTGGGATTGAATACCGCAATCGTCACGTGGCGCGCGCGCTTGAGCATCGGGATGGCGTTGGTGACGGCGCGCGTCGCCTCCATGCTGGCGTCCCAGGCGACCAGCACGTTGTCGCCGATCGTTTCGAAAACGCCGGCGTAGGGCACCACCAGCACCGGCCGCGCGCTGTTGAGCATGACGTATCCGGGCAGCCGCGGCGTCAGCCGCGCAGCAATGTCGTCCGGGTCGGTCTGGCTGACCACCACCACGTCGGCGTAGCGCGACTGCATCGCCAGCCCGCCCTCGGGCTCGTCGTCAACCAGGCGGCGCTCGCAGGTCGGCACGCCAACCGCCGCAGCCAGCTCCTCGAAGCGTGCGAGCGAGTCGCTGGCGCGCTGGTAGAGTGCGTCCATGTGCATCGCCACCACGGTGCGGGTCAGGTCGATGCTGCTGTCCTGGTACAGGTAGCGCGAAATGCCCGTCATCGCCGTGCCCACCAGGTGGGCGCCCTCGGCCAGCGCGAGGCGGGCGGCGACACGCACGCGTTCGTCCGCGTGGCGCGACTGGTCGGCGTGGACGAGTATCGTTTGGTACGACATGGGGAATCCTTTCGCTTGAAATGGCGTGTGTTACTGTAGGTTAGGTCGCGCAGACACCTGCGTCCAGCAGGGATTGCCAAAGGCAAGGCCTGTTTCTGTTGTTTTTGATGCACATCAATTAAGCAAAAATAAGAAGGCGCCGAGAATGAGCGTGAGGAACCTGGAGCACCTGTTTGCGCCCCATTCGGTGGCCGTCATCGGCGCTTCGATCAGGCCGCATAGCGTCGGCGCGACGGTGCTGCGCAACGTCCTGGCGGGCGGATTCAAGGGACCGGTCTACCCGGTTAATCCCAAATACGACACGCTGTGCGGACTGCGCACTTATTCCGGCGTCGACGCGCTGCCTGAAGCGCCCGGCCTGGCCATCATCTGCACGCCAGCGCAGACGGTGCCCGGCATCGTGCGCCAGTTGGGCGCTGCCGGAACGCGCGCGGCGATCATCCTCAGCGCGGGCATGGGCGCGCATACCGGCGCCGACGGGCGCACGCTGAAAGATGCCGCGCTCGATGCGGCCCGGCCTTACGTGCTGCGCCTGCTCGGCCCCAACTGCGTCGGCCTGCTGGTGCCCGGGATCGGCCTGAACGCCAGCTTCGCCCATTCCGACGCCAGTCCGGGACGGATCGCTTTCGTGTCGCAGTCGGGCGGCATGGTGACGGCGGTGCTGGACTGGGCGCGGTCGCGCGGGATCGGCTTTTCCAAGTTCATCTCGCTCGGCGAAAGCGCCGACGTCGACTTCGGCGACGTGCTCGACTACCTGGCAAGCGATGCCGAGACCACGTCGATTCTGATGTACATGGAAGATGTGCGGCACGCGCGCAAGTTCATGTCGGCGGCGCGCGCGGCGGCGCGCAGCAAGCCGGTGCTGGTGCTGAAGGCGGGCCGCATGCCCGAGGGAGCGCGCGCCGCGGCCTCGCACACGGGCGCGCTGGCGGGATCCGACGATGTGTATGACGCGGCGATCCGCCGCGCCGGCATGCTGCGCGTGTTCACCACCGAGGACATGTTCGCCGCCGTCGAAACGCTGGCGCGAGCGCGTACGCGCGGCGGCGAACGCCTCGCCATCATGACCAACGGCGGCGGGCCTGGCGTGATGGCGGCTGACGCGCTTGCCGCCGCCGGCGGCAAGCTGGCGGCGCTCAGCCCCGCAACCCTCGCCAGCCTCGACGCCGTGCTGCCGCCGACCTGGTCGCACGCCAACCCGGTCGACATCATCGGCGACGCGCCGGCCGGGCGATACTGCGACACGCTCGACGTGCTGCTGAAGGACCCGGACAACGACGCCGTGCTGTTCATCCATGCACCGACCGCCATCGTCCCAAGCGCCGATATCGCGCGCGCGGTGGCGCCGCTGGCCACTGCCGCGTCGCGCAACGTGCTGGGCTGCTGGCTGGGCGGCGACGGCGTGGCCGAAGCGCGCCGCATCTTCTCCGCCGCCGGGATTGCCGCTTACGACACGCCCGAGGAGGCGATCAGCGCCTTCATGCAGATCGCCCAGTACCGGCGCAACCAGGACCTGCTGATGCAGGTGCCGCCCGCGGTATCGGTGAACGTGGCCGAGGGCAGGGCGGCCGCGGCAGGCGTGGTGCGCGCAGTGCTTGCCGCGGGCCGTTCGATGCTGACCGAGCCCGAAGCGAAGGCGGTGCTCGACGCCTACGGCATCCCGGTGGTGGCAACCCGCACCGCCGCCGACGTCGACGCGGCGGTGCAGGCGGCCAGCGCGATCGGCTTCCCGGTCGCGGTCAAGATCCTGTCGCCCGACATCACCCACAAATCGGATGTTGGCGGGGTGGCGCTCGACCTCGACAGCGAAGAGGCGGTGCGCGCCGCCGCCGGGCGCATGCTGCGCCGGCTCGGCCAGCTCAAACCCGGCGCGCGTCTCGAAGGGTTCACCGTGCAAAGCATGGCGCGCCGGCCGCAGGCGCATGAACTGATTGTCGGCGTGGCCAGCGATCCGGTATTCGGGCCGGTGATCCTGTTCGGCCAGGGCGGCGTCGCGGTCGAAGTCACGGCCGACCATGCGGTCGGGCTGCCGCCGCTGAACGCGGTGCTGGCGCGCGATATGGTGTCGCGCACGCGCGTTGCCAGGCTGCTGGCCGGCTACCGCAACCGGCCGCCAGCCGACATCGACGCCATCGTGCGGGTGCTGATGCAGGTGTCGCAACTGGTCGCCGACATCCCCGAACTGGCCGAACTGGACATCAATCCGCTGCTGGCCGACAGCGACGGCGTGATCGCACTCGACGCCCGCATCCGGGTCGAACTGGCCGACCATACCGCCTGCGCGCTGGACCGGCTGGCGATCCGCCCGTATCCGGCCGAACTGGAGGAGCAGATCGACTGGAATGGCGAAGCGGTACTGCTGCGGCCAATCCGTCCCGAGGACGGCCCCGCGCACCTGGAATTTTTCGCGGCGCTGACGCCGGACGACGTGCGCTACCGGATGTTCGTGCGGGTGCGCGAACTGCAGCCGTCGCAGCTGGCCCGGTTCACCCAGATCGACTACGACCGCGAAATGGCCTTCGTCGCGACCCGCGCCTTGCCCGGCGGCGGCGAGCAGACCCTGGGCGTGGCGCGGGTGGTGGCCGATCCGGACAATATCCAGGCCGAGTTTGCAGTCACGGTGCGCTCCGACCTGAAGGGCCACGGCCTCGGGCGCATTTTGATGGAGAAGCTGATCGCCTATTGCCGCAAGCGCGGCACCCGCGAAATCGTCGGCGAAGCGCTGCCGCAGAACACCCGCGTCATCAAGCTGGTACGCAAGCTGGGCTTCGTCGTTACGCCGAATCCTGCCGAGGATTCGGTCCACCTGAGCTTGCCGCTAGACTAGTAAAGTTGATGTAGATCAAGGATTTCGACGGCTCCGCGCCACTACACTGCACTCTTTTAATGCTATATGGCAACAGGAGAGTGTAGTGCGTACCAATCTGCCCGTCACCGGCATCGAACATGAATTGCGCGATGGCCAGTCGCTTGTCTCCAAGACCGATATCAAGGGCAAAATCACCTATTGCAATCCGTGCTTTGTCGAAGTCTGCGGCTACTCGCAAGACGAACTGCTCGGCAAGCCGCACAACATCGTGCGCCACCCGGACATGCCGCCAGAAGCCTTCGCCGACCTGTGGGACACGCTGAAGGAGGGCCGCCCGTGGACCGGCGTGGTCAAAAACCGCTGCAAAAACGGTAACTTCTACTGGGTACTGGCGAACGTCACCCCGATCAAGGAGCAAGGCCGCACGGTCGGCTACATGTCGGTCCGCACCAAGCCAGGCCGCGAGCAGGTGGCCGCTGCCGGCGCGATTTACCAGCGCTTCAGGCAGGGCAAGGCCGAGGGCCTGGCGGTGCACCGCGGCGCGGTGGTGCGCACCGGCCGGATTGCCCGCCTGCGCGCCTTGCGCGAAGCGTCGCTTGGCGCACGCATCGGGATTGCGATGGGGACCATGGCGGCGCTGCTCGCGGCGCTTGCCGTGGGCGGGCAGGGTGGCTGGACCACCTGGCTTGCGCTTGCCGGCATCGCGCTTGATTTGGCCGTCTGGCGCATGCTGGCGGCGTCTGTAGCGGCGCCGCTGGGCAAAGCGATCGACGCCGCCAATGCGCTGGCTGGCGGCGACCTGTCGGCCACCGTGGATGCCAGTGCGGGCGGCGAGATGGGCCAGCTGCTGGCGGCCCTGCGCCAGGTCGGCCTGAACCTGCGCGCCATCATCGGCGACGTCCGCACCAATGTCGACTCAATCGAAATCGCCACCCGCGAGATCGCGATCGGCAACCAGGACCTGGCCGAACGCACGGCGGCGCAGGCAGCGAGCCTCGAGGAGACCGCGACCAGCATGGTGCAGTTCGGCGTCACGGTGGGCGACAACACGGACAGCGCAGTGCGCGCCGACGACTGCGTGGTGGCCGCAGCGGCCATCGCCAGCCAGGGCGGCAAGGCGGTCGACCGGGTTGGCGACACCATGGGGCAGATCAGCGCGTCGGCCAAAAAAATCGTCGACATCATTGGCCTCATCGACGGCATCGCCTTCCAGACCAATATCCTCGCGCTGAACGCTGCGGTCGAAGCGGCACGCGCCGGTGAACAGGGCAGGGGCTTCGCCGTGGTGGCGGGAGAAGTGCGCAGCCTGGCCCAGCGCTCGGCCGGCGCCGCGAAGGAGATCAAACACCTGATCGACGATTCGGTCCACAAGGTCCGCCACGGCAATGCGCTGGTCGGCGAAGCAGGCGGCACCATGAGCGGCGTGCTGGAGTCGGTCGAACGCGCGACCGCCATCATGGCCGGGATCAAGCGCGCCAGCCTGGAACAGCGCAGCACCATCGGCCAGGTCAACCAGGCCGTCGCCGAACTCGGTGCGATCACGCAGCAGAACGCCGCGCTGGTCGAACAGTCGGCTGCGGCATCGTCGAACGTCGCGGAACAGGCGGCGGGACTGGTTCAAGCCTTGTCGGTCTTTCACTTCGGCGGTGCCGCAAAGCGACTCGGCCGTTTTTGATCCACCGCAAAGATTTTATGGGTGCTGATCAATAAACTGCTTCATATAGTCAGGTTTGGAGCATAACAATGAACGTATCCGCAGCTGCCGTCCGCACCGTCGAGTTCGACGGCGCCCTCATCCGCAAGCTGAACCAGTCGGGCCCGCGCTACACCTCGTATCCGACCGCCGACCGGTTCAGCGAGAGCTTCGGCTACCGCGACTACCTGCAGGCAGTGGCCGGGCTGCGCACGCGCGGGGCGGCCAAGCCGCTGTCGCTGTACCTGCATATCCCGTTCTGCGACACCGTTTGCTACTATTGCGCCTGCAACAAGGTCGTCACCAGGAAGCGCGACAAGGCCGTCACCTATCTCAGCTACCTGAAACGCGAGATCGAGATGCAGGGTCGCCTGTTCGCGGGAATGAACCATGTCGAGCAGCTGCACCTGGGCGGCGGCACGCCGACCTACCTGTCGGACGAGCAGATGGGCGACCTGATGCAGCACGTGCGCCACTGGTTCCAGCTCGCGCCCGACGCCGATGGTGAATATTCGATCGAGATCGATCCGCGCACAGTGACGCCGGAGCGCGTGCACAGCCTGCGCCGCCAGGGCTTCAACCGCGTCAGCCTGGGCGTGCAGGACTTCGACCCTGACGTACAGCGCGCCGTCAACCGCGTGCAGCCCGAAGAAGAGACCCGCGCCATCATCGATGCCGCGCGCAGCGCCGGTTTCCGCTCGGTGAGCATCGACCTGATCTACGGCCTGCCGAAGCAGAACGTCATCAGCATGGCGCAGACACTGGCCAAGGTCATCGCGGCCAACCCTGACCGCATCGCGATCTACAATTACGCGCACCTGCCGCACCTGTTCAAGGCGCAGCGCCGCATCCTCGACGAAGACATGCCAAGCGCCGACGCGCGCCTCGACATGCTGGCGCTGTGCATCCGCCGCCTGGCCGATGCGGGCTACACCTACATCGGCATGGACCACTTCGCGCGCCCTGGCGACGATCTCGCCGTGGCGCAGCAGCAGGGCCGCCTGCACCGCAACTTCCAGGGCTACTCGACCCACGCGGAAGCAGACCTGGTCGCGTGCGGCGTTTCCGCCATTGGTTCGGTGGGCGCGACCTACAGCCAGAACGTCAAGACGCTCGACGCCTATTACGACGCGTTGGACAAGAACGAGCTGCCCGTGGTGCGCGGCGCGCGGCTGTCGATGGACGACGCGTTGCGGCGCACGATCATCCAGACGCTGATGTGCAATTTCGAGCTGTCGGTGCAGGCGATCGAGCAGGCTTACCCGATCGACTTCGGCGGCTATTTCGGCCCGGAGCTGGCGCGTCTGAAAGCGCTGGCGGGCGACGGATTGCTGACGGTGGGCGCGGACTGGCTGACAGTGACCCCCAAGGGCCGCCTGCTGATCCGCAATATCTGCATGGTGTTCGACCGCTACCTCACGTCCGCGCCGCAAATCGCGCGCTACTCCAAGACCATCTGACGGGATTCCAATGCAAGGCATCAGCCTGTTCCCGGTCTTCCTGATCGGGCTGTTCGGCAGCGTCCACTGCGCAGGCATGTGCGGCGGGATCGTCAGTGCATTCTCGATGGTGCCTCCGGCCGCGCGCGCATTTCCGGTCCCGGTGGCGACCCGGTCTGCCCCGGCACCTGCCCGAATGCTTTCCTATAACGCAGGGCGCCTTGGCAGCTACATGCTGGCCGGCGCGATCGCGGGAGGCGTCGCCAACGGTGCGCGTGCCCTCGGCGGCCTTGGCACGTTCCAGGTCGGCGGCTACTGGCTCGCCAACCTGATGCTCGTCGCGCTTGGCCTGTACCTGATGGATGCGTGGCGCGGCCTGGCCCGCGTAGAAACGCTTGGCAACAGCCTGTGGCGGCGGCTGAAGCCGCTGACCGCGCGGCTGCAGCCGCTGGACGGTCCGGTCAAACTGTTCGGCCTGGGAGCGCTGTGGGGCTGGCTGCCGTGCGGGATGGTGTACAGCGTGCTGGTGACCGCGATGCTGAGCGGCTCGGCGGCTTCCGGCGCCGCCGTGATGCTGGCTTTCGGCCTCGGCACCTTGCCGATGCTGATGGCGATGGGCGTGGCGGGCGGGCGCCTGCGGATGGCAATCCAGCGGCGCCCGGTGCGCATCGCGGCCGGCCTGCTGGTGCTCGGCTTCGGCCTGCTCGGTATCGCTCGCGCAGCCGCCGGCACGCACGCGCACTGGCTCGACCTGTTCTGCATTCCCGGAGCCGCCGCATGAGCGCTGTCCCCGCCGCTGCAGATTGCTTCCATTGCGGCTTGCCGGTTGCGCCGGGCAGCCGCTGGGAGGTGGCCATCGACGGTATCGACCACCCAATGTGCTGTCCTGGCTGCGCCGCTGTCGCGCAAGGCATCGTCGACGCGGGCTGCGCTGACTACTACACCTCCCGAACCGAATTTGGTGCACGGGGCAGCGACATGCCAGCCGAACTCGCACTGTACGACGACGCCGCCAAAGCCGATGCTGTGTTCTCGGTTGAAGGAATGCGCTGCGCGGCCTGCGTCTGGCTGATCGAGCGCAGCGTGGCGCGCGTGCCGGGCGTGCAGTCTGCCTACATGAACGTCACGACCGAACGGCTGTCGGTGCAATGGGACGCAGGCACGTGCAAACCGAGCGACATCCTGAAGGCGCTGCGCCAGGTGGGCTATACGGCCTGGCCCTACGATCGTGCGCGCCACGGGGAACAGCTCGAAAAAGCGCGCAAGAAACTGTTCCGCCAGCTGTTCATCGCCGGCCTGTCGATGATGCAGGTGATGATGTATGCGGTCCCCGTCTACCTCGCCACCGACGGCACCATGGACGCCGACATGATGGCGCTGATGCACTGGGCCTCGCTCCTGTTGACGCTTCCTGCGGTGTTGTATTCGGCGCAGCCGTTCTTCCGCGGCGCATGGAACAACCTGAAGCAGGGCATGCCGGGCATGGACGTGCCGGTCGCACTCGGCATCGGCGCGGCGTTCGCGGGCAGCGTCTGGTCGGTGCTGCGCGGGCAGGGCGACGTCTGGTTCGACACGGTCACGATGTTCATCTTCCTGCTGCTGGCCAGCCGCTACCTCGAGCTGGTGGCGCGACGCAAGGCCGCGCAGGCGCTGGAAAAACTCCAGCATGCGCTGCCCGCATCGGCGCTGCGCATGCCGGGCTATCCCGGCGCACGTGAGACGGAAATCGTCGCGGCCTCGCAACTGTGCGAAGGCGACATCATCCTGGTCCGTCCCGGCGAGGCGCTAGCCGCGGACGGCGTGATTGTCGACGGCGTCACCGAGCTTGACCTGGCGCTGCTGACCGGAGAGAGCCGCCCGCAGGAACGGAAAGTGGGCGACGGGGTTCCCGGCGGCGCAGTCAATGCGGGCCAGGCGGTTGTGGTCAGGGTGGTGCGCGGCGCGCGCGACAGCACCTTGTCGCGCCTGGTGGCAATGGTCGAACGGGCCGGGCAGGGAAAGCCCCAGTTGGCGCTCTGGGCCGACAAGGTCGCCGCATGGTTCGTGGCGGCGCTGCTGTTGCTGGCCGTGCTTGTATTCATCGGCTGGCAATTGACGGACCCCACCCGTGCGTGGGAAGTCGCGATTGCGGTGCTGGTGGTGTCGTGCCCGTGTGCGCTGTCGCTGGCCACGCCGACGGCGCTTGCGGCGGCCACCGATTTGCTGGTGCGCCGCGGCGTGCTGGTGGTCCGGCCGCATGTGCTGGAAACGCTGCATCGCGCCACCCACATCATCTTCGACAAGACCGGCACGCTCACCGAGGGCAAGCCGGTTCTGCGCCATGTCGGGGTGTTCCGCGGCGCCGACCGGGAACGCTGCTTCCAGGTGGCGGCCGCGCTGGAGCAGTCGAGCGCACATCCGCTCGGCGCGGCGATCCGCGCTGCCAATGAAGCGCCGCCGCTGTACGCGCAAGACGTGGCCAGCGTGGTGGGGCAGGGGATTGAAGGTCGCGTGGAAGGCCGCTTGCACCGGCTCGGGCGCGCATCGTTCGTCGCTGCAATCAGCGGCCCCTTGTCCGAATCGACGGCCGCCGGAATGACCGCCGTGTACCTGGGCGACGAAGACGGCATCATGGCGCGCTTCGACCTGGCCGATGCGCTGCGCGGGGACGCGCTCGCGCTGGTGCGCCAGTTCCAGCGTGCCGGCAAGGAGGTCATCCTGTTAAGCGGCGACCAGCAGGACGTCACCGCGAGGATTGCAGCCGAGCTGGGAATCGGACGCGCGATCGGCGCGCAGCTCCCGGCCGACAAGCTGGCCTTCGTGCAGGACCTGCAGGCCGGCGGCGCCGTGGTGGCGATGGTCGGTGATGGCATCAATGACGCCGCGGTGCTGTCGGCGGCAGACGTGTCGTTCGCGATGGGCGGCGGGGCGGCGCTCGCGCAGCTCCACGCCGACTGTGTGCTGCTTGGCGGCCGGCTGGCCGCACTGGGCGACGCTGCCGATACGGCCGCGCGCACGCTGGCAGTGATACGGCAGAACCTGTGGTGGGCCAGCGCCTACAACGTGGTGGCGATTCCCGCCGCCGCATTCGGATTGCTCAACCCATGGATGGCCGGCGTCGGCATGTCGCTGTCGTCTGCCGTGGTCGTCATCAACGCCCTGCGCCTGCGGCGCGCGAAAAACTGAAAATGGAAGCGCTGTTCCTCCTCATTCCCCTCAGCGTGATCGTCGTCGCGGTCGCGGTCTGGATCTTTTTCGGGGCGTCCGACAGCGGCCAGTTCGACGACCTCGATGGCCCGGCGCTGCGCATCCTCCACGACGACGATTCAAATTCGCCCGGCACGCACTGATCTGGTCGATTTTGATTCACATCAAGGATTTTTGAACTCCAGAAATCCAAACTTCAGTCTGTCATCACACATCGCAAATCCAGGAGAAGCATTTTGGACACAGGTCTAAATTACAACTACAAGGTCGTCCGGCAGTTCACGATCGCCACCGTCGTCTGGGGCGTGATCGGGATGCTGATGGGCGTCGTCATCGCAGCCCAGCTGGCGTGGCCGTCGCTGAACTTCGACACGCCGTGGCTGACCTACGGCCGCCTGCGCCCGCTGCACACCAACGCCGTGATTTTCGCGTTCGGCATTTGCGGCCTGTTCGCCACCTCGTACTATGTTGTGCAGCGTACCTGCCAGGTGCGCCTGTTCTCGGACAAGCTGGCCGCATTCACGTTCTGGGGCTGGCAGGCCGTGCTGGTCGCCGCCACCATCTCGCTGCCGATGGGCTTCACGCGCGGCAAGGAATACGCGGAACTCGAATGGCCGATCGCCATCCTGATCACCGTGGTCTGGGTCGCTTATGCCGTGGTCTTCTTCGGCACGCTCCTCAAGCGCAAGGTCAAGCACATCTACGTCGCCAACTGGTTCTTCGGCGCCTACATCCTGGCGGTCGCCGTGCTGCACGTGGTGAACGGAGCGGTGATCCCGGTGTCGGCGATGAAGTCGTACTCGGTCTACTCCGGCGTGCAGGACGCGATGATCCAGTGGTGGTACGGCCACAATGCGGTCGGCTTCATCCTGACCGCCGGCTATCTGGGCATGGTGTATTACTTCATTCCGAAACAGGCCGAGCGCCCTGTGTACTCGTACCGCCTGTCGATCGTCCACTTCTGGGCGCTGATCTTCACCTACATGTGGGCCGGCCCGCACCACCTGCACTACACCGCGCTGCCTGACTGGACCCAGTCGATCGGCATGGTGTTTTCGCTGATCCTGCTGGCGCCGTCGTGGGGCGGCATGATCAACGGGATCATGACGCTGTCGGGCGCCTGGCACAAGCTGCGCTCCGACCCGATCCTGAAGTTCCTGATCGTCTCGCTGTCGTTCTACGGCATGGCCACTTTCGAAGGCCCGATGATGTCGATCAAGACCATCAACTCGCTGTCGCACTACACCGACTGGGGCATCGCCCACGTCCACGCCGGCGCGCTTGGCTGGGTTGGCTTCATCACGATGGGTTCGATCTACTACCTGATCCCGCGCCTGGCCGGCAAGACCGCGATGTACAGCACCCGCCTGATCGACCTGCATTTCTGGGTAGCGACCATCGGCATCGTCCTGTATATCGCCTCGATGTGGATCGCCGGCGTGATGCAGGGCCTGATGTGGCGCGCGGTGAACCCGGACGGCACCCTGACCTATACCTTCGTCGAAGGCGTCAAGGCGACCTATCCGTACTACGTGATCCGTTTCGGCGGCGGCCTGCTGTACCTGTCGGGCATGCTGGTCATGGCCTGGAACACCTGGATGACGATGCGCGACACCGTCAGCGTCGACGCCCGCATCCCGGCGCTTACCCCAATTCACGCTTAAAACCGCAGGAGCTTTTCCATGAAATTTTCCCACGAGTGGATCGAGAAGAATCCATGGCTGCTGATCGGGCTGGTGGTGCTGGTCATTTCGATCGGCGGCCTCGTCGAGATCGTCCCGCTGTTCTTCCAGAAGTCGACCACCGAGCCGGTCGCCGGCCTGAAACCATACTCGCCGCTGCGGCTGGTCGGGCGCGACGTCTACATCCGCGAAGGCTGCTACAACTGCCACTCGCAGATGATCCGTCCGTTCCGCGCCGAGACCGAACGCTATGGCCACTACTCGGTCGCCGGCGAATTCGTCTACGACCATCCGTTCCAGTGGGGCTCGAAGCGCACCGGCCCGGACCTGGCGCGCGTGGGCGGCCGCTACAGCGACGAATGGCACCGCGCCCACCTCGACAACCCGCGCGACCTGGTGCCCGAGTCGAACATGCCGTCGTATCCGTGGCTGGCCAACGCCCAGCTGGTGCCAGCGGACGTGACGGCCAAGATGCGCGCGATGAAGACGCTCGGCGTGCCGTACACCGACGAAGAAATCGCGGCCGGCCCGGCGCAGCTGGCGGACAAGACCGAACAGGATGCGCTGATCGCCTACCTGCAAGGCCTCGGCACCCAGATCAAGACTAGGAACTGACATGGCACTCGAACAGATTTTTGACAGCGCAAGCAGCGTAATGACGGTGATCAGCTTCACCACCTTCCTCGGCATTTTGCTGTGGACCTTTGTCCTCAACCGGGGCCGCGACTTCGACGCCCAGGCGGCGCTGCCGTTTGCCGACGCCGAAGCGGACGACATGCACGCACGGGAGAATGGCCATGGCTGATTTCACCAGCGGGTTCTGGGACCTGTACATCTCGCTCATCACGATCCTGTCCATCCTCGGCTGCGGCATCCTGCTGTGGTCGCAGTCGGTCCACAAGGTCAGGTCGAAGGACGAAGCGGTCGGCACCACCGGGCACATATGGGACGACGACCTGACCGAGCTGAATACGCCGATGCCGCGCTGGTGGATGTGGCTGTTCTACATCACTATCGTATTCGCGCTGGTGTACCTGGTGCTGTATCCGGGCCTGGGAAGCAACGTCGGCAAGCTTGGCTGGCAGTCCAGCGGCGAATACAAGCAGGAGCTGAAACTGGCGCAGGCCGAATACGGCCCGCTGTTTGCAAAGTACGCCAGCCAGGACCTGGTGGCGGTGGCCGCCGACCCGCAGGCCAACGCCATCGGCGAACGCCTGTTCCTGACTTACTGTGCCCAGTGCCACGGCTCGGACGCGCGCGGCGCCAAGGGCTTTCCGAACCTGACCGACGGCGACTGGCTGTACGGGGGCGAGCCGTCGGTGATCAAGGCAACCATCATGCAGGGCCGCGCCGGCCACATGCCGCCGATGGGCGCGGCGGTCGGCTCGGAGAAGGACATCGAGAACGTCGCCCACTACGTCAAGAGCCTGTCCGGTTCGACGGCCGATCCGATCAAGACGGCGTTCGGCAAGGGCAAGTTCTCAGCCTGCATCGCCTGCCACGGCGCCGGCGGTACCGGCAACCCGATGCTGGGCGCGCCGAACCTGGCCGACAAGGTGTGGCTGTACGGCGGCAGTGCCGAGACGATCGTGGAAACCATCCGCAAGGGCAGGTCGAACAGCATGCCGGCCTTTAACGACTTCCTCGGCGAACCGAAGGTGCACGTACTGGCGGCCTATGTCTGGAGCCTGTCGAACCCGGCGCGCGCAAACAAGTCTGAACTGGCGCAAAAATGAAAGGCGCAGCACCCGCCGAGCATGTGATCCGGATGTATGCGGCGCGCGAGGAAATCTACCCGCGCGAAGCGAAGGGCCGCTATGCGGCCTTGCGCTGGGCCTGCGTGTGGATCACGCAGCTGGTGTTCTACGGCCTGCCATGGCTGCAATGGAACGGCCGCCAGGCGGTGCTGTTCGACCTCGGCGCGCGCAAGTTCCACATCTTCGGGCTGGTGCTGTGGCCTCAGGACTTCATCTACCTGGCCGCGCTCCTGATCATCAGCGCCTACCTGTTGTTCCTGGTGACCGCAGTGGCGGGGCGCGTGTGGTGCGGCTTCGCCTGTCCGCAGACCGTGTACACCGAAGTGTTCATGTGGATCGAGCGCAAAATCGAAGGCGCGCGCAGCGCCCGCATCCGGCTCGACCGCCAGCCGTGGACGGCGGGGAAGGTGGCGAAAAAGGCGGCCAAGCACCTGGCATGGGGCGCGCTGGCGCTGTGGACCGGCATTACCTTCGTCGGCTACTTCACGCCGATCGACACCTTGCTCGGGTCCATCGCAGTATTCGCGCTGGGACCATGGGAATCCTTTTGGGTGCTGTTCTATTCGTTCGCCACCTACGGCAACGCCGGCTGGCTGCGCGAGCAGGTGTGCAAGTACATGTGCCCGTACGCGCGCTTCCAGAGCTCGATGTTCGACAAGGACACACTGATCGTCACCTACGACAGCGCACGCGGCGAGCCGCGCGGCGCCAGGGCGAAGGGCGACTGCATCGACTGCAGCATGTGCGTGCAGGTGTGCCCGGCCGGCATCGACATCCGCAACGGACTGCAGTACGAGTGCATCGGCTGCGCGGCGTGCGTGGACGCCTGCAATTCGGTGATGGACAAGGTCGGCCTGCCGCCTGGCCTGATCCGCTATTCGACCGAACACGCGATGCAGAAGCGCTGGGTCACGCGCGAGATCACGGCACGGGTGCTGCGCCCCCGTGTGCTGGTCTACACCGGCTTGCTGGCGCTGATCGTGATCGCCTTCTTTACCACGCTGGCCATGCGCACGCCTTTGATGCTGGACGTGATCCGCGACCGCGGCGCAATGGGGCGCGAAATCGACGACGGCATGATCGAGAATGTCTACCGCCTGCAGGTGATGAACACCTCGGAACAGGCGCATACCTTCCGCATCTCGGTATCGGGCATCGACACCATCCGGCTCGAAACGCCTGCTGAAGCGCGCATCGATGGCGCCACCACGCGCGCAGTGCCTGTGCTGGTGCGGATCGACCACGCCACCGGCAAGCGGGGTTCGAACCCGATCGCGTTCGCCATCGAAGCGCTCGACGACCCGTCCCTGCGTGTCGAAGAAAAGGCCGTGTTCCTCGTGCCGAAATAACCCCAGGAGAATTCGATGAAGCTTAACCCGAACGAGCAGGCAGGCGCGCGCCGGCCCTGGTACACGCACCGCTGGCCGTGGCTGCTGATGCTCGGTCCCGCACTGGTACTGGTGGCCGGCGCCATCACCGGCTACCTTGCCGTGACCCGCGAAGACGCCGTCGTCGTGGACGACTACTACAAGAAGGGCAAGGCGATCAACCAGGACCTGCGGCGCGACAAGGTGGCAAGCAGCATGCAGCTGGCGTTCTCGGCGCGCCACGATCCGGCTGCCGGTGCGCTGGAAGGAACGCTGACCAGCTTGGGCCAGCCGATGGCCACGCCGTTCCGCATCCGCCTCGCGCACTCCACCCAGCCGCACAAGGACATGGTGATCGAAGCCGTGCCGGGACCCGGCGGGCGCTTCAGCGCAGCGCTGCCGCTGCTGGAGCAGGCGCGCTGGCGCGTGGTGGTGGAAGGGCCGAAGGGCGACTGGCGGCTGGCCGGAACGTGGCAATGGCCGCAGCAGCGCGCTCTGGATCTGCACGCCGACCTGGAGGCCGCGAAATGAGGAAGGGGATGCTGAAGCTGTCGATGGTGGTGCTGTGGCCGTCGTTTATCGCGGCGATGCTGGCCGAGGGCCTGTTCTTTTCCGTGTTCGATCCGGGCCAGCTGCCCAGGGCCGGGCTGATGAGCCCCATGGCCGTGTACACGGCGGGTTTCTTCGGGTTCTGGTCGCTGGGTGCACTCGCCAGCATGCTGACCTGCTACCTGGTTGCCGTGCCCGGCGATCACAACCCGCGGATCTGAGGCAACTCGCTCAGTTCATCGGGCTGCACACCTCGGTGCCGGCGGCCAGCGCCTTCAGGTGGGCTGCTTCGAGCAGGGTGACCTCGCGCTTGTCGACCGCGATCCAGCCTTGCTTCTTGAAGCGCGACAGCAGGCGGCTGACGCTTTCGATAGTCAGGCCGAGGTAGTTGCCAATGTCTTCGCGCGACATGCGCAGCTGGAAGCTGGTGGGCGAGTAGCCGCGCGCCGCGTAGCGGGCCGACAGGTTGATCAGGAAAACCGCGAAGCGCTGCTCAGCGCGCATGTTCCCGAGCAGGAGCATGACGTTTTGTTCGCGCGTGATTTCCTGGCTCATGATGCGGTGGAAGTGGCGCAGCAGCGTAGGCACCTGGCCAAACAGTTCTTCCAGCCGCGCGAACGGGATCTCGCACACCTCGCTGTCTTCCAGCGCCACCGCATCGCACTGATGATGGTCGCCGCTGATCGCGTCCATGCCGAGCAGTTCGCCGGCCATCTGGAAGCCGGTGATCTGCTGTTCGCCCGCCGCGTTGACCTGATAGGTCTTGAAATGCCCGAAACGGATCGCGTACAGGTTGCGGAACGGTTCACCCATCTGGTAAAGACGCTCGTCGCGCACCAGCCGGCGGCGCTTGCCGATGATCTGGTCGAGGCGGGTGATGTCCTCGTCGTCGAGTCCCATCGGAAGGCATAGCTGGTGCATGCTGCACCCGGCGCAGCTGGCTTTCAGCGCGCCAACGGTGATCGGTGCGGCAACGTAGCTAAGGGGTTGTGGCATGGAAACTTCCGTAAGGATAGTGCTGGTCATTATAGATCGTGAACCGCAATGCGGGGCAGTCTACCCCGCTGCTGCCGCACCAGTATGGGGCTTACGCAACAGTTTGAGCGCTTCGAACCACACAATGCTGGCAAGGCCGATTCCCACGGCCGCGGCGAGGTCGCCCGGTGCTGGCGCGGTGAAGCGGAACAGGCCGGCCAGCAGCGGTTGGTAGATTGACACCAGCAGCATGGCGAGCGCCACCCCGGCGACGATCCACACCAGCCGGTTGGTGGTTTGCAGTCCCTGCAGCATACTGCGCGTATGCGAGCGGTTGGCGAAGATCTGGGCGATGTTGGCCGCCACCAGCGCGGCGAAGCCGAAGGCGCGCGCCTGGTCTTCGGGCATGTGCCGGACCGCCCACCCATACGCGGCCAGCACCGCCACCAGGCTGCCCAGCCCGACCAGTGCGGCCCACGTCACCGTCCAGCCGCCGAACAGCGGCGCCTTCGGATCGCGTGGCGGCGTCGTCATGATGCGCGCCTCGGCCGGCTCGTTTTCGAACGCCAGCGCGCAGGCCGGATCGATCATCAGTTCAAGGAAGACGATGTGCATCGGGTACAGCAGCACCGGCCACCCGAGCAGCACCGGCACCAGCGCCATGCCGGCCACCGTCACGTGCACGCCGAGGATATAGCTCATCGACTTCTGCATGTTCTGGAAAATCTGGCGGCCAAGGCGCACCGCCTGCACGATCGAGCTGAAACGGTCGTCCAGCAGCACCAGCGCGGCCGCTTCGCGCGCGACGTCGGTGCCGCGCTTGCCCATTGCGATGCCGACGTGGGCGGCGCGCAGTGCCGGGGCGTCGTTGACGCCGTCTCCGGTCATGCCGACGATCGCGCCGCCTTCCTTGAGGGCCTGCACGATGCGCAGCTTCTGGTCCGGCGCGATCCGGGCGCACACGCCGGCGCCGCGCAGGTGCTCGCGCAGCTGGCCGTCATCCATGCCGTCGAGCGTGTCGCCGCTGACCACCTTGCCGGTATCGATGCCGGCCTGGGCGGCGATCGCCGCTGCCGTCGCTGGATAGTCGCCGGTGATCATCACGATGCGCACGCCGGCCGCGCGGCACGCCGCCACCGCATCGGGAATGTCGGCGCGCAGCGGATCGGCCAGCGCGACCAGCCCGACAAACGAAAACGCGAACCCGTGCTGCGCGGCGGGCAGCTCGCCGGCCCAGTCGGCGCTGGCCACGCCAAGCACCCGCAGGCCTCCGAGCGCCATCTGGTCGGTGGCGGCACGCACCGCGTCGGCGGCGGCGCCGTCGAGCGCGCACAGCGACAATATCGCTTCCGGTGCGCCCTTGGCGGCGACGATGTAGCCGGCCTGGCCCGGCTGCCGCCACGCCTGCGTCATCGCGCGCAGCGCAGGCGACAGCGGATACTCGCGCGCCAGCGCCAGGCCGGGGATCGGCGCCACCGCCAGTTCGTGCAGGGCTTTTTCCATCGGATCGAACGGTGCGGCCGCACTGGCCAGCACCGCGCGGCGCGCCAGTTCATGCAGGTGGCCGGGCAGCGGCGCGCCGTCCAGCGCGTGCACCACGCCGTCGGCGAACAGCGAGTGCACGCGCATCCGGTTCTCTGTCAGGGTGCCGGTCTTGTCGACGCACAGCACCGAGGTCGCGCCCAGCGTTTCGATCGCCGCGAGGCGGCGCGTTAGCACATTGGCGCGCGCCAGCCGCCACGCGCCAAGGGCGGGGAAGACGGTCAGCACCACCGGGAATTCTTCCGGCAGCATCGACATCGCCAGCGCGATGCCGGCCAGCAGCGACTCCAGCCAGTCGCCGCTGCGCAGTCCGTACAACAGCACCAGCAGCAGGCTCATGGCCGCCCCCACCGCGGCGAAGATGGCGACCAGGCGCGCGGTCTGCTTCTGCAGCGGCGAGCGCTCCGGAGCGATCTGCGCCAGTGCCTGGCCGATGCGGCCGATTTCGGCCGCCGCGCCGGTGGCCGTGACCAGCACCAGGCCGTGGCCGTGAACCAGCAGCGTGCCGGAATAGAGCAGGGGGGTGTCGTCGCCGCCGGGGCGCGGCAACGGGTCCGGCGCCGTGCCCGGCCGCTTCGACACCGCCGCCGACTCGCCTGTCAGCAGCGATTCGTCGGCCTGCACTTCGGCGCCTTCGAACAGCACGCCGTCGGCCGGTACCCGGTCGCCTTCGGACAGCACCAGCACGTCGCCGGGCACCACGCCGCGGCTGTCGATGTGGACCGGGGCGCCGTCGCGCAGCACCAGCGCGCGCGGGCTTCCGAGGTCGCGCAGGGCGTCGAGCGCGCGCTCGGTCTTGCCTTCCTGGTAGAGCGTCATGCCGATCGTGACCAGCACCATGGCAAACAGGAATGCGCCCTCGAGCAGGTCGCCGAGGACCAGATAGAGCAGGCCGCCGCCCACCAGCAGCAGGAACATCGGTTCGCGCGCGGCGTCGAGCGCGATATGGCGCCAGGTGCGGCGGGCGCCGCCGGGCAGGGCGTTCGGACCGCTGCGCTGCAGCCGCTCGGCCGCTTCGGAGCTGCTCAGGCCTGTGTGTCCGGGAATCGACGCCATGTCACGCCCTTCATCGCATGCCCTCGCAGGCAATGCATGAATGATATCAGGAGCGCGGCCTGAAGCGGACGTCTTCGGTAACGATCGCCTGGTCTTTGCGCTTCTTCGGTTTCTTCGGCTTTTTCACCACGTCGCCGGCGGCGTTGGTGACCGGCACCCGGTGGTCCGGCTCGAAGCCCGGTTCCTCGATGCGCTCCAGCGTTTGCCTGGTCAGTGTCTCGATCGCGGCCAGCTGGCGCACCTCGTCGGCGCACACCAGCGACACCGCTTCGCCCGACGCGCCCGCGCGGCCCGTTCGGCCAGTGCGGTGGATGTAGTCTTCGGCCACGATCGGCAGGTCGAAGTTGACCACGTGCGGCAGGTCGTCGATATCGAGGCCGCGCGCGGCGACATCGGTGGCGACCAGGATCTTCACGTCGCCGGCCTTGAAGCGGTCGAGCGCGCGCAGGCGTGCAGGCTGCGGCTTGTCGCCATGGATCGAGTCGGCGGCAATGCCGCCCGCGGCCAGCTGCGTGACCAGCTCCTCGACGCCGTGGCGGGTCTTGACGAAGACCAGCACCTGGCCCCAGCGGTTCTTCTTCAGCAGGTGCAGGAACAGTTCCGGCTTGCGCTTCTTATCGCACGGTACCGCCCACTGGCGGATCTTCGTGACCGTGGTGTTGCGCGGCGAGGCTTCGAGCGAGACCGGATCGTTCAACAGCTTGCCGGCCATGGTGCGGATCGGGTCCGAGAAGGTGGCCGAGAACAGCAAGGTCTGGCGCTTCTTCGGCAAGGCCATGAAGATGGCGTCGAGTTCGCGCGAAAAGCCCAGGTCGAGCATGCGGTCGGCTTCATCCAGCACCAGCGTGATCAGCTCATTGAATTTGACGGCGTTCTGGCTGTGCAGGTCGAGCAGGCGGCCGGGCGTGGCGACCATCACGTCGACGCCTTTGCGCAGCTTCATCATCTGCGGATTGATGCTGACGCCGCCGTAGGCAACCATCGTGCGCAGCGGCAGGCTGGCGCCGTAGGCGCGGAAGCTTTCGTGGACCTGCTCGGCCAGTTCGCGGGTCGGCACCAGCACCAGCGCGCGCACGCAGTTGCTGCCCACCTGCGGGCCTTCCATCGTCAGGCGCTGCAGCAGCGGCAGCGCGAAGCCGGCGGTCTTGCCGGTGCCGGTCTGCGCCGCGGCCATGACGTCGCGCCCGGCCAGCACGGCGGGAATGGCCTGGGTCTGCACCGGGGTCGGCGTCTTGTAGTCCAGCGTTTCGAGGGTGCGCAGCAGTGGGTCGATCAGACCGAGCGAAGCAAACGACATGTGGGGGTACCTTGCAGCAATGGGAAACAGGGCGACAGTTTACCTTGTTATGCCTGGCCGCCAGCCATAATGATGAAATCGCAGACGTTGAGGATAGGCCGAGCGCAGGGCGAACGGGCTCTGGCCGGCTGCCGGCGGGTGCGAAGGCCCCGGCCGCCGGTGCCGGCGTCAGGCGTGCCAGGCGATGGCGAAATGCGGTGTGATTACGGTCGGCTTAAGCGGTTCATGCCTGTCCTTGCACGCGGCAAGGGACAACAGACAGGCGAGGGCGGCGATAGCCTTGAGGCGAAAGTTCATTGGGCTCCCCCTTTACAACGCCATCATAGTGCCTTTTTGGTAAATGCGGCGCGGCGGCTGGCGTCTTTACACTATGCAATGCGGCCATATCGTTCTGGTTTGCAGCATTGATCCGTGATAGATTCTCACGCGGCAAGAGCGCGCAGCGCCTGCCATTCACGAATACGGAGACCTTGCATGCCAGTTGATTATCGTCGCGCCTCGAAGATTACCCTCGCGCTTCTCACCCCATTCCTGTTCGCCTCCGGCGCGCTGGCCCAGCCTGCGCCGGTCGCCGCCCCGGCCACCGTCGCAGCAGCCGGCGCCGAGCAGCGCAACGCGGCCTTCGACACCTGGGCCGACAAGTTCTCGGCCGACTGGGTGCGGCTGTCGCCCGAACGCGCCACCGGGTCGCAATACTTCAGCGGCGCCGAGCAGCAGGCGCTGGACCGCCAGCTGGCCCCGCAGACAAAGGCGCATCGCCAGAAGTACCTGGTGATGGCGCGCAACGGCATTACCCGCCTCGACCGTTTCCTGGCGGGCAAGCTCGACGCCAACCAGCGCATTTCGGCCCAGACCATGCGCTGGTCGCTGGCCAACACGGTCGCCAACGAGCCTTTCGAAGACCACGCCTTCGTGTTCTCGCAGTTCAGCGGCGCGCACATCTCGCTGGTCACCTTCATGACCGAGACCCACCCGGTCCGCAACGCCGCCGACGTCGACAGCTACCTGGCGCGGCTGGACCAGGTCGGCGCCCGGCTGGACGAAGCCACCGCCCGCGCGCGCAGCGCCGCCGAGCGCAGCTTGACACCGCCGCGCTTCATCCTCGAGCGCGCGCAAGGGCAGGTCGACGCCTTCCTCACGCCGGCGCCCGGGCAGAACGTGCTGGTCACCTCGCTGGCCGAGCGCAGCGCAAAGCTGGCGGACCTGACGCCGCCGGCACGCGCGGCGGCGATCGCCAGCGCGACCGCCATCGTCGCCGGCAAGATCCGTCCGGCCTATGAACGCACGCGCGGCTTCCTCGCCCAGGTCCATCCGAAGACCGGCGACGCCGCCGGCATCGACCGCCTGCCGAATGGCGCGGCGGCGTACAGCCAGGCCCTGGCCAATTTCACCGGCACCACACTGCAGGCGGCCGAGATCCACCAGATCGGCCTGCGCGAAGTGGCGCGCCTCGAAGGCCAGATGGACAAGCACCTGCGCACGCTGGGCTTCGCCGAAGGCAGCATCGAAGAACGCATGCGCGCGCTCGACAAGACCTTCCAGCTGCCGGCCGAGCCTGACCCGCGCCCGGAAATCATCAAGCGCTACAACGCGATGGTGCGCGACGCCGAACAGCGCTCCACCAAGCTGTTCAACCTGATGCCGAAGTCGCCGGTCGACGTGCGGCGCGAGCCGCCGCTGACCGAAGGCAGCGCCTCGGCGCACTACAGCCTGCCGGCACCGGATGGCAGCCGTCCGGGCATCTTCTGGGTACCGCTGCGCGGGCCGGTGTACGACATGATCCGCATGCGCAGCCTGGCTTATCACGAAGCCGTCCCTGGCCACCACTTCCAGCTGGCGATCCAGCAGGAACTGCAAGGCCTGCCGAAGTTCCGCACCATGCGCATCTTTGGCGGCGGCAGCGCGCACTCGGAAGGCTGGGCGCTGTATACCGAGCGGCTGGCGGTGGAAGAGGGCTGGTACGAAGGCGACATCCCCGGGCTGCTGGGCGCGCTGGGTTCAGAGCTGTTCCGCGCGCGCCGGCTGGTGGTCGACACCGGGCTGCACAGCAAGGGCTGGACGCGCCAGCAAGCGATCGACTACGGCCTGAAGCCATCGGAAGTCGAGCGCTACATCGTCTGGCCGGGGCAGGCCAACGCCTACATGCTCGGCATGCTGCGCATCCTCGAGCTGCGCGACAAGGCCAAGGCCGAACTCGGCCCGAAATTCTCGCTGCCCGGCTTCCACGACGTCGTCCTGCGTTCCGGCTCGGTGCCGATGGACGTGCTCGCCAAGCTGATCGACGAATGGATCGCCTCCCAGCGCTAAATGCGGTAGGGTAATGTTCCGAAATCGGGGACAGAACACCATTCTGGAAGCTTCCAAAATCGTGGCCTGTCCCCGATTCGCGCAACTTTCGGGGTTTCGTCGCCGCTTTCTGGGTTTCGTCGCTTAGGCCAGCGTTGCTCAAGGTACCTTTGCTAACCTGTAGTCAGGCCAATCAGAACCTGGAAACCCATCATGACCAATACCTTCTTTATTCTCCGCCTGGCGATCGTGTGGATGGCGTCGTACCTGGCGATCGTTATCTTCATCAACGAGGCCTTCCTCGGCGATGCCGACGATTCGCGCGGCGGCTTCTTCTTTACCCTTGCGCTGGTGCTGCTGTTCGTGATCTTTAACAGCGCGTTTTCGCACCTTCGCCGGGTACGCCTGATCGCCGGCAGCGTCAATAGCGCCACCCTTGCCAACCGCCAGCGCCGCCAGATCGAGGTGCCGTTCGAAGCTGGCGCGGCGTTCGACATGGTCGAGGCGGCGATCCGCGAACTGCCCGGCGTCGAGGATATCGAGAGCGCCCGCGACAGCCTGCAGGTGCGCGCCAAACTGAAACGCTCCGATCCTTGGGATCTGCGCGCCCGTATCAACCAGGTGCTGGTGACGGTCACGCCCAACGGCGACGCCGGCAGCGTCACCGTGATCTGCGAGCCGCAGCGCCTCGCCTGGACCGACTGGTTCCTGGTCGACTTCGGTACCAATTTAGAGACCGCCGAGGCGATCAGCCGCGCGATCTCGCGCCGTGTCGCCGAGCGCCGCCGCATGGAGCAGGTGTCGGTGCGCGAGACCGTCACCGAGAAGGAGCTGACCGTCGCCAAACTGAGCCTGCTGCACGCCCAGGTCGAGCCGCACTTCCTGTACAACACCCTGGCCAGCGCCCAGATCCTGACCCGCAGCGATCCGGCCCGGGCCGACCAGATGCTCGGCAACCTGATCATGTACCTGCGCCAGTCGATGCCGCGCACCGAGGACCTGCCGTCGACCCTCGGCGAGGAGCTGGCGCGCGCCCGCGCTTACCTCGACATCCTGAAGATCCGCATGGGTCCCAGCCTGAGCCTGTCGATCGATATTCCCGAGCCGCTGCTGGCGGTGCCGTTCCCGACCATGATGCTGCAGACCCTGGTGGAGAACGCGATCAAGCACGGCCTCGAGCCGAAGCCGGGCGGCGGCACCGTGTGGATCCTGGCGCGCGCGGTGGAGCAGGGCGTGGCGGTGACGGTGGCCGACGATGGCCGCGGCTTCTCGGCCGAGGGCGGCGGCACCGGCATCGGCTTGCGCAATGTGCGCGAGCGCCTGCGCCTGGCCTACGGCAACGCCGCGTCGTTCGCGATCGTGGCGAATTTTCCAAGCGGCGTGGCGGCGACGATCACCGTTCCTTACCCAGCCATCGCCGGAGACGGACATGACTAAGTGCGTGGTGGCCGAAGACGAAGCCTTGCTGCGCGAATCCCTGCTCGGAATGCTGGCCGAGGCCTGGCCCGAGCTCGAGGTGGTGGCGGCCTGCGAGGATGGCGGCTCGGCGCTCGAAGCGATCGCGGCGCACCAGCCGGAGGTCGCCTTCCTCGACATCCGCATGCCGGGCCTGACCGGGCTGGAGGTTGCCACGGCGCTGGCCGAAGCCAGCCCGCATACCCGGGTGGTGTTCGTCACCGCCTATGACCAGTACGCGGTCGACGCGTTCGAGCGCGGTGCGGTCGACTACCTGCTCAAGCCGGTGGCGCGCGAGCGCCTGCTGGCCACGGTGGCGCGCCTGAAGCAGCGCGCCCCGGCCGGCGCCGATCCGGCCCAGCTGGCGGCCTTGCTGGAACAACTGGGCCGCGCGCTGCCGGCCGCATCGCGCCAGCCGCCGCTGGTGTGGCTGACCGCCAGTTCCGGCGCCGAGACGCGCCTGATCATGGTCGACGACGTCGCCTACTTCCAGTCCGACAGCAAGTACACGGTGGTGATGACGCAGCAGGGCGAGTCGCTGCTGCGCAAACCCATCCGCGAGCTGCTCGACGTGCTGGACCCGAACATCTTCAAGCAGATCCACCGCTCGACCATCGTCAACCTGAAGGCGATCGCTTCGGTGGCGCGCGACGAGTCGGGCCGCGGCATCGTCAAACTGCGCACACGGCCGGAAACATTGTCGGTCAGTCAGCCATTCATGACATTGTTCAAGAATATGTAAGTCTTGTTACGAAGGTGTAAGGCCGCACGGGAACCAGTTTTTGATCGGGTAATATCGCTTCAAATAACTGGCGGCTTCCCGCCTTCCACAAGGAGGACATATGAAGAAATTCCTGATTGGCGCAGCACTGTTGGCTGCAGCCGCCGCTCCGGCCTTCGCCGAAACCCGCGTCAGCATCAACATCGGCGACCCTGGCTTCTTCGGCATGATCGACAACCGCGGCTACGCGCCACCGCCGGTGTACATCCACCAGCCGGTCATCATCGAGCGCGTGCGCTACCACCAGGAGCCGGTCTACGTGCGCGCACCGCTGAAGCACCGCCGGCACTGGCGCCAGTGGTGCAACCGTTATGACGCCTGCGGCGTGCCGGTGCTGTTCGTGCGCGATGACTGGTATTCCGACACCTATGCCCCGCGTGTGCGCAAGGTCT
This sequence comes from Massilia polaris, assembly GCF_012927275.1. GTDB lineage: Bacteria > Pseudomonadota > Gammaproteobacteria > Burkholderiales > Burkholderiaceae_D > Telluria_A > Telluria_A polaris. Next base: position 277,170 of record NZ_JABBGG010000003.1, on the reverse strand, counting down.
ACCGCGACCGTCCGCGTCCGGTCGTCGAACACGTGGTCTACCGCGATGCGCCGCGGCCTTATGTAGTGCAGAAAGTGGTGTACCGCGACCGCGACCACCACCACGGCCGCCGTGACCGCGACGACCGCCATGACCGCAACGACCGCGATCACGGCAAGGGCAAGCACCATGACAAGCACCACGACAAGGGCCATGGCCGCGGCCACGGACGTGACCGCGACTGATCCGGGACATGTGTAACTGTTGTTACGGGGGTGCGCTGGCGCACAGTTCTAAATGTTGCTTCTGCTAAACTTCAATGCATGGATCGGGCATGTGCCCGGCCGACCATTGAGAACTAGAGGCAATCATGAAAAAACTGCTCATCGCCGCCACCCTGTGCGCGGCCGCCGTACCGGCACTGGCCCAGATCGACGTCAACATCAGCATCGGCGATCCGGGCTTCTACGGACGCATCGACAGCGTCGACCTTCGTCCCCGCGTGTATGTCACCCAGCCCGTGATCATCGAACGCGAAGCGCGCTACCGCGCCGACCCGGTCTACCTGCGCGTGCCGCCAGGCCACCGCAAGAACTGGGCGAAGCACTGCCGCAAATATGACGCCTGCGGCCAGCGCGTGCTGTTCGTGCGCGACGACTGGTACGCCAACAGCTACGCACCGCGCGTACGCGAAACCGTGGTGTACCGCGAGTCCCACCGTGGCGACGGCCGCCGCGACCGTGACGACCATGGCCGCGACCACGACAACGGCCATGGCAAGGACAAGCACCACGGCAAGGACAAGCACCACGGCAAGGACAAGCACTGACCCTCACGCAGCACAACCGTCACGCATGCTAGACTGGTGTTAAATTTACAACCGGGAGAAGCACTTGCGGGGCGAAATCGTGATCGTGGGCGGTGGGGCCGGCGGACTTGAGCTGGCCTGCAAGCTGGGGCGCAAGCTGGGCCCTTCGAAGGTGATGCTGGTCGACAGCCGCCTGTTTCACATCTGGAAGCCCTCGCTGCATGAGGTGGCGGCCGGCACGCTCGACGTGCACCAGGAAGGCCTGTCGTACCAGATGCTGGCGCACGACAACGGCTTCACTTTCCTGTACGGCGCCATGACCGGGCTGGACGCATCGGAAAAAACCATCAAGGTCGGCCCGATCGCCACGCTGGCCGGCGAGCAGGTCCTTCCCGAGCGCGCGGTCAGCTATGCGCAGCTGGTCGTCGCGGTCGGCAGCGTCTCGAATTACTTCGGGGTGCCCGGCGCCAACGAACACACCATCTCCCTGAATGCCACCGAAGACGCCGAGCGTTTCCGCCTGACCCTGCTCAAGCTGCTGGCCGTCACCGAACACCAAATAGCGGACGACCGCCCCGGCGGCCTCGATGTCGTGATCATCGGCGGCGGCGCCACCGGCGTCGAGCTGGCGGCCGAACTGCGCGAGGCCAGCTGGGTGTACGCGTCGTACGGCTTCCAGCACCTGCAGCCGGGCCGCGATGTGCGCATCACCTTGCTCGAAGGCGCGCCGCGCATCCTGGCGCCGCTGCCCGAACGGGTGTCGGCCGCGGCCCACCGGCTGCTGGGCGAGCGCGGCATCGGGGTCGTCACCGACTGCCGGGTTACCGCGATCGATGCCGGCAAGGTCACCGACAAGGAAGGCAACACCTATCCGGCCGACCTGTGCGTGTGGGCGGCCGGCATCCGCGCGCCGGAGTTCCTGTCCACGCTGGGCCTGCCGGTCAACAAGGGCGGCCAGATCGAGGTCGACGAGTACCTGGCGGTGCGCGGCGTGGCGGGCGTGTATGCGATGGGCGATTGCGCCGCCTGCGTCGATGGCGCCGGCAAGCCGGTGCCGCCGCGCGCCCAGGCCGCGCACCAGCAGGCCGACTTCCTGCTCGATAGCTTCGCGCGCGCCGCGGCCGGCAAGGCGCCGCGCGGCAAGCCTTACCTGTACCGGGATTATGGTTCGCTGGTGTCGTTCGGCCAGACCACGACGGTGGGCAGCCTGATGGGATCGTTAAAGGGATTGAGCTGGTTCGTCGAAGGCTTGTTCGCCCGGACCATGTATGTCAGCCTGCACCTGCTGCATCACCGCGCCATCCTGGGGGCGATGCGAACCGGCGTGCTGGCGCTGGCGCGCTTCCTGATCAAACGCTCGACGCCGCTGGTGAAGCTCCACTGAGTGGCGCGACCTGCTTCGGCAGGACCACGGTGAGCAGCGAACCCTTGCCTTCGGCGGCGGCCAGGCGCAGCTCGCCGCCGAGCCAGGCGGCGCGTTCACGCAGCAGGCGCAGGCCGTGGCAGCCGGCCGCCCCGGCGCGGTCGGCGGCGCCCGGGCCGACGCCGTTGTCGCGCACGGTCAGCATCACTTCCTCGCCGTTGTCATCCAAAATCACATCGACTTCGGTCGCGCCGGCGTGGGCGGCGATATTGCGCAGCCCTTCCTCGACGCAGCGCAGCAGCGCGACCCCTTGTTCACGGGTATAGCTCGGGTCTTCGTCGGGCAGGCTGATACGCGCGGCGATGCCCTGTGCGGCGTTGAATTCGGCGACCAGCTCGCGCAGTGCGGCCTTGATGCCGAGGAACTCCAGCTTGTCGTTCCACAGGGCCAGCTGCATGTCGCGGTTGGTGTTGATGATGTCGGCCAGCAGCTGCTTCATCTGGGCGGCGCGGTCCTGCAGCGCCTTCTCGGCCGGCAGCTGCTGCGCCAGCAGCGCCAGGTGCATCGTCAGCGCCGTCATCGACGAGCCAAGGTTGTCGTGCAGCTTGCGCGCCAGCAGGCGGCGCTCGTCATCCCAGCAGGTCGTCAGGTGGCCAAGCAGCTCCGCCAGGTCGCCATTGCGTCCGGCCAGGTCAGGCTCGGCCAGACCAGGCTCGGCCAGCGAACGCTCGGCCTGGCTGCCGGAGGTGTGTGTTGACGGTGCTGTCATCGGTCGCCCTGTGAAAGTTTCAAAAATCATACAACAGCTGGCGCCGCCCCGGCGCCAGCCGCGGCCCGGCCGCAACCGCCTTATTTGGCCGCAGCCGCCAGCGGGTCCCAGCTGCCGATGGCTTCGAGCAGCTGGTCGATGCCGACCGGCTTGACCAGGTGCAGGTCAAAGCCGGCTTCCAGCACGCGGCGCTGGTCTTCGGCCAGGCCGTAACCGGTCAGGGCGATCAATTTCACGCCGCGGGTGGCGGGGTCCATGCGCAGGCGGCGCGCTACTTCGTAACCGTCGATGCCGGGCAGGCCGATGTCGACCAGGGCGACGTCCGGCGCATTGTTGGATGCCATTTCCACGCCCTGCACGCCATCGGCGGCATAGCTGACCGCGTAACCGTAGGCGTCGAGCATGGTGGCCATCATTTCGCGGCCGTCGTCGTTATCCTCGATGAGCAGCACGGTTGGCTTGCCGGCCGGGGCGGCGCGATCCAGGCCGTCTTGCGCAAGCTGGAGCGGCAGCGCGCGCGGCAGGCGGATCTCGAAGGTGCTGCCGGCCGCAGCGCCGTCGCTGCGCGCGCTGACGCTGCCGCCGTGCAGTTCGACCAGCCGCCGCACCAGCGCCAGGCCGATGCCAAGGCCGCCCTGGGCGCGGTCGATCGTGATGGCGCCCTGCACGAACACGTCGAACACGTGCGGCAGCAGTTCCGGCGAGATGCCGACGCCCGAGTCGCTGACGGTCAGCACGACCTCGTCGCCGTCTTCGGCGATCAGGATGCCGATGGTGCCGCCGGGCGGCGTGTATTTGAGCGCGTTGTCGATCAGGTTGCTGGCGATCTGCTCGAGCCGGGTAGGATCGCCGTCGACCCAGCACGGGGCCAGGTTGACGTTGAGCGAATAGTTTCCGGTGCGGCCGGTGGCGCGGAAGGTCTCCAGGCACGCGCCGACCAGCGTCGACACGTCGGTCGCCTGGCGCGCCAGCAGGATCTTGCCCGACATCGCGCGCGACAGGTCGAGCAGGTCGTCGACGATGCGCGACAAGTGCTGGCTCTGGCGCTGGATGATCATTTTGGCGCGCCCGACCGTGTCGGGGCCGGCGCCGGCCAGCCCGATCAGCGAGGCGGCGCTGCTGATGGCCGACAGCGGGTTGCGCAGTTCATGGCCCAGCATCGCCAGGAATTCGTCCTTGGCGTGGCTCTTGCGCTCGGCCGCCTGGCGTCGCCAAGGTGCAGGTGTTCGTCACCCTGGCCACCAAGAACGAAGAACTGCGCCGCCAGGCCCATAAGCTGTCGCAGCGCACCACCGAGCTGACCGCGACCAACAAACGCCTGACGCGCGAAATCGAGGAACGCGGATCTGCGGGATTACCGGGGTGAACATGAAGTCGGCCGCGCCGCGCTGGTAGGCCTTGAGGCGGTCGATCTCGTCGGCCAGGAAAGCGGTGACGAAGATGATCGGGATGTCGGCCGAGCGCGCGCGCTGGTGGATCGCCTCGGCGGTTTCAAACCCGTCCATGCCGGGCATGTTCACGTCCAGCAGAATCACCGCGAAATCGTGCAGCAGCACTTGGCGCAGGGCGTCCTGCCCGGAACGCGCGCCCAGGACCTCGTAATTCGATTCTTCAGCCCATTGATCAAGCAAGCTTGTCAGTGCAAGGAGACTGGCCGCGTCGTCATTGACAACCAGGACCTTGGGTTTCTCTATTTTGGGCACGTAAATCCTGCGCTGCAATGGGTTGGGTTACGGGGAATCAACATATCCGGTCACAGGATAGCAGACCGCGCGCGCGGTTCTTTAGACATCGGATGAAGCCTGTCTGCAATTATGTCCAGTGTTGTGCAGAAGCATCATAGCAATCGTGCAATCACGTGTCAAAAGCAAGCGTGCGCACGGTCGGCGGGGTGCAAGGTACGCTGCCGCACATACCTGCGCTGGCAGATGTGCAATAGTGGAATCGACCGTTGTCGAGGGCCTGGAGGCTAGGCCAGAGCAGATGAAATAACGGAACTAACCTCGAAAGGACAGACATGAACATCGATAAGATTGTTGACTCGAAATATTGCGGGATGTGCTTCCGCGACCTGTGCAATGCGCCCTTGGAGGCGCTGCATGGCGTTTCCGTCAAGGATGCCAAAGCGCTGCACCAGGCGTTCGGCATTTCCACCATCGGCGACCTGGCCGACCTGAAATTCGTCAAGTGGGCCAGCGCCATCCGCACACTCGCCGAAGAGGAATGCGATACCGAGCAGCAGATCGCCCAGGAAACGCTGCTCGACGACGCCGTCGAAATGACCTTCCCGGCCAGCGACCCGATCTCGGTCGATGCGGGCATTACCCGTATCGAAGTGGCGCCCGAAAAAGTCGATGCCCACGTCGACCACCAGGCTGCCGGCGAGGTGGAAGAACACACGCGCAAGGCTGCTGCAAAAGCCCGCTGATATGTTCTGACGTAATGAAGGCTGCAAACTGGCAGCCTTTTTTTATATCTGCGAACCCTGCGGAAGTGGCGCCGAAACGGTTCTGGCCGCCGCGCTTGGCTTCGTGCTCGGCATGGGCTGGGCATGCAGTCATGGCCGCGGCGGACGCAGCGCTGCTGCCGCCCTAAGGTACCTCAGGTTCCGCCTTAACGGCTGAGCGGAACCAGTTCAAGCTTTGAGGGCGGCACCATCTGGGCCGGGGAGGCGGAGGTGGCGCAGAAGCGGTTCTTGCCGCCACGCTTGGCTTCGTACAGCGCGTAATCGGCGATGCTGATCAGCGCTTCGACCGATTCGGCGTCGTCCGGATAGATGCTGATGCCGATACTGGTCGACAGGCGCAGGGTCAGGTCGTTGATGAAGAACGGCTCGGACACCGCCTCGACCAGCTTGGCCGCCGGTCCCTGGGCGTCGGCCAGGCCGTTGACTTCACCCAGCACGACCATGAATTCGTCGCCGCCGAGGCGCGCGACCGTGTCTTCCTTGCGCGACGTGGCCAGCAGGCGCTGGGCGACGATCTTCAGCACTTCATCGCCGTAGGCGTGGCCATAAGTATCGTTGATCGCCTTGAAGCCATCGAGGTCCAGGTACATGATGGCCGCCTTGTGATGGTTGCGGCTGGCGTGCTGGAGGGTGGTTTCGATGCGGTCTTCCAGCAGGCGGCGGTTAGGCAGCCCGGTCAGCGCGTCATGCAGCGCCAGTTCCTGCTGGGTCTTGCTGTATTGGGCCAACTCCTTGTACAGCAGGCGTACTTCCAGCATGTTGTGGATGCGCTTGTGCACTTCGAGCAGGTCGAACGGCTTGCTGATGAAGTCGCGCGCGCCCGCTTCCAGGGCGGCGATCTTGAAACTCGGCTGGGCGGTGAGGGCGAGTACCGGCAGGTAGCCGCCTTTCTCGATTTCCTTCAGGCCTTTCATGACCTGGAAGCCGTTCAGTCCCGGCATTTGCAGGTCGAGCAGGATGATGTCGTAGTTGTGCTGGCGGTGCAGCGGGCACACCTGTTCCGGGAGCATGGTCGAGCTGACGCCGGTATATCCTTCCTCGCGCAATATCTCTTCCATCAATTCGATATTGTCTGAAGAATCGTCAACTACCAGTATTTTGGCGTTAAGAATGTCGTCGCGGCTCGGCATGCGTGATCTCGGTAAAAGCCCCAAACCGGCGGCGGTGGCACTACGGGAACATCAGGTTCCACAGCTCACGTAGTGTAGCAAATGGTCGAAACTTTCTTGTAGGACAGCGCCGCGTGTCGCGGTAGGAGCCTGAATAGTGTTCTTACGGGTCAGCCGGGCCGGCGCGCGACGATCGATGCGACGATCGCAATCAGCTCGCTTGGCTCGACCGGTTTGGCGATATGCGCCCGGAATCCGGACTCCAGCGCCCTGATCCGGTCTTCCGAGCGGGCGAAGGCGGTCAGGGCGATCGCCGGCAGGTCGCCGCCCGCGGCCGGGCCGAGCGACCGCACCCGTGCCAGCAGTTCAAAGCCATCCACGTCCGGCATGCCCAGGTCGGTCACCAGCACGTCCGGCCGGGTCTCGCGGAAGGCCGCCAGCGCGGCGCTGGCGCTGCCCGCGGTCGCGACACTGGCATTGCAATCCGACAATATACGCCTGATCAGGTCGCGCGCGTCAGGTTCGTCGTCGACGACCAGCACATGAACCCCCGACAGATCGCGCAGCAGGAGCTCCGGCGTGTGCGGCGGCAGCGGGCTGAAGGCGACGCGGTCGGCGCGCGCCGGCGCCGGCTGCAGCGCGGCGGCCGGCAGCCGGATCGTGAAGCGCGCGCCGTGGTCCTCCCCTTCGCTGTCGACGCCGACGGTGCCGCCATGCTGCTCGATCAGGTGCTTGACGATCGCCAGCCCGAGCCCGAGGCCGCCGTGGCGGCGGGTGGTCGAGGCGTCGGCCTGGCGGAACCGTTCGAACACATGGCTGATAAATTCCGGCTGGATGCCGGCGCCGGTGTCGGCCACGCTGATCTCGATATGGCCGTCGGCCGGCGTCACCTCGATCCGCACCAGGCCGTCGCGCGGGGTGAACTTGATGGCGTTCGACAGCAGGTTCCAGATCACCTGCTGCAGCCGGCCCGGGTCGCCGGCGATGAGGCCGGCATCGGGGTGGTAGTCTTTTTCCAGCCGGATGTTCTTGGCGTCGGCGGCCGGGCGCACCGTTTCGATGGCCGCGTCGATGAACACCGACGGGTGCACCGCCTGCATGTCGAGCAGCACCTTGCCCGAGGTGATGCGGCTCATGTCGAGCAGGTCCTCGATCAGCTGGGCCTGGGCGCGCGCGTTGCGTTCGATGGTCTGCAGGCCGCGCTGCAGGTCTTCAGCGTTGCGTGAGCCGCGCCGCAGCACCTGGGCCCAGCCCAGGATCGCCGACAGCGGGGTGCGCAGTTCGTGCGACAGGGTGGCCAGGAATTCATCCTTCATCTGGCTGGTGCGTTCGGCCTCGGCACGCGCCGAGCGTTCGCTCTCCAGCAGCACCTTGCGCTCTTCGGCGGCATGGCGGGCCGCTTCGTACAGGCGGGTGTTGTCGATCGCCACGGCGGCCTGGGCCGCGATGCCGCCGACGATGCGCTCGGTGCGTTCGGTGAAGATGCCCGGCTCGGGATGGCCGAAGAACATGCTGCCGAGCACCTCGCCGCTGCGCGCGATGACCGGCACGGCCAGGTAGCTGCGCACCGATGGATGGCCTTCCGGCACCCCGAAGTGCGGGCTGTTGGCGCCATAGCGCGGGTCGCGCGTGATGTCGTCGGAGCGCACCACGCCCTCGCCGCGCAGGCTGGGTCCGAACAGCGGCGTGGCGCGCGGATAGCCGAAGCGCTCGAACTCGTCGGGGGTGGCGCCGGCCAGCGCGTACAGGGTGAACAGGTCGCCGTCGGCGTCCTTGCCGTGGTAGAAGAAGGCGCCGAAGCGCGCGCCGCTGACCCCGGTGGCGGCGTCGGTGACGGTCTGCAACAGCGAGCGCAGGTCGCGCTGGGAGGCGAGGGCGGCGCCCGTGCTGTTGAGCAGTTCGAGCACGTTCGATTCCTCGCGCAGCGCCTGCTCGACCCGCTTGACCTGGTCGACGTCGGTGTTGGTGCCGAACCAGCTGAGCACCTTGCCGTCGCGGTCGCGCACGGCGTTGACCCGGGTCAGGAACCAGCGATACTCGCCGTCGGCGCCGCGGATCGGGAATTCCATGTCGAACGGCTTGCCGGTGGCGATCGACTCGTTCCAGCGCTGCAGGACCTGGGGCAGCACGTCCGGGTCGTGCACCGATTGCCAGCCCCATCCGACCATCTGCTCCGGGGTGGTTCCGGTGTAGTCGTACCAGCGCTCGTTGAACCAGACGATCGCGCCGTTCTGTTCGGCCATCCAGGCCAGCTGGGGAATCGAGTTGGCCAGCGCGCGCATCATTTCCTCGCTCTGGCGCAGCGCGTCCTCGGCGCTCTTGCGGGTGCTGATGTCGTGCACCACGCCGACCATGCCGAGCACGCCGTTGACCTTGTCGAGGTCGACCCGGCCGACGGCGGCGATCCAGCGCTGGCCGGGGCCGGCGCCGAGGCGGAATTCAATGTCGAGGTCGCGCTGCTGGGAGAACGCGCCCAGCAGTGCCGCTCGGGTCTTGGCGCGGTCCTCTCGGTTGACGCGGGCGACCACCTGCGCCATGTCGAGCGGGATTTTCGGCGGCAGCGAAAAAATGTCGGCGGCGCGCTGGCCGAAGCTGACCGTGTTGGTGGTCGCATCCCAGCGCCAGTCGCCCAGGCGCCCGGCGGCGAGCGCCACCTGCAGGCGGCTGTTGCCGTCCTTGAGGGCCTGTTCGTCGGCCTTGCGCCGCGTGATGTCCTGGAAGTACACCGTCAGGCCGTCCGGCGATGGGTAGGCGCGCAGGTCGAACCAGGTGCGCAGCTGCGGGTAGTAATATTCAAAGGCCTGGGTGCGGTGGGTCGCCATCGCGCGCCGGCATTGCTTGTCGAGCGCGCTGCCCTGCAGCTCGGGGAAGGCTTCCCAAATCACCTGGCCGACCAGGGTGTCGCGCGTCTTGTCGAGCGGCCCCAGCAGCTGCAGTGCGCGCGCGTTGATGTAGCTGATGCGCCAGTCGCGCCCGACCGCGCAGAAACCGTCGGTCAGGCTTTCCAGCATGCGTTCCATGCGGTCGTTGGCGGCGCGCAGCGCGCCCTTGGCCTCGATCAGCTCCTGCTCGGCGCGCTGGCGCGCGTGCAGCACGCTGCTGGCGTTCTGCATCGCGACCGAACGCATCTGTTCGAGTTCGTCGTCGCCGTCCGCGCTCACTGCGTGCGTCCTTCCAGGATGGCGGCGGCCAGCGCGGTGCCTTCGACCCGCGCGCGGATCTTGGCAAAGGCGGTGTCGCGGGTGGTCGACAGGTCGTCGCAGAACGGTGCGAAGCCGCAGTCGTCGGTGGTGCCGAGCTGGTCCAGCGGGAGGTATTCGGCCGCCTGCAGCACGCGATCGCGTACCAGTTCGGGCGTCTCGATGGCCGGGTCGATCGGCGCGGTGACGCCGACAAACACGCGCTGGCCTGGCTTCATGTTCTGGCGGATGAGCTTCAGTACGCGCACCCGATCGGGCTCGCCGGCCAACGCGACGTAGAAGTTGCCGGCCTTCAGGTTGAACAGGCTGGGCAGCAGGTCGGCGTAATCGACATCCTGGCTGTGGGGCGAATCGCGGTCGGCGCCGGGGCAGGTGTGCACGCCGATCCGCTGGCGCTCGGCATCGCTGAAGCGGCCCAGCGCCAGGTTGTTGAGGTCGATGAAGCTGGTCAGCAGGCCGCCGCTCGGGTCGAGCTTGACGGCCAGCCGGCCTTCGGTCAAGTCGACCTGCACCTTCCAGGCGCCACGCGCGAGGCAGCGGCGGATTTCGGTTTCATGCTCAGCGAGCAGGTCGGCCAGGAACTGGTCGCGCGAGTAGCCGGGCAGGCCTTCGGGCGGATACATCAGCGACAGCGCCGACGGCGAGATCACCGCCTGCTTGACCGGCACGCTGGCGAAGCGCTGCGCCATCGCCAGGAAGTCGTCGGCATAGCGCTGGTAGCGGAACGGCGCGCGCGCCAGCCGCGGCATGCGGCGGATGTGGCCGGCGGCGAACGGAATCTGGAAACCGTCGGGTTCGGTATTGCTGGCGCCATGCACCGGGTAGGTCCAGAAATTATGGAACTTGCGCTGCTCGCCATCGGTGATCACCGGCGAACCGGTCGCCCCGAAGCGCAGCACGGTATCGCGCACCGCCTCTTCGTACAGGTGTTCGAGCTGTTCGCCGCCGACATCGCCGGCCTTGAGCGCGGCAACGAGTTCTGGCGGGCGTGGAATGCTGCCGATGGGCTCGGTCGGGATCATCATTTGTCTGGCGCCTGGCTGTCATGCCGTGTCGCATGCGCGTGGATAGGCCGGCTCTGTGCACGAGGCAGGACCGAGACCGATTCTAGCCCAGCGCATTGTGATTGTTGCACACCGTTGGCCGGCCGCACCTCAGCGGCCGAGCCGGCGCGCCAGTTCGTCGAGCGTGCCCTGCAGCTGCTCCATCTCGTACGGTTTCTGGAGCGACACAAACGGGAAGGACAGGTGGCGCAGCAGCGCGTCGCCATAGCCCGACGCGAAGATGATATGCATCGACGGCTGCAGCAGCAGGCCCTGGCGCGCCAGTTCGACGCCGGACATGCCCGGCAGGCTCACGTCGGAGAACAGCACGTCGTAGCCGGCGGCGTCCAGCATGCCGAGCGCGGCTTCGGCGTCGCCGACGCCGTCGGCGTGATGGCCGAAGGCCTTGAGCATTTCGCACACCAGGTACTGCGAATCGAGATTGTCCTCCACCACCAGGATGCGCAGCCGCCCAGGCGGCGCCGTGCCGACCGCTTCGCCCTCATCGATCGCGCAGTCGCCCAGCGCGCACAGCACGCCGGCCACCGCGTCGTGCTCGTCGCGTAGCGGGGTCAGCCGGACATCGAAGGCCTGCTGGTGGTCCCCGTCAGCATGACTGAATGTAATCACCTGGCGCGCGAGCCGGACCGTTTCGCCGGCGCGGGCGCGCTGCCAGGCGTCAGGGCAGGCGTCCAGCGGGGCCGTTGGCGCGCCAGCGCGTGCGCCAGGAGCGATGGCGCCGGCCAACCGGCCGTACGCATCGTTAAACACCACCACCGGGCCGTCGCCCCAGGCGAGCAGCATCGGCAGCGGCGTGTTCAGCAGGATGTCGACGCTCAGCCTGAGCGCGTAGGGCCAGCCGGCGCGGGCGCCGAGCTGGGTGGCTTGCCAATCGCAGGTGGCGGTTGCTGCTGCACCCGTGGCCAGTTCTGACGGAGAAGCCTGTCTCATGAGTAATATAGTTAGGAGAGGGAAAGAACCAACGAATCCTACACCAAACCACCGCGATCTTGCCGATTCGCCATGCCGTGCGTGCGCGCGGCTTGAAATGGACAAGAAAAGGCTATGGCACGGTTAAGTGTGGAATGCGCTTCCACTAGCATCCTCCCTAATCAGCTTCGCTGAGAGGTACGGTGGCAATGCATCTGAATGGCGTTATCAATCCATCCAGGGCTGCCGGCGGCGGCCCTGCAGTAATCAACCTTGTCGGCCGAATATAGCTCGTGCTTGTGCTATCGCGTGGCCGCTAACCGTGCCGTTTCAAGTATCAGGATTGAACTGTTGACATTGTTGAACACAGTCAATACACTTGCTCTCAATATAAGAATTTCTCGAGGAAATTTCTTATCGAATATCTTGGTTTCCGTAGTGCTGATATAGGTTTTACGCATCACCTGCGTTGCGCAAAGCAGTCCCTTTCCCCGTTCTTGTCGGGTAAAGGCCGGACGAGATAGAACATGATTGATGCACACCTGCTGCGCGTTTTTTCGTTCCAATTGCACAAGGTGATACGAAGCCAGCCAGCTTTATGCATATCGGTTAGCCTGGCGTCAGTGTTTTGCGTTGTGGCGATGATTGCCTTTGCTTCCGCTAATACCGCCGCAATTGCGTCGGAAGCGCTCAACCGGACATTGACAGTTCAGGGCGCGCGGAAATCGAATCCGCAAGAAGCGCCCCCAGTGCTTCAAGAAACCTTGCGGCCTTTCAATAGTGCCCAGGTTTTGCAGGTCTTAAGCAATGTCGCCCTTGAAACAAATCTTCCGCTCGCCGAAGTTACTTTTAGTCTCGAGGCGGGCGCTGCTCAGCCTTATTTGCGTTATCGCGCGGCGTTTACCGCCACCGGCACGTACTCGACGATTCGCAGGTTTGTTGATCAAGTCCATTCCAGCGTAGGCGACGTATCGTTGGATGCTTTCTCCTGCACTAGAAAAAATATTCAAGACACCACCCTGGCATGCGACTTGGCGTTCTCGGCCTTTTACCGTAAGGACGGCAGTAATTAGCCGAGGAAGACCTGGAGCCGCCGACGTGTTTGTGACGGCTGCTGATGACATTCTCGGATTGAATGCTGCGCAGATTGCTGAACGATTGACCATTCCGTCGAGTCCGACAGGATTCCGAGTCATTGAATTTCCGACGCCGCAATCTGGCATGGCGTCCCCAGTTTTTAGGTCGGCCCCTGGATTTATTGGAGGTGGTCGGACGCTGCGAGGAGCAAGAGAATTCGTGGTTCCAAATCAATCACTTCCTCTGGACTCAATTATTAGGACAGTACGATGAAGAAAATAGAACCAAATGAAACGATCATTACGGGACATAACATCTTTCCACAAGGAAAAATTGTTGGTGATGAGGCGAATCAAAGAATTCTTGACTTGGCGAATGGCTATTTAGGAAAGTTTGGTCACGATCAGAGCGGGTGGGATACGCTTTACCAAGACCCGAGTGACGGCAGATTTTGGGAATTGATTTATCCAGAGAGTGAACTACAAGGTGGAGGTCCTCCAAGTCTTGTTCTCATTTAGCAAGACGCTGCTGCAGTAAAGTACAAGACTTAATTCGGCAAGCAATGCGACCGGTGGGAACTATCTCGGAGGCCTTGCCCCCACAATCCAGATAGGTGGTGGAAGGCCGAAACCGCACAGGCGGGACGTCCAACACGCTGACAATGCACGCTGGGGGCGACTACTCACTTAGCGTTGGGTATCCTGGCATGCGTGTCGATGAGATTCGAGGGCGCTGGAAAGTCGAGGATGACACTGGCCGCTCAATTCTCTTTTCTGGGATCGTGTGGGCTGGTATTGAACCGCAGGCGGGCAATGGCTATTGGTTGGCTAAAATTGAAGGCCACTCACAAAAAATTTGCCTGGACGGTGAAGGAATTACCTGTTTCTCAAAAAAGAAATAACGCAGGGCACGGCACGGAGCACCGGGTCAGCAGGGCGCGGGGTGAGTGCCGAGATTTGGTCGCGGCCTCAGGCACGAGCACGGGAGCGGCACGGGATCGGTTCATAAGGGGCAGGCTTTTTTGGCCGGGTAAAGCCATGGGGATAAATATGACTACATCTGGTTTAATTTAAGCTGAAAACGATATTTCGCGAAGGTGCGAGGAGGTAACGTGGCTCCACCATCAGAACTGCCTATTTTCACGATTCACCCGAATACGATGAAAGGTCGGCGATTTACGCGCCTGTGACGGGCGCGTCTTGACACTTGAGTCCACTTCAAGGCATATTCAGTCCATTGAATTTTTGATAGCGCGGGAAAAATGAACAAAGCCGTCTCCACTTACCTCGATCTGATCCGATTATTAGCCGCGGCGGCAGTTTTCATCGTGCACGCACATTACATCTTGCCACATGGGTTCCCTATTCTCTGGCGCTTTGCGGGACTGGGTGGCGACGCGGTTACCACTTTCTTCGTACTGTCCGGCTTTGTCATTGCGTACGTGTCGCAAGTTCGCGATTTAACGCTGACCTCCTATTTAACAAGCAGGGCCGCCAGGCTATATAGCGTTGTGGTTCCGGCACTATTACTTACAGCTGTGCTCGATGTCAGCGGTGCGATGATTAATCCGGCGCCGTACGAAGGGCTATTGAACGATCCAGTTTGGCGCATCGCTGCCAATTTACTTTTTGTTAATGAACTGTGGTTTGGTACGACTCGACCTCTGAGCAATATCCCGTTCTGGTCACTCGGGTATGAGGCATGGTATTACGTGATATTTGCTGCTGCGTATTATCCCCGTAGTGCAGTGGTCAAGTACGTTGGCGTTACGATTGCCTGCCTGATCAGCGGGCCAAAAGTCCTGCTCTTACTGCCTGTCTGGCTCCTCGGAGTGGGAGCCTACTTCATGACGCGAGACCGCAAGCCGACGGCATTTATTGGCTGGACTCTGGTAATCGTCTCGACCGTCGCCTATGTTGGCTTGCAGTATGTCGATGCACATTCCCGATTGTTCGATTGGTCGCTGGCAATATTTGGCAAGGATCTTGAACTTCTCGGGACGTCAAAACGGTTCTTATACTGCTACATCGTCGGCATACTCATGACATTGCATTTAGTCGGTTTTATTTCGATTGCGCCGAGGTTTACGTGGTTGGCCCAGAAGTTCGGGGCGGCTGTACAAAAAGGAGCTGCCTATACCTTCGCAATCTATTTATTGCACTATCCGCTACTGCAGTTCGCCACTGTCGTGACCGACGGCCACCTTAACGTGAATGCGCAGGCCCTTGTTGTGGTAGGAAGCTCGGCTCTGGCGATTTGGGGATTAGGTAACGTAACTGAGATGCGCAAGGGACATCTGAAGCAAGTCTTTTCGGAATGGTGCGATGCGATCGTGAGAAAGGTGCGTGCCAACCCAGCGCCTTAGCGCAGCCATTATTGTGGCGTTTTGGCGCGGATTCGCCGCGGATTGCGGCTTGTTTGGCTGTGAGCCGAGACCGGGCGCGAGCACTACGAATCCAGGAAATGACAACGCCCACCGGCATGAGTGGGCGTTGCGTGAACGATGTTTCTCGCTCCTAATCCAGGCTAATGCGCAGCACTTGGCCGCCATATGGGAACGCCTGGGGAATTGGGCCGGGCACGATGCTGAAATTGGTTACCTAGGCCGCGCCGTCAGGCCCGATCCAGCGGCACGGCCAAGGCCATCGAACATGCGCTCAAACGATGGCCAGCGCTGCAGCGCTATGCCAGGTCCGGCAGCCTGCCCATCGATAACAACCCGGTCGAGAATGCGATCCGCCCCATCGCCCTCAGCAAGAAGAACTGGCTGTTCGCTGGCTCCGAACGGGCGGGTCGCCATGCCGCTGCCATCCAGAGCCTGTTCGCCACGCATGCTGGCTTGCCGACACACTCGAAAAACTCCCTACCTGCCCGAACAGCAAAATCGACTCGCTGCTACCGTTCGCGAACTCTACACAGGCCTAGGTGCAGATGGAAGGTGGCGCGGTTGGCCGCTTACACGAGGTGTTCAACACTTACCGGGGACATAGCCAAAAAAAACCCGCTACAGTGAGCGGGCTGAATCTATTCTTGGAGGAGAATAGAGGAGACAGGTGCAATAATGCCGCATGGCAACATTGAGTGCCAATGATTGTTTGTGATATCGGTTATCAGACATCTGTATACTTGACGGATTGATACATCGAGGAGGCAAAATGGCGAGCGTCGTGTGCCACCGGAAGGTGAATATCGTCGTGCTCGAGGCGGGCGAAACGATCGCCGACTACTGCAAGGGCGGCGACATCGCCATCGCTGTCACACCGGAGGGATGGTGGACCAGTTTCGTCGATAAAGACGGCACAGTCGACAGCTACGACCGGCCGTATGCCAGCTACAATGAGGCCCTGTGGGCGGCCAAGGCCGCGGCCGAATTCGGCCTGGGATAGCCGGCGCGGCGTCAAGGATGCCGGGCCGTCCCGGTGTCAACCGGAAAAATAACGACGACCAACTACTTGCAGTCTCATGCACCGCTTTGTGCAGTCCAGAAAATGTTCTACGATAGCAAGCATGAGTGACAAACAAACGATCACCCCTCCGATGCCCCGTCCGGCCGGGCAGCGGTTCACCGGGCCGGCGATGGCGCCGGCCATGACGTACGCGCGCGCCTAGCTCATGTTCGTGTCCCGCCCACCCGTTGCAAAGCTGCCGCGCCGCCGCGTGCTGGCGGGCCTGCTGGCGCTTGCCGCGGCTGCGCTCGGCCACGGCGCGGCCCATGCGGACGGCGGCGGGGCCGGGCTGGAGCGCAGTGTCAAAGCGGCGTTCCTCTATAAGTTCCTGATGTTTACCGAATTTCCTGCCTCGGCCTTTGCCGACCCTGCGGCGCCGCTGGTGATCGGCGTGGCTGGCGCAGACGACATGGCGCGCGACCTGATGCGCCTGGTTGCCGGCCGCACCGTCAACCGGCGTCCGGTGCTCGTGCGCACGCTGCGCGACAGCGATGCGCCGGACGGGCTGCACCTGCTGTTCGTCGGCGGCAGCGATGCAGGACAGCTGGCGCGCCTGGCGCGACCCGGCCAGCAGGCCCCGTTGCTGATCGTGACCGAGGCCGAGAACGGCCTCCAGTACGGCAGCGTCATCAATTTCCTGATTGTCGCGGAGCGCGTGCGCTTCGACGTGTCGCTCGACGCGGCCGACAAGAACAAGATCAAACTTAGCTCGCGCCTCCTGACCGTCGCGAACCATGTGCACAAGGGCGCACCGTGATGCAACACGATACTGGCTCCGTTCGCAGCAAACTCATCATCATGGCAGTGTCCACCACGCTGGTGGCGCTGCTGGCGGCATCGATGGCGATGCTGGTGTACGACCTGCGGACGTTCCAGCAATACTGGGTCGACGACCTGATGACCCAGGCCGACATCATGGCCAGCGTCAGCGCGCCCGCGCTGGCGTTCAACGACAGCAGTGCGGCGCAGAAGAACCTGGCGGTGCTGAAGGTCCGGCCGCAGATCCTGTCGGGCGCCATCTACACGGCGGCCGGCACCCGCTTTGCCGCCTACACCCAGCAATCGCGCGAGCCAAGCTATCCGGCCCGTCCGGGGCGGCCCGGCTACAGCATCGAGCGCGGTGAACTGGTGGTGTATCACAACATCATCGAGAACGGCGAACTGCTCGGCACCGTCTACCTGCGTGCGCGCTATGCGCTGGTCGACCGCATGCTCGATTACGGCATGATCCTCGGCGCGGTGATGCTGGCAGCGCTGGCGATCGCGGCGCTGGTGGCGTCGCGGCTGCAGACGGGCATCACCACGCCGCTGCAGGCGGTGACCAATGTCGCCCGCGAGGTGATGCAGCGGCGCGACTTCAGCCTGCGCGTGCCGGGCCATGAACGCGGCGAAATCGGCGTGCTGGTGGCGGCGTTCAACGACATGCTGGCCGAGATCGGCCGCCGCTCACACGCCCTGCAGGAAGCGAACCTGACCCTGGAGCACGAAATGCAGGTCAGGCACCGGGCCGAGCAGGCGCTGCTGCTGGCCGACCGCCGCAAGGACGAATTCCTGGCGACGCTGGCGCATGAACTGCGCAACCCGCTGGCGCCGATCCGCACCGGGCTCGACATCTTGCGCATCCGCAGCGGCGACGCCCAGGCCACCCAGCGCGCCACCGACATCATGGAACGCCAGTTGCGCCAGATGGTCAGGCTGGTCGACGACCTGCTGGACGTGTCGCGCATTAACACCGGCAAGTTCGCCATCAAGATGGGGCGGGTCGAACTGAAGGCGGTCGTCAACGATGCGCTGGAAGTGGTGCGCTCGTACATCGAATTGCATGGCCATGAACTGGTGATCGATTTGCCGGACCGTCCGGTGTTCCTGCACGGCGATGGGACGCGGCTGGCGCAGATCCTGTCGAACCTGCTCAATAACGCCGCCAAATACACCAACCGGGGAGGGCGGGTCAGCCTCACCGCGCGGGTCGAGGACAAGATCCTGACCGTGTGCGTGGCCGACAACGGCATCGGCATCGCGCCCGAAATGCTCGACCATGTATTCGAGATGTTCGTGCAGGTCGATTCGACGCTGGAGCGCACCAATGCGGGCCTCGGCGTCGGGCTGTCGCTGGCGCGCCGCCTGGTCGAGCTGCATGGCGGTACGATCGAGGCGAGCGGCGGCGGCGTCGGGCGCGGCAGCGAGTTCACGGTGCGCCTGCCGATCGTCGTCGAACCGGAAATGCCGACCAAAAGCACGCCCGCCGCCTACATCAGCGCGGAAAACTACCGCATCCTGCTGGCCGACGATAACGTCGACTTCGTCAACAGCATCGGCGCACTGCTGTCGGCCATGGGCCACAGCGTGGTGATCACGCACAATGGCCCCGACGCGCTGACGGCCGCGGCGCGCTTCTGTCCCGACTACGCCTTCCTCGACATCGGCCTGCCGAAGATGTCGGGCTACGACCTGGCGCGCGGCATCCGCAAGCTGCCGTGCGGCTCGATCACGCTGCTCGTCGCGGTGACGGGATGGGGGCAGGAGAAGGACCGCCAGCTGGCGTTCGAGGCCGGATTCGACCATCACATGGTCAAGCCGGTGCGCTTCGAACAGATCGAGGAAATCCTGAGCAACCGCAGCCTGATCAAGAAGGTAAGGGGCTGACCGACGAAAAAGGGAAGCGCAAGGCTTCCCTTTAAAGTACCGGAGCGTGCAGCTCAGGCCGCCGTCTTCTGGCGGCGGCGCGCCATCCAGCCGACCAGTCCCAGGCCTGCCAGCATCATGCCGTAGGTTTCTGGTTCTGGCACAGGTACCAGCATCACCGCACCGCCGAAGCTGCCCGACGTATCCGACACCATGGCGCCGCTCACCTGCAGGTAGTAATTACCCAAAGCCAGGTTATCGGTCGACAAGGTCCAGACATCGTTCATGCCGGTCATCAGCGAAGTGCCATTGGCGATCAGCGTACCAGCCTCGCTGTAGACCGACAGGCCGGTGATGTCGAGGCCGGTGCTTGCCGAACTGCTGATGGACGAGATGATCGCGTCGATGTTGTGCGGCAGTTCCGTTACCGAGAAGGTGAAGTGGTCGGAGAAGGTATCACCCATGTTGTCCATGGCGAAGGAATCGCCAAAGAAGCCGCTGCCATCAAGTAAGGTCAGCGCCTCTGGCGGCTGGCTGATGTCTGCCTGGGCAAGCGCCACGCCGGAACCGAGCGACGCAGTGGCAAACACGAATGCAGCTACCAATGATTTCGTCTTTTTCATTTGTTACCTCATAGAGATACAGCCGCGTCCTGCAGCTTGGTTTATCGAGAACCGGGGATCTTCAATTTAGCAAAGCCTCGTTCGGAATCGGACAGCACGCGCGTTTCAATCATGACGGTCGTTACGTTTTCTAGATGTAAACTGATTTGCATTTCCCAATTCGCGGAGGGCGCCGCCATAGGGGAAGCGCCGGTTTTAGATTGCTGAATTGAAAATATTGACTGGATTGCCATTTGTTCGTCGGTCTGGTCCTACGTCGAGACGGCGGGTGTTCCGGGGCAGCCGTTATGGCCGGGTTTGCTCGACCCGACCTGGCTGCCGGGAATTGGCAGGGGAGAATCAAACAGATGAGGTATCGAAGCGTTCAAAGCGATCGACGAAACGGACAGGCAAAGAAAAAAGGCCTGGAGATTTCTCTCCAGGCCTTTCGTCCTGATTCTTGGTGCGGCTGGCAGGAATTGAACCCACGACCCCTTGGTTCGTAGCCAAGTACTCTATCCAGCTGAGCTACAGCCGCCGAAGACAAGATTATAGCAGCAGTTTCAGAAATATCAAAGGGTACATCCGGCATGTCTATTCTGGCCATCCCCTGCGGAATAATCGCTGACGGTCAGGAGCCCGGAGTTTCGATTTCAGAAAAGAAAAAAGGCCTGGAGATTTCTCTCCAGGCCTTTTAACCTGATTCTGGTGCGGCTGGCAGGAATTGAACCCACGACCCCTTGGTTCGTAGCCAAGTACTCTATCCAGCTGAGCTACAGCCGCGAAGGCAAGCATTGTAGCAGCTTCGTTTTATTTGCGGAAGTTTTAATTTCTACTTCAGCACTTAAACTCTGTTGCCCTCCGGGCTTGCGCGTCCGAAGAAGCAGCATTGTAGGGGGACGGCCGCAGTTTGTCCAGAGCCGGTTGCCAAAAGTTCGCATTCGATTTTTCCGGCTTGCCCGGCTCATCTGGTAGATTACAGGAAACCTGTTTACAACCAGCTCCCGGGACGCCCGCATGACCATCATTAATACAGTTGAAGATTTGCGCGTGCTTGCAAAAAAGCGCGTGCCGCGCATGTTCTACGATTACGCCGATGCCGGGTCGTGGACTGAGTCGACTTACCGCGCCAACACCGAGGACTTTGCGAAGATTAAGTTTCGCCAGCGGGTCGCGGTGAACCTGGCCGACCGCAGCACCAGGAGCGTGATGATCGGCGAGGATGTCGCGATGCCGGTGGCGCTTGCGCCGACCGGCCTGACCGGCATGCAGCACGCCGACGGCGAGATACTTGCCGCGCGCGCCGCCGAGAAATTCGGCGTGCCGTTCACGCTGTCGACCATGAGCATCTGCTCGATCGAGGACGTGGCGGCCAACACCACGCGCCCGTTCTGGTTCCAGCTGTACGTGATGCGCGACCGCGCCTTCATCGAGCGCCTGATCGAACGGGCACGCGTGGCGCGCTGCTCGGCGCTGGTGCTGACACTCGACCTGCAGGTGCTGGGCCAGCGCCACAAGGACATCCGCAACGGCATGACGGCGCCGCCCAGGATGACGATGGCGAACATCCTCAACCTGATGACCAAGCCGCGCTGGTGCATGGGTATGCTCGGCACGCAGCGGCGCAGCTTCGGCAATATCGTCGGCCACGCCAGCGATGTGTCGGACATGTCGTCGCTGTCATCCTGGACCTCGCAGCAGTTCGACCCGGCCCTGTCTTGGGACGATGTCGAGTGGATCAAACGCCGCTGGGGCGGAAAACTGATCATCAAGGGCATCATGGACCCGGAAGATGCGCGCCTCGCCGCCGACTCGGGCGCCGATGCGCTGATCGTGTCGAACCACGGCGGCCGCCAGCTCGATGGGGCGCAGTCCAGCATCGAGGCCTTGCCGGCGATTGTCGATGAAGTGGGGCAGCGCATCGAAGTGCACATGGACGGCGGCATCCGCTCGGGGCAGGACGTGATCCGCGCGCTGGCGCTGGGCGCCAAGGGGGTCTACATCGGCCGCCCGTTCTTGTACGGGCTCGGCGCGATGGGCGAGGCGGGCGTCACGCGCTGCCTGGAGATCATCCGCAATGAACTCGACCTGACGATGGCATTCTGCGGCCTGCGCGACGTCACCCGCGTCGACCGGAGGATCCTGTTGCCGTCGACCTGCCCGCCAGGCTGCAGGTAAGGGCCGCCGTCAGAGGACGTTGATCGGCGCGCCTTCGGCGAAGGCTTCGATGTTATCGATCAGCATGTCGGCCAGCGTTTGCATCGCGCCGCTGCTGGCCCACGCGACGTGCGGCGTCAGGATAAAGTTCGGCAGGTTCAGTTCGAGCAGGGGGTTGCCTGCCGTCGGCGGCTCCTTGCTCAACACGTCGAAGCCGGCGCCGCCGATCACGCCTTCGCGCAATGCCGCAGCCAGCGCGGCCTCGTCGACCAGCCCGCCGCGCGCGGTGTTGATCAGGAGGGCAGTGCGCTTCATCGTGGCCAGTTCCGCTGCGCCGATCATGTTGCGGGTCTGGTCGTTCAGCGGCAGGTGCAGGCTGACGATGTCGCAGCTGCGCAGCAATTCGGGCAGCGGCAGCACCGTGGCGCCAGGGTCCGACACCGGCGAGCGCGACATCACGCACACCTCCATGCCGAACGCGCGCGCCAGCAGCGCCACCTTGTGCCCCAGCGCGCCATAACCGACGATGCCGATCCGGCTGCCCGCCAGGTCGCCGATCGGATGGTCGAGCAGGCAAAAGCGTTCCTGCGCCTGCCAGCGCCCGGCCGCGACGTCGGCGGAATAAGCAAGCAGGTTACGGCGCAGCGCGAGGATCAGGGTGAATACATGTTCGGGCACCGACACCAGCGAGTAGTTGCGGATGTTCGACACCACGATGCCGCGTTCGCGGCAGGCGGCAAGGTCGACGTTGTCGGTTCCGGTGGCGGCTACGGCGACCATCTTCAGTGCGGGCAGGCGCGCGATATCCGCGGCGCGCAGGGGGACCTTGTTGGTGATGGCGATGGTGGCGTCTTGCAGGCGGATGGCGGCATCGGCGGGCGTCGTGCCCGGATATTCGCTCCACTCATGCTCAAAGGAGGGGCGGCGCACGTTGGCGTCGAGGCTGTCGCGGTCGAGAAAAACGATTTTTTCCATGTGGCCTCTGCCGGCTGGGTTTCGATATGCACCGCATCCGATTGTAGACCAACTCGACAGCGGCTGCTAAGACCGCGTTAACTTGACAACCACTGACGAACCGTTAGCTAACGTACAGTTTTCCCGGCGCGCGGATTCTAGACTCGGCGATATCGTCAAATACAAGGCAGGCCATGGCAACCGCCGATCCGCTCAAGGTGTACAAAGCCAAACGCAACTTCGCGATCACGTCGGAACCTGCCGCGGGCGGCAACGTGGCGGTGGGGAAGCTCACCTTCGTGATCCAGAAACACTGGGCAAGCCGCCTGCACTACGATTTCCGCCTGGAACTGGACGGCACCATGAAAAGCTGGGCCGTTCCCAAAGGCCCGAGTTACGACACCAAGGACAAGCGGATGGCGGTCCACGTCGAAGATCATCCGATCTCGTACTCGGACTTCGAAGGCACCATCCCTGAGAAGCAGTACGGCGCCGGCAAGGTCATCATCTGGGACAAGGGCACGTGGGAGCCGCTCGGCGATCCGCATGAAGGCTACGAAAGCGGCAACCTCAAGTTCGAAATCCATGGCCATAAAATGCACGGCAAATGGGTGCTGGTTCGGATGAAGGGCAAGGGTGAAAAACAGGAGCCCTGGTTGCTGATCAAGGAGAAGGACGACTACGCGCGGCCGGCGACGGAGTTCTCGGTGGTCGACGAAATGCCCGACAGCGTCAAGGCGCTGACGATGCCCGGCGCCGGCAAGGCGAAAGTAAGGCCGGCGACGGCGGCAAAGCCCGCGCGTGGAAAGGCGCAGCCTGAAGCGGTCAAGGCCGCACTGCCTTCCATGCTGTCGCCCGAGCTGGCGACGCTGGTTGACAGCCCTCCATCTACGCCCGAAGACTGGATATTCGAGATCAAGTTCGACGGCTACCGGCTGCTGGCGCGCGTGGAAGGAAAGCAGGTCAGGCTGTTTACGCGGAATGGACACGACTGGACCCACAAGCTGCCGACCCTGCAGAAAGGGCTGGCCGCGATGACGCTTCCCGACGGCTGGTACGACGGCGAGATCGTCGTCCACGACGAAAACGGCAAACCGAACTTCGGCATGCTGCATCTGGCGTTCGACGGTTCCAATACGGCGGAAATCGTTTACTTCGTGTTTGATGCGCCATATTGCAACAGCTACGACATGCGCGCAGTGCCGCTGGAAGCGCGGCGCGCGATGCTGCAGTCCCTGCTGGAGAAAGCGCCCTCCGACATGGTGCGCTTCAGCGCCGAATTCGGAAACGATCCGCAGGAGCTGGTCATCGCCGCTTGCAAGATGGGCCTGGAAGGCGTTATCGGCAAACGGCGCGACTCGCGTTATGTCGAACGGCGCTCGCCCGAATGGATCAAGCTCAAATGCGGCCAGCGGCAGGAATTCGTCGTCGGCGGCTACACCGACCCGCAAGGCTCGCGCACCGGTATCGGCTCGCTGCTGCTTGGCGTGTACGACAAGGACGGCGTGCTGCAGTACGCCGGCAATGTAGGCAGCGGCTTCAATGAAGCGACCTTGCGCGAGCTGAAGAAACAGCTGGCAGCACTCGACACGGACAAGAGTCCGTTCCCGCCCAAAGCGGTGGCCGGGCGCAAGCCGCACTGGGTCAAGCCCAAACTGATCGCGGAAGTGAGTTTCGCCGAATGGACCAGGACCGGATCGGTACGTCACGCCGTCTTCCAGGGCCTGCGTGACGACAAGCCGGCCAAAGGGATCAAACGCGAAACAGCCAGACACCTGGAGGACTCCATGGCCGCACAATCGAAATCGACTGAACCGGTGGCGCCGGCCGGCAAGCTGCCGGCCAGCCTCAAGGTGACCAATCCAGACCGCGTGATCGACGCGCAAAGCGGCACCACCAAGATTGAACTGGTGCGCTACTACGCGCTGGTGGGTGCGCTGATGATGGAGCACCTGAAGGGCAGGCCGGTATCGCTGGTGCGGGCGCCTGCTGGCGTGGGCGGGGAGCTGTTTTTCCAGAAGCACGCCGAAGTCGGCAAGCTTCCCGGCATGAAGCAGATGGACCAGGCGCTCGACCCGGACCACCCGCCGATGCTGGAAGTCGGCAGCGCCCGGGGGATACTCTCGGCCGCGCAATGGAACGTGGTTGAGTTCCACACGCAGAACGCGACCGGCAGGGCATATGAAACGCCGAACCGCATGGTGTTCGACCTTGACCCAGGCGAGGGCGTGGAATGGCCGACGATGCAGGAAGCCGCGCAACTGATGCGCGCCTTCCTCGACGAGCTCGGGCTGCCCGGCTTCCTCAAGACCAGCGGCGGCAAAGGCCTGCACGTGGTGGTGCCGATCAAGGGCGGGTATGACTGGGACACGGTCAAGGACTATTCGCAAGCGATCGTGCAGCACATGGCGATGACGTTGCCGGACCGGTTCGCGTTCAAGAGCGGGCCGCGCAACCGGGTTGGCAAGATATTCATCGACTATTTGCGCAACGGACGCGGAGCGACGACGGCGTGTGCCTGGTCGGCGCGGGTGCGTCCGGGACTGGGCATCTCGGTGCCGCTGGCGTGGGATGAGTTGAGTGTGGTCAAGGCCGGCGACCAGTGGAACGTGCACAACGCGCACACCAGGCTCGATCGCGGCAATGAGCCGTGGGCCGCGTATGCGAAGAGTGCTAAAACGCTGGCTGCGGCAATGAAAAAAATGGGGTACAAAGTAACTGAGTAGACCTCCAGGATGCCCTTTCCGGCCCCGTGGACAGAACTGGACAATCACCGGTTTTGTGCCAAACTGATCCTGTTGTACCGTAAGGAAAACAAGCAAGAGAACAAGAGGAGAACAACGATGAGAACCATCAGTTCGATTGTCTATTCCCTGCTCGCACTAGTCGCCATAAGCACAACGGTGCCGAGCTTTTCCCAGGAGCAACGCGAGATAGGAGGCGTGGGGCTAACGGTCTATACCGACGTCAATTTTCGCGGCGCAATTGCAACCTTCCGTCAAGACGAGCCCGACCTGAGGCGGTCCGGTATCAACGACACGATTTCCAGCTTGAGGGTGGAGCCCGGCGAGCGATGGGAAGTGTGCGAGGATGCGTTTTACAGGGGGCGCTGTGTTGTCGTTGCCGGCGAGGAACGCGATCTGCAGCGGGGTTCCTGGAACGATACGATTTCGTCGGCACGACGGGTTGGCGATGAATACCTCCCTCCCGACGCCGGAACTGCTCCTCCTTATGTTCCTGGCTACGGTCCCGGAGCAGGGTCGCAGCGCGGTTGGTACATTGTTCTGTTCGATCAACCCAATTACCGCGGCCGCCCGTCCAACTTCAAGGGGCCGGTCCCGAATGTCGCCCGGCGTGTGCAGAGCGTGACCATCGGTCGAGGCGTGTGGGAGCTCTGCGAGCGCCCCAACTACCGGGGGCGGTGCATCATCCTGAACAACAGCGTGCCCGATCTCCGCGTCCATAATTTGCGCGGGCGTGTAGCATCGCTGCGACCGGTCCCCCGCGCCCGTCCCGTTCCTCCGTCAGGCGGCGACACGTCGCTTGTCCTGTTCGACCGGCCCGACTATCGCGGAGCCGCCACGACTTTCAGGGGGGCGGTGGAATATCTATCGGAAAATGGCAGTCGTGCGCAGAGTGCAGCCATTGAAGGCGGGGAGTGGGAGCTGTGCGAAGGCAGTAACTTCGCCGGCCGCTGCGTCACGCTGGACCGGAACGCTCCCGACCTGGACTCCTATGGGCTGCGGGATCGGGTCGGCTCCGTGCGTCCGCTGCGGCGCGATCCGCGATGAGGGAACGCTCTCGCCGGTGCCGATGAATTCGCACACGGATGGCGCGCACGCCAGCATTCACCTGACTGGCCCTGCGCGCCTTTCTGCCGATTTCGCTCGCTACAGGGAATCCGACGCGCGGAGTTAGCCGGCCGTGGTTTCCGCGCTGTGTTCGTTCTTGAAGATTCCCCGCACATTCAGCACCATCAGCCCCACATTCAGGGCGATCAGCGCCAACGCATCCTCGCCCCATCCCCACGCGATCCACATGACGTTACCGATAATGAGCAGCCAGAACGCGATGATGCGCTTCTCCGGCTTCTGTGACGCCAACAGATACGCAGCGGCCAGGCTGATCGCCATGGCAGGCCATTCGAGCAGTGCGAAAAATTCTGCCATTCAGTTCCTTATGCAGACTTCCGGCGTGCCGGTGCGGCTGCCTTGGCCGCGGGCGCGGCTCTGGTCCTGGGTTTCGCGGCTGCCGTGCGCGGAGCCGCCTTGGCAGCGGTTTTGGAGGCAGACTTGGCCGGCGCCTTGCGCGTCTTCGGCGCTGGCGCTGCTTCCTCCTCTTTTTCCTCGTCGTCGTCGTTCGCCGCCGCCTTGCCCGGCTTCTTGCCGATACTTTGCTGCAGCAGCGCGACCAGGTCGATCACGTTGCCCGACGACGGCGCAGCCTTCTCCTTGCCCGGCATGGTGATGGCCTTGGTTTCGTTGGCGGCGACTTTCTTCTCCACCAGCGCCATCACATCCTCGCGGTAGGTGTCGTGGTATTCCTCGGGACGCCATTCCTCGCTCATGCCCTCGACCAGCGCCATCGCCATTTTCAGTTCCTTGTCCGACAGCTGGGCCGCCTTGGCGTCCGATGCCGGTATCTTCAGTTCGCCGGCCTCACGGATTTCGTCGGCGTAGCGCAGCGTGTTCAGCACAATGGTGTCGCCCACGCACACCAGCGCTGCAAGGTGCTGCTTGACGCGGATGACGACGCGCGCGATGCCGACCTTGCCAGCCTTGCGCAGCGTTTCGCGCAGCAGCGCGTACACCTTGTCGCCGCCTTTGCCGGGCGCGAGGTAGTAGGGCTGTTCGTAAAACAGCAGCGGCACCTGCCCGGCGTCGACGAACGCCAGGATGTCGATGGTGCCCGTGGCTTCGGGATTGGCGCGCCGCAGGTCTTCGTCCGACAGCACCACGTACTCGCCGCTGGCGTATTCATAGCCCTTGACGATGTCGTCCCAGCTCACTTCCTTCTGGTTGTTCTTGTTGTAGCGCTTGAAGCCGACCGGGGAAAAGTCGCGGCGGTCGAGCATGGTCAGGTCCAGCGTGTGGTTCTGCACTGCCGGGTACATCTCGACAGGGATGTGCACCAGCCCGAAGCTGATGGCGCCTTTCCATAAACTGCGAGCCATATGCGTCCTTTCGCCGGCGAGCCGGTCCTTCAAAAAAATCAGCCCACGCTGCCTGTGATCGGCAGCACGATGCCGCTGATGTAACTCGAACAGACCGACGAAGCGAGGAACACGAAGGCGGGCGAAATTTCGTCCGGCTGCGCGGGCCGTTTCATGTCGGTGCTCTTGCCGAATTCCTTGATCTTGTCGGGCGACTGGTCGGCCGGGTTCAGCGGCGTCCATACGGGGCCCGGCGCCACCGCGTTGACGCGGATGCCCTGGTCGAGCAGGTTGGCCGCCAGCGACATCGTGAACGCGTGGATCGCGCCCTTGGTGGCCGAGTAGTCGAGCAGGTTCTTCGAGCCCTTCAGCCCCGTCACCGAGCCGTTATTGATGATCGCCGCGCCGCGCTTGAGGTGGGGAAGGGCCGCCTTCACCATGTGGAAGTAGCCATAGATATTGGTGCGCATCGTTTCGTCGAAGCGTTCCTCGGTCAGGTCCATCAGCGATTGCGCGTGTTCCTGGAAGGCGGCGTTGTTGACCAGGACGTCCAGCTTGCCGAAGTGCCTGACGACCTGTTCGACCGCCTGCTTGCAGAATGCCATGTCTTTGACGTCGCCGGATATCGTCACGCAGCGCGCGCCTTCGGCCTCGACGCAGCGTTTGGTTTCTTTCGCGTCTTCGTGTTCGTTCAGGTACATGATCGCGACGTCGGCGCCTTCGCGCGCGTACAAGACCGCGATGGCGCGGCCGATGCCCGAATCGCCGCCGGTCACGATCGCGACCTTGCCATCGAGCTTGCGGCTGCCGTGGTAGCCCTCGGCCATGAACTGGGGCTTGAGTTCCATCGCGGCCTCCAGACCTGGCTTGACCAGGTGCTGTTCCGGCATTGGCGGCACCGGTTTCTGCTGTTTGCCCGTCTGTACCGGCTCCTTGCTCTCTTCCTTCTGGCCGGCGGCGTCCTTCTGGTCCTGCCGGCTCTGGATTGCGCGCTGCTTGTCCGCAGTGCCTTCGGCGGCCGAGTTCAAGCCCGTTTCATCCGGTTCGCTCATCGATTTCTCCTTGGCTGTATCGGAGAAAGTATTGGCGCGGCGCGCCTGCTTGACGGTGCGCTTACACACATATAGTTGATTCCCCGCGACGGAATCATGCAAATTAGAAATTTTTCCGGGCCCCGTGATAGGCTTGCGGTTTTGGCAGCAGGACGAATACATGCTTGAGTGGTTGAGGCGCTACCGGCGCGCCATGCTGGCCGGGGACATCAGTGCCGGCATCGTGGTGGCCATGATGATGATCCCGCAGGGAATGGCGTATGCACTGGTGGCCGGATTGCCGCCCGTGGTCGGCATTTATGCCAGCATCCTGCCGTCGCTGCTGTATGCGCTGTTCGGCTCCAGCATGACCCAGTCGGTGGGGCCGATGGCGATCATTTCGCTGATGACGGCCACCGCGCTGGCGCCGTTAGCCAGCTCCGGCACGGGACTGTACCTGGTGCTGGCGGCGCAGCTGGCGCTGATGTCGGGCGCGGTCCTGCTGGCATGCGGGCTGCTGCGCATTGGCTTCCTTGCCAATTTCTTCTCGCGCCCCGTGATGAGCGGCTTTACGATCGGCTCGGCGATCCTGATCGCGCTCGCGCAGGTCAAGGTGCTGCTGGGCGGCGAACTGCCACGCTTCCACCTTCCGAGCGCGGCGATGGGCATCGCGTCGCTGCTGGCCTTGCTGTTCGCGCGTAACTACCTTGGCGCATTGCTGCGCAAGGCCGGCGTGCGCGCCACTGCCGCCGATATCGGCGTGCGGCTGGCGCCGATGCTGGTGGTGGTCGCCGCGACCGCGCTGTCGGTGGGATTCGACCTCCAGGCCGCCGGCGTCGCCACCACGGGCGCCGTGCCTGCTGGGCTGCCAGGCCTGAACCTGGCGACATCAAGCGCACACTGGCGCAGCCTGGTGCAGCCGGCGCTGCTGATCGGCTTCATGACTTTCCTGATCAGCATGTCGGCGGCGCAGACGCTGGCGCTGAAGCGTCAGGAAAAACTGAACAGTAATTACGAACTGATCGGCCTGGGCGCGGCGAACATCGGCAGCGCGCTGAGCGGCGGCTTCCCCGTCACAGGCAGCATTTCGCGTTCGGCGGTCAACTTCGCGGCCGGCGCCAACACGCCGCTGGCCAGCATCATCACGGCCGCGCTGCTGGCTACCGCGCTGGTGGCGCCGACCGGCTGGCTGGCGCTGCTGCCGCTGCCGGCACTGGCGGCGACCATCGTCGTCGCCGTACTCGGCATGCTCGAACTGTCGACTCTGCGCACCGCCTGGCGCTACGACCGCGGCGACGCGACGGCGCTGCTTGCCACCGCCGGCGGCGTGCTGGCGATGGGCGTCGACGCCGGCGTCATCATCGGCGTGGTGCTGTCGATGGGGACGCTGATCTGGCGCGCCAGCCGCCCGCACATCGCGGTCCTGGGACGCATCGCCGGCACCGAGCACTTCCGCAACATCGAACGTTATCCGGCCGAGACCCGCACCGACATGCTGATGCTGCGCATCGACGCCAACCTGTTTTTCGGGAATGTCGAAGCGGTTAACCAGCGCATCGAGGACGAACTGCGCAGCCATCCGGCGACACGCAACCTGGTGCTGGTGATGACGGCGGTCAGTTCGATCGATACCTCGGCGCTGTTCGGGCTGTCGGAACTGAACCAGAGCCTGAAGCAGCACGGCATTGGCCTGCACCTGGCCGAGGTCAAGGGGCCGGTGATGGACCGCCTGAAGGACAGCGATTTCCCGGCAGCGCTGAACGGCGAGATTTTTTTGAGCGCCGCGATGGCGTGGGACGGCATCTCATCGGCGGCGTGAACACGGGCGGTGCGCATGACGCTGTCACATCGCCTGCTGGCCCAGGCCTACAACAACCCGGTCGCGCCGCCACAGCTTGACGAATTTTTCAGCGAGATGGACCGCGAAGCGCGCGCCGAGGATTTGCGCGAGCTTGGCTGGACCGGGCAATCGATCTGGGGATAGCGTGCATCGGGGCAGGGCGCAAGCGCACCAGAAATGCGCATCGCGCACGATTGCGGGACGCGGCGGCAGTGCTGCCAGCCTGGACGGCCGCTGGCATGCGTCCTGCTAATTACATTTCATGCGACCTACTACATCCATCCGGCATATCACCCCTGAGGCATTCGGCGAAGTCCGCTCCCAGCTGTCCAACCTCCTGCTCGACACAGTCGCCCTTGGCGCATCGATCGGCTTCCTTGCAAGTATCGATGCGATCGAGGCCGACGCCTACTGGCGCGGCGTGGAGGCGGCGGTCGCGGAAGGCACGCGCCTCCTGCTGGTAGCCGAGGCGGGAGGGGAGGTACTGGGATCGGTGCAGCTGGACCTTTGCCAGCGCAAGAACGGCGCCAACCGGGCCGAGGTGCAGAAGCTGATCGTACATGGCGCGGCGCGGCGGCAAGGCGTCGCCAGTGCCTTGATGAAGGCGGTCGAGCAGGAGGCGCTGGCGCGCGAACGCGGCGTTTTGTTCCTCGATACCGAGGCCGGGGCGCCGGCCGAAGTCTTGTACCGCGGGCTCGGCTACACCTTTATCGGTGGTATTCCCGAGTACGCATGTACTCCGGGCGGTCGTTGGACCAGCAACGCCATTTATTACAAGACGCTATTCAGCCGCAATGGGCAAGGTCAGGCCTGAACCCGTGTGGAGGGCGCGTGGCGGCGCCAGAACGATCGGCGCTTCGTCTTGCGGATGCAGGCCGTGATGGCCCTGGTACACCGCTGCGATGGCGGCCATGTCGCGCTCGACGTCGCCGCTCAGCATCAGGGTGTCGACCACACCGAGGGTCTTGTTCGGATAATCCATGTACACCATCAGAAGAGGCACCTTGGCCGCCAGCGCCAGGTGATAAAAACCGCTGCGCCAGTGCGGGCTGTAGCTGCGCGTGCCTTCCGGGGCAAGCGCGATCCAGCACCATTCGGAGTCGAGCATGTTCTGGGCGAGGCGGGCGGTAGCGCCGGTGGCGGTGCGCCGTTCGACCGGGATGCCGTGCCAGCGGCGCAGCAGCACGCCGATCGTTTTGCCGGTGAGGCCGCGGAACAGCGAGGCCTTGCCCAGCCAGCTGAACGGCAGGCCGAGCGCCCACTTTCCCAGTAGTCCGATGACAACATCCCAGTTCGATGTGTGTGGATAAACCACCACAATGCCATGCGGGCCGGGCAACGGTTTGTACAGCAGGCGCCATCCGATCATGCGCAGGATACGCAAGGCCACGCGCTGGCCCCGGGTCGGCAAGGCGCCAGGCTGTACTTCGTGGTTACTCATCAGTCTCTACTTTCCCCGGGCATTCCGGTCTGAGGCAGCCGGCAACGAAACTTGCGCGGCGGAAAAAGCAGCGATTTTATAGCCCCGCCGGTGTACCGACAAGCAAAACCGCCTTGCCGGGATTCGACGTTTCGAGTAATATCGAAGGATAAAGCATGTTCGTTTCGCACGTCATCCAGGGGAATTTACAATGACCGTCACCATCTATCACAACCCGCTGTGCGGAACATCGCGCAACACACTCGCCATGATCAGGAATGCCGGTATCGAGCCGGAGGTCGTGGATTATTTGTCGGCGACGCCCTCGCGCGACGCGCTGGCGGCGATGATTGCGCAGGCGGGGCTGACGGTGCGCGAGGCGATTCGCAGTAAGGAAAGCGTCTTCGCCGAGCTTGGCCTCGACAATCCGGCCCTTGGCGACGATGCGCTGCTCGACGCGATGGTCGCGCATCCGATCCTGATCAACCGGCCGTTCGTCGTGACGCCGGCTGGCGCACGCCTGTGCCGTCCGTCCGAAGCCGTTCTGGAAATACTGCCGTCGCGGCAGGCGGGCGCGTTCACCAAGGAAGATGGCGAAGCTGTCATCGACGCTGACGGCCAGCGCGTTCCGAAGAACGGCTGACCGCCAGTTTCGCCAACGTTTTAGAGGGGCGGGTAGTCGGTGTAGCCTTCGGCCGTCGGGTGGTAGAACTTGTCGGCACGGACGGGGTTCAGCGGCGCGCCGGTTTTCAGGCGGTGCGGCAGGTCGGGGTTCGCGATGAACCACTTGCCGAAGGCGACGGCGTCCGCTTCGCCGGCTTTCACCACTGCCTCGGCGCTTTCACGCGTCAGCGCTTCATTGGCGATGTAGACGCCGCCGAACTCCTGCTTCAGGTATGGACCCAGGCGGTCGTCGCCGAGGCCTTCGCGCGCGCAAATAAAGGCGATGCCGCGCTTGCCCAGTTCGCGCGCCACGTAGCCGAAGGTGGCCTTCGGGTCGGAGTCGCCCATGTCGTGCGAATCGCGGCGCGGCGCCAGGTGCATGCCGACGCGATCCTTGCCCCAGACGTCGATGCAGGCGTCGGTCACCTCGAGCATCAGGCGCGCGCGGTTTTCGATCGAGCCGCCGTAGTTGTCGGTGCGGTGGTTGGAGCCGTCCTGCAGGAACTGGTCAAGCAGGTAGCCATTGGCGCCGTGGACTTCGACGCCATCGAAGCCTGCCAGCTTCGCGTTCTCGGCACCCTTGCGGTATGCCGCGACGACGCCGGCGATCTCGTTCGTTTCGAGCGCGCGCGGGACAGGGTAGTCGCGCAACGGGCGCAGCAGGCTGACGTGTCCTTGGGCTGCAATCGCGCTTGGTGCGACGGGCGCTTCGCCATTGAGGAATTCCGGGTCGGAGATGCGGCCTACGTGCCACAGCTGCAGGAAAATGCGGCCTCCGGCCTTGTGCACGGCGTCGGTGACCACCTTCCAGCCCTCGACCTGTTCGTCGGACCAGATGCCCGGAGTGTCGGCATAGCCGACGCCTTGCGGCGTGACGGCGGTCGCTTCCGACAGGATCAGGCCCGCGGTGGCGCGCTGCGTGTAGTACCTGGCCATCAATTCGTTCGGCACGCGGCCTTCGCCGATCGCGCGTGCGCGGGTCAGCGGGGCCATGATGATGCGGTTTGGCAGTTGCAGGTCGCCGATGGTGATCGGGTCGAATAATGTACTCATGATGTGCTCCTGTCGCTTGAATGGTTTGTCCGTGCAGTTGACGATTATGGAGCACATGAAAAAATTCTGCTGGCAGCGGAATTTTTCTTGCGATGCTATACTCCTGCCACCTTTTGCTCCAGCTGGGACGACCCCGCATATCAACGGAGCATGGCAAGGACGGCCTTGCCCCATCAAGGCGTCTTATGACCTGGTTCATTCTTCTTATCGCCGGCTTGC
Organism: Massilia polaris; assembly: GCF_012927275.1. Taxonomy (GTDB): domain Bacteria; phylum Pseudomonadota; class Gammaproteobacteria; order Burkholderiales; family Burkholderiaceae_D; genus Telluria_A; species Telluria_A polaris. The sequence continues at coordinate 243,263 of NZ_JABBGG010000003.1, read as the reverse complement.
TCGAAGTCGCATGGGCCGTCGGCCTCAAATACACTCACGGATTCACCCGCCTCGTTCCATCTGTCTTCACCCTGGTGTCGATGGCGGCGAGCGTGTTCCTGCTTGGCCTGGCGATGCGCCAGCTGCCGCTAGGGACGGCGTATGCAGTCTGGACCGGCATCGGTACAGTCGGCACGGCGATCGCGGGAATGATCATGCTGGGCGAACCGGCAGGCGCGATGCGCCTGGGCTGCATCGCGCTGATCGTGGCAGGTATCCTGGGCCTTAAACTGCTCACCGCCTGACGCGTCGTTCCCGCGTCCCGCGGGAACCCATGCGTAATCCGCTTTACTCGTAACGCTCGAAATCAGGATTCCGGCGCGTCATGTAATACCACTCCGAATTGGCGGCGGCGTTCACGTCCGGGAACAGGATCTTGCCGTCGAAGTCCGCCGTCACCGGCGTGCCGTCCGCGCGCACGCCGATCTGCTCGCCCTTGGCCACGTCATCGAAGCTGCTCCACACGCGGCTGAAGGTGTCGCCGGCATCGAGCTTGTCGTGCACCGCCACCATCGACAGCGTTTCCATCTCTTCGAGCGGCACCGGCTCCGGTTCCGGCGCATCGATCAGCTTCAGGAAAGCCAGCGTGTTCATGATGGCGCGGTAGGCGACATCGGGCGCCCGCGGGTCGTTGTGCTGGCCGCATTCGAGCGTCAGCGCGTAGCCGCCGGTGGTGCGCATGTATTCAGTGGTGCCGACGCCATAACGCAGCACGGTCTGCAGCTGAGCCGCGTCGCCCTGGCCCATGCGGCGCACCACGCCGTCGCCGTAGGTGCGCAGCCAGCCGTCGACAAACCGCTTTACGCCAAGGCGGCGCACCAGTGCGCGCTCTTTTTCCGCGTGCTTGAAAGGCTCCAGCGGACCGTCGTTGTTGCGCGGGCCGACCATCGCGAAAGGCTGGCTTTGCGCGTTGAACGAGTGCAGGTCGAGCAGCACGTCGTGGCGCGCGAGCAGCGGGCACAGCCAGTTCGCGACCTGGTCTTCAAAGTCTTGCGGGTCGTCGTTGGGGAACAGGTTGCGGTTCAGGTTGCGGTCGCCGGCGCGGCGGTTCAGCGCATACGCGAGCGGGTTCACGATCGGCACGAAGGTGACGCTGCCGGCGACAATCTGCAGCGCTCCGCTGTCGAGTTCTTCCATCACGCGGCGGATCGCCTTGGTGCCGCAGGTCTCGTTGCCGTGCACCGCGCCCATGATGATGACGGCCGGACCTTTGCCCAGGCCGGTGTAATTGATCGATTTGAACTGCATGTCGCGTGCTGAAGTCATTGCCCGGCTTTCCCTGAAAGGTCGTGCGACGGCGCCCCTGTGGTCCGCTGCATCCGGTATTTTATCGGGAAATGCTGGCATCGGTGGAATTGGCATGGCATCATCGGCCCTCGATTTTTTACACCCCGTTCATGAGCCCCATTCATCCAACCCGCCGCCTTTTCGGCCTCGACACGCTGCGCGCACTGGCCATCGTGCTCGTCGTGCTGCACCACTACACCCTGTTCGTCAGCCGCTCCGACACCACTTTCGGCTGGTTCGGCGAGATCGGCTGGGTAGGCGTCGACCTGTTCTTCGCCTTGTCGGGCTACCTGATCGGCAACCAGATTTTCGCCGCGATGCGCAGCGAGGCCGGGTTCTCGCTGCCGCGCTTCTATGCGCGCCGCTTCCTGCGGACGCTGCCTGCCTTTTATGTCGTGCTGGCGCTGTATGCCTTGTGGCCGTGGTTCCGCAAGGGGCTGGAGATGCCGCCGATGTGGAAGTTCCTGACCTTCACGCAAAACCTCGATCTTACGCCGGGAACGGCGTTTTCGCATGCATGGTCGCTGTGTATCGAGGAGCAGTTCTATGTGCTGCTGCCGGCGCTGGCGCTGCTGGTTGCGTCGCTGCGCGGATCGCTGCGCTGGGCATGGTTCGCGGTGGCGCTGGCGTTCGCCGCCGGGATGGCGGTGCGCGCGACGATGTGGCAGGAACTGGTCGATGGCAGTGCGCAGCCCGGACTGAACTACTACAAATATATCTACTACTCGACGTTCTGCCGTTTCGACGAACTGGTGGCCGGTGTGGCGCTGGCGCTGCTGAAGAACTACCACCAGGACGCGTGGCGCCGCCTTACCTCGAACGGCAACGTGATGCTGGCGGCCGGCGCATCGGTTTGCGCGGTGGCTTTCTGGCTGTTCCTCGACGAACGTGAAGGCTTTGCGATCACGGTCGTGGGCTTCCCGATGCTGGCGCTGGGCTTTGCCTTGCTGATCGTCGCGGCGCTAAGCGAGCGTTCGGTATTGCGCGATGTCCGTGTGCCCGGCGCCGAAAGCCTCGCATTGTGGGCGTACGCAATCTACCTGACGCACAAGCAGATCGGAATGCTGGCGCGCGAGCCGATGCAGGAACTGGGTTACCCGCCCGGCTCGCTGGTAGCCATCGTCGCCATCATGGCGCTGTCGCTGGTGTTCGGATGGCTGCTGTACAAGCTGGTCGAGTCGCCGTTCATGGCGCTGCGCGACCGGTATGTGCCGACCAACTTCGCCCGCCCGGTGCCTACGCCTCAGCCTCAATAACGTCGAAGGCGGAGTGCATCCCGCCGAGGAAGGCGAGGATGTCGCGCGAGCGGGTCGCGAGGTCGTCATGCACGCCGCGCCCGATCGCGCCGCGCAGGCCGGGAATGGCCTCCTGCGTGTATGGGCTTTGGTAAGCGTTGATCAGCATCGCCACCAGGTCGACCGGATTGCCGCAGGAGCGGCGCATGCGCGTCTCGATGACGGCCATGAGCGCACGCTGCATGCCGGGCGTGGGATTGACGATGTAGGCGAACACGCTGGGCGTATTGGAGATCGAGTCGCAGATCGAGCGCTCGATGGCGTCCGGCTTTAGGTCGGATGCGATGTCGAAGTAGGCCGGGTTCCAATGCGTGCGCGCATATGGATGGCGCGCCGGGAACGAGCTGACGGTCTCGAACCCGCACGCGCGGCTGGCCCAGGCGAGGGCGTCAAGGATTTTCGGAAGCAGTGGCATGCTGACAGTTTAACGCATGCCACCGCCGGGCTACGAATCAGGCCGCGAAGCGCCCGGCGCGGTAGTCGTCCATCGCCTGCATGATTTCGGCCTGGGTGTTCATCACGAACGGGCCATACTGCGCAATCGGCTCGTTCAGCGGACGTCCGGCCACCACGATGAAGCGGCTTTCCTTCGGCGCGACGATGCGTACGCCATCGGCCTCCGGATCGTTCGCCAGGATCGCCATGCGCGCTTCCGGCACGCACGCTTCGTCCACGACCAGATGTCCCCGGTACGGGTAAATGAAGGCGTTGTGCCCTGCCGGCAGCTGCAGGTCGAACGCGGCATTGGCCGGGAGCGTCACGTCGAGATAGAGCGGCTCGGTTCCAGCGCGCTCCACCGCGCCGGCAACGCCATGCGTCGTACCCGCGATCACCTGCACCACGGCGCCTGACCCGGTGGTGAAGCGCGGTATGTCACCCGCGGGAATGTCGCGGTACCACGGTTCCATCATCTTGTCGCTCGACGGCAGGTTGAGCCAAAGCTGGAAGCCTTCCATCAAGCCGTCGGTCTGCTCCGGCATTTCGGAGTGCGCCACGCCGCGGCCAGCGGTCATCCACTGCACGCCGCCGTCCGTGATCAGCCCCTCGTTGCCGCCGCTGTCCTTGTGGCGCATGCTACCGGTCAGCATGTAGGTGATCGTCTCGAAGCCTCGGTGCGGATGCTCCGGGAAGCCGGCGATGTAGTCGCCCGGCTTGTCGCTGCCGAAAGCGTCGAGCATCAGGAATGGGTCGAGGCGGCGCTGGAGCGTCTGGGTGAGGACGCGGTTGATCTTCACTCCGGCGCCATCGGTCGTCGGCTGGCCGTTGACCAGGCGTTCCACGCCACGGCCACGGGTCACACGTTCCTCAGTCACTGTTTGTGCCATCACATTCTCCTTGTCAGCGCCGCCTGTTAATCAGGCGACGGCTTCGTTAACCTGCGCGTCAGCTTCTGCTATCGCCTTTGCCACTGCGTCCGGACCCATACCGTGGCCTTCCGAGTACACGAAGGTGACATCGGTCAGGCCGACGAAACCGAGGAAGGTCTTCAGGAACGGTACCTGCGAATCGCTCACGCCGTCCTTGTGAAAGCCGCCGCGTGACAGTGCGACGAATACCTTCTTGTTCTTCAACAGGCCTTCAGGACCTTCGGCGGTGTAGCGGAAGGTGACGCCGGCGCGGGCGATCGCGTCGAACCAGCTTTTCAGCTGCACGGTGATGCCGAAGTTGTACATCGGGGCGCCGATCACGATCGCATCTGCTGCCTGGGCTTCGGCGATCAGCGCGTCGTCGAGTGCGACACGGGCCGACTGCTCAGGGGTGCGCTGGTCGGCTGGCGTGAACAGTGCGCCCAGGGTCGCTTCGTCGATCGCCGGATGCGGGTTGGCTGCGAGGTCGCGGCGTACTACGCCGGCGCCGGGATTGGCAGCCTGCAGGCGGGCGACGATGGCGTCGGCGATGCGGGTGGACTCGGAACCGGTCGAACGGGCGCTGGAATTAATCTGCAGGATGTTCATGTGTGTCCTTTACGGGTTGAAGTACGATGAAGTACACTTTACGTGTTCCAAAACCAATCCGGAAGCCATTAAAATGGATAACATTGTTCCTCAGGTGGCACAATCAAATGGACGTTGAACCGAACGACCTCCTGCTGTTCGCCCGTATCGTGGAAAGCGGCAGCTTCAGCCAGGCTGCCCTGCGGGTGCAGCTGCCCAAATCGACCGTATCGCGCCGGATCTCGCTGCTGGAAGCGAAACTGGGCGAGCGGCTCCTCCAGCGGACCACCCGCAAGCTGGTGCTGACCGAGTTCGGCGCCAGCCTGCTGGAGCATGCGCAGAAAGTGGTCGAGGAGGTCGAGGCGGCCGGCGCGCTGGTCCAGCACCGCCAGCAGGCGCCGAGCGGACGCCTGCGCATTTCGGCGCCGGGCGACTTTGCCAATATCGGCCTGACGACGGTGATGAAGCAGTTCATGGAGCGCTACCCGGCGGTGAACGTCGAGCTCGACCTGTCGCCGCGCCGGGTCGACCTGGTGTCGGAAAACTTCGACATTGCGATCCGGATGGGCGACCTGCCTGAGGACTCGACTCTCAATGCGCGCCGCGTGGTGCTGGAGCACACCGGCCTGTATGCCGCGCCGTCGTATATCGCCGCGCGCGGGATGCCGGTGCACCCGGACGAACTTGAGCAGCACGACCTGCTATGCCTCCTGAGCCGCACGGGCGGGGCCTTGCCGTGGGTGCTCACCAATGGCAAGACACGCTGGGAGAAGCCGCTGCCGGCGCGGATGACGGCCAATTCGCCCGACCTGCTGGCGCGGATGGCGTTTTCCGGTGCGGGTATCGCGGCAACTTCGGACCTGTTCGCGGGGCCGTATGTGGAGAGGGGAGAGTTGGTGCGCGTGCTGCCGGAGTGGGACCTTCCGGTCGCGACGGGGTGGGCGGTGTTCCCTGGCCGGCGGCTGATGCCTGCCAAGACGCGGGCATTCCTCGACATGATGGAAGAGATGTGCTGCGAAGATGCGCAGCGGCGAGGCAGGCCGGCGGTGCGGTAATCAGGCAAAAAACGGCGGATGCGCGCAAGCGCTTATCCGCCGATTTGACCTTAAGCCTTCGGACGATTCCCCATCATCTCGCCGAGGCGAATCCCGCGCTCCGGCGCCCAGTCCTGGTTGAACTTGATCGTATCCGGCTTGAACAGCATCACGATGGTCGAACCAAGCAGGAACCTGCCCATTTCCTCACCCTTCTTCAGCACCACCTGCTGGTCGTCGTAACGCCACTCGCACACCTTGGCCTGGCGCGGCGGATTCACGACGCCGTGCCACACGGTGGCCATGCTGCCGACGATGGTCGCGCCGACCAGCGTCATCACAAATTCGCCATGCTCGGGCGATTCGAATACGCAGACCACCCGCTCATTGCGCGCGAACAGTCCCGGAATGCCGCGCGCCGTGGTCGGATTCACCGAGAACAGCGCCCCAGGCACATAGATCATGCGCGTCAGGCGGCCGTCGCACGGCATGTGCAGGCGGTGGTAGTCCTTCGGGCTCAGATAAAGGTTAGCAAAGCTCCCGTGCTGGAAGTGCGCCGCCAGCGATGCATCGCCGCCCACCAGTTGCGTGGTGGTGAACTTGTGGCCCTTGGCCTGGAAAATCTGGTGGTCGTCGATCTCGCCGAACTGGCTGATGGCGCCATCCACGGGACAGATGAAGTCCGCATCGGCCAGCGGGCGCGCGCCTTCGCGCAGCGGGCGCGTGAAAAATTCATTGAAGCTGCTGTAGCTCTCGATGTCCGGGTTCACCGCCTCGTCCATGTTGACGCCGTACTTGCCGACGAACCAGCGGATCAGGCCCGTGGTCATGGAGCCGCCTTTGGCGCCCGCAACGCGGCCCGCGAGGGTGGTGAGCGCCTGTTTAGGCAGGAGGTACTGCGGCAGGACTTTGATGCGAGACACGATGGCAACCTGTAATCAAGACAATGCCGAATTATGCCTTTACTCGGCCCGAATGGCCAATTTAGTGCTGGCAATCAATTAAAAATATTTCTCTCGACGCAACACATGTGCGATGTTTTCGTAGACAATGCTGTCTACATTAACATTTGCCTTGAATATGACGACCCAACGCATCCCGCTTTGCATGACCATCCTCGCCGCGGCCTTCGCCACGATGGCCGCCGCCCAGGCCCGGCAGCTGACCAAAAAACCCGCACAGCCAGTGAATACGCAGGCCGAGGAAAAGATCCAGCAGGTCGAGGTGAAGGGCAGCTCCGACGCATACAACCCGCGCCGCGACGATACGGCCAGCAAGATCGTCGTCAACAACGCGGAAATCATCAAATACGGCGATACCAACGTTCTCGATGTGCTGAAGCGGTTGCCGGGCGTGACGGTCAGCGGCGGCGCAGTCCGGATGCGCGGTCTCGGCGCAGGCTACACGCAGTTCCTGGTCAACGGCGAACGCCCGCCGTCGGGCTTTTCGCTGGAGTCGCTTGCGCCCGATGCGATCGAACGGATTGAAGTCATGCGCGCGGCCAGCGCGGAGTTTTCGACACAGTCGATCGCGGGTACCGTCAACATCGTGCTGAAGAAGGTGGTGAGCAAGGCCTCCCGCAACGTGACGGTGGGTGCCGGTGTGTCGCGCGGCCTGGTCAGTCCATCCGCAAGCGTCCAGCTATCGGACAAGGTCGGCAGCATGTCGTACACGGTCTCGCTGATCGGGTCGCGGAATAAGTTCGAGCAGGACGCCCCATCAATCGAGGAAAGCTTCGACCTCACCGGACGCCGCGCGGCGTTGCGCGAAAGCGCCGCACACAATATCGGCGAAAGCGAGGCACTGAATTTCGGGCCGCGCCTTTTCTGGACCTTCGCCGGCGGCGATACGCTGTCGTGGAATTCGTTCGTGAACAAGCGCCGGTTCAGCATGACGTCCGAACGGCGCACCAAAGTGGCCGAGGGCCCCGTGGTGCCGTTCCCCGACAGCGATTCGCTCATGTCGAGCGACAACGAGTCCTACCGGACGGACCTGAACTGGGTACGCAAGCTCGCTGGCAGCGCGCGCATCGACGTGAAAGCCGGCGCCTCGTACTCGCGCGACGGAACCGATACGCGAAGGATCGCATTCGACCGGGAAGGCGCCACGGCGCTTAACAGCGTCAACATCACGGACGCCGATGAAATCGGCTACACCACAACCGGCAAATACTCGGCGCCGATCGGCGAGGGCCACGCCTTCGCGATGGGCTGGGACGGTGGTTACGCCGATCGCGACGACGGCAAGCAGCGCCGCGAGACCGGCCTGGCCGGCGCCTTCCCGATCAACTCCGACGAGGATTTCGCTGCCGAGGTTGCGCGTTTCGCCATGTACGGCCAGGACGAGTGGACGATCACGCCGCAGCTGTCGGTGTACCTCGGCGCGCGCTGGGAAGGCATCCGCACGACCACGTCCGGTAATACCTTCGCGACCACCACTTCGCGCACCAGCGTCTGGAGTCCGCTGTTCCACACGCTGTACAAGATTCCTGACATGAAGGGCGACCAGGTGCGCCTGTCGGTGACCCGTACGTACAAGGCGCCGTCGACCTCCGCCCTCGTGCCGCGCCGGTTCACCGCACTGAATAACAGTGTCACCGAGCCCGACTTCCAGGGCAATCCGAACCTGAAGCCGGAGCTGGCCCTGGGCGTGGACGCGTCATATGAACACTACTGGGGCGAGGGCGCCTTGCTGTCGGCCAGCGTCTCCATGCGCAAGATCCAGGGATACACGCGCCGTGGATTGATCCTTGACACCGACGGACGCTGGGTAGCGCTGCCGGTCAACGATGGCGATGCGCACACGCGCGGTATCGAGCTGGAAGCGAAGTTCCCGCTCAAGGCCGCCATGAGGGGCGCGCCTGCAGTCGACCTGCGCGCAAGCGTAAGCCGCAACTGGTCGTCGGTGGATGGGGTGCCGGGGCCGAACAATCGCCTCGACTCGCAGACGCCGTTCTCGGCGACCTTCGGTATCGACTACAAGGCCGGTCCGCTGACAGCGGGCGCGAGCTACGCGTTCAAGAATGGCGGGCCAGTGCGCATTTCGGAAAACATCGGCAGCTACACCAGCGTGCGGCGAGACCTGGACCTGTACGCGCTCTGGAAGTTCAACCCGACATACCAGCTGCGCGTGGCGGTGTCGAATGCGCTCGGACAGGACTTCATCAGCGATTCGACCTACACAGACAGCTTCGGTTCATCACGGTCGCGGTCGATCTACCCGGGACCGACCGTGGCGCGTGCAACGCTGGAAGCAAAGTTCTGACCCGCTAAGCCCTGGCCCGGCGCGTCCTGAAATAGCGCACCGCGAGCATGATCGCGCAGGCCTGCAACAGCGCGCACGCGAAGAAGGTGCTGCCGACGCGCCAGTCCTGCTGCGGCAGGCTGCTGGTCAGGCCAAGGATCGTGGTGCCGGCGACCGGCATGATAATGATGCCGACGCTGGAAATCGACTGTAGCGATCCCATCAGCTCGCCCTGTTCGTTGGCCGGCGTAGCTTTCGAAATGATCCCCTGCAGTGCCGGCCCGGCGGCGAAGGCCAGCAGGTTACACAGGATGAAGACATACATCATCCAGCCCTGGGACGCCATCCCGTACAGGAAGTAGGTGATGCAGCCGGACGTCAGGCCGAGCAGCGCAAGGCGGACCTCGCCGAAGCGCCGGATCAGGATCCCCAGCAGGCCCGCCTGGACCACGGCGGCCGCCAGGCCCACGCAGAACAGCGCGATGCCGTTCTCGCGCGGCGTCCAGTCGAAGCGGAAGGTGGTGTACAGCACCCAGGTCGACTGCAGCGTCATCTGCGCGAACACCATCAGCGTGTAGACATACACGAGGCCACGAATATCGGTGCGGCGGAACAGCTTGCGGATCGATGTGAACGGATTCATGCGCGCCAGCGAAAACGGCGAGCGCTGCGAGGCCGGCAGCGACTCTGGCACCACAAGGTAGCCGTACAACAGGTTCGCCGCCGACAGCGACGCCGCCACATAGAACGGCAGGTGCAGGCTGACGTCGCCCAGCAGGCCGCCCAGCATCGGGCCGCAGATGAATCCCAGTCCGAACGCCGCGCCGATTTTGCCGAAGCTTTTCGCACGGTTCTCGTGGGTCGAAATATCGGATGCATAGGCCGACGCCACCGACATGCTGGCCGACGACATGCCGCCGACCACGCGCGCGATGAACAGCCACGCCAGGTTGGGCGCCCACGCGGTAACAAGGAAGTTGATGCACATGCCCGCCATCGAGTACATCAGCACGGGACGCCGCCCGACCCGGTCGCTCAGTGCGCCGAGCGCCGGCATGAAGATGAACTGCATCAGTCCGAACACCATCGTCAGCACGCCGAACCACATGGCCTGCTCGTCGCGCGCGGCGACGAATTCGCCGACCAGCAGCGGCATCACCGGTACGATCAGGCCGATGCCGAGCATATCGATGAAGATGCAGACGAGGACGAAGTTCAGGTTTCCGGGGCGGGGAAGGGGGCTCGCTGGGGCGCTGGTCATGACGGCATAGTAACGCAGGATCAGGCTCGGCGGGATAGCGACTGTCGTTATTCCGGCATCGCCGAAGCGCGCTGGGACAGGGCGTCCGCCGCCGCGTTCTTGTGGCGCGGGATCCAGCGCAGCGACACGCCGTGCAGCTTCGCGAGCAGTGCGTGCGCGGCCTGGCGGTAATCGGCCAGCGACTGCGCTGCATACAGGGCAGGGCCGTTCATATCGTCGATCACGACCCGGCTGTCGCCGTAGATGACGAGGTCGTGGGCGGCGCTGTCGACGGCCGCTTCGAGCAGCGCGATCAGCGCCTGGTATTCAGCTTCGCTGCTGTTGCCGTATCCGGCAGCGCGCGAGATTTCGATGGCCGCGCCGCCCGGTCCCTGAAGCAGGCCGCCGATGCCGCAACGGCCCGGATTGGGATGGGCCGAGCCGTCGAACCACGCGCGCCAGGCGGCAGGCGGCCCTTCATGCCTGGCGTTGCGGCGTGCGTCCAGCGCCGCCTTGCGCTGGTCGCGGGCCTGGATGCGGGCCGCATCGGCCTGCTGCAGCGCGAGCCGCGCGGCAAGCAGCGAGGCTAGTCCGGCCACGCCGGCGGCTGCGGTCAGGATGCGTTCGAGCGCTTCGTCTTCGGTGATACCGGAAGCTGCCGCGAGCTTGCGGCCGGCGCTTCGTTCGGCCTTGTAGGCGGCGTTGTGCAACTGGGATAGCTCAATCATGCCGGCAGCATAACCGGTTTCCGCACGATTGACATTCGTGGTCTTATTTGCAACACTGAGCCGCCTGGGCTCGCCGGTTCAAACAGGACGAACTTCCCCGGTCGCCTGCGATCTGATCCATACACAGGTCGTAATCGTCCCTCGTGAACATGCCGGAGTGATGAATGGAAACTATTGCTGGTTTTGACGCCTTGCTTCTTTCCAGGATCCAGTTCGGGTTCACCATCGCTTTCCACATTATTTTCCCGGCGTTCACCATAGGCCTGTCGGCTTTCATCGCCACGCTTGAGCTGCTGTGGATGCGCACCGGCAAGCCGCACTATCACACGCTGGCGCGTTTCTGGACCAAGATCTTTGCCGTGTCGTTCGCCATGGGCGTGGTGTCCGGCATCGTCCTCGAATACCAGCTCGGCACCAACTGGAGCCGTTTCGCCCAGGTCTTCGGCAACACGCTCGGGCCGCTGTTCAGCTACGAGGTGCTGACCGCGTTCTTCCTGGAGGCGAGCTTCCTCGGCATCATGCTATTCGGCTGGAACCGGTTTCCGCCGTGGCTGCACACGCTGGCGTCCATCTTCGTCGCGCTCGGTACGGCGCTGTCGGGATTCTGGATTCTCGCCGCCAACAGCTGGATGCATACGCCGGCCGGCTTCGCGATGGAAAACGGCGTCACCATCCCGGTAAGCTGGTTCGCAATCATCTTCAATCCGAGTTTCCCGTACCGGTTCACGCACATGATGATCGCGACCTACCTGACGACCTCGCTGGTGGTCGCGGCGACGGGGGCGCGCTACATGCTGGGCGGACGCTTCCGCACTGAATCGCGCACCATGCTGCATATGGGGCTGGGCATGCTGGCCGTCCTTGCCCCGTTGCAGGCTTTCGTCGGCGACCTGCATGGCCTGAATACACTGAAATACCAGCCTGCAAAGATAGCGGCGATCGAGGCGCACTGGGAGGGCTCGAAGCCGGCGCCGCTGGTGCTGTTCGCCTGGCCCGATGCCACGGCCGAGCGCAACATCGCCGAAGTCTCGATCCCCGGCCTTGCCAGCCTGATCGTCACGCACAGCATGGACGGGACATTCAAAGGGCTGAAGGACTTTCCGCGCGAAGACCGGCCGCCGGTGTGGCCGGTGTTCTTCAGTTTCCGCATCATGGTCGGGCTTGGCGTGCTGATGATACTGACCGGGGTGGTCGGCGTCTTCCTCTGGTGGCGCAAACGCCTGGATGAGACCACCTGGTTCATGAAACCGCTGGCGCGCGCATGGCCGCTTGGTTTTATCGCCTTGCTGGCGGGCTGGATGGTGACCGAGATCGGGCGCCAGCCGTGGATCGTCTACGGCGTGCTGCGCACCAGGGATGCGGTGTCGCCGGTGAGCGCCGGCGCGGTGATGACGTCGCTGGTGCTGTTCGTGCTGGTCTATGGCGTCGTGTTCTCGATCGGCATCTGGTACATCAACAAGATGATCGAGAAGGGGCCGCAGCCGAGCTTGCCGGGCCCGGAAACGCTGCCGAGCCGGCCGCTTGCCGGTGGACGTCCTACCCAGGCCCAACAGGAGCCGGTATGAACGAACTCTCCTATACCTTGCCGGTCATCCTGGCGCTGGTGCTCGGCGTCGGCGTCGCGATGTACATCGTGCTCGACGGCTTCGACCTCGGCATCGGCATATTGTTTCCGTTCTTCCGCGAGGAGATTGAGCGCGACCAGGTGATGAATTCGGTCGCCCCGTTTTGGGACGGCAACGAAACCTGGCTGGTGCTGGGCGGCGTCACGCTCTGGGCCGGTTTTCCGAAGGCTTTCGCGGTCATTTTGCCGGCCATGTACCTGCCTGTGCTGGTGCTGCTGCTGGCGCTGATCTTCCGCGGCGTGGCGTTTGAATTCCGCTGGGTCGCCAAGCCGGACCATCGCAAATGGGACGCGGCGTTCGCCGGCGGCTCGACGCTGGCGGCGTTTTCCCAGGGCCTGATCCTGGGCGGCGTGTTGCAAGAAATTAAGGTTGTGGATGGCCAGTTCGCCGGGGGCACGTTCGACTGGCTGACACCATTCTCGGTCATGTGCGGCCTGGGAATGGTTGCCGGATACGCGCTGCTGGGAGCGACGTGGTTGCTGTTCAAGACCGAAGGGGAGGTCGAGCGGCATGCGCGCCGGATGGCCGCTCCGTTGCTGCTGGGCTTGCTCAGTTTCATCGTCGTGGTGAGCATCTGGACGCCGTTGCAGATCAGCCGTATCGCCGAGCGCTGGTTCAGCTTTCCGAACACCTTCTTCCTGGCCCAGGTGCCGGTCGCGACGGCGCTGTTTTCGTGGCTGTGCTGGTACGGCATCCGCAAAGGGCGGACCCTGCTGCCGTTTGGCTCGGCGATCGCGATCTTCCTGCTTGCATTCGGCGGGCTCGTGGTGTCGAACGTGCCTTACCTGGTGCCGCCGACGATGACCGTGTGGGATGCGGCGGCGCATCCGTCGTCGCAGATGTTTTACCTGATCGGAGCATCGATCCTGTTGCCGGTGATTCTTGCGTACACCGTGCTGGTGTTCTGGCTGTTCCGCGGTACGGTCAAGGTGGACGAGGGTTACCACTAAACCTGTTTCCTGCATGAAAAAAACCACCACGACATGCTGTCGTGGTGGCTTCTGTCCGTTACCGGCCAGCGCTTAGTAGCGGCGCTCGTTGTCCGGGCGGCGGTCCTGGTCGTTGCGGACGCCGTCGCCGTCACGGTCGGCATCGCGGCGGTTCGAGACGCCGTCATTGTCGATGTCTCGGTCGTGGCGGTCGCCGCGTTCGAGGCGGTCTGGCACGCCGTCACGATCGCGGTCGCGGCCACCGCGGGACCAGCGTGGTTCCTCATAGTGCCAGCGGCCATCGCGCTGACGCCATTCGTGCGGACGGTAGACGTAGCCCGGGCGTGCGCTGATCCATGCGCCCTGGATCCACTGGTAGCGTCCGCGGCGCCATTCCCAATGGCCCGGCTCCCAGATGTAGCCGCGGCGGGCGTGCGGGACGCGCTCATAGCGCAGTGGCGGAGGCGCCGAGCGGATGCCGCCGTAATCGCGGTCGTCCACGACGACCCAGCCGCCTTGGTGCAGGCCATAGCCGCGCGAATCGCGGCGCCATTCGGCGGGACGCCAGGCGTAGCCGTCACGGGAGCGTTCCCAGTGTCCGGCGCTCCATTCGTGGCGGTTGCCGGTCCAGTTCCAGTAACCTGGCGCCCAGACATAGCCGGCACGTGGGGCTGGCACGCTTTCAAAGCGCGGGGCAGGCGGGGCCGAACCAATGACGACGCTAAATTCGGATTGTGCAAGCGACGACAGCGGCATGTAGGCAGCGGCACCGAGGGCAATCATGGCGGCGAGTGTGAGTGTGCGTTTCATTTTATTGATCCTCAAAGAAAAAGCGTGAGTTCAATATATCAACGCCTTCGGAGAAATAGCGCACACGATTCAACAACTTACAACTGAAACAGATTTTGACGCGGTTCGCCCGTCTTTGTTACAAGTGCTGTAGGAGCGCGCGCCGTCGCGTGCTCCGTCTGGTCCGACGGAAGAGCACGCGAGGTGATTTTGTCGTCAAAAGCTGCTTCGTGAGGCGACCTTGAACGATGCGTCGCGGGCCTCTTCTTCCAGCGACAGGCGCTTCTCTTCAGCGGTCATGCGGCGGGCGCTGACGACGACTACGGGAATCGCTTGCTGGGTTGCGGCGGCTGCGACCGGCATGCGGGTGGCGTTCGCTTCTGGCAGCGCATCGAAGGCGACGCTGGCTGGGCCGGCGATGGCCAGGGAGACGAGGAAGACTGCTTCCATGTTTTTAAGGATGTTCATGATGACGTTCCTTTCAAGGTTGGTTTCGATGGATTCACTGTAGCCACGGGCGCGCTTTCGCTCCACCGGATTGCGACAAGCCGTAGTTTTCGCGGCCCGACCTGCGTAAAAAGCGCGACGAAACGATACGGCAGAGATAACTTTTGCATCCCCCTCCGCTAAGGCAGTGCAGGCCCGGCAGCAGCGCGGGCCACGGGCGGGCACGGGGAGCGCAATTGCTATGAACGGCTGGATCAGCGAGACATTGCGGTCGGCGGCGGGCCGCCGTGCGGCGTGGCGGCGCGAGCGGAACTTCACCGCTGCGACGAGGCCGCGTCGGCCGCGCAGCACTTGGCGCTTGCCGTCGCCTTCACCGGTGCAATGGATCGCTGCGGCAGGCTGCATCGCAGCGTTCGGCGGCGCGATGGTAATCGCCGGCCACGCGCGCCAGCTGGCACTGTCCACGGATGCCCGTAGCTCCGCCGCCGACATTTTCCAGCCGGTAATGCCCGCCGCCGCGTTCAGCGTGCCGGCCAGCCCTGGGATCACATTCCAGCACGCCGCCGCAGGCGCCTTCCTCGTCTCGTCAGGAATGCGCGCCGCGCCGGCGGTCGTCGTCGACCTGTGCACGCAGGCCGCAGGGCGCCGGCTGCTGCCTGTCCGGGCGGGCTACCACTTCGCCGATGTTGCACGCTGGGCCGCGCGCAACGAAGCCCAGCCGGGCGCGGTGTCGCTGCGCCACGTCGCACTGGCCGCGCCTGACGTTACCGATATGCCGCGCCTGACCGTCACCGGCAGCATCGGCGCGGACAAGCTGCAGGTCGAATGGGAAGGGCGCGGCCCCGTTGTACGGTGGCTTTCTGACGCCAGCGGCGGACGAGTCAGCGAGGGAGCGCGCGGCAAAGGCGCGCTGCTTCGCGAGGGATGGCTGGCCTGGGGTGGCGGCGCGGCCCTGCGGATCCAGCGCCGCACCAATCGCGCCTGTCCCGAGGCCGGCGACCTGGTCATGCAGGTATTCCGGCCGGATGGCATCAGGGCGGATAAGGCGATCGTCCATGCGTTCCCGATGGAAGGGCAGCCGGTGTCCGCATGGATGCGCCCCGGCGAATACCGGGTCAGCACAGCTCCCTCGCCAAGGCTGGAGGACCAGCAGTTGTTCCAGGGTCTCGCCGAACGTGGGCTGGTCAGGCTTGGCGCCGGAGGCATTGCTGAACTGGCGCCGCGCGACCTGGCGGCTTGGCGTGCCGCATCCGGCGGCGCGCGCGCCGTCGAGCTGCCGGCATGGCGTCAGGTGCCGCAGGACGAACATGCGCAGGCGCTGCTCGAACGCTTGTACCGGATGGCCGACGGCGCTTTCGTGCGCGAACAGGTCAGGATCTTCAACAGCGAGCGGCGCCTGCTGGCGTGGCGCGTCCGGCCGGTCAGCGCCCACGGCGACTGCCAGGCGAACGTCGGCAATGCCGCCGCGCCAACGACCGGCGCGATGCCGTTGGCGGCAAGCAGGCTGTTTGCCGAACTCCCGCAAGGCTGGGCGCCGTGGACCCGCATCGCGCGGTGGCCACAGGCGGCCGGTGCGGCAAGGGCCCAGGTGACGCTTGCGCTGCCGCAGCCGGCGGCCGGAGGGGAAAGGCTTCAGCTGCTGCTCGCCGGGCGTGTGCTCTCGGTCGATGGCGCCAGCATGCGCGCGCACCCGGCGCCCGCGTGCACGGGGCGCGCCTGCCCGTCCGCCGATGCGGTCCAGCTGCTCGACCTTGAACTTACGCCGGGTGCGCGCAGCATTTCCATCCACGCGACGCCAATCGAAATGGGGGCGCTAGCCGCGCCGGCGGACCAGAAGTACCGCCACCTCCGCGTGGAGGGCGGGCGCCTTGCGTGGCATGCGCTGCTGCAGGACGAAGGCGCGCAGCGCCGTGCCGCATCGGCCGACGTGCGGCTCGAAGATCGCAACGGCACAGTCCTCTGGAGCGGCGGCAGTCCGACACCGGCAGCCATTGACGCGGGCCTCGCTCCATTGCTCGGCATGCGCAGCGACCACCCGAACAGCGTCGCCGGCATGCTCGCGCGTCTTCCCGCCAGCGGCGGGATGCACAATGCCCGCCTGAGCATCGATCTGGCGCTGCAGGCCTCCAGCCAGGCGGTGCTCGACTGCCTGGGCATGCGGCGCGGCCGGTGGGACGGCGCGCGCTGCCACGGCGGCGAGCCGGTTCCGCACGGGCGGCAGGCAGGGATGGTCGTGCTCGATGCCGAAACCGGCGATGTGCTGGCGGCAGCCGGCGCGGGGGCGGGCGCCGTCACCGCGGCGAACTGGGACGAGGTGCGTGATTTCGACCGTACCAACCCGGCGCGCAGCGCCTTGCGGCTGCCCGCCTTCCAGCATGACGGCGGCGTCCACCGCAGCCCCGGCTCCACGTTCAAGGTAGTCAGCGCGCTCGGACTGGAGCTGGCGGCCCGCCGCGATCCGCAGATCGCTGCACTGCTGGCCGGCCTGCCGCTCGACGCGATCAACCAGATGGCCGCGCGCAAGGGGTACGCATTCCAGACCAACGCCGCCACCTATCCGTTCCAGACGCGCCAGGCGCACATCACCAATTTCCGCGACCAGCACCTCGACCGGCGCGCCCATGACGGGCGCCTTGGCCTGGCGCAGGCGCTGACGTACAGCCTGAACACCTGGTTCGCCTGGTCCGGGGAGCTTGCCGACCGCAGCCTGTTTGGCCGGCCCGAAGGCGGCGCCCCCGACCTGCATCCGCTGGAGCCGGGCGCCCTCGACAGCATCCGCCCGGTCATGGGCATGGCGCGCCAGCTCGGTTTCGGCAAAGCGTGGCGGCTCGACGGCGGCCTGCTGCCGCCGGAATACCCGTGGTCGCAATGGGACGCGCTGCAGGCCAGCGCCGCCCGGGTCGACCCGGTGCATACGCGCCATGAGCTGCGCCAGATGGCGATCGGGCTGCGCATGCAGGCGACGCCGCTGCAAATGGCGCTTGTATCGGCGGCGGTCGGGCAGGGCGGCCTCGCCGCTCCGCGACTCCTGCTGGCGCTCGACGGGCGCGAGGCTGCGGTAAGCAAACCCGAACCGCTCGGCGTCCGCCTGGACCGCGTTCGCGCCGGGATGAAGGGAGTGATCGATTCCGGCACTGCAGCCGCCGCGTTCAGCGCTCCGCAACTGGCCCACATACGCGCGGGACTTTCCGGTAAAACCGGCACCGCGCCCACCATCGGCGACCGGTCGACCGTGTGGTTCACCGGCTGGCTTGAACCCGGGACCTTGCCGAACCAGCCCCGCCGGCTCGCCATCTCCGCCTTCATCAGCCACTCGGAAGCAACCGGTGGCGGCCATGCCGCGCCGGTGGTCGCAGCGGTGCTCGCATCGATGGAGCGAGCCCGGCAGTAAGCAGTTTCAAGCGTGCCTCGCGAATCTTATTCGTATGGCATGATTTTACGAACCGCCGAGCGGGCGGTTTTCGCTGTTCTGGACGAGGATTGGCATGCGCTTGCCGGGAACCCGTTACCAGGAGCACGGCTGGGAACACGTGCGAAAACTGCTGGGGCAATGCTCCCTGCAGGCGCTCGCCAGCCTTTGTCCGCGGCTTCCCGACTTGTCGCAGCAGCAAGCCTGCCTCGATGCCTACCTTGATGCGATGGCCGAGCTGTTGCACGCAAACCGGCGCTGCGCCCGCGCCACCGCTCCCGGCAACAGCTACGGCGACAGCACGCTGGAACTGGCGCTCGAATTGGTGTGCGAACTGCAGGCCCGTCCCGCCGACTGGGCCGCCTTCCGCAGCGCGGTGGCGGCGGAACATGCGCGCTGCGGCGCCTTCTGGGACGGCCCCGGCGGCGAGGCCATCCTGCGCAAAAAGGTCAATGACATGTTCGCCGTCCTGCGCGACAAGGTCGACTCCGACAACTACCAGGTAGCGTGCGGCCGCAGCTGCAGCCCGAACAAGATGTACGCCTACCGCATGCTCGACACGGCCAGTTCCGAGATCGCACGCATCTTCGGCGCATGGCGCGAGCACCGCGAGCAGGTCGCCGCGATCATCGGCCGGCCGGTCGAGGGCGTGCCGATAGAAGTGCGCCAGATGCGCGGCGCGGGCGACTGCAAGGCCGGGTGGGTGGTCAGCTGGAGCGAAACGCTGGAGCGTTTCAGCGGCGCGCCGGGCCCCCTGCATACGCGCTCCAAGCGCTTCGCCAACCTCAAATCCAGTCCCGAAAAAATCCGTGCCATGCTGGCCGAAATCGGCGAATACGAAGAGCTGTCGTCGAACCGCGACTGCGACCGCATGCTCGATGCGAACGAAGCCGCAGAATGGCTTGAGGACCTGTGGCGCGTTGTCTCCGAATCACGCGCCGGCGACGACCCGGACGACGCTCCGCCCGGGCCCGCGGCGGCCGACGCCGCAAGCTGGACTGCGCAGGCGCTGGCCGGCAGTTCGCTTCCGGTCTATCTCGCCGTGTACCTGAAGATGGTGGGCGGCGCCGACGAGACCTACCCGGACGAATGGCTGGACCCGGCCACCGGCGAGCTTCCGACGATGCAGCAGCTGGCACTGCAGGACCATGTATCGCTGCCGACCTTGCGCAAGCGGCGCGACCAGGCAATCGCAAAGCTGATGGGCGCAGCCCGGCCATAAAAGGAGAATCACGTGACCAGTCCAAACCTTGACACCTGCAGGCTGCGCGAGCACCTGCTGCTGGCGCGCCGGGTAGAAGGCGACCGCCTGATGCTGACCGATGCCTGCATGCGCGAGGCCCTCGACGGCGTGCGTCCGCTGGCCGGCGCGGAACGCGCAGCGCTGGAACAGTCTCCGCTGACATTGCGGCGCTTCCGTCACCTGGCGCTGGAACGCCGCGCCGCCGAGGCGTGGGCAGGCAGCGCGGGCATGCTGCGCGCTGCCGCCAGCGGCGAAGCGCTTGCCGGCCTGTCCACCGACGACGGCTGCTGGACGCTGCACTTTGTCGAAGATGGCGCGAAGTGGCAGGTGATCCTCGCACTGGCGGCGGTTGCGCCGTTCGCCGCGCGCCTGATGCGCGAACCGACCCTGCTGCGTGTGCGCGATGGCGCCGGAACGGTTGTCCTGCAAGGCCATCTCGACGCCGACGGCGAATGCGAGGGCGTGTGGCCGTTCGTATCCGACCCGGCGCCGCACTTCCAGCGGCACGGCGGCGGCTTCGCTGTCGAACCGGTGCGCGCATAGGCCGCCGCGATGGGTATCTTCAGGCGGCGCGAAACGGAGGGCGTTCCCGGCGTGGGAACGGTCGCGTTGCGCGTATCCGGCCTGGCGCCCGGCTGCATTGGCGTCGCCTGCGACGGGCAAGGCGCTACCCGGCGCATTGCCCCCGGCTCGCGGACATGCCTTGCAAAGGGCGAGCTGCTGTACTGTTTTCACCCCGGTCCCTACACGGTAGACCTGGTTCCGTTCGCCGCCGCGCCGGAAGCCGGATTGCGGCTGGTTTTTGTCGTCGATGCGCCCGACCCGCGTGTGGCGCAACAGCGTTTCGACCTGTTCCTCGCCAGCGAGGCCGGAGAACGGCTTGAACTGGCCGGACTCCGCTGCGCCATCGAGCAAGCCATCCGGCGCGAACTGGTTCAGGGAAATATCGAGCTGCCGCCTTGCGCGACGCTCGGCGAGTGGGATGCATTCCGCGCCGGCGTCGACGAACTGCTGTACATGCGCTTCGGCGTGACTGTCGAGGACTGCATGCCCGCGGACGTCGGCGATTACGCGGCGCTGCTGAAGGCGCTCCCATCACCCGGAAATCAAACCGCTGCTCCTGTTGTGCCAGAGCTTGATTCGCCTGGCGACGATGCGCATGCGTTACGCCGGCTGTTCCTCGAACTTCCGCGCCTGACGTCGGCCTTGCGGCTTGTCGCGATGCCGCCGGGCCTGGAGCTGTTCCGCCAGCACCAGGCGCTGCTGCGCCGCCTCGACCAGGTCAGCATGTCGGTCGCCACGATGCCGGCGCTGGAACTGGCCGCACCAGGCCAGCGCCTGGACCTGCGCCAGCAGGTCCGCCGAACGCGGCACAGCGTACTTGCGTCGAAGGCGCTGGACGAAGCGTGGGCGCTGCTGGCACGGATCAGGGGCGGTCCGCTGGCGGCCGTGATGGATGACTTTGATCGCATCGTCGCCAACCTCGAACACGCCAGCGCCGCGCGCAGGTCGGCCGAAGGGGAGGCGCCATGAGCGAGTGCCGCAGCACGCTCGCGGACGGCTCCGTGCTGTCGGTGACCGCGGTGCGCCGTCCGCGCGCGGGACGGGCGGAGGTCAAGTGCAGCGGGCCTGGCGGGCCGGCGCTGGCCGAACGGATGCAGCAGGTAGCACGCCTTGCGCGCCTGACCGAAGCCCGCCATGACAGCCGCGACCAGGTGCTGGTGACGATGGACCGCGCGCCGGGACCTGGGGAGCGCGACTGGGAACTGGCCGTGGTGCTGGCCGACCGCATGGCGCGCGGCGTCATTCCCGACGCTCCGCTGCACGCCAACGGCTGGTCCGACCATTGGCAGCTTGGGCGGGTCGATGGCCACGCTGTCACACCGGCCGGGTCGAACCACGCGCTGCTGCGCGGCGGGCCGGGCCAGCTTGCATTCCTCGGCGCCCTGGCCGGGCAGCCCGACGCCGGTGACGCCGTATCGACCGCGCGCGCATGGTTCCCGCTGCACAGCGGCGGCATCAACGACAGCCTGTGCTGGGTCGAGGTCAGCGTGTACCCGCTCGACCAACCCGCCGGTGAGGAAGAAGACACCATCGCGGCTCCCGGTCTCGACCTGACCCGCCAACTGGCGGTGCGCCAGGCGCTGGCCGGGGCCCGCCGGTTCGATGCAAGGGGCGAGGGCCGCTGGCGCACAGCCGTGCGCTTCGCCGAGCCCCGGTTCCAGGGCAACTCCTTCGAACTGGCGCTGGTCGTCGCCGACCGCATGGCGCGCGGCCGCGAATTCCTCGCGCGAGGCAGGGTGATCGCGACCGGATGTTCGTCCGCCTGGCAGTCCGGCCGGGTCGACCCGGTACAGGGCTGCGAGCCGAAATGCGTACTGGTGCTGTCCCAGGCCGGCGCCGGCGACCGCGTACTGCTGCCGCGCGCGTGGGAGGGCGAACTGCCCGCCGGCTTCGCCGCTGCCCTGCGCGCGAAGGGCGCCAGCATGGCCTGCATCGACCGGATAGGCATGCCCTGAGCAGGGGGGCGCACGCTTGAGCACGGCAATGTGAAGCTCGGCTGTCCCTGCTAGAATTAACTTGCGTACAACACACTCAAGGCCAACCAGGAGTCGAGATGTTTCAGATGTTCGGATTCGGCGGCGTCAAATGTCCGCGCTGCGAGCACAAGAATACCGGCGATTCCGGCTATTGCTCCCGCTGCGGCCTGACCTTGGGCGCGCCCCGCAGCGAACCGCTGCTGCGCGACAACCGCTGGATTCCAGGCGACGGCGAACTGGCCGTCTTCTTCGGCGTGCGCGAATTGTCCGGCCTGTTCGTCAAAACCCTGCGCGTTCCGGCAACCGCCCGCGCATACATATTGCAGCGCGATAAGGCAACCGAAGTACCGCAGGGCGAATACGAGATCGAGGGTTTCTTCTCGCGCCTGAACAACCTGCTGCGCGACCAGCACGCCGAAATCCTGATCACCCGCAGCGCCGCCTTGCCGGTCGATTTCAGTTTTGGCGATCTGCGCACGGCCGAACACCTGGCTGTTTCGGCCAGCTTCCGGGTGAGCCTCAAGATCGACCAGGTCCCGATGTTCGCCCAGCATTTCATGACCGCGCCAGGGACCGTTACCGCCGAACACCTGCGCGATTTGCTGGCGCCGTCGGTGCGCCAGCTGGCCGCGGAGTTTGTCGCGTCGCAGTCGCTGCGCGACATGGCGGCCAACCGCGAACTGCGTCTCCAGCTCGATGAACGCCTGCAAAGCGCGTTGAAGATGCGGCTCGCAGAATATGGCCTGGCGGTGGTGCAGGTCGACACGCTGTCGCTGCATCACGATAAATTCGACGCCAACCGCGAGCGCATCGGCAGCTTGTGGATGGTGACCGACGAACGCCACGTCAAGCTGGAACACGAAAAGCAGCTCGACCAGCTGTACAACGACGAGGAATGGCAGCGCATCCGGCGCGAGGAACAGGATGTGCGGCTGCGCTACCGGCGCGCCGAGATCCGCCAGCAAGAAACCGTCGAGCGCGCCGAGCTGTCGGTGCAGCACGCCGAGCGCGTGCACGCGCTGCGGGCCCGCGAGATCGACCTGTACAGCCGCATCCTCGAGTCGAAGAACCGCAAGGAGGCGATCATGCGCGGCGCCGGCGACATGCTGGCCGAGCTTGAGCACGAACTATCCAAAAAAGGCAAGGCGCGCGCCGATGAGGCGGCCGACTGGGAACACCTGCGCCAGCTGGCCCGCATCCGCATGCATACCGAACTGGAAGCGGCACGCCAGGACGCCGGCAACGCGCAGCTGCTGGCGCGCCAGCGCTTCTCCCACCAGCTGCTGCAGCAGCAGATCCAGAACAAGATCACGCAGGCGCTGGCGATCGAAGACGAAACGCGCAAGCGCGCCGAACTCGCGCGCCTGCACGAGAGCGAGCGCGAAGCGCAGGAATACGATCGGGCGCTCGAACGCGAGCAGCAGCGCGCCAGTGTGCAGTCGCTGGCGCTGGTCAACGCGGCGCGGCGGCGCGAGGCGGAGCGCGAACAGGAATGGGAAGACCAGGTCGCGCTGGACCGCCAGCGCGACCTGCTGCGCGCGTCCGGCCGCGCCGACGCCGATGCGCAGCACGAAAAGCTGATGCGGACGATCGAAGCCGATGCGCTGCACACGCACAAGGAGCAGGAAACCCTACTCGACGCCGAGGAACGCCGCCACGCCCTCAAGCGCCAGGAAAACGAAGCGCAGTGGCAGCACGAGCTGCACCGTATGGACCGCATCGGCGGCCTGGACGATACCGCGAAGGTGGTGCTTGCGCCCGCTGAAAATGCGGCCCTGCTTGCCGATTACATGAAAACGCAGGTGCATGCGTCGATGAGCGCTGGCCAGCTGGAGGCGCTCGGCGGCGTCAGCCCGGTCGATGCGGCGAAGCTGGCCGACGAGCGGGTGCGGCAGGACCGTGCCCGGCGCGATCTCGAGGTGGACAAGGACCGGCAACACCAGGTCGACCTGATGACGCTCCAGAACGACGTCAACAAGGCGGCGTTGTCGACACAGTCGCAGCTTGGCGTCGGCGTGGCCCAGGTGCGCGGTGCGATTCCCGCGATGCGAACCTGTCCGAATGGCCATATCGCCGGACCCGGCGACCGCTTCTGCGCGCAGTGCGGCGCGCCGCTGCAACCCTGAGCCATGCCATGCACACCGCGCATGAAAAAATCCGCGAGTTGCGCTCATTGCATGAGGACGGCCTGCTAAGCCAGCAGGAGTTCGACAGCCGCAAGAACGCCATCCTCGACGCGGAGTATGCGCTGCCGGATGCGCGCGGCAACCAGTTCCCCCCGCGGCCGGGCACGGAACTTGGCCTGATGGCCGGCATGGAGGTCGGCCCGCCGGACCGCCGCTACCGCCTCGAACGCCTCATCGCGCACGGCGGCATGGGCCAGGTGTGGCAGGCGACCGATCTCGCTACCCACGCCGAGCTTGGCCACAGCG
The DNA here is from genome assembly GCF_012927275.1 of Massilia polaris. Lineage (GTDB taxonomy): Bacteria > Pseudomonadota > Gammaproteobacteria > Burkholderiales > Burkholderiaceae_D > Telluria_A > Telluria_A polaris. The sequence continues at coordinate 219,049 of NZ_JABBGG010000003.1, read as the reverse complement.
CGATGGTCGCCCTGAAAATCCTGCCGCCGCAGCTGACCCAGAGCGCCGCGCGCGCGCGCCTGCTGGTCGAAGAAGCGACCGAGGCCCGCAAGCTGGCGCACGAGAACATCGTGCGCGTCTACGAATGGGCGCGCGACCCGGCCACCACCAGCTACTTCATCATCATGGAATGCCTTGAGGGCGAGGACCTCGACGGCGTGCTGGCGCGCGAAGGGCGGCTCACCCTCGAGCGCGCGCTGGCGCTAACCGCAGCGATCGCGGCTGCGCTGGAATACGCATGGGACAGGCGCAAACTGGTCCACCGCGACATCAAGCCGGGCAACGTGTTTGTGACGGCGAAAGGCGATATCAAGCTGCTCGACTTCGGCATCGCGGCGCGGGTCAGGCAAGGTACGGGCAATGCTGCGGCGGAAGCGCCAGGCAGCGCGGGCACCGCCGGATACCGCGCCCCTGAAGCCGGCACGCCGCGCCGCGAGCCGGCGCAGTCGCTCGACGTGTACGCGGTGGCCATCATGATCTACCAGATGCTGGAGGGCCGGCTGCCGTTCCGCGCGCCGCGCAGCGCCTCCGACCAGGCGATCAAGCCGGCAAGGCTGAGCGAAGGGCAGTGGGCGGAACTCCAGCGCGGATTCGCATGGGACAGCGGCGCGCGCCCGCAGACCGTCATGGAACTCGTGGCAGCTTTGCGCAACGCGGCCGCCGACGAAACGCATGCCGCCGCGGAGCCCCCGCCGAACGAGGTCCAGTCCGAGGCCGCCAGGCTGGCCAAACTCGCCCGCCAGAAGCTGCAGCGGGAAGAGGCGAAGCGCACGCGCGCCGAGCACGATGCGGCGCGGCGTGTGCGCCGGGAGGCGCTGCGAGAACAACTGCGCGAGCGGCGCGCCGCCGGCATGGAGAAAGCGCGCGTGGCGGAACAGGAGCAGCGCCGGGTTCACCAGGCCAAGGCGGCCGCGGCATATCGTGCCGAGCAGCAGCGTGCCCGGACCGAGAACGCCGGTGTCACGCCACCGCCTGTCGCCGACGCCGAATCGTCGCCATCGGAGCATGGCATCCTGCGCGATGCCTTCGTCGACGGCAGCGGCCACGGCCCGGCGATGGTCGAGATAGCGGCGGGACGCTTCCAGATGGGTTCTCCCGAACATGAACGCAAGAAGGCGATCGAGGCGGGCGCGCAGCTGGCGTGGCTCGAACGCGAAACGCCGCAGCACTGGGTCGGCATCGAACAGGCATTCGTCCTCGGACGCTCCGCGGTGACCGTTGGAGAATGGCGCCGCTTTGCGATGGCGGCGAACTGGCGGCCGCATGGTGAGGTCAACTGGGCGTCGCCCGGCTTTCGCCAGGCCGAGGATCACCCTGTGGTCGGCGTCTCATGGGACGACGCGCAGAAGTATGTGCGCTGGCTGAGCGAACAGACTGGCCAGCACTACCGGCTGCCGAGCGAAGCCGAATGGGAGTACGCCTGCCGTGCCGGCACCAAAACCGCATTCTCGTTCGGCGACAGCATCGACACCAGCCGCGCGAATTACGACGGCAATTACAGCTACGGCGGCAGCCCGAAGGGCGTATTCAGGCAGGGCACCACGCCGGCGGGCGCTTTCGCGCCGAACCGCTGGGGGCTGTACGACATGCACGGCAATGTGTGGGAGTGGGTGCAGGACGTCGTGCACGACAATTACATCGGCGCCCCGGCCGATGGGGGCGCGTGGGAAGAGGGCGGCGACCAGGGCCGGCGCATCCTGCGCGGCGGCTCCTGGCTGTACAACCCGCGCTACCTGCGCTCGGCGCTGCGCAACGGCTATTCGGCAGTGCTGAGCAATGACATCGTCGGCTTTCGCGTCGCGCGCGCCCTCGCCGTCACAGGCAACCTTCAACGTAACTGACGGCAGGCTCAAGTCCGGCGCGGATCTTGGTAATCCTCTTCCCATCGTCCTCCATCACAATCGCGGTCCTGGCGTCAGCGCCCCGGACGGTGAGGTAGTGCCCATCGGGGACGTATTTGTGCGGTCCGATCACGATGGCCGGATGCTTCTTCTTCGCCTGCTCCAGCGTGTCGCCGACCGCCAGGCCAAGTTCGTTCGGCAGGCCGGCATCGGCATCGGCCCGGGTAAGGACGCCGTTTTCGACCATGAAACGTACGCCGGGCAACTTATCGAACCGGATGGAGCTGCAAGCCGGATCTTGCACGCCTGGGGGCTGGCTTTTTTCGCCAAGCAATTGCTCCATGTCGCTGAGCTTGGCGCCAAAGCGCACCGGGCCATAACCCTGGGTGGACAATACCGGGCTGGCGCTGGCCGCTGCGCGCGGGGCTGCCTCGGCAGGAGGCGGCTCCTTGCATGCCGCTAAGGTAAGCAACGTGGTCATCATCAGGATCGGCATCCGCATCCGCATCGTTGTACCCCTTGTCGTCATAAAAAACTGCAAACCGCGCGCCGCGCCGCGTACGAAGAGTCTAAAGTGGAAGCGCATGTTCAACCGTACGGAGGACATCATGCATTTCAGAATCCCTGACGACATACGTATCCCGGCCATCGTCTTCACCCTCGAAGCGGTGATGCTGTCCGGACTGGCGCTGATCTTCCTGGTGATGATCCCGGACTAGACCTTCCGGCTGGAGCGGCCGCTCCCTGCGGCCGCCAGGCCCTGCTGGTAGCGTTCGATGTACAGCTGGGCCGGCATGCGTCGGACGGCTTCACCAATCACGTCCAACGGGACATCCTCCAGCTTCTTGAAGCGCACGCAGCTTTTCCCCATGTCGAGTTGCTTCTTTCCAGCCTTCGCCCACGCGTCGCGGAACCATTTCACCTCGTCGGTTTCCTGGTCGCTGGCGCAGCCGAAATACAGCCCCATCAGGTACAGCGAAATATGGTTTTTCTGCGATGCCAGCCCGGCAAACGGCAGCGGCTGCTTCGGGTCGCAGTGGTAGCCGGCCGGGAAAACATCGTGCGGCACCGCATAGCCGATCATCCCGTATTGCATCGTTTCGCGGTAGCCGCTGTCGAGGTTCGCCAGAATGACATCGCGCACCGCTTCGACGATCGCGCGGCGCTCATCGGGCAGGGTATCAAGGTAGGCATCGACACTGGTCGCTGCTGACTGCATGTTTGTCTCCTGTCAGGTTGTGGCCGGGTTGCCATCCGAAGAGTAGCATCAAGCGAAAGCCGGGTCAGGAATGACCGCTACCTGGGTCCCGCCTGCAGGGTCCAGGCGCCAGAAGCCGCCGTTGTGATGGAACAGCAGCGGCATCGCGGCCGCCCGCGGGAGCATGGCCGGCCGCACAGGTTCGCGGCCGGGGTGGCGTTCGGGATCGACGAGGACAAAGCATTCGTCCTGCGCGCCGTCATCTTCGCGGTGCAGGACGAGACCCGTCGGCAGCAGCGCGGTGACGACCAGCTGCACGACGCCGCGCACGCTGGCCGTCATTTCGATGCGCGTGCCAAGCCGCAGCGGCGCCGGCTGGTGTTTTCCGGGCCAGGCGCCGTCCACCAGCAGGCCGTAGCGCGACACGTCCTCGATCTCGAATCCGTTGCCGCTACGGCGGATAACGGCGTGGCGCGCGGACAGTCGCCTGGTCAGGCCGCCCTCATCACGATGGCCGCCGCCGGCGAAGTGCGCAAGCGGGATGGCGGCAGCGCTGTCGTGCGGGTCGAATCGTCCCAGTACGAATTCATCGAGCGCGAACATGCGGATGTGTCGCGGGAGACTGGCGCTGGCATCGTGATTTGACACCTCGCCTGCAGTTGCCGGATGCGGGTGCTTTTCCGGTTCCTCGGGTATCTCGATTTCAATCAGGTCCTCGTCCCATGCGATGCTGGAAAAGCCGACCGCGACCCTGCCGTTGCGCGCATCGAGGTCGAGCCGCGCGATCGACGCATTGCGTGCAGTGACGCCGATGTCCAGCCGTCCGCCGCCGGCCTGCGCGCTGACCCGCGCGATCGATCCGTCGTCCGCTGTCACGCTGACGTTCTTGTGGGTGGCGAGGAAGGTCTGGTGGATTTCGGACAGGCTGGCGTCCGATCGCGGCACCAGGATGATCAGCGTGCACACCCAGCGCCGCCGGACATGCGTGCCGTGGCTGCAGCGCAGCTCGGCCTCGACGCGGTATTGGCCGTGCTCCTTGTCGCGCGAGCTGAATTCGACGAACTGCGGGCGCCAGTGCCCCTGCAGGTTGCGCTCGAAAGCGTGGCGCGACGCGCCGCCCGGGAACAGCGCCGACGCCAGTTCCATGGTGATGGCGGCGGGGGCGTCTTCCGGCATGCCGCGCAGCTCGACCTTGATGGTCTGGCGGCCGCCGGCGGCGCGCGGATCGAAGCCGCTGATGTGCAGGAGGGGGCGCGGCGGCTCGCCGGGAAGTTCATCGGCGGCCAGCGCGGCGGCGGGCTGGAGATGGCCGCTCGGGCACGCGCGCTCACCAGGCAGTACCCACTGGGTGCAGTACGGATGCTCTGGATGACTGCATTTTTTCATGACTGGCCCGGCCGTTCATTCATCGGCTGAGCGTACCTGTTTTCAGCGCGCGGTGGCGCAGGGCTCAGGATGGTCCGCCGGGCAGGGCGGTCTCATCGGCGGCCGGCTCGGCCTGGACCCGCAGCAGGATGGCGGTCAGGTTGTCGCTGTGCAGGTCCGCCGGCGGATTCATGCGTATTTCCTCGAACAGGGCGGCGCAGGCGGCATCGGCGCGTTGCGCGCTGGCCAGCACTGCCGGCCAGCGCGATACCCAGGCCGATGCGCCCGAACAGGACCAGAAGCCATCGGTGGCGAGCAGGTAGTCGGCGCCCGGTTCCAGCTCCACGGCGCGGCGGTCCTGCAGGTGGCCCAGGAAATCGGGCAGCTCGCGCGGGGAGAGCGCGAACAGCGGATCCTCCAGCTGGGCCGGGTTGGCGAATGCGTTGCCAAGAAGAAACGCCTGGGAGATCTGCGAACGGTGTTCGCCGTGCACCTGCTGCCACCATTCCGTTTCGCCGATCAGCCCGGCCATGGCGAATGCCGTTGCCGGCACATGATCGACTGTCAGCGGCGCGGCACGGCCACCGGCCACCCTGTACAGCCGCGAATCGCCGACATGGAACAGCAGCGCCGGTTTGCCGAGAGGAATTTCAAGCAAAGTCAGGGTGGTGCCCGGGCGGCGGTCGACCTGGGAATCGTCGCCGAACACGGCTTGCAGGTGGTGGTGCAAGCTGTCGAGCCGGTCGGACAGTTCGCCGAGCGTGGCGCAGGCGGGCATCGCCAGCATGCCGGCGACGACAGCTTCGGCCGCCTCGCGCCCGTGGCCGTGGCCACCCATGCCGTCCAGTACAGCCAGGCGGGCGTGTCCCTGGGGCCAGCCGCTAACCGTCGCCGTGGACGCCTGCTGGTTTGCGAGGAAGGCGGCATTGCCGTTGGCGTCGATCAGCAGGAAGTTATCCTGGTTCTCGGCGCGCGGCCGTTCGCCTTCGCCAATGCTGCTCTGCGCAGCCACGTCGAGGCGGGGACCGAAGTAAAGGCTGTCTGGCGCTGTGATCATTCCGCCAGCTTAGCCGAATTAATCAGATCGGGTTGTCGTGTTTACGTGTCGCCAGCATGACGGCATTGACGACCAGGCAGGCCCCGGCGACGGCAAATGCGACCTTGACGCCAGCGCCGTCGGCCACCCGGCCCCACACCAGGCTGCCAAGCGCGTAACCTCCCGCCATGACGAACAGGTAGATCGACAGCGTGCGAGCCCGGAGGCTGTGCGGGAACGAGGCCTGCGCCGCGGCGTTCATCGTGGAGACGATGGCCGACCAGGCCATGCCGCCGCAGACGATCAGCGGCACCAGCAGCCAAAGCGAAGTAATCAGCGGCATCAGCATCAGCATCAGGCCATACACCAGCAATGCGCCGGACAGCAGGGTCGTCTTGTCGAAGCGGACGCGCAGGCTCGGAAGCAGGAAGGCCGCCAGCACCGCGCCCGCGCCAAGGCTGCCCATCAGCGTGCCGAAGGTGCTCGAGTCGAGCCGCAGCACATCGCGCACGAACAGCGGCAGCAGCGCCGCGAACGCGATACTGGCGAAGAAGACGGTGCAGACGTTGACCAGGATGCGCCGGTAGCGCCCGCAGCCGAACGCCGTCGACAGGCCGGCCTTCATGCTGTGGACGAAGCCGTGGCGCGCGGCGGTATTTGGAAGCCGCTCCTGCCACCACGCCCAGTACACGCTGAGCAAGCCGACGAAGGAAATGGCATTGACGAGAAATAGCGCACCCGCGCCGATCCAGTTGAACAGGATGCCGCCCAGCGCCGGGCCGACGATCGAGGCGACGCTGTAGCTCAGGTTATTCAGCGTGGCGGCGGCTTCCAGTTCGTCCGGCTCGACCAGGCCGGAAACCGAGGCTTGCCAGGCTGGCCATACAAAGGCCGACCCGGTGGCCAGGCAGAAGGTCAGCGCGAGCACTGGCGGAGCCGATGCATTGCCGCTGATGACCAGCACGGCCATCGCGCACGCGCACAGCGCCATGTACAGGTTACAGAAGAACAGGAATTTTGGACGGTCGACCGCGTCGGCGATCACGCCGGCGAACAGCGCGAACAGGAAGATCGGGATGTAGGTCGCGGTCTGCACCAAGGTCGTGATCGCCGCCGATTCAGACATCGAGGCGATCAGCCATGCCGACGCAAAGGTCTGGGTCCAGGTGCCGAGGTTCGAAACGAGGTTGGCCATCCACAGGCGCCGGTAGCGCGGATGCCGCAGGGGCTTCGATAACGGAACCCGCGTGCGCGCGGGCTGCGCAGGCAGCGGGGAAGACAAACTCGATTTCGGCATCCGGCTAGTCTACGGACGCCGCCGTATAGCGTCAACACGCGAACACATGCCTGTGCAGGTATGGTATTTTGGCCATGCCAAACTGGCAAGACATCGGACGGAACGATTATGCTTTTGCGGGAAATGAATGATGCCGATATCGGCGCGGTCGCGCGGCTGCTTGAAGTGCTGGCGCGCGACTACTTCCTGGAGACCTGTTCGCCGGAGCAGGCCTCGACCTTCCTGCGCGAGAACGACGCCGCGGCGTTGCGGCGGCTTGTCCGCGAGGGTTATGTCTATCACGTCGCCGAGGTGGATGGGCAACTGGCCGGGTTCATCGCCGTACGCGAGCGACAGCACGTGTTCCACTTGTTCGTGGCGGCGCAGTTCCACCGGCAGGGCATCGGCCGAAAGCTGTGGGAGCATGCCAGGGACGTTGCCATGACGGGCGGCTCTGATGGTGGCTTCACTGTGAATGCATCGAACTACGCGATGCCGATGTATGAAACGCTGGGGTTCGTACGCACCTTGCCGACGCAGTGCAAGAATGGCCTGGAGTTCAATCCGATGGTGCTCGGCCCGTCAGTGGCGCCTCTCGTCCGCACGGCGTAGCCACAGGCTGCTGGCCCATCCGGTTACCTGGGCACCTCCGATCCTTGCGCGCACCTGCCACCAGTCGCCGTCGCGCATGCCGGTAGCGGCGACGATCGCGCCCGCCGGCACTACCGCGAGGCGCTTTGCACTAGTGCCAGTGCCGTCGCGCAGGTTCAGCGCGCGGAATACCTGATAGTGGCGGGCTGGCTGCTCGTAGCGCGAAACAGGCGCCGGGCCTGGTGCGGGCATCGCGGCCGCCAGCATTGCCCCGATGCCCCAGGTCCCGGCCACCACAAGCGCCATTGCGCGGGCGTTCAGCCGTCGCCACCAGCTGGCTGGCGTCAGCATCGACGCCAGCGCCAGGGTGACCAGCAGGCCAATGCCGTATGCGGCGAACGTGGTCATGACTCAGGCGTCGAAACGCAGCACGTAATGGCCGGCGACCAGGTGATGGCCGGCAGGAAGCAGGTAAGGCGTATCCGCACTGGCCTCGCCGATCGCGGCGACGAAGCGCATCTGCTCGTCCAGGTGGTAAAGCGCCTGCGTCGCGCTGAGCCTGCCGATCTTGTAGCCGCCGCTCGCCGCCTCGAAGCTGAATGCGGTGCGCGACAGGCCGATGCGGTCGGCGCTGGCCACATCGATGCCGTCCGCGCGGTGCAGGAAGCGCGCGGAATCGAGCACCCGCAGGCTGGCCAGCATCGGCGCGCCGCGGCCGAACACAAAGCGCACTCCGCTCGCCACCGGCACGCTTGGCGGCGCGGCCAGGCAAACGATGGCGCAGTAGCGGTCCGCCATTTCGGGCGGCGCTTCGCGCAGCGCGATCGGAGCTGAATCGACCGGCGTGAAACTGGCCGGAATGCTGATGCGCTGGCGCCCGGCCGCAGTCACCGCGTGCAGTTCGTCGGTGTCGTCCACCGCGAACCTGATGACCGAATCGTTTTCGCTGGCGGTCACGCCGAGCGCGGCGTCGAAGCCGACCTCCAGCATGCGTGCTCCGGTTTCGCGGTAGCGGCTCAGGCGCGGCAGGGCGAGGGCGGCAAGGCTCACGCGCTGCTGGGCGACTGGCGCGTAGGTCGCATCGCCTTCCGCTGGCGGGCGGATGCTGGCCATGGCCTCGTCCCCGGCGCGCGGCTTCCATACCGTTGCCGGCTTGACCGGCTCGGGGGCGGGAGCGGCCGCTGCCACCGGCGCGCCGACGCGTGTCACCTTGAGGAACAGGCGTGCATTCGCGCCCTTGATCACGTAGTAGCCGCTGAGCGGATCGAAGCTGCAGTCGAGGGCGTCCTTCGGGCGCACCTGGACTTCGACCGGGGCATCGGGGCCATCGTTGATCAGCAGGATCGCGCCGACCGCTCCGAACGGCCAGCCCGGCACGGCGTGGCTGGCGCTGGCGCCGTCAATGCCGATCAGCGCCAGGCGCTGGTCCGGATAAATCGGACAGACCGGTTTCCAGATGGCGCTGTCGGTGGACGCCGCGACCGAGTACAGGATTTTTTCTTCCGGCGCCGGCAGGTAGACCGCGTGCCCGAAGCGCACCTCGACCTGGCCTGGCTCCAGCGTGGCGGCGCCGACGACGTCGTAGCGCACCTGGTCGCCGCCCAGCAGGTCGCCGAAATCCTTCTGGTGCAGCGTCGCCAGCGACTGCGCCAGGTCGCGCACGCGCGCGCCGCGCGTCAGGTGGCGGTCGTCGTCGACCTGGTCCTGCGGCAGCGCCAGTGTGACGTGCGAGAAGCAGCGCGTGGCCGCGCGCCCGCGATGCTCGCGCGGCGAACGCTCCAGCAAATCGCGCAGCAGCGGCTTGCGCGAGAACAGGGCCAGGCCGGGGGCCTGCCAGATGGCTTCGGCGTTGAACACATCGTTCACCCTGCCGAGCACTTCATGTTGGACATAGACTGGCATCTCGACTCTCCTCTAAAGATTGTGCACTGACTGCATCGAACATAAGCAGGGGGCAGATGAAAAACAGCAGGTGGCTGCCGCCCGCCGACAAGAAGCTCATGGGCTGGCCCATGACCGGGAAGATCGCCAGGTTGGTTCCCCACGACAGTACGAAGTGTCCAAGTACGAAGGCGGCGCCGCCGCACAGCGCGAAGCAGCGGAAGCGGCCCAGCCAGGCCTGGCGGAAGTCGCCCGTCGCCCTGGCTGTGGCATTCGCGCGCGCTGCGGTCTGCAGCAATCCGAGGACAAACAGCGCCTGCAGCAGCCACAGCGCAAGGCCGGCGGCAAGGCCGTGGCGGTTGAGGAAAAACGAAGGCGCAAAATCGTCCTCCACCGCCGGTACCAGCAAGGCGCTCGATCCAGGCAAGCCAAGGTTGGCGACGCCTAACAGGCTGTCGCTGCCAAGCCAGGCGCCTTCGGCGATCGCACGCGCGCCAAGCAGGAGCTGCTGGCCGGTGTGGGGATGGGTGGACGGGTCGAGCCATACCATGAAGCGGTCCGCATAGAAACCGAGGTCGGCCACTTGCTGCGGGCCGGCGCCGCGCATGAGGGCGATGCCGCCTGCCAGCGCCAGCACCGCGCACGCTACCGCGGCGGCGCAAGCCCGGCGGCGGCTTGCGAGCGACCATGCGAATACCATCGCGGCGCTCCACAGGCCAAGCAGGATAAGGGGTGAATAGTCGTCGACCTGTACCAGCGCGAAGCCGGTCATTGCGAGGAACAGCAGCACCGGCGCGCCAAGCCTGAACCAGCGCAGCGGCAGGCTTGCATCGGCAGGCGCCGCATGCCAGCCCAGTCCGATGGCGAGGCAGTGCGCGGTCAGCACGGTGAGCGCGAGCTTGGCAAATTCGACCGGCTGGACGTCGAACACGCCAGTCTCGTTGCCGAACGCGACCTGCAGCAGGAGGGCGGCGAGCGCGCCGATGGCCAGTATCGCGAAGCCATATTCGATGCGCGCCTGCGGTGCGAGACCGCGCCGGGCACCCATCCATAGCCGGATGAACGATCCCGCGCCAAGGCCGATCGCCAGCAATGCCGCGGTCTTCTGGAAGTGCCGCAGCATGGATGACTCCATCGCTGCGAGGCCGAGTTCGAGCTGGGCGAGAAGGCCGACGGCGACCAGCAGCACGCCCGCCACGGCCGCCACGCCGAGCCGTCCCGGCGCCAGCAGGCAGCACCACAGCGCCGCCCACCCAAGCAGCGCCGATATGCCTGCACCAGGCGGCGCGCCGCCGCGAAGCACCAGCAGGAAGGCCACGCCGCATAGGGCAACCATCAGGCTGGCGCCCGCAGCGGCGCGCGTATGCGTGCTCACGCCGCGAACAAACGGCCAACTGCCGCGACACCGTGCGAGCACGCCTGCCAGTGCCAGCAGGACCATAGCGGCGATCAGTCCACCCGCCGCTGGAAGCGACCACAGCCCCCGCTGGCGCCATTGCCACTGTACGCCCGGCGGCAAGAGCACGCGCGGCTCGGCGTACAGCGCGACGTGGCGCTGCGGTTCCAGCAGCAGGCGCGCGCCGTCGGTGCGCAGTGAAAGCCGGGTGCGGCCGGCCGCGATGGATTCGACGCCCGCGAGGGCCACCTCTTTCTCGGCGAGGTTGCCGGCCACGCCGTCGATGGTGAGCATCAGCGGGATGCGCTGGCCGTCGGCCGCTGGTACCTCGATCAGGAGCCCGCCGTCCGCCCGCCGTATAAGCGCGCTGCCTGGCGCGACGTAAGCGACACCGAGCCTGTTATCGCAATGGAGATTGCCGCCAAAGGAAAGCGGGCGCGCAAATGCCAGTCCCGTCCGGTTCCAGAGTGCGCGTGCGCGGGAACCGATCGAGGTCCCGGGACATGATGGCTGCATCTGGCCATCCCGCAGCAAGACGGCGCCGTCGTAACGCCACGCGCTGCCCGCGCCGGTGAAAGCGACTTCGCGCGAATCGGCGGAAGTGAGGGTGAACTGTTCCTGGCCGATCCTCAGCTGCTGTCCGGGGGCCGGCCTTGCGGTACCGGTGCGGGAGTTCGCTTCGCGGCGTTCAAGCGCCACCTGCTTGCCCGCGCTGGTGTTTCGTAGCCACCAGCCCCCGTCCGCGTCGCGCCTCAAGCGGATATGAGCGGGGTCGGCCAATGGAGCCGCAAGTTCACGTTGGCCAAGTGCCACTGACTCCCCTGGCGCCAGGGTTACGCCAATGACCGCCGGCGACCAAAGCGCCGGGGCACGCAGAAGGCCAAACAGCTGAAGCGCGCACAGAAGGGCAAGCAGCGCAATTGCGATGGTCCGCCCGACGTATGCGCGCGGCTTCATGGCACGGCCCGGGCGCGGATTGCAGCGATCATGCGTGCGATCTGCATGCCGTGGGCAGGGCGCTCGCACCGGTCCGCCGCCAGCAGCGCACGCAAGAGCGCGAGCGATGCACAGGCGCCTGTCGTCCGCAAGCCGCCTGCGCGCTGGCGGATGCGCCGCACAAACAGTGCCGCTTCGTCCCCGCACAGGGTAGCGGGCAGTTCGCCATGGTTCGCCGCCAGCATCTGCTGCGCTCCGCGCGACTGGTGCTCGCGCCAGGCTTGTCCGCAATCGCGGCAGAAACGCAGCGGCAGTCCGTCGGTGACAAGGTAATAAAACATCGCGCCCAGCGCGAAATAATCGCTGCGCCAGTCGGTGTCGTAGGTGTTCTTCGGGGTGGCGAAAAACTGCTCGGGCGCCTGCCAGTTGGCGGTGCCCGCAAAGCCGGCGCAGGGCGCGCCGGCGCGCGCGCGGCTGGTGCCAAAGTCGGCCAGCTTGACGTTGTCACGGGAAGCGCCGAGCAGCACATTGGCCGGCTTGAGGTCGAGGTAGTTCCAGCCGTACTGGTGGACCTTGGCGAGCGCCTGGTTGATCTGCTCCATCCATCCGAGGATGGCGGCGAGGCTCGCGCGGCGTCCGGCGGCGCGTTCGCCGGCGAGGTGGCGTCCCAGGTCGGTGTCCATCAACTCAAGCGCCATCACGGGCAGGCCGTCATGGTCGCCGCTGTCGAGCAGGCGCACGATGTGGCGCTCGTCCCACGGACGCAGGGAGCGGAGGAAGACTATTTCGGTGTTGGCGCTGGCGATCCAGCGGTCGCGATGGGCGGGCAGGGCGCGCGCCATTTGCGGGCGATTGACCAGCTTGAGGGCGACATCGGATGACGGCCCGGCGGCCTGCCAGACCACGCCGTAGCTCGATCCGGCGAGCTGTTTGCGCAGGCGGTAGGCGCCTGCTCCGAGCGGTACGACTTGTCCTGCTTCCAGCATGGTTCCCCCCGCGGCAGCGCGTAACGGCAGATGCCGTCAGCGCTGCCTAGCGGGGGGATGGGGAAAGCTGCTGCTTAGCGGTATCCGTAACCGTAACCGCGGTCATCGTAGCGGTCGTAGCGGTCGTAGCGGTCATAGCCACGGCGGTGGTGGTGGCCGCGGCGGCCATGGCGCTTCTCGACATAGACCACCTGCGGTTGCGCGTAATAGCGGGCCGGCGCTTCGTAGTAGACACGGCGCGGCTCGTGGTACACGCGCTCCTGGACGTAGACTGGCGCCGGCGCATAGCCATAGCGGCGGTCGTCATAGTAACGGCCGTTGTCGTGGTATTCGGCCTGGTACGAATTGCCGCGCGAGCCGGAGGCGTTGCCGACTGCTGCGCCAATCACGCCGCCAACCAGTGCGCCGTTACGGCTGCCGGTCGAGTGACCGATGGCAGCGCCGACAACTGCGCCGAGGGCTGTATTGACGCCGCGGTCGTTGGCCATCGCGCTGGACGAGAAAGCCGTTGCAGCCAGCAGGGCGACACCGATAAGTTTTTTGTTCATGGTGGTAAACATGGCGGTTCCTTCTGCCACAACTGGATCGGAATGATCTCAAACAGCGCCGGGCATGACTCCACTATATCGATTGCCAAAATAGTCGCTATTGTTAATACAGAATATTACAAATGCAGCGATGACCGTAACAACACCTGTTCCCCTTGCAGGAAACCGGATAGCACCCCATTTGTGGTGAGTGTTGTGCTCAATTACCGGATTTCCCAATGCCCCCACGCCGCGTCACCTTGATGGTATTCGCCCTGTCGGCCCTGCTGCACCTCTACGTGGGCATGCGCCTGCTGCCGTCGATCGAGCCGGAAGGCGTGTGGGCGGCCGCCGCGTATTTGCTGCTTGCGGCGTCGGCGCTGCTGGTGCCCGCCGGCCTGCTGGCATCCGGCCTGCGAAGCTTGCGCTGGTCCGACCAGCTGTCGTGGGCCGGCATGCTCGCGATGGGCATGTTCTCGTCGCTGCTGGTCCTGACCTTAATGCGCGATGTGACGCTGTTGATTCTTGCGCTTATCGGCGGCGCGGGAAATGGTTTCGGCCGCGGCAGCGCGATTGCCGTTCCGCTGCTTGCACTGGCCGCCACGCTGGCTGGCTTCTTCAACGCACGCCGGCTGGCGCGCGTGGTCGAGGTGGATGTGCCCATCCCTGGCTTGCCGAAGTCCTTGCACGGTTATTCGATCGCGCAGATATCGGATGTCCATATCGGCCCGACCATCAAGCGCAGCTACCTCGAGGCGATCGTCGCGCGGGTCAATGCGCTCAAGCCCGATGCGATCGCCATCACGGGCGACCTGGTCGACGGCAGCGTCCAGCGATTGTCGGCGCATACCGCGCCGCTTGCGAACCTGGCGGCGCCGGACGGGACCTTTTTTGTCACCGGTAACCATGAATACTATTCCGGCGCCAGCGAATGGATCGCCGAGCTGCGTCGCCTCGGACTGACGGTCCTGAACAATGAGCACGTCGTACGTGAGCGCGGAGGCGACGGCGTGATGATCGCGGGCGTGACCGATTTCACCGCCCACCATTTCGATCCTTCGCAGCGCAGCGATCCGCGTGCCGCCGCTGCGGGCGCGCCGGCGAATGTGACGGTGCGCGTGCTGTTGGCACATCAGCCGCGCAGCGCCGAAGCGGCGGCCGCCGCTGGCTTCGACCTGCAGCTGTCGGGCCATACGCACGGCGGGCAGTTCTATCCGTGGAACCTGTTGGTTCCGCTGCAGCAGTCTTTCACGGCGGGCCTGAACCAGGCCGGCGCGATGTGGGTATATACAAGCCGCGGCACCGGATACTGGGGGCCGCCGAAACGCTTCGGTGCGCCGTCGGAAATTACGCTGCTGCGCCTCGTCACCGCATAAGCCGGATTAACGTAAAGACAGCAATTTCCGTTTAGATGCGCTATTGTTTTGGATCTTATAAAAACCGATCCCGAAGGATACGCCGCATGCCACGCAAGCTACTGCTGTTGACCGTACTCGCAAGTTCCATTTTCGCTGCAAGCGCCTTCGCCGCCACGCCCGGCAACGACCCCGCCGCACTCGTCAAGATCCGCGACACCGCGCTGGCAAGCGACTGGGCCTACGAGCGCCTGGCCGACATGACGGACCTGATCGGCCCGCGCCTGTCCGGCTCCGCCGGCGAAGCGGCGGCGATCCGGCAAGTGGCGGACACCATGCGCAAACTCGGCGCGACAGTGACGCTGGAGCCGGTCAAGGTGCCGCATTGGGTGCGCGGCGTGGAGACGGGCGAACTGGTCGATTACAAGGGCCGCCCCGATGGCGTCAGCCAGCGCGTTGTGCTGACGGCGCTGGGCGGATCCGGCGCCACGCCTGCTTCCGGCCTGAATGCGCAGGTCATCGTGGTGCGCAGTTTCGACGAACTGAAGGCGCGCGCGGCCGAGGTCAAGGGACGCATCGTCCTGTTCGACGTAGCGTTCGACCAGTTCATGGCCGACCGCGGACTGGCCGGTCCGGCCTACGGCCAGGGTTCGCAGTACCGTACCAACGGCCCGCGCATGGCCGCGCAAATGGGCGCTGTGGCCGCGCTGGTGCGTTCGGTCGGCGGCGCCAACTACCGCATCGCCCACACCGGCGCCACCCGCCTCGACGACAACGCGCGCATTCCTGCCGCCGCCGTGTCGGTGGAAGACGCGATGCTGATGTCGCGCCTCGCAGCGCGCGGACCGCTGGCGATGCACCTGACCCTGACGCCGCAGACCCACCCCGACGCCGACAGCTTCAACGTGATCGCCGACTTCCCCGGCACCGACAAACCAGAGGAAATCGTGATCGTGTCCGGCCACCTCGACTCGTGGGACCTTGGCACCGGCGCGCACGACGATGCGGCCGGCGTTGTCGGCGCGATGGCGGTGGTGGACACGCTCAAGAAGCTGAACTTCCGACCGCGCCGCACGATCCGCGTGATCGCCTGGGCCAATGAGGAAAACGGCACGCGCGGCGCTCGCGCTTACCTGGAGTCGAACAAGGCGAAGCTCGAAACGCATATCGCGGCGATCGAAAGCGACAACGGCGCCGGGCGTCCGTTCGGCATGCGCATGAGCGTGGGCGCGCAGGCAGTCAAGCTGTTCGCGCCTTTGCAGGCGGTGCTGCAGCCAATGGGCGCGAGCGCGTTCCGCCGTGAAGATGTGCTGGGCACGGGCGACCTGTCGGGGCTCGAGAAAGCGGGCGTGCCAAGCTTCGCGCCGCTGGTCGACACGTCGACCTACTTCCACTATCACCATACGGCGGCGGATACGTTCGACAAAGTGGACAAGGAAGACTTGCGCCGGCATGTGGCGCTGATGGCGTCGACCGCATGGTTCCTCGCCAATATGGAAGAACCGATCGGACGCTGGAGCGAGCCGCGCTAAGCGGAAAAAGGCGGGACGGGGCCAGTCATGCTGCCAGGACGGCCCCGGATGGAACGACTACAGGTTCAGGCGCGGCAGGTAGCTACCCGGAATGATGCCGAACACCGCGAGGGCGATCATGATCAGCAGGATGATGAACAGCACGCGGACGATACCGGCAATAGGCGCCGGCAACGGCAGCAGGGTGACCAGCCACCAGATTAGTCCGAGGATGACCAGGTAGACGATGAGGTTGACGATGATATCCATTATTTTTCCTTTTCTGTTCTACAGCGATATATGTCAAAAAGACAAATCCAGAATAGCGCGACTCGGGCTGCTCGACTGTACGGTAGAGCACATATCAGCTTAGCATCTGGGCGGCAATCCGGTACGATAGGGATTGTCATTTTTACTGAACAAGGAGACGCCATGATCCAAGCTGGCCGCAGGACCCTGATGTGCGTTGCTGCCGCATGCGCAGCGCTGGCAAGCGCGAACGCGCTGGCCCAACTGGCGCCAAGCGACGCGCCGCGGTCCGTGAAAGGATGGCGCGCGGTAGCCGTTGCCGGCGGGCTGGACCAGCCCTGGGGCATGGCGTGGCTGCCGAACGGCAAGCTGCTGGTGACCAGCAAGAAGGGCAGGCTGCACATCCTGAATGGATCGCGCTTCGACAACGTGCCGATGGAAGGGTTGCCGGAAGTGTTCACCGGCGGGCAGGGCGGCCTGCTCGACATCGCGCTGCACCCGGCCGACAAGGCCAATCCGCGCGTCTACATGACGCTGTCGACCGGCACCAGCGAGGCCAACCGCACGACGCTGGTGCAAGGCGTCTTCGACGGCAAGCGCGTGCATTCGATCAAGAAGATTTTCCAGGTCCAGCCGGACAAGAGCGGCGGCCAGCACTTCGGATCGCGCCTGCTGTGGCTGCCGGACGGTAGCCTGTTGATGAGCATCGGCGACGGCGGCAACCCGCCCCAGCGCATCGGTTCGATGCTGGCGCGCGATCAGGCCCAGAACCTGGCCAGCCACCAGGGCTCGATCCTGCGCCTGACCGACCAGGGCAAACCGGCCGCGGCCAATCCGCTGGCGGCCAGGGACGGCGCGCTGCCGGAGATCTGGAGCTACGGTCATCGCAATATCCAGGCGCTGGCGCGCGATGCGGCCAGCGGACGGGTGTGGGCGACCGAACACGGTCCGCGCGGCGGGGACGAGCTCAACCTGATTGAAGGCGGCGGCAACTACGGCTGGCCGCTGCAAAGCTACGGCGCCGACTACCGCACTGCGGAGCCTGTGGGCGTGAAGGTGGTGCCGGGCATGACGGGGCCGAAGGTCGCGTGGGTGCCGTCGCCGGCGCCGTCCGGCCTGGCGTATTACACCGGCATGCATTTCCCGCAATGGCGCGGCAGCCTGTTCAGTGGCGGGCTGGCGGCGCAGGATGTGCGCCGTGTTGCGCTCGACAAGGACGGCAATGTGACGAAGCAGGAGCGGCTGGAGATCGGCAAGCGCGTGCGCGATGTGAAGCAGGGGCCGGATGGGTATTTGTACCTGCTGACCGATGCGGCGGACGGGCAGTTGCTGCGGATCGAGCCGGCGAAGTAAACCGGTTCCGGGCGGACCAGGCTATTCCACCGGCATCCGCCGCACCGCGCGGGCGTGCCCCCTGAACGCCCGCCCGTACACCGTCTGTATCCCACTCGCGAAATTCTGCCCCCACACCAAATGCGGGTGGCCGGCCTGCGGTTCGCGCGACCAGTACCACTCGCGCTCGAACTGTTCCTTCAGGTTGGCGAACAGCAGCGACAACTCCCGGCGCGTCGGCAATTCTCCCCCCAGCGCCCTGGCCCAACTCGTCGCTGGGGCCCAACCCGCCTCGGCAACCTCGCCGCCCATCAACACCAGGTGGTGATCGGGCTCACCGTCCTTTCCCAAAATTAATCCCGCGTAGTGCTCTCCCTCCCCAAGCGTGTCTCTGACGTGTTTGTTGTCGCTCATGGGTGCGGTCTCCGCGAGTGAATGGGCCTAGCACTCAGACAATGGCGCGCCGGACTAGTTGCAGCTTTCTGTTCATTTTCTATCGGGAAAAAGTGTTTAGCTTTTTGATACTGCATGGAAATTTATCTTGGAAAACGTTGAACTAAGGCAGTTTCCACAGCTCAAAGCTTACTCATGTCTTCTTTAAAGGTAGGAACCATTTTGATGATCAAGCTCACCACTATCGCCCCGGATCTCCGTATCAATGCTTTGCTGTGCTGCAGCGCTGCCGTCTTGCTGACTGCCGCCGCTTCCGCCGCCGCAGCGCCGGACGCATTCGACATCCAGGGCTACAACGGTGGCGCGGTAGCCGATGTCTCCGCAACCCAAACTGAAGTAGCGCCAGCCTCGACCCCGCTGAGCCGCCGCGGCGTGCGCAATGCGCCGGCCGTCGCCAGCCCGGCGCCGGCCCCATCCGTGGCCACGGCCGTCACGCCAGTCACCAGCTACAACTATTACGTTTCGCCTACCGGCAACGACGCCGCCGCCGGCACCAAGGCGGCGCCGTTCCGCACGCTGGCGCGCGCCGTCAAGGCGGTACGCCCGAACAGCACCGTGTTCGTTGCCCCGGGCACCTACTCGGGAGGCTTCCGCAACACCATCTCGGGCACGGCGAGCGGCCGTATCTACTTTGTGTCGACCACCAAGTGGGGCGCGAAAATCGTGCCGCCTGCTAACTCGACCGGCGACGTCGCATTCGACAACCGCGGCAGCTATGTGGACATCATCGGCTTCGAAGTCAACGGCAGCGCCATCCAGTCCGGCACCAAGTGGCGCTATGGTATCTACAACGGCGGTTCCTACGATTCGATCCGTGACAACTACGTCCACCACATCGCCAAGACCATCCCGTGCACCAGCGGCGGCGGTTCGGCGATCGGCGCGGACAGCTACTACAAGGGCGTCAAGGCAGACATCGTTTCGAACGTCGTTCACGACATTGGCCCGACCGCCTGCCACTTCGTCCAGGGTATCTACATGAGCACTTCGGGAACGATCAAGAACAACGTGGTATACCGGGTTGCCGAAGCGGCGATCCACCTGTGGCACGATGCGAACAACGTCATCATCACCAACAACACGGTGACCTCGTCGGGCACCGGCATCATCGTTGGCGGCGGCGACTACTACTTCACGACCGCGGGCGCGAACAACGTCCACGTGTACAACAACATCGTGTACGACAACAAGTACGGCATCTCGGAGCAGGGGCGTACCGGTACCAGCAACACCTACCGCAACAACCTGGTGTACCAGAACACCTACCCGTGGACCTTGAAGAACGGCCTGAAGCACACCGGCACCGTGGCAACCGTGCCAGGTTTCACCTCGTACAGCCGCACAGGTACGCAGAACCTGAAGATCACCTCGGGCTCGGCAGCAGTTGCCCGTGGAACGTCGACCTACGCGCACCCGACCGACGTCGTCGGCCGCCCGCGCAACAGCAGCACAGGTTTCGACATCGGCGCCTACCAGCACTAAGCATCGGCTTTCATCCGATGAATGGAAAGGCAGCTCTTCGGAGCTGCCTTTTTTGATCCAGGCCCTGCCCGATGTGATGATCCCGGCAAGCAGAAATGGCGCGGATGCGGAGGCGCGTACGCCTTTTGATTGCGGCCGGGTGTTGTATGGGTGACATTGCAGCGTAAAAAAACAGTATCCCAGCGACGACATGTAATGCTTCAGTGCTTGGCTTTTATTGTGCCATGCAGCATCATCTAGATTGCTACCAAGGACTGGCCAAGCCGTCGTTTTAACGCGTTGTCGATGATGAGAGAAATGGTATGAAACTGGCCAACATGAAGATTGCAATTCGTATTTACTTGCTCGGAACTATGTTTTTCGCCGCGATGCTGGTCATTGGCGCAGTCGGCTGGAACGCGCTGCGGACCTCCGGCGCGCACGGCGCCGAAACGGTCCAGCGGGTCGTGCTGCTTGGCGATGCCGTCGACACGGCCCGCGCCGCACAAGTGGATTTCAAGATTCAGGTACAGGAGTGGAAGAACATCCTGCTGCGCGGCGGCGATCCGGACCAGTTTGCCAAATACCGCGACGCTTTCCAAAAGCAATCGAAAGCAACCCGCACCCAGCTGGAGAACACTGCGACGCTGCTGGGCACGCTCGGATTGCAAACGCCCTTGATGGCCGAGGCAATTGCCGCTCATGACAAGCTCGATAAGAACTACATGGGTGCGCTGGAAAAATACGATGCCGCCAATCCGGACGCGCACAAGGTCGTCGATGCGCTGGTCAAGGGCTCGGATCGCGAGCCAACCAAAAAAATCGATGAAATCGTCGCCTTCATCCGCGCCCAGTCGGTCGCCATGACCGCCGCGATGCAGGCGGAGCAGGAAACCGTGCAAAACACCTCGCTGCGCTGGCTGGTCCTCGCGATGGCTGCGGCGCTGTTCTCCGGCACCGTCTTCATGGTCTGGCTCGGTCGCAGCATCACCCGTCCGCTGGGCGAGGCCGTATCGATCGCACGCACGGTGGCGTCGGGCGACCTGTCGCAACACATTTCGGTCGCCAGTACCGATGAAGTGGGCATCTTGCTGCAGGCACTTAAGGATATGCAGCACAACTTGTCGGCGCTGGTGGTCCAGGTCCGCTCCGGCACCGATGCGATTGCCCACGCGTCGACCGAGATCGCGAATGGCAACTTCGATCTGTCGGCCCGCACCGAGGAACAGGCGGGCTCGCTGGAGGAAACCGCCTCGGCGATGGAAGAACTGACCAGCGCCGTCAGGCAGAACGGCAACAGCGCCGACGAGGCCAGCAAGCTGGCGGCGACCGCCTCCGCAGTCGCGGTGCGCGGCGGGGCGGCGGTCGCACAGGTGGTTGAGACGATGGGATCGATCAACGAATCGTCGCGCCGGATTGTGGACATCATCTCGGTGATCGACGGCATCGCCTTCCAGACCAACATCCTCGCGCTGAACGCGGCAGTGGAAGCCGCGCGCGCCGGTGAACAGGGGCGCGGTTTTGCCGTGGTCGCGGGCGAAGTGCGCAACCTGGCGCAGCGCTCGGCCGCGGCGGCGAAGGAGATCAAGGAACTGATCGGCGATTCGGTTGCGAAGGTGGCGACGGGCAGCAAGCTGGTCGGCGATGCAGGCAGCACGATGGAAGAAGTGGTGGCGAGCGTCCAGCGCGTCACGGCGATGATTTCCGATATCGCCATGGTCAGCGCCGAGCAAAATGCCGGCATCGGCCAGGTCAACGAGGCGATCTCGCAGATGGATGGCGCCACCCAGCAGAACGCGGCGCTGGTGGAGGAGGCGGCCGCAGCGGCCGAATCCTTGCGCCGGCAGGCCGCTGAACTCGCGCATGCGGTGAGTGTGTTCAAGACCTCCGGGCAGCAGCACCTTGGCGCTCGCCCGGCAAAAACGGTGCGTGCCCCGCTGCTTGGCGCCGTCCGGACCTAGGCTGTGCCGGCCGGCGCCGCCAGCCGGCGCAATCCTTCCAGCTCCGTCGCCGCGATCGGCACGCCATCGCGCTCCGACGCGGCGCGCTGGAGATAGCGCCGTTCGCCCGGCTGGCGTTCCTGGCCCGCAGCCCTCATCTCGCGCACCAGCGTCTCGATGCGCGCCGCAAAACCATTCCCCGCCTGCCGTGCCGGATCGATGACGATCAAGAGCTGGCCGGTGCGCGGCGTCTGCGCGCCCGGGTGGCCGGACCAGTTGAATTCGAACGAGAAATTGCCGCCAGTCAGAGCCGCGGCCAGGATTTCAACCATCATCGACAACGCCGAGCCCTTGTGTCCGCCGAATGGACAAAGCGCGCCGCCGTCCAGCACTGCCGCCGGCGTGCGGGTTGGCTTGCCTGCGCGGTCCACGCCTACACCCTCGGGCAAGGACTGACCCTCGCGGGCGGCGATCTGCACATCGCCGTGGGCCATCGCGCTGGTGGCCAGGTCGAACACGAGCGGATCGGCGCCGGCGCGCGGGGCCGCGAAAGCGATCGGGTTGGTGCCGAACAAAGCGTGCTGGCCGCCGTGGGGAACGACGCACGCCATGCTGTTGACGAAAGCCAGTGCTACCAGGCCGTCACGGGCGAACGGCTCGACATCCGGCCACAGCGCCGAAAAGTGATGTGAATTGTGGATCGCCAGCAGGGCAATGCCGTTGGCGCGGGCCTTGGCCGTGACCAGCGCCCGCGCGGCGGCAAGTGCGGGCTGGGCAAAGCCGTTCATCGCGTCGACGCTGACGTAGCCGGGCGCGGCGTCGGTCACGACCGGGACCGCCTTGGCGTCGACCCAGCCGCTGGCCAGCGTGGCGAGGTAGCCCGGGATGCGAAAGGTGCCGTGCGATTCGGCGCCGTCGCGCTGCACGCTGGCGCAGTTGTCGGCAAGGATAGCCGCGACCTCGGGCGACGCGCCGTGACGCTCGAAGATGCTGGCCAACAGGCCGTGCAGTTCAGCGAACGGTACCAGGGCACGCTCGCGCTGTGGTGTTTGCATGACAGTATCCTTGACCTGGTTGCGGTAGTTTATCTGGCGCCGGTGGCTCAGGCGGGCCCTTCAGCTGGAAACGTGAGGTCGGTCGCAATACGGTTGCGGCCGCCTTGTTTGGCCGCGTACAGGCGTTGATCTGCCCGGGCTATCAGGCCTTCACGAGTGAGGCTGGCATCCCTGGCGGCATCGAAAGTATAAACGCCGCCGCTAAGGGTGACCACGCCCTGCGGATTATCGGCATGGTCGATGCCCAGTTCGACAAGGCCCGCGCGCATCCGTTCGGCGATCTTGATTGCGCCATCTTTCCGGGTGTCGGGCAGCAGCACGGCGAACTCTTCGCCGCCGTAACGCGCGGCCACGTCAGCCGGGCGCCCGAGCGAGGCCAGCAGGAGCGAGCCGACCATCCTCAGGCATTCGTCGCCCGCCACGTGGCCGTAGCGGTCGTTGAATTTCTTGAAGTAATCGACATCCACGATGATCAGCGACAGCGGCGCGCCCGACCGGCGCGCCCGGCTCAGCTCTCGGGCCAGCACCGCGTCCAGGGTGCGGCGGTTGGCCAGCCCGGTCAGGCTGTCGACGCTGGCGAGGGTGCGCAGCTCGGCGTTTTTCGCTTCGAGCGTGGTGCCGGCGAGCGACAGCTCGTGCTCGAGCCTGTCGCGAAGGACGATCTGGCCAACCAGGCGTTTTCCCAGCCACCCAATGAACAGGATCGCCGCCAGCGAACCCACCGCCAGCGCGCCCGTCGAGCGGTACCACTCGGCCAGGATCTCGTCTTTCGACTGGGCGCTGCCGACGATCAGCGGGAAGGTATCCAAATGGCGGTAGCTGTAGAGGCGTTCGACCTGGTCGATTTTCGAGCGCAGCATGGCGCTGCCAACCGGACCATTTTCGCGGTACAGCTTGAATACAGGGCCGTTAAGCTTGGTTCCAGGCAGTGTGGCGTTGAAAGGGCGCCGATAGACCAGCGTGCCGTCGTCGAGCGTGAGGAAAATCACGCCGGACTGGCCGACGTCGAAGCTGTCATACAACTCGGCAAAGAAGTCGACGCGCATCGTTCCCAGCACAACGCCGGCGAACGAGCCGTCGGCATTTTCCAGCCGGCGCGAGACCGGCAGGATCCAGACGCCGGTGGACTTGCTTTTGACCGGGGCGCCGATGTGGACGCGGCCGTCGGTATTTTTCAAGTGGTGCTGGAAATACTCGCGGTCGGAATTGTTGCCTTGTATCGGAGTCGCCAGGGAGCTGACAATCCAGCTGCCATCGGGGCCGTAGACGAACAGGCCGTGCAGTTCGGGCACCGTCCGGACCGTGTCCATCAGGTACCCGCGCAGCCGTGCGGAAGTGGCGCCGCCCGGGTCGTTTTCGATGCGTTCGACCACGCTGGCGAGCACCGTGTCCACGATGCGGATCGAACCTTCCCCCTGGGCCGCCAGCGCCCGCGCCATGTTCGAGGTGGCGGATCGGGTCTCGGCCAGCCGTGCCTCATACGACGACCACGCGTGATGCAGCTGCGCCGCCACCAGCAGGAGCAGCGCGAGCGCCAGCACTCCCGCAGCGAGCGCGGCGGCGGGACGCTTGCGCGCGTTCAGGCGGGTGATGCTGTGCGGATCGGGAGTCGAGTACATGTTTGCAACGGTAGCATGCGGAATTCGGGATCAGGATAGCTTTCCCGTCCAGGTATGTCCACACAGCAATGTGATTGCCGAGTGATACTCGGCCAAAAACCACACTCTTTGTTGAAAGTTATTTGCGGATGCAAACAAAATTGAACTACGGCACGCCACAACTGCTGATATCTTTGCTTCCTCACAGAATGACTTTTTCCCGTCCGGTGTCGGGTTTGGCGCATTTTCGGACAATCTCCATGTGTGACAAATTGTGATAATTTTCTACCAGTCATTAATGCATAATGCTGTGAATCAATCAATCAAGCTACGAACGAATATGAACGACACGAGTGTGAAGACTGCTAGCTGCGGAAACATTTCTGCTGAGCCGGGCCGCGATGCAGTATGGTGTCGAGAGCGCCTTCGTCTTGCTGTAGCAGCATCAGGAACGAAGTTGGAGTCCGCCGGTGACAACTTTTCCCAGGAAACCGTGAGAAATTATTTGCGCGGGGATGGGTTGGGACAGCAATTGCGTCGGCTCGAGGCTATTCTTCCGGCGCAAGCAAACGACGCTGCGCGTCAAGTGATGACTGCCGGGAAGCAAGCGTTAGTAGAGCTTGCAGGCGATAGCCCGCTTACTGAAGACGGAAAATTTGGCCTAGAAGCGCTTATCCTTTTGACTGGCCGACCGGTGCTAAAGACCGTCAACGGAGATATTAATTTGAATGACCCGCGCGCTAGTGAATGGCGCGATAGGTTTTATCTGCTACAGAGACCACCGGGCGACCTCGCTCAGCGAATTGCCGCTGTAGGGCGAGTTGATTCCCATGGCCGCCATGTTGGGACCGGTTTTGTTGCAGGGGCCGGGCTAATCCTAACAAATCGCCACGTGATTCAGGCGTTCGCCGAACCAATCGCCGGTACGAATGAGTGGCATCTGGACGCGGAAGTGACTATCGATTTCGCAGATGCGCCGAACGGGATTAATATTGCGTCGCGCTTCCGCATATTACGGATAGTGGCGGCAGGACCACACGTTATCGGCAATCGTGGACAGAACGGATTAACCGCCCTCGATGCAGCCCTACTGCAGGTGGAGTCGATCAACGAAGCAGGAACAACGCTTCCACTGCCGGTGCCGTTAAGCCCGCACGAAAATCTGCTCGGTGCGCTGGGCGAATTGGTCGTGATCGGTTATCCGGCTCGTCCGGGCAATTTACCAACAGGGGTGGACGGTAGTATCGATGCGGCGGTGGTAGCGCGTCTGGGTGAATTATTCGACGAATACGGCGTGCGAACGGTTGCCCCGGGAGCGCCCGGGTGGCAGAAGTGGACGGACGGGGGCTGGGCATTTGAACACGATGCGACCACACTCGGCGGCTCGTCCGGGTCGTGTGTCTTGTCGTTTGATGGGCAAGCCGTCGGCTTGCATTTTGGTGGCGCGTGGCTGCGCACTAACTATGCACACGGATTGGCACGCCTGCGAAACACCAACACTTTCCTTTCGACTGATAAGCTGGCGTGGACGGTTCGGTGAAGGTTGCACCTGACTTTACGCGGTTAGGGAAATCGGTTCAGATACCGGAGCGTTTTGCTGAAATATATGACCCGCTCGCGCAACGGCACGGGGGATATCTGTTCATCGTGGTTCCCTACCTCTTCGACGGATCTCCGGATTGGACCCCGTTCGCGTATGCCTTCGCCCATGCTTATGAGCAGGGCTGGTTCCCAGAACTTCTCAATGCGCTAGTCGAACACGGCACACTAACGCCCCCTGAAGCCAACTCTTCGTATCGCTTTGAAGGGCAAGCAATCCTCAAGCCCACAGCTGGGATGCCACTCGTAGCAGAATCGGCTGCCGGGCTAGCTCGTGCCTCATCTCGCGTCTGCCTGATCAAAGTAGATGGCAATGACGGTGTCACCTGGGGAACTGGGTTTCTAGTTGGGCCCCAAGTCGTCTTGACAGCTCACCACGTTATCAGACCATTGTTGCTACCGCCGGACCACGCAAAGCCGTCGCCGGATAGCGCGTCTCGATTGACATTAACATTCGATTATCTAAGAAGGGGAATTGGAAGGGAGGAGCGTGTCGCGAGGGACTGGTTGCTAGCCTACAGTATGCAGCATGCGGACGAGTCCAATGACACGGTGCCCTTTGGCCTTACGGATGGATTACTCGATTTTGAAAGCTGCCTCGATTTCGCTGCGCTTCGGCTGGCCCGCCCGTTGGGTCGCGAACGGGGATATTACAATATTGCCGAGAGTCGACTGCCCCGACTGAACGAAGCAGTCGTAGTTGTGCAGCATCCAGCTTCCGATCCGATGAGATGTGCCGACGGCGTCGCTGGGGAATTATGGCCTGAAAACATCCGGACCCGTCTGCCCCACGACGCAAATACTATGCCTGGATCCTCAGGCGGCATCGTGCTGGATGAGGCTTACCGCCCGATAGGCTTGCATCAAGGCTGCATAAAACAAAACGGTCACATAGTTTCAAACGTTGCGGTTCCGACCCAACGGATCGCATCCCTCAATCTGCCGCTCGCCATAACGGAAGGAATGGATCCGCTTTGGCAGGTCGAGGCAAACCGACAACCGGTCTTCGGTCGTGGCCGCTTGCAGGAAATGATTCACGATGCGCTAACGGGCAACTTGCGAGTGATAGTGATAACAGGCGCGTCAAAGAGCGGCAGATCGTTCAGCGCCCAGATTCTCCGTCAGCGCGTGCTGCATTCCGGCGATATTGTCGTGCTGGCGTCGGCAAGAACCTTGCCCCTCGATGTAAGCCAGCTCGCGGAGAATTGGTTGCATTTGGCCGGTGGGTCTGGCGAACAAAGTGCTCAGTTGCCGCTGTACACAGAGGCCGACAGCGCGCTGCCTGCGTGGTTTCGTGATCACCTTATACCCGCCTTCATGCGCGCCCTTGAACAGGCGCTGGACGGGAAGCGCTTATGGATCGTCCTCGACGATCTCGATTCTGCCACGCTTCCACCCGGGGGAACTGCTTTGTTCATAGAACATCTTGTGCAGCGCGCGTCACACCACGCCCAACTCCGCCTCATGCTTGTCGGCGGCGCTGATACCGGAAATATCCCGTACGCCGTCGTCGCGCAAGATGAGATCGGGTCGGTAACTGTGAATGATGTCCGCGTGACGGCGAGGCTCGAACTGGTAGCTCGGCGCGGGTACGCAGCGCCAGAAACAGTTAATGTGATCGCCGATGCGGTGATGGCGGCTGGCCCCAACGACGATTGCGGGCGGATGGCCGAGATGTATCGGAAGCTGATGGACCGGCAGTTCGAGGCGACCCAATGATTACTCGCATCAATGTGGCGGACGCCGACAAGGAGCAACTCGCCGCGTTCGAGGAGAAAGTGGTTTTCGCTGAATCATTTGAGCCTCGAACGCTGTTCGGAAATGGCCGTTCTTTCGACCTAACATTGATGACAGCGTTTTCCCTTCACTGTGAGCCTGTACTGGCACCTCAGTCAGCGATGCGCTGGACTTTGCAATCGGACGTACGTATCGCCGTTTTACAACGACTCAGTGCACGCAACGCGTTACTGACGTTAGCAGGTATTGCGCCAACGTTCGTCAACGGTTTCGGCCTTTGGATGCTACGACTACTGCGACGGGAAGAAATCGATGTGGAGACCTTGTCAATTGCGGAACAGACGAAGTTGCGCACTGCGGCGCAATTTCTGCATGCTTTCCTCCCTACAGGCGTAAGCGATCGGTTAGAAAGCCAAATGGAGTGGGCGCAGACTAAACGCGCGCTGCGTGTTGCCCTTCCTACAGGATTGGTGGGACGCGGGACATTGTTGCGAAAGTTAATGCAATGGGTCACGGCTGACCCGTCAGCCGTCGGCAGTTTTGGCGAATCAAGGCCCCGCGCGAATGTCGTCCTAGTTACCGGCGTTGGAGGGAGCGGCAAGTCCGCGCTACTGGCCGAGCTAGTGTTACGCCACAGCGAGCGGTTCGATCGTCCAACAGTGTGTCTGGATTTTGATTCGCCGAGTCTTGCGATACCACGGGCAGACCGGCTAATGATCGCCTTTGCACGACAATTGGCCATGCATTACCCCGAACACGCGCGACCGTTGCGCCAGTTCGCGCGCGAGCTTGAACGTTTCCTAGGCGCGGGACAATCCAGTTCCAACTCATATCGCGAGTTGGCTACTATGACGAGTATTGTCCGCTCTGCATGGGAAAAATTCTGTGCCGAGTTCGGCCTTGGCGAGCTGCCGACGGTGCTGGTTCTTGACACGTTTGAGGAGGTGCTGATACGGGGTGACGCTGAACTTGTTTTAGTCGAGCAGTGGATCAAGTCTCTGGTTTACGAGTATGGTTTCGCACAACTTTCGATAGTCGTGAGTGGAAGGACACTCCCACTTGACCTATTTAGCCAAGTGGCAGGATCTGAGCCTCGAACGATTGACGTAGGTGACCTCCCGTCACGCTCAGCAGCTAAATTTCTTCGTATGCAGGCTGACGATCAACTTTCGGTGGGGCAAGCTCGGGGCTTGGTCGAGCGCCATGGGGGTAATCCCCTAATGCTAAGGCTTCTCGGACGCCTTGTGCGGGACGGCGAGCAGCATCTCGCTGTAGATCGCTTAGGTCGCAACGCTGCACAGAGTTTCCTTTATGATAGGATCCTAAAGCGACTCCGAACAACCGATCCGATTGTTGCTGACTTAGCCCATCCCGGATTGGTTCTTCGCCGAATCACCCCGAGTATTATTCGTGAGGTTCTTGCAAGGCCCCTTGGGTTGGGACCGCTTGGTGAGGAGCGGTCGCGAGGGTTGTTCAACGAACTGGCCCGGCAGGTATGGTTGGTTGAGCCCAGCAGTTCACCAGACGTGCTCTTCCATCGCAAGGACTTGCGCCGTCTTATGCTTCGGTTGATGTACGACAGCGACCGCTGCCACCAACTGGCGGCTGTGCACTGGGCCGCGGTTGATTATTATTCCAGCGGGAAAGCCTTGGAGCTCGATAGCGAGAGCGCGCAACTCGAGGCCAATTACCATCTTCTGTTCGTCCGCGACCCGGAACTTGAATATACCAAGGCAATTGCTCTGGTTCGATCCCTCGGCGCGGACATTGAGTGCCTACCTACCGCACGTTCAGCCCGGTTGCGCCAACAGGCCAGGGTGGATCTCACTGATGAGGAATTAGATACGTTGGGGCCGCGGGAGCGCGAACTCGAACAAGAGCGACACCGTTCCCGGATGTACAAAGTCGCGGCGGAATCCGCCGTCGCACTTACTTCGTCAATTCATGAGCGAATCGGGCTGAGCGGTGCCGACATTGAATATTTATTCGCTCAAGGGGACTGGCGCGGGATCACCACACATGCGCACACTTTCCTAACCGAGCATTTGACCAATTCTATCGGCTTGGAAGGTGAAGCGAGCTCTCTCGTCGAATCTAACTTATGGAAGGTGTGCTTGGCATTCTTGTTTGATACAAGCACAATTGACGGCGAGATATTGCCCACGCAGCGACTTCTCACGAGCGAGGCCGAACGTCTAGGGAGGGCGCCCTTTGTCTTGGATCGGCGCTATCGTATAAGTGCGGTCGAAGCGTTCGAGGCGGCGGCAGGCCTTTTCCGGCGCGGGGGGCAGCAGAATTTCACTGCAGTTTGGGATCGCGCGGAAACGCTAAGTTCTATTGACGAGGTTCGGCTTTGGCTCTTACGTCCTTTAGCGCCGGGCGCGCGCCAGGCGGCTGCAGCCGAACTGCGTGTCCACCCGAGTGTTTTCCGGTTTCTCTCTCAAGAGTTTGAAGCCGCACTCCATGATCTAAGCAACCCGGCCGGAATAAATGACCAAATGCGTACATGGGCCGATGAGATTCACTACCTTGTGTCGGCGGGGCCATCGTTGGAAGTAATTGCGTCCCTAATGCTAAACGCTCGGCCGCTTAGCTTTGCCGGAAACGCTTCTGCTATCCGTAAGCTTGGTGGATTCATGCTTCCCGAGCTATACCCGGTGTGTCGGCAGGCATTACGAGAGGTTCCTTCGGATGTACTCTTGGAATTCGCCACGGCGGAAGCGGCGGCGGATGCATTCTGGCCCAGGGACGTCGCCGGGCCGGTTTTTAAGACACAATTGGACATCGACCTTGGTCGGGGCATTAGCGTCTTGCTAGAAGTTTCTGACCGGATGGGCCGCGTGCCTGCCTTGTTACGTTTCGGTATGCGGCATACGGAAGACACGCGGCCTCTACGGCGCGCATTGCAGGCGTGGCGACGCCTAGAACGCCGCCTTTCGCCTCCCGTTTGACCTTCTGAAAGAAAGTAACGATGGCCCGTTCCCCCTTTATCAAGGAGCAAAGTGCGATTCACGCTGATTCTGGAGATGAGTTGAGTCGAGTCCCTAGCGCCTGAAGAGGACAAAAAATCACTCCGGGACGAAGTAGGGGCGACCGGGTCCTTACGGCCTCAAGAGATTAGGAGATCCGCAGGAATGGGGGTGGTATTAATGTCACAAGCTGCTGGTGCCCGGAGCCGGAATCGAACCGGCACGCCCTTACGAGCACGAGATTTTAAGTCTCGGGTGTCTACCAGTTTCACCATCCGGGCAGCGGCCAAGATTCTAGCACATCAGGCAACGAGTGCAGGGCACTTTCCGCCACTTTAGCCCTAACGCAAGATGGTGTACGATGCGTGGCGCACGCGTGCGGGTTCGCGTGCCCGAACCATCAAGGATAAGCATTGAACATTAAGATCAACGAGGAACTGCGTTCCTTTGTCGACCCGCTCGCCGCCATCGAATACGCTGCGCTCGAACGCAGCCTGCTGGCTGAAGGCTGCCGCGACGCGCTGGTGCTGTGGGGCGACACCCTCATCGACGGCCATAACCGCTACGAGATCTGCCAGCGCCACGGCATCGAATTCAAGACCGTACAGAACACCACCTTCGCTTCGCTCGAAGACGTCATGCTGTGGATGATCGATAACCACCTGGCGCGGCGCAGCGTATCGGACTACCAGCGCGGCGTGCTCGCCCTGCGCAAGAAGAACATCGTGTCGACCCGGATGATGCAGCGCGCCGGGCAGCCCGCTGCGGCGGACGAGGGCGAAGCAGCGAAGGTGCCGGAAGCGCCGCCATGGAACACGCGCGAAGACATCGCCAAGGCGGCGCGCGTGTCGAGTAATACCATCAGCCAGATCGAACGCATCCAGAAGGCTGCGACGCCGGAACTGGTGGAGGCGGTCCGCGCCGGCACCATCTCCATCAACGCGGCCGCCAACGTCGCCCAGCTTCCGGAAGCGATGCAGGTTGCCGCGGTCGCGGGCGGCCGCAAGGAACTCCAGCAGGCAGCGCGCCAGGTGCGCGAGCAGAAGGCCGCCACTCGCCCGCGCAGGGAGCCGAAGGAGGATGGCGACGCTGACGCTGGCGAACCTGCCGACGCCGAAACCCAGCTGCGCGCCCAGGTCGCCGTGCTGCGCGCGCGAGTCGATGAACTGAGCGCCGAGAACAGGGCGCTGCGCGAACAACTCGGTTCGCAGGGCTAAGCAGCACAACAAAAAACGAAAAACAGGAGACCGCCCGATGTCCAGCAAACGCTTCCTCTTCACCGCCTTGTTCGCGTGCGCCGCCCTCCAGCCGGCGATTGCCGCGCCTTACGATGCGTCGATGGTCGTCAAGGCCAGCAGCGAAGCGGATGTCGCGCGCTGGAACAAGCTGGCGCAGCGCGTCACCATCATGCGCGACAAGTGGGGCATTCCCCACGTATTCGGCAAGACCGACGCCGACGCGGTATTTGGCCTGATGTACGCGCAGGCCGAGGACGACTTCAACCGGGTCGAGCTCAATTTCATCAATGCGATGGGACGCCTGGCCGAGGTCGAGGGCGAAGCGCAGGTCTGGCGCGACCTGCGCATGAAGCTGTACATCGACCCCGCCGACATGAAGGCGAAGTACGCGGCCAGCCCGGCATGGCTGAAGAAGCTGATGGACGCATGGGCCGATGGCCTGAACTACTACCTGCATACGCATGCCGAACTAAAGCCGAAGCTGATCACCCGGTTCGAGCCGTGGATGGCGCTGTCGTTCAGCGAAGGCAGCATCGGCGGCGACATCGAAGAGATCGACCTGAAGCAGCTGGAACAACTGTACGGCAAGCTGCCCAAGCCGGTGCAGGTGGCCGGCAAAGGCTTCGACGAGGAACCGCGCGGCTCCAATGGCTTTGCGATCGCGCCGAAGCTGAGCGCGTCCGGCAAGGCGCTGCTGCTGATTAATCCGCACACCTCGTTTTACTTCCGTCCCGAAGTCCATGTCGTCAGCGAAGAAGGCCTGAACGCATACGGCGCGGTCACGTGGGGCCAGTTCTTTGTTTACCAGGGCTTCAACGAACGGGCGGGGTGGATGCATACCTCCGGCGGCGGCGACGTCATCGACGAATACCTCGAAACCGTGGTCCAGAAGGACGGGAAGTACTTCTATAAGTACGACGGCAAGGAGCTGAGGGTAAGAGAAGTGCCGATCGCGCTGCCGTACAAGACGGCGTCCGGCATGGCCAGCAAAACCGTCACGGCGTATTTTACCCATCACGGTCCGGTCGTGCGCGAGCTTGACGGCAAGTGGGTCGCGGTGAAGATGATGGACGAGCCGCTCAAGGCGCTCACCCAGTCGTACACGCGCACCAAGGCCCGGAGCTACAAGGACTTCTACAAGTCGATGGAGCTGCGCACCAACTCGTCGAACAACACGGTCTACGCCGACGCGGACGGGAACATCGCTTACTTCCATGGTAACTTCCTGCCGAAGCGCGATCCGCGCTTCGACTGGAGCAAGCCAGTCGACGGCAGCCTTGCCGCCACCGAGTGGAAGGGCCTGCACGCGATCAGGGAAACCATCACGCTGTTCAATCCCGCCAACGGCTGGATCCAGAACACCAACAACTGGCCATTCCGTTCGGCCGGCTATGCCAGCCCGAAAGAATCGGCCTATCCGAAGTACATGTGGTCCCTGCCCGAGAATGCGCGCGGCCTGCATGCGCTGCGCGTCCTCGAAAACAAAAAGGACTTCACGCTCGAGAGCCTGATCTCGTCCGCCTACGATAACTACCTGACCGGCTTCGAGCCGCTGCTGCCGCAACTGGTCAAGGCCTGGGACGATGCCGATGCCGGCAATCCGCTCAAGGCGCAGCTGGCCGCGCAGGTTGCGGCCTTGCGCGGCTGGGACCTGCGCTATTCGGTGGAATCGGTTCCGACCTCGCTGGCGATCTACTGGGCGCAGGACCTGGTCAAGCGTAACGGGCCGATGGCGCGCGCGCAGGGCATCCCGGTCCTCGATTACATTACGGCCCACGGCACCGCGCAGGAGCGGCTGGAGGGGCTGGCACGCGCGTCGGCCAAACTGGAGGCGGACTTCGGCAGCTGGCAGACGCCGTGGGGCGAAATCAACCGCTTCCAGCGCGTCAGCGGCGACATCAGCCAGCAGTACGACGACGCGAAGCCAAGCTACCCGGTCGCGTTCCCGTCGGCGGTGTGGGGTTCGCTGGCGTCGTTCGGCATGGTCGCGCCGCAAACCACGAAACGCATCTACGGCGACCGTGGCAACAGCTTCGTGGCAGCGGTTGAATTCGGGCCGCGCATCCGCGCCAGGAGCATCCTGGCAGGCGGCCAGAGCAGCGATCCGGCATCGAAGCACTTCGCCGACCAGGCCGAGATGTATAGCAGAGGCCAGTTCAAGGACGTGCTGTTCTATAAAGAGGACATCGAAAAGAACCTCGAACGCAAATACCACCCGGGGCAGTAGTCCGCGCTTGATATAATCCGCCCCTTCAATTTAGCTAGGTCTGGCAGTGGCAAAACTCTATTTCAGGTATTCGGCGATGAACGCCGGTAAATCGACGGCGCTGCTGCAAGTGGCCCACAACTATGAAGAACAGGGTCAGAAAGTCAAGCTGTACACGGCCATCATCGACAGCCGCTACGGCGTCGGGCAGGTGACATCTCGCCTCGGGCCGCAGCGCCATGTGGATACCTTCGGTCCCGAGACCGACTTCCTGGCCGATTCGCCGCAGGTATCCTGCGTGCTGGTCGACGAAGCCCAGTTCCTCAGCACCAGCCAGGTGCAGCAGCTGCACCAGCTGGCCCAGGTAAAAGGCGTGCCGGTGATCTGCTACGGCCTGCGCAGCGACTTCCGCGGCGAGCCGTTCCCCGGTTCGGCCTATCTGCTGGCGCTCGCCGACGACATCGAGGAAATCAAGAACATCTGCACCTGCGGTAAAAAGGCGACCATGAATATCCGCGTCGACGACGACGGCAAGCGCATCCGCGAGGGCGAGCAGGTGTCCATCGGCGGCAATGAGCGCTATCGCCAGGCCTGCGGCCGCTGCTTCTACTCGACCTGACCGGCTGCGCGGCAGATGACGCTTATCGACAGCTGCCGCGCGTTCGCACCCGACCTCATTTGCCGTAACGGCGAGATCCTTCTTTACCTGCTGCCGTCGGCCGCCCTGGCCATCGTGATCCGCGCGCTGGCGCGCAGCCATCCGTACTTCTTCCTGTTCACCGTGCTCGGCACGATCAGCCACGAACTGGCGCACTTCGTCGTCGGGCTGGCCACCGGCGCCCGCCCCGCATCGTTCACGGTGATCCCGCGCAGGGTAGGGCAGCACTGGGAACTCGGTTCGGTGATGCTGACCCGCGTTCGCTGGTACAACGCGGCGCCGGCGGCATTGGCGCCGCTGCTGGTGATCCTGCTGCCGCTGGCGGTCGCGTCATGGCGGATCCGGCCGGGCTGGAGTTTTCAGCCGCTCGACCTGGCCATCGCCTTCGCGCTTGCCCCGCAGTTCCTGTCATTCTGGCCATCCGGCGGCGACTGGCGCCTGGCCGCGCGCTCCTGGCCTTACCTGATCATCATTGGCGGCCTGACATATCTTTCGACCTTGGTGTGAGCACTCCGGCACTTGCCATAAATCCCCGACTGTTTCGATTTGTAAAAGGCGGATTGTGCGGACCCAACTGGCAGTAAGCTGGGATTGGAAAATATCGTTTCAGCTGGCTCTGCCTACGGCGCCGTGCTGTTAGAATTGCTTACCGCCTTATTTGACAGGCTCTGCGCTCTTGCATTGCGCCGGACCGCCCGCAGTTACATCGGATTCACGCTCGGAGACACAACGAATGAAGAAGCACATGTTGATGGTCGCGATGGCTTTTGCCATGTCGACCCAAGCGGCAACCCCCCAGCCTGAGCGCGTTGCCGCGACCCAGCTCAAACCGATTCCCGCCCAGACCCAGGCCGCGCTGTGGGCTTCGCGCCTGCTGGGCCGCTATCACTACAAGGCGATGCCGCTGGACGATGCGATGTCGGAGAAGATCTTCGACAAGTACTTCGAGTCGCTGGACGGCGAAAAGCTGTTCTTCACGCAAGCCGACATCGAGCAGTTCGCGCCCGCCCGCACCAAGCTGGACGACGCGATCAACAATGAGAACCTGTCGATCCCGTTCGCGATCTACGGCGCCTACCAGCAGCGCTTTTCCGAGCGCATCGCCCACGCGCGTGAATTGCTGAAAACCAAAATGGACTTCAGCGTGGACGAGAGCATGCAGCTCGACCGCGAAAAGGCTGCCTGGCCGAAGACCGACGACGAAGCCCAGGACCTGTGGCGCAAGCGCGTCAAGAACGACTGGCTGCGCCTGAAACTTGCCGGCAAGGAAGATAAGGCCATCCGCGAAACCCTCGACAAGCGTTACGAGAATTACCAGAGCCGCGTGCGCAAACTGAACAACGAGGACGTGTTCCAGATGTTCATGAACGCCTACGCCACCTCGATCGAGCCGCACACCAATTACCTGGGCCCGCGCTCGGCCGAAAACTTCGACATCGCCATGCGCCTGTCGCTGGAAGGCATCGGCGCCGTGTTGCAGACCCGCGACGAATACACCATCATCCGCGAAATCGTTCCAGGCAGCCCGGCTGCGCTGTCGGGCAAGCTGAAGGTAGGCGACCGCATCCTGGGCGTGGCCCAGGGCGACACCCCGGCCTTTACCGACGTGCTCGGCTGGCGCATCGACGATGTCGTCCAGCTGGTGCGCGGCGCCAAGGGCTCGACGGTACGGCTGGACGTCCTGCCGGCCGAAGCCGGCCCTGACGGCAAGCACGTCACCGTGGCGATGGTGCGCAAGAAGATCAGCATGGAAGAGCAGGCCGCCAAGAAGCAGATCATCGAAGTCAAGGAAGGCGGCGTGAATCGCCGGGTTGGCATCATTTCGCTGCCGACCTTCTACCAGGATTTCGAAGCCAAGCGCCGCGGCGACAAGGATTTCAAGAGCGCAACGCGCGACGTGGCCCGCATCCTGGGTGAACTGAAGAAGGATAAAGTCGACAACGTCCTGATCGACCTGCGCAACAACGGCGGCGGCTCGCTGATGGAGGCGGTCGAGCTGACCGGCCTGTTCATCGACAAGGGCCCGGTCGTCATGCAGCGCAGCGCCGAAGGGCGGGTCGACGTCGAGAGCGATACCAACGCCGGCCTGGCATGGTCCGGTCCGGTAGGCGTGCTGATCAACCGTGGTTCGGCGTCGGCGTCGGAAATCTTCGCCGCGGCAATCCAGGACTACGGCCGCGGCCTCGTCATCGGCGAGCCAAGCTTCGGCAAGGGCACTGTCCAGACGCTGGTGAACCTCGACCGATTCGCCCAGGGCGAGAAGGCGCGCTACGGCGAGCTGAAGATGACGATCGCCCAGTTCTTCCGCATCAATGGTGGCACCACCCAGCTGCGCGGCGTGACGCCGGACATCAAGATGCCGGTCACGGCCGATCTCGACAACTTCGGCGAATCGAGCTTCGACAACGCCTTGCCATGGGTCGCCATCAAGCCGGCGCTATTCGTACCGCTGGGCGACCTGAAGGAACTGGTTGCGCCGCTGCAAAAGCGCCACGATGCGCGTATCGCCAGGGACAAGGACTTCAAGTTCCTGCAGGAAGACCTGGCCCTCGTACGCAAGGTGCGCAAGGACAACGCGATCTCGCTGAACGAAGCGGTGCGCCGCAAGGAACGCGATGCCCAGGATGTACGCAGCAAGCTGCGCGAAGCCCGCCTGGCCGCCGCGGTGGCCGCGGCCGAGCCGGCGCCTTCGCCGGCAGGCAAGGAAGTGCGCAGCACGGTGCCGGCGCCGACCAAGCCGGTGAAGGCGGTCGCTGCGGTCAAGGGTTCCTCGCGCCAGGATGATGGCCTGCAGGCGGACGAACGCAATCTCGCAGCCGAGCTGGCAGCGGAAAAAGCCGCCAAGGACGCCAAGGACGTGATGCTGCACGAAGCCGCGAATGTGCTGGCCGACGCGGTTGGCCTGCTCAAAACGGACACCCGGATGGCATTGCGGGCAATGCCGTACATGCCCGCCACCAAGGCAAGTTCGCCCTGATAAACAGCTGTAGTACGTCTTCTCCAAGAATGGCCGCATACCGATATGTGGCCATTTTTTTATCATTTGCCCGCCATTGTTCTTGCTGAATTCTCCAGCGCACGATTGAAATGCAGTAAACGTTGCATTTATTTTCAGTAATGTTAGGATTGCACATCGTTGCAAAACTTATATCTTTGTTGTTGAGAATATAAATGGGGGTCATATGGTCATTCGTTCACTCGTTATCGCAGCTATGTTCGCTGGTGCTGCTTCGGCGCACGCAAATCCGACATCGTCTACTGCTAGCATGCTCGGTGGCTGGACCCTGCAATCGGGTTCCGTCAGTGTTGTCGGCGCCCTCAACAGCATGGACTCCATTGTCGCAAGCGGCAACTGGGCAGCGTTCTCGCAAGCATGGAGCATGCACACGAGTCTCGCGGCACACGGCGACGCATCCGGCAACTCCGCGGTGTTGTTCGCACCTAATGCATCTGGCGGCATGTCGGGCATCGGTGTCGGCGGCGGCGGCGCTGCGCCTGTGGTTGACGGCGGCGCAAGTGGCGGCGGCGGTGCTGGCGGTGGCGGCGGCGGTGGCGGCGGCGGTGGCGGTGGCGGCGGCGGCGGCATTGGCGGCGGCGGTGGCACCGACCTTGAAGTTCCTGGTACCGGCAGCGGCGTCGATATCGACGTTCCTGGCGGTGGCGATAACGGCGGCGGTGGCGGAGCGGCAGAAATCCCTGAACCAGGTTCGATCGCACTGCTGCTCGCCGGCCTCGCAGGTGCTGGCCTGGTATCGCGTCGCCGGTCGCGCTGATCGACTTCCCATCAGCTGAAAAGCTGAATAAAAAACGCCGCCGGGTGCATGCCTTGGCGGCGTTTTTTTCATGTACAATTCTTGTGAACGATCGTGCTTTTTTGGCGGCGAATAACAAGGAGAATGTATGGACCTGAACTATACGAGCGAGGACCTGGCGTTTCGCGATCACGTGCGCGCCTTCCTCGCCGCCAACCTGCCTGCCGACCTGCAGCAGAAAGTGCGCAAGCACCTGCGCATGTCGAAGGACGACTACGTGCGCTGGCACAAGATCCTGGCCAGGCAAGGCTGGGTAGCGCCTGCGTGGCCGGTCGAATTTGGCGGCGCCGGATGGACGCCGGTGCAGCGCCATATCTGGGAAGAAGAATGCGCGCGCGCCGGCACCCCGCCGGTCCTGCCGTTCGGCGTCAACATGGTCGCTCCGGTCATCATGGCCTTTGGCAACGACGCCCAGAAAGCCCATTACCTGCCACGCATCTTGTCCTGCGAGGACTGGTGGTGCCAGGGCTATTCGGAGCCGGGCGCGGGGTCGGACCTCGCTTCGCTCAAGACCACCGCCGTGCGCGACGGCGAGCACTACATCGTCAACGGCCAGAAGACCTGGACCACGCTGGCGCAGCATGCCGACATGATCTTCTGCCTGGTGCGCACCGACAGCGGCGTGCGCAAGCAGGAGGGCATCTCGTTCCTGCTGATCGACATGCATGCGCCTGGCGTGACGGTACGCCCGATTATCATGCTCGACGAAGACCACGAAGTGAACGAGGTGTTCTTCGATAACGTCAAGGTGCCGGTGCAGAACCTGATCGGCCAGGAGAACAAGGGCTGGACCTACGCCAAATACCTGCTCGGCCACGAACGTACAGGGATCGCAGCGGTGGGCCGCTCAAAGCGCGAACTGGCATCGCTCAAGAAACTGGCCGCCGCGCAGTCGAAGAACGGCAGGCCTTTAATGGAAGATCCGCTGTTCGCCGCCAAGGTCGCCACGCTGGAGATCGAGCTGATGGCGCTCGAGATGACCGTGCTGCGCGTACTCGCACAAGCGAACACGGCGCCGGGTCCGGAAGCCTCCGTGCTCAAGGTGCGCGGTACCGACATCCAGCAGACCCTGTCCGAGCTGATGGTCGAAGCGGTCGGCCCGCTGGCTCTGCCGTTCGATCCGGACTACCTTGAAGGCGCCGCCGGACATGCGGTCTCCGGCGAGGATGACGCCGCGCCGCTGGCCTCGCACTACTTTAATTTCCGCAAGACCTCCATCTACGGCGGCTCGAACGAGATTCAACGAAACATCATCACCCAGATGATCCTGGGCCTGTGAGGGACTGAGCATGGATTTCAATTTCAAGGAAGAACAGCAGCAGTTTGCCGATGCCCTCAAGCGCTGGATCGCCAAGGACTACAACTTCGATGCGCGCAGGAAGATCATCCACTCCGACAGCGGCGTGTCCGATGCGGCGTGGGCGACGCTTGCCGAACTGGGCATGACGGCACTGCCGGTGCCGGAAGAGCAGGGCGGCTTCAACGGAACCGCGGTCGACATGTTCGTCGTGATGCAGGAGATCGGGCGCGGCCTCGTGGTCGAGCCTTACTTCGCAACTGTGCTGGGTGCGGAGTTCCTCAAGCTGGGCGGCGGCCATTCGGACCTGCTCGAACAGGTGGCCGGTGGCGGACTGAAGCTGGCGTGCGCGCTGGGCGAAAAGCAGTCGCGCCATGACCTCTCCGACATCGCAACGACCGCAACCGCGGCGGGCGGCGGCTACTCAATCAATGGCCGCAAGAGCGTGGTGATCCACGGCGGCCAGGCCGCCAGCCTGATCGTCTCCGCGCGCACCTCGGGCGCGCAGCGCGACACAGCGGGAGTGACCTTGTTCGTCGTGCCGAAGGATACTGCCGGCGTGCGCGTGACCGATTACCGCACGCTCGACGGCCAGCGTGCCGCCGATATCGTGTTCGACAACGTGCAGGTGCCGGCATCCGCGCTGGTGGGCAAACCAGATGCGGGCTGGGACATCCTCGATGCCGGCGCCGATTACGGCGCCGGCCTGCTGTGCGCGGAAGCGCTTGGCGCGATGGAAGCCATCTTCGCCGCGACGCTGGAATACCTGAAGACGCGCAACCAGTTTGGCGCGCCGATCGGCAAGTTCCAGGCGCTGCAGCACCGGATGGCCGACATGTACATTCACCTCGAGCAGGCGCGCTCGATGGCGCTGCTGGCCGCCGTCAAACTGGGTTCCGGCGACGTGCAGGAACGCCGCCGCGCGGTTTCCGCGGCCAAGTTCCGTGTCGGTCAAGCCGCGAAGTTCGTCGGCCAGCAGGCGGTGCAGCTGCACGGCGGGATGGGCGTCACGGACGAACTGCCGGCCGCGCACCACTTCAAGCGCCTGACGATGATCGAACTGTCGCTTGGCGATTCCGACCACCACCTGGCGCGCTTCATCGCCCAGCCAGGATTCGCGCAAGGGGAATTCGCATGAGCGGCCGCCGCTGGTACTTCGAGGACTTCTTCCCGGGCCAGGAGATCGAGCTCGGCACGCGTACCGTGACCGAGCAGGAGATCATCGAGTTCGCGGCCGACTTCGACCCGCAGCCCTTCCACGTCGATCATGACGCAGCCGGAAAATCCATTTTCGGCGGCGTGATCGCCAGCGGCTGGCACACCTGCAGCATGATGATGCGCATCGTCGTCGACAGCGTGCTGGGGAACTCGTCGAGTATGGGTTCTCCGGGACTTGAGAAGGTACGCTGGATCCTGCCGGTGCGGCCGAACGACACGCTCAGCGTCCGCTACATCACGACGCAGGTAAAGGCCTCGGGCTCGAAGCCTGACCGCGGGGTCGTGTGGTCGACCTGGGAAGCGCGCAACGAGAAAGGGGAGCTGGTCTGCACCATCGAAGGCATGGGCATGTACGGCCGCCGGCCGAACGAGGGCGCCGATGCATGAGATCGTCGGGCTGGCGGAACTGAAGGCGTTGC
Organism: Massilia polaris; assembly: GCF_012927275.1. Classification (GTDB taxonomy): domain Bacteria; phylum Pseudomonadota; class Gammaproteobacteria; order Burkholderiales; family Burkholderiaceae_D; genus Telluria_A; species Telluria_A polaris. The sequence continues at coordinate 177,870 of NZ_JABBGG010000003.1, read as the reverse complement.
TTGGCAACGGCAACCAGCACTAGGCGTCGGCAGGAGCGCGCTCGACGAACAGGTCGAACTCGGCCGGTGGCACTGGACGCCCAAACAGGTAACCCTGGAAGGCCTTGCAGCCCAGGTTGGCCAGGAAGGCGCGTTGCGCATCCGATTCGACGCCTTCGGCCACGGCGTCGATCCCCAGATTGTGCGCCAGCGTCAGGATGGTCTTGATGATCGAGGCATCGTCCGGGCTGGTCAGGATGTCGCGTACGAAGGAGCGGTCGATCTTCAACTCGCAAATGGGCAGGCGCTTGAGATAGGTCAGCGAAGAATAACCAGTGCCAAAGTCGTCCAGCGAGATGCCCACGCCTTGGGTCTTGAGCGCTTCCATCTTGGCGATAGTCTGGCCGACGTCGTCGAGCAGCAGGTTCTCGGTCAGCTCCACTTTGAGCTTGCACGGATCAGCGCCGCTCGCGGCCAGCACGGATAGTACGCGGCCGACAAAGTCCGGTTGGCGGAATTGGCGCGGGCTGACGTTGATGGCGATGCACAATGTCGCCGTCGCCGGGCGCGCCGCCCACGTAACGAGCTGGGCGCAGGCAGTTTCAAGCACCCAGTCGCCCAGCGCCAGGATCAGGTCCGATTCTTCCGCAGCCGGAATGAATTCGGTCGGCAGCACCATTCCGCGCTGCGGGTGGTGCCAGCGCAGCAGCGCTTCGGCCGCCACCAGGTTGCCGGCGTCGTCGACCTGGGGCTGGTAGTAGAGCTGAAACTGGCGCTGCTTCAAGCCAATGCGCAAATCGTTGTCGAGGCTGGCCCGGGCCGACACCACGGCCTGCATGGCCGGGTCGAAAAAGCGCAGGGTATTGCGGCCGGCCGCCTTGGACTGATACATTGCCAGGTCGGTCTGCTTGAGCAGGGCTTCGACGTCTTCGCCATGCCCAAGGAACAAAGTGATGCCGATGCTCGCGGTGCACATGTGCTGGTACTGATCGAGCACATAGGCCAGCTTCATCTGTTCCAGGATTTTCTCGCCCACCAGCCGGGCATGCTCGGCCGCCGCGAGCGCGTCGTTGTCCAGTCCTTCGAGCATGACGATAAATTCGTCGCCACCAAGGCGGGCCACCGTGTCGCTCTCGCGCACGCAGGTGCGAAAACGCGGCGCCGCCTGCTGCAGCAGCAGGTCGCCCATATTGTGGCCGAGCGTGTCGTTGAGATCCTTGAAGTTGTCCAGGTCGATGAACAGCAAGGCGCCGTGCAGGCCTGTGCGCATCGATGCGGCGAGTGCATGGTGCAGGCGTTCCATCAGGCAACGCCGGTTTGGCAGGCCGGTCAGGAAGTCATACAAGGCGAGGTTCCGAATTTCCTCTTCCGCCGCCTTGCGCGCGGTGATGTCGGTCAGCGCACACACATAGTGGGTGACGTCGCCGTTCGCGTTCTTGACGGCGGTAACCACCAGCGATTCCGGGTAGGGTTCGCCATTCTTGCGACGGGTCCAGATTTCGCCTTGCCAGCATCCCTCGTCCTCGATCACCTGCCAGATCGCTGCGCCAAATGCCGCGTTGTGGCGGTCCGGGTCGAGCAGCACCAACTCGCGGTCGGCCACATCCTTGGCGGCAAAGCCGGTAATGTCCGTGTAGGCGCGGTTCGTGCGTAAGACCAGGTGTGCGGCATCGGTGATCACCATGCCCTCCTGCGATTCGAAGGCAGCCGCGGCCACCCGCAAATCGGCTTCGACCCGCTTGGTTTCGCGCAGGTAGAGGACGATGGCCGATGCAGCGACGATCAATGTGCCGCCCGTCACAGCGATCAGCACGAACAGCCAGAGGCGTTGCGTGTGCAGGCGCCTCAGGTCGCGGAGCGGACGCGGAACGTACACGCTAATGGCGGCGCCGGCGATGGCCTTCATGCCCAGAACGACGGGCATCTTATCGGTCCCCAGCCGAACCACCCCGGGCAGGCCCCGTTCGCCCCAGGGCGTGATCGACAGCGGTTCGAAGCTGCTGCGCAAGTATTGCAGAATACGCTTGTCGATCGGCATGGCTGCGATCGTGGCGCTTGGCAGCGTGCGGAATTCATACCGCTTGTCCGGCGAAAACACGATGACACCGTTGGCGTCCACCAGGAAGGCGCTGGATTGGCGGGTCCAGGGCGACAAGGCCAGGAAACTGCGTTTGACCACGGCGGCGCCGAGGAAGCGGCCCTGTTCGATCAAGGGATACGAAAAGAACACGCCGGCGGCCTTGCTTGCGCGGTTCACCGCATATTGGTGGCCGCCGCCGCCGGCCCGCGCCTGCAGAAAATAAACGCGATCGGCAAAGTTGGTCCCGACGAAACTCTCGGGCCCGCCGGCGTTACTGGCGGCGATGCAGTCCCCTGCCGCGTTGACAATCCAGATCGCATCCGCCTTGAAACTGGAAGCGGTGAACGCAAGCGAACTATTGAGCTGGTCGAGCTCGCGGTCCTGCGTCCACAACTGCTTGCGCTCCGTTGGCGCGAGCGACAATGGGACGGCGTCCGGGCCAAAGCGGCGCAGGATTTGGCGCGTGGTGCCGTCGTGGACCGTCACTTTTGGAATGCCCTTGAACAGTTGCAGGCTGTCCTCGATATTCGCGGCGATGTCCTCAGCCTGCTGGCGGGCTCGTTGTGTTTCCTGTTGCACGATCTCGTCGGCGAGCCGGCGCTGGAAATAGTCGACGCCGAACGCTGAAATTACGGCCCACAGGGCAATGAGAAGGCCGATCAGCCGGTACGAGCGGTCAAAGGAAAACAATTTATGCTTGCCGACATAGGTCGCGACGATGGTACCGGTAATGATGACGCTGGTAGCGGTTAGGACCACGGCGGAAAGCAAGGTCGGACTGATCTGCGAGTCGACCAGTTTGCTGTCGCCGTCGCGCACGAAATAGGCGGCCGCCATGGCCGTGTAGTGCATGCCGGCCACTGCCAATCCCATCACGCCGGCGCACAGCGCAGGCCAGGCCGGCAGCCGGAACTTGATCCAAAGGGCTAGCCCTGCCAGCAGCACCGCAACCACCATCGACAGCAGGAACAGCTTGAGATCGTAGCGGATGATGCCATCCAGGTTCATCGCGGCCATACCCGAATAGTGCATGGCGCCGATCCCTGCACCCAGCAGGATGGCGCCCACGCCCAGCCGCAACGGACTGATCACGCGTTGGCTGATCACGTTCAACGCCAGCGTGCAGGCCAGCATGGCTGGAATGGTGGAGAGGAAGGTGAGGCGGTAGTCATAACTCCTGGTGCAGGGCAGTGCGAAGGCCAGCATGCCGACAAAATGCATCGCCCAAATGCCCAGGCCCAGGCAAACGCCGCCGGCGAGCAGCCACATGCGCCGGTGTTTCCTGGTTGCCGCAACGCGGCGGGAAACGAGCAGCGCGGCGTAGGATGCGAACATCGCGACGACGACCGATAGCGTGACGAGAACCGGGTCGTACATGCCTGCGTAGAGCAGGCTGCTGTCGGGTGCAACAACGACAAGATGTAGGAAATCGAGCATCGTAGTGTCCATGACGAGATGATGCACAAAGACTACCCAGGAACATTTTCAGTATGGACCCGCTATTCGGTGTCGCCTCACGGGCGGCAAGTGGTAATTTGTTTAATTAATGATGAAACAATAACAATAAAACATGCTTGAATGAAATTTTCTTTGTTCAAGGCTTGTCCATGGCCCCAGTTCGCTAGCCAACATTGCCGTCACTATTTTCGTTAGCAGACGTCCACGACACGGTGGGCTTCGGCGGCGAGTGCGACTGTGGCTGTGCTGACTTCCAGTTTAATGATTGGTATTTCCAGATTATGGGCGTGGAAGAATTCACGCACGGCTTGCAGGCTCATTGTTTGTTATCCCGCGTACTTTGCCAGTTCCAGCTTGGCCACCGCGTTGCGGTGCACCTCGTCCGGACCGTCCGCCAGGCGCAAGGTGCGGTTGCCGGCCCACTGGTAAGCCAGCGGGAAGTCGTCCGATACGCCAGCCGCGCCGTGCGCCTGGATCGCCCAGTCGAGCACCTGCTGCGCGACGTTCGGCGCCACCACCTTGATCATCGCGATTTCGGCCTGCGCCTTCTTGTTGCCGACCGTGTCCATCATCGACGCCGCCTTCAGGGTCAGCAAGCGCGCCATGTCGATGCGGATGCGCGACTCGGCGATCCGTTCGCGCCATACGCCTTGTTCCGAGATCTTCTTGCCGAACGCGACCCGGCTGTCGAGCCGCTTGCACATCAGCTCCAGCGCGCGTTCCGCCACGCCGATGGCTCGCATGCAGTGGTGGATGCGGCCAGGGCCGAGGCGTCCCTGGGCGATTTCAAAGCCGCGTCCTTCGCCCAGCAGCATCGCGGACGCCGGCACACGCACGTTCTCGAACCGGATCTCGCAGTGACCGTGCGGCGCATCGTCGTAGCCGAACACCGGCAGCGGGCGCACGATGGTGATGCCCGGCGTATCGGCCGCCACCATCAGCATCGATTGCTGCACGTGGCGCGCGGCGTCCGGGTCGGTCTTGCCCATCACGATGAAGATCTTGCAGCGCGGGTCGCCGGCGCCGGAGATCCACCACTTGTGGCCATTGATGACGTAATCGCCGCCGTCCCGCTCGATGCGGGTCTGGATGTTGGTCGCGTCGGACGATGCGACGTCAGGCTCGGTCATCGCGAAGGCTGAACGGATCTCGCCTCGGAGCAGGGGCTCGAGCCACTCGCGCTTGTGCCCTTCGCTGCCGTAACGCTCAATGGTTTCCATGTTGCCGGTGTCCGGCGCGGCGCAGTTGAACACTTCCGGCGCCCAGCTCACGCGGCCCATGATCTCGCACAGCGGCGCGTAATCCAGGTTGGACAAGCCTTCCGGCGCGCGCGGCGACTTCGGCAGGAACAGGTTCCACAGGCCCTGTTCGCGCGCCAGCGGCTTGAGGCGCTCAATCAGCGCAGTGGGAATCCAGCGGTCGCCCTTGTCGCTTCCACTGCGGTCAACTTCCGCCTTGAAGGCCTTCTCGTTCGGGTAGATGTGCTCGTCCATGAAGGCGAGCAGGCGTGCTTGCAGTTCCTTGCAGCGCTCGGAATAGTCGAAATCCATGATCGCCCTTGAGGGTTAGTTTTGTTCGGCGATGGCCAGCTGCGCGTAGTGCCAGCCCATTTCGGCCATCGGCCGCGCTGCCTTGCCGTTCTCCAGCGCCTGCGCGCTCGATGCGGTGCCGTCCACGTAGCGCTTCATAATGCCTTGCATGATGCCCGCGAGGCGGAACATGTTGTAGGCGAGGTAGAAGTTGAAGTCTTCGGCGTGGATGGTCTTGCCGGTGCGCGCGCAGTAGCAGGCGATATATTCGTCCTGGCTCGGGATGCCGAGCGCCTTCAGATCCATCCCGCCGATGCCGCGGAACTGTCCCGGCGCGATGTGCCAGCTCATGCAGTGATACGAGAAATCGGCAGCGGGGTGGCCAACGGTCGACAGTTCCCAGTCCAGCACGGCGAGGATGCGTGGCTCGGTCGGGTGGAAGATCAGGTTGTCGAGGCGGTAGTCGCCGTGCACGATCGAGGTGTCGTCGCCGGGCGGGATATTCTGCGGCAGCCATTCGATCACCTTGTCCATCGCTTCGATGGTTTCGGTGCTTGAGGCCTGGTACTGGCGCGTCCAGCGTTCGATTTGGCGGCCGAAGTAGTTGCCTGGCTTGCCGAAATCGGCCAGGCCGATGGCGGCGTAGTCGATGCTGTGCAGCTGGGCGAGCACGCGGTTCATCTCGCCGTAGATCGCGGTGCGTTCGGACGGCGTCATGCCGGGCAGCGATTGTTCCCACAGCACGCGGCCTTCGACGAATTCCATGATGAAGAACGCGCGGCCGATCACCGACTCGTCGAGGCACAGCGCGTATTGGCGCGCTGCGGGGAAGCCTGCTTTGTGAAGCGCGTCCATCACGCGGTACTCGCGGTCGATCGCGTGCGCCGACGGCAGCAGCTTGGCGGCCGGGCCGGGCTTGGTGCGCAGCACGTACTGCTGGCTGCCGTTGCTGATTTTGAAGGTTGGATTCGATTGCCCGCCCTTGAACTGTTCCACCGCCAGCGGACCGCCCTGGTAGCCTTCGACGTGCTCGCGCATGTAGGCGTCGAGGGCCTCGACATCGAACTTCTGGCGATCCGAGACCGGTTTGGTCCCCATCATTTCTTCGAACATCGCGTCTCCTTGTTGTCTATTTATTCCAGCTCATGAATAGAACGACCGTACTTTTTATCGGTAGAAAATTCAGCGCCATTTTTTGTACTGCTCAAACAGCTGTTCCATAGTCGTGCTGCGCGCCTGTGCCTGCAGCGGGCCGGGCGGGGCGTAGTTCGCGAAGCGCACCACCCAGTCGTTCTCAATCTCGCCGACGTCGAGCGCGTTGATGCAGCCAGGCATCTGCGCGAGGCCGCCCAGGAACATGCGCTGGCCAGTCAGTGCCAGCGACAGGATCGCGCAGTTGACCCCGCCATGCAGGACCAGCAGCACAGTGTCCCACGCTTTGTCGGCGCGCAGGCGCTCAATTGCAGGATGGATCCGGTCCATCAGTTCGCCGACCGACTCGCCGCCAAGGAAGCGCTGGTCTTCGCCGGCCAGCCCTTCGAACACGCCGGTGAAGGCGCTTTTCAGTTCGTGTTCAGGAATGGCCGACAGGCGTCCGCCGCGGATTTCCTCCAGCGCCGGCCACGTTTCAAGCTCGATGTCCTGGCCTGTTTCCATCAGCACGCGCCTGGCGGTTTCCACTGTGCGCGGGAGGCCCGACACGATGACCCGGTCGAAACGGATCTGGTCGGCGGCAAACACGCGGCCGGCGGCACTGGCCTGGTCACGGCCCAACTCATTGAGCGGTACCGTTTCGGGCAGGATTGGTTTCCCGGACTGGTCGAAGTAGGTGACGCTGCCGTGGCGCATCAGGAAGATTCGGCGGCGTTGCGATGCGCGGGTGGGCATAGGATTGGTGGTGACGGAAAAGTCTCACTGTATCCCACTCTGTCGGGTTTTCACAAATGGCGGCAGAGAAATCATTCCCTACGTCAAAAGACTGGCATTTCTAGACTAAAATGGCCCGCGCGGTTCGTTCAACTCACGGGGTAGTCGATGGCAAGGCCAGAAAAAGTCAGGCTGGGAGAAATCCTGGTCCAGGAAAAGCTGTTATCCGAAGAGCAGTTGGGCATGGCGCTGGCCGAGCAGAAGCGCACCGGCCGAAAGCTGGGCCGCGTGTTCGTCGAAAACGGCTTCGTCACCGAAGAGCAGATCTCTGGCGCGCTGGCGCACCAGCTGGCCATCCCGTTCATCCATCTCAAGTTCTACAATATCAACCCGGATCTGGTTCGGATGCTGCCTGAAACGCAGGCCCGCCGCTTCCGCGCGCTGGTGCTGGAAGACCGGCGCGGAAGCCTGCTGGTCGGCATCTCCGACCCGACCGACCTGTTCGCGTACGACGAGATCGCGCGGCTGGTCAAGCAGAACATCGAGCTGGCGGTCGTCAACGAGACCGAAGTGCTGGCCGCGATCGACCGCATCTACCGCCGCACCGAGGAAATCACCGAGGCGGCGCGCGAGCTGGAACAGGACCTCGGCGACAGCTTCGTCGACTTCGGCGCGCTGGCCGCCAATCCGGGCCTGGAAGAAGCGCCGATCGTCAAGCTGCTGCAATCGGTGTTCGACGACGCCACCCAGGTGCGCGCGTCCGACATCCATATCGAGCCGCAGGAGTCGCGCCTGCAGATCCGTTTCCGCATCGACGGCGTGCTGCACCTGCAGACTGAGGCCGATATCAAGATCGCCACGCCGCTGGCGCTGCGCCTGAAGCTGATGTCGGACCTCGACATTTCCGAAAAGCGCCTGCCGCAGGACGGCCGCTTTGCCATCAAGGTCAAGCAGCAGCGGATCGACGTGCGTATCTCGACGATGCCGACCCAGTACGGCGAATCGGTGGTCATGCGTTTGCTGAACCAGGGCGGGACCACCTTGCGCCTCGACGCGATCGGCATGCCGCCCAAGCTGGTCAAGCGCTTCCGCGCCATCGTGCAGCGTCCGAACGGCCTGGTGCTGGTCACCGGCCCGACTGGTAGCGGCAAGACCACCACCTTGTACAGCGCGCTGGCCGAACTCAATTCGCTGGAAAAGAAGCTGATTACCGTCGAAGACCCGGTCGAATACCGCCTGCCGGGCATCAACCAGGTGCAGGTTAACGAGAAGATCGAGCTGTCGTTCGCGCGCGTGCTGCGCTCCGCGCTGCGCCAGGATCCGGACATCGTGCTGGTCGGCGAGATGCGCGACCAGGAGACCGCCCAGATCGGCCTGCGCGCGGCGATGACCGGCCACCTGGTGCTGTCGACGCTGCATACCAACGATGCCGCCAGCACGCCGCTGCGCCTGATGGACATGGGTGTGCCGCGCTACATGGTCGGCAGCTCGCTGCAGGCGGTGCTGGCCCAGCGCCTGGTGCGCGTGATCTGCGAAAGCTGCACCGTGCCGCACCAGCCTACGCCGGCCGAACATGAGTGGCTGCGCTACGAATTGCTGGAACACGTCGACAAGGCCCGGTTCTTCCACGGGAAAGGCTGCTCGCACTGCAATGGCATGGGTTACCGCGGCCGGACCGGCGTCTATGAGCTGCTGGAGATGACGCAGGCGGTTGTCGATGCGTCCAACCATCCGGACCCGGCGCACTTCCTCAAGGCCGCGCAACAGGAAATGGGAGGCGCCACGCTGCGCCGCCACGCCGTGCAACTGGCGGTCCAGGGCCGCACGACGGTGTCCGAAGCAATGCGCATTAGTAACCAGCTGGAGGACTAAGTGCCGTTCTTCGCCTACAAAGGCCGCAACGCGCGCGGCGAATTGATGCAAGGCGTGCTGGAAGGCGCCGACAGCGGCGCGGTGGCCGACCAGCTGTTCGGCACCGACGTGACGCCTATCGAGATCACGCTGACTAAAAAGACGGCGGCCAGCGCCTCGAACCAGACCTTGTGGGACAAGCTGACCGAAAAGAAGGTCACGTCGATGGACGTGCAGCTTTTCAGCCGCCAGCTTTACACGCTGCTCAAGTCGGGCGTGCCGATCATGCGCGGCCTGGCCGGGCTGCAGGAATCGGCGGTCAGCAAGTCGTTCGCCCGCGTGATCAAGGACCTGCGCGAGTCGCTTGACTCCGGTCGCGAACTATCGGCCGCAATGCGCCGGCACCCCGACGTATTCAATAACTTCTATCTGTCGATGGTGAAGGTAGGGGAAATGACCGGCCGCCTGGACGACGTGTTCCTGCGCCTGTTCGATCACCTCGAATTCGACCGCGACATGCGCAACCGCGTCAAGACCGCCACCCGTTACCCGACCTTCGTGGTGATCGCGATGGTGATTGCGATGGTGGTGGTGAACGTGTTCGTGATCCCGCAGTTCGCCAAGGTGTTCGCCGGCATGCACGCCGAACTGCCTCTGGTGACGCGCATCCTGATGGGCGCCTCGCAGTTCATGCTCGACTACTGGATGGTGATGCTGGTGCTCCTGGCGGGCGTGATCGCAGGGGTGCGTGCGTGGATCGCGACGCCGGCCGGCCGCTATTCGTGGGACCGGCGCAAGCTGGGGATCCCGATTGCCGGCAAGATCATCATGAAGGGGACGATGGCGCGCTTTGCGCGCAGCTTCGCATTGTCGTCGAAGAGCGGGGTGCCGATCGTGCATGCGCTGACGGTGGTGTCGCAGACCGTCGATAACGCCTACCTGTGCGCCCGGATCGAGCAGATGCGCGACGGCGTCGAGCGCGGCGAGTCGATCCTGCGCACTTCGGTCACGGCAGGCGTGTTCACGCCGATCGTGCTGCAGATGATCGCGGTGGGCGAAGAGTCGGGCTCGCTCGACGACCTGATGGATGAAATCGCGGCGATGTACGAGCGCGAAGTGGACTACGAACTCAAGACGCTGTCAGCCCAGATCGAGCCGATCCTGATTACCTTCCTGGGCGTGATGGTGCTGGTGCTCGCCCTCGGCATCTTCCTGCCGATCTGGGATCTTGGCAGCGCCGCCATGAAACGATGAGCGCGAACCCGCGGCCAGTCATGCCGCAGTCGCGCTGCCGCGGGTTCACATTGTTCGAACTGGCTGCGGCCACGATTATTGTCGTGGTACTAACGTCTTTACTGCTGGTTCGATTGCATTCGTACCAACGGGAGGCGCAACAGCTTGCCGTGCAGCGGCTCGTTGGAACGCTGCGCACCGCGCTGAGCGTGCGAACCGCACAACTTTCTGTTGCGAAAAGGGAACACGAGTTGCCGCGGATTATAGACGAGAATCCAATGTCCTTGCTCGTTGAGTTACCGGCTAATTACCTAGGGGAATACTATTCCCCAGAGGGAAATAGCTTACCCGACGACTGCTGGTACTTCGACCGTGGCAAGAAAGAGCTGGTCTATACAGCATCGGTCCGAAAAACTTTCCAATCCCCAGAACAAACATTGCTCAGATTCAAGGTAAAATTCATCGCCTTGACCTCGCAACATGGTAAGACTCTTGGGCTGTCAGCTGGGAATAATGGCGTCGTCCTGGATCAAGTATCGGAAAAAGAATCGTAAACTAAACAAGAAATGGGTCGGACCAAACCAGCCCAATTACCGCACCGGAGAGTTCTTAATGAATAAATCGAACATGAAGCGCAATGCCCAAGCCGGTTTCACGCTGATCGAACTGATCGTCGTTATTGTTATCCTCGGCATTCTTGCCGCAACGGCACTGCCGAAATTTTCCAGCCTCGGCGGCGACGCCCGTCTGGCGAGCCTGCAAGCGGCCAAGGGCGCGCTGAGCTCGACCGTTGCAATGGCAAAGGGAAAGTACCTGGTCAATGGTACCGGCACCCCGCTTACCACCCTGACTGTCGAAGGTGTGACTGCGCAATACACGACGCTCGCGGATGGCTACCTGCGCGCAACCGCGCCGACCGCGGCCCTGGCCGGCCTCGCGGCTGACTACCACGTTGTCGCCGCTGCCGGAACGCTGTCGATCTATCCGATGTCCCTGCGCAGCCAGGCTGCGACGACTCGATGCGTGCTGCGCTACACTCCGTCCACCGTGAAGGGCGTTGCGCCGGCCTTCACGCTGACTGCGACCGCAGCCGACTGCGAATAAATAGTTTCGGGCAAAAGTTCCTGTGGCTGGCGACGATTCTCGAGTACCGAAGATCGTGACCGGCCACAGTCACGTCTGGCGTTTCCAACTGGGCGTCACGATGATCGAGCTGATTGCGGTACTGATCATCATCGGCGTGCTCGGCGCGATCGCTTCCGCACGCTATTTCGACCGCGCCAGCTTTGACGCGGACGCGTTCGCCAACCAGGCACGCTCGATCCTGCGCTATGGCCAGAAGCTGGCTGTCGCGCAAAACCGGCCCGTGTACGCGCGGGTCGACACCGACAGTGTCGAGTTGTGTTTTGAAGCGGATTGCAACGCCGCATCGCGCGTCATCGCCCCGTCCGGCGCCAACAGCGGATCGGCAAGCACGCTGCAGCATTGCGATAATTCCGCGTCATGGCTGTGCGAGGGAGTCCCGGCAGGCGTTACCCAGACCGTGTCCGGACCGGCAGCCTCGTTCGCGTTCGACGCGCTCGGCAAGCCTAACGCCGTCAACGCAGACGGCACGCTGGGAAATTTCCAGCGCGTCCTGGTAAAAATTGAAGGTGACGGCGACGAGCGCAGCGTGATGGTTGTGCCGGAGACCGGCTATGTTTATTAAACCCTTGCGCCAACGCGGTGTTACGTTGATCGAACTGATCATGTTCATCGTGATCATCGGCGCGGCGCTGGCGGGCCTGCTGCAGGTACTGAACTTCACCACCAAGGGCAGCGCCGACCCGGTGCGCCAGAAGCAGGCGCTGATGATCGCCGAAGGCCTGCTTGAGGAAGTCAGGCTGGCCGGCTTCACCTATTGCGACCCGACCGATCCGAAGGCCGTCGAGCCAACGACTACCAGTGCGGCCGACTGCACTATCCAGGAATCATTCGGGCAGGGACGTGGGGGCGAACCCGTCGGTAGCCGGCCTTACGACAACATCAATGATTACGTGGACGAGCCGGGCGTCGCCAAGGCGGCGTTCAATAACACCGCAGACAAACTTGCCGATACGAACGGTACTCCGATGGAAGTGGATGGCTATTCGGCCCAGGTCACAATCAGTCCGGCGGCGCTGAACGGTATCGGCGGCACCGGGGCAGACAGCGACGTGCTTCACATCAAAGTCGAGGTCAGCTATGACGGCCAGACGCTGGCGCTCGACGCCTACCGGACGCGCTACGCGCCAACCTTCCCATGACCGTGCGCGCAATCCACCAGGCGCGCCAGGCGGGCTTCACGCTGATCGAGGCGGTGATGGTCATCGTCATCATCGGCGTGCTGGGCGCGGTGGTAGCCGTGTTCATCCGCATGCCTGTGCAGGGCTACCACGACAGCGTCGCCCGTGCCGAACTGACCGACATCGCCGACCTGTCGCTGCGGCGCATGGCGCGTGAGTTGCGCCTCGCGCTGCCGAACAGCATCGTTATCAGCGATGGCGGCAATGCGATATCGTTTTTCATGACCAAGGCGGGCGGGCGCTACCTGACCCCGGATGACGACCTGGCAGGCCAGCCGGTGCTCGATTTCGTCGATCCCGGCAAACGCACATTCACCATGATCGGGCATGCGCCGGACGCAAACCACGCCATCATGAAGGGCGACTACGTGGTCGTCTACAACCTCGGCATCGACCCTGCGGATGCTTACGTCGGCGGTAACAGGGCCACAGTCGAAAAGTTCACGACCGTCGACGCTGCCAAGGGCCTTTACCAGATCGAGCTGCAGGCCAATCCATTTGCGCAGCAGAATCCGCCGATGCCATCGCCAGGATCGCGCTTCCATGTCGTCGGGCAACCGGTAAGCTACTTCTGCACGCCCGGCGCTGGCGGCAGCGGCACCATGAGCCGTCAATGGAACTACGGCATCGTCAAGGGTAAGCCTACTGGGGCATTCGTTCCTACCAACCTGCTGGCCCAGCGGGTCACCGGCTGCAAGTTCGATTACTCAACCGACGCGAACAGCCGCGGCGCACTGGTGATATTGACGCTGGTGCTTGAATCGCCTGGCGACGGTGGCTCCATCAAACTGGTACACCAGGTTCACGTGGACAACACGCCATGACGCACAACATCCGATCAGCCATGCCAGCGCTGGTGCGCAGCCGCGGCGTCGGCCTTGTCACGGCGATCTTCCTGCTCGTCGTCATCGCCACGCTGGCCGTTGCGATGGTCACGGTATTCACCACGCAGCAGACAAGCTCGGCCCTGGACATCCAGGGGGCGCGCGCCTACCAGGCGGCGCGCGCAGGGCTTGAGTGGGGTATTTTCAAGCAGGCGCGGCAAGGAACGTGCGACGCTGAATCGTCGTTTTCCATGGACGGCGCGACGTCGTTGCGCGGGTTCACAGTGACTGTCCGATGCGTGAGAGCAGCTGGCCCGGCGACCGACAGCGGCGTCGAGGGCGCACTGGACCGCTGGAAGGTCACCGCCACCGCGTGCAATGCGCCCAACGCAGGCGGCCTGTGCCCGAACCCGGTTAATACCTCGGACTACGTGCAGCGTGCGATGGAGGCGACGTTCTGATGGCCCAATTCAATCTTGTCACGCGGCTTGTCCTGATGCTGGCGCTTGCGTTGGCTTGTCAGGTGGCGCGCGCTGATACTGCTATCCGCCTGCTCAAGAGTTTCGCCGGCAACGTGAACTTTGCCGGTATCCAGCAAACCATTCGCAACAAGGGTAACAACAAGCCGTGCGAAGTGTTCGACCCGAGCATCGACCGCACGACCAGCCTGGCGGGCATACCCTCGACAGCGACCATCCTCAGCGCCCAGCTGTACTGGGCAGGCTCCAACTACAACCCTGATTTCACCGTTGTTTTCGATGGCGTTTCCGTCAGCGCCGAGGCCGAAAGACGCTACTACTCGACCACGATCGGTAATAACTATAACTATTATTCCGGTGCTGTGGATGTAACCGAACAGGTCAAGAAGAAGTGGGGCGATAAGAAAGAGAACGATAAGAACGGCAAAGGCAATGGCAACGGCAACGGTAAGAAGGCAGAGGATTACGATAAATACTCGTTCAGGGGCCTGACCGTCGATACCAATGCCCCGTACTGCTCGGTTGAAGGTGTTCTGGGCGGATTCGCGCTGCTGGTGGTTTACTCGGATGACAGCGAGCCGTTCCGCATGTTGAACCTGTACGAAGGGTTCCAGTACATGCGCTACAACGGCATCTCGCTGAGCCTCAGCGGTTTCCGCGTGCCGAACCCCGTCGGCAGCGCAACTGGCCGGGTGGCGCACATTACTTGGGAAGGCGATGTGACGCTGGACGGTTCCGGCGAGAATCTCAGCTTCAATGGATACGCGATGACGGACTCCCTTAATCCAAGCGGGAACCAGTTCAACTCGCAAAGTAACATTGACGGGGACAAGAAGTCGTACGGCATCGATTTCGATGCCTACACGGTAGGCTACCCCGTCATCCAGGGCGGCCAGACCACGGCATCGACCCGCTACGAGTCGGGGCAGGACCTCGTCCTGCTCAGCGCGGAAGTCGTCGCATTGCCGAACGTTCCGATGTCGGACCTCAACATTTCGATGCTGCAGAATAACGAGATGACGCCCGGCCAGAGCGTCGGCTATACGGTGACCGTGTCGAATAAAGGGCCCAGCACCGAAAGCGGGCCGACCGTTGTTACCACGACCTTGCCTTCGGGATTGGCGTTTGTGTCGGGCACAGGGACGGGCTGGACATGCAGCAGCGCAGGGCAGGTCGTCACGTGTAGCAACCCGGCATCGCTTTCATCCGGCTCGGCGTTGGGGAGCCTGATCCTCACGGCAAAGGTGAGCGCCAGCGGGACGATTTCCGTGAGTGCTGCGGTAACCGGCAAGATGTACGATCCGGTTCCTGAAAATAATACAGTTATCGTCAAGGGGGTTGTATCGGATGGCTCCCTTAAATATGTGTTCACCGATTCGGCATGCAACGCGGGAGTGCCACTGGATTCCGAAAAACAATGTTCGACGACACTTGCACCGATCGTCGCAGGTGAAGTTCGCACTATTTATATCACTCCGGTTTCGAATGGCGTGCCTGTTGCCCCTTCACCGGCAACAGAATCGATGGAGTTTGGCCTGAGCTGCCTGAATCCATCGTCACCCGCCGGGGTGTCGGCGAGTTACGCCCTCAAGACCTTGCCGGTCTGCGCGAGCGACGGCGTCGAGCCCGCCAATTGGTCCGCCCCCGTGACGGTGACGTTCAACGGTGTGTCGGCGGCGGCCAGCTTCAGTTATGCCGACGTAGGCCAAATTCGATTATTCCTGCGTCCGGTAGCAAGCCGGAAAGCGAGCGGCAGCATGGCATTCGTGTCTGTTCCGGATGAGGTAAGGATTTCCGACATCAAGGGGAACGACGGAACAACAGCTGTGCCAGGCGCGCTTGCCGATGACCACGCGTTTGTCATCCGTGCTGGCGTTCCATTCACGGTGACGGTCGGCGCCTATGCAAAGTCTAAAACGCTGACACCGAATTTTGGCCGGGAGAGCGACCCTGCGCTGTTCCTGGTGCCGGCAGTGTCGGTCGGCGCGAGTACGGTACCGGGTAAGGCAGCGATGCTGCACGACGACGTTGACGCGCACGACGGCGCGGTCCGTGTACTTCCCGAACTGATCGGCAAGTTCGGTACACCGGCAAACGGAAAGGCGACAGCGCAATTCAAGTGGGACGACGTCGGCATTATCCAGCTGACGCCCGGCATCGCGGCGTCGACGTACCTGGATGTCCGGCTCGACAAGCTGATCGTTACGCCGGCCACGGCTGGACGTTTCATTCCCCACCATTTCATGACCAGTACAAGCCAGAGGATGGCGTGCAGGATCAAAATGGGATGCCCGTCCGGTATCGAGGCGGGGGCATATTCAAGGGAAGCATTCGAGGTCATGGTCACAGCGCGAAGCGCCAGCGGCGTTCGGACAATGAACTACCGGGGCGGTTTCGCCCGTGAAGTCGTGTTGTCGGCATGGGACCAGGCCGGCGGTACGGTGCAAAAGCTTAGCCTGAGTCCTGCCACTGCGCCTGCCGGGAAGTTTATCGATGGCGTGGCCACGGTTGAACCTTCTTACACGCTGCTCAATCCGTTTGATCGCGATTCACCGCAGGGGCCGTGGGGCGCGCCCGACAGTATCTACCTGCGCGCTGTGGAGAGCGGAGGAGCAGTAAGCTCGAAGCTGCCGGTGGACTCGCCCGAGGCGGGCATCCGGATCGTCAATGGCCGCCTGCTGGTGCCAAGCGCACACGGCTCGGAGCGGCTGAATCTTCCCGTGCAAGTCAGCGCGCAATACTGGAGCGGCAGCAACTGGGAACCGAGCAGCACCGACAACCACAACTTGATCGATCCATCCAGGGCCACCTTCACGAAGCTCAATGGCAGCCTTGGCGGAAGTGTGCTCAGTCTGCTACCTTCTCCGCTGCAGCTGCTGTCCGCCGGTACCGCCAGGTTCTCGGTCAATTCGTTGCCCGGGAAGGCCGGCAGCGTCGACTTGCTGGTCGACCACCTCCTCTGGTTGCCAAGCACGAAGGCAAGGATCAAATTCGGCACCTACAAGAGCCCGCTGATCTACCTGCGCGAACTCCACTAGCCAGCCCCGGCGTGGCGTATTTGCAGCCCAACTGCGCGAAAAACAGAATATATATTTCCCAGTTGTAAAATTAGTATCGATACCCTGCGAAACTTGAATATAATCAAGCGCCTATCGCGCGTTCTTCATTTAGTCGCCTAACTTTACCTTTTGCCTGCATGCGTTTTTTCAAACAAGCGAAGAAGATTGAATCCTGGCTGTCATTTTCGCTGCGTGGCGATGGCATCGCCGCCGCCCGCATTTCGCGTGTTCCCGGTGCCCGTCCGGCGGTGGAGACATGTGTGTTTTACGCTGGCCGCCCCGACGCCGATCTGCTCGAGAAGGCAGGCCGCGAGTTGCGCGCCGCCACCTTCCACTGCACCACCGTCCTGTCCGGCGGCGAGTACCAGATGCTGGCCGGCGAGGCGCCGAACGTTCCCGCCGACGAACTCAAGACCGCGGTGCGCTGGCGCCTGAAGGACATGCTCGACTTCCACGTCGACGACGCCACCATCGACGTGCTCGATATCCCGGCCGACAAGAACGCCACAGTGCGCACCAACCACGGCATGTTCGCCGTCGCCGCGCGCAACAGCGTCATCGAAAAGCGCCAGGCCCTTTTTGCCACGGCCAAAGTGGGCCTGTCGGTGATCGATATTCCCGAAATGGCGCAGCGAAATATTTCGACCCTGGTAGAGCCCGAAGGCTGCGGCCTGGCGATGCTGTCGTTCGGCGCCGACGGCGGCTTGCTGACGGTGACCTTCACGGGCGAACTCTACCTGTCGCGCCGCATCGACGTCACGCTCGAGCAATTGCTCGACACCGACCACGACCGCAAGCACGCCAGCTTCGACAAGATCACGCTTGAGCTGCAACGCTCGCTCGATCACTTCGACCGCCAGTTCCATTTCATCAGCGTTTCCAAGCTTCTGCTCGCGCCGAGCGCAGTCACGGGCCTCGAGGAATACCTGTCGAGCAACCTGTACACGCCGGTCCAGACGATGGACCTGGGCGACGCGCTGGACATCAGCGGCGTGCCCGAACTGCTGGACAAAGCGGCGCAGCAGCGCTTCTTCTTCACCATCGGCGCGGCCTTGCGCCATGAGGAGACGCGGCTTTGAGCCAGCAGATAAACCTCTTCAACCCGGTCTTCCTCAAGCAGAAGAAGGTCTTCAGCAGCATTGCCATGGCCCAGGCGCTCGGCGTGCTGCTGTTCGGTTCGCTGGCGATGGTTGCGTACGGCAAGCATCACGTCAACGCGCGCGAGCAGGAAGCGATGGCGGTCAACGCCCAGCTGGTGCAGAAGCGGGCCCGCCAGGCCATGGTGAACGCCGAATTCGCGCCAAGGCCGCCGAGTAAAGAGCTGGAAGCTCAAATCGCTGAGGCGGAGGCGCAACTGCGTTCCTTGCGGCTGGTGTCGGGTGTACTCGAACGCGGAGAACTCGGCAACACGACCGGCTATTCCGAATACTACAAGGCACTGGCGCGCCAGAACATGAATGGGCTGTGGCTGACCGGTGTTTCGGTCGCCGGGACTGACATCGGCATCCGGGGCAGGGCGCTGGAAGGCAGCATGGTGCCGGGCTACATCAGTCGCCTGACGCGCGAGCCTGTGATGCAGGGCAAGTCGTTCTCCAGCCTCGAGATTGCCCAGGGCGAGATGAAAGACGAAGGCGGCAAGTCCAGCGCAGCACCGTTCGTCGAGTTCCGCCTTGAATCGGTCGTGCAGGAGGCCGCGCGATGACTGCACGCCTTGTCGCGCTCGGCAACAAGATCGATGCGCTCAGCCTGCGCGAGCGCGCGATGGTATTCGTGGCCGCGGCCGCGGCCATTTTGTTCGTCGTGTATTCCTTGATGCTGGGTCCCTTGTTCGCCAAGGAACAGGCACTGCGCACGCAGATCGCCCAGGTCCGCAACAACATCAGCGGCATCGACGGCGAGATCAGCGCCAAGCTGTCGGGTTTCTCGATGGATCCGGATGCGCCGAACCGCACGCGCCTGGCGGCAGTCAAGGCCGATATCGATTCGCTCGGCGGCAAGCTGCGCGCGCTCGAACAGGGCCTGGTTGCGCCCGAGAAGATCGCGCCGCTGCTGGAGGCCATTCTCGCAGCAAACGGACGATTGACGCTGGTGTCGATGAAGACCTTGCCGGCCACCGCCGTCGCCGAGGCCAGCTACAACCCGGCATCTGGCGCTGCGGCCACGGGCGGCGCTGCGCTGCTGTACCGCCACGCCGTCCAGGTCACGGTGCGCGGCAACTACCTCGACATGATCAACTACATGAACGCGCTCGAGACGATGCCGACCCAGTTGTTGTGGAGCAGCGCCGCGCTCGACGTCGAAGAGTACCCGAACTCGCGCCTGACCTTGACCTTGCACACGCTGAGCCTGGACCGGAAATGGATGAAGCTGTGAAAGCGATAGCCAGCATTTTCTTCATGGCAGCATGTACACTCACGGCAGGCGTTGTGTGCGCACAGGCATTGCAGGATCCGACACGCCCGCCGGCATCGCTGATGGCAAATGCCAAGGGGGCGACGGGAGGACCGGTGGCGCTGGAAGGCCCGCGCCTGCAGTCGATCCTGATCGCGCGCACGCCGGGCGGACGGCACGTGGCGGTGATCGACGGCGAGATGGTCCGGCTGGGCGACAACATCAAGGGCGCGCGCGTCGAACGCATGACGCAAACCGAGGTCGTGCTGTCGAAAGGCGGCAAGAAACAAGTGCTGAAATTGTTCCCGGCGGCAGCTGCTGGCGAGAACACGAAGTCCGTACAACAATAGCCACGCCATGAAGACAGACAGCATGCAAAAACTTCTCCTGATCGCCGCCGCCCTTGCCCTCGCTGGCTGCGGCACGCCGTCCGAGCGCGCGACCTACGACAGGATCAGCGCCGAGGTATCCGGCGCGGCCGCGAAGCCCGCCAGCGCGGCAAAGGTCGACGACGCCGTCTCGAACGCCTTGCTGCCGCCAGCCTCGGCGCTCGCCGCGCAGCTGCCGAAGGCGCGGCCGGCGCTGGAGGAGCGTTTCAACGTGTCCTTCAACAACGTACCTGCACAGCAGTTCTTCAATTCGCTGGTTGCCGGCACCCGCTTCAACATGCTGGTGCATCCGGAAGTGAGCGGCACGATCACGGCCAATTTGAAGGACGTGACAATGATCGAGGCGCTCGACGCCGTGCGCGAACTGTACGGTTACGAATACCAGATCCAGGGCACGCGCATTGCGATCAAGCCGTTGACGATGCAGACCAGAATGTTCCAGGTCAACTACCTGATTGGTTCGCGCAAGGGCGTGTCGAACCTGCGCGTGACGTCGACCTCGGTGGCGAACGCGGGCATCAGCAATAGCGGCGGCGACGGTACTGCATTGAACCAGAACAATCAGAACAATAATCAGGGCGATGCCAACGGCAACCGCTCGGCAGCGGACAGTTCCAGCGTCAACACTACGTCGGGCAACGACTTCTGGGTCGAGCTGAAGGCGGCCATCGAGGCCATCGTCGGGGAGTCGGAAAAAGGTGGCCGCAGCGTCGTGATCAGCCCGCAGTCGGGCGTGCTGGTGATCCGCGCGATGCCGGAAGAACTGCGCAATGTCGACCGCTACCTGAAGGCGACCCAGCTGTCGGTGGACCGCCAGGTCATTCTCGAGGCAAAGATCCTTGAAGTGGAACTGAACGACAGCTTCCAGAGCGGCATCAACTGGGCTTCGTTTGCCTCGTTCAAGAGCTCGCATGGCAACCGCGTGTCGACAGGCTATGTCGGCCCCGGTACGACGCTCGCTCCGTTGCCGTTCGGCGGCGGCCAGCCACCAACGATGTCGGACGCTACCGGCTTGCTGGCCTCGACCGGCTTTGCGCTGGCCAACGCCAGCAGCCTCGGCAGCTCGCTGTTCGGCCTGGCATTCCAGACCAATAATTTCGCCGCGCTGATCTCCTTCCTGGAGTCGCAGGGGACCGTCCACGTCCTGTCGAGCCCGCGTGTTGCGACCTTGAACAACCAGAAGGCAGTGCTGAAGATCGGCACCGACGAGTTCTATGTGACTGGCGTGACCACGACCACCAACACCAACACGACCGGAAATACCGTGACGCCGAGCGTGACTTTGCAGCCCTTCTTCTCGGGCGTGGTGCTGGACGTGACCCCGCAGATCGACGACAAGGGCAACATCATCCTGCACGTGCACCCATCGGTCAGCCAGGTCACCACTGTTACCAAGGCCATCAACCTGGGCAGCGCCGGCAACCTGAGCCTGCCGCTGGCGGCGTCCTCGACTTCCGAGATCGACAGCATGGTGCGCGGCCAGAACGGCCAGGTCGTCGCCATTGGGGGGCTGATGCGCCAGGCCTCGACCAACGACCGCTCGCAAGTGCCGGGCGCGGGCAACCTGCCGGTGATCGGCAACCTGTTCCGCAACAAGAATAATGTGAACCAGAAGCGTGAGCTGGTCGTGCTGATCAAGCCGACCATCGTCGAAGGCGGCGACAGCTGGAACCAGGACCTGCTCGACACCAGCCGCCGTATCCAGGACCTGGACCCGAACGCAGGAAGGCGCAAGTAATGTACACCGAGCACTTCGGCCTGCGCGAGGTTCCGTTCAGCATTACGCCGGATACGAGCTTCTTCTTTACCAGTCCGCACTCGCAGGAGGCGCTCAACACGCTGCTGGTCGCCGCCCGCAACGGCGACGGCTTCATCAAGATCACCGGCGAGGTCGGTACCGGCAAGACCCTGCTGTGCCGAAAGTTCATGGCCACGCTTGGCGACGACTTCGTTACCGCCTACATTCCCAACCCCTACCTCGAACCGCGCACCCTGATGCTTGCGCTGGCCGACGAGCTGTCGATCGAACTGGAGAAGGGCGTCGACCAGCACAAGCTGATCAAGGCGCTGATGATGCGCCTGATGGGCCTGGCCGTCGAAGGCAAGCGCGTGGTGCTGTGCCTCGATGAAGCGCAGGCGATTCCGGTGGTCAGCCTGGAGGCGCTGCGCCTTCTGACGAACCTGGAGACGGAAAAGCGCAAGCTGCTGCAAATCGTGCTGTTCGGCCAGCCCGAACTGAACCGCAAGCTGGAGCTCGACTCGGTGCGCCAGCTGGCCCAGCGCATTATTTTCCATTACCACCTTGGCCCGCTGCGCAAGGACGACCTCGATTACTACCTGGCGCACCGCCTGCGCGTTGCCGGCTTCGGCGGCTCCCGCCTGTTCAGCCGTGGCGCCGTGTCGAAACTGTATCGCGCCAGCGGCGGGATTCCGCGCCTGGTCAACATCCTTGCGCACAAGTCGCTGATGGTGGCGTACGGCCAGGGCAAGCAGGAAGTGACGCGCCAGCATGTATCGGTGGCCGCGCGCGACACGATCACCGCCAGGCGGCGCCTGTGGCCGTGGGCCGCGTCGTTTTCCGTGCTGGCGGCTGCCGGCGGGCTGGCCTGGGCGTTGACAAGTTGAGCCTCATTAACAAAATGCTGCAGGACCTGGACGCCCGCGGTTCCGCGCCGGGCGCCGCCGCGCCGGGCGCCGCCGCGCAGAGCAAGCTCAAATCGGTTTCCCATGGCCGCAACCCGCCGGTGGCCGCCATCGGCGTCGCCGCTGCCGTCGCGTTGATGCTGGCGGCTGGCGCCGGTTACTGGTGGTTGAAGCGGCCGGCAGCCGGCGCAGTCGCGAGCGCACCCGTAAAGATGGTGCAGCAGATGCCGCCCGAAGTGGTCGATGACGAAGCGCCGCCAATGCCGATAATCCAGGTCGAGCCGGCGCGCGCAACTGAGCCAGACCAGGAACCGGCGCCGCGGCCAGCGGTCCCACGACATGAAACGCCGAAGCGCGCCGTGCCGGTCGTGGCGGCGTCAACGCAGCTTGCCGAACCAGGCAGGCCGCAGCCGCCAACGGAAACCGGCCGCCAGATGACCCCGCGCCAGCGTGCCGAAAGCGAATACAACCGCGCGCTCGCCAGCTTGCAGGATGGCCGCGTCGGCGAGGCCATCGCAGGCTTCGAGCAGGCGATCAGCATCGAGCCGCGCCACGAGGCGGCGCGCCAGACGCTGGTCGGGCTGCTGGTGGAAGCGGGCCGCAAGGGTCCGGCGATGCGCGTGCTGCAAAACGGCCTGACGCTCGACCCGCGCCAGCCGGCGATGGCGATGCTGCTGGCGCGCTTGCAGATCGAGGGCGGTACCTCCGGCATCGATACACTGATGCGTACCTTGCCGTACGCGCAGGGCAATGGCGAATACTACGCCTTCCTCGCGGGCGCGCTGGCGCGCGACGACCGGCACCGCGAGGCGGCGGAACAATACCAGGCTGCACTGCGCAGCGCGCCGGGCAACGGCATCTGGTGGATGGGCCTGGGCATTTCCCTGCAGGCCGAGAAACGGACGGCGGAGGCCGTGGCAGCGTTTGAACGCGCCAGCCAGTCGACGAACCTGACCCCGCAGTTGCGAACATTTGTTGACCGCAAGCTGGAACTGCTGTCGCGCTAACCTTCTGGAGCAGATAGATATGCTTAAGTTATGTGGCTTCGCCGCGAGCAATTACTACAATAAAGTAAAGCTGGTACTGCTGGAAAAGAACGTCCCGTTCGAGGAGTGCGTTACCTTGGGTACGCCGAAGGCGGAGATCCTGGCCAAGTCGCCGCTCGGCAAGGTTCCGTATCTGGAAACGGAAGACGGCACCCTCGCGGAGTCGCAGGTGCTGGTCAACTACATCGAAGCGCGCTATCCGCAGCCGGCGCTGCTGCCGGCAGGACCATTCCGCGCCGCCAAGGTGCAGGAGCTGATCACCTTCATTGAACTGCACCTGGAACTGGTCGTGCGCGAATTGTACGGCGCGGCATTCTTCGGCGGCACCGTGTCCGACAGCACCAAGGAACGCGTCCGCAAGCAGTTGGCCAAGAATATTCCGGCGTTCGCGCAGCTGGCGAAATTCTCGCCGTACATCGCGGGTGAAGAATTCACGCTGGCGGACTGTGTGGCTGTTTGCCACCTGCCGCTGGCGATATCGGCGACCAAGAAGATATATGGCGAAGACCTGCTGGCCGTCTTGCCGGTCAAGGACTACCTGAAGCGCATGGCGGAACGGCCGTCGGTCGCCAAAATCAATGCCGACCGGGTGGCAGGCTTGCCTGAGTTCATGGCGTCGTTCGCGAAGTAATCAGACCGCGGCGGCGTCGCCCCAAATCTGGCGCATGCTGAACCGCAATCCGGCGCTGTCTTCGTGCAGCGCCCCGGCGATGGCGAAATGCGGCTCGCGCGTGCTGCGCTGTTCGAAGGGCAGGAACGGCACCCCCAAAGTGTCGCGCAAGGTATGGACCTGGATCGCGCCGTCCTCGCCTCGGCGCGATGACACCACCCCCGTTTCGCCGTTGGCCAGGCGGACCAGCGTGCCCGGCGGGTACTCGCCGATGTCCTGCTCGAACGCCGCCATCAGCCGCTGGTGGTTGCCATCGGCGCGTAGTTTCCTGAGTGCGTCGGGAGGCAGCAGGGACCGCCTGTAGTTGCGCGCCGAGACCATCGCACAGTAGCGGTCGGCCATGCCGATCAGCCTGGCCGCTTCCGGTATGTCGCCTGCCCGGCGTCCCTCTGGATAGCCGCTGCCATCGTCAAGCTCGTGATGAGCGAGCACGCAGGCGATCCACGCCTCATCGTCGACGCCGGCCCGGCGCAGCAGCTCCGCGCTTTCGGCCGGGTGGTGCAGGACCGCGCGGCGTTCCTCGTCGCTGAGCGCGCAATCCCGGAGCTGGAATGTTTCAACGAGCCGGACCATGCCGGCGTTCATCGTCAACGCGGCCGCGATGGTGGGGATGGCGGGCGCGACCAGCGCACAGATAATGGCAACCTCGACGCAGTGGCGAACCGCGTACGGGCCGGCAATCTGGTTCCGGTAAATGCTCGCAAGTGCAACGTCGGGCGATCTCTGCGCGGCCTCGAGGATGCCGCCGGCGATGGAGCGCAGCTCGGTGTCGGCACCGCCGTCAGCCCCCAGCGATACCAAGACCCGTTCGAGCCGATGCGCGAGCAGGTTCAGGCTGCGCAGGACCGAGGCCGGGGCGGCGGGAACGTGTTGCGTGGCTTCCAATTCTGCCATGACGGTCTCCCCACGGTGATCTTACAAGCTGGACAGGCGCTCCAACGCCAGCTGCAGCGTCTCGTCCTTTTTCGCGAAGCAGAAGCGCACGATGCCCGATTCCTGCGGCTGGCTGTAGAACGCCGAGACAGGGATTGCCGCGACCTTGATTTCTGTCGTCAGCCATTCGGAGAACGCCGCCTCATCCAGCCTGGAAATCGCGGCGTAACGCACGCACTGGAAGTAGGTGCCATCGGCAGGCAGCAGCGTAAAGCGCGACTTGGCCAGTCCTTCGCGGAACAGGTCGCGCTTGCGCTGGTAAAAGGAAGGCAACGCAAGATATGGCTTCGGATCGGCCATGTAGTTGGCAATGCCGTGCTGCATCGGCGTGTTGACCGTGAACACGTTGTACTGGTGCACCTTGCGGAACTCCGCCATCAACGCCTTCGGCGCCGCCACGTAGCCGACCTTCCAGCCGGTCACGTGATAGGTTTTACCGAAGCTGGAGATCACGAACGAGCGCGCGACCAGGTCCGCATGGCGGCATACCGATTCATGGCGCGCGCCGTCGAACACCATGTGCTCGTAGACCTCGTCGGACAACACAAGAATATCGGTGCCGTGAACGATGTCGGACAGCGCCTGCAGGTCGGACTCGCGCAGGATCGAGCCGGTCGGGTTGTGCGGCGAATTGATGATGATCAGGCGGGTGCGCGCTGTGACCGCCGCTGCAAGCTTGTGCCACGGCACGCTGTAGCCATCGGCGCCCAGTTCCATCGAGACCGCCACCGTCACGCCGCCCGCCAGCGTGATATTGGGCAGGTAGCAGTCGTAGGCAGGTTCGATGACGATCACTTCGTCGCCCGGATGCACGCAGCACAGGATGGCCGTCTGTACGGCCTGGCTGGCGCCGGAGGTGACGGTGATTTCAGTTGCGGCGTCGTAGGCGTGGCCGTACAGCGTCGCCACCTTGGCGGCGATCGCCTCGCGCAGGGCGGGCACGCCGGACATCATCGGATACTGGTTGTGGCCGGCCCGCATGGCGTCCGACACCATCTGCTGCAGTGCCGGGTCGGATGCGAAGTCGGGGAAGCCCTGGCCCAGGTTGACTGCGCTGTGCTCGACTGCCAGGGCCGACATGCGGGTGAAGACGGTGGTGCCGACGGCGGGGAGTTTGGTGCGCAGGGTAGGGCTGTTCATGATGCGTTGAAAGTTATTGAGCGACTTTTCATTCTAGCGCAGCTTCGGCAGCCCGTGCTTTGACCCATGCTTCCGGCAACATGATGCGGAACAAACCAGCTTGCGCGGTCTTGCGGGCCAGCTTCAGCAGGGCCTTGTCCTTGGTGATCAAAATCTCGGCGCTGGCGTCGCGCGCCACCTCGAGGAATTTCTGGTCATCCTTGTCGCTGCATACCGGCAGGCGGATCAGCTTTGGTTCGGGCGCGACCACCTTGACCAGCGAATCGAAGCGCTCGGCCGAACGCGGGCGGCTGGCCGCGTCGAGCGGCAGGTGAGGGTAGTGCAGCACGACGTGGTATTCGTCGCGGCAATCGAAACGCGTGACGACTTCGAGCGCGCCGCTTTCGATGTCGGCCAGCAGCGTGTTCCAGCGCGGGTCGTGGAACACGAACAGGTCGAGGCAGACGTTGGTATCGATGACGATGCGTTTCGCTGGAGCAGGTATCATGTCGGATTGTTTATCGTTTGATTGTTGAACTAATTCTATGCTGATTGTCTTGTCGCCCGCAAAATCGCTCGACCTCGAAACGCCTCCCACCACCAAGCTGCACACCACGCCTGACTTCCTGCACCGATCGCGCGAACTGATCGACGTGCTGCGCAGCTATTCGCCGGCGGACCTTGGCAGCCTGATGAGCATCTCGGACACGCTGTCGGCGCTCAACGTGGGCCGCTACGCGAGCTGGAATGCCGAACCGGCGGACGGGCGCCAGGCCATCATGACCTTCAACGGTGACGTCTACGACGGTTTCGACGCGCGCTCGCTCAAGCCCAAGCAGCTCGCGTACGCGCAATCGAAGCTGCGCATCCTGTCCGGCCTGTATGGCGTGCTGCGGCCGCTCGACCTGATCCAGCCGCACCGGCTCGAAATGGGCACGCGCCTGTCGACGCCCCACGGCAAGGACCTGTACGCATTCTGGGGCGAAACCGTCACCGGCAAGCTGAACGAACTGGCTGCGGAACAGGACGCGAAAGTGCTGGTGAACCTGGCGTCGGAGGAATACTTCAAGTCGGTCAAGCCGAAGCTGCTGTCGGTGCCGGTGATCACGCCGGTGTTCGAGGACTGGAAGAACGGACAGTACAAGATTATCTCGTTCTTTGCCAAGCGCGCCCGCGGCATGATGGCGCGCTACGCGGCGGTGAAGGGGATTGCCGACCCGCAAAAGCTCAAGCGCTTCGACGTGGACGGTTATGCGTTTGTGAAGGATGCGTCGAACGACAAGACCTGGGTGTTCCGCCGCAAAGTCGCCTGATTCCTCCTTGGGGGTCAGGTCTGGCAATCGGACATTGCGGAACTAAAATGTCCGATTGCCAGACCTGACCCCCAAGGGGAGCGGGCTAGATTATTTGCCGCCCCAGAATCTCCACCACTGCTTGCCTTGCGCGTTCGCGTTCAGGAAGCGGCTGCTCGGGAAACTCTTGACGAAGACGCGGCGCGCGTCGGCACGCATCTCAGGCATATTGAGCTTGTCGTAGTTCTGGACCATCAGCCACAGCGCTTCTTCGATCGCCGGGGCGTCCTGGTATTCCTGGACCGCTTTTTGCGCGCGGTTCAGCGAGGCGAGGTAGGCGCCGCGGCGGAAGTAGTAGTTGGCCACGTGCACTTCGTACTGTGCCATCGCGTTGACCAGGTACTTCATGCGCGCGATCGAGTCTGCCGCGTAGACACTGTTCGGGAATTTGTCGACCAGCGCCTTGAACGCGGCGAACGATTCGCGCGTCGCTTTCGGGTCGCGCTCGGTCGGGTCCTGGGTGTACAGCGAGCCGAGGAAACCGACCTGGTCGTTGAAGCTGATCAGGCCGCGCAGGTAGTACATGTAATCGACCGCGGCGTGATTCGGGTGCAGCTTGATGAAGCGCTCGACCGCCGCCAGCGCCTGGGCCTGGTCCTGGGTCTTGTAATGGGCGTACGCGATTTCCATCTGCGCCTGTGCGGCGTAGGTGCCGAACGGGTAGTTGGATTCGAGGCGTTCGAACAGCTTGATCGCACTCTCGTAATGACCGCCGGTCATTTCAGCGCGCGCCTCAGCGTATAATTTCTCTACCGACCAGTTTTTGGTCTCGTCGGTCTTTTCCGGCAACAAGCTGCAAGCCGACATACCAAGCAGAAGGAACGAAGCAACAACTACTTTCAATTTTTTTTGCATATCTTTTTGCAAGAATTATTCGAGTTTCAACGAAAGGCTGATTATAGCCGATGGGAATGCTGTGATATTAACTCCAACGCCGATTTCGGCGGATTTACCTGAAGACCCGGATTTTGACGATGAACTGGACGCTGAATTTGCGCCGGCACTCGCCGGATCCGACCTGTCCCCGATCACCCTGGAACTGGCGCCGGACGCATGCGGCCAGCGCCTCGACAAAGTCGTCGCCGGCCTGGTGCCGCAATATTCGCGCAGCCGCATCCAGCAATGGTTCGAAGGCGGGCACGTGCTCGTCGACGGCAAGCCGAAGCGCGGCAAGGATACCGCGTATGGCGATGAAACGGTCGTTATCCTGCCACAAAGCGCGCCGGAAGACCAAGCCTACGTAGCTGAAGCAATCGAGCTCGACATCGTGCACGAGGACGAGCACATCATCGTCATCAACAAGCCGGCCGGCCTGGTCGTGCATCCTGGCGCCGGCAACTGGTCGGGGACCTTGCTCAACGGCCTGCTGCACCACTGCCCGCAACTGGCGAATGTGCCGCGCGCCGGCATCGTGCACCGCCTCGACAAGGATACCAGCGGCCTGATGGTCGTCGGCAAGACGCTGGCGGCGCAGACCGACCTGGTGCGCCAGCTGCAGGCGCGCAGCGTCAAGCGCGAGTATTTCGCGCTGGTATGGGGCACGCCGCAGCTGTCCGGCACCATCGACGCGTCGATGGGTCGCCACCCGAAAGACCGCGTCAAGATGGCGGTGTCGACCAACTTCTCGGCCAAGCCGGCCATCACGCATTACGAGCGCCTTTCCAGCGGCGTGCTGGAAGGCCGTCCGGTCAGCCTGGTGCAGTGCCAGCTCGAAACGGGGCGTACCCACCAGATCCGCGTGCACATGATGTCGATCGGCTTCGCGCTGGTCGGCGACACGGTGTACGGCAAGCAGCACCTGGCGCCGTTCTTCCACCGCCAGGCGCTGCAGGCGCGCCGCCTCGGGCTGGTGCATCCCGGCACCGGCGATGACTGCGAGTGGATCGTGCCGCTGGCGGGCGACTTCGCCGAGCTGATTGCAAGGTGCGGTATCCCGGAACCTGAAGCGGCATGACGCAAGCGCAATTCATCACGCCGGACTGGCCAGACGCCCCCGCCAACATCGGGGCGATGGCCACGCTGCGCGGCGGCGGCGTCAGCACCGGGCCTTACGACGACGGGCGCGGTGGCTGCGGGCTGAACCTTGGCCTGCATTGCGGCGACGATGCCGAAGCCGTGCGCGAGAACCGGGCGCTGCTGCAGTCGCTGCTGCCGGCAACGCCTGCCTGGACGTCGCAGGTCCACGGTATCGCAGTGGCCGACTCGGCCACCGTGATCCCCGGCGCGCCGGTGCAGGTGGCTGATGCCGGCGTGTCCGATCGCCCCGGCGTGGTGTGCGCGGTGATGACCGCCGACTGCCTGCCGGTGCTGTTTGCCGACCTCGAAGGAAAAGTGGTTGGCGCAGCGCATGCGGGCTGGCGTGGGCTTGCTGCGGGCGTGCTGGCTGAAACCGTGGCGGCGATGCGCGCGCGCGGCGCCGGCGAGATCACCGCGTGGCTGGGGCCGGCCATCGGGCCGCAAGCGTTTGAAGTCGGCGCCGATGTGCTGGAGAGTTTTGTGGCAGGCGCACATGGCGATGCCGAAGCGCATCAGGTGAGGGCGGCTTTCGCTCCGTATCCTGGCCATGAGGGCAAGTACCTGGCGGACATCTATTCGCTGGCGCGGCTGTTCCTGGCGCGCGATGGCGTTACCCGGGCTTCAGGCGGAACCCACTGTACATTTACCGAACGCGACAGTTTCTATTCGTACCGCCGCGACCACCTGACAGGCCGTCAGGCGAGTTTGATCTGGCTCAAGTAGGACAAGCGGGCTTGGCCAATACTGCCAACTCAGCAAGTCCCGCCGCCGTCGCAGCCACCCGAACCGCCGTCACTGCCGCCATCGCCGAGTGCAGCGGGCGCTGCGACGGGCGCCGCCGCAGCGCTGCGTGCGGCCTTCATCTCGGCCTTGCGCATCCGGCGCCGGGAGCCTGTAAGATAGTAGAGTATTGACAATGGCAGCACGCAGTAGCCGAGGAAGGTCATGACGCCGGCGACGATGGAGGTTTCCGTCAGCGACATCAGCGCGACCACGTAAATCCATGCTATTGCGACGATCAACATAGGTTTTCCTTATTCGAAACACGATTTTAACAATGGATACCCACATGAATATGCCCGATCCGCAAGCGATGGCCTCGGCCTGGATGACGCAGTTCGCCAATCCGCAAGGATGGCAATCATGGTTCAAGCTGCCCGAGCAAAGCGCCAATCCGTTGGCTGGCATGATGAAGGATGCCGGCGTTTCGATCAAGCCAGCCAAACTGGATGAGATCCGCGCCGACTACATGCAGAAAGCCGGCGCGCTGTGGCAGGATTTTATCGCCTCGCGCAAGCCGGCGCTGTCGGACCGCCGTTTTTCTGCCCCTGAATGGCAGTCCAACCCGCTGAACGCGTTCCACGCCGCATCCTACCTGCTGCATGGCGAGTTCCTGGTGGCGCTGGCCGAAGCGGTCGACGCGCCCCCGCGCGAACTCCAGAAAATCCGCTTTGCCGTCCAGCAGATGGTCGATGCGATGTCGCCCGCTAACTACCTTGCGACAAATCCTGAAGCGCAGCAAAAGCTGATCGACACCAAGGGCGAGAGCCTGACCAAGGGCCTGGCCAACATGCTGGCCGATATGCAGAAGGGCCGCATTTCTCAATCCGACGAGTCCGCCTTCGAGGTCGGCCGCAATGTCGCCACCGCGCCGGGCCAGGTGGTCTTCGAGAACGAACTGTTCCAGCTGATCCAGTACGATCCAGTCACGCCGACGGTCCACCAAACGCCGCTGCTGATCGTGCCACCTTGCATCAACAAGTTCTACATCCTCGACCTGCAGCCTGAAAACTCGGTGGTGCGCTACGCGGTGGAGCAGGGCAATACCGTGATGCTGATGTCGTGGCGCAATCCTGGCAAGGACCTGGGCTCGCTGACCTGGGACGATTACGTCGAGACCGGCGCGATCAAGGCGATTGAAGTGACCCGCGCGATCAGCGGCCTGGACAAGATCAACGCCTTCGGCTTCTGCGTCGGCGGCACCATCGTCGCCAGCGCGCTTGCCGTGCTGGCGGGCCGCGGCGACCAGGCCGCATCCAGCGTTACCCTGCTGACGACCTTGCTGGATTTCAAGGACACCGGCGTGCTGGACGTCTTTATCGACCAGGCCCAGGTAGCGATGCGCGAACAGGCGCTGGGCCAGGGCGGGCTGATGCCGGGCCGCGACCTGGCCACGACCTTCTCCGCACTGCGTCCAAACGACCTGGTATGGAACTACGTCCAGTCGAATTACCTGAAGGGCAACGAACCACCCGCGTTCGACCTGCTGTACTGGAACGCCGACAGCACCAACCTGCCGGGCCCGATGTTTTGCTGGTACCTCCGCAATATGTATCTGGAAAACAACTTGCGCGAAGGCGGTAAACTGACGGTCGCCGGGGTGCCGGTCCACCTCGGCAGCATCGACGCGCCCGTGTTCCTGTTCGGTTCGAAGGAAGACCACATCGTGCCGTGGACCGCGGCGTTCGAGTCGATGTCGCTGCTCAATCCGAAGAAGCCGAAGGCAAACCGCTTCGTGCTGGGCGCGTCCGGCCATATCGCCGGGGTGATCAATCCGGCATCGAAGGGAAAACGCAGCTACTGGCTCAACGACGGCAACGGCAAGGCGCGGCCGAAGACGGCAGCCGCCTGGATCGAAGGCTCCACCGAGCACAAGGGAAGCTGGTGGGGCGAGTGGGCCAAGTTCCTCGCGGACAATGGCGGCAAGGACATCAAGGCCCCGGCCAAGCCCGGCAATGCACAGTTCCGGCCGATCGAACCGGCGCCCGGCCGCTATGTCAAAGTGCGTGGCGACTGACGTTGAACACCCGGCAACGTTAGTTGCCGGGTATTTACGCTTAGTATGCAGTGCAATAATTACTGCAGCCCTTCCTGTAAAGTGGTATTTTCCTGTTCAAGCACTTTATAATGCCCGGAGTAGGCTTGACAGGAGGGCGGACCGAAGTCCGCCTTTTTTTCGTAATTATTCAAATGCGCTGCGGCGCAATAGTGGAAACCTGAGATGAGTAGTGCAAAAAAGAGCGCTGAACGCCTGATCAAGAAGTACCCTAACCGTCGCCTGTATGACACCCAGACGAGTTCGTACATCACTTTGTCAGACGTTAAACAACTGGTGCTGGATGGAGACGAGTTTGCCGTTGTCGATGCGAAGACCAGCGATGACCTGACCCGCAGCATCCTGCTGCAGATCATCCTGGAAGAGGAAGCGAACGGCGCACCGATGTTCACGAGCGTGGTGCTTTCGCAGATCATCCGTTATTACGGCCATGCGATGCAAGGCATGATGGGTTCCTACCTGGAAAAGAACGTCCAGGCGTTTACCGACATCCAGAACAAGTTCACCAGCGGCACGGCGGGCTCGTTCGAAGGCAAGCCCTTCAGCCCGGAAATGTGGACCCAGTTCATGAATGTCCAGGGACCGATGATGCAAGGCATGATGAACAACTACATCGACCAGAGCAAAAACCTGTTCGTGCAGATGCAGGAACAGATGCAATCGCAGAGCAAGACCATGTTCGGCGCGTTCCCATTCGTACCAGTCGATAAGAAGTAAGCAACATCAAGGGCTGCGCCGGAGCCACGCCATAGCGTCTCCGGCGTACATCGCCCAACATCGAGGCATTGCAGTGCGGTACAATAGCCGATTCCCCTGCAATTTCCTCGCTCCCCCATGTCCGAACTCCGCCGTATCCCCGTTCCCGCAAAAGACCCTGTGACCGGCATTCCCGCCGCCGCACCCAAGGTAGGTTTCGTCTCGCTCGGCTGCCCGAAGGCGCTGGTCGATTCCGAACAGATCCTGACCCAGCTGCGCGCCGAAGGCTACGACACGGCCAAGACGTACGAGGGCGCCGACCTTGTCATCGTCAACACCTGCGGCTTCATCGACGCCGCGGTGCAGGAGTCGCTCGACGCGATCGGCGAAGCGATCGCCGCCAACGGCAAGGTCATCGTGACCGGCTGCCTGGGCGCCAAGAAGGATGCGGCCGGCGACGACATCATCATGAAGATCCACCCGAAGGTACTGGCCGTTACCGGCCCGCACGCGGTCGGCGAAGTCATGAACTCGGTCCACCTGCACCTGCCGAAGCCGCATGAGCCGTTCTTCGACCTGGTGCCGGCGCAGGGCATCAAGCTGACGCCGAAGCACTACGCCTACCTGAAAATTTCCGAAGGCTGCAACCACCGCTGCAGCTTCTGCATCATCCCGTCGATGCGCGGCGACCTCGTATCGCGCCCGATCGCCGACCTGATGCTCGAAGCCGAGAACCTGTTCAAGGCCGGCGTCAAGGAACTGCTGGTCATCTCGCAGGACACCAGCGCCTATGGCGTCGACGTCAAGTTCCGCTCCGGCTTCTGGAACGGCCGCCCGGTCAAGACCCACATGACGCAGCTGGTCGAAGCGCTCGGCCAGCTGGCCAGGCAATACGGCGCGTGGGTGCGCCTGCACTACGTGTACCCGTACCCGCACGTCGACCAGGTTATCCCGATGATGACCGGCGAGAACATCCTGCCCTACCTCGACATCCCGCTGCAGCACGCGCACCCGGACGTCCTGAAGCGCATGAAGCGCCCGGCCAGCGGCGAGAAGAACCTCGACCGCATCCAGGCATGGCGCGCGATGAACCCGGATCTCGTGATCCGTTCGACCTTCATCGCCGGCTTCCCCGGCGAGACCGAGGAAGAATTCGAATACCTGCTCGACTTCCTGAAGGAAGCGCAGATCGACCGTCTGGGCTGCTTTGCCTACTCGCCGGTCGAAGGCGCGACCGCCAACGAGATCGCCAACCCGGTGCCGGAAGAAGTGCGCGAGGAGCGCCGTGCGCGCGTGATGCTGCTGCAGGAAGAGATTTCGGCCAAGCGGCTGCAGGCCAAGATCGGCAAGACCGTGCGCGTGCTGATCGACGAAGTCGGCGCCAAGGAAGCGATCGGCCGTTCGGCTGCGGATGCGCCGGAAATCGACGGCGTGGTGCACATCAAGCGTTCGCTGGTGCCCGGCAAGAAGCTGGTGGTTGGCGAGTTTGCCGATGTTGTGATCACCAGCGCCGACGCGCATGACCTGTGGGCGTCGGTCGCTTAAGCTAACTTGATTCACGGCGGATAAGCGAAGGCTCGGCGCCCCCGCACATCCGCCGAACTACGCCACGGCCATGAAAAAAACCCTCCAGACCTCGATCATCCACCCGGCGTACACCGCCCCTGACGGCTTCGACGCCTATCCCCCGGCGATCCACCACGCCTCGACGGTCCTGTTCAAAGACGTCGCCGCCATGCGCTCGGGCGAGTGGAAAAACAAAAACGCCTACAACTACGGCCTGCACGGCACGCCCACCACCTTCACGCTCGAAGCGCGCCTGGCCGAACTGGAAGGCGGCACCCACTGCCTGCTGGCGCCGAGCGGCCTGGCCGCCATCGCGATGGTCGACTTCGCGCTGCTGAAAACCGGCGACGACGTCCTGCTGCCCGAGAACGTCTACAACCCGAACCGCGAACTGGGCAAGTGGCTGGCCAACGACTTCGGCATCACCGCGCGCTACTACGACCCGCTGGTCGGCGCCGGCATCGCCGGCCTGATCCAGCCGAACACAAAGTTGATCTGGACCGAAGCCCCCGGTTCCGTCTCGATGGAAGTGCCCGACCTGCCGGCCATCTGCGAAGCTGCGCACGCGCGCGGCGTGCTGGTCGCGCTGGACAACACCTGGTCTGCCGGCCTCGCGCTGCGCGGGTTCGACATGGGCGTGGACATCGTGATGCAGGCGCTGACCAAGTACCAGTCGGGTGGCTCGGATGTGTTGATGGGCGCCCTGGTGACGCGCGACGCCGCCCTGAACGACCGCCTCGCGTTGGCGCATATGCGCCTGGGCATGGGCGTCAGCGCGGACGACGCCTTCCTCGTGATGCGCGGGCTGCCGAGCATGAAGCTGCGCTTCGAGGCGCATGACGCCAGCGCGCGCACGGTCGCGGCCTGGCTCAAGGCGCGTCCGGAAATCACCAAAGTGCTGCACCCGGCATTCGAAGACTGCCCGGGGCACGAGACGTGGAAGCGCGATTTCACCGGCGCGGGCGGCTTGTTCTCGGTGCTGTTCGATGTGCGCTACAGCGAAGCGCAGACCGACCGCTTCATCGACAGCCTGGAACTGTTCGGCCTTGGCTACAGCTGGGGCGGCGCGAACAGCCTGGTGATGCCTTACCGGATCCAGCACATGCGCCGCGACTGGCAGGACGGCGGCACGCTGGTCCGCTTCAACATCGGCCTGGAGGACAGCGCCGACCTGATCGCCGACATCGAACGCGCGCTGGCGACGCTGTAGGCGGGATCTACAGGTATTCGGCCCGGTTGTTGTTAAGGTCGACGAAACCGCGGATCAGGCGGTACGCGTGCCACACCCAGGCGCAGCCCCAGACCACCAATGCCAGCGGGAGGCCGATGAGCGTCGCGAACAATACCCATCCGAGGGCCATCCACGCGATGTAGTACCAGAACGTCCGGATCATCCATGTATGATGGCTATGGACCATCGAGCCCACGGTATCGGGCCGTTTGACGTGGTTGACGATCACCGGCAGGATCGACAGCATCCCTAGCGAGAAGAAGAAGGTGATGCCGTGCGCGACGTAAAGGATGCGCGCCAGGTTCTTGGCGTCGGAAACGTCGTCCAGGACGAGTTGTTGGGACATGGTGGCTCCTTGGTTGGTGATGTGATTCGGGGCGTTAGCGGGCGGTGGCTGCCTGCACCTGGGCCTGCGTCCAGGCGACGATGCCGCCGGCATCCATCGCGCCCGGCTGGCGCGCGACTTCGCGCCCGCGAAGGAACAAGGCCAGCGTCGGGATCGAACGGATGTTGTAGCGCGCACCGACGTCCTGGGCGCTTTCGGTGTCCACCTTCAGCAGCCGGACCATCGGCTCCAGCCGCTGGGCGGCCTGCTGGTAGGCTGGCGCCATCTGCCTGCACGGGCCGCACCATGGCGCCCAGAAGTCGACCAGCACCGGAATGTCGCTGCGCTCGATGTGCCTGGCGAAGCGCACGCTGCTCACATCCAGCGGCTTGGCCATGAACAGCTCGCGCGAGCACTTGCCGCACACGGGCTGGTCGCTCAGGCGCTGCTGGCTAAGGCGGTTGACCGCGTCGCAATGAGGACAAACGATGTGTAGTGGTTCAGTCATGGATACCTCGCGCCGCGAAATGTAGTCAATATCGCCATTGTAAGGCGGGATCGGCGAGCCTGCTTGCCGGAACGTGCGCACCCGTACTGGACGATTCCGCGCGACGTGACCGGCGCGTTTGCCGAAGAGGGGAGCCGCCTCGAACGCTACGCGAAAGTGTTCGGCGCGGTCGAGATCAACTCGTCGTTCTACCGGCCCCGCCGCCAGAAGACGTACGCGCAGCCAGGAGCGCACCAGCCAGGCAGCGCCGATATCTACGTGCGCCTGCACGGGTCTCCGCGCATTTACTATTCGTCGTACCCTGACGAGTACCTGCGCGACTTCGGGAAGCACATGGCGCTGCACGCCCGTCGTCACGCAAGGATAGCGTCCAGTTCATCCGGCTTGATCGGCTTGGTGCAGTGCTGGTCGAAACCGGCGTCGAAGGCGCGCCGGCGGTCGGCGCCCGTACCGTATCCGGTCAGCGCCACCAGCACGATCCGCGCCGTCAGCGGGTTGGCCTTGAGCGCGCGTGCGACCGCGTAGCCGTCCATCTCCCCCAGGCCGATGTCGATCAGCGCGATCTCCGGCTGGCGCGCGAGCGCAAGGGCGATCCCGTCGGGGCCATTCTCGGCGGTGTAGACGATGCACGAACGCAGTTCGAGCAGCATCGCCATCATGTCGCGTGCATCCTCGTTATCTTCGATCAGCAGCACACGGCGTCCCGGCGCGGCCATCGCGGCAGGCGCTTC
This sequence comes from Massilia polaris, assembly GCF_012927275.1. GTDB lineage: Bacteria > Pseudomonadota > Gammaproteobacteria > Burkholderiales > Burkholderiaceae_D > Telluria_A > Telluria_A polaris. The sequence goes on along the minus strand of NZ_JABBGG010000003.1, from coordinate 140,736 downwards.
CGGCGCCGGCAGCGCACGGCTGGCGAGCAGCGGGAGGCGCACCGTGACGATGCAGCCCTGGCCGGCGCCGGCACTGGCGATCGTGACGCTGCCTTCATGCATGCCGACCAGGCGGCGCACCAGCGACAGGCCGATACCCAGGCCGCCTTGCGCCCGCTGCAGCGTCTGGGCGCCCTGTACGAACACGTCGAAGACGCTTGGCAGCAGTTCCGGATTGATGCCAAGGCCGGAATCGCGCACCTGCAGTTCGGCGTGGCCATCGGCGCTGCGCACGGTGACTTCGATCCGGCCACCCGCAGGGCTGTACTTGATCGCATTATCGAGGATATTGTCGATCACCTGGAGCAGCCGGGTCGTATCGGCCAGCACCGGGGCCGGCTCGGTGGACACGCGCAGCTCGAAACCGTCGGTGCGCCCGCTTGCTTGCAGCGTCTCGACGCAGCGCTGCGTGACCGCCGCCAAGTCGGCCGGCGCCTTGTCGAGGATGAGCTTGCCCATCAGCGCCCGGTTCACTTCCAGCAGGTCGTCGACCAGCTTGCGCAGGTGGTCGGTCTGGCGCCGCAATACGCCGTGGGTGCGCTGGACGATTTCGTCGCGCAGCGGCCGGCCGCTTTCCAGGATGCTGACCGCGCTGGTCACGGCGCTGAGCGGGTTGCGTAGCTCGTGTCCCAGCATCGCGAGGAATTCGTCCTTGGCCGAGTTTTGCTGTTCGGCCTTCGCGCGGGCGTTCTTCTCGAGGACGAGCAAGGTATTGCGATCGCTTTCCGCATCGGCGCGCGAGCGCATTTCGGATTGCAGGCGGCGGCTGGCGTCCATGATGGCGACATTGAGCTCGTCGAGTTCGTCGATGATCGATGGCGGAAGCGTGGCGACCGTGTCGCCGCGGCCCAGCGAGCGCGCGGCGTCCGATGCGCGCCGGATGAACGCCACCAGCCTGCGTCCGGTCATCATGGTCAGCGTGAGCGCGCCCAGGATCGCGATCAGCAGGCCGATGGCGACAACGCCGATGCCGTTCCAGACGGCGTCATCGAGTTCCTTGACCGGCGCGCCGATCGCAATCGTCCAGCTGGACAGCGCCGAATGCGTAAACACGTTATACAGCCGGGCGCCTTTGGCGGTCTTGCTGGGCAGGTTGCCATTGGGGGCCGAATTGAAGGCGGCAAGGACATGCGGCGGTACTGCCTTGCCCACGAATTTCTCGGCCTCGTACCTGCGCGCGATGTAGACGCCATTGGCGTCGAAAATCCCCACCAGCCAGGTGGACGGGATCGCGCTGTTCGAAAACGCGTGGGTGAAAAACGCCGGCGAAAAGGCCTGGCCGATAACATAACGCTCGCCGGATGGCGATTCGATCGCGCGCTCGACCATCACGAAATTGTTGTTCAGTTCGGCGCCCCAGCGCATGCCGCTGACGTTCACCTTGCCGTTCGCGAGCAGGGCGGCGACCTGCTCGGGATCCGGGCGCCGCGGTAGCGGGCGGCCGAACGGATGACGGGTATTGATCAATTGCTGGCCGGTCTTGTCGTACAAGATGATCCAGGCCCCCGGCCCCGCGTTGGCCGCCAGGGCCTCCTGGTGGAAACGCTTGCGGTCACCGTGGGCGAGCGCCTGGGAATTCGCCAGCACTTGCAGGACTGCCTTGGCGCGGTCGATGTCCGCGTCGACCACCAGCGCGGTCAGGCGCGCGCTTTCGTGGATGCGCTGGATTGCGGATTCGCGCTCGGCGTTCCTCAGCATGTTGAGCGCGATGCTGCAACAGATGGCGACCGGGATGACGATGCAAAACGCTAGCAGGAAATAGTGCGCGCGAAGTTTCATGCAATCTGTTCGCGCCGCTCGGGCGTTCTAGGCATCGGCGGGAAAATTCTGTAGGGTGAAAAAAAACAGGGGCCGGATTAACGGCCCCTGATTATTTCACGTAGTTACATTCAAGACAATTACTGGATGCAATTATTGCCTTAGCGGTGACGGCGTCCGTGGTGGCGGCGCCCGCCGCTGCTCCAGTGGCGTCCGAAGACAAAGCCCAGGCTCAGCGATACCGGTGGGTAGTAGTAGGACGGCTGCGGCGTGTACACCGGCTGCGGCGCGTAGACCGGTTGTTGTTGCACATAGACCGGCGCGGACGAATACTCGACGCGCGAGCCGTCCGGCGAATTTGCCGCGATTCGCGCGCCCGTGCCTGCCGGAACAGGTGTCACGGAAACAACATGCCACTGCGACGGGTCGGCCGGTGCGCCATAGCCGTATTGCGGGCCGGGCGCAGTTGCGCAGCCGGCGAGCACGGCTGCGGCTGCGATGATGATAAGGGTTTTCATGATGCGGTTCTCCTGCTGGATACCACATCATATGAAATTTCGTTGCGGTCCGCTTGGCGATTACCTTCTGTTACAAGCAGAAACAACACTGAAACTTGCCTTGACTCACTCCGCCAAGATGTTCAGCAACCCGTCGAGGCCGCTGAAGTTGAGCGCCACGTCAGCCTGCTGGTACACCACCGGCTTGGCGCGGAAGGCGACCGACAGGCCCGAGATTTTCATCATCTTCAGGTCGTTGGCGCCGTCGCCCATCACGATCGCCTGTTGCGGGCCGGCGCCCAGCTGTGCGCAAATGCGTTCGACCGTGCGCTTCTTTTCCTCGGCGTCGACGATGCCGCCAACCACGCGGCCGGTCAGCTTGCCGTCGACGATTTCCAGTTCGTTGGCATGGACGAAATCGAGTCCCAGCCGCTGTTGCAGGCGCTCGGTGAAGAAGGTGAAGCCGCCCGACACCAGCAGCGTCTTGAGGCCCGCCGCCTGGACCGCGGCCAGCATCTTCTCGCCGCCCATCGAAACCTGCAGCCGTTCGGCGTACACGCGCTCCAGCGCCGACGCGTCGAGGCCCTCGAGCAGCGCCACCCGGCGCTTCAGGCTGTCCGAGAAATCGAGCTCGCCGCGCATCGCGGCTTCGGTGATCTCCGCTACCTGCGGCTTGAGGCCTTGCATGTCCGCGATCTCGTCGATGCATTCGATCGTGATCAGGGTCGAATCCATGTCCATCGCCACCAGCTTGAAGTCGGCCAGCGTGCGGCCAGCCTCGATGAAGGTCGCATCGACCTGCGCGGTGTGGGCGGCAAGTTCGATTGCCTGCTTCAGTTCCAGCGAATAGGCGAACTGCTCGCAGCGAACGGCATGGTCGCTTAACGGGACAATTCGTTCCGGATTCGCGCGTGCGGCGATGCGGTCGAGGACGTCGCGCTGCGCGTTCGGCCCCTGTAGTACCAGGTTCATGTTCATGTCAGGAGTTGTTTGATGGTCTGTTTGACCTGGTTCACGCGCGCTGCGAGGTCGGGCATGCTGGCAGTGATCTTCAGCTTGTCCTGTCCCGCGAGCTTGATGTGGCGGTTCTTCTGGATCAGCGTGATGATGCGCATCGATTCGATCGGCGGGTTGACCATGAATTGCAGGCTGGCCGCCTCGGCGTGCACGTCGATCTTGACGATGCCCACAGCTTTCGCGGCGATGCGCAGGCGGTGCGTTTCGATCAGCGCCTTGACCGGATCGGGCAGCTTGCCGAAACGGTCGATCAGTTCTTCCTGCATGTCGTCGATGCGTTCCTGCGTCTCGCAGTTGGCCATACGCTTGTAGATCGACAGGCGCTCGTGCACGTCGCCGCAGAAGTCGGCTGGCAGCAGCGCCGGCACGTGCAGGTTGATTTCGGTGGTGGTGGCCAGCGGCGCTGCCAGGTCGGGCTCCTTGCCAGCCTTGAGCGCGCGGACGGCCTCGTTCAGCATGTCCGAGTACAGCTGGAAGCCGATCTCCAGCATCTCGCCGGACTGGTTCTCGCCCAGCACTTCGCCGGCGCCGCGGATTTCAAGGTCGTGCATCGCCAGGAAGAAGCCGCTGCCCAGCTCTTCCATCTGCTGGATCGCATCGAGGCGGCGCTGCGCCTGTTTTGTCAGGCTGCTGACATCGTTCACCAGCAGGTAGGCGTAGGCCTGGTGGTGCGAACGGCCGACCCGGCCGCGCAACTGGTGCAATTGCGCCAGGCCGAACTTGTCGGCGCGGTGCATGATGATGGTGTTCGCGGTCGGCACGTCGATGCCGGTCTCGATGATGGTCGTGCACAGCAGGACGTTGAAGCGCTGCGCCACGAAGTCGCGCATCACTTTTTCCAGGTCGCGCTCGTGCATCTGGCCGTGGGCGACGCCGATGCGCGCTTCGGGCAGCAGTTCGGTCAGCATCGCCAGCCGGTTCTGGATGGTCTCGACCTCGTTGTGCAGGAAGTAGATCTGGCCGCCGCGCTTCAGCTCGCGCAGGCAGGCTTCGCGGATGATCGAGCCGTCTTCGCCGCGTACAAACGTTTTGATCGCCAGGCGCTTTTGCGGGGCGGTGGCAATGATCGAGAAGTCGCGCAGGCCTTCGAGCGCCATGCCCAGCGTGCGCGGAATCGGCGTCGCCGTCAGGGTCAGCACGTCGACTTCGGCGCGCAGCGCCTTCAGCGCTTCCTTCTGGCGCACGCCGAAGCGGTGCTCCTCGTCGATGATGACCAGGCCGAGGCGGTCGAACTTGACGTCGCTTGAGAGCAGCTTGTGGGTGCCGATGACGATATCGAGGGTGCCGTCGGCCATGCCCTTGATCGCCGCGTTGATCTCCTTGCCGGTGCGGAAGCGCGACAGCTCGGCGATGCGTACCGGCCAGTCGGCAAAGCGGTCCGCGAAGGTCTGTGCATGCTGTTCGGCCAGCAGCGTGGTGGGCGCAAGGATCGCTACCTGCTTGCCGCCCATGACCGCGATAAAGGCGGCGCGCAGCGCGACTTCGGTCTTGCCGAAGCCAACGTCGCCGCATACCAGCCGGTCCATCGGCTTTCCCGAGGTCATATCCTTGATGACGTTGTTGATCGCTTCGGCCTGGTCGGGCGTTTCGTCGAAGCCGAAGCTGTCGGCGAAGTTCTGGTAGTCGTGCGCGGAATATTCGAACGCGTGGCCCTGGCGCGCGGCGCGGCGCGCGTAGATGTTGAGCAGCTCCGCGGCGGTGTCGCGCACCTGTTCGGCGGCCTTGCGCTTCGCCTTTTCCCAATGTCCCGAGCCGAGCGCGTGAAGCGGCGCGTCTTCGGCAGAACCGCCCGAGTAGCGCGAAATCACGTGCAGCTGCGATACCGGCACATACAGCTTGGTGTCTTTCGCGTACTCGAGGTGGAGGAACTCGGTTTCGCCTTCGCCCAGGTCCATGCTGGCCAGGCCCATGTAGCGCCCGATGCCGTGGTTGATGTGGACCACCGGGTCGCCGATCTTCAGCTCGGACAGGTCGCGCACCATCGCTTCGACCTGGGTGGTGGCTTCCTGTTTCTTCTTGCCGGCGCGGCGGCCCGACCCGGCGTACAACTCGGTTTCGGTGATGAAGACCAGGTCGCCGGCGCCGGTTTCGACCAGTTCGAAACCGGCCTGCAGCGGCGCCACGCCCAGGGCCAGCTTGGCATCGGACTGCAGGAAGCCTTCGAAGCCTTCGACTGGCGTCAACTGGAGCTGGTATTCGGCGACATACTGCTGCAGCGTTTCGCGGCGCCCGTTCGACTCGGCGCAGATCATCACGCGGCGGCCGCCGCCCTGCATCAGGTAGGAGCGCAGGTTGGCCAGCGGGTCGTCGAGGCGGCGGTTGACGGCGATGTTGGGAATCGGCGCCGACAGTTCGGATGCCTGGCCGTCGTTGTCCTTGGCGATCGCCAGCCGGCCGTACGGCTTGGCCAGGGTGAAGAAGGCTTCGTCGCTGAGGAACAGTTCGTCCGGGCGCAGGATAGGGCGGTCGCGGTCCGCCTTCAGGAAGCGGAAGCGCGATTCGGTGTCGAGCGTGAAGCGCTTGATGGCCGCGTCGATGTCGCCCACCAGCGCGAGGCTGGCGCCTTGCGGCAGGTAGTCGAACAGCGTGGCCGTTTCTTCGAAAAACAGCGGCAGGTAGTATTCGATGCCGGCCGAGGCGATGCCGCTGCTGATGTCCTTGTACACGACCGAACGCGATGGATCGCCTTCGAAGCGCTCGCGCCAGCGGCTGCGGAATGCGGTGCGGGCAGGTTCGTCCATCGGGAACTCGCGGCCCGGCAGCAGGCGCACTTCGCGCACCGGGTACAGCGAGCGCTGGGTGTCGGCGTCGAAGGTGCGGATGGTTTCGATCTCGTCGCCGAACAGGTCGAGCCGGTACGGCAGCGCGGAACCCATCGGGAACAGGTCGATCAGGCCGCCGCGCACCGAGTATTCGCCCGGCGACATCACCTGCGACACGTGGGTGTAGCCGGCCAGCGTCAGCTGCGACTTCAGACGGGCCTCGTCGAGTTTCTCGCCCTGCTTGAAGAAGAAAGTGTAAGCCGCCAGGAAGGACGGCGGCGCCAGCCGCACCAGCGCGGTGGTGGCCGGGACGATCAGTACGTCGCACTGGCCGTTCCGGATTTCGTGCAGCGTGGCCAGGCGCTCGGATACCAGGTCCTGGTGCGGCGAGAACGCGTCGTATGGCAGGGTTTCCCAGTCCGGCAGCAGGTGGCATGCCAGCTTCCCTTCGGCGAACCACGGAATCTCGTCGAGCAGGCGCTGGGCGTCGCTGGCGTTGGCCACCACGACCGCCAGCATCTGCTTCGCGGCCTTGAGTTCAAGCGCGGCAACCGACAGCGCGTAGGCGTCCGACGACCCGTACAGGGTAGGCAGCGCAAACCGGGTGCCGGTTTTAGGAAGGGACTTCTTTAAATCGAAAGGCATGCAGGCGACAGCTTTATGGGTGCTCGAAAGGGGTGGTAATTATATCTGTCCCCGGTTGGCGACGCCGAACGGCACGTGAACCATCGGGATCGTCCCTCCCGGCGAGGATTTCAGGTGGGTCAGCTGGTCATCGAAGAAGATATGCGGCTTGAAGACGGACAGCACCCGGGTCTTGTTCATCCCGCCCAGGAAGAAGGTCTCGTTGGCCGACACGCCCCAGCTCTTGAGCGTGGTGACGACCCGTTCGTGCGCCGGCGCGTTACGGGCGGTGATGATGGCGATGCGGAGGATCTTGCGGTAGTTGGGATCGCGCTTCTGCATGCGCTCTTCCAGGCGCTGCATCAGCGCCAGCTTCTGGAACATGTCGGCCAGCGGGCCTGGCTGGTGCGGCACCGCCATATGTTCGGTTTCGTGGGCGTGGAACTCATTGAGGTCGTTGTTGCGCTTGAAGACGGTCTCCGATTCGTCGTCGGCCAGCACGCCGTCGAAGTCGAAGGCCACGCGCAGCTCGATGTCGTCATCCTCGTCGCTGATCTTCGAGGGCAGCACAATGCCGGCCGGGTAGCCGGCTTGGATCGCGTTGCGCACGTCTTCCTCGTTCGCCGACAGGAACAGCGAAGCGTTGAACGCCGGCAGGTAGGTGTACGGCGATTTGCCGGTCATGAAAGCGGCGCGCGAAATGTCGAGGCCGTAGTGGGCGATCGAACGCATCACGCGCAGGCCGGTTTCGGGCGAATTGCGCGAAAACAGCACAACTTCGACCGGAGACTGGCGCGGGAAGCACTTGTTAATGTTGAGGAAGCGGCGGATGAAGGGGAAGGCCACGCCTTTACCCAGGATGACGTCGAGGTTCTGCTCCTGGTGCTTGCGGTATTCCTCCGGACCGCTGTCGAGGTAGACCTGGTGCGATCCGGCCAGGTCGAACAGCGCGCTCGATGCCACGCCGATGACAAGTTTGTGCTCAATCTGAAACGCCATTCATCGTCCTTGCTGTTGATTTTATGTGCACGCGTGTGTCGAAGGGCAATTCTACCTTACGGGGCCCGCAGCAGCCGGACGCGGTCTGCGCTCACCTGTGGAATTTTCGGCAGCGCGCCGGGTCGAAGTATACAGTGTAAGTATTACGCAAGGAGGTCACCATGAGCATCGAAAAACTGGACAAGGCGTCTTGGGCAACATACTTTGATTCAATGTCAAAGATGCTGACCGGTAAGCAGGCGGAGATTGACGTCGAGTCGCTTTCGCTGGGAGCGCAGGTCGAATCGCGGTTTGCGCCGCTGAACGGCATCACCTATGACCACAAGAGTGAATTGTTGGAAATAATGCTGGAGCGCTGGGAGCACAATATTCCCAATGTGACAGAAATCTGGGTCGACCGGGACGGCGTCAGCCTGAACAGCATCCGGGTCGTCGACAGCGACGGGCTGGAGCAGATCATCAAGCTGCGCGATCCGCTGATGCTGCCCGATCCGCACCTGGCGGCCAGTGCGAACAGGCCGGGGCCGGGCGCCGGCGCACCCCGCTGAGCGAGGCGTTCGCCGATCCGGATAAGGGGGAGGGTGCAGGCGCGCGCCCGCGTACTGCAGGTGCAAAGCCACGTTAATTGTCCGGCCCAGGCTCGGACGGCGGCGGCGGATCCTGCTCCTCCTCCGGCTCGGCAGGCGGGCTTTCGGGCAAAGGCGTAATGTCGATGGACCTGAAGTCGTCGAGCCCTGCGTATTCGGAATAGATCCAGTCGCCGGCTTCCTGCATCACGCCTTCGGGCGCTTCCCGCGCGTGGACGGGACGCCTGGCGATGGCAGCCTTCATATAGTCGATCCAGATTGGCAGCGACAAGGTGGCGCCGAACTCGCGCCCGCCCAGCGACTTCGGCTCGTCATAGCCCATCCACGCCACCGCGACCACGTCGCCGCCATATCCGGCGAACCAGCCGTCGATCGCATCGCTCGTCGTGCCGGTCTTGCCGGAGATGTCGGTGCGACCAAGGCGCGCTCCGGCCGCAGCACCGGTCCCGTATGACGTTACCGCGCGCAGCATGGTGTCGACCACGAAGGCATTGCGCTGGTCGATCACGCGCTGGTTTTCGGGCGGCGCAGCGGGGCGCGTGAACTCCTTGATCACCGCGCCGCTGGCGTCCTGGATTTTCGCGATCAGGTAAGGCTGTACCGAATAACCGCCATTGGCAAAGACGGCGTAGCCTCCCGCCATCTGGAGCGGCGTCACGGCGCCGGTGCCGAGGGCCAGCGTCAGGTTCTTTGGATGGCGGGTACGGTCGAAGCCGAACCTGCCGAGATATTCGTGCGCGTACGGCACCGACACCGCGCGCAGCAGGCGCACCGTGGTCACGTTCTTCGAATGGGCGAGCGAATCGCGCATCGATACCGCGCCATCGAATTTGCCGTCGTCGTTCTGCGGCGACCAGGTGGCGCCCGCGTTCTCACCGGGAAGGTCGAGGGCTTCGTCGAGGATCATCGTGCCCGGCGAATAGCCTTTTTCCAGCGCCGCCGAATACACGAACGGCTTGATCGCGGACCCGGGCTGGCGCCAGGCCTGGGTGACGTGGTTGAACTTGTGCAGGTTGAAGTCGAAGCCGCCAACCAGCGCGCGGTATGCGCCGGTGTTCTGGTCGAGCGCGACGAACGCCGCCGCTACCTGGGGCACCTGCACGATCGACCACGCCTTGCGGCTGTCCTGCATGACGCGCACCAGCGCGCCGGGACGCAGCCGGATCGAGGCCTTCGCCTTTTCAGGCAATGCCTGCGCGACGAAGCGCAGGCCGGCGCCGCTGATGCCGAGCGAATCGCCACCCTGCGTTTCGACGCTCACTTCGCGTGGCGACACGGCCGTGACGACCGCAGGGATCAGGCCGTCGGAAGAGGGGCGCTTCTGCAGCGCCTCGTCGATGGCGATGTCGCGCTCGGCGGGATCGGACGGCAAGTCGATGAAGCCCTCGGGGCCCCGGTAGCCATGGCGCTGGTCGTACGCCAGCACGTTGCGCCGTACCGATTCGTAGGCCGCGTCCTGGTCGTGCGACAGGATCGTCGTGGTCACGCGGATGCCGGAGGTGTAGGCCTCGTCCTGGAACTGCTCGTAGACCGCCTGCCGCGCCAGTTCGGCCACATATTCGGCGTGGGTGGCGAACTGCTGGCCGCCGGGCTTGACCCGTACCGGCTGGTCGAGCGCCTGGCGGTACTGGGATTCGGTGACGTAATCGAGTTCATACATGCGCTTGAGGACGGCATGCTGGCGCTGGGTGGCGCGCTTCAGGTTGACCGCGGGATTGTGGCGCGAAGGATTCTGCGGAAGGCCCGCGAGCATGGCGATTTCGCCGACCGACAACTGGTCGAGCCGCTTGCCGAAGTAGGCGCGCGCCGCGCTGGAGAAACCGTAGGCGCGCTGGCCCAGGTAAATCTGGTTCATGTACAGCTCGAGGATCTGGTCCTTCGAGAGCGCCTTTTCGATCTTCAGCGCCAGGGCGATTTCGGTCAGCTTGCGCGACACGATTTTTTCGCGCGACAGGAAGAAGGTGCGCGCCACCTGCATGGTGATGGTCGAGGCACCCTCGCGGAAGCCGCCCTGGAGGTTGGCTTTGGCCGCACCCATCGCACGGATCCAGTCGATGCCGCCGTGTTCATAGAAGCGCGTGTCCTCGATTGCCAGCACGGCCTTCTTCATCAGGTCCGGCATCTGCGCGATCGGCACGAAGTCGCGGCGCTCGACGCCGAATTCGCCGATCAGCACCTGGTCGGCAGTGTAAATACGCAGCGGGATCTTCGGCTTGTAATCGGTGACCGCATCGATCTCGGGCACATTCTTCGCGATCGACCACAGGAACCAGCCGGCGGCGGCGGCGCCAGCCAGCAGCAAGAGCAGGATGATCAGGATGATCAGGATGAAACCGCGGTTTGTGCCGGTAGATCGCTTTTGCGCCAGGCGGGAAGAAATTCTCAAGCTGCACTCTCTGGAAGCGTCGGCGGGGTCGCCTTGGTCGGGCGAATTATAGTCGATTGGTATGCCGCCGCTTTCCATGCGGGCAGGCTTGTGCGATAGTCACGCCTGCGAAAAAAATCCTTCAAGGACTGTCTTCATGCCATACGATCCGACCCGTAGCCCGGTCAAGCCGTACATACCTGCCTCGGCGCACCTTCCAGAGATGACCTTCCGCGCACTGGCCATGGGCATCCTGCTCGGCATGGTGTTCGGCGCCTCGTCGCTTTACCTCGTGCTCAAGGTGGGCCTGACGGTCAGCGCCTCGATTCCCGTGGCGGTCATCGCGATTACCCTGTTCGGCCTCGCCAAAAAGATGGGCGGGCGCGATTCGACGATCCTCGAAAACAGTATTACCCAGACCGCCGGTTCGGCGGGCGAGTCGATCGCGTTCGGCCTGGGCGTGACCATGCCGGCGATTCTGATCCTCGGCTTCGACCTCGAGATCTCGCGCGTGATGCTGGTGGGCGTGCTGGGCGGCCTGCTCGGCATCCTGATGATGATCCCGATGCGCCGCACCATGATCGTGGACCAGCATTATCAGCTGAAATACCCGGAAGGCACCGCGTGCGCCGAGGTGCTGAAGGCCGCCGCTACCGAAACGTCGCGCGCAGCGGCGGGCGAAATCCGCGAAGCGGGTTCGGATGAGGCGCGCACCGCCAAACGCCGCGCCGCGATTATCTTCGGCGGCTTCGGCCTCGGCCTGCTGTACAAGGTTGGCAATATCTCGTTCAAGGGCTGGAAGGACACGGCCAACTTCGAGTTCGGCGCGCCGCTGAAGGCGGGTTCCGTCGGCGCCGAACTGTCGCCGGAGCTGCTTGGCGTGGGCTACATCATCGGCCCGCGCATTGCCGCGACCATGGCGGCCGGCGGCGTGCTGTCGTACCTGCTCTTGATCCCGATGATCAAATTCTTCGGCGAGCTGCTCACGGTCCCTGTATCGCCGGGCACCATGCTGATCAAGGATATGAACGCCAACGATATCCGCAGCGCCTACGTCCTGTACATCGGTGCCGGCGCTGTTGCAGCCGGCGGCCTGATTAGCCTGGTGCGCTCGATGCCGACCATCTGGAACGGCCTGAAAGGCGGCTTGTCCGGCATGGGCAAGGGCAGCGCAGCAGACGAATCGGTGCGTACGGACCGCGACATCCCGCTTAAATGGGTCGTCATCGGCTGCCTCGCGATCATCGCCATCATTACGGTCGCCACCCCGCTGCATATGAACCTGCTGGGCGCGCTGCTGATCCTGGTGTTCGGTTTCCTGTTCGCGACCGTGTCGTCGCGCCTGACCGGTGAAGTGGGCTCGTCGTCGAACCCGATTTCGGGGATGGCGGTGGCGACTTTGCTGTTCACCTGCCTGATCTTCCTGTTCATGGGATGGACCGGCGGCCAGTACTACGTGACGGCGCTGTCGGTTGGCGCGATCGTCTGTATCGCGGCAAGTAACGCGGGCACCACGTCGCAAGACCTGAAGACCGGCTTCCTGGTAGGCGCAACGCCAAAACTGCAGCAGTACGCGATCCTGTGCGGCGCGTTCGCGTCGGCGCTGATCCTCGGCCCGATCCTGCTCAAGCTGAATGACGCCAGCACGGTCTACGTGCCGGCGGCGCAAGTGGCGCCTGGCCTGAAGGTCGACGCCAGCAAGCTGACCGCGACCGCGCAGCTGCAGGGGCCGCAAGCGGCGACCGACAGCAATACCTACAAGGTCTGGCAGAAGACCGACACCGTCGGCGGCCCGGCGGGTAAATACCTCGTCAACGCCAATGGCGAACTGGCTTACCTGGTCGACCCGGGCATTAACGGCACCCACACCAAGCGCCCGGACGGCTCTGAGGTGAAGAAGTTCGATGCGCCAAAGGCGGTGCTGATGTCTTACATCATCAAGGGTATCCTCGACCAGCAGCTTCCGTGGACGCTGGTGCTGCTTGGCGTGATGATCGCCGTCGTGCTCGAAATGGCGGGCGTGCAGTCGCTTGCCTTCTCGGTGGGCGTCTACCTTCCGCTGGTGTCGACGGCGCCGATCGCGGTTGGCGGCTTTATCCGCTGGCTGGTCGACCGCCGCAATAACCAGCTGCCGCATATCGCGTCGATGACGCCGGAAGAGCAGCAAGCCGCGGGCGACCGTAGTTCTGGCACCTTGCTGGCATCGGGCTACATCGCAGGCGGCGCGCTGGCCGGCATCGTCATCGCCATCACGGCGGGCGTGCTGACCGATTTCGATACCACGATGATGAAGTGGGCGGAGGCGTACAACCCGTTCTATGCGGGCGCAAGCTCCGACTGGCTGTCGCTGTTGCCGTACGCGGGACTGGTCGTGCTGCTGTACTGGATCGCGCGCGAGAAGAAACTCAAGGTTTAAAGCGATTCAGGCCGGAATGCAAAACGGGCGCGAAAGCGCCCGTTTTCATTTTGTGCCGTCGGTCAGACGAAGGCGAGGTCGTGCTGGCGGATGATGTCGTCGGCCCACTCGTCGATATGGCCGAAGCGATAGCCGAGGCGCGCCGCGCGGCTGGTGTCCAGCATCAGCGGATGAGGGTAGTCGAACGGGCTTAATTCGCCCGCGGGTCCCGCTTTCGCGGCCGGGATGGCGCTCACCGGTTCATCGAGCGCGCGCCCTGCGCGGTGGAGCAGGTCGAAGGCCGACATGCCGCCATCGCAGGCAGCATTGATCGGGCCGGTGAAGTCCTGCGACCCTGCCCACGCCAGGAAGCTGCTGGCGGCGTGGCCGTCGATGAACGAACTCGCCGCCGCGGCGTTCGTGTAGCGCAGCGGTGCGCGCAGGCGAACCAGGTCGACATAGTGCGCCAGGCGCCCGGTAAAGTCCTCGGGGCCGGCAAGTACGTGGCCAATTCGCGCGGTAACCAGCGGCAGTGTGCCGTCGCGGTACAGGTAGGCCTCGGCCTGCAGCTTGCCTGCGACGTAGCTTTCCACCGCGCGCGACGGATCGTGCCATGGGTAGCGCGTGTCGATCATCTGCCCGAGTACATTCAGGTCGGTCTCGGCGTACGGGCTGTCCTGGTTTTCCATCAGGCCACGGTACACGTCGACCGTCGAGGCCATGATGTAGCGCTTCACGCGCCCTGAAAATACGCGCACCGCGATCGCGGCGTCCAGCGGGCTGTAACACATCTGGTCGTAGACGACGTCGTAGCCTTCGATTCCCGCAAACGCGCGGCGCATGCCTGCTTCATCGCGCCGGTCGACGCGGATACGCTTGATGCGCTCGCCGAAAGGGTCGGGCGCGCGGCCGCGCGTGGCGATAGTGACCCGGTGGCCTGCATTGACGAGTTTCTGGACGAGCAGCTTGCCGACATGGCGAGTGCCGCCCATCACCAATATATTCTTGTGCATGGCATTTCCTGGTTGGATCGCGTATATTTTCTGCTTATGATGGAAATTGATCAACCGATAAAAATTATGGCATTGACTAAGAAAAACTTATCCATGGGGCGATTGTGAAACCGGTACGCAGTCTCTCGGGGCTGATCGATTTCGATTGCGCGGCGCGCTGGGGCAGTTTCAAGCTGGCGGCGCAAGAGCTGCACAAGACTCCGGCGGCGATCAGCCAGCAGGTCCGTCACCTGGAAGAAAACCTCGGGTTCGCGCTGTTCATCCGCCACCCGCGCCACGTGACGCTGACGGAAAAGGGGCAGGAACTGGCGATCGCGGTGGGCCGCATGCTGGGTGAGCTGCGCGCAAAGATCGGCGCGCTGCAGGCGGGCAGCGAGGAATCGGTACTGCGCATTTCGACGACCCACTCGTTTGCGATCAAGTGGCTGGTGCCGCGCATGCACCGATTCACCAAGCTGTATCCGGAGCTGGACATCCGCCTCGATTCGAACGATGCGCCGGTCGATCTCGAGGATGATGCGACCGACGTCGCGGTGCGCTACGGACCGGTCGGCGACGGCGACCCTGCCTTGCTGTTCCGCGAGCGCCTGATAGCCGTCTACAGCCCTGATTTACTGGCGCCGGGCCAGTCCGAACTGAGCTTGGCGGACCTGCCCAACTTCCCGCTGCTGTACGAGAAGTCGCCGGAGTCATGGCTTCAGCTGCTTAATGAGAACCGCGCATTGAAAGGCAAATACGATTTCTCGCGCGGGTACAGCCACTGGGGCGTGCTTGCGCAGGCCGCGGTGGCGGGGCAGGGGATCGCGCTGGTGGCGTACGGGATCGCCTGCCAGGACATCCTGAAAGGCTCACTCAGGCAGATCAACTGCCGCAGCGCGCCGTTCGCCAATGGCTACCGCTTCCTGGTTAATCCACGCAAGGAGAACATGCCGAAGGTGCAGCGCTTCCGCGCCTGGCTGGTGGGCGAGATGGACGAGATGCGGCGCCAGCTGGAACAGAACGGATAAAAAAATGGCGGCCCGAAGGCCGCCATTTTTACGATGCAGGCGATGTATTACTTCACGCCGTGCATCAGCTTCTGGATCTGCGGTGCGAGCAGGAACAGGATCAAGCCGCCGGCCATCAGCGACCAGAACCCGAAGGTGTAGCCCGACAGCGCCGATGCGACCGACATGCCGGACTCGCCGCTGACGTGGCTCGCGAAGATGCCCGACAGGTTGTTGCCGATACCGGTCGACAGGAACCAGCCGCCCATGCCCAGGCCAACCAGGCGCGTTGGCGCCAGCTTGGTGACCATCGACAGGCCGATAGGCGACAGGCACAGCTCACCGATCGACTGGATCCAGTAGACCGCGAACAGGGTCCAGAACGGGATCTTGCCGTAGGTTGGATCAACCAGGAACGACAGCGCATACATCAGCAGGCCGAAAGCCAGGCCGTTGAACAGGATGCCCAGGCCGAATTTGCGCGGGATCGACGGGTTGACGTTCTTGCGGCCCATGGCGACCCACACCCATGCGATCAGCGGTGCGCAGACGATGATGGCGACCGAGTTCACGCTCTGGAACCAGGCGGTCGGGAAGACATCCATGCCAAGGGCGCCGACACGGTCGACGATGTTCTCGGCCAGGAAGGTGAACGAGCTGCCCGCCTGTTCGAAGAACATCCAGAACAGGATGTTGAACGCAAAGATGATCATCATCGCGATGGTCTTGTCGCGCGCGATCTTGCCTTCGCGGATACCTTCGATCATCAGCATGATCGCCAGGATGACGAACATGATGCTCAGGATGATCTGCAGCGTGGCTGCGCCCAGTGCGAGCAGGAAGTACACCAGCGGGATGACGAACAGTGCGCCAACGGCGACCATGATTGCGCGGGTGCGGCTTTGGCCGCTTTCATCCGGTGCGCCGATGCCCTTGAGCGAAGCGCGGCCGATGTAGAACCATACGAGGCTGATCAGCATGCCGATGCCGGACGCGAAGAACACGACCTTGTATGCTGGGGTGCCGTCGGTGCCGAAGATCTTCTGTGCCAGGACCTGGGTCAGGATCGGTGCGACGAACGCGCCGGCATTGATACCCATGTAGAAGATGGTGAAGCCGGAATCGCGACGGGTGTCGTTCAGCGCGTACAGCTTGCCGACCATGGTCGAGATGTTCGGTTTGAACATGCCGTTACCGACGATGATGGTGGCCAGGCCCAGGTTGAAGATCTTCGGGTCGGGGATGGTAATGGCGAACAGGCCGGCCGCCATGAACAGCGCGCCGATCAGGATCGAACGCTGGTAACCGATGACGCGGTCGGCGACATAGCCGCCGAATACCGCGCCGGCATAAACCAGTGCAAGGTAGGAACCATAGGTCAGGTTGGCGGCGGCCTGGCCGGTGCCTGCGCCTTCATGGAACTGGGCGACGATATAAAGCACAAGCGCCCAACGGATGCCGTAGAAAGCGAAACGCTCCCAGAATTCGGTCATGAATAACATCCAAAGCGGACCTGGGTGTCCCATCATCTGCTTGAACTCGGGAATAACGACTTCCTGATTTGGTGTGGTAGCGGCTCCGCTCATGCGGGGGTCTCCTGACTGGTTTAGGTTGATACGATCATCGGTGGAAAGCTGCGTCGTTTAGGACGGAAAATTCCAACTGGGCTGCATTTTAATGTAAATCCGTCACATTCTGCGAATTTTTGCCAGATGCGGTATCCGGCGTGTACTTACCCGCCACACGGCTTGCGAAAGCCACGCCCCTATTCGCGCCAGTTGTCGTATATTGGCAGTGCAGGCATTGATCGTTTCACAGATATTGAAAAAGGAATCTGTACTATGGAGCACGACGTTGTCGATACCCTCATTTCGCCGGAAGGCCGGCTTGAAGTGCTGTCGAAGTCCGAAGTCGTCAAGCTTCTCGACACCAGCCAGGGCGGCCTTTACCAGGTGTTCCGTAATTGCGCGCTGGCGGTACTCAATTGCGGCAGCTCGATTGACGATGGCAAGGAACTGCTGGAGCGTTATAAATCTTTCGACATCAGCATCGTGCAGCGCGAGCGCGGCATCAAGCTCGAAATCAAGGGAGCCCCGGCCATCGCTTTCGTCGATGGAAAAATGATCAAAGGGATCCACGAGCACCTGTTCGCGGTACTGCGCGATATTATTTTTACCAGCAGCGAGATTACCGATAACCCGAATTTCGACCTAACCCGCACCGAAGGCATTACCGATGCGGTATTCCACATCATGCGTAATGCGAATGTGCTGCAGCCGCAGCGCAATCCGAACCTGGTGGTGTGCTGGGGCGGCCACTCGATCAACCGGGTCGAATACAACTACTCGAAAGAGGTCGGCTACCAGCTTGGCCTGCGCGATCTCGATATCTGCACCGGCTGCGGTCCCGGCGCGATGAAAGGCCCGATGAAGGGCGCCACCATCGGCCATGCGAAGCAGCGCCGCAGCACTGGCCGCTATCTGGGCATTTCCGAGCCGGGCATTATCGCGGCCGAATCGCCAAACCCGATCGTCAATGACCTGGTCATCATGCCGGATATCGAAAAGCGCCTTGAAGCGTTTGTCCGTACCGGCCATGGGATTATCGTGTTCCCGGGCGGCGCGGGTACTGCCGAGGAAATCCTGTATGTCCTCGGTATCTTGCTCCATCCGGATAACGCCGACATGCCGTTCCCGCTTATTTTCACCGGGCCGGAAACCTCGCGCGAGTACTTCGCCCAGATTGACGATTTCATCGGGCAGACGCTTGGCGAAGAGGCGCAGAAGCGCTACAAGATCATCGTCGACGATCCGGAAATGGTCGCGCGCGAGATGCAGACCGGGATCAAGGAAGTGCGCGAATACCGCAAATCGCGCAGCGATGCCTATTACTTCAACTGGCTGCTGCGCATCGATCCGGAATTCCAGCGTCCGTTCAGGCCGACGCATGAAAACATGCGCAACCTGAGCCTGCATAAAAACCAGGAAAAGCACCAGCTCGCGGCAAATCTGCGGCGCGCGTTTTCAGGTGTGGTGGCCGGTAACGTCAAGGACGAGGGTATCCGTGCAATTGAAAAGTTCGGGCACTTTGAAATCCACGGCGACCCGGCAATCATGGGTCCGATGGATGCGCTGCTGACGTCGTTCGTCGAGCAGAGCCGGATGAAATTGCCGGGCAAGGCTTATGTTCCTTGCTATCGGATTGTTCAATAGTTGAGGCTGGTCATCCGGCGCACAGGTGGTTAGTGTGCGCCGCTTGACAGTTGCCGGCGATACGACAATGATCGTCGTATGAGCCTTGATGATCGTATCACTTCCTTAGAAGCAGGCATGGCGTCGATGAGAATCGACCTTGCAGTCGTGCGCTCAAACTACGCGACCAAAGAAGATGTCGACGCCGTGAAGCTTGATCTCGCTGTTATTCGTTCCAATTACGTTCCGCGAGAAGAGTTCCAGAAGACGATCAACACGCTAACGTGGAAAATGTATGGATTCGGCACTTTTCTTGTCACAGTCGTATTCTTCATAGCGAAGAACGTCAACTAAACGACGTCAGACAAAAAAATTGGGGCCCCGAAAGGGCCCCAATTTCATTCTGATCAGTCTTCGCGGCGCAGGTGCGGGAAGAGGATCACGTCGCGGATGTTTGGCGA
Organism: Massilia polaris; assembly: GCF_012927275.1. Classification (GTDB taxonomy): domain Bacteria; phylum Pseudomonadota; class Gammaproteobacteria; order Burkholderiales; family Burkholderiaceae_D; genus Telluria_A; species Telluria_A polaris. The sequence continues at coordinate 122,042 of NZ_JABBGG010000003.1, read as the reverse complement.
GTCCGTAATCAGCATCATCAGGCGGTCGATGCCGATGCCGCAGCCGCCAGCTGGCGGCATGCCGTATTCCAGCGCGCGGATGTAGTCCGCGTCATAGAACATCGCTTCTTCGTCGCCAGCGTCCTTCGCCGCCACCTGTGCGTGGAAGCGCGCTGCCTGGTCTTCGGCGTCGTTCAGCTCCGAGAAGCCGTTGGCGATTTCGCGGCCGACGATGAACAGCTCGAAGCGCTCGGTGATGCCTTCGCGCGTGTCGGACGCACGTGCCAGCGGCGATACTTCAACCGGGTAGTCGATGATGTAGGTCGGTTCCCAGAGCTGCGATTCGGCCGTCTCTTCGAACAGCGCCAGTTGCAACGCGCCCAGGCCCCAGCCCGCCATCGGATTCACGCCGAACTTTTTCAGTTCGGTGCGGATGAATGCCGAGTCGTTCAGCTGCTCGCTGCTGTAGTGCGGAGCGAACTTGTTGATCGCGCCGACGATGGTCAGGCGGTTGAACGGCTTCGACAGGTCCAGCTCACGGCCGCCGTAGGTCAGCATCGCGGTGCCGTGCGCATCGATCGCAGCCTGGCGGATGACGGCTTCGGTGAAGTCCATCAGCCACTGGTAATCGACGTAGGCCGCATAGAACTCCATCATCGTGAATTCCGGATTGTGGCGCGGCGAGACGCCTTCATTGCGGAAGTTGCGGTTCACTTCGAATACGCGGTCGAAACCGCCAACCACCAGGCGCTTCAGGTACAGCTCCGGCGCGATACGCAGGAACATCTCCATGTCGAGCGCGTTGTGGTGGGTGATGAACGGCTTCGCGGCGGCGCCACCAGGAATGGTGTGCAGCATCGGCGTCTCGACTTCCATGAACTCGTGCTTTTCCATGAAGCGGCGGATCGACGACATCGCGGCGGTACGCGCCTTGAAGGTGCGGCGCGTCTCTTCGCTCATGATCAGGTCGACGTAACGCTGGCGGTACTTGGTCTCCTGGTCGGCCAGGCCGTGGAACTTGTCCGGCAGCGGGCGCAGCGACTTGGTGAGCAGGCGCAGGCTGGTGACCTTGATCGTCAGTTCGTCGGTCTTGGTCTTGAACAGCGTGCCTTCCACGCCCAGGATATCGCCCAGGTCGTAGTGGTGCAGCGCTTCCATCGCGGCTTCGCCGGTGAGGTCGAGGGTGGCGTAGATCTGGATGCGGCCATCGGCACGCACGCCGGACGAATCCTGCAGCGTGGCGAAGGCGGCCTTCTTGCCGGCTTCGCGCTTGAGCATCATGCGGCCAGCCAGCACGACCGGAATCGCTTCGGCTTCGAGTTCTTCGCGCGATTTGGCGCCGTACTGCTCGTGCAGGCCGGCCGCCTTGTGCTGTGGACGGAAATCGTTCGGGAAGGCCACGCCTTTTTCGCGCAGGGCTGCCAGCTTGACGCGGCGCTCGGCGATGATCTTGTTGTCGTCCGCCGGTGCTGCGGCTTGTTCTTGGATATCCGTAGTCATGATAAGTATCGCTAGTTTTGATTGATTATGCGGGGAACAGCTCGTCGATCGTCAGCTCGGAAAAGTCGCTGGCAATGTGGATCACGTTGTCGAATTCGGCGAAGGCTTCTGCTGGCAGGGTGGTCGTCAGCACGACGCAGCGCATGCCTGCGCGGCGGGCCGCTTCCACGCCGAGCGGCGCATCTTCGAAAACGATGCAGTTTTCCGGCTTCACGCCGCAGCGTTCAGCGGCCAGCAGGAACACGTCCGGATGCGGCTTGCCGCGCGCGACATCGGCAGCGCCGACGACGGTGTCGAAGTGGCGGCGCAGGTCGAGGCCATCGAGGGTGAACTCGATGTTCGCGTTCGGCGCAGCGGTGGCGACGGCCAGCCCGACGCCGCGCAGCTTGGCCTGTTCGACCAGGTCGTCGAAACCGGTGACGGTCTTGCGGTGCGGTTCGTACAGTTCGCGGTAGACCGATTCCTTCTCGGCGTTCAGCTCCAGCACTTCATGGTCGGGCAGGTGCTCGCCCATGTGGGCGCGGATGATCTCCTTGCCCTGGCGTCCCGCGGTGGTACGGAAAAATTCGTCCGCATCGATGTCCTTGCCGCGACGCTTGAAGAACGTGATCCACGAATCGGTATGGAAGGACATGTTGTCGACGATCGTACCGTCCATGTCGAAGACGAATGCACGCCTGGTATCGGACATCGTCATACGCCCTGCTTCAGGGACGCGGAGATGAAGTCGTCCAGGTCGCCGTCCAGCACGCCCTTGGTGTTACCGGTCTCGAAGTTGGTGCGCAAATCCTTGATGCGCGACTGGTCCAGCACGTACGAACGGATCTGGTGGCCCCAGCCGACGTCGGTCTTGGAGTCTTCCAGCTTCTGCTGTTCGCTCATGCGCTTGCGCAGTTCCATCTCGTACAGCTTCGCCTTCAGCATGTCCATCGCTTCGGCGCGGTTGCGGTGCTGGCTTCGGTCGTTCTGGCACTGCACGACGATCCCGGACGGCATGTGCGTCATGCGGACCGCGGAGTCGGTCTTGTTGATGTGCTGTCCGCCCGCGCCGGACGCGCGGTAGGTGTCGATGCGGATATCGGCCGGATTGACGTCGATCTCGATCGAATCGTCGACTTCCGGGTAGACGAACAGGCTGGTGAACGAGGTATGGCGGCCGTTGGCCGAGTCGAACGGCGACTTGCGCACCAGGCGGTGAACGCCGGTTTCAGTGCGCAGGTGGCCATAGGCGTAGTCGCCCTCGACCTTCAGCGTGGCGGTCTTGATGCCCGCGACTTCGCCGTCGGACTGCTCCATGATCTCGACCTTGAAGCCCTTGCGTTCGCAGTAGCGCAGGTACTGGCGCAGCAGCATGGACGCCCAGTCCTGCGCTTCGGTACCGCCCGCGCCGGCCTGGATGTCGATGAAGCAGTTGTTCGGGTCCATCGGATTGTTGAACATCCGGCGGAACTCCATCGATTCGATGACCTTGCGGATTTCGTCGGCGTCGCCGATGATCGCTTCGAGCGTGTCATCGTCGCCTTCTTCACGCGCCATCGCGAACAGGTCGTTCGCATCGCCCAGGTTGGCCTTGGCGGAGGTCAACGTATCGACGATCGCCTCCAGCGCCTTCTTCTCCTTGCCGAGATCCTGCGCGCGTTTTGGATCGTTCCAGACGGTCGGATCTTCGAGTTCTTCGTTTACTTGTTCGAGCTTCTCTGACTTTTTATCGAAGTCAAAGATACCTCCGAAGTTCGGCTTCACGATCGGTGAGATCGTTCAGCAGGGCGGAGAGGGCGTTGATGCGTTCGGCTTCCATGGCGTTCCGGTCTAAATAGTTGGTTGAATCGAACCCTAGATTATACCCGATGACGGGCGCAGCAAGGCGCGGGCGCTTGCCCATGCCGGCGGCAGTCCCGTATCATCCTGCCAATACCTATCCCCGGGCCGCCCATGCGTTATCAAATTTGCACTTTGCTTGTTCCCGCCGTTTTGGCTGCGTGCGCCACCGCGCCGGGCGGCACGCCAGCGGGCAGCCGCGCCACTGTGGCGCTGCTGGAGACCACGGACCTGCACTCGAACGTCGTCGGTTACGATTATTACAAACTGGCTCCCGATCCATCGCTCGGATTGGACCGCACCGCGGCGCTGATCGCCGAAGCGCGCAAACAGTACGCCAACACGCTGCTGCTCGATAACGGCGATACGATCCAGGGCACCGCGTTGTCGGACTACCAGGCGCTGGTTGCGCCGCTCGCGTGCGACCAGGTACTGGCGATCTACAAGGCCATGAACCACCTGAAGTTCGACGGCGGCGGCATCGGCAATCACGAATTCAACTACGGCCTGGCGCACCTGTCGCAGGTGACCGGCAAGCGCTTCGAGGTCGATGGCGTCGACCAGTCCGGACCGCGCTGCGCCGGGCCAGCGTTCCCGCAGGTGCTGGCGAACGTCTACAGCCTGAAGACAGGCAAGCCGCTGTTCGCGCCGTACCACATCATCGCGAGGAAGATCAGCGCACAGGATGCGAGCGGCAGGCCGTTTTCGGCGACGCTCAAGGTAGGCATCATCAGCTTTGCGCCTCCAACCATTATGTCGTGGGACAAGCGCTGGCTCGATGGGAAAGTCTATACCGAGGGCGTACGCGAATCGGCGCAGAAGTACATCCCGGAGATGCGCGCACAAGGCGCCGACCTGATTGTCGCGATCTCGCACGGCGGGCTCGATGCGGCGCCGTACTCGCCGACGATGGAAAACGCTAACTACTACCTGGCCCAGGTGCCCGGCGTGGACGCCATGCTGATCGGGCATTCGCACCAGGTGTTCCCGAATGCGAAGAGCAAGGTCGCGCAGTTCAACCTGCCCGGTGTCGACAAGGCGAAGGGGCTGGTGCACGGGGTGCCGACGGTGATGGCCAGCCTGTGGGGCAAACATCTCGGCGTTATCGGGCTGCAGTTGTCGCATGACGGCAGGCGATGGGTGGTCGATAAAGCCAAAACCACTGTCGAAGCGCGCAGTGCGCAGCGCTCCGACAAGGCATACGTCGCAGCCGATCCTTCGGTGCTTGAACTGGTCGCGCATGAGCACGAGGCGACAATCCGCTACGTGAAGACGCCTGTCGGCACGACCGCATTCCGCATGTCGACCTACTTTGCCGACGTCGGAGACGTCTCCGCGATGGCGGTTGTGAACCAGGCGCAGGCAGACTACGTGGCGAAGTACGTCAGGGCGTCGATGCCGCAGTACGCCAGGCTGCCGGTGCTGTCGATGTCGGCGCCGTTCAAAAGCGGTAACGCCGGCGTGACTGATTTCACCGACGTCGCAGCGGGCAGCCTTGCCTTGAACAACGCGGCTGACTTGTACCTGTATCCGAACGCGCTGTATGCGGTCAAGGTGAACGGGCTGGAACTCAAGTCGTGGCTGGAGCATGCCGCCGGGCGCTTCAACAGGATCGACCCTGCCCGCAACGAGCAGCAGGAGCTGGTCAATCCGGCTTTCGCGTCGTATAACTTCGACAGCCTGAGTTCGGCCGATGTGCGTTATGAAATCGATGTGACGCAAGCGGCGGGCGACCGCATCCGCAAGCTCCGCTACCGCGGCAAACCGGTTGGCGCTGGTGACGAATTCCTGGTCGCGACCAATAACTACCGGGCGAGTGGCGGCGGCGGCTTCCCTGGCCTCGACGGCAGCAAGACGGTGATCGCGTCGCCGGATAATAACCGTGAGGTCCTGATTGCCTATATCAAGGAGACGAAGAACCTGAGCCGCGCGACGCACGGTGGTGGCCGCAGCTGGGCGTTCACGAAGGTGAGGACGGCCGGCCCGGTCGTCTTCCATTCAGCGCCAGGCATGGTGGAACTGGCGCATGAAGCAGGCCTGCACAATGTGTCGCAGCTGCGCGACGATGATGGACTCGGCAAGGGCTTCGCGCTATATGCGGTCGACCTGGCCAAGGGAGGGGCTAGTGCCGCGAGCAGTGCCGGGACAATGCTCCGAAGCGGCATGGGAACGCGGCGCGACAGCGCTCATACCGCCAGGGCGATGCTAGCTTCAGCTCGTGCAGGCGATCCGGCTGCGATGTTCCTCTTGTCAAACGTGTTGTACTCGGGCCAGCGGATGCCGAGGGACGAGGGCGGGGCGCGCAAGTGGCTGGAAGCGGCTGCGGAACGCGACCATCCGGAAGCGATGCAGCAGCTGGCGATGGCCCTGCGCGATGGTTCGATGGGATTCGACCGCGATGAGCAGCGGGCCGCCGCCCTGATAAAGGAAATGGCGCACGCGCTGAAACATCGCGCGCCGGCACCCTGAGCAGAGGTTCAGCCGCGGTCGATCTGCATCAGGCGCTGGCCGTGAATGCCCCAGGTGCAGTCGACGCCGTCGACCTGGCCGCGCAAGGCCCAGCCGGCGCCGATCTTCTCGACCGTCACCTCGCTGCCGATTTCGGCCGCGAGCTTCTCGGCCCACAGCCCGGCCGATCCCTTGCCTTTGAATAGTTCGTTCCCGTCCACGATGACGGTCGCATCGAATACGGACGCGGTAAAAATAGTCTTCATTTGCGCTCTCCGATGAAAATAACGGAAACCGGCTTGCCGGTCGCCGGGTGAAGCGGTTCGCGCATCTCAACCAGGCGCAAGCCGCTCTCGCTGAACAGCCTGACCCAGGTTTCAAGGGTGCGGAAATACCAGGGCGGCGCATCGGTAAAATCGGTACTGAAGCCGGACCATGATCCCTCGCGCCATCCATCCTGGTAGGGCGCGTCGCCGCATGCAAGGTGCGGGTGAAGGGTCTGCACGATCAGCGCGCCACCATGGTTTAGCAGCGACGGGGCTGCACGCAGCAGGCCTTCGACAGATTCCTTTCCGATCAGCGAAAAATTGCAGATAGCGACATCGACTGATGCATTCAGGCGACCCGCGCCGAGTTCCTCGTACGACATCACGCGGAAGTCACCGCCGCCAGCCGCGTTTGCCATGTCCACGAGGCCGGGCACGGCATCGACGCCGATCATCTCGATGCCATCGAGCGCCCGTATAAGCCAGCCTTCGCCGCAGCCGATGTCGATGCCGGTGCGAGGCGACCGGCCACGCACGGCGTTGACGATCGCCTGGTCAGTGACCAGTTTGCGGCTTTCGATTTCGCCGCCGCGCACGGCGTTGGTCCATGGGGCGGTATTCTTCGACCATGAGTCGATGATTTTTTCGTCGCTTAAGGGCTTCAATGCAGTTTCGTTTTCTCAGGTTGGACCAGTACGAAAGGACTGACGACCGATGTCCACAGCTGCGCATCGGCCGCAGCCCATGTTGCCGCTTGCACGTCGGTGACCTTCGCCACTTTGCCGTCGGCCATCCAGCCGCTGATGCTGTCCTTGTCGTCGTGCGAGATGCGCACCGCCACATCGACCAAGTCGAGTTCTGCGCTCACGTACACCACGTTCCCTTGCGCGAAGTGCTTTTCCAGTTCGGACCACGGCAGGCGCGCGGTCTCGCGGTTGATCTTAATGCGCAGGTCGGTATCGTTTTCGGGCTTGGTTTTCATGCTTGAGTCGGAATTAAAGTATCAGATGGATTCGATCACCGGAACCGGCGAACCCGCCCATGTTAACCGATACGCCTGGCCCCTGCGCACATTGCCCACCAGCGCGGGACGGAAGCAGGCGAGGTTGGTGCCGCCTGCGAGGCGTACGCTTGGGTAGATGACGCCCATCGACCCGGCTTCGAGCAGCTGGGCCGCGAGCAGTTGCGAGTCGATGTAGCTGGACGGATCGAGGCAGTTATCGAAGCCTTCTTCGCCGCGCAGGTCGTGGAAGGTGCTGGTGAAGTCGGCCAGCATCGCCTGGTAGGTAACGCTGTCGTCGAAGCGGTCGATCTCCTGGTACTCCACCGTTTTGTGGAAGGTAATCTCGGCGAGGGCGGTCGGGGCGTCGAACGCGCTGTACCACGCGCCCCGTTCGCCGTCGTTGAAGCGGCTTCCTTCGGGACGGGGATAGGTGTAGGCCGCGTTGATGATCCTGAAGTTCGGTACGCCGAAGACCAGTTCGTCGACGCCGATACCGGGCAGGCCGCCGTATTCACCGCGCAGCCGCTCGTTGGTGGCGTTATCGAGGTCGAACAGGTCGCGCAGCTCGTCGTTGCTGTCGGCGAGAGGGCTCAACACCGAGTCCTCGACATCGGCGAAGCGCGATGGAATCAGGCGGCAGGTATCGAACTGGCGCAGCGGCGCCAGCTTTGGCTCGCGCGGCAAGATCAAAGGCCTCCGCGACGCGCGTCAAGCAGCTTGCGCACCATTTGCATCGCCAGCAGGCCGCCCGCCAGCATTTGCGACAGCGGGGTGCGGCCGCCGAAGATCGGGTTCTTGTTCGGCAGCGTGGCCCATTCGTCGGCCAGCTTGTCGCCGTAAAGGATATGCAGCGCCTTGTAGATGCCGAGAAGGTAGGAAATGCGCGTAATGCGGTCGACCTCGAGAACGCGGTCGGGATTCTTCTTCCACTCGTAGAAGGTGGAGGAGGACAAACCGCCCAGCAGCTCGCGCGCATCCTCATCGCGCAGCTTCCACGCGGCCACAAGTTTGAAGAATCCCTTCAGGGCCGACTTGGACAGGCGCTCGCGCTCCGGCCTGGCGTTCAGGTCAACCAGCACGGCCGGCTCGAAGCGGCTTTTTGGATAGGCGTAGGCTAGATTGTTCATGGTTGCTCCGGTTATGGATTAGTTATACTCCGATTTAATGGAACGTACAAGCGGCGCTCGCGATAGAGATGTTTATCTTTGTGCAAGCCGGTGGCAGAATGGCTGGGTTATCACTCGAAAGGACGGCGATGGGTATTCTCAAACGCATAGCGGGGTTCAGCCTGGTATTCGCCATGATCGGTGCGGCAGCAGCGGCGCCGACGACTAACGCAGAGTTGAAGCAGCAGGTAACGGACACGGAGCGCGCGTTCGCGGCGACAATGAAAGCGCGCGATCATGCTGCGTTCACGAGTTTTTTATCCGACGAGGCCGTGTTTTTTTCGGGGCCGAAGCAGGCGCAGCATGGGAAAGGCGCGGTAGCGCAGGAATGGAAGCGATTCTATGACAAGCCGGAAGCCCCGTTCTCGTGGGAGCCGGATGAAGTGGAGGTGCTCGCGTCCGGCACGCTGGCGATCAGCGGCGGGCCCGCGTACGACCCCAAGGGCAAGCTGATCGCGCGCTTCAGCTCGATCTGGCGACTGGAAGCTCCGGGCAAGTGGCGTATCGTGTTTAACCGCGGATCGGATGTTTGCGACTGCAAGAATCCATAATTTATCGGCAGACACCGAAATTCGGGGTCCGTCCCCGGGGACGGACCCCGAATCGAAAAAAGGAATAGATGAAGACTGAACCGAGCAACCGAACCGCCGCTTTGGCGGGACTTTGGACTTCGCTGGGCGTACTTCCGTTCGCTGCGTGGTCCGGCACCGGCGCATTCTCGTCCGGCCTGGTGGAAAACGTCGCCTGGCTCGCCGTCGCAGCGGTCTTTATCATCATGCCGGCCGTGTATTTTGTCGTTGGCCGCGAGGCCAGGGCGTTCGGCCGGAACTGGGTGGACGATCCGGCCGAGCGCGCGAAATACATGGCAATGCTGGCCCGAATGGGAATCTGGATCGTGACCGCCGCTGCGGCCGGAAGCTTGCTCCTGCTGGCGCAGAAAAATTTGGGATGACAGGACCGCCTTCAGGCTCCCGCGCTTGACGCCGGACTTTCGTCACGCGGGTTCGGCGTGTTCGACCATCAGTTGCACCCGGGTGACGCCGTTGTACTCGTTGGCGTCCAGCCTGAACGCCACGCGCGCGCGGTCACCCACCGATGCGGTGTGGCCGAACCAGATCGCGTCATACCGCTGGCCGTTCCGCTCAAGCAGCAGCTTCAGGTGCCGCTCCTTGAGGATGCGCTGGCTGATGACGCGGAACTCGTCGCAGAAGACCGGCGGCGCGAATCCTTGCCCCCACACCTGCCCATCGATCACCTCGATGAACTGCGTCGTGTAGTACGCGTCCTCCAGCGGGCCGTCGGTCTCGATGACTCGTTCCAGCTGTTGCTGGGTCAGGAGCGCGCGCCCGACCGTTTCGAACGCCTCCGAAAAAGCGTCGAGCGCATCTGCCCGGATCGTCAGGCCCGCCGCCATCGCGTGGCCGCCGAATTTGTCGATCAGGGACGGGGCGCGCTTCGATACCAAATCGAGCGCGTCGCGCAGGTGGAAGCCGGGGATCGACCGTCCCGAACCCTTCAGCCAGCCATCGCTGCCCGGTGCGAAGGTGATCGTCGGGCGGAAGAACTTCTCTTTCAGGCGTGAGGCGACGATGCCGATCACTCCCTGGTGCCAGCTTTCGTCGAACACGCAGATGGTGCTGCTGGTGGCCGGTTCGAACGCGTCGAGGTGAAGCAGGGCGGTGTCCTGCATGTCCGCTTCGATCTCGCGCCGTTTCAGGTTGATGTCGTTGAGCTGCTGGGCGATCGCCCAGGCACGGCCTTCGTCGTCGGTGATCAGGCATTCGATCCCGAGCGACATGTCGTCCAGCCGCCCCGCCGCGTTCAGGCGCGGACCAACCGCGAATCCCAGGTCGAACGGCGATGCGCTGCGCGCTTCGCGCCCGGCGACACGGAACAGCGCGGCCACGCCGGCATGCATGCGCCCCGCGCGCATCCGTTTGATGCCTTGTGCGACCAGGATGCGGTTGTTGGCGTCGAGCTTGACGACGTCGGCCACCGTGCCCAGTGCGACGAGGTCGAGCAGGTTGTCGAGCTTCGGCTGCGTCTGGGCGTCGAATACGCCGCGGCGGCGCAGTTCCGCGCGCAACGCCAGCAGTACGTAGAACACCACGCCGACGCCGGCCAGGTTCTTGCTGGGGAAGCCGCACTCGGGCTGGTTCGGATTGACGATGACACGGGCCTCGGGCAGCGTATCGCCCGGCAGGTGGTGGTCGGTGACGACGACGTCGATGCCGAGCTGTTTGGCGGCCAGCACGCCGTCGATGCTGGCGATGCCGTTGTCGACTGTGATGATGATGTCAGGCGTCTTCTCGCGCGCCGTCAGCGCGACGATCTCCGGCGTCAGCCCATAGCCGTATTCAAATCGGTTCGGCACGATGTAGTCAACGTGCGCGCCCATCGCGCGCAGGCCGCGCAGCGCGGTGGCGCAGGCGGTTGCGCCATCGCAGTCGTAGTCGGCGACGATGACCATGCGCTTTTGCGCGGCGATGGCGTCGGCGAGGAATACGGCGGCAGCGTCAATGTGCAGCAGGCCGGAAGGCGGCACCAGCGCCGCCAGTTCGCTCGATAGTTCGCGCACGTCGGTGAGGCCGCGCGATGCGAACAGGCGGGCGAGCACCGGGTGCACGCCTCCCTGGCGCAGCATCTCGGAGGTTCGGAACGAGCAGGGACGGGTGGCGATACGGGTCATGGCAGCAATCGGTCGAGCGATGGACGGCGCCAGAACATGTTCTGCGCCAGTTTGGTCGTGGTGAATTCGATGTGGCGGTCGCGGTGGCTCAGCACCAGGCGCAGTTTTTTTATGCGCCCTTCGCGCACCGCCGCGAGGGCCGGGGCGAACACGGTCTTGTCGAGACGCTTCATCTGCGCCAGCCATGCCGCCCAGTCGGCGCCGATCGCCGCCTGGGTGAGGCTGTCGCATAGGTGGAGTGCGTCGCCGTCGCTGCTGGCGAGCAGCTCGGCCAGCGCAGGGTTGCGCAGCTGTGCGAGCGACGACAGCCAGCCTGGCGCGTCGGTTGCGGCAAGCAGCGGCGCCGTGGCGGGGATTGCTTCATGCGCGCTCGCGCAGCCCCATGGCCAGAACGCGTTGATGGCGCGCTGGCCGCGCGCTTCGCGTTCGCTGTTGGCCGGGTTCTGGAACCACAGCATCTGGACTTCGTTCTGCAGCTTGCGGTATTCGATGGACTTGTCGCCGCGCGGCAGCCAGTCCGACAGGTTCATGCCGGCTGCGGCATCGGGCGTCGAGGTATCCAGCCCGGTCCAGCTATCGGCGCGCATGAACCATGTGTGGGCGTCGCCGTACAGCAGCGTCTTGCCCGCTTCGTCGAAATAGGGCTTGGCGGCGTCGAACAGCATGCGCGAATGACGCTCTTCCAGGTCGAGCGTGCGCAGGTCCGCCATCAGCATGTGGCTGCGCGCGATTTCGATATGCGACGGATGGACGATGAGCCAGTTGCCGTCGCCCGGATCGAGCCGGTACCCGAGCATCGCCTGCGCAGCCAGCGCCGGGCGGTCGCTCGCATCGAGGCTGATCGCGCGCGCCAGCCACAGTTCATGCGGCAGCATGCGCAACGGGCCTTCGAACGGGACCGGCTGGAACGAGGAAGTGCGGGTTATCAGGCTGGCAAGTGACGGGACGTCCAGTGCACGCACCAGGTCGGGAGCCAGTTCAGGAGGGGGCAGGGCAAACGGCAGGACAAGCGAAATCTGGGTCATGCCGCATTGTATTTCATATGGTGTGTCGACGAGAAATTACCGGGTACGGACGTGACGATGCTGACCAAGTTCAATGAATTCTCATGCCGGGGAGGGCGATTCAATTGTGCAAGTCCTATTCATGGATGAGCTTTGTGTGGCACACTTCGTGCTCTTATATAAACTTCGGATTCCATGAGCATCATCCACAAATTACCGTACGAATGGCTGGTCGGGCTGCGCTACACGCGCGCCGGCCGCCGCAGCGGCCGCAACAGTTTTATATCGTTTATCTCGTTGATTTCGGTGGCCGGCATCGCGCTCGGCGTCGCCGCCCTGATCGTGGTGCTGTCCGTGATGAACGGCTTCCAGAAAGAAGTCACCGACCGCATGCTGTCGGTGCTGGCCCACATTGAAGTGTTCGATGCGCGCGGCGCGATGCCGAACTGGCAGCAGGCCTCGAAGGAGGCGTTCGCCAACCCGGCCGTCAAGGGCGCGGCGCCATTCGTCGAAACCCAGGGCATGCTGCTGCAGGACGGCGTGATGCGTCCGTCGGTCATCCGCGGGATCCTGCCGTCGGAAGAACACAAGGTGTCGGACGTCGCCAAGAACGTCAAGCGCGGGAGCCTGGAATCGCTGCAGCCTGGCTCCTTCAACATCGTCATGGGCTATGCCCTGGCGCGTTCGCTCAACGTCGGCATGGGCGACAAGGTCACCATGATGCTGGCGCAGGCGCAGACCACGCCGGCCGGCGTGCTGCCGCGCACCCGCTCGTTCACCGTGTCCGGCATCTTCGAGGCGGGCCACTTCGAGTTCGATTCGGGGCTCGCCTTTATCAATATCGACGACGCGCAAAAGCTGGAGCGGCTGGAAGCGCCGTCCGGCATTCGCCTGCGTATCGAGGACATGCACCGTGCGCCATTCGTGGCGAATGAGCTGGCAAAGTCGATGTCCGGCGACCTGTTGATCCGCGACTGGTCCAAGCAGAACGCCAACTGGTTCGCCGCGGTCCAGACCGAGAAGAAAATGATGTTCATTATTCTTACGCTGATCATCGCCGTGGCTGCGTTCAACCTTGTGTCGACCCTGGTGATGACGGTAACCGACAAGCAGGCCGACATCGCGATCCTGCGCACGCTCGGCTCGTCGCCGCGCTCGATCATGAAGATCTTCATGATCCAGGGCGCGCTGGTCGGCATCATGGGCACCGCGCTGGGCGTCGGCTTCGGCGTGCTGGTGGCGCTGAACATCGACGTCATCGTGCCGTTCATCGAGCGGATGCTGGGCGTCCAGTTCCTGTCGAAGGACATCTACCTGATCAGCACCTTGCCGTCCGACCTGCGCTGGATCGACGTCGCAAAAATCGGCGGCATGTCGGTGGTGCTGGCCTTTGTCGCCACGCTGTATCCAAGCTACTCCGCTGCGCGAGTAAAACCTGCGGAGGCCCTGCGTTATGAATAACACGAACAACACGCCAGTCCTCGCTTGCCGCGGCCTTGGCAAGACCTTCACCCAGGGCAGCTACTCGGTGCCGGTATTGAACAACATCGACTTCGCGATCTATCGCGGCGAACGGGTCGCCATCGTCGGCGCGTCCGGGTCCGGCAAGTCGACCCTGCTGCACCTGCTTGGCGGGCTCGATACGCCGACCACCGGTTCTGTCACCTTGATGGGCGAGGACTTCGCCAACCTGTCGGAGACGCGCCGCGGCGAGCTGCGTAACAACACGCTCGGTTTCGTCTACCAGTTCCACCACCTGCTGCCGGAATTCTCGGCGCTCGATAACGTCGCGATGCCGCTGATGATCCGCCGTGAAAAGCGCGCCGTGGCGGTCGCAAAGGCCGAGGAGATCCTGGCGCGCGTGAACCTGGCCAATCGCGTGATCCACGTGCCGGGCGAACTGTCGGGCGGAGAGCGCCAGCGCGTGGCATTGGCGCGCGCGCTGGTCACCCAGCCAGGCTGCGTGCTGGCCGACGAGCCGACCGGTAACCTCGATCACGCCACGGCGGAACACGTGTTCGACCTGATGCTGGAGCTGTCCAGGTCCCTCGGCACCGCGTTCGTCATTGTCACGCACGACATCGAACTGGCGCGCCGCTGCGACCGCGTGCTGCGCCTGACCGAGAACGGGCTGCAGGAAGCCTGAGATGTGGATCGACACCCACTGCCACCTTGACGCGCACGAATTCGGCGGCGAGTCACTGGCGGTAGCTGGCCGGGCAGCTGACGCAGGGGTCGGGATGATCGTCATTCCGGCTGTCGACCGTCACAATTTCGAGGCCGTCGCGCAACTGGCCGGTGAAGCGGGGAATGCGAGTTACGCGCTTGGCATCCATCCGATCTACGTTCCAAATGCGACCGAAGACGATCTGGCCATCATGCGCCGCGCCGTCGAGGCAGCGTTGGCAGACTGGCGCTTCGTGGCGGTCGGCGAGATCGGCCTCGATTACTTCATACCGATGCTGTGCGAGCCCGCGATGCGGGAGAAGCAGGAATACTTCTTCCGCGAACAGCTCCGTATAGCACGCGATTTCGACCTGCCGGTGCTGATGCACGTGCGCCGCTCGCAAGACCAGGTACTCAAGCATGTGCGGCAGATTCGCCCGGCTGGCGGCATCGCGCACGCTTTCAACGGCAGCTTCCAGCAAGCCCAGGCCTTCATCGATCTCGGTTTCAAGCTTGGCTTCGGCGGCGCCATGACCTTCACGCGCGCTTTGCAGATACGCAGGCTCGCCGTCATGCTGCCGCTTGAATCGATCGTGCTCGAAACCGACGCCCCTGACATGTCGCCTGCGTGGATTCACCCCGGCCGAAATAGTCCGGAGTATCTTCCTGCGATCGGCGAGATGCTGGCCGAACTGCGCCAACTGGACGTTGACCGCGTGAGAACGGCGACGATGCGCGCCGCGGTGGCCGCCATGCCGCGTTTGTCGGCACTCCTCCGCGACACCACTCAAGCTTGAGTTTGACCAAAGCCGGGTCAGCGAACCAGCGCAATACTTGGGGATTTCCTTCTCCGGCCACCACCGATGCGCTGCGTGATCCTTGGATTTGTCGCAGGCGCTGCGCTGCTGCAGACGCGCGCGGCCTTGCCGGACGAAGCTGTCGTGGCGGGACTGGCAATCGCTGGCGCCTTGATGCTGCTGCTCCGGCGACCGGTTATCAACACGGTTGGCGGAGGCTTGCTCGGCTTCTGCTGGGCCGCCTTTCTTGCCGGCCTCGCGCTCGCGCCGACACTGTCGAAAGAGGACGAGGGCCGCGACTTGGCGCTGACGGGCGTCGTCGACAGCCTCCCATACAATTTCGACCAGGGCGTGCGATTCCATTTTAGAGTCGAGCAGGCACAAGGCGCGCGTTTTCCTGTGCCGCCGCGAGTCGCACTGGCCTGGTACACGGGCTTTCGCGATTCAGCCCGCCAGGTTGGAGATGTTCAGCCGGGCGAGCGATGGCAACTGACCGTTCGCCTCCAGCGCCCGCATGGGAACGCGAACCCGCATGGCTTCGACTACGAGGCGTGGCTGCTCGAACAGGGCATTCGCGCCACCGGCTATATTCGTCCCGATGTCGATGGGAACAGGCGAATCGATGCTTTCGTGCCGGCGTTCTCGACCCTGGTCGAACGCTCGCGCGCCACGCTTCGCGCGCGTATCCGGGCCGCCCTGGCCGGCAAAGAGTACGCCGGGGTGATCGTTGCGCTGGTGGTCGGCGACCAGCGCGCAATCGACCAGTCGGACTGGAAGGTGTTCAACCGTACCGGCATCAGTCACCTGGTGTCGATCTCCGGGCTGCACATTACGATGGTCGCGGGACTGTTCGCTGTTATTGCGTCCAGCCTGTGGCGACGATCATTCTTCACCGATGCGCAGCTTCCGTTGATAGTCCCTGCGCCGAAGGTCGCAGCGCTTGCTGGCGCCGGAGCAGGGCTGCTGTACGTGCTGCTTGCCGGCTTCGGGATACCGGCCCAGCGCACCCTCTACATGCTGACCGTGGTGGCCGCAGCGCTTTGGTTCGGCCGCATCACCAATGTTTCGCACGTGCTGTGCGCCGCACTCGGGCTGGTAGTGCTGCTCGATCCGTGGGCGGTGCGGGCGCCCGGCTTCTGGCTATCGTTCGGCGCCATCGCAGTCATCCTGTATGCGACCAGCGGCCGTACCAGGCCTCGTGAGACACGCATGGCGGCCGCGCTGCGCGTCGGCACGCACACGCAGTATGTGGTGACGATCGGACTCGTACCGCTGACAATGCTGCTGTTCTCCCAGGTGTCGCTGGTAAGCCCGTTCGCCAATGCGCTGGCAATCCCGCTGGTGAGCTTCATCGTCACACCATTGTCGCTGGCCGGCAGCCTGCTTCCAGCACCGCTGTCGAATATCCTGCTGGGCGCCGCGCACCTCGTAATGGAAGGGCTCGCGGCGCTGCTTGCCTGGGTGGGCGATATGCGCTTCGCGGTGTGGACCGCACCGGTGCCTGACCCATGGATGTTCGCGTTCGCGATTGCCGGCACCGTGTGGATGCTCGCGCCGCGCGGCTGGCCTGTACGCTGGATTGGCGTGGCGGGCTGGCTGCCGCTCCTGGCCAACCTTCCCACGCATCCCCGCGAGGGCGAGATGCACGTTACCGCGTTCGACGTGGGGCAGGGCACAGCACTGCTGATTGAGACCAGCCACCATCGCCTGCTGTACGACACCGGGCCTCTCTACTCGACTGAATCGAACGGCGGCAATCGGGTGATCCTGCCGTACCTGCGGGCGCGCGGGATCGAATCGCTGGACGGGATCATCGTTTCCCATAGCGACGTCGATCACTCGGGCGGCGCGCTCACAATACTGGACGCGGTGAAGACAGGGTGGGTGGCTTCGTCGCTTTGGTTCGACCACCCGGTCGTCAAGGCCTCGCCATCGCACCACCGCTGCGTGGCCGGGCAGGGCTGGTTGTGGGATGGCATACGGTTCGAGATGCTGCACCCGACACCTGAAAGCTACGCCGACACCAGCCTCAAGACCAACGCGCGCAGCTGCACCTTGCGGATCACGTCTGGCAGGCATTCGATCCTGCTCGCGGGCGACATCGAGGCGGCGCAGGAGGCGCAGCTGCTGGCGCGGGAGTCGCGCGGCCTGCGTTCCGATGTATTGCTGGCGCCGCACCACGGCAGCGGTACGTCGTCCACGCAAGCATTCCTGGCCGGGGTCGGGCCCAGCATAGCGCTGTTCCAGGTTGGCTACCGCAACCGGTATCGCCATCCCAAGGCCGAGGTGATCCAGCGTTACGAGAAGTTGGGCGTCGAGCGGCTGCGAACCGATCAAGCCGGCGCGGTGACCTTCAGGTTTGGAGCCCGTGTAGACGCGACAGAGTACCGGCGCGAAAACGCACGGTATTGGCACCTGCGCTAGATTGTTCCTTCTAACCTGGCGCCCGCAATCGCATTACAATTCACGCCACACTAATCCGGCCAAGAGCCCAATGACCAAACCCCTGCTGCACTTCAGCCACGGCAACAGCTATCCAGCTGGCGCCTACAGCCATTTCTTCGACTATCTGCGTGCGGATTTCGATATCCGCTGCGTCGACATGCACGGCCACGACCCGCGCTACCCGGTTACCGACGGCTGGCCCGAGCTGGTCGCCGAGCTGATTGAGCAGCTCGAGAGCTACCGGCAGCCTGCGATCCTGGTCGGCCATTCGCTCGGCGGCATGCTCAGCATGATGGCAGCGAAGCAGCGCCCGGAACTCGTTCGTTGCGTGGTGATGCTCGATTCTCCGGTGGTGGCGGGCTGGCGCGCGTGGATCTGGCGGGCCGTCAAGCGGCTCGGCCACGCCGACCGCTTTTCGCCCGCGAAATTCTCGCGCCGGCGGCGACATACCTGGCCTGACCGTGCCGCGGCCTTTGAACATTTCAATTCCAAGGACATGTTCGCGGCCTGGGCGCCTGGGGTGCTCGATGCTTACCTTGAGCATGGCCTGAAGCCCCACCCGGACGGCGGCGTCGAGCTGCGATTCTCGCGCGAAGTGGAGACCGAGATCTATAACGCGCTGCCGCACCACATGGGCAGCGTCACCGGCAGGCGCTTTCCCGTGCCGATCGGCTTCGTCGCGGGAACGCGGTCGATTGAGTTGCGGCAGGCGGGGCGCGGCGCCACGCGCCAGCTGGTCGGGGAAAATTTCGTCGAGATCGAAGGCGGACACCTGTTTCCGATGGAGTCGCCCGAATTGACCGCCAAACTGACGCGCGAGATGATCGACCGCCTGCTGCGCCAGGCCGATCAACCTGGCTGAATTTTTTTCGCGTAAAATCGCTGCATTCCTTTCACTCCAAGAACCCAGCGATGACTATCAAGAGCGACAAATGGATCCGCCGCATGGCCGAGTCCACCGGCATGATCGAACCGTTTTTTCCCAACCAGGTGCGTGAAGAGGAAGGACGGCGCATCATTTCTTACGGCACCTCCTCGTACGGCTACGACATCCGCTGCGCCGACGAATTCAAGGTGTTCACCAACATTAACAGCACGATCGTCGATCCCAAGAACTTCGATTCGAATTCGTTCGTGGACATCAAGAGCGACGTCTGCATCATCCCGCCGAACTCGTTCGCGCTGGCGCGTACCATCGAGTACTTTCGCATTCCGCGTAATGTGCTGACCGTTTGCCTCGGCAAATCGACCTACGCGCGCTGCGGCATTATCGTCAACGTGACGCCGTTCGAGCCTGAATGGGAAGGCTATGTGACGCTGGAGTTCTCGAACACCACGCCGCTGCCGGCAAAGATCTACGCGGGCGAGGGCTGCGCGCAGGTGCTGTTCTTCGAGAGCGATGAGGTGTGCGAGGTCTCGTACAAGGATCGCGGCGGAAAGTACCAGGGGCAGAGTGGAGTGACGCTGCCGAAGGCGTAAAAAAAAGGAACCGTGAGGTTCCTTTTTTATTCCAGCGACCGGTTAGCGGTCAGCGAAGTTCGCCGTCCAGCTTCACGCAGTCGACGAAGTAGCCCATTTTGCCGTCCACTTCGCGCTTGACCAGGCCGTGCACGTCGGTCTCGAAGCCGGGGAAGCGCTCGTTGAAGTCGCGTGCAAAGCGCAGGTAGTCGACGATCGTCCTGTTGAAGCGCTCGCCCGGGATCAGCAGCGGGATGCCCGGCGGGTACGGCGTCAGCAGGATCGCAGTGATGCGGCCTTCGAGTTCTTCGATCGAGACGCGCTCGATCTCGCGGTGCGCCATTTTGGCGAAGGCGTCCGACGGCTTCATCGCAGGCACCATGTCCGACAGGTACATCTCGGTGGTCAGGCGGGCGACGTCCGACTTCTTGTAGAAGTCGTGGATCGACTGGCACAGGTCGCGCAGGCCCCAGGCTTCGTAGCGCGGGTTCGCTGCCGCGAACTCGGGCAGGATGCGCCACATCGGCTGGTTCTTGTCGTAGTCGTCCTTGAATTGCTGCAGCGCCGTGACCAGCGTATTCCAGCGGCCCTTGGTGATGCCGATCGTGAACATGATGAAGAACGAGTACAGGCCGCACTTCTCGATGATGACGCCGTGTTCGGCCAGGTACTTGGTGACGATCGACGCAGGGATGCCGGTGTCGCCGAACTGGCCGTCCAGCGACAGGCCAGGCGTGACAACCGTGGCCTTGATCGGATCGAGCATGTTGAAGCCCGGCGCCAGTTTGCCGAAGCCGTGCCAGGTGTCTTCGGCGCGGATCATCCAGTCGTCCTGGGTGCCGATGCCTTCTTCGGAGAAGGTGTCCGGGCCCCAGACCTTGAACCACCAGTCGTTGCCGAATTCGGCATCGACCTTCTTCATCGCGCGGCGGAAGTCGAGCGCTTCGAAGATCGATTCTTCCACCAGCGCGGTCCCGCCAGGCGCTTCCATCATTGCAGCGGCGACGTCGCACGAGGCGATGATCGAGTACTGCGGCGAGGTCGAGGTGTGCATCAGGTAGGCTTCATTGAAGGCATCCTGGTCCAGCTTGACCGTTTCCGATTCGCGCACCAGCACCTGCGAGGCCTGCGACAGGCCTGCCAGCAGCTTGTGGGTCGACTGGGTCGAGAAGATCATCGACTCCTTGGCGCGCGGGCGGTCCTTGCCGATCGCGTGCATGTTCTTGTAGAAGTCGTGGAAGGTCGCATGCGGCAGCCACGCTTCGTCGAAGTGGAGCGTGTCGATCTTACCGTCCAACATTTCGCGCAGCGTCTCGACGTTGTACACCACGCCGTCGTAGGTCGACTGGGTAATGGTCAGGATGCGCGGCTTCTTGTTGACGGCTTCGCGCGCAAACGGGTTCGCCTCGATCTTGCGGGCGATCGATTCAGGCGTGAACTCTTCCAGCGGGATCGGGCCGATGATGCCGAGGTGGTTCCGGGTCGGCATGAGGAACACAGGGATCGCGCCGCACATGATGATCGAGTGCAGGATCGACTTGTGGCAGTTGCGGTCGACGACCACGATATCGCCTGGCGCGACGGTCGAGTGCCAGACCATCTTGTTCGAGGTCGAGGTGCCGTTGGTGACGAAGTAGCAGTGATCGGCGTTGAAGATGCGCGCGGCATTGCGCTCGGACTTGGCGACCGGGCCGGTGTGGTCCAGCAGCTGGCCAAGTTCCTCGACCGCGTTGCAGACGTCGGCGCGCAGCATGTTCTCGCCGAAGAACTGGTGGAACATCTGGCCGATCGGCGACTTCAGGAAGGCGACGCCGCCCGAATGGCCAGGGCAGTGCCAGGAATACGAACCATCGTTGGCGTAGTTGACCAGCGCGCGGAAGAACGGCGGCGCGAGGCCGTCCAGGTAGGACTTCGCTTCGCGGATGATGTGGCGCGCCACGAACTCCGGCGTGTCCTCGAACATGTGGATGAAGCCGTGCAGCTCCCTCAACACGTCGTTCGGGATGTGGCGCGAGGTGCGCGTTTCGCCATAGATGTAGATCGGGATGTCCGCATTCTTGTGGCGGATCTCCTTGACGAACGCGCGCAGCGCGGTCAGCGCGAAATTGGTCTCTTCGATCGAGCCCTCGCCGAATTCCTCATCGTCGATCGACAGCACGAAAGCCGACGCGCGCGACTGCTGCTGCGCGAACTGCGACAGGTCGCCGTAGCTGGTCAGGCCGAGCACTTCCATGCCTTCTTTTTCCATCGCGGCTGCGAGTGCGCGAATGCCGAGACCGGATGTGTTCTCGGAACGAAAATCCTCGTCGATAATGACGATTGGGAAACGAAATTTCATGGACAGCTCCAAAGCGAAGCGCCGCGAGGGCTGTCACTGGCAAAAGGCAGGACGTCGCTCACGGCACCGAAAAAAATAAGAAGCGGATTTTCGCAGAAATGTCCGCAATCCGGTGAAAAACTTTTGTAAGAGTAACCACTACTTGTCGAGTTTGGCGCACTCTTGCAATTCTGGAAATAAAACACTCAGATCCGCTCGTACGTCACGTACGAAAAATCGAAACCGTTGGCGTCCGAATGGTGAGTCACGCGCGCCGTTTCCTGCCATGCGCCGGGCGCCAGTTCGGGGAAGAAGGTGTCGCACGCGAAGGTGTGTTCGATCTCGGTGACGATCATGCGGTCGGCCAGCGGCAGCGACTCGTTGAAAATCTGCGCGCCGCCGATGATAGCCGCCGCTTCGTCGCCGACCAGCGCCATGGCCGCAGGCAGCGATGTCACGGCTTCCACGCCTTCGTGGCGCCAGTCCGGATTGCGCGTGATGACGATGTTGCGGCGGCCTGGCAGCGCGCGGCCGATCGAGTCGAAGGTCTTGCGGCCCATGATGATCGGGTGTCCGAGGGTGACACGCTTGAAGTGCGCCAGGTCTTCCGGCAGGTGCCAGGGCAGAGTGTTGTTCACGCCGATGCCGCGCTGGGCGTCGATGGCGACGACGATGGTCAGCTGGGTCATGTTAAACCGCCACTGGCGCTTTGATCGCAGCTTGCGGCTCGTAGCCGGTGACTTCGAAGTCGTCGAACTTGTAGCCGAACAGCGAGTCCGGCTTGCGCTTGATGACCAGCTGCGGCAGCGGGCCTGTTGTTCGCGACAGCTGCAGGTCGACCTGCTCCATATGATTCGAGTAGAGGTGGCAGTCGCCGCCGGTCCAGACAAAGTCGCCGACCTCGAGGCCAGCCTGCTGCGCCATCATGTGGGTCAGCAGCGCGTACGACGCGATATTGAACGGCACGCCCAGGAAGATGTCGGCGCTGCGCTGGTACAGCTGGCACGACAGCTTGCCGTCGGCGACATAGAACTGGAACAGCGCGTGGCAAGGCGGCAGTTTCATCTGCGGGATGTCGGCGACATTCCAGGCCGAGACCATCATCCGGCGCGAATCCGGGTTGTTCCGGATCTGGTCGAGCACCTGCGAGACCTGATCGATATGGCCGCCGTCGGGCGTCGGCCAGTTGCGCCACTGGTAGCCGTAGATCGGGCCCAGGTTGCCTTCGGCATCGGCCCACTCGTCCCAGATCGAGACGCCGTTTTCCTTCAGGTAGGCGATGTTGGTCGAGCCGGCGAGGAACCAGATCAGTTCATGGATGATCGACTTGAGGTGGATCTTCTTGGTCGTCAGGAGCGGAAAGCCGTCCTGTAGATTGAAGCGCATCTGGTAGCCGAATACTGAACGCGTACCGGTGCCGGTACGGTCGGTCTTCGCGGTGCCATGGTCACGGACATGGCGCATGAAATCAAGGTATTGGCGCATCGAGGGACTCTTATGGTGAAGGCGTGATTGTAACCCAGGCCGGGTTTTCCATTGCGGCGACCAGCAGGTCCAGCGCTGCGCGCAGGTCGTGGTCCGGCATGCGGGCCAGGTTGTCGCCGACGTACAGCTCGACGAGGCTGGTGTCAGACAGCGCGCCATGTGCGGCGCGGCCGAACAGCCAGACTTTATGGTCGCGCGCGATCTCGTTGCGGATCGCAAGCGCGCGCTCGCGCGACACCGGCAGGTGCAGGTGAAGCATATTCGCCTGGGGCCTGGCCGGATTCACTTTGATCAGCGGGTAATCGCGCAGCGTCTCGTACAAGCGTTCGGTGCGGCGGAAGTACAGGGGCATCTCGGCGAGGCGCTGGTCGAACTGCATCGCGGCGGCGACGACATAAGGCGAACGGTGGATCACATTGCCACCCTGTCGGCGGAACCATTCCGCGGCGCGCGCGACGAAGCGTTCGGTCCCGGCCAGCATTGCGCCTCCCAGGCCGCCGATGCCTTTATAAAGTGAGACGTAAGCGGAATCGAAACCCGAAGCGATCTCTTTCGCCGAATGCTTATAGCCGGCGGCGGCTTCCCACAGGCGGGCGCCGTCCATGTGCAGGTGCACGTTGCGGCTGCGGCAGTGGGCCTTGATCGCTTCGAGCTCGTCCCATGCCGGTACTTGTCCGCCAATCTCGCGCATTGGCAGTTCAAGGCCAACGGCGCCCAGCCGATCGGGTATGACTGCGAGATCCGCTGCCGTGAATGGTCGATGACGATCGCCCACCTGGAGCGCATCGAAGTGGTCAAGCAACTGGTAGTTGGATTTTTCGTGGACGAAGATGTGGGAGGTCGGGTGCAGCGCAGCCAGGCGGCTGCCGCGATCCTCGCAAGCCAGGCGCAGCGCGGTGACCTGCGCCATCGTCCCGCTGATGCAGAACACTGCGGCTTCATAGCCAAGCAGGCTGGCGATTTTCTGTTCGAACTGCTGAATGAGTTCGCCATTGCCATAGACGTCGTGCGCGACATCGTTCGCCTCGCACCACGCAGCCATTGACGAAAACATTTCCGCAGGCGTCTTCGCCCGGTGGCCCGGCAATACCGTATGACATAGTTTCAGCAGCTCAGCATCGGTCACAACAATTCCTTCTGGAAAATCGGGGTCCGTCCCCGGGGACGGACCCCGATTGAGGAATCAATGTTCCTCAGGACAGACACGGTTCAGAAATCAATGAGTTACGTGCACGTTGTGGAACTGGAGCGCGGCGAGGTTGGCGTAGATGCCGCCGAGCGCTACCAGCGAGGAGTGCGTGCCGGTTTCGACGATCTTGCCGTCTTCCATCACGATGATGCGGTCGGCGCGCTGCACTGTCGCCAAACGATGCGCGATGATGACCGTGGTGCGGCCGACCATCGCCGCTTCCAGCGCACTTTGAACGAGTCGTTCGGATTCGGCGTCGAGGGCGCTGGTCGCTTCGTCGAGCAGCAGCAGAGGTGGATTTTTCAGCAGCGCACGCGCGATCGCGATGCGTTGACGCTGGCCGCCCGACAGGCGCACGCCACGCTCGCCAAGGAATGACTTGTAACCCTGTGGAAGGCGTTCGATGAACTCGTGGGCCGCCGCCATCTTTGCGGCTGCAATCACTTCTTCGTCGGTCGCGCCGGCGCGGCCGTAGCGGATATTTTCCATCGCGTCGGCCGAGAATATGACCGTGTCTTGCGGGACGATGCCGATCGCATCGCGCAGCGTGTGCAGGTCAAGCTGGCGGATGTCGACGCCGTCGAGCGTGATCGAGCCAGCCTGCGGGTCGTAGAAGCGCAGGAACAGCTGGAACAGCGTCGTCTTGCCGGCGCCCGATGGACCCACCACCGCGACCGTCTCACCCGGTTTGATCTGCAGCGAAAGGTGTCCGAGCGCCGCGGTTTCAGGACGCGATGGGTACGAGAAGGTGACGTCGTTGAGCGCGAGCGCGGCGCCGTTGGCCGTACGCGCGGGAAGTGCTGCGGGCTTGGCCGGATTCTGGATAGGCGACTTCACCGACAGCAGTTCGAGCAGGCGCTCGGTAGCGCCGGCGGCGCGCTGCGCTTCGCCCATCACTTCCGACAGCGCGCCGATCGACCCGGCGACGATGGACGCATACAAAATGAACTGTCCGAGGTCGCCGCCCGTCATCGAGCCTTCGAGTACCGCGTGGGCGCCGAGCCACAACACGAAGACGATGGTGCCGAATACGAGCACGATCGCGATCATCGTCAGCAGCGAGCGGGCGCGGATGCGCTTCATCGCGGTGGAAAACGCGCCTTCGACCGACTTGCCGAAACGCGCCGATTCGATGTGTTCATGCGTGAACGATTGGACCGTCGGCATCGCGTTGAGGATTTCGCCGGCCATTGCCGAGGCGTCCGCGATGCGGTCCTGCGAGGCGCGCGAGAGGGCGCGTACGCGGCGGCCGAACAGCACGATCGGAACCACCACCAGCACCAGCAGGCCGAGGATGATCGACGATAGCTTGGGGCTGGTCACGAACAGCATCACCAGGCCGCCGAGGAACAGCAGCATGTTGCGCAGGGCGACCGAGATGCTGGTGCCGACGACCGCCTGGATCAGCGTGGTGTCGGTCGTGATCCGCGACAGGACTTCGCCAGTCTGCGTGGTCTCGAAAAACTCGGGGCTCTGCGTGACGACGTGGCCGTAGACCGCGCCGCGGATGTCGGCGGTCACGCGCTCGCCCAGCCAGGACACGGTATAAAAACGCGCGGCAGTCGCCACCGCCAGCACGCTCGCTACCGCGAACAGCGCGAGAAAGGTTTCGTTGACGTTTTCGATGTTGCGCTGGCCGGCCGCCGGCGCGAAGCCGTGGTCGATCATCTGCTTGAAGGCGTAAGGAATGGCGAGCGTGGCGCCGGCGGCGAACACCAGCGCGATCGCGGCCAGTATGAACCGGCGGCGGTACGGACGAAGGAAGGGCAATAGGCCCTTGAACGCGGCGAGGCTGCCCTTTTCCGCTCTCGGATCGGGCTGGGTGGTGCTGGTGGTGCTCTTGCTCATCGTGTTAGTGCTGTCGTTTTCTGTTGTTTTTAAAGTTTCATCGGCCGGACGTACCCAGTCATCTCGAGGTATCCACGCCCGGCGGGGACACCATCGCGGCTGATCGTCACCGCGCCTTCCCAATAAACGGCGCCCGTGGATAGCCGCGAATCGAGTTCCTGGTCTTCCTGCAATGGCTTGACCTGCCAGCGCGTGCGGCCCGTGACAATCGTCGTCGCCACCGGGTAGACGGCATTGGTGCGCGGCGATTTCCACCGCGCGTGCGGAGTGAAGCTGACCTGATCGGGCGAATACTGCGTGACCTTGCCGGAGGCGTCGCGCAGCATCGCATGACCCCATAGTTTACCACCTTGCTTGCCTCTTATCTGGAAAGCCATCAGGGCCGAGCCGTCGTCGAGGTTGGCGCCGATCCAGTCCCACCCGCTGGCGGCCGGGTCGAGCGCTTCGCTGGACCACTCGTGATCGAGCCACGCCGTTCCTTCCACCCTGGCTTTACCGCCCTTGGCGCTGGCCACGGTGCCGCTGACTTTCAGCTGCGGTTCGCTGTAGTAGTAGCTGGCGTTGCGCGGGTCCGCCCCCTTGCGTGAGAAGCCGCCAGCGCCCTGGAGTAGTACCGGCTGGGTCGGTGCGAGGCGAAGGTCCAGCGCTACCTGCGCCGACTTGATGCTGACCTTGTAGCTGCCGTCTGCGGCGCGCGTCATCCGCCAGTCGTCGAGTTTGAGGTCGGTGGTGCCGGTCTTTGCATAGGCCAGTCCGAAGCCCTCGCGCGCGCTGCGCTGGTCGTGCACAAGCTTGCCGAGCGACGGGTCGGACAGCGCGGCATGGCCAATAATCAGCTGCTTTGGTGCGAACGCGCTCGGGTTGGCCGGGTCGTGCCCGGTGCGGCTGCGGAAGAACGTGACCTGGAACCCAAGCGGTTTGCCGTCGGCGGTGTTCAGCCAGCCGGTGACGTACCACCATTCGGTTCGGAAGTCGGGATGGGCGCCGAAATCCTTCGGGAACGCGAGCGCAGCGCCGGGTGTCACCGGCGCGAACACAGGCGGCGCGGCGCGGCACAGCTGCGCCGCGAACAGCAGGAACGCCAGCAGGATACGCATCACCAGTCCTCCCTGACCGCGCGAATTGGACCGCCCGACAGCGCATAGCGGCCGGACATCAGTGCCGTCAGCACCGAGGCCGCAAGCAGTACCGTTGCGACCACTGCGATCAATGGCCATGGCACGTGCAGCTGCATCGACCAATGGAACGACTGCGGATTGACCACGAAGACGAGGATCAGGCTGATGACAAGTCCCAGCAGGAAGCCGCATGCGATCCCGAGCGCCGTCAGCGCGCCTCCTTCAAGCGCCAGGATGCGCAGCACCTGGCCGCGGGTCACGCCGACATGCCGCAGCATGCCGAATTCCTTCGCACGCGCCAGCGTCTGTGCCGAAAACGTGGCCGCGACGCCGGACAGCCCGATGGCAATCGCGATTGCTTCGAGCAGGTAGGTGACGGCGAAGCTGCGGTCGAATATCGTCAGGCTCATGGATCGGATGTCATCCGGGCGGGCGTATTCGAGCGCGGCGCCGAACGGCAGCGCGCGAATCTGTTGTTCGATGCGGGCGGCGGGAACGTCTTTATCCGTCCAGATGGCGAATGCGTTCGCGCCAGTGTCGCCGGTCAGCGCGCGGTAGTCCGACAGCCGCATCTGAACGGCGCCGGACTGGCTCGAGTAATCGCGCCAGGCGCCAGCGACGAAAAAGCCGTGCATGCGTCCCCCGACCGGGAGCGCGAGCGTGCCGCCCGGCTTGACCTTGTACAGGTCCAGCATGGCTTCCGATACCCAGGCCGGCATGGCGCCCTCCGGTACCGGCAGCGACTGGCCGGTCATCGCCATGGTCTTGCCCGGATCGAGCGGGTCGATCGGCCGCGCCATCAGGCGTACCGGCGGGCGCGCAGGATCGAGCGAGACCTGGCGCGTGCGCTGGAATTCGATGCGCGCGAGACCCGGAAGACCTTCGATCGCAGCCTGTTCGGCCAGCCCCAAAGTGCCGGCGCCGCTGCTGGACCCGACCTGCGCATAAAGGTCCGCCGGCAGCAATTGCACCAGCCATTCGTCGAGCGACATGCGGAAGCTCGACACCATGATCGCCATCGCGACCATCAGGCTGAAGCTGGCCAGCACGCCGCCCAGTGCGATCGCGGCCTGCCCGGACGCGTTGCCGAGCCGCGCCAGCGCGAGTGCCGGAACTGGCGATGGGGAGGCGTCGCGCTGGTAGCGGCGGCTGGCCGCGCCAAACAGGCTGCGCGCAAGGCGCGGCATCAGCCCGATGCCGCCGACCAGCAACAGGGCGATGGAAAGGTAGCCGGGAATCGGAAGCTCAAATACGGGTGGCGCTTGCGACAGCGCGGCTGCCAGCGCGATGCAGACCAGCGATGGCCAGATGCGGTCCAGGTGCGTCAGCGCCGTTTCATCGGCGCCGGACTTCAGGGCAGCTGCGGGAGCCGCCCGCGATGCTTCCCATGCCGGCGCCAGGCAGCCGAGCAGCGCCACGCCAAAACCCAGCGAAAAGAATACGGCTGCGGCGACTGGCGCGAACTGGACCTCCGGATTGACGCCCGCAAAATAGCCGGCGCCAAGGTCGCCGCCGAAAAAATGTAGCGCAGCGGCGGCCAGCCCGTAGCCGCCCGCGATGCCGAGCAGCGCGCCGATGACGCCGAGGCTTGCGCCCTCGATCAGGACCTGGCGCAGCAAAGCCCGCCGTTCCAGCCCCAGCACCCGCAGCAGCGCGAACTGCCCCCGGCGGCGGATGACGGCCAGCGCCTGGGTTGAGAACACGAGGAACGCGCCGGTGAACAGCGCCACCAGCGCGAGCACGGTCAGGTTGACCCGGTAGGCGCGGCTCATGCTGTTGGTGCGGCTTTCCTGTTCCTCGTCGCCCGGCTGCCCGACCAGGAACCGTCCGGGGAAGTCCTTTTCAAGCTCGCGCGCCAGGTCGCGTTCAAAGGCGTCGCGGTTGACGCCACTACGCAGCTTGAGGTCGATCCGAGACAGCTGCCCGGTTTTCTTGAAGCGCCACTGCGCCGCGCCGATGTCCATGACGCCGATGCGCTGGCCAGGCAGCGACTGCAGCATGCTGCCGGCCACGCGCAGCATGACCGCCGCCGTGCCGGCGCGCAGCGGCACGCTGGCGCCGGCACGCACGCCGAGCCATTCGAGGGCGGCAGGAGAGAGGAAGACCGCGTCGTCGGCGAGCGTATCGGTGGCCTTGCCGTTGTCGGCGGCGCCGATCAGGCCCGGCGTCACTTGCCCTGCGCGGAACACATCGATGCCGATGACCCTGAGCGGCCCTTCCTTGCCGGCGGCGCCGACCTGGAACTCCAGCACTGGCGAGGCAATGGCCACCATCGGATGATTGGCAAGGCGCGGATAGACCGCTTCGTCGAACCATGCCTCCCGCCCGGTGACCTGGACGTCGGCCTGCCCGGCGATGCTTTTGACGGCGGCGGAAAATTCGTTGAAGGCGGCGGCGTTAATCAGGTGGACGGCAAATCCCATCGCGACGCCGACCGCGATGGCGATGATCGCGACAATCGCGCGCAGGGGATGGGCGCGCCATTCGCCAAGCAGCAGCCAGCGTGACAGGACGCCTAACGCTGGCATTCAACTGCCATCGCCTCGGCCTGGCGTTGCGCCTTGAGCCGGAGCGCTTCGGTAGCCGGGCCGGCGGCCTTGCGCAGGTCTTCCTCAGCCCACCTCAGCTGCAGGCGCAGCTTCTCGCAGCGCTGCATTTGCGGGGATGGGCGCGCGGCGGCGGCAGGGCGAGCGGCCGTTGCCGCCTGCACCTGCGCTTCGCGGCGATCCTTTTCGAGCGAGTCGGCCAGCGCCTTCTGGCGCGCCAGCCGTTCCTTCAGTTCGGGATCGGGCGGCGGCGGGGGCGGAACGTCGAGCGTGGCCTGTGCCCCGGCGCTGCATGGCTGTTCGCCATACGTCACCTTGCCGTTGGCGCTGCATTTGTAAACAGTCTGTGACGACACCTGCGCGCAAGCGACAAGGCTTGCGAGGACCACCAGCATGCGCACCATGACGACTCCTTCGCTCAGAGGACTTTGCCAGGGTTCATGATGCCGAGAGGGTCGAGCGCCGCTTTGATCGCACGCATCATGTCCAGTTCGACTGGGGATTTGTAACGGCTGAGTTCGTCACGCTTGAGGGCGCCGATGCCGTGTTCGGCCGAAATCGAACCGCCGAACGCGTCGACCTGGTCGTGCACGATGCGGTTGATGGCCGGCTCGTTGTCGAGGAATTCATCATGCGGCACGCCTTCCGGCGGCGCGACGTTGTAATGCAGGTTGCCGTCGCCGAGGTGCCCGAAGGTCACCAGCACGCAGCCCGGGAAGGCTTCGCGCAGATGGGCGTCGGTGGTGGCGATAAAGCGCGCGATGCGCGAGATTGGCAGCGCGATGTCGTGCTTGATGTTCTTTCCGGCTTTTGCCTGCGCCATCGAGATGTGTTCGCGCAGGTCCCACAGGCCGCGCGACTGGGCCGCCGATGTGGCGACGACCGCGTCCCGCGCGATGCAGCGCTCAAGCGCGACGGCGACCGCACGTTCGAGCATGCCGGACGCCTGCTGTTCCGACTCGCAGCTGGACAATTCAAGCAGCACATATTGGCCGTGGAGCCTGGCGAATGGCCTGGGCAAATCGGGGAAGTGGGTGGCGACCAGCTCCAGGCAGACGGCGGACATCAGTTCGAAGCCGGTCAGGCAGGCGCCGCAGCGGTCCTGCATGAGCGTCAGCAGGTCGAGCGCGTCGCGCACTGTGCCGAGCGCCACCAGCGCGGTGGACGACGCCTTGGGCAGAGGGTGCAGTTTGAGCACTGCGGCGGTGATGACGCCGAGCGTGCCTTCGGCGCCGATGAACAGGTCGCGCAGGTCGTAGCCGGTATTGTCCTTGCGCAGGGCGCGCAGGCCGTTCCAGATGTCGCCTTGCGGCGTCACCACCTCAAGACCGAGACACAGCTCGCGCGCGTTACCGTAGCGGAGGACGGCGGTGCCGCCGGCATTGGTGGACAGGTTGCCGCCGACGGTGCAACTGCCTTCCGAGGCGAGCGACAGCGGGTACAGGCAGTCGTGCAGCGCGGCTGCGTCCTGCACCTGCTGGAGGATGCAGCCCGCGTCCACCGTCATCGTGCGGTTGACCGCGTCGATCGAGCGCACCTGGTTCATGCGCGACAGCGACAGCACCACCGCGCTGCCGCTTTGGTCCGGCACGCTGCCCAGCACCAGTCCTGTCCTGCCGCCCTGCGGCACCACCGGGATGCGCCAGTGCGCACACGCCTTGACCAGTTGCGCCACCTGCCCGGTGCCGGCGGGGCGCAGTACGGCCAGCGCCTTCCCCGTGAACCGGCCGCGCCAGTCGTCGAGGTAAGGGGCCATGTCGGCGGCCGTCGTCAGGACGAACGGTTCGCCGGCGATATGGCGGCAGTGCGAGAGGAATTCCTCACTCATGGGTCGCGCGGTTTACCTTGTCGAGAAGTTCGCGCGCGATCTTCTTGGCGGCCTTTTTGTAGGGGCGCAGGTAGAGCAGGGCGCAGGTAAAGTAGACGCAAACCAGCGCGACTTCGCCCCAGCCCATCATGCGCGAGATGGCATCGCGGTCGCTGTAGCCGCGCACGATGCCTTCGGCGAAGAACAGCAGGATCAGCATCGATGACCATTGCAGCGTGTAGACGTCGCGCTTGAGTACGCCGCGCAGCGGCAGCAGCAGCGGGATGACCTTCAGCGCCAGCAGTGATCCGCCCGGCTTGAGCGGCGCGACCACCATCTCCCATGCCAGCAGCCATGCGATCAGGATTGCCAGGCTGGTCGCGGCTCCGATGTGATAGACCTTCGATGTTTCCATTACCTTGTCCTCCAGAGGCGCGCCGCCGTTTCGGCCAGCCGGCGCCCGGCTTCGATCGCCAGCCGCTTTTCATCGTCGCTGACCGGCTTGTCGCCGTCGAGCCCCGACCAGTGGGTCGGCCCGTACGGACTGCCGCCGGTCGCGGTCGTCATTAGTTCGGGCTGCGTGTACGGCAGGCCCATGACCAGCATCCCGTGGTGCAGCAGCGGGATCATCATCGACAGCAAGGTCGACTCCTGGCCGCCGTGCAGGCTGCCGGTCGACGTGAATACCGCCGCCGGCTTTCCCGCCAGTGTACCTGCCAGCCAGTCGGTCGAGGTGCCGTCCAAAAAATACTTCATTGCCGCCGCCATGTTACCAAAGCGGGTGGGCGAACCCATGGCCAATCCGGCACAGTCGGCCAGGTCCTGCAGTTCGACGTACGGTGCGCCGCTGGCCGGGATGTCCGGCTCGGTCGCTTCGGTCACGGTCGATACCGCCGGCACAGTCCGCAGCCGCGCTTCGGCGCCCGGAATGCTTTCAATGCCCTGGGCGATCAGTTCGGCGAGTTTGCGGGTGGCGCCGTGGCGCGAGTAGTATAAAACGAGAATTATCGGATTGGTTTGGTTCATCGTTGGTATTATAGGGCGCTTTATACTCTGTCACGCCGCAGCCGGGCCTGATTTTCACCAGTTCATGCTTTCAAAAACAGTCCGTTCACTCTCCCGGTCCACCAGCGACATGATCGATGTCGGCGCCGCCGCAATGCGCGGCCTGACCTGGAGCCAGATGCGCGATCTGCTCCAGTTTGCACGGCGCCGCCTGAACGAGGAGCGCCTGCCGCAACTGGCCGGCAGCCTGACCTTCACCACCACGCTCGCGCTGGTGCCGTTGCTGACGATCGTGCTGGCGATTTTCACGACCTTCCCGATTTTCGGCAGCTTCCGCAGCGCGCTGGACGCCTACTTCGTGCAGACCCTGATGCCGAAGGGGATCGCCAACACCATCATCGGCAACCTCACGCAGTTCGCCAGCAAAGCCAAGAGCCTGTCCGCGGTCGGCGCGGTCGCGCTGATTCTCACGTCGGCCGCGATGATGGGCATGATCGAACGCGCGTTCAACCAGATCTGGCGCGTGCGGCAGGGGCGCCCGCTGGCGCAGCGGATCACGATTTACTGGGCGCTGGCGACGCTCGGGCCATTGTTAATGGGCCTGTCGATCACCGCGACCTCGCAGCTGTTCGGCGCCACCACTGGCCTGGCCAGAAGCGCGCCGCTGGTCGCCACGGTGTTCTATACGCTGGTGTCGATCGCCCTGACCACCGGCGCCTACACGATGCTCTATGTGACTGTGCCGAACCGCTTCGTAGACTGGCGCGACGCCGTCTGGGGCGGGCTGGTGGCCGCAATCGCCTTCGAGATCGCGAAGCGCCTGTTCGCGCTGTTTATCCGCCAGTTTCCGACCTACGCCATCATCTACGGCGCGCTGGCCGCGCTGCCGCTGTTCCTGCTGTGGCTCTACCTGTCGTGGATGATCACGCTGGCCGGCGCGGTGCTGACTGCCGCACTGCCGGTGGTCAAGTACGAACGCTGGTGGTACGAGCCGGTGCCGGGCGGCGCCTTTGTCGACGCGATGGCGATCCTGAAGGTGATGCACGGCCGCGCGCAGCAGGGCGATACGGCGCTGGTGTCGAGCGAGGAGATCCGCGCGCATACCCGCATCGGCTACGAAGAGATGACCGCGCTGATGGGGAAGATGGTCACGGTGGGCTGGGTCGGCCGGGTCCAGACGGATGTGATCGCGCGTTCGAAATGGCGCCGGCGCGGACGCGAGGGCGCCGATAACTGGGTGCTGCTGGTGAACCTGTCCAGGCTGAAGATATCGGAGGTGTACCGTCTGTTCGTGTTCGGCGGACTGACCCTGGACGCGGGCGCCGCCTACGACCTGAATCCGGATTCGCCGATGACGCTCGATATTTCCGCGCTGGCGCGCCAGGTCGAGGGCGCCGTCGAAATCCAGCTGGGCCAGAGCCTGGCCGAGCATTTCGAATCCGGCCAGCTGGCCGCGCAAGCGACCAGCTGAGCTTGCTGGTCTAGTTTGCGGCGCTGGCGAAGCTGAACAGGGCATCCAGCACGGCGTCGGGCTGCTCCTGCATCATGCTGTGGCCCGCGTCGACTTGCACGATCTTGCCGTGAGGCATCGCCGTGGTCAGCGATTTTGTCGACCGCGGCGGCGTCATCATGTCCTTGGCGCCAAACACGAACAGCACCGGGCAGCGCACCGCTTCCGCCGCCGCCTGGCCGTTGGCGTAGGCGTTGCAGGCGCTGAAGTCGGTAAAGAACAGCTGCTCCGGGTTGATCGCCGACATGCGCTGCATCAACCGTCGCGCCATGCCCATCGTGTAGAAGCCCGGGCCCGGGCAGGACGGTTTTTGCGCCATCGACGAATGCGACCAGATATTGACCATGTCGATCGCAACAGCTTCATCGTTTTTCGAGGTTTCCAGCAGTGCGTCAGCTACCTTCATCGGCCAGGTCGTGCCCAGCAGCGCCAGCTTGCTGACCTTGTCGGGCGCCTGGTGCGACGCTTCCAGCGCGATCAGCGATCCCATGCTGTGACCCACCAGCATGGCCTGGCCGACGCCGGCAGCATCGAGCACCGCCAGCAGCCAGTCGGCCATCCCGGGCACGCTGGCCAGTGCCGGCCCCGCACTGCGGCCATGGCCGGGCAGGTCGACCGCCAGCACGTTGAAGCCGTGATGGGCGAAGTAGCGGGTCTGGAGCGCGAACACCGAGTGGTCGTTCTGGGCGCCGTGGATGAACGCGACGGTCGGGCGGGAGGCGTCGAACGCCTTGCCGCCGGTGTAGCAGTAAGCCTGCTTGCCTTGGACGTTCAGGATCATGTCAGGCTCCCTTCTGCGACAGTTTGAGGCCGCGCGCCAGGTCCTCGATCAGGTCCTCGACGTTTTCAAGGCCGACCGACAGGCGCATCGTGCCTTCGCGGATGCCCGATGCTGCCAGCTGTTCGGCCGGCACCCGGAAGTGGGTGGTTGAAGCAGGGTGGATCACCAGCGACTTGGCATCGCCGACGTTGGCCAGGTGCGAGAAGATCTTCAGGGCATCGACGAAGCGGCGGCCCGCAGCGCGGTCGCCCTTGAGCGTGAAGGAGAACACGGCGCCGCAGCCCTTCGGCAGCAGGCGCTTGGCCAGGTCGTAATCCGGGTGCGATTCCAGCTCCGGGTACGACACCGACTCCACCGCCGGATTCGACAGCAGGAATTCGACCACCTTGCGGGTGTTGGCGACGTGGCGGTCCATGCGCAGGCCCAGCGTCTCGATTCCTTGCAGGACGGCGAACGCGTTGTGCGGGCTCATGACGGCGCCGAAATCGCGCAGCCCTTCGCGGCGCGCGCGCAGCGCGAACGGGGCTACCGTCGATTCCTCGGCGAACACCATGCCGTGGAAGCCGTCATACGGCTCGCACAGCTCGCCGAAGCGCCCGGTCTTGTCGTAAGCGGTTTGCCAGTCGAAGGTGCCGCCGTCCACCAGCAGCCCGCCGATCGCGGTGCCGTGCCCGCACAGGAACTTGGTCGCCGAGTGGAACACCAGGTCGGCGCCGTGGTCGAAGGGGCGCAGCAGGTAAGGCGTGGTGAAGGTCGAATCCATCATCAGCGGCAGGTGGTTCTCATGCGCGATGGCGGCGACGTTCGGGATGTCCAGCACGTCGAGGCCCGGGTTGCCGAGGGTCTCGGCGAACAGCGCCTTGGTTTCGGGGCGGATCGCGGCGCGCCATGCATCGAGGTCGCGCGGGTCGACGAAGGTGGTCTCGATGCCGAAGCGCTTCATCGTGTAGGCCAGCAGGTTCTGCGAGCCGCCGTACAGCGCGCGCGAGGCGACGATGTGCGAGCCGGCGCCGGCGATGGTCGCAAGCCCCAGGTGCATCGCGGCCTGGCCGCTGGCGGTGGCGATGCCGGCCACGCCGCCCTCCAGCGCGGCGATGCGTTCTTCCAGCACGGCGTTGGTCGGGTTCGAAATGCGCGAATACACGTGGCCCGCGCGCTCCATGTTAAACAGCGACGCGGCGTGGTCGGAATCCTTGAACGCAAACGAGGCGGTGAAATAAACGGGCGTGGCGCGCGCGCCGGTGGCAGGATCGGGCGTGGCGCCGGCGTGCAGCGACAGGGTGTCGAAACCGGGATACTGGGGACCGCTCATGGTAGGCTCATCCAGGAAATTGAATGGCCCGCATCGTAGCATGCGAGGCACGCCAGAAGGCTTTGATTTTTCGCAATGCTGGATTTTTTGCTACGCTTAGGCTACATTCGGGTAAAGCTTACGGCTATGCAAGCGCAGATAAACCTTCCCACAGGGTGACCACCATGAAAGTCTCTGAAATCCTCCAGGTTAAAGGCAACATCCTGTACACCGCCACGCCCGAAATGCCGCTGGTCGACGCGGTGAACATCATGGCGGAGAAGGATATCGGCTCGCTGGTGGTGATGGAGTTCGGCGACCTGGTCGGCATGCTGACCTTCCGCGAAGTGATCAGCACACTGCACGCGAACAATGGTTCGGTCGGCGGCGGCACCGTGCGCAGATATATGGATGACCATCCGATCACCGTCACGCCCGACACCGAAGTCAACGAAGTGCGCCGCATGATGCTGGAGAAGCACGCGCGCTACCTGCCGGTGATGAATGCCAAGACGCTGCTCGGCGTCATCTCGTTCTACGATGTCGCGCGCGCCATGCTGGAAGCCCAGAACTTCGAGAACCGCATGCTCAAAGCCTACATCCGCGACTGGCCAGCCGAGACAGCGCAAGAGGATTGAGCCCTTACTCCGAGGCACTGCCCGGAGTAAGGCAGGAAGGCGTGGCGGCGACACCGAAGGGCAGGGCAGCAGCATCGTCCTGCGTACGGTAGAATTGGCTTTTTCGCCATTCCTCTCCTTATCATGTCCGGCAATTCATTTGGCAAGCTGTTTACCGTCTCAACCTTCGGCGAATCGCATGGCCCGGCCATCGGCTGCGTCATCGACGGTTGCCCGCCAGGACTGCCGCTGTCGGAAGCCGACATCCAGCCAGACCTGGACCGCCGCCGTCCAGGCACCTCGCGCCACGTCACCCAGCGCCAGGAGCCGGACCGTGTCGAGATTTTGTCGGGCGTGTACGAAGGCGTCACCACCGGCACCCCGATCGCGCTCCTGATCCGCAACGAAGACCAGCGCAGCAAGGACTACGGCAACATCGCCGAGAGCTTCCGCCCCGGCCATGCCGACTACACTTACTGGCACAAGTACGGCGTGCGCGATCCGCGCGGCGGCGGCCGTTCGTCGGCGCGCCTGACCGCGCCCGTGGTCGGCGCCGGCGCCATCGCGAAAAAATGGCTGCTGCAGCAGTACGGCACCGTGTTCAAGGGCTGCATGAGCCAGCTGGGCGACATCGCGGTGCCGTTCGATAGCTGGGAGCATGTGCACAACAACCCGTTTTTCGCCGCCAGCGCCGATGCGGCGCTGATCGCGCGCATGGAGGCGGCCATGGACGAACTGCGCCGCGCCGGCGACTCGATCGGGGCGCGCATCGACGTCGTCGCGCAGAACGTGCCGGTCGGCCTCGGCCAGCCGATCTACGACAAGCTCGATGCCGACATCGCGTACGCCATGATGGGCATTAACGCGGTCAAGGGCGTGGAGATCGGGGCTGGTTTCAACAGCGTGGTGCAGAAAGGCTCGGAGCATGGCGACGAGCTGACGCCGGACGGCTTTATCGGGAATAACGCGGGCGGCGTGCTGGGCGGGATATCGACCGGACAGGACATCCTGGTCTCGATCGCCATCAAGCCGACGTCGTCGATCCGCACGCCGCGCCGCTCGATCGACAAGGACGGCAAGCCGGTGATGGTCGAAACCTTCGGCCGCCACGATCCGTGCGTCGGCATCCGCGCCACCCCGATTGCGGAGGCCATGCTGGCCCTGGTGCTGATCGACCACGCGCTGGTGCACCGTGCACAGTGCGGCGACGTCCGCGTCAACACCCCCAGGATCGCCTAGGCCGCTCGCGCCCTCAGTTGACGCGCCCCAGGGCCGCGATCTCGCCCTGGCGGCGCCGTTCGACCGACTTCATGACGAGGCCGCGCAGGTCGTTCATCAGCGCGAATTCCGCGGGACTCAGCTGGATCGCCGGGAAGCTCTCGTCCCAGTCGCCGTACAGGAAGCCGACGGCCTGGCCGTTGGCGCACAGCGGCAGGATGACGAAGCTGCGCGCGCCCGACAGCGTATTCTTCCACCACGACGGCAGCTTGGCCGCGAACTTCGGGTCGCGCGCATTCTCGATGAAAATCACGCGGTCGCTGTTCAGCGCGGCGTGGAACACGTTCGCTTCGTAGGAATCGTTAAAGCGCATCTCCGGCATCATGGCCTGGACGCCGTCGCCGAAGCCCATCTTGCAGGTGTACTCGCGGTCGCGGCGGTTGCGCATGAACGCCATCGCATGCGTGAACGACAGCCCCTGGTACAGGGTTTCCAGCGCCATCGACGTCATCTGGCCGGGGCTCGCGCTCACCGACACGTCGCGCATGTCGGCCACGCCGCTGGCCAGGATGCGGTTTCCTTCGGCGCGCATGCGGGTCGACGCAGCGGCCTGGGCGCGCCTCTCTGCCGGCTTGGCCAGCGGCGCGATCGAGAGGTCGGCGGCGGCAGCTAGTTTGGCTTTCGCGATGGCGGCCACGATGGTGTCCGGCGCGATCGCCAGCATCGCCGAAAACTTCGCGGCCAGCGCGCTGATTACGTCCGCGCTTCCGGGTTCGTCGCCCCACAAGGCGTCGGCGCACTGGGCCGACATGGTCGATACCGCGGCAAGCCAGTCGCCATGGTCGAAGGTGTCGCTGCGTTCGCCCGCTTCGAGGCGCCGCATGCCGCTGAGCAGGTTCGGCGGCAGTCCCCAGTGGCGCGCAGCGGCCAGGCCGATTCGTTCGAGCGACAGGCCAAGCACCGCCTGCGCCGCCGCATCCTCGTGGCCGGCGCCATGCTGCCGTAGCTGCTGCCAGCGCTCAGGCATATAGAACGACACCATCATGCGGCCCAGCGTATGCAGGATCGAGCAGACCACCGCTTCTTCGGCTACGTTCGGCGCGCAGCCGGCGGCCACCTGCTGCGCCACCATCCCGGCCAGCACCGCCTTCTCCATTTCGATGTGGGCGACTGCGGAGTCGGGCAGCGATTTGGACAGTTCCTCGATCAGCTTCAGGCCCAGCGCAAGGTGGCCGATCGCCTCGGTGCCCAGCACCAGCACGGCCTTCGACACCGTGTTGACGCGCTGGCCGAAGGCCGAGTACATGCCGCTGTTCGCAAGGCGCAGCACCTTCTGGGTCAGCACCGGGTCGGTCAGGACCGTCTGCGTCATATTGAATTCGTGCTCGTCTTCGCCGCGCATGGCGCCGAGGATGGCGCTGATCGCCTTGGTGAACCCGGGCATGTCACCCTGGCGGCGGGTGCGTTCCCATAGCAGCGCAAGGGTGGTTTCGGCCGTCATCGATGACGGTGGATTGGCAGTCGTGGTCATGGGTTTCCCGCCCTTCGGTCGGTTGGCAACAGGGCTGTGTACAGGTCTTCGGTGAGGGCGGCCATCGCCACATGGGCCGGCATCGGCTTGCCGGTCAGGTAGCCCTGGACGAACTCGCAGCCGCGCTGTTCGAGGTAGTTCAGCTGATCTTCGGTCTCGACGCCTTCCGCGACGACCGACAAGCCAAGGTGCTTGGCCAGGTCGAGCACGGCGTTGCAGATGGCGCCATCCTTGGGCGAGTCCGGCAGGTCCTTGACGAAGGCGCGGTCGACCTTGAGCACCGATATCGGGAAGCGCTTCAGGTAGGCCAGCGACGAGTACCCCGTGCCGAAGTCGTCGATGGCGATGCGCGCGCGGCGTTCGGCCATGCGGTTCAGCAGGGCTTCCGCGTGGGCCGGGTCGACCATCAGCGTGCCTTCGGTGATTTCGAGGACCAGCTGCTCGCCGCCCAAGCCCGAGAATGCGAGAGCGTCGTCGAGCACGTCGAGGAATTTATCGCTGCGGAACTGGCGCGGGCTGATGTTGACCGAGATGTACAGTTTGCGGCGCGCCGCTTCCTCGAACTGCTTGAGCTGCACGCAGGCCGCCTTCAAGGCCCACGCGCCCAGCAGGTTGATCAGGCCATTGGTTTCGGCGATCGGAATGAAGCGTACCGGCGGCACCATGCCGAGGGTCGGGTGCTTCCATCGCATCAGCGTCTCGAAGCCCTGGATCTGGCGCGTGCGCGCATCGACGATCGGCTGGTAGTACAGCAAAAACTCGCCTTCGCGCACCGCCTCGAACATCGCCGCTTCCAGCGAGATGTCGTGCTCCGGCGGCCCGCTCTGGCGCGCGCTGTAGACCACGCAGCGCGCCTTGCCGGTTTCCTTCGCGCGCGACATGGCGGCGTCGGCCAGCGCCACCAGGCGTACTTCGTCCTCGGCGTGCTGCGGGTAGATCGACACGCCGACGGACGCGCCAAGGTAGACCGTGTGCTTGTCGATTTCAAACGGCGACTGCAGCGTCGCCAGCAGGCGCCCGGTGACCAGCTTGATCTGCGCCTCGCTGTGGGTGCCTGGCAGGACCGCGACAAACTCGTCGCCGCCGCTGCGCGCCAGCGTGTCGCTGTCGCGCAGCGTCTTGCGCAGGCGCGCCGCAGCCATGCGCAGCACGGCGTCGCCGACCGGGTGGCCGAGGCCATCGTTGACCTTCTTGAATCCGTCCAGGCCGATGGTCGCGACCACGAAGCCCTGGCCGGAACGACGCGACTGCGCGATCACCATCCGGATACGGTCGGACAGCAGGAGGCGGTTGGGCAGTTCGGTCAGGCCGTCGTGCGTGGCCATGTGGCGCAAGCGTTCTTCGGTGGCGTGCTGGCCGGACATGTCGCGCCCGACCGCCAGCACGGCGGCCGCGCCGTCGGCGAGCCTGTATGCGGCAAGGCGGAATTCGAACCAGATCTCTTTTTCGGGCGTCCTGAGGCGCGCTTCGATGCAGACGGCGTCCGCTGCGCCGGCTGCGTCCGCGATCGCGTTGCGCAACACCGGCTGGTCGGCATCGGCCGCCAGTGTGGCCAGCGCCACGCCGCGCAGGCCGCGTGAACTGCCGGCCAGGGCGCCGGCGCGCTTGCTGGCGTTCGTGATCGCGCCGGAAGTGTCGAGCACAAACACAATATCGCCGGCGGCCTCCAGGAGCGGATCGAGCGCCGGGGCGTCAGAGGCGGCAAGCTGCCCGACGGGCAGGTCACGCTCAGGCACTGATGGAGGACTGGAACGCATCTGGCAAATACAACTTTCTTTTCAGTGGGCCTGGAAATATCCGGCGCGGCGACGGAATTTTGGGGCGGGTCGGTTTGAACCCGTGCAAGTCTACCAAAGTAGAGCCAAAAGTATTATCGAAAGATGCCAAAACGCATTAAAAATGCCCGCCCAGGCTATTGATTTCGCTAAATTTGACTTCGCTCAGCCATTTTTGCGGGGCCCCCGGCGCGGCGCGCCCCGCGCCGCGCCGGGGGCGCTGCTTGCTTCGCGCTGGGGTTTGCGCTAGCCTCCACGGGACGGGTTAACCATAACTGGTATATAAATTTGCAAGCGCCGGTGTGGCTTTCCATTATTAACATTTCAAGCTGAAGAGATTTTCGAGATGAGCGAATTCGACACGCACGAGGTATTCAACCAGTCGCCCCCTTTCGAAAACGTGAACCTGTTCGCCTGCGATCCCGCGCTGATGGAGGCGCTCGGGCGCGAAGGCGCAGCGTGGGCCGCCGACGGCCTGCGCGAACTGGGCGCAAAGCTGGGCAGCGCGGAGACGCTGGACCTGGCCCGCCTGGCCAATGTGAATGGACCGCGCCTCGTAAATTTCGACCGCGGCGGGCGCCGTATCGACGAAATCGAATTCCATCCGTCGTGGCACCAGCTGATGTCGATGCTGATCGAGGCGGGCGCGCATGCGTCGCCATGGGATTCAGCCAGGCCGGGCGCCCAGGTGGCGCGCGCCGCCCAGTACCTGCTGTTCGGGCAGCTGGAAAACGGCAGCCAGTGCCCGGTCACGATGACCTATGCGTCGGTTCCCGCGCTGCGCCAGGCCGGCCCGATCGCCGACAAATGGCTGCCGAAGATCCTGTCGCGCCAGTACGATCCGCGCTCTCTGCCGATCGAGCAGAAGACCGGCGCGCTGGTCGGAATGGGCATGACGGAAAAGCAGGGCGGCACCGACGTGCGCGCCAACACCACGCGCGCCGATCCGATGGAGGCCGGCGCGGCGCGTGAGCGCTTTGGCGCCGAAGGCGAGGGCGCATGGCGCATCGTCGGGCACAAATGGTTCTTCTCGGCGCCGCAGTCCGACGCCCACCTGGTGCTCGCGCAGACCGGCGACGAAGGCAGCGCGGGCCTGTCGTGCTTCTTCGTGCCGCGCTTTCTGCCGGACGGCAGCCGCAACGCGATTCGCGTGCAGCGCCTGAAGGACAAGCTGGGCAACCGCTCGAATGCATCGTCGGAGGTGGAGTTCGAGGGCGCCACTGGCTGGCTGGTCGGGAAGGTCGGGCGCGGCATTCCGACCATCCTCGAGATGGGCAGCCACACGCGCCTCGATTGCGTGGTCGGCAGCGCCGGCATCATGCGCGCCGCGCTGACACATGCA
This sequence comes from Massilia polaris, assembly GCF_012927275.1. Classification (GTDB taxonomy): domain Bacteria; phylum Pseudomonadota; class Gammaproteobacteria; order Burkholderiales; family Burkholderiaceae_D; genus Telluria_A; species Telluria_A polaris. The sequence continues at coordinate 79,923 of NZ_JABBGG010000003.1, read as the reverse complement.
TTGCATCACGCGCGCGGACGCGCCGCCTTTGGCCGCAAGCTCGCGCAGCAGCCGTTGATGCAGAACGTGCTGGCCGACCTGGCGCTCGAATCGGAAGCGGCGACGGCCTTTGCGCTGCGGCTGGCGCGCTGCTTCGACGAGGCGGGCGATTCGGCGCAGGCGCTGCTCGGGCGAATCCTGACGCCGGCCGGCAAATACTGGATCTGCAAGCGCGGCCCGGGCTTCGGGGCTGAGGCGATGGAAGTCATCGGTGGCAACGGCTATGTCGAAGACGGCCCGCTGGCGCGGCTGTACCGCGAATTCCCGGTCAACTCGATCTGGGAGGGTTCGGGCAACGTGATGTGCCTGGACGTTCTGCGCGCGTTCGGCAAGTCTCCCGACACGCGCGACGTGCTGGCGGCCGAACTTGCGCTCGCCGGCAGCGGCAATGCCGCATTCATTGTTTACAGCGAACGGCTGCTGGCGGACCTGGCGCAGCCGCAGGACGAGTACGGCGCGCGCCGGCTGGCGGAGCGGATCGTCGTCGCGGTCCAGGCGGCGCTGCTGCTGCGCCATGCGCCGGCCTTCGTCGCCGATGCCTTCGTGCGTTCGCGCCTGGCGCAGGACGTGGGCGGCGCCTACGGCCGGCTTCCGGATGGCGTCGATTGCGACGCCATCCTGGCGCGGGCGCTCGCCACCTGACCGGGTGATTGATGTTTTTGCATCATTTAACGTGACCGTTGGACATTTATTTGCCAAAATGAGGACAAACACCGCCGTGGCTGGGATAATGGCGCAATCGCCTCACTTAGACGAATAAATGAACAATATAATGAAACAAGATCCACGCTTTCCCAACCTGTTTATCCTGAATCATCCGCTGATCCAGCATAAATTGAGCCACATGCGCGAGCGCGACACCTCCACGCGCACCTTCCGCGAACTGCTGAAGGAAATCACGCTGCTGATGGGTTACGAGATTACCCGCGACCTGCCGCTGACCACCCGCAAGATCGAGACCCCGCTGGTCACCATCGACGCGCCTGTCATCGCCGGCAAGAAACTGGCGATCGTGCCGATCCTGCGCGCCGGCATCGGCATGAGCGACGGCCTGCTGGAACTGGTGCCGTCGGCGCGCGTCGGCCACGTCGGCGTGTTCCGCGATCCTGACACCCACATGCCGGTCGAATACCTGGTGCGCCTGCCGGACACCAGCGACCGCATCTTCATCCTGTGCGACCCGATGGTTGCCACCGGCAATTCCGCGGTGCATGCGGTCGACGTGCTGAAGAAGCGCGGCGTCAGCGACGAGCAGATCATCTTCCTGGCGCTGGTAGCTGCGCCGGAAGGCGTCGAGGTGTTCCAGAAGTCGCACCCGAAGGTCAAGCTGTACGTCGCCTCGCTCGATTCGCACCTGAACGACCATGCTTACATCGTGCCGGGCCTGGGCGACGCCGGCGACCGTATCTTCGGCACCAAGTAAGCAGCCCCATGGCCACGCTGATTGACCAGGATTTCTTCGCCCGCCTTAACGCGCTCAATGACAAGTTCGCTTCCAGCGTGCCCAGCACGATGGCGCGGTTGCACGACGCGCGCATGCGTTTCGACGTTGCCGCGCCGGACAACGGGCTGGTCGGCGAGCTGCACCAGATCCTGCACACGATCGCCGGATCGGCGGCCACCTTCGGGTTCCGCGTACTCGGCCAGCAGGCGCGCCAGCTTGAACAGCGCCTGCGCGTGCTGATGGCGTTCGACGCGGTGGCGCCGCAGGATTGGGAAAACTGGATGGCCGGGCTGGATGAATATGTGGCCTGGGCCGAAATGAATCCGAAAGCCGATCAATATCCCTGAGATTGCCGTTCAAGCGAGTCGATCAATTGTGCGACGCGGTTACCTAATGCAAGATATCTTACGATGGTCGTTTGATATAACGCAAACTTGTACCGCTTCGATGCCCTATATTCACCGTACTGCCGCAGTGAACACGGGCGTTAAATAGTTGACACACTGAATTATTTCTACGGTCAGCATTTTATTTTTCGCGGGACGTGCATTTTGTGTTTTATTCGGTATAATACGGGATCGTTGGATTCGAGGTAGTAGTGCAGTTTGTCTGTCATTTCTTACTTGGTTCTTCAAACGATCGAAAACGGACGCAAGTCCACTTAACTGAAATAGGAAATTGTAATGGCAACTGGCATCGTAAAATGGTTCAATGACTCGAAGGGCTTCGGCTTCATCACCCCTGATGAAGGCGGCGAAGATCTGTTCGCTCACTTCTCGGCTATCCAGTCGGCAGGCTTCAAGTCCCTGCAAGAGAACCAGCGCGTCTCTTTCGAAGTAACTGCTGGCCCTAAGGGCAAGCAAGCTTCGAACATTCAGCCTATCTAATAGCTGAATCCAAATAAAAATCCTCGGTTTCCGGGGATTTTTTTTCGCCCCTGCTGTTGAGGCAGGGATGACGAAAGGCCGGTTAATTCCGGCCTTTATCGTTTACGCCAGTACTCCTCGCCCGAGTACGTGTGCCGCAGGAAATCGACGAAGGCCCTGATACGCAGCGGCAGATGGCGGCGCTGCGCGAACACCGCGCAGATGTCGTTGCCGGGCGCCGCGAACTGGTCCAGCACCGTGCGCAGGCGGCCCGCCTCGATATCGCTGCGCACCTCCCACATCGAACGCCACGCCAGGCCTTTGCCCGACAGCGCCCAGTCGTGCAGCACCGCGCCATCGTTGCACACCATGTTTCCGGCGACCTTGAAGGTCACGATCTTGCCGTTGTCGCTGAAGGACCAGCCGCGCTGGCTGCCTTCGCTGCTGATCGCCAGGCAATTGTGTTTGGCCAGGTCGGCCAAGGTGCTCGGCGTGCCTTTGCGGCGCAGGTAGGCGGGCGCGGCCACCAGCACGCGCTGGTTGGCGGCAAGCTTGACGCCGACCAGGCTCGAATCGGACAGGCTGGCGATGCGGATCGCCACGTCGACGCCGTCGCCGACAACGTCGACGATGCGGTCGTTCAGGTTGAGGTTGACGGTGACGTCGCGATGTTCGGCAAGGAAGGAGGGCAGCAGCGGCGCCACATGCTGCCTGCCGAAGCCGGCCGGCGCCGACACCAGCAGGTGCCCGGTGGCCTTGGCGCTGCGCTCGGCCACCGCCGATTCGGCCTCTTCGAGTTCGCTCAGGATGCGCTGGCAGTCCTCCAGGAAGGCCGCGCCCTCATTGGTCAGCACCAGCTTGCGCGTGGTGCGCTGAAGTAGCTTGACGCCGAGTCGCGTCTCCAGCGCATCGAGGCGGCGCCCGATCATTGCCGGTGCGATGCCTTCGGCGCGCGCCGCGGCCGACAAGCTGCCGCGCGCGACAACTTCGACGAAGGTGGATATCTGGCGAAACTGTCCCATGCGTTTCCTCTTATCTGTGACAAAAACGCACAGATGAATGTATTAATTGTCTCGTTTAGCTACCAGATAGTGAATATACTTTAACTTAATTGAAACGCCCAGCATCCACCTTCACTCTACCGGAGCAGCAACCCATGAGCATCCCGACCCCAGCCGGCATGGAAATCATCGCCGAGATCAAGCCCGGCTACGAACAGATCCTGACGCCGGAAGCACTTGCGCTGGTCGCGAAACTGACGCGCGAGTTCGAACCGCGCCGCCAGCAACTGCTTGCGGCACGGGGCGAACGCGCCAGGCGCCTGGATGCGGGCGAGCGTCCGGACTTTCTCGCCGAGACCGCGCACATCCGCGCCGGCGACTGGAAGATCGCCCCGATCCCGAAGGCGCTCGAATGCCGCCGCGTCGAAATCACGGGGCCGGTTGAACGCAAGATGGTCATCAACGCGCTGAACTCGGGCGCCGACAGCTACATGACCGATTTCGAAGATTCGAATACGCCGAACTGGGACAACCAGGTCACCGGCCAGGTCAACATGCGCGACGCGGTGCGCGGCACCATCTCGCTGGAGCAGAACGGCAAGTCGTACAAGCTGAACGAGAAGGTGGCGACGTTGGTCGTGCGTCCGCGCGGCTGGCACCTGGACGAAAAGCATGTACTGGTTGACGGCAAGCGCGTATCGGGCGGCATCTTCGACTTCGCGCTGTTCATGGTGCACAACGCGAAGGAGCAGCTGGCGCGCGGTGCGGGTCCGTACTTCTACCTGCCGAAAATGGAATCGCACCTCGAGGCGCGCCTGTGGAACGACATCTTCGTGATGACGCAAAACGAGCTGGGCCTGCCGCAGGGAACCATCAAGGCAACCGTGCTGATCGAGACCATCCTGGCCGCGTTCGAGATGGATGAAATCCTGTACGAACTGCGCGAACACAGTTCGGGCCTGAACGCCGGCCGCTGGGATTACATCTTCTCGTGCATCAAGAAATTCAAGCTGGATAAGGACTTCTGCCTGGCCGACCGTCCGAAGGTGACGATGACGGCGCCGTTCATGCGCGCCTACGCGCTGCTGTTGCTGAAGACCTGCCACAAGCGAAACGCACCTGCCATCGGCGGCATGTCGGCGCTGATTCCGATCAAGAATGATCCGGCGAAGAACGACATCGCGATGGGCGGCGTGCGCACCGACAAGGCGCGCGATGCGACCGACGGTTATGACGGCGGCTGGGTTGCCCACCCCGGTCTCGTCGACCTCGCAATGACCGAGTTCACCAAGGTGCTCGGCGACAAGCCGAACCAGATCGGGAAGCAGCGTCCGGACGTTGAAGTCACAGCCGCCAAACTGCTGGACTTCAAGCCGGAAGCGCCGATTACCGAAGCCGGGCTGCGCTACAACATCAACGTCGGCATCCACTACCTCGGCAGCTGGCTGACGGGCAATGGCTGTGTGCCGATCCATAACCTGATGGAAGATGCCGCCACCGCCGAGATCAGCCGTTCGCAGGTATGGCAGTGGATTCGTACGCCGAAGGGCGTGCTGGAAGATGGCCGCAAGGTGACCGCGGAGATGGTGCGCGCGATGATTCCGGAAGAGCTGGCCAAGGTGAAGGAAGTCGCGCCGAACGGTTCGGATCCGAGCTATGCGCGTGCTGCCGAAATCTTCGAGGAAATGTCGACGTCGGAATCGTTTGCCGAGTTCCTGACTTTACCGCTGTACGAAGAGATCTGAATCGGTGTCGTTCCCGCTTTCGCGGGAGCGACGAGATAACATCAGAAGGTATTCTTCCACTCCCTCAGCGCTGCAAATGCATGAACGGGCGGCGCTCCCGCCTCCAGCCGGCCTTGCTTCACGAGCGTGTCCACAATCGCCGGCTCGCGATAGCGCAAAAACGGATTGGTCGCCTTCTCCAGCGCAATCGTCGACGGCACCGTCGGCTCATTGCGCGCGCGTTTCGCCGTCTCGACCTCAACCCGTTTCGCCAGGTCAGCATTGCCAGGCTCGACCGCCTGGGCGAAGCGCAGGTTGGCCAAGGTGTATTCGTGCGCACAGAACACTTTGGTATCGTTTGGCAGCGCCGCCAGCTTGCCGAGCGAGTCCGCCATCTGCGCTGCCGTACCCTCGAATACGCGGCCACATCCGCCGGCGAACAAGGTGTCGCCGCAGAACAGCCAGCGCGCTCCCGCCGTCGCGCGGACGTATGCGATATGTCCGAGGGTGTGGCCCGGCACATCCAGCACGCTCAATGCCAGTTCAAGGCCGCGCAAGCGGATGTGATCGCCTTGCGCCAGAGGATGCGTCACGGCCGGAATATCGTCATTGCGCGGGCCGAAAACAGGGACGCTCGCGTGTGCCAACAACTGTTGAACTCCACCAATGTGGTCAGCATGGTGATGGGTGAGTAAAATGGCAGTCAGGGCGAGGTTATTTGCCGTCAGGGCTTCAATGATCGGTTCGGCATCGCCGGGATCGACGACCGCGGCCTTGACCCCGTCATGAATCAGCCAAAGATAATTATCTTTAAAGGCGGGGATGGCAAGCACGGTCAAATCGCTGCGCGGAATCGACGTCATAGTGTTGTTTTTGACAAAAGGGTAGGCATGGACAGCGCGGCATCCGAAAAATCCATTATAGCGCTCGACGGCTGGCTGAAATCACCCGCCGGGATCTACGTGCGCGAGTGGGAACAGGCATGCCTGGACGAGTTGACGGCCAATATTTTCGGCTACAACGCCGTGCAGGTGGGCATGCCGCAAATCGACGCGCTGGCGGCCAACCGCATGCCGAACAAGTGGCAGGCTGCGACGCGCATGTCGAACCTGGACGAGCTCGCGCTGGCGGCCGGCAACAAGCAGATCGCCGTCGCGCTGGATTTCGCCGAACTGCCGTTCGCCTCGCAAAGCCTTGACCTCGTGGTGATGCCGCACGTGCTGGAATTTGCCGCCGAACCGCACCAGGTGCTGCGTGAAGTCGAGCGGGTGCTGATTCCGGAAGGGCAGGTCATCATCTGCGGGTTCAATCCGGCAAGCCTGTGGGGAGTCCGGCAGGGTGTCCGGCGCATCACGCGCAGTCCATATCTGCCTGTCGCCGGCGAATTCATTTCTATGCCCCGGATGAAAGACTGGTTAAAATTGTTGAATCTTGGCGTAACGCGCAGCCATTTCGGCTGTTATGCGCCGCCGTGCCGGTCGACGCACTGGCTGAACCGTTTCGCATTCATGGAGAATGCCGGCAAGCGCTGGTGGCCTTACCTTGGCGCGGTGTACATGGTGCATGCTGTCAAGCGGGTCAAGGGTATGACGCTGATCGGACCCGCATGGAATAAAAAATCGGCATCGGCGTCCCAAGGCGTGCCCGCAACTAACAGAAAGTAGAAAAGCTGGATGAGCAAAGTAGAGATTTATACGGATGGCGCCTGCAAGGGAAACCCGGGTACTGGCGGCTGGGGCGCGCTGCTGGTCGCTGACGGTCACGAGAAGGAAATCTTCGGTGGCGAGCTCAACACCACCAACAACCGCATGGAGTTGCGCGCTGTCATCGAAGCGCTTGGCACATTGAACCGTCCTTGCGAAGTCGTTCTCCATACCGACAGCCAGTACGTACAGAAGGGCATTTCGGAATGGATCCACGGCTGGAAAGCGCGCGGCTGGAAAACCGCGGCCAAGGAACCGGTCAAGAACGAAGACCTCTGGAAGGCCCTCGACCTGGCGCAACAGCAGCACAAGGTCGACTGGCGCTGGGTGCGTGGCCACAACGGGCATCCGGGCAATGAGCGCGCTGACGTGCTCGCCAACAAGGGCGTTGAAACGGTCCGCCGCTGATCGGCGGCTGTTATACTGCGTCAACTTGTTTCACCACCTCACTAAATTCCATGCGTCAAATCGTACTTGATACCGAAACCACCGGCCTGAACCCGCGAACAGGCGACCGCGTCATTGAAATCGGTTGCGTCGAGCTCAAGAACCGCATGCTGACCGGGAATAACTTCCATCGCTACATCAATCCTGAGCGCGAATCGGACGAGGGCGCGCTGGCGGTTCACGGATTGACGTCGGAGTTTTTGCGCGATAAACCGAAGTTCTCCGAAATTGCGGCAGAATTGCGCGACTATATCGAGGGATCCGAGCTCATCATCCATAATGCGCCGTTCGACCTGGGGTTCCTCAACCATGAGTTCAAACTGCTGGGGCTGCCGCCTTTCGTGAGCCACGCCAGTGGCGTGATCGATACACTGGTCAATGCCAAGGAAATGCATCCGGGTAAGCGCAATTCGCTGGACGCGCTGTGCGACCGCTATGGCGTATCGAACTCTCACCGCAAGCTGCACGGTGCGCTGCTCGATGCCGAGTTGCTGGCCGACGTGTATCTGTCGATGACGCGTGGCCAGAACAGCCTGTCGATGTACGACGAGGTAGAAACGCAGGGCTCCGGCGTCGCGCTGGAGGCAGTGGCGCTGGCCGAAATCATTGTCCAGCGCGCCAGTGACGATGAGCTCGCTGCCCATGGAGGCCTGCTCGACGGCCTCGACAAGCAGGTCAAGGGCACATGCGTTTGGCGTAACTACGCTGACGCGTAAGGCCGGATAACGGCGACGCAACGCTGGTACGGATCTTCGCGGACGATGTCGGCCGCACCATCTAGCTGCGGCATCGCGCCCGACGCAAATTCCATCAGTTCCATCACGCGCTTCAATCGAGGCCCGGTGTCGGCGATGAGCATCGCCACGCCTGACCATGTGGCGCCGCCGCCCTTGAGCGCGCGCTCCGCAAGTTCGGCCAGTAGCGTCGGGGCCGTTCGCCTGGCTTCTCAACGGCTTCGGGTCAGTAGGATTCCATCCATTCCAGGCGGATCAAGACGTCACCGCCACCAGCTCCAGCTTCAGCTCCTGCATACCGGACGGAACATAGATCGAGATTGACTGCGCCTGCAGCATGCGTTCATACATCTGCCCCTTCGCTTCAACGGTGAAGTAGCAAGTGTCGGGCCGCACCGGCACTGCCGCCGGCACTTGCGGCGCATGCTGAAGCCGCACGCCGGGCAATGCCGACAGCACGCACTTCTCAACGTCGTCGGGCGCCCCGACTTTGAAGCGCAGCGGCACCACCTCCACCAGTTCGACCAGCGGCATGTTGGCCGACACCGCCACGTAGAATGCCGTCTTCTCGTCGATCTTGCCCGAGTCGAGCATGCCGCTGTAGTACGAAGGCCTGACCTGGTTCAGCGCGATGGCGAAATACTTGGACGAGATGACGGTGTCGACGAGCTCGCGAATGATCTGGTGCAGCTTCGCGAAGGCCGGGCCGGGATCGTTGTGCTGGTACGGCGGAAGGTCGGCAAGCGTCCAGCTCTTGGAAAACGTCATCAGGCCGCCGGCGATGCCAAGCAGCTGCTCATACAGCCGTTCAGGATGCAGCGCAGGATGGTTGAAGTGATGCGTCAGCGCGGCAAACGCGGAACTCGCAGTATGCAGCAGCCAGAACGACGACATGTCGCCGGAGCGGAATTCGATCACGTTGCGGCTTGGCTCGCGGTGGTGTCCGTACAACGCGCTCACCTTCGCCTGCAGCGCGTCGAGCAGGCGGCGCAGCTGCATGAACAGGATCGGTGCCGCAGCCACCGACAGGCTTGGAGGCACAAACGACGGGTCCATTTCAAAGCCCCCGGCCGACGCGCGGCGCAGGCGCAACAGCGGGAAGTGCGTGTACGAGTCGCGCGGCTCAAATTCGGATACCAGGCGAAGCTTCTTCCTCAGGTAGGACAGCTGGGCCTGGGCGGCGTTGGTGTAGAGGTCCGGCGTGTCGTGGTTGGACTGGATGAAGCGCGCCGCATCCTTGGCCTGGCCGATCTGGCTGAAGTTGCCGCCAAATGGCTTGAAGGCGGGCAGGGCGGCGTAGTACGTCACGCTCTGCTGGGACTGGAGCAGCTGGCTCAGGTCGACCGTATCCGGGAGCTCATCGGCGCCGGGAGCGTCGTACAGGTCGCCATCCTGAAAGCGCAGCGACAGGTCGAGGAAGCGCAGTCCGTTGCTTGCCAGCGCGTCGCGGTCGACGTCGAGGTGGCTCACGCCCCAGGCATACGGGTGGACCGCCTTGACACTCTCATGGAGCCGTTGTTCGTGGTACTGGTCTTGCTGCTGGAAATGCTGAGGGCGCAGGAACAGGCCCTCGCCCCAGAGAACTTTACCGCTCATGTTGGCCGCCTCTCGTTTGCCCAACGTTAAGTTGGCAAACATAACCTTTCCCAGCCACATTTGTAGTCCAATGATGTGCCCGTTTGCGCTTGCTCAACGTGAGCGTAGGTCGTTCCGAATTGAACTGTTTTTTCGTCTCTAACTATGTAAAGATTTCACCCTGCGGCCGCGACCGGCCGACGAACGTGGGGGTGCCGATGAAGGGTTTCACACCTGGCTTATTCGACCGCTTGATGGATGTCCCGGTCCGCGGCCCCACCAGCGCCACCGTCTCTCGCATGTCGGTGGACGACTTGAAGGATTCGGTGGCGCGCGACCTCGAGGCGCTGCTCAACACCCGCACCGCGCTGTCGGAAGAATTGTTGAAGGACTTCCCCGAAAGCAGCCGCTCGGTGGTGACTTACGGCCTGACCGATTTTGCCGGAAGATCGCTATCGAGTCCCGACGATCGCGCCCACATCTGCGCGTGCCTGGAGAAGACCATCGCGCGCCACGAACCGCGCCTGCGCAATGTCAGCGCTTCGCTTGAAGCGAGCGATGGTGCGATCAATAGCCTGAATTTCTCGATCACCGCGCTGATGGTGGTGAGCTCCTCGCAAGAGCCGGTGAATTTCGACGCCCAGCTGCAACCGTCGACGCTCCATTACAGCATCGACAAGGCGCGGCGCGCGGCGCCGGCGGGAGGTTGAGGGTGGAACAACTACTGCCGTATTACGAGCGGGAACTGGGCTTCCTGCGCCGCTATTCGCGCGAATTTGCCGAACGCTATCCAAAGATCGCCGGCCGCCTGCTGATCGGCGGCGAGGTTTGCGAAGACCCTCACATCGAACGCATGATTGAATCGTTCGCGCTGCTCAACTCACGCATCGCGAAGCGGCTCGATGACGATTACCCCGAATTCACCGAGGCGCTGTTCGAAGTGCTGTATCCGCACTACCTGCGGCCGTTTCCCTCCTGCTCGATCGCGCAGATGGACTTCGCCGGCGCGGCGGCGCAGCTGACTACAGCCAGCGTAATCGAGCGCGGCACGGCAATGAAGACGCGGCCGGTACGCGGGGCCGCCTGCACGTTCCGCAGCGTGTACCCGGTCACGGTGGCGCCACTGGCCCTCACGGCAGCGTCATTCGCCGCGATCATCAATGCACCCGAAGCGGTCCGGCCGCCCGTCGGCGCGACGTCGAGCGTGAGTCTGACGATCGCCAGCACTGCGGAGCAGGGTGGGATAGGGCAGCTGGCCGTTCGCAAGCTGCGCGTGTTCATCGACGGCGAGTCGTCGTTCTGCGCCGCGCTTCGCGACGCGCTTTTCATGCGCACCGTTGCCGCTTACGTCGAGGCCGAAGGGAACGGACGGTGGATTCAGGTGCCCGCGATTCCGCTCGGCGCCGCCGGCTTCGATGAAGATGAAACGCTGATCGATTTTCCCGCACGCTCCCACGTAGCATATCGGCTGCTGACCGAATACTTCTGCTTCCCCGAGAAATTCAACTTCTTTGATATCGACATTGCTGCGCTGTGCGCCTTGCTCCCATCCGGCACAAAGTCGATCACCCTGCACCTGGCGCTTTCGGGCATGCGCACCGACTCGAACATCGCGCGCATGCTGGGCACCCTGTCGACCAACAACCTGCTGCTTGGGTGTACGCCCGTGGTCAACCTGTTTCACCACCATGGTGAACCGATCCGCCTGACGCATACCTCCGCGAGCTACCCGGTGCTGGCCGACGCGCGCCGCGCCTACGCCTTCGAGGTGCACTCGATTGACTCGGTCAGCCTGGTGCGCCAGACGCCGCAGGGTGAATCGATCGTGCAGTTCCGGCCGTTCTATTCGCTCCAGCACGGCCAGACCCCGGAAGAGCGCGGCCATTACTGGGTGATGCGGCGCGACGACACGCTGGCCGAGAACAGTCCCGGCTTCGAAACGCAGATTTCGATCGTCGATATCGACTTCGACCCGGCCGCGGTGGAGACCGACACCCTGAGTGTCGAACTGACGTGCACCAACCGCGACTTGCCGGCTTTGCTGGCCTATGGCCAGCGGGGCGGCGACTTGCTTCTCGAAGGCGGCTCCAGCGTGCGCGCGATCAGCTTCCTGCGCAAGCCGACACCGTCCACCCGCTTCGAGCGCGGGCAGGGCGCGCACTGGCGCCTGATCTCGCACCTGTCGCTCAACCACCTGTCGCTGTCCGACGGCGGCCTGGATGCCTTTCGCGAGATGCTCGCGCTGTACGACCTGCCGCGTTCTCCGTCATCGCAGCGCCAGATCGGCGGCATTGCGGCGATCTCGCACAAGGCGGCCAATACCTGGCTTCCGGGGAACCCGTTCGCCTGCCTGGTTCGCGGCGTCGAGGTGCGCCTGACCATCGACGAAGAGGCATTCGTCGGCAGCGGGATTCATGCCTTCGCCCATATCATTGAACGCTTCCTTGGACTGTACGTACACGCCAACAGCTTCACGCAGCTGGTGGTGGCATCCAGTAAAACCGGAGAAGAGCTATTGAGATGCATGCCCCGAAGCGGCGATTTGAGCCTGCTGTAATCGAACGCCTGTTCCAGGCGCCGTACCGCTTCGAGTACTTCCAGGCGGTGCGCCTGCTCGAACTCTGGCTCAAGCGCCATGGGACTCCACAGCACGGGCTGGTCGCGAACTTCTTACGCTTCCAGAATTCGACATCGCTCGGTTTCCCGGCCAGCCAGATCGAAGCCATCGATACCGAACCGCGTGACTTTCGGCGCGACGCGGCCTCGCATGGCAGCTCGCTGCAGTCGGCGACGCTGAAGTATGTACGAATGACGCCCAGCTTCATGGGCCTGTTGGGCAGTACCGGGTCACTCCCGGCTCATTACACCGAGCGGATCGCCGCCCATCTCCTGTACCAGAAGGACGAAGGCCCGCGCGCCTTCCTCGATACGTATTCGAACCGCTCGCTCGCCCTGTTCTATGAAGCGTGGCGCAAGTACCGCCTGGAGTTGAAGTACCAGCTCGATGGGCACGATACCTTCCTTTCGCTGCTGCTCGCGCTGGCCGGGCTGGGGAGTGGCTCGCTGCGCAAGCGCCTCGCGGACGAGATGGGCGGTTTCGTGCTGGATGAATCGATCGGCTACTTTTCCGCCTCGATGCGCCAGCGGCCGGCGTCGGCGATCCAGATCGCGCGCATGTTGTCGGAGTATTTCGGCCAGCCGGTAAGGGCCGAACAGTTTATCGGTTGCTGGTACGACGTGCCGGCCGGCCAGCAGACGACGCTGGGAGGCGCCAATTCGGCGCTTGGCGCCGGCGCGATGGTCGGTGCGCGCGTCTGGCAGCGCGACCTGCGCCTGCGCCTGTTGGTAGGGCCGCTGGACGGCGCCAGTTTCAACGCCTTTCTTCCCGGCGGAATGGCTGCGCGCGCGCTGCGCAGCATGGTCAATATGTTCACCGGCGTGTCGCTCGAATACGAAGTCGAGCTGGTGCTGCTGGCGGCTGAAGTGCGCGGTGTTTCGCTGACGGAGGAGCCGCGCGGCCGACGTTTGGGATGGGACACCTACATGGTCGCCGGGCCGCAGGCGGACGACCGCCGCGACGTCCGGTACCAGATCTGTGCGCTGTAATGCCGCACTCAGGCGTGACGTTTCGATGCGGATGTGCCATAATACGGGCCACTTCGGGAGGTTAGCTCAGGGGTAGAGCACTGCATTCACACTGCAGGGGTCACAAGTTCGAAACTTGTACTTCCCACCAGGTTTCGTTTCTATTTAAAGGCTTGCGTCTCCGGATCGCAGGCCTTTATTTTTTCGGGGAAGTCGTTTCTGGGATAGCAACATGCAGCAGCAGGCGATTTAAATTTGGAGGCAACGTAGTGAGTATTTTCAGAACAAAGAATCTTGACACCATGGTGGCGGCAAGCCGTGCCCCAGGCGGACTCAAAAAGGTCCTTGGTCCATTCGACCTGGTATTGATGGGCATCGGCGCCATCGTCGGCACCGGCATCTTCGTACTCACCGGCACCGGCGCCGTGACTGCCGGTCCCGCCTTGACCGTCTCGTTTGTCATCGCGGCACTGGCCTGTGCGTTCGCCGCACTCTGCTACGCTGAATTCGCTTCGACCGTTCCAGTGGCCGGCTCGATCTATACCTACAGCTACGCCACGCTGGGCGAGGTGGTGGCCTGGATGATCGGCTGGGACCTGCTGCTGGAATACGGCCTTGCCACGTCGGCCGTATCGGTCGGCTGGTCCGGCTACTTCCAATCGCTGCTGATGGGATTCGGGATCGAGCTTCCCAAAGTGCTGTCGGCTGCGCCTGGCGCGCTGCCGGGCGTGGAAACATGGTTCAACCTGCCGGCGCTGGTGATCATGCTGGTCCTGACGACAATGCTGTCGTGGGGCGTGCGTGAATCGGCGCGGCTGAACAACATCATGGTGCTGATCAAGGTTGGCGTCGTGCTGCTGTTTATCGTCGTCGGTGCACGCCACGTGCAGCCGGCGAACTGGCAGCCATTTATGCCGTATGGAATGAATGGCGTGATGAGCGCGGCGGCACTGGTGTTCTTCGCATTTATTGGTTTCGACGCGGTGACCTCCGCGGCCGAAGAAGTCAAGCGTCCCGAGCGTGACCTGCCGATCGGCATTATCGGCTCGCTCGCCGCCTGCGCTGTCCTGTACGTGGTTGTGTCGGCCATCATGACCGGCATCGTCCCATTCCAGAAGTATCTTGGCGTTGACCACCCGGTGTCGCTCGCGCTGCAGTACGCCGGCGAGAACTGGGTTGCCGGCTTCGTCGACATGGGCGCGATTCTCGGCATGACCACGGTGATCCTGGTGATGGCCTATGGCCAGACCCGTGTCCTGTTCGCGATGTCGCGCGACGGCCTGCTGCCAAAGAAGCTGTCGACCCTGCACCCGAAGTACGGCACGCCGTTCTTCGCGACCTGGGTCGTCGGCATCGTGTTCGGCCTGATCGCCGCCGTCGTCCCGCTCGGCGTGCTGGCAGAGTTGATCAACATTGGTACGCTGGCGGCGTTCAGCCTGGTGTCGGTCGCAGTGATCGTGCTGCGCATAAAGCGCCCTGAGTTGCACCGCGCCTTCCGCTGCCCTTGGGTGCCAGTGATTCCGCTGCTGGCCATCGCGTTTTGCATCGTACTGATGGCATTCCTGAGCATGACCACCTGGATCGCTTTCGGCATCTGGCTGGCGATCGGCCTGGTGATCTACTTCGGCTACGCACGCCGGCGCTCGCTGCTGCACGGTACGGAGTGACGGTTCGAATGGGAGCCTGACAATCCGGGTTGCCCTGCCCGATACGTTCTTACGAAACGCTGCGCTGATACCGCAGCGTTTTTCGTTTGTGCGCTTTCGGCGCGATTATACATTCCTGGGTTCCCCGATCGATGGACACCTCTCTTCATCGTGCAAGGAATTGGATTTGGACTGGCGCAGGCGAGAAAAGTCGCTGAAATTGAAAAGGTCGCCGGGCGGGTCCTCATTCCCGGGGGCTTTATCCGTCCGGACCTGCTGCGCCAGTCCGCGCGCGGAGCCGAGCGACCCGACCCGCTTAAATAATCGCGCGATGTGCTGTCCAACATCCTGCGGCAAGCGCATAATTAAACGACGTATCAACGAGCAGGAGGGTCGATGCCACTCTCAGCGTCTGCGGGCGCCAAACCCGATAACTCAGCATGGCCGGGATTGCCGTTCCATGATTGGAAGGAGACCTGCGCCACACTCCACTTGTGGACACAGATCGTCGGCAAGGTCCGGCTTGTCCGGACGCCCTGGCTCAACCATTCCTGGCACGTTCCGTTCTACCTCACCGCGCGCGGCCTGACGACCTCGCCAATTCCCTACGGTTCGCGTGCCTTCGACGTCGAGTTCGACTTCATCGACCACCTGCTGCGCATCAGCACCAGCGACGGCCTGGCGAAAGCGATGGGCTTGCAGCCACGCTCGGTGGCGAGCTTCTATCGGGAATTCTTCGCCTGCCTGTCCGGCCTCGGATTGACTATCCAGATCGGGCCGAGGCCGAACGAAATCGCCGACGCCATCCCGTTTGACCAGGACGACCGGCATGCGTCCTACGATGCTGCGGCGGCGAACCGGTTCTGGCGCGCGCTGCTGCAAGCCGATCGCGTGATGAAGGAATTCCGCACGCGCTTCGTCGGCAAGTGCAGCCCAGTACATTTCTTCTGGGGCAGTTTCGACCTGGCCGTTACGCGCTTTTCCGGCGCCCGGGCGCCTCAGCATCCGGGCGGCATACCGAACTGTCCCGACTGGGTCACGCGCGATGCGTATTCGCATGAGGTGTACAGCTGCGGCTTCTGGCCCGGCGGCGACGCGCTGCCGATGCCGATCTTCTACGCGTATGCGCATCCGCAACCCGCCGGTTTCAACACCGCACAGCCGCCCCCGGCCACAGCAACGTACAACGAAGCCTTTGGCGAGTTCATCCTGCCCTACGATGCCGTGCGCGAGGCGGCACAGCCCGATGACCTGCTGCTCGACTTCTTCCAGGGCACCTACGAGGCCGCGGCCGATCTCGGAAAGTGGCGGCGCGCTGAGCTCGAATACCAGGGGCCCCAACATAAGCGGGCGGGCACATGAGCGAGCGTGCCGGCTACATCCGTTGGTTTTCCGGTCTTGGCATCGCCGACGTGCCGCTGGTCGGCGGAAAGAACGCGTCGCTCGGGGAAATGTACCGCCAGCTCACGCAGCAGGGCGTGCGCGTGCCCAACGGCTTCGCGATTACCGCGGAGGCCTACAGGGCCACGCTGGACCGGGCCGGCGCGTGGCCGCGCCTGCACTACGCGCTGGAAGGCCTCGATCCGGCGGATGTCGATGATCTCGCGCGCCGGGCACAGAGTGCGCGGGAACTTGTCTACAGCGCGCCACTGCCGGTGGAACTCGCCGACCAGGTGCTTCAGGCGTACCGCGAGCTGAGACGGGAATACGGCGACGACCTCACGGTCGCCGTGCGCAGTTCGGCCACCGCCGAAGACCTGCCGACCGCCAGCTTCGCGGGACAGCATGAGACCTATCTCAATATCTCGGGAGAAGATCGACTGCTCGACAGCGTGCGCCGTTGTTTCGCCAGCCTGTTCAAGGACCGGGCCATCATTTACCGGATTGAAAACGGTTTCGATCATTTCAAGGTTTTCCTCTCGGTCGGCATCATGAAAATGGTGCGCTCGGATCTCGCGTGCAGCGGCGTCACATTTTCGCTCGACACGGAGACAGGTTTCCGCGATGTGGTGTTCGTCACCGGGGCTTACGGCCTCGGTGAAAACGTCGTGCAGGGCACGCTGGATCCGGACGAGTTCTACGTGTTCAAGCCGACCTGTCGCAGCGGTAGCCGAACGGTACTGCGCCGCACGCTGGGAAGCAAGGAAATTAAAATGGTGTACTCGGGCGACGCGGCCGGCGATACGACGCGCAACGAGCCGACGCCGCAGGCGGACCGTGAGCGCTTCTGCCTGGCCGACGAGGAGGTCGTTCAACTGGCTGAAGCGGCGATGCGTATCGAAGAGCATTACAGCGAAAAGGCAGGCCATCCGGTGCCGATGGATGTGGAATGGGCGAAGGATGGCGTCGATGGGCTGTTGTATGTCGTCCAGGCACGGCCCGAAACGGTGGCGTCGCAAAAATCGGCTGCCACGCTGGATGAATACCGGCTGGAACGCAGCGGCGAGGCGGTGGTGTCCGGACGCGCCGTAGGCACCAAAGTGGCGGCCGGAATGGCGCGTGTCATCGCCGACGTCAACCAGCTCAACCAGTTCCAGACTGGCGAAATACTCGTGGCCGATACCACGATGCCCGACTGGGGGACGGTGATGAAAACGGCGGCGGCGGTTGTCACGAACCGCGGCGGCCGGACCTGCCACGCGGCCATAGTCGCACGCGAGATTGGCGTGCCGGCGATCGTTGGCAGCGGAACCGCCACGGAAAAGATAAAGACCGGCGACCAGATCACCGTCTCCTGCGCGGAAGGCGATGTCGGGCGCGTCTACGCGGGCCGGGTTCCATTCACGAAAACGACAATCGACCTGTCGGCACTGCCAATGCCGGCAACCCATATGATGGTCAATGTCGGCAACCCGGAAACGGCGTTCAAGACCTGCTTTTTGCCGAACGACGGGGTAGGGCTGGCACGGATGGAGTTTATCGTCGCCGAATACATCAAGGTGCATCCGATGGCCTTGGTGCACCCGGAGAAGATAGACGACCCGGCCATTCGCGAGCAGGTAGAGGCGCTCGGCCGGGGATTCGCCGCCCCGGGCGATTATTTTGTCCAGCAGCTTGCCGAAGGCGTCGGGACGATTGCCGCGGCATTCTTTCCGAAACCGGTCATCGTGCGCATGTCCGACTTTAAAACGAATGAATATGCGAGCCTGCTTGGCGGCGCCTGGTTCGAGCCGAAGGAAGAAAACCCGATGCTCGGTTTTCGCGGCGCTGCGCGCTATTCGCATCCGGCCTATGCCGAGGGTTTTGCGCTTGAATGCCGCGCGATGAAACGGGTTCGCGAAGAGATGGGCCTCACCAACGTCAGGCTGATGATGCCATTTTGCCGAAGAATCAAGGAAGCCGGGGATGTTCTCCGCGCGATGGCGGAACATGGCTTGGCGCGCGGCGCCAACGGCCTGGAGGTCTACGTCATGTGCGAGATTCCGAATAACGTCATCCAGATCGATGCGTTCGCCAAGCTGTTTGACGGATTCTCAATCGGTTCCAACGACCTGACCCAGCTGGTGCTCGGCGTGGATCGCGATTCGGAAATCGTCGCGTTCGATTTCGATGAGCGCGACCCGGGCGTGCTCGAAATGATCCGCATGACGATCGAGGGCGGCAGGCGAAATGGCCGGCACGTCGGCATATGCGGGCAAGCGCCGTCCGATTATCCGGAGGTTGCGCGCTTCCTGGTGGAGAACGGCATCGACTCGATCAGCCTGAATCCGGATTCGATGATCAAGACGATACGCGAAGTGCTCGATGCCGAAAGCAAGCTCGGTATCGCCCCGCGCCGAACCAAGGCAGCTTAGCCATGGAGGAGAACATGGAGCAGCCTGTGTCATTCCTGATGTCGACGCCGGTGGTAACCGCCAGGGCCGACGACACCATCGAATCGGTCAGCGCACAACTGTCCGAAAACGGCTTGTCGTTCGTTCCGGTGATCGATTCGCCGAAGGGCGCGCTGTTGGGCGTGATCAGCGCAGCCGACATTATCCAGTTTAAGTCCGCCAAACGCGATCCGGCGGCGGTGCGTGCGTGGGAAATCTGTTTGTACAAACCGCTGGAGGTGAATGCCGATGCCCCCATCAGCGAACTTGCGCGTTTAATGGTCGAACGGCAGGAGCACCACGTTGTAGTGATGAGCAAGGAGACGGTGGTCGGCGTGGTGACGTCATTCGACTTCGTAAAGGCGTTCATCAAGCCGGCATGACGGGAAGGTTTCGCGACAGGAGCGCGCATGGATAAGCGGGTAACGCGAATCGGATTGCTGACGGGCGGCGGCGACGCCCCCGGATTAAATGCGGTGATCCGCGCTGTCGTGCTGTCGGCCGAAAGGCTGGGCTGGGAGTGCTACGGCATCCGCGATGGTTTCAATGGCTTGCTTTCGCCCGATCTCTGCATGGGGCAGCCGGTACAGCGGCTGACCGCTGATGACGTGCACGGCATCGCGCATCTCGGCGGCACGATCCTTGGCAGCACCAACCGCGGCAACCCGCTTCGCTTTCCCGTTCGCGGCGCCGACGGATCAATGAGCGAGCGTGACCGCTCCGGCGAAGTGGTCGACCTGTGCAGGCAGCAGCGCTTCGAAGCGCTGGTGATCGTCGGCGGCGACGGCTCCATGGGCATCGCCAATCAGCTTTACCAGAAGGGATTGCGCGTCGTTGGCGTGCCGAAGACGATCGACAATGACCTTGACCGCACTTTCTCGACCTTCGGCTTCGACACGGCAGTCGGTTTCGCCACCGAGTGCATCGACCGGCTGCACAGCACCGCGCAAAGCCATCACCGCGTGATGGTGGTTGAGGTGATGGGCCGTTACGCAGGCTGGATCGCGCTGCATGCCGGAATGGCGGGTGGCGCCCATGCGATCCTGATTCCGGAAATTCCCTTCGATATCGATCGGGTCGCCGATGCCATCCTGGTACGTGATGGAGCGGGCAGGCGCCATGCGATTGTCGTGGTGGCGGAGGGTGCGCAACAGCTTGGCGGCGAGCGCGCTTTGCTCGCGCCGGCGGCCGGCGGGCACGCGGAGCGGCTCGGCGGTATCGGCGCGCGCGTGGCGGCGCTGCTCGAAGAGCGCACCGGCAAGGAATGCCGCTCGCTGGTGCTCGGCCACCTGCTGCGTGGCGGCAGTCCGTCCGCCTTCGACCGCGTGTGCGCGTCGCGCTTCGGCGCGGCCGCCGTCCGTGCCCTGGCCGATGGCCATGGCGGGGTCATGGTGGCGCTCGGCTATCCGGGGATCAATCTCGTCGCGCTGGCCGACGTCGTCGGTCGCAGCAAGCGCGTGCCGGTCGATGGCGACACCGTCGCCACCGCGCGCGAGCTCGGCATCAGCTTTGGCGACACAGGCCAAAGCGGTCCACCAGATTGACACATTCGCACCATTCCAGTGCTTCCATAAAGCATCACGTCGTCATGCATTTTCAGGTTGCTTTGTTGTAGGTGCTGAAAAATGAATGAGATTTTGCCCTGGCTGCGCGGTTTTGTGCCGCAACCTTTCGCGCCCTGACGCGAAAGGTTGCTCAATCTCGGCGACGCGCTGGTCGTGCCGAACGCCGCCATCTTCATGGAAAGCAACCCCGCTTGAGCGTGGCGCAGTTGTTCGGCGCGTCGCTATAAAATGGCTGGGCACGTCCACCAGGGCCCCTCATGGAAATCGAACTGAAGTTGCTGGTCCGGCCGCAAGACACGGCCACCTTGCGTGAGCTTCCCTTGCTGCGGCAATATGCGGCGGGGCCGGCGCGCGAGCTGCAGATGTCAGACACGTATTTCGACACTGCGCGCCAGCAGCTCAAACAAGCCGGCGCGGGCCTGCGCGTGCGCCGGGTCGGCGACGAGTTCATCCAGACGCTGAAGGCCGGTGGCGACGCCAGTGCCGGCCTGCACCGGCGTTACGAATGGGAGTCGAAGGTGCCGGGTGCCGAGCCCGACCTTCCAGCGCTACGCGCGATGGTCGACCGCAAGGCGCCATGGAGCAAGCTGCTGCGCGCGCCGGCTACCGAAAGCCGGCTGGTGCCCATCTTCCAGAGCCAGGTCACGCGCAGCCTGTGGGACCTGCGCCTGCCCGACGGCGACCGGGTCGAGTTCGCGCTCGACATCGGCAAGCTCGAGTGCGGCGACGAAGCGGTGCCCGTCAGCGAGATCGAACTCGAACTGAAGTCCGGCAACGCCATCCACCTGTTCGACCTTGCGCTGGCCTTGCATGAGCGCCTACCCATGCATATCGGCACGATGAGCAAGGTTGAACGCGGCTATTCGCTGTGCCGGCCGCATCCGCGCATGGCGACCGCCAACCTGCCCGTCCTGCTGGCAAAGGGCAGCAATGTGGAGCAGGCGTTCAAAGCCATCGCGGCCAATTGCCTCGCGCAAATCCAGGCCAACGCGGCCGGCGTCGTCCACGATTACAACGGCGAAAGCCTGCACCAGATGCGTGTCGGCCTGCGCCGCCTGCGGTCCGCGCTGGATGTGTTCAAGGATGTCGTGCAATTGCCCGCCGAGATAGGGCAGGACGTCGACTGGCTCGCGCATGAGCTGGGCAATGCGCGCGACTGGGACGTGCTGGCCGGTTCCACCTTGCCCTTGCTGGCGAAGCACATTCCCGCTGCCGGACCGCTGCTGGACGTGACGCACGCGGCGCTCGACAGCGGCCGCGACGCGCACCTGAGCGCCGCCGCCGCCGTCAATTCGCCGCGCTACACCAAGTTGATGCTGTCGCTCGGGCGCTGGATGTTCGGCAACGGCTGGCGCGAACCGGGCACCGGCAGGGGCAAGAGCCGCCTCGACGCACCCGTGGCCGGGTTCGCCAGCAAGGTATTGCGGCGCGCCCACAAGCGGATGAAGAAACGCGGCCGCGCGCTGTCCGCGCCCACGCCGGAGACCCTGCACCGTGCCCGTATCGCCGCCAAAAAGGCGCGCTACGCGAGCGAATTCTTCGCCTCGCTGTACCGCGGCAAGCAGGTCCGTCGCTACGTCAGGGCGTTAGGCGCATTGCAGGATGAGCTGGGCAAGGTCCATGATGCCACCGTGGGCGAGGGCCTGCTCGGGCAGATGGAAAACGCACGCCACGACCTGGCCGGCGCGATCGCGCCCGTCCGGGCAGCGCTTGCCGAACGTGCTGCAGGCAGCGGCGGCAAAGCCCGCAAATTATGGAAGCGCTTCACCGCCGTCAAGCTGCCGCGCTAGCCGCGCCTGGTTGCGCGCGGTGGCGCCATCAGGCCGGACCGAGCCGGGCCGTGCCGCCGCCGACGAAGGTCGCCGAGTAGGTGCGCCGCTCGTGGGCGCCGCCGGTGCCGGATACCAGTCCGACCAGCATCTCGGCCGCCGCGTGCGCCATGGAATGCAGCGGCTGGCGCATCGTGGTCAGGTTGTAGCTGATCCAGCTGGCAGCGGCGATGCCGTCGAAACCGGTCACCGACAGGCGGCCCGGCACGTCGATGTTGAAATCATGGCGCGCGCTGTCGAGGCAGCCGATCGCCATCAGGTCGTTGCCGCAGACGATGACGTCGGGCACGCCGCCGAGGCGGTCGATGATGTCGCGCAGGCCGCGCGCCCCGCTGGCGTAGTCGAACGCGCCGGCGACCACCAGCGGCGCCGGCAGGCCCAGTTCTTCCAGCCGCCGCGCGACCCCGCGCTTGCGCTGCTGTGCGATGGGCGAATGTCCGGGCCCGTCGATCATGGCGAAGCGCTGGTGGCCGGCCGCCGCGAGCCGGGTGACCATCGCGCGCGCCGCTTCTTCCTGGTTGCAGACCACCGCGCTGACCGCGCGGTCCGCCAGGCTACGGTTGAACAGCACGATCGGGATGCGCCGGCGTTCAAACTCGGCCGCCTGTTCGCCCGACAGGCGTGCGGCGACCACGGCGCCGTCGACCTGGTGCTGCCATACCTCGGCCAGGGTGCGCTCCATCGCGCTCTCGGACGGCAGGTTGAACAGGATGATGTGCATGCCGCGCACGCTGAACTGCCGGCTGAGCTCGGAGAGGACATCGGAGTAATGCTGGGAAACGGCGCCGGCGACGATCACGGCGACCAGGTTGCTGCGCCGCGTGATCAGGCTGCGTGCGGCGGCGTTGGGAGTGTAATCGAGGTCCTGGGCCGCCTGCATGACGCGCGCGTAGGTCGCTTTCGACACGCTCGCGCCGGGTTTGAAGCAGCGCGATACCGCCGACTGCGACACCCCGGCCAGGATCGCGACATCGTAGGACGTCACCCGCCGCGATTCGCGCTGGATGATGGCCTTGATGTCGGCAATGGTATGGCTGAGTTGCGGCGTCGAGTTGGTCATTGCGGGCAGGCTGAGGGGTCATCCCGAACAACGGGTGGCCAAGTGTAGCGCACCGCATTGCCGTATGGCAACATAATCCCGTAATGACGGAACCCGTCCAGCCTCACAGGCTGCTGGCGCACGAGGCCGACTCGCCATACGGGCTGATCTCGCCCGGAGGGCTGACGGTGTACCTGGCCAGGTCATCGGCCAGGGCCGGCAGCCAGAGCGCATTGCGGGCGCGCGATTCGGTCCCCGCCACCGTGCCGGAGACAGTCAGCTCGACGCGCACCCAGTTGGCGCGGTCGCGCGGGTAGCGCAGCGACACCGTGGTCATGCCGAAGGCGTCGGTCCTGCCGCCGCTGACGACCGACAGGGGGATGCCCGGCTCCAGCACGCCGTTGCCGTTGCGGTCGAAGGCCCGGTCATACAGGCCGCGCCGCGCCACGTCCTCGTTGTCGCAGGGAGTGATCGGAGCGAACTGTACCCACATGCCCGGCTCCAGCAATGGCGGGGTGAACGATTGCCAGGCATAGCGCCCCTTGCGGTACATGGTGGGCCAGGCGGCGACCGAGATCGCGACATCCTTCACGGGGCTGCCGGCGCTGTCCGATACGAACACCGAGAATTCCTTCTGCAGGACGGTCGGCGAATATTCGAACAGCGAATTGCCGGTGCCGAACTGGATCGACAAAGCCTTCCTGTTGACCGTCAGGGCGGTCGATGCCGTGGCGCCGGGCAGCGCGGCAAGGCGCGCCTGCAGCACGGTGCCATCCTTGCCGCCATCGGCCGGGCCGGCCACGAACCAGCCGCGCGCCACGCCGTCGCTGCCGCTGACGGCGGAAAATGGCGAGACCAGGTTGCCGCCGCTCGGGTCGGCCAGGATCGAGAACTGGACCAGCGCGCCCTTGACCAGGTTGTTGGCAGGCGTGCCGTCGCGCACCACGGCGATCAGGTTGCTGCGTTCGCCGCTGCCGAGGACGGCGAGGTCGGCCTGCAGGTTCAGCCTGGCGCTCGCGGCCAGCGGCGCGACGAATTCGAGCCGGGTCGACGCCGCGGGTCCCCCGGCAATGACCGCGTCGACCGTGCTGACCCCGGCGCTGGCGGACCGGATATAAGTACGCGGCACGCTGCCGTTGGCGATCGACAGCGACCCGGCCAGCGCCTGCGTGCAGGCGGCGTCGCGGAACAGCGTGCCGCGCGACGTGGTCAGGGTCACGGTGCCGGTCTGCGCAGTCATGTAACGGCCGTCGACCGGTGAGCAGCTGTCCACCATGATTTCCTTGAGCATCTCGACGCCGCTGGCACCAACGGTGACCGCGGGCAGCAGCACCAGCTCGCTGCCGGACACCGTCACCGGCTTGGCCGCGCTGGCGCCCAGTGCCGACACGGTCACCTGTTCGTCGCCGCGCTGCGAACCCTGCAGTTTCATGCGGACCTCGCCCTGGCTGTCGCTGATGGTGCTGAGCGTGGCCAGCACGTTGCCGTTCTTGACGCTGGCACTGACTGTTTCACCGCTGATCGGACGGTTGGCCGAATCGACCAGCGTCGCCACCAGGTCGGCCGACTCGCCCAGGTTCACCTGGCTCGGGCCGGCCATGGTCAGGCGGGTGCCGACCACGTGGATCACGGCGGAGGCGGTGCGGGCGCCAACCCTGGCGCTGATCCTGATCGGCCGGTTCAGGCGCGAGCCGCCGGTGCCAAGCACCGCGCCGGCCTTGCCGCTGCGGTCGGTCCTGGGGGCGCCCACCGCCAAGAAGCCGGAATCTGCCGAAAACGAAATCGGCGCCTCCGCGACCGCCGTGTTGTCGGTGCTCTTGACCAGCGCCGTGACGGTGACCTCGTCATCCGCCAACCCGGCCGAGCCCAGTTCGCTGTTGCTGAAGACCAGGCTGACCGAGGCGGCCCTGGCGGCCGGGTCGGGCGCGGGCGGGGTTGCCGGTGCCGGGCCTGGCTGGGCGCTGCCGCCGCAACCGCCGGGATTGGTAAGGGAGCAAGTATTCGGGCCGCCGGCGCTGCCTCCGCCGCAACCAGCGAGCACGAGTCCGGCGAGCAGGATCCAGGCGCTGCAATGAAGTGTCCTCACGATGTTCCCCTGTTCAATGGTGGCTACCAGTCTGGAAGCGTAGCTTTTTAAGCGTGGAAACTTTTTGATCAGCAGCAACGTTCGCGCCGGGCGGCAAAATGGCTGGGGCGCCGCGCAACAAATCTGGTAACATACCGCCCCTCTTGAACAGGAAGGGTCACATGGCAATTGCTTGCGGAGTCGACTTCGGCACCTCCAACTCCACCGTCGGCTGGATCGGGTCGCGTCCGGGCATGCAGCCGCCTGGCGGACTGGCGTCGGCGCTGCTGACCCTGGAAGATGGCAAGCCAACGCTGCCGTCGGTGGTGTTCTTCAATGCCGAGGACGAAGAGGTCAGCTACGGCCGCGCTGCGCTGGCGGGCTACCTGGCCGGCTATGAAGGCCGCCTGATGCGATCGCTCAAGAGCCTGCTCGGCACCAGCCTGATTGACGGGCAAACCGAGGTGGCGGGGCGCTCGCTGCCGTTCCGCATGCTGCTGGCCCAGTTCATCGGCGAGGTCAAGCGCCGCGCCGAGACGGCCGCCGGCCGCGAATTCACTTCCGCCGTGTTCGGCCGCCCCGTGTATTTCATCGATGACAACGCGGCCGCCGACCAGCTGGCCGAAGACACGCTGGCTGAAGTGGCCCGCTCGGTCGGCTTCCAGCACGTCGCGTTCCAGTACGAGCCGATTGCCGCCGCGTTCGACTACGAATCGCACATCAGCCAGGAAGAGCTGGTGCTGATCGCCGACATTGGCGGCGGCACTTCGGACTTCTCGCTGGTGCGGCTGTCGCCCCAGCGCGCCCTGAAGGCCGACCGCCGCGACGATATCCTCGCCACCGGCGGCGTCCACATCGGCGGCACCGACTTCGACAAGTACCTGAGCCTGGACGCGGCGATGCCGCTGCTCGGCTACAAGACCCTGCTCAGGAACAACAGCGAAATCCCGTCCAGCTATTATTTCAACCTTGCAACCTGGCACACGATCAACCAGGCGTACACGCGCAAGGCCGCGGCCCAGCTCGAGGACCTGGTGCGCGACGCCCAGGAGCCCGCCAAGCTGGTCCGGCTGCAGAACCTGATCGAAGACCGCTCCGGCCACTGGCTGGCGATGAAAATGGAGGAGGGCAAGATCGCACTGTCCGACGCCGCCACCGCCACGCTCGACCTCGACCGCCTGTCGCCGCCGGACTTGCTGACCTTGCAGCGCGACCGTTTCGAGGCTGCGACCGGACATCTGGTATTGTCTTGCGAGCAGGCCGTCACGAAGATGCTGGCCGAGGCCGGCGTCGGGGCGGACGCGGTCGACACCGTGTTCTTCACCGGCGGCTCGAGCGGCGTACCGATGCTGCGCCAGCGGCTCGGCGCGCTGTTGCCGAAAGCCCGCAAGGTCGAAGGCGACCTGTTCGGCAGTATCGGCGCCGGGCTGGCACTGGATGCAGTACGTAAATTTGGATAAGCGATGATACAAAAACCGATCGTCATGATCGACTTCGAGACCACCGGGCTGTCGCCGGCCATGGGCGACCGGGTGACCGAGGTGGCGGCGCTGCGCATCGTCGGCGGCAGGGTGACCGAGCGTTACGTGTCCCTGATCAATTGCGGCGCGCGCATTCCGTCGTTTATCACCGCGCTGACCGGGATCAGCCAGGACATGGTCGACCATGCGCCGCCGGTGGCGCGCGTCATCCCGGAGTTGCTCGATTTCATCGGCAGCGACATGCTGTCGGCCCACAACGCCAGCTTCGACGAAAAGTTCCTCAACGCCGAGAGCGAACGGCTCGGCCTCGCCACGGCCCATGCCGGCCTGGTCTGTTCGCTGAAGCTGTCGCGCCGTATCTTCCCGGGCATGCCGAGCTATAAGCTTGGCCAGCTGTCGGGCCAGCTCGGGATCCGCTTCCGCAGCGCCGCCCACCGGGCCGAGTCGGATGCCGAAGTCGCGGCCGAAGTGCTGAGCCATATCGGCAGCCACCTCGGCGCGACCTACCGTCTGCCGTCGGTCGAACCGCAGCTGCTGGTGTCGCTTAACAAGCTTGCCGCCGCCAAGGTTCCCGCCTACCTGCATAAATACGCGCAGGAAAATACGGTTCCCTGAGTGGCCGGGATCGCATTACAATGTCGGCAATCATGAGCCGCCACGTTTTCAATCGCATCCTGCTATCGCTGTTGCTGCTGCTGTCGCAGCAGATGGCGTTCGCGCATGCCTTGTCGCACTGGACCGGCACGCTGCACAGCGCCAACGCGGAACAGCACGCATACGACGACAGCGGCCTGTCATCCGCCGTCGCACAGGACCAGACCTGCGACCATTGCCTGGCGCTGGCGCAGCTGGTCGCGCCGCTGGGCTCGGCACCTCGCACCTTCTGTGCCGGCGACAATGCCGCCACGGCCTTCATCTCCACCGACCGCGGCGGCCATTGCGCGCGTGTCGTCTGCGGCTTCAATCCCCGCGCACCGCCCCAAGCCTGACAGCACCTACGAATGAATTCGCTCCTTGCGGCCGCCTGCGGCCCGCCTGGCGCTTGCCTGTCATATTGTTTCGCTTGAGGTTATCAATGAAATTCCAACGTAAGCTGGCCGCCGCTGCGGTCCTGTCCGCATTGTCCACGCTGTCCCACGCCCAGTCCGCGCCGCAGGGCACTGACGCGGCCATTCCGAAAGTGGTCGTTACCGCCACCCCGTTCCGCGCCGCCGAAGGCGACCAGATCCTGACGCCGGCAAAGATCCTGTCCGGCGACGAACTGCGCGACAAGGTCGGCGGCTCGCTCGGCGAAACGCTGTCGCAGGAGCTGGGCGTATCCGCCTCCGGCTTCGGCCCCGGCGCATCGCGCCCGATCATCCGCGGCCTGGAAGGTTCGCGCGTCAAGATGCTGGAAAACGGCATGGCCGTCTCCGACGTGTCCGGCCTGTCGAACGACCACGCGGTCGCCGCCGAAGGCGCGGTGGCGCGCCAGATCGAAATCCTGCGCGGCCCGGCTGCGCTGCTGTACGGATCGGGCGCGATCGGCGGCCTGGTGAATGTGGTCAACGAACGCATCCCGACCCACCTGGAACAAAAGCCGGTAGGCCAGGCCGAAGTGCGCTACGGCACGGTCGACGACTCGCGCAATGCCTCGGGTTCGATCGATGCGGCGGCTGGCGCGATTGGTTTCCACGTCGACGGCAACATCCGCCGCGCCCATGACTACAAGATTCCCGGCCCACGCGCCCTTGGCGACGACAGTTCGCCGCGCGGCCGCCTCAGCGATTCGTTTACCCGCCAGGAAACCGGCGGCGCCGGCGCCTCGCTGATCGGCGATTGGGGCCATGTCGGCGCCTCGTTCTCGCTGCTGGACAGCCTGTACGGCATTCCAAGCGGCGAAGGCGCGCGCATCGACCAGTCGCAGACGCGCTACGACATCGACAGCCTGGTCAACACACCGTTTGACGGCGTCGAAAGCTTCAAGTTCAAGCTTGGCTACACCGATTACCAGCACACCGAACTGGACGCGGCCAACGAACCGGAAGTGAAATTCACCAACCGCTCGCTGGAGTCGCGCTGGGAACTGGCGCACAAGCCGCTGGCCGGCTGGCACGGCACGCTCGGCATGCAGACCGAGAATACCCACTTCGCGGCGCTCAGCGAACACGAGGACCACACCACGGTGCCGGCCACCCATTCGACCTCGGTGGCCGGCTTCCTGGTCGAGGAGCGCGACTTCGGCAAGCTGCGCATGAACGCCGGTGTGCGCCTGGAATCGGTCAAACGCCGCCCGTCCGGCATGCAGAAGCGCGACTTCGACCTGGCCTCGTATTCGATCGGCGGCATGTATCCGGTATTGCCCGGCTATAGCGCGGGCATGACGCTGTCGGTGGCCCAGCGCGCACCCGCGACCGAGGAACTGTATTCGGAAGGTCCGCACCACGCCACCGAAACCTTCGACATCGGCAATCCGGACTTCAAGAAGGAAACCTCGCACAACATCGAGCTGACCGTGCAGAAGACCACGGGTCTGGTGCGCTGGAAGGCCAACCTGTTCGAAAACAAGGTCAAGGACTTCGTGTTCGGCCACATCACCGGCGTGCTGGTCGAGGAAGAAGGTGAAGAGCTGCGCGAACGCATCTTCGAGCAAGCCGACGCCCGCATCCGCGGCGCGGAAGCCGAGATCGGCTACAACCAGCTCGGCCAGGGCCTGTCGCTGCGCGCCTTCGCCGACACCTCGCGCGGCAAGCTTGAGCGCGGCGACAGCCTGCCGCTGCAGCCTGCCAAGCGCGTCGGCTTCGACCTCGGCTACCGCAAGGGTCCGCTGCGCACCGGCATGTCGCTGATGCGCGCGATGGAACAGGACCGCCTCGCCAGCGTCGAAGAAACGGCAACGCCGGCCTACACCCAGCTCGGCGCCAACCTGTCGTACACGCAGAAATACCGCAGCCACGACCTGACCTGGTTCCTGCTCGCGAAGAACCTGCTGGACGAGGATATCCGCCTGTCGACCTCGCTGCTGAAGGACGTCTCGCCGCTCCCTGGCCGCAATTTCGTGTTCGGCGTGCGCACCCGCTTCTAAGCGCCCGCGACGGCAGGAATCGCGCATACGCGTTTCCTGCCGCAATCAACCCCGTTGTGAGAGATCATTCCGGGGTTTTTTTACGCCGCCATAGCGCGCCACGCCGAGAGCACGCTTGTGCGCAGTCAAACCGGCGCATCCTTCCCGAATTAAGATTTTATCAATAATTATCTGTATTGCCTGGCGCCCGCCGCCGCCCAATCCTGCAAGTTCACGGCCCGCGAGCCGGAGGATGCGAATGAACCGCCAGAATATCTCCCGCGAGAACTATCAAACTTACGTCTGGTTCAGGCACGCGGCCGAGGCTGGAAATGCGTATGCGCAGTTCAACCTCGGATTGATGTACAAGAAGGGCGACGGCATCGAGCGCGACTACGCGCGCGCCTTCCGCTGGCTGCGCCAGGCCGCGCTGCAGGGACTGGCATTCGCCCAGAACCACCTCGGCGCGCTGTACTACAACGGCCGCGGCGTGCAAAAAAGCGATGCCGAGGCCGTCTACTGGTTCCGCCACGCAGCCGAGCAGGGCGACGCCTCCGCCCAGCAAAATCTCGGCCAGATGTACAAAAAAGGGCGTGGCGTCGAGCAAAGCCACGAACTCGCGCTGGCCTGGTTCTACCGCGCCGCGGAGCAGGGCGTCGCCAGCGCGCAAAGCCTGCTGGCCGAGTGCTACCTGTACGGCCGCGGCGCCGCCGTCAATTACCCGCTCGCCATGGCCTGGTTCCGCAAGGCCGCCGTGCAGGGCGACGCCATCGCCCAGCTCCACCTCGGCATGATGTACAAGCGCGGACTGGGCGTGGAGGCCAGCGCGGCGCAGGCCGTGTGCTGGTTTCGCCAGGCCGCCGCGCAAGGCAACGCGGGTGCCCAGCGCGAACTGGGCCTGGCCTATGCCGACGGACTCGGCGTGCGCGCCGACCCGCTGCGCGCCTGCGCCTGGCTGCAACGCGCCGGCGACCAGGGCGACAAGGAATCCCAATACAAACTGGGCACGATGCTGGCAAGCGGCCAGGGCGTCGAGCGCGACGAAGCGCGCGCGCTGGCCTGGTACCAGCGCGCGGCAGAGCACGGCCACATGATGGCCCAGTACAACCTCGGCAGCATGTACGCCACCGGCCGCGGCACCGGGCGCGACGAGAACAAGGCGCTCGAGTGGTACCGCCGCGCCGCCGAACAGGGCGCGCCGAACGCCCAGTTCAACCTCGGCGTCATCTACGCGACGGGGCAGGGCGTGACCAGGGACGAAGTGCAGGCCGCCCAGTGGTACCGCATCGCCGCCGAGCAGGGCGATCCCAGCGCGCAGAACAACCTCGGGGTCATGTACGCCAACGGCCAGGGCGTACCGCAGGACGACCACATGGCCGTGTTCTGGTACGGCCAGGCAGCCGAGCAGGGCCACGCGCTGGCCCAGTACAACCTCGGCGGCATGTACGGCAGCGGGCGCGGGGTCGCGCGCGACGCGGTGCGCCAGTACATGTGGATGCTGCTGGCGGCCGACGCCGGCGACCAGACTGCCAGCGCCAACAAAAGCATCGTCGCGCGCCGCCTCACGCCCGCCGAGATCGGTTCGGCGCTCGACCTGTCGCGCCGCTGGGTGATGGAGCGCGGCCGCCTCACCCAGGTCGAACGCGGCGTGTAATTACGCGGAATCGCAACGTTATCCCATCTGCCGCCGGTGCAACGCCGGAGGTCGCCAGACGCAGCATTTCGCGCTATCATCGTGTCGGCAATTCCCAGCCTTAAGACTCTTTTCCGAAAGATGCCATACATATGCAACTGAGACATGCATCCATTCTCGTCGGCTTGCTCGCCACACTCGGCGCACCGGCCATGGCGCAAGTGTGCGCCCCTGCAGGCGTTACCATCGCCTACCCGGTCACCAAAAAAGTCGACCAGCAGGACAACTACCACGGCACCACGATCGCCGACCCGTACCGCTGGCTGGAAGACGCCAACAGCGCCGAGACCAAGGAATGGGTCGATGCGCAGAACAAGGTTACGCAATCCTACCTCGGCCAGATCCCTGAGCGTGAAAACATCCGCCAGCGCCTGACCAAGCTGTGGAACTACGAGCGCTTCAGCGTCCCGTACAAGGAAGGCGGCCGCTACTTCTACACCCGCAACGACGGCCTGCAACCGCAGTCGGTGCTGTACACCATGAAAGCCCTGAGCGACACGCCGCGCGTGCTGCTCGACCCGAACACCCTCGCAGCCGACGGTACCGTCGCGCTGGCAGGCGCCGCGGTCAGCCGGGACGGCAAGCTGCTCGCCTACGGCACCGCCGCCTCCGGCTCCGACTGGACCGAATGGAAAGTGCGCGACATCGAAACCGGCAAGGACCTGGCGGACCACCTGAAGTGGGTCAAGTTCTCCGCGACCGCATGGGCCAAGGACGGCAAAGGCTTCTTCTACAGCCGCTACGACGAGCCGAAGGAAGCCACCAAGCTGGCCGACGTCAACTACTTCCAGAAGCTGTACTACCACAAGGTCGGCACGCCGCAGAGCGCCGACACGCTGGTGTACGACCGTCCTGACCAGAAGGAATGGGGCTTCCGCGCCGTAGTCACCGACGACGGCAAGTACCTCTTGATCACCGCGACCAAAGGCACTGCGCCGAAGTACCGCGTGTTCTACAAGGACCTGAGCCGCGCCGACTCGAAAGTCGTCGCGCTGGTGGACGAGTTCGAAGCATCGTACGACTTCATCGACAACGACGGATCGGTGATGTACTTCGCCACCGACAAGAACGCACCGCGCAAGCGCATCGTCGCCATCGACGTCCGCAAGCCGCTTGAGGCGAACTGGAAGCAGGTCGTACCTGAATCCAAAGAAACGCTGATGGGCGCCAGCCTGCTCAACAACCAGCTCGTGACGGAATACCTGGCTGACGCGCGCAGCATGGTCAAGGTCTTCGACCTCAAGGGCAAAGCCGTGCGTGAAATCGCACTGCCGGGCATCGGCTCGGCATCGGGCTTCAACGGCAAGCGCAAGGACAGCGAGACCTTCTACGCGTTCACCGGCTTCACCAACCCGACCACCATCTACCGCCTCGACCTGAAGAACGGCAAGAGCACGGTGTTCCGCCAGCCGAAGGTCGACTTCGACCCAAGCCAGTATGAAACCCGTCAGCAGTTCTACACCAGCCGCGACGGCACCAAGGTCCCGATGTTCATCGTGTCCAAGAAGGGCCTGAAGATGGACGGCAGCAACCCGACCTACCTGTACGGCTACGGCGGCTTCAACATCTCGCTGACCCCGACCTTCTCGCCGGCCAACCTGGCATGGATGGAAATGGGCGGCGTGTATGTGGTTGCCAACCTGCGCGGCGGCGGTGAATACGGCGAGCAATGGCACGCCGCGGGCACCAAGCTGCAAAAGCAGAACGTGTTCGACGACTTCATCGGCGCGGCTGAATGGCTGGTAGCCAACAAGATCACCGCGCCATCGAAGCTGGCGATTGGCGGCGGCAGCAACGGCGGCCTGCTGGTTGGCGCGGCGATGACGCAACGTCCGGAACTGTTCGGCGCGGCCATTCCGCAAGTCGGCGTGATGGACATGCTGCGCTTCCACAAGTTCACGATCGGCTGGGCCTGGACCTCGGACTACGGCTCATCGGAAAATGCGGACGAGTTCAAGGCGCTGGTCAAGTACTCGCCGCTGCACAACCTGAAATCGGGCAGCTGCTACCCGGCGACGATGGTCACGACGGCTGACCACGACGACCGTGTCGTACCAGCGCACAGCTTCAAGTTCGCGGCCGCAGCGCAGGCCGCGCAAGCTGGCGGCGCGCCGATCCTGATCCGCATCGACACGAAGGCAGGCCATGGCGCCGGCAAGCCGACGGCGAAGGTGATCGAAGAAGTAGCCGACCGCTGGGGCTTCCTGTCGCGTGCGTTGAAGATGAGCGAACCGACGAAAGTCGCCGCCCAGTAATCAGCGACACCCCAAACGAAAAAGCGCACGCGGCTCCGGCCCGTGCGCTTTTTTCTTACCCTCAACTTCCCCAACGTCGGGGTCCGTCCCCGGGGACGGACCCCGATGGGTTTTGCAACGCTTTAAAACGATTGAATGTTAACGGTGGACTACTACCAGCAGCGCCTTGGCTTCGGATTTGCCGGTGTTGCGAATGATGTGGTCCTGGTCGGCCGGATAGCGCGCGGTGCCGCCGAGCTTGAGCTTGCGCTTGCTGGTGCCGACTTCCACCTCAACCGAACCGTGCGTGACGGTCAGGTGCTCGCTGGTGCCCGGATCATGCGCCTGCGACGCCAGTTCGCCGCCCGGCGCCAGGGTCAGCTCATACCACTCATACTTGCCCGCCATTTCCATCGGTCCGAGGATGCGCAGGATGTAGCCGGCGTGCGCGCCGGGCAGGGTGGGGGTTTCGTGTGCGTCCAGCACGCGGATCGTCTCGACTTCGCGCGTGTCCGACGCCAGCAAATCCCCGATCGGCACGCCCAGCGCGTTGGCCAGGCGCCACGTGATGGCAATGGTCGGATTCGCTTTTTCGCGTTCAATCTGCGATAACATCGACTTCGATACGCCCGCGATACGCGACAGATCCTCCAGCGTCAGGCCGCGCGCAAGGCGCAGCCGCTGCAGGGTTGCCCCGACTTCGGGCGGGGAGTTGGTCGACAGGGGTGTATTCATCAGCACGCTTATGTAATTTGCAAGTTATTGGATTACCCAAACTGTTGCTTGCCAACTTCACTGGGCTTGGGTAATATCCATTATATTGAATTCGAGTTCGACATATCGGATAAAGACGAAATGATCGAACAGGTACAAGATCTGCAACTACGGTACAGCATTGTGCAACAGTCGGTCAAGCAACCGGCACCACCACGACGAGGATAAAGATGAGCGATCAAGCCAAAAACGCGTTTTTCAGCGGCCTGCAGCAGAACCTGGACACGCTGCGCGAGCAGGGCCTGTACAAGCCGGAGCGCGTGCTCGCATCGCGCCAGGGCGCCGAAGTGGTGGCCGAAGACGGCCGCAAGCTGATTAACATGTGCGCGAATAACTACCTCGGCCTGTCCGGCGACCTGCAAACGCAGCAGGCGTCGATCGAGGCGACCGAGAAGTATGGCTACGGCCTGTCGTCGGTGCGCTTCATCTGCGGCACCCAGACTGTCCATAAGCAGCTTGAAAAAGCGCTGTCCGACTTCCTCGGCACCGAAGACACCATCCTGTACGCAGCGGCTTTCGATGCCAACGGCGGCGTGTTCGAGCCGTTGTTCGACGAGAACGATGCGATCATCTCCGACGCGCTGAACCACGCTTCGATCATCGACGGCATCCGCCTGTGCAAAGCGGGCCGCTACCGCTACGCGCACAACGACATGGCCGACCTCGAAGCGCAGCTGCAGGCTGCCACCGCGGCCGGCAAGCGCCACAAGGTCATCGTGACCGACGGCGTGTTCTCGATGGACGGCACGATCGCCCAGCTGGACAAGATCTGCGACCTGGCCGACAAGTACGGCGCGCTGACCATGATCGACGAATGCCACGCGTCCGGCTTCATGGGCAAGACCGGCCGCGGCACCCACGAGCACCACAACGTCATCGGCCGCATCGACATCATCACCGGCACGCTCGGCAAAGCCCTCGGCGGCGCGATGGGCGGCTTTACCGCGGCGCGCAAGGAAGTCGTCGACACGCTGCGCCAGAAGTCGCGTCCTTACCTGTTCTCGAACACGCTGGCGCCATCGATCGCCGGCGCATCGCTGTCGGTGCTCGAGCGCCTGTCGAAGTCGACCGAACTGCGCGACCGCCTGCACGAGAACACCGCCTTCTTCCGCGCCGAGATCGAGCGCATCGGCTTCATCATCAAGCCGGGCACCCACCCGGTCGTCCCGGTGATGCTGTTCGAAGCGCCGGTCGCACAAAAATTCGCCGCCCGAATGTATGAACTGGGCGTGCTGCTGTCGGGCTTCTTCTATCCGGTGGTGCCAATGGGCCAGGCGCGCGTGCGCGTCCAGCTGTCGGCGGCGCACACCCGCGAGCAGCTTGAAACGGTACTCAAGGCATTCGAACAGGCCGGGCGCGAGCTGGGCATTCTCAAGAACTAAGAACAACAGGATTATCATGGAACGCATTCTCATCATCGGCGCCAACGGCCAGATCGGCAGTGAACTGGTCGAGGCGCTGGCCCTGCAGCACGGCGCGCAGAACGTCATCGCATCGGACATCGGCGCCACCAACGTGTACAAGGCAGCGCGCTACACCCAGCTCGATGTGCTTGACAAGGCAGGCCTGGCGAAATTCGTCGCCGACGAAGGCATCACCCAGGTCTACCAGCTGGCGGCGCTGCTGTCGGCCACCGGCGAACGGGCCCCGCTGAAGGCGTGGACCCTGAATATGGACGGCCTGCTGAACATCCTCGAAGTGGCGCGCGAGCGCGGCGAGGCAGGCAAGCCGCTGCGCATCTTCTGGCCTTCGTCGATCGCGGCCTTCGGCCCGAACACGCCGGCCGTCAATACGCCGCAGTACACGGTGATGGACCCCACCACGATCTACGGCATCAGCAAGCTGGCCGGCGAGCGCCTGTGCGAGTACTACTTCACCAAGTACGGCGTCGACGTGCGCAGCATTCGCTACCCTGGCATCATCAGCTTCAAG
This sequence comes from Massilia polaris, assembly GCF_012927275.1. Taxonomy (GTDB): domain Bacteria; phylum Pseudomonadota; class Gammaproteobacteria; order Burkholderiales; family Burkholderiaceae_D; genus Telluria_A; species Telluria_A polaris. The sequence goes on along the minus strand of NZ_JABBGG010000003.1, from coordinate 43,692 downwards.
TCGCCTCCTGGCGGCGGCACCACCGACTACGCCATCGCGATCTTCCACGCGGCGCTGCGCGGCGAGCGTTACGACTGCTTCCTCGGCCCTGAAACCACGCTGCCGATGATCTACATGCCTGACGCGATCCGCGCTACCATCGAACTGATGGAAGCCCCGGCGGACAAGGTGCAGATCCGTTCGTCGTACAATGTGGCTGGCCTGTCGTTCAATCCGGCCGAACTGGCCGTCGCGATCACGCGCTCGGTCCCCGAGTTCAAGGTCGCGTACGAACCGGACAGCCGCCAGGCGATTGCCGATACCTGGCCGAAGAGCCTGGACGACAGCCGCGCCACCAGCGATTGGGGCTGGAAAGCCCGCATCGGCCTGGAACAGATGGTCACCGACATGCTCGAGAATATCGACGTCGGCCTGACCAAAGCTGCCTGAGCTGCTTCACCCAAAAAACGACAAAATATAAAGAGACAAGCTGATGGACATGAGCGTATTCGACCTGTTTAAAATCGGCATAGGGCCGTCGAGTTCCCACACCGTGGGACCGATGGTCGCCGCACGCCGCTTCCTGGTCGAATGCGGCTCGCTGGACAACGCTGTCGGCATCGAAGCGGCCTTGTATGGATCGCTGGCCCTCACCGGTGTGGGACACGCGACCGACAAGGCGGTGATCCTTGGCCTGATGGGCGAAACGCCGCAGGATGTCGATCCGGAAGCGGTCGAAGACCAGCTGGCCGAAGTCGAACTCGATGGCAAGCTGCGCCTGCTCGGAACGCACGAGGTGCCGTTCAATCGCGCCACCGACCTGGTCTTCCACAAGCGGACCAGCCTGCCCGAGCATCCGAATGGCATGCGCTTTACGCTCAAGCTGGCCGATGGCAGCGTCATTGAAAAGGTGTTCTACTCCGTCGGCGGTGGATTTATCCATGCGGCCGGCGAGGCGGAAGGAAGTCCTGACGCTCCGCCATCGACGCCGGTGCCGTTCCCGTTCGATACGATGGTGCAGCTGCTCGCCCATGGCCAGGAATCCGGCCTGTCGATCCCGCAGATGCTGCGTGCGAACGAGCGCGTTCGCATAAGCGACGAAGAACTCAACGCCGGCATCGACAAGATCTGGCACGTGATGAGCGACTGTATCGCGCACGGTCTCGTCACCGGCGGCCAGCTGCCGGGCGGCCTGAATGTGAAGCGCCGTGCGGCCACCTTGTGGAAGCAGTCCGAAGACAAGGGCGGCGACCGCACCAACGACCTGCCGCACGACGCGCTCCACTGCGTCAGCCTGTATGCGATGGCGGTCAACGAGGAAAATGCGGCCGGCGGGCGTGTCGTCACCGCGCCTACCAATGGCGCGGCGGGCATCATCCCGGCCGTGCTGCGCTACTACGCGGAGGACTGCCGTCCGAGCGACCCGGTCAAAGGTATTCGCGATTTCATGCTGACGTCTGCCGCAATCGGCATGCTGTGCAAGAAGAACGCGTCGATCTCCGGCGCCGAAGTTGGCTGTCAGGGCGAAGTCGGCGTGGCCTGCGCGATGGCTGCTGCCGGCCTGGTGGCGGCGCTGGGCGGCACCAACGAGCAGGTCGAGAACGCAGCCGAAATCGGCATCGAGCACCACCTCGGCATGACCTGCGACCCGATCGGCGGGCTGGTTCAGATCCCGTGCATCGAGCGTAATGGCATGGGCGCCATCAAGGCGATTACCGCGGCCTCGCTTGCGCTGAAGGGCGACGGAACACACTTCGTCAGCCTCGACTCGGTGATCGAAACGATGCGCCAGACCGGCGCGGACATGCAGGACAAGTACAAGGAAACGTCGCTGGGCGGCCTCGCCATCCACGTCGTGACGGTGAACCACCCGGCTTGCTGATTGTCGTTCCCGGGCTATAATAAACGTTCGATTTCATTGCTTTGTTATCCAGCGCTAGCCCAAACGGACGTTCCCACCTATGCATTACGTGTCTACCCGCGCTGCGTCAGCGGCCGCATCGCAAGCCCCCCGGCAGTTTTCAGACATCCTGTTGGGCGGCCTCGCCCCGGATGGCGGCCTGTATCTTCCTTCGGAATACCCGCAGGTGACCAGCGGCGAACTTGATGCGTGGCGCAAGCTGTCGTACGCCGACCTGGCCTATGAAATCCTCAAGAAGTTCGCGACCGATATTCCGGACGCCGACCTGAAGGCGCTCACTACCAAGACCTACACTGCCAACGTCTATCGCAACGCCCGTGACGGCGAGGCGGCAAAGGACATTACGCCACTGCGCGTGCTCGAGCAGGACGGCGACAAGACCCTGGTCCTGCAAGCGCTGTCGAACGGTCCGACCCTGGCCTTCAAGGACATGGCGATGCAGTTGCTGGGCAACCTGTTCGAATACACGCTGGCCAGGAACAACGCGGAGCTGAACATCTTCGGCGCCACGTCGGGCGACACCGGCAGCGCCGCGGAATACGCGATGCGCGGCAAGAGGGGCATCCGGGTGTTCATGCTCTCGCCGCACAAGAAGATGAGCGCGTTCCAGACCGCGCAGATGTTCAGCCTCCAGGACCCGAACATCTTCAACGTCGCCGTCGAAGGCGTGTTTGACGATTGCCAGGATATGGTCAAGGCAGTATCCAACGACCTCGATTTCAAGGCGCGCCAGAAGATCGGCACCGTCAATTCGATCAACTGGGCGCGCGTGGTCGCGCAAGTCGTCTATTACTTCCGCGGCTACCTGGCTGCCACGACCAGCAACGAGCAAAAGGTGTCGTTCACCGTACCGTCCGGGAATTTCGGGAACATCTGCGCCGGCCATATCGCCCGCATGATGGGCCTGCCGATCGACAAACTGGTCGTCGCGACCAACGAGAACAATGTGCTCGACGAGTTCTTCCGCACCGGCGTGTACCGCGTGCGCAAGGCGTCCGAGACCTACCACACCAGCAGCCCGTCGATGGACATCTCGAAGGCGTCGAACTTCGAACGCTTCGTGTATGACCTGGTCGGCCGCGACGCCAACCGCGTGCGCGCGCTGTTCCAGAAAGTGGAAACCGACGGCGGCTTCGACCTGTCCGGCGAGCCGGGCAGCGACGGCGACGAGTTCCGCCTCGTGGCCAACTACGGGTTTGTCTCCGGCAGTTCGAACCACGCCAACCGCGTGGACACGATCCGTGAAGTGCTCGACGACTACGGCATCACCATCGATACCCACACCGCCGACGGCATCAAGGTCGCGCGCGAACATATCGCCGCTGGCGTGCCGATGATCGTGCTGGAGACCGCGCTTGCGGCCAAGTTCAACGAGACCATTCTCGAAGCAGTCGGCATGGACGCGGAACGCCCGGCGGGTTTCGAGGACATCGAATCGCTGCCGCAGAAATTCATCGTCATGCCGCCGGATGTAGCGAAAATGAAGGCCTACATCGCGGAACACACCGGGCTGTGAGCATGAACCCTGCACCGAAACCCATGCTCGCGGTGAGCGAGGCGCTCGACTTCCTGATGGAGGCCGCGCGCCCCGTTAGCGAAACCGAAGCGGTGGCGACGCTGGATGCCAACGGCCGCGTGCTCGCCGCCGCCCAGGTCTCAACGCTCAACGTGCCTTCGGCGGACAACACGCAGATGGACGGTTATGCAGTTCGATCGGCCGACTGCGCGCGCGGCGACGCGACGCTGGCGGTCGGCCAGCGCATACCGGCTGGCCACGTTGGGCAATTCCTTGCGCCCGGACAGGCAGCACGCATCTTTACCGGTGCGATGATTCCCGATGGCGCGGACGCGGTCGTGATGCAGGAGCAGTGCGAAGCAGTGGCGCCCGACCAGGTGATCATTCGCCATGCGCCGAAGAGCGGTGAATGGATCCGCCGCGCCGGCGAAGACATCACCGCCGGTGCGGTGATCCTGCCTGCCGGCACACGCCTGCGAAGCCAGGAAATGGGACTCGCGGCCTCGGTCGGCCTGGCCAATGTGCCCGTGTTCCGCAAGCTCAAAGTAGCCGTTTTCTTCACCGGGGACGAACTGGCGATGCCGGGCGAGCCGCTGGCGCCCGGCGCTGTCTACAACTCGAATCGATTTACGCTGCGCGCACTGCTGGAAAACCTCGGCTGCATGATTAGCGATTTCGGCATCGTGCCGGACACGCTGGACGCGACGCGCGATATGCTGCGCAACGCGGCGCGCGAACATGACCTGATCATCACCTCTGGCGGTGTGTCGGTCGGCGAAGAAGATCACATCAAGCCGGCAGTCGAGGCGGAAGGGCGCCTGAACATGTGGCAGATCGCCGTCAAGCCAGGCAAACCGCTGGCGTTCGGCCAAGTGCGGCGCGCCGAAGGCAGCGCGTTTTTCCTGGGCCTACCGGGGAATCCGGTATCGAGCTTCATCACGTTCTTGCTGTTCGTGCGTCCGTTCATCCTGCGCCTGCAAGGCGTGCAGGGCGACGTCGCGCCGCGCGCCTTCAGCATGCGCGCCGATTTCAACTGGCCGAGGGCCGACCGCCGCAATGAGTTCTTGCGCGCGAAGATCAACACTAACGGCGGACTCGACCTGTTCCCGAACCAGGGTTCAGGTGTCCTCACCTCGACCGTCTGGGGCGATGGGCTGATCGACAATCCGCCGTCGAACGCCATCGCCGCGGGCGATACCGTCCGCTTCGTCCCATTCAGCGAATTACTGCACTAGGAAACACTATGGAAATTACGCTGCGATTTTTTGCCAGCGTGCGTGAAGCCGTCGGCACCGCGCAAGAGACTATGACGCTGCCGCCAGGCGTGACGACCGTCGGCGCGGTTCGCGAACACCTGATGGCGCGTGGAGGTGATTGGCAAACTGCCCTGGCCGCCGACCGTCCGCTGCGCACCGCGTTCAACCATGTCATGTGCCCGCCCGATACGCTGGTGGAAGCAGGCGGTGAAGTCGCCTTCTTCCCTCCAGTGACCGGCGGCTAGTCTTCGACCGTATCGCGGCACAGCGCGCACGCCTCGCCTTTGCGCGCGCTACGGTAGCGGAAGGCGGTAAATACCGCCGCCGTTACCACTCCCCAGAACAAGGACTCGGCCAGGACTCGTTCAGGTTCGCGGCCCTTCAGCAAACCGGCTGCCACCAGCAGGACGAAAGCGCCGCCAGCGACAACGGCATAGCGCCTGATCCAGAATCCCGTGCTTTTCATCGACTTCTCCCTACCGTGACTTCAAGAATGCGCGGATCGCGTCGGTGACGCGCTGCGGCTGGTCGATCATCGCGAAGTGGCGCGCGCCCGGTATGCCGACCACGCTCAATTTCGGGGTACCCGACATCAACTCGGTGTAGTAGCCGACCTTGCTGGCCATGCCGGCGCTCGGATCGGTCGCGTCCAGTTCCAGGAACGGCGCCAGCACCAGCACCGGCGCCGTTATCTGCGGGAGGCCGGGACGAAGGTCCTGCGCCATCACAGCTGCCATGTACTGCACCGTCGCTGCCGGATCGCTGCGCGCGGTCAGCTTGGCCAGTTCATCGGCGCGCGCCATGTCGACTACGCCAATGCTGCGCATATATTGCTGCTGCTGGCCGGCGAAGGCCGCAGGCGTCAGCCCGGCCATGCGGCGCATGATGCCGCTGGCGAGTTGCGGGCGCTGCTCGGGCGGCATATCCTCGGTGCCGGGGAAGACCGGCAATCCGTCGATGCTGACAACGCCTCCAGCCAGGTTGGGATGCTGCGCCGCGATCGCGATCGCAAGCGTGCCTCCCAGGCTGTGCCCGACCAGCACTGGCCTGGCCAGCTTGCGCGAGTCGATCAGCTGGTGCAGCGACTTCTGTACCTCATCGAGCATGTTCCCCGCTATCGGCGCGCGGCCGTCGAAGCCCGGCAGCGTCACCACATACAGCACATGGTCGTCGCGGAAAGTGCGAATCGCGTCCTGCCATACCCAGCTTCCACTGGCCAGCCCTGGGATCAGGATCATCGGCGTACCACGTCTGCCGTGGCGTTCGACCGCCAGCGCGCCCACTTCGAAGCGCTCGGAAGCGACTTCGGTTGAAGCGAAGCGGTTGCGCGGTTCGTCCTGCGCGTGTGCGGGAGCACCAGCTGCGAACAGCAGTGCGAGAAGAACGGCGGCTTTTTTCATGCTGGCTCCTGGTCTGGGGTGAAGATCGCTTCAATCGGTTGTGAGAATAGCTTTGCAATGGCAAACGCAAGCGGCAGGCTGGGGTCGTAGCGGCCGGTCTCGATCGCGTTGACTGTCTGGCGCGAGACCTGCAGCAGGTCTGCCAGGTGGGCCTGGCTCCAGCCGCATTCGGCCCGCAAGGCGCGAATGCTGTTGTTCATCGGTTGGCGATTGCGCGCACGCAGGACACTACGCCCCACACCCCGAACATCAGCGGCAGCACGACGAACATGGACAGGCGCGGATAGCCGGCGGTTTCGAGGAAGCCGTAGGTGAAGCTGAGGCCTGCGGCAACAGCGGCTGCGATGGCGATGCTTTCCAGCGTGGTCTGGCGAATGAATTCGTCGACCCGGCGGAAGTGGCGCGCCAGGGCCCACACCACCAGCAGGACACCGATCACCCGGCTAGCCAGCGCCAGGATGCGGCCAACGCCGTCGGCCATCGGACGTCCAAGCTTGATCGAGGCGACCAGCAAGACCACATACACAAACATGGCGCCGCACATTTCCCTCGTATAGATTCGCGCTACCGTCTTCTCATGCATGCCATCGCTCCGTTTAGTCAAGTATGCTTTACATATTAGGCGGCTTGGTTTTGCATGTCAAGTTCCCTTTACATCTGTCTGGGCGAGGCCAATCTCGACTAAAATGGCGGTCCTTCAATCGCAAGCGCCGCATCGATGCCAATCAATTCCCTCCGCACTAAAAGAGTCGCCATCATCGGCGGCGGCCCGGCAGGCCTGATGGCGGCCGAAGTCCTGGGTGCGGGCGGCGTGCAGGTCAACCTCTACGATGCGATGCCGTCCGTCGGCCGCAAGTTCCTGTTGGCGGGGAAGGGCGGCATGAACATCACCCACTCCGAGCCGTATGAAGCATTTGTCGCGCGCTATGGCGGGCGCGAACAGCAGGTCGCCCGCTGGCTCGAGTGCTTTGACGCCGCAGCGGTGCGCGACTGGATTCACGGCCTGGGCGTCGAGACATTCGTCGGCAGCTCCGGGCGCGTCTTCCCGACCGATATGAAGGCGGCCCCGCTGCTGCGCGCCTGGCTGCACCGCCTGCGCGAGTCCGGCGTCCAGTTCCACATGCGCCATCGCTGGCTGGGCTGGCGCGGCGACAAGCTGCTGTTCGCTGCGCCGGAGGGCGAGCTTGAAGCCGAAGCCGACGCCGTGGTCCTCGCACTGGGCGGCTGCAGCTGGGCACGACTCGGTTCGGACGGCGCGTGGGTGCCGCTGCTGCAGGCCAAAGAAGTGGACGTAGCACCGCTGCGCCCGGCCAACTGCGGATTCGAGGTGGACTGGAGCGAGCATTTCAGCAGCCGCCACGCGGGTGAACCTTTGATTACCGTGGCCGTGACTTCGCGCGACAGGGGCGGCCAGATGGTTCGCAAGCAGGGCCAGTTCGTCGTCACGCAAACCGGCGTCGAGGGCAGCCTGATTTACGCGCTGTCCGCCGCCCTGCGCGACCAGGTCGAGGCCGAAGGCAGCACCACCATCTGGCTCGACCTCCTGCCCGACCTGGCTGCGGAACGCGTGTTTGAAGAAGTGTCGCGCCCGCGCGGCGCCCGTTCGATGCCCAGCCACCTGCAAAGCCGGCTGGGTATCAAGGGCGTCAAGTCCGGGCTGCTGCACGAGTGCCTGTCGAAGCAGGACTTCGCCAACCCGGCGCTGCTGGCGGCCGCGCTCAAACACCTGCCCTTGAGGTTGATCCGTGCGCGCCCGATCGACGAGGCGATCAGCAGCGCCGGGGGCGTGCGCTTCGAGGCGATTGAGGCGGAAAGCGGCATGCTGCGCGCACTACCGGGGGTCTTCGTAGCGGGAGAAATGGTCGACTGGGAAGCGCCGACCGGGGGATATCTTCTGACCGCGTGCTTTGCCAGCGCGCGCGCCGCGGCAAACGGCGCGCTGGCGTGGCTGGCTACTAGCGGAAAGTGACGTCGCCGGAGCCGGTGCGGCTGACGCTGCGCTGGCTTGGGCTGCCATGGACGGTGACGTCGCCGCTGCCGCGCAGGCTCACCGCGGCCACTTCGCGCGCCTGGACAATCGACGTCCCTGAGCCCATCAACTCGACATTGACCGCGCGCGCGGCCAGGTGGCGCGCATTCAGGTCGCCCGATCCGGTCTGTTCAACTTTGAATTCTTCGGCCGATCCGACCACCGTCATCTGGCCGGAGCCGACCACTTCGACGGCGACCTTTTCGCTGGCGCCGCCATTGACTTCGACCTCGCCGCTGCCATGCACGCCGGCGACGACTTCGCGATAGCGCCCGTTGAACTTGAGGTTGCCCGACCCGTGCAGCTCCACATTGGCCTTGTCGCCGATGAAGCCGTTGACGGTGCTGGAGCCGCTGCCGTTGATGCTGACACTTTCCAGCGACGGCAGCACCAGCACGACCTGCAACGGATTTCGGTGATGCAGCAGCATGCCCTTGGTCGCGATTTCCAGCGTATCGCCGACCTGGATGGTCTCCACATTCCCGAGCAGGCGCTTTTCGCCGCGCACCGTCAGCGACGGCACCGCGCCCTGGCGCAAGGTCAGGTCGATCGGCCCGGTCAGGTCGATGCTGGTGACGCGGGCCTCGACCTTGCGGGTTTCGGTATCGACCATGCGGCCTTCAGGATTCGACGACCCCGCGGTGCCTTCGGCGCGCAGCATGCTGTAGGACATGGCGATCAGCGCGAACGCCAGTACCAGCATGCCGAATCCGACTTTTAATAATGTTCTCATTGCGACTCCGATCTGGTTCAGGCGCCCTTGAGCAGGGACAGGTTCATATCGATGTAGCGCCGGATGCCGATGAAGGTGTAGCGCGTCACGACAAGGCTGAGCAGGAACAGCACGATCCCGCCAAGTACCATCGCCAGGCCGACCGCGGTCTGGGTTGCGCGCGAATCGGCGTCCATGTCGGTGTAGACCTTGATGCCGCGTTCAGCCACCGATTCGGCGCCGCGGATCACGCGTTCGGAGCGGTTGGTGTCCTCGGAGACGTCCACATCGACGCTGGCGGTGGCGGAGGCCGAGGCTTCCGCTTCGTCGCCTTTGTGGTTTTCATCGACGTGCACGCCCATCGCATCGATGGTGACCTTGGCCTGGCGCCGTTCGCCGTCATCGTCGCGGCCATGGATCACGAAGTGCCGCAGCGGCCCGTCCAGTACCAGCTCGCTGGCGCCGGCCAGGCCGCTGGCGGTGACCGCCACGCCGCCGAGGTAGAGCGCCAGGCCGCATGCGTACAGCGTCGCCAGCAGCGATGCGTAGACGATCGCCGGCACCACCATGAACAGGTTGAAGATGGCCAGGCCAATGACCGCGACCATCAGGCGCACGAAGTTCGCCGGGTTCTTCTTTTCCTCGAAAGCGCGCATATGGGTGTTGGCGCGCAGCGTCATGGCGATCTTTTTCGGATCGTCGAGACCCTTCGCGATTTCTTCTTCGCTCAGGCCAGCGGCGACGCCGTCGACGAAACGCTGTTCGTAGTAAGCCAGGGTCTTGGCTTGCGCCTCGACCGGCAGCCCGGCCATGGCACGCTTTAATGCGTCGAGATATTCAAGTTTGCCCATGTGTTGCTCCAATCAGTTGCCGTCAGCCGTGGGCAAGGGCCACGACGGCGATATGCGTTTGCGGCGCGCGGATGCCGCCAATCAGTTCCGGGATGACAATCACTGCTGTGCTTGCGGCGACAAATGCCAGCAAGGCCAGTGCGCGAAGGACAAGGGTGATGTTCATTTGCAAATCCATCATGAAAGACCTGTTTCGATGATGTGACTTTACGCAAACGCTCACCTGGCTGCCACCGCCGTGCGACAGGCTGCATTTTTCGCGGGGCAGGAGGCCATATCAGGGGATGGCTGTGCGCTGCAGCACGGCGCGCGCGGCCGCCGATCCGCTGCGCACGGCGCCTTCCAGGGTCGCCGGGTAGTCGCTGGCGGTGTAATCGCCCGCCAGCCAGAGGCCCGGCAGGCCCGTTTCATTGCCCGGGCGTAGCAGTCCCGGCGTGCAGGCGAAGGTCGCACGCTTTTCCGTGATGACCTTGGTCCACGAGGGCGAGCCCAGCTCCGGCCGGCCCAGCACGCGCGCCAACTGCTGCGCGACGGCGGCGCTGAGCGCATCCTGGCCAAGCTCAACGGCGCTGCCCGATGCACTGATGACAACTGCCAGCAGCCCGGCCTGGTCCTTGTCGAGCTGCCCCCGGTCGAACAGGAACTGGCCCCATTCGCCCGATTCCGGATGCTCTTCCAGCGCGTAAAACGGCAGGCCGAGGCGCACGGCGGCGCCGTACTGGAGATAGCAGGTGGTGATCGGCTCGTACTCGAACGCGGGAATCGGCGCCGCGTCCAGTCCTTCGAGCAGCGATTCCGCGACGTAAGGCGGGGTGGCGATGATTACCGCGTCAAATGCCTGCGATTCGGCGCCGCAGCGCAGTTGCCAGCCATCGCCCGCAGCCTCGAGCGCATCGACGCGCGCGCCGATGCGGACAATCCCGCCGCGCGATTCGACGTAGCCGGCCGCCGCTGCTGGGAACAGGGCGCCGAGCGCGAGGCGCGGCACCAGCATGTCCGACGCGGCGCGCTGCGCGCCCAGGCTGTCGCGCAGCACATTGAGGAACACCTGCGCCGACGCCCGCTCCGGCGGCGTGTTGAGGGCCGCAAGGCACAGCGGACGCCACATCAGCGCGATCAGGCGCGGGGTCTGGTCGAAGCGTTCGAGCAGTTCGGTGACGCTGCAGTCGTTGTACAGCGTCCAGTCCATCCAGCGCGCGCTGGTCGAGAAACGGGCCAGCGCCATTTTGTCGTCGCCTCCCAGTCCCTTCGCGCGCAGCAGCGCGATGGCCAGGTGCAGCGGCGCAGGCAGGCGCGCTGCGACGAAGTCCATGCCGGACCCCGGCGGATAGCGCATTTGCAGGGGAAGGTGGAGCAGGGCGGCGGCCGGCTTGATGCCGACGCGGCGCAGCAGGCGCAAGGTGTCGCTGTACGCGCCCAGCATGATGTGCTGGCCGTTGTCGAGCAGTTTGCCGTGCACCTCGACGCTGCGCGCGCGCCCGCCCAGCGAACGGGCGGCTTCGAACAGCGTGACCTTGCACCCTGCATGGGCCAGCTCCACCGCGGCCGCGCAGCCTGCCCAGCCGCCGCCGATGACGGCGGCGCTGGCCGGCGCCTTAGCTGCGGACATAGGTCTTCCACGCCAGCCAGAGCTTCCGGATGGGCGTGAGCGAGATCCGCTGGTTCAGTACCTGGTAGTTGTCGCGTTCGATTTCGTCGAGCACGGTGCGGTAGATCGCGGCCATCATCAGGCCCGGACGCTGCGCGCGGCGGTCTTCCTTCGGCAGCAGCGCCATCGCTTCATCGTACATCTTGTATGCACGCGCGACCTGGAAGCGCATCAGCGCTTCGAACTTGTCGCTGTGGCGCGCGTTGAGCAGGTCCGCCGCCGTCACGCCGAACTGCTGGAGCTCGTTGATCGGCAGGTAGATGCGGCCCTTGCGCGCATCTTCGCCGACGTCGCGGATGATGTTCGTCAGCTGGAACGCGAGGCCCAGCTTCTCGGCGTATTCCAGCGTGCGCGGATTGGTCACGCCGAAGATGCTGGCCGACAGGATGCCGACCACGCTCGCCACGTGCCAGCAGTAGCGCTGCAGGGCCGGGTAGTCGAGGTAGCGGCTCTGGTCGAGGTCCATCTCCATGCCATCGACGATCGCCAGCAGGTGCTGTTGTTCGAGCTTGTACACGGCCAGGTGCGGCTGCAATGCCTGCATCACCGGGTGGGCCGGCGTGCCCTCGTACATTTTCGAGACTTCGGTGCGCCACCAGGCCAGCTTGATGCGCGCGACCGACTGGTCGGTGCAGTCGTCGACCGTGTCGTCGACTTCGCGGCAGAACGCATACAGCGCGGTAATCGCGCGGCGGCGCTCCTGCGGCAGGAACAGGAAGCTGTAGTAAAAACTCGAACCGCTTTGAACGGTTTTCTGGTGGCAGTATTCGTCGGGAGACATGTTCTAAAAGCAAGGGTGCGCGACAGGAAGCCGCTATTCTAGCCGATGGGTGTTGCCGATACCGCTGGGAGCTTGATTTTTCGTTACATCCGGATCGCGCGCCACAGCATGACTGCCCAGTCCGCCGGTTTCAGCTGCGGGCGGCGCGTGAACACGTCGTAGCCGACACCTTCGATCTTGTCGAGGATGCGCAGGCCGCCCTGGACCACCAGGCGCAGCTCCCAGCCGATGCGGCCGGGGAGCCGGCGCGCGAGCGGGGCGCCGGCGAGCATCAGCGCGCGGGCACGCCGCACCTCGAACGCCATCAGCGCACGCCAGCGCTCGTCAGCGAGGCCCTGGTCAAGCTGGGCCGGATCGACGCCGAACCGCGCGAGGTCGTCCAGCGGGATATAGATGCGGTCCTTGTTGCGGTCGATCGCCACGTCCTGCAGGAAGTTGATCAGCTGGAGCGCCGAGCAGATCGCGTCCGAGTCGCGGACGTTACGCTCGCCGGCGGCACCGTACAGCGACAGCATCAGCAGGCCGACCGGGTTGGCCGAGCGGCGGCAGTAATCGAGCAGCGCGTCGAATCCGGCGTAGCGGGTGGTGACGACATCCTGGCGGAAGGCCGACAGCAGGTCGCGGAATGGCTGCAGCGGCAGCTTGTATTGCGCGATCACCCTGGCAAGCCGTGCGAACAGCGGGTCGGCCTGCAGCTCGCCGCTCTCGATGCCGTCGAGCGCCTCTTCATATGCCGCCAGTGCCGCCAACCGCTCGGCCGGCGCCGCGTCGCCCTCATCGGCCAGGTCGTCCGCGCTGCGCGCAAAGGCGTAGATCGCCTCGATGGCCGGGACCAGCCGTCTCGGCATCAATACAGAAGCGACAGGAAAATTTTCGTAATGATCGACAGGCATGAAGGAGTAAGTGACGCAAAAGTCATTAGCAAAGGAATTTCTGCACAGCTATAATTAATAACCTGAAAGTCAGTAGCTGAGCGCATGTAAAAGTAGTACCATCTTGTCGCTTAAGCAATTGGTGGCCCAGGCGCCACCGCATAGTAAAGGAAAACACCGTGTTCGCCCTGAAAAAACTGCGCCCCAAAAGCCCCGCCGCTGTCGGCCTCATGCTCTCCACCTCGCTGCTGCTGTTGCTGGCGGCGTGTTCGAAGGACGCGCCGAAACAGGAGGATGTCCGGCCGGTCAGGGCCATCGTGGTGGGCAGCAGCGATATCGACGTCAACGCGGAGTTTGCCGGTGAGGTGCGTCCGCGCGTCGAATCGCGCCTGGGCTTTCGCGTCGGCGGCAAGATCATCGCGCGCAAGGTCGATGTGGGCACTGTCGTCAAACGCGGCCAGGTGCTGATGCAGCTTGACCCGCAGGACTTGCAGTTGTCGCAGACGCAGGCACGCGCCTCGCTGCGTGCCGCCGAAACCCAGCGCGACCTGGCGCGCGCCGAATTGAAACGCTACCAGGAGCTGCGCAAGCAGAATTTCGTCAGCCAGGCCGTGCTCGACGCACGCAAATCGGCGTTCGCATCGGCGCAGGCCAATGTCGATGCGGCCAGGGCCGGCTACTCGGCGCAGTCGAACCAGGCGCAGTACTCGACACTGGTGTCCGACACGGACGGCGTCGTCACCGCCATCAGCGCCGAAGTAGGGCAGGTGGTGGCTGCCGGCACGCCGGTCGCCAGCGTCGCCAACACCAACGATAAAGAGATCGTGATCTCGCTCCCGGAAGACAAGGTCGACGCGATGCGCAAGGTGCAGGACGTCACGGTGCGCATGTGGGCCAACCCCGATGTCGCCATCCGCGGCACGATCCGCGAAGTGTCGCCGGTGGCCGATCCTGCCACTCGTACCTACCCGGTGCGCGTGTCGATTCCTGGCGCAGGCAGCGACGTCAAGCTGGGCATGACGGCGCGCGTGCAGTTCGCATCGAAGTGGGCGACGCCGCAGATGCGCGTTCCGCTGACGGCGCTGTTCCATGAGAAGTCGTCGACTGCCGTGTGGGTCGTCGAAAAAGGCGCCGTGAAGCTGGTGCCCGTGCAGGTTGGCGGCACGTCCGGCAACGACGTGGTCATCGCGAGCGGCATCGCGCCGGGCCAGACCATCGTCACCGCCGGCGTGAACAAGCTGAAGAACGGACAGAAGGTCAAACTGCTGTCCGGGCAGGTCGCGCCCGTGGCAGCCGCCGGGGCAGTGAAATGAGGGGTTTTAATCTTTCACGCTGGGCGCTCGAACACATCCCGCTGATCCGCTACCTGATGGGCGCGCTGCTGATCGGCGGTATCCTCAGTTACGGCAATCTCGGCCAGGATGAAGATCCGCCGTTCACCTTCCGCGTGATGGTCGTGCGGGCGATCTGGCCTGGCGCTACCGCGGTGCAGATGGCCGAACAGGTCACCGACAAGCTCGAACGCAAGCTGCAGGAAACGCCTTACATCGACAAGATCAAGAGCTACTCGAAACCGGGCGAGACCTTCATCATCGTCGAGTTGCGCGAATCGACGCCGCCTTCCGAGACGTCCGCGTCGTGGTACCAGGTGCGCAAGAAGATCGGCGACATCCGCGCCACGCTGCCCGCAGGGGTGATCGGCCCGTTCTTCAATGACGAATTCGGCGATACCTACGGATCGATCTTCGCATTGAGCGGCGATGGCTTCAATTACGCCGAGATGAAGGACCACGCCGACTTCGTGCGCCAGCAGCTGCTGCGCGTGCCGCTGGTGGCCAAGGTAGAACAGTTCGGCGTGCAGGACGAGAAGATCACGATCGAGTTCTCGCACAAGAAGTTCTCGCAACTGGGCGTGCCGTTCGACGTGATCGTCAACCAGATCGCCACCCAGAACGCGATCGAGGCGAGCGGCGTGATGGTGACGCCGACCGACAACCTGCAGGTGCGCGTCACCGGAGCGCTGCAAGACGTCAAGGAGCTCGAATCGCTGCAGCTGCGCGCCAACGGCGCGACTTTCCGCCTCGGCGACTTTGCGAAGATCAAGCGCGAGTACAAGGACCCGCCGCAGGACAAGATGCGCTTCAACGGCCAGGAAGTGATCGGCCTTGGCGTGTCGATGGAAAAGGGCGGCAATATCATCACGATGGGCAAGGGCCTCGAGGAGACGGTTGCGCGCATCAAGTCGCAGCTGCCGGTCGGGATCGAGCTTGAACGGGTATCTGACCAGCCGCGCGCGGTTGCCGCATCGGTCGGTGAGTTCATCAAGGTGCTGATCGAGGCGGTGCTGATCGTGCTTGCCGTGAGCTTCATCGCGCTCGGCCTGCATACCAAGCCGCTGCGCATCGATCCGCGCCCAGGCCTGGTGGTGGCGCTGACCATTCCGCTGGTGCTGGCGATTACCTTCCTGTTGATGAGCATTTTCCACATCGACCTGCACAAGATTTCGCTCGGCGCCCTGATCATCGCGCTTGGCCTGCTGGTCGACGACGCCATCATCGCGGTCGAGATGATGGTGCGCAAAATGGAGGAGGGCATGTCGCGCTTCGATGCGGCCACCTTCGCCTACACCTCGACTGCCATGCCGATGCTGACCGGTACCCTGATTACCGCTGCGGGCTTCCTGCCGATCGGCCTGGCCCAGTCCGCAGCGGGCGAGTACACGTTCTCGATGTTCTCGGTGAACGCGATCGCGCTGCTGGTCTCGTGGCTGGTGGCGGTCATCTTCACGCCGTACATCGGCTTCCTGCTGCTGAAGGTGAAACCGCACGCGACGACGGCCGGCGAAAGCGAACATGACGTGTTCAACACGCCGGCCTACCTGCGCTTCCGCAAAGTCGTGGCGTGGTGCGTCGAATGGCGCTTTGCGACCATCGCGATGACGCTGGCGGTGTTCGGGCTGGGCGTATTCGGCTTCAAGTTCATCGAGAAGCAGTTCTTCCCTGACTCCAGCCGGCCGGAGCTGATGGTCGAGATGTGGATGCCGGAAGGGGCCGCGTTCAGCGCCACCGAGGCGCAGGTCAAGAAGTTCGAGGCCTTCATCGGCAAGCAGGAGAATGTGGAAAGCGTGACCAGCTATGTCGGCACCGGCAGCCCGCGCTTCTACCTGCCGCTCGACCAGATATTCCCGCAGTCGAACGTCGCTCAGCTGGTGGTGCTGCCGACCAGCCTGAAGGCGCGCGAAGAGTTGCGCCTGAAGATCGTCGAAGTATTCGAGAACGACTTCCCCGAAGTGCGAGGCAGGGTCAGGCTGCTGCCGAACGGGCCGCCGGTGCCGTATCCGGTGCAGTTCCGTGTCGGCGGGCCTGACATCGCGACCACGCGCGCGCTGGCCGACCAGGTCAAGGAGGTCATGCGCGCCAATCCGAACTCGCTGGGTGTGAACGACAACTGGAACGAGTCGGTCAAGGTGTTGCGCCTGGACCTCGACCAGGCCAAGATGCGCGCGTTGGGCGTGACGTCGCAATCGGTGATGCGGGTAGCGAATACCATCTTGTCCGGCACCCCGGTGGGGCAGTTCAGGGAAGATAACAAGCTGATCGACATCGTGATCCGCCAGCCGGTCGAAGAGCGCGCCACGCTGTCGGCGCTGAACGAGACCAACGTGCCGACCCCGTCGGGGCGTTCGGTGACGATCTCGCAGGTGGCGCGCGTCGCCTTCGTGTGGGAGCCGGGCGTGGTGTGGCGCGAAGGGCGCGAGTGGGCGATCACCGTGCAGTCGGATGTCGTCGACGGCATCCAGGGGCCGACCGTGTCGGACCAGGTGTTGGAGTCGCTGGCTGACCTGCGCGCCAAGCTGCCGCCGGGTTATACGATCGAGGTTGCCGGTGCGGCGGCCGACAGCGCGGCGGCGGAAGCGTCGATCGCGGCGAATGTGCCGCTGGTGCTGTTCATTGTGTTCACGCTGCTGATGCTGCAGCTGCATAGCTTCTCGCGTTCGGTGATGGTATTCCTGACTGGCCCGCTGGGCGTGGCCGGCGCCGCGATGGCGCTGCTGTTGCTTTCACGTCCGTTCGGCTTCGTCGCGAACCTTGGCGTGATCGCGCTGTTCGGCATGATCATCCGGAATTCGGTGATCCTGGTGGACCAGATCGAACGCGATATCGCGAATGGGGCGGAAGCGTGGAATGCCGTGATCGACGCGGCGGTGCGGCGCGCGCGTCCGATCGTGCTGACCGCCGCCGCCGCGGCGCTCGCCATGATTCCGCTGACGCGCTCCGTGTTCTGGGGGCCGATGGCGGTGGCGATCATGGGCGGGCTGGTGGTGGCGACGGCGCTGACCTTGCTGTTCCTGCCGGCCTTGTACGCGGCCTGGTTCAGGGTCAGGAAGCCAGTAGGCACCTGACACCGGCAGCCTCAAAAGGGTCGTTCCCGCGCAGGCGGGAACGACGTTTTGAGGCCCCGTTCCGCCCCATTTCAAAATTCGCCCTGTGGTGTCAGAAAATCCAGTAAAATACCGGGTTGATGTTGTAGCCCCTAACAAAGGCAGTGCAGGGCGGCCGGTTTGACCTTCGGACGCCCTTTGTTTTTGTCGGTGCGGCCAACGATCCCGCGAGGATGGCGAAATTGGTAGACGCACCAGGTTTAGGTCCTGACGCCAGCAATGGTGTGGGGGTTCGAGTCCCCCTCCTCGCACCACACGAATAATTATTTTTTGGACGATTTTAACAATGGCAACTGCAGTCGAAACCCTGGGTAAACTCGAACGTCGCATGACGATCTCTTTTCCGCTGACTGACGTCCGTACGGAAGTTGAAAAGCGCTTGAAAAAGCAGGCCAAGACGGCCAAAGCCCCTGGCTTCCGTCCAGGCAAGGTTCCGATGAAAATGGTCGCCGCCCAATACGGCTACCAGATCGAATCGGACGTGCTGAACGACAAGGTCGGCCGCGCTTTCAACGAAGCTGCCAACGAGAACCAGCTGCGCGTCGCCGGCTTCCCGAAAATCGAGCCAAAAGAAGATAGCCCGGAAGGCACCCTGACCTTCGACGCCACCTTCGAAGTCTACCCGGAAGTCGTGGTTGGCGACCTGGCGTCGGTTGAAGTCGAAACCATCAAGTCCGACGTCACCGATGCTGAAATCGACAAGACCATCGACATCCTGCGCAAGCAGCGCGTGCATTACCACACCAAGGGCGAAGCCGGCCCGCACGGCGACGGCGGCAAGCCAGTCGCTGAAAACGGCGACCGCGTGACCGTCGACTTCGTCGGCAAGATCGACGGCGTTGAGTTCCCAGGCGGCAAAGCTGACGACTACAGCTTCGTGCTCGGCGAAGGCCGCATGCTGCCGGAATTCGAAGCAGCGACCGTTGGCCTGAAGGCCGGCGACAGCAAGACCTTCCCACTGGCATTCCCAGAGGACTACCACGGCAAGGACGTGGCCGGCAAAACCGCCGACTTCACGATCACCCTGAAGCACCTGGAATGGGCCCACCTGCCAGCAGTCGACGCGGAATTCGCGAAGTCGCTGGGCATGGAAGACGGCGACCTGGAAAAAATGCGTTCGGACATCAAGGTCAACCTGGAGCGTGAAGTTGCCGGCCGTATCAAGGCGCGCAACAAGGAAGCCGTCATGGACGCGCTGCTGAAAGTTACCGAACTGCAAGTTCCTACCGTCATGATCCAGCAGGATTCCGAGCGCCTGGCGGAAATGACCCGCAGCGACATGGCGCAGCGCGGCATGGACGTCAAGAACATGCCTTTCCCGACCGAGCTGTTCGCTGAAAAGGCGGAGCGCCGCGTCAAGCTGGGCCTGATCCTGCAGCAGCTGGTGGGCGACAACAACCTGCAAGCCAAGCCTGAGCAGGTCAAGGGCCAGATCGAAGATTTCGCACAGAGCTACGAAGATCCGAAAGAAGTCCTGAAGTACTACTACAGCGACCGTCGCCGCCTGGCCGACATCGAAGCTCTTGTATTGGAAGAAAACGTCGTTAACTATGTGCTCGAGAAGGCAAAAGTCGTCACCAAGGACGTCGCCTTCGACGAATTGATGGGAAGCAACGCACAAGCTTAAAGTTCGTTTTAAGCTCCCCTTACACAGAGGAAAAGACAGGTATGAATCATAATCCGGCATTGGACACACAAGCACTCGGCCTCGTGCCGATGGTCGTGGAACAGAGCGGCCGCGGCGAGCGCGCTTACGATATCTACTCGCGCCTGCTGAAAGAACGCGTGATCTTCCTGGTCGGTCCTGTCAACGACCAGATGGCCAACCTGATCGTGGCCCAGATGCTGTTCCTGGAGAGCGAGAATCCTGACAAGGATATTTCGCTCTACATCAACTCACCTGGCGGCTCCGTCTCGGCCGGCCTGGCGATTTTCGACACGATGAACTTCATCAAGCCGGACGTCTCCACGCTGTGCACCGGCCTGGCGGCCTCGATGGGCGCCTTCCTGCTGGCTGCCGGCACCAAGGGCAAGCGTTTCTCGTTGCCGAACTCGCGCATCATGATTCACCAGCCGTCGGGCGGCTCGCAAGGCATGGCTTCGGACATCGAAATCCAGGCCAAGGAAATTCTCTACCTGCGCGAGCGCCTGGCGCGCATCATGGCCGAGAACACCGGCCAGACCGTCGAGCAGATCCACAAGGACACCGACCGCGATCGCTTCATGTCGAGCGACGAGGCAGCCGAGTATGGCCTGATCGACAAAGTGTTGACCAGCCGAGCGTGATGCGGGAAGTAATCCAGCCACGCTGTTGCTGAAAAACGCCCGGGCGCCGCAACGTTCGGGCGTTTTGTTTTTATTTCGGGTAGCATGGCAGTTATGCGCGCACTTGTTGCGCACTCGTATTAGCGTTATATTTTAGCAATCGAATAGAAATCTGCCCCATGTCAGACAAAAAATCCTCCAGCGGCGAAAAACTCCTCTACTGCTCGTTCTGCGGCAAGAGCCAGCACGAGGTCAAGAAGCTCATCGCGGGTCCCTCCGTGTTCATCTGCGACGAGTGCATCGACCTGTGCAATGACATCATCCGCGACGAGACGTCGAATGTGGAGACGGTAGCGGGCGCCAAGAGCGACCTGCCGACCCCGCACGAGATCGCCGAGTTGCTGGACCAGTACGTCATCGGCCAGCAAACCGCCAAGCGCATCCTGTCGGTAGCGGTGTACAACCACTACAAGCGCCTCAAGCACCTGGGCAAGAAAGACGACGTCGAACTGGCCAAGAGCAACATCTTGCTGGTCGGTCCTACCGGCTCGGGCAAGACCCTGCTGGCGCAGACCCTGGCGCGCATGCTCAACGTGCCGTTCGTGATCGCCGACGCCACCACCCTGACCGAAGCCGGCTACGTGGGCGAAGACGTCGAGAACATCATCCAGAAGCTGCTGCAAAGCTGCAACTACGAAGTCGACAAGGCCCAGCGCGGCATCGTCTACATCGATGAAATCGACAAGATCTCGCGCAAGTCGGACAATCCGTCGATCACCCGCGACGTATCGGGCGAGGGCGTGCAGCAGGCGCTGCTCAAGCTGATCGAAGGCACCATGGCATCGGTACCGCCGCAAGGCGGGCGCAAGCACCCGAACCAGGACTTCGTCCAGATCGACACGACCAACATCATGTTCATCTGCGGCGGCGCGTTCGACGGCCTGGTCAAGATCATCCAGAACCGCTCCGAAAAGAGCGGCATCGGTTTCTCGGCCAGCGTCAAGAGCCAGACCCAGCGCGCCAGCAGCGACGTGCTGCTGGAAGCCGAACCGGAAGACCTGATCAAGTTCGGCCTGATTCCGGAACTGGTTGGCCGCCTGCCGGTTGTCGCAACCTTGTCGGAACTGACCGAGGAAGCGCTGATCCAGATCCTGATTGAGCCAAAGAACGCCCTTATCAAGCAATACACCAAGTTGCTTGAAATGGAAGGCGCGGAACTGGAAATTCGTCCTGCTGCTTTGCACGCAATTGCACGTAAAGCACTGGCCCGTAAAACCGGTGCGCGCGGATTGCGTTCCATTCTCGAACACGCTTTGCTGGATGTTATGTACGACCTGCCGAATCAGCAAAATGTCGTGAAGGTCGTAATTGATGAAAATACGATCACGAATGGCGCCAAACCTTTGCTGATTTACAGCGAAACGCCTAAAGCATCGGGCGAAAACTGATAAAACGGTGTGTGCGCGCAACAAAAACGTTTGATTCCTCAATTCTTGGCGGTACAATTTAGCTCAATAAAAGAAGCAGGCTTCAATCGAAAAGCCACTCGCAGCAAGCCAGCTGCGCGGTGGCTTTTTTATTTAATGAAGTGCTAAATTCTTTTATGGCATTGCCCGCGGTATTCAAATAAGTTGATGAATTAATCAAATTAACTTCGGAGAATATTAATCGTGCGGCCTTGTGTTTTGGCGATGCTGTGCCAATATTGTGATACACGCTTTCTATAAGGTATGCCATGACAACTTCCAAACTAACCGAGCAAACGACGCTGCCATTGTTGCCGTTGCGTGATGTAGTCGTGTTCCCGCACATGGTGATCCCGCTGTTCGTCGGCCGGCCGAAGTCCATCAAGGCGCTGGAAGCCGCGATGGAGCAGGGCAAGAGCATCATGCTTGCCGCGCAAAAGGCTGCCGCCAAGGACGAGCCATCCGCGTCCGACATCTATGAAATCGGTTGCGTGGCAAACATTTTGCAAATGCTTAAGCTCCCCGACGGCACCGTCAAGGTCCTGGTCGAGGGCGCCCAGCGTGCGCGCATCAATCATGTCAGCGATGCGCCGACGCACTTTATCGCGGACCTGACCCCGCTTTCTTCCGAAGTCGGCGACGACTCCGAAGTCGAAGCGATGCGCCGCGCGATCGTCCAGCAGTTCGACCAATACGTCAAACTGAACAAGAAGATTCCACCCGAGATCCTCGCTTCGCTGGCAGGCATCGACGACGCCGGCCGCCTGGCCGACACCGTGGCCGCCCATCTGCCGCTCAAGCTTGAGCAGAAGCAGGTCATCCTCGAGATCTTCAACGTCGCCAAGCGACTCGAGCACCTGCTCGGCCAGCTGGAAGGCGAACTCGACATCCTGCAGGTCGAAAAGCGCATCCGCGGCCGCGTCAAGCGCCAGATGGAAAAATCGCAGCGCGAGTACTACCTGAACGAACAGGTCAAAGCTATCCAGAAGGAACTGGGCGAGGGCGAAGACGGCGCCGATATCGACGAACTCGAGAAGAAGGTAATTGCCGCCAAAATGCCGAAAGAGGCACTGGACAAGGCCAACAACGAGATCAAGAAGCTCAAGCTGATGTCGCCGATGTCCGCGGAAGCGACCGTCGTGCGCAATTACATCGACACCCTGGTCAACCTGCCGTGGAAGAAAAAGTCCAAGGTCAACAACGACCTGGTCAACGCCGAGAAAGTGCTCGAAGGCGACCACTACGGTCTCGACAAGGTTAAAGAACGCATCCTGGAATACCTCGCGGTCCAGCAACGCGTCGACAAGCTGAAGGCGCCGATCCTGTGCTTCGTCGGTCCTCCGGGCGTCGGCAAGACTTCGCTGGGGCAGTCGATCGCCAAGGCCACCAACCGCAAGTTCGTGCGCATGGCGCTCGGCGGCGTGCGCGACGAAGCCGAGATCCGCGGCCACCGCCGCACCTATATCGGCTCGATGCCGGGCAAGGTGCTGCAGTCGCTGTCGAAAGTCGGCGTGCGCAATCCGCTGTTCCTGCTCGACGAGATCGACAAGATGGGCGCGGACTTCCGCGGCGACCCGTCGTCGGCGCTGCTCGAGGTGCTGGACCCTGAACAGAACCACACGTTCTCGGACCACTACATCGAAGTCGACTTCGACCTGTCGGACGTGATGTTCGTGGCGACCTCGAACTCGTACAACATCCCGCCGGCGCTGCTCGACCGTATGGAGGTGATCCGCCTGTCCGGGTACACCGAGGACGAAAAGACCAGCATCGCCCAGCGCTACCTGCTGCCGAAGCAGATCAAGGCGAACGGCCTGCGCGAGGAAGAGATCAAGGTGGAAGAAAGCGCCGTGCGCGACATCATCCGCTACTACACCCGCGAAGCTGGCGTGCGTTCGCTCGAGCGTGAAATCTCGAAGATCTGCCGGAAGGTCGTCAAGATGCTGCTGCTGAAGGCGTCCGAGAAGAAGGTCATCGTCAACGGCAAGAACCTGGATAAGTTCCTGGGCGTGCGCCGCTACGACTTCGGCGTGGCCGAGAAGGAAAACCAGATCGGCCAGGTGGTCGGCCTTGCATGGACCGAAGTGGGCGGCGACCTGCTGACCATCGAAGCCGTGACGATGCCGGGCAAGGGCGTTGTGGTCCGCACCGGTACGCTGGGCGACGTGATGAAGGAATCGATCGAAGCGGCGCGTACCGTGGTGCGTTCGCGTTCCAACCGCCTCGGCATCAAGAACGACGTGTTCGAGAAGAGCGACATCCACATCCACGTGCCGGAAGGCGCGACGCCGAAGGACGGTCCTTCCGCGGGTATCGCCATGACGACCGCACTGGTATCGGTATTCACCGGCATCCCAGTCCGCGCCGACGTGGCCATGACCGGCGAGATCACGCTGCGTGGCGAAGTGCTGCCGATCGGCGGCCTGAAGGAAAAACTGCTGGCGGCGCATCGCGGCGGCATCAAGACCGTGATCATCCCTGAGCAGAACGTGAAGGACCTGGCCGAGATTCCGGACAACGTCAAGAACAAGCTCGAAATCGTTCCGGTTCGCTGGATCGACAAGGTGCTTGAGATTGCGCTGGAACGCCACCCGCAGCCGATCGTGGAAGTGGCGCCGGTCGCCGTGACCGCGGCTCCGGCTGCCGATGGCCAGGCGGACGTCGTCAAGCACTAACAAGCACTAAGCCAAGGTAAGCCGGCTCGCCAAGCAAGCGCCCTCGTGGCGCTTGTTTCATTTCGGCTTGACACACGGGAGGGCCAGCGCGTTTAATACGCGCTGCGCAATTTTTGGCGCACCTTTCAAGTAATGAGGCACATGTGAACAAAACAGAATTGATTGAACAAATCGCCAAGTCCGCGGACATCACCAAGGCCTCGGCTACACGTGCACTCGATGCCATGATTGAAGCAGTCACCACCAGCCTGCAGAAGAACGACACGGTCACCCTGGTCGGCTTCGGCACCTTCTCGGTAGGCGAGCGTGCAGCCCGCACGGGCCGCAATCCGCGCACCAAGGAAGCCATCAAAATCGAGGCGCAGCGCGTTCCGAAATTTAAAGCTGGCAAAGCGCTGAAAGATGCAGTAAACTAATGGCCTTCGGCGTTGTGACAAACGCCGGATGTATTTGGCAGTGTGCGGGCGCTTAGCTCAGTTGGTAGAGCGGAGCCCTTACAAGGCTTAGGTCGGGAGTTCGAGCCTCTCAGCGCCCACCACCAAGTACAGCTTGTATCGTGTTTTCCTGGAGCGGTAGTTCAGTTGGTTAGAATACCGGCCTGTCACGCCGGGGGTCGCGGGTTCGAGTCCCGTCCGCTCCGCCAGGGAGCACATAATTTGGAGCGGTAGTTCAGTTGGTTAGAATACCGGCCTGTCACGCCGGGGGTCGCGGGTTCGAGTCCCGTCCGCTCCGCCAAGAATTGAGATGGAAGAAGCATTCCCCCTGCGGGGAATGCGGTTCGGGCTCGAAGGGATTTCCCTGCAGGGGAATCCGCGGCCGGCGGAACGTCGGCGAGTCCCGTCCGCTCCGCCAAGAATTGAGATGGAAGAAGCATTCCCCCTGCGGGGAATGCGGTTCGGGCTCGAAGGGATTTCCCTGCAGGGGAATCCGCGGCCGGCGGAACGTCGGCGAGTCCCGTCCGCTCCGCCAAGAACAAAGAAAAAGGCGAACGAAAGTTCGCCTTTTTTTCTATGTGCACGTTGCATTTACCTTAATTTCGAAGTGGCTGATCCATGTTTGAATTTATCCGCACTCACAAACGCTTGATGCAGGTCTTCCTGATGCTGCTGATCGTGCCCTCGTTCGTTCTGGTCGGCGTCAGCAGCTATCAAAGCGGCGACGCCACCACTGGCGTGGCAACCGTCGACGGCAGGAAGATCACCCAGCAGGAATGGGAAGAGGCGCAGCGCCAGCAAATGGACCGCTATCGCCAGAGCATGGGCGAACAGTTCGACCAGAAGATGTTCGAAACACCGGAAGCACGCCAGGCTGTCCTCGACAACCTGATCGCCGAGCGCGCGCTGGAAGCGGAAATCAAACGCAGCCACCTCACCGTCAACGACGCCACGCTGGCCCAGACCATTGCCGGCATCGAAGCCTTCAAGAAGGCGGACGGCAGCTTCGACATGGAGCAGTACAAGGCCGTGCTGGCCGCGCAGGGCATGTCGCCTGCGATGTTCGACGCGCGCATGCGTCGCGACATGGCGATGCAGCAGCTGAACAACGCGGTCCAGGCCAGCGCGTTCGTACCGCGCTCGGTCTCGAAGCGCCTGTCCGACGTCAACGACCAGGAACGCGAAGTGCAGGAACTGGTATTCCCGGTGTCCGACTTCATCACCCAGGTCAAGGTCACCGACGACATGGTCAAGGCCTACTACGACAAGAACGCCGCGCTGTTCGCCGTTCCTGAACGCGCCAAAGTTGAATACGTCGTGCTCGATACGGCCGCCGTTGAAAGCCAGGTCGCCGTCGGCGATGCGGAAGTCTCCGACTTCTACAACAAGAATCAGAAGCGTTACGGCTCGCCTGAGCGCCGCACCGCAAGCCACATCCTGGTCAACGCGCCTAAGGGCGCCAGCGCTGCCGACAAGGCCGCCGCCAAGCAGAAGGCGGAAGCGATCCTCGCCGAAGTGCGCGCCACCCCGGCCAACTTCGCGGCAATCGCCAAGGCGAAATCGCAGGATCCTGGCTCGGCCGAAGTAGGCGGCGACCTGGGCGTGGTAGAGAAGGGCGCGTTCGTGCCGTCGGTTGAAGACGCGATCGCCAAGCTGAAGCAAGGCGAGATCAGCGCCCTGGTGGAATCCGAGTTCGGCTTCCACATCATCACCGTCACCAGCGTTGTGCCGGCTGCGACCAAGACCCTGGACGATGTCAAAGGCGAGATCACTGCGGAACTGAAGAAGGCCACGATGTCGAAAAAGTTCTCGGAACTGGCCGAAGTATTTAACGATACCGTGTACGAGCAATCGGACAGCCTGAAGCCGGTCGCCGACAAGCTCAAGCTGACCGTGCAGACCGTGGACAACCTGGCGCGCACCCCGTCGCCGGCACTGGCCGACGCACCGTACAACAACGCCAAGTTCCTGCAAGCGGTATTCGCGGCCGACTCGCTGAAGAACAAGCGCAACACCGAAGCGGTTGAAGTAGCGCCTGGCACCCTGGTTGCCGGCCGCGTGGTGGAATTCAAGCCTGCGACCAAGCGTCCGCTGGCCGAAGTCGATGCGGCGATCCGCCAGCGCGTGACGGTCGAAGAAGCGATCAAGCTGGCCCGCAAGGCTGGCGAAGCGAAGCTGGCTGCGGCCAAGGCATCGGGCGACGCCGCTGGTTTCGGCGCGCCGGTCTTGGTGTCGCGTACCAAGCAGCCGACCATCAACCCGACGGCCGCACTCGCGGTGCTGAAGGCGGATGCGAGCAAGCTGCCGGCGTATGTTGGCGTTGAAGTCCCGGGCTCGGGTTATGGCGTGTACCGCATCGGCAAGGTAGCGATGCCGGCAACGCCTGACGCGGCGCGCCGCGCGGCCGAAGCGGAGCAGATCGCAGGCGTGGTTGGCCAGCAGGAGATGTACGGCTTCATCGAAGCGCTGAAGCAAAAGGCCAAGACCAAGATCACGGTGGCACAGCCAGCGAAGACGGAAGCCGCAGCTAACTAATCAGCGGCGCATATCAAAAGACCCGGTCAGCGGAAGCTGCCGGGTCTTTTCTGTTTTATGGAACCCATGCCACGCTGCTACCCGCGCAAGCGCCTGGCCGCGGACAGGAACTCCGCCTCCGAAATATCGCCCAGCTCCAGCACCTCGGCTTCGTTGAACTGCACAAAGTTCCGGTCGATCGACTTCAGGTAAGCCGGGTCGTAATGCTCAACCAGCAGTTCATCGACGAGTTCCGGCATCCGGCCGCTATTGGCCATCTGATGCCAGCTGTCGATTTTCTCGCGCCCGTGCAGCTTCACCAGGCAATCCAGCTGCGCATTGAGCGTATCCGGGCTCTGGGTAAAGTGCTCGTAATCCTCCATCAGCAAGCGCACCCGGTTCGGCCGCGACAGGGTCAGCGACACGCACGGCGATTGCCGCATTTTCTCCATCACCGCATCCGGCACGCGCAGCTGCCCGACCTTCTTGCTCTCGGACTCCACAAACACCGTCACAGCAGGATCGAACTCGCGCAGCTTCTGCCAGATCGTCGACTCGAACATCTTCTGCGAAGGCTGCGGTTGGCTCGGCAGGTTGCCGAGCACCGAACCGCGATGCGCCGCTAGCTGCTCGAGATCGAGCACCTGTGCGCCAATCCCGGCCATCACCTCCAGCAGCCGGCTCTTGCCGCTGCCCGTGGTCCCGCAAATAACCTTGAACGTGTGCGGCGGGGTTTCGGACAGCTTCTCGCTGACGTGAGCGCGGTAGGCCTTGTAACCGCCGTCAAGCTGGATCGCCGGCCAGCCGATCCGCGCCAGCACGTGCGCCATCGAACCGCTGCGGTTCCCGCCGCGCCAGCAGTACACCAGCGGCTTCCATTCGCGCGGCTTGTCGGCGAAGCGTTCTTCAATATGGCGCGCGATGTTGCGCGCGACCAGCGCCGCGCCGAGCTTCTTGGCCTCGAACGCGCCGACCTGCTTGTACATCGTGCCGACGCGTACGCGCTCGTCGTTGTTCAACACAGGGCAGTTGATCGCGCCCGGAAGATGATCGAGCGCGTACTCGGCCTCGCTGCGGGCGTCGATGATCGTATCGAATTGGCCGAGTTGCGGCAGGATGTCGCGGAAGTTTAATAGGGCAGGATACTTCATTGGGCCTTTACGAGCGGCTTGAACTTGGGCCAGATGTTAGCCAGGATGATCGGGTGCGCGTCCGCGTTCGGGTGCAGGCGGTCGGCCTGGAACAGCTTCGGCTGGTCGGCCACGCCTTCCAGCATGAACGGCACCAGCGGCGCTTTGTACCTGGTCGACAGCTTGGTGTACATATTGAAGAACTGCTCGGTGTACGCACGGCCGTAATTCGGCGGCATGCGCATGCCGACCAGCAGGACCTGGGCGTCGTTCTTCCTGGCCAGGTCGACCATCGTGCGCAGATTGTCTTCGGCCGAGGCGACCGGCAGGCCGCGCAGGCCGTCGTTGGCGCCCAGTTCGATCACGACGACCGATGGCTTGTGCTGCCTGATCAGCGCGGGCAGGCGCGCGCGTCCGCCGCTGGTGGTTTCGCCGCTGATGCTGGCGTTGACGATCGTCGCGCTGATGCGTTCGGCCTTGAGCTTCTTTTCGAGCAGCGCCACCCAGCCGCTACCGCGGTTCAGACCGTACTCGGCCGACAGGCTGTCGCCAAGCACGAGCACCGTTTTTGGTGCAGAATAGGCGCTCGCCGATGCGGCAAGCAGCAACAGGGCGCCGACCCACAGTTTATTGAGACTAACAAGCATGCGTGACATTCCAGAAGCTTCCAATAGTTACGTTGACAACGTTGCCAAATCGACGGCGGCAATCGAAGTAATCAATTTATCAAAGCGGGTGGCTGACGCCAGTGGCGAGCTCACCATTTTGCACAGCGTCGATTTTACAGTGCAACCGGCTGAGACGCTTGCCATTGTCGGGGCTTCGGGTTCCGGCAAGTCCACCCTGCTGGGCCTGCTCGCCGGCCTCGACACGCCATCGACCGGCAAAGTCATCCTCGACGGCAGCGATATCTTCGCCCTGGACGAGGATGGCCGCGCATCGCTGCGCAAGGCCAAGCTGGGGTTCGTGTTCCAGTCCTTCCAGTTGCTGGCCCATTTGAACGCGCTTGAAAACGTGATGCTGCCGATGGAATTGCGGGGCGAGGCCGACGCGAAAGAGAAGGCGACTGCGATGCTGGGCCGGGTAGGGCTGTCGAGCCGCCTGAAGCATTATCCGAAGTACCTGTCCGGCGGCGAGCAGCAGCGCGTCGCCCTGGCGCGCGCCTTCGTCACCGAACCGCCGCTGCTGTTCGCGGACGAACCGACCGGCAGCCTCGATGCGGCAACCGGCGAGTCGGTCATCCAATTGATGTTTGAGCTGAACCGCGAGCGCGGCTCCACCCTCGTGCTGGTCACGCACGACCCGTCGATCGCGGCCCGCTGCGCCCGCATCATCACGATTGCGGCTGGCCGGCTCGTTTAGGCCGTTCCGCCACCATCCGGTTCAGGACTGCCCGAATCGCCTCCGGCAGCTCGCCGGCGGTCAGTCCGATCGGACCGGCGCCTTGCGCCACCAGCCGGTCGGCCGCCTCGCCGTGCATCCACACCGCGGCCAGCGCCGCATCGCGCGCCGGCCAGCCTTGCGCCATCAGGCTGCCGCATAGACCTGCCAGCACGTCTCCAGTGCCAGCGCTGGCGAGACCCGGATTGCCGGTCGGGTTGATCGCGGCCTCGCCATCGGGCATCGCGATGATGGTGCCCGATCCCTTCAGCACGACGTAGGCATCGAACCGGGCAGCGATCTCGCGCGCCGCTTCCAGCCGGTCGCCCTGTATGACGCCGGCCGTGACACCCAGCAGGCGCGCCGCTTCCAAAGGGTGCGGCGTCAGTATCGACGATGCATGGCGGGCCGACAGGCGCGATTGCAGGTCAGGGCTGGCAGCAATCAGGTTGAGGGCGTCCGCATCGAGCACCAGCGGGCTGTCGCCATCGAGCGCCCTGGCCAGCACGCGAATCGCGGTCGCGGAATCCCCCATGCCCGGACCCGCGACGATGGTGCTTCCGTCGAAGTTGTGGTTGGCCGCATCGCGGAACATCAGCTCGGGCTGGGCGTTGTCGTAAGCCGGTCCGTGGTCGATCGAGGCCACATACACGCGTCCGGCGCCGGAAAACAGCGCAGCCTTCGCCGCCAGGATCGGGGCGCCGGCCATTCCGCGGGCACCGCCCACGACGGCGACGTCGCCGAAACTGCCCTTGTGCGAGTCATGCAGGCGCGCCACGAACGCCAGGTCGAACAGGTGCGGCTCATTGAGGTGGACGCTGGCGCCCGGCAGCATGTCTTCCGCAATACCGAGTCGTGCGACCAGCACCTCGCCGGCGTAATCGCGGCCGCCAAAGGTGTGCAAGCCCGGCTTGTTGCCAATGAAGGTGACCGTGTGGGTCGCGCGGACCGCAACGCCATCCGGCCCGATCACGGCGCCGGAATCGGCATCGAGCCCGCTCGGTACATCAAGCGCCAGCACCGGGCAATCCAGGGCGTTCACCGCCTCGATCATGGCGCGTGCCTCGCCCTGCACCGGTCGCGCCAGCCCGATCCCGAACAGGCCGTCGACAACCAGCGCCCACGGCCCGCCGGCCGGCAACGCATCTGTGAATTCGGCAGTGCTGGCGCGCGCCTTGGCCAGCGCATGCGCGGTTTCCGCCGAAGGATCGCCGACGCAAGCCAGGTGGACGACGGTGACGTCGACACCGGCCTGCGCGAGGTTGGCCGCCACTTCAAGTGCATCGCCGCCATTGTTTCCGGGGCCGGCGAGGACCAGCACAGGCGGTGCGGGCGTTTCGCCCAGGAGGTCGATCGCGATGCGCGCGGCCACCTGGCCCGCGCGCTGCATCAGTGTTCCTGGCGCCAGTTGCGCCGCCGCTGCCTGTTCCGCCTGCCGGATCTCCGCGACGCTGAAAAGTGCTCCCATGTAGCCTCCGAGTGCTTGCTGAAACTTCAAAACTGCATTTTCGCTAAAATCAGCGGCCGGCGCACTACAATATGCGCTCAAACGAATTTGCAGGGGACACGCATGGATTGGCAATTCTGGATCGACCGGGGCGGAACATTCACGGACATCGTCGCGCGCCAGCCGGACGGCCGTATCGTGACGCACAAGCTGCTGTCGGAGAATCCCGAGCAATACCGCGATGCGGCGGTAGCCGGCATCCGCCACTTGCTCGGCGTGGCCGAAGGCGAACCGGTTCCCGTGTCCACGATCGAAGCGGTCAAGATGGGCACCACGGTGGCCACCAACGCACTGCTGGAGCGCAAAGGCGAACACACCGCGCTCGCGATCACGCGCGGCTTCCGCGACGCGCTGCGCATCGCGTACCAGAACCGTCCGCGCCTGTTCGACCGCCATATCGTGCTGCCCGAACTCCTGTACAGCCACGTGATTGAAGTCGACGAACGCATGGGCGCGCATGGAGAGATCGTGCAGGCCATCGACGAGGAAGCCACGCGCGCCGGGCTGCAGGCGGCGTTCGACAGCGGCCTGCGCTCACTCGCCATCGTCTTCATGCACGGCTACCGCTTCACTGAACACGAGGCCGCCGCCGCCCGCATCGCGCGCGAGATCGGCTTTACGCAAATATCGGTGTCGCACCAGGTCAGCCCGATGATGAAGCTGGTCGCGCGCGGCGATACCACCGTCGTCGACGCCTACCTGTCGCCGATCCTGCGCCGCTACGTCGACCAGGTCGCGCGCCAGATGCCGAATGTGAACCTGCAGTTCATGCAGTCGAACGGCGGCCTGACCGATGCGCGCACCTTCCAGGGCAAGGACAGCATCCTGTCCGGCCCCGCCGGCGGCATCGTCGGCATGGTGCGCGCCAGCCAGCTGGCGGGCTTCGACCGCGTTATCGGCTTCGACATGGGCGGCACCTCGACCGACGTCTCGCACTTCTCGGGCGAGTTCGAAAGGGTGTTCGAGACCCAGGTGGCGGGCGTGCGCATGCGCGCGCCGATGATGAGCATTCACACGGTCGCCGCGGGCGGCGGCTCGATCCTGCACTTCGACGGCAGCCGCTACCGCGTCGGCCCTGACAGCGCGGGCGCCAATCCCGGGCCGGCAAGCTATCGCCGCGGCGGCCCGCTTGCAGTCACCGACTGCAACGTCATGCTCGGTAAAATCCAGCCGGGCCATTTCCCGAAGGTGTTCGGCCCGGAAGCCAGCCAGCCGCTGGACGTCGAAGCGGTGCGCACCGCGTTCGCCGCAATGGCGCGCGACATCGGCGCAGCCACCGGCACGACGCCCGCGCCCGAGCAGGTTGCCGATGGTTTCATCCAGATCGCCGTCGGTAACATGGCCAACGCGATCAAGCAGATCTCGGTGCAGCGCGGCCACGACGTGACCGAATACGCGCTCACCAGCTTTGGCGGCGCGGGCGGTCAGCACGCCTGCCTGGTGGCCGATGCCCTGGGCATGAAAACGGTTTTCATCCATACGCTGGCGGGTGTGATGTCCGCGTACGGAATGGGACTCGCGGACCAGACATCGATGCGCGAGTCCGCTGTCGAACAGCGGCTTGACGACCTGGCACAGGCGGCCCTCGATGAGCGCCTGGCAGTGCTGGGCCAGGGCGCGACCGATGAACTGGTGAAGCAGGGCGTAGCACCGGAGCGCATTGAGCTGGTACGCCGCGTCCACCTGCGTTATGAAGGCACCGATTCGGCCATCATCGTGCTGTTCGACGCGCCGGGCAGCATGAAGGCTCAGTTCGAGACCGCGTACAAGAAGCGCTTCTCGTTCCTGATGCCGTCCAAGGCCCTCGTCGTGGAAGCCGTCTCGGTGGAAGCCATCGGCAAATCCGACGCGCCCGCTGAAAGCTTCGCCTCCGATATTTCCGAGCGCAGCGCGCCGCTGATGCCGCATGAGCGCGTGCGCATGTTCGGCGGCGATGAGTGGCACGAGACTGGCCTGTACAAGCGTGCTGGCATGCGGCCCGGTGACGTCATCAAGGGTCCCGCCATCATCGCCGAAGACAACTCGACCACCGTTGTGGAGCCAGGCTGGCAGGCGCAGGTAACCGACTTCAACCACCTCGTGCTGACGCGCGTCGAAGCACTGCCGGAGCGCCGTGCGATCGGCACGACGGCCGATCCGGTGATGCTCGAGATCTTCAATAACCTGTTCATGTCGATCGCCGAGCAGATGGGGCTGCGCCTGCAGAACACCGCCTACTCGGTCAACATCAAGGAGCGCCTCGACTTCAGCTGCGCATTGTTCGACGCACGCGGCAACCTGATCGCCAACGCGCCGCACATGCCAGTGCACCTTGGCTCGATGGGCGAGAGCATCAAGACCGTCATGCGCGAAAACGCAGGCGCGATGCGCCCCGGCGACGTATTCATGCTGAACGATCCTTACCACGGCGGCACGCACCTGCCTGACGTGACGGTGATCTCGCCGGTGTTCGACGAGGCGGACCAGACCATCCTGTTCTACGTCGGCTCGCGCGGCCACCATGCGGATATCGGCGGCACCACGCCAGGCTCGATGCCGCCTGATTCGGTGACCATCGACCAGGAAGGCGTTTTGATCAACAACTTCAAACTGGTCGACGGCGCCAATGGACTGCTGCGCGACGCCGAGACCCGGGCGCTGCTGGCCGGTGCGCGTTATCCGGCCCGCAATCCCGACCAGAACATGGCCGACCTTCGCGCGCAGGTCGCGGCAAACCAGAAGGGCGTCGACGAACTGCACAAGATGGTCGCGCACTTCGGATTGGACGTCGTGCAGGCATACATGGGGCACGTACAGGACAACGCGGAAGAAGCGGTGCGCCGCGTGATCACCGCGCTGAAGGACGGCGGCTACACCTGCCAGCTCGATAACGGCGCCCAGATCCAGGTCTCGATCAAGGTCGATCATCCGACCCGCAGCGCGACAATCGATTTCACCGGCACCTCCGGCCAGCTTGAAAATAACTTCAACGCGCCGTCGGCGGTGTGCATGGCGGCGGTGCTGTACGTGTTCCGCACGCTGGTCGACGACGAAATTCCGCTCAACGCGGGCTGCCTCAAGCCGCTCAACGTCATCATCCCGCCTGGCTCGATGCTCAATCCGCAGTATCCGGCGTCGGTCGTCTCGGGCAACGTCGAAACCTCGACCTGCATCACCAACGCCCTGTACGGCGCACTGGGCGTGCTGGCGGCATCGCAAGGCACGATGAACAACTTCACGTTCGGGAATGCGAAGTACCAGTATTACGAGACGATTTCGGGCGGTTCCGGTGCGGGTGAGGGTTTCGACGGAACCGATGTGGTGCAGACCAATATGACGAACTCGCGCCTCACCGACCCCGAGATCCTCGAATTCCGATTCCCGGTGCGGCTTGAGAGCTACGAGATCCGCCAAGGTTCGGGGGGAGAAGGGCGCTGGCATGGCGGTAACGGCGGCGTGCGTAAAGTGCGCTTCCTCGAACCGATGACAGCGGCGATCCTGTCCAACAACCGCATCTACGCGCCGTTCGGCATGGCAGGCGGAGGCGAGGGCGCGAAGGGCGTCAACACTGTCGTTCGCGCCGACGGCAGCGTCGAACAGCTCGCACACATCGGTAAAACGGATATGCAGGCCGGCGACATGTTCGTGATTGAGACCCCGGGCGGAGGCGGATTCGGATTTACCACGCTAGAATAGAGCGAAGTCAGTGGCGTTGGTCGTGCTGACTGACAATGCGTTATCCCATCAATCAATTATTCTTTGCGAGCAATCTAGCGAATGTATTCTGGAAAAGCGATTATCAAAGCCGGCGAAAAATTGCTCGATGCCGACCTAATAAACACCGACCCGGCGGCATACTCGGAAGCGATGGACATCCTCTCATACTGGCGTTTTAGCCATGAAAAGCCACTTGAAATTGCATTTAACATTTTGCAAAACGTGGCGCAGAAAAAAGATAAATCGACAATTTTCGCAAAGAGGTTGAAGCGTTACGTTTCCATCGTGGCTAAGTTGCGTCGCTATGACACGATGAAACTTCGAAATATGCAAGACATTGGTGGATGTCGCGCAATTGTTTCGAATGAGAAACGTTTGAGGCAGCTTGTTCGCGAACTCAGGAAACGTCCTGAATTCAAGGTGAGCACTGGGAAGATCAAATCCAAAGATTATATTAAAAATCCGAAGGACGACGGTTACCGCGGGTATCACTTGATAGGGGCGTTCGGCGAGTCGTCGGAAGAGATGAAAAGTATTGAAATTCAAGTGCGAACGTCTCTTCAGCACGATTGGGCAACAGCGTTGGAAATTGTGGATCTTTTCACTGGCCAAGCATTGAAATCAAACCAAGGAAATGCAGATTGGAAGAAATTTTTTCGCAGCGTCAGTGAACAATTTGCGGTTATGGAATCGATTCACTTATTCGATACCTTGACCGATGCGGAAAAATACGAAAATTACGAGGGCAAGATTCTTGCTAGGCCCGATCTTATCGAGGCATGTCGCGTCGCACA
The DNA here is from genome assembly GCF_012927275.1 of Massilia polaris. Lineage (GTDB taxonomy): Bacteria > Pseudomonadota > Gammaproteobacteria > Burkholderiales > Burkholderiaceae_D > Telluria_A > Telluria_A polaris. The sequence goes on along the minus strand of NZ_JABBGG010000003.1, from coordinate 8,425 downwards.
AGAAGCCTGTGTGCAACTGGATGTAATCACTAAATTCAACGCTTTCGCCCAATCCCTTAACATCATAAACGAACGACTAAGTGAAGTCCCTGTAACCGGCTATGCTCTAATCGAGGTTGATACAAAAAAGCGACAAGTTAGCAGCTCGCTCTACAGTGATGATATGAACGCCGAGGCTGAGGCACGATACATTAAGTGTGAAAAAATTGCCGCGGAAACCCCACACAGGGTCGTTGCGCTGGTGTCGACTACGGCAGTGGGCGGTATTAAGGAGGCATACCCTAACTATTTTGCCGATTCCACAGATTTTCTTCAACACCTCTGGTTTGTGACGGCCGTAAATCTACCAGCGCAACGCAACAGGTCATTTCTTCAAACACTTCAACGATTGCTGGGAACCACTCGCCCGCGGCTTGGTCAATGACTGACGTCGCGGGACTGTCCTTCCCGGAGCTGGCGTCAACTCTGGTATCGAAGGGAGAGCTTTGTCGAACCTCGCCCTTCGATCGATTTTTAAAAATATTTCTAACTTCGTTCGCGTCCCCCTCAACCACCATTTGGCCTCATATGAAACAGGTTCGATCCCTTATCAACAATCTCTGGAGGCGTGAAGATACGACGCTATCGCCCTACCTAGCGGATCCGCAACGCCTCAGCGATGTTATTGCGGCGATTCAGGCAATGGCAACCTATAAGTTTTATAAGCTTTCCTTCGAAGAATGGGCAGATCGCATGTCCGCGGACAAATCGCAGGCAGGGAAATGGAAAGTCGTTTTCTTAGAGCATCCTGAGTTCTTTAGACTCGATTCGGCACGCGTTCGAGCGTCCTTGGTATGGCGCCGCCAGTTTCCTAAGCGTTATGACGTTGATGAGGAGCGCGTCCTAACCGCAGCAGAATATCGAATATTGCCCCTTGAGCAACAAGCGCGAGTCTCTCGGGTGCCATTGTCACCGTCTGATATTAAGGCGCTGGTTGACACAGCTGTAAACTTGCACTCGCGCGCTCTAGAACATCGGAAAGATAAGCGTTGGTGGGTGGCGCTAGCTGGCGCCGCCGGAGGATTACTCGGGTCAGTGATCGGTACTTTAGTCGGATGATGTGAATCGGACCGTTGCCCCCGGGAGCCTAATGTTGTACGAAGAGGAGATATTTGCGCCTATGCGGTGCGCATAGGGATAGAATAGTTTTCAAATGGAAACCCGAGCATTCACGCCGCCATCTGGCTTTGTTGACCTTCTCCTCGACGCTGTCTGCGTGGTCGACTGGGAGGGGCGATTTCTCTTTGTGAGTGCTGCCTGCGAGCGGATCTTCGGCTACCGGCCCGAAGAAATGGTTGGCACCCTGATGATCGAGATGGTCGCTCCAGACGACCGCGCGCGCACGCTTGAGGCGGCGCGCCAGATCATGACGGGCGACTGCAAAACGAATTTCGAAAACTGCTACCTGCGCAAGGATGGCAGCAGGGTGCATATTTCGTGGTCCGCCCGCTGGTCGCAGTCCGACCAGGTGCGCATCGCGATCGCACATGACATCACGGAGCGCAAGCGATCCGAGGCCGTGCAGGCCGCGCTGTACGCCATCTCGGAAGCCGTCCACATCGCCAACGACCTGTGCGCGCTCTACCCACAGATCCACCGCATCATCAACGAACTGCTGCCGGCGCCCGGACTTACCATCGCGCTCCTCGACGCAACGCACGAGCATCTAGACTTCAAATACCACGTCCACGGGCTGGACGGATCGACAGCTGCAAGCGAAGCTGCCCATCACACCCTGTGCGAACACGTCATCAGATTGGGGCGGCCGCTGCTGCTCAAGCCAACGTCACACGTGGAGCTGCCTGACTTCCTGCGCGACGCTGCCACGCGCGTCGCCCCGTGCTGGCTTGGATTGCCCCTCGCGTCGAGCAATGGCGTGATTGGCGCGCTGGCGGTCATGGAGCCGAACGGATCGCCGTGCTACACCGAACGCGATAAGGAGCTGCTGCAGTTTGTATCGACCCAGATCGCGACGGCGATCAAGCGCAAGCGGCTGCACTCGCAGCTGCGCCACATGGCGCAGCACGACGCGCTGACTGGCTTGCCAAACAGAACGCTGCTACTTGACCGCCTCGATACTGCACTGGCTCGCGCGCGGCGTAACAATCACGGCTTCTCGCTGTTGTATGTCGACCTCGACAAGTTCAAGCCCATCAACGACCTGTATGGACACGAAACGGGCGACAAGCTACTACAGGAAGTGGCGCGGCGTATCGGCCAGTGTGTACGCGATACCGATACAGTTGCGAGGCTTGGTGGAGACGAGTTTGTCGTGCTGCTTGACCGCGCGTGCCTCCGCGGCGACGCGGAACTGGTCGCGGCAAAAATCCGCACCGAATTATGTGGTCAGATGCATGTGCGCGACCTGACGCTATCCATAACGCCGAGTATTGGAATTGCGATCTATCCGGAACACGGCGTAAACGCACAGCAGCTGCTTAAAAAAGCGGACGACGCGATGTACGAAATGAAAAAGAGAGGGCAGCACATACACCTGTAGCAAACATCGCTTTCAAGTGCCAAGATATCGTACGCGCATGCCCGCGCATTTGACCTTGTCGTGTATTTTTGGCAGAACTCCTGGCTTTCGCTCATCAATACAATAGTTTCAAAAGCCTTACATCGATCGATAGGCCGGATTCCCTCACTAGGGAAGCCCTGATCAATTCACTTTTCCCGCCGATCAGCGCGAGTTTTTCAAAAACGGGTTAGTCAGAAAATGGAAGTTGCGCGATTTGATGCGCTGGCAACGAACTTTTCGACGCAATCTGGAGTTCCCCGGCGCCATTTCGGCGCTCAGGACGCACCTCGGGTGTTGGGTATCGAAAAACGTCTTCCGGCCCAGACCACGATAGCGCGCCTTACGATGGCGGAATAGGTTCTTTACGACATGGAACGGATGCTCAACTGTACTAGCTCAGACTTGACCGGACACAAACTGTCAGATGAGATAAAGGCTGGCGAACTCGTTAAGCTATGTACTGCCATTTCACCGAATGCCGCGTTTATGGTCTTGCATGAGATATGTCGGCCGCCTCGGCCAAATCAAATGGCTAATTGCCAAAATGATCAACGACCTTGAGTTCGGCAGGCCCTGACCTCCTCCTACGATATAGATATTTTGCGGTGTATTCATGCAAAGTGGGTATGACTGCTTTTCGCTAAGTGCCGAAAGCATGCTCGCTCTTGGTGCACGCGGCATCGAACTTGGTCTGGACGTCTATAGCCCGGTTGACGATAACGAAAACTAGCCGAGTCTCGATAGTAGCTAGGCGCTCAACGTCGGTGCCGGGCCGACAGCGCCAACCTAATTTCATCTGTTTCCGCACCTCCTCGCGGAATCATTGGGCATGGCCATTGCATAATGTTGACGCGAGCACAATGAATGCGGTAACGTTGCTTAATAGAACGGAATAAATGGGATCATTGATGAGGCAACGCGCAATCTTGGCCGCCCTCGCCACGTGCTGCACGGTGGCGTGTTACGCGCAGACGACTCCACCGCGCGTCGCGCGTGCCGAACCACTGGCGCCCGCCGCGCTCTGCCCACCCCTCACGCTTCCGCCGGTTGCGACCGTCGCGTGGGACGAGGACGCGGCGTACGAGATGGCTGTCAAGGACCTTGGCGGCGGCAGGCTTCGGATAACGGTCGTCGGAGACATCCTCATCGTTGACGCGGCCCGGTTTGCCTCATTGGTGCGAACCGTCGACAAGGCGCCAGGCAATATCGCCGAGGTGGTCTTCGACGCCCGGGTGGTGCGCATCCTCGAGCCTATCTCGCTTCAGAGCGGCATGATCCGCATCTACGCCGATCAGGTGTCGTTCGAAAACCGGGGCCTGATCGCATTAACCAAGCCCGCAGCAACGGCGGACGGACTCGAGGTTAACGCCATTCAGCTTGACCTGCGCAAGTCGCTGGCGCTTCCGCTACAGGTTTCGGTCAATCCGAACCGCGCGCGGCGAGTCACCGTGCGCGCGCAACAACTCCTGACGACTGCCGGAATCCTACAAGGTGTCGCGGCCTCCAGGTCGCTGTGGCGCCACAGTTCAAATTTCGATGGCGCGTTTCCAGCGTCGCTGCCGGCCGAATGGAACGTCACGGTGAGCGACGATGGCGCGAACGCCGCCGTCGAGGCAATGAAGGGTGTCGTCGCCTGGCCGGCGTACACGGCCTACAAACTGCGCAAGCACCACGCCCTGACCCCTTTCGACGAAGGAAGAAAGACGACCCTTGCGGAACGCATTCGGGCGGTCCGGCCACTGGTCGAGACGCTTGAGCGCGCGGAAGTTCTGATGGATATGGACGCGCTTGAGCTATTAATGAGGCGGAATGTCGACCAGCGCGGCCGCGGTCCCGCGCACGTCCCGTCTAAGGACATGCTTTCGGCCATGGATCGGTTCAAGCTGTCGCGTGAGTCCGCCAGCGGCCAGCTGTCGAAGCTCAAGACGCTCATCATGTCGGCGCACTCGGCCCCCGTACTGGACACCTATGCGTTGAACGCGGCGACATCACGGATCCGATTCCTCGGCGAGGCTCAGAATCTGCGCCGCGCCGAGATGAGCACGGTCTTTACTGACATCGCGAGCGCCTTGGCCAGAGCCGAGCAGATCGATGCGGCCGTCGCCTACGAGCGCGAATACAGCCGCAAGGAACTCGAACGTCGTACTGGGCGCGACGGCGACCTCCGGAACATCCGAATTGGTACGACTGTCCTCGCTGTCGGCGCCTCCTTCATCGGAACACCCGCAGCTGGCGCCGCCATCGCCGCCGGTGTTGGCGTCGCTGGCGACATAGTCTACGCGAACAATGCAGGCCAACCGCTAAACGTCGAAACGCTCGCTACCATCGCCGCGAAGAACGCCCAGATGTATCAGAAGCTTCATTCGGCTCGGCAGGCCTGGGAAAAACATACCGCCGACCTTAGGGACGCCGAGCAGGTCTTCACGGGAAAACAGGTGGTGCCCGAAGGGGCCAAGAAGCCGTTGACGCGAACCGAGGCAGCCAAGCGCGCCGGGCAATCCGCAGGCGACTTCGCGTCGAAGGTCAAAGCCGTGCACGACGGAATGGGCGCGATCCCGAAGCCGGACAATTTAACGCTCAACGATATCGAGAAGAACAACGGCGCCCTCCAACGCCAGCTGGCTCGCTTGGCAGATGTCCAGCGCGAGTTGTCGGATCTCACTGCGAAACTCGACGGGCTGCATAACACCATAGCTGCGGACGAGGCGGAGTTGGCGGAAACTCGGCTGGTTGAGCAAGTGCTGCTTGAGTTGAAACCGTCGAATGACCAAGAGCTCGTGCGGTGGAAAACTGCGGCGCTTCAATTGTGGGCGCGGGAACTCCAGGCGCTGTATTACGACGCGATGGATCTTCGTCGCAGTCTCTTCTTCGAGACCTGGAAAACACCCTCGCTGCCGCCGGAGATCCTCACGTATCCGGAGGAGTTCACGGCCTACCTGGCGGCAGGCAGGTACTCGCCCGATTCGCCTGGGGCGACCACTCCGGTCGCGCTTACGGCGGCACATCTCGACAACGAGATTGCGAAGCACATGGCCGTTCTCGATGGGATCGCGAGAAGCATTGATCAGGCATGGCAGTTGTACCAGGCGGAGCGAGCCTCGGGCGCGCAGCCGTTCTTCGATCAGCAACAGATTGCGAATGGCCGGAGCGCGCCTCCCAACGTGCGCTTATTCATGGAGCAACTCAACGCTCAAATTCGGAGACAAATCGAAAGTCCCGAGGCACGTGAGCAGCAGCAATTTACCCTACTCATCCCGTTCGATATGACACGTCCTCCAGCGCCGCTGCCCGAGCGACTGCTGCGGGTCGGGATTGTTGATCCGCGTGTCCGGAACGAGGCCGCCCTGGCCGGCAAGACCCTTTTCTTCGATGTAACCTACCGGACGGCTGGCGAGCTAAGGCGCAACGCCGAGTGCGCATACGTGGACCTTAGCGTTCCAAACGGCGAGAAGACCGCCGTCATACGTAGCTCAAACAAGGAGCCCGCCAGCGTTAGCCAACGTAGGGCCGAGGCCGAGACACCGCTTACCTTCGAGTCGCTTCGTCAGTCCCGAGCGGCGCCGCCTGCCCGGACCTTGTACTTCTTGTCCGTCACCGTCGGGGGCTCCCCTCAAGACGCGAACTGGAAGTCCGTACCGGTGATCGACGGCTTCACTTTCTGGAGAAGGATCGTTCAATGAACATGAGTGCCAAATTCGCGAACATCACTCAGCCACGCCACGCGGCCGCGATGGTGCTCATGGCGACCGCGATCGCCGTTGTCGCGACAGTGTTCCCCTTGGGCGCGAGCGCGGCGGACGTATCCTTCCGAGCCGCGTTCGACGCTGCCGCCGTCCAGGACGTCGTCTCGATTTCGGTACCGGAGAACGATACCCTCGTGTTCGAGAGCGGCGCGTACTACTCCAAAGGACGACGCATCCTCATCTCGGCGAAGAACGCCCGAGTCGATGGCGACGTCCGCATCGGCTTCTACGCCCCTGACGATCGCCCGTCGCCAAAGCAAGGGGTGGCCGCGACAGGAGCAACCGGGGGAATTCGTAGTTGCAGCCGCGACCGCGATGGCTGCGACGGGGACACCGGAAAAGCGGGTGACCAAGGAGCTAAAGGGGACGGCGGCGCCAACGCTTCGTCGCTCGTGTTCGAGATAGGAGAGTTGACCGGTGCCGGACGGGTCACGCTGCTCGCTGCTGGGCAGTCGGGCGGACAAGGACAAAAGGGGGGCAAAGGTGGGCGCGGCGGCAACGGCGAGAAGGGCGCGAAACGCTCATGCAATGCCTACGGGGGCACAAAAGCGGGTCCTGGCAACGGTGGCCGTGGGGGTAATGGCGGTGTTAGTGGAGCCGGTGGCACTGGTGGTTCAGGAGGAGATGGAGCGACAATTACGTTGTCATCGAATTTGTTGAAGAGCCTCGAAGCCAACACGTTGGCCGTCGATCTCAACCCAGCATCCGGCGGACCGGGTGGGGAGCGCGGCGACGCAGGAGACCCCGGTGCCGGGGGCGCGTCGGGCCCCGGCAACAATTGCGGAGGCGGCGGTTCGGGCGGGAACTATGGGGACAAAGGGAGCGTCGGGACGCCGGGGGCGGAGGGCAAATCGGGCGCGTCAGGAACACTTCGCTATTGGAATGACGCTGAGGAGTTCGTGGGCGCCGAGCCGTACAAGGCGCGCCTCGTCTTCGAGCTCGAACCGGTCGCGAACAGATGCGATGGAAGGACGTGGAGCGAGCAGGTCGTCACCTTGCAAGCCGGCCTGATGTGTAGTAATCGCGACTTGATCTGACAGTTACCCGGTTTGAAGCCTGCGACTGTCAGGTCAAATTCAGCTATTCAATGTGGTGATTTTATCGCGCCACGCCTCCTTTCCGTCAACCAGTGTTTGCACCGGGGTTCGGCCGCAGCACATTTTGCCCTGGTGCGTCCGTTCATTGTTGTAGTAGCCGATCCAGTCGTCTAGGTCGGCCTGAAGTTCTTCGATGCCGCGATAGATTTTTCGACGAAACGCAACTTGGTAGAACTCCTGCAGGATCGTCTTGTGAAAGCGCTCGCAGATCCCATTGGTTTGCGGGTGGCGAACCTTTGTCTTCGTGTGCTCGATGTCGTTCAGTGCCAGGTACAGTTGATAGTCATGCGACTCGGCCTTGCCGCAGAACTCGGTACCGCGATCGGTCAGTACGCGGATCACCCCCATTCCGTGCTCTTCCATGGATGGAAGAACACGGTCGTTGAGTAGATCGGCCGCTGTGATCGGCGTTTTCGTGTTGTACAGCTTGGCGGCAGCCCACTTCGAATAGGTATCAACATAGGTCTGCTGATAGATGCGACCGACGCCCTTAATCGTGCCTACGTAGAAGGTGTCCTGGCTACCAAGGTAACCAGGGTGGGCCGTTTCGATTTCGCCATGGGCGACGTCGTCGTCCTGCTTGCGCTCAAGAGCGACGACCTGGGCCTCAGTCAGTACCTCGCCGGTCGCTGCCACATGGGATTCGAGCGCTTTCAGTCGCTTCTTGAACGATTCCAGATCGCGGCGTAACCATACTGAGCGGACACCAGACGGAGAAATGAAGATGCCACGCTTGCGCAGCTCGTTAGAAGCACGAACCTGCCCGAAGGCCGGTTGCTCTAGGGAGAAAGCGACAACGGCGGCTTCCGTGGCCTCTTCGACGCGGTTCTTGAGATTGGTGGGTATTCCGGCCCATCGTGACCAGTGATTCCGGTCTATCGTGACCGGTCATTCTGGTCCATCGTGACCACCCATTCCGGTCTATCGTGACCGATTTCGGCCGCCACCGGAATCAGCGGTCACGATGCCGGAATCAGCGGTCACGATACCGGAATGGTGTCGTACAACACCGAAATGATGTTACG
>NZ_JABBGG010000029.1 GCF_012927275.1 Massilia polaris | reverse complement strand
GGTAATCCCCCCATTTTTAGAGCACGCTAAAAGTAGAGGTTAAGCGGCAAGTGCCAATTTCTGTTTTGGCGTAATACCGCCGAGTGCCATGTTGGGCCGGTCGTGATTGTAGGTCCACAGCCAGTTGGTGGCAAATTCCTGGATTTCGTCGAGCGTCTCAAACAGGTGATGGGCGAGCCAGTCATAGCGAACGGTCCTGTTATATCGCTCGACGTAAGCGTTTTGCTGCGGCTGGCCAGGCTGGATGAAATCGATTCGGATCCCATGCCTGGCAGCCCAGGCCAGCGTTACCGCGCTAATGTATTCGGGGCCGTTGTCGCATCGAATGGCATCCGGTTTACCGCGCCATTCGATGATCCGGTCGAGCGAGCGAATTACACGTTCGGACGGCAGCGAGAAATCGACTTCGATACCGAGGCCCTCGCGGTTGTAGTCGTCGATGACATTGAACAGCCTGATGCTACGCCCATCGGCAAGCTGGTCATGCATGAAGTCCATCGACCAGCACTGGTTGATCGCGGTCGGCACCGCCAGCGGCAGCGGCTTCTCTCGCACCAGGCGATGGCGCGGCTTGATCCGCAGGTTCAGCTCGAGCTCGCGGTAGATCCTGTAGACACGCTTGTGGTTCCATTTGAAGCCCTTTACGTTGCGCAGGTACAGGAAGCACAGCCCAAAGCCCCAGTTGCGCTGGTTGTTCGTTAGCCGTACCAGCCAGTCGGCGATGACGCCGTTCTCCGCATCCAGCCTGGCCTTGTAGCGGTAGCAGGTCTGGCTGATGCCAAATGCCTGACATGCCAGGCCAATCGTGGCTGACCGCTGCGCTACGGCCCACTGCGCCATCTCCCGCCGCTGAGATGGCGCTACCACTTTTTTGTGAGAGCCTCCGCGACAATCTCGGCCTTGAGCCGTTCCTCGGCATACATTTTCTTCAAGCGCCGGTTCTCGTCCTCGAGTTCCTTCATGCGGGCCATCAACGACGCGTCCATGCCGCCGTACTTGGCGCGCCACTTGTAGAACGTGGCATTACTGATGCCGTGCTCGCGGCACAGCTCGGGAACCGGACTGCCGGCTTCGGCCTGCTTGAGGATGGCGATGATTTGGCTGTCGGTAAAGCGGGACGTCTTCATGTAGAGCTTTCTGTTCGTAAGTAGAAAATTCTACTTCTAAACACGCTCTTTTTGCGGGGGGATTACC
>NZ_JABBGG010000028.1 GCF_012927275.1 Massilia polaris | reverse complement strand
TACCACGTCGAGGTCGAGCGCCACCGCTACAGCGTGCCGCACGCGCTGGTCGGCCAGGTGATCGAAGCACGCATCACGACGGCGGTGGTGGAGCTGATGCATCGGGGCCAACGCGTCGCCAGCCATGCCCGCAACAGCCGCCAGGGAGGCTTCACCACGACGGCGACGCACATGCCTGCCGCTCACCGCGCTCACATGGAATGGACGCCGACACGCCTGATCCACTGGGGGACGAGTATCGGTCCGGCGACCGCCGAAGCGGTGACGCGGCTGATGGCCGAGAACAGGCATCCAGAGCACGGCTACCGCGCGTGCTTGGGGCTCCTGTCGCTGGCTAAGCGCTACGGCAAGGGGCGCCTGGAAGCGGCCTGCACGCTGGCCCTGCAGATCGGCGCCTGCCAGTACCGGCATGTGAACGACATCCTGAAGAACAACCGCGACCAGAGCGCGCCGACTGTCGCTGGCGAGTGGGTCAGCCCCGACCATGCCCACGTCCGCGGACCTGGCTACTACCAATGAGGAACGACGAGATGATGATGCACACAACCCTGGCACAACTGCGCTCACTGAAACTGGATGGCCTGGCGGCCGGCCTTGAAGAACAACTGGCACAACCAGGCATGAGCGCGTTGAGCTTCGAGGAGCGTGTGGCGCTGCTGATCGACCGCGAGGTCCATGCCCGCAATGACCGAAAGCTGGTGCGGCTGCTGAAGAACGCGCACCTCAAGTACGGTCAGGCCGCGATCGAGGACATCGACGCGCGCTCCGGTCGTGGCATCGACCGCCGCGAAGTCATGAGCCTGGCGCTAGGGGACTGGGTCAGCGCCGGCCACAGCATCCTGATCACCGGCCCGACTGGCGCCGGCAAGTCGTGGCTTGCCTGTGCGCTGGCGCAGTACGCCTGCCGGCGTGGTTACAGCGCGATCTACCAGCGTGTACCCCGCTTGCAGGAAGAACTGCGCATCCGGCACGTCAGCGGGGCCTTCGGCAAATGGCTTCTCCAGCTGGCCAAGACTGACGTCCTTGTGCTTGACGACTGGGGCATGGGCGCCATCGACAGTATGACGCGCTCGGATCTGCTGGAGATCATCGACGACCGGGCCGGCAGCAAGGCCACGATCATCACCAGCCAGCTGCCGGTCGACCACTGGCATGCCTGGATCGGCGACGCCACCATCGCCGATGCGATCCTGGACCGTATCATGCAGCGCAACCACCGCTTCACGCTGACCGGCGACTCGCTACGCACCCAACGACCTAAAACTAGCAAAAAGGAGAGAAATATCGACCCATCGTGACCGCAGCCTTTACAATTTAAACGCGTAACATCATCGAATGCGCAGCGGTCACGATAGGCCGGAATCAGCGGTCACGTTGACCGGAATACGCA
>NZ_JABBGG010000027.1 GCF_012927275.1 Massilia polaris | reverse complement strand
TCCATATATGGACTCCTCCGATATTGCAACATCAATTTCGGTTTTGGCTGTTAGGTGCAACTGCTTCCGTATATCCGGCCTCGTTGTGAGCACCGTCGCGCTCGGGCCATAATGGATTCTGCGCGCTCGCTCCAGATCGCCCTATCGGCCTTATCGAATGTTGCCTCGACATTGGGCCTATGGAAAAGGCTGGTGATGCAAGCGCCGGTCTGACCTGTTTTGCCATTACTTCAATTGACTACGCAATTGCTGCTGGAAGTGCTCGGTACTACAACAACCTTTGTTACCGTTTCGCCCCGCGGTAATCCTCATCTCGACTAAGAACGGCCCAGGCGATCCTGGCGTTCTTGTTCGCCAGGGCGACCGTGGCGATGTTGCGATTGCGTCTGGTGGCGAGGCTATGCGCCCATTTGCTGCGCACGTCCTCCTTGTTGCCACAGACGTTAAGAGCGGCGCGCGCGCCATGGATGAGCAGTGTGCGCAAGTATGTGTCACCGCGCTTGCTGATACCGCCTAATCTCTCCTTCCCGCCACTGGAGTGCTGGCTGGGCACCAGACCCAGCCAGGCGGCCATATCGCGGCCACCGGCAAACTGCTTGGCGTCACCCACCGCCGCTACCAAGGCACTGGCGCTGACCGGACCTATGCCTTCAATCTCCAGAAGCCGCCGGATCCGGTGATCCGCGCGCGCGGCGCCCTGAATACGTTTGTCGTGCAAGGTTACACGGTCATCGATCTGGCGCAGCTCTTCGGCCAGCTCGCCGAGTAGCATCAGGAAGCGCGGCGTCAGGCCACTATCCTCTTGGTCTTCGATCACGGGGAGTGCCTTCCTCAAATTCGGCACACCCACCGGCACCACAATGCCAAACTCACCAAGCAAACCACGTATCTCATTGCACAACGCCGTTCGCGCGCGTACCAGGCGGCTCCGAATGCGGTGCTCGGCCTGCATCACCTGTTGATCGACCGTCTTGATGGCGACGAACCGCATCGTCGGCCGGCCTACCGCCTCACAAATCGCTTCTGCATCGTTGGCGTCATTCTTGCCGCCCTTGACGTAGGGCTTCACGAACTGGGCCGCGATAAGCTCAACCCTGTGTCCGTAGCTCATCAAGGTGCGCGCCCAGTAGTGCGATGTCGCGCAAGCCTCCATTCCAACCAAGCTTGGCGCCAGCGACTTGAAATACGCATGCATCTGAGCGCGATTCAACTTCTTGCGCGCTACGACCTTCTCGTGACGGTCGACGCTGTGGACCTGAAGAACTGACTTTGCAAGATCAACACCAACTCGTGTAGCATACATTTGGACTCCTCCTCTGTGATTGAATTGTCTGCTCGACACTTCAGTCTGGCACAGTTGCTGCCGTAGGTGGAGGAGTCCATTCCATTGCCCTACGC
>NZ_JABBGG010000026.1 GCF_012927275.1 Massilia polaris | reverse complement strand
GGCTTCGGCCTGCTTGAGGATGGCGATGATTTGGCTGTCGGTAAAGCGGGACGTCTTCATGTAGAGCTTTCTGTTCGTAAGTAGAAAATTCTACTTCTAAACACGCTCTTTTTGCGGGGGGATTACCGCGTCTTCTCCTGAAGAGAAAGCAATTGTCGAGAGGATTAGTACAATAGCCCGAGCAAAATTGCTTGAAATGAGTAGTTCAATCGCGCTAAAACGGGCGGGCAAAAGCCAAGCAGCGGTGGCAATGGTCGCGAGTCAACGCGGTAGAATAATGATGGATCAGGTGCGGCGATTGATAACGACGCAACTCAACAGTTTGGCTCAACGTCGTGTTGAGTTGCGTGCAGAAATTACTGCATCCTTGCAGTACAACACTGTTTTGGGTCTCGGTGCCAGTATGGCGAGCTTTGTCATCATTTGCTTTTCCATCGTCGTAGCAGCGAGCAGCCTGAGTCAGCGTGCAGAAGCAACGACACAAGCTGAGTTGCTCGCGGAAACAAACGCTATGCATGCCCATAGCGCCGTTCGCCGTGCTACCTACCTTTCGGCCACAGCACAAATGCTTCAGTCGATCGACAGTATCAAAGCACCGGCTGAGTTGAGCCACGTCTTGCCGATATTCATGTCGAAGCTTTTACCCAACACCTCCGGGCAAGTTTATCTCTACGGTAATTCCCGTGACTTTCTGGAGATGAAAGCATATTGGGGGAGCAAAGACCTCGGCGCAAGTCTACTTGCGCCAAGCGACTGCTGGGGCTTACGGCTTGGGAAGATCCATCATTCGACCCCGACCGACCTTTGCTGCGAGCACACCGATGCGGACGATTCAGCAAAGACGCAATTTTGCGTACCGATGATGTCACAAGGTGATGTTGTCGGTTTGTTGGTTGTCACCGACATTACTAACGACAGTGCGTTGATTGATCAAGACATTGTGGCCACCCTAGCCGAGCAGCTCGCGCTAGCGATAAATAACGTACTGTTGCGTGACTCGCTACGACAACAGTCAACTATTGACCCGCTAACAGGACTATATAACAGGCGCTATTTCGACGAGACGTTGAGGCGTGAGTTGATTAGGGCACAGCGAAGCCAGACTTCTTGTTCCGTTATAATGATTGATCTGGATCACTTCAAGCGAATCAATGATACCTACGGACATGATGCTGGAGACCTCGTGCTTGAAAATGTCTCACGAAAGATCGTCGGATGCGTTCGGGCCAGCGACGTGGTCTGTCGTTATGGCGGTGAGGAGTTGGTAGTAGTCCTGCCCGATTGCACTGTAGAGGCGGCTGCTGTATGCGCTGAAAAGATCAGGCAGTCCCTTGCTGAGATCTCAATCCATCACCTAGGTCAGCACATCAGTGGGATTACAGCGTCGTTTGGAATATCTTCGTGCCCATCGCATGGGGAACGCAATGACGAGATACTCAAAGCGGCAGATCGTGCACTGTACATCGCCAAGAACAACGGACGCGACCAGGTACTAATCGCAGAGCCGTACGGCGAGAAGGTCGTTGTTCTAAGCTCTCGTGCTCGCTCGACGTGAGTTTATTTTATTCCGCTAAAATCCGGAGTTAAAACGACCACTTTTGGCCGCTCGCAGCGCATGTTGTCGCCATGTGTTCCCGTAGGAAAGCGTGGTGGCAGCCTGCCTTGCCATCTTAGCTCGGCTTCACGATAGTCAGCACGGTCGAGCGCGAGACGCCGTAGAGCTTCGCCAAGGCACTCACGCTCTGTTTGCTCGCGTAACCTTCCGCCATCGCCTTACGCTGCTCAGGCGTCGTTTTAGGCCGCCCGCCGAGGATCGTGCCCTCAGCCTTAGCGCGCGCTAGTCCTGCTTGGGTGCGCTCAACGATCAGGTCCCTCTCCATCTCCGCGACGGCTGCCAACATCGCCAACATTGGCAAGCGGTAAGAATGGCGAACTCGACGGCGCGAGCTGCAACACCATCGCGTGCACGAAGTTCGGGCATGAACGCGCCGACTTCTTGCCATGGCAATGCAGGGTGATTTTTCACTGGGGCGATCTTGCCAGGATTCGCAAGCAGATGATCCAAGTGGCCACGCCAGCGCGCAGGATTTTCGCCCTGACGAAATTTGTGGACGGCTGCCCAGTCGAGTACGCATTCGATACGGCCACGTAGGCGCTTTGCAGTCTCTGTCTTGTTATCCCAGATAGGAAAAGGACCTTCATCACCAGCGCAGTGTCAACCTGGTCCACTGACAGGCTTCCGATCACCGGCGACGCATAGGTTTCCAACGTGTTCTCCCATTGGTCGGCATGTTTTGAATTTTTCCAACCAGCGCGGTGTGCAGCGACATAGCGTTTCGCACACTGGTCGAAGGTGATCAGCTTGGCCGGCGGTTGCAAGTTGTTGTTTGCGGGCTGCACGCTCATCCAGAGGGTCAACGCCATCCAATACCAGCAAACGGCAAGCTTTGGCGCGCTCTCGCGCATCGGCGAGGCCGATGACAAGAAACGAACCAAGGCCCATCTCACGCTGCTTCTTATCCATCGTGTAGCGAAAGATCCAGCTCTTCGTGCCGGTTTTCGACACTTGAAGCCAAAGACCGCCGCCGTCGCCATAATAGCCAGGCTCCTGCAACTTCGAGATGGTCAACGCCTTCAATTTTTCAAGTACGATTGCCATTTTCCTACCCACACGCCTACCCACACGGAAGTGGTGGATTCTATCGCATTTCGCCGGATAACGGTGGACAATGTTATTAGAACTTCCCTCTATGATACACGATAGAAAAAGGCCCCATCACTGGTAATGCCGTTCAGTTAAGGTGATTTCTTAATGACGCGAACGGCGTAGCGCTTCGGTGTCGCTTTGACGGCCCGGTCGTATTTGCGATCGGGCCGTTCGTCACTCAGGAGGCTAACCAGCCTTTCGCGCAAATGCTTCATCGAGGCTGGTAGTTTTCCGTACGACCTGGTGACGGCAGCCCAGTGCAACTCAAACTGGATCAGGTGGAATGCACGGATGAAACTGACTTC
>NZ_JABBGG010000025.1 GCF_012927275.1 Massilia polaris | reverse complement strand
ATGTGTAAAGCATGCCGCCAGCGTTCAATCTGAGCCAGGATCAAACTCTTCAGTTTAATCTCTGTTTGTTGGCATTTCTGCCACCCTTATTACTAAGGGGTCGCTCACTCAAAATACTGACCGTTATTTCATTGCTGAGACAACGTATTTCTTTTTTGTGAACATTTGATAATTTAAGTAATCAGTAACCGAAGTCACTGGCACCTTCATCAAACGCCCACACTTATCGACTGTTAATTTTTAAAGAACTTGTTTTGTGTTGCTTGCTGCTCATCGACAAAGCGTTTTGTTTGTCAGCAGCAGAGAGATGAGATTATGCGGTGTTTTGCTATTTTCGTCAACTTCTTTTTATTTTCCACATCATCCCGTCGCTTGTTTTTTTGTGCTGCATCGCAACGGGAGGCGAACTATAGCAACCCTCGTCGAGCTTGACAAGAGCGATTTCAAAAAAGCGACAGTTATTCAGACAATGTCATCGCTCGATAGTTCGGATCGGACTGGATCTTGTCCGCCGCGAACGGTAGCGCCGTCCACTCCTTGCGCGAATACACCGGAAGCTGGTCGGCGTAATGGGGAGATGCGGGATCGACCGACTGTCCATACAACAGCATTCCGCGCGCTACCGGTCCGGCATCATCGAAGGTAACCGCCTGGACGTAACTGGTTCCCCATTCGACGTCGCGATAGCCTTGCGGCCCAAGCTCCGTGCGCATGTGAATCGAGTTATAGGACCCATCGATATCGCCGATCGCCCCGTGAATCGGAACCCGTACACCGTTGCGCGTCTCGCCCTGGTAATCGCCCAGCTTCCCATCCAGCGCGATATTCAGGCTCGCGAGCTTTTGGGCGGCGGTTTTCAACGCTGCCAGCATAGGCGCCAACGCAGAAAGCTTCACGCCGCGTGGAGTATTCACCGGATCCTGCGGATCGAATCGAACGGACCACTTATCGGGAAGCGCCGCCGCGGCGTTCCAGAACTCGCGGAACAGAACCGCGCCACGGCTATCCAGGTCGGCTTTCCGGTCCCAGCCCGACAATGCACTGCATGCGCCCGTCAATGTTGAATCGTTCGCGGCGTAGCAAGCAGGCAGCAGTTGCGGCAGCACCAACTCGGCCGCGTGGACGCGGTTGGCGAACGCCAGCTGTTGGATGTCGTCTATCCCCAACCTTGCTTTGCGGGCGAGGGCTTCCTCGAACTGCTTGAAGCCAATACGGGTGCGCATCTTTTGCTCGATTCCTGTCCTTCCGTACAGCGGGGAAAAGCCGTACGGTGCCGGCCCGGTCATCAGGGAGCGTGCGTTTGTCAGCCAATAACTGTCATTCGAGTTGCCGACATAGTCGGCGCGCACGGTCCAAGGGCCATTCGTTGGCGAAATAATGCCGGAAGGCGCCAGGTGGCCTGCGCCCCAATCGCACGACGCGCGCGAGCCGTTGAACATCAGCAGCGGCGGAAGCATCATGCAATCGGATGCAAACGTCTCTGGCGTGACGTTTGGGACTACGCTCGCATCGGCATACAGGGTTTGGCCATCGCGGTCGACAGCCACGGTATTCACCCAGGGCAAGCCGATCGTGCGGTCGAGCGAGGCCTTGAGCTCGGTGACGTTTCGTGCGCTGCCAATACCGATCCACTGCTCGATCAAACGAGTGTTATTGCGGTTGGGATCTGCCAGCACGTACACGGCGCTCGACGACCAGGTCAGCCCCGCATCGGCCTTCACCATCACGGCGCCGTGCTTGCTGAAATAGAAGGTCTTGCTCTTCGAACGCAAGGTGCCGTCAGGCTGCAGGCTGTCGACGTGGACATTCTTTGCGGTCATCTTGACGGGGACGCCGTCAGAAATGTAGGTGGTGCCGGATGGATCGCGGGTGTCGAGCGTGAGCCTGAATGTCGTGAAGTGGGCTGCGGTCGTCACCGTATGGGACCATGCGACGTCGCGGTTGAAGCCGATCACCACGACAGGAATGCCGCCCAGGATGACGCCCATCGCATCGTAGCGGCCGGGCACTGTCAGGTGGGCCTGCCAGAAGCGGTCTGTGCTGGTCCACGGGTAATGTGGGCTGCCGAGCAAAATGCCGCGGCCGGTCGTCGAAATATCCTTGCCGACGCCCAGTGCGTTGCTGCCGAGCTGTTCAGCGGTGAGCTTCGCCAGGCGCTGCTGGACAAACGACGGATCCAGCTTGCTGATACGTGTGCGGGCGGTGACGGTTGCCGCTGCCTCGGGGTCGCGCGCGCCATCCACGATTTCTTTTGCGAATACCTGGCCGGACGCATGCAACGCTTTTTCGGCGAGCACGAGGTACATATCCTCGACGGTAATCGGGCGGACCCATGCTGCGTTATGGCATGCGGCGGGAAGGCGGCCGGCGTAATCCCTGAGGTAGCGGTTGTATCCGGCGGCGTAACCGGCGAGCAGGTCGCGCGCTTCACGCGAACCAGTGGCGTAGGCGGCGCGCAGCTGCTCCGGGTCAACATAGCCTTTGAAGAAGAAGTCGCTGTCTTCGTTCTTCAGGTTCATGAAGTCGCTTGCCACACCATACTCGCCATTTTTAGAAGACGTAGCGGGAAGATCGCCACCGAAGAAGCGCGACCGTTCACCGCGCACAGTGAGCAGGGTGTCGGCGAACATGCAAACATTATCCTGCGCGTAGGCGTAGGCTAGGCCATAACCGAGGTTCTTGAAGTTGTCGGCAAGGATGTGGGCGATGCCAAACGATGTCCGCGTCACCTCGGCGCTGATCTGGGGCTTGGGTTCCGGCGCCGGCGGAGCGGGGTCGGTTCCTTTTCCGCATCCGCCGAGCATAAAGGCAATCGCAACCGCACCGCAGCCGCCGAGCTGCGGCAGTCGGGTCCACTTCGACAGTACGTATCCCATGCTGACGCCTCCAATTTTCGCTGATATGTAAGGATGGCAATCACGGGGGATGCCATCGATCATGATCGCTGGAGAAACGGGTTCGGTAATTGATAGCTCTCAACGATGCGCAAAAGCACGCTGTCGAACGGAGATGGTCGGGCGTGATGAAAGGTGCGCCACTCGGATAGGTGGCCGTCGGTCACGACAAATCGCAAGACGAAAAAAAACCCGCCGGCACACGCCAACGGGTTTTTTTCTTATAACTAGCCTGACGATAACCTACTTTCACACTGGTTGCAGCACTATCATCGGCGCAAAGTCGTTTCACGGTCCTGTTCGGGA
>NZ_JABBGG010000024.1:3181-5130 GCF_012927275.1 Massilia polaris | reverse complement strand
TCTTATAACTAGCCTGACGATAACCTACTTTCACACTGGTTGCAGCACTATCATCGGCGCAAAGTCGTTTCACGGTCCTGTTCGGGATGGGAAGGGGTGGGACCGACTTGCTATGGTCATCAGGCATAACTTGTACAAGCAACTGTTCCCAACGGGGCAACAGCGCTTTGAATCTGGAAGAAGTAAGTTTTATATCAAAATCAGTTTTGAAGTCTTGCAGACCTATAACTACTAATGTTATAGGGACAAGCCGTACGGGCAATTAGTATCAGTTAGCTTAATGCATTACTGCACTTCCACACCTGACCTATCAACGTCCTGGTCTCGAACGACCCTTCAAGGAGCTTAAAGCTCCGGGAAATCTCATCTCAAGGCAAGTTTCCCGCTTAGATGCTTTCAGCGGTTATCTCTTCCGAACTTAGCTACCCGGCAATGCCACTGGCGTGACAACCGGTACACCAGAGGTTCGTCCACTCCGGTCCTCTCGTACTAGGAGCAGCCCCCTTCAAATTTCCAACGCCCACGGCAGATAGGGACCAAACTGTCTCACGACGTTTTAAACCCAGCTCACGTACCACTTTAAATGGCGAACAGCCATACCCTTGGGACCGGCTACAGCCCCAGGATGTGATGAGCCGACATCGAGGTGCCAAACTCCCCCGTCGATATGAACTCTTGGGAGGAATCAGCCTGTTATCCCCAGAGTACCTTTTATCCGTTGAGCGATGGCCCTTCCATACAGAACCACCGGATCACTATGTCCTACTTTCGTACCTGCTCGACTTGTCAGTCTCGCAGTTAAGCACGCTTATGCCATTGCACTATCATCACGATGTCCGACCGTAATTAGCGTACCTTCGAACTCCTCCGTTACACTTTAGGAGGAGACCGCCCCAGTCAAACTGCCTACCATGCACTGTCCCCGATCCGGATAACGGACCAAGGTTAGAACCTCAAACAAACCAGGGTGGTATTTCAAGGTTGGCTCCACGAAGACTGGCGTCCCCGCTTCAAAGCCTCCCACCTATCCTACACAGATTGGTTCAAAGTCCAATGCAAAGCTACAGTAAAGGTTCATGGGGTCTTTCCGTCTAGCCGCGGGTAGATTGCATCATCACAAACACTTCAACTTCGCTGAGTCTCGGGAGGAGACAGTGTGGCCATCGTTACGCCATTCGTGCAGGTCGGAACTTACCCGACAAGGAATTTCGCTACCTTAGGACCGTTATAGTTACGGCCGCCGTTTACTGGGACTTCAATCAAGAGCTTGCACCCCATCATTTAATCTTCCAGCACCGGGCAGGCGTCACACCCTATACGTCCACTTTCGTGTTTGCAGAGTGCTGTGTTTTTATTAAACAGTCGCAGCCACCAGTTTATTGCAACCCTTTCGCCCTACTGAAGTAAATCAGCCAAGCTACTGGGGCGTACCTTTTCCCGAAGTTACGGTACCAATTTGCCGAGTTCCTTCTCCCGAGTTCTCTCAAGCGCCTTAGAATACTCATCTCGCCCACCTGTGTCGGTTTGCGGTACGGTCTCGTATGACTGAAGCTTAGAGGCTTTTCTTGGAACCACTTCCGATTGCTTCGCAGCATAAGCCGCTCGTCCCAGTCCCTTGAATCCTGCGCCCGGATTTGCCTAAGCGCCTTCTATGAACCAGAAACTGCCTATTCCAACAGGCAGACAACCTTCCGCGATCCGTCCCCCCATCGCATCATACGACGGTGCAGGAATATTAACCTGCTTCCCATCAGCTACGCATCTCTGCCTCGCCTTAGGGGCCGACTCACCCTGCTCCGATGAACGTTGAACAGGAAACCTTGGGCTTACGGCGTGGGGGCTTTTCACCCCCATTATCGCTACTCATGTCAGCATTCGCACTTCTGATACCTCCAGCATCCTTTACAAGACACCTTCGCAGGCTTACAGAACGCTCTCCTACCATATTG
>NZ_JABBGG010000024.1:1824-3085 GCF_012927275.1 Massilia polaris | reverse complement strand
AGATATCCGCAGCTTCGGTGACTGGCTTAGCCCCGTTACATCTTCCGCGCAGGACGACTCGATCAGTGAGCTATTACGCTTTCTTTAAATGATGGCTGCTTCTAAGCCAACATCCTGACTGTTTTAGCCTTCCCACTTCGTTTTCCACTTAGCCAATCTTTGGGACCTTAGCTGGCGGTCTGGGTTGTTTCCCTCTTGACGCCGGACGTTAGCACCCGACGTCTGTCTCCCAAGCTCGCACTCATCGGTATTCGGAGTTTGCAATGGTTTGGTAAGTCGCAATGACCCCCTAGCCATAACAGTGCTCTACCCCCGATGGTGATACTTGAGGCACTACCTAAATAGTTTTCGGAGAGAACCAGCTATTTCCAAGTTTGTTTAGCCTTTCACCCCTACCCACAGCTCATCCCCTAATTTTTCAACATTAGTGGGTTCGGACCTCCAGGGCGTGTTACCGCACCTTCATCCTGGCCATGAGTAGATCACTTGGTTTCGGGTCTACACCCAGCGACTGTCGCCCTATTCGGACTCGATTTCTCTACGGCTTCCCTATATGGTTAACCTTGCCACTGAATGTAAGTCGCTGACCCATTATACAAAAGGTACGCAGTCACGGAACAAGTCCGCTCCTACTGTTTGTATGCACACGGTTTCAGGATCTATTTCACTCCCCTCCCGGGGTTCTTTTCGCCTTTCCCTCACGGTACTGGTTCACTATCGGTCGATTACGAGTATTTAGCCTTGGAGGATGGTCCCCCCATATTCAGACAGGATTTCTCGTGTCCCGCCCTACTTGTCGCACGCTTAGTTCCACACATCGCATTTCGTGTAAGGGGCTATCACCCTCTATGGCCGGAGTTTCCAATCCGTTCCACTATGCGTCATGCTAAAACGTGCAGGCTCTTCCCATTTCGCTCGCCACTACTTTGGGAATCTCGGTTGATTTATTTTCCTGCAGCTACTTAGATGTTTCAGTTCGCCGCGTTCGCTTTGCATACCTATGTATTCAGTATGCAATGACCTAAAAGGCCGGGTTTCCCCATTCGGAAATCTGCGGATCAAAGCTTGTTTGCTAGCTCCCCGCAGCTTATCGCAAGCTACTACGTCCTTCATCGCCTGTAATCGCCAAGGCATCCACCATGTGCACTTATTCACTTGTCCCTATAACGTTAGCCCCTGTTGCCAGGGATCGTTACAGTTCCAAGCAAGACTTCATTTATTACTGTGTTTGATGAGTTTTTACTACTACCCTAAGTGTGTC
>NZ_JABBGG010000024.1:0-1728 GCF_012927275.1 Massilia polaris | reverse complement strand
CCTGGTAGGGCTGGTTGGACTCGAACCAACGACCCCCGCGTTATCAACACGGTGCTCTAACCAGCTGAGCTACAGCCCCGACTTGGACACTGCTACTGTTTCTTTCAATTTCAACAGTCGATAAGAGTGGACGCTCAATGAGTGGGTTCTAAAACCCCGGTGCTACTCTAGAAAGGAGGTGATCCAGCCGCACCTTCCGATACGGCTACCTTGTTACGACTTCACCCCAGTCACGAATCCTACCGTGGTAAGCGCCCTCCTTGCGGTTAAGCTACCTACTTCTGGTAAAACCCGCTCCCATGGTGTGACGGGCGGTGTGTACAAGACCCGGGAACGTATTCACCGCGACATGCTGATCCGCGATTACTAGCGATTCCAACTTCATGTAGTCGAGTTGCAGACTACAATCCGGACTACGATACACTTTCTGGGATTAGCTCCCCCTCGCGGGTTGGCGGCCCTCTGTATGTACCATTGTATGACGTGTGAAGCCCTACCCATAAGGGCCATGAGGACTTGACGTCATCCCCACCTTCCTCCGGTTTGTCACCGGCAGTCTCATTAGAGTGCTCTTTCGTAGCAACTAATGACAAGGGTTGCGCTCGTTGCGGGACTTAACCCAACATCTCACGACACGAGCTGACGACAGCCATGCAGCACCTGTGTTACGGTTCTCTTTCGAGCACACCTCGATCTCTCGTGGCTTCCGTACATGTCAAGGGTAGGTAAGGTTTTTCGCGTTGCATCGAATTAATCCACATCATCCACCGCTTGTGCGGGTCCCCGTCAATTCCTTTGAGTTTTAATCTTGCGACCGTACTCCCCAGGCGGTCTACTTCACGCGTTAGCTGCGTTACCAAGTTAATTAAAACCCGACAACTAGTAGACATCGTTTAGGGCGTGGACTACCAGGGTATCTAATCCTGTTTGCTCCCCACGCTTTCGTGCATGAGCGTCAATCTTGACCCAGGGGGCTGCCTTCGCCATCGGTGTTCCTCCACATCTCTACGCATTTCACTGCTACACGTGGAATTCTACCCCCCTCTGCCAGATTCTAGCCTTGCAGTCTCCAATGCAATTCCCAGGTTGAGCCCGGGGATTTCACATCAGACTTACAAAACCGCCTGCGCACGCTTTACGCCCAGTAATTCCGATTAACGCTTGCACCCTACGTATTACCGCGGCTGCTGGCACGTAGTTAGCCGGTGCTTATTCTTCAGGTACCGTCATTAGCAAGAGATATTAGCTCTCACCGTTTCTTCCCTGACAAAAGAGCTTTACAACCCGAAGGCCTTCTTCACTCACGCGGCATTGCTGGATCAGGCTTGCGCCCATTGTCCAAAATTCCCCACTGCTGCCTCCCGTAGGAGTCTGGACCGTGTCTCAGTTCCAGTGTGGCTGGTCGTCCTCTCAGACCAGCTACTGATCGTAGCCTTGGTAGGCCTTTACCCTACCAACTAGCTAATCAGATATCGGCCGCTCCAGGAGCACAAGGCCTTGCGGTCCCCTGCTTTCATCCTTAGATCGTATGCGGTATTAGCGTAACTTTCGCTACGTTATCCCCCACTCTTGGGTACGTTCCGATATATTACTCACCCGTTCGCCACTCGCCGCCAGGTTGCCCCGCGCTGCCGTTCGACTTGCATGTGTAAAGCATGCCGCCAGCGTTCAATCTGAGCCAGGATCAAACTCTTCAGTTTAATCTCTGTTTGTTGGCATTTCTGCCAC
>NZ_JABBGG010000023.1 GCF_012927275.1 Massilia polaris | reverse complement strand
TCAGTGACCGAAGTCACTGGCACCTTCATCAAACGCCCACACTTATCGACTGTTAATTTTTAAAGAACTTGTTTTGTGTTGCTTGCTGCTCATCGACAAAGCGTTTTGTTTGTCAGCAGCAGAGAAGGAAGAGTATGAAGCTTTCGCTGTATTTCGTCAACCCTCTTTTTTACCGCGTCGTCTTTTTCAGACGACCCTCACAGCTCAGCAACTACTTGATTTCGTCAACCAATTCTGCGGGGAGGCGAACTATAGCAAAGGCCGCAGAGAGTTGGCAAGTGATTTTGCGTGAGATTGTTGAAAGTCCTTTTCAACCGCGCCTGGCATGCCTTCGTATATTGTTAAACTCGCATGAATGACGCCGCATCCCAGCCGACGTCATTCCAGGAACCAGGAGAGAAGATGCGTTTGCAGTGCCCGTTTCGCCTTACCGCCGTCGCCGGCCTGTTTGCCACCTCCGCCGCAGCGGCAGCGCAGGTGCCGCCGCAACTGCTGCCTTCCCCGCTCGCGGCGGTCGTCGTTGTCAGCGGCAGCCGTGTCGAACACACCAGCTTCGACTTTCCGGCGGCGATTGATGTCGTCGACGCCACGCGTATCCGAAGTGGCCAGATCCGGGTGAACGCGTCCGAGGCACTCAGCGCAGTACCGGGACTGGTGGCCCGCAACCGAGAAAATTATGCGCAGGACCTGCAGATTTCCTCCCGCGGTTTCGGCGCGCGTTCGGCGTTCGGCGTGCGTGGCGTACGCCTGATCGCCGACGGCATCCCCGCCTCGATGCCCGACGGCCAAGGACAGGCCGCGACCTTCAATCTCGACATGGCCGAGCGCATTGAAGTATTGCGCGGCCCCTTCTCCGCCATCTATGGCAATCATTCCGGCGGCGTGATCCAGCTATTCACGCGTGACGGCGCCGGCAGGCCGTCGGTGGAATTGAACCTGTCCGGCGGTGGCGACGGCACGCGCAAACTGGACGTGAATGCGCAAGGCGAATCGGGAGGTGTCGGCTACGTCATTGACACATCCCGCTTTGAGACCGATGGTTACCGCGACCACAGCGCCGCGCGGCGCGACCAGTCGTTCGCAAAAATAACCGTGAAGCCCGGCGAGTCAAGCCGGCTTACGCTGACGGCAAGCGCGCTCGATCAGGACGATACCCTCGACCCGCTTGGCGTTACCTGGGACACCTTCCAACGTGACCCGCGCGCTGGCGAAATCGACCTGAGCGACACTGCCGAGCCCAAACGAACGCTGGCCGAACGCTATAACACGCGCAAGAGCACCAGCCACAAGCAACTGGGCGCCTCATTCGAACAGCGCTTCGGCGACGACCGCCTGCGCATGGTGGCGTATGGCGGCAACCGCCAGGTAATCCAATACCAGTCTTTCTCGCGAGGCTTCCAGGCGCCAGCGAGCCACTCGGGCGGCGTGATCGACTTCGACCGCGACTTCCACGGCGTGGATATCCACTACACGCATGTGCGCCATCTCGGCAACGGAAAGTTGAGCGCGACGGCTGGCATCGATTACAGCAGATCGACTGACGCACGGCGCGGCTACGAGAACTTCGTCGGCGCGCAGTTCGGCGTGATCGGCACCCTTCGGCGCGACGAAGAGGACGTGCTCACCGGCGTCGACCCCTACCTGCAGGTCGAGTGGGAAAGCGGCCCATGGGTCTTATCCGCCGGCCTGCGCCGCAGCCGGCTCACGGTCGAGGTGAATGACTTCTACCTGTCCAATGGTGACGATAGCGGCGCCGCCGAGTACCGTGAAACGACACCGGTGACCGGCGTGCTGTACAAAGTCTCGCCTGTGCTGAACGTGTATGCCAGCGCGGCGCGCGGGTTCGAAACGCCGACCTTGAATGAATTGTTCTATTCGCCGTCCGGTGCGGGCTTCAATTTCGGCCTGCGTCCGGCCGGCAGCAAGCATGCGGAAGTCGGCGTGAAGGCGATCGTCGGCAGTAATACCCGTGTGAACGGCGCCCTGTTCCAGGTGCGTACCGAGGATGAACTGGTGGTCGACACATCCGGCGGTGGACGCACCAGCTACCGCAACGCGAGCGAGACCTTGCGCCGCGGCGTCGAGTTGTCCGCGGAGACGTCGTTCGCTGACGGCTGGAGCGCTCGGATGGCAGTTACAGCTTTGCGCGCGACCTACGAAACCGGCTTCGGGACAGTCGCCGCTGGCAGCAGCCTGCCTGGCATCCCGCGTGCAAACCTGTTCGCAGAACTAGCATGGAACGACAAAGCCGACCGCTTCGGCGCCGCGCTTGAAGGGATCGCCAGCAAGAAGTTCTACACAGAAGACACCAACACCGAAATTCCAGCGCCGGGTTACGGCGTGCTGAACGCGCGCGTGCAGGCAAAGCAAAGCGGCGGGCGCTGGAAGTTCACGGAGTTCGTTCGGCTTAACAATCTGCTCGACCGCAGTTACGTCGGCTCGGTCATCGTAGGCGACGCTAACAAGCGCTATTACGAAGCCGCGCCGGCCCGCACCTGGCTGGCCGGCGTGAGCGCGCAGTATCAGTTCTGACGTTACAGCGGGCGCGCGATCATGGCGGGCAGGCTGCCGGGATACAGCGCGTTCAGGGTGTCGGAGGTGACCTTCAGCACGACTGAACCTATCCGCTCATGCGCAGCGGTGCTGTCCTTCTCTACGCGCAGCGCTTGCCACAGGTCGACACCAACTGCATGCGCAGCAACCGCCCTTTCTACTTCCGCCTGCCAGAACGGCGGCGCTTCACTTTCGACGAAATTGCCGCGGCCACGGCCGAAGTGCGCGACCGCGAGGTAGCGCAGCACGCTGGTCACCATCAGCGACTGCATGAATTGGTCGGCGAACTGCATGGTGGTCCGGTTCCGTTCCGTGGTCGTGTTGAAGCCCCAAGCCGCGCCAGCCATTGTCAATGCACCCACGATTCCTCCGAGGATGGCGCCTGCGCCAAACGTCATTCCACCCGCCATCAGGTCCGCCGATAGCCCGGTCGCCGCGCCGGAAACGACTGCACCGAGCAAGCCTGCCTGCGCTTTGTCGACCGGCGCGCGTATCGAAAAATTCTCGCGCACGCGCGCATTGACCTTGGCGGCCGACGATGGGTCGAGCTGGTGAAGCCTCAACAGCTGTGTAGTCGTCGCCGCGATATTGATGTTGAGGCGTTCGACCAGCTGGGCCATCGCTTTCTCCTGGCGCTGCCGGTCGCTCTTTGCCAGGCCAACGGCCTTCATCGCGGATTTCACCAGGCTCTTTTCTTCCTCTTCGATAGGCTGGCTATCCTGCGCAGCTGTTACCAGCTGCGACGCGGTAAGCCGCATCGCTTCATGGAAGCGATTCAAGTTGTTCGCTTCCCACGCGGCGAACAAGCGCGCGTAGCCGGCGCGCTTCGATTCATCTACAACCTTTCCGACCGCCTCGTAGAACACCCGTTCGTGCACCCAGCAGCGCGCAAAGGCGTCCATCGCCAGCACATCGCGCACGATCGGGAACTGGTCGAGGTGCTGCTTCCAGCGCGCCTGCTCCGCCTGTTCGTCGGACGCCGGCCGTGGTGGGCCAAGCTGGTTGAGCAGGACAACTACTGGCTTACCGAGCCACTCGAGGATCTTCATTTCCGACGGCAGGTAACCGGCGTCGTTCGGAATCTCCGATGAGTTGACCAGGTAAAGGACGACATCCGCATTGTCCCTGGCCGTACGCAGCGCCTGCTGGCTTAGCCAGAACGGGCGGTCGCGGTAGCGGTCGATGACCTCGCGCAGGAACCAGCCGATCGGATTGCCCGACATGGCGAGGCGCTTCAGCAGCCGCACCGAATCGCCGAAGCCGGGCGTGTCCCATAGGTGCAGCGTGTCACCCGCATCGGTCGTGAGAAGCGGATGCGATTCGGCGAACACCGTCACGTGCGCCGCGTCGCGCACCTCTCCCACATCGACGCCGACCAGCGTGCGCGCCAGCGTGGTCTTGCCGTTGTTCGTATGCGAGATCAGCGCAAACTGGATCTGGACCGGGCCGCTGCTCATGGCGCTGCCGATACGACAGGCGCGGCGTCAGCGTCGATCGGACGGCGGGCGGGATCGAGCAGGTTGACGATCGTGGCGGGTGCATGATGGAAGTGACAGAACTGCTGCCACAACGCGATTCGCTCGGCAAGGCGTTGCTGGCCATCTGGTCCGCCAAGGCGTTCGGCGAAGCCCGACTCGTCGACCAGTACCGTGATGCCGCGCGGGGAATGACGCACGACGTAGTCGAGGAAGGCGCCGTGGTTTTCTTTCTCTGGCGTGGCCGCGAGGTTAAACAGAACTGCCGTCAAGGTCGCACCGCTGTCTTTCAAATCGATGTCGTGCAGCAGGGTCGTCAGCTCTTCGCCGTAAGCGCTCGACGGGCGCAGCATCACGCGCGCCTGGTCGCCGAGCACCATCGCGGCGATCGCGGACAAGCCGTGGTCGCGCGCTTCGTCGATGCTGAAGCTGTATGGCAGGACGCGCAGGACGCCCGGCTCGTTGGCGCCGGCTTGCGCGGTCAGCTTGCGGAAATAAGGTTGGTCGAGGTCGAGCGGGAAGTGCCGCGCGAGCGCGCGGGCGCGCCAGTGGGAAATGAAAGCAAGAACGAGGCGCGGCAGTACCACAAGCAAAAACAGCGTGCCGGCGTAGAGGTGCACCCAGCGCGCCCCGGCGTCCGGCGTTTGCGGCCGCGTGAAGCGCAGCGCTTCGATGTCGCCTATCGAAAAGCCGGGAATATTAAAGGCCGCCGTCGCCGGCGCGAACAGCACCGACAGGATGGCGTGTACCTGCGACGCGTCGAGGAAGGTGCTCTCCCATCCCGCGACGTACTGCGACAGGAAACCGCGCGCGTACAGCGACAGCATGGCGCCGACGCCGAACATCGCCGCGGTGAGGTGGAAGGTGCGGCCAAGGCGCGCGCGCGTAAGGCGGTCGCGCAACGCGGCCCACTCAGACATGAACGACAGCAGCGCCACTGACAGGACCTGCGGCAGCTTGCGCTTGATAGCCGACTTGCCCGCGCTCGCGCGGCGCAGCAGCTTTTTGCTGGCCCAGCCGGTATGTTTGGATGGTACGAAGAGCCACGCAAGCAGCATCACATACACCAGCAGATTCCAGCCGATGATCGCGAGCAGCGGCGCAGACAGCAGGTCGACGCGGTGCGGGTCGGTGATCCGGTCCAGGCCCGCGCCAAGAATCAGGCCTGCGACCGGGAGCGCGATTGAAAACCCTTTCAGGCCCGGCCTGCGCTGCGCGAACGCGGCGAAGGCCGGTGTACGTTCGGACAGGCGCTTGAGTATCAGTTCGGCGCGCTGCTGCAGGACGTGCTCGCCGGTGACCGGCGACTTGCTGTCAGCCGCCTGCCATTGCGCCAGCTCCTTGGCGCTGCGGCTGGCATACATGCGATCCTCCTGGCTGAGGATCTCGCTCTTTGTATCCACCGTTTCGATGGCGCGCACCAGCACCACGTCCCTTGCGACCTGTTCGTTCATTTTGTCCGTTTAGATGAATTGGCAACATTGACATGCCAATTGTGACGTACTTTTGTAACGTACGGTTGTTTGAACGGGCAATTGAACCAGCTTGGACGTTGTCAGCGTTCGGTGGCAGCCTCCCCCGCCGCGAGCTTACCAAGGAGTTTAACGCGGTTGGCCAGCACGAAGGAAATGAAGGCAGGCTCCTTGACGGCGAGCCTCACGAGCCTTGGCAACAATGCGTAGCAATAAGTCGCCACCCTCCTCACTGCCTCGTCGTTGTTCAGAGCCGACTGCGTTGCCACTGGCCTTGGCGCCAGCTACGACGCCACCAAGGCCAACGTCACAGTCAAAGTCTACTCGGGCCGCGCCACGCGCATCGAGCTCTACCTCTACAGCACGGCAACGGGCACGGCGGAGAAATCCCGCGTGGTCATGACGGCGGGAGCCGGCGGCGTGTGGAGCGCCACCATTCCGGTCACGACACTCAACAGTCAGGGCCTGTCGGGCACGCTTTACTATGGCTACCGCGCCTGGGGACCGAACTGGCCGTACAGTACGAGCTGGACGAAAGGCACGGCCACCGGCTTCATTACCGACATCGACGCCAGCGGCAACCGCTTCAATCCCAACAAGCTGCTGACGGATCCGTACGCGCTGGAACTCAGCCACGATCCAACGACGCCGACGATGACCAACGGCACGATCTACGCCAGCGGCGCCACCTACCGCAACATCGATACCGGGTCGAGCGCGCCGAAAGGCATCGTGCTGGCCGGCGATACGCAGTCGATCGGCGTCAAGCCGACCCGCGCCCTGAAGGACGATGTGCTCTACGAGGTCCACGTGCGCGGGCTCACCAACAACGCAGGGCATCAAGGTGCTGGTCGACGTGGTCTACAACCACACCGGCGAAGGCGGCGCCTGGTCCGGCACGGACAAGACGACATACAACATCTACGGCATGCGCGGGCTGGACAACCCGACCTACTACAGCCTCACATCGGACCAGCAAAACTCATGGGATAACACCGGCGTGGGCGGCAACTACAACACGCGCAACCTGATCGCACAGAACCTGATCGTCGATTCGCTCGCTTACTGGCGCGACAAGCTGGGCATCGACGGCTATCGTTTCGACCTGGCATCGGTACTGGGCAACACCTGCGAACACGGCTGCTTTAATTTCGAAAAGATGGATTCGGGCAATGCACTGAATCGCATCGTGGCGGAACTGCCGCCGCGTCCGGCCGGCGGCGGTTCCGGCGTGGACCTGATCGCCGAACCGTGGGCGATTGGCGGAAATTCCTACCAGGTCGGCGGCTTCCCAAGCGGCTGGGCGGAATGGAACGGCGCTTACCGCGACACAGTGCGGCAATCACAGAACAAGCTGGGATCGGCAGTCGTCACCACCGGACAGATGGCCTCCCGTTTCGCCGGCTCGAGCGACCTGTACGGCGACGACGGCCGCAAACCGTGGCACTCGGTGAACTTCGTTACTGCGCATGATGGCTTCACATTGAAGGACCTGTACAGCTGCAACGTGAAGAACAATCTGCAGGCCTGGCCTTGGGGACCGAGCGACGGCGGCGAGGACAACAACAACAACAGCTGGGACCAGGGCGGCATCGCGACCGACCAGCGCAAAGCCGCACGCAACGGCATGGCGCTGATGATGCTGTCGGCCGGCGTCCCGATGATTGTCGGCGGCGACGAAGCCTTGCGTACGCTGAACTGCAACAACAATCCTTACAACCTGGACTCCAGCGCGAACTGGCTGGGCTGGACCCGTACCACGGACCAGAACAACTTCCAGGCGTTCAGCAAGGCGATGATCGCGTTCCGCAAAGCGCATCCGGCGTTACGGCCAGCGAATTTCTATTCGAGTGTCGATAACAATGGAAACGTCATGGAACAGCTGCGTTGGTTCAAGCCGGATGGCGCGGTCGCGGATGCGGCCTACTTCAACGATGCGGCCAATCATGCGATCGCCTGGCGTATCGACGGCAGCGAGTTAGGGGATACGGCATCGGCGATCTACGTCGCGCACAACGCGTGGAGTGGACAGGTGAACTTCAGCTTGCCGTGGCCTGGCGCCGGCAAGAGCTGGTATCGCGTGACCGACACCTGCACCTGGGCCGAAGGCGCCAACCAGGTGCGTACGCCCGGTACGGAAGACGCCATCGGCGGTGAATACACCAGCTATGGCGTATGTGGCCGCGGCACGCTGGTGCTGATCGCTAAGTAAGAGGCAGGGGCGGCTTGCGGGCCGCCCTTGGTTAAAGAGGACA
Organism: Massilia polaris; assembly: GCF_012927275.1. Taxonomy (GTDB): domain Bacteria; phylum Pseudomonadota; class Gammaproteobacteria; order Burkholderiales; family Burkholderiaceae_D; genus Telluria_A; species Telluria_A polaris. The sequence continues at coordinate 142 of NZ_JABBGG010000023.1, read as the reverse complement.
CGGCGTGCGAAATTTGGACGAAAAAAAACCCGCCGGCACACGCCAACGGGTTTTTTTCTTATAACTAGCCTGACGATAACCTACTTTCACACTGGTTGCAGCACTATCATCGGCGCAAAGTCGTTTCACGGTCCTGTTCGGG
>NZ_JABBGG010000022.1 GCF_012927275.1 Massilia polaris | reverse complement strand
GACTTTGCGCCGATGATAGTGCTGCAACCAGTGTGAAAGTAGGTTATCGTCAGGCTAGTTATAAGAGAAAAACCCCCATCAGCCTAAGCGCGCTCAAGATCGCGCTTGGTGCAGGTGGGGGATTTTTTTCGTCCAAGGATTTGTATCCAATGATGCTCGTGGGCGAATCCAAACTGATCCGCCCATCACCGCCGGCTATTCGGCAGCATCTGAAAATCTTCACTCCGGTCCGCATCGCGTAATGCCTGCAACAACGCTTCCGGCGGACACACCAGCTTGCGCTGTGCCAGGTCCAGCCGGCCGTCGACGTCACCCTGGCCGCGAGCACATCCTCCCGATAAAAGTCGTTGCGCAGTTTCATGCGGCTTCCATCCTCGGACAGTCCCGACAACATCATCGTCACCCGCACCGAATCGCGCAGGTGGAATTCGCGGAAGTATTCGACCTCGTCCTTCATGACCACCGGCCCGATCTTCAGCCGCATGAATTCGGACATCGGGACCACGGTCGGCAAAATACATCATGCGCAGGTCGGCGGATTTATCCAGATAGGCCGTGTTGCGCATGTGTGAATTGAAGTCCATGTCGCCCCAGCCGGCCATCAGCGTTCTCTCATACATAAGGTTCTCCTTTCAGCGATCTCAATGCGACACTGTACAGCCGACAGGAATGCCGCGCCGAAGGCGTGGTTTCCAAGGTTGGAATGTGGTTGCGTGCGCGCGGTTCGCGATATGAATGTCTGGGCGTAAAAAAGCCGCCCGGCTTTCACCGGGCGGCGTTCGTATTAACTCACCGTTTTACTTGGTGCCTGTCCGGGTACCGACGACTTCAACAGATACACGGCGATTCTTGGCGCGTCCTGCGGAGTTCGCGTTGTCAGCTATTGGCTGGGACTCGCCCTTACCCTCGGTATAGACCCGGCTTGGCGTCAGGCCTTTCGACACGATGTAGGCCTTGACTGCCTCTGCACGGCTGAGCGACAGCTTTTGATTGTAGGCATCCGAGCCGACCGCGTCAGTGTGGCCGACCGCGATCATCACTTCGGTCTGCATGCCTTGCAGCTTGCTGACCAGTTCGTCCAACGCTTGCTTGCCCTCTGGCTTGACGATCGCCTTGTCGAAGTCGAACAGCGCCTCGGCCGCGAACGTCACTTTTTCGGATACCGCGACTGGCGCCGCGGCGACCGCTGGCGCCGGTTCGACGACCGGCGCGGCGGCAACAGGCTCCGGGATTACCGATGCGACGACCGGGCGGGCGGCTGGCCGGCCAAGTTTGTACACCAGGCTGAACGAGACCAGGTCGACGTCGCCGCGGTTGCCGATGGCATCGTTCAGGCGGTAGCGCTCGATTTCGGCACGGCCGGCCAGCGCTTCGCTGAACTTGTACTCCGCGCCAAGCCCGACTTTTGCGTTGAGCTTGCGTTCACTGGCGCTAGGATTGGTGACGGCAGCCAGCCGGTTACCCGAAAAGTGGGTGCTGGTCTTGGCATAGTTGGCACCGGCGCGGGCCAGCAGCGACAGGCGCTGGTTAAGCGGCAACTGGCCGACGAGATCAACGTTCACGCCGCGGAAACCGGCTTCGCCACCGAGCATGCCGTTACCGCTGGTGCGCGCATCAAACCCGAATGTGCCGAGATCGAAATAGCCTGCCTCGACCGCGAAGTACTGGTTCAGCTGTTTGCCGATGAACAGCTTGTAGCCAGCTTCGCGCTCATTGGCGCTGAACGAACTGACGCTCGCGCCGTTGGCCGTAAGGCTGGCGCGGATGCGTTGTTCATCGATGCTGGCGCGCGACTGGCCGATGCCTGCGCCGATGTACACGGCGCTGTTGGCCCAGTCCGGATTGATGAACGGCTCGTCAGCCTGGGCCGCTTGCGCGGCCATCATCGAAAATGCCAGGCACGACAGGGCGATTGTTTTGGTAAGTTTCATGTTGGTCCCGAGTTATTTGGTGATCTTGTTGTTTCTGAGCGTGACCGCTGCAGCAGTCAGCACGCGTCCGTTTTGCAAGGTGGTGTTGTCGCCTACCGTGATGGCGGCTGCCTGACCGAGGATCGAGCCCTTGAAGACGCTGTTGGCGCCCAAGGTGGTAGGGCCGACTGGAACCCAGGTCAGGTTGCTTGCGCTGGCGCCGTTGGTCAGCTCAACAATGGAATTGGCCGTGGCGTTGAGCGTCATCGCGGTGCGGAAGATGTAGACGCCAGGTCCGTTTAGCTTCAACGTACCGGTGATATTGATGGCGCCTGCATAGCAGTAGACGCCTGGGGAAAGGACCAGGCCGCCAAGGTCGATGCCGCTGGCGGAGCTAACGTCGCAGGTCCGGCTGTTGGCATCGGTAATCGCGAGTTGCAGGTCGGCCAGTGCATTGGCCAGGATCGCGCCAGACTTGTAGTTGGTGAAGCCAGCAGCCAGGACCGGATCGGTGGTCTGCGATGGCGCGCCAACATTGCCGGTGATCAGGGTGGTGCCACCCGCGTTGTTGGTAATTGAGGTTCCAGCAAGCACAGCGAAGTCGGCGGCGCTGCGCAGGTTGACGGCTGCGGATGCTGGCGGCGGTTGTGGCTGTGGTTCCGGTTGTACGATGGCGGCGACGGTCAGGGCGGCGTTGGCGGACTGGCCGTTGAAGGTCGCGGTGATCGTGGTGGTCCCGACGGCGACGCCGGTGGCAACGCCAGTATTCAGCACGGTGGCAATGCCGGTAACCGAGGACGTCCATGTCGCACTAGCGGTCACAATCGCTGTCGAGTTGTCCGAATAGCGGGCGGTCACAGTGTAATTTTGTTTTGCGCCGACGCTGATGGTGGCCGATGCGGGCGAAATCGAAATGCCCGACAGGGTCGCCGCAGCGGTGTCGGCAGTGGATGTCGCGATCTTGCCGCCGAAGGCTGCGCTGATGATCGACGACCCTGCCGCTACGCCAGTGACGAGACCGCCCACGGTGGAGCCGACCGCCGCGGTATTTGCCGAGCTAAATTGCGACCGGGTCGTAACGTCGACTGTCGTTCCGTCCGAGTAGCTCGCGGTGGCGGTCAGCTGGCGGGTTTCGCCGGCAAACAGGGTGACCGCCGGGGGCGTGATTGCCAGCGACATCAACGACGCTGGGGCAACCGTCAAGGTGGCCGCGCCGGTCTTGCCGTTGAAGCTGGCGCTGATGACGGTGCTGCCCTGGCTGACAGCGGTGGCATTGCCGCTGGCAGCGGTCACGGTCGCGACGGCCGGGGTGGCTGAGCTCCATGCGGCTTTCGTGCTGACATCTTGTGCCGAGCCATCAGAGTAGACCGCGGTGGCGACGAATTGCTGGGTCGTGCCGAGCGCGATCGTGGCAGTGGCCGGGGTGACGGCAATGTTCACCAGGCTGGCCGCGGGCAGGCCGAGGATCGGATCGCGGCCCTGGTCGCCGCCGCCGCAACCGGCAACGAGTGCGGCGCCGAGCAGGCCAGCCGAGCAGAATAGTAGTTTGGTGTAGCGCTTGAATGTGTTCATGCTGTAGTTCCTTCGTGAGTAGCCATCGTTCATGTGCTGTCCGACGTGCAATGGCCCCGACTATTACTGTTGGGAACTGCCCGGTCCGTTCGGTACCGCGCATAGCGGCCGAAGATAAATAGTTGACTCCAATAAACAACGGAACCCGGACCGCCAGCCCGTGACTTTACCCGGCCGAGAGCGGGGCCGCTTCCACTTCCAGGCCCAGCCGGAACAGGAATTAGAACAAATATAAAGAAGCGTGCGCTGGTTAGCGTGTTACCCTGACCGGTCACCAATCCCACGCCCCGGCGAGAAAACGCATGAATGCTCCATAAGCATGACCCGAACCAGAATTTCCTCCTCGCGGCGCTTCTCGACGCCGAATTCAACCGCCTGTCCCCCCACCTCGAGCTCGTTTCTCTGAAGCTCGGTAACGTACTCGCGGAATCCGCCAGCAAGACCGATTACCTGTATTTCCCGACCACGGCGATCATTTCGCTGCACTACCTGCTGGAGAACGGCGGCTCGTCCGAGATTGCCGGCGTCGGCAACGAGGGCGTGCTTGGCATTTCGCTGTTCATGGGCGGCGACACGACGCCGAGCCGCGCCGTGGTGCAGACCGGCGGCTTCGGCTACCGCATTCCCGCGCGCATCCTGATGGAAGAATTTGATCGCGCCGGACCTGTGATGCGTTTGCTGCTGCGTTATACGCAGGCGCTTATCACGCAGATGTCCCAGACCGCCGTCTGCAACCGCCACCACAGCGTTGAACAGCAGCTGTGCCGCTGGCTGCTGCTAACGCTCGACCGCCTCGGCCCGGCCGAGCTGACAATGACCCAGGAACTGATCTCCAACATGCTCGGTGTGCGCCGCGAAGGCGTGACCGAAGCCGCAGGCCGGCTGCAGGCCAGCGGCTTCATCAGCTATCGGCGCGGCCATATCACGGTGACCAGCCGCGTCGGCCTGGAGCGCAATGTTTGCGAATGCTATGGCGTCGTAAAGAAAGAATTCGCGCGTTTGCTGTCCGATACGCGCAACCGCCAACCACCTGCCATGGCTGGCAGGCCTGCCTGACGACTTCAGTTTCGCCGTCACCTTTTAGAGCCAGGTTGAGTGCTCGACATCAGGCAACATAAGACTCCCCATGAAATCGATAATGAATTCCTCCGTGGAACGGCTGATGGCATTTGCCTTCGCCGCCACGTTCGCCGTGCTGTTGTTAGTGGGCGGCATCGCCCTCAACCAAGCGATGGACCCGGCCTTATCCGGCGACCTGATCACGGCCAGCGTGGCCGCATTGGTATTCCTGCTGGCCTTGCTGTTCATTTTGATCGGGCGGGCCGTGCGTTCGCGCGCCGTCGAGCAGATGTCGGTAAGCGAGGCGCCGCTGCTGAAGGCCGGCGCGCTGCAGGATGCGATTTTCAACAGCGCCAACTTCTCCAGCATTGCAACTGACGCACAGGGCGTGATCCAGATCTTTAACGTCGGCGCCCAGAAAATGCTCGGTTACGCCGCCGGCGACGTGGTCGATAAGTTGACGCCGGCGACCATTTCGGACGCCAAGGAGCTGATCACCCGTGCCGCCGCACTGAGCGCGGAATTCGGCACCTCGATCCGGCCGGGTTTCGAGGCGCTTGTCTACAAGGCATCGCGCGGGATCGAGGACATCTATGAACTGACCTATATCCGCGCGGACGGCACCCGCTTTCCTGCGCTGGTGTCAGTGACTGCGCTGCAAGATGCGCCAGGCAAGGTGATTGGCTACCTGCTGATCGGAACCGACAACACGGCGCGCAAGCAAGTCGAGGCCGAACAGGCGCTGCTCGACCAGCGCCTGCGCGACCAGCAGTTCTATACCCGGTCACTGATCGAATCGAATATCGACCCGTTGATCACGACCGATTTGCGCGGCATGATCAGCGACGTCAACCAGCAGATGGAAATGTTGACCGGGCGCACACGCGATGAGCTGATCGGTGCGCCGTTCAAAAATTGCTTCACCGAGCCGGAGCGTGCCGAAGAAGCCATCACACGCGTGCTGCGCGAAAGCAAGGTCACCAACTACGAGTTGACGGCGCTCGCGCGCGACGGCAAGGAAACCGTGGTGTCGTACAACGCCACCACCTTCCATGATCGCGACCGTAAGCTTCAGGGCGTGTTCGCGGCCGCGCGCGATGTCACCGAGCGCAAGCATTTCGAGCATGCGTTGCAGGAGACGAACGTCGAGCTGCAAACGGCCAGGGAAGCGGCCGAAAAGGCCAACCTGGCCAAATCCGAATTCCTGTCAAGCATGAGTCACGAGCTACGTACCCCGCTCAACGCGGTGCTTGGGTTCGCCCAGTTAATGGCATCCGAAGTGCCGGCGCCAGCTGCCGCCCAGCAGCGCTCGATCGACCAGATCCTGAAGGGCGGCTGGTACTTGCTGCGCCTGATCAATGAGATCCTGGACCTGGCGATGATCGAATCCGGCAAGGTGACGATGTCGCACGAATCGGTGTCCCTGACCGAGGTGCTACAAGATTGCAAGGGCATGGTCGAGCCGCAAGCTGCGACACGCGGCATCGTACTGACTTTCCCGAAATTCGATGACGTCAGCTGGGTTCGCGCCGACCGCACGCGCATCAAGCAGGTCATGATCAACCTGCTGTCAAACGCCATCAAGTACAACGCCACTGGCGGCAGTGTCATCGTGCAATGCGCGCTCAGCGGTACGGACCGGGTACGCGTCAGCGTCAAGGACACCGGTTCCGGCATGTCGCCTGCGCAGCTCGAGCAGTTGTTCCAGCCTTTCAACCGTCTCGGGAAGGAAAGCAGCGGCGAAGAGGGGACTGGCATCGGGCTTGTGGTTACCAAGCAGCTGGTCGAACTGATGGACGGCGTCATTGGGGTGGAAAGCGCAGTCGGTGTCGGGACCGTTTTCTGGGTGGAGTTCGCAACCTCGGCCGCGCCCGCGCTCGCACTCGGGCATATCGACGACGCTGCGCATGATCGCAGGCTGCCGGCGGCGCGCGAGCCTGGTGACAAGCCAACCCTGCTTTATGTCGAAGATAATCCAGCCAATCTCGCGCTGGTCCAGCAGCTCATCGGGCGTCGCGGCGACCTCCACCTGCTTACTGCCATTGATGGCCATGTGGGCGTACAAATGGCGCGCAGCTATCTGCCGGATGTGATCTTGATGGACATTAACCTGCCTGGGATTAGTGGATACGGCGCGCTGGCCATCTTGCGCGAAGATCCGGCCACTGCCCATATTCCCGTGCTGGCGCTGTCGGCAAATGCTATTCCCCGCGATATCGAAAGAGGTCTTGAGGCCGGTTTTTTCCGCTACCTCACCAAGCCGATCCGCGTGCGCGAGTTTATGGATGCGCTTGACGTCGCACTACATCACGCAGAGGCGCACGGCCTGTTGGAAGCAAGCGAGCCGGGTCAATGATGAACACACGGAATAACACCGGGAATCTAATGGTTGAAGCTTCTGAAATACTCGGCGCAAGCATCCTAATCGTCGATGACCTGGAAACGAACGTCATGCTGCTCGAGCAAATGCTTCGCAATGACGGCTACACGAACATCACCACGACACAACTTCCGCGCGACGTGTACGGGCTGCACCAGTCCCGGCATTTCGACCTCATCCTGCTCGATCTCCAGATGCCTGACATGGATGGTTTTGAGGTGATCGAGGCGCTCAAGGACCTCGAGGAAGATAGTTATCTTCCAGTCCTGGTCATCACAGCGCAGCCGGGACATAAGCTGCGAGCGCTGAAGGCCGGTGCCAAGGACTTTATCAGCAAACCGTTCGACCTGGTCGAGGTCCAGACGCGCATTCACAATATGCTGGAAGTGCGCCTGCTGTATCGCAAGCTCGCCGAATATAACCGGGTACTCGAGCAAACCGTATTGGACCGGACCGCCGAATTGCGCATAAGCGAAGCGCGCTTCCAGCGTTTTACCGAATTATCGTCCGACTGGTATTGGGAGCAGGATGCGGATGGCAAGCTGACGCAGTTTTCCGGGCCGGTGCAGGAAATGCTTGGCATCGGTGTAAATGCCGGGGATGACAGGGGGGCGGGCTGGAACGCAAACGAACGCGCGGCGCTGGATGCAAAAATCGCCGACCGCCTGCCTTTCCTCGATTTCATCTATACCCGCACGGCGCCGAACGGCAGCATGCAGTATCTGCAGGTGAGTGGTGAGCCGATGTTCGACGCAGCCAGCCGGTTCACCGGATATCGCGGCGTCGGCATGGATGTCACCGAGCGGATGATACGCGCCTGATTATTCGGCGACGGCGCCGCGGCTGATGCTTTCGCCGTCATTGGGCTTCAAGCGCCAGAACAGGAACGACGATGCGGCTGTGATCAGGCCCAAGGTCAGGAACGCATGATGCAGTGCATTCGTGACCAGCACGGGGTCGGTCTTGACCACGTTGCCCAGATACCAGCCGGCCACCAGCGATCCGGCCGCAAGGCCGAAGCTCATCGACAGCTGTTGGAACGAACTCGACATTGTGCTTGCCATGCTGGAGTCCTTAGCGTCGATGTCAGCATAGGCGAGGGAGTTCATGCTCGAAAACTGCATGGATGCGAAGAAACCCTGCATTAACCCCAGTGCGGCAATCGCCGCCAGCGGAGTCCCGGAATCGACCTGGGAAAAAGTGGTGATCGTCACGCCAATACAGATGGTGTTCACGATCAGGATCTGGCGATAGCCGAAGCGCTTGAGCAGGCGCTGGGAAAACAACTTCATTCCCATGGCCGCAATTGCTGACGGCATCATCAGCAATCCCGACTTCCATGCCGGCAGCCCCATGCCGACCTGATACAGCAGCGGGAGCAGGAAGGGCAGGCCCCCGAACCCCATTCGCGTGACAAAGCCACCAAGCACCGAGATACGGAAGGTGCGAATCCGGAACAGGCCCAGCCGCAGCAGCGGGAATTGGGCGTTGCTGGCATGGACGGCATACGCCAGCAGCAGACCCAGCGACACGCCAAGCACGGCGAGTGCAGTCATCGGCGCAAGCGTGTGCTCGCCGAAGACTTCGAGCAACCATGAAAGCAATGCCGTTCCGGAGCTGAACAGGATCAGTCCGGGCACGTCGAGCGGACGCTTGTGCTCGCTCGCATGGTCAGGCATGTAGCGATACACCAGGAACAGCGCGATGATCCCAACCGGAACATTGATAAAGAAAATGTAGCGCCAAGAGAACCAATGAACGATCAGACCGCCGACAGTAGGGCCGAGCAGCGGGCCGATCAGCGCCGGGATGATCACGAAGTTCATCGCCCCCAGCAATTCCGATTTCGGGAAGGTACGGATGATGGCGAGGCGTCCAACGGGCATCATCATGGCGCCGCCGAGACCCTGCAGCATGCGCGCGGCAACCATCATCTCCGGAGTGACGGCGAGGCCGCACAAGATGGAAGCGATCGTGAACACGATAATGGCAATCGAGAATACCCGCCGCGTACCGAAGCGGTCGGCCATCCAGCCGCTGACCGGAATCCCGACCGCCAGGGCGAGGATGTAGCTGCTGACGACCGATTTCAGGCTCAGCGGCGTCACATCGAAGCTGGCGGCAATGCTCGGAATGGCCGTGTTGACGATGGTCGCGTCCAGCTGCTCCATGAACAGGGCGGCCGCGACCACCCACGGCAGGTAGCGCTTTGTGACTGAGCTGTTCAGGGTGTCCATCCTGTCCGACGACGCTGCATGACGGTTCCTCATTTGGTGCAAATTGCGAGCTGATCAATTATCCGGATTGATGACTATAGCTCCGTACGGCAGTTTTCACACACACCACAGCAAATAACCCTTGTCACTACCGAACGGCTTTGCTATAGTTCGCCTCCCCGCAGAAATGGTTAACGAAATCAAGTAGTTGCTGAGTTGTGAGGGCCGTCTGAAAAAGGCGACGTAGTAAAAAAGAGTTTGACGAGCAACGCAAATTACCGCATAATCTCATCTCTTCGCTGCTGACAAACACAACGCTTTGTCGATAAGCAGCAAGCAGTACCGAATAAAGTTCTTTAAAAATTAACAGTCGATAAGTGTGGGCGTTTGATGAAGGTGCCAGTGACTTCGGTTACTGATTACTTAA
>NZ_JABBGG010000021.1 GCF_012927275.1 Massilia polaris | reverse complement strand
CACAGTTCTATTTCCGTACCACCGACGTGACCGGCTCGATCGAGCTGCCAGCGGACAAGGAAATGGTTATGCCAGGCGATAACGTGTCGATCACCGTCAAGCTGATCAACCCGATCGCGATGGAAGAGGGCCTGCGCTTCGCAATCCGCGAAGGCGGCCGTACCGTTGGTGCAGGTGTTGTCGCTAAGATCCTGAGCGAAGGTAAGTAATAGTAGTAAAGCGGGGCCCTCGGGCCCCGTCTTCCGCGCCAGGTTTCATGCCAGGCGCAATCAGCTCCTTGCCATCAGCGGCCTCACGATGGTAAAATGCTTGATTCCACTGAAGTTTTACGTAGGGACGTAGCTCAATTGGCAGAGCGTCGGTCTCCAAAACCGAAGGTTGGGGGTTCGATGCCCTCCGTCCCTGCCACCGTTCTGGTGCAGGCACCGAAAGTACAAAAAGTATGTCTAATCAATCCGTGCAAACCGTCAGCACGTCGAACGACAAGTTCAAGGTCGCGCTGGCAGTTATAGCGGCGATTGCAGGGGTCGTCGGGTTCTTTTACCTGAAAGGCCTGAATAAACCAGCTTTGATGTCCACTGGGGCACTCGTGGCTGGTTTGTTGTTTGCCGTCCTGATCCTGTGGGCGTCTGCAACCGGCCGTGAATTCCTGAGCTTCGCCAAAGAGGCAGTGCGCGAGACCAGGAAAGTGGTCTGGCCGACCCGCAAGGAAGCGACCCAGATCACCGGCATCGTGTTTGCCTTCGTGGTCGTGATGGCGATGTTCCTGTGGGGCACCGACAAGATCCTGCAATTCCTGTTATACGACGTCATCCTGGGTTGGAAATAACATGAGCGAAATTGTGCAAGATTCCGCGCCGGAAGAAGCTCCGGCGGCCGGCGCTCCCGTGAGCGTACCGGTCAGCAACAAGCGCTGGTACGTCGTGCATGCTTATTCCGGCATGGAAAAAAGCGTCATGCGCGCGCTGACCGAGCGCATCGAGCGCGCCGGCATGCAAGACAAGTTCGGCCAGATCCTGGTGCCGGTCGAAGAAGTGGTTGAAGTCAAGAATGGCCAGAAGTCGGTCACCGAGCGTCGTTTCTTCCCGGGCTATGTCCTGGTCGAGATGGAGATGACGGACGATACCTGGCACCTGGTCAAGAACACCGCGAAAGTCACCGGCTTCATCGGCGGCAAGTCGAACAAGCCGACGCCGATCCCGGCGCGCGAGATCGACAAGATCATGCAGCAAATGCAGGAAGGCGTCGAAAAGCCGCGTCCAAAAACGCTGTACGAAGTGGGCGAGCAAGTCCGCATCAAGGATGGTCCGTTCACCGACTTCAACGGCAACGTCGAGGAAGTCAACTACGAGAAGTCCAAGGTGCGCGTTTCGGTCACGATCTTCGGCCGCGCCACCCCGGTTGAACTTGAGTTCGGCCAGGTCGAAAAAGTTTAATACCCGTTAGCCGGACGGGGCCGCAAGGCATTCCGGCAAGAGGAGCCCTGCCAATGTAGTTCCGGCGGGGCGCTACTACTCATCCAAAGATAGGAGCCATCATGGCAAAGAAAATCATTGGTTTTATCAAGCTGCAAGTGCCAGCTGGTAAAGCAAACCCATCCCCACCGATCGGCCCTGCGCTGGGTCAGCGCGGCCTGAACATCATGGAATTCTGCAAGGCGTTCAACGCCCAGACCCAGGGTGTCGAGCCTGGCATGCCAATCCCTGTCGTGATCACGGCATTCGCGGACAAGTCCTTCACCTTCGTGATGAAGACCCCTCCAGCGACCTACCTGATCAAAAAAGCAGCTGGCATCACCAAAGGTTCGCCGAAGCCACATACCGACAAAGTCGGTACGCTGAGCCGCGCTCAAGCTGAAGAAATCGCAAAAACGAAACAGCCGGATCTGACCGCTGCCGACATGGATGCCGCAGTACGCATCATCGCCGGTTCCGCGCGTTCGATGGGCATCACGGTGGAGGGTATCTAATGGCTAAGCTGTCCAAACGCGTCAAGGCCATGAAGGCCAAGGTTGACCGTAACAAGTCGTACGAATTCGCCAGCGCAGTTGCGCTGATCAAGGAATTCGCAGTTGCAAAATTCAACGAGTCGATCGATGTAGCGATCCAGCTCGGCGTCGATCCTAAGAAATCGGACCAGGTTGTGCGCGGCTCCGTCGTGCTGCCAGCTGGCACCGGCAAGACCGTTCGCGTCGCTGTATTCGCTTCCGGCGAAAAGGCTGAGCAGGCTAAAGCCGCTGGTGCTGACGTTGTTGGTATGGAAGACCTGGCCGAGCGCGTCAAAGCCGGCGACATGCCTTTCGATATCGTCATCGCTTCGCCAGACACCATGCGTATCGTTGGTACCCTGGGCCAGATCCTGGGTCCACGCGGCCTGATGCCTAACCCGAAGGTCGGCACTGTTACCGCTGACGTCGCTACCGCGGTGAAAAACGCGAAAGCCGGCCAGGTTCAGTACCGTACCGACAAGGCAGGTATCATCCACGCAACGATCGGCCGCAAGTCGTTCAGCGATGCAGACCTGAAGAGCAACCTGGTTGCCCTGGTCGAAGCGCTCAACAAGGCCAAGCCAGCTACCTCGAAGGGCGTGTACCTGCGCAAGGTAGCGATCTCGTCGACGATGGGCGCCGGCGTTCGCGTCGACCACAACTCGCTGGCTGCTTAAGTTTCAGAATCAAGCCCTTATGCCAGCAATGGCGTGAGGCACATCTTTGGGCTGTCGGAGGTCCGCAAGGAGATCCGGCAGGCAATCAAAGACCGTTGGGCCAAAGGCAGCAGGCAGGCTGGAGGTTAATAAACCACCCAACGCAGATGGTGTACCCGAACAAGTTTTGTTAGTCCATGCTGCGTGAATTTATCCGCTCAGTCTGAACTTCTTAACGTCGGACGCCGTTGTTCGAACCGATGCAAAGCAATTTGTTGCGCATCATTTAAGGAGGTTGACCGTGGGTCTTAATCTGAATGACAAAAAGGCCGTCGTCGCCGAAGTTTCCGCAAAAGTAGCATCTGCGCAAACGATCGTCGTGGCCGAATATCGTGGCATCCAGGTTAGTCACTTGACTCAACTTCGTGCCAAGGCGCGTGCCCAGGGCGTATACCTGCGTGTTCTGAAGAACACGCTGGCTCGTCGCTCTGTGGAAGGTACGCAGTTTGCCAACCTGGCTGATGCAATGACCGGCCCGCTGATCTACTCGATCTCGGACGACGCAGTCGCAGCAGCTAAAGTCATCAATGACTTCGCCAAGACCAACGACAAGCTCGTGATCAAGGCAGGTAACTACGCAGGCAAGCAGCTGGATAAAGCAGCTGTTTCCGCGTTGGCAAGCATTCCTAGCCGTGAAGTCCTCATCTCGCAGCTGTTGGGCGTTATGCTGGCTCCGGTGTCGGGCTTTGCACGTGGTCTGGCTGCTCTGGCAGCACAGAAGAGCGAAGGTTCGGAAGCTGCTCCTGCAGCCGAAGAAACCGCAGCAGCTTAATCGCCGCTCGCTTCAGTCAAGTTACTAAACTAAACATACAAATTTGGAGTTTCAAATGGCAATTAGCAAAGACGACATCCTGAACGCAGTTAGCGAAATGTCCGTAATGGACCTGAACGACCTGGTTAAGGCATTCGAAGAAAAGTTCGGCGTATCGGCAGCAGCAATGGCAGCTCCAGCAGCTGGCGGCGCAGCAGCAGGCGCAGCAGTTGAAGAGCAGACCGAGTTCAACGTGATCCTGTCGGATTTCGGCGCGAACAAAGTTGGCGTGATTAAGGCAGTTCGCGAAATCACCGGCCTGGGCCTGAAGGAAGCTAAAGACCTGGTTGACGGCGCACCAAAGACCGTTAAAGAAGCCCTGTCGAAAGCTGACGCTGAAGCCGCCAAGAAGAAGCTGGAAGACGCTGGCGCGAAAGCAGAAATCAAGTAATAGCAGTATCCGGCGGCAGTTCAGCGCCACGAGTCAAAGCTTGCGCTCCTCTCCCGAAAGGGGGAGGATGCGGCTTTGGCTCTTTTGTCGTCCCTGTAACGGATGTGGCAGCGATGCCCTGGCCGTTTCGGGAAGGCAAGCAGTAAAGGTAGTAACAGTAGCAGTTTTTCCCTTTTTCCTCTGGCACGAAGTTGCGAGACTTGAGGCCTTGCATGTGACTTTAACCGTTAAACGGCGTCACTGGCAATCCCTGAATTCTCATCCTTTCTGTCACTCACGGAGTGTCCATGCACTACTCATTTACTGAGAAGAAACGCATTCGCAAGTCATTCGCGAAGCGCGCCAACGTTCACAACGTTCCATTCCTTCTGGCTACCCAGCTTGAATCCTACGAGAACTTCCTGCAAGCTGACACGATTGTGTCGTCGCGCAAGAATGACGGCCTGCAATCGGCCTTCACCTCGATCTTCCCTATCGTGTCGCACAATGGTTTTGCGCGCCTCGAGTTCCTGTCGTACGTGCTGGGCGAGCCCGCATTCGACGTCAAGGAATGCCAACAGCGTGGCCTGACCTTTGCGTCGCCGCTGCGCGCCAAGGTCCGCCTGGTGATCCTGGACAAGGAATCGCCAACCAAGCCTGTGGTCAAGGAAATGAAAGAGCAGGAAGTCTACATGGGCGAACTGCCGCTCATGACGACCACCGGCTCGTTCGTCATCAACGGTACCGAGCGCGTCATCGTGTCGCAGCTGCACCGTTCGCCTGGCGTGTTCTTCGAGCACGACCGCGGCAAGACCCACTCCTCGGGCAAGCTGCTGTTCTCGGCACGTATCATCCCTTACCGCGGCTCGTGGCTGGACTTCGAGTTCGACCCGAAAGACATCCTGTTCTTCCGCGTCGACCGCCGCCGCAAGATGCCTGTGACGATCCTGCTGAAAGCCATCGGCATGTCGCACGAGCAGATCCTCGCGAACTTCTTCGTGTTCGACAATTTCAACCTGCGCTCGGAAGGCGCGGAAATGGAATTCGTCGCCGAGCGCCTGCGTGGCGAAGTCGCGCGTTTCGACATCGTCGACAAGTCGGGCAAGACCCTGGTGCTGAAGGACAAGCGTATCAACGCCAAGCACGTGCGCGACATCGAAGCTGCCGGCATCAAGCACATCTCCGTGCCGGAAGACTACCTGCTGGGCCGCGTGCTGGCCAAGAACGTGGTCGACGCCGACACCGGCGAAGTCATCGCATCGGCCAACGACGAGCTGACCGACGACCTGCTGTCGCGCCTGCGCGAAGCGGACGTGTCCGAAATCCAGACCCTGTACACCAACGACCTGGACCAGGGCGGCTACATTTCGCAGACCCTGCGCATCGACGACACCGCCGACCAGATGGCCGCGCGCATCGCGATCTACCGCATGATGCGTCCAGGCGAGCCGCCAACCGAAGAATCGGTCGAAGCGCTGTTCAACGGCCTGTTCTACAGCCCTGAGCGCTACGACCTGTCGGCGGTCGGCCGCATGAAGTTCAACCGCCGCATCGGCCGCGACGAACTGACCGGCATGATGACTTTGTCGAACGACGACGTGCTGGCCGTGATCAAGATCCTGGTCGAGCTGCGCAATGGCCGCGGCGAAGTCGACGATATCGATCACCTGGGTAACCGCCGCGTACGTTGCGTGGGCGAACTGGCCGAAAACCAGTTCCGCGCCGGCCTCGTGCGTGTTGAGCGCGCCGTCAAGGAACGCCTCGGCCAGGCCGAAGCGGACAACCTGATGCCGCATGACCTGATCAACAGCAAGCCGATTTCGGCCGCGATCCGTGAATTCTTCGGTTCGTCCCAGCTGTCGCAGTTCATGGACCAGACCAACCCGCTGTCGGAAATCACCCACAAGCGCCGCGTTTCGGCCCTTGGCCCTGGCGGTCTGACCCGCGAACGTGCAGGCTTCGAGGTGCGCGACGTGCACCCGACCCACTACGGCCGCGTGTGCCCGATCGAAACGCCTGAAGGCCCGAACATCGGCCTGATCAACTCGCTGGCACTGTTTGCCCGCCTGAACGAATACGGCTTCCTCGAGACCCCGTACCGCAAGGTCGAGAACAGCAAGGTCACCGACAAGATCGATTACCTGTCGGCGATCGAAGAAGGCCGCTACATCATCGCGCAGGCGAACGCCGGCATCGATGGTAGCGGCACCTTGTCGGACGAGCTGGTTTCGGCCCGTGAAGCAGGCGAGACGATCCTGGTATCGCCAGAGCGCATCCAGTACATGGACGTTGCCCCGGGCCAGATCGTATCGGTCGCGGCTTCGCTGATCCCGTTCCTCGAGCACGATGACGCGAACCGCGCATTGATGGGTGCAAACATGCAGCGCCAGGCAGTACCTTGCCTGCGCCCTGAAAAAGCACTGGTCGGCACCGGTATCGAGCGCACCGTTGCGGTCGACTCGGGCACCACCGTGCAGGCACTGCGTGGCGGTGTGGTCGACTACGTCGATGCAGGCCGTGTGGTTATTCGCGTCAACGACGACGAAGCAACCGCTGGCGAAGTCGGCGTCGACATCTACAACCTGATCAAGTACACCCGTTCGAACCAGAACACCAACATCAACCAGCGTCCGATCGTCAAGGTCGGCGACCGCGTCGCCAAGCGCGACGTGATCGCCGATGGCGCATCGACCGACCTGGGCGAACTGGCACTGGGCCAGAACATGCTGGTGGCGTTCATGCCGTGGAACGGCCTGAACTTCGAAGATTCGATCCTGATCTCGGAAAACGTGGTCAAGGACGACCGCTACACCTCGATCCACATCGAAGAGCTATCGGTTGTCGCGCGCGACACCAAGCTGGGCGCGGAAGAAATCACCCGCGACATCTCGAACCTGGCTGAAAACCAGCTGGCGCGCCTGGATGAATCGGGCATCGTCTACATCGGCGCTGAAGTGCAGGCTGGCGACACGCTGGTCGGCAAGGTAACGCCGAAGGGCGAAACCCAGCTGACGCCGGAAGAGAAGCTGCTGCGCGCGATCTTCGGCGAAAAAGCGTCGGACGTCAAAGACACCTCGCTGCGCGTGCCTTCGGGCATGGTCGGCACCGTGATCGACGTCCAGGTGTTCACCCGCGAAGGCATCGTCCGCGACAAGCGCGCCCAGCAGATCATCGACGATGAACTGAAGCGCTTCCGCCTCGACCTGAACGACCAGATGCGTATCGTTGAAGGCGATGCCTTCCAGCGTCTCGAAAAGATGCTGATCGGTAAAGTCGTCAACGGCGGCCCTAAGAAGATGGCCAAGGGCGCCAAGATCACCAAGGACTACCTGGACGATCTGGACAAGTACCACTGGTTCGACATCCGTCCGTCGGAAGACGACGCTGCCACCGCCCTCGAAGCGATCAAGGAATCGATCGCCGAGAAGCGCCACCAGTTCGACCTGGCCTTCGAAGAGAAGCGCAAGAAGCTGACGCAAGGCGACGAGCTGCAGCCAGGCGTGCAGAAGATGGTCAAGGTCTACCTGGCCGTCAAGCGCCGCCTGCAGTCGGGCGACAAGATGGCGGGCCGCCACGGTAACAAGGGTGTGGTATCGCGCATCGTTCCGGTCGAAGACATGCCATTCATGGCTGACGGCACCCCGGCTGACGTCGTACTGAACCCGCTGGGCGTTCCATCGCGAATGAACGTTGGTCAGATCCTCGAAACCCACCTCGGTTGGGCAGCGAAGGGCCTGGGCCTGCGTATCGGCGAGATGATTGCCGCCAAGGCCAAGATCGACGAACTGCGCAAGTTCCTGACCCAGATCTACAACGAGACCGGCAAGCAGGAAGACCTGGACAACTTCAGCGATGAAGAGATCCTCGAGCTGGCCGGCAACCTGAAGAAGGGTGTTCCGTTCGCAACGCCAGTGTTCGACGGCGCGCACGAGTCCGAGATCCGCCGCATGCTGGACCTGGCGTATCCGGATCCGGTTGCCAAGCTGCTGGGCATGACGCCTTCGAAGAACCAGGTCACGATGTTCGACGGCCGCACCGGCGAAGCGTTCGAGCGCAAGGTTACCGTTGGCTACATGCACATGCTGAAGCTGCATCACCTGGTGGACGACAAGATGCACGCGCGTTCGACCGGTCCATACTCGCTCGTCACGCAGCAGCCACTGGGCGGTAAAGCCCAGTTCGGCGGCCAGCGCTTCGGTGAGATGGAGGTGTGGGCACTGGAAGCGTACGGCGCATCGTACGTGCTGCAGGAAATGCTGACCGTCAAGTCGGATGACGTGAATGGCCGTACCAAGGTGTACGAAAACCTGGTCAAGGGCGATCACGTCATTGAAGCAGGCATGCCGGAGTCGTTCAACGTGCTGGTGAAAGAGATCCGTTCCCTGGGTATCGACATCGACCTGGAACGCAACTAACAGCCGGCGCCGCTTTGACCCGCGACTGAAGAGTCGTCGTTCCCGCGAAAGCGGGAACCCATACTGAGCGTGAGCAGTTACTCAGCATGGGCCCCCGCTTTCGCGGGGGCGACGGATCATCCGCTAACGGTGAAAGTCGTAATATAGAAATTCAATCACCTGGAGTGATACATGAAAGCCCTGCTCGATCTATTCAAGCAAGTTCAAACCAACGAGACGTTCGACGCGATTAAAATCGGTCTGGCGTCCCCTGAGAAAATCCGTTCGTGGTCCTACGGCGAAGTCAAAAAGCCGGAAACCATCAACTACCGTACCTTCAAGCCAGAGCGCGACGGCCTGTTCTGCGCCAAGATCTTTGGCCCGATCAAGGACTACGAGTGCCTGTGCGGCAAGTACAAGCGCCTCAAGCACCGCGGCGTGATCTGCGAGAAGTGCGGCGTCGAAGTGACCCTGGCTAAAGTGCGCCGCGAGCGCATGGGCCACATCGAACTGGCGTCGCCAACCGCGCACATCTGGTTCCTGAAGTCGCTGCCGTCGCGCCTGGGCATGGTCCTGGACATGACGCTGCGCGATATCGAACGCGTGCTGTACTTCGAAGCATATGTCGTGACCGATCCAGGCATGACCCCGCTGAAGAAGTGCCAGATCATGTCGGAAGACGACTACGCCGCCAAGTACGAAGAGTACGGCGACGACTTCACCGCATTCATGGGCGCCGAAGGCATCCGTGAGCTGCTGCGCTCGATCGACATCCACCGCGATGCCGAAGCGCTGCGCGTGGAGCTGAAGGAATCGAAGTCGGAAGCGAAGATCAAGAAATACGCCAAGCGCCTGAAAGTGCTTGAGGCGTTCCAGCGTTCGGGCATCAAGCCTGACTGGATGATCATGGAAGTGCTGCCAGTACTGCCGCCGGAACTGCGCCCGCTGGTACCGCTGGACGGCGGCCGCTTTGCGACCTCCGACCTGAACGACCTGTATCGCCGCGTCATCAACCGTAATAACCGCCTGAAGCGCCTGATGGAACTGCGCGCTCCGGAAATCATTACCCGTAACGAAAAGCGCATGCTGCAGGAAGCGGTCGACTCGCTGCTGGACAACGGCCGTCGCGGCAAAGCGATGACCGGCGCCAACAAGCGTCCGCTGAAGTCGCTGGCTGAAATGATCAAGGGTAAGGGCGGCCGTTTCCGTCAGAACTTGCTGGGCAAGCGCGTCGACTACTCGGGCCGTTCGGTCATCGTGGTCGGTCCGCAGCTCAAGCTGCACCAGTGCGGCCTGCCGAAGCTGATGGCGCTCGAACTGTTCAAGCCGTTCATCTTCAACAAGCTCGAACTGATGGGTCTGGCAACGACGATCAAGGCAGCCAAGAAGCTGGTCGAGATCCAGGAACCGGTGGTCTGGGACATCCTCGAAGACGTCATCAAAGAACACCCGGTCATGCTGAACCGTGCGCCTACGCTGCACCGTCTCGGTATCCAGGCGTTCGAGCCGGTCCTGATTGAAGGCAAGGCGATCCAGCTGCACCCACTCGTCTGCGCGGCGTTCAACGCCGACTTCGACGGTGACCAGATGGCCGTCCACGTCCCGCTGTCGATCGAAGCGCAGATGGAAGCGCGCACCTTGATGCTGGCGTCGAACAACATCCTGTTCCCGTCGAACGGCGAACCGTCGATCGTTCCTTCGCAGGATATCGTGCTGGGTCTGTACTACGCGACCCGCGAAGCGATCAACGCCAAGAACGAAGGCATGCTGTTCCCTGACGTGTCGGAAGTCATCCGTGCCTACGACAACAAGGAAGTCGAACTGACGACCCGCATCACCGTGCGTATCGTCGAGTTCCCGAAGAACGCCGAAACCGAAGAGTTCGAGCGCACCGTCACGCGCTACGAAACCACGGTCGGCCGTGCGATCCTGTCCGAAATCCTGCCGAAGGGCCTGCCGTTCTCCGTACTGAACCGCGCCCTGAAGAAGAAAGAGATTTCGAAGCTGATCAACACGTCGTTCCGCAAGTGCGGCCTGCGTGCAACCGTTGTGTTCGCCGACAAGCTGATGCAGTCCGGTTTCCGCCTGGCGACGCGCGCAGGTATTTCGATCTGCGTCGACGACATGCTGGTGCCAGACCAGAAAGCCGGCCTGATCGCTTCGGCCGAATCGGAAGTCAAGCAGATCGAGCAGCAGTACGCTTCGGGCCTGGTGACTGCCGGCGAGCGTTACAACAAGGTCGTCGACATCTGGGGCAAGACCTCGGACGAAGTCGGCAAGGCCATGATGGACCAGCTGAAAGTGGAAGACGTCGTCAAGCGCGACGGCACCAAGTCGACCCAGGAATCGTTCAACGCGATTTACATGATGGCCGACTCGGGCGCGCGCGGTTCCGCTGCACAGATTCGCCAGCTGGCCGGTATGCGAGGCCTGATGGCCAAGCCGGACGGTTCGATTATCGAAACGCCGATTACCGCGAACTTCCGCGAAGGCCTGAACGTTCTGCAGTACTTCATCTCGACCCACGGTGCTCGTAAGGGCCTGGCGGATACGGCGCTGAAGACCGCGAACTCGGGTTACCTGACCCGCCGCCTGGTTGACGTTACCCAGGATCTGGTGGTGATCGAGGACGATTGCGGCACCAGCAACGGTACCGTGATGAAGGCGATGGTCGAAGGCGGTGAAGTCATCGAAGCGCTGCGCGACCGTATCCTCGGCCGTGTCAACGTCAACGACATCGTCAATCCTGAAACCCAGGAAACCGTGTTCGAAGCCGGCACCCTGCTGGACGAAGACATGGTCGAAGAAGTCGAGCGCCTGTCGATCGACGAAGTCAAGGTTCGCACCCCGCTCACTTGCGACACGCGCTTCGGCCTGTGCGCCATGTGCTACGGCCGTGACCTCGGCCGCGGCAGTATGGTCAACGCCGGCGAAGCAGTCGGTGTTGTGGCAGCGCAGTCGATTGGTGAGCCAGGTACCCAGCTGACCATGCGTACCTTCCACATCGGCGGTGCGGCATCGCGCGCAGCGGTGGCGTCGTCGGTGGAAGCCAAGTCGAACGGTACCATCCGTTTCTCGGCAACCATGCGTTACGTCACCAACGGCAAGGGCGCCCAGATCGTCATTTCGCGTTCCGGCGAAGTGCTGATCACGGACGACCACGGCCGCGAGCGCGAGCGTCACAAGGTGCCGTACGGCGCGACCCTGAACGTCAAGGACGGCATGGTCATCAAGGCCGGCCTGGCGCTGGCGACCTGGGATCCGCTGACCCGTCCGATCATTACGGAATACGCGGGTACCGTGCGCTTCGAGAACGTCGAAGAAGGCGTCACCGTTGCCCGTCAGGTCGATGACGTCACCGGCCTGTCGACCCTGGTTGCAATCGATGCCAAGCGTCGTGGTTCGGTCGGCAAGACCCTGCGTCCGCAGGTCAAGCTGCTGAACGACGTCAACGAAGAAGTCAAGATCGCAGGCACCGAGCACTCGGTAGCGATCGGCTTCCAGGTTGGCGCGCTGATCATGGTCAAGGATGGCCAGTCGGTGTCGGTTGGTGAAGTGCTGGCGCGTATCCCGACTGAATCGCAGAAAACGCGAGACATTACCGGTGGTCTGCCACGCGTCGCCGAGCTGTTCGAAGCACGTTCGCCGAAGGATGCGGGCATGCTGGCTGAAGTGACCGGTACCGTCGCATTCGGTAAGGAAACCAAGGGCAAGCAGCGTCTGGAAATCACGGACATGGACGGCAACAAGCACGAGTTCCTGATTACCAAGGACAAGCAAGTGCTGGTCCACGACGGCCAGGTAGTGAACAAGGGCGAGATGATCGTGGACGGCCCGGCCGATCCGCAAGACATCCTGCGCCTGCTGGGTATCGAAGCGCTGGCGCGTTACATCGTTGACGAAGTGCAGGACGTGTACCGTCTGCAGGGCGTGAAGATTAACGACAAGCACATCGAAGTGATCGTGCGCCAGATGTTGCGCCGTGTTGCGATCGTCGAAGCTGGCGATACCGACTACATCGTCGGCGAGCAGGTTGAGCGTTCGGAACTGCTGGACGAAAACGACAAGATGAACGCCGTTGGCAAGATCCCTGCAACGTACGAAAACGTACTGCTGGGTATTACCAAGGCATCGCTGTCGACCGACTCCTTCATCTCGGCTGCATCGTTCCAGGAGACCACCCGTGTCCTGACCGAAGCGGCGATCATGGGCAAGCGCGACGGTCTGCGCGGCCTGAAGGAAAACGTCATCGTCGGCCGCCTGATTCCTGGCGGTACCGGCCTGGCCTTCCACCGCGCACGCAAAGAGAAGGAAGCGTGGGAAGTGGAAGAGCGCAAGGCGCTGCTGGATGCCGAAAAGGCAGCCATGTCGAGCGAACTGCAGGCGATCGAAGATACCGCCAACGCAGCACAGCACCACGGCGATACCGAGTAATCGGTTTTACGCTGACAAGACGGCACCTTCGGGTGCCGTTTTTTTTCGGGCCGCCACATTTGGCTTTGATCACTGCCAGATGCCTTTCTCGGGCAATTCAGCATCGCGCTTACATTATTACGCGATCGTCCCAACGTCGGTTCCCGCCGATTCGCTCATCTTTTCCCCGATATCGATTTTCGTCCGCCGTTTCTGAAGCGAATTCAACGAAATCCGTAAGCGGTATAAGATTGTCGTTCAATTATTTCGAAGGAGGAATCGATGACTCATCGACTGACGTACCTGTGCGCCGGCCTGCTGTTGGCGGCAAGCGCATCGGCGAGTGCCTCGCCCGATATGACGGTAACGCTGAACGTTCTTTCCGAATCCGGCCCCGGAGCGAGTGTGGGAACCGTCACCATCAGCGATAGCAAGCACGGCGTCGTTTTCACG
Organism: Massilia polaris; assembly: GCF_012927275.1. Taxonomy (GTDB): domain Bacteria; phylum Pseudomonadota; class Gammaproteobacteria; order Burkholderiales; family Burkholderiaceae_D; genus Telluria_A; species Telluria_A polaris. Next base: position 576 of record NZ_JABBGG010000021.1, on the reverse strand, counting down.
CCATCGCTGAAAGGCATTGCGCCGGGCGTTCATGGATTCCACGTACACGAAAACGGTAGCTGCGCAACGGCTGAGAAAGACGGTAAGCCGGTGGCTGGCCAGGCCGCCGGCGGACACTACGACCCAGCAAAGACGGGCAAGCACGGCACGCCTTGGGGCGACGGTCATCGTGGCGACCTTCCCGCCATGTTCGTCGATGCGCAGGGCGAGGCGTCCAACCCGGTGTTGGCGCCGCGTCTGAAGATGTCGGATCTGAAGGGAAAAGCGTTGATGGTTCATGCCGGCGGCGATAACCACGCGGATCATCCTGCTCCGTTAGGCGGTGGCGGGGCGCGCATTGCATGCGGCGTGATTAAATAGCGGCGCTCGCACGAAGGTGGGTTACAAGTTCTGACCGCGCTGGCGCGCAATGCTCGGTTGCGCAACGACGGCGGAATGCGCTTCGCTTTTCCATATATGGACTCCTCCGATATTGCAACATCAATTTCGGTTTTGGCTGTTAGGTGCAACTGCTTCCGTATATCCGGCCTCGTTGTGAGCACCGTCGCGCTCGGGCCATAATGGATTCTGCGCGCT
>NZ_JABBGG010000020.1 GCF_012927275.1 Massilia polaris | reverse complement strand
GCGAAAGGCTGGTTAGCCTCCTGAATGACGAACGGCCCGATCGCAAATACGACCGGGCCGTCAAAGCGACACCGAAGCGCTACGCCGTTCGCGTCATTAAGAAATCACCTTAACTGAACGGCATTACCGCGCTCGGCCAACTTTTGCAGGGCGGACAAGCCGCGAGAAAAGGAGTATCCGCTTGCAAGCGGATACCGTTACGCAGGCGAAGCGCGGCGAGATTCGAAACCCCTGCTCCACCATCCGCCGAATCAGTCCTCAGGCGCCTGAATGTCGAGCTTTTGCATCTGGTAGCGCAACTGACGGAAGCTGATCCCCAGCAGTTGCGCCGCCTGGGTGCGGTTGAACTGGGTCTGCGCCAGCGCGCGCAGGATGATGTCGCGTTCGACCTGCTCAAGGTACTCCGGCAGGTTATTCGGAAGTGCATCCGGTGCCGGCGGTACCGCGGCCGGCGCAGGGCTGGCAACCGGCGCCGGAGGCTCGGCCGCCTGAGCCGCGGCCACCGGCGCCGACGATGGCTCCGCCAGCCGCGCGCTCTTGAGCGACAGGTCGCCCACTTCAATCACGCCGTCGTTGGCAAACGCCAGTGCGCGCTCGAGCACATTCTCCAGTTCCCGCACGTTACCCGGGAATGAATAGGCCGCCAGGGTTTCGAGCACTTGCGGACCAAGCGTGGCCTGGCCTGGACCGACCAGCCGGTCGAGCATCGCGTTAGCCAGCACGCCCAGGTCGTCGAGCCGTTCGCGCAGCGGCGGCAGCGACAGCTCGATTACGTTCAGGCGGTAGAACAGATCCTGCCTGAACTTGCCGGTTTCGACGCATTTGGCCAGGTCCTGGTGGGTGGCGCTGATCAGGCGCACGTCGACCGGCTCCTCGGCGGTCGCGCCGATCTTGCGCACGCGCCGTTCCTGGATCGCGCGCAGCAGCTTGACCTGCATCGCCAGCGGCAGGTCCGCCACTTCGTCCAGCATCAGGGTGCCGCCGTTCGCGGCCTGGAAAAAGCCGTCGCGGTCTTCGGCGGCGCCGGTAAACGCGCCCTTGCGGTAGCCGAAGAACTCCGCTTCCATCAGCGCCTCGGGGATCGCGCCGCAGTTGACGGCAATGAAAGGCTTGGCAGCGCGCGAGCTTTGCGCATGGATCTCGCGTGCGGCCAGTTCCTTGCCGCTGCCCGATTCGCCGGTGATCGAAATCGGCGCCATCGAACGGGCCAGCCGGCCGATCTGGGCGCGCAGCCCCTGCATTGCCGGCGACTCGCCGATCAGGCGCGAGGGCGCGCCGGCCGCGGGCCCTGGCTGCCCGGCCTGTCCCGTCGAGACGCGCAGCGCCGACTGCACCATGATGCGCAGCTGGTCGAGCGCCACCGGTTTGGTCACATAATCGAACGCGCCCGCCTTCAGCGCGACGACGGCGTTTTCGGCGCTGCCATATGCGGTGATGACCGCGATCGGCGTGCCCTTATATAGTGTGGTGACTTCGCGAACCAGTTCGATGCCCAGGCCGTCGGGCAGGCGCATGTCGGTGAGCACCAGCGCATATTCGCCTTTGGCCAGGAAGGCGCGCGCCTGGCCCAGCGTTTCGGCGCTGTCCACGTCCAGTCCCATTTTCAGGAGCGTTATCTCGAGTAGCTCGCGCAGGTCGGCTTCGTCGTCGACAACCAGGATACGGGGAGAACTCATTGCACTGCCTTTCTGGTACGGGACCGCATCACGCGCCCGGAGCGAACGTAATGACAAACCTGCCGCTGGCCTTCTGCTGGCCCGATGCGTTGGCGTCGAAGCGGTACTCGTAATCGAGCTTCGCTTCATTATTCAGGCATAACTCGCGCGCGAGATAGAGACCGAGGCCGGTGCCCTTGCTCGACGTCGTATAGAACGGCTCGAACAGGTGCGACCGGACTTCCGGCGTGATCGCCGGGCCGTCGTCCTGCACGTGCAGCTCTACCTGCCCGCCCGCCTCCACCACCCACAGGCGCATGCTGGCCGGCAGGCGGCTGGCGTAGCGGATCGCGTTGGTGAGCAGGTTGGTCACGACCTCGCGCAAGTGCAGCGCATCGAAGCGCACCGGCGCGCTGGCGCTGCTGCCGACCCAGACTATATCATCGGCCAGTCCATAGGTTTCCTGGAATTCCGCCTTCAGCTCGGACAGGAAAACGTCGAGGTAGAGCGGCTCGCCGTTGGGCTGCACCTTGCGCGACAGCTTGAGGATATCCTCGACCATGCGGTCGACGCGCGCCACGTTGTCGCCGACGATCTTCAGCAGGCGCGCATGGACGGGCGTTTGCAGGTCTTCGGCCAGCAGCGCGGTGGCGTGGCCGATCGCCGACAGCGGGTTGCGCACCTCGTGCGCGATGCTCGCGGTCAGGCGGCCCATCGAGGCCAGCTTGAGTTGCTGCGCCTGGTTTTCGATGGCAGTCACGTCATGCAGGAAGATCACGCAACGTTCGGCCGCGCCGGGCGGCGTGTCGACGCGCGCAAAGCGCAGCTTCAGGTGGGCTGACAGTTCGCGCCACCCGCTGAGGGTCAGCGTGCTGCCCGGTGCGGGCGCTTCGTTGTAGGGCTTGATCGTGACGAAAGCCGCATGCGGCTCGGCGCCCTGCACGTCTTCGGCCTGCTCTTGCCAGCCGACGAAGGCAAACGCCACCGGGGCCAGCGCCGGGATGTCGCCCAGTGCGAAATCGACTTCGCCGTCGGCCAGGCCGAGCATGGTGCGCGCCGCCGGGTTGCTGGCCAGGACGCGGCCATCGCGCCCCACCACCAGCACACCTTCCGCCACGTCGGCGATCACGATCTGGTTGATCGCCTGCTGCGTCTTCAGGTCGATGCCGCGTTCGGCCGCCAGTTCCTCCTGCCGGATCAGCTTCGCCGCCAGGCTGTTCACGGCCAGGACGATCGCGAAGAACGTCGCGCCATACAGGCCGGCCTGCATCACGCTGCCGCCAACCTGCTGGAACAGCAGCTGCCAGCTGGTTTCCGCCAGCAGGAACAAGGTGACCAGCGAAGCGGAGAACAGCGCCAGCACCAGTGGTGCGAGGATCGCGGCGCCGGCCAGCGGGAACAGATACAGGATCACCAGGCCGCTGCGCGCGCCGCCGCCGGCCAGGTACAGCATCGAGATGACGGCGATATCGACGGCGATCTGGCCCGACAGCTGCAGCAGGAAGCGATGGCGCCAGTAGTGGGTCAGCAGCGCGAAACCGATGGCCAGCATCAGGTAGGCGGCGCAGGTTTCGGCGTACAGGAATTTGCCGCTGTCGCTGACGCCGCGGCCGTTGAAGGTAAGGTAAATCAGCAGCACCAGCGCGATGACGACGCGCGTGATGTTCAGCGTCTGGAGGGAGCGCCAGAAGGTCGAGCGCGACTCGGCCGACAACGCATACCAGCGTCCCATCCGCGGCTACTGCGCCGGAAGGCGGACGTGGGCGGGGCTGCAGTAATCCAGCCCGTCCGCACGCACCGCTTCCGAAGCCGGGAAATGCACGCCGCAGTGGGCGCAGCGCGTCATCGACTCAACCTGCGCCGGCTCGCGCTCGGCGCGCGGGGCATCCGGCTCTTTCGGCGTCATCGCGCGCAGCTTGGCGCGGACGGCCATCACGATCAGGACAATTAAAGCAATCCAAAACAAAATACGGGTCATGCGATCCCTCGGTGCAAAACAACTTCAAGAACGAACCGGCTGCCGACATAGGCCAGCACCAGTGTCGCGAAACCGGCCAGCGTGAAGCGCAAGGCCGTCTTGCCGCGCCAGCCGCGCCAGCGCCGGCCGGCCAGCAAGGCCGCGAACAGCACCCACGACAGCAGCGCGAACACGCTCTTGTGATCCCACTTCAGCGCGATGCCGAACAGCTGCTCCGAAAACAGGATACCCGACAGCACGGTCAGGGTCAGCAGCACGAAGCCGATGCCGATCAGGCGGAACAGCAGCTTTTCCATCGTCAGCAGCGCCGGGAGCTGGTCGAGCGCGCTGGCGAACCAGCCGCTGCCTGCCGGCCGCGCATGCAGGCGCGACTCCTGCAGCGCCATCAGCACCGCATGGAAGGCGGCGATGGTCAGGGTGCTGTAGGCCAGGATGGCGACGGCGATATGCCAGCCGAAAGCGGGCGCGGCGTGATCGAGCTGGAACACGCTGCCGGGGAAGACGGCCGGCAGGACTGCGGCCAGAGTCGCGGACGGCATGACCAGCCGGCGCAGGCCATCGAGCGCGAAGTTGCGGTTTTCCAGCCAGTACACCATCACCGAGATCCACATCGCGGCGGAAATCATCGACGCGAAGCCGACGCGCAAGCTTCCGGGCGCCATCATGCCCTGCCACAAGGCAGCGCCATGCAACAGCCACGCGCCTGCGGTGACGCTGGAGATGAGCTTCCCCAGCCGGGTAGGAAGCACGGCGCACACGGCATACAGCAGCGCGGCGGCGAAAAGGAGGTAGGTCTGCATGCAGCCAAGTTTACACCATCGCGGCCCGCATAGCCGACCGAGGCCCATGATTACTCAGCAATATTTAATATGTACAAGATTCTAAAATCGGGGGACAGACCGGATCACGCTGACCACCGTGCTTTTGAAATGTTTCAAAAGCCTTCGCGGTCCGTCCCCGGGGACGGACCGGGTCACGATGACCCCGATTTTAGAATGTTGTGGGGCGTTAATCGACGGCGGCCATGCGCAGTTCGTCGGTGTGGTGGCGTTGTTGCTCTTCCATCACCAGCTGGCCGAGCTCGCGCTTGAGGGCGTTGAACCCGGGCGCCGACGGGTCGCGCGGTCGCGGCAATCTTACCGTGATGTCCCGTTTCACCGTGCCGGGACGGTAGGTCATCACCACGATCCGGTCGGCCAGGTAGATCGCTTCTTCAATGCTGTGCGTGACGAAGATGATAGTTTTCTTCAATTCGGCCCAGATGCGCAGCAGCTCGTCCTGCAGGTTGCGCCGGGTTAAAGCGTCGAGCGCGCCGAAGGGTTCGTCCATCAGCATGACCGGGGAGTCCAGCGCCAGCACCCGCGCAATCGCTACCCGTTGCCGCATGCCGCCCGACAGGTCCTTCGGGTAGCGCTTGCGGAAGTCCGATAGCGACAGCATTCCGAGCAGCTTGCCGACGGTCGCCTCGATCGCCCCCTTGTCCGTGCGCTTGATCCGCAGCCCGAACGCGACGTTTTCTTCGACTGTCATCCACGGGAACAGCGCGTACTCCTGGAAGACCATGCCGCGGTCCGGCCCCGGCCCCGTCACTTCCCCGCCATTGGCGACAATGCTGCCGCTGGTCGGCAGCGCGAAGCCGGCCACTGCGTTGAGCAGGGTCGATTTGCCGCAGCCCGATGGGCCCAGCAGGCAGGTGAACTGCCCGCTCGGGATCTCGAGGTCGATGTCCTTCAGCGCGATCAGTTCGCGCTCGCCGGTCCGGAATACCTTGTTGACCTCTTTAATGCAAATCGGTGATGCACTCATCTCAGTTCTCCAGGCCGCGGTGCCAGCGCAGCAGGTGGTTGTTCAGGCGGTTCATGCCGACGTCGATCGCCAGCCCAAGCAGGCCGATGGTGATCATCCCGGCCATGATTTTGTCGGACAGGAAGAACTCGCGCGCTTCGAGGATGCGGTACCCCAGCCCGTCGTTCACCGCAATCATCTCGGAGACGATGACGACGATGAACGCGGTGCCGATCCCGATCCGCACACCCGACAATATATAAGGCACGGCGGCCGGCAGGATCACGCGCACGAACATGGTGCTGCCGCCCGCCCCCAGGTTGCGCGCCGCGCGCAGGTAGATGCCGTCGACGTGGCGCACGCCGGCGATGGTATTCATCAGTACAGGAAAAAACGCGCCGAGCGCGATCAGGAAAACCGCCGGCGGGTCGCCCAGCCCGAACCACAGCATCGACAGCGGGATGTAGGCGATCGGCGGGATTGGCCGCAGTACTTGCAGCAGCGGATTGAACCACGCATAGACACGCGGGCTGGCGCCCATCGCCAGGCCAAGCGGCAGCGCCAGCCCCGCGCCGACGACGAAGCCGGCCACCACCCGGTACAGGCTGCCGAGAGAGTCGACCACCAGTTCGCCCGAAAGCGCCCACGCGAGCCAGCTTCCTTCAGTGTGCGGCTGCAGCGGCAACAGGTAGGCGATCCACTTCTCCGACACCGCCAGCGGCGAGGGCAGCACCTGCGGATTGACCCACCCCAGCATCGCCGCCGCCTGCCATATCGCTATCAGGATGGCCGGCGCCACCGCGCCGACCGCGATTTCCTTCACATGCCTGGTCTTCATGGCGTCTCCCGGTCTCGGCTACAGGACATTCAGGCTCTTTTTTGCAGCATCGAGCAGGTCGGTCCGGACCCAGTCCTTCGCAACGGGCGGCTTCGCCATGCGCCCGACACCGGTCCTGGCCATGGTGTCGGTCGTGATCTGGATGTGCTCGGGCGTGATGTCGTACGAGTACGGCGAGTTGCTGATCGCGTCCTCGAACACCTCCTGGATCGCGCCGCGCGTCACGCCGACCTTCTTGCCCTTCAAATCCTTGACGCCCTTGATGTTCAGCCCGGGCCGCGCCACCAGCCGGGCACCGCCCCTGGCGAATCCGGCGACCACGATCACCGGGGCGCCGCCGGCGCGGCCGGCAATCGCCGCCTCCGACGCGGTCGTGCCGATATCCAGTTCGCCGGCGATGATCGCCTGCATCACGTCCAGGCCTTTCGCGAACAGCCTCTCCTCGACCCGGATGCCGCATTTCGGCGCGATTTCCTTGATGTACGAGACGGCGCCATAGTGCGCAAACTTGAGATTGCCGAGGCGGATGGTTTCCTGTGCCTGGGCGGCGCCGGACATCATCACCGTCGCGATGGTGATGAGCTTGCAGAACGTTATTGCTTTCATCGATGTCTCCCCTGATATTCGGTGCAAATACGAAACTAACTGCTGGCCGGAAAGGCTATAAGGGGCGCCATCAAGTGTCAAACGACAACAGGCCGAAGTTTGCGATTGCTTAATAGCGGCGGGTTCGCGCATGCAGCGAGGGTAGGCTGGAGATGGCTGGCACATAGGGTAAAATGTTGGCGCAACCGGCTACGCGCCGGTATTTTTCGCTTTACGCCTCTAATTAGCCAGGTATCCCATGCTAGATAACTTAACCCAACGCCTTGCCAAGGTCGTCAAGACCATGCGCGGTGAGGCGCGTCTGACCGAATCGAACACCGCCGACATGCTGCGCGAAGTGCGCCTTGCGCTGCTCGAAGCCGACGTGGCGCTGCCAGCGGTGCGCGAATTTATCGCCCGCGTGAAGGAAAAGGCGCTGGGCGAAGAAGTGATCGCCTCGCTGTCGCCAGGCCAGGCCCTGGTCGGCGTGGTCCAGCGCGAGCTGGCCGCCCTGATGGGCGCCGACCTCGGCCCGGAGGCGTCGCAACTGAGTTTCGCGCAGCAGCCGCCGGCGATCATCCTGATGGCCGGCCTGCAGGGTGTGGGTAAAACCACCACCGTCGGCAAGCTCGCCAAGTACCTGCGCGAGCAGAAGAAGAAAAAAGTGCTGACCGTATCCGTCGACGTGTACCGTCCGGCCGCGATCGCGCAGCTCGAAACGATTACCAAACAAGTCGGCGCGGACTTCTTCCCGTCGACCAGCGCCGACAAGCCGGTCGACATCGCGCTGGCCGCGCTGGACTGGGCGCGCAAGCACTATCACGACGTGGTCATTATCGACACCGCCGGCCGCCTCGGTATCGACGAAGCGATGATGCAGGAAATTACCGCGGTCCACAAAGCGGTCAAGCCGATCGAGACCCTGTTCGTGGTCGATGCGATGCTCGGCCAGGATGCGATCAACACGGCCAAGGCGTTCAACGACGCGCTGCCGCTGACCGGTATCGTGCTGACCAAGCTTGACGGCGATTCGCGCGGCGGTGCTGCACTGTCCGTGCGCCACATCACCGGCAAGCCGATCAAGTTTGCCGGCGTGTCCGAAAAACTGGATGGCCTCGAAGCCTTCGATGCGCAGCGCATGGCCAACCGCGTGCTGGGCATGGGCGACATCCTGGCGCTGGTTGAAGAAGCGCGCAAGGGCGTCGACTCGAAAGCGGCGGCGGACCTGGCCAACAAGATCAAGGTTGGCGGCCGCTTCGACATGAACGACTTCAAGTCGCAGCTCGGGCAGATGAAGAAGATGGGCGGCATGGCCTCGCTGGTCGACAAGCTGCCGGCCCAGTTCCAGCAGGCTGCCGGCGGCGCCAACATGGACCAGGCCGACCGCCAGGTGCGCCGCATGGTCGGCATCATCGACTCGATGACGCCGCAGGAACGCGCCAAGCCGGAGCTGATCAAGGCCACGCGCAAGCGCCGCATCGCGGCCGGCGCCGGCGTTCAGGTGCAGGAAGTGAACCGCATGCTGGCGCAGTACGACCAGATGCAAACCATGATGAAGAAGCTCAAGGGCGGCGGCATGATGAAGATGATGCGCTCGATGAAGGGCATGATGCCGGGCGGGATGCGCTAAGCAAAAGGGGGGGCAAGTCCCCCCTTGCAGGGTCGGTACGGGGCAAAAAATGGCGTTCTCCCTATGAAAACGGCCAAAATTTTCGAAAAACACTTGCAACAACAGTAAAACCCCACCAATATAGGCCGGTGCGTTCAATTGCGCAATTTCCCCATGTGTTCGTTTAGGAGGCTCGAAGATGGCAACAGCCAAAAAATCCCCAGCAGCGCCAGCAAAAAAAGCAGCGGCAAAGCCAGCTGCCAAGAAGGCCGCTCCAGCAAAAGCTGCAGCAGAAAAGAAACCAGCAGCTCCACGCAAGCCTAACGCAGCCTTCATGAAGGCGATGACGCCGTCGGATGTACTGGCACAAGTTGTTGGCTCGACCCCGCTGCCACGCACGGAAGTGACCAAGAAGGTCTGGGACTACATCAAGAAGCTGGACCTGCAAGACGCAGCGAACCGCCGCATGATCAACGCAGACGACAAGCTGAAAGCTGTCTTCGGCGGCAAAGCTCAGGTATCGATGTTCGAAATGACCAAGCTCATTTCCGACCACCTGAAATAATAAGAACTAGCTGTCCAAGCAAATAGAAAAAGGCCCCGGTTGCAGAACCGGGGCCTTTTTGTTTGGCTATGTCACCGTTAAATGTGGAATGCGCTTCCACTACCAACGCTTCATTCCCGCGCATGCGGGAACCCATACTGACGACGCGTCGGGGGAACGACGGGCGACGTATTAAAACCCGAACGAGGCCTTCATCAGATGGAACACCCTGGTGTTCTCCATCGTCCCCTTGAACACTTCCGAGCCCGCCCCCGTCGCGAACAGCTTCACATCGCCGCCGCCGTGCGTCTCCGTGCTCAGTCGCACACCGGTCTCCTGCTGATAATTGTCCGCCAGCGCCGCTTCACTGGTCACATCCACCCGCTCGCCCTTGCGGTTCGGCCCATTCCCGAACACCAGCGTCGTGTAAGTCTTGCCGTCGGCGTCGCGCGCCGGCTGGCCGTCGTGGTAGCTGCGCACGATGTCGAGGATCGGATTGCCGCGCTTCGCGTAGCCATTGAACGTCAGCGTGTGGTCATGGTCCGCCGTCACCACGATCAGCGTGTTCTTCAGCCCCGGATCGATCGCGCGCATCTTGTCCACCGCCACCTGCACCGCATCGTCCATCGCCACCGCATCGACCAGCGCATTCTTGGCATTCGATCCGTGCAGCGCGTGGTCGATCTTGCCGCCTTCGACCATCAGGAAGAATCCGTCCGGATCATGCGCCAGCAGGTCGATCGCCTTGCGCGTCATCTCGGACAGGCTTGGCTGCTCGGGACGGCGAGTCAGTTCGAAGTCCAGATGCGTATCGGGGCTGTAGATGCCGACGAACTTGCGCGCCAGCGGCGCCGCCAGCATGCCGTTGCGGTCCAGCGCCACCGTGTACCCGCGCGCGGCGAATTCCGCCATCATGTCGCGTCCGTCGGCGCGCCCTTTCCGGTTGCGCTCCTTGTCGTACGGCGTGAAGTGGTTGCGCCCTCCTCCCATCAGCACGTCGACGCCGTCCTTCAGCGCGGTGTTGTATCCCGCCCCGCCCGGCACGACCTGCGCCGCGATCGAATACGCCGCATCGCGATCGCACACATGCGAGAAGGTCGATGCAGGCGTTGCGTGCGTCAGCTCGGTCGTCGTGATCGATCCGACCGCCTTGCCCTTGGCCTTGGCCAGCTCCAGGATGGTCGGCGCGGCACGGCCGTTGCCGTCGCCGCAGCGGTCGATGGTGGCGTTGCCGTTAGCGTCCTTGGCGGGCGACACCGGCTTCGCGTCGGCCATCGAGATGACGTCGTTGTTGATCTTAATGCCGGTCATGTACGAGCCCATCGACGGTGCGCTGTCGGTGGTCTGGGCGTCGTTCGAGTAGGTCTTGATGCGCGCCGTGCGTTCGAACCTCTCGAAATTGAGCAGGCCTTCTTCCTTGTACTTGAAGATGCGCGCGGCGGTGATGGTGGTCGGGCCCATGCCGTCGCCGAGGAAGAAGATAATGTTCTTCGCAGGGCCAGCGGCAAACGCCGGGACAGCGCTTGCGCACGATGCGGCCAGCAGCAGCGCGAGGATTCGGTTTGGTTTCATCGTTGAGTCCTGTTTGATTGCGCCGCGGCTTACCAGCCGGCTGCCGCCTTGATGACGTTGAATACGTGCGTGTTGTCGATGGTGCCGTGGAAGCGCTCCGCGCCCGCGCCGATCGCGCCGAGATAGACGTCGGTGCCGCCGTGGGTCTCATTGCCCGGCTCCATGCGCACCACCGCTTCCTGGTGGTAGTCGTCCGCGCTCACGATCTCGTCGGTCAGCGCGGTTGGCGATGCACGGCTTCCCTTCACGCGGTTCTCGCCGGTGCCAAAACCGATGATGGTGACTGGCGCGCCATCGAGGTCGCGGCGCGGCTTGCCGTCGGCGACCTGCTTGATCAGGCCAAGCACGCCGGGCTGCGCAGCCGTCGTCGGGCCGGTGCGCTTTGCGTAGCCGTTCAGCAGCAGCGTGTGGTCATGGTCGGCGGTCGCCACGATCAAGGTGTTTTTCAGGCCCGGATCGATTGCCTGCATCTGCGCGATTGCGGCCTTGAGCGTCTGGTCGAACGCCACCGTTTCCTGCAGCGCGCGCTTGGCGTTGGTCGAGTGCAGCGCGAGGTCAATCAGACCGCCTTCAACCATCAGGAAGAATCCGTTCGGGTTCTTCGATAACATGCCGATTGCCTTCGAGGTCATCTCGGCCAGGCTCGGTTCCTTTGCAGCGTCGCGTACGGCGCTAAAGCTCATGTCCGAGCGTGCGAACAGGCCAATGACCGGCTGGACCGTGCGCTCGTCGAGCGCCTTCAACTCCGCCGTGTTGGTTGGCGTGCGGTAGCCCTTCGCACGTAGTTCGGCCAGCAGGTTGCGGCCGTCGCTGCGCGTGACGAAGGCGTCGACGCCGCCGCCGAATACGACATCAAGTCCGTTCATGCCAAGCGCCGCGTTGTAGCCGACGCCGCCCGGCACGAGGGACGCCGCGATCTCACTTTCAAGTTGGCGCTTAGGAACGTGGGCGTAGGTGGCGGCCGGCGTTGCGTCGGTGACGCGCGTGGTGGTAACCACGCCTGCCGCCATGCCGCGCTGCTTGGCCATTTCAGCCAGCGTGACTGCCGCAGATCCGCCACCCATCGAGATGACGCCGTTGTTCGCCTTCACACCAGTCATGTATGCCGTCATCGAGGCCGCGCTGTCGGTGACCTGCGCGTCGTTCGAGAAGGTCTTCACGAATGCCGATTCCGGCAGCGTATCGAGGGCCAGTTGCCCATCCTCGCCAACCGCGTAGATGCGCGCCGCCGTCAGCGTGTTGATGCCCATGCCGTCGCCGAGGAAGAAGATGATGTTCTTCGGGCGGGCAGCAGCGGTTTGCTGTGGGGCCGTGGCGCATCCGGCCAGGGTCGCCAGCAACGCGGCGGCCGCAACAAGGTGAAGTCGCATGTTGTGCCTTATTCTTGTTGAGTTATTCGTGGAATTCCCACTTCTTCCATGCGCCCAGCACCGCGTTCGGATACTTGGGCCGCCCGCGGCTGCCGTTGTAGCGTCCGAGCGCCAGGTACAGGTTGCCCTTCTCCATATCGATATACATCCGCAGGATCGAGCAGCCGTAGCGCAGGTTGGTCTGCATGTGGAATAGTTTGCTGCGGTCGTTGTCGCCGATGACTTTGGCCCAGAACGGCATCACCTGCATGTAGCCGCGCGCGCCGACCATCGACACCGCGTACTTGCGGTAGGCCGATTCGACCTGGATCAGCCCGAGGACCAGGCCAGGGTCGAGCCCCGCCCGGCTTGACTCGTACCAGGCCGCTTCGAGGAATTCGGTGCGCGACAGGTCATCGGGGATCTTGCGCTTGAGGCGATCGGACATCTGCGCCAGCCAGCGCTGGTAGCGCTGGCGCGAGGCATCATCGCGGAACACGGGCTTTGGCGGCCGCGCGTCCTTGATGGCGTTGGCCAGCGCCAGCCGAACCGAGTCGGCCATCGCTTCTTCCTTCTGGTTGCCGGCCCGCGCCCCATTGGCGCAGGCGAGCAGCACCACCAGCGCGATGCCGGCGATGCGCCTCACGCTTGCCCTGCTGCTCTTCACTGGGCGAGTTTGCCCTTGATGAAGTCCACCATGCCGGCGACCGGCACTGCGGTCGCTTCGGTATCGCGGCGGCCCTGGTATTCCAGGTTGCCTTCCTTCAGGCCACGCTCGCCGACCACGACGCGATACGGCACGCCGATCAGTTCCCAGTCGGCGAACATCGCGCCCGGACGCAGGCCGCGGTCGTCGATGATGACGTCGACGCCCGCTTCCACCAGCGATGCGTACAGCTTGTCGGTTTCTTCCCTGACCATCTCGCTGCGGTCGTAGTTCATCGGGCACAGGACCAGTTCGAACGGCGCGATCGAGGTCGGCCAGATAATGCCCTTGTCGTCGAAGTTCTGCTCGATGGCCGCGCCCAGGATGCGGGTCACGCCGATGCCGTAGCAGCCCATCTGCAGCGGTGCAGGCTTGCCGTTTTCGTCGAGGAAGCTGGCCTTCATCGCCTCCGAGTAGGCGGTACCGAGCTGGAACACGTGGCCAACTTCGATGCCGCGCTCGATCGCCAGCACGCCTTTGCCGTCGGGCGAAGCGTCGCCCTCGACGACATTGCGCAGGTCGGCCACTTCCGGTTCGGCCGCGTCGCGGCCCCAGTTCGCGCCGGTGAGGTGGAAGCCCTCTTCGTTTGCGCCGCAGACATAGTCGGTCATGTTGGCGACAGTGCGGTCAGCGACAACACGCACCGGCTGCCGGGCGCCGATCGGGCCGAGGTAGCCAGGGATGGTGCCGTAGGCTTCGCGGATTTCGTCTTCGGTGGCGAAACGGTGGTTCGACAGGCCCGGCACTTTGCCGACCTTGATCTCGTTCAGCTCATGGTCGCCGCGCAGCAGCAGCAGCCAGTTCTCTTTCGTCACTTTGCCTTCGAGCTCGCGCTCGACGGTCAGCGCGATCGACTTGACGGTCTGCTTCAGGTCGATCTTGAGCAGCTCGGCCACGGTTTCGCACTTGGTGGTGCCCGGGGTCGCTACCTTGACCAGGTCCTGCTTCGCGCCCGCGCGTTCGGCCGCCAGCGGCATCGCTTCGGCCGCTTCCATGTTGGCCGCGTAATCGGAGGTCGGGCAGTAGACGATCGCGTCTTCACCGGTGCTGGCGATGACGTGGAATTCGTGCGAACCGGTGCCGCCGATGGCGCCGTTGTCGGCCGCCACCGCGCGGAACTTCAGGCCGAAGCGGGTGAAGATGGCGGTGTACGCGTCGAACATGACCTTGTACGAAGCCTGCATGCCGGCCAGGTCGCGGTCGAACGAATACGCGTCCTTCATCGTGAATTCACGGCCGCGCATCAGGCCGAAGCGCGGACGGCGCTCGTCGCGGAACTTGGTCTGGATATGGTAGAAGTTCAGCGGCAGCTGGCGGTACGACTTGATCTCGCCGCGCACCACGTCGGTGATGACTTCTTCCGAGGTAGGCTGGATCGCGAATTCGCGGCCGTGGCGGTCTTTCACGCGCATCAGTTCCGGGCCCATTTTCTCCCAGCGGCCGGTCTCCTGCCACAGTTCGGCTGGCTGGACGAGCGGCATCAGCAGCTCGATGGCGCCGGCCTTGTTCATTTCTTCCCGGATAATCGCTTCGACCTTGCGGATCACGCGCAGACCGGTCGGCATATAGGTATAGATGCCGGAACCAAGTCGTTTGATCATTCCGGCGCGCATCATCAGCTGGTGACTGACGATTTCGGCGTCGGAAGGCGCATCTTTAAGAGTTGAAATAAAAAAACGGGAGGCACGCATATGGATGAATTCTTTTTAAAAAGAGAGAGTTATAATCAACCTAATTTTAAAGGATTAGCTGGCCGATGCGACCATTCTTTATACAAACAGGCCCTTTCAATGTGGGATCCGCCGTTTTCGCGCTGCGAAAGCCTGGCGGGTGCCCGGATATGAGGGTGAAAATGTAAGAAGGCGCCCGGCCGCAGAAAGTATCGAGGTGCACTATGCTCGATCGTGAAGGGTTCCGCCCCAACGTCGGCATCATCCTGCTTAACGCCCAGAACGAGGTGTGGTGGGGCAAACGGGTGCGCGAGCACTCGTGGCAATTCCCGCAAGGGGGCATTAAATACGGCGAAACGCCGGAACAGGCGATGTACCGCGAGCTGGAAGAAGAAATCGGCTTGCGGCAGGAGCACGTCAAAATCGTGGGTCGTACCCGCGATTGGCTGCGCTATGAAGTTCCGGATCATTTCATCAAGCGCGAGATTCGCGGACATTACCGTGGGCAGAAGCAAATCTGGTTCCTGCTGCGCATGGTCGCGCGCGACAATGAGGTGAACCTGCGCCTGACCGACCACCCGGAGTTCGACGCGTGGCGCTGGCACGATTACTGGGTGCCGCTCGACGTCGTGATTGAATTCAAGCGCGACGTCTACCAGCGCGCGCTGCAGGAACTGTCGCGTTTCCTGTCCTGGCCGGCCCACGCCGGGCAGGAACGCCGCCATACGCCCCGCTACCTGCGCCAGCCTCATCCGCAGCGGGGCCAGCAAGCTACGGCGCAAACGGTCCCGGCCGAACCGCAGCGCGCTGCCGAGCAGCAAATGGTGTTAGTGCCAGGAAAGCGCTAGGCCACGGCGAGGATCGGGGTGCACGCGGTACAATACGCGGATGTTCACCCCGTCCTCCCATGATGTGCGGCGCTTCTTCTGCGAAGCGTTCCGCAAGCAGCGCGCTGGCGAAGTCCTGACCCCGATGGATGCCATCGCGGCCGACTGGATCGCCATGCATCCCGAATACGCCGATGTCCTCGCCGACGCCGAAGGCGCGATCGCGCGCGACTACTCGGTCGAGGGCGGCCAGCCCAATCCATTCCTTCATTTGTCGATGCACTTGTCGATTGCCGAGCAGGTGTCGATCGACCAGCCGCCGGGGATTCGCGCCGCGCATAATGCGCTGGCACTGCGTCTGGGCGAGCACGATGCGCACCACCAGATCATGGAATGCCTGGGCGAGATGATCTGGACGTCGCAGCGCACTGGCACGCCGCCGGATACCGCGACATACGTGGAGTGCGTGCGCCGCCGATGATATGCCGGATTCGGCGGATCAACATAAAAAAATCCCTTCGTCCGGCGCATCGCACCGGAGGAAGGGACTTTTCTGGGTCATCCGAAGATGACGGCGAATTAACGCTTGAGGACGAGGCCCGACGGCAGGCTGTGCAGGTAAGCGGCGATGTCGGCCATGTCGGCGTTCGACAGCGGCTGCACCTGGCCCGACATGATCGGGTTGTTACGGCCGTGGGCGCCCGCGCCACGCTTGTAGGCGACCATTGCCTGCTTCAGGTAGTCGGCGTGCTGGCCGGCCAGCTTTGGATAACTCGGGTCGATCGGCTTGTTGTAGTCCGCGCCGTGGCAGGCTGCGCAGTTGTATTTCTTGGCCAGGGCTTCACCGTTGGCGATGTTGCCAGCTGCGAAAGCATTCATGGACATCGCGCCGAAGAACAGGGCTGCAATCATTTTTTTCATGGTTCTGTCCTTATTTCTTCGCGGTTTGTGCGGTCTGCTGCGAGTAGTACGCAGCCGCGTCGGCAATTTCCTGGTCGCTCATCGACGCTGCGATTCCGCGCATCGACGGGTGCTTGCGCTCGCCCTTCTTGTAAGCATTCAACGCGTTCTCGATGTACTTGGCCGACTGGCCGCCGATCATCGGGACGGAATACACTTCAGGGAAAGTCGCTTTGTAGCCAGGAATACCGTGGCAGCCGATGCACATTTCGACCTTGGCGGCCTTGGCATTGGCGACGACGTCAGCCGCTGCAGCAACATTGGCGATGCTGGCGAACATGAGCAGTGCGAAGAATTTTTTCATGGTGGCGATGGTAAGTGGTAATCGGGTACCGCACGTGCAAAAACGACATCTTTCGCACTATCAACCTGCGATTCTAACCCAAACACATAGGGATCGTCCACATTCCCGGCGCGCGGCGTTGGGGCGGGAACGACAAGGCGGTTCTGGAATATACTGGGGTTAATCAAACTTACGCACCGATGATTATGCACGCACCGCATCAGCAGAACCGCTTTGAAGGCACCGAGACGTACGTCGCCACCGATGACCTGAAACTGGCCGTCAACGCTTCCCTCACCCTGCAGCGCCCGCTCCTGATCAAGGGCGAGCCGGGCACCGGCAAGACCATGCTGGCCGAGGAAGTGGCACAGGCGCTGAACATGCCGCTGATGCAGTGGCACATCAAGTCCACCACCAAGGCCCAGCAGGGCCTGTACGAGTACGACGCCGTCTCGCGCCTGCGCGATTCGCAGCTGGGCGACGAGCGCGTGCGCGACATCCACAACTACATCGTCAAGGGCGTGCTGTGGCAGGCCTTCACTTCGCCCGAGCCGGTGGTGCTGCTGATCGACGAAATCGACAAGGCCGACATCGAGTTCCCGAACGACCTGCTGCGCGAACTGGACCGAATGGAGTTCTACGTCTACGAGACGCGCGAGATGGTCGTCGCCAAACACCGCCCGCTCGTAATCATCACCTCGAACAACGAGAAAGAGCTGCCGGACGCCTTCCTGCGCCGCTGCTTCTTCCACTACATCAAATTCCCGGACAAGGACACGATGGAGCAGATCGTCCAGGTCCACTTCCCGAACCTGAAGCAGGACCTGCTGGCGGCGGCGCTGCAGACCTTCTACCAGCTGCGCGATGTGCCTGGCCTGAAGAAGAAGCCGTCGACGTCCGAATTCCTCGACTGGCTCAAGCTGCTGCTGGCCGAGGACATCCCGCCGGAAGCGCTGCGCAACCCGGACGCGAAGGCCGCCGTGCCGCCGCTGCACGGCGCGCTGCTCAAAAACGAGCAGGACGTACACCTGTTCGAACGCCTGGTGTATATGTCGAGGACCAACCGCTGATGATCCAGGTCGACGCGATCCCGCTGGAATTCAACGGCATCCGCCTCGAGCCGCTGGCGCTCGGCCATGCCGACGGACTGCGCGCGGCCGCCGGCGACGGCGAGCTGTGGAACATCCGCGTGACCTCGGTACCGGAGCCGCACAACGTCGAACAGTACATCCTGAAGGCGCTCGAGATGCCCGACCGCGTGGCATTCGCGGTGGTCGACCTGGCGACCGGCGCGGTGATGGGCACCACCAGCTACCACGACATCCTGCCCGCGGTGGACCGGGTTGAAATCGGCTGGACCTGGTACGCCAGAAGCCGCCAGCGCAGCCACGTCAACACCAGCTGCAAGCTGCTGCTGTTGTCGCACGCGTTCGACACGCTCGGCTGCGCCGTGGTCGGCCTGCGCACCGATAACTTCAACTACGCCTCGCAGGCGGCGATCGAACGCCTCGGCGCGAAGAAGGACGGCGTGCTGCGCCACCACCACATGCGCCGCGACGGCACCGTGCGCGACACCGTCATGTACAGCATCGTGCGCGGCGAGTGGCCCGAGGTGAAATCGCACCTGCATTACAAGCTGCAGCAACACTCTTAATCATGCTGATCGACTTCTTCTTTACCCTGAAGGACGCCAGGATACCGGTGTCCATCAAGGAGTTCCTGACCCTGCTCGAAGCGATGGAAAAAAGCGTCATCGCGCCGTCGATGGACGATTTCTACTACCTGTCGCGCCTCACACTGGTCAAGGACGAAGCCAACTTCGACAAGTTCGACCGCGCCTTCGCCCAGTATTTCAAGGGCGTGCAGGCGGCGTTCGAGGGCAACAAGGCGATCCCGCTCGACTGGCTGCTCAAGCGCATGGAGCGCGAACTGACGGCAGAGCAGAAATCGCAGCTCGAAAAATTCGGCTACGACAAACTGATGGACCGGCTGGGCGAACTGCTCAAGGAGCAGAAGGAACGCCACGAAGGCGGCAGCAAATGGATCGGCACCGGCGGCACTTCGCCGTTCGGCAATGGCGGCACCAACCCGGAAGGCATCCGCATCGGCGGGTCGGGTCGCAACCGCACGGCGGTCAAGGTGTGGGAGCAGCGCAGCTACCGCGACTACGACGCCGAGCGCGAACTAGGCACCCGCAATATCAAGATCGCGCTGCGCCGGCTGCGCAAGTTCGCGCGCGAAGGGCTGGAGGAAGAACTGGCGCTCGATGCCACCATCCGCGCCACCGCCAGCAATGCGGGCTACCTCGACATCAGGATGCAGCCCGAACGCAAGAACAAGATCAAGGTGCTGATGCTGCTCGACGTGGGCGGCAGCATGGACGACCATATCGCGCGCACCGAAGAACTGTTCTCGGCCGCGCGCACCGAATTCAAGAACATGGAGTTCTTCTACTTCCACAACTGCGTCTACGACTACCTGTGGAAGCACAACCGGCGCCGCAGCAGTGAACGGTTCCCGACCTGGGACATCCTGCGCAAGTATCCGCCCGATACCAAGCTGATTTTCGTCGGCGACGCGACCATGAGTCCCTACGAAATCCTGCAGCCGGGCGGCTCGATCGAATACAACAACGAGGAAGCGGGCGCCGAATGGCTGGCGCGCTTCTGCCATGCGTTCCCGAAATTCGTCTGGCTAAATCCGGAGCCGGAGGCGGCCTGGCATTATCGGCAGTCGATTTCGGTGATCCTGCAGATCATGAACAACCGCATGTTCCCGTTGACGATTGAAGGCCTGGAACGGGCCATGCGCTTGCTCAGCAAATAGGGAAGCTTCTGGCGGTCAGGAAAGCCTCAAGTTCTTTTTGAACCGCTCGACACGTTTGCGGCGCAGCGGCTGGCCGGACAAGATTCCGCTGTATCCAGTCAGGCGCTCGCCGATCTCGAGCGCATCGCCCCCGATATCGAAGAAACGCACATCCTTGCTATGCGCGCTGCCGCGTACTTTCACGACCGAGATGACGCGTTTCAACTGCCCGTTCAACTCGACATAGCGCTGCATGATAATTGCATCGGCAAGAAAAGCATTCCCATACGAACTGAAGCGCAGCACCGTGTAGCGGTCTTCCAGTTCTGCTGTCATCAGCACGGTCGCCCCCATTCCCGTGAGCACTGCCACGAGCCGGTACAAGGACTCGCGAAAATTGTCGCGGAAGACAGGCGAGAGCGCCAGCTCGAAGCCGGAGAGGGAATCGATCACGACGCGCGTGGCTTTTTTCTCCTTGATCATCTTGACCAGGTCGTGCAGGATTTCGTCGAGCGACAAGTCAAGGGTGCGGGTATTGATGATGCCGACGCCGCCAGCCTCGACCAGTTTATTGAGTTTGTGGCTCAGGAGCTGATTCGGGCTCTTTTCAAATGCGGCGATCACCCCGGCCTCGCCGAGGCGCACCCCTTCAGCGAGGAAGGCGGTGGTCAGGATGGTTTTTCCCGAACCGGATGGCCCCACCAGCAGCACGGAATAGCCGGCTGGTATGCCTCCACCCATCATGGCGTCGAGTTCCGGAACGCCTAGCGACAGCCGTTGGCCTGCTTCGAATTGAGGCCGCTCCGTTTCGGGCGCCTGCAGGACGGCGCGGGGGAACACCGTGACGCCGCTGTCGTCCAGGCGGAAGGTGTGGGTCCCCAGCTTTTGCGACACGCCGCGCATCTTGACGACCTGCATCTTTCGCACCATCGAGTCGCCCCGGATCAGCTGCGACAGCCACATGATGCCGTCCGCCACCGTAAACACTGGCCCGGATTCCTCTTCAGGCTGCAGGTATTCGCCGATCAGGAATGTCGTGGCCTGCCAACTGGTCATTTGCATGCCCAGTTGCTGGACAAAGTCTTGCAGGTCGGCCGCGCCCTGATCGGTCGAACGCGCCGAGTGAACGACTGAACGGAACGAATCGACAAACACCAGGCTCGGTTCGAACGCCCGCACTTCCGCGGTGATGCGCTCGAGCACGCGCTCGAAATCGCCATCGAGCATATCGGCCGAGAGGTTGACGAACTTGATGCATGTATCGAGCTTATCGAACTCGAAGAATTCGAACTGTTGCTGATAGCGCAGCATTTTCAAGGGTGGTTCGCCAAGCACCGTGAAAAACAGCGCGCGGCATGACGGGGTCGCCATCGAAAACATCAACTGGTGGGCCAGCGTGGTCTTGCCGCTTCCGGGCGTGCCGGCAATCAGGTTGAATGAAAATTCCGGAACGCCTCCGCCCAGCAAGTCGTCGAACCCCGGTATCCCGGTGACCAGGCGCCTGATGTTTACCCGTTTACTCATCATTCTGCTCCTTGCTGCTTATACCGGTGATTGTGCCACCGAGTGCAGAGTCTAAAATCAACGTTGTAAGATGCGCGCCGATCAAGGATGCCAGCACATCGATGAAGGTGCTAAAGAAAAGCATGCTCGCGGCATATGCCTGGGCCGGCTCCTGTCCTTCAAAGCTGCGGCGGACTGCGGCAAACTCTGGATCGGCTGGGAGCGTGCGCGGATCGAATCGTAACCAGGGATAATCATTGCCCACGCGATGCGCGGTACGGAACAGCAAGGAATTGAAGCCGTCGTCCCCGATAATATGGCTCAACGATTTAGACAGGCTCTGCAACAGGGCGATGCTGACATCGGCGCACGCATCCGGGCTGCCGGAAAGTGCATTCCCGATAAGCTCGCGCAGTAGTTCTTCGTCTGTGGCCATATGATCTGCTGAAATAATTTCTACCTGGAATGCCACATGGGCGGGGCATTCGTTGTTCGATTCCTGTACGACCGGCGCGGCAGCCCCTATCATGTAGCCGCGCCCCGACCCCTGCCATCCGCCAAATGCAAGCCACTGGCGGATATGGCAGGCAAAGGAAGCACAACCACGAATTCGCTTCCGCACCCCGGACCTGCGCTTTCTACTCTAACGGAGCCGCCGTGCATTTCTGCAATCGTTCGGACGAGCGACAGGCCGATCCCCAAACCACCGGCCGATGAATGATCGTGTACATCCGCGCCTTGCGAAAACAAGTCGAAAATCCCCGGTTGGAACTCCAGCGCAATGCCCTTGCCCTCGTCTTTGACGGCCACGACAAGCTGGCCATCCTGTACCGATGCTGTCACCAGGATCGTATCGTCAACGTCGGAAAACTTGCTCGCATTAATTAAAAGGTTGGCGAACAGCTGCGACAGCCTGACCATGTCCCCGAGCAACACCACTGGTGCAGGCGGCAGGTCGACACGCACAGGCAGGCGCCGATTTGCCAGCGACGGCTGCGCCGTTTCCATTGCACTGTCAATGACCTCGTTCAGCAGGATCATATGCGTTTGCAGCGAGATTTTACCGGTGCTGATACGCGAAGCGTCCAGCAGGTCGTCAACCAGGCGCACCAGGTGGCTAATCTGGCGCCGCGTAATGGCAAGCAACCTGGCGACGCTTGGGTGCGCCAAGTTAAGGCTTTCCATGACGGTGTTGGCGATGGCGATCGAGGCCATCGGATTGCGCAATTCGTGCGCCAGCATCGACAGGAAAACAGTCTGGCGTTCGTTTAATGCCTTGGCCGCGGTCGTTGAATCCTGGGCACCGAACGTCGCCAGCACCAGATGTTGATTTGCTTCGCGTAGCTGGCTAATTTGTTGCTGGGCCAGTCGACCCGACGCGTCTTCCCCCTCGGCGCGCAAATGCTCTCGCAGCGTCGCGACGGTGTCCCTGAGAGCGGCGTTCTCCCTCAACAGCGTTTCGATCTTCTGCTTTACGGCGATGGGATCGGCGACAGAGTCAGTTAATCTGGAAATTTCGTCCATGCGGCCTTGCCAATTCAACGGGACGGTGGGTGAGCCTGGGAGCGTTGTTTCGCTTGGGTGAGGCGAACGGCAGCTGGCGGTTCCGCCAACTATACACTGTCTAATTCCTAAAGGTATCCAATCGTCCCTTACCCAGGGTTTCCGCCGGGACGCAGGTTTCACGTTTGATGCTTGCGTCCGTTGAATCGTGCGCCCCTTGCGGCCTTGTAGAATTGTCAAGCGTCGTGCCGACGCGCCGACACCAGAAGGACGCCATGCCGGAACTGCTCACGATCCTCACGAACCTGTCCTGGCCGATCGCCATCTGCCTGGCGTGGCTCGCCGGGGAGTTTGGGCACCGCCTGACCGGCCTCCCCAAGATAAGCTTCTATGGAATCGTCGGCTTCATCCTCGCCAGCAGCCAGGTCGGCGTGCTCCCGGTGCGCGGCGACGGCCCGGTGCTGCTGCTGGCCGACGTGGCCTTCGGGCTGATCCTGTGCGAACTGGGCTACCGCATCAACCTGCGCTGGCTGCGCACCAATCCCTGGTTCGGCGTCGCCGGCCTGGCGGAAGCCGCCCTCACCTTCGTGGCCGTCTATTTCGTCGCCATCGCTTTCGGCAGCTCCGTGATGGCCGCGATGATGCTTGCGTCGCTGGCGATGTCCACCTCCCCCGCCACCGTCGTGCGCGTCGTCAATGAACTGCGCAGCTCCGGGCAAGTGACCGAACGCGTGCTGCACCTGTCGGCGCTGAACTGTGTGCTGGCCGTATTCACCTTCAATATTATCGTCGGCTTCTGGATCTTCAATACTTCCGACGACATCAGCGACGCAATCCTGAGCAGCATGGCGGCGCTGGCGATTTCGGCCGCCGCCGGCGCGTTCTTCGGCGTCGCGGTGCCGGGCCTGCTGCGCCGCCTCGGCAACGTATCGCAGGACGCCACCGTGGCCTTCGCGCTGGCCGTGATCCTGCTGGTGACCATCAGCTACACGGCGCAGCTGTCGCCGGTGGTCGCCACCCTGGTCTTCGGCCTGACCGCGCGCCACCGCCGCATCGCCTTCAGCCAGGCGCAGCGCAACTTCGGCGCGCTCGGCGAGCTGCTGACGGTGCTGCTGTTCGTCTACGCCGCCTCGCTGCTCGACTGGCGCGACATCGTCGCCGGCGGCGCGCTGGCGTTTGCCGTGGTCGGCATCCGGCTTGTCACCAAGACGCTGGGCGTGGCCGCGTTCTCCCATCTGTCCGGGATTTCCTGGAAAAAGGGCGTGCTGACCGGGCTCGCGCTGGCGCCGGCGTCGGTATTCGTGATCCTGCTGATGGAGCATGCGCGCCAGCGCGGCGTCTACGTCGCCGGCGAACTGCAGGCCATGGCCGCGGTCACGATCATGCTCGAAGTGCTCGGCCCGATCATCGTCCAGCGCGCGCTGATGCTGGCAAAAGAAGCACCGGAGTCCTGACATGCTGGAACCCTTCGCACAATCCGAACCGTTGACTTTCGGCGTGGAGCTCGAGCTCCAGCTGGTCAGCCTGTCCGACTTCGACCTCAACGCCTCCAGCCCCGACCTGCTGCACCTGCTGGCGCGCAAACCCTTCCCCGGCAACGTGACGCCTGAGATCACCGAGAGCATGATCGAGATTAACTCCAGCGTGCACTCGCGATATGGACCGCTGCGCGAAGAACTTCTCGACATCCGCGACACGCTCGTTGCCGCCGCCGACCAGCTCAATATCGGACTGGCCGGCGGCGGCACCCACCCGTTCCAGCACTGGCCGGAGCGGCGCATCTACCCCGGGCAGCGCTTCCAGGAACTGTCGTCGCTGTACGGCTACCTGGCCAAGCAGTTCACCGTCTTCGGGCAGCACGT
This sequence comes from Massilia polaris, assembly GCF_012927275.1. Taxonomy (GTDB): domain Bacteria; phylum Pseudomonadota; class Gammaproteobacteria; order Burkholderiales; family Burkholderiaceae_D; genus Telluria_A; species Telluria_A polaris. The sequence continues at coordinate 7,552 of NZ_JABBGG010000020.1, read as the reverse complement.
GCACATCGGCTGCTCGTCGGGCGACGACGCGATGTTCCTGCTGCATTCGCTGAACCGCTACATCCCGCACTTCATCGCGCTGTCGGCGTCATCGCCGTTCGTGCAGGGCCACGACAGCCTGTTCGACTCGGCGCGGCTTAATTCCGTGTTCGCGTTTCCGATGAGCGGGCGGGCGCCATTCACGCTGTCGTGGGACGAATTTGCCAACGTCTACTTCGCCAAGATGGAAGCGACCGGCATCATCAAGAGCATGAAGGATTTTTACTGGGACGTGCGGCCCAAGCCGGAATACGGCACGATCGAACTGCGCGTGTGCGACACGCCGCTGACGGTGGAGCGCGCCGCTGCGCTGGCGGGCTACCTGCAGGCGCTGTGCCGGCATTTGCTGGAAAGGCGCGAACCGGCACCGGCGGAAGACGACTACCTGGTTTATAACTTCAACCGCTTCCAGGCGTGCAGGTTCGGGCTGGATGGCGCGATTACCCATCCGAAGACCTATGAAACGATGTCGCTGAGGGAGGATATCCTGACCACCCTGCGCCGGATGGAGCCGCATGGCGAGGCGCTCGGGAGCATGGACGCGTTGAGGCATCTGGCGCAGGTGGTGCAGGAAGGCGGCGACGCGACGTACCTGCGGCGCGAGTTCGAGGAACAGGGGAGCGCCGAAGGGATGGTGGATGCGGCGATCAGGCGTTTCAGGGGCAGTAATTAGACGTCGTTACCGCGCAGGCCTCGGCGGCCCCGCGGGAATGACGGGCTTTAACTAAGCGGCATTAGGGAACGACGGGGGGGGGTGTCAAAACCTCGTCTCGCGTGCAGCCCGCAGGAATTCATCGAGAATCGGCGTGCAATCGAGCAGGTCAACTCCACCCGCGCGGTGGAACTCGGGGTGCCACTGCAAGCCCATAACAAAGTCAGCCCGCTGGTAGCGGATCGCTTCCACGATCCCGTCCGGATCGGACATCGCTTCCACCGTAATATCCCGCCCCAGGTCCTTGACCGCCTGGTGGTGGATCGAATTGACCACCGGCCGCTGCACCCGCGGGAACATCTGGGCGAGCGAGGACCCCGGCGGGAACACCACCTCGTGCCGGTGCGCGTCATAGTCGCTGTGCACGTGAGCGCGCGCCTGCGGCACATTGGTCTCGACGTCCTGGTACAGCGAGCCGCCAAACGCCACGTTGATCAGCTGGCAGCCGCGGCAAATGCCCAGCACCGGCTTGCCCGCATCGACAAACTCGTGCAGCAGCTCCAGCTCGTACAGGTCGCGCGCGCGGTCGCCGCTCCACTCGGGTTTCGTGGGCGACTCCGAGTACGTCTGCGGCGAGACGTCGGCGCCGCCCTGCAGCACCAGTCCGTCCAGGTGGCGCGCGTAGTGGCGCAGCGTGATATTGCTGGGATGGAGAAGGCCGTTGGTGTTCACCGTCGGGATCATGAACACCAGCACGTCGCGCGACATGACCCACTGCGCGATCGACTCTTCGAGGTATTGCAGGTTCTTGCTGCGCAGGCCGGTCGAACCTGGCTCGGGATGGAAGATGCGGGCAGAGACGCCGATACGCAGCGTGCGCCGCATGAAGTCGCGGCTGACCTTGTCGCGCATCGCGCGCCAGCGCGACGACAGCACCCGGCGCGCCAGCGCAAACGGCGTGTCGCCTTCGCGTTGATAACGGGGAATGCCTTCGGCAGGAGCAGCGCGGTCGGCCGCGCGATCGGGCGAGCGCCGGTCCGGCACACGGGCCGCCGGCTGGCCGGCATCGAGGCTTGGGGCGCGCCGGCGTTCCGGCATCAGTTCGGGTGACTGGCCGCTGTCCCGTTCGGCCTGGTGATCAGGTGGTTGGGGCTTGTCTGTATCTGGCATGCCGCAACTATAGCCCGGACGGGCCCGCGCACGATTAAATTTACCTTCATCGCCTCAGGCCGGCAAAGACAGCAGCCGTTGCAGCGCTCCGACCAGCGCGCGGTCGGGAATCGGCTTGTCGAGCAGTCCGCGCACGCCGCAGGCGCGCGCGCGCGCGGTGTCGTAAGGGTAGCTGCAGCTGACCATCAACACCACGGCGATGCGCGCGCCGGTGTCCTGGCGCTTGATCGCGCTGCACAGGTCATAGGGGTCGATCCCGGTGGCGGCGGTATTCACCATCACTACCGAGACCGGCGTCTCGTCGCACAGGCGCAGCGCGGCCGGTGCGCTGTCGGTCCATTCGACGCCCATCCGGCGCGTGGCCACCAGCCGCGCGACGTGGTCGCGGAAGGCGGCGCCCTTGTCGATGATCAGGACGGCGCCGCATGGGGGAGACTTGCGTCGCATGATGTACTCGGCGGGATCGGTCAGGTCCATGTCGAGCCGCGCTCTGCGGCGGCGTTCGGGGATGAACGGCAGGCCGCTGGCCATGATGCGGGCCATGGTGTCGGCGCGGCGCGCCAACAGCGCGGCCATCACCATGAACAGCTTTTCCGGCGTGAGCGGGCGCGCAATCTGGGGAAAGCCGAGGTCCGCCGGGCAGTCGCCGACCACCAGCGCCGGATGCAGCTCGGCCATGCCGTTGGCGGGCAGCGCGGCCAGCGCCTGGAAGTCGTCGCCGTTGGCGATGGTCAGGTCGGGCTCCTGCAAACTGTCGTCGAGCAGGCAGAAGCAGGCCGACCCCGCACGCGGGGCGTGGGCCAGTAAGGCCGCGATACCGGCATGCTCCAGGGGTGAGAACCCGGCCAGCCGCACCGCGAACGGATATTTTTTCTCGTGCATATTTATAAACACATAAAAACATCGCGTCTGCGCTGCCGACGATATCGTTCGAATCTAACCACATTCGTGTAGGCTGGCAAGCACTAGATTCACGGTAAAAGCCCATCTTTTGCCCCCCGACAAGATAGAATGCGCAAGCCAGCAACATCACCACCTCGAATTACTCTCAGCCTGACCAAGTATGGCCACTAAAAAACCTGCATCCGACTACAGCGAATCATCCATCCGCGTCCTCAAAGGACTCGAGCCCGTCAAACAGCGTCCGGGCATGTACACCCGGACCGAAAACCCGCTGCACATCATCCAGGAAGTGATCGACAACGCCTCCGACGAGGCGCTCGGCGGGCACTGCACGAATATCGTCGTGACGCAGAATGCGGACGGCTCGGTCACGGTGGAAGACGACGGCCGCGGCATTCCGGTCGGGCTGCATCCGGAAGAAGGCGTGCCGACGGTGGAAATCGTCTTCACGCGGCTGCACGCGGGCGGCAAGTTCGACAAGGGCTCGGGCGGCGCGTATGCGTTCTCGGGCGGCCTGCACGGTGTCGGCGTTTCGGTCACCAATGCGCTGTCGAAGCGGCTGGAGATCACCGTGTGGCGCAAGGAGCCCGACGGCACCGGGCTGCACAGGCTGGCGTTCGAACACGGCGACGTGGTCGAGCCGCTGTCGTCCGTGCCTGCGCCGCGCGACGGCAAGAAGTCCGGCACCCGCGTAACCGCATGGCCGGATGCGAAGTACTTCGACTCGCCGGCCATCTCGCAGACCGAGCTGCAGCGCCTGCTGCGCTCGAAAGCCGTGCTGCTGCCCGGCGTGACCGTCACCCTGGTCAACGGCAAGAGCGGCGATACCCAGGTCTGGAAGTACGACGAGGGCCTGCGCGGCTACCTGAATGAAATGCTGGCGCAGGGCAGCGGCGAGCCGCTGATCCCGGTATTCGAAGGCGCGCAATACTCGAACGGCGAGACCGACGGCTTTGCCGAAGGCGAAGGCGCGGCATGGGTGGTGGCATGGACCGAAGATGGCGGCGTGGTGCGCGAATCCTACGTCAACCTGATCCCGACGCCGAACGGCGGCACCCACGAATCGGGCCTGCGCGACGGCCTGTACGGCGCGGTCAAGAACTTCGTCGAGATGCACTCGCTGCTGCCGAAGGGCGTCAAGCTGCTGCCGGAAGACGTGTTCGCGCGCACCTCGTTCGTGCTGTCGGCGAAAGTGCTCGACCCGCAGTTCCAGGGCCAGATCAAGGAGCGCCTGAACTCGCGCGACGCGGTGCGCCTGGTCTCGACCTTCACCAAGCCGCCGCTCGAACTGTGGCTGAACCAGCACGTCGACTACGGCAAGAAGCTGGCCGAGCTGGTCATCAAGCAGGCCCAGTCGCGCCTGCGCTCGCTGCAAAAAGTCGAGAAAAAGAAATCGTCCGGCGTGGCCGTGTTGCCGGGCAAGCTGACCGACTGCGAATCGTCGGACATCACCCGCAACGAACTGTTCCTGGTCGAGGGCGACTCGGCGGGCGGTTCGGCCAAGATGGGCCGCGACAAGGAATTCCAGGCCATTTTGCCGCTGCGCGGCAAGGTGCTGAACTCCTGGGAAACCGACCGCGACCGCCTGTTCGCCAACAACGAAATCCACGACATCGCTGTCGCGATCGGCGTCGACCCGCACGCGCACACCGACAGCCCGGACCTGTCCGGCCTGCGCTACGGCAAGATCTGCATCCTCTCCGACGCGGACGTGGACGGCTCGCACATCCAGGTACTGCTGCTGACGCTGTTCTTCAAGCACTTCCCTGCCCTGTTCCGCCACGGCCACATCTGCGTGGCCCGTCCGCCGCTGTACCGGGTGGACGCGCCGGCACGCGGCAAGAAGCCGATCCAGAAGCTGTACGCGCTGGACGACGGCGAGCTGGTCGCGATCGAAGACAAGCTGATGAAGGACGGCCTGAAGGAAGGCGCGTGGAGCATTTCGCGCTTCAAGGGCCTGGGCGAGATGAACGCCGAGCAACTGTGGGAAACCACGATGAACCCCGATACGCGCCGGCTGCTGCCGGTCTCGCTGGGCGACTTCGAGCACGGCGAAGCCGCCGCGCGCTTCAACATGCTGATGGGCAAAGGCGAAGCCGCCGCCCGCCGCGCCTGGATCGAAGAGCACGGCAACGAAACCGAAGCCGACATCTGACCAAAAAAAATTCGGAGCCATGCCCCGTCGACCGTCCAAAATCGGGGTCCGTCCCCGGGGACGGACCCCGATTTTGAAGTTACGAAACTGAGTTAGAACGATGACTAGTCAAGCAAATCTTTTTGAACAAGCGACCGCGCCGGCAGGGGATGACGCCGAAACCCTGACGCTGTCGACCTTCGCCGAACGCGCCTATCTCGATTACGCGGTCTCCGTCGTCAAGGGCCGCGCGCTGCCAGAAGTAAGCGACGGCCAGAAGCCGGTCCAGCGCCGTATCCTGTACCAGATGAACGAGTTGGGCCTGGCTTCCAACGCCAAGCCGCGCAAGTCCGCCGCCGTGGTCGGCGATGTGATGGGTAAGCTGCATCCGCATGGCGACCAGTCGATCTACGATGCCCTGGTGCGCATGGCCCAGGACTTTTCGCTGCGTTATCCGCTGATCGATGGCCAGGGCAACTTCGGCTCGCGCGACGGCGACGGCGCAGCGGCGATGCGCTACACCGAGGCGCGCCTGTCGCCGATCGCCAGGCTGCTGCTCGATGAGATCGACCAGGGCACCGTCGATTTCCAGTCCAACTACGACGGCCAGCACAAGGAGCCGAAGGCGCTGCCGGCACGCTTGCCGATGGTGCTGCTGAACGGCGCCTCGGGCATCGCGGTCGGCCTGGCCACCGAGATCCCTTCGCATAACCTGGGCGAGGTGGCGCAGGCCGCCGTCGCCATGATCAGGAATCCGAAGATCACCCACGCCGAGCTGATGGCCTTCATTCCGGGCCCCGACTTCCCGGGCGGCGGCCAGATCATCACCCCGCCTTCGCAGATCGCCGAGATGTATGGCAGCGGCCGCGGTTCGATGAAGGTGCGCGCGCGCTGGAAGATCGAGGAGCTGGCGCGCGGCCAGTGGCAGGCGGTGGTGACCGAACTGCCGCCAGGCTGCTCGTCGCAAAAAGTCCTCGAGGAGATCGAGGAGCTGACCAATCCGAAGGTCAAGATGGGCAAGAAGGCGCTGTCGCCGGAACAGCTGGCGCTCAAGCAGCTGATCCTCGGCTCGCTCGACACCATCCGCGACGAATCGGGCCGCAACGCGCCGGTGCGCCTGGTATTCGAGCCGAAGTCGAAGAACCAGGACCAGGCCGAATTCATGCTGATGCTGCTGGCGCATACGTCGCTGGAGTCGTCGAACTCGATCAACCTGGTGATGATCGGCGGCGATGGCCGCCCGCGCCAGAAGGGCCTGTCCGACATCATCCAGGAGTGGATCGACTTCCGCTTCACGACCGTCCGCCGCCGCACCGAATTCAGGCTGGGCAAGGTCGATGACCGCATCCATATCCTGGAAGGCCGCGAAGCGGTCCTGCTGAACATCGACAAGGTGATCCACATCATCCGCAACTCGGACGAGCCGAAGGCGGCGCTGATCGCGGAGTTCCGCCTGTCCGACCGCCAGGCCGAGGACATCCTCGAGATCCGCCTGCGCCAGCTGGCCCGCCTCGAGACCATCAAGATCCAGCAGGAGCTGGCGGAACTGCGCAAGGAAAAGGGCACGCTGCAGGACATCCTCGACAATCCGGCGACGTTGAAGCGCCTGATCATCAAGGAGATCGAGGCCGACGCCAAGCAGTTCGGCGACGCGCGCCGCACCCTGATCGAGGAAGCCCAGAAGGCGGTCGTCGAGCAGAAGGTGGTCGACGAGCCGGTCACCGTCATCATCTCCGAAAAAGGCTGGGTGCGCGCGCGTACCGGTATCGGCCACGACATCGCGCAGTTCACCTTCAAGGCGAGCGACTCGCTACATGGCGCGTTCGAGTGCCGCACGGTGGATAGCCTGCTGGGGTTCGGCGACAACGGCAAGATCTATTCGGTGCCGGTCGCCGCGCTGCCTGGCGCGCGCGGCGATGGCGTGCCGATCACCACGCTGGTCGACCTGTCCGGCGGCGCCGATGGACGTCCGGTGCGGATTCTTCACTACTACGCAGGCCCTTCAACGACGCGCCTGATGCTGGCGTCGAGCGCGGGTTATGGCTTCATGGCGCAGGCTGGCGATATGGTCAGCCGGCTCAAGGGCGGCAAGGCGTTCATCACGCTCGACGACGGCGCGCTGCCGCTGGCGCCGCGGGTGGTTGCGGAAAACGCGAGCGCGGTGGCCTGCCTGTCGGAGAAGGGACGCCTGCTGGTGTTCGGCATGGACGAGCTGAAGACGCTGTCCAACGGCGGCCGCGGCGTGACCTTGATGGAACTGGAGGACAAGGAGAAGCTGCTGGCTGTTCAGCCGATTACGCAGAAAGGCGTGATCGTGAGCGGTATCTGGGCGACCAAGCCGCGCGACGTGCCGTTGAGCGCGACCGGCCTGGCGCCGCACATCGGCAAGCGCGCGCGCAAGGGCAAGCCGCTGGTGGCCAAGGTGAAGGTGCAGGATTTGAAGGCCAACGGGTAATCCGCCGAACTTTCGTATGTAGGTCGGATAAGCCCGCAGGGCGCATCCGACAAACAAGAAGGACAGGCGCAATGAACTGACCCCGTAAAGTTGGACGGTTAGTTTAATGAGCGGCCAAGGGCTGGGTTCTGTATTGCACAGGACTCAGCCCTTTTAGTTTCATCTTGATGCGGTCGTAATTGTAATAGCGAATGTACTT